>NZ_KB898871.1:0-30000 GCF_000377905.1 Thioalkalivibrio sp. ALMg11
GGCTCCGGCTCCGGCTCCGGCTCCGGCTCCGGCTCCGGCTCTGGCTCTGGCTCTGGCTCTGGCTCTGGCTCCGGCTCCGGCTCCGGCTCCGGCTCTGGCTCCGGCTCTGGCTCTGGCTCCGGCTCTGGCTCTGGCTCTGGCTCTGGCTCTGGCTCCGGCTCTGGCTCTGGCTCTGGCTCTGGCTCTGGCTCTGGCTCTGGCTCTGGCTCCGGCTCCGGCTCCGGCTCCTTTATCGTCTCGGTCATGGCGTCGGGTTCAACCACCGCCGCTTCTTGCCCGGTCGGGTCAGGCAACACCGCGTCCAGTTCGACCCAGTGCGCCTCCATGCCCCCGCCCCGGGTGCCGGCCAGTTCCGGCCCGGCATCCCGCATCACCCACAGCGAACCCAGCACCGCACCGTGCAGCGCCAAGCTGACGGCCACACCCAGTGCCAACGCACGGCGTCCGCCGGAAGGGGATATGGAAGAACGGTTGGCCATGGTTGAGCAAGCTCGCCGCAGGACACGAATGTATGGACGCCGACGCCCAAGAGACACCGATCCACTCACACATCGGCGCGCGTGGATCGTGCATCTCCCTGGATCCGACTATCGCGGCTGGCCGGCGGATTGCCAAGCCACGGCCCACGAACAGAGCGGACACTACAATTAATGCGAATGGTTTTCAATACCAGTCGCAAGTGGCGCCGTTCGCCCTGGATCGAGGCGCGGTAGTCCCGGCTGCCTTTCCGCGAACCCAGAACAACAAAACCCGCCCCGGAAGCACCGGGGCGGGTCGAAAAAGGCGGCTACTGCGCCTTAGCGGCTAGGCCGGCGGGTCTCGCCGGCCAGGCGCGATCAGTGCTCGTGACCGCCCTCGCCGTGGGCGTGGCCGTGCTCCAGCTCTTCGGCGGAGGCCTCGCGGACTTCGACGATCTCGACGTCGAAATTCAGGGTCTCGCCGGCCAGCGGGTGATTGCCGTCGACCGTGGCGGTTTCGCCCTCGACCTTGGTCACGGTGACCGTCAGCGGGCCGTTTTCGGTCTGCGCCTGGAACTGCATCCCCGGCTCGACGGATTCGACGCCCTGGAACGCCTCCATCGGGATCTCCTGAACCATGGCGTCGATCTTCTCGCCATAGCCTTCTTCCGGAGCAACCTTGGCCTGAACCTTGTCACCGGCGCCCTTGCCCTCGAGCTCGCGCTCCAGGCCCGGGACGATCTGGCCGTTCCCGTGCAGGTAGGCCAGCGGCTCGCGGCCTTCGGAGCTGTCGATCTTCTCGCCAGCGTCGTTGGTCAGGGTGTAGTGGATGGCCACCACGGCGTTCTGCGCGACTTGCATGGGCTTTGCCCTCTTAATACATGAACTTCCAAGGGTAACGCGGAATGTCGCTCCGCGTCAGGTCCACCCGCCGGACACGCGGTTTCCGGCGGGTAGGGTACTTTCTTGTCAGGCGGCCTTCTGCAACAGCAGCCGGTTCAACCGCGCGACGAACCCGCTCGGGTCCTCCAACTGCCCACCCTCGGCCAGCAGGGACTGATCGAACAGCAGGGAGGCGAGGTCGTTGAACTCGTCGCCTTCGGCCGCCTTCAAGCGTGCCACCAGCGGATGGCCCGGGTTGACCTCCAGCACCGGCTTGCCGGAGAAGGTCTCCTGACCGGCCTGCTTGAGCAGTTCCTGCAGATACAGCGCCATCTCGTGCTCGCCGAGCACGATGCAGGCCGGGGATTCCACCAGCCGCCGCGAGGGCCTCACGCTGTCGACGCGGTCACCCAGGGCCTGCTGCAGGCGTTCGGGCAGATCGCCCAGGTCGTCGTCGACAGCCTGTTCGCCGGTCTCGCTCTTCTGCGCGGCGTCCTCGCCGATGATCTTGTCGAGGTCCAGATCGCCCTTGGCGACATTCTTGATCGGCTTGCCATCAAACTCGCGCAGGTGCGACAGCAGCCACTCGTCGACCCGGTCCGACAGCAACAGGACCTCGATCCCGTGCTTGCGAAAGATCTCCAGGTGCGGGCTGTTGCGGGCGGCGGAGACGTTGTCGGCGGTGATCACGTAAATCGCCTCCTGGCCCTCCTTCATGCGCTCGAGGTAATCGGCCAAGGCGACGTTCTGGGTGTCGTCGCTGTTATGGGTGCTGGCAAAGCGCAGCAGCTTGGCGATCGCCTCCTGGTTGGCGACGTCCTCGCCGGGACCTTCCTTCAGCACCCGCCCGAAATTCTGCCAGATCTCCGCGTATTTCTCGGGTTCGTTCTTGGCAATGCCTTCCAGCAGGCCGAGGATCTTTTTCACCGAGCCGGAGCGGATCGAGTCCACCAGGCGGTTGTCCTGCAGGATCTCGCGCGAGACGTTCAGCGGCAGGTCCGCGGAGTCCACCACCCCGCGCACGAAGCGCAGGTAGTTGGGCAGCAGCTTGTCGGCGTCGTCCATGATGAACACCCGCTTCACGTAGAGCTTCACCCCGTGGCGGGCATCGCGATCCCACAGATCGAACGGCGCGCGCTTCGGGATATAGAACAGCGTGGTGTATTCCTGCCGACCCTCGACGTGGTTGTGGCTCCAGGCGGCCGGGTCCTCGAAATCGTGCGCGACATGCTTGTAGAACTCGCGGTATTCCTCGTCGCTGATCTCGCTCTTCGATCGAGTCCACAGCGCGCTGGCGCGGTTCACCGTCTCCCACTCGTCGGTCGGGTTACCTTCGTCATCCTGCTTGCGCATGCGGATGGGGAACGCCACATGGTCCGAGTAGCGCCCGATGATATGGCGCAGACGCACGGTTTCGAGAAACTCGCCGGCGTCTTCCTTCAGGGTCAGGGTGATCTCGGTGCCGGCCTCGGCGCGCGCGCACGGCGTGATGGTGTATTCGCCATCGCCGCGGGACTCCCAGCGGGTACCTGCATCCGCTTCGCTGCCGGCACGGCGCGTCTCCAGACGCACGTGGTCGGCCACGATGAACGACGAGTAGAAACCCACGCCGAATTGCCCGATCAGCTGGGAATCCTTTTTCTGGTCGCCGGTCAGCTTCTCGAGAAACGCCTTGGTACCCGAACGCGCGATGGTGCCGATGTGTTCGACCACCTCGTCGCGCGACATGCCGATGCCGTTGTCGCGCACCGTCACCGTTTGCGCCTCCGGATCCACCTCGACGTCGATCGCCAGCTCCGCCGGCTGCGGGATCGCGTCCGGCTGGGCCAGGGCCTCGAAACGCAGCTTGTCACAGGCATCGGCGCCGTTGGAGATCAACTCACGCAGGAAGATCTCGCGATTGGAATAAAGCGAGTGGATCATCAGCTGCAGGAGCTGACTGACCTCGGTCTCGAAGCGGCGGGTCTCGGTGCTGGATTCGGTCTGGGTTTCGGTCATGGCGTGCGTGTCCCTTGATTGTTCTCGACACGACGCAATGTAGGGTCGCCCGTCCCGTTTTCAAGGACCGCGGCCTGGTAAAGCCCCCCCGCTCCTTCCGGGTCCAGCAGTGACCAGACCGGCGCGAGCAGCTCCGGAAGCTGCTCCTCCAGCTGCCACGGCGGACGCAGCACCAGCATCCCGGAGCCCGCCAGTCCGAGGTGGCGCTCCGGGTCGGCGGCGGTACGCAACTCGCTGACCAGCCACGGATCGTCCAGCTCCGCACGTAACTGCTCGCGCATCGGGTGGTCCGGCCGGCCCGCGAGGATGGGGTACCAGACCAGGATGATCCCGGTGTTCCAGCGCTGGCGAATGGTCGCCACCATCTCCGCCACCTCGCGATACTCCGACTTGCGCTCGTAGGACGGGTCCAGCAGGACCAGACCGCGGCGAGGCTCCGGCGGAAACAGCGCCCGCGCGGCCTCGCGCGCGTCACGCTTGTGCACATGGCAGCGTGAATCGCCGGCGAGGCGCGTCTGCAGCCGGTCATATGCCTCCGGATGGAGTTCGCAGGCGATCAGACGATCGCGTTCGCGCAACCGCGCCTGAATCAGCAACGGGGACCCCGGATATTCCGTAAGGCGCGGGGCCTTCGGCTGCATCCCCCGCAGCGTCTGCAGGAACGTGCGGCCCGCGGATGGCAGGACCTGATCCGCGGACCACAGACGTGCGATACCGGCTGCGGCCTCGTCGGTCTTGCGCGCCCGCGCGCTGGTCAGGTCGTAGCCCCCGGCGCCGGCGTGCAGATCCAGTGCAACGAAGGGCTTGTCGCGCCCGCGCAGCGATTCCAGCACCTGCCAAAGGACCAGGTGCTTGTGCACGTCGGCAAAATTGCCGGCGTGGTAGTCGTGTTGGTAGCTGAGCATGCGTCCCTCAAACAAAAAGCCACCGCGAGGGTACCCGCGGTGGCTCAAGAAGGGCAGCCCGGAAGGACCGCCCTCGACCGTGTGAACGGCTTACTGGTTGACCGGCGAGTCCGGATCCAGAAGATACGCCATGACGTGCGCGATCTGTTCCTCGCTGAGGAAGTTGTTGCGCCCGAACCGCGGCATCTTGGTGCACGGGAAGTACTGGTGGGGGTTGGACACCACCTGGTGCACGTAATTTACCACCGAACTGTCATTACCGCGGGTCGCCCCATAACCGGCCAGGCTCGGGCCCAGGGTGCCGTAAAGCTCCTCGGCCGGATCCATCTGGTGGCAGGCATAACAGTTACCACCTGCCTCGCGGGTGCCATGGTCATCGTTTCGATGACCGATACGGTAGCCATACCCGGAGCGCGCCAGCTCGGCGCCACGGCGCCAGTTGCCCAGGCGCGGACCACCCGGCGGTTCCTCGTAGCTCTCGCGGGCCATGGCGATCACCTCGCCCGCGGTCCCGGAATCCGGGTCGCCCTCGATCGAACAGGCGGCCTGAATGCCGTCCTGCACCATGCGATCGCGAGCCGATCCCCCTTCCTGTGCCTCCTGCTCGAAACGATAGCTGTCCGTTTCCAGCACAAGGTGATCTGCCAATTCGTCGGCGCTCATCGCCGTAATATCGACTTCGCCACTGGTCTCGCCCATCCAGCCATCGCAACCCGCGATCAGCACAGTGGACGCCAGAACGGCCAAGCCCGCCCCAACTGTCTTGTTCCTAAGCATCCCTGATGTCTCCTCTTGCGTCGGCTATTGCCGCTTCTCGCCGATCATCGTGCCGGCGTCTTCCAGGCGTAGGCCCGGTTGCCTCCAGGCCCGATGGAGAACAGGTCCCGGATCAACGGCCCATGGCCGCAAAGTAGATAGACCCATGCGCGGGTCCGTCAGGAAAAACCACCGCGGGCCATCCCGCGGTGGTTCAAAAAAGGGCAGCCCCGGAAGGCTGCCCTCGAACCAGCGTGTGGCTTACTGGTTGTTGACCGGCGACTCCGGATCCAGCAGGTAAGCCATGAGATGGCTGATCTGCTCGTCGCTCAGGAGCTGGTGACGGTCGGAGTTGAACCGCGGCATCTCGGTGCACGGGAAGTACTGGTGAGGATTGGAAATCACCTCGTGCACGTAGTTCAGCACCGCTTCGCTGGTACCACGGTTGGCACCGTAGTTCTGCAGGCTCGGGCCGATGGTCCCCTGCTCGGACACCCGCGGGTCGAACACGTGGCAGTTGTAGCAGTTGCCACCCTGCTCACGCTGGCCGTGATCATCCGTGTTGTGACCCTGGCGATAGCCGAAGCCGGAATTCGCCAGTTCCGCACCCTTGCGCCAGTCACCCAGCTCGACGCCGCCTTCCGGACGTTCGTAGCCGGCACGCGCCATGGCCACGACGCGGCCGGCGGTTTCACCATCCGGATCGCCTTCCATGGAGCAGGCCTTCTGCAGTTCGTCCTGGGTCATGCGATCACGCCAGGAACCGCCTTCCTGCATCTCCTGGTCACGGAAGCTGTCCGTTTCGAAGATGAGATGTTCGGCCAGCTCGTCCGCGCTCATCGCGGTGATGTCGACAGCCGAATCCTTGCTTCCATCGGCAACGGCGCAACCAGCGGCGAGGGCGACGGATGCGAACGCGGCCATGCCGGCCGCAACAGCATTCTTTTTAAACATACTTGGTGTCTCCTATTGCGTCCGTAGATTACCGCTTCAGGTCAGGCAGGATGGCCGGTTCGCCACGCGCTGCATCGTTCCAGAACGAGATCAGGGCAGTGTTGACCGGGGTATCGTGCTTGATACCTGCGTGACGCATCTGCCACACGCAACCACGGATACGGTGGTTCTGGCTACGCACGTTGTCGTGGCCGGCACGGTGGGCGGGCCAGGAAACAGCCTTGGTCCATTCCTGCCCATCGCGCATCTGCGGAAGGACGGAGGCACGGATCTGCTTGCCGGAATCGCCATGGCAGCTGGCGCAGTTGAAGTCCATCGCGCCACCGCGGCGGAAGAACAGCTTCTCGCCCGCATCACGCATGGCCTGCTCCTGCGGATGATCCAGCGGCGGATTCCAGGCCATGCCGGAGGACTGGTGGGCAATATAGGTGGTCAGCTTCATGATGTCGGAGCCGTTGCCGTGACGCTGGCCGACGGCGGCGTCATCGCTGGTGAAGCCCTGCAGTTCCTTCATGCAGTGCACCAGGCGCTGTTCGAAGTCCATCACCTTGTCGGTGTCTTCGAAGTAACGCGGCAGTTCGACGTAGGCGCCGTCCAGCTCGCCCGGCCCCTTGCCGAAGTCGCAGCCTTCCAGGGAGACGTTGTTCGGGCCGCGCTGGGCGTAGAACAGGTCCTCGCCTTCCTCGACCAGCCACAGGGCCGGGTTGTCCGGCATCATCATGATGTTCATTTCACTCTGATGCAGATACTTCGAATCGGGGTTGTTCTGCAGCAGGTTCTGCAGGACATCATTGGGATCTTGCCATTCGCCGGCCTGAGCCGCAGCCCCAACAGCCATTGCTACGGGCAACGCAAGCAATGCTTTCTTGAACATGGAAACCTCCATCACACGGGTTTTTTTCGATTGAGCCCGGGACTCATCTGGCCCGGACCTGTGTAGCAGAGTGCTGAACCCGAGTCCGTGCTGTCAACACAGAAGACTATATTAGAGTTTCCTAAAAGTCTGTTTTACAAAGGTTCTTGGGCATCAACACCGAAGGGCAGACGATGAATCCCCCTTTATTATTCCCGCCTTTCCGGAATTTTTTTCAGGAGCCGTTCAGGCGCGGCCTGGCCGACAACCATCTGATGTCGCGAGTGAATACCCGGGGGAGTGGCCAGCCCGAGCATGACGGGCTAACGCAGCGTCCACGGAATACCGGGCGAATAAAGGGACATAGACTCAAATCCAGTGCGCGTACGGGCATGGATCGGTGAGTTTCGAACAAGCCGCGGCGGGGTCAATCGCGACCCAGGACACCCTCATGGAACAGCAACAGGCGCTTCACCTGGGCCAGCTCGCCGACCTGATCACCGGCGTAACCGCCGACATCGCTGGAAGTACGAAAACGCGAGGACACCACGCGGTGACAGGGAATGAACAAGGGCCAGGGGTTGGCACGGCAGGCCTGCCCCACGGCACGGGGCGCAGAACCCACGCGGGTCGCGATCTCGGAGTAGGTGCGCACCTCGCCTACCGGGATCTCCGACAAGGCGGCCCACACCCGACGCGCATGGGCGCTGCCGGGTGGTACGGCCGACGTCGGGCGCCAGGCCGTGGCATCACGGCCGTATTGTTCCGGGTCAAAGCGCGGCGCCTGGAGATCCGCGCTCGGGATATCCACTAACGGCGCCAGATCCTGGGGGTCGTCCGGATCCTGCCAGTCGCAGGCCAGGATTTCGCCATCGGCAGATTCCAGCCACACAAAAGCCAGCGCGACTCCGGGAAGGAGGCAGCGCTGGCTGCGGGTCATCGGACCTGCCGACATCGAATAGCGAAATGCCAGGGGTGACAGGGGCCCGGCCATGCGCCGCGCCCCGTCCGGTCGCGTTATTTCGCGGCCTTGACGTCTTCCTTGATACGGGCGGCCTTGCCGGTACGGTCGCGCAGGTAGTACAGCTTGGCGCGACGCACCTTGCCGCGGCGCTTCACCTTGATCTCGGCGATCTGCGGGCTGTGGGTCTGGAAGGTTCGCTCCACACCGTTGCCGTAGGAGACCTTGCGCAGGGTGAAGGCGGAGTTGAGGCCGCGATTGCGCACGGCGATCACCGCGCCCTCGAAGGCCTGCAGACGCTCGCGGTCACCTTCGCGGACCTTGACCTGCACCACCAAGGTATCGCCGGGCCCGAAGGCGGGCACATCCGACTTCATCTGCTCGGCTTCCAGTTCCTGAATGACGTTATTCATTGCTCGACCTCAATCATCGCTTTCGGTGCGCGAGCCGCCGGTATGGCCACTCGCACGGTATTCGTCCAACAGGGCCGCATCTTCGGCCCCGAGTTCCAGCCGGGCCAGCAGGTCCGGCCGTCGGGTCCAGGTCCTGCCCAGAGCCTCGCGGCGGCGCCAGCGCCGGATCGCACCGTGATCGCCCCCCTTCAGGACCGGTGGCACGGTTCGCCCGGCGACCGTCTCCGGGCGCGTGTAGTGCGGGCAATCCAGAAGCCCCGCACTGAACGAGTCCTGCTCGGCCGAGTCCGCATGCCCCAGAACCCCCGGAAGCAGACGGGCGCAGCCATCAATCACTGCCATCGCCGCAAGTTCGCCGCCCGAGAGCACGAAATCGCCCAGCGACCATTCGGCGTCGACCTGCGCCTCGATGAAGCGCTCGTCGATGCCCTCGTAGCGTCCGCAGACCAGGGCGACCCGCGGCCGCCCGGCCAGTTCACGCAACATCGCCTGCCGGATCGGCCGCCCCTGCGGGGTCAGTGCGATCACGTGCGGCGCGGCTTCGGCATCCGCCCGCGCCGCATTCAGCGCGGACGCCAGCGGCGCGTATTGCATCACCATGCCCGGACCCCCGCCATATGGCCGGTCGTCCACGGCCTGGTGGAAACCGGCGCCCCAGACGCGCGGATTCCAGTATTTCAATTCCAGCTGGCCGCGCTCCACGGCCCGCCCGGTCACTCCGGATTCGCCAACCGCCGCGACCAGTTCCGGAAACAGCGAGATGACGTCGAAACGCATCCGCGCCGCTTCAGAAGTCCGGGTCCCAGTCGACCCGCACGCGGCGAGCCTCCAGATCCACGTCCAGCACGTACTGTTCGCGAACCCAGGGGATCAGGCGTTCCCGATCCCCCTGGACCACCAGCACGTCGTTGGCACCGGTCTCGATAAAACCCGAGATGGTACCCAACGCCGTGCCGTCGTGATTCTCGACCGCCATGCCCAGCAGATCGGCCCAGTAGTAGGCGCCATCCTCGGCCGGTGGCAACCAGGCCCGCTCGATCGCGAGTTCGGCACCAATCAACCGGTGTGCCCCATCGCGATCCGCGGCCTCGCGAAACTTCATCACGACGCCGTGGCCATGGCCACGGCCGCCCTCGACGTCAACCAGGCGCCAATCGCTCCCGTGCTGCATCCACAGCTGCGGGAACTCGGTGATCGCGGCGCGCGGCGCGGTCTCGGAAAAGACCCGGACCCAACCCTTGACGCCATAGACCCCGGACACACGTCCGACGCGGATACGCTCATCCGCCTCATTCATGACCGCAGCCAAGTGTCAGTACAGCGGCCGGGCGCCCTCAGGCCGCCGCGGACTGCTGCTGCTTGCGGTAGCCCTTGACCAGGTGATTCACACGCTCGGACATGCCGGCGCCGTGACCCAGCCAGTGGTCCACGCGCTCCAGATCGATGCGCAGCGGTTCGTCCTGACCGCGGGCCACCGGGTTGAAGAAACCGATCTGCTCCTTGTAGCCGCTATCGCGACGAGCGCGGGAATCGGTAACCACGATCGAATAAAATGGGCGCTTCTTGGCGCCGCGGCGTAGCAGGCGAATCGTAACCATGTAGTGTTGAACCCCGTGAGTCCGTTTTCTCGAGAAAACGCGCGATTATAACGAATTCGACCGACAACACAAGGGAGAACTCAGGTCTCCCTTGTGTGCCAGGCCGCCGCTCGCGCGTGCTTTAGGTAGTTTCTACTAGCGAAACGGCATCCCGCCGCCGGGGCCACCCATGCCCCCCATGCCGCCCATCTTGCTCCCCAGGGCCCGCATCATCTTCGATGCGCCGCCCTTGGAGAATTTTTTCATCGCCTTGCTCATTTGGGTGTGTTGCTTGAGCAGGCGATTCACATCCTGTATCTGGGTGCCGGAACCGGCGGCGATACGGCGCTTGCGCGAGCCCTTGATCACCTCCGGGTGACGGCGCTCGCGCTCGGTCATCGACGAGATCACCGCCATCATGCGACCGATCTCCTTGTCATTGGCCTGATTCTTCACCGCATCCGGCAGCTTGCCGCCGCCAGGGAGCTTCTCGAGCATGGAGCTCATGCCGCCCATCTTCTGCATCTGGCCCAGCTGGTCGCGCAGGTCGTTCAGATCGAAGCCGCGCCCCTTCTTCAGCTTGCGGGTCAGCTTCTCGGCCTGATCCTGGTCGACCTGGCGGCTGGCCTCCTCGACCAGCGACAACACATCGCCCTTGCCGAGGATGCGCGAGGCGATGCGCTCGGGGTGGAACGGCTCCAGGGCATCCGGGCGCTCGCCCATGCCGATGAACTTGATCGGCACGCCGGTGATCTGGCGTACCGACAGCGCCGCGCCACCGCGGGCATCGCCGTCCGCCTTGGTAAGCACCACGCCGGTCAGCGGCAGGGCCTCGCCAAAGGCGCGCGCGGTGTTCGCCGCATCCTGCCCGGTCATGGCATCGACCACAAACAGGGTCTCGATCGGGTCGATTGCCTTATGCAGGGCCTGGACCTCGGCCATCATGTCCTCGTCGACATGCAGGCGGCCGGCGGTATCCACCAGCAGGACCTCGATACCCTCGCGGCGGGCGCGGGCGACCGCATCACTGGCAATCGCCTCGGGCTTCTGACTCGTGTCACTGGGATAGAACGTGACTTCGACCTGGCCGGCCAGGGTCTCCAACTGCTGGATTGCTGCCGGACGATAGACGTCACAGCTGACCACCGCGACCTTTTTCTTCTCGCGCTCGCGCAACAGGCGCGCGAGCTTGCCGATACTTGTGGTCTTGCCGGCACCCTGGAGGCCGGCCACCAGCACCACGGCGGGCGGCTGCTGCGCGAGGTTCAGCGAGGCGTTCTCGCCACCCATGGTCGCGATCAGTTCGTCATGGACGACCTTGATCAGGGCCTGGCCGGGGGTCAGGCTGCCGATGACCTCCTTGCCCAGCGCCTTTTCCTTGACGTCCTTGATGAACTCGCGCACCACCGGCAGGGCCACGTCGGCCTCCAGCAGCGCCATGCGCACCTCGCGCATGGCCTCCTGGACATTATCCTCGGTGAGCCGCGCCTGACCCTTCAGGCGCTTCATGGTCTCCTGCAGGCGGCTGGAAAGGCCGTCGAACATCACGCGTCCTCGTCTGAATCAGCGGCGGTCGGTGCACATCCACCGACCACGGGACCGCACAGTATACCGGTCTCGCGCTCCGGGATGCAGGCCCGCCGCTGAGCAACCGGTCGAGAGATCACAGCCGGGCACCCAAACTGACGCCGGAACGGCCGTCACCATGTGCAATCCGCCCGCGTAGCAGCGATAATCCGGCGTCATGATCATTGCCATCGGACTCCTCGCCGTCGCGCTGTATCTCGTCACCGCGGGCTACCTGGTTGTCACCGCCCGCCGGCAGCCGCTGACACCTGGCCAGCCGCGTGCGCCCCTGGCCCTGTGGGGGCTCGCGCTGCTCGCCCATCTGGGCGCATTGCTGCCGATGGTGCTGACCGATACGGGACTCAACCTGTGCCTGGGCAATGCCCTGTCGGCCTCGCTGTGGCTGGTGGCCGCGCTGCTGTGGCTGACGAGCTGGCGCCACCCCCTGGCGATCCTCGGCGTAGTCATCCTGCCGCTGACCGCCCTGGCGGCCCTCACTGCCCTGCTGTGCGACGGCGACGCGCGCTATGCCACCTCGGCCGGGATTGATCTGCACATCCTGTTCTCCGCCCTGGGCTGGGCCTTCCTCGCCCTCTCCACCGCGCAGGCCGCGGTGATGGCCGCCCAGCACCGGGCCCTTCACAACCACCACGCCTCGGGCTTCGTGCGCGCCCTGCCCCCGCTGTTCTCGATGGAGGTGTGGCTGTTCCGGATGATCTTCATCGGCTGGCTGTTCCTCGGGCTCAGCCTGCTGTCCGGGTTGCTGTTCGTGGACAATCTGTTTGCCCAGCACCTGGTCCACAAGACCACCCTGTCGATCCTGGCCTGGCTGATCTTCTCCACCCTGCTGATCGGCCGCTGGCGTCTCGGCTGGCGCGGCACCCGCGCACTGGCCTGGACCACCGGCGGCTTTGTCGTGCTGGTGCTGGCCTATTTCGGCTCCAAGCTGGTACTGGAAGTCATCCTCGGACGCATCTGAACGCGGTAACCGCGGCTTGACACCCCCGCGGGCCTTGCCTGAAATGATCCTGATCATGCAGCCCCGCCCGTCCGCCCACCCCTGACCGCAGGCCGCACCCTTGCAAGAGATCCCGCTGTACGTCCTGTTCGGCGCCCTGGTGGTGCTGTTCCTGCTGTCGGCGTTCTTCTCCGGCTCGGAGACAGCGTTGATGGCATTGAACCGCTATCGCATGCGCCACCGCGCGCAGACCGGCCATCGCGGCGCCCAACGCGCCGCGCGGCTGCTGGAGAAACCGGATCGACTGATCGGACTGATCCTGCTGGGCAACAATTTCGTCAACATCATGATCGCGCAGATCGCCACCTTCATCGGCTGGCGCCTGTTCGGCGATACCGGCGTGGCCATCGCCACCGGCGTGCTGACCCTGACCCTGCTGATCTTCGCCGAGACCGCACCGAAGACCCTCGCCGCGCTGCACAGCGAACGTGTCGCCTACCCCGCCGCCTGGGTCTATTCCGGACTGATCAAGGTGATGTGGCCGGTGGTCTGGATGATCAACCTGATGGCGAACGGCGTGCTGCGCCTGTTCGGCGTCCATATGAATGCCGACCAGCGCGCCGCACTGAACACCGATGAACTGCGCAGCGTGGTCTCCGAGGCCGGCGCGCTGATCCCGGCCAACCACCAGCGCATGCTCCTGAACCTGCTGGATCTGGAGCGCACCACGGTCGAGGACATCATGATCCCGCGCAACGAGATCGTGGTGATCGACCTGAACGAACCCTGGAACGAGGTCGAGGACCAGCTGATCCACGGCAGCTTCACCCGCCTGCCGGTGGTGGAGGGCGAGCTGGACCACATCGTCGGCTTCGTCCACCGCCGCGACGTCCTGCCGCTGGTCGAGCGCGATGCGTTCGGCCCCGACGACCTGCGCCAGGTCCTGACCCCGCCCTACTTCATTCCCGAAGGCACGGCGCTCAACCGCCAGCTGATCAACTTCCAGCAGCAGAAGAAGCGCATCGGCCTGGTGGTGGACGAGTACGGCGATATCGAGGGGCTGATCACGCTGGAGGACCTGCTGGAGGAGATCGTCGGCGAGTTCACCACCGATTCCCCGGCGATGGGTGACGACGTCCTGCGTCAGGACGACGGCTCGGTCATGGTCGACGGCGGCATTCACCTGCGCGAACTGAACCGGGCCCTGGGCCTGGACCTGCCACAGGACGGCCCGAAGACCCTCAGCGGACTGATCGTCGAACACCTGGAGAGCATCCCCGAGGCGCCGGTGAGTGTGAAGATCAATGGCGTGGTGATGGATATCGCCCAGATCAAGAACAACACCATCCGCACCGTGCGCGTAGTCGCGCCCGACCTGCCGGAAGCCCCGGCGCAAAAGGCCCCCTGATGGCAAAGAGCAAGACTCAGTACGTATGCCAGTCGTGCGGTGCGATCAGCCCCAAATGGGCTGGCCAGTGCGGCGACTGCGGCGCTTGGAACACGCTGGAGGAGGCCGCGCCGGCCGCCAGCGCCGGACCGCGCGGTGGGTATGCCGGCGCGGTCGCCGGCATTACCCGCCTGGGCGAGGTCGAGCTGGCCGAGGTACCGCGCACCAGCACCGGGTTGTCGGAACTGGATCGCGCCCTGGGGGGCGGCCTGGTACACGGGTCAGTGGTGCTGCTGGGCGGCGACCCGGGGATCGGAAAGTCCACCCTGCTGCTGCAGACGCTGGCCATGCTGCCCATCGGCGACACGCTCTACGTGACTGGCGAGGAATCGGCCCAACAGATCGGCATGCGCGCCCGACGCCTGGGCCTGGAGGTCGACGGGCTGCGCCTTCTGACCGAGACCCAGGTGGAGAACGTGATCGCCACCTGCGAACGCGAACGCCCGCGCGTACTGGTCATCGACTCCATCCAGACCCTCTACACCGCCGCGCTGCAGTCCGCCCCCGGCTCGGTCGGCCAGGTGCGCGAGAGCGCCGCGGCGCTGGTGCGCATGGCCAAGCAGCGCGGCATCACCGTGATCCTGGTCGGGCATGTGACCAAGGACGGCCAGCTTGCCGGGCCGCGCGTGCTGGAGCACATGGTCGATACCGTGCTCTATTTCGAGGGCGACCCGGACGGGCGCTACCGCATGCTGCGGGCGGTAAAAAATCGCTTCGGCGCGGTGAACGAATTGGGCGTGTTCGCGATGCTGGAGAACGGGCTAAAGGCCGTCTCCAACCCGTCCGCGATCTTCCTGTCACGCCACCAGGGCCCGGTGCCCGGCAGCGTCGTCATGGTCACCCGCGAGGGCACGCGCCCGTTGCTGGTCGAGGTGCAGGCGCTGGTCGCCGAGAGCCATGCCTCGCAGCCGCGGCGTATCACCGTGGGGCTGGAGCAGAACCGGCTGACCATGCTGCTGGCCGTGCTGCACCGTCATGGCGGTGTTGCCCTGTTCGACCAGGACGTGTTCATCAACGTGGTCGGCGGCGTACGCGTGACCGAGACCGCCGCCGACCTCCCGATGCTGGCGGCCGCGTTGTCGAGCTACCGCGATCGCGCGCTGCCGCAGGAGCTGCTGGCATTCGGGGAGGTCGGCCTGGCCGGCGAGATCCGCCCGGTTCCGAATGGCGAGGAACGCCTGCGCGAGGCGGCCAAGCATGGCTACACCCGCGCCATCGCGCCGGCCGCCAACGCCCCGCGCAAGCCGATCAAGGGGATGGAGGTCATCCCCGTCGCGCGCCTCTCCGAAGTCCTCGACGCCCTGTAGCGCCTGCCGCCCGTCAGGTGTTGGCCGGGCCGGGTTCGCCGACCGCGGTTACGATGCCTACGACCCGCTGCCTGCCCAATTGTGGCTAGCCCTGGTTCGGCATCCGGTGTTTACGTGCCTTCGTCCGGCCGCCTGCCACGCGCTCTCTCGCGAGCGCACCGCGCCCGTTTTTGATCAACAACTGGCTTTCTTGCTTGCCCAAGAAAGTACCCAAAGAAGGGCACCCGGATTTCGCCCGGGAACCTCGCTCCGGACGCGCTGGGCCGGCGGCGCTGAACTCGCTACGCCTTCGGCTCCGCTCAGGCATCCAGCGCCTTCTCCCGGCCCATCACGCCCTCCGCGAGGGGCTCCATACGGGAGGAGAAGGTCAAAACAGGCAGTATTCCGTAGGGTGCCGTTGAGCGCAGCGAAACGCACCGTTCCCCACGCCGCGCGAAACCCTGATGCGATTCGCTTCGCTCATCACATCCTACGCCCCCGGCGCCCGCTTCGCGGGTGCGGCACGCCATGGCCGCAGGCCGAGCGTGCCCAAGATGCTCGAAGACCTAGCCTCCATCCATGAGCACAAACGCCGGAATCGCCGTTGTTTGAACCTTCCCCCGTTGTCGTCGCGCCGAGTGGAGAGGGTTTTCGCGGGACGATTCTAAATGGACACGGGGCGCTGGATGCCTGAGCGGAGCCGAAGGCGCAGCGAGTTCAGCGCCGCGCGCGAAAAGCCTCGGAGCGAGGGAAACCCCGGCCCGCGCAGCGGGCCGGGGTCGCGGCAGTCGGGCGTGTTTCTTGGGTACTTCTTTGCACGAGCAAAGAAGCCCGTTGTTGATCAAAAACGGGCGCGGCGCGCTGGCGAGTGAGCGCGTGGCAGGCGGCCGGACGAAGGCACGTAAACACCGGATGACGAACCAGGACCAGCCTCAGGACGGCCGGCAAAGATCAGGCACAAAAAAGGCGCCCATGGGCGCCTTTCGATGCGCAGGAGTCCGCGGCGTTAGTTGATGGCGTCGAGGTCGGCGGCGAGCGACTCGCGGGTGCCTTCGGCGACCGCGTCCAGTCGATGGTTGTAGTTCTCGTGCTCCACGCCCATGGCAATGGCGGCACCCGACTTCGCCGCCGAGACCATCTCGGGCGTCAGCTCGAAGCGCAGGAAGTGCACCGACGAGGTCTTCTCGTCCGTCTCACGATCAAGGTCCTCGTTCGCGATCGGGTGGACCTTGTCATAGCCCTCGACCTGCACGTAGGTCTTGCGCTCGATCCCGATCAGCCTGGACAGCTGCACCTTGCGCTCGGCCTCATCCGGGTACTCGACCATCATGGTCGCCTTCCAGTTGGAGCCGTCCGGGATCAATGGGTTGTAGGAGTCCAGCTCTTCCTGGATGCCGTCGGCGTCGAAGATCTTCTCGACCCGCAGCATCTCCTGGATCTGGTACTGCATGGTCTTGCGGTCCTCGAAGTGCAGGCTCACGGCCGGGCCCACCTGCACGACGCGGTTGCGCTTGTGCTGCATTACCTCGTTGCGGAACTGGGGCCGCATCTCGTGGTACTTCTCCAGCGAATACAGGTCTTCACGACTCAGCTTGTCCACACTTGCCTCCATCTTCATCTCGATACCTCCATCTCGCCGGACAGGTCCGGCAGGACCGGCACACCTCAGTGATCGTGGTGCCCCGTCTTGGTGTAGTCCTTGTCGGACCAGAGGTTGTCTTTCAGTTCACGATCGAACACCGGGTTATGGCGGCGGATCCACTCCAGCACCATCGCCGCGTGCTCGATCTCCTCGTCACGGTTGTGCGCGAGGATTGCCTTGAGTTCGTCGTCCTTGCAGCCGTCGATGCGCTGCTGGTACCAGTCCACCGCCTCGAGTTCTTCCATCAACGAGACGATCGCGCGATGCATCTCGCGCGACTCGTCGCTCAGTTCCTCGACCGGTTCGTGGTAGCTGTCACTCGCCATGTTCTTTCTCCGTTCGCGGGCGCTCACTCACGCCCTTGCTGGTCCTTGTGTGCCGCCGCGGCGGCCTAAAGCCCGTAAGCCTGGCGCAACAGGGTCAGCGGGTGCTCGGGCGCCTTGTCTTCGCCCTTGCCCTGCAGCCCGTTCTCGATCATGTGGCCGGCCATCGGGCAGTCGCTCGAATAGTGATCGGCCTCGGCCTTCTGGACCCGGCTGACCACCGGACGGCAAATCTTGGATGCCGTCTCGTAGAATTCGCTCTTCACCCCGTAGGTGCCGTCGTGTCCGGAGCAGCGTTCGATCACGTCGATCTCCGTCTCCGGCACCAGTTTGAGCAGATCGCGGGTCTTGAGCCCCATGTTCTGCACCCGCAGGTGGCAGGCGGCGTGGTAGGCGATCTTGCCGAGCTTCTCGGGGAAGTCGGTGTTCAGCTTGCCGTCCTTGTGCCGTTCCATCAGGTACTCGAACGGATCGAAGATGCGGTCGCGCACCGCGGCCACGTCCGCATCTTCGGGGAACATCAACGGCAGTTCCTGCTTGAACATCAGCACGCAGGACGGGACCGGGGCAACGATGTCGTAGCCCTGATCGATCATGCGCTTCATCGCCGGGATGTTCGCGTCCTTGGAGGCCTCGACCGACGCCAGGTCGCCCAGTTCGAGCTTGGGCATGCCGCAGCATTGTTCCTTGTCGACCAGGGTGACCTCGATACCGTTGTGCTCGAAGACCTTGACCAGGTCCTCGACCAGATGCGGCTCGTTGTAGTTGCCGTAGCAGGTCGCGTAGAGGGCGACTTTGCCCTGGGTCTTGCCGGCCGGCTCCGGGTTGCTCACGCCCTTCGCGGCCTTGGCGAGGCGCGAGCGGCCCTTGCTGGAGTGGTATTCGGGGACCGGGGCGTTCGGGTGCACGCCCATGGTCTTGTCCAGCAGCTTGCGCACCGCGCCGTTCTTGTTTGCGGCATTGACCGCACCGGCCACCACCGGGATGCCCGCCAGCTTGCCGACCGTGTCGGTACTGGACATCAGCTTGTGCGAAGTCTTCGCGCCCTCGTTCTGATAGCGCACCGCCTTGGCCCGCAGCATCAGATGCGGGAAGTCCACATTCCACTCATGCGGCGGCACGTAGGGGCACTTGGTCAGGTAACACAGATCACACAGGTAACAGTGATCGACCACCTTCCAGTAGTCCTTCTTGTCGACCCCGTCGACCTCGAGGGTCTCGGATTCATCGACCAGGTCGAACAGGGTCGGAAAGGAATTGCAGAGGCTGACGCAGCGCCGGCAGCCGTGGCAGATATCGAAGACCCTCTCGAGTTCGGCGTACAGCGACTCCTCGTTGTAGAACTCGGGGTTCTTCCAGTCGAGTGGATGACGGGTCGGGGCTTCGAGATTTCCTTCACGTTGGTGCGTCGGCGCAGACATGCATCCCTCCGGTGTCCGTATCAGTACGATGCTTCGAGGGAAACACGGAACAGCATGCGAGGCGAACCGCAGTCAGCCGCGCCACAGGCTGTTCCGTATCTCCCGGGAAAACGGGGCCGGCGGACCGGCCCCGCATACTTCACAGTACTGCGAGACGATCAGTCGTCCAGCTGGTCCAGCGCCTTCTGGAAACGGTTGGCGTGGGAACGCTCCGCCTTGGCCAGGGTTTCGAACCAGTCGGCGACTTCGTCGAAGCCTTCATCGCGGGCGGTCTTGGCCATGCCCGGGTACATGTCGGTGTACTCGTGGGTCTCGCCGGCGACGGCGGTCTTCAGGTTGGCGGAGGTGGGGCCGAACTCCAGGCCAGTGGCCGGATCGCCGCAGCTCTCGAGGTACTCGAGGTGGCCGTGGGCGTGGCCGGTTTCACCTTCCGCAGTGGAACGGAACACGGTGGCGACGTCGTTGTAGCCCTCGACGTCCGCCTTGGAAGCGAAGTACAGGTAACGACGATTGGCCATCGATTCGCCGGCAAATGCCTCTTTCAGGGCTTCTTCGGTCTTGCTGCCTTTCAGGTCCATGGTGCTCTCCTTCTCTCTGGATAAGTTCTACACAACCACAGGAATGCCTGTGCAGACGGGTGCTTAGACTCGGTCTAAACCGTACGAAAACTCTAGTCGGCACCCCGTTCAGTGTCAACCGGAATCCCTGCGGTTCATGGGGGCGGCGGCGCCACAAACAAGGGCTGCCATGCGGCACGCCTTTCCTCGCCGCAGCGGATCGGATACTTTCTCACCTTTTCGACTTGGTAATCCATCATGACCGACTCGTCCAGCGCCGACAGCCCGGCGGAATTCGAAGCCAGCCTGGAGGCCCTGGAGGCCCTGGTCGCCCGGATGGAGTCCGGCGAGCTGGGCCTGGAACAGTCGCTGGGTGAATTCCAGCGCGGCATGGAGCTGGTCAACCGCTGCCAGCAGGCGCTCGACGACGCCCAGCGCCGAATCGAGGCCCTGGCCCAGGAAGCACCTTCCGGCGCCGCTGCCCAGAATGACCACAACGCAAGCCCCAATGTTCCCAGGACACCGGAGCCACACGACACGACGGACCCCGATGTCCCGTTCTAGCGAGCCGCCATTGACCGCCACCGACCCCGCGCAGGCCCTGAACGATTACCAGCAACGCATCGAGACCGTCCTCGACCGCCACCTGGGCGCGGACGACGCCCCCGCCGCGCGCCTGATCGAGGCGATGCGCTACGCCACGCTGTCCGGCGGCAAGCGCCTGCGCCCGGTCCTGGTCTACGCGGCCGGGCGCACGACCGGTGCCCCGGAACCCGCACTGGACGCCATGGCCGCGGCGGTGGAGATGATCCACGTCTATTCGCTAATCCATGATGACCTGCCGGCGATGGACGACGACGATCTGCGTCGCGGGCGACCGACCTGCCACAAGGCCTTCGACGAGGCCACCGCCATCCTCGCCGGGGATGCCCTGCAGGCCCTGGCCTTCGACATCCTGACCGATGGCGTCGCGGAACTGCCCGGGCCGACCGGGCTGAACGCGGTGCGCGAGCTCGCGAGCGCCGCCGGCCTGCACGGCATGGCGGGTGGCCAGGCGATCGACCTCGGGGCCTGCGGCCAGCCCATCGACCTGCCGGAACTGGAACGCATGCACCGGCTGAAGACCGGCGCCCTGATCCGCGCCTCGGTGCGGCTGGGGGCGCTGGCCGGCACGCCCGACCCCGACGCCCTGGAGCGCCTGACACGCTACGCCGAATGCATCGGCCTGGCCTTCCAGATCCGTGACGACGTCCTCGACGTGGAAGGCGACCCCGAAGTCCTGGGCAAGGCCTGTGGCGCGGATGCCCGGCTGCACAAGCCCACCTTCCCCTCGCTGCAGGGCCTGGAGGCCTCGCGCGAGCGGGCGGTGGCCCTGGTCGACGAGGCACTGACCGAGCTGCAACCCTTCGGTCAGGAGGCGGACTTGCTTCGCTTCCTGGCGCGGTACATCGTCGATCGCATGAATTGAACCGGCCCGCCCAGATGACCCCCACACCCCTGCTGGATGCAATCGAATGGCCCGCCGACCTGCGGGAACGCCCGGCCTCGGAACTCGCCGGGGTGGCCGACGAACTGCGCCAGTTCCTGATCGAGAGCGTCTCGCGCACCGGCGGCCATCTCGCCGCCAACCTCGGCACGGTGGAACTCGCGATCGCGCTGCACTACGCGTTCAACACCCCCGACGACCGCATCATCTGGGACGTCGGCCACCAGGCCTATGCCCACAAGATCCTGACCGGACGCCAGGCCGACATGGCCCGCCTGCGCCAGTACGGTGGCCTGGCGGGCTTCCCCAAGCGCGCGGAGAGCGAATACGACGCCTTCGGGGCGGGGCACTCCAGCACCTCCATCAGCGCCGCCGCCGGCATGGCCCTGGCAGCGAAGCACGCCGGGCTGGACCGGCGCCACGTGGCAGTGATCGGCGACGGCGCCATGACCGCGGGCATGGCCTTCGAGGCGCTGAACCACATCGGCGATCTCGACTGCAATCTGCTGGTCATCCTGAACGACAACGACATGTCGATCTCGCCCAACGTCGGCGCGCTCAACCAGTACTTCACCCGGCTGCTGTCCGGCCCCCTGTACAGCTCGGTGCGCGAAGGCTCCAAGCGCATGCTGGAGTTCGTCCCGCCGATGAAGGCCTTTGCCCAGCGCGCCGAGGAACACATGAAGGGCATGTTCGTGCCCGGCACGCTGTTCGAGGAGCTGGGCTTTCGCTACTTCGGCCCGGTAGATGGCCACGACGTGAACGGCCTGGTCTCGATCCTGAAGAACCTGCGCGGCACCCACGGGCCGCAGCTGCTACACGTGGTCACGCGCAAGGGCCAGGGCTACGCACCGGCGGAGGAAGACCCCTGCCGCTACCACGGCGTCTCCAAGTTCGAGCCGGAAAACGGCCTCGCCCCGACCGCCCCGAAGGCCCCCAGCTACACCGACATCTTCAGCCAGTGGCTTTGCGACCAGGCCGTGGCCGACGAGCGGCTACTCGGCATCACCCCGGCAATGCGCGAGGGCTCCGGCCTGGTCGCGTTCTCCGAACAATTCCCGCAGCGCTATTTCGACGTCGGGATCGCCGAGCAGCATGCCGTCACCCTGGCCGCGGGCATGGCCTGCGAGGGCCAGAAACCCGTGGTTGCGATCTACTCGACCTTCCTGCAACGGGCGATGGACCAGGTAATCCACGACGTCGCACTGCAGAACCTGCCGGTGCTGTTCGCGGTGGACCGCGCCGGGATCGTCGGCGCCGACGGCCCGACCCATGCCGGCACCTTCGACACCGCCTTGCTGCGCACGGTCCCCAACCTGCTGCTGATGGCCCCCGCCAACGAACGCGAGTGCCGCCAGATGCTGTCCACCGGCTACGCCCACGACGGCCCGGCGGCGGTGCGCTATCCGCGCGGTGGCGGGCCCGGCGAACTGCCGGAGGGCGGCAGCGAGGATCTGGAGACATTGCCGGTCGGGCGCGCCGAGGTCGTGCGCGAGGGCCGGGGTCTGGCCATCCTCAGCTTCGGCGCGCTGCTGGAGACCGCCCTGGCGGCCGGCGAGGCGCTGGATGCCACCGTGGTCAACATGCGCTTCATCAAGCCCCTGGATACGGCTCTTCTGGCGCAACTGGCCGCCAGCCACCAGGGCTTCGTGACGCTCGAGGATCATGCGCGCGCCGGTGGCGCCGGCAGCGCAGTACTGGAGTGGCTCTCGGCCGAAGGGCTGACCCGGCCCTGCCAGGTACTGGGCATCCCGGATGCCTTCACCGAGCATGGCTCGCGCGAGCAGATCCTCGCCGATTGCGGCCTCGACACGGCGGGCGTACTGGCCGCGATTCGCCACGCCTTCGGGCTGGAGAATTGCGCGGACGACGGCGGCCGGATAGGCTTCGCGGGCTAATCAAACCCCGGCCGCCATGGCCGCTCGCCCGGAAAACGATCATGAGTGCCCGTTACACCCTTCGCGTCCTGACCGATTTTGCCTCCGCGCATACCCTGCGCGATTACCCGGGGCAGTGCGCGAACATGCACGGTCACAACTGGAAGGTAGAGGCCGAGGTCCAGGCCGAGACCCTGGACGACGCCGGCATGGCGGTGGACTTCAAGGTGGTCAAGACCGCTGCGCGCGAGATCGCCGGGCAGCTGGACCACCGCTACCTGAACGATGTCCCCCCGTTTGACACGGTCAATCCAACGGCCGAGAACATCGCGCAGTGGTTCTACCGGGAGATGGCCGGGCGCCTGAACCGTCCGGGGCTGCGCATGCACGCGCTGACCCTGTGGGAGACCGACCGCGCCTGCGTCCGCTACAGCGAAGACGGCTAAGCCCCACTCGCTCCACCAATCCCCGCGCCCCACCAATGGCACCGTCATTGCGAGGATCCGCAGGCGACGCGGCAACCTCCATCCGGAACCACCAGATCCTGGCTCGTTGCCAGCTTCGGGAGATTACTCGCTTCGCTCCTCGCAATGACCGGGGAGCAATCCGATCCCTACAAGTGGTTCGAGGCGTAATCCGCCAACCGCGAACGTTCCCCGCGCGTCAGGGTGATATGCCCGCTGTGGGTCCAGTTGCGGAAGCGATCGACCACGTAGGTCAGCCCCGATGAGGTCTCGGTCAGGTACGGGGTGTCGATCTGCGCGATATTCCCCAGCGCCACCACCTTGGTCCCCGGTCCGGCGCGGGTGATCAGGGTCTTCATCTGCTTGGAGGTCAGGTTCTGCGCCTCGTCGAGGATGATGTAGCGGTTGAGGAAGGTGCGCCCGCGCATGAAGTTCAGCGAGCGGATCTTGATGCGACTGGTCAGGACGTCGTTGGTGGCCATGCGCCCCCAGTCCCCCGCGCCCTCGGACTTGGCCAGCACCTCCAGGTTGTCCATCAGCGCACCCATCCACGGGGTCATCTTCTCCTCTTCGGTGCCGGGCAGGAAGCCAATGTCCTCCCCCACCGGGACCGTGACCCGGGTCATGATGATCTCTTTGTAGGTGTTGTCCTCCAGCGTCTGCGCAAGCCCGGCGGCCAGGGTCAGCAAGGTCTTCCCGGTACCGGCGGCCCCCAGCAGCGAGACGAAGTCCACCTCCGGGTCCATCAGCAGGTTCAGGGCGTAGTTCTGTTCGCGGTTGCGGGCGTTGATGCCCCAGACACTGTGGCGCGGGGTCATGTAGTCATCCACCAGCTCGATCACGGCGGACTCGTTCGGCTGGTCGATCTCCAGCACGATCGCGGACAGCGGGTTCTCGCCTTCGCGATAGACAAACTGGTTGGGCCGCCACTCGGCCACCAGCGGGCCGGTCACGCGGTAGTAGGTGCGGCCGGACTCCTGCCAGGAATCCATCTTGGTACCGTGCGTCTCCCAGAAGTCCGCCGGCAGTTCGGTCATGCCGGAGAACAGCAGGCTGACGTCGTCCAGCACCTGGTCGTTGTAGTAGTCCTCCGCATGCAGGCCGATCACTGTGGCCTTGATACGCAGGTTGATGTCCTTGGATACCAGCGTCACCGGGGTGTCGGGATACTCGGTCTTCAGCGCCTGGGCAGTGGCGAGGATGTCATTGTCGGCCGAGGAACCCGGCAGCGAGGCCGGCAGGCTGGAGGACAGGTTGCGGGTCTGAAAGAACAGGCGGCCGGTGGGCGCGAACGTCGACTCGCTGAGCGAATCCGCCTGCAGCGGCAACCCGGCAGCAATCTGCTCGTGCTGGGCGCCGGTGGTGAGCTCGTCAATGAAGCGCGAGACCTGGCGTACGTTGCGCGCGACCTCGGAAACCCCCTTCTTGCCACGATCGAGTTCCTCGAGCACGACCATGGGCAGGAAGATGTCGTGCTCCTTGAAGCGGAACAGCGCCGTGGGGTCGTGCATCAGGACATTGGTGTCCAGGACGAGCAGGCGTTTCGGATCCTGGGCGGTCGCGTTCATGACACCTCCGGGGAGAAGTGGGGGAAGAGGAGGGTCAGCTCCCTGCGAGTTCGCGCACCGCGGCGAGGACCTCATCCACATGGCCCGGCACCTTGACCTTGCGCCACTCCTTGCGCAGTACGCCGTCGGCATCGATCACGAAGGTGGAACGTTCGATACCGCGGACCTGCTTGCCGTACATGTTCTTCATCTTGATGACGTCGAAGGCGTTGCACAGGGTCTCGTCGCCATCGCTCAGCAGATCGAAGGGCAGTTCCTGCTTGGCACGGAAGTTCTCGTGGCTTTTCACGCTGTCGCGCGAAACGCCGAGGATCACCGCACCGGCGGCGTCAAAGGCGGCCTGGTTGGCGGCAAAGTCCAGGCTCTCGTTGGTGCAGCCCGGGGTACTGTCCTTGGGGTAGAAATACAGGACCACGATGCGGCCCTTGAAGTCGGCCGGACCCAGGGTCTGGTCGCCGGTGGCCGGCACGCGCAGGTCGTCGGGTACTGGCTGGTCGATTGCGATGCTCATCAGGCGTTGCTCCTTGAGTAGAGGGCTTCAAAGTAGAAGACCGCGGACGCCACGCGAGCCCGGCCCGGTCAGGCCTTGATCGGGTCCAGCACACCGTCCACGTTCAGTTCGTCACAGAAGTCCATGAACTCGCCGCGCAGGCTGGCCAGGTGCTGCCCCGCGGGGATATCCACGACCATGTTGGCCGCAAACATGCGCGCCCCGGTCTGCTGGGCAATGTACACCCGGGTCTGGACGTCGCGCAGGTTCACGCCACGGCTGGTAAAGAAATCGGAGAGGGCATTCAGCAGGCCTGGGGCATCCAGCGCCACCGCGTCCACGGCATAGGGCATCGCCGCCTCGGGGCGCTCCTCCAGCGGGCCGCGACGGGCCACCACGACCAGCCCCATCTCCGCCTCCAGGCGCTGCAGACGGGACTCCAGGGTGCCCAGGGTCTTCCAGTTGCCACTGGCGCTAAGCGCCATGCAGCAGTAGCCACCCACGACCGTGATGCGACTGGATTCGAGATTGCAGCCGGTATCGGCGATCACGCGGGTCACGCTGGACACCAGACCGGGCTGATCGGGCCCGATCAGGTTGAGGATCAAGTGGGTATGGGTGCCCGCGCCAACCACCTCAGCCATGCGGCACCCGCCGGCTGCGCGCGAGGCAAGGGACGGGCAAGCACCCGGGGGTTCTCTGCGTGAAAGCGGCAACAGGCATGATGGCTCGCAACATACCACCTTGCCCCGGCGGCGCCAACGCAGGCGGGCCACTGGATCCGCGTCTCTTCGCGCCAAGGGAGGCGACCGGGTGCACGAAACATGAGGCGCGGCGAACACCCGGCCGAAGGAATCTTGAATGCCCTGTCACCCGCCCGTTAGACTGCACCATTACCGTTGTTGGAGGAGTCGATGTTTCAAGGCAGCATGGTCGCACTGGCGACCCCGATGCACACGGACGGCAGCCTGGACTGGCCGGCCCTGGATCGGCTCCTGGAATTCCACATCGAGGCCGGCACCGATGCCATTGTCGCCGTCGGCACCACCGGCGAATCCGCGACCCTCGATTTCGACGAGCACTGCGAGGCCATCGCCTACACGGTGAAGGCCGTCGCCGGGCGCCTGCCGGTGATCGCGGGTACCGGCGCGAACTCCACGCGCGAGGCGATCGCCCTGACCCGCTGCGCCAAGGAAGGCGGCGCCGATGCCTGCCTGCTGGTCTCTCCCTACTACAACAAGCCGACCCAGGAAGGCCTTTACCTGCACCACAAGGCCATTGCCGAGGCGGTGGACATCCCGCAGATCCTGTACAACGTGCCCGGCCGTACCGCAGTCGATCTACTCCCGGAAACGGTGGAGCGTCTCGCCGACATCCCGAACATCATCGGGCTCAAGGAAGCTACGGCCAGCAACGAGCGCACCGCCGATCTGGTCGCCCGTGTCGGCAACCGCATGGACCTCTACAGCGGGGATGATGGCAACGGACTGGCCTTCCTGCTCGCCGGCGGCCACGGGGTTATCTCCGTCACCGCCAACGTCGCACCGCAGCTGATGGCCGCCATGTGCCGCGCCGTGCGTGAAGGCCGCCCCGACGAGGCGCGCGAGATCAATCGCCAGTTGGACGGGCTGCATTCGGCCCTGTTCCTCGAGGCCAACCCGATTCCGGTCAAATGGGCGCTGCAACGTATGGGGCTCATGGAGGAAGGCATCCGCCTGCCTCTGACTCCGTTGTCCGAACCCTTCCATGCGCCGGTCCTGGACGCGATGCGCCAGGCCGGCATAGAGGTCTGATCCCCGACATGAAACAGTCTGCCAAGCTCCACCGCCACGCGACCCGCACCGCCCTTGCCCTGGCTACGGGCCTGGCCCTCGTCGGGTGCTCGACCTCCGGCGACCGCCAGTCCGGCCCCGAGTACGAAATGAGCCGGCAGATGGACAACCTCGAGGTCCCACCGGACCTGATCGCACCCGACAGCGAACGCGCCTACCGTATTCCGGACGCCCCGGGCGAACGGATCAGCGCCCGCGAGATGCAACAAGACTCCGCGGCCCGCCTGCAGCAGCGCCAGCCCGCCGGGGCAACCGCGCCGGTCCGCAGCGATGCCCGTGTGCTTCCGGAGTCCACCGAGATCCAGCTGATGCGCGAAGGCAGCGTCCGCTGGCTGAGTGTTGAGGTGGTCCCGGAGGATCTTTGGGAACGCCTGACTGCATTCTGGGACAGCCAGAACCTGCGCCTGGAGCGCAACGAACCCCAGGTCGGCGTCATGGAGACCGAATGGGCCGAAGACCGCGCCGGGATTCCGCTGCGGGGCACACAGAACATCTTCGCACGTGCCCTGGGTAACGTGTACGACGCCAACACGCGCGACAAATACCGCCTGCGCGTCGAACGCGACAATGGCCGCTCAGCCATCTACATCTCGCACCGAGGGGCCACGGAAGAACCCGAGGGCGAGACCTGGCGCTGGGCCATGCGCCCGTCCGATCCCGAACTAGAAGCCGAGATGCTTAATCGCCTGCGGGTATACCTCGCCACGGGCGAGATCCCCGAGGGCGGCACCCGGGTAGCCGAGACCATTGGCGACCGCCCGACTGAGCTGCACCAGACGGAACACGAAGGCCAACAGGTACTGGTGACGGGCAGCGACTTCGACCGCATGTGGTCGCAGATGGGCACCTACCTGGATCGCGCCGGCCTCCTGGTCGACGAGCAGGATCGCAGTACCGGGACCTTCGAAGTGACCTATCGCCCCGACATGGTCGGTGAGAGCGAACGCGGTGGCTTCTTCAGTCGAATCTTCGGGCGCGGCGGCGATCGTCGCGAGAACGAGCGCTATCAGATTCGTCTGACCGATATTGGCGACGGCGACCTGCGCATCGAGGCGCGCGACATCGATGGTGAGCCCCTTGGCCGCCGCGACGCCGAGTTCGTCCTGGAGCAGATCGAGCAGCAGATCCTTCGCTAGAACGCGGCGAGCCCGGCCACCGTGATCCGCTTCTGCTCCCTGGGCAGCGGGAGTTCCGGCAACGCCCTGGTGGTCGAGATCGGCTCTACCCGTCTGCTGGTGGATTGCGGATTCTCGATGCAGGAGCTGGAACGCCGCCTGTCCCGGGTCGACCTGACCCCACGGGACCTGACGGCCGTCCTGGTAACCCATGAGCACGCCGACCACATCGGCGCCACCGCGCCGCTATCCCGGCGTTACGGCCTCACTGTATTTACCAGCCCCGGCACCCGATTGGCCGCCCGCGACGCCGGTTTTGCCCACATCCAGGAGATCCAGGCGGATGCACCGCTGGAGATCGACGACGCCTGGGTGCAACCGTACACGGTACCGCACGACTCCCGCGAACCCATCCAGTTTGCGTTTTCCGACGGCGATCACCGCTTGGTCCTGATGACCGATGCCGGTCACATTTCTCCGCACATGGTCGAGGTGGCGGATGCAGCCGACGCCCTACTACTGGAGTGCAACCACGACCCTGCCATGCTCGCCGCCGGGCGGTACCCGGCATCGCTTAAGCGACGCATCTCGGGTGGTTACGGCCACCTGCCGAATCACGCGGCCACCGAGCTTCTCCACCGCATCGATCGCTCCAGGCTACGCCACGTGATCGGGATGCACCTGTCGAGTGACAACAACCACGAGGCGCTTGCACGCCAAGCGCTCGCCGACGGCCTTGGCTCCGAGCCATCCGAAACAGATATCGCGAGCCAGGATTACGGCT
The DNA here is from genome assembly GCF_000377905.1 of Thioalkalivibrio sp. ALMg11. Taxonomy (GTDB): domain Bacteria; phylum Pseudomonadota; class Gammaproteobacteria; order Ectothiorhodospirales; family Ectothiorhodospiraceae; genus Thioalkalivibrio. The sequence goes on from NZ_KB898871.1 coordinate 28,574, forward strand.
TCACGTGGCGAACCACGGCGCGAGCCTGAACCCGTTTACCAGTCCCAAGCCGTACCCCCCCTCACGTCACCCCGAGCACAGAGAACCATCGAAAGCTTGCGCCGTTCAACCAACGTCCCGTACGGACGCTCCGACTACCTGACACTGAAGCCAACCAGCGCTGCATTTCTCATCGCGGGCTCAAGCCCGTGTGATCACCGGCGCGACTCCCGAAGGAAGTACAGGCCACCGATCACGAAGGCCACGCCAATGAGTGTTGCCACTGGCCCACCAAATCCGGACCCCTCCCGGGGCGCGATAGGCGTGAAGGCCAACTGGCCGCCGAAAATCGCATAGAGCCCAATTCCCAGTAGGACCAGCCCCACCAGCACCAACCCTCCGTCCGTCCGCTTCTGTCTCATCCACCCTCCGTCTCTGCGCCTGCGCGCCTTCCAAACCGGCCACGGGCGACACACAGCAGACTTCACCATCAACTATGCGTGTCTGAAAACCACGCACAAAAAAAGCCCGGCCCCCAAAAAAGGGGACCGGGCTTCGGATTAATGCCTGGCGGTGACCTACTCTCACATGGGGAGACCCCACACTACCATCGGCGCAGAGCAGTTTCACTTCCGAGTTCGGGATGGGATCGGGTGGTTCCTACTCGCTATTGCCGCCAGACAAACTGGCTAGACCACGCGGACTGTTCCACGTCATCTAAATTCGGAATGCATTCTAGGCTTGTGTACGTAGCGATGTGCCAAACGAGACCACCAACACTTTGGGTGTTATATGGTCAAGCCTCACGGGCAATTAGTACTGGTTAGCTACACGCGTTACCGCGCTTCAACACCCAGCCTATCAACGTTGTAGTCTTCAACGGCCCTACAGGGACCTCGAGGGTCCAGGGAGATATCATCTTCAGGTGGGTTTCCCGCTTAGATGCTTTCAGCGGTTATCCCTTCCGCACTTAGCTACCCGGCAATGCCACTGGCGTGACAACCGGAACACCAGAGGTGCGTCCATCCCGGTCCTCTCGTACTAAGGACAGATCCTGTCAAATCTCCGACGCCCACGGCAGATAGGGACCGAACTGTCTCACGACGTTCTAAACCCAGCTCGCGTACCACTTTAAATGGCGAACAGCCATACCCTTGGGACCTGCTTCAGCCCCAGGATGTGATGAGCCGACATCGAGGTGCCAAACACTGCCGTCGATATGGACTCTTGGGCAGTATCAGCCTGTTATCCCCGGAGTACCTTTTATCCGTTGAGCGATGGCCCTTCCATACAGAACCACCGGATCACTAAGACCTGCTTTCGCACCTGCTCGACGTGTCTGTCTCGCAGTTAAGCACCCTTATGCCTTTGCACTCGTCGCGCGATTTCCGACCGCGCTGAGGGTACCTTCGCACTCCTCCGTTACTCTTTGGGAGGAGACCGCCCCA
>NZ_KB898871.1:35000-528228 GCF_000377905.1 Thioalkalivibrio sp. ALMg11
CGCGTCCCGGCCCGTGGAAACGATCGACCAACTCGCGACCCAGCTCGAACTTGATATCGCGCGGGTTGCGTTCGCCGGCCTCCGCTGCCCGCTGCGACGCGCGAACATCCTGCATGGGACGCAAGCTAAGGAGTTCGAAGTACCGCCACATCAGATCATCGGAGATGGACATGAGTTTGCCGAACATATCGTCGGGGGAATCCTGGACGCCAATGTAGTTGTTCAGCGACTTGCTCATCTTCTGGACGCCGTCGAGCCCTTCGAGGATCGGCATGGTCAGGATGACCTGAGGCGGTTGACCCTCCTGCTTCTGCAGCTCGCGACCCACCAGGAGGTTGAACTTCTGGTCGGTGCCGCCCAGTTCGATATCGGCCTTCAGCGCCACCGAGTCGTAGCCCTGGATGAGTGGATAGAGGAATTCGTGGATCGCGATCGGCTGATGCTGGGTGTAACGCTTGTGAAAGTCGTCGCGCTCGAGCATGCGCGCCACCGTCTGGCGCGAGGCGAGCTGGACCATTCCTGCGGCCCCCAGCGGCTCCATCCAGGTGGAATTGAAGACCACCTCGGTCCGCTCAGGGTCAAGAATGCGGAACACCTGCTCGCGGTAGGTTGCGGCGTTGCGCTCGATATCCTCGGCGGACAGCGGCGGACGCGTGGCGTTCTTGCCCGAGGGATCTCCGATACGGCCAGTGAAATCGCCAATCAGGAACAGGATGTGGTGTCCCAGGTCCTGGAGCTGGCGCAGCTTGTTGATCAGCACCGTGTGCCCCAGATGCAGATCCGGGGCGGTGGGATCGAATCCCGCCTTAACCCGGAGGGGGCGGCCACTCTTGAGGCGCTCGACAAGATCGTCCTCGAGCAGGATTTCATCGGTGCCGCGACGAATAACGGCCAGCTGGTCTTCGAGTTCCATGACGCCCCTTGGTCGAGATCAGAGACCGGCCGGGCTGGCCGGTCGCGCGCAAGGATACCGCGACCCCCGAACGGACGCGAAATGCCGCGGTGGTCCAGAATGGACGCCGACCCATGTAATGCGCGCGCGAGGATCACCACTATGACGGAACGCTTTATCGGGCTGATGTCCGGCACCAGCCGGGACGGCGTGGACGCCGTGCTGACAGAGATCCGCGAGACCGGGCCGGTACGCGTGGTGGATCACTGCCAGCTGGGGTATCCCGACGACCTCGCCCAGGAGCTGGCCACGGCGGCCACCACCGAAACCCTGCGCTACCGGCACCTGGGCGCGCTGGATGCGCGGCTCGGCATGCTGTTCGCCCGTACCGTGCAAGCCCTGCTGGACCAGACCGGCCTGGCGCCGACCGCGATCCGTGCGATCGGCAGTCACGGCCAGACCGTGCACCACGCCCCGGACGCCGATCCGCCCTTCACCTGGCAGATCGGCGATCCATTCCGCATCGCAGAGGCCACCGGCATCGACACCGTGGCGCAGTTCCGCCCGCGCGACATTGCAGCCGGCGGCGAGGGGGCACCGCTGGCCTGCGGCTTTCACGCGACGCAGTTCGGATCCACGGACGAGACCCGCGCGGTCCTCAATCTAGGTGGCATCGCCAACATCACCTGGCTGCAACCGGGTCAGCCCGTGATCGGCTTCGACTGCGGCCCGGCGAATACGCTGATGGATGACTGGAATCGGCGCCACCATCCGACGCCGTTCGATCATGACGGCGCATGGGCCCGCAGCGGTATGCCCGACCCCGAACTGCTGACCCGGCTGCTCCAGGACCCGTTCTTCCAGCGCCCACCGCCAAAGAGCACCGGGCCCGAATACTTTTCGCCGGCCTGGCTCCGCGCCGGGGCTGGCGACCGCCTGGACCGAGCCCGGCCCGAGGACATTCAGGCGACCCTGGCGGAACTGACCGTGGAGGGCGTGCGGCGCGCGCTGGAGCACCTTCACATGCAGCCGCCCGGCCGCTTGCTGGTGTGCGGCGGCGGCGCGCACAACCGCCACCTGATGAAGCGCCTCGCCAAGGCCCTGCCCGCGACCCGCGTGGAGACCACCGAACGCCACGGGGTTCCCCCGCAGCAGGTGGAGGGTGCCGCCTTTGCCTGGCTGGCCGCGCGAACCCTGGCCGGCGAGCCCGGCAACCTGCCGGAAGTGACCGGCGCGCGCGGCCCTCGCGTACTCGGCTGCATCATCCCCGGCGGTCCCCGGACACCCGGGGGCCATTAACGCGGGCCGTTAACCCCGACCCTGAACAAAAAAGGGCCCGATCCGGAATCCCCGGATCGGGCCCTTTCTTAACCGATTGTCAGCTTCTCTCTAGACCGAGAAGCTGGAACCGCAGCCGCAGGTCGTGGTGGCATTCGGATTACGGATCACGAACTGCGCGCCCTCAAGACCTTCGGTGTAGTCGATCTCGGCACCCGCCAGATACTGGAAGCTCATCGGGTCGATCAGCAGGGTCACCCCGCCGTTCTCCACCAGGGTGTCGCCATCGCCGACGGTCTCGTCGAAGGTGAAGCCGTACTGGAAGCCGGAACAACCGCCCCCGCTGACGAACACGCGCAGCTTGAGGTTTTCGTTGTTCTCTTCCTCGATCAGCCCCTTCACTTTGGTGGCCGCGGCATCGGTAAAGATCAACGGGCTGGGCATTTCGATGTCCAGTTCCGCTTCGGACGTCATGGGCTCGGACATTCGGGGCCTCCTGTAATAATCATTTTCATTCACGCTACGGAAGACTGAGCCCCGGAGTCAAGAATGCTCATCTTCCGTGGGATTGGTCAGGGCCTGGGTCTCGCCCGTCCCCTCCAGCTCATTCTCGAGGGGATGCTCCACCCGCTTGAGCAAGCCATCGATCTGCGCACCCTCTGCCATCTGCAGCACGGTGTAGTAAAGATTACCGGCCAGACGGGCCGTCTCGCCAAGCTCCACGTGCTCTCCCACGTGGACATCGCCATGCACCTCGCCGTTCATCAGCAGGTGCGGAACCGCGACATGGCCCTCGACCATGCCCCCGTCCGCGATCACCAGAACGGCCGACGAATCGGTCGCGGCCCGGATATCCCCGATTACGCGGCCTTCAATATGCAGCCCGCCACCAAACTCGATATCACCGTGGATCACCGTATGGCACCCCACCAGCGTATCCACTTTCCGCGCGCGGCGGCCTCGTTTGCGTCCCATCATTGCGTACTCTCCAGCAGGCGACCCCAGTCGGCCCATTCCGAAACCGGTTCCAGATCCTCATCGTTCGCGGCGCTCGCCCTCAACGTCAGCCGTACCGGCTCAAAGCCCTCCGGAAGATGGATCCGGGCGCGCTGATTGCGCAACAACCGAAACCCCTCGACCAGGCGATCGCTCTCCAGCCCCAGCGCATCGGTCTCCAGGGTGGACAGCACCTCCTCCCCGTTGGCATAGCCTTCGACCTCCAGCGCCCAGCGCAAATCCACCGAACGACTCAACCCCGGGCGGTAGAGCTGGAACACGACATCAAACACGCCCGACTGCCCCGTGCGCTGCAACTGCAGCGACCGAATGCCCAGGGCATCTTCGCCCGCGCCTTCCGCAAGCCGCCGATAAAACGCCAGGTCGTCGCGCAACTCCAGCAACTCGGCCTCCTGGCGCTCGATGTCGCCGGAGAAGGCCGCGAGCTCGGCGGTCTTCATTTCCAGCTGCTGCTCGGCGTGGTGGCGAGCCTCCTCGGCGGCCTGGCGCGCGGCGAGCGCCTGCTCCAGGTCATCCCGCAGGCCCTCCATGCCGCGTTGCGCATCGACCGTGTCCCGTATGTCCTCGCGCCAGTTCTCCGCCAGCCAGGCTCCGCCCGCCACTAACAACAGGATCAGCATCAGCAGCCCTGCGCGCCACCACCCGCGGCGGCGCCCCGCCCCGCTGCGCCGCCGCGCGGGAATGCGCGGCGTCCGGGGCAGACGGGGGCGCGGGACACCCGTAGTCATGTGGCAGGCCCGGACATCAGGGGAAAACCGGCAGGCCGTCCAGACCGGCCGTCTCGGCCTGGCCGAACATCAAGTTCATGTTCTGCACGGCCTGCCCGGCCGCGCCCTTCACCAGATTGTCGATCACCGACAGCACCATCAGCCGCCCGGAATGCGGCGGTTTCGCCAGCGCCACCCGGCAGAGATTGGTGCCGCGCACACTGACCGTCTGCGGATGGGCCCCCGGCGGCATCACATCCACGAACGGCTCGTCGCGATAGCGCTGCTCGAAACAGGCCTGCCAGTCCGCGTCCGCCACCTGCGGGCGCAGATAGAGCGTCGCGTGAATCCCGCGCGTCATCGGCACCAGATGCGGCTGGAAGATCAGTCCTACCGACTGCCCGGCCACGCCGCTCAGGGTCTGGTGGATCTCCGGCCAATGCCGATGTCCGCCACTGGCATAAGCGCGAAAGTCCTCCTGCACCTCGGCGAAAAGCCCGCCGATCTGCGCCTTGCGTCCGGCCCCGCTGACGCCGCTCTTGGCATCCGCGATCACGTCCGAGGGATCGATCAGACCGGCCTCCAGAAGAGGCAGCACCGCCAGCGACACCGCCGTGGGATAGCAACCCGGCACCGCGATCAGTCGCGCATCACGGATCTGCACCCGGTTCAGTTCGGGCAGGCCGTACACGGCCTCGTCCAGATACTGCGGCGCACCATGCGCCTGTCCGTACCACTGCGCCCAGAGCTCGGGATCACGGATACGGAAATCCGCCGACAGGTCGATAATCCGCACCCCCCGCTCCAGCAGGGGCGCGGCCAATCCGTGCGCTACTCCATGCGGGGTCGCAAAGAAGACCACATCGCACTGCCCCAGGGTATTCTCGTCCGGGGCCTGGAACACCGCATCCACCGCGCCGCGCAGGCTGGGGAACAGATCGGCCACCGGCGTGCCCGCCTCGCCGCGCGAGGTCACCACCTGAAGATCGGCCGCGGGATGCCGCGCCAGCAGGCGCAGGAGTTCCACGCCGGTGTAGCCGGTGGCCCCGACAACCCCGATGCGGATAGGTTTGCTGTTGGTTGCATTCGTCATGCTGCGGCATGATACCGCCTTGGCCGGAACCACGGAACGCACGCGGTTTCGGCCAGTCCACAAATGCAGGCTATTCGATCAACGGATCACACCCCTATGAGCAAAGTCAGGATCGACCGCAAGGCCATCTTCGGAGGCATCTTCATCATCGCGCTGGTCGCCGTCGCCGCGGCCATCTGGTTGACCGACGACGGCATGCGCCCGGCACCCGCCTTCGCGGCCACCACCCTGGATGGCGAGCAGGTGGCGCTGGAGGACTACGAAGGCCGCCCGGTAATGATCTCCTTCTGGGCCACCAGCTGCCCGGAGTGCGTCCGCGAGATCCCGAAACTGGCTCACCTCCACGAGACCTACTCGGGCAAGGGCTTCGAGTTGCTGGCGGTCGCCCTGTCCTACGACCCGATCAACCGCGTGGAGGCCATGCGCGAGGATCGCGAGATGCCCTACAAGATCATCCACGACAGCGACGATGCCTTCTCCCAGGCCTATGGCGGGGTACGCCTGACGCCCACTACCTTCCTGATCTCGCCAAACGGCCGCATCGTCTACCAGAAACTGGGCGACCCGGACTTTGAACAGATCGAACGCCACCTGGAACGCTGGCTCTCCTGAGCCGCCCCGCGCAGGAACAACCGCACCCGCTTCCGAGAAGGACCTCCATGCAAGCCTATAACTGGTTCCTCAGCCTGCACGTGATCTTCATGGTCACCTGGTTCGCCGGGCTGTTCTATCTTCCGCGCCTGTTTGTCTACCACGCAATGACCGAGGACGCCCTGGGCCACGAGCGCTTCAAGGTCATGGAACGCAAGCTGTTCTACGGGATCATGACCCCCGGCGCGCTGATCACCATCCTTTTTGGCGTGATCATGCTGGTGGATCGCTCGTTCTACCTGGCCGAGCCGTGGATGCACTTCAAGCTGACCCTGATCGCGATCCTGATCGCCTATCACGTCTGGTGCGGCAAGATCGTGCACGACTTCCGCGACGACCTGAATCGACGCGATCACACCTGGTATCGCTGGTTCAACGAGATCCCGGTCCCGATCCTGGTGGGCGTGGTCGTGCTGGTGGTCAACCGCTCCATCGTGGATGCGCTTATCGCCATCGGCGTCGTACTGGGGATCTTCCTGCTGAGTGCGCTGATCGCGCAGTGGCGGGCGCGCCGCTCCTGAACCACACGACCCGGCTGCCGCAACTGACCGCGGGCGGCGGTCGTCTCGATCGGACCGCCGCGGTCAGGTCTTGCCGGCGCGCACCAGCCCGCCCAGTCCGGCCTGGACCAGCGCATTGTTCAGCAGCGAGCGGATCTGATCGGCGTTCTCCAGCAGCCGGCACTGCGCCAGCAGGGCCTCGGCGCGGTCGGTGGAGAAACTACGGATCACCCACTTCACCCGCGGGATCGAGGACACGCTGACACTCAGGCTGTCGATCCCCATCCCCAGCAGCAGGATCACCGCGGCCGGGTCGGCCGCCATCTCGCCGCAGACGCTGACCGGCTTGCCCGCGCGGTGCGAGCCGTCTGTGATCGTCTCCAGCGCGTGGATGCAGGCCGGGTGCAGGGTGTCGTAGAGGTGCGCCACGCGGGCGTTGTTGCGGTCCACCGCCAGCAGGTACTGCACCAGATCGTTGGTCCCCACGGACAGGAAATCCACCCGCCGGGCAAGCATCTCCGACATGTACACCGCCGCCGGCACCTCGACCATCACCCCGATGCGCGGCATCGGGATGCGGAAGCCCTCGTCCAGCAACTCCTCGCGCGCCCGGTTGAGCAGGGTCATCGCCCCCTTCAGCTCGTCCAGCGCCGAGATCATCGGGAACAGGATCTGCAGGTTGTCGTGGGAGCGGCTCGCCTTGAGCATCGCCCGCAACTGGGTCAGGAAGATCTCCGGGTGATCCAGCGAGATACGGATACCGCGCCAGCCGAGGAACGGGTTGTCCTCCTTCACCGGGAAATACGGCAGGGCCTTGTCGCCGCCGATATCCAGGGTGCGCAGGGTCACCGGCATCGGATCGAAAGACGCCAGTACCTGTTCGTAGAGCTGGACCTGCTCCTCCTCGCCGGGGAAGCGGTCGCGGATCATGAACGGCACTTCGGTGCGGTACAGCCCGACCCCCTCGGCCCCGGACGCCAGCGACGGCTTGATATCCGCCAGCAGCCCGGAGTTCGCGAGCACCGGCACGGCGACGCCATCGCGGGTCTCGGCCGGGTCCTTGGCCAGTGCGCGCAAGTCCTCCGCCAGCTCGCGCTCCTCGCGCACCAGGCGCTCGAACTCCACGCGCAACTCGGCGTTGGGGTTCACGAACAGCCGCCCGCGATAACCATCGACCAGGATCTCGCGCCCTTCCAGGCGCCCCACCGGGAGCTCGGACACGCCCATCACCGCCGGGATATTCAGCGCCCGCGCCAGGATCGCAATGTGCGAGGAACCGGTCCCCTTGGCCGAGACCATCGCCCCCAGCCGCTCGATCGGCACCTCGGCCAGATGCGAGGCGGTCAGGTCGTCCCCGACCAGGATGCCGCCATCGGGAAATTCGTCCTGGCTGCGATCGGCCGGCAGCAGGTGCGACAGCACACGGCGACCCAGATCGCGCACATCCGCCGCCCGCTCGCGCAGGTACGGGTCCTCCATGTCCTCGAACACCCGCACGCTCTCGCGCACCGTGTCGCGCAGTGCCGCCGGGGCCCACTGCCCGTTCCGGATGCGCGTCTGGGTCTTGTGCACCAGAGAGTCGGAACCCAGCAGCATCAGGTAGGCATCGAACAGAACCTGCTCGTCCGGACCCAGGGCCTCGCCCATGCGCTGCTTCAGGTCCTCGATCTCGGTGCGGGTCTCCGCCACCGCCTGGCCGAAATGCTCCAGCTCGTGATCCACCCCGGCGCCTTCGCGATCCGGGATGGAGTCCATGTCCGCCAGGCGGTAGGCCACCACTGCCCGGCCGATGGCCACGCCCGGTGAACCGGCAATGCCGGTGGCCTCGACGTTCACATGCCCGATCAGCGGGGTCTCGGAGGAGATCTCGTCGTTGAATTCGGCATAGGCGATCGCCCCGGCCAGCTGCGCCGCCAGGGTAATCAGAAAGGAGACATGCTCGTCATCGAACTTGCGCGCCTGGTGCTGCTGCACGACCAGCACGCCCAGCAAGCTGCGCTGGTGGATGATCGGGACCCCCAGAAACGCGAGGAAGTGCTCCTCGCCGGTCTCCGGGAAATAGCGAAAGCGCGGGTGGTCCTGGGCGCTGTCGAGGTTGACCGGCTCGGCCCGCGAGGCGACCAGACCGACCAGACCCTCCGACGGATCCATCTCGACCTGCCCGATGGACTCCTCGCGCAGACCCTCCGAGGCCATTAGCACCAGACGCCCGGACTGCGGCGACTTCAAATAGATCGAACAGACATCGATCTCCAGCGCTGCCCTCACCCGCGTAACGATGATGTGCAGCGCTTCGAAGAAATCGGCAGCACCGTTTACCTCCTGCACCACGCGGCGCAGGACCTCGAGCATCGAGGGCTGCTTTGGGACCGTCAACGCGAGGACACCGGCGAACGGGCCAAGGACTGGGCCGGACCACGACTGCCGGAACGCCGCGCGCGCCCCTGCTCAAGCTCAGGGAACATCAGCGGCACCAGCTCGCACAGCGCACGGCGATAGACCTGACGCTTGAAGTGCACGACCTCGCGTGCCGGACGCCAGTAGTCGATCCAGCGCCAGTCATCAAACTCCGGGGTTTCCATCGCATCCAGCACCACGTCGTTCTCGTCTCCGACCATGCGCAGCAGGAACCAGCGCTGCTTCTGGCCGATGCAGATTGGGCGCTGGTGGCGCCGGACCATGCGCTCCGGCAGGCGGTAGCGCAGCCAATGGCGGGTACTCCCCAGCACCTCGACGTGTCGGGGGAACAGGCCCGTCTCCTCGTGCAGCTCGCGAAACATCGCCTCTTCCGGCGTTTCTTCCGCATGCACGCCCCCCTGGGGGAACTGCCAGGCGGCCTGCCCGACCCGCTTCCCCCAGAACAGCTGCTGTTCCGCGTTGCACAGGATGATGCCTACGTTTGCGCGATACCCGTCACAATCAATCACTTGCATCAGCCAGACGCTTCTCTATTACTGGCATTGTTCCACAGCCGGTGCCCCAGCGGCAAAGCCCCTACCGCGCCTCCGGTGCCGACCCGAAAAGGGGCCTGTGGCTGCAGCCGACGACGCCCGCCGGTACACTCGCGTCCGATCCAAGCCAACCCGAGAGCACCCTCATGGCCCTGGCCCTGTTCGACCTCGACAACACCCTGCTCGCCGGCGACAGCGATCACGCCTGGAACGAGTTCCTGGCAGAGGTGGGCGCCGTCCACCCGACCTGTCACGCCGAGACCAATGACCGCTTCTACCAGGAGTATGTGGCGGGCACCCTCGACATCCACGAATTCTGCCGCTTCGCGTTCAGCCCGTTGGCCGAACACCCGCGCCCGCAACTGGAGGCCTGGCGGGAAGACTTCATCGACCGCCTGATCCGGCCAATGATCGCCCCTGGCGCCCCGCGCCTGCTGGCCGAACACCGCGAGGCCGGTGACGAGCTGGTCATCATCACCGCAACCAACCAGTTCGTGACCCAGCCGATTGCCGGCCTGCTCGGCGTAGACCACCTGATCGCAACGCTGGCGGAAGAAGGGAAGGACGGGGAATTCACCGGCGAACTAACCGGCGTGCCCTGCTTCCAGGAAGGCAAGATCGAACGCCTGCGCCAGTACCTTGCGGATCATCCGGATCCCGAGGACAGCATCGCGCAGGCCAGTTTCTACAGCGACTCGCGCAACGACATCCCGCTACTGGAATGTGTGGGACGCCCCGTCGCAGTAGACCCGGACCCGACCCTCGCGGATCACGCCCGCAACCAGGGCTGGCCGGTCATCTCGTTGCGCTAGGGAGACGCAGATCCATTCGCACGTCCGCGTTGACGCCCCATTTTTCCGAGACAAGGCGCGGTGCGCAGTGCCGTAGTCATTCTACGGTCAAGCGGCGCAACGCAGGATCGGGGAAAATGGGGCGCCACCCCCGAAGGGGCTCGGCCGATTTTGTTCGCTGACTGCGTTGCGGCTCGCTTATGTAGCTCGGCTACACCTCGCTCACCGCGCCTTGCCAGCGAGCAAAATCGACTCGAGCGCGGGCGTGCGAATGGATCCGCGTCTCCCTGGGAGACGGCGTCAGCTGAAGACGCTGGCGATCTGCGCGAGGCGCTGCCCGGCAGGGGTATCCGCCTTGCCGGCCGCCGCGACCGCATCGCGATAGCCAATAACCAATTCCGGCACCACGGCCACCACCTGCTTGCGACGCAGGCGCGCGGCACCGGTCACCGGCCAGGTCGCGCGGAAGTCGCAGTTGTCCAGCGCATCGCAAACCCACAGGCTCCACTCGTGGCGGGTCACGTCAATCTCGTGCTGACGGATCACCAGCCGATAGACATGCTCGGCCTGCATGTCCGCCATGCCCACGGCGGGGCCCACGTGTTCCACCTGCAACTCGCCAGCGAGCCGGTTCAGCTCTTGCTCCAGCGCGGCCAGGGCCTGGTCGACCTCCGCGTTCAGCGTGCCACCTGCCTCGGCGGCGGCGACCAGGGGACGGAGGGACTCGACTTCGAACTCGCTGCTCATGCTGCGTACACTCCCGGGATGCGGAACAAGAACGCCCCGGGGGTGCCGGGGCGCGCGCAACCTTAGCACGGGAGCCCCCACTCATGAATCATCCCCCGATCGCGCTGACCATCGCCGGCTCAGACCCCGGCGGCGGCGCCGGCCTGCAGGCCGACCTGACCACCTTTACCCGCCTCGGCGTACACGGCGCCACGGCCGTGACCGCGATCACCGTGCAGGACACCCGCAACGTGGTGGACTTCAGCGTGCTACCCGCGGAACAGCTGCGCGCCCAGATCGAGGTCACCCTGGCCGATCTCGCCGTCGCCGCGATCAAGATCGGCATGCTGGGATCGGTCGACAACGTCACCTCGGTCGCCGCGCTGCTGGCCACACACCCGCATATCCCGGTCGTGCTGGACCCGGTGATGGTCGCCGGCGGTGGCGGCGCACTCGCCACGGCAGCGGTGGTCGACGCCACCCGCGAGGCCCTGCTGCCGCGCGCGACCCTGATCACCCCGAACGGGCCGGAGGCCGCCCGCCTGGCCCGCAGCGAGGACGCCGCACAATGGGGCCACCAGCTGCGCCAGCTGGGCGCGCGCAACGTCCTGATCACCGGCGGCCACGAGGGCGGCGCCCAGGACCCGATCATCAACCGCCTGTACCGCGAAGACGGGCACGTGCGCGCCTTCGAGCTGCCGCGCCAGCCAGCGGGCTACCACGGGTCCGGCTGCACCCTGGCGGCGGCAATCGCCGCCTTCCTGGCGCGCGGCCGCGACCTGGAGCCGGCGGTGATCGAGGCGCAGGCCTTCATGAACGACGCCGTCGCCCGGGGTTACGCCCCCGGGCACGGCCAGCACGTCCCCAACCGGCTGTGTCCGCATGACGACTGAACACGCCCCCCGCCTGCGCGGGCTCTACTTCATCACCCCCGCGGTACCGGAGGGCGCGGACCCACGCGCCACCCACCTCGCCAATGCCGAGGCCGCGCTGCGCGGCGGTGCCCGCCTGGTCCAGTTCCGCGACAAGACCCTGGCGGGCGACGCACGCGAGGCGATCGCCCGCGAACTGGTCGCCCTTGCCCATGCGCACGCTGCACTGTGCATCATCAACGACGACACCGACCTGGCCGCGCGCGTCGATGCCGATGGCGTGCACCTGGGCCGCGACGATCCGGACCCGGCCGACGCGCGCCGCCGGCTCGGACCGCATGCGGTGATTGGCATCTCCTGCTACAACGAGCTAGATCAGGCACGCGCTGCCCAGACCGCCGGCGCCAGCTACGTGGCCTTCGGCTCCGTGTTCCCCTCCCCGACCAAGCCCGACGCGGCACGCGCGGATCTCGAGCTGCTACGCGAGGCACGCGCCACACTGGATCTGCCGATCTGTGCGATCGGCGGGATTACGCCAGCGAACGCCCCCGAAGTCGTCGCGACCGGCGCGGACCTGCTCGCCGTAATCCAGGGCGTCAGCGCCGCGCCCGATCCCGAAGCCGCCGCGCGCCGTATAAGCGTACTGTTCGATTGACCGGGCGCCCTTTGCACCCGGCCACGGCCACGGCTATGGTTGCCAGGCTTCCGAATCAACGACCCGAATCGAACCCAACACAGGACACCGTCATGCAGGAAACCGAGCGTCTGTTCGAGGCCGCCAAGCAGCACATCCCCGGCGGCGTGAATTCCCCCGTGCGCGCCTTCAAGGGCGTCGGCGGGACCCCGATCTTCATGGACCGCGCCAACGGCGCCTACATGTGGGACGCCGACGGCCAGCGCTATATCGACTACATCGGTTCCTGGGGCCCGATGGTGGCCGGGCACGCCCACCCCGAGGTGATCGAGGCAGTGCGCGAGGCCTGCAACAACGGTCTGTCCTTCGGCTGCCCCACGCGGCTGGAAAATGACATGGCCGACAAGGTCTGCGAGCTGGTGCCCTCGATGGACATGGTGCGCATGACCAACTCGGGCTCCGAGGCGACCATGAGCGCGATCCGCCTGGCGCGCGGCTATACCGGACGCGACCGCATCGTGAAGTTCGAGGGCAACTACCACGGCCACGGTGACTCGCTACTGGTGAAGGCCGGCTCCGGCGCCCTGACTCTCGGCCAGCCGAGCTCCCCGGGCGTGCCCAAGGAGCTGGCCGCGCTGACCAGCACCCTGACCTACAACGACCCGGACGGCGTACGCGCCTTCTTTGCCGAGAAGGGCGACGAGGTGGCCTGCATCATCGTCGAGCCGATCGCCGGCAACATGAACTGCATCCCGCCCGAGCCCGGGTTCCTGGAGACCCTGCGCGAGGTCTGCGATCAACACGGCGCGGTGCTGATCTTCGACGAGGTAATGACCGGCTTCCGCGTCTCCGCAAACTGCGCCCAGGGCTATCTGGGCGTGACGCCGGACCTGACCACGCTGGGCAAGATCATCGGCGGCGGCATGCCGGTAGGGGCCTTCGGCGGCAGGCGCGCGATCATGGAACACCTCTCCCCGCTGGGCCCGGTCTACCAGGCCGGCACTCTGTCCGGAAACCCGATCGCGATGACCGCCGGACTGAAGACGCTGGAGATCCTCAGCCGCCCGGGTTTCCACGACGAGTTGGAGACACGCACCAAGAAGGTCGTGGCGGGCTTCGAGGATGCCGCGCGCGAAGCCGGTGTGGCCGTGACCACCAACCAGGTGCCGGGCATGTTCGGCCTGTTCTTCAGTGATCAGAAGGTCACCGATTTCGCCGGCGCCACCGCCTGCGATACTGCCGCCTTCGGCCGCTTCTTCCACGCGATGCTGGACGAGGGCGTCTACCTGGCCCCCAGCGCATTCGAGGCCGGCTTCATGTCCAATGCCCATTCGGACGCCGACATCGACGCGACCATCGAGGCCGCCCGCAAGTCCTTCAAGGCTCTGGGCGCCTGAATGCCCGGCCGTGACATCCGGCAACGGGTGCGGCCACAGGCATGACCGAGACGCTAACCCAGTCGCCGCTGGCACTGGGTCTGCTCTTCGTCGCATTGGGCCTGGTGGCGGGCATCCCGGCCGGGATGTTCGGCATCGGCGGCGGTCTGATCCTGGTGCCGGTGTTCGTGGCCGTGTTCAGCCTGCTCGCCTTCGACTCGGCCAGCCTGGTGCAACTGGCGGTCGGCTCCTCGCTGGGCGCGATCATCCCCACCGCGATCCTGTCGGCGCGCGCCCACCACCACCGCGGCGGCGTGGACGGCACCGCGGTGCGCCGGCTGCTGCCGGGCATCATCGTCGGCGCACTGATCGGGGCCTGGCTGGCCACGCGTATCGACAGCGACCACCTGGGGCGCATCTTCGGCGCCTTCGAGGTCGCGATCGGCATCTGGATGCTGCTGAACATCCGGCCGCCGCAGGCACCCGTCCCCCGCCGCAGCGTGTGGCTGGGCGGCGGCGCACTGATCGGTGCGGTCTCCTCGCTGATCGGCATCGGCGGGGGCACGCTGACCACGCCGTTCCTGGTCAGCCAGGGGCTGGAGCTGCGTCGTGCGATCGGCTCGGCGGCCGCCCTCGGCGTGCCGATCTCCATCGGCGCCAGCCTGGTGTTCGCCCTGCCGCAATGGACCGACCCGGCTTATCAGGCACCGGAGTGGGCCGTCGGCTACCTCTACCTGCCCGCCATCCTTGGCGTCGTCATCGGCACATCCATGAGCGTACGCGGTGGCGTCTGGCTGGCCCATCACCTGCCGGTCGCCCTCCTCCGCCGCGCCTTCGCCGGCGTCCTCATCCTCGCCGGCATCCTCATGCTCATCCGCTAGCGCATTGCCAACGCCAGACGGATCCTCATTCGTCATCCGGTGTTTGCGGTGCCTTCGGCCGACCGCCTTCCAGGTTGGGCTGGCCCCGGTTCATCATCCGGTGTTTACGTGCCTTCGTCGGGCCGCCTGCCACGCGCTCTCTCGCGAGCGCACCGCGAGGTACTTTCTTGCTTGCCCAAGAAAGTACCCAAAGAAGGGCACCCGGATTTCGCCCGGGAACCTCGCTCCGGACGCGCTGGGCCGGCGGCGCTGAACTCGCTGCGGCTTCGCTCAGACATCCAGCGCCCCGCGTCTATTTTTGACTAGCCGGCCCATCACGCCCTCCGCGAGGGGCTCCATACGGGAGGGGAAGGTCAAAACAGACGGGATCCCGTAGGGTGCGGTTGAGCATAGCGAAACGCACCATCCCCCACACCGCGCGAAACCCTGATGCGATTCGCTTCGCTCATCACATCCTACGCCCCCCGGCGCCCGCTACGCGGGCGCGGCACGCCAGGGCCGAAGGCCGAGCGTGCCTGAGATGCCGGAAGACCTAGCCTTCATCCATGAACAATATGGTCGGGACGGCCATTGTTTAGACCTTCTCCCGTTGTCGTCGCGCCGAGTGGAGAGGATTTTCGCGGGACGATTCTAAATGGACACGGGGCGCTGGATGTCTGAGCGGAGCCGCAGGCGCAACGAGTTCAGTGCCGCCCGCGAAAAGCCTCGGAGCGAGGGAAACCCCGGACCGCGCAGCGGGCCGGGGTCGTGGCAGTCGGGCGTGTTTCTTGGGTACTTCTTTGCACGAGCAAAGAAGTACCTCGCGGCGCGCTGGCGAGACAGCGCCTGGCAGGCAGCGGACCGAAGGCACGTATACACCGGATGTCGAACCGGGACCAGCCTAACCGGCATGAGCAACAAAACCGGCGCTCCATGCACCCGGCTTGCGAAAACCAACGGCGCGAGGCCCCGAACGTCAGGCGATGAGTCGGGTGGCGAGTGCGAACCACAGCGGCAGGGTGATCAGCGACAGCGCCGTGGTCAGCGTGACCGCGGCCGCGTAGAGGCCGGTATCCAGGCGGAAGCGGTCGCAGAACACCAGCCCCAGAACCATCGCCGGCATGGCCGCCTCCAGCACCGACCCGACACCGGGCACACCTTCAAGGCCGGTCCACAGCACCAGCCCCAGCGCAAAGACCGGGGCCAGGATCAGCTGGACCACGGCCACTACTACCAGCGGCCGGGCATCGCGCCCGCGAAAGCGATTGAATACCAGCGCCAGGCCCAGCGAGAACAACATCAAGGGGGCCACGCTGTCCGCCAGAAAACCGAGAAAGACGTCCAGCCAGTCGATCAGCGGGACCCCGGCGAGATTCAGGGCCACGCCAACCACCGCCGCCCAGATCGACGGCACCGCCGCCAGCCCGCGCAGGGGACTCCCGCCCCCGTAGAGACGTACCGCCTCGGGATCGCCGTAGCGCCGCGCCAGCAGCACACCGAGCGTCAGGACCAGCGGGAGGCAGGCAAACAGGTCGTACTGGATCGCCACCGCACGGCCGGCTTCGCCGAACAGGCTGTCGAGCACCGGGAGGCCGAGGTAGGTGGCGTTGGGCCAGGCAGCCGCCAGCAACATCGCGCCGATCGCCGCACGCTCCGCCATGCAGACGCGACAGGCCAGCAACGTGACCCCGACCATCGCCAGAACCGTGAGACCCGCCACCAGGGCGATACGCAGGGAGTCGAGGCCCAGCGGGGCCACCCACAGCACCTGCAGGACCAGCGCCGGAAGCAACAGGTAGTAGACCAGGGTCGTAAGGACCCGGCGGGTGGTGTCCGCATCCAGGCCACCGGGCTGCAGGGCGCGCCAGACCACGCCCGCGACGATCAGCGCCCCCATCTGGGTCATCACGCTCAACATGGCCGGCGTGCGGCCTCGGGAAGCTGGGACATGGTGGCGGCATCCTTTCGCGTATGGCGCAGGGGTTTGCGGTCATTCTACGATCCTGGCACGCGCCCCACACAAAAAAACCCGGCGGGGCAACGCGCCCGGCCGGGTTGGATCTCGCGAGTTTGGCCCGCGGAAGGCAGTCGTCAGAGGCGGCTTACGCGCCCCCGGCCTGCTCCTGTTCCTGCTGCTGGCGCTCGACGTCGGCGCGCACCTGCTCCATGTCCAGCTCGCGCACCTTGCCCAGCACCTCGTCCAGCTGACCGGCGGACAGCACGCCCGGCTGGGAGAACACGATGATCTGCTCGCGGAAGATCATCAGGGTCGGGATGGAACGGATCTGGAAGGCGCCGGCGATGGCCTGCTCCTCGTCGGTATTCACCTTGGCGAAGACCACGTCGGGGTGCTTGCCGGAGGCCTCTTCGAAGGTCGGGGCAAACTGCTGGCACGGGCCGCACCAGGGGGCCCAGAAGTCCATGATGACGATGTCATTCCCGGTGATGGTGGATTCGAAGGTGTCCTGCGTGAGTTCCTGAACGGCCATGATGGCGGGCTCCGGTTAAAAATGTACCGGAACCTTACCAGCCTCGGCGCCGGCTTTCAGGATTTCGATGCTGCGAGCATGGCCGCTCGCAGGCGTTCCAGACGCTCGATCGGGTCGTCCGTCTCCAGCAGCTGCTGCTTGATTTCGAGGTCAATGGGCAGCAGTTCGGTCAGCCGCGCGGCAACCCAGGTCGAGTCGTCGAAGCGCCGTTCCAGGTGCGACCAGGGCGTACCCAGTTGGTCCAGCAAGCGCTCCAGCAGATCCGCCAGTGAGGCATAGTCGACCGGCAGGCTCACCTCCGGATACTCCGGCAGGGGCTCCACATCGCCCAGCCACAGGCCGTCATCGGCGCGCCGGGCATTGTAGATGACCCGCCGGCCCTCGCCCTTGACCAGGATCCCCAGCAGCCCGTCGGGGCGCTGGTCCCAGTCCACGATGACCGCCTCGGTGCCGACACTGCAGAAGCCCGCGGAGGGATCCGTCTCGGACGGGAGCTCCCCGGATTCGCGTTCCGGTTCGGTCGCAACGATGACAAAGCGACCATCACCGCGCAGGCAGCGCCGCACCATATCCAGATAACGGGTCTCGAAGATCCGCAGCGGCAGCAACCCCTCGGGGAACAGCACCGTATTCAGCGGAAACAGCGGCAGCGTGGTCATGCATCCTCTCCCAGCTCCGGGGCCGCGCCCCAGCGCGGCACCAGGGCATGCTCGACGTCGAGGTGATCCAGCACCCGCGCCACCATGAAGTCGATCAGGTCATCGATGGACTGCGGCCGGTGATAGAAGGCCGGATTGGCCGGCATCACCACCGCGCCCATGCGCGCCAGGCGCAGCATGTTCTCCAGATGAATCTCGGAAAACGGCGTCTCGCGCACCACCAGCAGGAGCTTGCGCCGCTCCTTGAGTACCACGTCGGCGGCGCGCTCGATCAGCCCGCGCGAGGCACCGGTCGCGATCGCCGACACGGTGGCGGTGGTGCAGGGGCAGACCACCATGGCCTCCGGCACGGCCGAGCCACTGGCCACCGGGGCCGTCCACTGCTCCGCCCCGTAACAATGGATCTGATCGGGGGCCGCCCGATAGCGCTCGGTGAAGTAGCGCGCAATCTCCACCGGGCGGCTAGGCAAATTCAGGTCCGTCTCCAGCCCGAGGACGACCTGGGCCGGTTTCGACAGCATCAGGTGCACCTGTACCCCGGACTCGACCAGGCACTGCAACAGGCGCAGGCCATACGGGGCACCGGAGGCGCCGGTCAGGGCCAGGGAGATGCTGCGCGGGCGTTCGGTCATGCGGGCGCTCCCTGCAGGGCGTCGATCAGGCGCAGGTGCAACCCGTCGAAGCCCCCGTTGCTCATGATCACCAGCGTATCGCCGGATCGCACGGTGGCAAGAATCCCCTGCAGCAGGGATTCGATATCGCGCGCCACGGACAGGTGCTCGCCAAGTTGCTGTTGCAGGCCCTCGGTGGACCAGTCGATCTCCGGGGCATGGTACAGATGCACTGCGTCGGCCTGTGCAAGCGCCGCACCCAGGGCCTCGGCGTGCACCCCCATGCGCATGGTGTTGGAACGCGGCTCGAGGATGGCCACCAGGCGCCCGCCCGGCGCCACCTGTCCGCGCAGCCCTTCGAGGGTCAGGCGGATCGCGGTGGGATGGTGGGCGAAGTCGTCGATCACCCGAATGCCGTCGATTTCCGCGCGCAGCTCCTGGCGCCGACGAACGCCGCGAAACGCCGGCAACGCGGCCAGGCCCGTAGCCAGCGGAACGCCGGCATGGCGAGCGGCGGCCAGGGCAGCCAGGGCATTCGCCAGGTTGTGACGCCCGGTCAGCGACCACTCCACCCGCCCCTGTACCACGCCATCGGCCAGCACCTCGAAGACCGAGGCCTCGGGGTTCAGGGCGCGCGCCGCCAGCGCGGGGGTCGCGTTCCCAGTGTCGCCTTCCAGGTCGGTCGCGAGGCGCTCCACCGGGGTCCAGCAGCCCATGTCCAGCACCCGCTCCAGCGCGGCATCACCGGCCGGCATCAGGATGCGCCCCTGCCCCGGCACCGTACGCACCAGGTGATGGAACTGGCGCTCAATCGCGGCCAGGTCGGGGTAAATATCCGCGTGGTCGAATTCGAGGTTGTTCAGCACCAGGGTGCGCGGGCGGTAATGGACGAACTTGGCGCGCTTGTCGAAGAACGCGCTGTCGTATTCGTCGGCCTCGATCACGAAGAACGGGGCATCCCCCAGGCGCGCGCTGACCCCGAAATTGCCGGGCACCCCGCCGATCAGGAACCCGGGATTCATCCCCGCGTATTCGAGCATCCAGGCGAGCATGCTGGCGGTCGTGGTCTTGCCATGGGTGCCGGCCACTGCCAGCACCCAGCGATCGCGGAGGATGTGCTCGGCCAGCCACTGCGGGCCCGAGGTGTAGTCCAGCCGGCGATCCAGCAACGCCTCGATGATCGGCATGCCGCGGCGCATCACGTTACCGACGACGACCGGCCCTGCGTCGGGCAGCGTCTCCGGGTCGTGGCCCTCGTGGTAGGCAATCCCGGCCTGGTCCAGCTGGTCGCTCATGGGCGGGTACAGCTTCTGGTCGGAACCTGTGACCACATACCCCTGCGCGCGCGCCAACTGGGCCAGCCCGCCCATGAAGGTCCCGCCAATCCCGAGGACGTGGAGCGGCCCGCCAGTCACTGGAACAGCCCGATCGCGGTCTGGGTGACCACGCTGGAGACCACGATATAGCCAAGCGCGATCAGCATTCCCACCAGACGCGAACCAAGCCCTAACGCCTGCTGCAGGATGTGACCAAAGACGAGCAGCAACCAGGCCAGGAGCACCAGCATCCCGAACACGACCCCAGTGGCGACCTCCTCCGGCTCGCGCGCCGGATCAGGCCCGCCCGCCAGCACCATCAGTAACGCCATCAACAGACCCAGGACCGCGCCGGTACCCGCCATCGCAGTGAAGGTCTGGCGCCAGCGATCCGAGACGCCTTGCATGCTCAGCACGATGACGACAAAGGCATACAGGACCACCAGGTCCATCACGTTCAGCGCCAGCGCCTGGCCGAAGCCGTACAGCGGGATCCCGATCACCATCCCGGCGATCAGGGCGATCCCGACCCAGAAGACCAGCGTGCCGTTGTCCGCCGGCAGGTCCTGCGGCCCGGCGTGCAGGCGCAGGATGTTCAGCATCGCGGTGAGGCCGTTCAACGGTCGCCCTCCTCGGCCTCCATGGCCTCCAGCGCCTCGAGTTCATCCAGCTCGTCCAGCATGGCATCGGCCTCGTCATCCGGCATGCCACCGCGCACCAGGAAGTCCCGGCGCTGCAGATGGCCCTGGCGCATCGCGATATAGGGGTCGTCGGACAGCTGCGCCAGCATGCGCTCGGTGGGGATCAGACCCGCACGCATGTCGACCACATCCAGTGCGATCAGGCCCACCCACCAGCCGGTGTGATCGTCGCGCAGATTGGTGTGGTATAGCGGGTTCATGTAGCCGTCCACCAGGCGCGCCGGGGCATCCCGCGCGGTGCTGGGGCCAAGCAAGGGGATCTGGAAATAAGGACCACGCGGCACACCCCAGGCCCCCAGGGTCTGGCCAAAGTCCTCGTTGTTCTTGTCCAGTCCCATGGGCGAGGCCACGTCGATTAGCCCGAACAGCCCGAAGGTCGAATTGAACATGATGCGCCCGGTATCCGAGGCGGCATTCTCCAGGTTGCCCTGCAACAGGTTGTTGAACAGGACTGTGAAGTCGTTGAGGTTGGAAAAGAAGTTGCCCACCCCGGTCTGTACCGGTTGCGGAAGTCGCTGGTACTGCACCGCGGCCGGGCGCAGCAGCGACTGGTCGAAGTCCTGATTGATCTCGAACACCGCCCGGTTATAGGCCTCCCAGGGGTCGTCCGGGTGGCGGTCCTCGCTGGGCACCGTCGCGCAACCGGTCAGGCCAAGGAACAGCAGGGCCAGCAGGCCCGGGCGCAAACAGGAGACAACAGACATGTGATTCCTTAATTTTCGATCCGGCGCCGGGTTGGTTTCGCATGGACCACGCGGACAGAAAGCCGTTCCGCGCGCCCCGGAGCCGGTTACGCTCAGGCCCCGGTGATCGGGTAGATGTCCGCCTTGCGGGCAACCCCGACCTGGCCACGGCCCTGATCCTTGGCTTGATAGCAGGCGCGGTCCGCGGCGACAAAGGCCTCTTCCACCCCCGGCACGTCCGGCCCCAGCTCGACCACGCCCACCGAGGCGCCAATGGTGACGTCCCGCGCCTCCACCTGCAACGGCCGGTCGGCAAGGGCCGAGCAGATCCGCTGGCCAAGGATACGCCCATACTCGGCATTCGTATCGCGCGCAATCACGGCGAACTCGTCGCCCCCAATGCGGGCCACGGCATCGTGGCGACGGGTCAACTGGTGCAGCACATGGGCCACCTGGCGCAGCAGTTCGTCGCCGACCCGGTGACCGTGGCAGTCGTTGACGTCCTTGAAGTAGTCCAGATCCACCAGCAGCAGGCTCGCCACCGCACGGTTGTCGCGGGCGGCATGCATGGCGATCTCCAGCTCGCGCTCGAAGGCGCGGCGGTTCAGCAGGCCGGTGAGGCCGTCGTGGCTGGCCTCGTGCACCAGCCGGTCCACCAGCTTGCGCTCCTCGGAGACATCCGTCAGCACCAGCAGGGTACGCACGGAACTGCCGGCTACCGGGTCAAGCGCGGTACGGGCGATACGCACGATCAGCTCGTGACCGTCACGCCGGACCAGGCGGGCATCCAGGCGCTCGCCCAGAGCCTGATCCAGCGTTTCGCCCCGGGCATTCGCAGGCAGCAGGGGGCGTCCGGTACCCAGCTCGCGCAGCTCGAGGAGCTGGTCCAGGGAACACCCCAGGACCTGGTCTCGGGTCAGCCCCGCCAGCTCGCGGGCCGCGGGGTTCACATAGGAGATCCCGCCACGTGCATCCAGGGTGATCACCGCATCCGGGATCGCGTCCATGCTGCGCTCGAGGTTGCGCCCGGAGCGGCGCATCCGGGCGTGGACCCGGGAGACGTACAGCAGCGCCAGAAGCGCGACCACCGCCAGCGCCGAGACCAGCCACAGGAGGTTGCCGCGCAGCCAGACCAGGATGTCGAAGGGCTGCGGCGCGTACAGGCCGACCCCCAGCTCGTACATCAGGCCGTGCACGTCCTCGTAGGATCGGGGTGCCGCCCAGCCCCCGATGCCGGCCGCCTGACTCGCCGGGTGTTCCGCGTCCAGCGACAGCGTCGCCAGCAGGATCGCATGCGCCAGCCCGGCGTCCAGGTCACCGCGCATCGCCAGCGGCCACTCGGGGTACAGGCGGGTACTGGCGCGGTAGCTGAAGGACGGGAAGGCGCGCTCGCCGACCACCCGAATCTGATCCACCCGCGGGTCACCGCGGGCCTCCAGGTCCTCCAGGATGCCGGTCCGGAAGGTCGCCGCATCGACCTCCCCCTGCAGCACCCAGTCGAGGCCGCGGCCGACCGGGAAGCCGGTAAATACCAGCGCCGCCAGATCACTCCCGACGTCCAGACCGGCCGCCTGCAACTCGCGCCAGGTCATCCACCAGCCGCCAAAGGCATCGGGGTGCACCACGGACAAGCGCTGACCGCGCAGATCGCCCAGCTCCACCAGGTCATCACGATCGGCGCGGGCGATCACGACGGCCCCGAAACGGTCCTCGTCACGGCCCACCTGACGCGGCTGCATGGTCGCGATGCGCGATATCCCGTGCTGCTGCTCCAACATCACGTAGGAGCCGCTGTTGGTCAGGATCAGGTCGAAGCGCTTGTCTGCCACGGCCGCCTGCAACCCGTCGTTGTCCACCGGCTCGAGCACGAAACGGGCCCCGTCGATCTGCTCCGACAGGTATTCGACGAATGGCGTCCAGCGTTGGCGTGCCACATCGTCGCCGCGGTGGGCGAGCACCCCGAGGACCAGGCGCTGCTCGCCCGCCGCCGATTCCTGCGCCAGCAATGACGTTGCAGGAGACCACCAAAGACTGGCAACCAGCACGACCAGGCCACCGAAGACCCACGCGGCTCCCCGGCGCCGGAGCGGGGCCGCACTGCGCGGTGAACCCTGACGACAAGCCCCTCTCACGTCATGTCGGCTTGCGGTTGCGGCTCGCGGCGATGCGCAGGCGCAGCGCGTTCAGGCGGATGAAGCCCTCGGCGTCCTTCTGGTCGTAGGCGCCGGCGTCATCCTCGAAAGTGGCGATGGCATCGTCGAACAGGGTGTCCTCGGAGCGACGACCGGCCACAATCACATTGCCCTTGTACAGACGCAGGCGCACCTCGCCGTTGACCACGCCCTGAGTGTCGTCGATCGCGGCCTGCAACATGCGCCGCTCCGGGCTCCACCAGTAGCCGTTGTAGATGATGCTGGCATAGCGCGGCATCAGCTCGTCCTTCAGATGGGCCGCCTCGCGGTCCAGGGTGATGGACTCCAGCGCCCGACGGGCACGCAGAAGGATCGTGCCGCCCGGGGTCTCGTAGCAGCCGCGCGACTTCATGCCGACGTAACGGTTCTCGACGATATCCAGCCGGCCGACACCGTGGGCCCCGCCGCGCTCGTTGAGCTTCGCGAGCAGCTCGGCCGCGCTCAGGCGCTCGCCGTTGATCGAGACCGGGTCACCCTTCTCGAAGCCGATGGTCAGGGTCTCGGATTCGTCGGGGGCCGCCTCGGGGGCGACCGACCAGCGCCACATGTCTTCCTCGGCCTCGGTCCACGGGTCCTCCAGCGGGCCGCCCTCGTAGGAGATGTGCAGCAGGTTGGCGTCCATCGAATACGGCGACTTGGTGCCCTGCTTCTTGTAGTCCACCGGGATGTTGTGCTGCTCGGCATAGGCCATCAGCCGTTCACGCGAGTTCAGGTCCCACTCGCGCCAGGGGGCGATCACCTTGATGCCCGGCTTCAGCGCGTAGGCGCCCAGTTCGAAACGCACCTGGTCGTTGCCCTTGCCGGTGGCACCGTGGGCGATCGCGTCGGCCCCGGTCTCCTCGGCGATCTCGACCAGACGGCGCGCGATCAGGGGGCGCGCAATGGAGGTGCCCAGCAGGTACTCGCCCTCGTAGATGGTGTTGGCGCGGAACATCGGGAAGACATAATCGCGCACGAAGGTCTCGCGCAGGTCCTCGATGTAGATCTGTTTTACGCCCAGGGCCTCGGCCTTGGCGCGGGCCGGCTCGACCTCCTCGCCCTGACCCAGATCGGCGGTGAAGGTGATGACCTCGCAGCCGTACTGATCCTCCAGCCACTTGAGAATGACCGAGGTATCCAGCCCGCCGGAGTATGCGAGGACGACGCGATTGATCGAGGAGCTCATAAGAATTTCTATCCTTTTCCTAAGGTAAAGATATAGTCGTTTTCGTGACCGGCGTCACTACCACGCCGGTGTCTCCGAGGGTGCGGCCGGGCCCGCTCCGGGGCGCGGCTCGCGGACCTCGGACTCTTCCGTGTCGGCGGGCGGCAGCGGCGCGACCGGGGCTTCGCCCGGCCGGGATTCCCCGCTATCCAGCCACCAGATATCGCTTCGCCGCGAGGCCTGACGCGCGCCATCGGCGGCCGGGTCCACACCGGGGGCCTCAATCTCGATGCCCTTGGCCGGGACACCGGCCTCCACCAGGACGCCACGCACCACCTCGGCACGATGGCGGCTGAGGGGGCGGTTGATCTCCAGCGGGCCTGCAGCATCCGTCCAGCCGACCACCCGAATGCGAGGGTCGTCCGAAGCCAAGAGGATACGGGCCGCACGTTGCAGAACCTCGCGCGCCCCGGCATCCAGACGATGGCTGCCCGTTTCGAAATAGACGCTCCAGCGATCCAGGGCACCCGCGTCCGGGGTCGCGGCGGGCGCGTCCCGCCCCCCATAACAGGCGCGAAAATCGCGTGCACGGAGGGCAAAGCGGATGCCCCGGAAGTGCACCGAGTCGTCGCCGTCGGGAATGGCGATACGCACGTCATGGCCGGCCAGCAGGCGGGCCTTAAGGGGCTGAGCCAGCGCTTGGGGGACCCGGAACAAGCGATCGTCACGGGCCTGCAGCCGCAGATCCAGCGGCGGCTGGGTCGCCGGGCGCAGCCATTCCGGCGCGCCGGTGCGCAATCGCGGCGCGGCACCCGCCGGTATCGCGTAGGGGGCCTGCCAGAAGACGGCGGTCAACAGGCCCGGCCGGGCCTCGAAGCGCAACGTGCCGCCGTGACGCACGGTCTGTTCCATGCGACAGGTGGCATCATCCTCAGTCAGCTGCCAGTCACTGCGTTCCAGCGGCTCGCTGTAGGGCGCGGCACTCGCCGTGGCAATGCCCACCCTCAGCAGCACCAGCCCCGGGAGTGCGCAACGCAGCCACTGGCGCAAGCGGGCCATGACCCGCTAGCGCTTTTTCGGCGGCAGGATGTCGGTAATCGAACCGTGCGCGACCTCGGCGGCGAAGGCCACCGTCTCGCTGAGCGTCGGGTGCGGGTGCACGGTCAGGCCGATGTCTTCCATCTCGGCGCCCATCTCCAGCGCCAGCATCGCCTCGCCGATCAGGTCGCCGGCGGACGGTCCAACGATGCCGGCCCCGATCACGCGCCCATCGGCATCGAACAGCAGCTTGGTCAGGCCATCCTCGGCACCCAGCGCGATGGCGCGGCCGGAGGCGGCCCAGGGGAACACGCCCTTGGTGTATTCGATGCCGTCGGCCTTGGCCTGCTCCTCGGTCACGCCCATCCAGGCGACCTCGGGATGGGTGTAGGCAACCGACGGGATCGCGCGGGCATCGAAGTGCACCTTGTGCCCGGCGATCACCTCGGCGGCGACCTTGCCCTCGTGGGTGGCCTTGTGCGCCAGCATCGGCTGGCCGACCACGTCGCCGATGGCGAAGATGTGCTCGACGTTGGTGCGCTGCTGGCTGTCGACCTCAATGAAGCCGCGCTCGCTCACCTGCACACCGGCCGCCTCGGCCTTGATCTTCGCTCCGTTCGGGCCGCGGCCCACGGCGACCAGCACGCGATCGAAGGTATCCTCTTCCGGCAGGCCCTTGGCCTCGCCCTCGAACTGGCAGACGATCCCGGCCTTGGTGGCCTTGGCCCCGGATACCTTGCTCTTGAGGAAGATATTCTCGAAGCGCTTCTTCGCGCGCTTCTCGAACGGGCGCACGATGTCGCGATCCGCGCCCGGCATCAGGGTGTCGGAAAGCTCCACCACCGTGACCTTGGAGCCCAGAGACTCGTACACGCAGGCCATCTCCAGACCGATGATGCCGCCGCCGACCACCAGCATTCGCTCCGGGATCTCGGCCAGGTCCAGGGCGTCGGTGGAATCCATCACCCGCTCGTCGTCCCACGGGAACCCGGGCAGCTTGATCGCCTGCGAGCCGACTGCGATGATCGCGTGCTCGAAGCCGATCACCTCGCGGCCCTTGTCACCGTCCACCGCGATACTGTTGGCGCCGGCGAACTCGCCCACGCCCTGCACCACGCGCACCTTGCGCTGCTTGCACAGCTGCTTGAGCCCGCTGGTCAGTTTCTTGACCGTGCCGCCCTTGTAGCCGCGCAGGCCCTCCAGATCGATCTCCGGTTCGCCGAACTTGATGCCCAGCGCGGCAAAGCGCTCGGCCTCGTGCAGCACCTCACCGGCATGCAGCAGCGCCTTGGACGGGATGCAGCCGACATTCAGGCAGACCCCGCCGATCTCCGGGTAGCGCTCGATCATCACCACGTCCAGGCCCAGATCCGCGGCGCGGAAGGCGGCGGTGTAGCCACCGGGGCCGGAACCCAGCACCAGCACCTGGCACTGGCTGTCGGTGTTCGGGTCGGCGGCCGCCTTGGGGGCCGCCGCCTTCTTCGGCTCACTGGCGGCGCCGGATTCCGCCTTCGCGGATTCGCCCTTGGCGTCATTGCCGACAGCGCCCTGATCCTCGGTGCCCGCGGCGTCGCCACTGGCCTCGAGGTCCAGGAGCTTGCTCCCCTTGGACACCTTGTCCCCGACCTTCACATGCAGCTTCTTCACCGTGCCGGCCTCGGGGGCGGGCACGTCGATGGTCGCCTTGTCCGACTCCAGGGTGATCAGCGGATCTTCCGGGGCGATCTCGCTGCCCGGCTGCACCAGGACCTCGATAATCTCGACGTCCTTGAAATCCCCGATGTCCGGGACCTCGATGGTCTTGGTCTGGCTCATCCAGTCACTCCGGTTGGCATTCGATTACAACAGCATGCGGCGCATGTCGGACAACAGCGCGCTCAGCGTGGTGGCGAAGCGCGCGCCCAGGGCGCCGTCGATCACCCGGTGATCGTACGACAGCGCGAGCGGCAGGATCAGGCGCGGCTCGAAGTCCTTGCCATTCCAGACCGGCTTCATGCTGGAGCGCGACACGCCCAGGATCGCAACCTCGGGGGCATTCACGATCGGCGTGAACTGGGTGCCGCCAATCCCGCCAAGGCTGGAGATGGTCAGGCAGCCGCCCTGCATGTCCGCGGGCTTGAGCTTCTTGTCGCGGGCGCGCTGGGACAGCTCCATCAGCTCGGCGGCGATGTCCCCCAGGCTCTTGCGGTCCACATCACGCACCACCGGGACGACCAGGCCATCCGGAGTATCCACCGCGATGCCGAGGTTGTAGTACTGCTTGATGATCAGGTTCTCGCCGGTCGCATCCAGCGAGGCGTTGAAGCGCGGGTACTGCTTCAGCGCGGAGACCACGGCCTTCATCAGGAACGGCAGGAAGGTGACCTTCACGCCCTTCTTCTCGTACTCGGCCTTCAGCGACTTGCGGAAGTCCTCGAGCTCGGTGATGTCCGCCTCGTCGAACTGGGTCACGTGCGGGACAGTGACCCAGTTACGGTGCAGGTTCTTGCCGGTGAGCTTGTTGATCTTCGACAGCGGTTGGGTCTCGGTCGGGCCGAACTCGGAGAAGTCGATCTCCGGCATCGGCTCCACACCCAGACCGCCCCCGGCACCCTGGCTCAGGGCACGCTTGACGAAGCCCTGCACGTCCTCGCGCAGGATGCGGCCCTTGCGCCCGGAGCCGTCGACCTTGCTCAGGTCCACGCCGAGCTCGCGCGCGAACTTGCGCACCACCGGCGAGGCGTGGGCCTTGCGGAAGGCCGATTCGTCGCGGATGTGCTCGGTGGGGGACGGGCGCGGCCCATCGGCCCGCTCGGCGGGCTTCGACGCCTCGGGCTTCTTCGGCTCCTCGGCCGCGGGGGCCGTCTCGGCCTTGGCATCCGCAGAAGACGAGGCCTCCTGCTTCGGCGGCTGGTCTTGCGCAGAGTCGTCCTTCGCGGATGCGTCTTCGGCCCCGCCCTCGTCGGACAGCTCCAGCTCCAGGATCGGGTCGCCCTTGTTGACGCGGTCGCCGGCCTTCACCTTCAGGGCCTTCACAGTGCCGCCCTGCGGGGCCGGGATCTCGATGGAGGCCTTGTCCGATTCCAGCGTGATCAGCGGATCCTCGGGAGACACGGTATCCCCCGGGCTGACGATCACCTCGATGATCTCGACATCCTTGAAATCACCGATGTCCGGTACGTGCACGGTAGTCGTGTTACTCATGTCTGCTCCTGCCTCGGTACCGGCGGCCTCAGGCCTGCAAGGGGTTGGGCCGTTCGACGTCGATCTGGTACTTCTTGATCGCCTCACTGACGGTCTGGGCCTCGACGGTCCCGGCATCGGCCAGGGCCTTCAGGGCCGTGACCGCGATGTGGTAGCGATCCACCTCGAAGTGGCGGCGCAGCGCAGCGCGGGTATCCGAGCGGCCGAAGCCGTCAGTGCCCAGCACGCGGTAGTCGGCCGGCACGAAGGCACGGATCTGGTCGGGATAGGCCTGGACGTAGTCGGTGGCGGCGATGACCGGGTCGTCCGAACCGCCCAGGCATTCCTCGACCCACGATTTGCGCGGCTTGGCCTCCGGGTTCAGGCGCGCATGGCGGTCGGCATCGCGGCCATCGCGGGCCAGTTCGTTGAAGCTGGTCGCGCTCCATACCTCGGCGGCCACGCCGAAGTCCTGGTCCAGCAGTTCCGCAGCGGCGATGGCCTCGCGCAGGATGGTGCCGGAGCCCAGCAGGCGCACCTTCTTTTTCTTGCGACCACCCGCCTGGAAGCGATACAGCCCGCGGCGAATGCCGTCCTCGGCACCCTTCGGCATGGCCGGCTGCGGGTAGTTCTCGTTCATCACGGTGATGTAGTAGAAGACGCTTTGCTGCTCCGCGTACATGCGGCGCATGCCGTCCTGCACGATCACCGCCAGCTCGTAGGCGAAGGTCGGGTCGTAGGCGATGCAGTTGGGGACGTTGGCCGCCATCATCTGGCTGTGGCCGTCGTCGTGCTGCAGGCCCTCGCCGGCCAGCGTGGTGCGCCCAGCGGTCGCGCCCATCAGGAAGCCGCGCGCGCGCATGTCACCGGCGGCCCAGATCAGGTCGCCGATGCGCTGGAAGCCGAACATCGAGTAGAAGATGTAGAACGGCACCATCGCCACGCCATGCGTGGAGTAGGAGGTCGCCGCCGCGATCCAGGAGGACATGGAACCGGCCTCGTTGATCCCTTCTTCCAGGATCTGGCCCTTCTTGTCCTCCTTGTAGTACATCACCTGGTCCTTGTCCTGCGGCTCGTAGAGCTGACCGACCGAGGAGTAGATCCCCAGCTGGCGGAACAGTCCTTCCATGCCGAAGGTCCGCGCCTCGTCGGGCACGATCGGGACCACGTTCTTGCCGATCTTCTTGTCGCGGGCCAGCAGGGTCAGCATGCGCACGAAGGCCATGGTGGTGGACATCTCGCGCTCGCCGGAGGCCTCCAGCAGGCCGTTGAAGGCATCCAGACCAGGCACCTCGAGCGGCGTGGCCAACGGCCGGCGCACGGGCAGATGACCGCCCAGGTCGTTGCGCCGCGCGTTCATGTACTTCATCTCTTCGGAGTCGGGGTCCGGCTTGATGTATTCGGCCTTCTCCACCTGCTCGTCGGACAGCGGGATATTGAAGCGGTCGCGAAACTGCTTCATGTCGTCCGAATCCATCTTCTTCTGGCTGTGGGTGCGGTTCTGGGCCTCGCCCGCCGCCCCCATGCCATAACCCTTCACGGTGTGCGCAAGGATCACCGTCGGCTGGCCCTTGTGCTCGGCCGCCGCCTTGTAGGCCGCATAGACCTTGACCGGGTCGTGGCCGCCGCGATTCAGGCGCCAGATGTCCTCGTCGGACATGTTGGCCACCATGCGCTGGAGCTCGGGGTACTTGCCAAAGAAGTGCTCGCGCACGTAGGCGCCATCACGCGACTTGTAGTTCTGATAGTCACCGTCGACCGCCTCCATCATGCGTTTTTGCAGAAGGCCGTCGGTGTCCTTGGCCAACAACGGATCCCAGTAGCGGCCCCACAGGACCTTGACCACGTTCCAGCCGGCGCCGCGGAAGATCGCCTCCAGCTCCTGGATGATCTTGCCGTTGCCGCGCACCGGGCCGTCCAGGCGCTGCAGGTTGCAGTTCACCACCCAGGTCAGGTTGTCCAGCTTCTCGCGCGAGGCGAGGGTGATCGCCCCCAGGGTCTCCGGCTCGTCCACTTCGCCGTCGCCGACGAAGCTCCACACGCGGCGGTTCTTGGTCTCCGCCAGGCCGCGATCCTGCAGGTAACGCATGAAGCGCGCCTGGTAGATGCTCATGATCGGGCCCAGGCCCATGGACACCGTCGGGAACTGCCAGAAGTCCGGCATCAGCCACGGGTGGGGATACGACGACAGGCCCTTGCCATCCACCTCGCGGCGGAAGTGGTCCAGCTGCTCCTCGCTCAGGCGTCCTTCCATGAACGCGCGGGCGTAGATGCCCGGCGAGGAATGCCCCTGGGCAAACAGCAAGTCACCGCCGTGGTCGTGCGCAGGGGCGTGCCAGAAGTGGTTGAAGCCGACGTCGTACAGCGTCGCGGCGGAGGCGAAGGTGGCGATATGCCCGCCCAGCTCGGCAGAGACCCGGTTGGCCTTCACCACCATCGCCATTGCGTTCCAGCGGATATAGGAACGGATGCGATGCTCCACCGCGCCATCGCCCGGGTATTCCGGCTCGAGGTGCGTGGGGATGGTGTTCACGTAGGCGGTGTTGGCGGAGTACGGGAGATAGGCCCCGCTGCGGCGCGCCTTGTCGACCATTCGCTCGAGGAGGGCATGGGCCCGCTCCGGGCCATCCGTCTCCAGCACGGAGGCCAGGGCGTCGATCCACTCCTGGGTCTCCTGCGGGTCGATATCGTGTTCGGTCGCGTTCGGGTCCATGCGCTCTACCCCTGAAAACGGGTTGGGAATCGGGTTGCCACTACGGGGCCGGGCCACCGGGCAGGCGGGCATTTGCTACCATGCGCCGGTGTTGGGCGGGCATAAAAGGCGCAAGTATCCCGACTGTCCCGCCAACAGGTCAAGCCAAAGCCCGCTATGGCGCCGATCGTCGGGGAAATCTGCGGGAACGTGCGCAAACCGCGCGCAACCCGCCTGACCAGCCGGAACGCGGGCCAATCCCCCGCCCGGCGCCGCCGACATCCCGAACCACCGCCCCACCCGAAACCGAGTACCCCAATGCCCGAAACCCTGCAGCTGGACCCCAATCACCGCCCGATGGCGAACCGCTTCCGCGGCTTCCTGCCGGTGGTCGTCGACGTGGAGACCGGCGGCTTCGACTGCCGCCGGCATGCCCTGCTGCAGATCGCTGCGGTATTTCTGCGCCGCGACGCGAACGACCACCTGGTGCGCGACCGCACGGTCAGCGTGCATGTGCGGCCGTTCGAGGGTTCGGAAATGGACCCGAAGTCGCTGGAGGTCAACGGCATCGACCCCTACCACCCGCTGCGCGCGGCCTACCCCGAGGATCAGGCGATGGGCAAGGTGTTCAGCGAGGTGCGCCGGGAGGTGAAGGTCAACCACTGCAAGCGCGCGGTGCTGGTGGGGCACAACGCCCACTTCGATCTGGGCTTCGTCCACGCCACGGCCGAACGCTGCGGCATCAAACGCAACCCGTTCCACCCGTTTAGCAGCCTGGATACGGTATCCCTCGCGGCGCTGGCCTTCGGGCAGACGGTGCTGGCGCGCGCGGCGGACGCCGCGGGACTGGGCTGGGACGCCGAGTCGGCGCACAGCGCGGCCTTCGATGCGGAAAAGACGGCGGACATCTTCTGCCAGATCACCAACCGCTGGCAGGACGGGATCGGGGTGCCGCAAAACGCCCTGCGCCTGCCCGACCCGGAAGAACTCCCGCCCGGGAGTTGAACGTAAAAAACCCGCCGCCCGAGCCGCCACAAGGGCGCCCGGG
Source organism: Thioalkalivibrio sp. ALMg11 (assembly GCF_000377905.1). Lineage (GTDB taxonomy): Bacteria > Pseudomonadota > Gammaproteobacteria > Ectothiorhodospirales > Ectothiorhodospiraceae > Thioalkalivibrio. The sequence continues at coordinate 67,084 of NZ_KB898871.1, forward strand.
TGACGGGTCATATGACGGACGGCCGCATGGCCGCCGGGCCAGTTCTGCCTAGCTGGCCGCGCGCTTGGCGTGGGCCTCGTCGACCATCTTCTTCAGCTCGCCGCTCTCGAACATCTCGAGGGTGATGTCGCAGCCCCCGACCAGCTCGCCGTCAATATAGACCTGCGGGAAGGTCGGCCAGTCGGCGAAGCGCGGCAGGTTCTGCATGACTTCCTGATCCGCGATCACGTTCACGTAGCCGAATTCCTGGTCGCAGCGCTTGAGCGCCTCCACCGCACGGCTGGAGAACCCGCACATGGGGAACTGCGGGGTGCCCTTCATGAAGATCACCACCGGATTGTCTTCCACCTGCTGGCGGATGCGATCCATTACGTCCATTACTGTACTCCCGAAATTTGGTGCCAAAACGGGGCGCGGCCGGCACTGCAACACACCCCGGACTTAATACCTAGTATAACGCTCAGACATTGAAGCGGAAATGTACCACGTCGCCTTCTCTCAGCATGTATTCCTTGCCTTCGAGGCGCCATTTGCCCGCGTCCTTCGCGCCCTGCTCGCCGTTGTATCCAACGAAATCGTCGTACCCCACCACCTCGGCACGAATGAAACCGCGCTCGAAATCGGTGTGGATCGCCCCCGCCCCCTGCGGCGCGGTGGAGCCCTGGCGAACGGTCCAGGCACGCACCTCTTTCTCGCCCGCAGTAAAGAAGGTCTGCAGGTTCAGCAGGCGGTAGGCCGTCCGGATCACCCGGTCCAGCCCCGGCTCCTCGAGGCCCAGATCAGCCAGGAACTCGGTGCGTTCCTCGGGATCCAGCACTGCGATCTCGGCCTCGATGGCCGCGCAGACGCTGACCACTTCGGCGCCCTCCTCGGCCGCCTTCGCCTGCACGGCCTCGACCATGGCATTGCCGCCGACCAGCGAGGCCTCGTCCACATTGGCAATGTACATCGCCGGCTTGAGGGTCAACAGGTGCAGGTCGTAGAGGGCTCGCCGCTCGTCCTCGTCCAGACCCTGCGCCCGTGCCGGAATGCCCTGATCAAGGCCCGCCGACACCTTCTCGGCCGCCTGCAACTGGGCGATGGCGGTCTTGTCCTGCGACTTGGCCGCACGTGCCAGCCGGGACAGCGCCTTGTTCACCGTCTCGAGGTCCGCCAGCATCAGCTCGGTGCTGATGGTCTCGATATCCGCCAGCGGATCCACCTTTCCGGCGACATGCACGATGTCGTCATCCTCGAAACAGCGCACCACCTGGGCGATCGCATCCGTCTCGCGGATATGCGCCAGGAACTGGTTGCCCAGCCCCTCGCCCTGGGCGGCGCCGGCGACCAGACCGGCGATATCCACAAACTCGACCGTGGTCGGCAGCGTGCGCTGGGGCTTCACGATCTCGGCGAGCCGCGTCAGCCGCGGGTCCGGGACCTCCACCACGCCCACGTTCGGGTCGATGGTGCAGAAGGGATAGTTCTCCGCCGCGATGTCCGCGCGCGTGAGGGCATTGAACAGGGTGGACTTGCCGACATTCGGCAGGCCCACGATCCCGCATTTCAGACTCATGGGGCTTCCTCGGAGTTCTTGGGGCCGGCCGGCTTCGACCCGCTCCCATGCAGATTGCGCACGGCCTCGTCCCAGCGCCCGGCCACCAGGGCCGGGATCTGGTCCTGGGCCGTATCGATGGCCTCCTCGATGGCCCGGGCATCATCCCGCCCGGGGCGATCGAGCACGAACGGCACCACGTCGTCGCGATGCCCCGGGTGCCCAATGCCAACCCGCAGCCGGGCGTAGTCCGGTCCGCCCATGTGGCGATGCAGATCGCGCAGCCCGTTGTGTCCGCCATGGCCGCCGCCCAGCTTCAGCCGCACCACGCCGGGATCGAGATCCAGCTCGTCATGCACGACCAGGATGGCCGCGGGCGGGATACGGTAGAAATCCGCGCACTTGCGTACCGGCAGGCCACTCTTGTTCATGAAGCTCATGGGCTTGAGCAGCCAGCAGTCGCCGTCCGGCAGGGCCAGACGTGCCGCTTCACCATCGAAGCGACTCTCGGGGCGGAACTCCGCGCCATGGCGGCGGGCCAGGGTGTCCACAAACCAGAAACCCGCGTTATGCCGGGTTTCGGCATAACGCGGGCCCGGGTTGCCCAGCCCGACCACTAGACGGATCGGTTCGGGTTGGATCGCCATCAGTCAGGCGGCAAGCCGCAAGGCTTACTCCTTGTCCCCGGACTCCGACTCGTCGCCGGAAGCGGCCTCGTCGCCACCCTCGGCTTCTTCGCCACCTTCGGCTTCCGCGGCTTCGCCTTCGAGCTCTTCCTCTTCCGCCTTGGCGGAACGCGGCAGCAGCACGCTGACCACGGCGTAGTCGTATTCCTCGCCGTGCATCAGGGCCACGCTCTGCACGCCTTCCGGCAGCTTCAGCTCGGAAATGTGCACGGTGTCACCGACATCCAGCTCGATCACGTCGAGATCGATGGACTCAGGCAGATCGCCCGGCAGACACTCGACCTCGAGCTCGTTGATCATGCGGCTAACCATGCCGCCGCCCAGCTTCACACCCTTGCACTCTTCCTCGTTGTGGAAGTGCAGCGGCACGCTGACGCGGATCGGCTGATTGGCGCTCACGCGCATCAGGTCGACGTGGTAGATGGTCGGCTTGAACGGATGGCGCTGTACATCACGCAGGATCGCCTTCTCGGTCTTGCCGCCCAGCTTCACGCTCAGGATGTGCGAATAGAACGCATCTTCCTTGAGGTTGTGGACCATCGCGTTGTGATCCAGGGTTATTGACACGGCGTCCTTGTCCGCCCCGTACAGGATGGCGGGCAGCTTGCCGGCACGACGCAGGCGGCGGCTCGCACTCGAACCCTGTTCGTCACGCTTCTCGGCTTCAATGGTAAAGCTCATGCTCATTGCTACGGTCTCCAAAATGAAAGGCGCTTCACCCGAAGCGCCTTGAACACACCCCGCCCGCGACCAGGCGGGGCGCTGAAGGGAGGCAAGCCTCCCGAAATCGGTTATCGCCCGTCCACGGATCTAGTCCACGCGGGTCTAGTCCATGAACAGCGAGCTGACGGACTCTTCGAGATTAATGCGACGGATGGTCTCCGCAAGCATCTCCGCGACCGACAACTGGCGAATCTTTTCGCACGCCTGCGCATTGGGCTGCAGGGCCAGGGTGTCGGTCACCACCAGCTCGTCAAGCGCCGAACCGTTTATATTATCAATTGCCGCGCCGGAAAGCACGGGGTGCGTGGCATAGGCCATCACCGATTCCGCCCCGTGTGCCTTCAGGGCCTTCGCCGCCTGACACAGCGTCCCGGCGGTATCCACCAGGTCGTCGATGATGATGCAGGACTTGCCGCGCACATCACCGATGATGTGCATCACCTCGGACTCGTTGGCGCGCGGCCGGCGCTTGTCAATGATCGCCAGATCGGCGTCGTCCAGTCGCTTGGCGATGGCGCGGGCCCGCACCACCCCACCGACATCCGGCGACACCACGGTCAGGTCGCCCGAGACATGCCGCCAGACGTCGCCCAGCAGCACCGGCGAGGCATAGATATTGTCCACCGGGACATTAAAGAAACCCTGGACCTGGTCGGCGTGCACATCGATGGTCAGCACACGATCCGCGCCCACCGCCTCGATCATGTTGGCGACCACCTTGGCCGAGATCGGCACCCGCGCCGAGCGCACCCGGCGATCCTGACGCGCGTAGCCGAAATACGGGATCACCGTGGTGATGCGTCCGGCCGAGGCCCGGCGCAACGCATCCACCATGATCACCAGTTCCATGATGTTTTCGTTGGTCGGCTGCCCGGTCGGCTGGATCAGGAAGACGTCGCGGCCGCGCACATTCTCCAGCAACTCGACCTGCACCTCGCCATCGCTGAAACGCCCCACGATGGCCTTGCCCATCGGCAGCCCCAGGTGCTCTGCAACGGCCTGGGCGAGACGCGGGTTGGCATTGCCCGCGAAGATCATCATGCGATTCTTGTCGACCACGGTTCGTCCCGGTCTGGATGGAGTGGAGCGGGCGCTCTAGAACGCCCGAACTCCAAATTATAGACCCCGGATCGGGACCGGGGTCTTGATGGTTTTGCTTCGCGCCCTTCTGGCGCGAAGCGGTTGTTGGCTGGGCCGGCAGGATTACGGCGCTGCGCGCCGCCCCCATCTCATGGAAACCGGGCCGCCGCCTGCGGCGGCGTTCTCTCGCGGCTACGCCGCTCGAGTCGAACCCGGTTCTCATCCTGCCGTCCCGGCAGTTCACTCAGTGCCCCGCGCCGGCGGCGCGGGGCGATTGTATGGCTGGGCCGGCAGGATTCGAACCTGCGCATGGCGGGATCAAAACCCGCTGCCTTACCGCTTGGCTACGGCCCAATATCTCCCTGAACTCTATTGTACTGCCTGGCCGGCGTCGTGCCCGGCTCACCCCGCGGATCGGCAATGCCGATCCGGGCCGGCAGGATGATGGCGCTGCGCGCCACCCCACCGTTCATCAACTTCGGGGCCGTCACCTTCGGCGACGGTCGGTCGCGGCTGCGCCGCTCACGTCGAACCTGGCGCTTAGCGGAATCAAAACCCGCTGCCTTACCGCTTGGCTACGGCCCAATAACTCTGGACTTATTCTTTTTCGGTGCTGCCGTCACACGCCGGCAACCAGGCCTGCAAGGGCGACGTGTTCTGCAACGTCGTCACCCAGCTTTTCCACGGGGCGGGCTGCGCGGACTGAGCTGCCCGGGCCGCCCCCTCATCGGGAAACATCCCGAACACGCAGCCGCCGCTACCGCTCAGATGCGCCCGGGGGCTTTGATCAGCCAGCCAGGCCAGCGCGTGATCGACCTCCGGATAGCGCGCCCGAACGACCGGTTCGAACACGTTCACAAACCGCTCGGCGTCGATCGCGGACGAAATTGTCTCGGTGGCGCAGTCGCGTGTCAATTCCGCACACCCGAACATGGCCCCGGTGGCGACCGAAACGCCGGGATCAATCAGCAGAATCCAGCCGGTATCCGGGGCCACGGGCGCAAGCCGCTCACCCACCCCCTCGGCCCAGGCGGCATGTCCGGCGACGAACACCGGCACATCAGCCCCCAGCTCCAGCCCGATCGCCGCCAGCCGCTCAACCGGGCAGCCCAGATCAAACAGGTAATTCAGGGCCACCAGCGTGGTGGCGGCATCGGAACTGCCGCCACCCAGGCCGCCCCCCACCGGAATGCGCTTGTCGAGGTGGATGCGCACGCCAAAGGGCTTGTCCGCCACCTCGGCCAGGCGCCGGGCCGTCCGCAGGCAGAGGTTATCGACCCCGTCGATGGCCTCGCCGGCCATCTCGAAGCGCCCCTCGGGCAAGGGATCGAAGCGCAGGCTGTCAGCCAGCCCGAGGAACTGGAACACCGTCTGCAGCTCGTGATAGCCATCCGCCCGGCGGCCGGTGATGTGCAGGAAACGATTGATCTTGGCCGGGGCCGGAAAGGGCATCCCGAACCCCCCGCCCGTCGCCGCACTCACCACGTCTCGTCCGGCCCTAGCTGCCAACGACCGATGCGCGCGCGCAGCTCGACCTCGTCGCGCTCAAGCACCATGGCGACCGGCATGGGGACACCATCGACCTTCTCGAACTCGGTGTATTCGATGGTCCAGCCGGACTGCAGGATCTCCAGCGGCCGCCCGTCTGCGTCGATATCCAGCTGATAGGAGGCCTCGGGGTGCAACAGGCCGCGCACCCAGTAGATCATGCCGCTGACGGGGATGGATTCGCCCAGCACCCGGGCCACCAGGGTATCCGGGTCCTGCGCCTGGAAGCGCTCGCCGGACCGTGTGACCAGCAGCGCGCGCCCGTTATCGGAGAGCGTCAGACGCCCGCCGCCGCGCCCCATCGGGCCGGACAGGTCCAGCACATGCTGGCCTTCCTGCACGCGCCAGTTGAGCTGGGCCGACCAGTATTCCTCCCCGGAGGCCAGCCCCAGACGCGCCACCAGCCGCCAGCTGTCCAGCGCCGCCAGCTGCTCGGTGCGCTCCTCGAAGGCCGCCTCGGCCGCCGGCGAGGTGTCCGCCTCGGGCAAAGGGGCAGCACAGCCCGCGAGCAACAGCCCCCAGCCACCCACCAGCCCGGCCAGCCACCCGGCGCCCCGGATCCGTCGTGGTTGTCGCGTCATCCCCTGCCGGTTCATTCGATCAGATCGTTGCGCACACGCTGCAGGCGCTCATGCTCGGGCTCGCGTTGCAGCGCGGCCTCGAGGACCTCCCGGGCTTCTTCGCGCTCGCCGCGCTCCCACAACACCACCGCCAGATTACTGGCGATCTCGCCGTCGTCCGCCAGCGCGTAGGCCCGCCGCAGCTGAGTCTCGGCCTCCTCCAGCCGGCCCAGGCGATACAGGACCCAGCCATAGCTGTCGATGATCGCGGCGTCATCCGGCGCCTGCTCGTAGGCGCGCAAAATCAATTCGTAGGCCTCGTCATAGCGCTCGGTGCGATCCGCCAGGGTATACCCGAGCGCATTCAGCGCCGCGACGTTCTCCGGGTCGGACTCGAGGATCGTGCGGAAATCGGCCTCGGCCGCCGCGATATTGTCCTCGCGCTCGTGGACCAACCCGCGCAGGTACAACAACTGTGTATTGCCGGGAAACTGCACCAGGCCGCGGTTCAACCGGCTGCGGGCCTCGGCATGCTCGCCCTGCTCGCGCAGGGCGTTCGCCTCGGCCAGATAGGCGCGTCGGGCCAGATCGTCGTCCACGCCCTGCTGCATGGGGTCAAAAAGATCGCGAGCGGCCTCGGCCCCGTCGCGTCTGAGCGTCAGGCGCGCGCTGCGCAGACGGGCATCCTCGGCATGGTCGCCGGCCTCCACGCGAGCGTAGGCACCCAGGGCGGCCTCCGGCTCGTCGGCCATCTCGTGCAGGCGCCCCAGGTAGTACGCAACGTCGTTCTCGCGCTCACCCAGGGCATCCAGGCGTTCGAGGTAATCCCGCGCAGGGCCCAACTGCTCCGCCTCCAGGTTCATCAACGCCAGTGCCAGCAGGAGCTGGGTATCCTCCGGCGCCATCTCCACCAGGCGGTCCATCTCCTCGCGGGCGAAGACGTCATCCTCCATTTCGGTCAGGACCTGCGCGTATCCCAGACGGGCCTCGCGGTTGTCCGGGTGGGCCTCCACGGTCGCGCGCAGGGTCTCGATCGCCGCATCGTCATGCCCGGCATCGCTCTGGGCCCGTGCATGCAGCAAACGCAGCTGGACCGATTCCGGGAAGCGTTCGGCGGCCCGCTCGGTCACCGCAAGCACCTCCTCGCCCGGCTCGCCAAAGCGCAGCGCGGCCTCGGCCTGCACGCGATGCACACCCACGTCGTCGCGGCGGCGCTCGGCCAGCAGGTGCATGGTCTCCAGAGCCGCCTGCTGATCCTGAGCCTGACCAATCACACCACCCAGGGTCGCGTAGGGATCGCCGCCCTGCACCACGACGCGATTCATCAGCGAATCCAGCTGTTCGGCCGCCTGCTCGGCATCGCCGGCGTTGATCCGCAGGACCGTCGAGACCTGGCTGGCATCAGTGCTCTCGGGGGCCAGGCGCAGCCAGCGGTCGGCCGAACGCTGTGCGTGTCCCGGTTCGCGCGCGAACAAGGCGATCCGGGTGGCACGCTCGGCAATGACCGGATCGTCGCTCAGCAACGCCGCGGCCCCGTAATAGCGCGCCGCCTCGGCATGCTCGCCGGAGCGCACCGCGATCTCGGCGGCCAGGACGCTGAACATCAGCACAGCCTCCGGATCCTGGGTCTGCATCAAGGGCAGCACCTCGGGGCGATCCGACTCCGGCGATTCGGAGGCGTCCAGCTGGGTATGCGCGCACCCCGCCAGGGAGAACACGGCGGTGAGCGCGAGCAGGCTTCGAATCATGTTGTGTCCAATCGGAATCATTGCGGCCATATCGGATGGGACGGGGCAGCGGCCCCCAGGGTTCCACAGCTCTGGTGCCACAATTCGGGTGCCACACGAGCGGGTATACGGATGCACCCGGCCGGCGCGCGCCCCTCCTGCTAACCGTACAGCACAGTACACTATCGGGAAATTCGGCCACGCGCCCGCGTTTTCCGGCACAATACGCGCCAGCATGCTGTTCACTCTCGGGATCAATCACAAGACGGCTCCGGTCGCCATTCGCGAACGGCTCTCCGTCAACGAGCACGAGCTCGGCGAGGCCCTACACTCGCTGCGCTCCGGCGTGCTGTTGCCGGAAACCGCGATCCTGTCCACCTGCAACCGCACCGAGGTGTACTTCCGCGAGGACGATCAGCAAAGCGAACAACGCGTCATCGACTGGATCGGCGGCTACCACGGCATCGACCGCGACGAGCTGAAACCCTACCTCTACCTGCACCACGATGGCTCGGCCGTGCGTCACACTCTGCGCGTAGCCAGCGGGCTGGATTCCATGGTCCTCGGCGAACCGCAGATCCTGGGGCAGATGAAGACCGCCTACCAGCACGCCCACAACGCCGGTACGCTCGGGCGCTCGCTGGAACGCCTGTTCCAGCACGCCTTTGCCACCGCCAAGGACGTGCGCACCCAGACCGCCATCGGCCAGAGCGCGGTCTCGGTCGCCTTCGCGGCGGTGTCGCTGGCACGCCAGATCTTCGGCGACCTGAAGCCGCTGACCGCCCTGGTGATCGGCGCCGGCGAGACCATCGAACTCGCCCTGCAGCACCTCTCCGGAGGCGGCATCGGCAACGTCATCGTCGCCAACCGCACGGTGGACCGCGCCCGCGCCGTGGCCGGCCGCTTCGACGCCGAGGCCATCAGCCTCGACCAGCTCCCGGATCGCATGGCCGATGCCGACATCGTGATCTCCTCCACCGCCGCGCCGCTACCGATCCTCGGCAAGGGCGCGGTGGAACGCGCCCTGCGCAAGCGTCGGCACAAGCCGATGTTCATGGTGGACATCGCCGTGCCACGCGACATCGAACCCGAGGTCGGCGATCTCGAGGACGTCTACCTCTACACGGTGGACGACCTCCAGGAGGTCATCGACGAGAACATGGCGTCGCGCCAGGCCGCTGCCGAACAGGCTGAGGAAATCATCACCCAGCGTGCCGGCGAATTCATGCGCTGGCTGCGTGCCCGCGACTCGGTGGACAGCATCCGCCAGCTGCGCCAGCGTGCCGACAGCGTGAAGGCCGAGGCGCTGGCCAAGGCCGAGGCCATGCTGCGCGCCGGCAAGTCGCCCGAGGAAGCGATGCAGCTGCTGGCGCACAACCTGACCAACAAGCTGATGCACTTCCCCTGCAAATCCCTGAACACCGCGGCCCACGAGGGCGACGCCCGCCTGCTGGAGGCCGCCCATCGGCTGTTCCAGCTGCCCGCCCCGGAAGACGACCCCGGCGACGATCCCGACTCCGGCACCCCCTCGTGAAGGCCTCGTTCCGCACCAAACTCGAGGGCCTGGCCGAACGCCACGCCGAGATCGCGCAGCTGATGGCCACCCCGGACGCCGCCGAGGACCCGGACCAGCTGCGCCGCCTGTCACAGGAATACAGCCAGCTGGAACCGGTGGCCGAGGCCTGGAAGGCCTGGCACGACAACCACGCGGCGCTGGAAGAGGCGCGCGCGATGCTCGAGGACGACGACGCCGACCTGCGCGCCATGGCCGAGGCCGAGATCGAGTCCCTGACCGAACAGACCGAGGCGCTGGAGGCAGAACTCTACCGCCACCTGATCCCGAGCGACCCGCACGACAACGCCAACGTGTTCCTGGAGATCCGCGCCGGGACCGGCGGCGACGAGGCTGCAATCTTCGCCGGCGACCTGCTGCGCATGTACACCCGCTACGCCGAGAACCAGCGCTGGAAGCTGGAGATCCTCAACGTCAGCGAGGGCGAGCACGGCGGCTACCGCGAGGTGATCGCGCGCCTGGCGGGGCAAGGCGCCTACTCGCGGCTCAAGTTCGAATCCGGCGCCCATCGCGTGCAGCGCGTCCCCGAGACCGAATCCCAGGGCCGCATCCACACCTCCGCCGCAACGGTCGCCATCCTGCCGGAACTGGAGGAGGTCGAGATGCCGGAGATCAACCCGGCCGACCTGCGCGTGGACACCTACCGTGCCTCCGGCGCCGGCGGGCAGCACATCAACAAGACCGACTCCGCGGTGCGCCTGACCCACCTGCCTACCGGCATCGTGGTCGAGTGCCAGGAAGAGCGCTCGCAGCACAAGAACCGGGCCAAGGCACTCACCTACCTGGCCGCGCGGATGTTCGAGACCGAGCGCGAGGCCCAGGCCGCCGCGCAGAGCGCCGAGCGCAAGGGCCTGGTCGGCAGCGGCGACCGCTCCGAGCGCATCCGCACCTACAACTTCCCGCAGGGCCGCGTGACCGACCACCGCATCAACCTGACCCTGTACAAGCTGGAACAGGTCATGGCCGGAGACCTCGACCCGGTCATCGACCCGCTAATCCACGAATACCAGGCCGAGCAGCTCGCCACCCTCGCCGAGACGTAATGGACACGCCGCCCACGCTGGATGCCCTGCTGCGGGACCTGCGCATCCGCCTGCAGGACGCCGGCATAGAAAACCCCGGCCTGGAAGCCCGCATGCTGCTGGGCGCCGCTACCAGTCGGGACACCGCGCAGCTGATCGCACACGGCACCGACCCGGCCACCCCCGCACAAGCCACCCGCGTGGACGCGCTATGCCGGCGCCGCTGCGCTGGCGAGCCGATGGCCCATATCCTCGGCCGGCGCAGCTTCTGGACGCTGGACCTGGGCGTCTCCCCCGCCTGCCTGATCCCGCGGCCGGAGACCGAGCTGCTGGTGGAACAGGCGCTGTCCGTGATCGACGAGTTGGACACCGACAAGCCCCGAGTGCTCGACCTGGGCACCGGCCCCGGTACCATCATCCTGGCGCTGAAGAGCGAACGCCCGGGCATCCTCGCCTTTGCCAGCGACCGCAGCGAGGGTGCCCTGCAGCAGGCGCAGACCAATGCGCGCGAGCTGGGGCTCCCGGTTCACCTGTGGCAAGGCCACTGGCTCGACGCGCTGGCCCCGCAGCCGCACTTCGACGTCATCACCTGCAACCCGCCCTACATCGACCCGGGCGACCCGCACCTGACGCGCGGCGACCTGCGCTTCGAGCCGCGCACCGCCCTGGCCGCGGAGGAGCACGGCCTGGCCGACCTGCACCGGGTGATCGACACCGCTCGTGCCTGCCTGAAGCCGGGAGGCTGGCTGCTCCTGGAACACGGCTTCGATCAGGGCGAGCGCGTTCGACGACGGCTACAGCAGGCAGGCTATCGGGACATTGACACCCTGAAGGACCCCGCCGGCCACGAACGGACCAGCCTGGGGAAACACTGAGCGACGTCGACGTGACGATCATGCCCCAACCTCAAAAAAGCCCCGGCCAGATGGCCGGGGCCTCACATGTGACAGTCCCTCCCGGGTCAGAACGGCAAACGCAGGTGCAGGTTGACCGAACCGCTGGGCGAAGACCGGTGGCGGTAGCGACTCGAACGATTGTCGTAGTAGTGATAGTGATGATGCTCGTGACTACGCGAATGCTTGCGATGGCCACGCCCACGGCTCTTCGCACGCTTCGCCTGCTTGTGCCCCCGCGCGCCGGGATGGCCACGGTAATTCTTGTGCTCCCTCGAATGGCCGTGACGCACGTGCTGCAGGGCACCCGCATCGAAGGTCGAGGCACCCGCCGCCGAGACCTGCTGGGCCGCATGCGTCGGGGCGGACAGGGCGAGCGCCAGCAGCGCGGCCGGCGCCAGAATGACGAGTCGTTTCATGATGGATCCCTCCTTCCATCCGGGCCAACCTGAGGAAGCGTCGGCGGCCCGGGGTTGTGGCAAGATTGCCGGGATCAAGCGTATGCAGCGTTCCTGAATGGTTCCTAACTGAGCCCGTCCACGAGCGTGACGCCGGTTACAATTCCGGCCTTACCCCGGAGATTGCCCCATGGATGACGACCAACTCCTGCGCTACAGCCGCCAGATCATGCTCCCCGGCGTGGGCATCGAAGGGCAGGAATCCCTGCAGCAGGCGCATGCAGTGATCATGGGGCTGGGCGGGCTGGGCTCGCCGGTGGCGGCCTATCTGGCCGCCGCCGGGGTGGGCCGGCTGACCCTGGTCGACCCGGATCACGTGGAGGTGACCAACCTGCAGCGCCAGATCCTGCATACCGATGCCGACATCGGCCGCGACAAGGTGGCCTCGGCCGCGGATCGCGTGGCGGCGATGAACCCCGGCTGCCAGGTGGAGACGCGCGCCGAACGCCTGGACGACGCGGCGATGACCCGGCTGTTCGCCAGCGCCGACGTCGTGCTGGACGGCACGGACAACTTCGCCGCCCGCGGGGCCATCAGCCGCGCTGCACTGGCGGCCGGCGCGCCGCTGGTCTCCGGGGCGGTCATCCGCTTCGAGGGACAGCTGACCACCTTCGACTACCGCGATCCGGGGGCCGCCTGCTACCACTGCCTGTACGGCGAAGGGGGTGGCGACGAGGACACCTGCGCCGCCAACGGCGTACTGGCGAGCCTGCCCGGCGTGGTCGGCAGCCTGCAGGCAACCGAGGCCCTCAAGCTGCTCATGGGTCTGCCGACCCTGAGCGGCCGGCTGTTGATCCTCGACGGGCTCGCCATGCAGTTCCGCGAGATCCGGCTGCGCCGCGACCCCGCCTGCCCCGCGTGTAGCCACCGCCACGCCCCGGCCTGAAGCGAACGGATAGGCGCGGATCAGACGCAGGAGCGCGGATGAAAGGGCAGGACCTTGCCGGGTGATGGCGGCGGGGCCACCTCGGCAATCGCCGCGCTCAGTTCCGCCTCCATCGCAGACAGCGTGCGGTTCATCACCATGCTGGCCATGGCATGGAACAGCAACAGCTCGCAGGCCACCGGGCGATGCAGGCTGCGCCGACCACGGGAATGGAAGGCAGTCCAGGCGACCACCGGCATGTCGTTCAGGACCCGGTTCACAACGATCCAGGCATCACGCTGGAGGATCAAATCCAGTTGCTTGAGCCCCGACGGTGACAGGCGGATCTCCGGGCCCAGCCGGGCCAGGGCGCGCCGCACCTGGTTGAAATAGCGCGCCTCCACCAGCCAGCCGGGGCGGACATCCAGGGTCGGGATTTCGGTATGCCGGGAATACATTGCGCCCTCGTCTACAGACTGCTGCAAGGTCAGTCTGCTTGTATAGCAAGGCCGGGGGGCGACGGTCCCTGCGGCAGAGTTGCCGGAGGTCACGACAGGCTAACGAGGTTGGCCGGGGGAAGGCTTCGGGGTCGGGGATACCCCGGAAAGCCCTGCCTACTGGCGGGTGTCCGGGATTGGCGGCTGGGCAGCCTCGGGGGCACAAAGGGCCTCGGCATCGACCGGATCGAAGTGGTAGTGGGCATTGCAGAACTCGCAGGTCACCTCCACCGAGCCCTGTTCCTCGATGATGCTGCGAATCTCGTCGCGGCCCAGGCTGCGCAGGGTCTCGGCGATGCGCTCGCGCGAGCAGGGGCAGTGGAAGGTCACCGGCGTGCCGTCGAACAGGCGCACGCGATCTTCGGCGAACAGCCGGCCCAGCAGGGTGCCAGCGTCCAGTTTCAGTAGCTCGTCGGCGGTGGTGGTCTCGGCCAGGATCGTCGCTCGGTTCCACTCCTCCGAGTCGCGCGTCACCGCATCGCCGCCCTCGGCCGGCAAAGCCTGCAACAGCAGGCCGGCGGCGGACTGCGCCCCGCTCGCCAGCCACAGCCGGGTCGGCAGCTGTTCCGAGCGTTCGAAGTAGACGTTCATCGCTTCCGCCAGCGAGTCGCCCTCCAGCTCCACGACGCCCTGATAGCGCTCGCTGCCGTCGCCCGGGTCCAGCGTCAGCATCAGCCGTGCGTCCTCGCCGGCGCATTCGGCCAGTGTCGCGCCCTCCGGTGGGGTCTCGCGAAAGCGCGCCAGGCCACGCAGCCGCCCCTGACCATCGGCCTGGGCGACGATCATGTGCACCGGGCCGGGGCCGGTGATCTGCAGGATCAGCGAGCCGTCGAACTTGAGCGTGGCGGCGGTCAGGGCAACCGCCGCATAGGCCTGGCCCAGCAAGTCACGCACCACGGGCGGGTACTCGTGAAGCTCCAGCAGGGCCTGCCAGGAGGCATCCAGGTGCACCCACTCGCCGCGTACCCCGGCCTCCTCCAGCATGAAGCGGTGGAGGGTGTCGGTCTCACGCATGGTGGCAGGACTCCGGAATACTCAGCTGCATCAACCGTCCAGCTTGGCCTTCAGGCGCTCATTGACCTGGGCCGGGTTGGCCTTGCCCTGGGTCGCCTTCATGACCTGACCGACAAAGAAGCCGAACAGCTTGTCCTTGCCGCCGCGATACTGTTCGAGCTGCTGCGGGTTGTTGGCCATCACATCGTCGATGATGGTGTCGATCGCGCTGGTATCGGTGATCTGCTTGAGCCCCTTGGCCTCGATCACGGCATCGGCATCGCCCTCGCCGTTCCACATCGCCTCGAAGACCTCCTTGGCGATCTTGCCGGAGATGGTGTCGTCCTGAATGCGGGCCAGCAGGCCGGCCAGCCCCTCGGCGTTAACCGGAGCGTCCGCCAGTTCGACCTCGGAGCGGTTCATCGCGGCGGAGAACTCGCCCATCACCCAGTTGGCGGCCAGCTTGGGCGCGTCGCAGCCGGCGGCCACGACCTCGTAGAAGTCACCCATCTCGCGCACGGCGGTCAGTACGCCGGCGTCATAGTCGGACAGGCCGTACTGTTCGGCGAAGCGCTCACGCTTGGCATCCGGCAGCTCCGGCAGCTTCTCGCGCACGGCGTCGATGAACGCGCTGTCCACGACCAGCGGCAGCAGGTCCGGATCGGGGAAGTAGCGATAGTCGTTCGCCTCTTCCTTGCTGCGCATGGAGCGCGTCTCGTCGCGGTCCGGGTCGTACAGGCGGGTCTCCTGCACCACCGAACCGCCGCCCTCGATCAGGTCGATCTGACGCTCGACCTCGAAGTTGATAGCGCGCTCGACGAAGCGGAAGGAGTTCAGGTTCTTGAGCTCCGCGCGGGTACCGAATTCGGTCTGACCCTTCGGCCGGATCGAGACGTTGGCATCACAGCGGAAGCTGCCTTCCTGCATGTTGCCGTCGCAGATATCCAGATAGCGCACGAGCGAGTGCATCTTCTTCATGTAGGCGACGGCCTCCTTCGCGGAGCGCAGCTCCGGCTCGGAGACGATCTCGATCAGCGGGGTGCCGGCGCGGTTGAGGTCGATACCGGTCATCGCCTCGAAGCCCTCGTGCAGACTCTTGCCGGCGTCCTCTTCGAGATGCGCGCGGGTCACGCCGACGCGCTTGATGGTGCCGTCTTCCAGCTCGATATCCAGATGCCCCAGGCCCACGATCGGCAGTTCGAACTGCGAGATCTGGTAGCCCTTGGGGAGGTCCGGATAGAAGTAGTTCTTGCGCGCGAACACCGAGCGCGGGGTGATCTCGGCATTGATCGCCAGCCCCAGCATCACGGCCCGTTCCACCGCGCCCTGGTTCAGCACCGGCAGCACACCGGGCATGCCCAGATCCACCGGGCAGGCCTGGCGGTTGGGCTCGGCGCCGTAGGCGGTGGGCGCCCCGGAAAAGATCTTGGAGACGGTATTGAGCTGGGCGTGAATCTCCAGCCCGATGACGGTTTCCCATTCCATGTTCAGGGCCCTCAGGCGAAGGCCGCCGGCACGCGGGCGTGCCAGTCGGTCTCTTGCTGATACTGGTGAGCGACGCCCAGCAGGCGCGCCTCGTCGAAGTAATTGCCGATCAGCTGCAGGCCGACCGGCAGGCCGTCGATCTCGCCGGCCGGCAGCGACATCGCCGGCAGACCGGCCAGATTGGCCGCGATGGTGTAGGTGTCCGACAGGTACATGCTGACCGGGTCGGCCTTGGCACCGAGCGCGAACGGCAGCTCCGGCGTGGTCGGCCCCAACACCAGGTCAACCTCGTCGAACGCGCGGCGGAAGTCGTCGGCGATGATGCGCCGGACCTTCTGTGCCTTCAGGTAGTAGGCGTCGTAGTAGCCGGCGGACAATACGTAGGTGCCGACCATGATGCGGCGCTTGACCTCGTCGCCGAAGCCCTCCCCGCGCGAGCGGGTGTACAGGTCCATCAGGTCCTCGGGGTTCTCGCAGCGGTGGCCATAGCGCACACCGTCGAAGCGCGCGAGGTTGGAGGAGCACTCCGCTGGCGCGATCACGTAATAGGCCGGCACCGACAGATGGCTGTTCGGCAGGCTGACCTCGCGAATCTCGGCGCCGCGACCCTTGAGCACCTCGATGGCGGCATCGATCACGCCGCGCACCCGCTCATCCAGCCCGGCTTCGCCAAAGAACTCCGTCGGCAGACCGATGCGCAGGCCCTTCAGGTCCTGCTCCAGTCCGGCGGTGAAGTCCTCTTCCGGGCGCTCGACGCTGGTGGAGTCGCGCTCGTCGAAGCCGGCCATCGCGTTCAACATCCGCCCGCAGTCCTCGGCGGTGGCGGCCATCGGCCCGCCCTGGTCCAGACTGGAGGCGAACGCGATCATGCCGTAGCGCGAGACGCGGCCATAGGTCGGCTTGAGACCGGTGATGCCGCAGAACGCGGCGGGCTCGCGGATCGAGCCGCCGGTGTCGGTACCCGTGGCACCCGGCACCAGGCGCGCACCCACCGCAGCGGCGGAACCGCCGGAGGAACCGCCCGGGACGCGCTCGGTGTCCCAGGGGTTGCGCACCGGGCCGTAGAAACTGGTTTCGTTGGACGAGCCCATCGCGAACTCGTCCATGTTGGTCTTGCCCAGCATCACCGCGCCGGCCGCATTCATGCGCTCGACGACGGTGGCGCTGTAGGGCGAGACGAACGGATCAAGCATGCGCGAGCCGCAGGAGGTGCGCACACCCTCGGTACAGAAGATGTCCTTCTGCGCGACCGGCACACCCAGCAGCGGGGTCGCTTCGCCCTTCGCCAGGCGCGCATCGGCGGCGTCGGCCTGGGCCAGCGCCTGCTCGGCGGTCACGGTAATGAAGCTGTTCAACTGCGGATCGAGACGCTCGATCCGGTCGAGATACAGCTGGGTCAATTCGCGCGAACTGATTTCGCGGGCCTGGAGCTTGCGCACCCAGCCGGACAGGGTTTCCTGGGCCATGGTTTCGGGGACTCTTGCTGGCTAGAAGCGTGACGGGTTCAACAGAAAGGCAACGGGCGGATCATTCGATAACGCGCGGGACCAGGTACAGACCGCCTTCGACGGCCGGGGCGATGGCCTGGTAGGTCTCGCGCCGATCCGGCTCGGTCACCGCATCCGGGCGCAGGCGCTGCTCGGCGTCCAGCGGGTGGGCCATCGGCTCGACGCCCTCGATGGGCGCACCATCCAGTTGTTCGACAAAGGCAAAGATGTCGCTCAGCCCGCCCGCGAAATCCCGGGCCTGGTCATCGTTCATGGCCAGACGGGAGAGATGGGCGATGCGCCGGACTTCGGAGGTATCGACGGACATGGCGGGGTGGGTCCTGTAGCGTTCGGATTCATTGAGCGAAACGGAGCGCAAACTTACCACAAAGCCGTTGTTGCCCAAACCCCGGGCGCTTGCTAGAGTCGACGGCTTTCCCGCCCGCCCACTCAAGCAGGTTTCTTCTTCATGTTCAAACGCCTTCTGGGGTTGTTCTCCAACGACATCTCCATCGATCTCGGCACCGCCAACACCCTCATCTATATGCGCGGCCAGGGCATCGTCCTGAACGAACCCTCGGTGGTCGCCATTCGCCAGGATCGCGGCCCGGGCGGCCCGCGCTCCATCGAGGCGGTGGGGATCGAGGCCAAGAAGATGCTCGGCCGCACGCCGGAGCACGTGGTGACGGTGCGCCCGATGAAGGACGGCGTGATCGCCGACTTCACCACCACCGAGAAAATGCTGCAGTACTTCATCAAGAAGGTGCACGAACGCCGGATCTTCCGCCCTAGCCCGCGCGTGCTGGTCTGCGTGCCCTGCGGCGCCACCCAGGTGGAACGCCGCGCGATCCGCGAATCCGCCTTCGGCGCCGGGGCGCGCAAGGTCTATCTGTTGCAGGAGCCCGTGGCCGCAGCCATCGGCGCCGGCATCCCGCTGGACGAGGCGGTCGGTTCCATGGTGCTGGACATCGGTGGCGGGACATCCGAAGTCGCGGTGCTGTCGATGAACGGCATTGTCTATTCCGAATCCGTGCGCATCGGCGGCGACACCTTCGACGAGGCCATCATGGCCTATGTACGCCGCAACTACGGCGTACTGATCGGCGAGGCCACCGCCGAACGCATCAAGCACACCGTCGGTTCGGCCTATCCGGGCAAGGAACTGCTCGAGATCGAGGTCAAGGGCCGCAACCTGGCCGAGGGCGTGCCGCGCTCGTTCACCCTGAACTCGAACGAGATCCTGGAAGCCCTGCAGGATCCGCTGTACGGCATCGTCTCTGCCGTGCGCACCGCCCTGGAGCAGACCCCGCCGGAACTCGGTGCGGACGTCGCCGAGCGCGGCATTGTGCTGACCGGCGGCTCCGCCCTGCTGCAGCAGCTGGATCGGTTGATCATGGAAGAGACCGGCATCCCGGTGGTCATCGCCGACGACCCGCTGACCTGCGTCGCCCGCGGCGGCGGCCGGGTGCTGGAGATGCTGGACGAGAAACGGGTCGACTTCCTCGCAATGGAATAAGGCCGGACCACCCCGCCCGCGTCGCCACGGCGCGGGTCTGGTTCGGGTTACACTCCGGGCCGCAACAGGTCGGCAAAGCCGCACGGGAGGGGGTTCCGGGGCGGCTTTGCCTTGTCGACGCGATCCGTAACCGGAGGTCACGCCATCAGCAAGCCGCTGTTCAGACTGGGTGTCTCGCCCACTCTGCGCCTGCTCGCGGTGATCCTGCTGGGCCTGGCGCTGATGGCGCTGGATCACCGCGTCAACGAACTGCAGTTTGTCCGCGGCGCCCTGGCCACCGTTACCTACCCGCTGCAGGTCGCGGTGGATGCGCCGGTCCGGGCGGTCAGCCGGGTGTTTGAGTCGTTCACCAGCCGCGAAGACCTGATCACCGAGAACCGCATCCTGCGCAGCGAGAATGCCGAGCTGCGCGCTCGCCAGCTGCGCTTCGAGGCCCTGCAGCTGGAGAACGACCGCCTGCGCGCCCTGCTGAATACCGCCGAGCAGGCCGAAGAGCGGGTCGAGATCGCCAAGCTTCTGGCCGTGGATCTCGACCCCTTTCGCCAGCAGATCGTGCTCAACAAGGGGCGCAATGACGATGTCTATGCCGGCCAGCCGGTCATCAATGCCGACGGCGTGATCGGCCAGGTTCTGTCTACCCGCCTGACCAGCTCGATCGCATTGCTGATCTCCGACCCCAGCCACGCGCTGCCCGTACTGAGCGCGCGCACCGGGCTGCGCGGTCTGGTGGTCGGCACCGGCAACCCGCAACGCCTGGAAATGCGCCATGTCCCGCTGCAGGAGGATGTGGAGCCCGGCGATCTGCTGCTGACCTCAGGGCTCGGCGGACGCTTCCCGGCCGACTACCCGGTGGCCCGGGTCACCTCGGTCGAGCGGCCGCAGGGCCAGCCGTTCCTGAGCATCGAGGCCGAACCGCTGGCGGCCCTGGACCGCTCCCGCGAGGTCCTGTTGCTGTGGACCGACGGCGGCGTTTCAGCGATCGCCCCGCTCGAGCTGGACAACGACCCGGAGACAGCTCCGAACGCGCTGGAATCAGAACCGGCCGAAGGGACACCGTGACCCGCGCCATCGGCATCCCCTGGCCGGTGGCGCTGACCCTGCTGGCTGCCCTGGCCCTCGCCATCGTGCCGATCCCGGATATCCTGCGCCCGGCACGCCCGGAGTGGCTGGCGCTGATCCTGATCTACTGGGCCATGGCCTTCCCGTCGCGCATCGGGATCCTGACCGCCTTCGTCGCCGGCCTGCTACTGGATACCCTGCAGGGCCAGTTGCTGGGACAGAACGCCATCGCCCTGGCCGTGATCATCTACATCGTGCTGCAGATCCACCCGCGCCTGCGGGTCTATCCGGTCTGGCAACAGATGATGGTGGTGGCCATCCTGATGGCCCTGTTCAAGTTACTGGCGCTGTGGCCACAGGGCATCACCGGGTTTCCGCCGGGCAGCATCTGGTACTGGGCACCGGTCCTCACCAGCGCCCTGGTCTGGCCCCTGATCTTCTCTCTTCTGCGCGACATGCGTCGGCGCTGGCTGCTGCACCTCACCTGAGGAAAGCGCCGAACCCATCCCGGTCGAAGCGAACCGGGGCTGTCGCGCATACTGTGTCCGAACCGAAACAAGGAGCCTTGCATGGACCCGAACAAGCAAACCGAGATCGAAGCCGCCGTGTTGCGCCGCCTGCTCCAGCACCTGGACGAGCGCAAGGACGTGCAGAACATTGACCTGATGAACCTGGCCGGCTTCTGCCGCAACTGCCTGTCCAAGTGGTACGTGGCCGCCGCCGAAGAACGCGGCGAATCCGTCGACTACGAGGGCGCCCGCGAGATCGTCTACGGCATGCCCTACAGCGAGTGGAAGGAGCGCTACCAGAAGGAGGCCACGCCGGAGCAGAAGGCGGCCTTCGAGGCGAGCCAGAAATCCTCCCATGCATGATCACGGCCTGATCGAGACCCCGGAAGCCCTGCAGGGCTTCCTCGACACCATCGCCGGGACCGACTGGATCGCGCTGGATACCGAATTCATGCGCGAGAAGACCTACTACCCGCGCCTGTGCCTGATCCAGCTGGCAACCCTGGACCAGATCGCCTGCGTCGACCCGCTGCAACTGGACATCAAGCTGCTCGAGCCGCTGCTGTTCGATGCCGGCGTGACCAAGGTCTTCCACTCGGCCTCACAGGATCTCGAGGTCCTTTATCGCGAACTCGGGCGCGTGCCGGCCCCAGTGTTCGACACCCAGATCGCTGCCAGCATGCTCGGCCACGGCGAGCAGATCGGCTACGCCAATCTGGTCAAGGCGATCCTCGATCGCGACCTCGACAAGAGCCAGACCCGGACCGACTGGGCACGCCGCCCCCTGAGCAAGGAGCAGATCCTCTACGCCGCCGATGACGTACGCTTCCTGGCCACCGTGTTCATGCGCCTGCTGCACGAACTGGAAAGCCATGACCGCATGCACTGGCTGCGCCCGGAGATGGAAGCCCTGAGCAACCCGGCCCTGTACGAACCGAACCCCGAGGCGGCCTGGCAACGGGTCTCCGGGGCCAAGCGACTCAAGCCGCGCGAACGCGGCGTACTCAAGGCCGTGGCCGCCTGGCGCGAACGCGCAGCGCAGGATAGCGACCGCCCGCGCCGCTGGATCCTGGCCGACGACATCCTGATCGACATCGCCCGGCGCACGCCGGAGGACGCCGACGCCCTGCGCCAGCTGCGCGGCTTCCCCGACGGCATGAAGCCGCCGCGTCAGGAAGAGCTGCTCGAGGCGATCCGCGAAGGCCAGGCCCTGCCCCGCGAGGAATGGCCACAACTGCCGGACAAGGCCAAGCTGACCGAAGCAGAAGAAGTCCTCGCGGACATCGGCATGGCCCTGCTGCGCGAGTGCGCGCGACGCAACCAGATCACCGCCGGCGCGATTGCGCAGCGCAAGGATGTCATCGAACTCCTGAAGGGCGACGGCACGAGCGGCCGCCTGGGCAGCGGCTGGCGGCATGCGATCGCCGGAAAGACCATCGCCCGCTGGTTTGCGGGCGATGGTGAGCTGACACGTACGGAGGAAGGGCTGCAGATCCGCCCGTGATCGTCGTCCGGGCGGATCTGCGGCTGGATCAGGCGGCCTTGTAGATCCCGCGGCGCGGCGAGGTCAGGCGCCCCTGGCGCTTCAGGTAGGCCAGGGTCTGGCTGATGTTCTTGGTATCCAGGCCGGCCTTCTCAGCCTGCGCCTTGATCTCCTTGATCCCCATCTCCGGCTGGGTGGCGACGATGTCGCACAGCTTCTGGCTGATGGACTCGCCACCGGCCCGGCGCCCGCGACGTCCGCCGACCGCGGTACGGCCCACGCGCCCGCCCAGTTCACGGATCTGGCGCTCGAGCTCGCCGAGCTCCTTGCGATGCCGCGCCACCATCTCCTTGCGCTTTTCCATCAGCTTCTCGCGCTTCTCGCGGCGTTCGGCTTCCTTGCCCTCGGCTTCTTCCTTTTCCCGCTGGCGCGCGAGGGCGTACAGTTCTTCGGCCGACAGATCGGAGGCCTTCTTGTTATCCATGCTCATACAGAACTCCCGGTGTTTCGAGTAGAGTTGAAAAGATGAAATCCGCAGCAGAAAAAACCAAAGTTCAGTCTGGAACCTGCCGAGACGGACAATATTATAACTCACGCGGAGGATTACAAGATCCCGCGGGGCCCTTATCCGATGAGAAGAAGAAACGAATTCTCGAAAAGGCCCGCGAACTTTATATTCAATCGGGATCGAAGGGGGAAATTCCCGAGGTGTGTTTTAACCTGAAAGGGCGAGCGGCGGGCCAATGGCGAATGACGGGGGGACAAGAGCAGCTGCGCTTCAACCCACAGGCCTTTGTTCTTGACTGGGACGCCCACTTCCCCGCAACCGTGGCACATGAAGTCGCCCACTCTCTCGTGTATCGCGATCACGGACCGCGCGGCGCGCGCCCCCACGGTCCCGAGTGGCAGGCCCGCATGCGGGCGTTCGGTTGCGAACCCCGGGTCACACATGACACGCCCCTGCCCGGGCGCAAAATGAAAACCCACGACTACGCCTGCGACTGCCGACACCACCTGCTCAGCGCCCGACGGCACCACCTGATTCAACGCAAGCATTACCGCTATCAGTGCCGGCAGTGCGGAGCAACGCTCAGGCTCGGGAAGAACACCGGTGGAGCGGCTGATTAGTCTGCCGGTTTACGCACGGATCCATTCTGCTCGCGACCTCGTCCTCGTGAATGCTCCGCAATCGAGTGACACACGCAAACCGGCGCCCCGAACAATCGGCAAACCAGCCCGGACAAACATTGCATCGGTCACACAGGGAATGTATTGAGAATGCGCGCTGCCACACCGCAGCCGACCCTGTTCGAAATAGCCAGGGAGACGCTGATTAATTCGCACGTCCGCGTTCCAGACAGTGCTCGATCGCCCTGACCGCCTCCCCCACGGCTCCACGCCCCGAATCCAACACCCCACGGCCCGCCTCCCCCATCGCTCGGCGTGCATCCGGCGACTTCAGCAGCCGCGCCAACTCATGGGCCACCCCCTGGGCATCCTGCGCCCGGTGCAAGGCCCCGACCGCCTCCATCCGCGCCACAACGGATTCGAAGTGTTCGGTACTCGGGCCGGTCACTACCGGGAGCCCCAACGCCGCCGGTTCCAGCACGTTCTGACCACCAAGCGGGACCAGGCTGCCCCCCACAAATGCGGCGTCCCCGGCCCCAAGGTAAAGACCCACCTCGCCGATGGAATCGCCGATCAGCACATCCACCGGCCCGGTCGGCCCGTCGCTCCGCCGTCCGGTTCGAAAGCCCGCGGCGCGCGCAGCCTCGAACGCAGGCTCGAACCGCTCTCGATGACGGGGCACCCAAACCAGCACCGCGTCCGGAAACTCGGCGCGCAACAGCCGGTGAATCGACAGCACCGCCGCGTCTTCGCCCTCGCGGGTGCTCATGGCGACCCAGACCGGCGCCACCCCAGCGAACCCTTGGCGAAAGGCCGCACCCTGTTCATGGCCCGGTGGCAATTCACGATCAAACTTGAGATTACCGCCGACCCGGACGCGCTCAGCCGGAGCCCCGAGATCAAGAAATGCACGCGCGGCACTCTCGTCCTGGGCGAGCAGGACCTCCAGCCGCGCCAGGGTCTCGGCCACCAGCGGCTGCAGCCGGCGATAGCGCCTGGACGACCGCGGCGACATTCGCGCGCTTGTCAGCAGTAGCGGAACACCCGCGCGCTCGCAGCCACGATATAGATTGGGCCACAACTCGGTTTCGAGCATCACCGCCACGGCCGGGCGGGCGCGATGAAGAAAGCGCCGGACCGCCCCCGGAAGATCCAGCGGCAGGAAGCGGTGGCTCACGGCATCCCCCAGAGCGGCAGTCACCCGCATCGCGCCCTCGGGCGTGGTGGTCGTGACCAGCAGGTGCCGCCCCGGATGTTTCTCCTGCAGCACTCGTGCCAGGGGCAGGGCCGCCTCCACCTCGCCCACCGAGGCCGCATGCAGCCAGATCGCGCCGGGCGGCAGGGGCTCACCCCACCCCAGCCATTCGCGCCACCGGACCGACGGCACTCCGCTCGCCCGCGCCCGGCGGACCAGCCGCGCCAACAGCACGGGTACGGCCAGTCGCAAAAGGGTGGTGTACAGCGCGTGGCGCATCACGAATTTCTCTTGGGCTCAGGAAGACACAGATCCATGTACACACTCAGTCGAGCCACGCGATCGCCTCGGGCAGAGTGCGGATACGTGCCACGCCTGGCTCATCGGGCAGGGATTCCGAGCCATCCGGATCGAACAACAATTGAGTCCCGACCCCGGCCCGACGCGCGGCCTCGAGAGCGACGGAGGATCGCCGCAGAGTTCCTCTGCCAGACCGTTCTGCAAGACATTCCCCAAAATTTGAAATCCAAAAGTACACCCCTGCAATACCCCCGCCCCAGCGGCAGGGCCTAGGGCAACCCTGATTAATGTACGCACTCGCGCTCAAGTTGATTTTTCTTGCTGACAAGGCGGGTGAGCCATGTGTAGTCGGGCTAAATGAACGAGCCACAACGCCGCCAGCGGGAAAAATCGGCTCGGGCACGGTCACCCAATGGCTTGTGGGGTTGGGCCCCCTGTTCCCCGATCCTGCATTGCGGCTCTTGCCATTAGCACCATTACCGACTGCGAGCCGCGCATTATCTCGAAAAACAGGGGGGCCAACGCGGGTATGTATATTAATCAACGTCCACCTCGAGGCGAACTTACTTGGCATCCATGCGGCATGGCCTCTGATAGCATGGCGCCTCCTCATGGCGGAATTCCCAGATTTTCGTCAGACATCAACACCCTGATCGCCCCAGCCCTTCGAAGGACCAGCCCCGATGAGCGCCAAGTCGAAACATCCCCAACCGACTCAGCCTACGGCCGGCGAATCCTGGACCCTGTACAAACGCATCTTTGCGTTCGTGAAACCCTACTGGCGGCTGGGTGTGCTGGCGATCCTCGCGATGATCCTGGCAGCAATGGGACAGACCGCTTTCGCCTGGGTCATTCAGCCGCTGGTTGACGGTACCTTCATCGAACAGGATCCCGGTGCGCGCCTCTGGGTGCCGGCAGCACTGATCGGGATCTTCCTGTTTCATGGGCTAACCACCTTTGCCTCGGACTACAGCGTCGCCTGGATCGGGCGCAAGGTGGTCAAGGACATCCGCCAAGCGGTGTTCGAACAGTACCTGCGCCTGCCGTCGTCCTTTTTCGACCAGAACTCTCCCGGGACGCTTCTCGCCAAACTGACCTACAACGTCACCCAGATCAGTGCGGCCGCCTCCAAGGCCATCGTCGTATTGATCCGCGATTCCTTCACCGTGCTATTTCTGCTCGCGTACATGACCTACCTGAGCGGCTGGCTCGTGCTAATCGTATTTACCGTCGCTCCGATGGTCGGGCTGGTCATCACTGG
The DNA here is from genome assembly GCF_000377905.1 of Thioalkalivibrio sp. ALMg11. Lineage (GTDB taxonomy): Bacteria > Pseudomonadota > Gammaproteobacteria > Ectothiorhodospirales > Ectothiorhodospiraceae > Thioalkalivibrio. Next base: position 92,666 of record NZ_KB898871.1, read on the forward strand.
CGCCAACCGAAAATTCCGCAAGATCAGCCGCCGCATGCAACGATCCACTGGAGACTATGCCCAGATCGCGGAAGACGGCATTCGCGGACAGGCCGAGGTCAAGATTTTCGGCGCCACGGACTACGAGGCCCGACGCTTCGAGCAGACCAACGAGAAATTCCACCAGCAGGCCATGCGGCACAAGGCGGTCCAGGCCGCCGCCCAACCCCTTTCCCAACTGGGCGCCATCATCGCGCTGGCCGTGATCGTGTATCTGGCAACCATGGATCTGGTTCTCGAGACCATCACTCCCGGCGGGATGGTCTCGTTTATTGTAGCGATGGTGCTGATGCTCCCCTCGATCAAACGCATCGTGGGCGTGAACGCGGAAATACAGAAAGCGCTGGCCGCGGGCGAGAGCGTGTTCGAGGTTCTCGACACGCCCCCGGAATCCGACCATGGACAGCGTCCGCTGGAGCGCGCAAAAGGACACATCGAATTCCGCCACGTGGGCTTTCGCTACCCCACCAGCCACGAACGGGTTCTCAAGGAGATCAATCTGACCGTGAAACCCGGCCAGACCGTCGCCCTGGTCGGCCGATCCGGCAGCGGCAAGACCAGCCTCGCGCGGCTGCTGCCCCGTTTCTACGAGATCGAGGAAGGCGAAATCCAATTGGATGGCCACCCGATCCAGGAGTACCGCCTGCGCGACCTGCGCGCGCAGATGGCCCTGGTGAGCCAGAATGTGGTGCTTTTCAACGACACCCTGGGCCACAACATCGCCTACGGGCTGGAGCACGAGCCCTCGCTCGAGCAGTTGCGCGACGCCGCGCGCGCCGCCAATGCCCTGGATTTCATCGAAGAGCTCCCGGACGGCTTCGACACCGTGGTCGGCGAGAACGGCATCATGCTCTCCGGTGGTCAGCGCCAGCGGGTCGCCATCGCCCGCGCACTTCTGAAAGATGCCCCGATCCTGATCCTCGACGAGGCCACCTCGGCGCTGGATTCAGAGTCCGAGCAAAAGATCCAGAACGCGCTGGAGCGGCTGATGGAAAACCGCACCACACTCGTCATCGCCCATCGGCTCTCGACCATCGAGAGTGCCGATCACATCGTGGTGCTGGACCGTGGCCAGGTCGTCGAGGCGGGCTCGCACGCCGAACTCCTCGCGCAAAACGGGCACTACGCCACATTGCAACAAGTGCAATTCGACGAAGAACCGGCAACGACGGGGACGGAAGATACTCACTACCCCACCCCATGAGGGCGAAGTTCCGGGCGCGAGTTGTACAATACGGCGCATCCTTCCATTCCCCGTAAAGGACGTCCCCCGCACGATGAAAGGCTCGCGTAGCGACAACGCTCTGCACCCGACCAATTGGGGTCAGGCCACCGCCATCGCGGTGCTGTGGCTGATCGCCCGCCTGCCCTGGCGCTGGGCCACCAAACTGGGGACTGGACTGGGGCACCTGCTCTACCACCTGGCGCGGGACCGGCGTTACGTGGTGCGGCGCAACCTCGAACTGTGCTTTCCGGACCTGAGCACCGAAGAACGCGAACGCTGGGTGCGCGCGAACTTCGGCTATACCGGGCGCGGCATCGCCGAAGTGGCGCTGGGCTGGTTCGGAGGGCCGGCCGTGGATCGCGTGCCCTTTCGCGTCCACGGACTGGAGCACCTGAACGCGGCAAAAGAGGCCGGCGACCCGGTGATCCTGCTGTCCGGACACTTCTCCTGCATCGAGATGGCCGGCCGCCTGTTCGGCCAACAGGTAAACATGGCCGCCATCTACAAGCCCATGGAAAAGAAACCGGTGCTGGAGCGCGCGCTGAAATACGGGCGCGAAAAGAAACTGGAGCGGGTGATCTCCAAGGACGACATCCGCGGCATCCTGCGCCAACTTAAGAAGGGCGGGACCATCTGGTATGCCGGGGACCAGAACATACGGCGCACCGAACAGGTCTTTGCGCCATTCTTCGGCGTGCAGGCCTCCACCACCACCGGCCTGTCGCGGCTGGCCCGCATGGGCCGGGCCCGGGTACTGCCGATGTTCTACTACGTGAACGCAGCCGGCGACGGCTACGAGTTCGTAGTCGGCCCGCCGCTCGAGGACTACCCGAGCGACGACCGCGCCGCCGACGCAGCACGCATGAACACGGTGCTGGAAGAGGCCGTGCAACATGCGCCGCAGCAGTACTTCTGGGTCCACCGACGCTTCAAGACCCAGCCGGAAGGTGCACCCGATCCCTATCCGGGGCTACGGTACACACACATCGGGCGCATGCCCTGGCGGAAGAAAAAGAAGGCCCTCGAGAAACAGCGCAAGAAGGCGACCCGGGAAAAGGGCACGGACGATGCCTCCTGAATACTCGGCGGAGCACCCCCTGACAGGGAGCCCACCTCGCGAACTGTGCCTGCTACGCCTTTCGGCCCTGGGCGACTGCACACATGTCGTCCCGATCGCGCGCATCAGCAAGGCCCCGGTGCTGCCGTTCTTCGCCTGCCGTCGCGACGACGGCCATTACGTGTTGACCATCCATCCGCCGCTGGAGGACTTCCCCACCGATGACCCGGTCGCGGACACCGCCCGCGTCAACCGCATCATCGAACAGGCGGTCATGGACGCCCCGGCACAGTACTTCTGGAGCCACAAGCGGTTCAAGAAACGCGCGGGCCTGTCCGCCCCCTACAAAAGCGGCCGCAATGCACGCTGACGCCCCGCAAGCGGGACGCGGCAGCCGCCATTACCGGCATTTCGAACCGGGGCTGCTGCCCGCGGCCGACTGGGTGTTCAAACCGGCCGAGCTACAGAGCCGCGGCCTGATCACCCGGCGCGCCAGCGGCCGCCACAGTGCCTACCTGTTCCGCCATGGCGAGCGCGGCTATGTGCTGCGCCATTACTGGCGCGGCGGCATCGTAGCCAGGCTGATCCAGGACAGTTACCTGTGGACCGGGCTCTACCGCACCCGGGCCTGGCGCGAATGGGAACTGCTGCGCACCCTGGCTGCGGACGGCCTCCCGGTGCCGCGGCCGGCCGCGCTGCGGGTGATCCGGCGCGGCCTTCTCTACCGCGCGGACCTGGTCACGGTGGAACTGCCGGGGACCCGCACGCTGGTCGACTGCCTGCAGCAGGAGGCCCTGGCGCCGGAACGGTGGCGGCGTATCGGCGCGACCGTCCGCCGGCTGCACGAACGCGGCGCCTGGCACGCCGATCTGAACGCCCGCAACATCCTGCTGGACACCGACGGCGGCATCTTCGTCATCGACTGGGACAAGGGCGCCCTGCGGACGCCGCGGGCGCAGTGGATGCAGGCCAATCTCGACCGCCTGCAGCGTTCCCTCGCGAAACTGGCCATGCAGGAGCCGGCGCTGCACTATGACGACCGCTGCATGGCCGAGCTGCGCGCCGGCCATGCAGCGGCGGCCAGCGGCTGAACCGCCGCGGCGGCGCCCGCGAATCACCCACGAACGACCTCTGGACTACCACCATGACCGACGTAATGACCGTTCCCGTCTCCTTTGGCGAAGTGCTGGACAAGATCACCATCCTGGAGATCAAGTCCGAGCGCATCGACGACCCGGCCAAACTGGAGAACATCCGTCGGGAGCTGGACGAGCTCAACCGCGTGTGGAACAACACCCTGTCCGACCCCGGTCGGGTCAGCGAGCAGCGCCGGGCGCTGAAGGCGATCAACGAGGAACTCTGGGAGATCGAGGACGCGATCCGCGAACAGGAGGCCGCCGGCGACTTCGGCGAGCGCTTCATCGAACTGGCGCGCTCGGTGTACATCACCAACGACAAGCGCGCCGCGGTGAAGAAGGAGGTCAACCTCACGCTGGGTTCGTCGCTGGTGGAGGAAAAATCCTACCGCGACTACACCCGGCGCTCCGGCGAGAAGGCCTGACCGCCCGAGCAACGGGCAACCAGGCTTCCAGTCTGTATCGCCGTTGGTCGCCCGCGTCACCGACCAACCGGCCGTGACAATCGATCCGGCGGCACGGCCTTGTGCCTTGGGGCCGGCCGCGGTTCAGTCGGCGGCCGCCGCACCGGCCCACCCGCGCACGGCCGCCCATCGGTCCAGCATCGCGGTGGCGTCCTCTACGGAGATCAACTCCATCGCACCGGGAAACTCCGCCTTCGCGCCCCACCGGGCCTCGTCGACGCTGCGGCCGGTGAACTTCCCCAGCGCCTCCGGATAGCGGTTCACGCACCACTGACGCGAATTGTACGGCCCGGAACGGTCGGGGTTGCTGGCGGCATACAGGCCCAGCACATCCGTCCCCATTGCGTTGGCCATATGCGCCGGACCAGTGTCCGGCGCCACCAGCAGGTCGGCCCCGGCCAGCAGCGCGGTCAGCTGCTTCAGGGTGTCCTGCCCCGCCAGGTTCACCGCCCGCTGGCGCATGTGCGATTCGATCTCCGCCACGAACGCCTTTTCCGACTCCGCCGGGCTGCCGACCAGGATCACCCGCGCCCCGTGGGCCGTGATCGCATGGTCCGCCAATGCCGCATACCGCTCCGGCAGCCAATTGCGCAGCGGATGACTGGCACAGGGGCTGAAAACGATATTGAGCCGGCCAGGCTCCAGATGTTGCTCCGCGAACGCCCGGTCGCCATCGCCCAGCGGCATCTCCCAGCGCGGTTCCGCCGCCTCCAGCCCAAGCGGCTCGAGGAAACTCGCCAGACAGTCGCGCACGTGCTGACGCGGCACCGCGTTGATGCGCCGGTTGACCACCAGACCATGCAGATCCTTGCTGCGCGCCCGGTCATAGCCCACCCGGACCGACGCGGACACCAGCGCCGCGGCCAGACTGGCCCGCAGCGCCACCTGCATGTGCAACAGCGCATCGAAGCGCCGCCCGCGCAGCTGGCGCCGCAACTCCCGATACCCCGCAAGCCCCGCCTTCTTGTCGAAGACGATGAACTCCACGCCGGGCAGATCGCCGGCCAGCTTGGCCTCCAGCTTGCCGATGATCCAGGTGATGCGGACATCCGGCCGCTGACGCTGCAGGCTCAGCACCACCGGCACCACATGCGTCACGTCCCCGATCGCCGACAACCGCAGAATACACACCGACTTCATCGCCCCGCCCCGCTCGTTTCGATGCAACACCAGACGCTCCGGCATTACCGTGCCCCGATCACCACAGACTCGTGGCAAACGCGCGATTCTATCTGATGCGCGCGGCCAGAATAGGCCGCCCCCGAAGTATCGGCTATGGCGCACATCGCTCACCGAGGCCGAGAGCTGCGCCTTGTTCTCCCGCTGCGTGCGCCGCTAGACTGCCCCACCGCCCCGGCGTTCCGCGACGCGAAGCTTCGCCGCAAGCGGACCCCGGGCTGGTCCGCTTGCGGCGACTGGCAGCCGATATCATGGCATCGTTCGGAAAACGCCTGACGAGATGGTCCGACCCGAGAACCCTATGACCAGCACCCCGCGCGTAAGCGTCGTGATCCCAACCTACCGACGTCCTGAACTGCTGCGGCGCTCCATCCGCAGCGTACTCGAGCAGACGTTTTCCAGCCTCGAGGTGGTTGTCGTCGATGACAACGGCGAAGGGCACCCGGAACAGAAGAGGACCCGGAAGGTTCTTGCGGAAGCCTTCGACGACCCGCGCATCCGGTACATCGTCAACGATGGCGAGGGGGGCGGCTCCGGGGCGCGGAACACCGGAATCCACCACGCCACAGGCTGTTACATCGCATTCCTGGATGACGACGAGGACTGGGAACCGGACAAACTGAAGAAACAGGTCGCCCTGCTGGATTCGGCGCCGTCTGACGTTGGCGTGATCGATTCCGGATTCCTCGATCACAAGGCGGACGGCCGCATCCGGACGGTACGCCCCAAGATGCAGGGATGGATCCTGGAAAGACTGCTGCGCAAGACCGGCGGCCGGGCGCCGAAGCTTTCAACGCTGCTTTGTCGCCGCGAAGTCTTCGACACCGCCGGTGCGTTTGACGCAAGCCTCCCTGCCCGTCAGGACTATGACCTCTACATCCGCATCGCCCGGCATTTCCGCTTCGAATCCGTGATGGAACCGCTTGCCAACAAGCGCTCGGACGCGGATCAGCGGATCACGGGGAACATCAACAATTTCATCGAGGGGTTCGAGGGGCTGTACCGGAAGATCGCGCCGGATCTCCGCACCCGCCCAAAGACCCACGCGATCTACCTGCTCAAGCAGGCCGAGGTCCTGGCGCTGGGCGGCCAGCAAAAGGCCGCCAGACAGAAATACCTCCAGGCGCTCCGGCTCTGGTGGTTCAACCCGCGCCTTGTCCCCTATGGGCTCAAGGTCCTGCGGAAACCGCAACCCACGAAAGACTGAAGCGTCAGCGCTTCCGCCGGGAGCTCCCTCCGGCGCGCTCTTTCAACCGCGCCAGCAGCCTCCGCCTCGTGTGCTTCCACCATTGGGTCACACCCGTGAATCCGCGCGCGAGCTGGTAGGCCCAGGAACTCGTTATCCGATCGGGAATGTATGCCAGAGCCGTCGGAGACGTGCTGGTAAAACGGATCAATTCCCGTCGCAGGCGCATGGTCCGGAACAACCGCGGGCGGCGGAGGGTGGCGTCGATGAACACCACCCCTTCATCGTCGATCAGGTAGTTCTTCGCATGCGGATCGTTTCGCGTATAGCCCATTTCGTGCAAGCGCAGCAGTTCGGGGGTCAGCAGGGCCGCATCATCGCGAGTCGCCTTCCGTCCCTCGGCGTATTCATACAGGAGAAACGAATCGGTCAGCATGCCCATTGCACGACGCTCTCCGGCACACACCGGCTCCGGCGTCCTCAAGCCCAATTGCCGCAGTTGCACCATGCTCTCCATCTGGCGCACGGCCGAACTGGGCCGAAAAAACGACATCAGTCGTTGCGAAAGGCGGCTATTACGGGCGTGCGGAACCTTCAGAACGTAGGTCTGCCCCTCGATTTCGACCAACCCGCTGTAGGTCTGCCCGTCATTCTTGAACACCACCTTCTCGGCAATAGCCCCATCCACCACCGCCTGGAACAGGCGTTCCGTATCCGGCCGCCCCCCGGGACGGTGCACACGGTAGCCACGATGAACACAATCTTCGGACATGAGGTCTTAATGTGGCTCCAGTTTCCGGAAAAGGCGTCTGGCCTTCAGACGGCGGCCCTTGGTCAGGGATTTGAGCCCCTTCCTAAGCACACGGAAATCGTCCCAGACAGGCTGGTGCGAATAAAGCGAAGGCATGGGGCACCGCCGATGGAAGGCGTCTACATATTCCTTGATCGCAGACGGATTACGGAAGCCGAACAGCGCCTCGCCGGAATTCCAGACATCAAACTCGCATCCGGCTCCAACCGAAATCACCTCGTTGTCGATGATCACCGGCCCATCGTCGGTCACCACGATATTCGCCGGGGTAAGGTCCGGGTGGATCAGATGAACGTCCACTGCTTCCGGGAGACAAGCTCTTAGGCGATCGACAATCCCCTGGATAGTCGTCCCAGGCAGGACCCGCGGACCGACCAGCTCGAGCCTGGCCAGCAGGCTTTCGAGGTGCACATATCTCGGCGGCGCCCGCAGGTCCGGCGCGGCAATATTCCACAGCGCGGCCTGGCATTCGAGCACAACCTCGGACTGCTGCGCCGCCGGCAGCGACTTGCAGCTCGGCCCCTCAACCCACTCACACACGATCACGCCCCCCGTCCGGGCAATCAACCGAGGCACCGGGCCACCCCGGGCGTAAGCTGCCTCCAGAGCCTGTTCCGCCAACAGCGCGCCCTCTACGCTCTCGCATTCGGCGATTTTGAATGCATGCCCACTGGCCTCCGCACGGAGGGACAACCGACCGTGATAGTTGAGGATGAAGGCCGACGCCGGCCGGCTGCCCAACACGGCCTCGAGGACGCCCATCACGTCGCGCCCGTCCTCGAAACATTGACCGGGGGGAAGTTCACGCGGAGTCTTCGGTTTTCCGGGCCAGAGTCGCATGATCAATAGCAAGCACCGTGTGTCGCAACGAGAGAGTTCCCCGATCCCCATCCAATCATAGCGACATGTGGACTGGGGCCGTATCCGGCAACCTCAACGGGAAAGGCCGTGCGAACCGGGTGTGGTGCATGCCACGCGCAGGAACCGCGCCATCGCATGGAGCCCTCCTGCCGACACCGGTCCGGCGCTGCAAAGTAGAGCTTTCGTCCGCGCGACGCAACGGCCGGCCCGCGGCACATTGGTGTGGGGCATACTCCCCTCGCCCGGTACCCGGCGCCGTTCCCAGGCAATGGCCTGCGTGGCAGACTCTCTGCGCGCTGTGCGCCTCTGCCACGTCGAGCCACAGGAACGGGCTTGGCAACCGGGCCTTCATGGTGGAATGGCACCGGGCCCACGGCCGCCCGCAACCTCCAATCATCATCCAGAACCACGCCGAGCCTGCCACAATGTCCAATCCCGATACTCACCCGCCCCTCTGGATTTCCCGTATTGTTCACGCCCTCGGGGTCACCGGGCTGGTCATGCTGCTCTTGGGCACGGGCTTTTCCAAGGCGGCACAAAATGCCGGCATGGCATTCACGCTGCTCGCATTCCTGGCCGGGACCTGGGTTCACCGACATCAATGGTGGCCGCGCCTGAAGGCTGACTGGGTGATTCGATGGACCGCGGTCTGGATCCTCTATGTAATTGGCCTGGCCATCATAATGGCGCAGGTCTACCCGGAAATCGCCGAACGACACTACGAGTATGCCTGGAAGCTCTCGCGGTTCTTCCTGATCGGGTTAGTGGCCTGGTGGGTTGCGATGGCATTCCGGAACGCGATCACTGGGTACTTCCTGATGCTTGCCGGATTCGTGCTCGGCGCGCTGCTGTTTCACCACGCGCAGGGCTGGCCCTGGGGCCTTGCCGGAGCGCGGGTGGACCTGTGGGAGGGGCGCCAGTTCTACACCCTGTTCAGCGCCTCGGTACTCGCCGTCACGCTGATCCTGACCCGGGACATCTGGGGTCCGCGGCACGACCGCTGGTTCTGGTTCCGCGGCGCCATGTGGGCGACCACTGTACTGGTGGCGGCCAACGGCCTGCTGGTGTCGCAGTCCCGCGGCGGGCTTCTGGGGCTTGCGGTCGGACTGGTCCTCGCCAGCGCTGCCCTAGGTTACCGCCAGCTGCGCGTGGATGCCGCCCGATCCCACTCGAGCCGAAGTCAATGGCTTGTGATGACCATCGCTGTCGCGTTCCTGGCATTCATCCTCTGGCTGGGCTGGCAGGCGAACAGTGATCGCATCGGTCACGACGTTGCGGTGATCGCCGAGACCATCGAATCCGGCGACATCCAGCGCAGCAGCATGGGGGTCCGCCTGGGACAATGGATGCATGGAATGGAACTGTTCCGGGAGCGGCCCTGGTTCGGCTGGGGCCCGGGAGCCGGAGAGCAATTGCAGGAGCTCGCGGCGCTTCCGGAGCGGTATCAAGCGGGCGGCATCCACTTTCACAGCGCACCCCTTGACCTGCTCTTGTGGACCGGGATCGTCGGGTTGGTGATCGCAACCCTGCTGTTCGCCAGCCTTGCACTCGGCCTCTGGCGGCTGTTCCTGCGGGGCGGCCCCGAGGCGCGCTTGGCACTGGCCGCCCTGACCGTAATGGCGATGGCGTTCATCGCCAGCATCACCCAGACCTACCTGACCTCGCAGGTCAGCTGGTACTACCTCGCGGCCTTCCTCGGGCCCGCCCATGCGCTGCTGCTGAAGCGCAGCGCGACCGGGTCGGGAATGGCCGCGGCGCGGCGCGAGGGTTCCGGGGCCGGCGGGTGAAGAGGATCGCCTTCATCATCGACTCGCTGACGGGCGGCGGGGCGGAACGCTCGGTGGTAACCCTGGCCACCGAGATGGCCCGGCGCGGACTCGAGACCTGCATCGTCACTCTCGGCGACGAGTCCGCCTACACCCTGGACCCGGCGATCCGCCACCTCCCATTGATTGGGAATGGAGAGCGGATGCCGGGCAACCGGACCTTGGCGCGGCGCCTGCGGGCGAGAATGGCGCAGCTGGAACAGGAGGCCCCATTCGACCTGGTTGCCGCGAACCTTCTCCATAGCAGCGAAGTGGTCAAACGCGCCGGCATACCGGGCTCATACCACTGCATACACAACCCGCTGGGTCACCAGATCCAACGTACCCGTCACGTCCTCGTGCTCCCATGGTGGCGCCGGCATGTCCGCAGGCTTTACAACGGAGAACACCTGCTACCGGTATCCAGGGGGGTTGGCGAGAACCTCGAACTCGATATAGGGGTGCGGCCGGCGTCCATGAAGACGATCTCCAACGGATTCGACCTCGAAGGGTCCCGGAAGCTCGCGCTGGCGCCCCAACCGGATGCGGATGGCCTGCGCCCATTCGTTCTGCATGTCGGGCATTTCAAACGCCAGAAACGGATCGACCGTCTGCTCGAGGCTTGGGCCCGGCTCGATGTCGAACACCGTCTCGTGCTGCTCGGCACCGGATCGCGGCGCAAGACCCGGCAGCTGCGCGAACAGGCAGAACGCCTGGGCATTGCCGATTCGGTGGTGTTTCCGGGGTTTCAAGAAAACGTCTACGCGTGGATGGCCCGGGCGGACCTGCTGGTGCTGGCCTCCGACTTCGAGGGATTCGGGCGCGTCATTGTCGAGGCGCTGGCCACCGGCACTCCGGTCGTCAGTACCGACTGCCCATCCGGCCCATCCGACATTCTGACCGGCCCCCTGGCGCGTTATCTGGCTCCACTCGACGACCCCACCGCACTTGCCGAGCGAATGGGCGACGCGCTGGCGAACCCGCCCGCCATCGACGATACGGTGGTGCGCCCCTTCGCCATCGAGAGGGTAGCGGACCAGTACCTGGCGCTGCCGAGCCGAGCGCAGATGACCGCGGATAGGGAGGAAGTCTAGGGTGATGGATATGGCACTCGGCACCGACCGGTCCCCGCCGGTCATCCTTTACATACCGGTCAGCGGTCCTCACGGGGCCGGCGAGTACTATCGCGCCCTCACCATTGCCCAGGCATGCCGCGCGAGTCACCCGGACTGGGATCTGCATGTCTGCGTCAGCCACGATGCGGACGTCGAAAAACCCGCGGGGCTCGGCTACCACACCCTGCAGGGCTCCCCCACACGCGACACTGACGGCATCGAACGGATCCTGCGCGAGGTCCGCCCGGACCTAGTGATCTTCGACAGCACGCTGCGCCAACGCCAGTTGAAGCTTTGCCGCCAACTTGGCATCAACAAGGTGGTCTACATCAGTTCACGGCCTTCGAGCAGGCGCCGGGGTTTCGGCCTGCGAAAACTGCGTGCCCTGGACGAGCACTGGATGATCGCGCCCCCCGGGGAGCAGCAACTGACACGCCGGGAGCGGCTGCTCGCCCGGATCAACCCGCGGCTCCAGATCCGGTTCCTGTCGACCCTGCTGAACCCCGGTGCGCCCGAACGGGAACTGCCGATCGCGGACCGGGCAGACTTCCCGCATGACGGTTATGTCCTGTTTGTCTCGGGCGGTGGCGGTGGCGCCGTCAATGGTGAGCCCATCGACCGCACGTTCCAGCAGGCCGCGCGCCGCTTCCACGCTGCCACCGGCCACCCCACCCTGCTGGTGGCCGGCCCACTCAGTTCGGTCCCGCTGGAATCCGACGACCTGCGGCTCGAGGTGCGCTCTGTACCACCCGGCGATCTCGTGACAATGATCGACCGGGCGACCCTGGTCGTCAGCGGCGGGGGCAGTCTGGTGCAGCAGACCCTGGCGCAGGGCCGCCCGCTGCTCGCGGTGCCCGCCGGCGGCAGCGACCAGCCGGCTCGGCTCGCAAGGCTTGCACGGGAAAACGTACTGGAAACATGCGGGACCGCCCCCAAACCGATGGCGAACCGGACAGCAGCGCTACTGCAGGACCGGCAAGCTCGGAACAGATTGATCACCCACGCCCGGGAACACGGTTTTCGCAATGACATGCCGGAAGTGGTTTCGGCGATCCGGCAACTCCTTGCGGACGGCGACGTGCACTACGGCAGAGTGTGACGCGCGAAGTCTCCCGGCGGGGAACCGGATACTCCAGCCCGCCTATGGCAGGCGACCGGAACGCGGATATTGAGACATCGGGGAATCAGCCCTCAGCGTCCTTGAGAATGAACTGGGTACCGCAGTAGGGGCACAGGAAGCGGCCGTCGGGGGTCTCGTCGATCGGCAGGAAGACGCGCGGATGCGAGGACCACAGCGCCATCTTCGGCGTGGGGCAGTGCAGCGGCAGGTCCTTGCGCGTGACCGTGATTTCGGTCTGCGCGTTGGCGGTCGGGTACTGATCCTGGTGGTGGGCGGTATCGGGGTTCACCATGGTTTTTCTCGCATCCGGTTGACGGAAAGTTCGGGCGCCTCAGACGAAGGTCAGCCAGCCCTCGTGGCGGCTGTCCCGGCCCTGCACCACATCGAAGTAGCGCGACTGCAGGCGCTCGGTGATGGGGCCGCGGGTGCCGGTGCCGATCGGGCGATCGTCGACCTCACGGATCGGGGTCACCTCAGCGGCGGTACCGGTGAAGAAGGCCTCGTCGGCGATGTACACCTCGTCGCGCGTGATGCGCTTCTCGATGACCTCCAGCCCCTCCTCGTGCGCCAGGTCGATGACCGTGCGGCGGGTGATACCGTCCAGCGCAGAGGTCAGGTCCGGCGTGCACAGCATGCCGTCACGCACGATAAAGATGTTCTCGCCGCTGCCCTCGGCCACGTAGCCCTCGGTATCCAGCAGCATGGCCTCGTCGTAGCCGCAGCGGGTGGCCTCCTGCAGGGCCATCATGGAGTTCATGTAGTTGCCGTTGGCCTTGGCCTTGCACATGGTCACGTTGACGTGGTGCCGGCTGAAGGAGGAGGTGCGAATGCGAATCCCCTTCTCGATGCCCTCGTCGCCCAGATAGCTGCCCCAGTGCCAGGCCGCAACCATCGCATGCACCAGGAGATTGTCGGCGCGCAGGCCCATGCCTTCGGAACCGAGGAAGCACATCGGACGCAAGTAGGCGCTTTCCAGCCCGTTGTCGCGTACAGACGCGATCTGGGCATCGTTCAGCACCTCGGCGGTATAGGGGATGGTCATGCCGAGGATCTTGGCCGAGTTGAACAGCCGTCGGGTATGGTCCTGCAGGCGGAAGATCGCGGGGCCGCGCTCGGTCTTGTACGCGCGCACACCCTCGAACACCCCCATGCCGTAATGCAGCGTGTGGGTGAGCACGTGGGTCTTCGCCTCGCGCCAGGGCACCATCTGCCCGTCCAGCCAGATCACCCCGTCGCGGTCGGCCATCGACATCGTCTAGTTCCTCTATGTGGTCTCGTTCGCGGCCGATTTCGGCTCGCCGAACAGGTCATTCCAGGCTTCGATCACGCCATCGCGCACGGCGCAGAGCTCGTCGTCGGGCTTCTCGACCCGGGCGTCCAGGCCCGCCAGCGTCAGGCGGTGGATACGGTTGCGCAGATCGCGGTAGGCATCCGCCAGCGCCTCGCTCAACGCCGCGTCGATCACGCCCTCGCGCCCCAGCGCATCCAGCGTGCGGATCTTGTCCGGCCAGTCACACACGGCGGGATGATCGTGAGCAGATACCAAAACCCAGTATTGAACCATGAATTCGATATCAGTGATACCGCCGCGGTCGCGCTTGAGATGGAAGCCGTGGCCCCGCTTCGAGGCGTGCTCGGCCAGCATGCGATCCCGCATTTCCACAACCTCGGCGCGCAGGCGATCGACATCGCGTTCGCGGGTCAGCACCTCGCGCCGCAGGGCATCGAACTGCTCGCCCAGCTCGGCTTCCCCGGTCACGAAGCGCGCGCGCACGAGCGCCTGGTGCTCCCAGGTCCACGCGGACTCGTCCTGGTAACGCCGGAACGCCCGCAAGCCGCTAACCAGCAGGCCCGCAGTCCCACTGGGGCGCAACCGGGTATCCACTTCGTACAGGCGACCCGCCGAGGTGAAGGCCCCCAGCAGGTGCACCACGCGCTGGGCCACGCGGGCGAAGAATTCCGTGTTGTCGATCACCTTGGGGCCCGCGGTCTGCGCCTCGTCGCCCTCGCTGTCGTGCAGGAACACCACGTCCAGATCCGAGCCATAGCCCAGCTCGAAGCCACCCAGCTTGCCGTACCCGATCACCGCGAAACGCGCCACGCGGCGGTCATCCGCCGCCCCACACTGCGGCGCACCGTGGCGCTCCATCATCTTCTCCCAGGCCAGTTGCAGCACCCGCTCCAGCAACACCTCGGCCAGCCAGGTCAGATGGTCGGAGACCTTCATCAAAGGCAGGAAACCCATGATGTCGGCGGCCGCCACGCGCAGCGTCTGCACCTGCTTGAACTGGCGCAGCCGGTCCAGCATCTGCTCATGGTCCTGCCCGGGGAACTGCGCCAGTTCGGCCTCCAGCTCCTCGCGCAGCCCGTCACGATCGGGCGGCGCATACAGCGCGCGCGGGTCGAGCAGCTCGTCCAGCAATACCGGGTGGCGGGTCAACTGCTCGTTGATCCACGGGCTGGCGGCCACCAGCTTGACCAGCTGCGACAGCGCCAGCGGGTTCTCCACCAGCAGCGACAGGTACACCGAGCGCCGGGCGATGGTGCGCACCATCTGCAACGCCCGCGGCAAAACCGCGTCCGGCGTGTCCATCTCCGCGATCGCCCCGATCAGCAGCGGCATCAGGCGATCCAGGCGCTGGCGCCCGGTCACGCTCATCGCCCGCACGCCCGGGCTTTCGCGCAGATCAGCGATCCCGCGCAGGGCCTCGTCCGCATCCTGAAAATCCATCGCCTCCAGCATCGTGCGGGCGTCCGACTCCGGCAGCGAGCCCTGCCACAGACGATTGAGCTGCTGCTCGCGCCCGGTCTCGGGCGAGGCCTCCATGGCCTCCCCGTCCGCGCGCTGCGGGGCACTGAACACCTGCTCGAATTGGGCATGCACCCGCCGCTGCTCGCGCAGCAGCGCCATCTCGAAGGCAGCCTCGTCGTCGAAGCCCAGCGACAGCGCCAGCCGATGCCGGTCCTGGCCATTGAATGGCAGGCGGTGAGTCTGCTGGTCATTCAGCATCTGCAGACGATTTTCCACTCGGCGCAGGAAGCGATAGGAACGCTCCAGCTGTTCGACCGCATAGCCGGGCAGCAGGTCGCGCTCCTGCAATGCCGCCATCACACCCAGCAGGTCGCGCCGCTGCAGTCCCTGGTCGCGCCCCCCACGGATCAGCTGAAACGACTGCGCGATGAATTCGATCTCGCGGATCCCGCCCTCGCCGTGCTTCACGTCCTCGAAGCGGCCGCGCCGCGCCGACTCGTCATTGATCATCTGCTTCAGCTCGCGCAGGTTGGCGAGCGTGCCGTAGTCCAGATAGCGGCGGTAGATGAACGGGCGCAGCCGGCGCATCAGGCGCGCCCCGGCCTCCGGGTCGCCCGCCAGTGGGCTTGCCTTGATCAGGGCGTAACGCTCCCACTCGCGCCCGTGGGCCTGGTAGTAGTCCTCCATCGCGTCGAAATGCATCACCAGCGGCCCGGAATCCCCGAACGGGCGCAGGCGCATGTCCACGCGATAGCAAAAGCCGTCCGCAGTCACGTCCGACAGCGCCGCGATCAGCTGGCGCCCCAGACGTTGGAAGAACTCCCGATTCTCGATCACGCGCTTGCCATCGGTCTCCCCCGCCTCCTCGAAGGCGAAGATCAGATCGATATCGGAGGAGAAATTGAGCTCATTGCCACCCAGCTTGCCCAGCCCCAGGACCACCATGGACTGTGCCTCGCCCGCGGGGCTGCGCGGCTGGCCATAACGCTCCTGCAAATGGCGGTCCAGCCATTGCAGGCCACCCTCGATGAGGGAGCGGGCCAGACGGCTCAGGTCGTGCATTACCTCGTCGAGATCGGCGTGCCCGGCCAAATCGCGCCAGGCGATGCGGATCATCTCGCGATGCCGCGTCTCGCGCAGCGCGTGACGCAGCCCGGCGTCGTCAGTCACGGGCTGCAGGCGCGCCTGCAGCGTGCGCTCAAAGGCCGCGTCGTCACAAGCCGGTATTTGGCCGTGTGGATCCAGCGCCTCGAGCAAGTATTCCGGATGCTGACGCACCGTCTGCACCAAGTAGTGGCTGAAGGCAAACGGGGCCGGCGTCGACGCCAGGAAGGTGTCCGGCCAGGCAAGCTTTTCGTCCAGCTCGGCCAACAGATCGCGGACCTCCTGCTCCAGCGGCGGCGACAGGCGGGCGGGGGATTCGGGCAGGGGCTTGTCCATGTGCCAAGCGTATCAGCGTTGCGACCCAGGGAGGTCAGCCCATGGCACGCACGGGTCGCGGACTATTGACTTGGATGCAAACACAAATAACAATCGTTCTCGTCTACTCGAACGTCCGCCGAATGGAACCACACGAGGATCCCTCGCCATGAACTTTCGCCCGTTTGCCTGGCTGATCGCCACGGCCGCCGCCATCGCCGTCAGCATGCCCCTGGTCGGCTGCAGCCCCGCCGACGAGGACGAGGTCAACCTCTACTCGGCGCGCCAGGAAAACCTGATCAAGCCGCTGCTGGACGACTTCACTGATCAGACCGGCATCCCGGTCAATCTGGTAACCGGCGGGGCGGACAGCCTGCTGCAGCGCCTGCGCCTCGAGGGCCGCAACTCCCCCGCCGATCTCTTCATCACCGTGGACGCGGCGCGCCTGCACCAGGCCAGCGAGGCCGGCGTGCTGCAGGCGGTCAAATCGGACGTGCTGCGCGAGAATATCCCGGAACGCTACCGCGACCCGGACGGACAGTGGTTCGGCCTGTCCTCGCGCGCGCGCCCCATCCTCTACCACAAGGACCGCGTGGATCCGGAAGCGCTCTCCACCTACGAGGCGCTGACCGACGCGCAATGGGAGGAACGTATCTGCATCCGCTCTTCCAGCAACGTGTACAACCAGTCGCTGGTGGCCGCGATGATCGCCACCGAGGGTGCCGAAGCCGCCCAGGACTGGGCCGCCGGGATCGTGGCCAACATGGCGCGCCAGCCGCAGGGCGGCGACCGCGACCAGATCCGCGCCGTGGCCGACGGGGTCTGCGACGTCGCGATCGCCAACACCTACTACCTGGGCCTGATGCTGGACGGCGAGGGCCGTGACCGCGAGGTCGCCGAACAGATCGGTGTGTTCTGGCCCAACCAGGACGGCCGCGGCACGCACGTGAACATCAGTGGCGCCGGCGTAACCGCGCATGCCCCGAACCGGGACAACGCGATTCGCCTGCTGGAGTTCCTCTCCTCCACCGAGGCGCAGGAGTGGTACGCCAAGGTCAACCAGGAATACCCGATCCGCGACGACGTGCCCGCCAGCGACGTTCTCCAGGGCTTCGGCGAATTCCGGTCCGACGACATCGAGCTCTACCGCCTGGGCAACCACAACGCCGAGGCCGTGCGCATCATGGACCGCGTCCGCTGGCGCTGATGCTCGTCCACGACGCCTCACTCACTCGCCCACGGTCCTCCGGGGGCGTCTGTTTGGCACCACAGAGGGCACGGAGAAAACCAGGGAGGGCACGGGGCCGAGCAGGAGGCACGAATGTGGGATGTGTTGAGCGTAGCGAACCACATCCTCGCGCCGGCGGGTTAGGTCCGATGCGTTTCGCTGCGCTCAACACATCCTACGTAGTTCCTGAGTTTGCGGTTTTCTCTGCGTCCTCCTTGCCCTCTGTGGTGCTCACAAGCGGCCTGGCCACCGGCACCCCCGCATGAGCCCAGTCACCGCGCCCCCCGGCAATCCGCCAGTCGCAAGGCGGCCATAGTGGTATTCGAAACAAGAACCTTTACTATTCGCACTCCATGAGCGCCCAGACCACCAACCCGGCCGCGACCACCGCGAACCCCGCGGTTCGCCAGCGCCTGCCGTTCAGCCCGTGGTCGGCGGTCGCCATCGTCGTGGCACTGACCCTGTCGCTGCCGATCCTGGTGATCTTCGGGCACGTCTTTATCCCCGCCGGCGAGGTCTGGACCCACCTGCGCGAGACGGTACTCGCGGACTATGTCGTGAACTCCCTGGCCCTGTTGATCGGCGTCGGGATCGGGGTGCTGCTGATCGGGGTACCGGTCGCCTGGCTGGTCAGCGTGTGCGAATTCCCCGGGCGCAGCATCTTCCAGTGGGCGCTGATGCTGCCGCTGGCCATGCCGGCGTACATCATTGCCTACACCTACACCGGCATGCTGGATTTCAGCGGCCCGGTACAAAGCCTGATCCGCGACCTCACGGGCCTGGGGTACGGCGAGTACTACTTCCCCGAGATCCGCTCGCTGGGCGGCGCCATGGCCATGTTGACGCTGGTGCTCTACCCCTATGTCTACCTGCTCAGCCGCGCCGCCTTCCTCGAGCAGTCGGTCTGCGTGCTGGAGGTCTCCCGCACTCTGGGCGCCGGCCCGTTCGGTGGCTTTCGCCGGGTCGCCCTGCCGCTCGCGCGCCCGGCCATCATCGCCGGGTTGACCCTCGCGCTGATGGAGGTGCTGGCTGACTACGGCACGGTCGCCTACTTCGGCGTGAGCACCTTCACCACCGGCATCTTCCGCACCTGGTACGCCCTGGGCGACCCGGCCGCGGCGGCCCAGCTCGCGGCCGTGCTGCTGACCTTCGTGTTCGTGCTGATCGTGCTGGAGCGCTGGTCGCGGGCCAAGGCGCGCTTCCATCACACCAGCCGCCGCTACTCCACCCTCCCTCGCTACCAGTTGCGCGGCTGGAAGGCCGCAGCGGCCTTCCTCGGCTGCCTGTTCCCGGTCCTGCTGGGCTTCCTGCTGCCGGCCCTCCAGCTCGGGCTGTGGACCGTGCAGACGACCGACCAGTGGATGAACCCGGCCTTCGGTCGGCTGGTGTTCAACAGCTTCTGGCTGGCCATCGCCGCGGCCGTGATCGCGGTCGTCCTGGCGCTGGTCCTCGCCTACGCCCGGCGCATGGAGGGCGGGCGCTTCACGGCCGCTGCCGTGCGCGTCGCCGGGATGGGCTATGCGGTGCCCGGCATCGTGATCGCGATCGGCGTGATGATCCCGTTCGCGGCCTTCGACAACGCCCTGGACGGTTTCATGCGCGACACCTTCGGGGTATCCACCGGCCTGTTGCTGTCGGGCACGCTGTTCGCCCTGCTGTTCGCCTATGCCGTGCGCTTCCTCGCCGTCTCGCTGCAGACGGTCGAGGCCGGGCTGGGCAAGATCCAGCCGAGCATGGACGATGCCGCCCGCTCGCTCGGCATGCGCCCATTGCAGACCCTGACCCGGGTGCACCTGCCGATCATGCGCGGCACCCTGCTGACCGCATTGCTGCTGGTGTTCGTCGATGTCCTTAAGGAGCTCCCGGCGACGCTGATCCTGCGCCCGTTCGACTTCAACACCCTCGCGGTGCGCGCCTTCGAGCTGGCCAGTGACGAGCGCCTGGCCGAATCCTCCAGCGCCGCCCTGGCCATCGTGCTGGTCGGGCTCGTTCCCGTTATCCTGCTGTCGGTGACCATCGGCCGCTCGCGCCCCGGCCAGCAGGGCCAGACCCGCGCGGCGGACGAAGAGGCGCCGCAAAAACCCCTCGCGATGCCCGCAGGCACGACGAATACGCCATGACCCAGCCCATCGAAACCACACTGCAGGTGCCCCACACCCCGCTGATCGCCCTCGACCGCGTGGACATCGGCTATGACGGTACCGCCGTGGTCCACCAGGTATCGCTGGCCCTGCCCAAGGGCCAGATCGGCTGCCTGCTGGGCCCCTCCGGCTGCGGCAAGACCACATTGCTGCGGGCGATCGCCGGCTTCGAACCCCTGATGGCAGGAAACATCCAGCTGGATGGACGCAGCGTCAGCGATGCCCGCAGCACGATCCCGCCGGAGAAACGGGGGGTCGGCATGGTGTTCCAGGATTTCGCCCTGTTCCCGCACCTGAGCGTGGCCGACAACATTGGCTTCGGCATCCGCCACTGGAGCCGCAAGGAGCGCCATGAGCGCATCCACTCGCTACTCAAACTGGTGGGGCTGTCGGGCTATGGCGAGTCCTACCCGCATGCCCTGTCCGGCGGCCAGCAGCAGCGCATCGCCCTGGCCCGGGCCCTGGCACCGCGACCCAAGCTGCTGCTGCTGGACGAGCCCTTCTCCAGCATGGACGTGGAACTGCGCAGCGAGCTTGCCCGCGAGGTGCGGCGCATCCTGCGGGCGGAGAACACCACCGCCATCCTGGTCACCCACGACCAGCACGAGGCCTTTGCCTTCGCCGATCGCATCGCGGTGATCCACCAGGGTCGCGTGGCCCAGTGGGACACCGCCTACAACCTCTACCATCGCCCGGCCGATCGCTTCGTCGCCGACTTTGTCGGCGAGGGGACTCTGATCCCCGGCATGGTCTGTGCCGAGCACGTAGTCGACACCGCCTTTGGCCAGATCGAGGGCACCCTGTCGGAACAACTGCCCCCCGGCACCGCCGTGGACGTCCTCGTGCGCCCGGACGACATCGCCATCGACAACGAAGTGGGCACCATCCGCACCGAGATCCTCGACAAGGCCTTCCGCGGGGCGGACTTCCTCTACACCCTGCGCCTGCCGGACGGCCTCAGCGTGCTGTGCATGGCCCCCAGCCACGACAATTTCGTGATCGGCGAGCATGTGCGCCTGCGCCTCGACTTTACCCACCTGGTGGTGTTCTCGCGCGGCAGCGGGGTCGACTGCCCGGCCTCCTGACTCGCGCACGGTCCACGGCGCCAGGATCGCTAGTGCGGGCCCACCGGGAACTCGCGTGAGTTCGCGCGTTCCATTGTCGACACGGACCCCATTCCGCAACCGTTATCATCGTTCCATGACTCACGCCCGCGCCCCTGTTGCCCACCGCCCGGCCCGCACCGGGCTGGGCGTGATTGTGATGCTACTTGTCGCCCTGGCGAGCACCCCGGGAGCGGCCGTCGCAGAGGATGGCCCGACCCCTGGCTTGCAGGTCGAGGGCGGCACCGACGCCCAGCGCAGCAATATCCACAACAGCGTCAACCTGTCCCGCTACCCCTGCGACTTGCCGGGGTTTCGCGAAGGCCGCGTGCTGCGCGACACCCAGGCGCGTGCCACCGATGCCCTGCGCGCCATCGGCTTCTACGACCCCGAACTGGATCTCGACTTCGAACGCCACGAGGCCTGCTGGGATATCCGCATCACCCTGGAGCCCGGTCCGCCGACCACGGTGGAGCAGGTGGACCTGCAGATCACCGGCGAGGGCGCCGGTGATCTCGGCTTCGAGGCCGTGCTCAGCCAGACCGAGATCCGCGAAGGCGACACCCTGCGCCATGATCGCTACGAGGCCCTGCGCAACCGCATGACGCGGATCGCGTCGGATCGGGGCTATTTCGACGCCGATCTCCACACCCGACGCCTGGAAGTGGATCGCGACACCCGCACCGCCACCATCCACCTGCACATGGATACCGGCGATCGCTACCGCGTGGGACGAGTCCGCATCGACCAGGACATCCTCTCCGAGGACTTCGTCCAGCGCATGGTGCCGTTCGAGACAGGCGACCCGTACAGCTCGGCGCAGATCATCGCGCTGCAGCGCAACCTGAACGACAGCGGCTACTTTGGCGGCGTACGTGTGCGTCCACAACGCGACGCGGCAGAGGGGCTGCAGGTCCCGATCCTGGTCGAGCTGGAGCCGCGCAAGCGCCACAGCTACGAGGCCGGCATCGGCTACTCCACCGATATCGGCCCGCGCGTTCGCCTGCGCTACGAGCATCGCTACGCCAACCAACGCGGCCATCGCTACCAGGCCGAGATCGAGGCGTCGCCGGTGCGTTCCGGGATCGGCTACAACTACGAGATCCCGCTGCGCGACCCGCTGCGCGAACGCCTGAACCTGTTCACCACCTACCGCACGGAAGACACCGACACCCAGCAGTCCGATCGCTTCCAGATCGGGGCCAATCGCATCCTGCAGCGCCGCAGTGGCTGGCAGACCACCGAGGGGCTGCGCTACGAGTACGAGGACTACACAGCCGGCGAGGACGACAGCGGCCGCAGCAACCTGCTGATCCCGTCCTACCGCATCAGCCGCATGGAAGCAGACGAACCGATGACCCCGCGTCGCGGCTACCGCTTCGAGACCACCGTGCAGGGCGCGCGCGAGGAGATCCTGTCCAGCACCTCGTTCGCCCAGGTCCTGGCCAGCGGCAAGGTGGTTCGCGGCATCGGCACGGGCCGGGTGCTAGCCCGCGTGGATGCCGGCTTTACCGACGCGGACTCGGTCAGTGACCTCCCCAGCTCCCTGCGCTTCTATGCCGGGGGCGATGCCAGCATCCGTGGCTACGGCTACCAGACTGTGGGGCCGCGCAACGACCACGGCGACGTAATTGGGGGTCGCCACAAGGTGGTGGGCAGCCTCGAGTATGACTACCCGGTCGTCGGCAACTGGAGTGCCGCGGTCTTCGTCGACGCCGGCAACGTCGTCAACGAGTGGGACGAGTTCGACCCCGTCTATGGCGCCGGGGTCGGCGTACGCTGGCGCTCCCCGGTCGGCCCGATCCGCGTGGACCTGGCCCACGGGCCCGACTCGAAGGATGACTTCCGCATCCACTTCTCCATGGGCCCGGATCTGTGAGGCCACTGCTGCGCGCCACGCTGTGGGGATTCTCCACGGTCCTCACGCTGATCCTGATCCTGCTCGGCACCCTCGGGGCCCTGCTCGCGACGGAATCGGGGACCCGCTGGCTGGTCGAACTGGGTGAACGCCTGGCCCCCGTGGAACTGCGCATCGACCGGGTCGAGGGGACCCTGTTCACCGAGCTGCACCTGCACGGGTTGCACCTGGCACTGCCCGACGGCCCGACGATCGACCTGCCCGCCGGGCGCGTCGGGGTCAGTGCCCGCAGCCTGCTCCGTGGCGAGCTGAACGTCCGGATCCTGACCGCCACGGGGCTGCGCGTGGACCTGCCACCGCCCGATCCGGATGAGCCACCCGCGGACGAACCCTTCGCCCTGCCCGATTCCATCCGGCTGCCGCTGGCAGTGCGCCTGGGCCAGCTACGGGTCGAGGACATGGAGATCCTGCAGGCGGGCGAACCCCTGGCCTCGATCACCCGCCTGACAGCCCGCGCCCGGTCCAGCGGCTCGCGCATCGAACTTCACGAGCTGGAGCTGGACATGCCGGAGATCCGGGCCCGTCTGGCCGGCGAGATCGAGGCCGATGGCGACTACCCCGTGCATCTGCGTGGCCAGTGGCAGGCACCCCTGCCCACGGCCCTGGCCGAAGGCCTGGGCACGGACGAGGCGCGCGGCAAGCTGGAGGTCACCGGGGCCTTGCGCGAACGCGTGCAGCTCGAACATGACCTGCGCGCCGGCATCGAGCTGAACCTGCAGGCCAGCGCCCGCGAGCTGTTCAGCACCCCGGCGCTGGAACTGGTGGCGCAGTGGCAGCCCTTCACCTACCAGCTCGATCCGGAACAGGACATCGCCCTGGAGGCCGGCCGCCTCGACCTGCAGGGCACACCCGAGGATTGGGCACTGGGCCTCGAGACCGCGGCCACCCTGGCGCCCTGGCCCCGCCTTGCGCTGAACACCCGGGCACACGGGGATCTCGAATCGCTGCTGCTCGAGACCCTGGAGATCCACTCCGAGGCCGGACGGGTCACCCTCGCCGGTCCGATCCGCTTCGTCGACGCCCTGGACTGGGACCTGACCCTGGAGGCCGAGGACCTGACAACCACCGGAATGGGCGTGGAGTTCGATGCCGGGGTCGAGCGCCTGAAGGGACAGCTGCAGGGCGCCCTGCCACTGGGGACCGACACCCCGCCTCTGGTGGCCCTGGACGCGAGCGTCACCATTGACGAGCTGACCGGCCACTACGAGGGTGAACCCCTCACCGGCAGCCTGAACGCCTGGCTGGTCGATGGTCAGGCGCGGATCGAGGACACCCGCCTGACGATCCGCGATACCGCACAGCTGGACTTGAGCGGTTCGGCCACAGGCCTGGCGGGCGACCTGACCGACCCCGACCACCGCATCGTCTTCGACCTCGGGCTGGATCTGGAGGCCCCGGATTTGGCGCGCCTGCACTCGGAGCTGGATGGGCAGATCGAGCAACTGCGCCTCGCGCTGGACGGCAACTACGCCCCCGCCAGCGGCGCCCTGAACGCGCAGCTCGGCCTGGACCCGTTGCGCGCCCGCCTGCGCGGCATCGACATCACCGGCGATGCGCAGATCGCGCTAACCGAGACCGGTGGCCAGATCGAGCAGCTACAGATCACCACCGACACGGGTACCCGGCTCGCCCTGGCCGGCAACCTCGACTGGTCCCAGGGCCTGAACTGGGACCTCGCGCTGGAAGGCGAAGGGCTGGATCCATCGCTGGTGGTCGCCGAGGCGCCCGGCCAGATCGCCCTCGCCCTGACCAGCGAGGGGCACCTGGACGCGGACGGCACCCCCCGCCTGCAGGCCCGGCTCCAGCGCCTCGAGGGTACACTGCGCGACCAGCCCGTCTCCGGCCAGGGCCAACTGCAGCTGGAGGGGGAGCACCTGCGAGTGGATCAGCTCGACCTGGCGCTGGGCCGGAACACCCTGACCGCCAACGGCGAATGGGCCGAGACCCTGGACTTCGAGCTGCGCCTGGATGCCCCGGAACTGGACCGGCTCTGGCCCGAGCTCGCCGGACGACTGGAGCTCGATGCGCATATCACCGGTGAACCCGACCGGCCGCGCGTGGCGGCGCGCGGCACCGGTACGGGGCTGCGTCTCGCGGATATCACCCTCGAGCAACTGGACCTCGAGGCCGACGCCGGCCTCGAGGTCGCCGCCCCGGCCGAGATCGACCTGCGTCTGACCGGCCTCGAGCTGGCCGACGGCACACGCGTGGAGACCCTGCGCCTGGATGCCTCCGGTCGCATCGACGAGCATCGCGTGACACTGGCGGCCGATGCCGGGGATCTGGGCTCGCTGGACCTGGCCCTGCAAGGCGAACTGAACCCCGACACCCTGCATTGGCGCGGCCAGATCGCACGGCTCGATCTGGATCAACCCGCGGGCGGCCCCTGGCAACTGACCGAACCGGTCGCGCTGGAGGCCGGGCCGGAGCGTGCACACCTGGAACGCCTGTGCCTGGCGCGCGAGGACGGACGGCTGTGCGCCGAGGGGCGCTGGAATGCGGCGACAGGGGCCGAGTTCGCCGCCGATGCCCGGGCCGTCGACCTGGCCTGGCTGGAACCCTTCCTTCCGCCGGAACTCGCCATCGCGGGCCAGCTGAATGCCGATGCCAGCGGCCGCATGGATGCCGATGGCACCGTGACGGCCGACCTGACCGTGACCCCCACCGATGGCCACCTGATCGTGCGCGACGAGGACGGAGACCTGGAGGAGGTGCCCTACCGGGATGTGCGGCTGACCGCCCGGGTGCGGGATCGCGACGTGGACGCCGCCCTACGGCTCGATTTCCTGGACGGCGGGACGGCGCGCAGCGACATCCGCCTGCGCCCGGACGGCGACGACCTGCGTATCGACGGCGACTTCGTCGCCCGCCTCGACGACCTCACCTGGCTGGGTGCCCTGAGCCCCGAGATCCAGCGCCTGCGCGGCTCGCTCAACGCCCGCCTGGACTTCGGCGGCCGCCTGGATGCGCCGCTGGTGGAGGGCGAGGTGGCGTTCCGCGATGGCGGGGTCCTGATCCCCGAGGCCGGCATCGACATCGTCATTCCCGAGATCACGGCCCGGGTCGTCTCGGCCGAACAGCTGACCCTGACCGGCCGCCTGGAGTCCGGGGACGGCGGCATCGACCTCGACGGTCGCGTGGACCTCGGCGACGCCGGGCCCCGTGCCGAGCTGAGCCTGACCGGCGAGGACTTCCTGGTGGTCAATCGGATCGACGCCGAGGCACGCATCACGCCGGACTTGCAACTGGTCTTTACCCCCGACGACGGCATCCGCGTGCGCGGCGAGGTCTTCCTGCCCTGGGCGCGCATCCGTCCGCCGGACCTGCCACCCAGCGCCATTCGCGTCTCCGGCGACGAGGTCATCCTTGGCGAGGACATCGCGGAGGCGCAGGGGCTCAAGACCGACATCCGCATCCGGATTCGCCTCGGGGATGACGTGCGCTTCGACGGCTTCGGCCTGACCGCGCGCTTCGCCGGGGAGGTGGATGTCGAAGAGGTCACCGGGCAACCGACCCAGCTATTCGGCGAGATCACGATCCCCGAAGGCGAATACAGCGACTACGGCCAGGACCTGCGGGTGGAACGCGGCAGCCTGGTGTTCCAGGGGCCGGCGGAGACACCGGAACTGGATCTGCGCGCGGTACGCACCGTGCGCGAATACAACGTGACGGTCGGGCTGGAGATCCGCGGCACGCCGGACAACCTGCGCTCGCGGGTGATCTCGGACCCGCCGATGGACGAGACCGAGGCGATGTCCTACCTGCTGACCGGACGCCCGCTATCCGGCGCCTCGCAATCCGACGGCAACATGATTGCGGCCGCGGCGGCCGCTTATGGTCTGGAACAGGGGGCGCTGATTACCGAACGCATCGGCCGGGAGCTGGGGCTCGACGAAGTGGAGCTGGACACCGAGGGCGGGCTGGACGAGAGCGCGCTGACGCTGGGGCTCTACCTCTCGCCGCGCCTGCTGCTGCGCTACTCCATCGGGTTGTTCGACAATACCTCGAAGGTCCTGCTGCGCTACGAACTGACCCGCAACCTGAGCGTGGAAACCGCCTCCGGCACAACGGAACAGTCGGTAGACCTCATCTATCGCTTCGAGCGCTAGGGCGCTGCGGATTGAAGGTCAAAGGCTTCATTCACCACGAAGCACACGAAGGCACGAAGAAAACAGCAGGGCGGTTGCACCCCAGAGGACACCAACCTCACGGAGACCCCCGGGCGTTCTCTCGGTGGCCGATAGACACTCGCGGTACGTCACCTGAAAACTCTTCCCAAGAGTCGCCCGTCATCGCGAGGAGCGAAGCGACGTGGCGATCAGCGCCTCCCTAGCTTGAGGTATCGCGAGCGCCGTTACGCGCGGCGTCGATGCGTACCCGGATCTGGCTGCGGTAGAGCTGTTCGTTGGGGATGCCCACCAGGGGACGCCCGACCGGCTGGCCCTCGGCATCGAACGCCATGATCGTCGGCACCACCCGCACGCCGTAGGCACGGCCCAGCTCACTGCCCAGCTTGGTCGTGCCGTCGAAATCGCGCACTTCTTCGCGATCCAGCATGACCTTGCGGATATTCACACCCTCGAGGGCCGGGTCCGCGGTCATCGGGCCGAGATAACGCTGTTCGGCACGATCACAGTAGGGACAGCTATTCGACGCGAACATGATCACAGTCGCCTTGCCATCGCCCTGGGCGCTCAGCGCCTGGAGGTCCGTTGAACGTTCGACGCCACCCGCCGCGACCGCAGTAGCCAGCAGCATGCCGACCAACAAGGCGCCGGAGCGCAGAAGCATCGGGCCGAACGGGGGGCGGGGAAGGTTCGTATTCGGGGTCATGGTCATCATGGATCCTCGGGTGTTTGGAACCAGTCTAGGGGCGCCACATTAACGCAAGCTGAAGAGCCATCAATCACCCTCCCGCCTCCGGCCGCCCCGAAGATTCGCCGAATGGCGCCCACGAGTTGCCCACAAAAAAGGCCCCGCCGGAGCGGGGCCTGGTTCCAACTCGCCGGCGAACCGGCGGTCAGGGTCTTGCGGGCAACCTTAGTCGGCGCGCTTGCGCACGTCGGAGGTCACTTCCACGCGGCGGTTGGCTTCGCGGCCTTCCTGGGTGGCGTTGTCGGCGGTCGGACGGTCTTCACCGTAGCCGACGGTGCGGATGTCGCCCTGACGCACGCCTTCGCTGGCCAGGAATTCGGTGACGGCCTGGGCGCGACGCTCGGACAGGCCCTGGTTGTAGTCGGCCGGGCCGATGGTGCAGGTGTGACCTTCGACCAGCACCGAGCTGTACTCGGCATCGTCGGAGGTCAGGCTGCGGGCCAGATCACGCAGGGCAGAACGGCCTTCAGAACGCAGATCAGCGCTGTCGAAGTCGAACAGGGCCTGGGCGCTCAGCGTGGTGGTGGTGAATTCCGGCTCCGGCTCCGGCGCCGGGGCAGCCGCCGGCTCGGGCTCGGGGGCCTCGGCAACTTCTTCGATGTAACCCGCGCAATGCGGGAACTTCACGTTTTCTTCCGTCCAGGAGCGCGTACGCACGCACTCGCCGGAACGATCCACGACAACCTTGCCGCTACGATCGGTCACGTTGGCGGCCGGCGGTTCCTGCGCGACAACCTGCCCGGCGGCGCCCAGCACCAGCGAGGCCACGGACGCGGCCAGAATATTCTTAACAAGCTTATGATTCATTGCATAGCCTCCTTGAAAAAACAATCGACGTCGGACCCGGCTTAGGACGCGTGACCAGCATGGTACGCGCCACAACCGCAATCCAAAGCAGCGAGCTGCTTGCGTCAAGCCCTCTACAGTACCCTTGATAGTGGCACACAAGTTCGGGTTTTGCACGCATCAGAACGCAAATTATGTGTCGACATCACAACGTCGTCACATTCCGTAAATTTCCGAAGATCCAGTGACTTTCGGCGCTGGTGTCTCGGCATTGCAACAGTCGGCACCCGAATCCCACAGGGATTTTCCAGCGAACTGTATTCCAACAGACACACAGTAACGCTATGGGTTCCGAGCACCCCAGATTCAGCACCGGAGTCGCGGCCCGAAATGGCGGCATGGGCCAGACAAAAAGACCCCGCCGAAGCGGGGTCCCAAGGTACATCAACGATGCACGGGTA
Organism: Thioalkalivibrio sp. ALMg11; assembly: GCF_000377905.1. GTDB lineage: Bacteria > Pseudomonadota > Gammaproteobacteria > Ectothiorhodospirales > Ectothiorhodospiraceae > Thioalkalivibrio. The sequence continues at coordinate 121,347 of NZ_KB898871.1, forward strand.
AAGCGGCGAATTACATCATGCCGCCCATGCCACCCATGCCGCCCATGCCACCCATACCGCCCATGTCGTCGCCACCGGCGCCGCCACCGTCATCCTTCTTCGGGATGTCGGCAATCATGGCCTCGGTGGTGATCAGCAGGGAGGCGACCGACGCGGCGTTCTGCAGCGCGGAACGAGTCACCTTGGTCGGGTCCAGGATGCCCATGTCGATCATGTCGCCGAACTCGCCGCTTGCTGCGTTGTAGCCGTAGTTGCCCTTGCCTTCCAGGACCTGATTCAGGACCACGGACGGCTCGTCACCGGAGTTGTAGACGATCTGGCGCAGCGGCTCTTCCATCGCACGACGGCAGATGTTGATGCCGGCGGTCTGCTCGTCGTTGTCACCCTTGAGCTTGGTGATCGCGGCGCAGGCACGCAGCAGGGCCACGCCACCGCCGGGAACCACGCCTTCTTCCACTGCCGCACGCGTAGCGTGCAGGGCGTCTTCGACGCGGGCCTTCTTCTCCTTCATCTCGATCTCGGTTGTAGCACCGACCTTGATCACGGCCACACCGCCGGCCAGCTTGGCCACGCGTTCCTGCAGCTTTTCCTTGTCGTAGTCGGAGCTCGCTTCCTCGATCTGCGCACGGATCTGGTCGACGCGGCCCTTGATGTCCTCGTTGGAACCCATGCCGTCGATGATCGTGGTGTTTTCCTTGGTCACCTGCACCTTCTTGGCGCGGCCCAGGTCTTCCACCGTGGTCTTCTCCAGCGACAGGCCGACCTCTTCCGAGATCACCTGGCCGCCGGTCAGCACGGCGATATCCTGCAGCATGGCCTTGCGGCGATCACCGAAGCCCGGGGCCTTCACGGCGGCGACCTTGACGATGCCGCGCATGGAGTTGACCACCAGGGTCGCCAGGGCTTCGCCCTCGATGTCCTCGGCGATGATCAGCAGCGGCTTGTTGGCCTTGGCCACGCCTTCCAGGATCGGCAGCAGATCACGGATATTCGCGATCTTCTTGTCGAACAGCAGGATGAAGGCGTCTTCCAGCTCGGCGCTCATGTTCTGCTGGTTGTTGATGAAGTAGGGCGACAGGTAGCCGCGATCGAACTGCATGCCTTCCACGACATCCAGCTCGTTATCCAGCGAGGAGCCTTCCTCGACGGTGATCACGCCTTCCTTGCCGACCTTATCCATCGCATCGGCGATGATCTCACCGATTGCGATGTCGGAGTTCGCGGAGATCGAGCCCACCTGGGCGATCGCCTTGTGCTCGGTGCACGGCTTGGAGAGATTCTTCAGCTCTTCGGTAGCCGCCTTCACGGCCTTGTCGATGCCGCGCTTGAGGTCCATCGGGTTCATGCCGGCGGTGACCGCCTTCATGCCTTCGCGAACGATGGACTGGGCCAGCACGGTCGCGGTGGTGGTGCCGTCGCCGGCGGTGTCGGAGGTCTGCGAGGAGACTTCCTTGACCAGCTGGGCGCCCATGTTCTCGAACTTGTCTTCCAGCTCGATTTCCTTGGCCACGGACACGCCGTCCTTGGTCACGGTCGGGGCACCAAAGGCCTTGTCCAGGACCACGTTACGGCCCTTCGGACCGAGGGTGACCTTCACGGCGTTAGCCAGGGTGTTCACGCCCTTGGCCATGCGGGTACGGGCGTCGGTACCAAAGCGTACTTCTTTAGAGCTCATGATTCGTTCTACTCCTGAAAATTCGTGTTAGACGGTCGCGGTTCGGGGCGTTCAACCCTCGATGACGGCCATGATGTCGTCTTCGCGCATCACGAGGACTTCGTCGCCTTCGACCTTGACCTCGGTGCCGGAGTACTTGCCGAACAGGACCGTGTCCCCGGCCTTCACGTCCAGGGGACGGGCTTCGCCGTTGTCCAGGATCTTGCCGTTGCCTACTGCAACCACTTCGCCACGGATCGGCTTCTCGGCCGCGGAATCCGGGATCACGATGCCGCCGGGGGTGGTGCGTTCTTCTTCCATACGCTTCACGATGACTCGATCGTGCAAAGGACGCAGGTTCATGGCGCGAACTCCTTAATAAAATGTCTCAAACAGGAAAATTGGTTTGTCGGGCAGGCACCCTGTTAGCACCCGCCCCTGACGAGTGCTAATAATAGGGGCACACGAGGGCGAGTCAAGAGCGCGCGTTACGAAAGCGGGGCCAGAAACGTGAATCAGCGACGGTCGTCGTGGTCCAGCCGGTCGTCGGGCGCCTCGGTGCGGTCGTCGTGTTGGCGGAATTCGCCCTCGATGGTACCGCCGCCCTGCGGCCCGCCAGGGCCGCCGGTACGCGTGCGGACCATGCCGCGGCGCAGGATGCCGGCCGCCGCCCAGCGCCGCAGCGGCGGAATCAACAGCACGAAGCCGGCGGCATCGGTAAAGAACCCCGGCAGCAACAGCAGCACCGCGGCCGACATCAGCAGCCAGCCCTCGACCAGCCCGCGCGCCGGAACCTTCCCCTGCGCCAGGCTTTGTTGCAGCCGCCGCCAATGGTAGAAGCCCTGCAATCGGAACAACATCAGCCCGGCCGCCGCCGTGACGATCACCAGCACCACCGTCATCAGGGCGCCTACGGCATCACCTACCCAGGCGAAGCCGAAGATCTCGAGCAGCACCAGACCGAGAAAGACAAACAGGGGAAAGAGGGGGTTGCGCATCGAAGGGGTTCCGCAGATCAGGCCTGTTTATTGGAACATGCGCCCCGGGTGGTGTCGATTGGAACCCCGCTGATACGCGGATACTCCAACAATCAGGCACCCGCGGGGAGCCCGGCCCCTTTTCCTTGCACGACAAAGGGAATTAAGCCAGTCTCCTGCACGTCATTGGTGCATACGGCTATCTACATATTCGGAGAGTGACCGCTCATGTTGCGTAATCCCATCCTGATGCTGGTCCTGCTGGCCTTCCTTGTCCCGGCTCTGGCAACCGCCGCCGTGGAAGACCCGCGCGATCCGACACACCACTTTTTCGACCCGACCTTCGGCGAATTCCCCGAAGAACTGGAAGAAGCGCGCGCGGCCGGCAAGAAAGGCATCCTGATCTTTTTCGAGATGGCCGACTGCCCGTTCTGCCACCGCATGAAGAACCAGGTACTGAACCAGCCCGAGGTCCAGGAGTACTTCAGCGAGCACTTCCGGGTGTTTAGCGTAGATGTCGAGGGCGCCATCGAGATCGTCACCTTCGAGGGTGAGACCAAGACCCAGATGGACTGGGCCACCCGCGACTACCGGGTGCGCGCCACACCGGTGTTCCAGTTCTTCAACCTGGAGGGCGAGCCCATCGCCCGCTTCATCGGCGCCACCCGCGACTCCCGCGAATTCCTGCAGCTGGGCGAATTCGTCGCCGAGGGGCACTACAAGGACCAGAACTTCACGCGCTTCAAGCGCGAGCAAGACGGCCGTTAACCCTTACTCGTTTACTCCGAGGATCGACGCCTGATGCCGCCGATGCACCCCCGCTCGCGCCGCACCGGCCGCCGGCAGCCGCTGGCTTGCCTGCTGCTGGCCAGCCTGCTCCTGTGGCCCCTGGCCGGACCGGCGACCGCACAGGATGCCGGCGGCGCGGCCGACCTCGGCCCTCTGCCCAACCCGATGCGGGTGGGCGACGCCCTGGATCGGGTCGACGCCCTGCACCCACGGGTGCGCCAGGCGCGCGCCGACCGTGAACAGGCCCGCGCCGCCCTGGAGGCGACTCGAGCCGAGCGCGACGTCACCGTGAACGCGCGGCTCGAGGCCCGCTGGATCGAGCCCAACGATCGGGTCGAGGACCGCACCCGCAACGACTCCCGCGCCGCCATCGTCGCGCGCAAGCTGCTGAGCGACTTCGGCCAGTCCCATGCGCGCGAATCCGCCAGCGAGCAGCGCCTGGAGGCCGCCCACCAACAGGAAGCGCTGACCCATGCCCGTCACCGCATCCACGTCCTCGAGCGCTACTTCGACGTGCTGCTGGCGGATCTCGCCTTCGCTCGCGACACCGAGGCCATGGCCGCCGCCTACGTATCCAAGGAACGGGCCGAGGAGCGCAACCAGCGCGGCCAGGTCTCGGACATCGAAGTCTTCCGCCTGGAATCCGAATACCAGACCCTGCGGGTGCAACGTACCCGCGCCCTGCAGGACCAGGCCCGGACCCGGGCCGCGCTGGCCGAGGCCCTGAACCGCCCGGACCGGCGCGTGCGCACCGTTCTCGCCCCCATGCTGCCACTCGATCTGCCCGAGCTGCCCGAGCTGGATGCGCTGCTGGCCGAACTCGACAACACCAGCCCGCGCCTGATGGCCGAGCGCCGCCACGTCGAGGCCGCGAGCCGCGAGGTGGCGGCCTCGCGCGCGCAGCGGCGTCCGCGCCTGTACGCCGAGGCCGAATCCGGCTGGTGGCACCGCGACCTGGGTGGCGGCGACCGCAACCCGTTCGCCGCCGGCCTGGTCCTGGAGATCCCGCTATACGAGGGCCGGCGCCACGACAGCCGGGTCGGCCAGGCGGTCGCCGCCCGCCATCGGGCCGAGGCCGAACTGGGCGAGGCACGCATCGAGGCGCGCAACCGCCTGCGCGAGCTGTACGACGAGATCCGCGCACTGCAGACTCAGCGCGACGAAGCCGCCTGGCGCATGGACTACCGAGAGCTGTACATCGACCGCGCGCGTTACCTGTACGACATCGAGGACCAGGCCGACCTGGGCGACTCGATGGTCCAGCAAAGTGCCGCGGCGCATTTCAATGCGGGCACCGAATTCCAACTGGCCCTGGCCTACGAACGCCTGGCCCTGCTGAGCGGCCGCGACGAGCTGAGCCCGTTCCGCGCCACCGACGAAAACCCTTGAGCCACCGGCCCGCCGGCGACCAGACGGGAGACCTGTACATGCCCCGCGCATTCCATGCCCCATCCCTGCTGACCACCGGCGGCCTGCTGGCCCTGCTCGCCCTGGCGCCCACGCCTCTGCTGGCCGAGGAAGGCTTCGCGGCCCAACTCGACTGGGGCGAGCGCCACCGCATTACCGCCCCGATCGCGGGCCGCATCGAGGCAATCGAGGCCCGCGCCGGCGACCGGGTCGAGGCCGACGCCGTACTGTTCCGGCTGGATACCCGACGCGGCGATGCCGACCTGCGCGCTGCCCGCGCCACCATGGAGCGCCTGCAGATGGAGCTGGACGAGGCCGAACGCGAGCGTGACAAGGCCGAGGATCTCTACGACCAGACCCTGATCGCCGCCCGCGAACTGGAGCTAGCGCGCATCGATTACGCGACCGTCGCGGCGCGCCTAGCCGAGGCCCGCGCCCAGCGCGACCGTATCCGCGCCGACCTCGAGGACGCGACCATCCGCGCCCCGACCAGCGGGCGCCTGGTGCGGATCGACGCCAACACGGGGCAGTACGTCAATCCGGCACTGCTGCCGCCGGTCCTGGCGATCCTCGGTACCATCGACCCGATGCGCGCCGTGGCCACGGTCCCGGCCGCCACCGCCGCCAGCCTGGAACCCGGGGAGACCGTCACGGTCGTAGTCGGCGACCATCGTCTTTCCGGCACCATTGCGACCATCGGCTGGGAGCCGACCGGCGAGGAACCCGATCGCGGCTACCGCGTCGAGGTCGAATTCTCGCCGCCGGACGACACACCGCTGCGCCCGGGTCAGCATGCACGGATCGAACGGGACTCCTGATTTATGAGCAACGAGCAGTCGCCATCCAGTGCCCGCGCCTGGCTGGTCATTACCACGCTCGACGACCCGGACACGGCGGACGCCCTGGCCGGCGCCCTGGTGAAACAGGGCCTGGCCGCGTGCGTGCATATCCTGCCGCCCGGACGCTCGGTCTACATGTGGAAAGGGAATATCGAGATCGACTCCGAAGTCACTCTACTGATCAAGACCTCGCCCGCACGCCTGAACGAACTCCAGGCGCAGCTCGCGGACCAACACCCCTACGACACACCCGAGATCATCGCCCTGCCGATTGAACGCGGGCTGCCCGATTACCTGGACTGGATAACGCAATGCACCTCCTGAATCCGCGCACCTGGCTGGCAACCCTGCTGGTCGCATTCCTGCTGACCCCCGGACTGACGCACGCCATCTTCGAGGATGACCTGCTGGACCCGGACGACGCCTTCGCCCTGAGCGCCGAGGCGATCGACGCCGACACCGTACGGCTGACCTGGGACATCGCGGACGAGTACTACATGTACCGCGAACAGTTCGACTTCACCCCGGAGAGCGACGGGCTGGAACTGGGCGAGGCCGAAATCCCGGACGGCGAGGTCAGCGAGGACGAATTCTTCGGGCGCGTCGAGACCTATCGCGGACAGGTACAGGTGGAGCTGCCGATCAAGGCGGCCGACAGCACCCGCATCGAGCTGACTGCGCGGTCGCAAGGCTGTGCCGACCTGGGCGTGTGCTACCCGCCGCATTTCCAGACCGTGTCCATCGAGCTGCCTGGCCTGCCCAGCGGCAATGGCGAGACCCGCGCGGACGAAGAGGCCGAGCAAGAACGCAGCGCGCTGGGTGACCTGGGCAGCCTGTCCGGCGACCTCGGCGCCGCCGATGACCTGCTGGAACCGGAGAAGGCCTTTGCCGCCTCGCTGGAGGCGATCAGTCAGAACGCGGCGATCCTGCGCTTCGACATTGCCGAGGGATACTATCTCTACCGCGAGCAGCTGGGTGTGCGGATCGCCGAGGGCGACGGCATCGAGCTTGGACCGATCAACCCACCGGATGGCGAGCTGCAGGAAGACGAGTTCTTTGGCGAGAGCCAGGTCTACCGTGGCCAGGTGGAGATCCTTGTTCCGATCCTGCGCGATGATGATGACGTCTCCGAGATCACCCTGGCGATCGACTATCAGGGCTGCGCCGACGCCGGCGTGTGCTACCCGCCACTGACCCAGGAGGCCTCGGTCTCCTTTGCTGCCGACCTGGCCGCCGAGGCCGACACCGACGCCCTGCCGGAGACCGGCGAGGCGGCCCCGGAAGACGACGAGGCCGCGGCACCGGTCACCCAGCAGGACCGCATCGCGGCCCAGCTGGCGGACGGCCAGATCTGGCTGGTGGCCCTGGCCTTCTTCGGCTTCGGGCTGCTGCTAACCTTCACCCCCTGCGTGTTCCCGATGATCCCGATCCTGTCGAACATCATCGTCGGGCAGAAGAACCTGACCACACGCAAGGCATTCCTGATCTCGCTGGTGTTCGTGCTGGCAATGGCGCTGACCTACACCATTGCCGGGGTATTCGCGGGCCTCGCGGGTGCCAACCTGCAGGCGGCTTTCCAGAACCCCTGGATTATCGGGACCTTCGTGGCCATCTTCATCGCGCTGGCGATGTCGATGTTCGGCTTCTACGAGCTGCAGATGCCGGCCGGCGTGCAGAGCAAGCTGTCGCAGATCAGCAACAAGCAGGAAGGCGGCACCTACCTCGGCGCCGGCATCATGGGCTTCCTTTCCGCCCTGATCGTCGGTCCCTGCGTGACCGCGCCGCTGATCGGGGCTCTGCTCTACATCAGCCACACTGGCGATGCGGTCCTGGGCGGGATCGCGCTGTTCGCGCTGAGCATGGGCATGGGGGCGCCGCTGCTGGTCATCGGCACCTCCGCCGGGCGCCTGCTGCCGAAGGCCGGGCCGTGGATGGACACCATCAAGGCGGTGTTCGGGATCGGCCTGCTGGCCATCGGCATCTGGCTGCTCGAACGGGTGATCCCGGGCGAGCTCGCGATGTTCCTGTGGGCCATCCTGCTGATCGTGACCGCCGTCTACATGGGCGCGCTGCGGACCCTGCCGGACAATGCCTCCGGCTGGTACAGCCTGTGGAAGGGCCTGGGCGTAGTGCTCCTGATCTACGGCGTGCTGCTGATGCTCGGCGCGGCCACCGGCGGCAAGGACATCTTCCGCCCGCTGGCCACGCTCAACCAGCCCGCGGTGACGGCCACCGGCGAGCAGTCCGGACCGACGGAGATGGCGTTCACCTACGTCGACAGCCTGGAGGACGTGGAGCGCGAAGTGGCCCGGGCCCGCGAAAACGGTCAGCCCGTGTTCCTCGACTTCTACGCCGACTGGTGCGTGGACTGCGTGCGCCTGGACCGCACCACCTTCCAAGACCCGCGCGTGCTCCGAGCGATGGGCGACGTGCACCTGCTGAAGGCCGACGTGACCGACAACACCTCCGAGCACCGCGACCTGATGCGTCACTTCAACCTGTTCGGGCCGCCGGCGATGATCTTCTATGACCGCGACGGCAACGAGCTGCCCAACTACCGCAATGTCGGCTACCTGAATGCCGACCGCTTCCTGGCACACGTGGAAAGCGCCATCGGGGTGACGCCATGAACCACCGTACACACGCACTCGCAGGCCTGGCAGTCGCCACGGCCAGTGCATTCATCCTGACAGCCTGCGGCGACCCGGAACCCGAGATGGACGCGGGCGGGGCCTCCGCCAACGCAGCGACCGAGGTCGCCAACCAGGAGAGCCCGGGTGCTCAGCGCATCGACTTCGCCTTGCCGGATCTCGCGGGTGAAGAACGCCAGTTAAGCGAGTGGGACGGCGACCTGATCGTGCTGAACTTCTGGGCCACCTGGTGCCCGCCCTGCAAGAAGGAGATGCCGCTGTTCCAGGACACCTATGATGCCAACCGCGAGGACGGCTTTACCATCGTTGCGGTCGCAGTGGACGAACAGACAGCCACGCAGCATTTCGTCGACGATTTCGGCATCGGATTCCCGGTGCTGATCGGCCAGGACGACGCGGTCGCGATTGGCCGGAAATACGGCAACCGCATCGGCGCCCTGCCCTACACCGTCCTGATCGCCCGTGACGGCACCATCCTCGACACCCACCGCGGCGAGGTGGAGCCCGCTGACCTGGATGGCTGGCTGGAGGCGCACCTGTAACGCCCCCACAAGGACGCCAGGGGAGACGCTGATCAACTCGCACGGCCGCGGGACCCTTCCGCAACAAGGCTGGTAAGCTTGGCCGCCATGACCGAGCGCGAACGCCTGTGGGAACTCGCCCGCCTGATCCGGCTGGATCGCCCGGTGGGCATCTACCTGCTGCTGTGGCCCACCTTCTGGGCCCTGTGGGTGGCCGCCGAGGGCTGGCCGCCGGCCTATCTGATCTTCATCTTTGCCGCCGGCGTGGTCCTGATGCGCTCGGCCGGTTGCGCGATCAACGACTACGCCGACCGCGACTTCGACGGCCATGTGGCGCGTACCCGCGACCGGCCGCTGACGCTGGGTACCATCACCCCGCGCGAGGCCTTGGGCACCTTCGTAGCGCTCAGCGTGGTCGCCTTCGTACTGGTGCTGTTCACCAATGTCCTGACCATCCTGTATTCCCTGGTGGCCGTGGCACTGGCCGGCACCTACCCGTTCTCCAAGCGCTTCCACCACTTCCCGCAGGTCCACCTGGGCGCCGCCTTTGCCTGGGCCGTGCCGATGGCCTTCACCGCGGTCACCGGCGAGCACCCGCCCGAAGTGGCCTGGCTGTTGTTCGTGACTGTGCTGGCGTGGACGGTGGTGTATGACACCTTCTACGGCATGGTGGATCGCGAAGACGACCTGAAGATCGGGGTGAAATCCACGGCCATCGCGTTCGGCGAGCTCGACCGTCTGATCACCGGCGGGCTGCAGGTGCTCGTGTGGCTGGGGCTTTATCTCGTCGGCCAGCACGCCGATTTCGGTGGCTATTACACCGCCGGGCTGGTGATAGTCGCGATGCTGATGTTCTACCAGCAGTTCCTGATCTTCGAGCGCGAGCCCGCCGACTGCCTGCGCGCGTTCAAGAACAACCACTACCTGGGTGCCGTGGTGCTGCTGGCGATGATTGCCGACCACCACCTGGGGGCCTGAATGCCGAGCCCGGCCCCTCAGGCGCGCGCGAGGACCAGCCCCTCCACGCGTGCGGCACCCGCCCGGCGCAGCACTTCGGCCAGTGCGGCCAACGTCGCGCCCGTGGTCGCCACGTCATCCACCACCAGCACGTATCGGCCGGCCAGACTCGGCCCGTCCCAGGCGAAGGCGCCCCGGACATTACGCCGGCGCGCCTTGCGACCCAGTGCCTGCTGCGAATCGGTCGCGCGGATGCGCCGCAGTCCGCGGGTGTCCAGCGGGACATCCAGTACCCCCGCCACACGCCGCGCCAGGTAGTCCGACTGATTGAAGCCCCGCTCGCGCAGCCGCTTGCCATGCAGCGGCACGGGGAGCACCCGATCGGGCGAATCGCCTTTCTCGCCCACCAGACGGCCCGCCATCTGCTCCGCCAGGGCCGCGAGGATGCGTTCGGCCCGTGCATTGGCGCCGTGCTTGTAGGCGAGGATCAGCTGGTCCAGCGGCCAGGCATAGGCCCAGCCGGCATGCAGCGCATCCAGGACCGGCGCCCGACGGATACAGGCCGGGCATACTCCGGCTACCGGCAAGGGCAACGCACAGGTGGGACAGGGGTGCTCGAGCCGCGGAAGATCCGCCCGGCACCCCGCACAGATCGCCGGTCCGGGCGCCAGGCACAGTCCGCACTGGCCGGGATACAGGGCCTCTCCGAGCCAGTCGACGCAGGCCGCAGCCCGGGCCTGCAAGCGGGCGGCCGAAGACCGCCTGGAAACGGGGCGCGATGAAGGGTCCGGGGCCATAATGGTATGCTCTGGTTTTTGCATGCAGGGTAGACCATGGCCACCAGGACCGTCTCCGGGCGCAGCTCGCGGCGCGCCGCGTCGATGTTCGATATCGGCAACCTGATCAGCGTGTCGATTGCCGGCATCCCGCTGTTCCTGGTGAGCAGCGAGGGCGTCGGGGTCGGCTTCATCATCGCCGCGATCATGGGCATCGTCCCGCTAGTGCTTTGGTTTGGCGGCTCGATGCTGGTCTATGCCCTGAACAAGCACCACCCCGATCCGCGCGTCGGCCACCACACCCAATGGGCCGCCTATCGCTACTACGCCCTGATGGGCCTGCTGATCGGGGTCGCCACCTTCTTTCCTCCGGATCTGGCCTACTACCGCGCCTACTGGGCGGTGGCCGCGGCCATCCTGCTGCCGTGGACGATCTACGCCCTGTTCACCATCTATCGCGAGCCCTGGGCGGATGTCGAGATCCCGGCCGAGGCCGACCAGGAGCACCACCTATGAGCACGCCCCGCCACGACTGGAACACCAACGAGGTCGAAGCACTGCTCGACCTGCCCCTGAACGACCTGATCTTCCGCGCGCAGACGGTCCACCGCGAACACTTCGATCCGAACGCGGTACAGGTCAGCACACTGCTGTCGATCAAGACCGGGGCCTGCCCCGAGGATTGCGCCTACTGCCCGCAAAGCGCGCACCACGAGGTCGAGATCGAGCGCGAACGCCTGCTGCCGCTGGACGAGGTGCTGGAGGCGGCGCGCAACGCCCGCGCCCAGGGTGCGACCCGCTTCTGCATGGGCGCGGCATGGCGCAACCCCACTGACAAGAACCTGGAGCGCGTGATCGAGATGGTCCGCGCGGTGAAGGACGAGGGTCTCGAGACCTGCATGACCCTCGGCATGCTGAAGGCCGAGCAGGCCAAACGCCTGTCCGAGGCGGGACTGGACTACTACAACCACAACCTCGACACCTCGCCGGAGTTCTACGGTCACATCATCTCGACGCGCACCTACGACGACCGCCTCGAGACCCTGGAGCACGTACGCGAGGCGGGCATGAACGTCTGCTGCGGCGGCATCCTCGGCATGGGCGAGTCGCGCCGCGATCGCGCGCGCCTCCTGCAACAGATGGCGAACCTGCCAAAACACCCGGAGTCGGTGCCGATCAACCAGCTGATCCAGGTCGAGGGCACGCCGCTGCACGGCATCGAGGACCTGGACCCGCTGGAGTTCGTGCGTACCATCGCGGCCACCCGCATCCTGATGCCGGCCTCCTACGTGCGCCTGTCCGCCGGGCGCACCGAGATGTCCGACGAGATGCAGGCCCTGTGCTTCCTCGCCGGTGCCAACTCGCTGTTCTATGGCGACACCCTGCTGACCACGCCAAACCCCGGCGAGAACCACGACCTCGCACTGTTCGAGCGCCTGGGCCTGCGCCCGGAAACCGGCCCGGAAGCCCCCGCGAAATCGGACCAGCCCGCCTCCGCGTCGGCCTGAGCCAGACCGGCGGTGAGCGGCGGCTTCCCCGACCATTTCTCGGCGGTGGCTACCGACTACGCCCGCCATCGCCCGGACTACCCCGCCGAGCTGTTTGACTGGCTGGCGGTGCGTACCCCGCGGCACGCACGCGCGTGGGACTGTGCCAGCGGCAACGGTCAGGCCGCGCGGGGTCTGGCACCGCACTTCTCGCACGTCATCGCCACGGATGCCGCCCCGGCACTACTGGCCGCGCTGCCGGGCGATACCGGGATCGACCGTGTCGCCTGCGCCGCCGAGGCCTGTGCACTGGCCGATGACTCTATCGACCTGGCCTGTGTCGCCCAGGCTGCGCACTGGTTCCGTCACACCGAGTTCCACGACGAGGTCGCCCGCGTCCTGCGCCCGGGCGGGCTGCTGGCGATCTGGGGCTACGGCGTGCTGCGCGCCGAGGACCCGGCGCTGGACCACCTGCTGATCGACTTTCACGATGCCACCCTGGCCCCCTGGTGGCCAGAAGAGCGCCAGCACATCCGCCGCCACTACCGCGACCTCCCGTTCCCCTGGCCCGAGCTCGAAACGCCCGAGTTTCACATCGAGCGCGTATGGGATCGCACCACCCTGCTTGGCTATCTCGGTACCTGGTCCGCGATCCGCCGCGCCCGCGCCGCCGGCCAGGACCCACTGGCTGCGCTGGCGCCGGCCCTGCAAGCACTGTGGTCAAATCCGAGCATGCCGGCGCGGGTGCACTGGCCGATCTTTCTGCGCGCGGGCCTGCGCCCATGAGCGACTCGCTGGATCACTACCTGGAGAAACGCCTGAACGCCGTGCGCGACGCCGGACTCTGGCGCCACACCCGCATCCTCGATGGCCCGCAACGCCCCGAACAGGTCATCGACGGCCACCGCGTGATTGCCTTCTGCTCCAACGACTACCTGGGCCTCGCCGGCGACCCGGCGGTCGCCGCGGCCGCTCACGCGGCGCTCGACCAGTACGGTGTCGGCGCTGGTGCGGCCCACCTGATCAACGGCCACACCCGCGCCCACGACGAACTGGAACAGGCCCTGGCCCGCTTCACCGGACGCGAGCGGGCACTCGTCTTCTCCACCGGCTACATGGCCAACCTCGCCCTGGTCCAGACCCTGGTCGGTCGCCACGACATCGTCTTCGAGGACCGCCTGAACCACGCCTCGCTGATCGATGCCGTGCGTCTGTCGGGCGCGCGCAGCCAGCGCTACCGCCACGCCGACCCCGAGCACCTGCGCGCGCGTCTGGAGAAGGCGCCAACCAACAGCCAGCGCCTGATCGTCACCGACGGCGTGTTCTCCATGGATGGCGACATCGCCCCGCTACCGGAACTCGCCGCCCTGGCGCGCGAGTACGATGCCTGGCTGATGGTGGACGACGCCCACGGCCTGTCGGTGCTGGGCGAGACCGGCGGCGGCAGTTGCCAGCACTTCGGCCTCGGCGCGGACAACGTCCCGATCCTGATGGGGACGCTGGGCAAGGGCTTCGGCACGGCCGGGGCCTTCGTTGCGGGCTCCGAGCATCTGATCGAGACCCTGATCCAGACCGCCCGCCCCTACATCTACACCACCGCGATGCCAGCCGCCCTGGCCGCCGCCACCCTGGCCTCGGTGCGGATCGCCGCGACCGCACAGGACCGCCGCGAGCATCTGCAACGCCTGTTGCAGATGCTCGGCGACGGCCTGGATCGGCTCGGCTTGCCACACCCGCCACCGGTCACACCCATCCAGCCCGTCACCCTGGGCACCGCCACTCGCGCCAGCGCCGTCGCCGAGCGCCTGTTCGAGGCCGGCTTCCTGGTCCCCGCGATCCGCCCCCCGACCGTCCCGGAAGGCGAGGCCCGCCTGCGCATCACCCTGTCCGCCGCCCACACCCAAATGCAGGTCGACGCACTGCTGCAGGCGCTGGAACGCGCCCTCGATCAGACCTAGACGTGACTCTGCGCAAACGCCGCAACCGCAACAACGGCAGCCGCGGCTTCGAGATGACCATCGACGGCCAGAGCCACACCGGCACCGCGTGCCCAGACGAACCCGGCCACAGGGAGATCCGCGGATAGACCCAGTTGCGGACGATCCACCAACCGTCATTGCGAGGAAGCAATCGCCATCCGGATGCCCCCGGGCAGATTATTGGCAGATTGCCTACCCCGGCAGATTGCTTCGTCGCCTTCGGCACTTCGCAATGACGACTTGGTCGTCTCACCGCGTTGCAGCGCGGACGTGTGAATGAATCAACGTCGCCCTAAAGCTCGCCGCGTTCGGCGAGGGAGACGGTCTCGTCGGCGATGATTACGTGGTCGAGGACGCGGATGTCGACCAGCCCCAGGGCCTCGGCCAGGCGGCGGGTGATGGCGACGTCCGAACGTGACGGCTCGGCCACGCCCGATGGGTGGTTATGGGCCAGGATGACGGCGGCCGCGTTGTGGTGCAGGGCGCGGCGCACGACCTCGCGCGGGTGCACCGAGGCGCCGTCGATGGTGCCGCGAAAGAGCTCCTCGAACGCGATCACCCGGTGACGGTTGTCCAGGAACAGGACGCCAAAGACCTCGAACGGATAGTCGCGCAGGCGCGCCGCAAGAAACTGGCGAGTGGTCGCGGGCGAGGTCAGGGCATCGCCACGCTCGAGGTCCGCGGCCAGGTGCCGCCGCCCCATCTCCAGCACGGCCTGGAGCTGGGCGTACTTGGCCGCACCCAGTCCCGGCGCCGCGCAGAACCCGGCCTGATCGGCCTGTAACAGCGGCCGCAGCCCACCGAAGCGGCTGAGCAGATCCCGCGCGAGATCGACCGCGCTCTTGCCGGCCACGCCGGTGCGCAGAAAGATTGCCAGCAGCTCCGCATCCGACAGCGCAGCCGCGCCGCGCTCGATCAGCTTTTCCCGCGGGCGCTCGGCCGCGGGCCAGTCGGTAATCGCCATCACCACCTCCCTGTGGTTGCGTTACGTTCGATTTTTTCGGTCCGGGTCCGCCTCCGCGGAATGCGTCACCCAATGAAGGTAGGGTGCGTTGAGCCCCGCGAAACGCACCGTTCAAACGCTCGGACCATCCCCCATCGTCCGGGGGCGCCCCACACTTCCGTGATGCGATTCGCGGCGCTCATCCGCATCCTACAACCCGGAACTACACCCAACCGTAGGATGCGTTGAGCGCAGCGAATCGCATCATTTCAGCATTAGACGCCGCACCGAAGCGGGATGAAATGCAGCCCCCCGGGCCCTGGGCTAATCCTCGAAGCGCGAGATATCGCGCACGGCGCCGTAGGCGGCGGAGGTGGTCATCAGGGCATAGGCGCGCAGGGCCTGGGACACCTGGCGCTCGCGCGACTCGGGCTTCCAGGCCTTCGCGCCGCGGGCCTCCATGGCCTTGCGCCGGGCCGCCAGCGTGGCGTCGTCGACGTCAATGCGGATCTCGCGGCCGGGGATATCGATCACGATGGTGTCACCCTCCTCGATCAGGCCGATCGCGCCGCCCTGCGCCGCCTCCGGCGAGACGTGGCCGATCGACAGCCCGGAGGTGCCACCGGAGAAGCGCCCGTCGGTGATCAGCGCGCATTCCTTGCCCAGGCCCTTGGACTTCAGATACGAGGTCGGATAAAGCATTTCCTGCATGCCCGGGCCGCCCTTCGGGCCCTCGTAGCGGATGATCACCACGTCGCCCGCCTGGATTTGGTCGCCGAGGATGGCCTCCACCGTCGCATCCTGGCTCTCGAACACACGAGCCGGACCCGAGAATTTCAGGATGCTGTCGTCCACCCCGGCGGTCTTCACGATGCAGCCGTCCGGGGCCATGTTGCCGTAGAGCACCGCCAGGCCACCGTCCTTCGAGTAGGCGTGCTCGATGTCGCGGATGCAGCCGTTCTCGCGGTCGATGTCCAGGCTGTCCCAGACCTTGTCCTGGCTGAACGCTACCTGGGTAGGTACGCCGCCCGGGGCCGCCTGATACAGCGTCTCCGCCTCAGCGGCGTGGCGCATCACGTCCCACTGCTCCAGCGCCTGACCCATGGTTTCGGCATGCACGGTGGGGATGTCGCGATGGAGCAGCCCGCCGCGATCCAGCTCGGCGAGGATCCCGACCACGCCACCGGCGCGGTGGACATCTTCCATGTGGTAGAGCTGGGTGGCCGGGGCGACCTTGCACAGGTTCGGCACCTTGCGCGACAGACGATCGATGTCGGCCATGGTGAAGTCGACCTCGCCCTCGCGCGCGGCCGCCAGCAGGTGCAGCACGGTGTTGGTGGAGCCGCCCATCGCGATATCCAGGCTCATCGCGTTCTCGAACGCCTCGAAGGTGGCGATGGAACGCGGCAGCGCGGACTCGTCGTCCTGCTCGTAGTAACGCTTGGCCAGCTCGACCACACGCCGCCCGGCCTGCTCGAACAGGCTCTTGCGCCCGGCGTGGGTGGCCAGCAGCGAGCCGTTGCCCGGCAGCGACAGGCCCAGCGCCTCGGTCAGGCAGTTCATCGAGTTGGCGGTAAACATGCCGGAGCAGGAGCCGCAGGTCGGGCAGGCGGAACGCTCGATGGCCTCCACCTCTTCGTCACTGGCGCTGGAGTCGGCAGCCTTGACCATCGCATCCACCAGATCCAGGTGGATGACCTTGTCGCTGCCCGGGACCTTCACCTTGCCGGCCTCCATCGGCCCGCCGGAGACGAACACCACCGGGATGTTCAGACGCATCGCGGCCATCAGCATGCCGGGGGTAATCTTGTCGCAGTTCGAGATGCAGACCAGGGCATCGGCACAATGCGCGTTGACCATGTACTCCACCGAGTCGGCGATGATCTCGCGCGAGGGCAGCGAATAGAGCATGCCGCCGTGGCCCATCGCGATCCCGTCGTCCACCGCAATGGTATTGAACTCCTTGGCCACGCCGCCGGCCTTTTCCACCTCGCCGGCCACCAGCTGACCCAGGTCCTTCAGGTGCACATGCCCGGGCACGAACTGGGTGAAGGAATTGGCAATGGCGATAATTGGCTTGCCGAAGTCGCCATCCTTCATGCCGGTGGCGCGCCACAGGGCGCGGGCGCCGGCCATGTTGCGGCCGTGGGTGGTAGTGCGGGAACGATAGGCGGGCATGGATTTTCTCGTGAACGATTACGGTGAACGCAGATCGTACATAATGAGTGCCACGAACCCCAGCTTCCCAAGGAAACGACCATGAAAATCGAAGTCGAGAACATCAAGTGCGGCGGCTGCGCCAGCTCCATCCGCAAGGGCCTTCTGCAGGTCGAGGGCGTCACCGGCGCCGAAGTGGACGTGGAAGGCGGTGCGGTCGATGTCGAGGCCCCGGACAGCGCCCGTGAAGCGGTCGCCGCCAAGCTCGCCAACATGGGCTACCCCGAGGTCGGCTCGGTCTCCGGCCTGCGTTCCGCCAGCGCCAAGGCCAAGTCGTTCGCCAGCTGCGCCGTGGGGCGCATGAACGGCGAATAACCCGTGATAAGCCTGCTGCGGGGGCGCTCGCAGCCCGGCCTTGTCGGGCTGGTGCTGCTGTTCGTCCTGGGCACGGGGCTGGCGCAGGCCGAAAGCGGGCTGCCGACCGCCGAGCTGCAACTCGGCGAACAAGCCCTGACGATCGAGATCGCCGCGACCGACCGTAGCCGCCGGATCGGGCTGATGCACCGCGACCACCTGCCCCCGGACCGCGGCATGCTGTTCATCTGGCCGCGGCCGGCGCAATACGGCATGTGGATGCAGAACACCCGCATCCCGCTGGACGTGGCCTTCATCGATGCCGACTTCACGATCGCCAACATCGCCAGCATGACGCCCCACTCCACCCGCATTCACGACGCGAAGCGGCCGGTGCTCTACGCCCTGGAGGTCAATGCCGGGTGGTTCGAGGAACACGGCATCGCCCCCGGCGACACCGTCCCGGACCTCGAGCGCCTCGTGGGCGAGATCGACTAACACCCCTTCCCGCAGGACCGGGCCGACAGGCCTGACTGTTCCCACGTGTACATTGATCCGTGATTCCCTAGACTGTCTGCTCAAGGACATCATCAGGAAACGGACACGCCCGTGACCGCCACACCCAACCCAGCCGCCCGCAATCACGCGCCCTCGCGCCGGACCCCGCAGCCCGGGGAGCTCGCGTGGTTCCGTGATGCGGTGCCGTACATCGCCGCCCACCGCGGGCGCACCATGGTGATCGCGCTCGCGGGCGAGGCCGCCCAGGCGCCGGAGTTTCCGGCGCTAATGCGCGATATCGCCAAGCTCAATGCCCTGGGTATCCGGGTGGTACTGGTCTACGGGGCGCGCCCGCAAATCGAGGCACGGATGAGCGAGCGCGGGCTAACCCCCGCCTACGCCAACGGGTTGCGCGTGACCGATGCCGCGGCGCTGGAAGCGGTGCTGGATGCGGTCGGTCGGCTGCGCCTGCAGATCGAGGGGCTGCTCTCGCGCAGTCTCGGCCAACCGGGCACCGGCAATGCGCGCCTGCGGGTGGCCAGCGGCAACTTCGTCACCGCGCGCCCGCTGGGTGTACGAGATGGCGTGGACTTCCATTACACCGGCGAGGTGCGCGGGGTGGACACCACCGCGCTCGCGGCCTTGCTGGACCGCGAGCAGGTGGCCCTGGTCTCCCCGCTCGGGTACTCGCCCACCGGCGAGGTGTTCAACCTCTCCGGCGAGGACGTCGCCACCCAGGTGGCGATCGCGCTGAACGCCGACAAGCTGATCTTTCTCACCGAAGCCGGGGTGTTGCGTGACCCCGAACACGGCGTGCTGGACCAGCTCACCGTGCCGGCCGCGCAGGAGCTGCTCGAGACCGCCGCCGACCTGCCGCAGGAACTGGCCAACCACCTGAAGAGCGCGATTGACGCCTGCCGTCAGCGCGAGATTCGGGTGCACCTGGTGGACCGTCACAACGACGGCGGACTGCTGACCGAGCTGTTCACCCGTCTGGGGATTGGCACGCTGGTCTCGCGCGAGCCGCTGGAACGGCTGCGCCCGGCTACGCTCGACGATGTGGGCGGCATCCATGCGCTACTGGAACCGCTGGAGGCCGAGGGCATCCTGGTACACCGCGCGAGGGAACACCTGGAGCTGGAGATCGACCGCTTCCAGGTGCTGGAGGCCGACGGCCTGATCATCGGCACCGCCGCGCTCTACCCATTCGAGGCGGACGCCGCGGAGATTGCCTGTCTGGCCCTGCACGCGGACTACCGCGGGAGCGGCCGCGGCGACCGCCTGCTGCAGGCGATGGAAGACCTGGCGCAGGAAAAGGGAATCCGGCGGGTATTCGTGCTCACCACGCGCACCGCCCAGTGGTTCCAGGAACGCGGTTACACGTCAGGCAAGGTGGACGACCTGCCCGCCAGCCGCCAGACCCGTTACAACCAGGCACGCAACTCGCGGGTATTCACCCGCACCCTGACCGGCGAGTAAACCCGCGGCCAGGGAGACACTATTCGTAGCGGGCCTCGTCGCGCTCGTGGGCCTCCTGGGCAACCACGCTCAGGGTAGCAATCGGGCGCGCCTCCAGCCGGGCGATGCCGATCGGCTCGCCGGTCTCCTCGCAATAGCCGTATTCGCCCTGATCGATACGCGCCAGCGCCGCGTCGATCTTGTTCAGGAGCTTGCGGTAACGATCCCGGGTGCGCAGTTCCAGACCGGCATCGGTCTCGTGGCTGGCGCGGTCATTCGGGTCCGGCTCCTGCCAGCTCTCGCTGCGCAAGTGCTCCAGGGTCTGTTCCGATTCTTCGATCAGCTCGGCACGCCAGGCCTCGAGCTTGGCGCGAAAGTAGTCCAGTTGACGCGGATTCATGTAGGGTTCGTCCTCGGACGGACGGTACCCGGAATCCGGGCGGGTCTTGGCTTCTTGGCTCATTTTGGACCCCTCGCCAGGCCCCCTCTCGCCCCATGCGGGAAGGCCCCGGCGCATTGCGCGGTACACCCGATCGAGTATAGGGCAATAACCCCGCCAGACGGCAAACGCGAAAGCGCGCCCGAACACACACAACCGGCACCATACGGAAAACGATACCGGCCGCATGCAGCACATCCTCCAGATCAGCGACACCCACCTCGGCCGGGAGCCGGGCCCGATTCGACCGGGTTATCCCGACAGCGACCGCCAGCTCGCTCGCGTGCTCGAGGCCCTGCGCCGGAACGAGGCCCGGCCGGACCTGCTGTGGCTCACGGGTGACCTGGCCGAAGACCCCGAGCCGGCGGCCTACACGCGACTTCTCGGAATGCTCGACGAACACGTGAAGGGCTGGCCGCTCGCTGGCCTGGCCGGCAACCACGATGACTGGTCCCTGCTGCACCGTGCCTTTACGGGCGCCGGACATGCCCTGGACGGCCACCGGCTGCTCGGCGACTGGCTGCTGGTCGGGATCAATTCTGCGGTCGAGGGGCAGGCGTCCGGGCGCATCGAGCCGGCCGAGCTGTCGCGGCTGAATCAGGTACTGAATGCACACCCCGATCACTGGGGCATGGTCGCAGTTCACCACCCGGTCGTGCCCGTCGGCAGCGCATGGATGGACCGGATCGGTCTGGCCAATCCCGACGACCTGTTCGCGATCCTGGATCGCCACCCGCGCGTGCGCGCCTGTCTGTTCGGCCACATCCACCAGGATTTCCGCGCCGAGCGCCAGGGCGTCGAACTCCTGGGCTGCCCCTCCACCTGCGTCCAGTTCGCCCCCGGCTCCGAGCAGTTCGCGCTGGATACCGAACACGGCGGATACCGCGTACTGGCACTGCATGCCGATGGCCGCATCGACACCCGAGTCGAGCGCATACCCGGCGAACTTCCCGAGGCCCGCGCATGATCCCGGACAATACCCGCAGCGAGCAGCTCCAGGCCTGGCTGGAGGACCAGCCGGGCAGGTTCACCGACCTGGCACTCCTGCGCGCAGATGCCAGTTTTCGGCGCTATTTTCGCCTGCGCCGCGACGGCGAACCGGTGGTGCTGATGGATGCACCGCCCGAGCGCGAGGCCACCGAGCCGTTCGTGGAGATTGCGCGGCTGCTGGAGTCGCTGGGGCTGCGCCCGCCGCGCATTCTTGAGCACGATCCGGCCGCCGGCTTCGTGCTGCTCGAGGACCTCGGCGACCGAACCTTCACCCGGGCCCTCGCCGAGGGAGCCGCGGAAGGCCCGCTGTACGACCGCGCCATCGACACCCTGATCCGGCTGCATCGCGCCTGGCCGGCGCACGCCGCGAAAGCCCCGGACCTCCCCCCCTACAACTCCCAGCGCCTGCTGGACGAGGCCGCCCTGTTTGCCGACTGGTACTGGCCGGAACAACACGACACCCCGATGCCCACGCCACTGCGCGAGGACTTCCTCCAGGCCTGGAGGGAGGCACTGGAAGGCCTGCCCACCCTGGCCGAGACGCTGGTGCTGCGCGACTTCCACGTCGACAACCTGATGCTGCCGCCCGGCGAGGACGGCGACTGTGCCGTACTCGACTTCCAGGATGCCGTGATCGGCAGCCCCGCCTACGATGTCGTCTCGCTGCTGGAGGACGCCCGGCGCGAGGTGTCACCGGCCACGGTGGAACGCGCACTGGAGCGTTACCTCTCGGCAACCGCCTGGGACCGCGAGGCCTTCGTGCAGCACTACCGCGTCCTCGGCGCCCAGCGCACCACCAAGATCCTCGGGATCTTCGTACGCCTGGCACGCCGGGACGCCAAACCGCGCTACCTGGAACACCTGCCGCGCCTGCATCGACTCCTGGCGCAGGGGCTGTCACAGCCGGCGCTGGCGCCGGTCGCCGACTGGTTCCGCACCCACATGCCCGAACGGATGCGGGAGGACTAGGCCCGTGCGCGCAATGATCCTGGCCGCCGGGCGCGGCGAACGCATGCGCCCGCTGACCGACCACTGCCCCAAGCCGCTGCTGCCGGTCGGCGGCCGGCCGCTGATCGGCTACACCCTGGATCGTCTGGCCGCCGCCGGGTATCGCGAGGTGGTCATCAACCTCGCGCACCTGGGCGAACAGATCCGTGCCACCCTGGGTGAACGCCAGTCAGGCCTCGCCATTCGCTACTCACCGGAGCCCGAGGGTGCCCTGGAGACCGCCGGCGGGATCCGTCAGGCCCTTCCCCTTCTGGGCGAGGAGCCGTTTCTGGTGGTCAATGGCGATGTCTGGTGCAACCACCCGCTGACACCCCCAACGACGATGAACGCGACCACCGACCGACCGCTCGCGCACCTCGTACTGGTCTCCAACCCCGAGCACCACGCGCAGGGCGACTTCGCCCTCGACGGAGAGCGCGTGGCACTGGCGGGGAGCGAGTTGCTGACCTTCACCGGCATCGGCTGGTACGACCCGGCGCTGTTCCGGGATCTGCCACCGGGGCGCCAAGCCCTCGGCCCCCTGCTGCGCGAGGCCATCGAGGCCGGTCGGGTGACCGGTGAGCACTATCCCGGCGACTGGCGCGACATCGGCACGCCGGAACGGCTCGCGGCACTGGACACCGAGCTAGGGAAACACTGACCCGCCTGTGCATGCCCGCATGGCCGGCGGGCGCGGATCAGGGCTTGATGTAGGTATAACCGACGCGTTGCAGGCGGGTGAGCTCGACGATGCCGCTCGGCACCACATCCTCCTCGGCGACCTCGTGCAAATCGCCGCGCTCGAGCCCGCGCGACGCCAGCGTGTTGCCGCACACCAGGAAGCGGACATCCTGCAGCTTCAGGGTGTTCACGGTACTGCGCAGGTCCGGATCGGTACGGGCGTGCTGTAGCAGACTGATGCCGCTTCCATGAGTCAACACCTTGATTTTGAGCGAGACATCATCGGGGCTGCCATCGATGTGATTCTGCAGGTTGCGCAGGGCGTTCAGGTGGAGCTCCGGGTCATCGGTGTTGATGTGATAGACCACCCGCAGCGGCTCTTCGGCCGCCGGCGCCTTGGCGACGGTGCCAATCAATACAGCGGTCGCGCCGCCCGCCGCCAGCATCAACAAGAGCGCCCCGGCCAGGAACCAGCCGGGGCGCAGCATTCGTGGATCGGGTGGCATCGAGATTCCGGCTGTACCGGATCAGACCTTGATGTAGATCCAGCCTTCCGCCTGACGGCGGGCCGCCTCGGCGACGCCGGAATCGATCAGTTCAGCCTGTGGCAGGATATCCACCTTCTGGCCTTCCTCGCGCGCCAGACGGTTGAGGGTCTGGGCACAGGCGGTAAAGCGCAGCGTGGGGTAATCCTGCGCCATACTCGCGACGCGCTCCGGATAGGGTGCGCTGTCGGTTCGCAGCATGCCCATCGCGTTGTTGTGCACTACCACCTGCACGTTCAGGTCGCGCCCGACCGTGGCCGCCTCGCGGTACATGCTCTCGATATCGTCCAGCAACTCGCCCATCGCGCGGGTGTCCGCCTCGTTAATGTGCAGCAGAATCTGGTCGGTCTCGCTGGCCGAAAACACCTGCTGCGGGGCCGCGGCCCCGCCGGCCGCGTCATCGCTGGCGGCCACCTGCGCCAGGGCCCCGGACGCCTGTCCGGCCGCAGCCGAATGGTCGCCCCCGAAGAAACCGGAATCGCGAGTGATCTCGTATCCACCCAGCGAACCCACGACCAGCGCGAGCACCCCGGCCGCCACCGACGGGAACCAGGCCGAACGTCCACCGCGCGACAATCGGCAACGGCCACCAGTGGTGCCGGCTGCGCGCCCGGCCGGCACGTCCTCGTAGGCCATGTTCACCAGCTCCTTGAGCTGGTGCATATCGCAGACTTCGCGGCTCAGGTGCTCATTGGAGGCGATCGTCTTCAAGGTATTCAGGCGGTCCTCCGGCGAAAACTCACCATCCACGAAGGCGTTGAGAATCTCCTCGCTGGGCCGATTCTTCGCACTTAGTCGTTCATTCGACATGCCGATTCCTCACTACCTTGAGATAGGGTGTATCGGCCGCTGTCCCCGTGTCGGCCTGCTGCTCCAGCAGCACCTTCTTCAACTGCGCCCGAGCCCGGCTCAGGCGACTCATCACGGTGCCGATCGGTACATCCAGCACCTCCGAGACCTCGGAGTAGGCAAAGCCCTCCAGGTCCACCAGCGCGACCACCTGACGGTGATCGGTACTCAGTTCGGCCATCGCCCGGTGGACATCCGCGATCATGCGATTGCGCTCGGTCTGCTGCTCCGGGCACTCATCGCCGGACAGCTCCATGCTGTCCACATCCACCGTGTCCTTCTGCCGCCGGCCCCAGTCGCGGTAGCAGTTGGTCATGATGCGGAACACCCAAGCCTTCAGGGCGTTCTCGTCCTGCAATGACTTCAGCCGGGTCAGGGCCTTCATCATTGCCTCCTGCACCAGGTCATCCGCCAGCGCGGCATCGTGACACCACGCGAATGCCATGCGGTACATCTGGGGCCGCAGGTCGCACACCTTCTGACGCAGCCTGCGCTGCGCGAACCAGGTCGCCATGTTGTCGATTCCTCCATCCGCAGGCCGTACGTGCGGCCTTGCTTGTTCTTGTACCCTGTAGGACGCTACGAGGCGCGGGGCTATTCCGGCCTCTCCACCGCTCGCGCCGCCCATTCCGGACTCCGGCACTCAGGATACCCAATGCCATTCGATCCGCAACAACTGGAGCGCTCGTTCGCCTTTGACCCCGATACCGTGCGGGATCTACGCGAGCGCTGGGCCCGCCTGATCACAGATGCAGTCTGGGGCGAGCTCAAGACCGGCACCATCGGCGCCGTCCCACGCCTGCGCAAGCGCCTGCTGGAACTCGGCGAAAACCTGCGCTCCATGCTGTCGGACCGCGCCTGGATCCCGCACGAGCGCGAACGCGTCAAGGGTGCGATGGCCGCCAGCCTCAACCTGCGAGACAGCCTGCAGCAGACCGACCGAGCCGCCAAGCTGCTCAACGGCGGGGCCGACTTCGAAGCCTTCGAGGCCGACTATCTCGCCTTCCGCAAGAGCCTGCTGACCTTCATCGAGCAACACGAACAGATCTGGGGCGATCTTCTGGAGAGCCTCTACGACGACGCACCAGACGACGACCGGGACGAGGACTAGGCCTTGGGCCGGGAGATCCGTGAGGAGCACTTCGGCGCGGCGGACTTCGACCGCTTCCACCAGGCCCTCGCGGACGAGACCGCCCAGCTGCTGGACTGGCTGCGCACGCAACCGCCCGAGGATCCCGCCCCACCCCCGCGGTTGGGCTTCGAGATCGAAGCCTGGCTGTGCGACACCCAGGGGCGACCGCTTCCGGTCAATGATGCCTTCCTTGCGGCGATGGACAGCCCGCTGGCCACCCTTGAACTGGCGCAGTTCAATGTCGAACTGAACAGCGGCGTCTTCCGCGCCGGTCCCGGCTGCTTCAGCGCAATCCTCGACGAATTGAACGAGACCCTGCGCCGCGCGCGCCGGGCCGCCCGCCACGCCGGGGCGGAACTGCTGATGGCCGGCAGCCTGCCCACCCTGGAACCGGACGACCTCGGGATCCACCACATGTCGCAGCAGGCCCGCTACCGGGCCCTGAACAGCGCGATCCTGGAACAACGCGCCCAGCGCCCGCTGCAGGTGGATATCGTCGGTCACGAGCACCTGCAGCACCGCCACGCGGACGTGATGCTGGAGGCCGCGGCGACCTCCTTCCAGGTGCATATCGAGACCCGCCCCGAGGTCGCCCACCGCGCCTACAACGCCTCGCTGGTCGCCGCGGCACCGGTGCTGGCCGCCGCCGGCAATACGCCCTACATCTTCGGCCACGACCTGTGGGCCGAGAGCCGCATCCCATTGTTCGAGCAATCGGTGGAGGTCGGCGGGTTCGCCAACTCGGCGCGTGGCCCGATCCGCCGCGTGACCTTCGGCACCGGCTATCTGCACGCATCCATCGGCGAGTTGTTCACCGAAAACCTCGAGCACTTCCCGGTGTTGTTGCCGGTAGCCCTCGACGAGCCGGCCGATCAACTGGCCCACCTCGCCTTCCACAACGGCACGATCTGGCGCTGGAACCGGCCGATCGTCGGCTGCGACGCGGACGGCCGACGCAGCCTGCGCCTGGAGTTTCGCTGCCTGCCGGCCGGGCCGTCGCTGATCGACATGCTGGCCAACACCGCCTTCACCCTGGGCCTGATCGAGTACCTGGTGGCCGAATCGCCCAACGGAACGCTGGAGACCCCGTTTTCCGAGGCGCGC
The DNA here is from genome assembly GCF_000377905.1 of Thioalkalivibrio sp. ALMg11. Lineage (GTDB taxonomy): Bacteria > Pseudomonadota > Gammaproteobacteria > Ectothiorhodospirales > Ectothiorhodospiraceae > Thioalkalivibrio. Next base: position 147,521 of record NZ_KB898871.1, read on the forward strand.
GACAACTTCTACAATGCCGCCCGCTACGGGCTGGACGCCCGCCTGCGCTGGGGCCATCGCGACCCCGTCCCGGCGCCACGCCTGATCACGCGGGAGCTGCTCCCCCGGGCGGCCGAGGGTTTGGAGCGCCTGGGCATCGACCGTAGCGAACGCGACAACCTGCTTGGCATCATCGCCGCGCGCGTCGCCAGCCGCCAGACCGGCACGCACTGGCAACGCGACTGGGTCGCGCGCCACGGCCGCGACTGGCCGGGCCTGGTCCACGCCTACCGCGGCTGGCAGAACACCGGCGCGCCGGTTCACACCTGGGGACTTTGAGGAAACCCGTGACTCATTCGATCAACGAATATTTCGAACTGCCCGACGGCTTCCTTGAGGCCACGCCCGCCACCCTGCACCAGTGCGTGCCCGGGCCGGCGCTGATTCACCTGGAGGGCCAGCGCGAACCCGCCGTGGCCGTGGTCCTGCTGCTGCACGGAAACGAACCGGTGGGCCTGCACGCGGTGCAGCAACTCCTGCGCCACTACACCGGGCGCCCGCTGCCGCGCGCGCTGACCCTGGTCGTGGGCAACCCGCAGGCCGCGGCGCTCAACCAGCGCCACCTGGACGACCAGCCGGACTTCAACCGCATCTGGCCGGGGACCGAGCAGGGCGGCTCGCGCGAGGCCGACGTCTTCGCCGAACTCTGCCGGCGCCTGGAAGGACGCGGCCTGTTCGCCGCAATCGACCTGCACAACAACACCGGGCGCAATCCCCATTACGCCTGCATCAACCGCCTGGAGGCGCCGTTCCTCAATCTGGCCGCGCTGTTCGGACGCACGGTGGTCTACTTCACCCGGCCGCGCGGGGTCGCCTCCATGGCACTGGCGCGTATCGCACCGGCCGTCACAGTGGAATGCGGCCACCCCGAGGACGCGGCCGGCGTGGACCACGCGCGCGAGATGATCGATGCAGTGCTGCACCTGGACCACTTCGCCCAGGAGCCGCCGCGGACGGGCGCCATCGAGATCTTCCACACCGTGGCCCAGGTACGGGTGCGCCCCGGACTGCAGGTCGGACTGGACGCGCAGCACGACGTCCGCCTGGAACCCGACCTGGACGGCCTGAATTTCCAGCTACTGCCCGCCGGCTCGCGCCTGGTGAATGTGCACGCGGACGCCCAGGACCCGCTGATCGCGATCGCCGAGGACGGTTCGGAGGTGACCGGGGAATATCTGGAGCGGGCTGGTCAGGAGATCCGCCTGAAGCGCCAGGCGATGCCGTCCATGCTCACGCTGAACACCCGCGTGATCGCCCAGGACTGCCTGTGCTATCTGATGGAGCCGCTGACGCTCTGATCCCGCCGCGGGTCGCGACGGATTCGAGTCAGGGTCAGGCGTCGCGCTCGACGCGCTCGAGAACCTGGGCGACGTGATCGCCCTTGCGGTAGTTCGGGAGGTCGCGCTGCATGTCCACCAGCGCCTTCTCGCGCGCCGGCTCGCTGTCGTACCAGCGATAGGATTCCCAGTCCGGCCCCAGCAGGTGCGGCATGGCCATGGTGCTGCCTTCCGGCAGGCGGATGCGGATTCCGTAGCGTTTCATGGATTCGTCCGAGGTTGCTTCCTTTAGGGGCCGCCGCGTTCACGACGCGACCCGGCGCGCAGTCTAGCCGAGCCCCTGCAGACCGGCAATACGGATGCCGGCACAACCAGTGCACCAACGCCATAAACAAAACAGGGGCTGTCATCGATATGACAGCCCCTGTTCGGGATTCAGTGGTGGCTACGCCCTGATTCGAACAGGGGACCCCATCATTATGAGTGATGTGCTCTAACCAGCTGAGCTACGTAGCCACGCGGGCTGCGAATTCTCCGGAGGCCGGCGCATAAAGTCAAGCCAGCGCGGCGCCCGGCGGGGTTCAGATCTGCAGGCGCTCGACCACGCGGCCGTTCTTGAGGTGCTCTTCCAGGATCTCGTCGATGTCGCGTTCGTCCTGGTAGGTGTACCAGACGCCCTCCGGATAGACGACCGCGACCGGTCCCTCGTTGCAGCGGTCCAGGCAGCCGGCGGTGTTCACCCGCACCTGGCCCTTGCCGTGGATGCCCATGGCCTTGGCCTGGTTCTTGGCATAGGCGCGCATCTCGGTCGCCCCGTGGTCCTCGCAACAGTTGCCGTCCTCGCGGCAGTTGGTGCAGAAAAAGATATGGCGCTGGTAGTAGCCCATGGAAGTCTCCGGTGATCCCTGCGGCTCATGATAACGCTGCCACCGGCAAAACGGCGGGTGGCAGCGTGCGCTGTCCGTGCATTCAGCGGAAGCGGTAGACCAGGCTCACGTCCGTGATGGTGTCGGTATTCTCCACGCCGGGCTCGACGTCGGTGTTGTGCTTCACGGTGAAGCTGGTACGCAGGGACATCCGGCTGGTGACATCCGCGGTCAGGGCGAGGATGTTCTCGATCTCGGTGTTGTCGCTACCGGTCAGGATCAGCAACTCGTCGGTGAGGCGGGCGCTTTCGCTGATCTCCCAGCGGAAGTTGCCGGCCAGGCGGCCGACCGGTTCGCTGTCGGTCTCCCCGGTCGTGCGGATGCGCACCTGGCGCATACCGGCACCGATCTCGCCGTCCAGCTGCACCCGCTCGCCGTCGATCAGGCGACGACCATAACCAGCCGTGGCCGAACCCTGGTAGTCATAGTTGCTAAAACGGTCACGCTCGTAGCGCAGCGCCCCGAACAAATAGTCGTGCTCGCCCAGCTTGCGGTCCGCCTGATAACCGGCGATGTAGCGCTCGCCGGTGGTTTCGTCGTCTTCCTCGTGAAAGTACGCGTCCAGGCGGATGCGATTGCGCCAGTCAATGGTGGTGTGCTCGGCGCGGAAACGGCCCGTGGCCGTGGTGGACTCGGTGTTCCCGGTGGTCTTGGAGGCCCCGAGCTCGATCGTCGATTGCCAGCCCTCGGCCTCCCAGGCCAGGGCCTGCGAGACTGGTATGCTCAGCAGGATGAGCGAGGCAAACGCAGACCCGACGGGCCGGAACGAACGCACGAGCATGGGAGACCTCCCGGAATCGAATGAGGGCAAGACCCTAGCAAAGCCGCTCGGCGCATCGGACCAGCCCCTGAGATTCCGGGGACTTTCCGCCGCGGACCAGTGCGTGCACTGCGGGCTGTGCCTGCCGCACTGTCCGACCTACGGCTGGCACGGGGTCGAGGGCGACTCCCCGCGCGGGCGGCTGACCCTGATGCAGGGCCTGGCCCAGGGCCGGCTGGAGCCGGAATCCGAACGCCTGCGCAGCCATCTGGAAGGCTGCCTGGGTTGTCGCTCCTGCGAGACGGTGTGCCCGGCACGCGTGCCCTTCGGGGCACTGATGGACCGCGCCCGCGAGATCCTGACCGAACACCCCACCACGCCGTCGCGCGGGGAGCGCTGGCGCCAGGCGCTACAGCACCAGGCCCTGCTACATCCGAGCCTGCGCAGCCTCGGGGGGCTGGCGGCGCGCACTGGCGCCCGCCTGGGTGTAGACCGCCTGCTGCCGCGCGGCGGCTGGGAACGCAGTCTCGCCCACACCCGCGACTCCCTGGCACCCGCCCCCCGGCTGCGAGCGACCGCGACCCCGGAAACGGCCGACGCCTTGCTGTTTACCGGCTGCATGGACCGCTTCTTCACCGGACCCGACCTGGAGGCCGCGCTGGAGGTCCTCGACGCCCTCGGCGTGCGCATCGCCATCCCGCAGGGCCAGGTTTGCTGCGGAGCGCTGGACCAGCACACCGGCCACCGCGCGGCGGCGCAGGCGCTGCAGGCGCGGAATGGCAAAGCCTTCGGCACCCGCGAGGTGCCGGTGATCGCGCTGGACAGCGGTTGCGAGGCCACGCTGCGCGAATACCCCGAGGGCACTGTGTCGGCACGCAGCCAGAGCCTCACCCGGTTTCTGGCGCAGTGGCTGGACACCAACACCAACGGAGATATCTGGGACGCCACACCGATACGCATCGCGCTGCATCGGCCCTGCACCCTGCGCAACGTCACCCGCGAGGCCCACGAGCTGCCCGCGCTCCTGGCACGCCTGCCTGGGGTCACGCTGGCGCCGGTCGCCGACGCGCCGAACTGTTGCGGCGCCGGCGGCACCGCGATGCTGACGCAGGCAGCCATGGCCGACGACCTGGGCACCGAGACCCTGAAGGTCCTGACCGCCGATGCGCCGGACGTGATCATCAGCCCCAATGTCGGTTGCAGCGTGCACCTGCGGGCGCTGGCCAGCGAACAATCGGGCCTGCCGGAGATCCTGTCGCCCGCCCGCTTTCTGGCACGGCGTCTGAAAAACCACACCCACCACTCCGCCGGGCGCTGATCCCTGCCCGCGCTTGCGGTACCCTTGAGGGGTACACCACGACGCCCCAACCGGACCGGAACCATGCGCCGACTTTCCCCGCTGGACCACCTGATCAACCAGGCCGACGCCTTCGTGAAGGTCGTCTCCGGACAGGCCCGCTCCACCGGCCGGCCATCCCCGGGTGGGGACGACATCGGGCCGCACCTGGAGGATCACGAACGCGACCTGTCCGCCCGCCTGATGCGGGTCAATCATGCCGGCGAGGTCGCGGCGCAGGGGCTGTACCAGGGCCAGATGCTGACCGCCCGCAACCCGGAGATCCGCGGCCACCTGGACCAGGCCTCGCGCGAGGAGGGCGATCACCTGCACTGGTGCGCCCGCCGGGTACACGACCTGGGCGGCCGCACCAGCCTGCTGGGGCCGTTCTGGTACATGGGTTCGTTCGGGATGGGCGCGCTCGCCGGCCTGACCGGCGATGCCTACAGCCTGGGCTTTATCGACGAGACCGAGCGCCAGGTGGAACGCCACCTGGACCGCCACCTGGAGCGCCTTCCGGCGCACGACGAGGTCTCCGCGCGCATCCTGGCGCAGATGAAGCAGGACGAGGTGGAACACGGCGCGCACGCGATGGCACTGGGCGGCAAGGCGCCCCCGTGGCCGGTGCGCAACCTCCTGATGCCGCTGACGTCCAGCGTGATGACGCGCACCGCCTACTGGATCTGACCCGCAACACGGGACGCCCGAAGATCATCGCCGCGTGCAACACGCGGCGAGCACGGCCTCAGCCCGGACTGCTCATGTTCTTGCCGTAGAAGATCTCCATCATCTCGTGCTTGAGCAGCTTGGAGATGCGCTTGGCCTCCTTGGCCGAGTAATCATCCTTGCCCAGCCCGAACAGGTAGCTGTCCAGGTCGAAGTCCTTCAGCACCATCTTGGTGTGGAACAGGTACTCCTGGTACACGTTCACATCCACCATCTGGTACTTCTCCTGGGTGTCACGCGACAGGAAGTCCTGGATGGAGTTGATCTTGTGATCGATGAAGTGCTTCTTGCCACGCACGTCGCGGGTGAAGCCGCGCACGCGGTAGTCCATGATCACGATGTCGGACTCGAAGCTGTGGATCAGGTAGTTCAGGGCGCGCAGTGGCGAGATACGCCCGCAAGTGGACACGTCGATATCCGCGCGGAAGGTCGCGATCCCGCCCTCCGGGTGCGCCTCCGGGTAGGTGTGCACCGTGATGTGGCTCTTGTCCAGGTGGCCGACCACGGTCTCCGGCAGCGGGCCGGGGCCTTCGGTGTAGCCGATCTTTTCGGTGGCCACCGGCTCTTCCGAGATCAGCATGGTCACCGACGCGCCCTGCGGATCGTAGTCCTGGCGGGAGATATCGAGGATGTTGGCCCCGATCAGGTGGGCCACATCGGACAGGATCTGCGTCAGACGCTGGGCGTTGTACGCCTCGTCGATGTACGCGATGTATTCATCGCGATGCCGGTCACCCGAGGCATAGCAGATATCGTAAATGTTGAAGCTCAAGCTCTTGGTCAGGTTGTTGAAACCGTGGAGCTTGATCTGCTTCTTGTGACGAGGCATGGCGTGTCCTCTTGGCCCGGGCCGCAGCGAGCGGCGAATTGTAGACGCCCCGGCCCGCAAGTCCAAGGACGGGCCCAGGGAGACGCGGCTTCAGCGCGGCGCCGGCCCCTCGATGATCTCGAAGTCATGGGTCACCTTCGCCGAGGCCCCCAGCATCAGCGAGGCCGAGCAGTACTTCTCGGCCGAGAGCCCCACCGCACGCCCAACGTGCTTCTCCGACAACGCGTGGCCGTACACGCGAAAGTGCACGTGGATATCGGTAAAGACCTTGGGCACGGTCTCCGCCCGCGTGCCCTCCACGGTCACCTCGCAGTCCAGCACCTGCTGGCGCGCCTTCTTCAGCATCGCAATCACATCGAAGCTGGTACAGCCGCCCATCCCCAGGAGCAGCATCTCCATCGGGCGTGCGCCCAGGTTGCGCCCCCCGGCGTCCGGCGCCCCGTCCATTACCACCGCGTGGCCGCTGTCGGTCTCGCCGACAAAGGCCACCTGGTCCAGCCATTTCACTTTCACCTGCATCGGGCTCGTCCTTTAAACAAACGCTGCGTCAAACGCACGTCCGCGTTGTTGCTGTTGAATGGAGAAATCCATGCCTATACTTCACATGGAACTCTACCCAGGGCGGACCTGCCGCACAAAACCGGCGGCCGTCAGGGTATTTTGTGAACGGTGCCAGCCAGCCCGGCGTGCGAGGCACGGGTGCTGCATTACACTGGCGCACATCTTCAGGAAACTGAAATCGGACGTGACCATGGAAGCCTTGAACAACCCGTTCGTCTACCGCCCGGCGCAGTCGTCGCCCGCGCTGGAGCGTTTCCTCGGCTACTGCCACCGGCGCCAGTACCGCAAGCGCACCACGATCATTCACTCGGGCACGGTGCCCGACACGCTGTATTACGTGGTCAGTGGCTCGGTCTCGGTACTGGGCGAGAACAACGGCCACGAACTGGTGCTCGCCTACCTGAACAAGGGCGAGTTTTTCGGCGAGCTGGGCATGTTCGAGGACGACCCGCGTAGCGCGACGGTCACTACCCGCGAGGACACCGAGACCGCGGAGATCCCCTACACGCAGTTCCGCGAGATCGCCCAGCGCGACCCCGAGATCCTGATGCTGCTGACCAGCCAGATCGCGGCCCGCCTGCGTCAGACCTCGCGCAAGGTGATGGACCTCGCGTTCGTGGATGTCACCGGACGCATCGCCCACACCCTGCTGGACCTGGCCCACCAGCCCGACGCGATGACCCACCCCGACGGCATGCAGCTGCGCATCACCCGTCAGGAGATCGCACGCATCGTCGGCTGCTCGCGCGAGATGGCCGGGCGCGTGCTCAAGGATCTGGAAGAACGCGGCCTGATCACCGCCCACGGCAAGACCATCGTGGTGTTCGGCACCCGCTGACGCTGCGTCTCCCGCCACCTCCCACGGACGAGGCTACTGTTCGCCGCGGAACAGCTGGCCCAGGGCCGCGCCCGGATCCTCGGTACGCATGAAGGCCTCGCCCACCAGAAAGGCATTCACCCCGGCCGCCTGCATGCGCGCGACATCCTCGCGCGTGTGGATGCCGCTCTCGGTCACCAGCAGGGCCTCGTCCGGCACCTGATCCTTCAGCTCCAGCGTCGTCTCCAGGCGGGTCTCGAAGTTGTGCAGGTCGCGGTTGTTGATGCCGATCAGGTCGGCCCCGATTCGCTTGGCCCGCTCCAGCTCTTCGGCGTCGTGTACCTCCACCAGCGCATCCATGCCCAGCTCGCGGGTCAGGAAGAAGAGCTCGTGCAGCGCCGTGTCATCCAGCGCCGCCGCGATCAACAGCACGCAGTCCGCGCCCAGCACGCGCGCCTCGTAGACCTGGTAGAGATCGATCACGAAATCCTTGCGCAGGATCGGGATCTTGCAGGCCACACGCGCGTCCCGCAGATCGCCGTCGCGCCCCTTGAAAAAGTCCATGTCGGTCAGCACCGACAGGCAGGTGGCGCCGTGCTCCTCGTAGCTGCGCGCAAAGGCCTCCGGATTGAAGTTCGGGCTGATCTGGCCCTGGCTCGGGCTGGCCTTCTTGATCTCCGCGATCACCGCCGCGCGCCCACCATCGATGTCGCGCTGCAACGCGGCGCGAAAGCCGCGCGGCGCCGGCGCCGAGCCCATCCAGCCGCGCAGTTCGCGCAGCGGCCAGTACACCTGGCGCTCCTTCAGCTCCTCGCGTTTGCGCTCCAGGATGCGCTGCAGGATGTCGGGTACTGCGTTGCCTTCACTCATTGTGCTTCCTTGTTTGCCAGTCTTGTGCTGGTCGCTTGCAGGCGCTCCAGCCGTTCGCGCGCCGCGCCGGAATCGATCGCCCGGGCGGCGGCCTCGATCCCCGCTGCGAGCGTGTCCGCCCCACCGCCGGCGTAGATCGCGGCCCCGGCATTCAGCAGCACGATGTCGCGCGCCGCACCCGCCTGCCCGTCCAGCACGCCGCGCAGCATGCTGGCCGAGGCCTCCACGCTGTCGACCCGGACTGCGTCCAGCGCTGTGGTCGTCAACCCGAAATCCTCCGGGCGGATGGTGTATTCGCGGATCTCGCCGTCGTGCAGCTCCGCCACCCGGGTCGGCGAGGCGATGCTGATTTCGTCCAGGCCGTCCTCGGCATGCACCACCAGCACATGCTCGCTGCCCAGTCCCTTCAGGGCCTCCGCCAGCGGGCGCACCCAGTCCTGCGAGAACACGCCCAGCACCTGATTCGGCGCCCCGGCGGGGTTGGTCAGCGGTCCCAGCACATTGAACAGCGTACGCACGCCGAGTTCCTTGCGCGGACCGATCGCGTGCTTCATCGCGCCGTGATGGGCGGGGGCGAACAGGAAGCCGACACCGACCTCGTCGATGCAGGTCCCCACTGCCGCCGGCGACAGACCGAGGGAGATCCCCAGCGATTCCAGCACGTCGGCACTGCCGGATTTCGACGACACCGAGCGATTGCCGTGCTTGGCCACTCGCACACCGCCCGCCGCCGCCACCAGCGCAGCGGCGGTGGAGATATTAAAGGTACCCGAGGCATCGCCGCCGGTCCCGCAGGTATCCACCAGCCCGGTACGCGGCACATCCACGCGCGTGGCCAGCGAGCGCATCACGCCGGCGGCCGCGCGGATCTCCTCGATGGTCTCGCCCTTCATGCGCAGGGCCACCAGGAACGCGCCGATCTGGGCATCCGTCGCCTCGCCGGTCATCACCGCCTGCATCACGGCGGTCATGGTCGCCTCGTCCAGGTCGCGGCGCTCGATGAGGGCCGCTATCGCTTGCTGCACGGTCACGGGCTTGCTCCTGCGGGAAAATCGAAGCGGCTAGTGTAACGTCCGCGCGGTGCCCGCACGACCACCGCCCGGCGCGACCAGCCAGACGACCAACGCCAGGGCCCAGATCAGCAGCGCGGCGAGGACCAGGTGGCCCATGGCGTCGTCCAGCCAGTCGACCAGGAACAGCGCCAGCAGCGCGCTGAAGCCCAGCTGCACGAAGGCCTGCATGGCCGCAGCCATGCCGCGCGCGCCGGGATAGCAATCCAGCGCCAGCAGGGTCAGCGACGGCATCGCCGTGGCCAGGGCGAAGCTGTATAGCGCGAACGGCCCCGTGATCGCGGCCACCGGGCCGTCGGCCAGCACCGCCAGGCCCACCAGCGCCAGCGACAGCCCGGACAACCCGAGCCCGATCGCCACGGCCCGCCGCGGACTCACCACCCCGGCCACACGCCCGGCGACGAAGCCGCCCACCACCAGTCCGGCGACCAGCGGCCCGAACAACCACCAGAAATCTTGCTCCCCGCCCTGCAGGTGCTCGTAGATGATGGTCGGGGACGCGGCAATGAACAGGAACATCGCCCCGAACATCCCCGCATGGACCGCGACCGGGAACAGGAAGGCCGGGTTGTGCAGCGTGCCCAGGTAGCCACGGATGACCGGGCGCGGGTGGCTGGAGACGCGGCCCACCGGCGGCAGGGTCTCCGGCATCCAGGCGCGCACCGCCAACAGCAGGAAGACGCCGTAGAGCATCAGGAAGGCGAACACCGAGCGCCAGCCAAAGGCCGCCTGCAGCCAGCCACCGATGATCGGCGCGACCGCCGGCCCGACCGCGAACATCATGGTGACCAGCGCGAATACCCGCCGCGCATCGGTGGGATCGAAGCGGTCGCGGATCAGCGCCCGTCCGACCACCACCCCGGCCGCCGCCGCCAGCCCCTGCCCCATGCGCAGCGCCAGCACCTGCCAGTACTCCACCGCGACCACCAGCAACGCCGAGGTCAGCACGTAGGCCAGCAGGGCCCACAACACCACCGGGCGCCGGCCATAGGCATCCGACAACGGGCCGGCAATCAGGGTAGCGACGGCGAACGCGACCAGATAGGCCGACAGCGTCGCCTGCATGGCCACGCTGTCCACGGCCAGGGCCTCGGCCATCGCCGGAAACGAGGGCAGATAGGTATCCAGCGAGAACGGCGCCAGCATGGACAGCGGCGCCACCAGCAGGGCGAAGCGCAGCCGCGTGCGGCGTTCCGTGGCGGCGCCCCTCAAGCGAAGCATGCGCGCCGGAATCGAGCGTGTGCAGCAACCGTACACGGCGAACGACAGGTCGCCACGCGAGCGGTGCGAGCCGCAATGCCGTCAGCGGGCACGGCCAGGCGGGCCCTTCCTGCCGCCAAAACCGAGCAGCGGGTGCCGCGTGGAGGGGTGTCGATTGCCCCGTGCTTCACGCCGGCTGGGGCAGGCGACTCAGGAAGTTGCCGAGCAGTTCGTGGCCCTGGCGGGTCAGGATGGATTCCGGGTGGAACTGCACGCCCTCGACATCCAGCTCGCGATGGCGCAGGCCCATGATCTCGTCGCGCGAGCCGTCCTCGCGCTGGGTCCAGGCGGTGACCTCCAGACATTCCGGGAGGCTCGCGGCGTCGACCACGAGCGAGTGATAGCGCGTGGCCTCCAGCGGATTCTCCAGCCCGGCAAACACCCCGACCCCGGTGTGATGAACCGGCGAGGTCTTGCCATGCATGATCTCGCGGGCGCGCACCACGCGACCGCCAAAGACCTGGCCGATCGCCTGGTGTCCAAGACAGACCCCGAGGATCGGGATCTGTCCGGCAAAGCGCCGGATCACCTCCAGCGACACCCCCGCCTCGTTCGGCGTGCAGGGGCCGGGGGAGATCACGATGCCGGCGGGGTCGAGCTCCGCAATCTGCTCCGGGGTGATGCAGTCATTGCGGTGCACCACCACCTCCGCCCCCAACTCGCCCAGGTACTGGACCAGGTTGAAGGTGAACGAGTCATAGTTGTCGAGCATCAGGATCATGGCAAGCCTCCCTGGAGGCCGAAAGAAACGGGGCAGACGAATAAAGCCGAGGTCATGCGCGCCCCGGCAGGGTCAAAGCATACCCCGGGTCCCGGGGTGGTTGCCCCGCAACCGCAATCGCGCTGGCGAAACCATGCGCGTTCATCGCGGCAGTAACAGCGCCACCAGCAGGGTGCCATCGGCGGCCTCCAACCGGTGCCCGCCAGGGCTGGGCAGGGTGTGAGCCCTTCCGCGCAGGGCCGGGAGGCGGTTCATGTCCTGGCTGGCGGCATCCACCCACGGGTCGGCCAGGCGCACCACCGAGACATAGCGGATGGGCGGATGCGCCTGCGTGTTCAGCCACTCCAGATGCATCGCATCCGGCGAACCACCCTCCGGGCCCCACAGCCCTTCGCGCCGGTGCAGCCCCTGCACGCCGGCGAACGGGGCGTACAGCCCCAGCGGGGAATCGGCCAGCGCATCCGTCACCGAACGCGCCAGCGCGGACCAGCCACCCCCCGCATGCGGCGCGGAGAAGGTCACCAGGGTGGAGATGGCCGGGTGCGGCTGACGCACCAGCAGCTCGCGCGCCACGACCCCGCCGGTGGAATGCCCGACCAGCACCAGCTCGCGGCCGGGATGGCGCCGGGTCAGGCCATCCACCACCCGGCCGAGCGCCCGCGCCCGGTCCGGTGGTGCCACGCCGGTTGGCAGATCCACGGTATAGAACTGGCGTACGGCGGGGTCGGGGGCGCGATCGAATCGCGTGGTACCCGCACTTGCGCGGGCACGCCCGCCATCGGCATAACCGGCGGCGTTCAGGGCCGCGGTGAATCCGGCCTGGCGAAAGCCGTCGCCGCGATCCCAGCCACCGGGCACCAGCACCACAATCTGCGCCGCCGCCAGCCCCGGCAGCAACCAAAGCCCGAGGACCAGCAACAGGATGCGAAGGCCAGTGCCGCGCATCGTCACGACCCTCAGTCGCGGTGGCGCCGGGGTCCCAGACCGCCCAGGGCGGTCTCGGCCGCGCGCACCACCGCGCGCCCCTTGTTCAGGGTCTCCTGCCACTCGTTTTCCGGCACCGAGTCGTGGACCACACCGGCCCCCGCCTGGATATGCAACTCCCCGTCGTGCAGCACGGCGGTGCGGATCGCGATCGCGGTATCCATGTTGCCGGACCACGAGAGATACCCCACCGCACCGGAGTAGGGCCCGCGCTTGACCGGCTCCAGCTCGTCGATAATCTCCAGCGCGCGGATCTTCGGCGCGCCGGAGACGGTCCCGGCCGGGAAGGTCGCGCGCAGCACGTCCATCGGCGAGTGGCCCGGGGCCAGCCGCCCCTCCACGTTGGAGACGATGTGCATCACGTGCGAGTAGCGCTCGATGCTCATGGTGTCGGTCACCTCCACCGAGCCGATCTCGCAGACCCGGCCGACGTCATTGCGCCCGAGGTCAATCAGCATCAGGTGCTCGGCAAGCTCCTTGGGATCCGCCAGCAGCTCGGCCTCCAGCGCGCGGTCTTCCTCCTCGGTACGCCCGCGCGGGCGGGTGCCGGCGATCGGGCGCACCGTCACGCGGTCGTCCTCCAGGCGCACCAGGATCTCCGGCGAGGCACCGACCACGTGGTGGTCGTCAAGGTCGAGGTAGTACATGTAGGGCGACGGATTCAGCGCCCGCAGGGCACGGTAGAGGTTCAGCGGCGGCGCGGAGAACGGCACGCTCATGCGCTGCGCCAGCACCACCTGCATCACGTCGCCGTCCATGATGTATTCCTGCGCCCGTTTGACCGCGGCCTGAAAGCCCGCGGACGACCAGCCGGACACATACTCCGGCACCGCGTGCGGATGCGGCGGATCCTCCGGCGGCACCAACGGCTCACCCAGGCGGGTCTCCAGCTCGTCCAGGCGGGCGGCGGCCACGGCCTGGCCGTTGGCCTGCGTCGTATCGGCATGGACCACCAGATACAGCCGCCCGGAGAGGTTGTCGTAGACCACGACCTCCTCGGAGACCATCAGCAGGATATCCGGCAACCCCAGGGCGTCCGGCTTCTCCGGGCCCTCCAGGCGCGGCTCGATCAGGCGCACGGTCTCGAAGCCGAAGTAGCCGACCAGACCACCAGTAAAGCGTGGAAGCCCCGGCAACTCCGCGGCCTTGAAGCGCGCCTGATAGGCCTCGATCCAGGCCAGCGGGTCGGTCTCGGTGGTTTGCTCCACCACCGCACCGCCGGTCTCCACAGTGATGTCGTGGCCATGCACGCGCACCAGGGTGCGCGCCGGCAGGCCGATAAAGGAATAACGCCCCCAGCGCTCCCCGCCCTGCACGGACTCGAACAGGTAGGAATACGGCCGATTGGCCAGCTTGAGGAAGATGGACAGCGGGGTCTCGAGATCCGCCAGGACCTCGCGCACCAGCGGGATGCGGTTATAGCCCTCGCGGGCCAGCTGATCGAACTGTTCGGGGGTCATCACAACGATTCCAGACGAAGGGGGTGGATGGCGCGGCGGTTCATTCGCCGTCTCGCCATCGCCCCGCTGTCCGGTCCGTTGCCGACATGCGGTTCAGGCCGCCCGGGCGGGCAGCAGGTCCGGCAGCTCGTCCAGGCGATCGAGCACCGCGTCCGGGTTCTCGTCGCGAATGTCATTGCCATGATTGTAGCCGTAGGTCATGCAGACGATCTGGAAGCCGGCCGCGCGCGCAGCCTTCACGTCGCTCTTCGAGTCCCCGACCATCAGCGCCTCGGACGGATCCACGCCGAGCTTCTCGGCCGCGTGCAGCAGCGGGGCCGGATCCGGCTTTTTCTGCGGCAGGGCGTCGCCGGCGACCACGATCTCGAAGTCGTCGAGGAGACCCTTCTCGCGCAATAGCGGCACGGTGAAGCGCTCGGCCTTGTTGGTCACGCAGCCCAGCCGGTATCCCGCGGCCTTCAGTTGGTCCAGCCCCTCGCGCACGCCCGGATAAAGCGGCGAGCGCCCGGCCGTGTTCTCCTGATAGATGCGCATGAACACGGGCAGCGCACGCTCGAACTGCTCCGTGTCCGGCTCGCCGTCGAGGTCGTTGACCAGCGCCCGCTTCACCAGCCGCTCCACGCCATTTCCGACCCAGTTGCGCACGGCTGGCTCGCCCCGCTCGGGCAGGCCCAGCTCGCGCATCATCGCATCCACGCTATAGGCCAGATCCGGCACACTGTCGATCAGCGTGCCGTCCAGATCGATCAGGATCATGCGGGGGCGTTTCAGGGACATCCCGGTCTCCGGTGGCCGTCGATTCTCAGGCCTTGGCCAGCTCGTCGCGCATCTGCTGGATGATGCTGTCGTAGCAGTGCGGGTCGGAATCGCTGCTGGCACTAAAGATCGCGGACCCGGCGACGAAGGTGTCGGCGCCAGCGGCCTTGATCTCGCGGATGTTGTCGACCTTCACGCCTCCGTCGATCTCGAGGCGGATGTCACGACCGGAGTCGTCGATCATCTTGCGCGCGGCGCGCAGCTTGTCGAGGGTATTCGGGATGAACTTCTGGCCACCAAAGCCCGGGTTCACCGACATCAGCAGGATCATGTCGACCTTGTCCATCACGTAGTCGAGATAGGACAGCGGGGTCGCCGGGTTGAACACCAGCCCGGCCTTGCAGCCCTCGGCCTGGATCAGCTGCAGGGTGCGGTCAATGTGGTCCGACGCCTCCGGATGGAAGGTGATGTAGCTGGCGCCGGCCTGGGCGAAGTCGGGGATGATGCGATCCACCGGCTTGACCATCAGGTGCACGTCGATCGGCGCGGTCACGCCGTGCTTGCGCAGGGCATCGCAGACCAGCGGGCCGATCGTCAGGTTGGGCACGTAGTGGTTGTCCATCACGTCGAAGTGCACGGTGTCGGCACCGGCGGCCAGGACGTTGTCGACTTCCTCGCCCAGGCGGGCAAAGTCGGCGGAGAGGATGGACGGAGCGATGAAATCGGGTTGTGCCATGGAAAGCCTCGCAGGGATCGCTGGTGAAGCAGGGCCGACCGTCGACCGTGCTCTCGGAATCGCCGAACTTTACCGGATGCCGGGATGCCAGGCAAAAGCCAGTGGTCGCAACGAGCGGCCCTCCAACGCAAAAGGGCCGGGGAAACCCCGGCCCTTTCGTTGCCTTCGCTCGCCTTTAACAAGGCGCCCGGATCAGTTGAACTCGGTCGCGATGTAGTTGGACAGGTTGGCGATGTCGTCATCGCTCAACCCCTGGGCCTGCGGACGCATCAGGGCGGTGTGATCGCCGACTTCCTCGCCGGCGCGATAGCGCTCCAGCAGGCCGGCCACGGTGTCCGCGTCCTGGCCGACCAGCGCCGGGAAGATCGCCTGCCCCATGCCCTGGGCACCGTGACAGCTGGCACAGGTGTTCTGGTACATGGACTGACCGGCCTGGATATCGGCGGCCTGGGCCGCACTGGACAGCATCAGGACACTACCGGCAATACCGGCCAGCACGAACAGCTTGGTTTTCATTGTTGTGGTCTCCTCGTTCAAGTTCCTGGACAGGGTCGTCGCCCCGTCTTGATGCAAACGTTAGCAGGGCTTTCCTGAATGGTGCATTAACATAGAACCAAACAAGGAAATACCCGCAGGGCGCCTCATGCCGCCGATCGCGATGTCAGCGTCCGTGGATGTAACGCTCGTCCGACCAGGTCGCCAGCCACTCGGGACGCACCATGACCAGGCCGGTAATCACGATGCCGTTGATCACCGCCTCGGGCAGCACCAGCAGGGCGAGGTAGCGCAGGTAGTCGCGATGGATATCCGCCCAGGCGAGCTCGGTGAACAGCCCGTAGATCGCCGCCGAGGCCAGCACGGTGGCGACCACCGACAACGCGCCCCCCAGGAAACCGACGGCGTAGAGATAGATGAACATGTGCGCGGGCAGGCGCGCCTCGGACAGCCGCAGCAGCCCCCAGGTGACCACGACGGGCAGGATGCCCGCCAGCAGCACCGTCAACGGGAAAGCGGCCAGAGGGAGCACGCCGAACAGGGCCAGGATTGCCACTACCAGGAAGACCATCAGGATCGCCAGCTGCCAGCCGAACATCAGGGTCACGGTGGTCATGCCAAGAAAATGCAGGGCCAGCCCGTCCAGGGTCTGCGCCCGCATGCTCCAGATCAGCAGCAGGCACAGCGTGGCGATCACGAACAGCTGGGCGCGGCCGGGCACGAAGAAGGCCTCCCAGGGCATGCGCCGCAGCGCCACCAGCATGCCCACGCCTAGCAGCACAGCGGACAGCACCCGGAGCGCGGCCGGCAGTTCGCCCGCCCCCTCGACCATGCTCAGTCGGGCTCGCGCACCGCGGCCGCGACGGTGTACTCGCGGCCCTGCTTGACCTTGTCGTAGTTGCCGAACACTTCCTTGAACCCCTTCTCGATGAACCGCCGCAACCCGGTAATGGTGACGACATAGATGCGTCCACCCGGGTTCATCTGCTCATGGGCGTCCAGCAGGTAGGTGTAGAGCATCTCGCGCCCCACCTTGGCCGGAAGATTCGACGTAACCAGATCGAAACGCCGGTCACGGATCTGCGCGAAGCCGTTGCTGGTCACGCAATCGACATTGGTGATGCCGTTCAGCTCGGCATTGCGCCGGCTGTACTCCACCGCCAGGAAGTTCGTGTCCACCAGCGTGCAGTGGCCCTGCGACGCCTTGCGCGCCAGCGTCAGGCCGATCGGGCCGTAGCCGCAGCCGAGATCCAGGCAGGCATCCGTTGGTCCCACCTCGATGCGGTCCAGCAGCATCCGCGTGCCGTCGTCGATCCGGCGCGGCGAAAACAGGCCCCAGGTCGTGCGGAACCGCAGGTGTTCTCCGGCCAGGGTGTCCTCGAATTCCAGGTCGCGCTTCAGCTCCGCCTGACGGGTACGCCGCGCCTGGATCGTGGGGAAGCTCTCCTTCATGCCACCCCTCCGTCCATAGTCAGATCCACAGCCTCGGCGAGGCCCTGCCACAGGCCCTCGGCAGTGGAAGTCGCGGCGCCGACGTCGTCCTCGCCCGGAAGGCCGAGCACGTTCACATGCCCCATCTTGCGCCCGGTCCGGGCCTCGGCCTTGCCATACAGATGCAGTCGTGCACGGCCGGCCGTCAGCACGCCCCGCCAGTCGGGCTCCTCACCAGCGGGCCACAGGTCGCCCAGCAGGTTGACCATCGCCACCGGGGTCGTCAGCAACGCCGGGGCCAGCCCCAGCCCGCAGACCGCGCGCACCTGCTGCTCGAACTGGCTGACCGTGCAAGCGTCCTGGGTGTAGTGCCCGGAGTTGTGCGGGCGCGGGGCGATCTCGTTAACCAGCAACTCGCCCTCCACCGTGAGGAAGAACTCCACCGCCAGCACCCCCTGGTAGTCGAGCTGCTCGGCGATGTGCCGGGCGATGGCCGTGGCGCGTTCGCGCGGCTCGTCGCCGACCCGCGCCGGCACCCGCGTCAGGTGCAGGATGCCCGCATGATGGGCGTTTTCCGCCACCGGAAAGGCCTCGTTCGCCCCGTCCGCAGTGCGTGCCACCAGCACCGAGAGCTCACGGTCCAACTCGACCCGGGTCTCCAGCACGCAGTCCACCTGCCCCAGTTCGGTATGCGCCGCGGGCAGCTCGTCGGCCTGCGTCAACCGTACCTGGCCCTTGCCGTCGTATCCCAGACGCGCGGTCTTCAGGATGGCGGGGAACGTCAGCCCTCCCGCGTCGGTTCGCACCTCGGGCGTCTGGCCGGCCGGAACCGCCTGCCAGGGCGCCACCGCCACGCCAATCTCGCCGAGGAAGGCCTTCTCCTCCAGGCGATCCTGGGCAATGGTCAGGGCCCGGGGCCCCGGGCGCAGACAGGCATGCGCATCCAGCCACTCCACTGCCGCCGGCGGGATGTTCTCGAATTCGGTGGTAATGACCGCGCACGCCCCGGCCAGCGCCTGCAGCGCTTCCGGGTCGTCGAAGGACTGGCACAGGTGCCGCGTCGCCACCCGCCCGGCCGGGCTGGCCGGGTCCGGGTCCAGGACCCATACGGTATAACCCATGCCCTGTGCGGCCTCCACGAAATAGCGGCCGAGCTGCCCGCCACCGAGCAGCCCGAGGGTCGCGGGGGGCTGGATCATGACGGGTCCGGCGGCAGGGTCTGCCCCAGCACGGCCTGGCTCTGGGACTGGCGGAAGGCATCCAGACGGTCGCGTAAATCGGGATCGTTATTGGCCAGCATCGCGGCCGCAAACAGGGCGGCATTCGCCGCACCGGCCTCGCCGATGGCGAAAGTCGCCACCGGGATGCCGCGCGGCATCTGCACGATGGAGAGCAGCGAGTCCTGCCCCTTCAGATGGCGCGAGGCGACCGGCACCCCGAGCACCGGCACCGGGGTCTTGGATGCCAGCATCCCCGGCAGGTGCGCCGCCCCGCCGGCCCCGGCAATGATCGCCTGCAGGCCACGCGCGCGCGCCTGTTCCGCATACTCGAACAGGAGATCCGGCGTGCGATGGGCCGACACCACCCGGGCCTCGAACGGGACCCCGAGTTCGTCCAGCACATCCACCGCCCGCTCCATGGTCGCCCAGTCGGAGGTGCTCCCCATCACGACGCCCACGCGAGGCGCCGCCGAATTGCCTGCCATCTCAGTCATGGCCCGAACGATAGCGACCCCGGCCCCACCCGACAAGCCATGCGCACCACCCATGCGAACCACGAAGCCCCCCGAAGGCACGAAGAAAAAGGATTCACAGGAAGGCAAGAAGGCCGGAAGAAAGATGATTTGAACGCTATTCGTGAGCCCGCGGGCGATTCAGGACGCAGCGCGGGCCCGCGTTGGTCTCACCATTAAAACCTTCCGACCTTCCCGTCTTCCTGTAGATCGCCCTTGCCTGGTTCTTCTTCGTCTCTTCGTGCGCTTCGTGGTGCACAAAGCCCGCGCCCGGTAGAATCGCGGCATGACTGACACCCTGCTCGAAAGCCATATCCCCGACCTGGAACTCGTCCATCGCGGCAAGGTGCGCGATCTCTATGCGGTGGACGCCGACCACTGGCTGATGGTCACCACCGACCGCCTGTCCGCCTTCGACGTGATCCTGCCCACTGCCGTGCCAGAGAAGGGCCGGGTGCTGACCGAGATCACGCAGTTCTGGATGCACAAGGTGGAGCGCGAGCTGGGCATCCCCAACCAGCTGACCGATATCCCGCTGGAACAGGTGATCCCGAACCCGGCCATTCGCGCCCCGCTGGAAGGACGCAGCCTGGTGATTCGCCGGCTCGAGGCCCTGCCGGTGGAGGCGGTGGTACGCGGCTACCTGATCGGCTCCGGCTGGAAGGACTACCAGGCAAGCGGCGCGGTCTGCGGCATCCCGCTACCGGCCGGCCTGGAACTCGCCTCGAAGCTCCCCGAGGCGATCTTCACCCCCAGCACCAAGGCCGATGTCGGCGACCACGACGCCAATATCGACTTCGATTCCGTGGTGGCGACCATTGGCGAGGACCGGGCGCGGCAGGTGCGTGATGCGGCGCTCGCGATCTACGCAATGGCACGCGACTACGCGGCCGAACGCGGCATCATCATCGCGGACACCAAGTTCGAGTTCGGCGTCGATGCCGCCGGCAGCCTGCATCTGATCGACGAGGTACTGACTCCGGATTCCTCGCGGTTCTGGCCGGCCGACCGCTACGCGCCGGGCACCAGCCCGGAATCCTTCGACAAGCAGTACGTGCGCGACTATCTGGAGACGCTGGACTGGGACAAGCAGGCGCCCGGCCCCGAACTGCCCCCGGAAGTGGTGCAACAGACCGCGGCGCGCTACCGCGAGGCCTCGGAGCGCCTGACCCGCGACTCAGCATGACAGGCCTGTTCGTCACCGGCACCGATACCGGCGTCGGCAAGACCTTCGTCAGTTGCGCCCTGCTGCAGCTTTGGCGGGAACGCGGTCTGCACCCGCAGCCGCGAAAACCGGTGGAATCCGGCTGCCCGATGGGTGCCAACGGACTGACACCGGAGGACGGCCTGAATCTGACCCGCGCCGCGGGACTTCCGGACACCGCGATCGAGCGCGTGACGCCCTGGCGCTTTCCCGATGCCATCGCCCCGGACCAGGCCGCAGCGAACCAGGGCGTGCGCCTGACGGTGGCGGAGCTGGCCGCGGCCTGCACCTCCGACGGCACGGGGCCGCGACTGGTGGAAGGCGCGGGGGGCTTCTACTCGCCGCTGTGCGCGGATGGTCTGAATGCGGACCTCGCCGAGGCCCTGGGGTTGCCAGTACTGCTGGTGGCCGAAGATCGGCTGGGGACGCTGAACACCTGCCTGTTGACCCTGGAGGCCCTGGAGCGGCGCGATCTCCAGCTGGCCGGGATCGTGCTCAACCGGCGCCGGGCGGACGCCGACCCGCGCCTCGACAATGCGGCCGCCCTGCGCCCTCGCACGAGTGCCCCGATCATCGAGTCAGCGGAAGGCATCACCCGCGAGGCCCTGGTTCAGAAGCTCTCCACCTCGAAGTTGTCCGGGCGCACGCCGCCGGAGGATTCGCGCTCCTGACTGCGGGACCCGGAGGCCTCAGGGGCTTCCTCCGCGGCAGCATCGCCCCGGAACCCGGCCAGGGTCTCGCGCAGGGCACGGGTGCCCTCGCTGTCCACGCGGCGAGTCTCGATGATGTGCACTGGGCGCTGTGACTCGCCGTAGTACGCCTCGTTGAAGTCGTCCCGCACGGTCATGCGCGAACCGGAGAAGCTCATGCCCAGGTAGGCGCCCCGCGCCCGCGAGTAGGACAGGAAGTCGGCGGTCGGCGTGGCACTGCGCCCGGCACCCACCGGACCGGCAGCCACCGAGGCATCGCCACCCAGGCGAATGGCAGACCCGAACATGGAATCCACCGCATCCTGGGTGCGCGCGACCATCACCACCTCGGCGGCGTCACCGCCGAACTGCATGCCGAAGCTGACCGAGCCGAGGGAGTAGAACGCCACCGGCGAGTAATCGCCGCGCTCGTCGTCCCAGGCCAGGAACACGCCGATGCCTCCGGAACCGCCCACGAGAAAGGCGCCACGGGCCACGCGCGGGAAGATCACCACGCCGCGGGCGTCGCGCAGGTCCTCTTTAAGGGACTCGTACTCGGGATGGGTCGCCATGTTCTCCACCGTCGCCTGGGCGCGATCGATGATGTCCTGCGGATCGATCTCGCGGCTGAACGGGTTCGCGTGAGCGCTCCCCACCATGGCGGCAAGCACCAGGGTCGTCAGGCAGAAAAGGACCAGTCGTTGCATCGCGGAAACCTCCAGAAAGGCCAAGGGAGACGCGGCCGCGCGAATGCGTCGGCGTCTCCCTAACGAATAGGCTCATCATGGCACAAAAAAAGGGGGCCGAAGCCCCCTTTTTCGTGCTGCAATCCGCAGGATCAGTTGACCTTGGGATCCAGCTCGCCGGACAGGTAACGCTTGACCATGTCGTCCAGGGAGATCGGCTTGATCTTGGACGCCATGCCGGCGCAACCGAAGGCCTCGTAACGGGCCTGGCAGAGGTCCTTCATCGCGGCGGTCGAGGCCTTCAGGAACTTGCGCGGATCGAATTCCTTCGGGTTCTCGGCCAGGAACTTGCGCACCGCACCGGTGGAGGCCATGCGCAGGTCGGTGTCGATGTTGACCTTGCGCACGCCGTGCTTGATGCCTTCCTGGATCTCTTCGACCGGCACGCCGTAGGTCTCGCCCATGTCGCCGCCGTACTTGTTGATGATCTGCAGCCACTCCTGCGGAACGGAGGAGGAGCCGTGCATGACCAGATGGGTATCCGGGATGCGGGCGTGGATCTCCTTCACGCGCTGGATGGCCAGGATGTCACCGGTCGGCGGACGGGTGAACTTGTACGCGCCGTGGGAGGTACCGATGGCGATCGCCAGGGCATCACACTTGGTGTTCTTCACGAAGTCGGCGGCCTCGTCCGGGTCGGTCAGCAGCTGGTCGTGGGACAGCTTGCCCTCGGCACCGGAACCGTCCTCCTCGCCGGCCATGCCGGTTTCCAGCGAACCCAGGCAACCCAGCTCGCCTTCCACGGACACGCCACAGGCGTGAGCGATCTCGGAGACCTTGGCGGTCACGTCACGGTTATAGTCGTAAGTGGCCGGGGTCTTCATGTCGGGCATCAGGGAGCCGTCCATCATCACCGAGCTGAAGCCGGACTGGATGGAGCGCAGGCAGACCGCCGGCTCGGAGCCGTGGTCCTGGTGCAGCACGACCGGGATGTCCGGGTACTGCTCGATGGCGGCGATGATGTTGTGACGCAGGAAGGCCTCGCCGGCGTACTTGCGGGCACCTGCGGAGGCCTGAATGATCACCGGGGAGTCGACCGCAGCGGCCGCTTCCATGATCGAATGGACCTGTTCCATGTTGTTGGCGTTGTACGCCGGCATGCCATAGCCATGCTCGGCGGCATGGTCCAGAAGCTGGCGAAGTGAGATTAGAGCCATGAATTCCTCCTTACGGGATTCGGACTGAGGTAGTGAAAAAGTCGATTCTTTGCTTGTGCGACTGTGGCGGTGCGCGGTTCAGGCCAGGTCGCCGACGCGCACGATTTTCATGGCGTTGGTGCCGCCATGTTCGCCCTGCAGGTCGCCCTTGGTAATGATGACCAACTCGCCATCCTGCACGACGCCCTCCGCCTTGAGCAAGCTCACGGCTTCACGGTTCACGCTTTCGTGGCTCTCGGGGATCGGCTTCAGGGTCACCGGGTAGACGCCGCGATAAAGCGTCATGCGGCGGCTGGTGGATTCGTGCTGGGTGAGCGCGTAGATCGGGATGCCCGAACTGATACGCGACATCCACAGCGCCGTGGAGCCGGACTCGGTAAGCGCAGCGATCGCGGAGACATCGAGGTGGTTCGCGGTATACATGGTGGCCATTGCGATGGCCTCGTCGACGCGGCCGAAGGTCGAATCCATGCGATGGTCGGACTGGCGTGCGGCGCGCTGGCGCTCTGCGGCCTCGCAGATTCGGTCCATGCTGGTGACCACGCGCGCCGGATAGCGCCCGGTCGCGGTCTCGCCGGAGAGCATCACCGCATCCGTGCCGTCCAGCACCGCGTTCGCCACGTCGAACACCTCGGCGCGGGTCGGGATCGGGTTCGTGATCATGGTCTCCATCATCTGGGTCGCGGTGATGACCAGACGATTGAGGCGGCGCGCGCGGGTGATCAGGGTCTTCTGCACCCCCGGCAATTCGGCGTCGCCGATCTCCACGCCCAGATCGCCGCGGGCGATCATGATGACCTCCGAAGCGGCAATGATCTCGTCGATCACCTCCAGGGCCTCGGAACGCTCGATCTTGGCGCAGATCCCGGCCTCCCAGCCGGCCTCCTTCAACAGGCCACGCGCAAAGTGCAGATCCTGGGCGGAACGCGGGAACGAGACGGCGAGGTAGTCCACCTGCAGCTCGGCCGCCAGACGGATGTCCTCGCGATCCTTGTCGGTGATCGCCGGAGCGGAAAGGCCGCCGCCCTGGCGGTTGATGCCCTTGTTGTTGGACAGCTCGCCGCCGACCTCGACGGTGGTCTCGATCCGGCTGCCGCTGACGCCCGTGACCTTGAGCACGATGCGGCCGTCATCCAGCAGCAGGATGTCGTCCATGCGCACGTCATCCGGGAGGTCCTTGTAGGTCAAGCCGACCTGGGTGGCGTCGCCCGCATCGCGATCCAGGTTGGCATCCAGCGCGAAGGGCGCTCCCTCCTCCAGCTGGACCTTGCCACCCTGAAAGCGGTCGATGCGGATCTTGGGCCCCTGCAGGTCGCCCAGAACGCCGACGCAACGTCCGGCGCGCTCGGAGGCGGCCCGCAGGCGCGCCAGGCGCTGGCGGTGGTCATCCGGATCGCCATGCGAGAAGTTCAACCGGACCACATCCACCCCGGCCCGGATGATGGCCTCCATGGCCTCGTCGCTGTCCGTTGCCGGCCCCAGCGTGGCTACGATCTTGGTACGTCTCATCCGCGCGTGTCTCCGTCAGCGGGTAAGGACAAGGGCCTCAGCCCTTGGCCCGTTCTTCCAGGATGGCGACGGCCGGCAGGGTCTTGCCCTCGAGGAACTCGAGGAAGGCGCCGCCGCCGGTGGAGATGTAGCTGATGCGATCCGCCAGGTTGTACTTGTCGATCGCGGCCAGGGTGTCGCCACCGCCGGCGATGGAGAACGCGTTGCTCTCGGCGATCGCCTCGCCCAGGGCCTTGGTGCCGCCGGCGAACTGATCGAACTCGAACACGCCCACCGGGCCGTTCCAGACGATGGTGCCGGCATTGCGCAGGGCCTCGGCGTAGGTCGCCGCGGTCTCGGGGCCCACATCGAAGATCATGTCGTCGTCCGCAACGGCATCCACGGCCTTGGTCTCGGCCGGGGTGGATTCGGAAAACTCCTTGCCCACAGTCACGTCGGTCGGCACCGGGATCTCGCCGCCCTTGGCACGGGCGGCCTCCATCAGGCGCTTGGATTCGTCAACCAGATCGGCCTCGTACAGCGACTTGCCGACACCGTGACCCTGGGCCGCGATAAAGGTGTTGGCGATGCCGCCGCCGACGATCAACTGATCGACGACCTTGGACAGCGACTCCAGCACGGTCAGCTTGGTCGAGACCTTGGAGCCGCCGACGATCGCCACCAGCGGGCGCTTCGGGGTCTCCAGGGCCTGGCCCAGGGCCTCCAGCTCCTTGGCCAGCAGCGGGCCGGCGCAGGCCTGCGGGGCGAACTTGGCCACCCCATGGGTGGAGGCCTGGGCGCGGTGGGCGGTGCCGAAGGCGTCCATCACGAACACGTCGCACAGCGCGGCGTACTTCTTGGCCAGCGCCTCGTCGTCCTTCTTCTCGCCGGCGTTGAAGCGCACGTTCTCGAGCAGGATCACCTCGCCCGGCTTGGCGTCCACGCCGTCGAGGTAGTCACGCACCAGGCGCACTTCACGCCCGAGCAGGCCACCCATGTGCTCGGCGACCGGGGCCAGGGAGTCCTCTTCGGAGAACTCGCCTTCGGTGGGGCGCCCCAGGTGCGACATCAGCATCACGGCCGCGCCGGCATCCAGGGCCTTCTGCACGGTCTCGAGGCTCGCACGGATGCGGGCGTCGGAGGTGACCTTGCCGCCCTTCACCGGGACATTGAGATCCTGACGCACCAGCACGCGGCGACCCTGCAGGTCGAGATCGGTCATCTTGATGACAGACATGGGAGTACCTCTCGAAATACGGTTGGAAAGAGAAAAAGGCTTCGGGCAAGCCCCCGCAGGGACTGGCCCCAGGCCTCTGGGCCCCGGGAGAACGGAAATGGCCGGGCCCGGGGGCCCGGCCATCCGGTCTTACTTGGCGACGTGCTCCACCATGCGCAGCATGTTGCAGGTGTAGCCGTACTCGTTGTCGTACCAGGCGACGACCTTGACGAAGGTCGGGTCGAGCTGGATACCGGCACCGGCGTCGAACACGGACGGAGCGGTGTAGCCACGGAAGTCGGTGGAGACCACCAGGTCTTCGGTGTAGCCCAGCACGCCCTTCAGTTCGCCTTCGGAGGCCTTCTTCATGGCCGCGCAGACGTCGTCGTACTTGGCGTCGCTGTTGAGCTCCACGGTCAGGTCGACCACCGACACGTCGGAGGTCGGCACGCGGAAGGCCATACCGGTCAGCTTGCCGTTGAGTTCCGGCAGCACCTTGCCCACGGCCTTGGCGGCACCGGTGGAGGACGGGATGATGTTCTCCAGGATGCCGCGACCGCCGCGCCAGTCCTTCATGGACGGGCCGTCGACGGTCTTCTGGGTCGCGGTGGCGGCGTGCACGGTGGTCATCAGGCCACGCTTGATGCCGAACTTGTCGTTCAGCACCTTGGCCACCGGGGCCAGGGCGTTGGTGGTGCAGGACGCGGCAGAGACCATGCTCTGGCCGGCGTACTCACCATGGTTCACGCCATAGACGAACATCGGGGTGTCGTCCTTGGACGGCGCGGACATGACGACCTTCTTGGCGCCGGCGTCCAGATGCTTCTGGGCGGTCTCGGCGGTCAGGAACAGACCGGTGGATTCGATCACGATGTCGGCGTCGATATCGCCCCACTTCAGCGCGGCCGGATCCTTCTCGGCGGTCAGGCGGATACGATTGCCGTTGACCATCAGATCGTTGCCGTCGACGCTGATGTCGCCTTCGAAGCGGCCATGCACGGAGTCATAACGCAGCATGTAGGCCAGGTATTCCGGATCCAGCAGGTCGTTGATGCCGACCACCTGGAGGTTCGGGAAATCCTTGGCGATGGCACGGAAGGCCATACGGCCGATACGACCGAAGCCGTTGATACCAACCTTGATAGACATGAGAGTCTCCTCTTTATTGCTTAAGCGAAATCGATTCGGGCTCAGCCGTTCATCACGTCACGGGCGACCTGAGCGATGTTCTCCGGCTTGAAGCCGAAGTAATCGAGCAGGGCGCCACCCGGGGCGGATTCGCCGAAGCGATCCAGGCCGAATACCGCGCCGTCGAGGCCGGTGAACTTGTGCCAGGTCGTGGTCGCGCCGGCCTCGATGGCAACACGGGCGCGGACGGCCTTCGGCAGCACGGCCTCGCGGTAGGCCGGGTCCTGCTGGTCGAACAGCTCGACACAGGGCATGGAGACCACGCGCACCTTCTTGCCCTCGCCGCTCAGCATGTCGGCGGCCTGCACGGCCAGTTCAATCTCGGAACCCGTGGCGATGAAGATCAGGTCCGGGGTGCCGTCGCAATCCTTCAGCACGTAGCCGCCGCGGGCGATGTTGGCGAGCTGCTCGCCGTCACGCTCCATGTGCGGCAGACCCTGACGCGACAGGATGAACGCAGACGGGCCGTCGGTACGCTCGATTCCGGCCTTCCACGCGACCGCAGTCTCGACCGCGTCGCAGGGGCGCCAGACGTTCAGGTTCGGGATCAGGCGCAGGCTCGGGGTCTGCTCGATCGGCTGGTGGGTCGGGCCGTCTTCGCCGAGACCGATGGAGTCGTGGGTCAGCACGTACATGATGCGCTGCTTCATCAGCGCGGACATGCGGATGCCGTTACGGGCGTAGTCGGAGAAGATCAGGAAGGTACCGCCGTACGGGATGAACCCGCCGTGCAGGGAGATGCCGTTCATGATCGCGGCCATACCGAACTCGCGCACGCCGTAGAATACGTAGTTGCCGGCGGCGTCGTCGCGGGTGACACCCTTGGAGCCGCCATACATGGTCAGGTTGGAGCCGGCCAGGTCGGCGGAACCGCCCAACAGTTCCGGGACGGCCGGGGCCATGCCGGCGATGGCGTTCTGCGAGGCTTTGCGCGAGGCGACCTTCTCGGCCTTCTCGACGGTCTGCTTGATGTAGGCGCTGGCCTTCTCGCTCCAGTCGGACGGCAGATCACCGGCCATGCGGCGCTCGAACTCGGCGGCCAGTTCCGGATGCGCGGCCTTGTAGGCGGCAAAGCGTTCCTTCCACTCGGCCTCGGCCTTGGCACCCTTGTCCTTCGCGGTCCAGCCTTCGTAGATGTCGCCCGGGATCTCGAACGGGCCGTGCTCCCAGCCCAGCTCCTTGCGCGTCAGCGCGATTTCATCATCGCCCAGGGCAGCGCCGTGGCACTCTTCCTTGCCGGACTTGTTCGGCGAACCGAAGCCGATCACGGTCTTGCAGCAGATCAGGCTCGGCTTGTCGCTGTTCTTGCGCGCCTCTTCGATCGCAGCCTTGACCGCGTTGGCGTCGTGACCATCCACGCCGCGCACGACGTGCCAGCCATAGGCCTCGAAGCGGGCCGGGGTATCGTCGGTGAACCAGCCCTCGACTTCGCCGTCGATGGAGATGCCGTTGTCATCCCAGAACGCGACCAGCTTGCCCAGGCCCAGGGTGCCGGCCAGCGCGCAGGTCTCGTGGGAGATCCCTTCCATCATGCAGCCGTCGCCGAGGAAGGCGTAGGTGTTGTGATCAACGATGTCGTGACCCGGCTGGTTGAAGTGAGCGGCCATCATCTTCTCGGCCAGCGCCATGCCGACCGCGTTGGAGACGCCCTGGCCCAGCGGACCTGTGGTGGTCTCGACACCGGCGGTGTAACCGTATTCCGGGTGGCCCGGCGTCTGGGAGTGCAGCTGACGGAACTGCTTGATCTCGTCCATCGGCAGGTCGTAGCCGGTCAGGTGCAGCAGCGAGTAGACCAACATGGAGCCGTGACCGTTGGACATCACGAAGCGGTCGCGATCCGGCCAGCTCGGGTTCGCCGGGTTGTGCTGCATATAGTCGTTCCACAGCACCTCGGCGATGTCCGCCATCCCCATCGGCGCTCCCGGGTGACCGGAATTAGCCTTCTGAACTGCGTCCATCGAAAGGGCGCGGATGGCGTTTGCAAGCTCTCTACGGGTCGGCATGCTGATCTCCTGCTCTAAGTAGTAATGGGTTCGGCTGATGGCGGGCGGCGGCGCGAGGCGCCAGCGGCGGCAGACCCGGACGAGTCGACCGAACGAGGGCTCACCAGTACCGGCCGGCGCGCCAGCGCACGGCGGGGGCCCGAGCAGCCTGCGGGAGCGGGCCCTTCTCGGCCATGCGAACGCGCGGCGGGCAGCACTCCCCATCAAAGGCGGTGCATTTTGGCCACTTTCGAGCACCGGGGCAAGTCGGCCCCAAACCGCGCCACGCTGCGCCCTCGCCGCCGGCCGGGGCACCGATGCCCTGACCGTCGCGGGGGAGGGGCTTAGAAAAATCCTGCGAGTCGCGTTACACTAGAGGTCGTTTTGCGCAAAACTAAATAGAAACGACCCCAAAAGGAACGCTTAATGTCCAACGACTATATCTTTACTTCGGAATCTGTCTCTGCCGGTCACCCCGACAAAATGGCCGACCTGGTGTCCGACACCATCGTCGACGCCATCATCGAGCAGGACCCGCATGCACGTATCGCCTGCGAGACCGCCACCAAGACCGGCATGGTGATGCTGCTGGGCGAGATCACCACCAGCGCCCAGATCGACTACGAAAGCCTGGTGCGCGGCACCGTCAACGAGATCGGCTACAACGATTCCGATGTCGGCTTCGACGGCAGCACCTGCGCCGTGCTGAACGTGCTGGGCCAGCAGTCCCCCGACATCGCCATGGGCGTGGACCGCGACGTCTCCGACCGCGCCACCCAGGGCGCCGGTGACCAGGGCCTGATGTTCGGCTACGCCGCGCGCGAAACCGAGACCCTGATGCCCGCTCCGATCTTCTACGCCCACAAGCTGGTGCGCATCCAGTCCGAGCTGATGAAGAGCGGCAAGCTGCCGTGGCTGCGCCCCGACGCCAAGAGCCAGGTCTCCCTGCGCTATGAAAACGGCAAGCCGGCCGGCCTGGACGCCGTGGTCCTGTCGACCCAGCACAGCCCGGACATCTCGCAGAAGGATCTGAAGGAAGCGATCTACGAAGAGATCTTCAAGAAGGTCCTGCCGGCTGAATGGCTGAGCCAGGTCGCCGACGACAAGCTCCACATCAACCCGACCGGGAAGTTCGAGATCGGTGGCCCGGTGGGCGACGCCGGCCTGACCGGCCGCAAGATCATCGTCGACACCTACGGCGGCATGGCCCGTCACGGTGGTGGCGCGTTCTCCGGCAAGGACCCGTCCAAGGTGGACCGTTCCGCTGCCTACGCCGGCCGCTACGTGGCCAAGAACATCGTTGCCGCCGGCCTCGCCGACAAGTGCGAGATTCAGGTCTCCTACGCCATCGGCGTGGCCGAGCCGACCTCGATCACCATCGACACCTTCGGCACCAGCAAGCTGGACGATCGCAAGATCGAAGGCTTCGTCCGCGAAGTGTTTGATCTGCGCCCGTGGGGCCTGATCCAGATGATGGATCTGCTGCGTCCGATCTACAAGACGACTGCCGCCTACGGTCACTTCGGCCGCGAAGACGTCGACCTCCCCTGGGAGCGCACCGACAAGGCCGAGGAACTTAAGAAGATGGCGGGCCTCTAAGAGCCCCCGACATTTCTTAAACGAAATACCCATCCGGCTGAGGAGCGCTGCAGCGGTTTTACCGTCAGGCTCAGCCGGATGCACCCTGAAACATGAACACGGCGCTCATCCAGAGAAACGGAGAAGTTGATCCATGAATGCTGTGATGAACGACAAAAAGAATACCGATTACGTCGTCAAGGACATTAACCTTGCCGAATTCGGCCGCAAGGAAATTGCGATTGCCGAGACCGAAATGCCCGGCCTGGTCCAGACTCGCGAAGAGTTCTCGGGCTCCAAGCCGCTGAAGGGCGCCAAGATCGCCGGCTCCCTGCACATGACCATCCAGACCGCGGTGCTGATCCAGACCCTGGAAGCCCTGGGTGCCGACGTGCGCTGGGCCTCCTGCAACATCTACTCCACCCAGGACCACGCCGCGGCCGCAATTGCTGACGCCGGCACCCCGGTCTTCGCCGTGAAGGGCGAGACCCTGGAAGAGTACTGGGACTACTGCCACCGCATCTTCGAATTCGACGGCGGCGCCAACATGATCCTGGACGATGGCGGTGACGCCACGATGCTCCTGCACATCGGCGCCAAGGCCGAGAAGGACCAGTCGGTCATCTCCAGCCCGGATAACGAAGAAGAAGTCGCCCTGTTTGCCGCGATCAAGGATCGCCTGGCCAAGCAGCCGACCTGGTACTCCGAGCAGCTCGCCAAGATCAAGGGCGTGACCGAAGAGACCACCACCGGTGTCCATCGCCTGTACCAGATGGCGAAGGACGGCGAACTGGCCTTCCCGGCGATCAACGTCAACGACTCGGTCACCAAGTCCAAGTTCGACAACCTGTACGGCTGCCGTGAGTCCACCGTGGACTCCATCAAGCGCGCCACCGACGTCATGATCGCCGGCAAGATCGCCGTGGTCTGCGGCTACGGTGACGTCGGCAAGGGTGCCGCCCAGTCGCTGGCCGGTCTCGGTGCCACCGTGTGGATCACCGAAATCGACCCGATCTGCGCCCTGCAGGCCGCCATGGAAGGTTTCCGCGTGGTCACGATGGAAGACGCGGCCGACAAGGCCGAGATCTTCATCACCGCCACCGGTAACAAGGACGTGATCACCGAAGATCACATGACCCGGATGAAGAACCAGGCCATCGTCTGCAACATCGGTCACTTCGACTCCGAGATCGCCGTCGCCGCGATGCGCAAGTACGAGTGGGACAACATCAAGCCGCAGGTTGACCACATCATCCTGCCGAGCGGCAACCGGATCATCATGCTGGCCGAAGGCCGCCTGGTGAACCTGGGCTGCGGTACCGGTCATCCGAGCTTCGTGATGTCCAACTCCTTCACCAACCAGACCCTGGCTCAGATCGAGCTGTGGACCAAGGGTGACCAGTACGACAAGAACGTCTTCGTGCTGCCGAAGCACCTGGACGAGAAGGTCGCACAGCTGCACCTGTTCAAGCTGGGCGCCAACCTGACCCGTCTGACCGACGAGCAGGCCAAGTACCTGGGTATGTCCGCGGATGGTCCGTTCAAGCCGGAACACTACCGCTACTGATCGGCCAGCCTCACATTTCAATTCGTTGTTAATGTGAACGCCGAGGCGGGCCGCATGTTCGTGCGGTCCGCCTTCTTTTTGTCTGGAGGACAAACATGTCTGCACAAAAACGCGTCTACAGCGTTGAATTTTTCCCGCCCAAGGACGAGGCCGGAGCCGAACGCCTGGCCAAGGCCCGCAAGCGCCTGGGCGCCCTGAATCCCGAGTTCTATTCCGTCACCTTCGGCGCCGGGGGTTCCACCCGCGACCGCACCCTGGAGACGGTCAAGGACATCATCGACAACGACGGCATCCCCGCCGCCCCGCACGTCTCCTGCATTTCGTCGACCAAGGACGAGCTGCGTGACCTGCTGTCGACCTACCGCGATACCGGGGTCAAACGTATCGTGGCGCTGCGCGGCGATCTGCCGTCCGGCACCAAGCATTCCGGCGGTGATTTCCGTTATGCCTCCGAGCTGGTGGAGTTCGTCCGCGCCGAGTTCGGCGACCAGTTCAAGATCGAGGTCGCGGCCTATCCGGAGTTCCATCCGCAGGCACCGAATGCCGAGAAGGACCTGGAGAACTTCAAGACCAAGGTGGACGCTGGCGCCGACGCCGCGATCACCCAGTACTTCTACAATCCGGACGCCTACGTGGCCTTCATGGAACGGGTAGAGAAGATGGGCATCACCATCCCGATCATTGCCGGGATCATGCCGATCACCAACTACACCCAGATCGTGCGCTTCTCCGAGATGTGCGGCGCCGAGATCCCGCGCTACATCCGCAAGCGGATGGAGGCCTATGGCGACGACAAGGAATCGATCCGCAAATTCGGCATCGAGGTCGCCACGCGTCTGACCGACGACCTGCTCGCGCACGGCGCGCCGGGGATCCACTTCTATTCGATGAACCAGGCCGGACCGACCGAACAGATCTGGAAGGCCCTGGACCTCGACAACCGGAAGTAGCCCGACATGCGATGCCCCCGGCTGCTGCTCGAATCCGAGGCACTGGCCGCGGGGCAGTCGCTCCCCGCCCCACAGGACCGGCTGCATTACGCCACCACCGTCCTGCGCCTGAAAAGCGGTGCCCACTGCCGCGTCTTCGACGGCCTCGGCAACGAATTCGACGCGACCCTCGAACTCACCGACCGACGCCACGGCACCTTCCATCTGGGCGACCGTGCCGCCGCCCCGACCCATCCCGTGTTTCCGATCCACCTGTTGCAGGGCGTGGCCCGTGGCGACCATATGGACCTGGCCATTCAGAAGGCCGTGGAACTCGGCGCACAGTCCATCCGCCCGGTGCTCTGCGAACGCTCGCGTTCGGCCGCCGCCCACAAGGGACTGGAGAAGCGCCAGCGGCACTGGCAGGGCATCCTGCAGGCCGCCGCGGAACAATGCGGCCGCAATGAACTGCCAGCGCTACATCAACCGGCCCCACCCGCGGCCGCACTCGCGGAATGCCCGGACAGCCTTGGGCTGCTCGCCGACGAAGGCGCGCCCGGGCTGGATGAGCGCCTTGTCGCCCACGGGCACCCGCCCGGCGCAGTGGCGCTGTATATCGGACCGGAAGGGGGGCTAACACCCGCGGAGCGCGAGCAGGCCCGGGCAGGCGGATTTCTGGGCGTCGGGATGGGCCCGCGGACCCTGCGCACCGAGACGGCCGCGATGGCCCTGATCACCTTGGTGCAGGCGCGCCTCGGGGACCTTCGAGGCTAGTCACATCAGGCGGGGCCGACCCGGTGTTGTCGCCTGGTCGCCGCCGCACTGATCAGGCTGGCTGAGTCTCCGCAAGCTCGAGCAGACGCTGCTCGAGGGTATCCAGCCGTAGCAAGTGAGTCGTCACGCCCGAGGCCTTGACCCGCCAGGACCACGGAGTGGCGTCGACGTCCTCCAGCGCATAGATATTCTGCGCGGTGATCTGCACCGGATGCGGCGTACCGCGAACCTCCAGGGCATAAAACGGCAGGTGATCCGGCTGCATCACTGCCTGCATCACCAGAAGCCGGGTGAACCGCCGGCGATCCTCGCCGCTGTCGCGGCCCGGATCCAGCAACTGGTTCACGTTGATCACCGGAACCTGCACGTCCTGCCAGATCAGGCTGGGCTGCAGCCACGGGACATCCGGATGCTCGGATTGCTGCTGGACTGCCCCGGCGCGGGTGGTGACCTCGAGAAAGGCGCTGCGCGGGAGCAGGATGGAGCCGCTATCCAGCTGAACGATCACCGCCTCGACGGCCTGGCCCTGTGCTTCCTCGCTCATGCCGGCATCCCTTCGAGTTGCTCGCGGATCGCGTTCAGCAGGTCATTCTCCAGATACGGCTTCCCGAGATAACCGTTGACCCCGAGACGGTTGGCTCGCTCGCGGTGCTTGGTCCCGCTGCGCGAGGTGATCATGATGATGGGCACCCGCCCGAAGTCCGGATGATCGCGCACGTGGGCGGCGAACTCGAAGCCGTCCATGCGCGGCATTTCCACGTCCAGCAGGATCAGCTGCGGGCGCCGCTCGTCCAGCAGGCCCACCGCATCGAGACCATCTCGGGCCGTGACCACATCGTAGCCGTGACGTGCCAGCAGACGCGCGGTGACCTTGCGAATGGTAATCGAGTCATCCACCACCATGATCCGTTTCGCGGTCGCCGTCTCGACAACAGCCTGCTTTGTCTCCACCAGGGAGGCCGTCGCAGAGGCAAAGCGCACCAACATGCTCAGATCAAGGATCAGCATGACCGAACCATCACCCTGGAGGGTGGCACCGGCCACGCCCGGGATCCGACTGAGGACCGGGCCCACCGACTTCACCACAACCTCCTGACTACCCAGCAGGCCGTCAATGCGCAACGCGATGCGCTGATCATCGGCGCGCACGAGCAACAACGGGAACGGATGATCCGGCAAGTGTTCGACCCCCGCCTGACTCTCCACACCCATCAAGTCACCGAGCCCGCGCACTGCGTAGTCCTGACCGATGTAGTTGTAGATTGCCTCGTCGTCCCGGCGATCGATCTCCTCGGAACGCGCGCGAACCACGCCCTCCACCGAGGCCATCGGGACCGCAAAGGTTTCCTCGCCCACCTGCACCAGCAAGGCCTGCGAGATCGCCAGGGTGAACGGCAGGCGCATGGTGAAACGCGAACCCTTGCCGGGCGTCGACTGGATCTCCAGTGTGCCGCCCAGCTGCTTCACGTCGCTGTTCACCACGTCCAGGCCAACGCCGCGTCCCGCCACCTGCGAGACCTCGGCGGCGGTGGAGAAACCGGACTGCAGGATGAGTTGCAGGGCCTGGGCATCCGTGACCTCGGCATCCGTCGCAATGAGCCCGCGCTCCGCCGCGCGCGCCCGGATCGCCTCGGCATCGATGCCCCTGCCATCATCCGTGACCTGCACCCGGATCTCACTGCCGGACTGCTCCAGGCTGACATCGATGTGGCCCTGCGCCGGCTTGTGTGCGTGTTCTCGTTCGGCGGAACCCTCGATTCCGTGCGCAATGGCGTTGCGCAGCAGGTGCTCCAGCGGCGACACCAGGCGTTCGAGCAGGGCACGGTCCATCTCGGCCCCCTGGCCGGTGAATTCGACACGGACCTGTTTGCCCAGGTCCTCGCCCGCCTGACGCACCACCCGCCGTAGCCGAGGAGCCATACGCGCGAAACGCACCATGCGCTGACGCATCAACTGGTCCTGCAGATCGGTCCCCACCCGTCGCTGCTGCAGCAAGATGCCCCCGGCATTCTGCAACTCGTCACCGACTTCCTGCTTCAGGGCCTCGAGGTCACTGACACTCTCGGCGAGCGCGCGGGACAGCTGCTGGATGCCGGAATAGCGGTCCATTTCCAGCGGATCGAAGTCGAGGGCTTCCTCGCCACTCTCCTCCTCCACCCGGAACAGGATCTGTGTCTCGGTCTCGATCTCGAGCTTGCGCAGCTGATCGCGCAGACGGGCGATGGTGCGATCCAGTTCGTCGACCTGGCTCTCGACCCGCCCAACCGTCTGTTCGAAGCGGCGGTGGAAGGTCGCCAGCTCGCCGGCATTGTTCACCAGGCTGTCGAGGACCTCGGCATCCATGCGCACCTGGTCCTGGATCCGCCGGCCCTCGGTCTCCGGCGTCTCGTGGCTGCGCCGATCGGTCTCCGCTGTCGACTCCTCGACTTCCAGATGCTTCTCGGATGTATCTTCGGCTTCGGGGTCGTCGCTCTCAAACGTATCCGCCTCGGGCTCCGCGTCGGTCGATTCGGCGTCCGCTTCACCCCCGGCCCAGGCGCGCAGGGCTGGCAGCGATTCGCTGGCCGACTCGTCCATCTGCCAGGCCCCGACCCCGCGCTCGACCAGACGCTGCACGTCGCTCAAGGCCCGCTCGGCAAGCTGGAAGAAGCCGTCGCGCGGCTCCAGACCGGTCTCCGTCTCCACGCTCAGCGCACTCTCCAGGGCGTGCGCAATGGCGCCGACCACGGTGAAACCGGCCATGCGGGCACTGCCCTTCAGGGTGTGCACTTCGCGCTGGAAGGCATGCTGATCCGGCCCCGGGCGCCCCCCAGTCTCGCGCCAGCCATTCAGGGCAGTGAACGCAGACTCGAGGATATCGCGTGCCTCCTCGATGAAGACCTCGGCGAACTCCCAGTCGATCTCCGGTTCCGGTTCCGGTTCCGGCTCTGCGGTCGACTCGGCGACATCGAGGTCGTCGAAGTCGGGCGACTCTTCCTCGCTGGCATCGTCTTCAGTCCGCAGCAGCTGTTCCGCGGTCGCGGTATCCAGCAGGCCATAGACCTCCGGGGCCCAGGGCGGCGGATCCAGGACCTTGAGCGGGTCCGGCGCCTCATCGCCGACTGCATCGGCGACATACGTCTCCAGCTGCCGCAGCAACTCGATGGCCTGCGCCGGCAGTGCCCATTCCATGTCGCGATGGATCCGGATCAGCCGTTCGAACGGTCCGCACACCGAATAAATGCCACGGATATC
Organism: Thioalkalivibrio sp. ALMg11; assembly: GCF_000377905.1. GTDB lineage: Bacteria > Pseudomonadota > Gammaproteobacteria > Ectothiorhodospirales > Ectothiorhodospiraceae > Thioalkalivibrio. The sequence goes on from NZ_KB898871.1 coordinate 184,059, forward strand.
GGCCGTCCGGGCGCTGCCGTTCAGGGTATGCAGCGCCCGCTCCAGGTCATGGTTCGGAACCCGGTCCGGGCGCCACTGGGACTCGTCCAGCCAGCCACGCAGCGCGAGCAGATGGACCTGCGCCTCGGCGGCAAACACCTGCCACAGCTGGGGATCCGTGTCCATGCGAGCGGCCACGGGCTCGGACGCGACCTCCGGCTGCTCTTCAGCCTCGGCCTCTCCGTCTACAGGACCTTCGAGGGCACCTTCCTCGACGGCACCGGAATGCTCCCCGACCTCGACCCCAACATCCGGGGCCGTCGCTTCTCCCTCGGTCAGCGCCTCTTCGGTCAACTCGAAGGCATCGGCGGGGAGTTCCAGGGCGTCGAGATCCAGCGGTTCGACGGACGCCTCAGCCGACGGCGGTGCGTCGGTCTCCGACTGAAAGACAGGTTCCTCGCCTTGCGAGGACTCGACGGATTCGGCTTCGGCGTTCTCCGGGTCGAGGGCATCCGGCGGCAGATCGGGCACAAAGGCGCCCGACTCCTGCAGGAGCTCGTCGGCAGCCTCGTCCTGGTCGGGGGCCGCCACCTCGGCGACTGCCAGCGAATCCGGTGCGTCCAGTTCGTCGAGGGTCCGCGCCAGGGCCTCGAACTCCGCGTCCGCACCCGGCGGCGCTGCGCGCACGGCCGGCTCGTCATCCTCCGCCTCGGCCTCGGGTTCCGGCTCTCCGCCGGCCAGAGCACGCAGGCGCAGGGCAATGTCCAGAACCGGCGTAACCGGCCCGGTATCGTCACGCACCTCCGCCACCAGGCCGGGCAGGACGCCGATGCCATCCTCAATCACCTGCAACGTGGCGTGGTCCGCCTCCTGGCCGGAATCCAGCTGGCGGTTGAGGAACGACTCCACGGCCCAGGCGAACTCGCCCAGGCGCAAGGCGCCGGCCAGCCGACCCGACCCCTTCAGGGTGTGGAAGGAACGCCGAATGACCGAGAGGCTGTCGAGATCGGCCGGGTTGGCCTGCCAGCGGGGGAAGTGTTCACCCAGGCTGGCTACCTCCTCGTCCGCCTCCTCGAGGAAGATTTCCAGGATCTCCAGGTCGACATCCGGACCGCGGACCTGCTCCGCCAGCACGCTGTCGTCGAAAGGCAGCGAATCGCGACCGCCCGCGGGCAGCGGGCGCGCCGGTTGCACGACAGGCGTTGCAGCGGCGTCGGCGGCATCTGCATCGTCGATCGCGTCCAGTGGCACCTCGCCGGGTTCATCGACAGACATGTCGAGATCCAGGATCGGCGCTTCGGCGAGGCCGGCCTCTCCCACTTCGGCCTCGAGACCCGGCGCCTGTTCTCCGTCGACATCCGCTGCCGGCGCATCCGGGACCGCAGCCAGATGAGTGGCCGCGACTTCGCCACCGGAGATCGCACCGATGCGCTGCAGGGCCGCAATCCCGCGTTCGTGGACACTGTCCAGTTCACGCCAGGGCTGTCCGGAGGACTCCAGGGCGACCTCGATACTGCTGAGGACCTCGGCAAGGGCCTCGATCTCGCCTTCGTCGAGTTCGGCCGCGGCCATGCCGGCACGGGAGTCGAGATGACGGATCAGCGGGCCCAGCAGGGCGTGCAGGGCCTCGAAGCCGGACATCGACATCGCCCCCTCGATCCGGCGCAGCCCCTCGCGGGCCTCGTCGAGACCATCGCCAGAGGCGTCCGCGCCAGCATCGAGGAATCCGAGGAAAATGTCGCGGACCCGGCGCACATCGACCAGGGCCTCCTTGTAGACTGCCGCCGCCAGAGCGCGATCGAATTGGGCCTGTGGCGTGGGGCTGCTGCTCTTGCGGCGCAGACCGGATTCCAGCAGGGACTCCAGCGCCAGCAGGTGCTCTGCCAGCACCATGTCGACCTGTTCATCCGCCTCGCCCGCTCGCTCGGGCGTAAGCGATGCCATCAGGGCGTCGGTGTGCTCCTGCCCGGCATCCAGCCCGAGAAGACTGAGCGTCGAGCCAATACGCTCGACCTGCCCGCGCAGGCTCTCGAGGTCGTCGACGCCCCGCACCTGCGAACGCATCAAGACATCCAGCCGCTCGCGGACCTCGGCAAGGTCGTCTTCCAGGGCCTGCCGCAGGTTGTCGTAGACCGAACGGCCCACCCCGGTACCGCCTTCCACGAGGCTCAACCGGTCGAGCCCGAAGACCTCGCGCACGGCGAGGGTCTGTTCGCCCTCGGAGGTCGCACAGGCAACGTGGAACAGCAGCGTCTTGATCAGATCGGGCGATGCCTCGTATTGCGGCTCCGATCCGGCATTACCGGCCTCCACATGGGCCGACAAAGCGTTCAGATAGCGCCCAAGCTCGCGATCGACCCGCCCAACCAGTCGACGCACGTCGGTATCGGCCTCGACACCGCCCTCGGCGACCGCCTCGAGCACCGCACCGGCGACCCAGAACAAGCGCCGGGCCTCGCCCGCCGGAACCGCCTCCTCCACAACGCGGGCGGTCGCCTGCATTCGAGCGGCCGGTTCGGTCGCATCTTCGCCGCGCACCAATTCCAGCAGATCGCGCTGGAAGCGCCGGCGCGCCTGTTGCAGCAGCGGGACGCGAGATGCCGGGTCGAGCACGTCTCCACCCGAGCCCACACGCTCGTCGTCCACTGTCTGCGGGTCCGGCATCAACGCCGCGACGTCCAGCAGCAACGAAGCGCCGCGACTGTTGCGCAGCTCATTCAGCAAGGGGACGAGGATCATGGGCGACGGCAATTCGCCATCGCCCTCGTTCTCGAGGTAGTCGGGCAATTGCAGGGCGGCCCGCAGAAGCGGCTCGGTGGCAGCCACATTCGGCTGGTCAGCGCGTTCGATCTGGTCCAGGACCTGCAGCATCTCGTCGCAGATCAGAACCACGCTGTCGACCTGGACCATGACCAGGGTGTTGCGGATCTGTTCGACACGGCTGCGCGCCTCGGCCAGACAATCGCTACAGCCCGGATCGTCGGAGTACCGTCGCAACGCGTCCTGGACCTCGACAAACAGCTTGTCGAGCTCGTCGCGGACCCAGTTCAGTGCGCTGGATGCCATCGGCCGCGTCCGCCGTCAGGCCCGTTGTTCGTCGGAAGAGGTCGGATCGGAGTCGGAAGCCGGCTCCTCCTCGATCGCAACATCGACGCGCTCGGTGGTACCGCCCGGCTCCGGCAGCTTGAAGTCCGATACCGAGGACTGCAGCTGGGCCGAGAGCTGGGCCAGGTCGCCGATCGCCGCCGCAGTGGACTGGGTCCCCTGCGTGGTCTCGGAGGTAATCTCGCGGATCTGGGCCATGATGGAGGTCACATCCTGCGCCATCTCGGACTGCTTGCGCGCCGACGAGGAGATACCGTCGATCAGGTCCGCCAGATCGCTGGAGACCTGCTCGATCTCGGACAGGGCCTCGCCCGCGGCCTGGGCCAGTTCGGCCCCCTGGACCACGTTGGCAGTACTCTGCTCCATGGAGCTCACGGCCTCGCTGGTATCCGCCTGGATGGCCTTGACCAGGCCCTCCACCTGACGGGTTGCACTGGAGGAGCGTTCCGCGAGGCGCTGGACCTCGTCGGCCACCACCGCGAAGCCACGTCCGGCCTCGCCCGCGGCGGAGGCCTGGATCGCCGCATTCAGTGCGAGCACGTTGGTCTGTTCCGCGATGTCGTTGATCAGGCCGATGATGTCGCCGATCTCCTGGGACGATTCGCCCAGGCGCTTGATCCGTTTCGCCGTCTCCTGGATTTGTTCGCGGATGTTGTCCATGCCCTCGATGGAGCGGCGCACGGTACCCGCCCCGCGGGATGCGATCTCCACCGAGTTACGTGCCACGGAGGCCGACTGTTCGGCATCCTGGGCGACCTTGTCGACCGAGCCCGACACCTCGTCGATCGCATCGTCCGCGCGCTGGATCTCGCGGGCCTGTTCTTCCGACTTCTCGGCCAGCCCGAGAACCTGTGACCGCGTCGTGGCCGACGATTCGCTGATATCGGCCGCCACCGTGTTGATCGTCGCGACCAGGGTGCGCAGGTTCTCGATCGCGTAGTTCATCGAATCCGCGATGGCCCCGGTGAAGTCCTCGGTCACCGTCGCGTTGACCGTGAGGTCACCATCCGCAAGGTTCATCATTTCATCGAGCAGGCGCAGGATCGCCTGCTGGTTGCGTTCGTTCTGCGCCTCGGTCTCGGCCAGCTCGCGCTTGGTATCGCGGTAGAGGAACAGGCCCATCGCGATCAGCAGCAGCAGCGCGAGGCCACCGAACCCAAAGCCGATGAGCGCAATCACGCCCGCGCGCTCGGCCTCGACGGTGATGGCATTCTCGAAGTCACCGGTGGTCTCCAGCATCGCACCACTGCTGGCCTCGACATTGGAGGCCGCCGCATTGACCTCGAACACCTGGGTGGAGGTGTCCAGGACGCCTTCCACGGCCTCGCTAAAGGCGACGAACAGCGTGGCGATCTCCATCAGCAGGGCACGCGCTTGAGGGTCATCAACGGGTTCGACCCCCAGCGGGGCGAAACCCTCGATCAGGCCGTCCAGCACGCGGCCGTACAACGTGGCATCACGCTCGAAGCGCTCGATCGCGGGGGCCGCCTCGGCGCCCCCCTGGAGCACGCGGCCCAGGCTGTTGGCGATACGCTGAATCAGCATGGTCTGGCGCGCCGCCACATAGACCTGCTCAGGCGGCTCGCCGATCCGGGTCATGCGCCGCACCACATCGTCGGACAGGCGCGAGAGCTCCGGAGAAAACGCGGCCACCGCGTCGGAAAATTCCGTGATCAACTGGATATCCGAGCGCCCGAGGATGACGGTGTTGATGTTGTCCCGGTACGCCGACCATTCACGATCCACCGCGGCGATATCCTCTTGCAAGGGTTCCGGAAGTGGCTGCAGGCCGTCACCCCCCTGGCGGATTCGATCCAGGCGGGCCTCGAAGTCATCGCGCAGAGACTGCAGGTCGCGGAATGCCTGCTCGGAGCCGGCTGCCGCCTCCAGCGAGCTGGTGGCGAGACGCTGCGACAACAGACGCAGGTCATTGGCCAGCGCGATCCGGTCACGGTACTGACTCTGCTCGTACTCGTGGTAGGTAAAGGCCCCGCCTGTCGCGATCAGGGCCAGCACCAGCAAGCCCCCGAGGACGAAGTTACGTGCGCGACGACTCGATCCCATCAGTTCATACTCCCTGTCGCAGCACCGCGAACCCCGTCATCAGACGGTAGCTGCGGACTGTTCGCTATTGGATGTACCGGCCATGCCCGTGCCGGTAAAGCGATTGTTGTCATTGAGTAGCAGGTCCAGATCCAGCACCGGATGCAACCGGTGCCCCAGATCGAACCCGCCGGTAATGAATGGGCGGACGGCCTCGGGTACCGAGACCTCCAGGCGCCGCTGGGAGGGGATGCAGCGGCGCATCCCCTCGACCTGGCTGACCAGAAGCCCGGCCAGGCCCTGGCCCTGGGGCGCCACCACGATGCGCTGCCCGCTCGCGTCGTCCGGCAATGGCCGGTCCAGCAGCAGCCGGCCCATGTCGAAGACCGGCAGCACCAGTCCCCGCAGATTGCCCACGCCGAGCACGGCGGAATCCGCCAGCGGCACGCGGGTCAGCGCCATTGGGTCGGCGACCTCCGCAATCGAGTCCATGTCGACCAGGAAGCGAAAATCGCCGACCCGCAACAGGACGCCGCGCCAGCCGGTCCCGATGTCCCGCCGCAGTTCGCGATTGACGCGGCGCCCTTCGCGATCAAGGCTCGCGATCAACGCAAACGGCGAGGACAGGTCGGTCTTCATGCCGACAGATATTTCCCGATGGTGGCCAGCAGGTCCTTCTCGACCACTGGCTTGGTGATGTAGTCGCGAGCCCCCTGACGCATCGCCCAGACCCGGTCGGTAGCCTGGTCCTTGGTGCTGACCACAACCACCGGGACGTGCGCCGTTTCATCCGCCTGGGAAAGCTGACGCGTGGCCTGGAAGCCATTCAGGCCCGGCATCACCACATCCATCAGGACCAGATCCGGCACCTGCGACTTGGCGGCGGCGACCCCATCCTCGCCACTCTCGGCAGTGGTCACCGAGTGCCCGTTCTTCTCGAGCATCGTGCGCAGGACGTGGATTTCGGTCGGCGAATCGTCAACGATCAGAATGCGGGCCATGGGGTTCGTCTTTCCTTGGTTAGTGTGCAGTGGCGACGCTGCGTATCACGCCGCAGGACTGGCGTATCGGCGCATGGCGCCCAGGAGGTCATCCCGGGTAAACGGCTTGGTGAGGTAGTCCTCCGACCCCACAACGCGCCCCTTCGCCTTGTCGAACACGCTGTCCTTGCTCGACAGCATGATGATCGGCGTGGCACGGAATTCCCGGTTGTTCTTGATCAGTGCGCAGGTCTGGTAGCCATCCAGGCGCGGCATCATGACGTCGATGAAGATAATGTCCGGGCGCGACTGTGCGACCTTGGACAGCGCCTCGAAGCCGTCCACGGCGGTGATGACTTCGGCCCCGTGCTTCTGCAGCAAGGATTCGGCGGTACGCCGAATGGTCTTGCTGTCATCGATCACCATGACCTTGAGCCCCTGAAACTCGGTGGCCGAGTCCGCTTCGGCAAGCGCGTTAGACACCTTTTCCCCCTGAGGTCATTTCGCCCCGAATCTAGCGGAACCGGGGCTCTGTGACAAACAGCACACAATGATATTGCATACCGGGGACTGCAATACGCGCGGCCCTGATCCAGCTTGCGGGGTCACCGACGGCCCCGACGGGCATGGCATACTCCCCGGCACATCCCGTTCGCGCGAGGCAACGTGGCCCAGAACATCGCCATCCTGATGGACCCGATCACGGGTATCAAACCGTGGAAGGACACCACCTTCGCCATGATGCTGGCGGCACAGGCCCGCGGCCATCGCCTGCACTACCTGGAACCGGCCGACCTGTGGATCGAGGAGGGCCGGGCGGCGGCCCGGAGCCGCCCGATCGAGGTGCACGACCGGCGCGAGGACTTCTTCACCCTGGGCGAGCCCGTGACGGGTCCGGCGGCGCGCTTTGACCTGCTGCTGATGCGCAAGGACCCGCCGTTCGATCTGGAGTACATCTACGCGACCTACGCCCTCGAGCTCGCCGAGCGCGACGGCGTACGGGTATCGAACCGCCCGCAGGCCCTGCGCGATGTCAACGAGAAGGCCTTTACCGTCCACTTCCCCCAGTGCTGCCCGCCCACATTGATTACCCGTGACCGGGGCCGGATCCGCGCCTTCCTCGAGGCGCAGGGAGACATCGTGGTCAAACCGCTGGACGGCATGGGCGGGGCCTCGATATTCCGTGTCCGCCAGGGCGACCCGAACACCTCGGTGATCCTCGAGACCATCACCGAATTCGACCAGCGCAGCGTGGTCGCGCAGCGCTTCCTGCCGGAGTTCACCGCTGGCGACAAGCGCATCATCCTGATCGGCGGCGAGCCCTACGACCACGCTTTGGCCCGCATCCCGGCCGCGGGTGAAAGCCGCGCCAACCTGGCCGCCGGCGGCCGGGGCGAGGCCGTGCCCCTGACCGAACGCGATCGCTGGATCTGTCACGAGATCGCCCCGGAGCTGAAGGCCCGCGGGCTGGACTTCGTCGGCATCGACGTGATCGGGGACTCCCTGACCGAGATCAACGTCACCAGCCCCACCGGCGTCCGCGAACTGGACGCGGCGGGCGGCGGCGACCTGGCCGGCCAGTACATCGACTACCTCACTCGCCCGATCGAAGGATGACCGACATGCGCGCCGCGATCACCCAAACCCTGCTCCTGCTGCTCGCAACCAGTCTGCTGTTCGCCTGCGGGCGCGACGAATCCGACACCGAACAGCTCGCCTTCTACGCCTTCGGCACGCTGGTGGATCTCAGCCTTTACCCGGCCGGCGAATACGACGTGGAGGCGATCGGGACCGCGGTTCAGGAGGAACTGGAGATCCTGCATACCTCCTGGCATGCATGGGAACCCGGGTCGCTCGGGCGCACCAACGATCTGCTGGCCATGCAGGGCGAGTTCAGCGCGCCGCCATCGGTACTGCCGCTGATCGAGCGCGGCCGCGAGATGGAGACCCTGAGCGACGGCCTGTTCAATCCCGCACTGGGCAAGCTGGTCGCCGCCTGGGGCTTCCATCAGGACGAACCCGACGGCCCGCCCCCGGACGAGGCCACCCTGGCCGAGCTGCTGGACGATCCGCCCCGCATGCAGGACATCGAACGCAACGGCGTGCGTCTGCGCGGGACGCATCCGGATCTGCAGCTCGACTTCGGCGGACTGGCCAAGGGCCTGGCGGTGGAGCGCGTGCTGGAGCTGCTGGCGGAACGCGGCGTCGACGCCGCGATCTTCAACGCCGGCGGCGACCTGATGACCCTGGGGCGGCCCAGCGAACGGCCCTGGCGGGTGGGAATCCGCCATCCGCATGGCGGCGTGCTCGGCAGTATCGAACTGGACGCCGGCGAGGCCCTGTTCACCTCCGGCGACTACGAACGCGGCTACGACTGGGAGGGCGAGCGCATCCACCACGTCATCGACCCGCGCAGCGGCCGCCCGAGCCAGGGAATCGACAGCGCCACGGTGCTCCACCACGACCCGGCGCTGGCCGACGCCGCCGCCACCACGCTGATGATCGCCGGGCCCGACGCCTGGCCGGAATACGCCCGCAAAATGGGCATCGAGCAGGCCCTGGTGGTACTGGACGACCGCATCGAGGCCACGCCGGCGCTGGCCTTGCGCGTACAACCCGGCCCCGACCGGGAGCCGTTCGTGATTCGCGAACTGCCGTGAACCGCGGCCTGCTGCGCTGGGGCGACATCCTGATCGGGACTCTGGCCGCAGGGATCGTGGTCGCGGCCTTCACGCTCGCCTACAGCCCCTCGGGGGATGCCCGGGTGCTGGTCATCAACCAGGCCGGCGCCACGCCGCAACACGAGCCGCTGGACCGGGCCCGGGTGCTCGAAATCCACGGTCCGGCCGGCATCACCCGCATCGAGATCGAGCCCGGCCGGGCGCGTTGCGCCGACTCCCCCGGGCGCCAGAACATCTGCGAGGCCAGCGGCTGGCTGCAGGCCCACGGCGAGGTCGCCGTCAGCCTGCCCAATCGGCTGACCCTGCAGGTCCTCGGCACGGAACCCGGCTTCGACAGCATGCATTACTGATGTGCCCACGATGACCGGCGATCCGCATGCCGGGACCGACACCCGCGACCGCGCGATCGCCGCGCTGGCCGCCATTGCCATCGGCATCCAGATCCTCGAGGCCGCCATCCCCAGTCCGGTCCCGGGCATCAAGCCGGGGCTGGCCAACATCGTCACCCTGGTCACCCTGCTGATCCTGGGCTGGCGCGCGGCGGTCGCGGTCACCCTGATCCGGGTGGTCGGCAGCAGCCTGCTGCTGGGGACCCTGCTGAGCCCCGCGTTCTGGCTGTCGCTGGCCGGCGCCGTGGCGAGCCTCGCCCTGCTGGCCGCCCTGCGCCCCTTCGCCCCCCGGCATGTCGGTCCAGTGGGCCTGGCCATCGCCGCCGCGATGGCCCACATCACCGGGCAGTTTCTGCTCGCCTGGGCAATCATCATCCCGCACCCCAACCTGCCCCTGGTGCTGCCGCCACTGTTGCTCACCGCCCTGATCACCGGCAGCCTGACCGGTATACTGACCGCCCACGTGCTCGCCGACCCGCGAATCCAGCGCCATGTCCGCAACCCCACCGCCAATCATTAACGCCAGCCCGGCCCGTCCCACGGGCCCCGGGGCCGTGTGCGTCCGCCGTGGGCCGGAGGGGGCATGACGGCGAATACCGCTTCGGACGCCCACGCCGGACGGCCGGCCGGCACGCCCCCGCCGGAAACGCCCCGCGTACAGGACCACCTGGGGACCATGATCTTCCTCGCGGTGATCGCGCATGCGCTGATCATCCTCGGCATCGGCTTCGCGGTCGATCCCATCGAGACCCCCACCCGCGAGCCCCTGGACATCACCTGGATCACCGACCCCGACGCCCCGCCACCGGAGCCGGACGCCGAGGTCGAGCACATGGCCACCCGGGATCAGGCCGCCAGCGGCGAGGGCGAGGAGATCCGCGAGGCGCAGGCCCCGGATGCGGAGGATGCCGGCGTCGGCGAGCCCGAGCCAGAGGGCCTCGACGCGCCACTGCCAGAGGCCGGCCCGCTGGTAATGGACCCGGCGCTCCCGGAACCCGAGCCGGAACCGGAACAGGTCACCGCCGAGACCCCGGACGAGCGCGCAGCGCCCCCCGAGGTCGCCGACCCCGAGCCGCTGGAGTCTCCCGATGCCGAGGACCGACCCTCTGCCGCTACACTGATGAATCGCGGCCTGGAAAGCGCCCGCGCCGCGCCGGCCGAAGAGCGCCAGACCTTCTCCACCCGCGCCAGCCGCACGCGCTACCTCGACAGCCTGGCCGCGCGCAGCGCTCCCGAGGCCGCCTACCTGCAGGCCTGGATCAACAAGGTGCAACGCCTGGGCAACGTGAACTATCCGGACGAGGCGCGGCGCCGCGGCCTGTCGGGGACCCTGGTCCTGTCGGTCCGCCTGAACCCGGAGGGCGAGCTGATCAACATCGAGGTCGCCCGCAGCTCGGGCGAACCGGTCCTCGACCAGGCCGCCATCCGCATCGTGGAACTGGCGGCCCCCTACGCGCCATTCACCGAGGCGATGCGCGAGGAATACGACGAACTGGTGATCACCCGTACCTGGGCCTTCCGCCGCGACCAGATGGAACAGATCCGCTAGGGAGACGCTGATTAACGGCGCCGCACACGGGACCGGAAAAACCGGCCCGGCCTTCCTTGCGACCTGCAGAGTCAGCATCGATACTGGTGGCATGAAGCCGACGACCGCCCGTCACGAGCCCGATTGCCTGCGCGATCACTTCCTGATCGCCATGCCAAGCCTGAACGATGGTTATTTCAGCCATGCGGTCACCTATATCTGCGATCACGACGAAGAGGGCGCGCTGGGCCTGGTCATCAACCAGCCCACCGAGTTCTCGCTGCGCGAGTTGCTGGAGCACGTGGAACTGGAACCCGGCGAGGATCTGCCGGAGATGCCGGTCTACCGCGGCGGCCCGGTACAGCCGGAGCACGGCTTCGTGCTGCACTCCGCGGAGCAGACCTGGCGCGGCAGCCAGCCCATCACGGACTCCATCGTGCTGACCACCTCGCGCGACATCCTCGAGGCGATCAATGCGGGCCAGGGGCCCCGCCGGGTCCTGATCGCGCTGGGTCATGCCGGCTGGGGCCCCGGCCAGCTGGAAAGCGAGCTGGCCGAGAACGCCTGGCTTACCGCCCGCGCCGACAGCGACATCCTGTTTGATCGCCCCAGCGCCGAGCGCTGGCGCGCCGCCGCCGAACTGATCGGCATCGACGTCAACCTGATCAGTTCGGCCTCCGGCCACGCCTGAACGTGGGGCTGCTGGCGTTCGACTATGGGCGGCGCCGGATCGGGGTCGCGGTGGGCGAGGAACTCACGGGTTCCGCGCGCGGCCTGCGCACGCTCACCAACGATGCGCCCGCCCTGTGGCCCGCGATTGATGCCCTGGTCGCGGAATGGGGCCCGGAGGGGTTCGTGGTCGGCTGGCCAACCCAGGCCGACGGCAAGCCCACCCCGCTGGCCCGGCGCATCCGGGGCTTTGCCCGCGCCCTCGAAGAGCGCTACGGGCAACCGGTATACTGGTGCGACGAGCACCTGACATCTCATCTGGCCCGCGAACGTCGCAGGCCGGGACGCCACGACCCGGGGCTGGACGCCCACGCCGCCGCGGTCATCCTCGAAGGCTGGTTTCTGGAGAATGCATCATGACGACACCGGACGTCCCGACCCTGCTCGACGACATGGCCGAGCAGGCCCGCCACTACCTGAAGACCCACGGGATCGCCGCACCCATCGTGGTCGGCATCCACTCCGGCGGCGTCTGGATCGCGGAGCACCTGCGCGAACGCCTGGGCGTGGAGCGCCCGCTGGGGCGCCTGGACATCAGCTTCTATCGCGACGACTTCTCGCGCATCGGCATGCACCCGCAGGTCCGCCCGTCGGAACTCCCGGAAGACCTCGACGGCGAACACGTGCTGCTGGTGGATGACGTCCTGTACTCCGGCCGCACCATCCGCGCGGCGCTGAACGAGCTGTTCGACTATGGCCGCCCGGCCTCGGTGACCCTCGCGGTGCTGGTCGAGCGCGACGGTCGCGAACTGCCGATCGCGGCGGCGATCGTTGGCGCCCACATGGAGCTGGGCAAGACCGAACAGATCAAGCTGCGCGGCCCCGAGCCACTACGCCTGGAACGGGTGACGATCGATCCCGAGGACCTGAAGGCCTGAACCGCCGGGACCACAACGGATGACCGAGACCCAGATTGCCCACCCCGGCGCGCGCCTGCCCGAACCGGGCCCGCTGCCCAACCGCCTGCAGCTGACCGACGACGGCCAGCTGCGCCACATGCTGACCATCGAGGGGCTGAACCGGGAGCTCCTGACCGAGATCCTGGACACCGCCGAGTCGTTCGCCAACATGAACGAGAAGGCGGTGAAGAAGGTCCCGCTGCTGCGTGGCAAGACCATCGTCAACCTGTTCTTCGAGGCCAGCACGCGCACCCGCACCACCTTCGAGCTGGCCGCCAAGCGCCTGTCTGCCGACGTGCTGAACGTGAACATCGACACCTCTTCGGCGGTGAAGGGCGAGAGCCTGCTGGACACCCTGCGCAACATCGAGGCAATGAATGTCGACATGTTCGTGGTGCGTCACGAGGAGAGCGGGGCCGCCCATTTCATCGCCCGCCACGTAGCCCCGGGGATCAGCGTGCTGAACGCCGGCGACGGGCGCCATGCGCACCCGACCCAGGCGCTACTGGACATGTTCACCATCCGCCGCCACAAGGGCGATTTCACCAAATTGAAGGTGGCGATCGTCGGCGACATCCTGCATTCGCGGGTCGCGCGCTCGCAGATCCACGCGCTGAACATCCTGCAGACCGGCGAGGTGCGCGTGGTCGCCCCCTGCTCGCTACTGCCGTCGAATGTCGACCAGCTCGGGGTGCACGTCTACAACGACCTCGACGCCGGGCTGAAGGACGTCGACGTGATCATCATGCTGCGCCTGCAGCGTGAGCGCATGGAACACGCCCACCTGCCCTCCGAGCACGAGTACTACCAGCTGTTCGGCCTGACCTCGCGCCGGCTGCAACTGGCGCACCCGACCTGCCTGGTCATGCACCCCGGACCCGCCAACCGCGGGGTGGAGATCGAATCCGCCGTGGCCGACGGGCCGCACTCGGTGATCCTCGAACAGGTGACCTACGGGATCTCGGTACGCATGGCGGTAATGTCCATGGTGATGGGGGCCCACCAGGCATGAGCGTGCTGATCGAGAACGCCCGTATCCTCGACCCTGCGGATGGCTTCGACGCGGTCGGCTCGCTGTGCGTGCAGGGCAGCGAGATTCTTGCCCGCGGCCAGATCCCGGACGGCTTCGAACCGCGCCGACGCATCGACGGCAGCGGGCTGTGGCTGATCCCCGGCCTGATCGACCTGGCGGCACGCCTGCGCGAACCGGGCGAGGAGCACAAGGCCACCGTCGCCAGCGAGACCCTCGCCGCGGCCCGGGGCGGCATCACCAGCGTAGTCGTCCCGCCGGATACCGAGCCACCGATCGACTCGCCCGCCGAGATCGAACTGATCAATCGCCGTGCCCGCCAGGCCTGCGGCGTGCGGGTCTACGTACTCGGCGCGCTGACCCATCAGCTGGAGGGCCAGCAACTGGCCGCGATGGCCGCCCTGATGCAGGCCGGCGCGCGCGGAGTCAGCAACGCAAGCAAACCGCTGGCCAGCCTGCTGGTGCTGCGCCGGGCACTGGAATACGCCACCACCTTCGATCTGACCATCGTGCTCTCGGCGCAGGACCCGGCCCTGACCGGCTCCGGCTGCATGCACGAGGGCGCGGTCTCCACCCGTCTGGGACTGGCCGGCATCCCCGAGGCCGCCGAGACCGCGGCGCTGGGCGCCATCCTGGCGCTGGTCGAGCAGACCGGGGCGCGGGTCCACGTGGCGCGGCTGTCGACTCGCCGCGGCGCGGAGATGATCGCCAAGGCGCGCGCCGACGGCCTGCCGGTGAGCGCAGACGTGGCCGCCCACCAGCTGTTCCTGACCGAGGTCGACGTCGCCGAATACGACCCGAACTGCCACGTGATCCCGCCACTGCGCGGCCAGCGCGACCGCGACGGCCTGCGCGCGGCCGTCGCGCGCGGCGACATCAGCGCGATCTGCTCCGACCACCAGCCACACGAACCGGACAGCAAGCTGGGCCCATTCGCCAGTACCGAGCCCGGCATCTCGGCGCTGGAGACCCTGCTACCGCTGACGCTGCGCTTGGTCGAGGACGGGCTCCTGAGCCTGCATGAGGCACTGGCCCGGGTCACCACCGGGCCGGCGGATATCCTCGGCTTTGCCCAGGGACGCCTGACCGCGGGCGCGCGCGCCGACTTCGTGCTATGGGACCCGGCCGCGATGCACGAGGTCCGCCGCCAAGACTGGTTGAGCGCAGGCCACAACACCCCCTTCTTCAACTGGACCTTCGCCGGACAGGTCCGCGAGACCTGGGTCGCCGGGCGCCCGGTCTGGACCCGCCCCGTCGAGGACACCGCATGAGCACGACCCACACTGCCGACCGGAAGCACCGGGGCACGATCTTCCAGGAGGAAGGCCGCATCCTGGATCACCATGACGCCGGTGCGGACCAGTGGATCCTCCGCGTCTTTGCGCCCGAATGCGCCCGCGCGGCCCAGCCCGGGCAGTTTGCCCATCTGCAATGCGCCCCGCGCCTGCTGATGCGCCGCCCGCTGTCGATCCAGCGCGTGGACCGCGAGGCCGGCTGGGTGGAGTTCCTCTACAAGGTGGTCGGCGACGGCACCCGCGCCCTGTCGCAACAGGCGAAGGGCGACACCCTCAGCGTGCTGGGCCCGATCGGCCAGCCGTTCCGCCTGAATCCGGAGCGCCCGAGGCGCCTGCTGCTGGGGGGCGGGGTCGGCATTCCGCCGATGATCTTCCTCGCCCACCGCCTGCATCTTCAGGGCGAGGCCGGGAAGACCCATGCGGTGCTGGGCTCCGAGGTCCCGTTTCCCTTTCATGCCCGCCCGTCGGAGATCCTCTGGCCGGGCCTGCCGGACGGGGCGATCGCGACCCTGCCGCTGCTGGAAGACTGGGGGGTCGCCTGCCGCCTGACCTCCAAGGCTGGGTTGCCGGGCGCCTATGACGGCTTCGTCACTGACCTGGGGCGCGCGTGGCTGGCTAATCTCGCGCCCGAAGAACTCGAACAGGTGGAGCTCTTCGCCTGCGGTCCCCACCCGATGCTCGCCGCCTGTGCGGAACTGGCAGCGGAGTTCGATCTCCCCTGCCAGGTATCGCTGGAGGAGTTCATGGCCTGCGCGGTCGGCGGCTGTGCCGGCTGCACGGTACCGGTTCGCACCCCGAACGGGGTAGCGATGAAACGCGTCTGCGTGGACGGGCCGGTGTTCGCGGCCGCCGATGTATTCCCGGAGCCGGAGCGCGCCTGAAGAGCCCCCGGGTAGACCAAAAGCGTCATCCTGAAAACCGCGTAGCGGTTACCCATGGCCTCCGTCGCAGGAGCGGGGCACGATGCGGTTCGCTTCGCTCAGCGCAGCCTACTTGTCGGGGAGCTTCAGCTCTTCCTCGGTCTCTTCGGCGGACGAGACGCCGCCCCCGAAATTCAGGCGCCACTCGAGATCGGCCCGCGAATCCGCCTTGTTCAGGGCCTCGTCCAGCATGACGTCGCCGGTCTTGAACAGCTTGACGATCGCCTGATCGAAGGTCTGCATGCCCACGGAGCCACCCTTGGCCATGATCTCCTTGATCTCGTTGATCTTCTCGCCGCGGATCAGCTCGGAGATGTAAGGCGTGTTGATCAGGATCTCCAGCGCTGCGACACGACGCCCGTCCTTGGTCTGCAGCAGGCGCTGGGCGACGATCGCGCGCAGGTTCAGCGACAGGTCCGACAGGATCTGCGGGCGATTGTCCTCGGGGAACAGGTTGATCACTCGGTCCAGGGCCTGGGTGGCGTTGGTCGCGTGCAGGGTCGTCAGCACCAGGTGCCCGGTATCGGCGTAGGTCAGGGCCGCGCGCATGGTCTCGCGCGAGCGGACCTCGCCGACCATGATCACGTCCGGGGCCTCGCGCATGCCCTCCTGCAGGGCGTGATCGTAGCTGGGGGTATCGATCCCCACCTCGCGCTGACCGACGATGGAGCGCTTGTGACTGAACAGAAACTCGATCGGATCCTCGACCGTCAGGATATGCCCGCTCTGGGTCGTGATGCGGTGATCAATCATCGATGCCAGCGTGGTCGACTTGCCGGTTCCGGTCGCCCCGACGATCAGCACCAACCCATCGTTATAGGCGACAAGTTGCTTGAGCACCTCCGGCAGTCCGAGCTGCTCGATGGTCGGGATTGCCACCCGAATAAAGCGGATCACCATCGCGACCTCGCCGCGCTGGCGGTAGACATTCACGCGGAAGCGTCCCAGGCCTTCGCGCGACAGGCCAAAGTTGACCGCGGTCTCGCGCTCGAAGATCTCGGCCTGGTGCTCGCTCATCAGCTCGCGCGCAATGCCCTCGGCCTGACCGTGCGCCAGCGCCTTGCGCGAGATTGGCTGCAACTGGCCGTCGACCTTGATGCTGGCCGGCGCGCCGGTCAAAAAAAACAGGTCCGAGGCGGCCTTCTGGGCCATCAACTTCAGGTAGGGCTCAATCTGCAACTGGCTCATGTTTCCTGTTTCCCCAACGACTAGCGCAGGTTGAAGTCTTCGGCGCGCTCGTCCACGGACAGACCTTCGCCCTCATCCTTCACGGCGGGCGCCCCGTCATCCTGGGCTCGCTGGCTGTCGAGCTTGATGCGCAGGCGCAGGTCGTTCACCGAGTCGGCGTTGCGCAGGGCCTCGTCGTAGCTGATGTGGCGATCCTCGTAGAGGTCGAACAGGGCCTGGTCGAAGGTCTGCATGCCCTGTTCGCGGGAACGGGACATCAGCTCCTTGATCTCGTGCACCTGGCCCTTCAGGATCAGGTCGGACATCAGCGGGGTGTTGATCAGGATCTCCACCGCCGGCACCCGGCCCTCGCCGCCATCCTTGCGTACCAGGCGTTGCGAGATCACGGCCTTCAGGTTCAGCGACAGGTCCATCAGCAGCTGTTCGCGCCGGTCCTCGGGGAAGAAGTTGATGATGCGGTCCAGTGCCTGGTTGGTGCTGTTCGCGTGCAACGTGGACAGGCACAGATGCCCGGTCTCCGCGAAGGCCACGCCGTAGTCCATGGTCTCGCGGTCGCGGATCTCGCCGATCAGGATCACGTCCGGCGCCTGGCGCAAGGTGTTCTTCAGCGCGATCTCGTAGCTCTCGGTGTCCACACCGACCTCACGCTGGGTGATGATGCTCATCGCGTGCTCGTGGACGAACTCGATGGGGTCCTCGATGGTGACGATATGGTCGGCTGTGGTGCGGTTGCGATAGCCGATCATGGCCGCCAGCGAGGTCGACTTGCCCGAGCCGGTGCCGCCGACAAAGATCACCAGGCCACGCCGCTCCTGGGTGATCTTCTCCAGCTGCGGCGGCATCTGGATGTCCTCGAACTTCGGGATCACCGAATTGATGGTTCGCAGCACCATACCGGGGGTGCCGCGCTGGGTGAAGACGTTCACGCGGAAACGCGACACGCCCGGCAAGCCAATCGCGAAGTTGCACTCCTGGTGGCGCTCGAACTCGGCCGACTGCTTGTCGTTCATCATCGAGCGAACCAGCGCCTGGGCATGCGAGGCCGTCAGGTTCTGTTCGGTCATCCGTACCACGCGGCCGTCGATCTTCGCCGCCGGCGGCATGCCCACCGTGATGAACAGATCCGAGCCGTCCCGGTCCACCAGGGCCCGTAGCAGGTCGTGCATGTACTTGATCGCCTTTTCACGATCCATGGCATTCTCCCTTGGTCCCCGGTCCGACGGTCAAGCGCATCGGAGGCGTTCTGGTCAGATGGAATCCGGGTTGCTGGCCTTGCGGCGAGCGTCCTCGCGGCTGATCACGCCCTGTGCGAGCATGTCCTTCAGGCACTGGTCCAGCGTCTGCATGCCGGAGCCGGAACTGGTCTG
Organism: Thioalkalivibrio sp. ALMg11; assembly: GCF_000377905.1. Classification (GTDB taxonomy): domain Bacteria; phylum Pseudomonadota; class Gammaproteobacteria; order Ectothiorhodospirales; family Ectothiorhodospiraceae; genus Thioalkalivibrio. The sequence goes on from NZ_KB898871.1 coordinate 202,192, forward strand.
GATGGTCGAGTACATCTGCGCGATCTTGTTCTCGCGGATGAGGTTCCGGATCGCCGGCGTGCCCAGCATGATCTCGTGCGCCGCGACGCGCCCGCCACCGATCTTCTTCATCAGGGTCTGCGCGATGACCGCGCGCAGCGACTCCGACAGCATCGCCCGAACCATATCCTTCTCGGCCGCCGGGAACACATCGACGATGCGGTCGATCGTCTTGGCCGCGGAGCTGGTGTGCAGGGTGCCAAACACCAGGTGGCCGGTCTCGGCCGCGGTCAGCGCCAGGCGGATGGTCTCGAGATCGCGCAGCTCGCCAACCAGGATGGTGTCCGGGTCCTCACGCAGGGCCGAGCGCAGGGCCTCGCTGAAGCCGTGGGTGTCACGATGCACCTCGCGCTGGTTGATCAGGGACTTCTTCGATTCGTGCACGAACTCGATCGGGTCCTCGATGGTGAGGATATGCCCGTAGTCGTTTTCGTTGCGGTGGTTGACCATGCCCGCCAGCGTGGTGGACTTGCCTGAACCGGTAGGGCCGGTCACCAGCACGATGCCGCGCGGGTAGTCCGAGATCTCCTCGAAGATGCGCGGGGCGCCCAGTTCTTCCAGCGTCAGGACCTTGGAGGGGATGGTCCGGAAGACTGCCGCCGCGCCACGGTCCTGGTTGAAGGCGTTGACACGAAAACGCGCCAGCCCCGAGATTTCGAACGAAAAGTCTGTCTCCAGGAACTCCTCGTAGTCCTTGCGCTGGCGGTCGTTCATGATGTCGTAGATCAGGCCCTGGACCTCCTTGTGGTCCATGACCGGCACGTTCACCCGGCGCATGTCGCCGTCAATACGCACCATCGGCGGCATGCCCGCGGAGATGTGCAGGTCCGAGGCCCCGTTCTTGACCGAAAAGGCCAGCAACTGCGTGATATCCATGCATCCCCCCTGTTATCGGACGTGGCGCCGACCCGCGTCATCGCCCTGGTGGCAGCCACAACCACCACCACTCCCTGTCGCTTTATGAAGGCCCGCGCGAAAATCCGCGGTGACCTTGTGTTCTTCCGGACTATATCATAGGGAAATGACCGCACCAGACCATGCCCTGAGCACCGTTCGAGCCCGTATCGAGGCCGCCTGCCGCGAGGCCGGGCGCGACCCGGATTCGGTCCGTCTATTGGCCGTCAGCAAGACTCGGGGCGCGGACGAGATTCGCGCCCTGCATGCGCTGGGACAGTCCGCCTTCGGCGAGAATTACGCCCCGGAGCTGGTGGATAAATACGACACCCTGGAGGCCGCACCGGCGCCGCTCGGCCTCGAGTGGCACTTCATCGGCGCCCTGCAAGGCAACAAGACCCGCGCGGTGGCCGAACGCGCCGCCTGGGTACATACCGTCGACCGCGAGCGCATCGCCCGGCGTCTGTCCGATCAGCGCCCGGAGGGCATGCCGCCGCTGCAGGTGTGCCTGCAGGTCAACATCAGCGAGGAGCCGCAGAAGGCCGGGGTCGCCCCCGGGGAGGCTGCCGCCCTGGCCGCCGCAGTGCAGGGCCTGCCCGGCCTCGTGCTGCGCGGGCTGATGGCCATCCCGGCCGCCGCCGACGACATCCCGCTACAGCGGGAACCCTTCGCGCGCCTGCGCGCTCTGCGCGATACCCTGAACGCAGAGGGCCTTTCGATGGATACGCTGTCCATGGGGATGTCGGACGATCTCGAGGCGGCCATCCTCGAGGGGGCCACACTGGTGCGTGTCGGCACCGCTCTGTTCGGCCCGCGCCAACCCAAATCCAAGGAGTCCGCATGACGGAACACCGCTTCGAGGTCGGCTTCATCGGGGCCGGCAACATGGGCGAGGCCCTGCTTCAAGGGCTGGTCCAGTCCGGCCATGCCGCCGAACGCATCGCCATCGCCGACAAGGGCGCCGAGCGCGTACGCGACCTGCAGGCCCGCTATCCAGGCCTCGCCAGCGGCAGCGCCACCGAACTGGCCTCCAACAGCGCCACCCTGATCCTTGCGGTCAAGCCCCAGACCCTGCCGGAGCTGGCCCCGACGCTGCGCGACGCGGTGAACCAGGGCCAGCCGCTGGTGATCTCGGTGGCCGCGGGCATCACCACTACCCAACTGGCCGGGTGGCTGGGCGACGCCACGCGCCTGGTCCGCGCGATGCCGAACACCCCGGCCCTGGTCGGCGCCGGGGTCACCGGACTCTACGCCGCCCCCACCGCAAGCCCCGAGGATCGCGCCACGGCCACCCGGCTGCTGGAGGCGGTGGGCCGCGCGATCTGGGTGGAGGACGAGGAACAAATGCACGCCGTGACCGCCACCTCCGGCAGCGGACCGGCCTACGTCTTCCTGATGATCGAGGCGATGCAGGAGGCCGCGAAGTCACTGGGCCTGCCGGCAGACACCGCACTGGAACTGACCCTGGGCACCCTGGCCGGGGCCACCCGTCTGGCCGCAGAGGGCGACGAGAGCGCCGCGGAGCTGCGCCATCGCGTCACCTCCCCGGGCGGCACCACCGAACGCGCCCTGCAGGTCCTGGAAGACGGTGACCTGCGCGAACTGATGCGCCGCGCGATGACCGCAGCCGCCGAACGCTCACGCGAACTCGGGCGTTGAAACCCTGAGTCACCACGAAGCGCACGAAGGAGGGCCCGGTCAGGAGCGCTTCGTGGTGGGGCAATCAGCGCAGCTCGGCCAGCAGCTGGCGGATCATGCGCTCGGCCTGGGGGCCGTAGCCCCCGCCGAACAGGTGGTCGTGATTGAGGATGTGGTAGAGGTTGTAGAGCGTACGCCGCACGCCATAGCCGGGGTCGATGGGCAGGATCTCCTCGTAGGCGGCGACGAAGTCCTGGCCCGGGTGGCCGAACAGCTCCATCATCGCCAGGTCGGCCTCGCGGTCGCCGTAGTACACCGCCGGATCGAAGATCGTCACGCTGCCATCCGCCAGGAACCCCCAGTTGCCACTCCACAGGTCGCCGTGCAGCAGGGAGGGTACCGGCTGATAGTCGGTAAAGAAGCCGCCCAGCGAGGACTCCAGTTCCTCCAGCGCCCCCAGCAGCGATCCCGCCGCCCCACGCTTCTGCGCCAGCTGACGCTGGAAGCCCAGACGTTCATCACGGTAGAACGACACCCAGTCGTCGTGCTCGGTATTCGGCTGCGGCGTGCTGCCAATGAAGTTGTCGTGATCCAGCCCAAAGCGCGGGCGGGTCTTCTGGTGCATGTCGGCAATCCCGTGCCCCAGGGCCACGCCATCGCGGCGCCCCCCCAGCGCCAGGTTCTCCATCACCAGAAAGTGGGTGCCGCCGGCCGATCCGGCGCCGACGACATCGGGGATTTTGAGGCGTTCGCAGCGCGCGAGCTCTTCCAGGCCGCGCGCCTCGGCCGCGAACATCGCAGCGCCGTCGCCCCCACTCAGCTTGACGAAGAACTCCCGCCCGTCGCTTCCGGTGAAACGCTGCGCCTGATTGATGGAGCCCCCGGAACAGGCCTGGCTTCCTGTTGGCTCGAAGGGCGTTCCGGTATGGTCGGCAATACACTGGGCCACCGCCGCCGTCACGGCATCGGGGCCCGTTGAATCAAATTGGTTCATCCTTGGCATCCGGGTTCCATGTCAGTGTGCAGGTTACCGGCTGTCGCAGGATCCGTCAGGAGACACCCCATGGCCTTTCGCAAGCTCGAACCTCTGTGCGACAAGATCGGCGCCGAGCGCATCCGCGCGGTGATCGACGACTTCTACCGCCGCCTGTCGGCCGACCCCGAGATCGGCCATCACTTCGAGCGCATCCAGGACTTCCCGGATCACGTGAAGCGCATCGCCGATTTCTGGTACATGAACCTGGGCGGGCGCCTGGAACAGCCGCCGACCATCGACATGGTCGGCAAGCACGCACCGCTGAACCTGACCGAGGCCGACCTGGCCGTCTGGATGCGCCACTTCAAGGCCACCACCGAGGATCACCTGGAGCCGCCGCTGGCAGCCGAATGGCAGCAACTGGCCGATGGCATCGCCAGTCGCATGCGCGAGGACATCATCCGCGGCTGACCGATCTTTGTTTGCACCACGCAGCGCACAAAAACACGAAGAAGGGCTAGGTCAAGGTCAAGGTCAAGGGCGATTCACAGGAAGAAGGGTAGGCAGGAAGGAATCTTGTGGGGTGGCGCCGGGGTACGTCCTCGCGCTGATGCCTTTGCGGTCGCGGTTGGGGTTGCCACGCGTCGAATCGCCAGCGGCGAGGGCTGTTCCGATGTGCGTTGCCAACCCTGCTCCTGGTGGGCCGCAGCGCCACTGTTCGTCGGAGACCTTAGCCCTCCACCTCCTTCCGGGTCTTCAAGCCTTCCTGCAAATCGCCCTCGCCCTTCTTCGTGGCTTCGTGCGCTTCGTGGTTAAAAGGCCCTCCGGAAGCGGATCCTAGCAGGCGTTTTCGGTGTAGCCCGGGGCGTCGCAGAAGGCGCGGCTCAGGGTGATGCCCACCTCGCCCGGAAGCGAGGCCAGGTGGCGTTCGCGGCTCGCAGCGAGGCCGTCCTGCGGCGTCACCGGATACAGCAGGGTGGACAGCGACGGCGGCTCCTGCCCCAGGCGCACCGCGTACAGGATGCGATAGGCAAACACGCGGCGGAGATAGTCGCGGGTCTCGGAGAACGGGATCAGCTCGGCCCAGATATCCGGATCCATCGCGCGGTCCTCCGGCAGCCAGGAACTCACCCGGTGGGCGCCGGCGTTGTAGGCCGCGGAGGACAGCATGCTGTGGCCTCCGAAACGGTCGAGATTGCGCCGCAGGTAGTAGGTGCCGAGCCGGGCATTGGTCGCCGGGTCGAGGATGTCCCAATCGGAGTTCACCCGCACCCCCGCCGCCGAGGCGATGGACCGGCCCGTCGCGGGCATGACCTGCATGATCCCCAGCGCCCCGGCACCGGAACGGACGTCGTGGAGGAAGGCACTCTCCTGGCGCGCGATCGCCATGGCCCAGGCCGGATCGATACCCTGTTCACGTGCCCCGGCCACGATCAGGTCATCAAAGGCCAGCGGGAAGCGCAGCTCGATGTCGTCCCAGTTGCGGGCGCGGGCCGCGGTGAAGATCGCGCGGTCGTGCCAGCCCCAGTCGGCAAAGGTGCGCGCCGCCGCCTCCAGCTCCGCGGTATCCATGTCGGCCACCGCGCGCGTCCATTCGCGGCGGGCCTCGGCGTTGCGGTCCAGGCGGACCAGCTCGCGCATGCGCTGCATGCCAGCGTGCGTGCGCATGGCCGCCTGCTGCCCGTCTTCCAGCACCAGGGGCTGATGACCGATGCGATAGGGCTGACCCAAGCGGTCAGCCGCCAGGAAGCCGTAGAAGTTACGTTCGCGGGCCGCGCGCTCGTAGAAGCCGCGTGCGGCCTCCAGCGACTCGATCTGCTCCAGGGCACGGGCATACCAGTACTGCCACGCCGCCTCGTCGCGCACGTCGCGATCCATGGCGCGAATCGCGTCCATCACCGTCTCCCAGTCGCGCTCGTACAGCGCCGCGCGCACCTGCCACTGGCGCAACTGGGTGTCGAACACCTCGGGCTCAAGGGCCGCCATGAAGTCCAGCGACTCGGGGCGATAGCGCAGCGCCAGGCGCAGGGCCAGGGCGTGCTGCACACGCCCGGCCGATTCGGGGGACAGCCCGAGATCGCCCCCGCCCTTCTCCCAGCCTTCCAGGGCGGCATCCAGGTCCTGGCGGATCCAGCGGGTAAAGGCCCGCTCCATCAGCGCCTCCGCCGAGCGGTGCTCGCCGGCGTCGAAGTCGGCCTCCACAACCCGCGCGGGGCGGCTGGCCAGATCCAGCCAGCGCTCCGCCCACGGGCGGTCATCGCGGTCAAGGTAGCGGCGCAAGTAACGGGCCAGGCCCGTCTGTCCCGCCTCGACGGCCAGCACGAAACGATCCCAGGCGAGCTCGCCGGTCAGCCCCCCGGCGTCGCGCCAGGCCTTCAGGGCCGGATCGCAGGCCGAAGGGCGCGACTGCCCGTGCAGCCAGATGGACTCCACGTCCTCCAGGGCCGCCTCGCGCTCCCCCGTCTTCAACAGCGCCTGGCGTCGATGACAATCCTGCTCGACGCCCAGCGAGCGGTCCGAATCGAGGAATTCGAGATAGTCCGCCCACTGCTCCTCGCGCGCGAGATGGGTCAGATAGCTGCCGTGCAGCCGGCCCGCCAGCGGGGTGTCGTCATGCTCTCGCACAAAGCGGCGCACCGCGTCCGGGTCGGCGCGATTGAGATTGCGCGCCAGGTCGCGGTAATCCAGGTAGGGGGTCAGTGGGTAGCCCGTCAGGGTGCTGCGCGCGGCCCGGTAGGCCGTCATGTCGCCGCGGTTCAGGGCGCGCTCGGCGAGCAGGTACAGGCTGCGCTCGAAGACATAAAGGTCTTCTTCGGCCGCGGCCGCCGGCAGCGCCGCGGCCAGGACCAGCAACAGGCCGGCCAGCCCGGCGATGACGTTCCTGGATTGGCGCATGTCCTGCCCTCGTATCAATGGTTTCCCATCATCGGCCTGCGCCAGAGCGCTTGCAACGAGGATCCTCCGGTTTCGCGCGACTCGGGCGGCAGTTCCGGCATTCCGGCGCGTCGACCGCGGGATCAGGTAGCCAGAACGCGAACCTCGCCACGGTCGAGGCCGTCGAGGGTCCAGGAGTCGACCCGGTAGCGAACCAGACGCAGGGTCGGGTGGCCAACCGCCGCGGTCATTCGGCGAACCTGGCGGTTGCGCCCCTCGCGCAGGGTGAGCGCCAGCCAGCGGGTCGGGATGTGGCGGCGAAAACGCACGGGTGGGTCGCGCTCCGGGAGGTCCGGTGGGTCCATGCGCTCCACCTGCGCCGGGCGGGTCAGGCCATCCTTCAACTCGACACCATCGCGCAGGGCATTCAACGCGGCGTCGTCGGGTTCGCCCTCGACCTGGACCCAGTAGGTCTTGCTGGTCTTGTGCTGCGGCTGGGTCAGACGCGCGTTCAGACGCCCATCGTCGGTCAGGACCAGCAGGCCCTCGCTGTCACGGTCCAGACGACCGGCCGGATAGACGCCGGGGATCGCCATGTAGTCGGCCAGTGTCGGACGACCCTCGGGGTCGGTGAACTGGGGCAGCACGCCCCAGGGCTTGTGAAACAACACGACCCGGGCCATAACCAGTGCCTCAGTCGCAGCGCAGGGTGACACGTTCGGCGAAGTGCCGGCCGAGGTCGTAGTCCACGCTGGCGCCATAGTCCAGCGCCATCGCACGCGCCACCAGCGCCGGGTCCGGGCGCGGCCGCTCAAGCCGGGCCTGGCAGGTCGCATCCACCAGTCCGGACGTATCAAGGATGCGCGTGCCATGCGGGTCCTGATGCAGGATCTCGATGAAGTACGTCGGGTCGTAGACCTTGTACGCCAGAGGCTCGCCGGCCGGGTCCACCGGTTGCTCCAACTCCAGGCGGAAGCGGAAATGCAGCAGCCCCGCGTCCATGGCCATCCGTGGATCGACGGCGGCCGCGATCCCGAGCTCCTCTCCACCCACCTCCAGGTGGCTGTACCAGCGGTACTCGTCCAGATTGTCGAGGATCTCGGTGGCAAGCCCCTGCAGGCGCGCCTCAGCGGTATCGCCGGACTGGTGCTCCTGGGCATCGTCGTACAGGTACTGCCCGTAGGTCGGGTCGAAGCGCCAGTGATGGAGCATATGGGTGATCTGCCCGTCGCCGTCGCGCTCGAAGCTGATCCGCAGGTCGATCCAGGCATGCGGGTGCGCCTGCACGACGGCCGGCAGCAGCACGAGCGCAGCCAGCACCAAGCCCCCCAGGATGTGCAGCCGACGGATCATGCCGGCTGCCTCGTATCCGTCAGGCCCCAGGCGCCCGCGGCGGCGAGGAGGGGGCCGTGGTAGGCGGGGGCAACACCCAGGTCCTGCAGCCAGGCGGGCGCATCGGGGGCCGGCGCCGACGGCTGCAGTTGCCCGGGCGGCGGCAGGTCCGGGATACGATCGGCGAGGCCGGTCAGCCGGCGCGAGCGGCGCAGCCGGTCGGCCTGCTCGGCGATGGCCGCGGCCACCGCGGGCGCCCGGCGGATGTTGCAACGGGTGACGGCCGGCGGGTCGGCCAGGACCGTGTCGAGGTCGTGCAACCGGCGCAGGATGCGCGCGGCCGTCTTCGGTCCAACCCCGTCGATTCCGGGAATGTTGTCGCTGGCATCCCCAGCCAGGGCCAGCATGTCCGCAACCTGCTCGGGGCGGATGCGAAAGCGCTTTTCGATGGCGCGACGATCCATGTCGACCCCGCGTTCCGGGTCGTGCAGGCGGTCCTGCCCGCCCAGGATCACCTGGGTCAGATCCTTGTCGGCACTCTTCACGTCGATGCGATAGCCGGCCGCGCGCCCGGCGCGGGCCAGGCTGGCGATCAGGTCGTCGGCCTCGTATTCCGCGTCGGCAAGGGTCGCAAACCCCAGCCTGCCCAGTAGTTCGCGGATCCGCGCGAACTGCTCGCGCAGCTCCGGCGGGGCCGGTGGACGATGGGCCTTGTAGGCAGGGTCAATGCGGTGACGAAAACCACGGCGCTGGCCGGTGTCGAAACAAAAGGCCACCGGGCCCGGCGCGCAGCCCGGCAGCCACTGACAGAGCGAGTGCACCAGGCCGTGCAGCGCACCGCCCGGTCGGCCCTGCGGATCCGGGTCCAGGCCGCGAGCGAACCAGGCGCGAAAGACGAAGATGCTGCTGTCGACCAGGGTCAGGGTCGGCAACCGCACAGCCGGCACTGGGCCGGATTCAGGCGAGGCGTTCAAGGTCCTTCCGCACGCCAGCGATGGACTGGTCGAAGCCCGCGCGCTCCTCGGCATTCAGTTCCAGCTCGATGGCACGCTCCATCCCGCCCTGACCAAGGATACAGGGCACGCCCATGGCCACGTCGCGCTCGCCGTACTCGCCGTCCAGCAGGGCCACCGTGGGCAGCACCCGCCGCCGATCCAAGGCGATTGCCTCGACCATCTCGGCGATGGCTGCGGCCGGTGCGCCGTAGGCGCTGGAGGTCTGTTTCAGGGCCAGGATCTCGGCGCCGCCGTGCCGGGTCCGCTCGACGATGTTGTCCAGCGTGGCCTGATCCATGAAGTGATGCAGCGGGACGCCGTTGACGGACGAATAGCGCAGCATCGGCACCATGGCGTCGCCGTGGCCGCCCAGCACCAGCGCCTGAATGTCATGGGTGGAAAGGCCGGTCTCCAGCGCGATGAAGGCGGCCATGCGCGAGGTATCCAGCACCCCGGCCTGACCGAAGATGCGGTCGCGGCTCCAGCCAGTCTTCTGCCAGGCACGGTAGGTCAGCACGTCCACCGGGTTGGAGACCACCAGGATGCGGCTCTGCGGGGCATGGACCAGGATGTCCTGCAGGATGGCATCAAGGATCTCGACGTTCTTGTCCAGCACATCGGAACGCGACATGCCCGGCTTGCGCGGCAACCCGGCGGTGATGATCACCAGTTCCGCGCCGGCGATCACCGACGCCTCGTGGCTGCCGGTCAGCCGGGTATCGAAACGCAGCAGTGGCGCGGTCTCCTGGATATCCAGGGCGGCGCCGGCCGCCGCGCCCTCGCGTACGTCCAGCAGCGCAATCTCGCGGGCGATGTCGCGGCGGGCCAGAAACTGGGCGGTGGATTCGCCAACGCGTCCGGCACCGACAATGGCGATCTTCTGCATGCGCTGCTCCTCCTACAGGACTGCGTTACAGGCGGGCGACCCCGCTGTCGCGGGCGGCCTGACTGATCGCCTGCGGCACCGTGTCGATCAGACGCGGATCGAACGGGGTCGGCAGGATGTAGTTCGGGCCGAATTCCAGGGCCTCCAGGCCGTAGGCATCCAGTACCACCTGAGGCACGGGCTCACGGGCCAGTCCGGCCAGGGCGTGCACCGCGGCCACCAGCATCTCGTCATTGATCGTCCGGGCGCGCACATCCAGCGCACCGCGGAAGATGAACGGGAAGCCGAGCACGTTGTTCACCTGGTTCGGGTAGTCCGAGCGCCCGGTGGCCATGATCAGGTCGTCGCGGGTTGCGTGCGCCAGCTCCGGAAGGATCTCCGGGTCTGGGTTGGACAGGGCGAACACAATCGGCTTCGGCGCCATGGAGCGCAGCATTTCCGGGGTCAGCAGGTCCGGGCCGGACAACCCGATGAAGACGTCGGCACCGGCGCAGGCATCGGCCAGGCTGCGGGCGTCGGTATCCACCGCGAAGATTTGCTTGTGCTCGTTCAGGTCATCGCGGTGGCTGTGAATCACGCCCTTGCGATCGACCATGAACAGGTTCTTCTTGGCCGCGCCCAGCCGCACCAGCAGCTGCATGGACGCGATCCCGGCAGCACCGGCGCCGACGCAAACGATCTTCGCCTCGTCCAACTTCTTGCCCTGGATCTCCAGGGCGTTGACCAGGCCCGCCGCAGTGATGATCGCGGTGCCGTGCTGATCGTCGTGAAAGACCGGGATGTCCAGGCGTTCGGACAAGCGACGTTCAATCTCGAAGCAATGCGGCGCGGCGATGTCTTCCAGATTGATGCCACCAAAGCCGCCGGCAATGCGCGCGACCGTGTTGATAAAGTCTTCCGGCTGCGAGGCCTCCACCTCGATGTCGAAGACATCGATATTGGCAAAGGCCTTGAACAGAACCCCCTTGCCCTCCATCACCGGCTTCGAGGCCAGAGCGCCCACGTTGCCCAGCCCCAGCACTGCGGTGCCATCGGTGATCACCGCGACCAGGTTGCCCTTGCCGGTGTAGCGATAGGCCAGCTCCGGGTTCTCGGCAATCGCCCGCACCGGCGCGGCGACGCCTGGCGAATAGGCCAGCGACAGATCGTCCTGGGTAGCGGTGGGCTTGGTGATGTGGATCGCCAGCTTCCCGGCCGGCTGCTGCTCGTGGTATTCCAGCGCGCGCTGGTTGAAATCCTTGGACATGGTGTAGCGGGGCCTTTTGTCGGACGGTTGCATTCACATACAGGCGCAGACCCGGCACGGGCCCGCACCGGGTGCGGAAATCAGTTGACCGGGTGGGTGGGGACGGACCCGCGCCGGGCTTCGTCATACAACGGGCGGTACTGGTCGGCCAGACGAGTGAGCTCGCGCTGGCGCGAATCCGGTGCCGGGTGAGTACTCAGGAATTCCGGCTGGCCACCATTGGCCTGCGCAGCCATCTTGCGCCACAGGCTGGCTGCGGCATCCGGGTTGTAACCGGCGCGCGCCGCCAGCTCGATACCAATGCGGTCGGCCTCGGATTCCATGCCCCGGCTATGCGGGAGCTGCACGGCGAGCACGGCCCCCAGCGCCGCCCCGGTCAGGGCCAGCTGCGAACGATCGCCGGAGAGGGCGTAACCGGTCAGAGCCAGATTGCTGGCGAGCGCGACCGACATCTTTTCCGCCGTATGCGCCGACAGCGCGTGGGCGATCTCGTGCCCAATGATCTGCGCGAGCTCGTCATCGGTCAGCTTCAATTGTTCGATAATGCCCGAGTAGATCGCCATCTTGCCGCCCGCCATCGCGAAGGCGTTGACGGTGTCCGGGGCCTCGATCACCGCGATCTCCCAGTCCCAGTCCGCGGTCTCGGGACGGTACTTGACCGCCTGCGCGACCACCTTTTCGGTGATGCCCTGCACCCGCGCAGTCATCGCGGGATCGGCATTAATGCGACCCTCGTCGCGCGCCGGAGCCAGCATCTCGACATAGGCGCTGCGCGAGGCGTCGATCGCCTGGTTCTCGGAGACCAGCATCAGCTGCGAGCGCCCGGTCACCGGGTTGGTGGTACAACCGGGGATCGCCACGGCGAGGCCGGCCGCAACCAGGACGGTCAGAAGCAGAGAGACCAGACGACCGCGAGGGGTCCGCCAGGACTTGGAAAGAGCACGCATTATTCCGGTACCTCTAAATCGAGCGGATGGCGAATGCGCATCCGGAGTCGGTCTCTCCAAGGATACACCTGCCCACGCACAATCACCGCCTCGCCGTTCAAGGTAGCGGGCTCGAGGTCGGGCCATTGATCGCGGTCACCCCCGCGGATCAGGACGTCCAGCGGCCCGTCCAGCTCCAGCACCCAGTGACGCGACGTCTCGCGCACCGCCACCACCTCGCCCTGCACCCGCAGCCGGCCCTGGCGCAGGGCGCCGGAACGCGGGTCCAGCATTCGGGCCGGCAGAGCCGCCGGGCGCTCCATCCACAGACCCCGCTCCCCTGCCCGCGCTTCGGCCTCGGCCACGTAGAAGCAGGTATCCAGGGCGGCCGGCTGCGGTCCGGGGCGCGGCATCGCTTCGCCAGCGGCAATCAATTCGGCCGCCAGCAACGGTCCGCCGGGCAGCCAGACATGCATGCGCAGGCGCCCTTCGGCGTCCCGGGCGGGGCGGCCCGGGCGCAGGATCAGCCGCTGATCGACCTCGCCCAGGCGTGCGGTCAGCGCCTCGCGCAGCCCTTCGTGAAGATGCAGGGGACGCATCGGGGAGGCCCTCTCCGGCAGCGGCGCGGCCGGGGCCAGACCGATCACCTGAACGGTCCGCCCATCGGTCAACCGCAGACTATCGAAGCCCTGCACGCGCTCGACCGCGACCTCCTGAAGCCCACGCGGATCCTGATCCACCAGCCGGCACTCGGCCCGGACCGCAACGGCCAGCAGCACCAGGCCCAGGCCCACAACGCAGACGAGGGCGCCCCGCAGGACGCCCTCGTCGGGTCGGACAGCGCCCGCCGCAGCAGTCACGCGTCCGTTCGCGTTGCGCGCCATCCGGCGCGCCGCAGCTTCAGAATGCGAAGCGGCGGTTGAACTTGTCGACCTGACCGGCGGTGTCAACGATCTTCTGCTTGCCGGTGTAGAACGGATGGCACTGCGAGCACACGTCCAGGTGCATCTCCTCGCCGGAGAGCGTGGAACGGGTCTCGAACTGCGTACCGCAGCTGCAGCTCACCTTGACGGTGTGGTAGTTCGGATGGATGTCGGCTTTCATGGTCGGCTCACGCAGGTTCTGGCGAAAAGTCCGATAGCATAGCGGTGCTACCAGCCCGAGCGCAAGACCAGGTTGCGACGGCATTTGCAGAGCGTGTTTCAACTCCGGGTGACAACTGCCTGAATGACCGAGTGGTTTTGCCCACCCGAACAACTTGTGGATAACTTTGTGGACGAATTGTCGCGCCCGGAACGGAACGCACCGGAAACGTCAAGGCGGCACCGCCGCCCCTCGGCAAGAAAACCCATCAACCCACTGTTTTTACATTAGTTCATATCACCCAATCGGTCCGTGATGTCGCCACGGGCCGCCCCCTTCAGCCCCGGTCGCCATCGCCGAGCGCTGTGCATAAGGGTCGCCGTATCTTCCTCATTGCCCCCCGTTTTCCGGGGCAATCGTGGTGTAGATGGCCGAATAATCCGCATCAGCCAGGCCCTGCTCGCGCGCCCGATCCAGCAGATCCGCCAGCAGCGGCAGCCATGGCCCCACCAGGTGGGCATCCTCCACCGCCCGCTCGGTCAGGCGCACATCCTTCAGCAGGTGCTTGACCGGGAAGTTGGCGGTCCCGAAGTCGCCGGACAGCATCTTGTCCAGCTTCTTGTCGAAGGTCGGGGCATACAGCGCACTGTCGCGCAGGATCTCCATGAAGGTATCCACCTCCACCCCCTCGCGACGCACCAGCCCCAGACTGAGGGAGAATGCAGCGGTGAGACTCGCAATCAGCTGGTTGAAGGCGAGCTTGAGCGCCGCCCCCTGCCCCACCGGGCCAACATGCCGCGGGGTCTCGCCCAGGGCCGCCAAAACCGGCTGCGCACGGGCGAAATCCGCGTCGCTGTCGGCGCCCGCCATGATCAGCAGACGGCCATCCCGGGCCTCCGGGATGGAGCCCAGCACCGGGGCCTCCACGTAGCAGGCCCCGGCCGCGCGCACTCGCTCCGCCAGCGCCCGGCTCTCGGCCGGCAGAATGGTCGCCATCTGGATCACGCAGCGCCCATCCAGCGCGCCGGCCGGCAGGTCGTCCAGCACGGCACCGATGGCGGCTGCATCACTGAGCATCAGCACCAGCACGTCCGCCTCCGCGACGGCCGCGGCGGGAGCACTGTGAACGGTGACCCCCGCGGCCGCCAGATCGCTTGCACGCGCGACCGTGCGGTTGTAGGCCACCACGGAAAATCCGGCCTGCAAAAGACGCAGGCCCATGGGTTGCCCCATGAGCCCGCATCCCAGCAGCGCCACTCGGGACGCAGCCATCGTCACGACCTACTTGATCTTGTCATCGAGATCATCCGTATACCCGAACAGGGTATGCGGCGCGGGCGCCTCCTTCTGGTACTTGCTCGGCGTGACCGACTCAGTCTGATGCAGGCTCTTCCACAGCCCGACCACCATGATCAACATGATGATCGAGAAGGGCAGCCCGACGCTGATCGCGGCCGCCTGCAACGCGGCCAGACCGCCCGCCAGCAACAGGATGGAGGCGACAATGCCCTCGATGATCGCCCAGTAGACGCGCTGGGTGACGGTCGGGTTGCGCACGTCGCCGGAGGCCAGGGTGTCAATGACCAGCGAGCCGGAGTCCGAGGAGGTCACGAAGAAGGTAATGATCAGCACCGTCGCCGCGGCCATCACCGCCACGGACAGCCAATCCCACAGCGGCATGGCCTGGAGGGTCACGAACAGCGCGGTGGACATGTTCTCCGACACGGCACCGGTCAGGTCGACCACACCGTCAAGCTCGTAGCTCATCGCGGTACCGCCGAACACGGCCAGCCAGACGAAGGCCGCGGCGGTCGGGCCCAGCAGCACGCCGGCAATGAACTCGCGAATGGTGCGGCCGCGGGAGACACGGGCAATGAACATACCGACATACGGGGCCCACGAGATCCACCAACCCCAGTAGAAGATGGTCCAGGAGGTCGCCCAGCCGGAATCCTCGATCGTGTCGGCCCACAGACTCATCTCGGGCAGAAACTGAACGTAGACGCCAGTGCTTTCCACCAGGAGGCGCAGGATGAACAGGGTCGGGCCCATGACCAGCAGGAGCGCGATCAGGATCACCGCCAGGCCGATATTGAAGTTCGACAGGCGCTTGATGCCCTTGTCGACGCCCAGTGCGACCGACCCGACGGCGATCAGGGTGATGATCGCCACCAGAATGATCTGCATGTAGGTCGATTCCTCGATCCCGAACACGAAGTTCAGACCCGAGTTGATCTGCATGACGCCGAGGCCCAGCGAGGTGGCTACACCGAACATGGTGCCGAACAGCGCCACGATATCCACCAGGTGCCCCCAGGGGCCATAGATCCGGTCGCCGATAAAGGGGTACAGCGAGGAACGGATCAGCAGCGGGAGATTGTGGCGGTAGGCGTAATACGCCAGCGACAGCCCGACGACGATGTAGATCGCCCAGGCATGCAGCCCCCAGTGGAAAAAGGTGTAGCGCATCGCCTCGACAGCCGCCGCGCTGGTCTCGCCCTCCGCGTGTGGTGGGCTGAGGTAGTGGTACATCGGCTCGGCGATGCTCCAGAACAGCAGCCCGATCCCCATGCCCGCGGAGAACAGCATCGCAAACCAGGCGGCGTAGCTGAAGCGCGGGGCCTCGAACTGATCGCCCAGGCGGATCCCGCCATAACGGCTGAACATCAGGTACACGGAGAAGACCAGGAACACCGTCACGACCAGAACGTAGTACCAGCCGAGGTACTCCCCGATGCCGCTTTGCAGCTGGTCGAAGATGGCCTCGGCGCGCTCCGGGAAGATCGCCCCGAATAGCACGAACAGTGCGATCACGATACTGGAGGTGTAGAAGACCGGGCTGCAGATCACGCCAAAGCCGCCGAGGCGGGTTTGCGTCAGACCGGGGGTGGACTGCTCATCCATTCGGTTTCCCCTTGTATTCTTGTGGCGAACGCGGGCCGGCGCGACCTTGCTCCGGACGTGCTCCGGGAGCCGCGCAGGATCACGCCCGTTGGGCGTTGCCGCAGTAGGTGGGACGAAGCTACCGTAGCGAAAGACTACTCCGACTGCAAAAACGTGAAGGGCGTTGCACCCGGCGCAATATTACGTCGCCTCTGTGACTGGAGCGCGTGCCAACAACAGGGCGCGGGCCTGCCCGCCCTGGCGCTCGCGCTCGATCTCCCAGCCACTCGCAGCGAGGAAATCGAGGCCCGCCTCGGACTCGATCTCCACGTAGACCCGACTGTCCACGTGCAGCCAGTCGTGCGCGCGAAGGGCCTCCAGCACCGGCGCCACCCGGCCCTGGCCGAACGGCGGATCCACCAGCACCAGATCGAAGGGCAGCCCCTCGGGCGGTTCGCCGGCCAGCAGGCGCAGGGCATCATCCCGGCGCACGCTCACCTGCTCGGCCCCCAGGGTCTCGCAGTTGGCCTGAAGCTGTGCCGCAGCACGGGCATCGCGCTCGACCAGCAGCACCGAGTCCGCCCCGCGCGAGGCCGCCTCCAGCCCCAACGCCCCGGTGCCGGCGAACAGGTCGAGCACCCGCGCGCCCGGAAGTCTTGGCTGGAGCCAGTTGAACAGGGTCTCGCGCAGGGCGTCCGCGGTCGGGCGCAACCCGCCGACCCCGAGCACCGGCAGCCATCGGCGCCGCCAGGCCCCGCCGATGATGCGGATGCGGGCAGAGCGCCCGGCGGGGGCGCGCCTACTCCTGGCCACCCACGATCACCGTGACCATCGCTTCCGGGTTGATGCGCTCGCGCAGCCGGGCGTTCAAGTGGTCCAGCTCGACCGCCTCAATGCGCTCGATGTAACGCTCCAGATAATCCAGCGGCAGGTCGTAGAAGGCCATCATCCCGAGCAGGCCGACGATGTCGCTGTTCGAGGCCAGCGACAGCGGGAAGCTGTTGACCACGTTCTCGCGCGAGGCCTCCAGCTCATCGGCATCGATACCCTCGGCATGCCAGCGCTCGAGTTCCTCGCGCAGCGCGGCCACCGCCTCGTCCGCCTGATCGACCCCGGTCTGCATCCCGATACGGAAGGGGCCCTCGACCGCCATGGGCTGAAAGCGGCTGCTGACCGAATAGGCCAGCCCGCGCGCGCTGCGAATCTCCAGGAACAGGCGCGAGATAAAGCCGCCCCCGCCGAAGGCATGGTTGGCCAGGGTCAGGGCATAGTGGTCATCCTCGCCGCGGCGCAGGGTCGGGGCCCCCATGTGGATATGGGCCTGCTCGGAAGGGAAGTCGATACGCTCCTCGACCGGTTCCTCGCGCGGCTCCACCGCGGGCAGCGGTTCCACCGCCGGGCCCTGCGGCAACGCGGCGGAGATCCGCGCCGCCACCGCCTCGGCCTCTTCGCGGTTCAGCCCGCCAGTGATCGCCAGGGCGCCGTTGGCCGTGGTGTAGTGGCGCTCGTAGAACGCGCGGGCATCCTCGGGCTGCAGCGCCTCCAGGGTATCGCGCTCGCCGCCCGGCCAGTTGGCGTAGGGGTGATCGCCATACATCAGCTCGTAGAAGCGCCGGGTGGCGACACTCCCGGGATCCTGGCGCTCGCGCTGCAGCCCCTGCAGGGCCTGGCGCCGGGTGCGTTCGAAATCGGCCTCCGGGAAGGCCGGCTCGGCCAGGACCGCGGCCATGGTCTCCAGCGCCGCGTCCATCCAGTCCGGTTCGGTCAGGCTGCGCAGGCTGACGATGGCCATGTCGCGCAGGGCCGTGGTACTGAACTGCGCGCCCACCGACTCGAAACCCTCGGCCAGCGCGTCCGCATCCATCTCCGCCGTGCCATGCCGCAGGGCGCTGCTGGTCAGCGAGGCCAGGCCATGCTGGTCGCCGTCGCGCGAGGCCCCGCCGTCGAAGGTCAGGCGCAGATCGACCATCGGCAGATCCGGCGCCGCCACGTACAGCACGCGCAGCCCCTCGTCGGTCTCCCATTCCTCGATCTCCACCGCCTGGGCCGGCAGCGCCAGCGCCAGCAGCCCGACCAGGGCCATCAGGAATCCCGTTCGCATCGGTTTGTCTCCCGTCATTACATGCCCCCCGCGGTATCGCCATAGGGTTCTACCGCGCCCGGATCGGGCGGGTCGTCGCCATCCAGGGGCTGCGGATCGAGAATGCCGACCGTGCGTCGTTCCGGCACGAGGTACTCGCGCACCACGCGCTGCACATCCTCGGCGGTCACCGCACGCACGCGCTCGACGAAGCGATCGCCTTCCTGCCAGCCGACGCCGATGGTCTGCAGCATGCCCAGCTGGAAGGCCTGGGAGCGCACCGAGTCACGCTGGTACACCTCGGAGGCGATCACCCGCGCCTGCACCCGTTCCAGTTCGCTGTCGCTGACCGGCTCGTCCTTCAGACGCTCCACCTGCTCCAGCAGGGCCGCCTCCAACGTCTCCACATCCGTGGCAGCGGTGGGCACCGCCGCAATCATGAACAGGTCATCCAGCCGGCTGAACGGGCTGTAGCGGGCCGATGTCGCGCCGGCCAGTTCCTCGCCACGCACGATCTCGCGGGCAAAGCGCGAGGCCTCACCGGAATCCAGGATCCCGGCCGCCACCATCAGCGCGTAGACATCCACCGGATCGTCCACGGTGTTCAGAACCGGCGTCTTCCAGCCCATTAGCAGGTAGGGCAGCTCCGCGGGCGCCTCGACGGTAATACGGCGCTCGCCCTTCTGCGGCGTCTCGGAGCGGGGCTTCGTGTCGGGCAGCTCGCCGGCCGGGATCGCGCCGAAGTGCTCACGGGCAGCCTCGATGACCCGCTCGGCATCGACATCGCCGACCACCACGACCACCGCGTTGTTCGGATGGTAATAGCGGTCATACCACGCCTGGTTGTCTTCCAGGGTGTAGGCCTCGATATCGCTCATCCAGCCGATCACCGGATTGCCATAGGGATGATTGAAGAAGGCCGTGGCCATCAACTGCTCCCGCACCAGAGAATTGGGCTGGTCCTCCACGCGCAGACGGCGTTCCTCCTTTACAACGTTCAATTCCGGACGGAACTCGTCTTCCTGCAGCTTCAGGTGCTGCATGCGCTCCGCCTCCATCGCCATCATGGTCTCCCAGTGATCACGCCCGATGATCTGGAAATAACCGGTGTAGTCACGGCCGGTAAAGGCGTTCTCGCGCCCGCCCAGACGCGAAACGATGCGCGAGAACTCGCCGGGCTCGTACTGCTCGGTCCCACGAAACATCATGTGCTCCAGCATGTGCGAGATGCCGGTCACGCCGCTGTGCTCGTCGGCCGACCCGACCCGGTACCAGACCATGTTGGCCACCACCGGGGCACGCCGGTCCTCCAGCACCAGGACCGTCAGGCCGTTGTCCAGCGTGGTCTCGACCACCTTCGATTCGATCTCGGGCGCCGCGGCCAGGACCCCGACGGGCCAGGCAAAGGCAAGCGCCGTAACGAGCACTGTGACCAGGTTTTTACCGCGCATGATTCATGGATCCTCGTGCTAGCATTGGCGAACTCTTCTACTTGACCACATCGAGCATGTTCGGTTTCCGCAAAAAGAAGTCCGAAGACCCGACCACCCCTGGCGCGGAGGCACCTGGCAGCGAGCCGGAAAAGCCCGCCCGCGGTGGCTGGTTCCAGCGGTTGCGCAAGGGCCTGGCCAAAACCGGGCAGGTCCTGGGCAGCGATTTGGGATCGCTGCTCCGGCGCAAGATCGACGACGAACTGTTCGAGGAGCTTGAAGAACGCCTGCTCCTCGCGGACGTGGGCCTGGATGCGACCCAGCGGATCATGGATCGTATCACCCGCGAGGTGAAACGCGGACAGCTGGATGATGCCGAGGCCCTGATGGACGCCCTCGAGGCGGCCATGATCGAAATCCTCGAACCGGTCTCGCGGCCTCTGGAAATCCCGCCCGCCGAGCGCCCGTTCTCGATCCTCGTCGTCGGCATCAACGGCGCCGGCAAGACCACCACCATTGGCAAACTGGCGCACCACCTCCACGCGGAGGATCGCTCGGTGCTGCTGGCGGCCGGCGATACCTTCCGCGCCGCAGCGGTGGAACAACTGCAGACCTGGGGCGAGCGCAACGGCGCCCCGGTGATCGCCCAGGGCACCGGGGCCGATTCCGCCTCGGTGGTCTACGACGGCCTGCAGGCCGCGCAGGCGCGCGGCATCAACGTGATGATTGCCGACACCGCCGGGCGCCTGCACACCCAGACCAACCTGATGGACGAGGTGCGCAAGGTAAAGCGCGTGATGGGGCGCCTCGACGAACACGCCCCGGACGAGGTCCTGCTGGTGGTCGACGGCGGTACCGGCCAGAACGCCCTGAACCAGGCCCGTCAGTTTCACGAGGCCCTGGGCCTGACCGGAATCGTCGTGACCAAGCTGGACGGCACCGCCAAGGGCGGCGTGCTGTTCGCGCTGGCCGAACAGCTGGGCATTCCGGTGCGGTTCATCGGGGTCGGGGAGAAGGCCGAGGATCTGCAGGTCTTCGACGCGCGCGCCTTCGTGCGCGCCCTGCTCGGCCGCGACAGCGACTAACGTGCACACCGGATGATTCGACTGCAACGCGTCACCAAGCGATTCGGCAGCGCGTCAGAGGCGCTCAGCAACGTCAGCCTGCGCGTGGACCCGGGCGCGATGGCCTTCATCACCGGACCCTCCGGCGCCGGCAAGAGTACCCTGCTGCGCCTGATCGCCGGCCTGGAGCGCCCGACCCGCGGGCGCATCCGGGTCAACGGTCACGACCTCGACCGCCTCTCCAACCGCGCGATTCCCGGGTTTCGCCGCAGTATCGGGCTGGTGTTCCAGGATCACCGCCTGCTGTTCGACCGCCCGGTGTTCGACAACGTCGCGCTGCCGCTGGAGATCCTCGCCTACCGCCGCCCCGAGATGCGCAAGCGCGTGCGCGCCGCGCTCGACAAGGTCGGCCTGCTGCACAAGGAAGGGGTCAACCCGCGCACCCTGTCCGCGGGCGAACAACAGCGCGTGGGCATTGCCCGGGCCATCGTCCACCGGCCGGTCCTGTTGCTGGCGGACGAGCCCACCGGCAACCTCGATCCGGCGTTGTCGCGCGAGATCCTGCAACTGTTCGACGACTTCAACCGGGTCGGCATGACCGCCCTGATCGCCAGCCATGACCTCGGCCTGGTGGAGCGCATGGGCAAGCCAATCCTGCACCTGGAAGACGGGCGCATCGAGGCGCGCGCGGCTGCCGGGGCCCCGGCATGAAGCCAGGCCGTCGCCTGCTGGACACCGTGCCGGCCTGGCTGGAGGCCCATCGGGATGCCGCCCGGCGCAGCCTCCAGCGCCGCCTGCAGGCCCCGGTGCTGAGCCTGATCAGCATTGCCGTGCTGGGCTTCATCCTCGCCCTGCCGGCCTATCTCTGGGTCCTGCTGGACAATGCCCGCACCCTGTCCGAACACGTGGACCACGACCCGCGCATCGCCCTCTATCTCGACGGCGTGGAGGCGGCCACGGTCGCGGATCTGGAACGCCACCTGGAGACCGATGCGCGGGTGGAACGCTGGACCTGGATCGATGCCGACGAGGCCCTGGCCAGCTATCGCGAAGGCCTGGCCGACCCGGGCCTGCTGGACTGGCTGGACGAAAACCCGCTGCCGGACGTGGTGGATGTGGTCCCCGCGACCGCGGACCCCGAGACGGTGGCGGCGCTGCGCGAGGCGCTTGCAGCCACCGCGCCGGGCGCGACCGTGGTCAGTGACGACGACTGGGTGCGTCAGCTGAACAGCCTGCACCACCTGGGCCTGCGCATCCTGGCGGTGGTTGGGGCCCTGCTGGGGCTGGGGGCGTTGCTGATCCTGGCCCTGGCGACGGCCTCGGAGCTGCGCGAACGCCGGGAAGAGATCGCCATCTCGCGCATCAGCGGGGCCACCCACCGGTTCCTGCGTCGGCCATCCCTCTATGGCGGGCTGATGACCGGCCTCGGCGGCGGCATCTTCGCCGCCATCCTGCTGCTCATCGGGATCGGCCTTAGCCGGGCCCCGCTGGAACAGGCCGCCGCCGCGTTCGATCTCGAGTTCGGCCTGGCCCTGCCCGGGGCCACCCACCTTCTGGCCCTGCTGCTGGCGGGGTTGCTCCTCGGCTGGCTGGGCGCCCGGCTGGGCAGCGGGCATGCCCTTCGGGATGCCCCTTAGAGAATCACGTCCCACACGGAACGGCCGGAACTTTTGCAGGGTTTAGCACTCTTATTCACAGACTGCTAATCTAGAGTGATGAATCACGAGGACACACCACGCATGACTCAGGCCCTGACCACCCCGCGCATCGACATGCCCGTACCGGTGGGCAACCTCGACCACTACATGCAGGCCGTTGGCCGCATCGAGGTGCTGGACACCGAACAGGAGCGTGAACTGGCCGTGGCGCTGCACGAGCGCCAGGACCTGGATGCCGCTCGCCAGCTGATCCTGCATAACCTGCGCTTCGTGATCCACGTCGCGCGCGGCTACAAGGGGTACGGCCTGCCACTGGGCGATCTGATCCAGGAAGGCAACGTGGGCCTGATGAAGGCAGTCCGTCGTTTCGATCCGAATCAGGGCGTGCGCCTGGTGTCGTTTGCCGTGCACTGGATCCGCGCCGAGATCCACGAGTTCATCCTGCGCAACTGGCGCATCGTGAAGGTCGCGACCACCAAGGCGCAACGCAAGCTGTTCTTCAACCTGCGCAGCGCCAAGCAGCGGCTCGGCTGGCTGTCCAACGCCGAGGTCTCCGCCGTCGCCCAGGATTTGGGCGTCTCCGAAAAGGACGTCTGGGAGATGGAACGCCGCCTGTCGAGCCAGGATCCGAGTTTCGACCCGGGCCCCGAGGCCGGCGACGAACACGGCTATCAGGCTCCGTCAGAACGCCTGAGCCTGGAGGACCTGAGCGACGACCCGGCCAATGTGACCGAAGACGAGGACTGGGACCGTCACTATCAGGAACGCCTGAGCGAGACCCTGGGCGAGCTCGACGAGCGTTCGCGCACCATCCTGATGCGCCGCTACATGGCCGACCAGAAGGCGACGCTGCACGAGCTGGCCGCGGAGTACGGCGTCTCGGCCGAACGCATCCGCCAGATCGAGAACAGCGCGATCAAGCGCATCCGGGCCGCCTTCGACGACTGACGGCCCCGCGGCATCCCGAAACCCAAGGCTTCGAACGAAAAAGGCCCCGACGTATGCCGGGGCCTTTTTGTTGCCGGGTGCCAGGGGATCGTACCCCTAGCCGGCCAGGTTCCTTGCCGGATTAGCCGAACAGGATCACCGAGAAGAAGCTGATCCAGGACCAGATGATCAGGGCTATCGTGAAGGTCAACGGGAAAGTGTCAAAGCGGAACCACTCGCGCATCTCAGAATCCTCGGAATTAATTTTCTAAACCTTGATGGGTAAAGGGTAAGCCGCGCCGAGCGGCGGCGCAAGTGCGTCCGACATCAGCGCTCGGACTTTTCGCGCTCGCGGCCCTTCTCCACTTCCCCATCCCCCGGATCATCGCCCGCACCCGTGGGGATACGCGGGTCGTCATCATCCATCAGGATACGATGCGCCGGGCCCTGGAGGTCGTCGTACTGCCCCGAGCGAATCGCCCAGAACAGCATTATCCCCACCACCAGGGCGAACAGCATGGCCAGCGGGATCAGCAGGTAGAGGATTGTCATTCTTCCAGTGTACCCAGGCGCGCGGACCGCTTAAACCGGGGGTGGCCGCGACGCCGGATCATGCGCGGGCTGTTGCCCGGAAGGCACCGAGTCCGCGCCGGCGTCCGAGAGGTCGCGCGCCGGACGCAGGCGCAGCGCATTGCCAACCACCAGCAACGAGCTGAGCGACATCCCAAGCGCCGCCAGCCAGGGAGTCAGCAGGCCCGCCGCGGCCACCGGGAGGGCCACCAGGTTGTAGCCGATCGCCCAGGCGATGTTCTGTCGGATCACGCGCCGTGTGTGGCGCGCCTGGTCCAGCGCCTGCGGCAGGTGTTCCAGGCGATCCGAGAGCAGGACCAGGTCGGCCTGATTCTGGGCCAACTGGGTGCCGCCGCCCATCGCCAGCGATACGTCGGCCCCGGCCAGCACCGGGGCATCGTTGATGCCCTCGCCGGCCATCAGGACCACGCGGCCCTCGGCCTGGCGAGCCCGCACATAGGCAAGCTTGTCTTCCGGGGTCAGGCCACCCTCGGCTTCGGCAATGCCCATCTCCGCCGCGAAGGCCTGCGCGGCCTGCGGGCGATCCCCGGTCAGCAACACCACCTGCAACCCGCGCCCCTGCAGATCGGCGATCACGTTCCGCGCCTCGGGACGCGGAGTGTCGGCCAGCCAGAACAGGGCGACCGGTTGGTCGTCGACCACCAGCCAGACCGGCGTCGCCAGAGGATAGCCCGCGGGTGCCTCCGGGCTAGGCGCACCGCGCTGCGGCAACATCGACGATCCACCAATGGCGACACGGTGGCCCTCTATGTGGCCAACGAGGCCTTGCCCGGGGAGGTTGCGAACCTCGCTGGCGACCACCGAAGAGGGCTTGCCCGGGGCGACCAGGGCGCGTGCCAGGGGGTGTTCGGAATGGGCCTCGAGCGCGGCGGCCCAGTTCCGCCAGTCGGCCCCATCGGGCGCAGGCTGCAGCTCGGATTGAGCCACCAGACGCGGCATGCCAACGGTCAGGGTGCCGGTCTTGTCGAGACAGACCATATCGACGCGCGGCAGGGTCTCCAGGGCACTGCCGCGCGTGACCAGCAGACCGAGGCGCGACAACGCGCCGGTGGTGGCCGTCAGCGCGACCGGCGTCGCGAGCGCCAGGGCACAGGGGCAGGTGGCGACCAGCATGGCGACCATGACCCAGAGGGCCCGCGTCGGATCGATCCACGCATACCAGACCAGACCCGCCAGCGCCGTCAGGACCAGGACGGCACCCACAAACCAGCCGGTACCGGCCTCGGCGATGCGGGCCATCCGGGGCTTCTCGGTCTGAGCGCGATCGAGCAGCCGCTGGATCGCCGCCAGGGTCGTCTCGGCGCCGACGCGCTGGACCTCGATGGCGAGCGGGCCATCGACATTCACGGTCCCGCCCGTCACGGGATCACCGACCCGCACCGCGTGGGGCTCGGGCTCGCCGGTCAGCAGGGCACGATTGACCGTCGACTCGCCCTCGCACACCACGCCGTCCGTGGGGATGGTCTCGCCCGGACGAACGCGCACCCGAGCCCCCGGGATCAGCTCGCCGACCGGGACGGCCTCGACGCGTCCGGCTGGGTCCAGACGATTGGCGATGGCGGGGACCAGGCGATCCAGGCGATCAATGGCATGGCTGGCGCGCTGGCGCGCAATCAGTTCCAGATAGCGGCTGGTGAGCAGGAAGAAGACGAACATCACGACGGATTCGAAATAGACGTGCTCGCCAGTCCCGAGGATGACCGCATACAAGCTGGCCAGGTAGGTCACGATGATCGCCAGACTCACGGGCACGTCCATCCCGAGCTGTCGATGACGCAGGTCGCGCCAGGCGCTCTGGTAGAACGGGATTGCGGAGTACAGGACGACCGGGGTGGTCAGTGCCGCCGCCACCCAGCGCATGAACTGGAGCAGGTCTTCGTGCTCGGTGTCCTCGGCGCCCAGCCAGAGCGCCACGGCCAGCATCATCACCTGCATCATCCCCAGGGCGGCGACGGCGATCCGGCGCAAGGCGAGGCCCCGTTCGCGGGCGATCGCCTGCTCGCGGGTTCCGGGGTCGTAGGGATGGGCGTGGTACCCGATGTCGCGGATCGCCTTGAGGATATCCGACAGGGCGATCCTCGCGGGGTCCCAGACGACCTGCGCGCGATGAGTAGAGTAATTCACGCGAAAGCTGTCCACGCCTGGAAGGGCCTGCACATGACGCTCGTTCAGCCATACGCAGGCCGCACAGGTGATGCCCTCGAGCATCAGGGCGGCCTCGCGGCGGTCGCCCTCTGCGCCGGCGGGCGCGACGAACTGTTGCTGGACGCCGGGGTGATCGAACAGTTCGAGCTCGCGGAGCTCGTCGGGGATCAGGGGGCTGCCGGTGTCCGCCGGGGGGGCATCACGGTGATGGTAATAGGCCCCCAGGCCACGCTCGATGATCGCGCCGGCCACGGCCTGGCAGCCGGGACAGCAGGTGGGTTCCTCGCGGCCCTCGAACGTCACCGGGTAGCAGGCGCCTGCCGGCACCTCCAGGCCGCAGTGGAAACAACGGGCCTCGGCCTCGGGCGTTGCCGGGCCCTGCGAGTCGGACGCGAGCGCCACGGCGGGAGCGGCGGGAGCTAGCCGGGCTGGGCGCTACGCACGCGGGTGCGTGCCTGTTGCTCCAGAAGCTGCCCATCGTGCTGGACCTGGAAGCGCAGATCCCAGCGCCCCGGTGCCGGCAGCGCTATCTCGACCTGATACATGCCCTCGCCCGTCGCCTCCATCTCGAAGCCCTGGTCTCGACGTTCGTCGGCCAGCCACATGAATAGCCCGCGGATGCTGGCATCGTCGATAGGCTCGCCGTCCGCATCCCGCACCTCGACCTGCAGGGTGGCGGTCTCGCCCTCGGTGGGTCGGTCGACCCAGCCCTGACGCACCTGCCAGCCCTTCTGTCGCTGTTCCTGCAGATCCGAGACCCGGTGCACGGCGAGCGCCTGCTTGCGGCTCTCCATGCCGGCCACGGTGCCGGGGAAGGCGGAGGTCACCCGCTCGGCCCGGTTCTCCGGCTCCGGCAGGATCGAGCCAATGAACTGCTGCGGCATCCCGTTATGGGCGAGTGTGATCAGGACCGCCTGCACCGAGGCGACCATGGTGAAGAAACCCACCAATACCAACGGGGCCCAGTGCAGACGCCCAATCTTGCCCTTGCCACCACTCTCGACCTCGGCCTCCTTCTGGGTGAAGACGATCCCCAGGCCGTAAGGCACGATGATGTAGAGCGCCAGGTGAATGGCGAAGACGTCCGCCCCCTGCCAGGTCAGGATCGAGTAAGGGATAAACACGAACAGCATGAGCGCGACCACGACGGCCGAGGTGCTGTAGGCCTTGAACCGCGTGAAACGGTAGATCAGGGCGAACAGGATGGCCAGTGCTGCACTGCCGATGCCGAGGGTAATGACGAGGTTGCTCATATTGTTTTCTTCGTTTCCTGCATGAACGCAAGCTAGGCGCTTGCGGTGTGCCGCGCGAGTTCCGGCAGCTCGATTACTGTTTCTTCGCCAGTGGCCAGCGGACGGTTGCTAGCGGTGACTGAACTGCGAGGTCACCTCGAGCGGTTCGATATGGCCCTCGCGGTCGGTAATGACGAAGCGGAAAGGCTGCGGCGAGGGGGTACCCGCGGGCACGTCGTAGCGCACGCGTGCCACGACGGTCAGCCGTTCCCCAGGCTCCAGACGGATGCGTTCCACCTGTCCCAGATCCAGCTCGGCACCCTCCAGCCCCGCCAGGCCGATCTCGAAGTCCAACTCCCGATCCGCGGTGTTGTTCAGGCGGATCTCGTAGCCATTCTGGGTCCGGCCATCGGACATCTGGACGTAGAGTGGCTGGCGCACCTGGTTGACGTTGGCGTCCACCGGCGGGCGGCCGAGGATACTGGCGACCAGCGCCACGACCACGATAAGCACTGCGGCCCCGTAGCCAAGGGTCTTGCCCCTCAGGACACGGGTCTTGCCACCCTCCTGCTCGCGTTCCGAGGTGTAGCCAATCAGGCCGCGTGGCCAGCCCTGCTTGTCCATAATGGTGTCACAGGCATCGATGCACAGCGCGCAGTGGATGCACTGGACTTGCAGCCCGTCGCGGATATCGATGCCGGTCGGGCACACCTGCACGCAGTAGCCACAATCAATGCAGTCACCCACGCCCTTGGCCTGACGTTCCTCGCGGGTCTTCAGTCCGGCCTGAACCTTCGCGCGGCCCGCCGACCCTTCGCCACGGGTTTCGTCATAAGAGACGATCATGGTGTCACGGTCGAACATCACGCTCTGGAAGCGGGCGTAGGGGCACATGAAGGTGCAGACCTGTTCGCGCGCCAATCCGGCAAAGGTGTAGGTCGTGGCCGTCAGGATGCCGGTGGTCAAGTATGCCGCGTAGACCGCCTGCCCGGTAAAGAAGTCGCTCACGATCGAGGGCGCATTACCCCAGTACAGGACGAAGCCGAGGCCGGTGGCGAAGGCCACGAACAGCCAGGACAGGTGGGTCAACCCGTACTTGAAGAGCTTTTCGCCACTCCACGGCTGCTTGGCCAGGCGCAGGCGGGCGGGCCGTTCGCCCTGGATCTTGCGCTCCAGCCACATGAAGACGTCGGTCCACAGTGTCTGGAAGCAGAAATAGCCGCAGAACACCCGTCCGGCGACACCCGTGACGAAAAACAGCAGCAAGGCAGCCACGAGCAGGAAGCCGGCCAGCCAGAAGATGTCCTGCGGGTAGACGACCAGATCGAAGATGTGAAACTGACGGCCCGGAATGTCGAACAAGACCGCCTGATTGGGGCCGTATTCGCGCTCCCAGCGGACCCAGGGCAGGCCGAAGAACACGCCGTAGGCGAGCAACAGGATGCCGGTCTTCAGATTGCGGAAACGCCCCTTGACCGACCGCGGATGGATCGGGATGCGTGCCTCGTACAACGGCTGGGCCTGGGACATCTAAACCTCCCGGAGTTTTATCCGGCAGAGTGGGGCGGCTGCAAGGCGCGCCCTGGCATCGGGTTCCTTCCAAAAAAGCAGGGGCGCCCTCGGGCGTCAAACAACCCGGCGGGCACCCCTGTAGTTATCGCGGGAAGCACCCGGCCCCGGGGCTCCCCATACGGTCAACAGATCCGCGTTTACTGCCCGCCACCCAGCGAATGCACGTAGGCGGTCAGCATCTTGATCTCCGCATCGGACAGGCGGTCCGCGAAGGCGGGCATCTCGCGCTGGGCGCCGTTGCGAACGAAGTTCGCCACCAGACGCTGACGCTCGCTGTCGCTTTCCGCACCGCGCACGTCCACCAGACCCCACAGATCATTGGTCAAGTTGGGCGCGCCCTGGGAGGCCAGGCCCTGGGCATCCATAGCATGGCACTGGTAGCAGCCGCCGTCCGTACCGGTAAAGATTCGTTCACCGGCATCGGCTTCGTCCTGGTCGACGCTATAGTCGTTCAGCGACAGTACGTAGGCGGCGACCTGGTTCAGCTGATCGCCGTCCAGGGTGTCGCGGTAACCGGGCATGTAGCCCAGGCGGCCCTGGTGCAGGGTTTCCTCGATTTGCTCCACGGTGCCGCCCCACTTCCAGTGGTCGTTGCGCAGATTCGGGTACTGCCCCACTACGCCCGCACCACCGACCTGATGGCAGGCAGCACACCAGGTCCCGAAGGAGCCCTGGGCGTAGGCGTTGACGAAGCTCATGCTCTCGGCGTCCTGCAGGATGGTTTCGTAATCCTGGGCCGCGACCTGTTCGAGCATTTCCCGCTGACGCACGGCGTAGGTACCGGTCTGCATGTCCTTGGCCAGCAGCGCACGGGTATTCCAGTGCATCGTCCGTTCTTCGCCATTCTGCTCGAACGTGATCGTGTTGAAACCCTTGGTGAAGCTGTCACCGATCGGCCAGGCCGGATAGATCAGCCAGTACACCACAGCGAAGACGATCGTGGCGTAGAAGCCCCACAGCCACCAGCGCGGGAGCGGGTTGTTGTATTCCTGGAGGTTCCCGTCCCAGACGTGCCCAGTGGTCTCGACCTGGTTCGGGTCCTTTTCACGGTTGTCCTGTGTGCTCATTGCTCGTCACTCTCGGTTTTGTCACGCCGGGCCACGGGCTCCCGATGTGAATCATCGTCATCCAGAGGAATGTAGCGATACGTCTCGAACTTCTGGGCGCGCCGCCGATTGGAGAACAGGAAGATCACGACCCCAATAAAGGTGCCCATGAAGAGCAACAGGGCGACCATCTTGCTGTTGCCCATGTCCGTGATCCATTCCCACATTCCCATCATGCTTGCGCCCGCTCCTCCTTACCGAAACTCGGCAAAGTGTCCGTCGTCGTATTCGCTAAAGTCGACCATCGTCCCGAGGACCTGGAGATAGGCCACGAGCGCATCCATTTCGGTGATGGTCCCAGGGTTGCCGTCAAAGTTCTCGGTCTGGGCCTGCTGAACCAAGCTGTCCTCGGCGTTGCGGATGTCGAACATCCGGGCGTGCTCTTCACCGAACTTCTCGACGTTGGCCTCGTATTCCTCTTCGGTGAGCGAGTACGGCACACCGACTCGCTTCAGCGCGATCATCCGACGGTCGATATCGGAGTAATTCAGCGGGGTCTCCGCCAGCCAGGGATAACCCGGCATGATCGACTCTGGTACCAGCGACTGCGGATCAATCATGTGCTGGACCTGCCACTCGTTGGAGTACTTGCCGCCAACTCGGGCCAAGTCCGGGCCGGTGCGCTTGGAGCCCCACTGGAACGGATGGTCGTACTGCGACTCGGCCGCCAGCGAGTAGTGGCCGTAGCGCAGCATCTCGTCACGGAACGGGCGCACCATCTGAGAGTGGCAGGCGTAGCAGCCCTCGCGGAGGAAGATGTCGCGCCCCCTCTGCTCCAACGGGGTGTACGGACGCACACCGTCCACTTCCTCGATCGTGTCGTCGATGTAGAACAACGGCACGATCTCGACCAGGCCGCCGACGCTGATCACCGCAAGGGTGAGGATGATCAGCAGGCCGGCATTGGTTTCAACGCTTTCATGCTTCATGGGTCTAGTCTCTCCCTAATCAGGCCGTGCGGGCTTCGGCGGACGCAGCCTGGGCCTCGCGGGCCTCGGCCTTGATGCCCGAGCGAATGGTCATCGCGATGTTGAACGCCATGATCAGCATGCCGGCGAGGAAGAACCCGCCACCGATGGCGCGCACCACGTACGGCTTGTGCAGGAACACCACCGACTCGGTAAAGGTGTAGGCGAGGTTCCCGTACTGGTCGAAGGCACGCAGCATCAGGCCCTGACCAATACCGGCCACCCACATCGCAGTGATGTACAGCACGATCCCGATGGTCGCCAGGAAGAAGTGCACGTACACCAGCTTCAGGCTGTACAGGTTCACGTTCCAAAGCCGCGGCATCAGGTGGTACAGGGAGCCGAAGGTGATCATCGCCACCCAGCCCAGGGCACCGGAATGCACGTGGCCCACGGTCCAGTCGGTGTAGTGGGACAGCGCGTTCACGCTCTTCAGCGACATCATCGGGCCTTCGAAGGTCGACATGCCGTAGAACGCCAGCGCAGTGATCAGGAACAGCATGATCGGGTCGGTGCGCAGTTTGTCCCAGGCACCCGACAGGGTCATGATCCCGTTGATCATCCCGCCCCAGGAGGGCAGCAGCAGCAGGATGGAGAAGGTCGCCGCCAAGGTGGAGACCCAGTCCGGCAGGGCCGTCCAGTGCAGGTGGTGCGCGCCCACCCACATGTACAGGAAGACCAGCGCCCAGAAGTGGATAATGGACAGCTTGTACGAGTAGATCGGACGTCCGGCCTGCTTCGGCACGAAGTAGTACATCATCCCGAGGAAGGCCGCGGTGAGGAAGAAGCCTACCGCGTTATGGCCGTACCACCACTGGCGCATAGCGTCCTGCACCCCGGAGAAGATGGGGTAGGACTGCGTGTGGAAGAGGCCGACCGGCACCTCGATGTTATTGAAGATGTGCAGCAACGCAGTCGCCAGGATGAACGACATAAAGAACCAGTTCGCCACGTAGATATGCGGCTGGTTCCGGCGCAGCAGGGTCATCAGGAAGACCATGAAATAGGCCACCCAGACCACCAGGATGATCAGGTCGATCTGCCAGTTGAATTCGGCGTACTCACGACCCTGGGTGATCCCCATCGTGTAGCTGATCACGCCGAGGACCAGCGCCAGGTTCCACCCGTAGAAGGTGAAGCTCGCCATGGAGTCACTCCACAGGCGAGTCTGACAGGTCCGCTGAACCACGTAATACGAGGTGGCGAACAGCGCGTTACCCCCGAAACCGAAGATCACGGCCGTGGTATGGACCGGACGGAAACGTCCGAAGGTGATCTGCGCGATATCGAAATTCAGGAACGGGAACGCCAACTGCGAGGCGATCCAGACGCCGGCGGCCATCCCGAACACGCCCCAGAGGACGGCGGCAATGGCAAACCGCTTGATGATCGCGTAGTTGTACTGCTCGGAAGTCGCGACTGACGCTGCGGGTGCGGCACCCGCCGTAGTGGCTGCTTGTGACATGACTTTTCCACCTTGCTGCGGGGAACACGGATGTCCCGATGGTTCGGGGGCGTGAACTCTACCCCATTCTGGGCGCACAAAAAACCAAGACCGCCTGGATCACTCGGATATTAAGCACGATCAGGGGAACTTTTTGACCGCGTCAAGAATACATCGTCCACGAGCGCCGAGGCGAGCGACCGATGGGCCGATTCCTTGATCTGGATCAAGCAATCGGCTGGACCGGGATTACCCGCCCCTCCGGGCGCGATGGCGGCGGCGCATCCGGCACCCAGGCATGGCCGTAGATCACCTCCCAGGTTGCCGGCAGACGACCCTCCACACCGAAGTCGCGCGCGTAGGCCTCAGCCACCGCAACCAGGCGGCGCGGACCGAACAGGCCCGTTGACCGGCCCGACAGGGCATTGCGCACCCCGACCCCGCGCAGGTCGCGAATCAACCCGGTCAGATCCGGGTAGGTCAGGGTCAGGGCCTCCTGGTCCATCACCGGATCGGCAAACCCGGCGCGCACCAGGGCATCGCCAATGTCGTGCATATCCATGAAGGCGTTCACATGCGTCCCCGCCCCGCCGTCCACCGCCGCGAAGGCGGCCCGCAGCTCGCGCAGGGTGTCGGGACCGAAGGTGGTGAACATCCAGAGCCCGCCCGGGCGCAGGATACGCCGCACCTCGGTGAAGGCCTGATCCAGGCTGGCGCACCACTGCAGGGCTGAACTGGAAACCGCCAGGTCGAAGGATTGCTCCGCCAGCGGCAGCGCCTCGAGATCGCCGCAGACCACCTGCGGCCGACGCAGCCAACGCCCGCGGCGGCGCGCACGCGCGACCATCTCCGGGGCGAAATCGACCCCGGCCAGGCGGGCTTTGCGATAGCGGCGGCTCAAGTGATCCAGGGCCTCGCCGATGCCACAGCCGAGATCCACGACCTGCTCCGGCTGCATGCGAATCCAGTCCAGCCGGCCCAGCATTCGCTCCTGCACCTCGCGCTGCAGGACCGCGTGCTCCTCGTAGGTGGACGCCGCCCGCGCGAAGGACTCGCGGACCCGCGCCTTGTCGAGATCGAAGCTGTCGGGTCGGCTCATGCGGATTTCCCTGCGCTGCACTGATTCAAGAACTCGGCGACAAAAGCGGCCAGCGGCCGCGGGCGCGCGAACCACTCCGCGTGGCCGCCCACGCCGCGGACGATCCGACTGGCGGGTCGCAGCCCGTGCAGATCGTCCGCCACGGCGGCCGGCACAAGGGCATCGCCCACCTGCAGCCAGGCCGCCGCCGGCACCTCCAGGCCCGCCCAGACGGACCGAAGATCCGCCGCCTCCAGTAGCGCGAGGCCGGCCTGCAGGCCCTCCGGCGAGGCCGGGGCGGCCTGCAACTGCGCCGCAAGCCGGCGGGCGAGCGAAGCGGCATCCAGGCTGCCGCGCGCACAGAGCATCGCCAGGCGGCGCTCCAGCCGGCGGCGATCTCCCCCGAGGGCGGCACGAAAACCCTCCAGCTCGGCCAGGGGCAGGGCGGCCGGCCAGTCGTCGGCCCTCGCAAAGCGCGGCGTAGCCCCGATCAGCAGCACCCCCTGGGGCCCCGACCATTGGCGCGCGGCGGCCAGCGCGACCAGCCCGCCCAGAGACCAGCCGGCCCATACCGGACACTCCACATCTGCTGGCAGCGAAGCGATCAGCGCCGCCGCGGTGCGCTCGGCATCCGCCAGCGTCTCGGCATCGCCGGCCGCCCCGTGCCCAGGCAGGTCCGGCGCCAGCACCTGCGTGGCGCCTGGGAGTGCGGCCCGCAGCGGGGCCCACACCGCGCCGGAGAAGCC
Source organism: Thioalkalivibrio sp. ALMg11 (assembly GCF_000377905.1). Taxonomy (GTDB): domain Bacteria; phylum Pseudomonadota; class Gammaproteobacteria; order Ectothiorhodospirales; family Ectothiorhodospiraceae; genus Thioalkalivibrio. The sequence goes on from NZ_KB898871.1 coordinate 236,005, forward strand.
CCAGCCATGCAGGAGCACCAACGTCGGGGTGCATCCCTGCGGCTTCGCAGCGCTCACGTCAGCGCCCTGAACGACAACCACCGGCTTGCGTATCATGTGCGGTCGAATCCTCTCGCCAAACCGCGCAGGCAGGCTGACCGCTCATGGGCATTACAATCGGCATCATCATCGCGTATCTGCTGGGATCGCTTTCCACGGCCATTCTGGTCAGCAAGCTGCTGCGCCTGCCGGACCCGCGCACCACCGGCTCGAAGAACCCCGGCGCCACCAATGTACTGCGCTCGGGCGGCAAGACGGCGGCCATCATCACGCTCATCGGGGATGTCGGCAAGGGCTGGCTGCCGGTGTTCGTCGCCCTGCAGCTGGACCTGTTTCCCGGCTGGGCGATCGGCCTGATCGGCCTGGCCGCCTTCCTCGGGCACGTGTTCCCGGTGTTCTACCGCTTCCAGGGCGGCAAGGGCGTGGCCACCGCATTGGGCGTGATCCTCGCCATCAGCCCGCTGGTCGGCGGGCTTGTGCTGCTCACCTGGCTCGTCGTCGCCGCCATCTGGCGCTATTCGTCGCTGGCCGCCCTGGTCGCCGCCGGCATGGCCCCCGTGTACATGGTCCTGCTGGGCATGGACCACTGGATCAGTGCCGCCGTGGCCCTGATGAGCGTGATCCTGTTCATCCGTCACGACGCCAACATCCGCCGCCTGATGCGCGGGGAGGAATCGCGGATCGGCCAGAAGGACAAGGCACCGGCGGCGCCGAAGGAGTAACCCTTCGGCCCGCGGATGGGTTTACAAATCCGCAGTCCCATCCGCAGACCACTTCATGCCGCAGCGGGCGGCGTCAGCTCCGCCAGCGGCCAGCGCGCCCGCGCCGCAACCACCGGCGCCCCGGTTTCCGCCACCTGGCCGGCCTGCAATCGCCGCAGGCCGGCCAGCGCGATCATCGCCCCGTTGTCGGTGCAGAATTCGGGCCGCGGGAAATACACCGGCACCCCCTGACGCTGCGCCATCGCCCGCAGGCCGGCGCGCAGCGTGGTGTTGGCGGCCACCCCGCCGGCCACCACCAGCGCCGGGGCCCCGGTTTGATCCAGGCCACGCCGGGTCTTCTCCACCAGGGTATCGGTCACCGCCTCCTCGAAGGCGCGGGCGACATCCTCCGGCCGGTAGACCTGTTTCTTCAACGCGGTCAGCACCGCAGTCTTCAGACCGGAGAAGCTCATGTCCAGCCCCGGGCGGTCGAGCATCGGGCGCGGCAGGCGCAGGGCATCCGAACGCCCCTGCTCGGCCAAACGCGCCAGCGCCGGCCCACCCGGATAGCCCAGCCCCAGCAGCTTGGCGGTCTTGTCGAAGGCCTCGCCGGCGGCATCGTCAATGCTCTCGCCGACCAAGTCGTAGTCGCCCAGGGCACGCGCGTGAATCAGCTGGGTATGCCCGCCGGAGACCTGCAGCACCAGGAACGGGAAATCGAGCCCGGTATCCTCCAGAAACGGCGCCAGCAGGTGGCCCTCCAGGTGATGCACGGCCAGCGCCGGAATGCCCCAGCCCCAGGCCAGGGAGCGCGCCACGGAGGCCCCAGTCAGCAGCGCCCCCAGCAGCCCTGGCCCACCGGTGTAGACCACCGCATCCAGGTCGTGGCCGTCCACGCCCGCCTCGTCCAGCACGGCGCGCACCAGCGGCAACAACCGCTGGATATGATCGCGCGAGGCCAGCTCCGGCACCACGCCGCCGTAGACGGCATGCAGGTCGGTCTGACTGTACAGCCGGTGCGCGAGCAGGCCCCGGTCCGCGTCGATCAGCGCCACACCCGTCTCGTCGCAGGAAGTCTCGATGCCCAGTACGATCATCGCGCAAGCATGCCGGGTTTCGCAGACCGCACCAAGCAGCCCCTGCCGCGCCGCGCCATTGCGTTCGGGCTAGGCTTCACAGGCGCCCCCGGCGATCCGGGATACCGTCCAGCGGCAGCTGCGTGCAACCGCGACCCAGGGCCATCACCTGAAAACGCTCGCCCATTTCCCCCGGCAGCGTCAGCATGCGCACGGCCTGGGCGGCCCGCATGGTCAGACGGGCATCCTCGCCGCTGCCCACGCGCGCCTCGAAACGTTGCGGCAGCCCCGCCCCCAGCAGGAATTCGCCCTGCGCGGCATACGCCAGCACATCGAGGCCCGCGGCATCCGCCGCCTCGGCGATCCCGGTGAAATCCACGCTCGCGGTCAGATCCATCAGGCCCGGATGGGCCAGCGGGTCCTGGATCATCTGCTGGCGGTAGTAACCCACCAGCGTCCCCTGGTGACGCTCCGGCGCGTAGTAGGCGCTGCGCGGAAAGCCATAGTCCACGATCACGGCGGCCCCCTGCTCCAGAAAACCGGCCAGCGCGGTCACCCACGCGGCCTGGGCCGGGCGCCACTCGGAGAGGTAACCCTCGGGCCACGGGCCATGCTCGGCCTGCAGCCGCGCCACCGGCTCGGCGAGGCCGGCCGAGGCCGGTCGCTCGGCCAGGCCCAGGGCGCCCGCTGCATCGGTCGTGACCCCGACCTGCCAGACCCGGCCTTCGCGCCAGCGGAAGAGCTCCACCGGCAGGGCATCCAGCACCTCGTTGGCGAGCACCACGCCGCGCAACGGGGTCTCGGGCAGGGCATCCAGCCACGCCAGCCGGGCGTACTCGGCGGGTTCAAGCGTGGCCTCCAGGTGGGCCTGCTGCCGCGCCCGCAGGTCCGGACTGACCTCGATGATCCAGTAGCGCTCCCATGCCACCCCGAGTTCGCGCAGCGTGGCGATCACGTCCCCCGCGAGCCGGCCACTGCCGGCGCCGAACTCGAGCAGTGTGCCGGTCCCGTCCAGATCGTCCCGCAACACCGGGGCCAGCCAGGTCGCCAGGGTCTCGCCAAACAGCGGCGAGAGCTCCGGTGCGGTGACAAAATCGCCCCCCTCGCCCAGCTTGTGCGCCCCGTTCACGTAATAGCCCAGCCCCGGCGCATACAGCGCGGCCTGCATGTAATCGACGAACGGAAGGAACCCCTCGCCGGCGACGACACTCTGTTGCAGGAAGGCGTGCAGACGCAGGGCGATATCGGCAGCAACCGGATCGGCCGGGGCGTTTGTGCTAGGTTTCGGCGGCATCATGACGACGAATGGTACCAACCCGGGGGCAGGCGTGGCGCAGGTTCAAACCGACAGCATGGACACGACCTCCGGGCAAGCACGGGTGGTACTCGTCACCGGGGCCGCGCGGCGGGTCGGCGCAACCATCGTGCGCGGGCTGCACGCAGCCGGGCTGCGGGTACTGATCCACTACCGCGGCTCGCGCACGGATGCCGAAGACCTCGCCGCCGAACTGAACGCGAAGCGCGCGGACAGCGCCCGCGCCCTGCAGGCCGACCTCCTCGACCTGGAGGCCATCGAACGCCTGGCCCGCGAGGCCGAGGCGGCTTGGGGCCGCCTGGATTTCCTGGTCAACAACGCCTCGACCTTCTACGCCACCGCCGTGGGCGAAATCACACAACAGGCCTGGGACGACCTGATCGGCTCCAACCTGAAGGCCCCGACCTTCCTCACCCAGGCCTGCAGCCCGGCGTTGCAACGCCAGCAGGGCGCGGTCGTGAATATCGTCGACATCCACGCCCTGCGCCCGCTAAAGGGCTACCCAGTGTATTCGGCGGCCAAGGCCGGGCTGTGGGCGCTCACCCAGGCCTACGCCCGCGAGCTGGGGCCGGACGTGCGGGTCAACGGCGTCGCCCCCGGCGCGATCCTCGCCCCCGAGGACGCGGAAAACACCGGCACCCACGAGGCAATGATCGAGCGCACCGCGCTCAAGCGCGAGGGCAGCCCGGAGGACATCGCACGCACCGTGCGCTTCCTGCTGCTGGACGCGCCCTACATTACCGGCCAGGTGATCCCGGTGGACGGCGGCCGGTCAGCATCGCAGTAGCCGCGACCCCGTCCTGCCGCGCTACACTGGCCCCCAACCGAGCATTTGCGCCAGGAGACTGCAGCATGATCGATTCCAAACGCTTCGACGACCTCGCCCGCCGCATCACCGAAAGCCTGCCGGAGTCGGTACGCCACATGCAGGAGGACGTGCAACGCCAGGTCCGCTCGTCGCTGCAAAGCGGCTTCGAGCGCATGGACCTGGTGACCCGCGAGGACTTCGACATCCAGGTGGCCCTGCTGGAACGCACCCGCGAACGCCTGGCAGAGCTGGAGGCTCGGGTCGCCGCGCTGGAAGCCCGCCCGAGCGACGAAGCCGGGCAGTAACCACCATCTGAAACCACCCGCCGGGCACGGATGCCTGGCGGCAGAACGGAGGGGCACGGATGCCCGTCACCATTGCCTACGCCCGCGCCATCGACGGCATCCACGCCCCGCTGGTCACCATCGAGACCCACCTGGCCAACGGGCTGCCCGCCTTCCAGATCGTCGGCCTGCCCGAGGCTGCGGTGCGCGAGAGCCGTGACCGCGTCCGCGCGGCGATCCAGACCAGCGGCTTCGAGTTCCCACGGCGCCGCATCACCGTCAACCTGGCCCCCGCCGATCTGCCCAAGGACGGCGGCCGGTTCGACCTCGGCATTGCCCTGGGCATCCTGGCCGCCAGCCAGCAGATCCCGGCCGAGGCGCTGGCGCGCCACGAATTCCTCGGCGAGCTGGGGCTGGACGGAACCCTGCGCCCAGTGGGCGGCACCCTGGCCGCCGGGCTTGCGGCGGCCGACGCCGAGCGGGCGCTGGTGGTGAACCCGGAGGATGGGGCGGAGGCGGCCCTCGCCAGCCGTGCCCGGGTCCTCACCGGCTCGCACCTCAATGCCGTCTGCGCCGCGCTGGCGGGGCGCGCCGCACTGGCCCCGGCGCAACCGCCCGCGCCCTCCGCACCCGCCCACCCCGATCTCGCCGACGTGCGCGGCCAACACCAGGCGCGCCGGGCCCTGGAGATCGCGGCCGCCGGCGGGCATCACCTGCTGATGGTCGGCCCACCCGGGAGCGGCAAGTCCATGCTGGCCTCGCGCATCCCCGGCATCCTGCCGCCAATGGACGAGGCCGAGGCCCTGGAGACCGCGGCCATCCACAGCCTGCGCGGCAGCTCGCACCTGCGCCAGGACTGGCGGGCGCGCCCGTTCCGGTCCCCGCACCACACCGCCTCGGGCGTCGCGCTGGTCGGCGGCGGCAGTACACCACGCCCCGGCGAGATCTCGCTCGCGCACCAGGGCGTACTGTTCCTCGACGAACTCACCGAGTTCAGCCGCTCGGTGCTCGACGTACTGCGCGAACCGCTGGAGAGTGGGGTCATCCACATCTCGCGCGCGGCCCGCCAGGCCGAGTTTCCGGCCCGCTTCCAGCTGGTCGGTGCGATGAACCCCTGCCCACAGGGATTCGACTGCGACCTCGCCGAACGCTGCGAATGCACCCCGGAGCAGCGGGCCCGCCACCGCAAGCGCCTGTCCGCACCGCTACTCGACCGGATTGACCTGGCCATCGAGGTCCCGCGCATCCCGCCCAAGGACCTGGCCGGATCAGCCGAGGCATCGGAAGACTCGGCCTCGGTGGCGAAGCGCGTCGCTCGGGCCCGCAAGGTGCAGCGCGAGCGCCAGAATGGACTGAACAGCGCACTCGATGGCACGGCACTGGACGGGTACGCCGCCCTCGGAACGGCTGACCGGGAGCTGCTGGACAAGGCTGCGGAACGCTTTCGGCTCTCCGCGCGGGCCTACCACCGAATCCTGCGGGTGGCGCGCTCCATTGCCGATCTCAACGGCGCCGAGGCGATCGCGACCCAGCACCTGACCGAGGCACTGAGCTACCGCGCCCTGGACCACTGGCGCACACAATAGGATGCGGCAAAAGAAAAACCCCGCCCAGGCGGTACCTGAGCGGGGTTTCGTACTGCCGTTCTTACTGGGACGATCAGTCTTCGAAGGTCGCCACGTACACGGCCAGGTCGGCGATATCCCCATCCGACAGGTTGGCGGCATTCGGCGCCATCAGGGCCGTCTGATCGCCAACGGTCTCGCCCGCACGGTAACGCACCAGCTTGTCGGCGATGTACTCGGCATCACGACCGGCCAGCTTCGGGAACACCGGGGTACCCTGACCCTGCGCACCATGGCAGGCAATACAGGTGTTGTAACCCGACTGACCGCGCTCCGCATCGCCATCTTCGACCGCGATGGCTGCAACCGCCTCGGCCTCTTCTTCGGCCGCCGCTTCCCCGGTATCGGTACTCGCAACCGGCTCTTCGCCCTCGGCGGCGGCGGTGTCGCCGTTGCCGTTATCGTCGCCGTTGCCCTCGTAGTCGTGTTCAACGCCAGCCTGATCCAGCATGTAGGCGACGACGTCGCGCATCTGCTCGTCGCTCAGACTGGGATCGCCACCGCGCGCCGGCATGGCGCCGATGCCGTTGATGGAATTTGCGAAGATGGTGTCCAGACCCTTGTCGTTCAGGCGGTTGCTCCACTCGTCGGTGTCGTCCTTGAGCGGGGCGCCGGAAACACCAGCATCATGGCAGGCCGCGCAGACGTTCGAGTAGAGGTCGCCCGGGCTCAGGTCTGCGGCTTCCTCGGCCGCGTCCACCTCACCGGAGACCACCTGACCGATCGGCGCGATGCGCTGGGCGACGCGCTCGTCACTCACGGTGTCGGGCTGGGACACCTGCATGCCGGCAAGCCAGCCGGCCAGGTGCGACACCAGAAAAAGGACCGTGGCCAGCAGGGCCAGGGACGCAATAAACAGCAACACCTTGTTCCCGGTGTCCATCTTGATCGGTTGATTTCCCACTTCTCTCCCTCCGAGATCCTGGCCTTGAGTGGCCATGTGGTGTGCTATTCAAAAGCCCTCGCGCATCAAGCGCAAATCGGGCGCAGAGTATAGGGCATCATGCAAACCAGGACCACAAACCGAGTGTGGCGGTCAAATATGGCTGGACGCGCCAAAGCTCGCGCCCGTATCATGGCAGGTCTTGCGCCCGTAGCTCAGCTGGATAGAGTACTGCCCTCCGAAGGCAGGGGTCGCAGGTTCGAATCCTGCCGGGCGCGCCATCATGACGACGAAGAAGGGCCCATTTTATGGGCCCTTCTTCGTTATGCGGCTGCAGCCCGGGGCCGGCCGAGCCTCCCCTCTCGAATCGAGGCCCGCAGAACGCGCAAACACCTCAGCCCCGCCAGGACAATCCCAAGCCTCTGTGCATAGCAGACGACAGCCTCGCCCTCGGACTGCGTGATCAGGCAACAGGCCCCACGGCCGCAGCCGGCAGTTCGACCTGCTGACTCTGGTTCATGATCTGCATGAGCACGATCACGCGCTCTTCTCCGGTGCGGGCGAGAAACAGGGCCTCGTGCCCCTGAAACGGTCCATCCGTGATGGTGACCGGCTGCTGGGGGGCAAAGTCGCTGTCACGGGTAAGGTCGAGACAGCCGCTGTCGGGGTCCAGACGCAGGCGGATACCCTCGATGACCGGCTCGGGCACTGGCAGCGGGCTGCAACCAAAGCGCACCAAACCAAGCACGCCGCGCGTGGAGCGAATTGGCGCCCAGTTTTCTTCGACGTCGCAAAGCTGGGCGAAGAGGTAGCGCGGAAACAGGGACTCGGTGACGGCGGTGCGACGCCCCCCGCGGCGAATGGCCCGGCGGATTAACGGCCGGAACGTGCGATACCCCTGGCGGTCGAGATTCGCCTCGGCGCGGGCTTCTTCCCGGGGTTTGCATTGGATGGTGTACCAGTGTTTCAAGGGGACCTCGTCGCAGCAGCGCGCCGGTCATTGCGCACCACGGGCAGCATCAACTCACTCTAATGATAGGCCGGCTGGCAGCAAAGGTGCGTAGATACATCACGAAAGTGGATGTGCAGGGTCGCCGGGGCGATCGGCTATTGCCTTGATCTGGATCAAATTCGACAGCCCGGGGCAGCGCTAGCGTCTGAGGTGTATCGACACCTCAGGAGAACGATCATGCTGACCGAAATCATGTTCCAGTCGCCCATCGGCATTCTGACGATCATCACCCTGCTGGGGATCGTGGCGTTCTTTGGCTACGTGGGCTATTACATCATCCACGGCATGCGCCAGGACAAGCAGAAAGAGTAACCCTCCGTGGCCGGCGCGCCCGCGACGGCCACCCATGAAAACGCCCGCGCAAGGCGGGCGTTCCATGTGCCACCTCAGCCAGCAGGGCTCAGGTGTGCTGGTCCCCGTGGTACAGGCGCACCACGTGCCGGGCCTCGGCGAAGAACAGCCAGCGCTCCATGATGACGCCCACCAGGGCCGCGACCAGGCCGAGCCAGGCCACGACGGCCGGCACGCCGGACAGGATCGCCGCGAATACCAGGATCGGGGTGCCGAACGCGAGCAGGAACACGCCCATCTTCAGGGTGTCGGTGGTGTTCTTGCCTGCATCGTAGCCAAACTCGTCGGTCAGGAAGGTACCGGCGGTATGCCCGGTATCCAGCAAGCGCACGGTCGCGCGGTTGAAGGTGGTGGCGGTGTTGATGGTCGGGCCGGTCACGCGGGAGATCCAGAAGTAGTAGATCCCCTTGAGGACGCCGGCGATCAGCAGCAGCACGATGGCCACGCCCGCATGCATCGCGGTGGCGTTGCCGAACACACTGGCAATGGCGGCGAAGGCGACGGCGCCGGTGGCCACACCCAGAAGGATGTAGTTGGCCGGGGTCAGCGCGGTGTTCCACTGGCGGATGGTCTTCAGGCAGCCGTAGATCATCCCGGTGGAGAACAGCGTGACCACCGCCAGCACGGCGGCGATGGCGCCAGCCACTGCGGCCAACGGACCGACTTCGTGGCCCTGCACCAGCACGCCGAGGCCATAGATCGCGGCGAACGGGTAGAACAGCACGGCAAATACCGCCTCGCGCGAGAGCCAGGAGGTCTTGAAGCGCATGAAGGAACGCCAGGCGTTCTTCTTGTTCGCCAGGTGGCCGGTGGACAGCATGAGCCCGACGGTGATCATGCCCAGGGCCGCAACCCCGTGCGCGATCAGCTCGCCATGGCTCATGACCGGACCGATGCCCGCGAGATGGAAGGCCACCAGCAACAGGAACAGGCCGTAGCCCGCACCAGAGATGACAGTAAACAGAATGACGGAAAACGCCGGATGCATGGTTTTCTCTCCCCGATCGGGCGCGCTTAGCGCGCCACCATCTTGTTGACCCAGTCCTTCACCGAGGTGATCAGCGTGTTGGCACGCACGTCGTCGGTGGGGATGGAACGGGTGATCCGCGGCGGCAGATAGGTGTTGACCGGCTTGTAGCCAAGCTCGGGCATCTGCTTCACGCCGCCACGCTCGCGGATCAGGCGGCTCACCTCGGAGGCGTCGTCATCGAAGTCGCCGAAGAAACGCGCGTGCGCCGGGCAGGTGATGACGCAGGCGGGCTGACGCTCTTCCGGCGGCAGCTGCTCGTCGTAGATGCGGTCCACGCAAAGCGTGCACTTCTTCATCACGCCGTCTTCGCGGTCGAGCTCGCGAGCGCCGTACGGGCAGGCCCAGGCGCAGTAGTTGCAGCCCATGCACTTGTCCTGATCGACCAGCACGATGCCGTCTTCCGGACGCTTGTAGGAGGCGCCGGTCGGGCAGACATTCACGCAGTCGGCATGCTCGCAGTGCATGCAGGACATCGGGATGTTGACGGTCTTGTTGTTGGGGTAGTCCCCGACTTCGTAGTGGCGGATGCGGTTGAACCACACGCCGCTCGGGTCCTCGCCGTAGGGGCGATAGTCGGTCAGCGGACCCGTGGTGCCGCTGGTGTTCCACTGCTTGCAGGCCACCGCGCAGGCATGGCAGCCCACGCAGGTGTCCATGTCGATTACGAGTCCAAGTCGCATGGTTGGTACTCCCTCAAATCGTTCGTGCGGGCAAGCCCCGCGATGGCCTTGAGGCCGTCGCGGAACCGGGCCGGATCAGTTTTTCTCGTCGTCCAGCGAACCGCGCGTGAGCACGTCGCGGATGTCGCGGTTCAGGTGCACGGGCTTGTGCGCGTGGTAGCGCAGCTGGTCCGGCGATTCGGACATGCCCGGCGTGGCCTTCACCTCGTCGAACTGCGGCCAGGCGCTCTGCTCGTCGGGACCGGCCGGGGTGATCTTGACCTTGAGGTCGTACCACGCGGCCTGCCCGGTGACCGGGTCGGAGTTGGTGATGTTGTCGATCGGGTCGCCCTTCTTCGGGAGCAGCTCGCTGATCAGGTGATTCATCAGGAAGCCCTTCTGCGACTCGTTCGCCTCCGGCTTCAGGCCCCAGGCGCCCTTCTGCTTGCCGATGGCGTTCCAGGTCCAGACGGTGCTGGGCTCGCAGCCCTCGATCAGCTTGACCTGCACGCGAATCTTGCCGTTGTGCGACTCCAGCCACACCCAGGACAGATCCTCGATGCCCATGGACTCCGCCTTCTGACGGTTCATGTACAGGTAGTTCTGGGCGCAGATCTGGCGCAGCCAGGCGTTCTGCGAATCCCAGGAGTGGTACATGAACATCGGGCGCTGGTTGACCGCGTAGAACGGGTACTCGTCCTCGTCGATCCGGGTCTGCTCCAGCGGCTTGTGCCAGATGGGCAGCGGATCGAAGTACTGGGTCAGCCGGTCCTTGTGCTCCTGCTTGGTCGGTTGCGGGCCGTCGTACAGGCCCTGGCCGGCCAGCTTGAAGCGCTGCTGGGTCTCGGAGTAGATCTCGATCGTGATCGGATCGGTCTTGCCTACCCAGCCGGCGTGCTTGGCCAGCTCCAGGTAGTCCTTGTTGGCGTAGCGGTAGAACTGCTGGTTCGGCGCCAGGTGGTACAGGAAGAACCCCTGGTTCTCGATGTACGCCTCCCACTGCTTCGGGTTCGGCTCGCCGCGCAGGTGGCTCTGGCCGTCCTTGCCGCGATAGCCGGACAGGAAGCCGATACCCGGCTCCTTCTCGAAGTTGACGATGAAGTCCTTGTAGTCCGAGAACTTGCGGCTGCCATCGTCCTTGGTGAACGCCGGGAACTTCAGGCGCCCGGCCAGCTCGACCATGACCTCCTGCCACGGCCGCACGTTGCGATCGGGCTCGAGGATCGGGTGACGGATGGAATCCGCCGCCGCGGCCGGCTCGGAGATCGGGCGGTCGAGCATGGAGATGGTGTCGTAGCGTTCCAGATAGGTGGTATCCGGCAGCACCAGGTCGGCGAAGCTGACCATCTCGGAATTGAACGCATCCGAGACCACCAGGAACGGGATCTTGTACTCGCCGTTCTCGTCCTTGGACCGCAGCATGTCCATCACTTCGGCGGTGTTCATCGTGGAGTTCCACGACATGTTCGCCATGAAGAAGATCAGGGTGTCGATCGGGTACGGGTCGGCGTTGACCGCGTTGGTCACCACCATGTGCATCATGCCGTGGTTGGACACCGGCGCATCCCAGGAGAAGGCCTTGTCGATGCGCAGCGGGTTGCCGTCGTCATCGATGACCAGATCCTCCGGCGCGGTCGGGAAACCGAGCGGCGGGCTCTTCAGCGGGGTGTTCGGGGCGCATTCCTTGGCCGGCTTGATGCCCGGCGGGATGTGCTTCGGATATGGCGGCTTGGCCAGGTGACCGCCGGGGCAGTCCACCGAGCCGAGCATGATCTGCAGCAGGTGGATCGCGCGGCAGGTCTGGAATCCATTGGAGTGCGCGGAGATGCCGCGCATCGCGTGCATGGACACCGGACGCCCGAACACCTTGTCGTGCTTGCGGCCCCAGGAGTCGGTCCACTCGATGTCGAGCTCGATGGTCTCCTTGAACGCGACGTGGGCCATCTCCAGCGCCAGGCGCTCGGTCTGCTCGGCCGGGATGCCGGTCACCGCGGCGGTATTCTCCGGGGAATACTCGTCCGCCAGGTAACGTTCGGCCAGCAGGGTCATCACGGTCTTGACCGGGCGGCCGTCCGGGGCGGTGTACTCACCGAACAGGGCCGGCTTGATGTCGACCTGGCTGCCGTCGACGAAGGCCTCCTTCTCCAGTTCCCAGACCTGCGGGTTGCCGGCCTCGTCACGCAGGATCAGGCCGTCGCCCTTCTGGCCCGGGGTCTGTACCACCAGCTGGGTGGCGTTGGTGTAGCGCACCAGGAAGTCCCAGTCGAACTGGTCGTTCTTCAGCAGCACGTGCAGCATCGACAGCGCGAACAGGCCGTCGGTGCCGGGCTTGATGCCCACCCACTCGTCGGCGATCGCCTGGTAGCCGGTGCGCACCGGGTTGATCGCGACGAACTTGCCGCCGCTGCGCTTGAGCTTTTCCAGCCCGATCTTGATCGGGTTGGAGGCATGGTCTTCCGCCACACCCCAGAGCATGTGGTACTTGGTGCGATCCCAGTCGGGGTCGCCGAATTCCCAGAAGGCGAAGCCAGTGGTATACAGGCCGCCGGCGGCCATGTTCACCGAGCAGAAGCCACCGTGGGCCGCCCAGTTGTAGGTACCGAACTGGGTTGCCCACAGGCCGGTCAGGGCCTGCATCTGGTCACGGCCGGTGAAGAACGCCAGCTTGCGCGGGTCGGTCTCGCGGATCTTCTGCAGGCGCGCGGACAGGGTGTCCAGCGCCTCGTCCCAGGAGATCGGCTCGAACTCGCCAGCACCGCGCTCGGTGCCCGGCTTGCGGCGCATCGGCTGGTGCAGGCGCGCCGGGGACTGCTGCTTCATGATCCCCGCGTTGCCCTTGGCGCAGAGCACACCCTTGTTGATCGGGTGGTGCCGATTCCCCTGGATGTAGCGGACCTTGTTGTCCTGGACGGTAACCTTGATACCGCAACGACAGGCGCACATGTAGCAGGTGGTGTACTTGATCTCCTGCTCGCCGTGCTTTTCGAATTCGGGCAACGCGCTCATGGGGGCGACCTCGTGATCTCGGTTCAGTTATGCATCGCGCATTGTGGACGGAGCGGACACATTCTGCCAACGAGTCTTTTCTATTTGCGGATAAGCCAGAATTATCGGGTGAAGATTTTTTTTATTGTGACGCGAATCCACAGATGATTTGCACGTTCATGTGGCAAAGACGGCAAAATGATCTACGATGTGTACCACGGAACATATCGCCCCACTCGACGTTACAGGCCCGCCAATGGAACACGCCGACACCCCCACGGAAGGAAACGCCCTGATCGACGCCTTCGGTCGCCGCATCGAATACGTGCGCCTCTCGGTCACCGATCGCTGCGATCTGCGCTGTTTCTACTGCATGCCCAAGGGCTTTCGCGACTTCGAGGAGCCGGAACACTGGCTCAGCTTCGAGGAGATCGAGCGCGTTATGGGCGCCTTCGGTCGCCTCGGCACCCGCCGTGTGCGCCTGACCGGCGGCGAGCCCCTGGTGCGCAAGAACCTCCCGGATCTGGCCGCGCGCCTGAATGCCCTGCCCGGCATCGACGATATCTCGCTGTCCACCAACGCCACGCGCATGGCGCGCCATGCGCAGGAGCTGAAGGATGCTGGCGTCGACCGGATCAACGTCAGCCTCGATTCGCTCAAGCCCGAGGTCTTCAAGGAGATCACCGGCGGCAAGCTGGAGAAGGTGCTGGACGGGCTGATGGCCTCCAAGGCCGCGGGCCTCGCCCCAATCAAGATCAACATGGTCGTGATGGGCGGGATCAACGAGCCGGAGGTCGAGGACATGGTCGACTTCTGCATCGAGCACGGCTTCACCCTGCGCTTCATCGAGACCATGCCGATGGGCGACACGGGCCGCCAGGCGAAAGAGGGCCATTACGTGAACCTGCAGGATGTGCGCGCCCGCCTGGAGCCGCGTTACAACCTGGTGCCCGGCGTGATGCCCGGGGGCGGCCCGGCGCGCTACATGCAGATCCCGGATACCGATGTGCGCATCGGCTTCATTACCCCGATCTCGCAGCACTTCTGCGATACCTGCAACCGCGTGCGCCTGTCGGTGGACGGCACCATCTACACCTGCCTCGGCAACGACCACAGCCTGAACCTGCGCCCCTACCTGCGCGAGGGCTGCACCGATTCGGAACTGGAGGACCTGGTGATCCAGGCCATCAACCTGAAGCCGGAACGCCACGAATTCTCCGAGCGCCCGGAGAAAGTCCTGCGCTTCATGTCCATGACCGGGGGCTGACGCCCGACCAGCCGTCATCGCGAGAGCATGCCGCAGGAACGAGAAAGGCCCGCTGAAAGCGGGCCTTCTGCATGCCGGGAGGGCTGCGAGCCGGCTCAGTCGACGGCGCCTTCCGGCGGCAGCTTTTCCTTCATCGAGTCGGACAGCGGCACGTCGTGCACCACCAGCACCGGCAGGCGCGCATTGCGCACCAGCCACTCGGTGGCAGAACCAGAGAGCATGTTGGAGATCTGGCTGCGCCCACGGGTCCCCATCACGATCATGTCCGCACCCCACTCCTCGGCGTGGCGCGAGATTTCCTCGGGGGCGCTGCCCACGGCGATGGCGACGTCGTCGTCTGCCTCGGCCCACTCCTGCATCTGGGCACGCACCTTCTCCTCCGCAGCATTGCGCATGTCCTTCGCGTTCAGCGGCGACGAGCCCGCACCACTGAACGCACCGGCAGAGCTGGGACCGGCCACGTCCGACGGCTTCATCACATAGAGCAACCGCTTCTTCGCCCCCGGGCAGTGCTGGCGGGCAATCGCCAGGGCCGAGGCCGAAGCGGGCGAGAAGTCGATGGCGATGATGACGCGCTGCAGCATGAAGATCCCCTTTGTGATCGCTTGAAACCGACCCGGCGTACGCGCCCGGGGTCATGAAAACTTCAGAACCGACTACATAGAGTGGTACAATTTCGCGCCTTTCCTGAGCGGTTCTCAGTCTGTACTGGCACCGAACCGCTTGCAACCGCGCCATCCACTGGTGGCAACCGGGCCCGGCTACTTCCCGGGGAAGCGCCGATCCAACCCTTCGCGTGGATCCGCGCCTCCCAAAGTCTCTGGTACCTGTTCGTTCACCCGTTGATCCCGACCCGGGTCGGCTTCGGCGCGCACCGGTATTGGGGAACGCAACGTGCAGCAGACCACACAAGACTTCCTGTCCCGCCAGCGCAAGGTCTGGTTCTTCAATGTCCGCGGCGACCTGATCGCCGGGATCGTGGTCGCACTGGCCCTGATCCCCGAGGCGATCGCCTTCTCCATCATTGCCGGCGTCGATCCGAGCGTGGGCCTGTACGCCTCGTTCACCATGGCCGTGGTGATCGCCTTCGCCGGCGGGCGCCCCGGCATGATCTCGGCGGCAACCGGGGCGATGGCCCTGCTCACGGTCACGCTAGTGGCCGAGCACGGGCTGCAGTACCTGTTGGCGGCCACCATCCTGACCGGGATCATCCAGCTCCTGTTCTCGTGGGCCAAGCTCGCGCGCTACATGATGTTCATACCGCGCACCGTGCTGGTCGGCTTCGTCAACGCGCTGGCGATCCTGATCTTTCTCTCCCAGGTGCCGTATCTGGTCGATGGCGACACCACCATGTGGGCGCTGGTCGCGGCCGGCCTGATCATCCTCTACGGCCTGCCGATGATCCCGGGCTACCCGAAGCTCCTGCCGCCACCGCTGGTCGCGATCATCGCGCTAACCGCCGTCGTCTACTACATGGGCATGCCCACGCTGGAAGTCGGCGACATGGGCGACCTGCCCTCCGGCCTGCCGGTGTTCCTGTTCCCAGACATCCCGTGGAACCTGGAGACCCTGCAGATCATCTTCCCGACCGCCTTCGCGCTGGCGATCGTTGGTCTGCTGGAGTCGCTGCTGACGGCCTCGATCCTCGATGACCTGACCGACACCCCCTCCGGCAAGAACCGCGAGGCCCAGGGCCAGGGCATCGCCAACATCGTCACCGGCTTCTTCGGCGGCATGGCCGGCTGCGCGATGATTGGCCAGTCGGTCATCAACATCAAGTCCGGCGGTCTCGGTCGGCTGTCGACCCTGTCGGCCGGCCTGTTCCTGCTGTTCTTCATCCTGGTGCTGGGCGATCTGGTCTCGATCATCCCGATGGCCGCACTGGTCGCGGTGATGATCATGGTCTCCATCGCCACCTTTGATTGGGGCTCGCTGACCACGCTGCACAAGTTGCCGCGCACCGATGCCGTGGTGCTGATCGTGACCGTCGCGGTCACCGTGATCACCCACGACCTGTCGATGGGCGTGTTCGCCGGCGTGCTGCTCGCCGCGATCTTCTTCGCGCGCAAGATGGTCAAGGCGGTGGAAGTGAAGAGTGACCTGTCGGAGGACGGCAAGACCCGTATCTACACCGTTCGCGGCCAGCTCTTCTTCGTCGCCGTGGACAAGTTCATCGACAGCTTCGACTACCGCGAAGGCATCCATAACGTCGAGATCGACCTGACCCGCGCCTCGCTGTGGGACAGCTCGGCCGTGGCCGCGATCGACAAGGTGGTCGGCAAGTTCCGCCGTAACGGCATGGAGGTCGACGTGAAGGCCCCGCACGGCGAGAGCGGCGAACTCCACGACAAGCTCGCCCTGCACGACAAGGGCGCCGACCTGGGGCCGGGCGGGCACTAATCCCGCCGTTCGCCTTCGGCACCGTCATTGCGAGGAGCCGAAGGCGACGCGGCAACCTCCATCCGGAACCACCGGCTCCCGACTCGGCGCCAGCTTTGGGAGGTTGCCACGGCCCCTGCGGGGCCTCGCAATGACGGTGCCAGGGGCGGCGCCCGGGAGCCAGAGAAATTGGACCTCGTGCCCGAGCGTGGCAGGCTAGGCACATGATGAATCTGCGCCGGCCGGCACCCCCGACCGATCCCAGGGCCGAACGCGAGCGCATTCGGCGCGCCCTGATGTGGCCCATGCTCGGGGCCGGCATCCTGATCGCGATCCATGCGCTGCAGGAGCTGACCGGCGGTGACTGGTCACGCCTGGGCATCCTCCCGCGCGACGCGGTCGGGGTGCTGGGCATCATCACCTCGCCGCTGATCCACGGCTCCTGGGGCCACCTGCTGGCCAATGTCCCGACCCTCTGGGTGCTGGGCATGCTGACCCTCTACGGCTTTCCCCAGGCCACGCGCACGGCGGTGCCGCTGATCTGGCTGATGGGTGGACTGGGCGTGTGGCTGTTTGCCCGCGAGGGGCTGCACATCGGGGCGTCCGGCCTTACCCACGGTCTGATGTTCTTCGCGGTCGTGATCGGGATTCGCCGCCGCGATGCGCTGTCCATCGCGCTCGCCATCATCATCCTGTTCCTTTACGGAAGCATGCTGTGGGGCGTGTTCCCCAGTGGTCCCAAGGTGTCCTTCGAGGCACACCTGTTCGGCGCGGTGGTGGGCGCGGTCTGTGGCGGGTTCCTGTACCGGCGTGACCCGTTACCCCCGGCGCGCCGATCCTCCTGGGAGGACGACGACGAGACCGACCCGGAGACCCTGCGCAAGATCGAGCAGGGGCGGTTGGACGAGATCGAGCCAAGACAGCCGCCGGAGGAACCGGGGCGACGTGATTAGTCGGACACGTGTGTTGATGCGGTTCGCTACGCTCAGCGCATCCTACGATGATGCTTCCGGACCCGCAGATCGTAGGGTGCCGTGAGCGCAGCGAACCGCACCGCCCCCCTCTCACTGTCCGAAATACATCCGCACCCCCGCCATCAAGGTCAGACCCGGCGCTGGCTCGTAGTAGCGGCCGCCCGCCGCATTGATCCGGATGTTGTCGACATTGTCCGCATCCAGCAGGTTGTTGGCGGCGACGAAGGCCTCGGCACGGGTATCGCCCTGCTGCCAGAACCGGCCGGCGCGCAGGTTCAGCGTCGTCTGCGGCCCCACCTTCTCCGTGTTCGCGTTGTCCGCGTAACGCGACCCCACGTGCAGCGCGTCCACGGTCACGAACCAGGGGCCGTCGCGCCAGTCGGCCTCGACGAACAACTGCTCGCGCGGCAGCCCCGGCATCCGGTTGCCGTCGAAGTGCTGGCCCCCGGCATCCGCATACTCCCGAAACTGAAAGCGGTTCAGACTCAGCGCACTGCTCAAGGTCCAGGCCTCCGACGCCCGCCACTCGACACCAAGCTCCACCCCTTCACGCGCCGTACGTCCCGCATTCTCATAGAAATCGCGGAAATCTCCCTCGTCGTCCACGACGATCTCGTCTCGAACCCGCGTGGCATAGACCGAGGCCTCCCAGGAGAGCTGCGGATTCTCGCGCCGGATACCGACCTCGATACTGCGCGCCCGTTGTGGGTCGACCTCGGGATTAAAGCCGCCTCCGCCCTCCGGATTGGCAAACTCGGTGAAGGTCGGGGTCTCGAAGTTGGTCGCCACATTCACGTAGGCGCGATACTCCGGCCGAAAGTGCCAGATCAGCCCGGCCATGCCGCTGGTCTCGTCAAAGGTCCGCCGGCCCGATCGGTCCGTGACGTCATCACCGTCGTCGAACCGCTCGACGAAGTGATCGTCGATGGACATGCGAATACGATCGTGACGGGCGCCGGCCACCAGGTTCCAGTCCGACCCGAGTGCGGTATCGGTCTGCACGAACACACCGCGCGAGCGGGCCCGCTCACGCTGGTCAAGCGCCAGACGGTCGAACGATTCCGGAGCCCGGTCGGCACACTCGCCTTCGTCTGGATCGAAAACCAGCCCGACAGAACAACGGCGAGTGCGGTCATCGCGCTGTTCTTCCAGGTCGATGCCGGTTAGCACACGGGTCGCCCCAACGTCGCGCTCGTACTGGGCATTGACTCCAAAGAAATCGCGCTCG
The DNA here is from genome assembly GCF_000377905.1 of Thioalkalivibrio sp. ALMg11. Lineage (GTDB taxonomy): Bacteria > Pseudomonadota > Gammaproteobacteria > Ectothiorhodospirales > Ectothiorhodospiraceae > Thioalkalivibrio. The sequence continues at coordinate 254,621 of NZ_KB898871.1, forward strand.
TAGGCGACGCGGGAATCACCGGGGAAGGGCAACTGCTGCGCATAATCGCGCTGGGTCCAGAATCCGCCCAGGCGCAGCTCGCCCCCGGCCAGCGGCTGCTCCCATTGCAGGCCGGTGGTCAGCTGCTCGGCGGACTGGGTACTGTCCAGCGCCGTGGCCAGCGGGGCCGCGGCACGCCGGTCCTCGCGCATCTCCTCGCGGGTCAGGCCGCCGGGGTCATCGGTGCGCGGCGCATCGAGGTAGCGCAGGTGAAAGTTGAGGGTGCCGGCTTCCAGTTCCGAGGCGGTGTGCAGGCGCAGATAGCGCTTCTCGGCGGTGGACTGTTCGCGGTAGCCGTCGATGGCGAAATCATGTGCGGTCAGGGAATAGCGATGGGTCCCGTGGTCCTGCTCCGCCACCGCTTCGGCGCGACGATAACCGTAGCTACCCATCAGCACGCCGCCGCCGAAGCCGCGCGGGTCACGCCCGTCGCGGGTGCGCGCAGCGATCACGCCGCCGGAGGCATTGCCGTACAACGCAGCGCTGGGCCCGCGCAGGACCTCGATGTCGCGCAGGTTCAGCAGATCGATCGCATCCACCTGCGACTGCCCGTCCGGCGTGGTTTCCGGGATCCCGTCCTGGAGGATGCGCAGCCCACGCACCCCGAACGGCGCACGCGAGCCGAAACCGCGGATCGACAGCCGCGCGTCCTGGGCGAAGTTGTAGCGGTTCTGGGCGAACAGACCCGGCACACGATTCAGTGCCTCGTCCAGTTGCAGGCCCTGACGCCCCTCGGTGGCCTGGCGCTCACCAACGCGACTGACCGCCGCCGGAAGATCCGCCAGCGGGGTCGCCAGCCGCGGCGCGGTCACTGTGATCTCCACCGGATCAAGCACCGGCGGATCGTCCTCCGCACTACTCGCTGCGGAGACGAGCAGAAGGGGCGGCAGTATCCAGCGACCCAGGCGGGGGATCGTCGACTCCGATGCTTGCAACGCCGCACCTCCTATCGTTCGCCCCCTGGATCTCCATTGGACCGGAAGCCGGCTCCTCTCCAAAGGACCCACCGCCTTACAGCGGGTTCCCTTCCCAGCCGTGTCTTTTCCGCAACGGTGTTGCCTTTTAACGCGATCTTCATCGCCGCTTAACCGGGGCGTCACCCGGCCTCCCCATGCTGGCGCCCTGTCGAGAGGCACCCGCGTCTCGCCAACCTTCAAGCGCAAATAGGGGAGAAATCCATGAATCGCAAGCACCTGCTGACCAGCCTGATCGCCGCTGGCCTGATCGTTCCGGCCCTGGCCACCGCCGACTGGACGCTGTACGGCCGCGCCCACCTGTCCGCCGACGTCCTCGACGACGGCGCCGACTACAACGAATTCAACGTCTCCAGCAATTCCAGCCGCCTGGGCTTCAAGGGCGAGCGCGAGTTTCGCGAACAACTGATCGGCATGTTCCAGATCGAACAACAGATCGATTTCGACACCAACGGCACGAACTTCGCCACCCGCGACACCTTTGTGGGTGTGAAGGGTTCCGACTGGGGCATGCTGCGGATCGGCAAGTTCGACACCCCGTTCAAGCGCGCCCGTGGCCCGGCCAACTTCTTCGGCGACCAGGTCGGCGACATGCGCAACCTGACTCGCTCACGCGACCAGACCGGACGGTTCGACGAGCGCTTCAACAACAGCATCCACTACCAGACCCCCAGCTTCGGCGGCCTGACCTGGAACATCCAGTACTCCAACGAGACCGGCGATGCCTCCACCGTGGACGGTGCGACCAACAAGGCCTACTCCACCTCGCTGAATCTCAACATGGGCGACCTGACCGGTGCCCTGGCCTACGAAAAACAGGAAGACGGCGCGATGGATCCGGATGCCTGGCGCCTGGCCGTTGGCTACCGCATCACGCCGGCCTTCCGCATGGGTGCCTTCTACCAGAACTCGGAAACCACCAATGGCGACGAAGCAGATGTGTACGGCCTGGGCGGGCAGTTCCGCCTGACATCGAACATGTACCTGAACGGCCACGCCTTCCAGCTGGATTCCGATCTGGACGATGCCAACGCCACCATGTATGCGCTTGGCCTCGAATACCGTGTCGACAGTGACCTGCGTTTCTACGGCAACGTCGCAATGGTCGACAACGACGCGAACTCCGCCTTGAGCCCCTGGAGTGCGGCCCGCAGTGCCGACCCCGACGACGCCAACCCCCTCGGCCAGACGGCCACGGCACTGTCGATCGGCATGCGCTACGACTTCTAACGCCGTAGCACGGACACTCCGGCGGCCAGGACCGCCGGGGGGAGTCCTCAATACCAGGCCCCGTCGGCTTACGCCCCGGCGGGGCCTTTTCGTTGGTGCCGAGCGTTCGCGGACGGCAGCGAGGTTAGTCGCGCAGGTGCTGGTTGACGAAGCGGGTGACGCGGGTCATGGCATCGCGTGAGGCGAGGTCGTCGGCGAAGGTGCGGTTGTTGCCGTTGCGGAAGTCGAAGCCACGGCCCACGCCCGGGTATTCGATCCAGAGCACCTCGCCGCCCCGGCTTTCGAGGCCGTCGGCGGCCATGCGCGCGGTGCGATGGCGCTGGTACTGCTCCTCGTCGCCGATCAGGATCATCATCGGGATCTCGAGCTGGTTGACCTCGTTGGCGTAGCGATACACCTGGTGCGGTTCGCCCAGATTCGGGTCCTGCAGGTGCGGGTAGTAGCCGGCCCAGCAGGCGACATCCTCGACCTGGCGCTCGAACGTGACGGCGACCTTGAGCGCCTTGTAGCCGCCACGGGTGATGGAAAGCAGGCAGGCGCGATTGCCAATGATGTCCTCGCGCTCCAGCAGCACGTCGAGGCCCTTGTTCAGGTCGCCTTCCAGTTCGTAGTCATGGTCCAGCGGGTGGCTCTCCATGAAGCGGCCGGTGTACAGGTCCGGTGCCAGCACGACGAAGCCGCGGGCCGCCAGGCGCTTCACATGCAGTTCGGCCAGATCGTCCAGGCCGCGCCGGCCATGGGTCCAGAGGATTGCGGGATAGTCCTCGCCGTCCGTCGGACGGGCGACCATCGCCGGAATGCCAATGCCATCGCGCTCGTATTCGATGCGTTCGATCGCGACGTCGTGGTTTTCGAGGTCGGCATACATCACGCCGTCCTCCCACCAGTCGTCATCCCACCACCAGTTGTCGGAACCGGTGGGTTCATCGGCCGTCAGCGCGGCCGAGATCAGGGCCGTGGCGGCCAGCAGACAGAAGGAACGCAGCACTGGAAACATCGGAAACCTCATCAAAATGGTGAGTCGGGGCGGGCAGATGCGCCCTTGGAAGACGGGCGGCCCGGTTACTTTCTTCCGAAGCCTAGTGCAATCCGGATCGTTCTGCCGCCCCGCATGTCTACTGGCCGCCAGGAAATCCCAGCTGGCGCCAGGCCTCGTAAACCACCACCGCAACGGCATTGGAGAGGTTGAGGCTGCGGCTGCCCTCGCGCATCGGGAGACGCAGGCGATGCTCCGGCGGCAGGGTCTCCAGGACCGACTCCGGCAGACCGCGCGTCTCCGGGCCGAACAACAAGGCATCGCCATCGCGGAAGATCGGGGCATCGTAGCGGGCCTGCCCGCGCGTGGTCATGGCGAAGACCCGGGCAGGCTGCACCGATTCCCGCCAATGGTCGAGGCTGTCATACTCTTGCACCCGGGCCAGCTCGTGATAGTCGAGCCCGGCGCGGCGCGCCCGCGCACTGTCCAGCTCGAAGCCGAGCGGATGGATCAGGTGCAGCGCCGCCCCGGTATTGGCCGCCAGACGAATGATATTGCCCGTGTTCGGCGGGATCTCCGGTTCATAGAGGACGATGTGAAGCATGAGTGATTCGCGCACCGATCCGCGGCTGGCCCTGGAATTCTGCGGCCTGCATTTGAACACGCCGCTGGTGCTGCTGTCCGGCTGTGTCGGCTTCGGCGAGGAGTACACCCGCGTGGCCGGCTTCTCCAACCGCGATGCGGGCGCGATCTGCCTGAAGGGCACGACCGGCCAGGCGCGGCTGGGCAACGCCCCGCACCGCGTCTACGAGACCCCGGACGGGATGCTGAACGCAATCGGCCTGCAGAACCCCGGGGTCGATCACGTGGTGGACCACACCCTGCCACAGCTCGATTTCGACGAGACGCGCTTCTTCGCCAACGTCTCGGGCTCCACCCTCGAGGAGTACATCGAGGTCACCCGCCGCTTCGACGACTCCCCGATCGACGCCATCGAGATCAACATCTCCTGCCCCAACGTGAAGGAAGGCGGCGTCGCCTTCGGGAACGATCCCGACATGTCCGCGCGGGTGGTCGAGGCCTGCCGCAAGGTCACCTCCAAGCCGCTGATCACCAAGCTCTCGCCCAACCAGACCGACATCGCCGAAAACGCCCGGCGCTGCATCGAGGCCGGCACCGACGCGTTTGCGGTGATCAACACCCTGATGGGCATGGCGGTGGACGTGGAGAACCGCCGCGCGGTCATCGGCAACAACCAGGGCGGGCTGTCCGGTCCGGCGATCAAGCCGATCGCGCTGCTGAAGGTGCAGCAGGTCTACCAGGTGGCCGCGCCGCACAACGTGCCGATCATCGGCCAGGGCGGCGTAATGAACGCCACCGACGCGCTGGAGTTCCTGATCGCCGGCGCCAGCACCGTGGGCGTCGGCACGGGCCTGTTCTACGACGCGCTGTGCCTGCCCAAGATCCTGCATGGCATTAGCGACTACATGGACCGCCACGGCTACACCCACGTGCGCGACCTGACCGGCACCCTGCAACTGAACGGCGCCGTCTCCGCCTGCGCCCCGCCCGCACCGCAGGACCCCACGACCTGAAAGGCCTGTTCACTAAAGAGCCTGTTGACCACGAAGCACACGAAGGCGCGAAGAAGGGCGAAGGTCAAAAACTTTTGCACCACAGAGTGCACAGAGGGCTCGGAGAAAGGCGCCAATTTTTCAGAGGGGTAGGATGCGTTGAGCCATGCGAAACGCATCGGGGCCGGGCCACCCCGTGTGGCCGATGCGATTCGCTACGCTCATCGGCATCCTACCCGTAACAAAACCATCCCTGGTTTTCTCCGTGTCCTCCGTGATCTCTGTGGTTAAATCGCCCTTGCCCTTCTTCGTGCCTTCGCGGTGAAAAAACCTACTCGTCGTCGAGGCCGAGCTCCTGGATCTTGCGGGTGAGGGTATTGCGGCCCCAGCCGAGCAAGGCGGCCGCCTGCTGGCGGTGGCCTCCGGTCGCGTTCAGGGCCTCGCGGATCACCGTGCGCTCCAGCTGTGGCAGGACCGAACCCAGCAGGTCGTGATCGCCACGCTGCCAGTGCTGGCGGGCGACCTGGGCGAGTTCGGCGGTCCAGTCCCGCGGGCCGGCAGCGACACGGACCGAAGCACTCCCCGGCTCAACACGGGTCTCGGTCGGCTGGTGCAGTTCGGCCGGCAGGTCGTCCAGGTGCACCTCGCGCCCGGAGGCCATCACGGTGAGCCAGCGGCAGGTGTTCTCCAGCTGACGGACGTTGCCCGGCCAGGGCAGACGTTGCAGCTCCGCGACCACCTCGGGGCGCATGGTCTTGGCCTCCACCCCGAGTTCCTGAGCGACCTCGGCCATGAAGTGCTGTACCAGCAACGGGATATCCTCCGGGCGCTCGCGCAGCGACGGCACGTGGATGCGGATCACGTTCAGGCGGTGGAACAGATCCTCGCGGAACAGCCCGGCGCGCACGCGTTCCTCCAGGTCCTGGTGGGTCGCGGCGATGATGCGCACATCCACCCGGATCGGGGTATGGCCGCCCACGCGGTAGAAGGTGCCGTCGGACAGCACGCGCAACAAGCGCGTCTGCAGATCGAACGGCATATCACCGATCTCGTCGAGGAACAGGGTGCCGCCGTCGGCCTGCTCGAAGCGGCCCTTGCGGCTCTGGTTCGCCCCGGTGAACGCGCCGCGTTCGTGACCGAACAGCTCGCTCTCCAGCAGGTCCTTGGGGATGGCGGCGGTGTTCAGGGCGATCAGCGGCTGGTCGGCGCGCGGGCTGTGCTGGTGCAGGGCGCGCGCGACCAGCTCCTTCCCGGTGCCGGATTCGCCATTGATCAGCACGGTAATGTTGCTGCGCGAGAGCCGCCCGATAGCACGGAACATCTCCTGCATCGCCGGGGCCTCGCCGATGATCGGGGTCTCCTCGATCCCGGGGCCGGCGGGGCCGTTCTCCTGCCCGGCACGGCGTGCCTCCAGCGCGCGCTGCACCAGGGCCACGGCCTCGTCCACGTCGAATGGCTTGGGCAGGTACTCGAAGGCCCCGGTCTGGTAGGCACCCACCGCACTCTCCAGATCGGAGAAGGCGGTCATGATGATGATCGGCGGCGGATCCGGGCGGGTCTGCATGCGGGCGAGGAAATCCAGCCCGTTCAAGCCCGGCATGCGGATGTCGGCGACGATGGTGTCCGGCACCGGATCCCGCTCGAGCGCCGCCCAGGCAGCGTCCGCGGACTCGAAGCCGCGCACGGCGATCGCGTGACGCTGGAGGGCGCGTTCCAGCACCCAGCGAATCGAGTCGTCGTCGTCAATGATCCAGACGATGGGTTCCATCAGCGCGTCTCCTCCCGGCCCTGGGGGGAATCAATCGGAAGCAGGATGTCGAATGAGGTCGCCCCTGGGCGTGAATGGCATTCGATCAAGCCGTCATGCAGCTGGATCAGACTCTGGGCAATCGGCAGCCCCAGCCCGGTGCCCTCGGCGCGCCCGGTCACCATCGGGAAAAAGATGCGTTCGCGAATCTCCTCCGGGATGCCGGGGCCGTTGTCGCGCACGCTCAGTTTGGCCACCAGCCGGTGGCGTTTCCCGGAGATCGTGTACTGGCGCAGGATCCGCGAGCTCAGGGTGATCTGGCCCCCGTCTTCCAGCGCATGCACCGCGTTCTGCACCAGGTTGAGGATGGCCTGCACCAGCATGTCGCGATCCGCCTGCACGTCGGGAATACTGGGGTCGTAGTCGCCGCGGATTTTCAGCCCCAGCGGCAGTTGCACGCTGACCAGGCCCCGGACGTGCTCCAGGACCTCGTGCAGATTGACGGCCTCGCGCCGGGGCATGTTGTTCGGCCCCAGCATGCGGTCCACCAGGCTGCGCAGACGGTCGGCCTCGCGGATGATGATCTGGGTGTATTCCTTGAGGCCCGAGTCGTCCAGCTCGCTGGCGAGCAACTGCGCCGCGCCGCGCAGCCCGCCCAGCGGATTCTTGATCTCGTGGGCGAGCCCGCGCGTCACCGCGCGAGTGATCGCCTGCTGCTTCTGCAACTGCTCCTCGCGGCTGATGCGCTCGTGGCGGTCGATGGCGTTCAGTTCGAACAGCAACTGGCCCGGCCGCTCGCCGGCCGCGTGCAGTGGCGTGATGATCACGTCGGCCAGGAAGCTGTCGGCTCGCAGGGGCTCCATCTGACGGGCACGCAGCGTGATCGGCTGATCCAGAGTCAGCGCCGAACGCAGGCGGTTGGCCAGATTCCGGTCCAGCTTGAGCCATTGCCCCAGTCCGTGACCGACGATGCGTTCGCGGCTCAGCCCGAGCAGGACCTCGGCCGCACTGTTCAGGCTCAGCAGGCGCAGGTTCGCATCGGTCACCAGCACGGCCGTGGAGAGGTCGTCCCACCAGGGCGGGGTAGCCAGACCGGGATTGGCAGGGGGCGTAGTCATCGAAAGGCCTCAAGCAGGAATCGCGCCAAGCGAAAATCGCCGGGCGGGGCGCTGAAGCCGGGGACTGCGTCACACAATAAGCCTGGCCGCCGACACCCTTGAAACCGAAACGCCCTGGATTGGTGCAATAATAGCACCAATCCAGGGCGTCAACCGCACCACCTCGGTGCGCGATACGAGTGCCGTCGTCAATTCGGGCCAGGCGTCACAGGCTGCGGCGCCCGGGGCGCCTGCGGTGCCTGCGGCGCACCGCCCGACGGAAACTGCTGGGGCCGCTGCTGCTGTTGCTGGCTACGCGGGATGGCCATGCGCAGCACGTTGAACTCGATGGTGTCGCTGGTGCCCAGCTCCTGACCCGATTCGTCCACGACCCGCGCCTGCAGGGTGTAGGCACCGCGGTTCAGGCCCTGGAAGGTCGCGCTTGTCGAGGGGCCCTCGCCGGCGGCCTCCCCGTCCAGCAGCCAGACCACGCGATGGCCGGCGTCGGCATCCAGCGCCGGTTCAAGCTCGAGCTCGGCGGTCACGTTGCCGTCGTTCGCCCGCACGCCCTCGCCGTCCTCCGGCCGCGCGATGGCGACCCGCTGATAGGCACCCTCCGCCTCCGGCTGGCCGCGGGGGCGCACCGGACGTTCGAGGATCTCGCGCGCGCCCTCCAGCGGCACGCCCCGCATTGGCTCGCGCACATCGACCGACTCGCTACGGCTCCCCTCGGGGGGCCGGTCGCCGAAGTGGACGTTGCCTTGATCGTCGGTCCAGCGATAGACGTCGGCACTCAGGAGCGCAGGGGCGAGAAGGGCGGCCAGGGGCAGCGCCAGCCAAACAGCGATTCGGAACATGGGCTTTCCTCCTTGGAAGGCACGGATCCACGACCCCGCCTCGTTGTGTTTGCGAACGACCGGACCAGGCACCCCGCACGTCATGCGGGCCGGCTGGGTCATCAAGCCGCGGCGCGAACCCAGACACCCTGCAAGCGAGCCGCTTCTGCCTGAAGGGCCGCCAGCCGTTCACGCTCGGCGCGCCCATCGGCCCCGGCCTCCAGTGCGGCGAGCCAGTCGTCCAGCGCGGCCAGGCGCAGCAGGGTCGGCGCCGCCCCTCGCTCGATGGCGGTCAACGGCCGCCGCCCGTTATATCCGGACAGCAACGCCCGGTAGCCCTCGGCATCCGGCCGCCCCGCGCCATCCACGGCGACCGCCAGGGCGAGCCGTGCGACCTGCCAGAAGGCCGGCACCGGCGCGGGCGGGACGGCCAGGTCGGCCAGGCCGGCGCCCTCCGGATAGATGCGGACCGTCTGCCAGACACTTCCCGCCAGCGGCAGGTCCTCGAAACGGTAAAGCCCCTGATGGTGCAGCTCGGCATCCAGGATCGCCCGCGATGCGCCATCCAGCGAAGACGTGATTGTGTCCGCACGCTCGCGCATGCTCTGCTGCAGCACGCCGCGTCGGTAGCCGTCTCCAGCGGGAAGGGCACCGGCCGTGTGGCGGCCCTGCCAGTCGGCCGCGCGCTCGCCCAGGGCCTCCAGGCTGCCAGGCCCTTCGGCCGCGACCGTGCCCTGAATGGCCTGGCCACGCTCGATCACCAGGACCACCTGCCCGGCGGCATCCTCGGCACCCCGGCCGATCACGCGGCCACAGCCAGCAGGGACCTCGGCGAGGGCCTGCTCCAGAGCCGGCGCCGCGGCGGCCGGCAGGCGCAGGCACTGCACCGGCCGGCCGTCGAGTTCCGGCCCCTCGGGACCGGCTGTCAGTGTCAGGCCGGCAAGCTCGCCGCAGCCCTGAATTTCGGATTCATTCATTACCATCGGAAAATCACCCAGGACGGGGGTACAAAGTCGGGATCCAGCTCGTTGCGGCGACCATCCAGCGTGCCATCGCCGGTGGTATCAATCAGGTAGTAGGTCGGACCGACCGCAGGCGTGACCTCGACCATCACCAGCTGGCCACCCATGCGGTATTCGCGCCGCGTCTCGCCATCGCGCTCGATAATGATGATGTCGGCTTCTTCCAGGGAGCGCTGCTCGCGGGCGCGCTCGTCCAGCACCGGAGGCGACGGGTCGGCAGCCTCGTCCAGTTCCGGCGGCGGCGGGGCATCCCCCCACTCGCGGTCTTCCTGCGCCAGCGCCAAACCGGGCACCAGCAGCAGGGCCGCCAGCAGCGACAGGGGCAGGCTCAGGCGGATCGGGGTCATCATCACAGCTCCATCAGTCGTTTCTTTTCTTCCCCGGACGGCTCGAAGCTGCGCGTCTCGTAGTGCTCGAAGATCGCGCTCACCACGTCCTCCGGCGAATCTACCAACGAGTATAGCTGCAGGTCCTCCTGGTCGATGGTGCCCTGTTCCACCAGGGTATCCTGGAACCAGTCGAGCAGCCCCTTCCAGAACTCGCTGCCCACGAGGACCACGGGAATACGTCGAGTCTTGCCGGTCTGCACCAGCGTCAGGATCTCCGCCAGCTCGTCCAGCGTGCCAAAGCCGCCCGGCAGGACCACGTAGGCGGATGCATACTTCACGAACATCACCTTGCGCGAAAAGAAGTGGCGAAAGCCGAGCCCGATGTCCTGATAGGGATTGGCACTTTGCTCGTGGGGCAGCTGGATGTTCAGGCCGATGCTGGGCGAGTGCCCGGCGAAGGCCCCCTTGTTGGCCGCCTCCATGATGCCCGGTCCGCCGCCGCTGACGACGGCAAAACCGGCATCCGAGAGCTGCCGCGCGGTGGTCTCGCCCAGTTGGTAATAGCGATGCTCCGGGGGAAAGCGGGCGGAGCCGAAGATGCTCACCGACGGCTTGATGTGCGCCAGGCGCTCGAAGCCCTCCACGAACTCCCCCATGATCTGGAAGATCTTCCAGCTCTCGCGGGTCAGGGCAGAGTCATCAATCGGGCGCAGGCCCGGGTGTTCGGCACGTTCACGGTTGTTCATGCGGCGGGTTCCTCGGATGGAGACTCAAGCGTAACGGGCGCCCCGCGTCCATACAAACGTGTCCATACAAATGGCCCGCACGAATGGGCGCCCCACGACCAGCCCTGTAGAATAGCGCGCGTTCCCTGTCCGGATTCCGCCTGCATGTCGCAACCGCCCCTCGTCCTGGTCGACGGCTCGTCCTATCTGTTCCGCGCGTTCCACGCCCTGCCGCCACTGACCGCGCCAGATGGCGCCCCGACCGGCGCGATGATTGGCGTGGCCAACATGCTGCGCAAGCTGCGCGCGGACTACCGGCCGGAGCACATGGCGGTGGTGTTCGACGCCAAGGGCAAGACCTTCCGCGACGACATCTACCCGGAATACAAGGCCACCCGCCCCCCGATGCCGGACGAGCTGGCGGCCCAGATCGAACCCCTGCACGAGCTGGTCCGGGCGATGGGCCTGCCGCTGCTGTGCGTCGGGGGTGTAGAGGCCGACGACGTGATCGCCACCCTGGCCGACCAGGCGGCGCGCGCCGGCCACGCGGTGGTGATCTCCACTGGCGACAAGGACCTCGCCCAGCTGGTGGATGATCGCATCACGCTGGTCAACACCATGAGCGGCGTCACACTGGACCCGGACGGCGTGCAGGAGAAGTTCGGCGTGGCCCCGGAACAGATCGTCGACTATCTCGCGCTAATGGGCGACAGCGTCGACAACATCCCGGGCGTCGACAAGGTCGGCCCGAAGACCGCAGCCAAGTGGATCGCAAAGTACGGCGACCTCGACAGCATTCTGGAGCAGGCGGACGACCTCGGCGGCAAGATCGGCGAGAACCTGCGTGCGGCGGCCGATCGGCTCCCCACCTCACGCGAACTGATCACCGTCAAACGCGATGTCCCGCTGGAAGTCGGCCCCGACGACCTCGCGATCCAGGAGCCGGACCATGACCGCCTGCTGGAGATGGTGCGCCGCTATGGCTTCACCCGCTGGCGCGCGGAACTGGAAGAAGGGGGCAACAGCGAGGCCGCCGGGGACAACCCCGGGTCAGCGCAGGCGAAGGGAGACTACCAGACCGTTCGCGAAGAGGCCGATTTTGCCCGTCTGCTGGAGCGCCTGGAACAAGCCAAGCGCGTCGCCTTCGACACCGAGACCACCAGCCTGGACGCGATGCGCGCCGAACTGGTGGGCATGTCGTTCGCGTTCGAGCCAGGGACGGCGTACTACCTGCCGCTCGCCCATACCGGGCCGGATGCTGATCCGCAGTTGCCGTTCGACGTGACGCTGGAGCGCCTGAAGCCCTGGCTGGAATCGGCGGACCACGGCAAGCTGGGCCATCACCTGAAGTACGACCGCAACGTGCTGGGCAATCACGGCATCACCCTGCGCGGGATCCAGGACGACACCCTGCTCGAATCCTTCTGCCTGGACGCCGGCGCCAACCGCCACGACCTGGACTCCCTGGCCGAACGCCACCTGGACTACAAGACCACGCACTATGAGGACGTGGCGGGCAAGGGCGCGAAGCAGATCCCGTTCGCGGAGGTGGATATCGGCATCGCCACCGATTACGCCGGCGAGGATGCCGACATCTGCCTGCAACTGGATGCGGTGTTCCAGCCGCGCCTGAAGGAAGCGGAAGGCCCGGCCTTCGTCTACCGCGAGATCGAGATGCCGCTGATCCCGGTGCTGGCGGATATCGAGCGCGCGGGCGTGAAGGTCGACCCGGACCAGCTCGGCGCGCAGAGCCAGGCGCTGCTGACCGAGATGGAGCGCATCGAGCGCGAGGCCTTCGAGGAGGCCGGGGGCGAGTTCAACCTGGGCTCACCCAAGCAGATCCAGGAGATCCTGTTCGAGCGCCTGGGCCTGCCGGTGCTGCGGCGCACGCCCAAGGGCCAGCCCTCCACCGCCGAGGACGTGCTGGAGCAGATGGCGGGCGACTACGCCTTGCCCCGCCTGATCCTGGAGCACCGCGGGCTGTCCAAGCTGCGCAGCACCTATACCGAGACCCTGCCCCGGCGCATCCACCCCGAAACCGGGCGGGTGCATACCTCCTATCACCAGTCGGGTGCGGCCACCGGGCGCCTGTCGTCGTCGGAGCCGAATCTACAGAACATCCCGGTGCGCACCGAGGCCGGGCGGCGCATCCGCCAAGCGTTCATCGCCGCAGCAGGCCACCAGCTACTGGCGGCCGACTACTCGCAGATCGAGCTGCGCATCATGGCCCACCTGTCGCAGGACGCAGGCCTGCTGCGCGCCTTCGCCGAGGGCCAGGACATCCACCGTACCACCGCCGCCGAGGTCTTCGGCCTGGAGCCAGCAAAGGTTTCGGGCGATCAGCGCCGGGCGGCCAAGGCGATCAACTTCGGTCTGATTTACGGCATGTCCGCCTGGGGTCTGGCGCGCAACCTCGGCATCGAGCAGGGCGAGGCGCGCGAGTACATCGACCGCTATTTCAAGCGCTACCCCGGCGTGCACGACTACATGGAGAAGGCGCGCGCCAGCGGGCGCGAGAACGGCTATGTGGAGACCCTGTTCGGCCGCCGCCTGTACCTGCCGGAGATCAACAGCCGCAACGGGGCCCGGCGCCAGCAGTCCGAGCGCGTCGCGATCAACGCCCCGATGCAGGGTACGGCCGCCGATATCATCAAGCGCGCGATGGTGCGGGTCGCGAACGACCTGGCCGAGTCGCAGATCGATGCCCGCATGATCATGCAGGTGCACGATGAACTGGTATTCGAAGTCGCCGACGACGCAATGGATGCGTTGACCGACCTCGTGCGCAAGGCGATGAGCGGCGCCGCCGATCTCGACGTCGAGCTGGTGGTGGATATCGGCGTCGGCGCCAACTGGGACGACGCGCACTAAATGGCCGGCTCGCGCGCCCGACGCTTCAACCGGATCGCCGCCTGGCTGGTAGCGGCCCTGCTACTGGCAGTCGCCTGGGTGCTAGCCGAACAGTATCTGGATACCGGCGGTTCGGGCGACGTCACGATCCTCCAGCCGGGCGAGTGCGATCTGAACGCCGGCCCCTGCACTGCCACCCATCCGGCGGGCGGCACGCTCACCCTGGAGATCACCCCGCGCCCGGTGCCGATGCTGCAACCTCTGAGCCTGACCCTGGATCTGGATGCGACCGCGCGGACCCGCCTGGGCGACCCGGAGGCCCTGGAACTGGACCTGGCCGGGGTGGAGATGTACATGGGTTTTCAGCGCCCACGACTGGAGCACGCCGGCGACGGGCGCTACACCGGCGAGACCACCCTGCCCATCTGCACCACCGAATCCATGACCTGGGCGGCGACCGTCATGCCCGCGGGCGATCCGGACGGTGCACGGGTCCAGTTTCGCTTCGTCACCCGCCGTGACCCTGACTGAGGAACCGCCATGCAGCGCATACCGCTGAGCAACCTGCTGTGGGGTCTGGCCGTACTGGCGGCCGGGGCCCTGCTGGTATTCGTGATGCTGCGCCCGGCACCGCCCCCGCTGCCCCAGGGCGCGGACCACGAGCGCCTGCCGGTAGCCGAGGGGATCGCCGGCGGCCCGATCGAGCTCCCTCTATCGACCGAGGGTGATGCGTTCCGGCTCGCGGATCTGGAGGGGCAATACGTGTGGCTTTATTTCGGCTACACCGCCTGCCCGGATGCCTGCCCGACCAGTCTGGGCTGGATCAGCGCCGCACTGGATCGTCTGCCGGAGAACCTGGAGGATCACGTTGCCGCCGTACTGGTGAGCGTCGACCCCGAACGCGATGATGCGGAACGCCTGGAGACCTATGTCGGCCACTTCCACCCGGCCATCCAGGCCGCGACGGGTTCGCACGAGGAGTTACGACCGATCACCGAACGCTACGGGGTATTCTACGAACGCACCGAGATCGACTCGGCCATGGGGTATGTGGTGGATCACAGCTCGTCCACCTACCTGATCGGGCCCGAAGGCGAACTACTGGAGATCCACCCGCACGGCACATCGGCAAGCGAGCTGATGGCCACCCTGCAGGCGCGAATCGAGGCCGGCGAGGGCCGCGAATAAGTTCGCCCCTTCCGCGCCGGACGCTTGTGTGAGCCTGGGGCAATCGATTCTGTGAACAAATTCGCAATCGAGACGGATCCGGCCGGAACTTTGCCCGGACGACGCTTTCTCACTTCATAAGCGCTCTAGCCCAGCGCGGCCCGCTTCTCTCCCTGAGCGGGCAATAGGCCTCTCCACCCCCTGTAGAGGCCGAAATTAGCCCCGGTCCCACCCCAAGGCCGGGGCTTCTTTTTGTCCAGACCTCTTGGCCCAACGACTGACACCCGGACCCATGCCCGCGGGTCAGTCGGACTCGTGGTCGACCAGCCAGTCGCCGAGCAGGCCGCGCAAATCGTCCACGCCCTGGTTTTTCAGGGAGGAAAAGGTCTGCAGCGTCGCCTCAACGCCCATCACCTCGAGCTCGCCATGGGCCTTGCGCAGCTGCTGGTCGGCCTCCTGGCGCGAGAGTTTGTCCGCCTTGGTCAACAGGCAGTGCAGGCGGCAGCGCTCCAGCGGGACCCATTCCAGCAACTGGCGATCCAGGTCCGTCAGCGGGCGGCGGATATCCATGATCAGCACCAGCCCGATCAGGTTTTGGCGCGTCCGCAGATACCCTCCCAGCAACTGGTCCCACTCGGCCCGCTTGCCGGCCGAGACCTTGGCAAAGCCGTAACCCGGCAGGTCCACCAGCCGCCAGTGCTCTGCCGGCGGCAGGCTGAACAGATTGATCTCCTGAGTGCGCCCCGGCGTGCGCCCGACCCGCGCCAGCGCCTTGCGCCCGCACAGGGCATTCAGGGCGCTCGACTTGCCGGCATTGGAGCGGCCAGCAAAGGCGATCTCGACGCCGGCATCCTCGGGGAGCTGGGATAGCTGAGCCACCCCGCGCATGAAGGCGGTCTCGCGGAATCGGGGTTGCATGAGGGAATACAGTCCTTGGCCGAGTGCGGGGCTCGGTTTATTTTTGAGTACAAATTAGCATTGTGCTATAAACTGCGCCCCTTATGTTGATCGCCCTGCCATGGGGCACAAGGAACGGGTCGCGACCCGGCACGCATTTACAAGCAGGAGATTCTCCATCATGAACCACAAGCTTTCCGCTCTCTTTGCTGCCCTGTCCGTATCCCTGCTGCTCCCGCTGTCGGCGGCCCAGGCGGGCGATCCTCAGCGCGGCCAGGAACTCTCCCAGTCCTGCGCGGCTTGCCACCAGGCTGACGGCAACAGCGTCAACCCGGAATGGCCCAAGCTCGCCGGCCAGCACCCGAAGTACACCACCAAGCAGCTGGAAGACTACAAGTCCGGCCGCCGTGAAAACGCGCTGATGGCCGGCCAGGTTGCCAACCTGGACGAACAGGACATGCGTGACCTGGCCGCCTACTTCGCCGAGCAGAACATCAGCAGCGGCACCGCCGACGAAGCCGTCGTCGAGCGCGGCGAACAGATCTACCGCGGCGGCATCCCGTCGCAGAATGTCGCCGCCTGCATCGCCTGCCACGGCCCGAACGGCAACGGCAACCCGGAAGCCATGTTCCCGGCCGTCGCCGGCCAGCACGCGCAGTACAACGCCGATCAGATGCGCCAGTTCCGCAGTGGCGACCGCGCCAACGACAACGGCCGCATGATGCGCAACGTCGCGCGCAACATGTCGGATTCCGACATCGAGGCCGTATCCCAGTACATGGCCGGCCTGCAGACCGGTAACTGATCCGGTCCGCAGTTGCGCCGCGCAGGATCGGCGGCGAAGCGACCCAGGGAAGGGGCGGCCTCGGCCGCCCCTTTTTTTTGGGCGCAAGAAAAACACCCTTTGCGGGAATGCCTTCGTAGCCGCTTGCGTCATGGTGGGGCACGACCGAACTCATCGGCACGCCATCGGTCCACCCAGTGCTCGCGGAACGCCCGTGCAGTTTGTCTTGGAAATTGAACCCCCTCGGGTTGCTTCGCATAGTCGCCAGGGTTAAAGCAGGTTTCAAAATGTCGAATATCGATCAGGCCGCAGACGCCGGCCCGTCCCCCGCATCTCGCCAGAAAGCCGCCCGCAAGCCGCGGCGTAGCCGCATCCTTGTGGATTTCATGGGCTCGATGACCCTCGCGATCACCTTGTTGGTGGCGCTCGCGATTGCGTCGGTCATCGGCACTGTCCTGGTACAGAACGAACCCTATACCGAGTACCTGATGGACTACGGTCCGTTCTGGCACGAGATCTTTGCCGGAATGGGGCTGTACCAGGTCTATTCGGCCACCTGGTTCCTCCTGGTCGTCGCCTTCCTGGTGATCTCCACGTCATTCTGCGTCTACCGCCAGACCCCTGGATTGATCAAGGATCTGCGCCGCTACAACACACAGGTCAAGGAAAAGTCGCTGCGCTCGTTCAATGCCAGCGCCGAGGCGGACCTGGATCAACCGCAGGATGAATTCCTGCAGCATGCCCACCGCGTACTCAAGGCCCAGGGGTTCCGGGCCCGCGAGAAGAGCACCGACGGCCAGACCGTCATTGCGGCAATGCGCGGCCGCTGGAATCGCCTGGGCTATCTGCTGACCCACGTTGGCATTGTCGTGATCTGTGTCGGCGCCCTGGCCGACGGCACGACCCTGCTCAAGATCAACGAGTGGCTGGGGAACCTGGAGATCGAGACCCGCAGCGTGCCGATCTCCGAGGTCCCGCGCTCGGCCTGGATCCCGGACTGGAACCCATCCTTCCGCGGTTCGGTGGAGATCCCCGAGGGCGCCTCGGCCAACGTGGTCTTCCTGCCGATGCGGGACGGCTATTTCGTCCAGGAACTGCCGTTCCGCATCGAATTGGAGGAGTTCCGCATTGAGCGCTTCTCCACCGGCGCCGAGAGTTCCTACGAATCGGACCTGATCATCCATGATCCGGACCGCGACGAACCGCTACGGCATACGATCTCGGTCAACTATCCGTTGATCTACAACGGCTACGCCATCTTCCAGGCCAGTTTTGCCGACGGCGGCACCCGACTGGACATCGACGCCATCCCGCTGGGTGCCGAGGCGCTGCAAGAGCTCGAAGTCCCCGGCCGCGTATTCCAGGAGGTGGACATCCCGACCCCGGATGGCGATACCCGCACCATCGAATTCATCAATTTCCAGCTGGAGAACGTGGTCCCGCTCCTGGATGAAGACGGCGTGCGTGAAAACCGGCATATGGGCCCGAGCTTCGACTTCCGCCTGATGGATCGGACCGGCCATGGCCTGTACTACCGCAACTACCAGCGCCCGGCCCTGCAGGAAGGGGCGATGTATTTCCTGAGCGGCGTGCGCGAGAGCCCCGCCGACGAGTTCCATTACCTGTTCCTGCCGGCCGACGCCGACAACTCGCTGGAACGTTTCCGCACCTATCTGGCCATGCTGCACAACCCGGAGGTGCGTAACGAGATCGCCCGCCAGGTGGCCCGTGACGACGACACTGTCGAGGGGTCGCAGAACCAGGCGATTGCGCAAACCGCGGCCGAACTGATGGGCCTGTTTGCCCAGGGTGGCTACATGGCCGTGCACAACGAGATCGAAAGCCGCGTACCGGCAGAACGCATCGAGGAAGTACGCGACCTGATGGTCCGCATCCTTCACGCCGGCCTCCAGGGGCTTTACATGGAGGTCCTGCAGGACGAGGGTGTGGTCTCGATCCAGGAAGAGGAGCAGCGCTTCCTGGAGGACACGATCTCGGCGATCAACGCGATCAGCCTGTATCAGTCGCCGTTCTTCTTCCACCTGAAGGATTTCGAGCACCGCGAGGCCTCGGGCCTGCAGATTGCCCGGGCACCAGGCCAGAGCACGGTGTACGTTGGCAGCACCATGCTGATCATCGGGATCTTCCTGCTGTTCTACGTGTCCTATCAGCGCCTGTGGATCATGGCGCGGCGGCGCGAGGATGGCGAAGGCACCCACGTGGTGTTGGCCGGCACCAGCAACCGCCATCAAGTGGAATTCGAGGAACATTTCGCGCATCTTAAGCGCTGGATCATCGATCAGAAGCCAGTCGGCAACGCCGATGACAGCACCCGTGAATCAAACAACAAGAACGACTAGAAGTTAAACAGTCGGAGGAGCGATCCATGTCAGTACCCCACGAGGCCCTGGATTTCGAACGGCCCGGCATCTTCCGGCGCATTCAGCTGCGCGACTGGGCGTATATCGCCCTGACCATCGCGGTCGGCGTAATTGCCTTCTGGCAGTACGGCCACATGATGGACCGCTACGACACCGGCGGCCTGATCCTGGCCGTGGGTCTCAGCGCCTGGATGGGCTGGTTCTGGCGCCCATGGCAGGCCTTCTCGATCATCGTGGGCGTACTCGCACTGTTCGGGATCTGGTTATACGCCGATGATCTCGCCCGCGGCAGCACCAACTTCTGGCTGAACTACGTCGGTTCCGGTCAGGCCGGTGTCATGTGGATGAGCGTCTTCCTGTACCTGTCCACAGTCGCCTACGTCACGGGCCTGTTCAGCCGCTCCGACTTCCCCACCCGCGTCGGCGGGGCTTTTGCCTGGATCGGCGCCGGCGCCGGCTTGATGGCCCTGCTGGTGCGCTGGCGCGAGATCTACCTGACCGACCCGACCTGGGGCTACATCCCGGTGGCCAACCTCTACGAGGTGTTCATCCTGCTGGCCGCCATGACCACCCTGATGTACCTGTACTACGAGAGCCGCACCGGCCAGCGCACCATGGGTGCGTTCGTGATGCTGGTTATCGCCGCGTCGGTCACCTTCCTGCTGTGGTACATGTTCAGCCGCGGCGCGCAGGAGATCGAACCCCTGGTCCCGGCGCTTAACAGCTGGTGGATGAAGATCCACGTGCCCACCAACTTCGTTGGTTACGGCGGCTTTGCCATCGCCGCCATGCTGGGCGTGGCCTACCTGATCAAGCACCGTCTGGAACGGACCCGCCCGGACGCCGCCATCACCCAGCGCATTCCCAGCAAGGAAGCGCTGGATAGCGTGATGTACAAGGCCATCGCAATCGGCTTCGCCTTCTTCACCATCGCCACCGTGCTCGGCGCGATGTGGGCCGCCGAGGCCTGGGGCGGCTACTGGACCTGGGATCCGAAGGAGACCTGGAGCCTGATCCTGTGGCTGACCTACGCGGCCTGGCTGCACATGCGCTTTACCAAGGGCTGGCGCGGTCCGGTCATGGCCTGGTGGGCGATCATCGGCCTGTTCGTCACCACCTTCACCTTCCTGGGCGTGAACATGTTCCTGTCCGGCCTCCACTCCTACGGAGAACTGTAATGAAGCGTCGTGAATTCATGGGCGCGCTGGGCGGTGCCGGGCTACTGTTGGCCACGGGCTCCAGCCTCGCCGCCGAATACCGCGAGGGCCAGCATTACCAGGCCATCCAGCCGCCGCTCGATACCGGCCTGGAAGAAGGCAAGATCCAGGTGGTCGAGATCTTCTGGTACGGCTGTCCGCACTGCTACGCCTTCGAGCCCAAGGTCCAGGCATGGAAGCCTGGCCTGGCCGACGACGTGCAGTTCGAATACCTCCCGGCGCCGATGAACGACGTCTGGGCGCTGCACGCCCGGGTGTACTACACCGCCGAGAAGCTGGGCGTGCTGGACGACGTCCATCAGGCGTTCTACGACGCGATCCACGACCAGGGCCGCCAGTTGCGCTCCGAGAGCGCGATCCTGCGCTTTATCAACCAGCGCGGGCTGGACGCCGACGAGTTCCGCGAAACCATGCGCTCCGAGGCGATTCGCCGACGGATCGTCGAGGCCACCGAGACGGTGCAGGACTACGGCGTGAGTGGCGTGCCTACCCTGGTCATCAATGGCGAGGCCATCGTCTCCGCCAGCATGGCCGGCGGGCACGACGAAATGCTGGAGGTTGCCGACTACCTGATCGAACGTGCCCGCGGCTAACGCGGGCCCAGTCCGGCGGGTTCGGCCATGAGCGATCCGACCACCGCCCAGCGTCTGGTCGAGTGCCTCGAGCAAGAGGGCGTTGAACGCATCTTCGGCCTCCCCGGCGAGGAGAACATGGCAGTTCTCGACGCCCTGGCCGATTCCCCCATCGAGTTCGTCACCACGCGCCACGAGCAGGGCGCGGCCTTCATGGCCGACGTCCACGGCCGGCTGTCCGGCAAGGCGGGCGTTTGTCTGGCGACCCTGGGGCCCGGTGCCACCAACCTGATCACCGGCGTCGCCGACGCCAACATGGATCACGCCCCCCTGGTCGCGATTGCCGGCCAGGCCAGCACCCATCGGCTGCACAAGGAATCGCACCAGGTCCTCGACCTCAAGGGCCTGTTCCAGCCGATCACCAAGTACAGCTCACAGGTGCTGGAGCCCGAGATCCTGCCCGAGGTGATCCGCAAGGCCTTCAAGTGGGCCGAAGGCGGCAAGCCCGGTGCCAGCTTCATCGAGCTGCCGGAGAACATCGCCGCTCTGCCGTGCCCGAATCCGCCCCTGCCGGTGCATGCCGGCCCGGCCGCCGTGCCGGCCGAAGCCTCCCTGGAGGCGGCTGCGCGCCTGCTGAACGAGGCCCGGCACCCGCTGATCCTGGCCGGGAACGGCGTGATCCGTTCCGGCGCCAGCGGCGCCCTGGCCATGCTCGCCAGCGCCCTGAACATTCCGGTCGCCAACACCTTCATGGCCAAGGGCGTACTGCCGTTCCGCCATCCACTGGCACTGGGTTCGGTCGGCCTGCAAAGCCAGGACTTCGTGAACTTCGGCTTCCACAAGGCCGATGTGATCGTCTGCATCGGCTACGACCTGGTCGAATACCCGCCCAGCTTCTGGCACCCTGATGGCGACCGCACGCTGATCCATATCGACTCTGCGCCGGCCGAGATCGACGGTCACTACAATGTGACCGCCGAGGTCCTGGGCGATCTTACGACCTGCCTGCACCGCCTGGCGGAACAGGTCAGTCCGCGCGACGAGACGATCCTGCGCCCGCTACGTCAGCGCCTGATCGACGACATGAACGAGCACCGCGACGACACCCAGGTGCCGCTCAAGCCGCAAAAGCTGATCTGGGACCTGCGCACCGCCGCCGACCTCGACGCGATCATGATCACCGATGTGGGTGCGCACAAGCTCTGGATGGCGCGTATGTTCCGCTGCGAGCTGCCCAACACCTGCCTGATCTCCAATGGCTTTGCCAGCATGGGGATCGCGCTCCCGGGCGCCATTGCCGCCGCAAAGCTCCATCCCGAACGCCAGGTGGTCGCGGTCACCGGCGATGCCGGCTTCCTGATGAACGTGCAGGAACTGGAAACCGCCGTGCGCCTGGGCCTCAACTTCGTCGTCCTGATCTGGAACGACAACGCCTACGGCCTGATCGAGTGGAAGCAGGTACGCGAATATGGCCGCAAGGCCTTCGTCGAGTTCGGCAATCCGGACTTCGTGCAGCTGGCGCAGTCGTTCGGGGCGCACGGCGTGCGCATCGAACCCGGCGACAGCCTGGAGATGGCGCTGCGCGAGGCCCTGGTAACACCCGGCGTAACAATCATCGACTGCCCGGTCGACTACAGCGAGAACATGAAGCTGACGGAACGTTTGGGCGAGCTGGTTTGTCCATTCTGACAACGCGGACTTCCCCGCCAGCAGGAGACGACCCGCGATGACCTCAATCGCGAACGGCCACGATCGTGCCGTGCGCACCGGGCCCGAGGACGTGGAGCAACCGGAAGCCCCCACCCCGGCAAGGCTGTCGTATCAACGTGAGCCCGACAGCCAGCGCCTGCGTCTTTTGAGCTTCAACGCCCAGGTCGGCATCCATTCCTCCCGGCTGCATCACTACCTGACCAACAGCTGGAAACACGTGCTCCCCTATGGCGGGCGCATGGACAACCTTGATCGGGTGGCGCGCTTCATCTCCGAGTTCGACATCGTCGGCGTGCAGGAGCTGGACGGGGGCAGCCTGCGCAGCAACTTCGTCGATCTTGCGTCCTATCTTTCCGAACGGGCGCATTTCCCGTACACCTATAACCGCATTAACCGCGATCTAGGCCAGTTCGCCAAGCACTCCATCGCCCTGTTCTCGCGCCTGGAGCCCGACCGGGTCGAGATGCACCGCCTGCCCGGCGCACTGCCCGGGCGCGGCGCCATCGAGGCGCGTTACGCGATGGGCGACGGCGAAGAGCTGGTGCTGTTCTTGCTGCACCTGGCGCTGGGTAAGCGGACCCGGAAATCGCAACTGGCCTACGTGGCCGAGCGCATCCACGACCTGCCACATGCCATCGTGATGGGCGACCTCAACTGCCAGCAGGACAGCGAAGAACTGCGGCAGCTGGTCGCGCGCACCGGATTGATGGAGCCCATGGCCTGCCCCGCGACCTATCCCGCCTGGGACCCACGCCTGGTCTTTGACCACATCCTGCTGACCCCCAACCTGCACGTGAGCGACGTGCGCGTCTACAACGTGGCGCTCTCCGACCACCTGCCGGTCGGGATCGAAATCGAACTGCCGCAGCGCCAGGCCCTGCACGATCCGCAGCACTGACCCCTGGGGAACGCTGATTACTGGCCGCAGGCGGTAGCATCCGCGGCGGTTCCACGGTTAAATAGTCCCACTTTCCTTATGGGCCCCCCAATGTCCGACAGCGATCTGCGCAAGACCATTATCGAGCTCGAGCGCTCGCTGGACCGGGAGCGAGCCCTGCAAGACGCGATCCGTCGGGTGGCCCTCAGGGCGCTCGCGGTGGTCTCCGCGAAGGTGCCGGCGCTGGAAGGCGCCGTGCGCGACCTGACCCGCGCCATCGAATCCGACCCCGGCGACACCGCCTGGCTGGATCGCCTGAGCGGCCAGCTGGCCGACGCCGTGCGATCCAGCGATCAGCGGGAGGACCTGGCCGACGGTATCCTCGCGGTCGTCCAGCGTGGCCTGCACGGCTTCGAATTCCTCGACCCCGAGCTGGAGGCCCTCACCCGGGCCGCCGATCGCCGCGACAAGGCAGAGATCGAGCGCACCCTCGCACGCCTGTTCTCGGTGATGCACGACAAGTGCGAGCAGGCGATGACCGAGCGCGAGGAACTCACCGAGGTGGTCGGCGAGATCTGGCACCGTCTGGGAGACGTGGATACCGCCCTGTCCGAAGACGAGGCGCGCGGCCAGCGCGCCCGCGAATCGGTCTCCGATCTGCACGCGGGGATCTCCGGGGACGTCGAACACATCAAGGGCCGGGTGGTCGACGTCGAGGACCTCGCCACACTGCGCACCGAGGTGACCCGCGGTCTCGACCGCATGGTGGAGCGCGTCACCACGTTTCGGGACGAGCAGGAAGACGAACTGCAGGTGGCGCTGGAGCGTAACCGCGTCCTGCGCTCCAAGGGCCGCAGCCTGGAGGGTCAGGTGCAAGCGCTACGCGACCGTCTGGAGCAGGCCCGCGCCGAAGCCACTCGCGACAGCCTGACCGGACTGCCCAATCGAATGGCCTTCGAACAGCGGCTGGAACAGCTCCCCGCGGAACTCGAGAAATCCGGTGGGGCCTCACTGCTGGTCTGGGACATCGACCACTTCAAGACCATCAATGACGAGTACGGCCACACCGCCGGCGACAAGGTCCTGCGAGCGGTCGCGGAGATCCTGGCCGAGGGCGTCCGGGAGCCGGATTTCGTCGCGCGCTATGGCGGGGAGGAATTCGTGATGATCATCCATCGCGAACCCAACGCCGCATACAGCCAGGCCAATACCATCCGCGACGCCGTGGACCGCCTGATCGTGCGCTCCGGCAAGACGCGCCTGAAGGTCACCATCTCCGCCGGGCTGGCCGAAATCGACCCCGCCGCCGCCCCGGAGGCGATATTCGACGCCGCCGACCACGCGCTGCTGCAGGCGAAAAAGCGAGGCCGTGACCGCATCGAGCGGGCCGGCGACTGATCCACTGCCGAGGGAACCCATGAACGGCACGCCCCAACCCCACCTGATCTTCGGCGAAGTCCTGTTCGATTGCTTCCCCGACGGCACACGCGTCCTTGGCGGCGCACCCTTCAACGTCGCCTGGAATCTACGCCAGCTAGGCGAGGCCGCCTGTTTCGTGGGTGGCGTGGGGAACGACGCGGACGGCCGCAGCATCCGCGAACGCATGGACCGCATCGGGATGGACACCCGCGGGCTGTACCAACATCCCGCGGCCCCCACCGGGCAGGTCCGCATCGCCCTGAAAGACGGCGAACCGACCTACACCATCGTCCCCGACCAGGCCTATGACGCCGTACCGGCGGAATGGGCGGACCAGCTGCCGGACACCGCCGGCCTCCTCTATCACGGCACGCTCGCCCTGCGCGCCGACAACCGCGAGCTACTGGAACGGCTGCAGGCCCGCGCACAACATCGTTTCGTCGACGTGAACCTGCGCGCACCGTGGTACCAGCCAGACGACGTCCTCGCGCTGATGCGCGGCGCCGACGTGGTCAAGCTGAACACCGACGAGGCGGCCACGCTGGCCCCGGACGTTGCCGCACCGGAGCGCCCGGCGGCGCTCCTGGAGCGCGCCGCGATCCGCTCCGCCCTGATCATCACCCACGGCGCCGACGGCGCTGCCATCCACACCACCGATGGCCAGCACTGGCAGGCCCCGGCCCCAACCGTCGACGGCTTCCGTGATGCCGTGGGCGCCGGCGACGCCTTCGCCAGCGTCGCCATCATCGGCCTACAAAACGACTGGCCCTGGACGACGACCCTGGACCGCGCCCTCCAGTTCGCCGCCGCCGTCTGCACCCTGCAGGGAGCCACCAGCGAAGATCCCGACTTCTACCACCGCGCCCGCACCACCTGGAGCTAATCGCTCCCTCGCACAAACAATGCCCCGCGCACAAAAACCCGGCGGCAATCTGACTCCAGAAAGGGGCTCAGCCCATCCTCGCGACAATGGGCAGCGATGAGAGCCAAGCCGAGCATGTACCGCTTGGGGGCACTACAACGCCGCGACTAACCCAATGGGACGCTGATCGATTTGCAGCTCGCCCATACAACGCGGTGACAGATCATTAACCGTGCCCGGTCAGTGCGCAGACCGACTCAAACATGGACGTCTACATCATGCGATGCCGCCCTATCGCCTAGGGAGACGCTGATTGAATCGCGCGCTCGCGCTCGAGTCGCTTTTGCGTGCGAACAAGGCGCGGTGACTGCCGTGCAGTCATTCTGCACAAGGGAGCCGCAACGCCGTGCGCGCGCAAAAGCGGCCGAGCCCGCTCTTTCAATCACTTGTCGGGTTGGTGCCCCCTGTTCCCCGATCCTTCGTTGCGCCGCTTGCGGGTAGAACCACTACCCGCTGCACGACGCGCCTTGTCTCGGAAAACAGGGGGCACCAACGCGAGCGCGCGATTCAATCAGCGTCTCCCTAGCGCTCCCCCAGGCTCTCGTTGGCGGCGCGCAGCAACGGCGCGAGGAAGTACTCGATGATCCGGCGGTAGCCAATCTTGATCTCGACCGTTGCCATCATGCCCGGCGCGATGCGCACCGCCTCGCCGTGGACATCCACGGTGTCCTGCTCCAGGCGGACACGCACCACGAAGACAAGTCCCTGTTGTTCATCCTGCACCGCATCCTGCGAGACGTCCGTCACCACACCATCGATGGTTCCGTACTTGGTATAAGGGAACGTCTGCAGCTTGACCTCGGCCTCCTGGCCAGCCCGGACAAAGCCGATGTCCTTGTTGGGCAGGGTGGCCTCGACCTCCACTGCGCCATCCTCGGGGACCACGACCATTAACGGACGGGCCGGCTCCACGACACCGCCCACCGTGTGCACGGCCAGTTGCTCGACCGTGCCATCCACCGGGGCCCGCAGGCGGGTCAGCTCGTCCAGACGGCGCGCCTTGATCAGCTCCTGGCGCAGCGACTCGGCGTCCGCGCGCGCCCGGTGCAGGGTGTCCAGCGCCTCGCGACGACTCTCCGCGCGCAAGGCCTCACGTTGCTCCCGGACTTCGTGCAGCGCGGCTTCCGCCTCGGCCAGGCGCGCGCGCTGAGCGGTCAGTTGGTGCGTCGTCTCGATGTAGTTCTGTTCCAGCTCCAGTTGCTCGTGCGCCGCAGCCAACCCCTGGTCGGATAACTGGCGAAAATCCTCGCTGCGACGGCGGATGATGGGCAGGGTACTTTCCAGGCTAATCACCATCGCCCGGGTCGCCTCCAGCTCCTGCTGACGACGGGCCGTTTCCGCCTGGAGTTGCTGGATCCGTGCACGGTAGTGGTGGACATGCCCGACCAGCACGCGCTCCTCGAGCCGCCTTGCATCTTCCGGGACCGGGTAGCCGGTGTTGAGAAGCGGGATTCCTTCCTCCGCCTCCAGGACTTCGAGAAAGGCCTCCGACCGCGCGGCGGTGAGTCGCGCGGAACGATACTCAATTCCCAGGCGCTCCAGATCGGCCCCGGGCAGGGTCGGATCCAGCTCGACCAGGATCTCTCCCGCCTTCACGCGCTGACCGTCGCGCACATGGATGGCATGCACGCTGGCCGTCTCGGTAGCCTGGATCGTCTGGGTGCGCCCGTCCGGTACCACCCGGCCCTCGGCAACCGCCACGATGTCCATGCGCCCCAACGTCGCCCAGATCAGCGCGAGCACCGCCAGCAACAGGATGGCGCCGACGATCACCCGGGGCAGTGGATGCACAGGGGTCTCCTGGAGGGACAGGGCCGCGGGCATGAACTCGTGCTCATGTGGCTGGCGCCGCGGCGGATCCATTTCCCGCCGCCGCGCCCAGGCACGGGCGAATACCCGTCGATAGCGTCCTCCCAGGTCACCCCAGGCCTTGCGCAGAATGCCCATGCCGTCCCTCACTCCCGCTGCATGCGCAGCAGACCCGCATAAAAGCCTTCCTCGCGCCCCGCCAGTTCGTCATGGCTCCCGGACTCGATGATCTGGCCGTGTTCCATGGCGATGATGCGATCGCTGCGGCGTACTGCGCTCAGGCGGTGGGCAATGATGATGACCGTGCGCCCGCGCGCAATGTGCTGCATGTTCTGCTGGATGATCCGCTCCGACTCGTAGTCCAGCGCGCTCGTGGCCTCGTCGAAGATCAGGATGCGAGGGTCGTTCATCAGCGCCCGGGCAATCGCGATGCGCTGGCGCTGCCCGCCGGAGAGGCTGGAGCCGTGCTCACCCACGGTCGTGTCGTATCCCTCGGGCGTTTCCAGGATGAAGTCATGCGCGCCTGCCTGGCGGGCGGCGGTCATCACCTGCTCCAGCGATGCGCCCGGACTAGCCAGGGCGATGTTCTCGCGGATCGAGCGATTGAAGAGCATGTTCTCCTGTTGCACCAGCCCGATCTGGCGGCGCAACGAGCTGATCTCGGCCACTGCCAGGTCGGTCCCGTCCACCAGCACGCGCCCGCGCTCGGGGACGTACATCCGCGCCATCAACTTGGCCAATGTGCTCTTGCCCGAGCCGGAGCGGCCCACCACGCCCAGGACCTGGCCGGGCGGGATCTCCAGGCTGAGCCCGCGCAGCACCTCGGGGCCGTCGGGCCGGTAGCGGAAATGCACCTGATCGAACTCGATCCGTCCCTCCAGACGCGGCAGGTTGCTGCGGTTGGCGAACGAGGACTCGGTCGGCGCGTTGAGGATGTCGCCAAGACGCTGCATGGAGATCCCCACCTGCTGGAAGTCGGTCCACATATTGGCCAGCCGCATGATGGGTTGCGCCACGCGGGCCGCCAGCATGTTGAAGGCGATCAGCTGGCCGACGGTCAGGTCCCCCTCGATGACCAGCCGGGCCCCGAGCCACAGCGTACCCACCGTGACCAGCTTGCCCACCAGCGAGATCAACTCGCGGGCGATGGTCGACAGACGTGTGGTGTGCAGCCCGGCCGAGACATAGCCCGCCAGCTGCTCATCCCATTTCTTGGTCGTCTGCGGCTCCACCGCCATGGTCTTGAGGGTGTCGATGCCGTTGATGCTCTCGACCAGGAAGGCCTGGTTCTCGGCACCGCGGTTGAACTTCTCGTGCAGGCGCGCCCGCAGCGGTGGCGTGATGAGCACCGAGATCAGCACGTACAGCGGGAGCGAGGCGATCACAATTAGCGTCAGCCAGCCGCTATAGAGCAGCATCACGGCGATGAAGACGACCGAAAACAACAGGTCCAGCACCAGCGTCAGCGCATTGCCGGTCAGGAACTCGCGGATGTTCTCGAGCTCGCGCACGCGCGCCACCGAGTCGCCGACCCGGCGCGACTCGAAATAGCCCATGGGCAGGTGGATCAGGTGGCGAAACAGGCTCGCCCCGAGCTCGACATCGATGCGGCTGGCGGTGTGCGCCAGGATATAACTGCGCAGCCCGGACAGCACCACCTCGAAGACCATCACCGCCAGCAGACCGATCGCCAGCACATCCAGCGTGGTCAGGCTGCGATGGACCAGAACCTTGTCCATCACCACCTGGAAGAACAGCGGCGTGACCAGGGCAAAGATCTGGAGGAAAAACGAGGCAAGCATCACCTCGCCCAGCAGCTTGCGATGCTTGACCAGCGCCGGGACGAACCAGGTGAAATCGAACTTGCCCAGTTCCGCCCTGAGCGAGGCACGGGAGGTGAGCAGGACCAGCTCGCCGGACCACAGCTCCTCTAGCGCCTCCCAGGACATCCGCTCCGCCTGGCCACGGCCAGGGTGCTGCACCAGCACGCCCTGCTCTCCGACGCGCGCCAGCACGAAGAAGCGCCCGTCGGTAGCCTGCGCGATCGCGGGCAAGGGCGTGTGCTCGAGCCGCGCCAGTTTCGTCCGGACGCGTTTGGCCTTGAGCCCCAAATGCCGCGCACCGTGCAGGATGCGATCGAAATCGAATGGCTGACCATCCGGCGCGAACTCGTGGCGCAACTGCGCCGGGTTGGCCGGCACGCCGTGATACTGCGCCAGCATCGCCAGCGCGGTCAGTCCCGTGTCGATAGCCCCGGTCTCGTCATTCGAGTCCGGGGTGGCCTTCCCTGGCGAATCCATGCTGCCTCGCTTGGTCCGTCACCGGCGTCCTTGCCGGGGACATGCAAAAACTGGCGGCCCGGTTGACCGGGCCGCCGGAGTTGAACTGGAAAAGCGGGGCGGCCGCGAAGGACCGACCCCGCGGGTGGCTACCGGATCACTGCCACGCGGATGCGACCACGGGCTGGAGCTGCTCCCGGTACGCCTCGGGGATACGGGTCTCGTCCGCACTCGGCGGGTCGAACGCGGCCATGGCCTGGACCAGTTGGTTGACCTCGGATGCCGCAAGGATCTCGCCGCTCGAGAGCTTTACCCGGTCCAGGGTTTCGCCGTGCCGACCAAACCAGTCATCGACCGTGATGCGGTCGTCGGTACCGATGACCCCGATCTCCAGGTCACGGCGGTCCTGGCGGAACCAGAGCTGGTCCGCCGCGATATCCTCGCCCAGGAGCAGGGTGTCCTCCCCCGGGTCGCGGGCGCGCTCGACGGTCCGGTCGTGCCCGTCTCCGCGCTCGAAGTAGTAGGTATCGCTACCCGCGCCCCCTTGCAGGACGTTGCTGCCGCGACCGCCGTGGATGAAGTTGTCGCCGCCTTCGCCACGCAGGACGTTATCGCCGTCGTTGCCGATCAGGGTGTTGTCGAGCTCGTTGCCCCGGCCCCAATAGTCGCCGTCCCCGGTCAGGGTGAGGTTCTCCACGTGATCGGGCAGCCGGAAGTGGGTCTCCGCCTTCACGGTGTCCGTGCCGCCACCTTCCTGGGCGATCACCTTCGTGCCCGGGTTGCTGACCACATAGGTGTTGTCCCCGTCACCCCCGTACAGGAAGTTCGCGGAGCGGCCGCCCCCGATCAGCACGTTGTCGCCACTCACGCCGTAGAGATGATTGGGGCGCTCCGTGCCGATGATCACGTTGTCCTCGTCGTTGCCGCGGCCCACCCGGGCATCGCCCACCAGCGTCAGGTTCTCCACGTTGTCCGGCAGGGTGTAGTCGAAGGGGCTGATCACCGTGTCGTTGCCCTGGTTCGGCTTTTCGATGACCACGTCCTCCTCGCTGTTGAGGATGTAGGTGTTGTCGCCCCAGCCGCCGGCCATCACGTTCGCGCCGGCCACGCCGTTGAGCACGTTGTCTCCGTTGTTGCCCTCGATGTAGTTATCCAGCTCGTTGCCGGTCCCGTCGATATCGGCCCAACCGGTGAGAATCAGGTCCTCCACATTGTCGGGAAGGGCGTACGTCACCGAGGACCGGATGGTGTCGTGGCCCTCGCCGGACTGCTCGATCACCACGTCGTCCTCGCTGTTGACGATGTAGATGTCGTCGCCGGCGCCGCCGATCATGATGTTGGTACCGGCGCGGCCGTCGATGTAGTTGTCGCCCTCCACCCCGTTCAGCACGTTGTCGCCGGTGTTGCCGCTGATCACGTTGTCCAGCGTGTTGCCCGTGCCATCGAGATCCGCGCCGCCCATCAAGGTCAGGTTGTTCACGTTCTCCGGCAGGATGTAGTCGATGTAGGACTTGACGGTGTCATTGCCCTCGCCGGGGCGCTCGACCACCACGTCGTCGGCGCTGCGCACCACGTAGGTGTCGTCGCCGACACCTCCCATCATGATGTTCGCGCCCGCTCGGCCGTCGATGTAGTTGTCGCCCGCCACGCCGTTCAGCACGTTGTCGCCAGTGTTGCCGATGATCCGGTTGTTCAGCTCGTTACCCGTGCCATCGAGGTCCTCGCTGCCCAGCAGCCGCAGGTTCTCCACGTTCTCGGGCAGGACGTAATCGATGTGAGACTCGACGGTGTCGTTACCCTCGCCCGGCTGCTCAATCACCACGTCGTCGGTGCTGTGCACCACGTAGGTGTTGTTGCCACGGCCACCGATCATGGTGTTCGCACCCGCGACCCCGTCCAGCCGGTTGCTACCCGAGTTGCCAATCAGGACGTTATCCAACTCGTTGCCGGTGGCGTTGATCCCGCTGCGACCCAGCAGCGTCAGGTTGTGGAGGTTATCGGACAGGGTGAACGACACATGCGACTGCACGGTGTTGGTGCCGTCGCTCGCTTCCGCGATGACCTGGTCGTCCCGATGCCGGACCACGAACAGGTTGTCACCCTCGCCCCCCACCAGGATGTCCGCATCCCGGCCGCCATGCAGCCAGTTGTCGCCGGCGCCGCCGGTCAGGGTGTTCTCGCCTTCATTGCCGACCAGGATGGCGTTCTCCGCCCCGGCGGTCAGCTCGTCGCCCTGTGTCGAGCCGAGCTGTAGCGCGGACAGGTCGAAGCTATGGCCGTCCGCGAAGCGCAGGGTGTTGATGCGGTGGCGCTCCGTATCCGCGCTGCCAAACCAGTTGTCGATGGTGATGCTGTCACGCCCGTTGCTGTGCGCCAGCACTAGCGAACTGCCCTCGGCGCGAATGTCGAGGTCGCCCGCGCGGATTTCCGGACCCAGCTCGAGCACGCTGTGCCCGTTGTCGCCGTGCATCTCGACGAGGGTGTTGTGGCCCTGGCCGACATCGAAGCGGTAGGTGTTGTTGCCGGCACCGCCGTACAGGATGTCGTTGCCCGAACCTGCCTGCAGGACGTCATCGCCATCACCGCCTAGCAGCCAGTCGCCGCCGGAGCCAGCCGTGAGCTGCGCACCGTCGTTCCCGGCGAACACGATCTCCGGGGCCACCGTGCCTTCACCGTCGGCGCGCACCCCGTCCCAGCCGAAGTCGGCCAGGGCGGCCAGCACCGCCGGATCGTCCCCGGCCTGCGCGAGCATGTTGCGCAGCTGGCCGTGGGCGTCGAAGCCCATGGGTGCGAGTTGTTCGCCGGCCACGCGCTCAAACTCCAGCAGATCGGCCACACCCCGGGCAGGGTCGGCATCGAACTGCTGGTTTAGGGCCTCCGTGGTGCCGGCGAAGTCGATGCGGATACCGTCTTCATCGAAGACCAGATCCATTCCCTCGAGATAGGGCGCCAGATGCGTCTGGCGCATCATCTGCCCGTACATGGTCGTCTTGAGGATATCGAAGCCGGCGCGCAGCTCGCCCGAGGCCATGATCCTGGGATCCGGACTGCCACGCTGGCGAAACTCCTGACCCAGGAAGGCCTCCAGCGTGGCGACCTTGCGGCCGTCGATGTGGCGTCCCCGGCTCTCCGGGTCCACGTCGCTGACGCCAGCCCATTCGTACAGCAGCGTCTCCATGCGCGCCTCGCGGGCCTTGACGTCGGTCTCGGCCATGAAGGCGTCGACATGCTCGCGCAGTTGCCCGCTGTCATCCCGCACCAACGCCTGGTGCAGGTCGTGCACCTCGCCATAGCCCATCAGGTCCGGCAGCCCAGCGATGGCTTCCGGCACCTCCAGCCGCTCACGCGCCTCGGTGTGCGCCGTGTCCTGGATGAACCAGACATCCGTGGCCTCGCCCTCGCGGCCGTCGGCCCACTCGAACCGGCCCATCTGGCGGTGCTCGTTGCCATGCTCGTCCACATAGGTGGAGTCCGAATAGCCGAGATCGATGGAGCCGATACCGACTTCGTCCAGCGTCAGCAGCTCGCCCTGGTCGACCACGCCATTGCCATTGGCGTCCTGCCACAGCCGCAGGTCACCCCAGACCTCGTCACCGGGATCGATGCGGCCGTTGCCGTTGCTGTCGTGGATCGCCAGCGCCTCGAAGCCGTTCATGGCGGTCACGCCATCCGCCACCTCGGTGGCATTGCCGAACAGCTCGCTCCCGTCCTCGATCGCCTCGTTGCCAGTCTGATCCATCGCCAGCAACGCGTCCTCCGGACCCACCCAACCCGTGGCCTGCGCAAACCCGTCCCCGTTGTGATCGAACTGCACCCCGGCATCCAGACCGACCGTGGAGATCCCGTTGCCATCCAGATCCAGGATGATCGGAGAAGCATGCGACTGGCCTCGGTTGAAGAAATCGCGGATGTCGCCAATGAAGTCACCAACCCAAAAGTCCCAGGCGGATTGCAGAACACCCGCAGGCCCGCCGAGTTCCTCCAGAACGTCTGTAGCAGTCTCTCGTACTTTGTTATATAGATCCCCGCCGTATTCGTTTGCGAGCCAGGTGCCGAGCGCGGCTCCACCTGCGGCGGCGAGTACAGGTGCGAGCCCCGGGGCAAGGAATGCACCAGCTGCTACTGCTCCGACCTTCGCAAAGCCCACCCCAAGCAAGACACTACTCGTGTTCGCCGAAGCTTCGTGCCAATCGCCGCGCGCGACGTCCGTAACGATTTTTGTCGCATCAACGACATTACCAATCGGCCCCAATACGCTGCTAACACGAGCACCAATGGAATGGTGAGTACTCTGTATCCAATAGGCGTCTGCGGTGGACGCTCTACGGTCTGCCCACCCCTGGGCTTCCTCCGCAGCGGCTCGCCACACCGAAGCTCGCTGAGAATCCCCCATTGCCTCCGCATGTTGGGCCGTTACCCGAGCTTGCTCCGAAATTCTCCTGTACTCCACTTCATAATAGGTTGCCAGCCGCTCGACACGGGCGGCTTCGCTCAGCGCCGGGTCGGATATCTCCTCAAGAAAGGTCGAGAAACCAGTCAGCGTTTCGGACTGAATCGACCGAATATGATCATCAACATCAGAAAATATACTACGGCTATATTCATTATTGTCCTCCATGACAAACACTCCTTTTGCACAAACAACTTACTCAAAATACACCCCGGACAACACCGAAACCCTGACCGAAAACCTCTAGCACCGCACGAAACAGACACCGCCAAACATTATCTAAAACAACCGCCTCATCGACCCAACAATAAGGTCCCTGGTGGCAATATAGAAAAAAATAAAACAAATGGAGGCTGCAAATGTAAGCCACGAACTGTGGACCGAAAACCAGAATCTCGAGGCATAGGCGCTATCCGAAATCCGACCGAACATACCCCCCAGGTCAGGTGAAGCTGGGTATGCAACGAAAACGAGTGCAAAACCCACCGAACCAAAGAAAAGGAGAGCCATCAGAGCCCTGAGGAGGTTTTTTTTACTGGCAACCTCTTTCAATTTAATTTTCAGAGACACAACTCCCCATACCACTAGAACCGGAATCAGAACAATCTGCAGAGAATAGGTCAACTGAGCGACCTCTGGAAACGCTGACCATTGGCCGAATCGCTCCACGCCAGACACCACCCCTCCAAGATTATCAACCAAACGCCGAAGGAACGGAACCGCGGACAAAACACTTTGAGGAATAGTGTATACAAACAGAAGTGTCAAGCCGAGGTAAAGCCCAAGCACGAGAGCAATCTCATTATTTTTACGGCGCTTGAATGCTGCGCATGTCAGTTCTTTGTTCAGCTTCGGACCGGGGCATTCAGTATTATCTTTAACCATAACGAAGCCTTCCTTAAAAAATCGGTTTTGCAGATCACAATGCAACTTTTGCCGATCAATCAACCCTGAAGTAAGTCGCTTCTATGCCGACGCACCCACATGGTTAATGTCACCTGATCGGGCTGCGGCGCGCGAACAAAAAACAACGCCAGTCGGCCCAGCTCCAATAGCACCGAGCGATACCCAGGACCCCGTAGGACCGAACATGCGTATAAGGATCGAGACAGGTTCGGGGGTCAGCGCCACGAAAGCGGCCCGCACAATGGAAGTCGACTCGCACCGTGACGAGGTCATGGTTTCCCCCTGTCCATAAGTGTTGGTTTTAGCGGCTCCCGTCCGAAGGGGGCGCTGTCAAGGTTGCCGTCAAATGTCGGCACGTTGTTCCCGGGACCCACGCACACTTGGCGCGAGACACACCCGCCGTTAAGGCCTCGGGGATGGCGGTCATTCGGGAAGATCGAGGGTCTGACCGTCGGCGAGGCGCACAGCGTGCAGGCGGTGGCGCTCGGGGTTGATGGAGCCAAACCAGTTCTGGACGCGGATACTGTCCTCGCCGTTGCGGTGGGCGAGTACCAGTTCGTGGTCCTCGACGCGGATTTCCAGATCTTCGGACCGGATGTCCGGAGCCAGTTCGAGCACACTCCGACCACGGTCTCCGTGCATCTCGACCAGGGTGTTGTGGCCTGCCCCGAGGGCAAAGCGGTAGGTATTGTCACCAGCGCCGCCATACAACAGATCGTCACCGGGCCCGGGGTTCAGGGTGTTGTCGCCATCTCCACCGAGCAGCCAGTCGCCGTTGACACCGGCCTTCAGCGTCGCGTCATCCTTATGCGCCATCACAATCTCGCGGGCCACCGTGCCCTGGCCATCCATGCGCAGCCCGTCCCAGCCCAGAGCCAACAGCGCCACCTGTACATTCTGGTCGCCTCCAGCCTCGAGCAGCCTGTCACGCATCAGGCGGTAGGGATCAAAACCCATCGCCCGCAGGCGCTCGCCGCCAGCCCGCTCGAATTCGAACAGGTCGGTCAGCCCCCTAGCCGGGTCACGCTCGAAGCTTTCCTGCAGGGCGCTCGTGGTGTCGGAGAAATCGAAGCCGGCACCGGATGCGTTCAGGGCAAAGGTGATCCCATCGAAGTAGGGCGCCAGGTGCGTCTGCCGCATCAGCTGGCCATACATCCCGTTCTTCAGGATGGCGAAGGCCTTGTGCAGTTCCGCCGCCCCACCTGGGCGGGGGTTCGGGCTCCCCTGCTGGCGAAACTCCTCTGCCAGAAACGCCTCCAGTGTCGCGAGCTTGCGGCCATCGATGTGCGGCCCGCGCCCTTGCGGGTCGACCTCGCCAACACCGGCCCACTCGAACAGCAGGGCATCCATGTGCGCCTCGCGCGCCTTCACGTCGGTCTCGTCCGTGAAGGCCTCGACCTGTTCACGCAGCCGCCCGCTGTCGTCTCGCGCCAAGGCCTGTCGCAGGTTCGGCACATCCCCATAGCCCTTCAGATCGATCGCGGGGAGGGATTCGGGAGAGGCGGGCTCATTCTGGGCTCCCCCTTGCGCCCGGGAGGATGCCTCTGCCTGTCGGCGAGGGTCGTCTGACGTCGGCTCCGGGCGATCGCCCGCGACCCGCCCCATCGAATACAGATGGCCTGCCGTCGCGGAAAAACCCTTCACAAATCCTTGCGCGAAGCCCGTCGAGAACTCGGAGGCGGCCACACTCACACCTTGCCGAGCATCGGGCGATAGCGCGTACCCGCCCGCCAGGCCGGCCAGGACGACCAGTGCGATGATCAGCATCAGCCGCATGCGATCACCCGTCGAGTCAGCCGTGCGGCCACCCCACTTGTCCGGCATTCCGGAGAGAGCCGGGGCGCAATAGGCGTATTGGCCCGGAACACCGGGCAGCGAGTGGCTCGCTCGTGACCCGCCGAAACAGACGGATGCATGCCCCGGGGACGTAAAGCCGGGACAGTTTCGTGCAGCTGTTGCAGAGGGGGCGTCGCGCCAATCCGTGGCGAGGACATGGACAATCCCTTTCCATGAACAAGGTTGCGGACTCTGAATCGGCTCTCAACGTGTGTCAAGGCGCGCCCAATGTCTGTCCGATGGTGTCGGAGTCGGGCCTGCCGCAGGCAGGGAGATGCCACGCCGGCAGGCAGGGCTGGTATCCTCGGAGTCCATTGATGGCCGCCGTTTGGCGGTCCGCTGATTCGGTTCGGGCGGCGCCCGGACTGTGGATTCTGGAGGCCGTATGAGCAGTACCCACCGACCCACCGATATCCAGCTGCATCAGAAGTCGCGCATGCTGGAGTTATCGTATTCGGACGGCGCGCATTTCGAGCTTCCCTGCGAATTCCTGCGCGTGTATTCGCCCTCGGCCGAGGTGCGCGGGCACGGCAAGGGGCAGGAGGTGCTGCAGGTGGGCAAGGAGGACGTGAACATCACCGCCATCGAGCCGGTCGGAAACTATGCGGTGAAGCTGGTGTTCTCCGACGGCCACGATACCGGCATCTATGACTGGGACTACCTGCACGAGCTCGGCACGGAGCAGGAGCGTCTGTGGCAGGATTACCTGGATCGGCTGAAAGAGGCCGGGCACGAGCGCAAGACGCACTGACAACGGCACTTTGATGAAAGAAGAATCCGGCAAGACCCACTTCGGCTACCAGAGCGTCCCCGAGTCCGAGAAGGCCTCGCGGGTCGGCGAGGTGTTCCATTCGGTCGCCTCGCGCTACGACGTGATGAACGACCTGATGTCCATGGGCGTCCATCGCATCTGGAAGCGCTACACCCTGGAGCGCGCGGGCGTGCGCCCCAGCATGAAGATCCTGGACCTGGCCGGCGGCACGGGCGATCTGGCCGGGGCCTTTGCCCCGCGGGTTGGCCCGAAGGGCCAGATCGTGGTCTGCGACATCAACGCCTCGATGCTGGAGGCCGGGCGCGACCGCATGCTGGACGAGGGGCACGTGGGCAACCTGGAGTTTGTGCAGGCGGACGCCGAGCAGCTCCCGTACCCGGATGACCACTTCGACCGCGTGACCATCGCCTTCGGCCTGCGCAACGTAACCCGCAAGGAGCGCGCGCTGGCCGAGATGCGCCGGGTGATCAAGCCGGGCGGGCGCGTGCTGATACTGGAGTTCTCGCAACCGATGGCGCCGTTGCGTCCGATGTACGACATCTACTCCTTCAAGGTGCTGCCACTGATGGGCAAGCTGGTCGCCAACGATGCCGACAGCTATCGCTACCTTGCCGAATCCATCCGCATGCACCCGGATCAGGAGACCCTGGCCGGCATGATGCGCGACGCGGGCCTGGAACGGGTCGAGTACGACAACCTGACCGGCGGCATCGTCGCGCTGCACCGCGGCATCAAGTTGTAACGTATTCATGTCCGAACCCTTCGCCCTGCCCAGCCCGTTCACGGCCCTGATCGAGGCCACCCTGAACGAACACTTGGCCAGCGCCCCGGAGAAAGACCGGGCGCGGCTGGCCGGGCGCGCGATCGCCATCGTGATCGAACCACCGGGCCTGGCCTTGTCGCTGATCGGTGCTGCCGACCGGCTGCAGGTCGTGGGCGGCGTCGAGGAGCCGGTAGATGTGCAGCTGTCGGGCTCGCCGCTGTCACTGGCCGCGGCGATGGTACGCGACGATCGCTCCGGGTTGACCATCACGGGTGATGCCACCGTGCTCTCCGACCTGCAACACGCACTACGTGATGCCGGGATCGACTGGGAAGATCTGTTCGAGCGCTTTGCCGGCGCCGGAGCCGCCGGGCCGCTGCGCCATCTGCTGGATCAGGCGCGCGACAGCCTGCGCCACTTTGGCCGGCGCACCACCGAGGATCTGGCCGATTACGCACGCGACGAGGCCGAGTGGTTGCCCGCGGGCGGCGCGTTCGAGGCCTTTGCCGAGGATGTCGCCGATCTGCGCGACGGCGTGGCGCGCCTGGACGCCCGCCTGCGCCAGCTGGAGGCCAGCCAGGCCTCCAACCCCGACGACCGGCAGGGCTGATGCGCCGCGCACTTTACCGGGGCCTGCGGCTGTGGACCATTGCGCGGGTCCTGGTGCGCTATCGCCTGGACGTCATCCTGTTCACGCTGAAGCCGCTGCGCCCGCTCAGCTTCCTGCTCTATCTCGCTCCCTGGAACTGGTTCCGCCGCACCGAGGGCACCCGCGGCGAGCGCATCCGCAAGGCGCTGGAGGACCTGGGCCCGATCTTCATCAAGTTCGGGCAGATGCTCTCCACCCGGCGCGACCTGCTCCCGGACGACATCGCAATCGAGCTCGCGCGCCTGCAGGATCGGGTGCCGCCGTTCCCCAGTGACAAGGCGCGCGCGGTGATCGAGGCCGAGCTGGAGCGCCCGATCGAGATCGCCTTCGCTGCCTTCGAGGACACGCCGATCGCCTCGGCCTCCATCGCCCAGGTGCATGCGGCCACGCTGCAGGACGGGCGCGAGGTGGTGGTCAAGGTGGTGCGCCCCGGCATCCTCAAGACCATCCGCGCGGATCTCGAGGTGATGCACCTGATCGCGGACCTGGCGGATCGCTACTGGTCCGAGGCCAAGCGCCTGCGCCCGCGCGAGGTCGTGGACGAATACGAAAAGACCGTCACCGACGAGCTGGACCTGATCCGCGAGGGCGCGAATGCCGCCGCGATCCACCGCAATTTCGAGGACAGCCACCTCCTCTACATCCCGGAGATCATCTGGGACTACACCCGCCGCAGCGTGCTGGTGATGGAGCGCATCGGCGGCATCCCGGTGGCCGACATCGCCGCCCTGCGCGAACGCAACGTCGACCTGAAGCTGCTGGCCGAGCGCGGGGTGGAGATCTTCTTCACCCAGGTGTTCCAGCACAACTTCTTCCACGCCGACATGCACCCGGGCAACATCTTCGTCGATGCCACCCACCCGGATGACCCGACCTACCTGGCAGTGGACTTCGGCATCGTCG
This sequence comes from Thioalkalivibrio sp. ALMg11, assembly GCF_000377905.1. Classification (GTDB taxonomy): domain Bacteria; phylum Pseudomonadota; class Gammaproteobacteria; order Ectothiorhodospirales; family Ectothiorhodospiraceae; genus Thioalkalivibrio. Next base: position 294,333 of record NZ_KB898871.1, read on the forward strand.
GCTCGCTGCTGGACTCCGACCAGCGCTATCTGGCCGAGAACTTCCACGCCTTCTTCAACCGCGACTACCGCCGCGTCGCCGAGCTGCACGTGGAATCCGGATGGGTACCCAAGGACACCCGTGTCGACGAGTTCGAGGCCGCAATCCGCACCGTCTGCGAGCCCATCTTCCAGCGCCCGCTGGACGAGATCTCCTTCGGCCAGGTCCTGCTGCGCCTGTTCCAGACCGCGCGACGCTTCAACATGGAGGTCCAGCCTCAGCTCGTGCTGCTGCAGAAGACACTTTTGAACATCGAAGGCCTGGGCCGCCAGCTCTACCCGCAGCTGGACCTGTGGACCACCGCCAAGCCCTTCATCGAGAAGTGGATGCACGAGCGCATGGGCGTGCGTGCGTTCATTCGCAATGCGCAAGAGCACCTGCCGCGCCTGCTGGCCCAGCTACCGGAACTCCCCATGCACCTCGAAAAGGCCCTGACGGTGGAGGAACAGCGCGCGGAGCGGGATGCTGCGCTACGCCAGCAGATCCGCGAGTTGGAAGAGGGCCTGCGCCGCCAGAACCGGCGACGCAATGAGGCCTGGAGCGGCGCGGGGCTGCTCGCCCTCGCGGGACTGGCCACACAGCTGGAGCTCTCCACTTGGCTGGGCCTCCCCTGGCCGGCCTGGCCACTGGGCCTGCTTGGCGCCTCGATGCTGTTGTTCGGCCTGCGCCCGGGCCCTTACCGCCGCCCAGTCGACCGCGCCTGAACACCGCCCTTTCCGCCGCTAGGGCGTAGGAGGCCGGCCCTCTGGCCGCTGGGTTTTGGCTAGCGGCCGATCGCCGAGGGGGCTCGGCCCCTACAGGCTGAATCCGGCGCGGCCGGGCCTGCTCGGGTTCAGACGTCGAGCAGCAGCCGGGCCGGGTCCTCGATGGCGTCCTTGATCGCGACCAGGAACTGCACCGCCTCGGCGCCGTCGACCAGGCGGTGGTCGTAGGACAGGGCCACGTACATCATCGGCCGAATAACGACCTCGCCATCCACCGCGACCGGGCGCTCTTTGATCACGTGCATGCCAAGGATCGCGCTTTGCGGCGGGTTCAGGATGGGGGTCGAAAACAGCGAGCCGAACACCCCTCCATTGGTGATGGTGAAGGTGCCACCGCGCAGTTCGTCGATATCCAGCTTGCCGTCGCGGGCACGCTCGGCGTAGTCGCGGATGCGCCGCTCAATCTCGGCGATGGAGGCGTTGCCGGTATCGCGCAGCACCGGCACCACCAGTCCGCGCGAGGAGGACACTGCAATCCCGATGTCGCTGTAGTGGTGGTAGACGATCTCCTCGCCATCCAGCGCGGCGTTGACCACCGGGAAGCGCTCGAGCGCATGGCTGGCCGCGGCCACGAACAGGCCCATGAAGCCGAGCTTGATGGAATGGCGCTTCTCGAAGGGCTCTTTGTAGCGGCTGCGCAGGGCCATGGCCGCGGACATGTCGATCTCGTTGAAGGTGGTCAGCATCGCGGTGGTCTGCTTCGCCTCCAGCAGCCGTTCCGCGATGCGGGCGCGCAGGCGGGTCATCGGCACGCGCTCGATGCGCTCAGCGCGGTCTCCTGGGTCGGCCGGATGCGCCTGGGGTCGCACAGCCCCGACGGAACCCGATGGCTTCGAAGAAGCAGCGGGCGCCCTGCGATCACTGCGCGCGCGCTCCACGTCGGCACGCTGGATACGCCCGTCGTCGCCGGTACCCTCAACATCCTCGGGCTGCAGCCCGGCTTCCTGAAGCAGACGCCGCACGGCCGGCGTGGGCGGCGGCGGGCTACCGGCCGATCCGTTCCCGGCCCCGGACGGCGCTGGCTCGGGTGATGAGGCAGCGGCAGGTTTCTCTTCCCGATCCCCCGTCGCAGCAGACGCTGGCTCGCCGCCCCCCGTCGGTGCCGATGCCCTGGAAGGCACTGCCTCGTCCTCGGTCTCTTCGTCCGGGTCTTCCGGGACGGCTTCGGCGGGCCCCAGATAACCCAGGATCGCGTCGGCCTTGACCACGTCGCCCTCGTTGACGGAAAGCTCGACCAGGGTGCCCGCACTGGGTGCCGAGACCTCGAGGACCACCTTGTCGGTCTCCAGCTCGGCGATCAGTTCGTCGCGCTTGACTGCGTCACCGGCCTTCTTGTGCAGGGCGATCACGGTCGCGTCGGCGACCGACTCGGGGAGTTCCGGGACCTGGATCGGGGTGCGATCGGATGCCATCTCGCTTCCTTGTTCTGTGCGTCTTTATCGGATGTTCAGGGAGTCGGGTGCGGCGTGTCGCGCGAGCTGATCGGCCCGAACGCGCGCTCGAGCAGATCTTTCAGCTGCGCCTTGTGGACCTCGGGGTAACCGACGGCTGGCGCGGCGGCCGGGGGTCGCGCGACGGCGTGCAGGGTCTGGCCACGCACCGCCAGCAGCGGGTTGATACGCGGGGCGACAAACTCCAGGTAGCCCTGGTTCTCCGGTTCGTCCTGGACCCAGACGAATTCATCCGCCTCCGGATAATGCCCCAGCAATTCGGTCAGGCGCGCCTCGGGGAAGGGGTAGCACTGCTCCAGGCGCAGGATCGCCGTATCCGCGTGCTCGCCCTCGGCCTGGCGCGCGGCCAGATCGTAGAAGATGCGCCCACAGGTCAGCAGCACGCGCTTCACCTTGCCAGGATCCTCCATGCGGGCGTCGTCGATGACCGTCTGGTACTGGCCCGTCGCCAGCGCATCGAGGTCGGACACCGCGTCCTTGTGCCGCAAGAGGCTCTTCGGGGTCATCACGATCAGCGGCTTGCGGTAGGGGCGCAGCATCTGCCGGCGCAGCAGGTGAAACATCTGCGCCGGCGTGGTCGGCACGCAGACCTGCATGTTCTCCTGCGCCGCCAGCTGCAGGAACCGCTCCGGGCGCGCCGAGGAGTGCTCCGGCCCCTGGCCCTCGTAGCCGTGGGGCAGCAGCAGGGTCAGGCCGGACAGGCGTCCCCACTTCTGCTCGCCGGAGGAGATGAACTGGTCGATCACCACCTGGGCGCCGTTCACGAAGTCACCGAACTGCGCCTCCCAGACCACCAGTGCCTCGGGCGCAGCGGTCGCGTAGCCGTATTCGAAGGCGAGCACGCCCTCTTCGGACAACAGCGAATCGATCACCAGGAACCGCGGGTGGTCCGGATCCAGGCGCCGCAGCGGGACGATGGCCTTCCCGGTCTCCTGGTCATGCAGGACCGCATGGCGGTGGAAGAAGGTGCCCCGGCTGGAGTCCTGCCCGGACAGGCGAATGCGGTAGCCGTCCTGGATCAGCGCGCCATAGGCCAGGGTCTCGGCCGCACCCCAGTCCAGCGGCTGCTCGCCGCGCGCCATGGACACGCGGGCATCCAGGATCTTCTTCACGCGGTCGTTCAGACGGAAATCCTCCGGCGGGGTGGAGAGCTGCTCGAGGGTGCGCGCCAGGCGGTCGGCGGGGGCGCCGGTGTCCACGTCCTGGTCCCAGGTCTGGTTCAGATAGGGGCCCCAGTTGGTCGAGGAGCCGGCATGGCTGTTGCGCTCGCGCAGCAACGACAGCGCCACCGGCTGGCCGGCATCCAGCCGGCCGCGATAGTCCTCCAGCGCCTGTTCCTGCGCGTCTTCGGTGGTCAGGCCCTCGCGGATCAGGCGTCTGGCGTAGCGCTCGCGGGTGGTCGGCAGGTCGCGGATACGACGATACATATGCGGCTGCGTGGCGGCCGGCTCGTCGGCTTCGTTGTGGCCCTGGCGGCGGTAGCAGACGAGATCGATCACCACGTCCTTGCCAAAGCGCATGCGGTAATCCAGCGCGATCTGGGTGATGAACACCACGGCCTCGGGATCATCGCCATTCACATGCAGGATGGGCGCGTTGACCATCTTGGCGACATCGGTGGCGTAATGCGTCGAACGAGCGTCCTTCAGGGTCGAAGTGGTGAAACCGATCTGGTTGTTCACCACCACATGCACGGTGCCCTTGGTGGAGAAGCCCCGGGTCTGGGACATGTTCAGGGTCTCCATGACTACGCCCTGCCCGGCAAAGGCGGCATCGCCATGGATGACTACCGGCATCACCCGGTTGCCCTTGCGGTCACCGATGCGCACCTGGCGCGCCCGCACCGAACCCTCCACCACCGGGGTGACGATCTCCAGGTGCGAGGGATTGAAGGCCAGCGCCAGATGTACCCGACCGCCCGGGGTGTCCAGGTCCGAGGAGAAACCCATGTGGTATTTCACGTCGCCGGTGCCACGGTCATCGCGCGGACGCCCCTCGAACTCGTTGGCCAGCTCCTCCGGGGACTTGCCGAACAGGTTGACCAGCACGTTGAGGCGCCCGCGATGCGCCATGCCGACCACGTACTCCTGCAGCCCGCGCGCGCCGCCCCGCTGGATCAGCGCATTCAGCAGCGGGATCAGGCTCTCCGCGCCTTCCAGCGAGAAGCGCTTCTGGCCGACATAGCGTCGGTGCAGGTAGCGCTCCAGACCCTCGGCCGCGGTCAGACGTTCGAGAATCGCCAGGCGGGTGTCGTCATCGAAACCGAAGCGGCCATGTGCCGACTCCAGGCGCTCCTGCAGCCAGCGCTTCTCGTCGGTGGCCATCAGATGCATGTATTCCACACCGATGCCGGCGCAGTAGGTCTCCTTCAGCACCCGCTCGATCGTATCCAGCGAGACCCGGCCGTCGATGAACAGCGAGCCCGGATCAAAGGTGACATCGGGGCCGACCTGATCCAGGCCGTGATGCTCGCGGCTCAGCTCGCGCGGCGGCTCCGGCGGTTCGCGCTCCAGGGGGTCCAGGCGGGCACCGAAGTGACCGAGATAGCGGTAGGCATTGATGAACTGCAGCACGCGGATCTGCAGCTGTTCATGGGCCAGGTCCGGACGATCGGTGGAGCGCCGTCGGCGCTCCGGGCGCGGCGCACCTTCCAGCGAGCGGAAGTAATCGGCCCAGGCCGGCGGGACAGAATCGGGATCGGCCTGGTAGCGCTCCAGCAGATCTTCGGCGAAAGCGAGGTTATCCGGGTGCAGTTCCTGCCCGGATACGGGGCTGTCCAGCCGGTGCCGGGATGGCATCTCGTTCATTCGCGGTCTCTTCTCATTCCTGATGCGTCGGCCTTTGGGACCTGATCGGCGCGCGAGGTTCCCGCACGGAGTCGATGAATCAGCGTCTTCTTCAAGGCTGCCTCCGAGGGTAGCGCGTTTGCGCGGGCGAAGGCACACGGCCCGCATGCAGAACGTGCGATTCCGGCCGGGTTTCCCTACCATTCGCGCATGGATGTCTCCCCCCTGCTCGATTCCCTCAACCCGGCCCAGCGCGAGGCCGTGGCCGCCCCGCCGCATCCGGTGCTTGTACTGGCCGGCGCCGGCTCCGGCAAGACCCGCGTGCTGGTGCACCGCATCGCCTGGCTGATCGAGGTCGAAGGCGTGGCGCCGCACAGCCTGCTGGCGGTTACCTTCACCAACAAGGCGGCGGCCGAGATGCGTGGGCGCATCGAATCGCTGCTGGGCCACCCGGCCACCGGGCTGTGGGTCGGGACCTTTCACGGTCTGGCCCACCGCCTGCTGCGCCAGCACTGGCAGGAGGCCAAGCTGCCGCAGGCCTTCCAGATCCTCGATTCCGATGATCAGCTGCGCATGGTCAAGCGCGTGCTGCGCGGGCTGGAGCTGGACGAGTCGCGGTGGCCGCCGAAGCAGGCGCAGTGGTACATCAATGCGCGCAAGGACGAGGGCTCGCGCCCGGAACACCTGCCGGATACCGGGGACCCTGTCGCTCGCCAGTGGGTGCGTGTCTACACCACCTACCAGCAGGCCTGCGAACGCGCCGGCGTGGTGGACTTCGCCGAGCTGATGCTGCGCTCGCTGGAACTGCTGCGCGACAACAAGGCCCTCCTGGAGCACTACCGCACACGCTTTCGCCATGTGCTGGTTGACGAGTTCCAGGACACCAACGACATCCAGTACGGCTGGCTGCGCCTGCTGGCCGGGGGCAGTCCGGTGTTTGCCGTGGGCGACGACGACCAGTCGATCTACGGCTGGCGCGGCGCGAAGATCGAGAACATCCAGCACTTCCAGAAGGACTACCCGGGCACCCAGGTCGTGCGTCTGGAGCAGAACTACCGCTCCAGCGCCAACATCCTGAACGCGGCCAACGCCCTGATCCGGCACAACTCCGGCCGCCTGGGCAAGGAACTGTGGACCGAAGGCCACGAAGGCGCACCGGTACGCCTGTACACCGCGCTGAACGAGCAGGAAGAGGCGCGCTTCATCGCCGAGACCATCGCCCGCCACGTGGATCAGGGCGGGCTGCACCGCGAGTGCGCCGTACTGTATCGCTCCAACGCCCAGTCACGCGTGCTGGAAGAGACCTTCATCGGCCGGCGCATGCCCTACCGGGTCTACGGTGGCCTGCGCTTCTTCGAGCGCCAGGAGATCCGCGATGCCCTGGCTTACCTGCGCCTGGCCGGCAACGGCGATGACGACGCCGCCTTCCTGCGGGTGGTCAACCAGCCGCCGCGCGGGATCGGCGAGAAGACCCTGGAGGGCCTGCGCCAGGCCGCGCAGGCAGCGGATACCAGCCTGCTCCAGGCGGCCACCCACGCGGTGGACGCCGACGCCCTGCCCGGACGCGCTCGCACCGCGGTCGCCGGTTTCGTACAGCTGATCCGCACCCTGCAGCAGGAGCTCCCGCGCCAGCCGCTGGCCGATCAGGTGGAACAGGCGATCGAGCGCGCGCAACTGCGCGAGCACTACAAGAAGGAAAAGGGCGAGCGTGGCGAGGCGCGCCTGGAAAACCTGGACGAGCTGGTGGGGGCCGCGCGCGCCTTCGACATGGGGAGCACCGCCGAGAGCGAGGAAGGCGAGGGTAATCGCCTGACCGAGTTCCTCGCCCACGCCGCGCTGGAGGCCGGCGAGGGCGCGGCCGACCCGCACGAGGACGCAGTGCAGATGATGACCCTGCACTCGGCCAAGGGCCTGGAGTTCCCGCTGGTGTTCCTGACCGGCATGGAAGAGGGGCTGTTCCCCAACGCCCGCTCGCTGGAAGAGCCGGGGCGGCTGGAAGAGGAGCGCCGCCTGGCCTATGTCGGCATGACCCGCGCCGAACAGGAACTGTACCTGATCCATGCCGAGACGCGGCGGCTGTATGGGCGCGAGTCCTACAACGTCGCCTCGCGCTTCATCAACGAGATCCCCGAGGGCGCGCTGGAAGTGCTGCGCCCGCAGGCCTCGCCCTATGGCGCGGGGCGCTTTGCCACGGCCCGGCACAAGACGGCGGGGTTCGGGGCCATGGATGCGCAGGCCGCCGAGGCCTCGGCGGCGGGCCTGGCCATCGGCGCACGGGTACACCACGCGAAGTTCGGCGAGGGACTGATCACCCAGTTCGAGGGCTCCGGCAATTCGGCCCGGGTGCAGGTGAACTTCGCCCATACCGGTTCCAAATGGCTGGTGCTGAGCTTCGCCAAGCTGGAAGTCCTGTGAAGCACTGATCAGAGGGTGCGTTCAGCGCTTCCCCAACGTTTCGTGCCCATGGCCGCGTAGGTTGGCTGAGCCCCAGAGGGCACGGAGGACACAGAGAGAACGTTGGTTGTTTCGGGGGGGCAGGATGCGCTGAGGGCCGTGCAACGCATTCAAGCCGGGCCCGGCCCTCCGATGGCCCGGGCTGAATCATCAGCACGCTCTCGAACCCACTGCCGCTCGAACCTTTCCATTGGCCCCTATCGCAGCCCTCCGTGTTCTCTGTGCCCTCCGTGGTGCAATCGCCCTTCTACGGACGCTTTCCTAATGCCCCACGAAAAAGCCCCGCCGGGGCGGGGCTTCGGGTTGTCGATATGGAGATCGATTACTCGATCTTGATGTAGGCGAAGCCTTCCTCGTTCTGCAGCTCGGCCACGCGCACCACGCCCGAGGGCACGAAGTTGACGTGATCGTAGATCAGGTCCTCGTCCAGACCGATCTGCGAACGGGTGATCTCGCACAGCTCGAGCTTCACGCCATGCGTGCTGGCGAGGCTCATCAGGCGCCCACGCAGGGTGTCGCGCTCTTCCTTGAGTTCCTCGTCGGCCTCGAACGGGGTATCGGCCAGGTCGTCATCGGTCAGGAAGCGGATGCCGTGGGCCACGAACACGATGCGCACGTCGGCATCGATAAATTCGTTCTGGTAGTGCGTCATCATGTTGTTGATGCTGGTCAGCATCGCGGAGAAGCGGCGCGGGTCGGCGAAGTCGGCGTGATAGACGACCTTGGCCTCCGGCTCGAAGGCCTTGGCCTGGGGCATGAAGGCAATGCTGGCCAGCAGGAGCGCCGCGAACAGCAGGGCCATGCCCGATGCTGTCGCCGGTGCGGCCCGAAGGGTCTCGTTGAATCGATTCATCCTGTTCTCCTTTGAATGGCTTCTTTCTTCTACATTAGACGCATGGACGGCCCCAGGCCATCCCCATCACGCGCACTCCGCGGTTGACGCAGTAGTGGCCCGGCGGTATGCTCTGCCGCCTTTCCAGAACCTAGCGATTTAACGCGAGGGAAGTACTTTGGCAAATATTGCTTCTGCCCGTAAGCGGGCCCGTCAGGCGGTCAAGAACCGCGCCCACAACATGGGGCTGCGCTCCCGTTTCCGTACGGCCTTGAAGGCCGTGCTGAAGCCGCTGCACAAGGGCGATGCCCAGGCAGCCGCCGAGGCCTACAAAGAGGCCGTTCCGGTGATCGACAAGACCGTGAACAAGGGCCTGATTCACCGGAACAAGGCGGCTCGCCACAAGAGCCGCCTGAACGCCCGCATCCGCGACCTGGCCCAGGGCTAAGCCCCCGGGTTCCGGGCCGGCACTGCCGGCCCCGCGGTTGCAGTGAATCGAAAAATCCGCGCCCCGATCTCGGGGTGCGGATTTTTGTGTGGCCGGAATTCGTTCCGGCCAGGGAGACGCTGATCCATTCGCGCGCCTCCCTGCGCGCGCGTCCATCAGCGCGTCCTCAGGGCTGGAACACCCGCGCCTCGCCCTCGCCGCGCGGATCGGAGGCCGCCTCCAGGCGGTCGGCCCCGCGCTCCCACAGGATGGCGTGCATGTCACCGAACGGGCGCACCTGCGGCACCAGCTGATGCCCACGCGAGACCAGCTGGCCACGCAGTTCGGCATCGAACGCCCCGGTCTCGTGCTCCACCCGGTCAGGCAGGTACTGGTGGTGGTAGCGAGGTGCCGAAACGACCTCCTCGATGGATTGCCCCTCGAGCACCCCGAACACCCCGTGCAGCACCATGGTGATGATGCGGCTGCCGCCCGGCGTGCCCAGGATCGCCACACGGTCCTGGGTCTCGACAAAGGTCGGGCTCATGCTCGACAGCGGGCGGCGCTGCGGCGCGATGGCATTGGCCTCGAAACCGACCAGACCATAGGCGTTGGGCTCGCCCGGCTTGGCCGAAAAGTCGTCCATCTCGTTGTTCAGCAGCACGCCCGTGCCGGGCACCACGTAGCCGGACCCGAACGGGTAGTTCAGCGTCAGCGTGGCCGCGACCCGGTTGCCCTCGGCGTCGATCACCGAAAAGTGCGTGGTCTCGCGACTCTCGGCCGCGGCCGACACCGGAACCTCGGCCTGCGGCTCCACCGACAGCGGCAGGTAGCGGCTGGGGGTGGCCGTGTCGGGATGGATGGTGGTGCGCAGACCGGCCGCGTAGTCGCGTGACAGCAGCCGCTCCAGCGGCATATCGACATGATCCGGATCGCCCAGGTACTCGGCGCGATCACGGTAGGCGCGGCGCATCGCCTCGATGGTCAGGTGGACGCGCATGTCCGGCGCCAGCGCCTCGAGGTCGTAGAACGCCAGGATGTTCAGGATCTGGCCGAGTGCGACCCCGCCGGAGGATGGCGGCGAGGCGGTGGTGATAGTGGCACCAAGATAGTCCAGACGCACGGGGTCGCGCTCGACGACCTCGTAGCCCGCCAGGTCGTCCAGGGTCCAGATACCGCCGGCCTCGCGCACACCGGCGACCAGGCGCTCGGCCAGGTCACCGGTATAGAAACCGCCACGGCCTTCGTCCGCCAGGCGCCGAAGGGTCACAGCGAGATCCGGCTGGCGCAGGGTCGCGCCCTCGTCCGGCAGGCGGCCCGCCTCGAGGTAGATGTCACGCGCGCCGGCCCCGTCGCGCAGGGCCTGATGGCGAAAACCCGCCATCTGCAGGTAACGGCCACTGACGGGTACACCGTCCTCGGCCAGGCGGATCGCCGGGACCAGGCTGTCCGCCAGCGAAAGGCGCCCGTATTTCCGCGCCAGGTGATCCATGCCAGCGGGCATGCCGGGAATGCCGGCCGCGAGCACGCCGTCCAGCGACAAGCCGTCGATCACCTCGCCGTCCGCGTCCAGATACATGTCACGATCGGCTGCGGCCGGGGCGGTCTCGCGGGCATCGAGCATCACGCTGCGGCCAGAGGCCGCCTCGTGCAGCAGGAAGAACCCCCCGCCCCCGAGCCCGGAGCCATAGGGTTCGGCCACGCCCAGGGCAGCGGTAATCGCGACCGCGGCATCGAAGGCATTGCCACCGTCGCGCAGCACGGCCTCGCCCGCCTCGGTGGCGGCCGGGTGCGCAGTCGCCACTGCGTGCTGCCCGGGGCCGGCCAGCGCCAGCGGCGCCGCCAGCGACAGGGTGACGAGGACCGCGCAGTGCAGGAGCGGGCGGTGCCAATCCATGCCGCGGCCTACTTCGCGGCCATCAGGACGTCGTATTTGGCCGTCAGCTGCTCGCGGGTCTCCTTGTGATCGGGATCCAGCGGGATGCAGTCCACCGGGCAGACCTGCTGGCACTGCGGCTCGTCGAAATGGCCGACACATTCGGTGCACAGGGTGGGGTCGATCTCGTAGATCTCGTCCCCCGGGTAGATGGCCTCATTCGGGCACTCGGGCTCGCAGACATCGCAGTTGATGCATTCGTCGGTGATCATCAGGGCCATGGGCCATTCCTCGTATCCAGTGGCGGGGCCCGGCTAGCGTGCCGCGCCGTTTTGTTCGGCCAGCATGCGCGCCACACCGGGGCTAACGAATTTTGAGACGTCGCCGCCCAGTCGGGCGATTTCCCGTACCAGACTGGAGGAGACGAAGCTGTACTCCTCCGCGGGCGTCAGAAACAGCGTTTCGACCTCCGGAGCAAGCTGCCGGTTCATCGCTGCGAGTTGAAATTCATGTTCAAAGTCGGACACCGCGCGCAGTCCGCGCAGGATCACGTTGGCCTGCTGCGCATGGACAAAGTGCGCGAGCAGGACATCGAAGCCCTGCACCTCCACGCCCGGGATGTCACCCACCGCCTGCTCGGCCAGGGCCACGCGGGTCTCCAGCGGGAAGGCCGGACCCTTGTTGGGACTGGCGGCCACCGCGACCACCACGCGATCGAACAACCGTGCCGCACGGCGCACGATGTCCGTGTGACCGTGGGTGATCGGGTCGAAGGTGCCGGGATAGATGGCAGTAACGGACATGGGCGAAAGGCCGGCCGGGAAAGCCCCCATTAGACCGCAAGCACCACGAACAGACAAAATGCCTTTCGCGCACACCGCGCCCGCCCCAACCAAGGACTGCCCGATGAGTGATGACTACCGCCCCCCGCTCGCCGACTACTGGGACCAGCTCGAGTCCCGCTACGGCGGCGGCTTCAACTTCCAGCAGATCTCGCGCGACGAACTGGCGCAGTTGGTGGAGCACCTGCGTCAAGCGGTAAAGAATGACCCGCAGGTCACGGACGTGGAGAAGCAGAACCTGGGCCTGGTGCTCAAGCACGCCGAACAGACCCTGGAGAAACGCTCGGCCTGAGTAACGCAGGGCTGTCATTGCGAGCGCAGCGCGGCAATCAACACCTTGCAGATCGCCACGTCGCTTCGCGACTCGTTATGATGGAAGCCGCGCCGCGGCCCTATCGCGTACGTGCCTCGATCGACGCGGCACAGGGCGGCAAGGCACGACACTCGGCGCCGCCGTCCGGAGCCTCCGCCGCGGCGCCGAGAGTGCGCGCATACGCTCCCGGTCCCGCCAGATCGGCCGCACAGCTCGCGGCCTCGCGTGCCTGCTCGCCGCACTCGCGAGCGATCAGCACGTGCGCGAGGTTGTTCCAGCCCTCGTGGCGGGCCGGGTCACGCTCGACCAGCGCCCGCAGGGCATTCTCCGCCGCCGGCAGATCGCCCTGGGCAAAGGCCACGTTGGCGCGGCCCACATAGGGAATCGGTTCATCGGGCCAGCGATCCATGGCGGTTTCGTAGCCCGTGGCCGCCGCCGCAAAACGCCCGGTCTGTTCCAGTTCGTTGACCGCACGCAGCCAGCGCAGCGGCTGGGCAGTGGCCGGCAAGGTATCGGGGGGCATCACAAGGAAGGCCCAGCGCTCACCCCGCGCCCATGTGCGCTCGAAGCGGGCAAAGGAATTCACATGACGCTGGATCGGGCCGCTGCGCAGGAAGATCTCCCGATCGTCCAGGTCGTATCCGATAACCACCGCAAAGTGCCATTCCGGGATCAGGGCCACCCCGAGGTTCTGGAACACCACCACCGGGTTGCCCGCCGCCACCTCGCGCAGGATTGCCTCCAGCTGGGGCTCGATACGGTAGGCGACCTGGTCGCGCGCACGCACCGCCGCGCGCATCTCGGTCTGCAGGCTGCCCTCACGGGCGGGGATGTAAACCTCCTCGATCAGATCATCCAGCGCGGCGTCGATACCCCGGGCATTCAACGCCGTGGCCAGCGCGGCGGGGCCGCACTGGTATTGCTCCTGGGGAAAGAACGGCGTGTCGGCCAGTTCGACGCGCGCCGGCAGGTCCGCCGGGCGCTCGCTGGCCAGACCCGCGCTCTGCGGCGCGGTGGCACAACCGGTCAGCCAGAGGAGCGCGGCGAGCGCGAGAAGCCCCGCGACTCGCCGCGTCGAGATGGACCCCATGCAGGGCGTGTCTTAGCGGGACGGCCCGACAAACGCGAAGATGTCGGTCACGCCCATCGCATCCAGGATCACGAACACCACGAACACGACGGCGACCACGCCCAGGATGCTGGCCGCGCCGGCCGGGTCGGTCTCCATGTGCGCCTCCAGCTGCGCCAGTTCGTCGTCGGTCAGGCGGGCCACCCGCTGCTCGGCGCGCTCGGGATCAACCCCCATCTCGATCAGCTGCGCGCGAACCTCGGCGTCATTGAGCTGTTCCAGCAACTGGGCGCGGGTGTCATCCGCGCTGGCCTGCTGGATCATGCTGCCGGTATCCAGCATGCCGACATCGGCGAATGCCGGAGTGGCGGGCAGCAAGGTCAGGGCCAGCGCGACCAGCAGGGCCGCGGGTGCGGACAGAACTCGACGGAACGAATGAACGCTCATGGGCAGACTCCTCGAAATCGGTAAATGGTTGTTTCGAGTGTAGACCGCCAGAACCGCAAATTGACCGGCCGCAAACCAAAACCGCGGCCAATTTCACACCTCTGTCAGTTTGCCTCGGGGGCGTCGACCACCTTGATCTCGTACTCCAGGACCTCGACACCACGTGCCCAGGCCCCGCCGCACACGGAGTCGTCGCGCGTGCGTTCCTGGGTCTCGCCCGGACCCAGCGTGCGCCACACGCGGGTCGTTGTCCGCACGTCGTCTTCCAGGTCTCCGGGGCAGTTGTAGGCGGTCTTGGTGACGCGGACTTCCAGCCAGTCATCCGTGTTGTTGGTCGCGCGCCACTGTCCGCGCACGTTGGCGCAGCCGTATTCGTGCATGCGGTATTCGAAGGCCACCTCGTCCGGCGAACCATCCGCCGGGGCAAAGTAGGCACCCTGGGCCGCGACCTGGCCGGGTACGACAAATGCGGCGGCCAGCACACTGGCGGCGGTCAGGGCGAGGGTGCGATTCAGGATTCGCGAGTGCATGATTTCCTCCATCCGGGATCCGGTTGTGGGCCCGTCTTGCGCGGGCTTGGCAGAGAATAGACGCTGGCCGGACGACATTTGTGCCGATTCCGGTTATCCGGCGGGGTTTTTCCCGCCCAGACCCAGTGGTTGACCTCCATCCTCGCAAACCGAGCTGAAACGCATATGAACAAGATCGTGCCCGATTCGACCCTGACCTGCCCGGAATGCGGGCACCAGAAGACCGAAACCATGCCCACCGACGCCTGCCAGTGGTTCTACGAATGCACCGGCTGCGGGGCCTTGCTGCGGCCGCTTCCGGGGGACTGCTGTGTGTTCTGCTCGTACGGCACCGTGCCCTGCCCGCCCATTCAGCAGGAGGGCCCGGGCGGCTGCTGCTCCACGTCATGAGCCCGGCGCGCGTGGACCCCGCCCTGGAACGCCTGCGCGGCGACTTCCCGCTGGAACAGCGGCTGCGGAATGCCCCCGAAGCCGTGCGCGCCGCCTATCTCGAAGTCCTGGAACACTGGCGCCTGCACGGACAGCCACCAGAGGCCCGGGGGCTGGATATCCACGCGCTGGAACAACTGGCTACGCTGGATGCCGTGACGCATCAGGCCCTGGGTCTGGGCTGCTACCCGTACAGCGCCGCACCGGGCAGCATCACGGTCAGCGTCGCCGGTGGCAGCCCGGTCGCCGCGATGTGCGCCGTCGATGCCCTGGCCATCCCGATGCTAAGCGGTGCGCATAGCCGGATCGAGGCGGCCTGCAGCCACTGCGGCGAGGCGCTCAGTCTGGAATCCGGGCCCGGCGGCGTTGCGGACACGGCCACCATCCGGGTGCATTACCGGCCGCGCCGCGCGGACAACACCCCGTGCTGCACCAGCCTTTGTGACGGCATCACCTTCGTCTGTGCGCATTGTGCGCCGGCCGAACATGCGGACTATCTGCGCCTCGACGAGGCAGACACGGTCGCCCGGCAGTTCTTCGCCTTTCAGCGGACCTGGCTGGATGCCAACCCACGTTCGGCCAGAAGCGGCTAGTCGGTCTTGACCTCGAACGGCGGGCAGCACTTGGGCAGCAATTCGCCCCGGATGCGCGGATAGCAGGGCAGGCCCTGGTCGAACGGCGGGGCATCCTCGCCCTGGATCAGCGGGCGCAGGTAATCGCGCGCGGCCTGAGTGATGCCGTAGCCGTCCGGGGTGATGTAGTCGCGCGGCATGCCCTGCTCGACGTCGGCCACGGTCTCCAGTGGGGTAAAACCGATGCTCCAGCGGTAGGGGTCGTTGGAATCGCGGCGGATGATCGGCATGAAGGCATCCTCGCCGGCCACCACGCCCTCCACGGCCGCACGGCCACAGGCATAGGCCTGCTCCACGTCCACCTTCGACGCGATATGCCGCGCGGAGCGCTGGATATAGTCGACCACCGCCCAGTGCAGCTTGTGTCCGGTCTTTTCGCGAATCAGCTCGGCCAGGCGCGGGGCGGCGCCGCCCAGCTGGGTGTAGGCGTACACATCATGGCTTTGCGCCACCGAGAACAGAGTGCCATCCGGATTTTTCAGACCCTCGGAGACGACCACCACACAGTAGCCATGACGCTCGATCGTCCGGTTCAGGTGCTCGAGAAAGTCGTCCTGGTCAAACAGGGTCTCGGCGAACAGGATCAGCATCGGCGGCTGGCCGTCGAACTCCTGCGCCAGCGCGGCGGCGGCCGCCAGCCAGCCGGCATGCCGCCCCATCACCTCCAGCACGAACACCTTGGTGGAACTGGTGTGCATGGATTCGACATCCAGGCTGGCCTCGCGCACGACCGTGGCGATGAACTTGGCGGCGGAGCCGAACCCGGGGCTGGAGTCAGTCACGGCGAGGTCGTTGTCGATCGTCTTGGGTACCCCGATCGCCTTGATCGGGAAGCCCATGCGATCCCCCATCCTGGCGATCTTCAGTGCGGTGTCCATGGAACCACCGCCGCCGTTGTAGAAGAAGGTGCCGATGTCATGGGCGCGGAAGACCTCGACCAGGCGTTCGTACTGTTCTGGATCCTTGTCGGGGTCGCCGAGGTCGAAGCGGCAGGAGCCGAACGCCCCGCCGGGGGTATGACGCAGGGCCGCCAGGGTCAGCGGGTCCTCCTGATCCAGGTCGATGATCTCCTCGCGCAGGACGCCAAGGATGCCGTCGCGCGCCGCATAGATCTTGCCAAAATGGGCCGGATGGGCGCGCACCGCCTCGATCACCCCCCAGGCGCTGGCGTTGATGACGGCGGTAACCCCGCCGGACTGGGCGTACAGCGCGTTTTGCGGCATGCGAATCTCCCTTGTGGATACGGCCCCGGATGCCATGCAGGCACAGTGCCAGGCTAAAGGATGCGGCGGATCGGCCCATCCGGGTGCTTTTGCTACACTATGCCGGTTAAGACACCCGGCGCACCGGGGCCGTTCGCCCCGTCATGGTGCTCACGCACCTCGATTGCGCGGTGTCACCCGATTCACAACAGCATCAGGATTGCATCATGCATATCGGCACGACTTTGACCAACTACATTATCGAAACCCAGCGCGGCATCCAGGGCGCGACCGGCGAATTCACCGGCCTGCTGAACGATATCTCGGTGGCCTGCAAGAAGATCTCCGACCTCGTCGACAAGGGTGATCTGGTCGGAGTGCTCGGCTCCGCCGGCTCCGAGAACGTGCAGGGCGAGACGCAGAAGAAGCTCGACATCATCACCAACGAGGTGTTCATCGAGGCCCTGGGCCACAACGGCCACGCCGCCGGCCTCGCCTCCGAGGAGATGGACGAGATCTGCGAGATGCCGGCCGGCGCCCCGCGCGGTCATTACCTGGTCCTGTTCGACCCGCTGGACGGCTCCTCCAACATCGACGTGAACGTCTCCGTCGGCACGATCTTCTCCATTCTGAAGGCACCGGAAGGCACCTCCGACCCGAAGACCGAGGACTTCCTGCAGCCGGGCACCAAGCAGGTCGCCGCCGGCTACTGCCTGTACGGCCCGTCCACCATGATGGTGCTGACCACCGGCAAGGGCGTGCAGATGTTCACCCTGGACAAGGACTTCGGCGAGTTCCTGCTGACCAAGGACAGCGTGCAGATCCCGGAAGACACCGAGGAATTCGCGATCAACATGTCCAACAGCCGCTTCTGGGAAGCCCCGGTCAAGCGCTACATCGACGAATGCCTGGCCGGCAAGGAAGGCGCCCGCGGCAAGGACTTCAACATGCGCTGGGTGGCGTCCATGGTCGCCGAGGTACACCGCATCCTGTCGCGCGGCGGCGTATTCCTGTACCCGATGGACTCCAAGATGGAGGCCAAGGGCACCGCCGGCAAGCTGCGCCTGATGTACGAGGCCAACCCGATGAGCTACATCATCGAGCAGGCCGGCGGCGCCTCCACCACCGGTCGCGAACGCATCATGGACATCAGCCCCACCGGTATTCACCAGCGCGTACCGGTGGTCCTGGGCGCGAAGAACGAGGTGGAGCGGATCACCCGCTACCACAACGAGGGCTAACAACGCCTCGCGCATCGGGCACCCCGATGCGATCCCCAAGGCCCGGCCCCGCAAGGCGCCGGGCCTTTTTGTTTTTACAAGGACGACGCGGAGGGGCTCGGACACGCGCGGCCCAACCCGAACGGACGTGATGAATGACGGAACCCACGGATAAACGACCGGACGCCCCGACCCGGGGCGAGGCCTTTCGCTACTGGCTCAAGCTCGGCTTCATCTCGTTCGGGGGTGCCGCCGGGCAGATCGGGATGATGCACGAGGAGCTGGTGGAACGGCGACGCTGGGTCTCCGAGAACCGCTTCCTGCATGCGCTGAACTACGCGATGGTCCTGCCCGGCCCGGAGGCGCAGCAGCTGGCGACCTATCTCGGCTGGCTCCTGCACGGCACCTTCGGCGGCCTGATGGCCGGGCTGCTGTTCATCCTGCCCTCGCTGGTCCTGATCACCGGGCTGTCCTGGGTGTACCTGGCCTTTGGCGACGTGCCAGCGGTGGAGGCGGTGTTCTACGGCATCAAACCCGCGGTAATCGCGATCATCGTCTATGCCGGGTGGCGCATCGGGGGGCGCGTGCTGAACAACGGCCTGCTGTGGCTGATGGCCGTGGCGGCGTTCCTGGCGATCTTCGCGCTCAACATCCCGTTTCCGTACATCATCATCACCGCGGGGATCCTCGGCTGGCTGGGCAGTCGTGTCTGGCCGGAGCGCTTCCGGAACGGGGGATCGCACAGCACCGGAAACACCAAAGCCAGTGGTCCGGCGGTCGTGGACGACGACACTGCGCCCGCACCCTGGGTGCAGTTTCGCTGGTCGCGCGTGATCCGCTTCCTCGTCGTCGGCCTGGGGCTGTGGGTCGCAGCGTTTGGGGCGCTGCTCGCGGTCTTTGGCTGGGATGCCACGCTGACCCGCATGGGTCAGTTCTTCACCCAGACCGCGCTAGTCACCTTCGGCGGGGCCTACGCGGTGCTGCCGTACGTGTATCAGGGCGGGGTTGAGACCTATGGCTGGTTGAGCCCGACCCAGATGATCGACGGGCTGGCACTCGGCGAGGCCACGCCGGGGCCGCTGATCATGGTCGTCACCTTTGTCGGCTTCATCGGCGGCTGGACCCAGGCCTTCCTCGGCCCGGATCAGGTATTGCTCGCCGCCTTGCTCGGGGCGCTGGTGGCAACCTTCTTCACCTTCCTCCCGTCCTTCCTGTTCATCCTGGTCGGCGCACCACTGGTGGAGCGCACCCGGGGCGATCTGCACTTCACCGGACCGCTGACTGGCATTACCGCCGCCGTGGTCGGAGTGATCGCGAACCTGGCCGTGTTCTTCACCTGGCACGTGCTATGGCCCGCCGGCTTCGAGGGGGCCTTCGAGTGGTTCTCGGCCCTGCTCGGCGTCGCCGCCTTTATGGCCCTGGCCCGTTTCCGGGTAGGCATCATTCCACTTATTCTCGTCTGCGGCGCGCTCGGTGCGGGGTATCGGCTCCTACTGTAGGCACCCTGGCCTGCCGGGCCAGGCGAAAGGCACCGATCAAACCACTCGGCCCTCCAGGGTAGCCGCAGCCTCGGTATTGGCCGCCAGCACCTGCAGGTTGGTCACCGTGTGGTCCGATATGTTGGTCAGCGCCTCGTGGGTGAGGAAGGCCTGGTGGCCGGTGACCAGCACATCGTCGCGCTGCATCAGCCGCGCCAGGCGGCGGTCGGGCAGCCCGGCCAGCGACCAGTCGCGAAAGAACAGCGAGGCCTCGTTCTCGTACACATCCATCGCCAGCCCACCGAGCTGACCGGACTCCAGCGCGGCCTCGGCCGCATCCGTATCGACCAGCGCCCCGCGGGCGGCGTTGATCAGGAAGGCCCCGCGCGGGAGCCGCGCCAGACTGTCGCTATTGATCAGATGGCGGTTTTCGCGAGTCAGCGGACAACTGAGGCTGAGCACCTCGGACTGCGCCAGTAGCGCGTCCAGTTCGAGGTACTGGACGCCGGCGGCCTGCAGCTCGGCGTTGGGATACGGGTCGTGCGCTGCCACCCGGCAGCCGAAACCCAGCATGATGCGTGCGAAGGCCTGGCCGATGCGACCCGTGCCGACGATGCCCACCGAGCGCCCGACGAGATCGAATCCGGTCAGGTGGTCGAGGCGAAAATCGCCCCGCCGCGTACGATCCCAGGCGAGATGCACGCGCCGGTTCAGGGTCATCAGCAGTGCGACCGCGTGCTCCGCAATCGCGTTCGGGGAGTAGGCCGGCACCCTTGCCACGCGCACGCCGCGCTCGCGAGCGCGGTCGACGTCCAGGTTGTCGTAGCCGGAACAGCGCAGCGCCACGACATGCACCCCGTGATCGGCGAGCCCGTCGATCACACGCCGGTGCAAGTCATCGTTGGTAAAGACGCAGACCGCATCCGACCCTGCGGCAAGGTGCACCGTCTCTGCGGTCAGGCGTTCGGCATGCAGGAGAGGCTTCATGTCCGCCGCTTGAAAAGCAGGGAGCAGAACCTCGCGATCGTGTTGCTGAACACTGAATACGGTGACCCGCATAACGGTCTCTCTGGTTCGTAAGCTGGATAGGGGTTCGCGTAATCCTGCACACGCTACACGCCCAAGGGGTTTCCCGAAGATGCCTCGTTCCGGTGTTTGCGAATGAGGGGGAAACCGGCCCTGGACAGCGACGGTGCACGCGCATCATGGAGCATGGAAGCGCCCCCAAGACCGGACGATGGCATCAGCGGGGACCAGCATAACGCAGGATCGACCGCTGTCACGGACAGACTCCAGCTTCCTGGCGGCTTTGTCAGACGAGGTCGCGGGGGATCTTCACGTCCCAGTTGCGGGCATAGACCCGACGCTCGCCCTCGTACGCATCCAGCTGGGCGTGGATCTCGAAATCGGTCGGGGTCGAGGTGAGCACCGTTCGGGTTACCGTGCGCACCGCCCAGTCGCCACGCCGGAAGCCGCGCTCCCACAAGGTCTCCCCACGCGCCGAGTTGAAGTCGTCACCCCGGTAGCTGTACCACTCCAGCGCCTTGCGCTGCATCTCCAGGTTCAGGTCGTCCAGCCGTACCGTCCCCGCATCGTTGGTCACCTCCAGGGTCGACTCGTCCTCGGCCAGATCGCGAATGACCCGCCAGTTGTGCCGCTGCGGCGTTAGCTGATGGGTTTGTGTCGAGGGGGGCGCGCCCTCGGGGGGCGGGAAGGCGATTCGGGCATCCATGTCTTCGCGCGGCGCGCGCCGGGGCAGAAGCAGACGGCTCGCGCCCGCCATGATCCGCAGCCGCACAGGCCGCGGCGCCGGCCATGCCAGCGGGAAGTACGAAGTCGACAGCGACAGCCGGATGCGATGCCCCCCCGGGAAGCGCTGCGCGACGTCGTTGAACTTGACCCGGACGCGGTAGGTTTTCCCGGGCTCCAGGCGTTGCGGAGTCTCGGCGCCTTCGCGATGGGTCAGGTTGAGCAGCCCGTAGGTGACGCGGGTCGCCTTGTCGTCAGCGGCAACGTCGGACAATCGGGCCGCAACCATCGCGACGGGCTGGTCGACGCTCAACTCCAGTTCCAGCATCGCCGCGCCGAGGATCTCCAGGGGCTCTTCCAGCGGGGCGCTGGTAAACACCAGGGCACCCCCATCCTCTTCGCGCTGGTCATGGGGCAGGTCCGGGGTCGCGGCATACGAGCACCACTTGCCGGCGAACAGACCCACGCTCAGCGGGGACTGCACGCTCATCTCGCGCTCCGGGATCACGACCGATCTGGTTTCCAGCCTGCCCGGCCAGGCCAGCGTCCAGGGCTCGGGTTCGACGTTCGCCGAGGGCCAGTGCGGTTCCCCTACCCAGCGGCCAGGGCGTTCCTGGTAGTGGCTGGTTGGCGGGACGCTGTCCTGCATCCAGACCCGCAGCATGGGTTCGTCCATGATCCCGTTCTGCTCGCCCTTCAGCCAGCGGTCCCACCAGCGCAGACATTCCTGCAGGAAACCGATGGCCGGGCCCGGCACGCCCTGATGCGGATACTTGTGGCTCCAGGGGCCGACCAGGCCCAGTCGTGGCCCCTGCAGGTTGGCCAGCAGGCGAAAGACGGCATTGGAGTAGCCGTCCGCCCAGCCACTGACCGCCAGCACCGGCGTCTGCACCGCGGACCAGTCCTCGCAGATCGAGCCGTGTTGCCAGTATTCGTCGCGGCGCTGGTGGCGCAACCACTGTTCCAGCCACAGGCCGCTGCCCTCCAGGCGCTGGAGCCACATCTCGCGCCAGCGCGCGCCCACGATCTCCGGATCCGGCGGCAGCGAGTTGTACGCGAACATGGTGGAGGCCCAGGACAGGGTGTCACCGAGCAGGCACCCGCCCATGTGGTGGATATCATCGGCGTAACGGTCGTCGGTGGAACACACGCTCACCACGGCCTTCAGCTCCGGCGGACGCAGGGCGGCGACTTGCAGGCCGTTGAATCCGCCCCAGGAGATGCCGATCATGCCGACGTTGCCATTGCACCAGTCCTGCTGCCCGATCCAGCGCAGGATCTCCACGCCGTCGTCCAGTTCCTGCTGCAGGTATTCGCCCTCCAGCACCCCCTCGGAGTCGCCCGATCCGCGCAGGTCCACCCGCAGGCAGGCGTAGCCGTGACCGGCAAAGTAGTGATGCATCGTGTCGTCGCGCAGCCGGGTCGAGTCACGGCGGCGGTAGGGGATGTATTCCAGGATCGCAGGTACCGGCTGCTGCCCGGCGCCCGCAGGGCGCCACAGACGGGCGGCCAGGCGCGTGCCATCGGCAAGCGGGATCGGGATGTATTCCTCGACCTCCACCGCGCAGGGAAAGTCGTGGACAACATTCATGACTGTACCTCGCTCGGGGGTGTGGCGGGCTCGAACTCCATGGGTAGCCGCTCCATCACGCGTGTGTAGGTCCGCTCCAGTTCGGTGTTGTCTGCGGCCCCGATAAACAGGGTCGCGACCTCGTAGGAGTAGCTGTCCTGATAACAAAGCTGCGACAGCAGCATGCCCTCCTGGACTTCGATCTGTATGGCCACACTCGGGAACTCGGCCTCGACGGCCGCGATTTCCGCCGGCGTGGGCATCCGCACGACCCGTGCATCCTGATACCGGCGAACCATGAACTTGGCCGCACATCGGAAGGCCCCCTGGCGATGGGGCATGGTCGGCGCGCGCCCCAGACCCAGATCAATCATCACCTGCTGGTGATAGCAGCCATCCACCATCCGGAACAGCGGGGCATGAGACTTGGAGATGCGAGTGTTGATCTCCAGCAGCCAGATCCGGTCCGTGGCCTCATCCCAGTAGAACTCCACGTTGAACGGGGCGCAGCCGTAGCCCACCTGCCGGATCACGCGGTCCGCTATGTCCTCCATCCGTGCCTGTACCGTCTGCGGCAGGATGGACGGGTACTGGTAGCGGGAGAACGAGGAGCCGGCCGCACCCTCGCGCAGGGAGTCGATGGCACCGTAGATCCGGACCTCGCCCTGCCAGACATACCCTTCCAGCGTGCACTGGCGACCCTCCGATATCAGCGCCTCGGCAATGCAGTGATTGCCGTCGATGGCGGCCACCTCCTGGGGCAGCGTCGCGTGCCCCAGGAGGTGGTTGAAGGGCTCGCCGAAGCGATCGATCTCCCTGCGGATCCGCTCCATGGCGCGCCGGAAGTCGTGCGCATCGTTGATGCGAAAGCCGAGGTAGGAGAGCACCGATTTCACCGGTTTGAGCCAGAACGGAAAGTCCAGGGTCACCTCGCTCAGCGGGTCGCTGACAAACGGGTTGACGGCACAGAAGGCTGGGATGTGCTCGGGCGCCACCCGGGCCTGTTCGAGACGGCTCCAGTACTTGTGCTCGCACTTCAGCACGCTTTCCAGGGTCGGCCCCGGCAGATCCGCGGCCTGGCGCAGGATCGGCAGGATCGTGCTGACCGGGAAATCCCAGAAGCCGACCACGGCATCCACCGTGCCGGGAAACTGGCTCAACCGTTCGCGACCCTCGATCAGCAGCCGACGCACCGGAAACCGGGTTAAGGGCTTGACCTCCTCGCGCGTGAACAGCGCATGGAAGATATAGCCCTCCGCCCCGGGCAGGGTCTGTAGCTGGGCCAGATGGAAGTCGTCCAGACCCACTACGAAGATATTGCGCCTCCCCGGCGCATCCAGAACCGCCATCGCTTCCTCCGGACAAGCGGGTCGCCAGGGCTGCACGACGCCCTCTTTGGAGTGTGGCAGGTATCGGGGTTATTTCCAGCCCGGGATGCCGCTGGATCGTGCCGCGGTCTTGTCGCACTATGAGTTCGTGTGGGCGGTTGACCGTAACGGGCAGCGCCTCCGAGACGCAGGAGTCTTTTGTGGAAGTGATCGCACCACAAGCCGTGGACACGCTGATCCGCCTGCTGGCCGGGGACGGCTACGAGGTGGTGGGGCCGACGCGGCGCGACGGTGCGATCGTCTACGACCGGGTGGGCGGTCTCGACGACCTACCGGTGGGCTGGACCGACGAGCAGGCCCCCGGTCACTACCGCCTGCGCGAGCGCGATGACCAGGCCCTGTTCGGCTATGTGGTCGGGCCGCATTCCTGGAAGAAATACCTGTTCCCCCCCGAGGACACCCTGTTCCGGCTGACCCGCCAGCCGGACGGCAGCTTCGTGACCGAGCCCGGCATATCCGAGGCCCCACGCCGCGCCTTCATCGGCATGCGCGCCTGCGAGCTGGCGGCGATCGACGTGCAGGACCGGGTGTTCCTCGACCAGGCGGTGCAGGACCGCGGCTACGCGGCACGCCGCCAGGACCTGTTCATGGTCGCGGTCAGCTGCGCCGAGCCGGGGGGCACCTGCTTCTGCGCCTCGATGGACACCGGCCCGCGCGCGCGCGAGGGCTTCGACCTAGCGCTGACCGAGGTGATCGACGCCACCCAGCACTTTCTGGTCGCCGAGGCGGGATCCGAGGCGGGTCGCGCGATGCTCGACCGGCTCGATCCGCGCCCGGCCAGCGATGCCGAGCAGGCCGCCGCCGAGCGGGTGTGGGCCGAGGCACCGGAAAAGATGGGCCGGCAGATGCCGGCGGATGCCCGCGAGGTCCTGAACCGGGCCCTGGAACACCCGCGCTGGGAGGAGACCGCCGAGCGCTGCCTGTCCTGCTCCAACTGCACCCTGGTCTGCCCCACCTGCTTCTGCTCGCAGGTCGAGGAGGTCCCCGATCTGGAAGGCCAGCGCAGCGAGCGCGTGCGGCGCTGGGATTCCTGCTTCAACCAGGAACACTCGCACCTGGTCGGTGGCGCGCACCGCGACTCGGTGGCCGCGCGCTATCGCCAGTGGATCACCCACAAGCTGGCCACCTGGCATGACCAGTTCGGCACCTCCGGCTGTGTCGGCTGCGGGCGCTGCATCACCTGGTGCCCGGTGGGGATCGACATCACCGAGGAGGTCACCGCGGTGCGCCGCGACCCGGAGGGCCGAGCATGAAGGAGCTGCTGGCCATCATCGAGGAGCAGCCGTTCTTCGAGGACATGGAACCCGCCCATAAGCGCCTGCTGGCGGCCTGCGCGGCGGAGCGCAGCTACGAGGCCGACACCCGCCTGATGCGCGATCACGAGCCAGCCGAGACCTTCTGGCTGATCCGTTCCGGCCAGGTCGCGCTGGAAAGCCCGCTGCGCGAGGGAACGGTGCCGTTCCAAACCCTCGGCCCCGGCGAAATCGTCGGCTGGTCCTGGCTGCTGCCGCCGTACCGCGCGAGCTACGACGCCAGGGCGGTGACCGATATTCACACGCTGCGCTTCGACGCCGGCGTGCTGCGTGACCGTATGGAGGCCGACCCGGCGTTTGGCTACCGGCTGATGAAGCACTTCGCCGCGCTGATCGTTCAGCGCCTGCAGGCGGCGCGGCTGCAGGGCCTGGATATCTACCAGCCGGGAGGGCCGGGTCATGGCGCCTGACACCGTCCAGCCGCCGCCGGGCAGCGCCCTGCCGGAGCAGGCGATGGCGCCGCAGCCGTGGCGCATCCACTCGGTGCGCCGCGACGTGGCCAGCAACGAGGTCTTCAGCTGGGAGCTGCGCCCGGAGCCGGGGGTGGAACCCGGGCCGCTGCCGGCACCCGGGCAGTTCAACATGCTCTATCTGTTCGGGGTCGGCGAGGTGCCGATCTCGGTCTCCGCGACCACCGCGGAGGGCGGGGTGGTGCACACCACGCGCGCGGTGGGCAGCGTGACCCGCGCGATGCAGGGACTGGAACCGGGCGCGGTGGTCGGCCTGCGCGGGCCGTTCGGCTCGCAATGGCCACTGGAGCAGGCCAAAGGCCGCGACCTGGTGCTGGTCGCCGGTGGCATCGGCCTGGCCCCGCTGCGCCCGGTGATCCACGCGGCCCTCGAACGGCGCTCCGATTTCGGGCGCGTGGTGGTCTGCTACGGCGCGCGTTCGCCCGGGGACATGCTCTTCCGCGACGAGCTGGACGCCTGGGACCGGCGCGATGATCTCGATCTGCGCATCACCGTGGATCGCGGCACCGCGGCCTGGCGCGGCGATGTCGGCGTGGTGACCCAGCTGGTGGAGCGTGGCGGCTTCGACCGGCGCAACACCCTCGCGATGACCTGCGGCCCGGAGGTGATGATGCGCTTCACCGCCGCCACGCTGGAGCGCCGCGGGCTGAAGCCGGAGGACATCTTCGTATCGATGGAGCGCAACATGCGCTGTGCGGTGGGATTTTGCGGCCACTGCCAAATCGGGCCGCATTTCGTCTGCCGCGACGGGCCCGTCTTCCCCTACCCGGTGATGGAACCGGCCTTCCGGATACGCGAGCTATGAGTCGGGAAAAGCCTACCCTGGCGGTGTTCAAGTTCGCCTCCTGCGACGGCTGCCAGCTGAGCCTGCTGGACTGCGAGGACGAGCTCCTGGCGGTCACTGACCGCGTGCGCATCGCGCATTTCCCCGAGGCCAGCAGCCAGCGCATCGACGGGCCGTGGGACCTGACCCTGGTCGAGGGCTCGATCACCACGCCGGAGGCGGCCGAACAGATCCGCGAGATCCGCAGCGCCTCCAGGTTCCTGGTGACCATCGGCGCCTGCGCCACCGCCGGCGGCATCCAGGCGCTGCGCAACTTCGCCGATGTCGAGGCGTTCACCCGCCAGGTCTACGCCCACCCGGAATACATCGAGACCCTGGCCACCTCGGATGCCATCAGCCAGCACGTGCCGGTGGATTTCGAGCTGCGCGGCTGCCCGATCGACAAGTACCAGCTCCTCGAGGTCATCAGCGCCTTCCTCTACGGCCGGCGCCCGCAGGTCTCCAACGCCAGCGTCTGCGAGGAGTGCAAGCGGGCGGGGCATGTCTGCGTGATGGTTGCCCACGGCACGCCCTGCCTCGGCCCGGTCACGCATGCCGGCTGCGGCGCGCTGTGCCCCGGGTGCAACCGCGGCTGCTACGGGTGCTTCGGGCCCAAGGAGACCCCCAACGCCCCTGGCCTGTCCGGTCAGCTGGAGACGCTGGGGATGGACCGCGCCACGCGCGTCCGCTTCTATCGCACCTTCAACGCCGGCGCCGATGCCTTCCGCGAGGAAAGCGAGCGTCAGGAGAGCGGCGCGGCACCGCCCGAAGAATCAGGAAACCGGCCATGAGCGAGACCCGCACCATCGAAGTCGACTACCTCGCCCGCGTGGAGGGCGAAGGCGCGATGTACGTGCGCACCGAGGGTGACCGCGTGGAGGAGGTGAAACTTTCGATCTTCGAGGCGCCGCGCTTCTTCGAGGGCTTCCTGCGCGGGCGCGACTTCCGCGAGGCCCCGGACATCACCGCGCGCATCTGCGGCATCTGCCCGATCGCCTACCAGATGGGTGCCTCGCTGGCGATGGAGGACATCTGCGGCATCACCGTGGACGGCGTACTGCAGGACCTGCGGCGGCTGGCCTACTGCGGCGAGTGGATCGAGAGCCACGCCCTGCACGTGTTCATGCTGCATTTGCCGGACTTCCTCGGCTATCCGGACGCGGTCACCGCCGCCAAGGACCACCCGGACATGGTGCGCAACGGCCTGCGCATCAAGAAGATCGGCAACTCCATCCTGCGCCTGCTGGGCGGGCGCGAGATCCATCCGGTGAACCTGCGCGTCGGCGGCTTCTACCGCGCGCCAACGCCCGCCGAGGTCGTCGGCCTGCGCGAGGAACTGGCCTGGGGCCTGGAGGCGGCCTGCGAGGTCGCCGAATTCCTCGCCACCCTCGACTACCCGGACCTGGAACGCGACTACGAATTCGTGTCCCTGGTGCACCCGGACGAATACCCGATCACCCACGGCCGCCTCGGCTCCAGCAGCGGCCTGGACGCGGCCATCCGCGACTACGACGCTATCTTCACCGAGGAACACGTCGCCCACTCCAACGCGCTGCACAGCCACCGCTCGGATTCCGGCGAGCCGGTGTTCATGGGCCCGCTGGCGCGCTTCGCGCTGAACCGCGAACGCCTCACCCCGCGCGCCGCCGAGCTGGCCGAACGCGCCGGGCTGGGGACGGTCTGCCGCAACCCGTTCCGCAGCATCCAGGTCCGGATGATCGAGATCGTGCTCGCCTTCGAGGAGGCCCTGCGCCTGGTCGATGGCTACCGGACGGCCCCCACCGAGCCGGCCCTGCCGGTCACCCCCCGCGCCGGCACCGGCTTCGGCGCCACCGAGGCCCCGCGCGGCATCTGCTACCACCGGTACACCTTGGACGACGCGGGCCTCATCGCCGACGCCAAGATCGTCCCGCCCACCTCCGTGAACCAACCGACCATCGAGGCCGACCTGCGCGAACTGGTACAGAACAACCTCGACCTGCCGGACGACGAACTGCGCGCCCGCTGCGAAGTCACCATCCGCAACTACGACCCCTGCATCTCCTGCGCCACCCACTTCCTCGACCTCACGGTCGAGCGCCAGTGAACGTCGGTGGTAAAGCAAACCACCACGCTCGGAGGGGATAGCATGGGAAAGCCAGAACCAAGCCCGGAAGACCAGGAACTACTCGAAGCCTACCAAGCCGGCGCATTCGAATCGGACCTGGACGCCAAACGCCGCACGGCCATTGCCACATCCGCGGAAAAGGCATCCCGCAAGCCACCGAGAACCCCTAAACAACACCAGGGAGCCACGGAGTCAGGTCGCGAGCCAAAAACCAACGGCAAAGGCCCCATCGTCCTCGGCATCGGTAACCCCTGGCGCGGTGACGACGGAATCGGCCACGCCGTGGTTGAGGCCCTGCGGGACACTCCGGGCCTGACCACCGCCACCTGCAGCGGCGAACCCGCCGAACTGATGGACCTGTGGCAGGACCACGACCCGGTGATCCTGGTCGACGCCATCGTCACCGGCGCCGCCCCCGGCACCCTCCACCGCCTCGACGCCCGCGAACCCCTGCCGCGCGGGGCCCGCTACTCCTCCCACGGCATCGGCCTCGCCGAAGCCGTCGAACTCGCCCGTGCGCTCGACGCCTTGCCGCCCACCCTCATCGTTCACGGAATCGAGCCCGCACACCTGGAAGACGGTACCGGACTCTCGCTGCAAGCCATCGACGCCATCCCAAGAGCCGCCCGCCGAATCCTCGACGACCTCACACTGGCGATATCCCCGGACCGCTGTGCCCGGTAACGCCTTCCACACATTCGAATCTTCGGGTTCAAATCTCGCATTTCCCCTTCAGCGAGGGGAGATGAAGACGGTAAAAGCGGACCCCCTTCGCGCTTCGCGCGCACCCTTTTGCGACTGCGGGTGCTCAGAGCTATATTAAACAAAGCCGATATATTTATAGACGGTCTCGGTTTAGGTTGCGCAATGCCCAACTCGGCCTTTCGAACCTGCTCCATCGATGGAGGTAGTGATGTCCAGCAACCAAAACCCAATGGTCATTGTTATTGGAGCCTCCGCTGGAGGCATGGCAGCGTTAAAGAAACTCGCGGCACAATTTCCGAAGGATTTTCCGGCTCCCATTTTTATAGTTACTCACATGAGCGCCGACACGACCGGAGAAGCGCTGGT
Source organism: Thioalkalivibrio sp. ALMg11 (assembly GCF_000377905.1). Lineage (GTDB taxonomy): Bacteria > Pseudomonadota > Gammaproteobacteria > Ectothiorhodospirales > Ectothiorhodospiraceae > Thioalkalivibrio. The sequence continues at coordinate 323,615 of NZ_KB898871.1, forward strand.
CAAAGTCTTGAATGAGAGCAGCAGCCTTGCCTGTGTACAGGCGCACGATCAACAGACATTCGAAAGCGGTACGATTTATCTGGCGCCATCAGACCAGCATATGCTGGTTGCGAAGGGAAAGATCCGCATTACAAAGGGTGCCAGAGAAAACCGTTCACGGCCCGCCATTGACCCCTTATTTCGCTCCGCAGCAGTGGCCTATGGGAACGGAGTCATAGGAGTCATCCTTACAGGATATCTGGATGATGGCACCAGCGGCATGATGGCCATCAAAAGATGCGGCGGGGTGTGCATTGCACAGGATCCCGAGGATGCGGCTTATCCGGACATGCCGCAATCGGTAATCGCGAATGTCGGAGCCGATCATTGTTTGCCGATCGCCGGCATGGGCGCGCTGCTATCCGATCTTTTGAGGAGAGAGCTACCGGAAAGGGGGGAAGTTCCGGAAGACATCATGATCGAGGCAAGGATCGCAGAGCGGGTTTTGAGCGATTTGCCTTCTGTAGAGGCGCTCGGCGATCAGGTGCCCTACAACTGTCCGGACTGTGGCGGCGTGTTATGGCAAATAGAGGAGGGGGACATTCTAAGATATCGCTGTCATACAGGCCATGCCTTTACCTCTTCGGTTCTTCTAACACAACAAAATGAAAGGATTGAAGAAACGCTCTGGGTTGCACTGAGGATGTTCGAGGAGCGCCAGAATCTTCTGGTAACCATGAGCAAGAATGAAAGCAAAAGGGCTACCTCATCGGTCTCCCAGCGAGCGAAAGACTCTCAGGTCCACATTGACCGCATTCGTGCCATGTTGAAGGCGACCGACCAGGATTCTTACGGCGAAGAGGCGAGATGAAGGTTTCGTCAATCTCGCCACACGTGCCTCGGGCCAGCTGTTGCCCCTCGCCTCGCCATAGCGGCGAAACGCTGATCAATTCGCACGTTCGCGCTGGGGCCCCCACGTGGGGCCCCAGGCGAGTCCAGCGTTGGGAGGCTCAGATGAGGCCCATCGCCTCCATGGCGCGTGCGACCTTGACGAAACCGGCGATGTTGGCGCCGACGGTGTAGTTGCCGGGCGAGCCGTACTCCTCCGCGGTTTCGTGGCAGGTGCGGTGGATGTTGGCCATGATCTCCTGCAGTCGGGCCTCGGTGTATTCGAAGGTCCAGGAGTCCCGGCTCGCGTTCTGCTGCATCTCCAGCGCGCTGGTCGCCACACCGCCGGCATTGGCGGCCTTCCCGGGGCCGAAGGCGATCCCGGCCGCGCGGAAGGCCTGGATACCCTCCGGGGTGACCGGCATGTTGGCGCCCTCGGCGACCGCGATGCAGCCGTTTTTGACCAGGGCCCTGGCATCCTTGCCGGTCAGCTCGTTCTGGGTGGCGCACGGCAGGGCGACATCGCAGGGGATCTCCCAGATGCAGCCATTTTCGCTGTACTTCGCGCCCTTCTTGCGCTCGGCGTAGGCGCTGATCGGGCCGCGTTCGCGTTCCTTGATCTGGCGCACCAGGTCCAGATCGAGCCCGTCCTCGTCGAGGATAACCCCGCCGGAGTCGGAACAGGCGATCACCCGGGCCCCCAGTTGCTGGGCCTTCTCGGTGGCATGGATCGCCACGTTGCCGGCCCCGGAGATGACCACGCGCTTGCCCTCCAGCGAGTCGTTGCGGGCCTTGAGCATCTCCTGGGTAAAAAAGACCGCTCCGTAGCCAGTGGCCTCGGTACGGGCGCGGCTGCCGCCCCAGTCGAGCCCCTTGCCAGTGAACACGCCGGACTCGAAGCGGTTGGTGATGCGCTTGTACTGGCCGAACAGGTAGCCGACCTCGCGCTGGCCAACGCCGATGTCGCCCGCGGGCACATCGGTGTACTCGCCGAGGTGGCGGTACATCTCGGTCATCATGCTCTGGCAGAACCGCATGATCTCGGAATCGGAGCGCCCCTTCGGATCAAAGTCGCTGCCGCCCTTGCCGCCGCCGATCGGCAGGCCGGTCAGGGCGTTCTTGAACACCTGCGAGAAGCCGAGGAACTTGATGATGCCGAGGTACACCGAGGGGTGGAAACGCATACCCCCCTTGTACGGCCCCAGGGCGCTGTTGAACTGGACGCGGAAGGCCCGGTTGATGTGCAGCTCGCCCTTGTCGTCCTGCCAGGGGACGCGGAAGATGATCTGCCGCTCGGGCTCGCAGATGCGCTGGATGATCTTGAGTTCGGCGAACTCCGGGTACTTCACCAGTACCGGCCCCAGCGTGTCCAGCACGCCATGGACGGACTGATGGAATTCCGTCTCCCCGGCGTTGCGGTGCAGCACTTCCTGGTAAATGGGTTCGAGCTTTTCGTCGAGACTTCCGTTCATGGATCGCATCCTGATGGTCTGATTCGGACGCATTTAGGCATGCGGGTGCCGAGAAGACAATCCCGATCGCCCCATGATGGTGCATTCCGTCACCGACCGTGCAGCACCGGAAGGGAGCCAGGGAGCAGCGCCTCCGATGGAAACCATCGACCGGCAACGCTCTGGGGCCGACCGTCCGGAACGAGGGCACTTTTACTCGCCGGTCGCGGTCTCATCTGCTATGAATAGGTGAGCATCTTCGCTCGCCCCGGTCGCCTGCAGGTCTCCACCATGTCCGAACGTGCCCCCCCGATTGCCTGGACGCCGGCCGTTTTCTTTGCATTGACCAACCTGGCCGCGGTCACGCTGGTGCCGTGGTGGTGGCTCACCCAGGGCTTCAGCGGCGCGGCCTGGCTGTTTTTTGGCCTGTTCCTGGTGCTAAGCGGCCTGGGCATCACGGTGGGTTATCACCGGCTCTGGGCGCACCGCACCTTCAAGGCGCGGGGGCCATTGCGCGTTCTGCTGGCGCTGAGCGGTGCCCTGGCGCTGCAGAACAGCATCTACAACTGGGGCGCGCGGCATCGCGTGCATCATCGCTACGTGGATGATGTGGAACGCGACCCGCATTCCATCAAGCGCGGTTTCTGGCATGCCCACATGGGCTGGATGCTGCGCAACTGGCCCACCAGCGAGCCCGACTATTCGCGGGTGAAGGACCTGGCGAAGGACCCGGTGGTGATGTGGCAACACCGGCATTACTGGACCCTGGCATGGGGACTGAACCTGGGCCTGCCTCTGCTGCTGGGGCTGGCATTCGGGGATGTGATCGGCATGCTGCTACTGGCCGGCATTCTGCGCATGGTGCTCAGCCACCACTTCACGTTCTTCATCAACTCCCTGGCGCATTGGTGGGGCCGTCGTCCCTACAGTGACGACAGCACCGCCGTGGACAACGGACTAGTCGCCCTGCTCACCTGGGGCGAGGGGTACCACAACTTCCACCACGCCTTTCAGGCGGACTACCGCAACGGGGTGCGCTGGTGGCAGTACGACCCCTCGAAGTGGCTGATCAACCTTTTTGCCTGGACGGGACTGGTGTATGACCGGCGCTGGACACCGCGCTTCAAGATCATGCGCGCACGGCTGCACACCGAGTTTCGCCGGCTGCTCAATGCCGACCAGGCCGAGCCAGCGCACGACTCCTGGCGCGCAACCGTGGAGCGGGAGTATCAGCGTTTCCGCGATACCGTGAACCAGTGGCAGAAGGTGCAGGCGCGCAAGATGCGGGCCGGGCGCGAGGCCATGAACGATCGCTGGGTGCGCACGGAACTGCGCACCCAGTTCAAGGAGCTGGAGTATCGCCTCAAGATGCAGCGCCGCCGCCTGCGCGCCCTGTCGGCCTCTCGTCGCGCGACCACGGCGTGAACGCGGGCCCCGGATTGCGGGGCCGGAGCGCCTTCAGGCGCGATCACCCCCCAGCTTGGCTGCGACCCGGTCGGCCACCTTGCCACGGACCACGACCTCGTCGGCGCCCGCCTGGCGCGACGCCTTGAGCATCGCCCCTTCCACGTGCGGGCCAAAGGCGAGAATCTTTGCGTCCGGGTAGCGCTCGCGCCAGGTCGACACCGCTTCCACGCCACGACTGCCGAGGTCGACTACCACCAGGTCGGACTGCTCCGGCGCCTGACTGCTAGAAACCGATGCGCCGGCCGAACGCCAGCGCGACTCCAGCCGCACGCGGGTCATCAGGTCGGGGGTGTCGAGGTGGATATGCATAGTCGGACCCGGGCACGAAGCGAAGGCGTGGAACGAACACACTTTAGCCCCTCTCTGGCTCAGCGTCAGTCATTCGAGCGCCGAGAACACACCCGCCATGTCAGTGTTGATGATGCCCGCCTGCTGCGGGACGCTCCGCCCGCCGCACCACGGCCTGAAGATGCAGGTCGCGAAGGCCCTCCAGCTTCAGGCGGATCGGCACCTGCTGTCCTTGTTCGAGCGGCTCCAACAGATCGATCAGCATCACATGCAAACTGCCGGGCTGCAGCTCCACACGATCGTTGGCGGGAATGGTGATTGATGGAACCTCGCGCATGCGCATGACGCCGTGCTCGTCCTCGACGTGGTCGTGCAACTCGGTGACCGCAGCCACCGGCGACTCAGCGGAAACGATCTCGATGTCGCGATCGGTGGTGTTGCGCAGGGTCAGATAGGCCGCAGTACTCGGCATCATCGGCGGCATCAGCCGCACCCACGGCTGGCCCTCGAGTTTGATGCCGTCCGGGCAGTCGCAGGCAGCATGCTCTGCAGCGTCATGGGTCGGCTCGGAAGCCACCGGGGTTGCCGCGCACAACAGGCCCACAAGCGCCAGTCCGCTCAGCGTTCGGTACAGAGGGATCATCGTTTTTCTCCTTGGGTAAGGCCGGACCAGCCGGAGCCGCGTCCGGCGATCGATCAAAATTCCACGGTCCACTTCGCCCAGAGGGTGCGGCCTGGCTCGTTGATCGGCTGGGTGCTGGCTCCGAGATCGGCCGTACCGCGCTGGATGTGTTCGCTGTAAGTGCGATCGAACAGGTTGTCCACACCCAGCATCACCCGCGATCCGGAGGACACCTCCATGCCAGCGTACATCGCGGCGGTGGCAAAACCGGGGGTTTCTTCCTGGTCGAGGCTGTAGATGGTTCCATGGCCGGGATGAATCCGGTCCTGACGTGCGACACCTCGTACCTGGGCCCCGGCAAAGCGCCCGCCGGACTGGTACTCCAGGGCCAGGGTCATTTCAGCCGGCGGCGTCTGCGCGAGGGGCACACCATCGGTATCGTTGCTGGAGCGAACCCAGGCGGCACTGGCGCGCGCCGTCCAACGTGAGTTCATGGCCCAGGCAAGATCCATCTCGGCGCCATAGGTGGTGGCGTCCACGTTGCGCGCAGCCGGGGCCTCGTTGGCGATCAGGATGTAGTCGTCGTACTGGCCGTAGAACACGGCAACCGAGCCGGTCAGATCTCCGTGATGAACCTGCAAACCCGCATCCAGCTGGGTCAGATTCTCGGTGTCGAGGTCGAACACGCGGCGACGTTCCCAGAAATCGGCAGCACGCTCGGCGCGCCCGAGACCAATGTGCCAGCTTATCGGGGCCGCGTGGAGATCCTCCTCGTAGCGCAGAAACCCGCTGGTCTGGTGTGTACGGTCGTGTTCCCCGGGCCCGGCGCCGCCGAAGCCATCGGCGTCCTGTGCGTCGGCCCGCGACCGGTCGACACGCAGCCCCGTGACCAGGCGCTGGGAGTCCGAGAATGGGTACTCCAGTTCCGCGAACACGCCGGTATCGCGGAATCGGGCGGTATCCTGGCGCGGGACATCGCGCCAGACGAAAGCGTCCATTCCCATCAGGCGATTGCCCCGGTGCCGGTTGCGCTGGTGCTCGATTCCGGCGTGTAGCAGCATATCTCCCGGCAGGGCGAAATCGGCGGCGATGCGCGCGCCGGTAGTCACGCGATCGGGGTAGCTGACCATTGGCATGTTCGGCGGCTCGCGCAAGCTATAGTTGTCCATCACATGGTCGATCTCGTTGTAGAACACCCGGGCCTCGACCTGATCCAACCACGGCGTGATGCGCTCGCGCGTCAGCGCTAGGCTGTAGCCGGTTCGCTCGAACTGCGTGCCGTCCATGCCGCGGTCGTCGTAGGCCGCCTCAGCATCCGAGCGGTCGAGGGTGAGTTCCACCAGGGTGTCGGCATCCGGCCGCCAGCCGAGGATCCCGGTGCCGCTCCAGCGCGAGTACTGCGAGTGCACCGTGTTGCCGTCGCCGTCCTTGTAATCGGCCTGGTCGGACAGGGTGCCGATGCCGCGGATGAAGCCCTGCTCGCTGCCAGTGGCAACATCGGTGATCAGGTCGAAACGGTCGAAGCGCCCGACGGTGATCCCGGCAAAACCGGTCACACCGCCGTCGGCATCGAACACCGGGGCATCCCGCTCGAAACGCACCGTGCCGGCGGGATTGGCGCCATACCGCACGGTCTGGGGACCCTTGCGCACCTCAATGCGGTCGAAGGCCTGCGGATAGGCGTAGGCGGTGGGCGGATCCATGCGTCCGCCGCAGCCGCCAAGGATTAGGTCATCGTCCAGCAGGATGGCCAGCCGCGAGCCACCCAGACCGCGCAACTCCGGATCGCCGCTGGTGCCACCCTTGCGGCTGACCGCGAAGCCGGGGATGGACGCTAGGTACGAACCTCCATCGTGTGCCGGCAACGGCAGGCGTGGCTGGCGTGGGTCGGTGGTGACCACGCCGGGCCCTTCCATTGCCGGTGCGGTGATCACCACCGGCGGCAGAAGGACGGCCGCTGGTTCGGACGTCCCATCGGCCAACGACGCACTGGGCCACATGGGTACACTGGCCCCAAGTACCATAGCCAGTGCGCGACGCAGCGTTACATTCAGCATTACTACCTCTCCCTTGTCGTGATATCGAAGGCATCAGAGCAAGGGCCAGGCCAAACCGGTCAAGCGGCGGGCCATCGAATGCAGCGCTATGAATTGGCATGATTTTTTGGCGAACGGGTAACCGCAGGGGCTATAACCGGGTTCACCCGCGTGTGGCATTTGCCACAGGGCATGGGTTATATCGCACATGTGCCAGCGATCTGGTTTGTCAGTACTCGCGGGGTTAGGCAGGCTATATTGAAGGCAATCCACAGGAACTGCCGGCCAAGGCGGCTGGCTGAATAGGTACGGACGGTGGGGATAGAAACCAGATCCGATCAGACGGGCGCTGAAATCATCGGCAATTCCCCGGAACTGCAGGCCGTGCTGCGCCAGGTCAGCATGGTGGCGGCCACCGATGCCACCGTGTTGGTGCTCGGCGAAAGTGGTACCGGCAAGGAGCGACTGGCGCGGCGCATTCATGCACAGAGCCGACGGCCGGACGGGCCGCTGGTAACGTTGAACTGTGCGGCCCTGCCCGCAGAACTGGTCGAATCGGAGCTGTTCGGCCACCGGCGCGGGGCCTTTACCGGTGCCAACTCCCACCAGACCGGGCTGGTACAGCAAGCGGCTGGGGGCACGTTATTCCTCGACGAGATCGCCGAGCTGCCGGCTGGGGCGCAGGCCAAGCTGCTGCGGTTCCTAGAGGCCGGGGAATGCCAACCCCTGGGCGCGGGGACGACCGAACACGTGGACGTGCGCGTGATCGCCGCCACCCATCAGGACCTGCATGCGTGGGTCGGTGCCGGACAGTTTCGCGCTGATCTCTATTACCGCCTGCAGGTGGTGCCACTGGAGATGCCGCCGCTGCGCCTGCGCCAGGGCGATATCCCGCTGCTCACCGAGCACTTTCGCAACACGCTGGCCGCCCACCATGGACTGACGCCGCCGACCTTTGCCCCAGCGCTGCGCAGGTGGCTGGCCCAGTGGCCATGGCCGGGCAATGTCCGCGAGCTGAAGAACCTAGTGGAGCGCTGCGTGATCTTCATGCCGGGCCAGCAGGTGGCGCCGGGCGACATCCCGGACCACTGGATGCAGCTACCCCCGGGTCAGGCGGGCGGGCCGTGGATTATCCCTCCGGACGGCCTGAGTCTGGAACGGGTGGAGATGGAACTGATCCGCCAGGCACTGGAACAGACTCGCGGCAATCGCTCGCGCGCCGCGCGCCTGCTGGGCCTGACCCGCGACACCCTGCTGTACCGTATGAAGAAACACGCCATCAGCTAGGGAGACATGGACCGGTGTCCACGCCCACGCTGGTGCCCCGTTTGTTCCGAGACAATGTGTTTCCCTGGGTGACTTGATGTTCGGGAGTCATGGATGCCATTAAGTGAGTTCGAACGAAAGCGGATAGAAAAGCCGTCGACGCCTTCGTGGAGCGCCGCAGGCCTCCCGCGCATCTCCGGGATCAGGTCGATCTTGCCTATCGCATCGAGGGTCAGAGCGTGCTGCTGTTCGAGCGGCGGCCTGCCTGGGACGACTCGGGACGTACGCTGGAGATACCCATTGCCAAGACCACATTGGTCAAAAAATCGGGCGCCTGGAAGATCTTCTGGCAGCGATCGGATCTCGCCTGGCACCGCTATGATCCGAAACCGGAAGCCTCGTCGCTGGATGAGGCCCTGAAGATCATCGGCGCGGACGACCACGCCTGCTTCTTCGGGTAGCACCACGGACGCCGGTGAGGCCGTCAACCGGGACCACGACGAGTCCCCGGAGGAGGATGCATGCACGAGTTTTCGCTGATGGCCGATTTGATGCGCAAGATCGAGCAGGTGGCGGTCGACAACAACGCGGAGCGGGTCACCCGGGTGCGGGTATGGCTGGGCGCGCTGGCGCACATCACGCCGGAACATTTCCGCGAGCACTTCGAGGACGGGACCCGCGGCACCGTCGCCGAAGGGGCCGAGCTGGAGGTGGAAACCTCGGACGACGAGGCCCACCCCGAGGCCCAGCAGATCCTGCTGCGGAGCCTGGACGTGGCGTGAACGACACCGCGGCGCGGACCCCGCCGATGGCGCGCTGGCGCCTGGTCGTCACGGGCCGGGTGCAGGGGGTGGGGTTCCGGCCATTCGTCGCGGACCGGGCCCACCGGCTGGGGCTCACCGGAACGGTCGGCAACACCCCCGAGGGCGTGGTGATCGAGGTCGAGGGGATGGACGCGGCACTGGCTGCGTTCCGCGCCACGCTGGAACACGAGGCTCCGGCGGCCTCGCGCGTCGATGCAATCACCGTAACCACTGCCCCCGTGTCCGGAGCGACCGCGTTCCGCGTGGTGCAGAGCCCCAACCAGGGCGGCGCCCCGGCGCTGGCCCCGGACCGCGCGCCCTGCCGTGACTGCATTGCCGAGCTCCGCGATCCGGCAGCCCGGCGCTATGGCTATCCGTTCACCGCCTGCACGGCCTGCGGCCCGCGCTGGAGCATCGCGACGGCCCTGCCCTGGGACCGGGTGCACACCACGCTGGCCGGTTTCCCGTTGTGTCCGGCCTGCCAGACGGAGTATTCCGACCCGGCCGACCGGCGCTTTCGTGCCGAGGCCCTGGCCTGCCCGGACTGCGGGCCGCAACTGACGCTGCGCGCGTCGGACGGGGCCGAGCGGGCCACCGGCGACGCGGCCCTGCGCGCGGCGGTGACCGCGCTGCGCGAGGGGCAGATCCTGGCGCTGAAGGGCCTGGGCGGCTTCCAGTTGCTGGTGGATGCGGGCAGCGAAACGGCGGTCGCACGCCTGCGCGCGCGCAAGCAGCGCCCGGAGAAACCACTGGCGGTGATGCTGCCCGACTCCGGCTGGCTGGAACGCCTGGCCCGGGTCAGCGAGAGCGAACGGGCGCTGCTGCTCGCGCCCGAGGCCCCCATCGTTCTGGTCGAATGCCAGCTCGGCGGCCCGCTGGCAACGGGCGTGGCTCCCGCCCTCTCGCGCCTGGGCCTGATGCTGCCTGCCACCCCACTACACCAGCTGCTGCTGGACGACCTGGCCCGCCCCGTGGTCTGCACCTCCGGCAACCGCCACGGCGAGCCGCTTTGCGTCGATGGCGAGGAGGCGGTGGCCCGGCTCAGAGCGATTTCGGATCTCATCCTGGACCACGACCGGCCGATCGCGCGGGCGCAGGATGACTCGGTATTCCAGGTCGCCGCCGGTCGGGCGCAATGCCTGCGCCTGGGGCGCGGCTACGCACCGCTGCGCGTGCCCGTGCCGGAACCCGGCCTCGTCACCCTGGCCCTGGGTGGCCACCTGAAGGCTGCCCCCGCGCTGGCCCTGGCGAGCGAGGTGGTGGTCGGCGCCCATGTCGGCGATCTGGAAAGCGACCCGTCGCTGCGCCGACTCCAGGGCGAGGCCCGGGCACTGGGCGCACTCTGCGGGGTGTCGGTCAACCAGGTCGCTTGCGATCAACACCCCGACTACGCCTCCACGCGCCTGGCCGAGGCCTGGGGGACGCCGGTCTTCCCCGTACAACACCACCACGCCCACGCGGTGGCCTGCCTTGCCGAGCACGGGGTGCGCGGCCCGGCCCTGGCACTGGTGTGGGACGGGGCCGGGTTGGGCGAGGACGGCACGCTGTGGGGCGGCGAGTGCCTGGATATCGATGTCGACGGGGGGTATCGGCGCATCGGCCATCTGCGACCCTTCCGCCTTCCCGGCGGCGAGGCCGCCATCCGCGAGCCGCGCCGGGCCCTGCTGGGCCTACTGCACGCCCATTTCGACGGCGACCCGGACGCGCTGGACGCCAGTCCGGCGCGGGGGCTGTTCACGCCGGACGAATGGCGCACGCTGACGATGGCGCTGGGGCGCGGGATCAACGCGCCCTGGACCAGTAGTATCGGGCGGCTGTTCGACGCGGTTGCGGCCCTGAGCGGACTGCGCACCAAGGCCGGCTTCGAGGGGCAGGCCGCGATGCTCGTGCAGCAGGCGGCGGAGGCCGAAGGGGAGGCGTTCGACGCGCCCGGCCTGCCACTGGAACCGGCCGCGACACCCTGGCGGGCCGACTGGGGCCCGCTGATGGAGAGCCTGCTGGCGGACCATGCGGCGAGCGCCTCGCCCGGGCGTATGGCCGCCCGGCTGCACGCGGCACTGGCAAGGCTTGCAGTGGACGCGGCCCGGGCCGGCGGCATGGACAGCGTGGCACTAACGGGCGGATGCTTCCAGAATCGGTGGTTGCTGGAACACTGTTCGGATGCGCTTCAAAAAGCCGGCTTCCACCCGTTTTGGCCGCAACGCATCCCGCCGAATGATGGCGGGCTGGCCCTGGGCCAGGCGGTGATCGCACGCCGGGCCGCAGCGCCCATGAGAGGAGACTGAAACCATGTGCCTTGCCATCCCCGGCCGCATCGACACGGTGGAAGGCGACGACCCGCTGTTCCGCCAGGCACGCGTGGCGTTCGCTGGCGTCACGCGCACGGTGTCGCTGGCCTGCACGCCGGAGGCGGGAGTGGGCGACTACGTGCTGGTGCATGCGGGCATCGCGATCGCGACCCTCGACGAGACGGCCGCCGAGCGCACCCTGGCAGCGCTGCGCGAGATCCCCCGTCACGATCCGCCCGCACCGGAGCGCAGGTGAAGCACCTGGACGAATACCGCGACCCGGCGCTGATTCTGCGCCAGGTCGAGGCGATCCGCGCTGCCTGCACCCGGCGCTGGACGCTGATGGAGGTCTGCGGCGGCCAGACCCACGCGATCCTGCGCCATGGTCTGGACGAGCTGTTGGAGGGTTGTGTCGAGCTGATCCACGGACCCGGCTGCCCGGTCTGTGTGACGCCGGCCGAGACCCTGGACCAGGCCGTGCTGCTCACCCGCCGCCCGGAAGTGACGTTGTGCACCTTCGGCGACATGCTGCGCGTGCCCGGGGCGCTGGGCGACCTGAACGCGGCGCGCGCGGCCGGGGGCGACGTGCGCGTGATCTACTCGCCGCTGGATGCGGTGGCGCTGGCGTGCGAACACCCGGAATGCGAGGTCGTGTTGCTGGCCGTGGGCTTCGAAACCACCGCACCGGCCGCGGCCATTGCGGTGCTGCAGGCCGAGGCCCTGGGCCTCGGCAACCTGTCACTGCTGGTCTCGCACTCGCTGGTGCCACCGGCGATGGAGGCGCTGCTGGCCGACCCGGACAACCGCATCCAGGGCTTTCTGGCCGCCGGGCATGTCTGCACGGTCGAGGGAGCGACGGCCTACCAGGCGATCGCCGAACGCTTCCGCATCCCGATCGTGGTCACCGGCTTCGAGCCGGTGGACCTGCTGGCCGGGATCCACGCCTGCGTGGAGCAGCAGGAACGCGGCGAGGCCCGCGTGGAGAACCGCTACGACCGGGCGGCCCGGGACGACGGCAACGCAGCCGCGCGCGAGGCGGTCACGCGGGTATTCGAGCCGGTCGAGCGCGAATGGCGCGGCATGGGGCGCCTGCCCGCCAGCGGTCTCGGCCTGCGGCCGGAGTACGCCCGGTTCGATGCCGTGGCGCGCTTCGAGATCGCCGCACCCGCGGCTACGGGGGACGGCCCCTGCATCGCCGGCGAGGTGTTGCGCGGGCTGCGCCGCCCCACCGACTGCCCCGCCTTCGGCCGCGAATGCACGCCGGATACCCCGCTGGGCGCGCCGATGGTCTCCTCCGAAGGGGCCTGTGCCGCCTACCTGCATTACCGGGAGGGATGACCATCGAGATCGTGCGGCTGGCGCATGGCGGCGGGGGCCGGCTACAGGCCAAGCTGCTGGACGAGGTGATCCTGCCGGCGCTGGAGGCGCGCGCCCTCGGCGCCCCCGATGCCGCCGTGCTCGACCACCCGGGCGGACGCCTCGCGCTGACGACCGACAGCTTCGTCGTGCGCCCGCTGTTCTTCCCCGGCGGCGATATCGGGCGCCTCGCGGTGCATGGCACGGTGAACGATCTGGCGATGGCCGGGGCGCATCCCCTGTGGCTGACCCTGGGGCTGATCCTGGAGGAGGGGCTCGCAGTGGCCGACCTGCAGCACATCCTCGCCTCCGTGCGCGCGACCGCGCAGGAGTGCGGCGTGCAGGTGGTGGCCGGCGACACCAAGGTGGTGGAGGCCGGGCGCGGCGACGGGGTCTACATCAACACCAGCGGGGTGGGCGTCGTGCCGGACGGCGTGCAGATCGCGCCGGGGGCGATCCGGCCCGGTGATGTACTGCTCGCCAGTGGCGATCTTGGCCGCCATGGCGTCGCAATCCTCGCCGCCCGCGAGGGCCTGGGCCTGGACCCGCCGATCCCCAGCGACAGCACGTCGGTCGCCGGGGCCGTGGCCGCGTTGCTAGCCGCCGGCGTCCCGGTCCACGCGCTGCGCGATCCGACCCGCGGCGGCGCCGTGGCGGCACTGCAGGAGCTGGCCGACGCCTCCGGCTGCCGGCTGGTGCTGGACGACGCCGCGATCCCTGTTCGCGACGACGTACGCGGGGCCTGCGAGATCCTCGGACTGGACCCCCTGCACTCCGCCTGCGAGGGCCGCTTCCTGGCGGCCGTTCCGGAACACGCGGCCGCTCAGGCCCTGACCATTCTCCGGGGCCGCGCGGAAGCAGCCGGGACCGTCGCCATCGGACGGGCGGAGCCGGGTGAGCCCGCCGTCATCCGACGCCTGGCGACCGGCGTGGAGCGCCGCATGATCCTCCCGGCCGGCGAGCAGCTGCCGCGTATCTGCTGAAGCGGCCTGCGTGCCGCGCTATGGTGGGTCACAACGACAGGAGGACCTCGAGATGAACTTGCGCACCCTCATGGGAACCCCCCTGGCATTGGCCACCACGCCCGTCCTGGCCCACCCCGGGCACGGTCACGGGGACGCCTTCTCGCTGCTCCACTTCCTGAGTTCACCCGAGCATCTCTGGCCCCTCGGGCTGCTGGTGCTGGCGATTATCGGGGGCCTGTTCGGTGCCCGCTGGTACCGCCACCGGGCGCGACGCTGACGTCAGCCGGCGACGGGCGAACCTTCCACCGGCCACCAGTAGCGCTGTTCGTAGTCACGGTCGCGATCGCGCACCGGTACCGGGACGAAGTCCATCGTCGCAAAGAAGCCAGCAGCCGAGGCCTGGGCCTTGACCAGCACCCCGGCCACCCCGGCCTCGCGCGCGGCGGTGCGGCAGGCCTCGACCAGTTGCCGGCCCACACCCTGCCCGCGGGCCGCTCGCCCTACATAGAGGCCGTGCAGCAGCAGCCCATCGGTGGCGCCTTCCGGCAGCTCACGGGTCTCCGCCGCCTCCCAGGCGGCAGTGCCGACCACCTGCCCCAAACGCTCCAGCACCGTCACCTCGAGGAACATCAGATCGGCCTCGGTATAGCGGTAGGCCGGCAGGGCGAGCCGGCGCACGCGCTCGGGCAAGGGCCAGTCCTCGACCGCCTCGGCCACCAGCCCGTTGATAGCGTCGAGATCGCCGGCGCGGGCCCGGCGGAGGGATTCTGTAGATTTCATCATGGTGGTGGCTGCAGTATCGGACACGGGCGGGCTCGTCGTCGGCATGGTTCCTGCTCGGACCTGTTGGACGGGCCGAAGTGCCGGGACAAACGGCGCGCGCGGGCCGTCACGACAATGCCATCCCCGATCGGGGATAATCGCGGCGCACTGAAAGGAGACGACACCGCACCATGACGGAACTGAAAAAGGCGATCGAGCACCAGCGCGACTACCTCGAGGACAAGCTGCATGAACCCCTGGCGGAGATCGCCAGCCGCCTGAGCGCGGCGTGGCCACGCCGCGAGGCGTTGGACTCGATCCTGGAGGAGGCGATCCGCCAGATCCCGGAGGCGACCTTTGTGTATGCGCTGAATACCGAGGGGGTCCAGCTCTCGGACAACATCTCGCGCACTGGCGTGCTGCCGGAACACTTCGGGCGCGATCGATCGCAGCGCCCATACATGAAGGAGGCCGTGCCCGCGGACGGCTTCCTGCTGTCGGATGCCTACATCAGCCTGCTCGGGCGGCGCCCATCGCTAACCGCGCTGCAGCTGGTGCGCGACGACCAGGGCAACGCACTGGGTTTTCTCGGCGCGGACTTCGACCTGCGCAACCTGCCCGACTTCTCCGAGGACCTGTACGAGGAGCCCAGCGAGTGGCGCCAGATCAAGGGCGATCCGTCGATTCGCGGGACGCTGTTCCTGCAGAGCCGAACCGAGAGCCTGATGGACCAGAACATGGACACCGCCCTGGCCATTCTGGAAGAACTGTTCACCGAGCGCGGCGTGTTCCAGGGGGTGTTCCACTTCTCCAGTTCGCGCGCCACGCTATGGACCACCGAGGACCCGTACCGCTACCGCATCCTGACCCACGAATCCCTGGGCGACCCGGACGTCTGCCTGGCGTTTCCGCACGAGCCGTA
The DNA here is from genome assembly GCF_000377905.1 of Thioalkalivibrio sp. ALMg11. Lineage (GTDB taxonomy): Bacteria > Pseudomonadota > Gammaproteobacteria > Ectothiorhodospirales > Ectothiorhodospiraceae > Thioalkalivibrio. Next base: position 338,708 of record NZ_KB898871.1, read on the forward strand.
CCCCGCGGAGGCGCTGATCCCAAGGGAGGACGTCGGCCGCGTGCTCGAGGCACTGCGCGCGCTGCGCTATGCCGACGAAACCGTGTACCTGCGTTCCGCCTCGATCAACCTGTTCAACGGCATGATCAGCCTGACCTTCTCGTGCGACGGCTCGCATTACATGACCTGGGACGACTTCCTCGGCCGGTCTATCCAGTTCTGGATCGGCGCCACCGGCTAGGGAGACACGGATCGATGCGCTGCTCTCCCCCGGGGCTGTCGCGCGCCGATCAACTCGGTCATCATGGTCACGGGATCACCGGGGCCACACGCACATGGAAACCGGATACGCCAGGGAGATGGGTGGCCGCGCCGAGCAACAGGACGCGGTGACCGTGCTACAAAACTCGGACGGGCAAAGCGCCCTGCTGCTGGTCGCGGATGGGATGGGCGGCCACGAGGGCGGGGCACGCGCCTCGCACGCCGCGATTGCGACCGCCGAACGCCTGTGGACCCGCTACGCGGGGCAGGCTGCCGATGCCCGTGCCCTGCTCAACGCTCTCTTCCACGAGACCCATGCGGCCTTGCTGGAGGCCGGGGGTACCGATCCGTCCCAACGCCCCGGCACCACGCTGGTGGCACTGTATGTGACCCCGACCTCCGCTTGCTGGGCCCATTGCGGCGACAGCCGCCTGTACCACTTCGAAGGCGACACCCTTCAGCGGCGCACGCGCGATCACACCCGGGTCCAGCAGTTGGTCGACGAGGGGGTAATAAGCGAGGCGCAGATGGCAACGCACCCGGAGCAGAACCGGCTATTGCGAGGCCTCGGCGTGGTCGACCCGATCGAGGTGGACTACGGCGAAGCCCCCGTCACCCGTCACACGCGCTTCTTGTTGTGCTCGGATGGCTTCTGGGAACAGATCGGACCGGTCGAGATCGCGGAACTGCTGAACAGCCCGGACCTCGACACGGCCACCGCGAGCGCCGCCGTCGAAGCGGCGCGACGCGGCGGACCCAAGGGTGACAACGTGGCCCTGGCAGCATGGCGGACCGGCCCGCCGCGCGGGCATTTCTGGGGCCGGCACCTGAAGGCGCGCATCGCGCCCACGCTGGGCCTGCTGGTGCTACTGGCTGCGGCCCTTGCGATCCTGCTGTGGCCGCTGGACTGATGCCGACCGTATACTCGCGGTCTCGCCGAGCCGCACCAGTCCTTGCCATGATGCCAGTCCACAGCACGCTGCTTCGCCTCGTCCTGCTCGCCGCACTGACAGCGTTACTGTCCGGCTGTGCGCAGCTACAAGGCTTGTTCGACCCCGAGGCGGAGGGCGCCGAGGACGAGGTCGTCGCGACCGACGAGGCCCGGTCCGACCCGGTTGCCCGTGAGGAACCGGACGAACGCCTCAAGATCGCCGAGATCGTGCAGCTCTTGCAGGGCGGCGAGATGGACCGGGCGCGCTCGGCACTGGACCGGATCCTCGCAGACGACCCGGACCACCGCGCCGCGCGCGGCCTGCGCGAACAGCTCTCCGGGGATCCGCAGGCGACCCTGGGCGAGGCCTATTTCCTCCACACGGTGGAGCCGGGCGACAGCCTGGGTGGGCTGGCGCGCGAGCATCTCGGCGATGCCACCCGCTTTGTGATCCTCGCACGCTACAACGACATCGAACGCCCGGACCGGCTGCTCGTCGGGCAACGGCTGCGCATCCCGCGGGATGTATCGGGGCTGCAACGTGGCGAGACCGATCTGGACGAACAGCTGATGGCCCTGGACCCCGACGCCGCGCCCGGCGTCAGCGAGGACGGTTTGCGCCGCGCAATCGAGGCCGACCTGGCGGCGGCGCGTTACGGCGCGGCGCTGGAGGTGGTGGAGCTGGCCCGCGAGCATCCCGAGGCGCAGAACCAGTGGGCCAGCTGGCTAGCCCCCCTTTCGAGCGCCGCGACGATCGGCTACTGGCACCAGCAGGGCCTGGAGGCGCGCTCGGCAGGCGCGACCGAAGAGGCGCTGGAGGCCTTCGGCCGGGTACTCGAGCAGGACCCGCAACACGCGACCGCGCGCCAGCACCTTGATGAGCTGGAACAACAGCGCAAGGAGGCCCTGCACGCGGAGGCCATCGTGCGCTACCGCAACCAGGACCTGGAGACCGCCATCGCGTTGTGGGACGAGGCCCTGGAGATCGACCCTGGGTTCGACGCGGCGCGCGGCTATCGCCTGCGAGCCATGGAACTGCAGCGCCGCCTGGATGCCCTAGGGAACGGCCGGAGCTAGCCCTTACCGGTCCGCCTGGAAGGGACTTCGGTCGGCAGATCTTCGGGCGCAATCTCCTGGGTGCGGTCACCGTCGGCAACCGGCGCAGCGGCGCCGCGTTCAGGTGTCGCGGCGACCCGGCGCTTCATGCGCGCCTCCAGCGAGTCCGCCATCGCGTTGTAGGCACTGAAGACCCGCTCGAAGTCGTCGTGTCGACGGGCACGGATCCGGGTATCGAGCCGCCCCTGACCGATCTGGTCCAGCGCCCCACGCAGGCGCTCCAGCGGCGCCTGGAGACGCCGGGCAAGCACGTAGGCCCCGAGAAGCACCGCCAGGAGGGTGACCAGCGTGAGCATCAGCAAGGCCATGAAGGTGGCCTCGTTCGCAGCGCGCAACGACCCCGTGGACAGCCCGACCTGGAGTTGCCCAATGTGATGATCCTGGTAGCGAACCGGGGCCTCGAACATGAACAGCTCTCCACCATCCCGCCCGGTAATGGACCACACGGCCTGGCCGTCGCGACGCTGAAGCAGACGGTCCTCGGAAGGCGGCTCGTAGGGCTGGCCCAGGGCCTCCGGGTCGCTGCTGGCGACCACCTCGCCGCGGCGGTCCGACACGCTCAGCAGGGCAATCTCCCGGTTCGCCTGCATGTCGCGCAGGCGTCCCTGTACCGCAATGGTGTCTTCCAGCAACAGGTCCTCGGCACTTTCCACCGAGATGATCTGCGCCAGCGTAGCCCCGTAGTCGAACGCCAGGTCGGTCATTACGGCGTTCTGTTTCTGATGCACCAGCGTCCCGCCAACAACCAGGGTAACCGCCACCAGGACCCCCATCACCGCGGCCCAGCGCAGACGCAGCGGGACAATCCGACGGCCGGCCCCCGCCCGTTCGCGCTCGGCGCGTTCCTCGTCGATCCGGTCAAGGTCCACCAGCAGCTCGCCGGCCGACTGGTAGCGCTCGTCCGGCTCCTTCGCCAGCAGGCGCAGCACCAGCTCGATCAGTTCCTGTGGACAGTCGCGCACGATGACCCGCGGTGCGGGGACCGGATCCTTGACCACCCGGGTCAGCAGGGTCTCGACATCATGCCCGCGAAACGGGGTGGCCCCCGTCAGGAGCTCGTACAGCACCACGCCCACCGAATAGAGGTCGCTACGCGCGTCGGTATCGCGGCCGCGAATCTGCTCCGGCGCCATATAGTGCGGCGACCCTGCGATATAGCCGTCGTCGTCCTCGGCAAGCCAGTCGTCGTCGGAACGCCAGTCGGGGTCACTGAGGGTGCGGGCGATGCCGAAGTCCATCACCTTGATATTCGCGGTGGCGCTGGTGACGATGATGTTTTCGGGCTTGATGTCGCGGTGCACCACACCGTTGCGGTGCGCATAGTCCAGGGCCTCCACCAGCTGGATGGCGATCTTCAGGACATTGCGCAGCAGCAGCGGCCGAAACTGCGCGGCAAACTCCGCGAGCGTGATCCCGTCCAGCAGCTCCATTGCGATGAAGGGCTGATGATCCGACTCGCCCACGTCGAAAATCGTGACGATCCCGGGGTGGGTCAGGGTGCCTGCGGCACGCGCCTCGGCCAGGAAGCGGCGCCGATATTCAGGGCGACAGGCATAGTCGGGCTGCAAGCACTTGATCGCCAGCGGACGCCGAATGTCGGGGTCATAGCCGCGGTAGATCACGGCCATCGCCCCGCGTCCGATCTCGTCGCCGACCCCGTAGCGCCCGATCCGCTGCATGAGGAACGCGGGGCCGGGCCTCAGGCCGTCTCGAGCAGGATGCGCGCGATGGCGGCCAGCACCAGCACCACCACCGCAACGCTCAGCCAGCGCCACAGCCGCCGGCGACCGCCGCCCTGCGCACGGACGTCGGACCCATCATCACGCCGGCGAAAGACGAATTCCACACGACCAAAGCGCACGTGGTCGCCGTCCTTCAGGGTCGCCTCGTGCACCTTCTCGTCATTGACCCAGGTGCCATTGGTGGACAACAGATTGACCACGCGGCATTCGCCGCCGTCGTTCACCAGCCAGGCATGCTGCGAGGAGACACTGCCCTCCTGCAACACGATGTCATTGGCGGCCTGGCGCCCCACCGACCGTTTGCCCGGCTTCAGCGTCAGGCGTTGCTGGGCGAAGGGCTCGGATATACCCACCAGCACCGGGTGGCCACCGGGCGGCGCGGTGTCGCGGGCCATGTCGGGCGCGGTCTCCTGATCCGGCAATTCCTGCCCCTGGAACAGCATCGTGCCCTGCGGGCCATTGCGCCCGGTGTCCTTGCGTCGTCCCTGATCGCTCATCGCTCCCCCTGATCCATCGGCCATTGGTGGCTCTGCTGGTCGTCCTAGCGTACTGGCCGAGTATGCACGGCCGCCGCGCGCCAAAACAACGAACGCGTCACAGCATGAAACGGCCTGCTATGCTCGATTCACCGGATCCACCACGAAGGGAGTTTGACCATGGAACAGGAAGCCACCAACGGAGCCCCGCTCAGGGAACTGATCGAACCTCTGGTTCGCGGAAAATTCTGGATGCAGTTGATCGGAGTGATGCTGATCATCTCGGGCGTGCTGACGGCCCTGTCGATCGTCGGGATCATCATTGCCTGGATCCCGATCTGGGCCGGCGTGGTGCTGATGCAGGCCGCCAGCGCCTCGCAGCGCGCCTTCGACAGTGCCGACCCGCTGGAAATGAAATACGCAATGAGCCGGCTGCGCATTTACTTCACCATCTTCGGGGTGCTGTTGCTGATCTATCTGATCCTGATGGTGGTCGGCATGCTGTTCGGCATCGGGGCCGGGCTGATGGGCACCGGGGGCTTCGGGGGCTTCGGCCACATGCAGTAGCGACCCACCCTGGCAGCCTGTCGGATTTGGGACTGATCTGCTGCGCGTGCGGGAGAGTGGCCCCTTCTCCCGCTCTCTCTCGTTACATCTTCCCCACTATGCGCTTCGAGAGACCGGAAAAGGGTCTCGCTCTCCCACCACGCTCGCGATGATCGCCCAAACCCGACGGGCTGCTAGCGCCGTCATTGCGAGGAGCGCAGCGACGAAGCAATCCCCGTCCGCAGCCACCGAACCCCGCCTGTGGATGCGGGGTTCGGGAGGTTGCTCGCTGCGCTCGCCCTTCGGGCCGGCCTGCGGCCGTTCAAGACGCGCCGCACTTTTGTGCCACGTCGCCTTCGGCCCCTCGCAATGACGGGGGTGCCGGTCAGACCTCGCGGTAGATGCGCGCGCCCTTCTCGACGAACTCGACCGCCTTCTCCTGCATCCCCTTCTTCAGGGCCTCGTCTTCCGAGACGCCCTGGGCCGCCGCGTAGTCGCGCACGTCCTGGGTGATCTTCATCGAGCAGAAGTTGGGGCCGCACATGGAGCAGAAGTGGGCGACCTTGTGCGCGTCCTTGGGCAGGGTCTCGTCGTGGAATTCACGCGCGCGCTCCGGGTCCAGCGCGAGGTTGAACTGGTCCTCCCAGCGAAACTCGAAGCGCGCCTTGGACAGCGCGTTGTCCTGCAGCTGCGCGCCGGGAAAGCCCTTGGCGAGATCGGCCGCATGGGCCGCGATCTTGTAGGTGATAATGCCGTCGCGCACGTCCTGCTTGTTGGGCAGGCCCAGATGCTCCTTCGGCGTCACGTAGCAGAGCATCGCGGTGCCGTACCAGCCGATGTTGGCCGCGCCGATCCCGGAGGTGATGTGGTCGTAGGCCGGGGCGATATCGGTGACCAGCGGGCCGAGAGTGTAAAACGGCGCCTCGAAGCAGTCTTCCAGCTCCTTGTCGACGTTCTCCTTCACCTTCTGCAGCGGGACGTGGCCGGGGCCTTCGATCATCACCTGCACGTCGTGCGCCCAGGCCTTCTGCGTCAGCTCGCCCAGGGTCTCCAGCTCGCCGAACTGCGCGGCGTCGTTGGCGTCGGCCAGGCAGCCGGGGCGCAGCCCGTCACCGAGGGAGAACGAGACGTCGAACGCCTTCATGATCTCGCAGATCTCGTCGAAACGGGTGTAGAGGAAGTTCTCCTCGTGATGCGCCAGGCACCACTTGGCCATGATCGATCCACCGCGCGAGACGATGCCGGTCACCCGATCGGCGGTCAGCGGCACGTACTGCAGGCGCACGCCGGCATGGATGGTGAAGTAGTCCACACCCTGTTCGGCCTGCTCGATCAGGGTGTCGCGGAACAGTTCCCAGGTCAGGTCCTCGGGCTTGCCGTCGACCTTCTCCAGCGCCTGGTAAATCGGCACGGTACCGATCGGCACCGGCGAGTTGCGCAGGATCCACTCGCGGGTCTCGTGGATGTTCTTGCCGGTGGACAGGTCCATCAGGGTGTCGCCGCCCCAGCGCGCGGACCATACGAGCTTCTCGACCTCCTCCTCGATCGAGGAGGAGACCGCGGAGTTGCCGATGTTGGTGTTCACCTTCACCCGGAAGTTGCGGCCGATGATCATCGGCTCCAGCTCCGGGTGGTTGATGTTGGCCGGGATGATCGCGCGGCCGCGGGCGATTTCGTCACGCACGAACTCGGGCGTGATCGCCTCGGGGATGGACGCCCCGAAGGACTCGCCGGCGTGCTGGCGCAGCAGCTTCTTGTAGCGCGGGTCGGCGCGCAGCTCCTGCAGGCGGTTGTTCTCACGGATGGCGACGAACTCCATCTCCGGGGTGATAACCCCCTGGCGGGCGTAGTGCATCTGCGAGACGTTCGCGCCGGCCCGGGCCCGCCGCGGCGGGCGGATGTGCTCGAAGCGCAGGCTGGCCAGTTCCGGGTCGGCGGCGCGGACGCGGCCGTATTCGGAGCTCGGGCCGTCCTGCCATTCGGTGTCGCCACGCTCGTCGATCCAGCCGCCGCGCAGATCCGTCAGGCCCTGGCGCAGATCGATGGTCGCGTCCGGATCCGTGTACGGGCCCGAGGTATCGTAGACCGGGATCGGCGGGTTCTCTTCCGGGGTGCCGGAGGTCAGCGTGGGGCTTTGTGCAACCTGGCGGAACGGCACGCGGATGTCCGGGCGCGAACCCTGCACGAAGACCTTCTCGGAATTGGGGAACGGGCGCGTGACGTCGGCGGAGACCTGGGCGGTCTTGCGGGCGAAGGACTCGGGGATGGCGCTCATACGGTGACCTCTGCGGTGCGGCTGTGGCAGCAGAGGGAACGGAACGGGCCGGACAGACTGCGAGCGGGGCGCGCGCGGACTGGATCGAGCACCGAGCTTCCCTCCGCCAGCGTTAACTGGTTCAGGTTCAAGGGGACTCTCTCAGCTCGCATCCATAGCGGGCACCCCCAGCTCTGACGAACGAGTGTAACGCACAGCGGGCGTCGGCGGGGGCAACAAGGCCGCGCACATTCCGGTGTTTTGCGTTAGATTATGACTTTGTGACAACCTCCGCGGCGCTATGTCCCCCAAGAACTTCGTCTTCGAACTGTTTGGCCGTTCCCCGGTGCGCCCGCTACAGGCGCACATGGAGAAGGTGCGGGCCTGTATTGCGGAGCTCCCGCCGTTCATGGAGGCCATGGCCCGCGATGACTGGGAGACCGCGCGCGTACAGCAGAAGAAGATCTCGAAGCTGGAGCGCGAGGCGGACCGCCTGAAGAAGGACCTTCGCCTGCACCTGCCCAAGGGCATGATGCTGGCCATGTCGCGCCGCGACGTGCTCGACACCCTGCTGATCCAGGACCGCATCGCCAACATGGCGAAGGATATCGCCGGGCTGATGCTGGGCCGCCAGATGCAGTTCCCCGACAACATGAGCGAGTCGCTGAAGCGCTTCCTCGACCGCAGTGTGGATGCGGTCGATCAGGCCGGCCGGGCGATCAACGAGCTGGACGAACTGGTGGAGGCGGGCTTCCGCGGCCACGAGGTCGAGGTCGTCAACGGCATCCTCACTGAGCTGGACCAGATCGAGCACGAGTCCGACGAGGCTCAGCGCGAGGTCCGCGAGATCCTGTTCGCGCAGGAAGCCGAACTGCCGCCGGTCAACGTGATGTTCATGTATCGCGTGATCGACTCCATCGGCGAGCTGGCCGACCTGGCCCAGCGTGTGGGCAGCCGCCTGCAGCTGATGCTGGCCAAGTAGCCACCGGCACCCAAGGCACCGCGAGGACCGCATGGAATACAGCACCCTGTTGCTCGGCCTTGCAGTGATCTTTGGCCTGTTTATGGCCTGGGGCATCGGCGCCAATGACGTCGCCAATGCCATGGGCACCTCGGTGGGCTCGCGCGCACTGACGATTCGCCAGGCGGTCTTCGTGGCCGCGATCTTCGTGTTCTCCGGCGCCTGGCTGGCGGGCGGCGAGGTCACCCAGACCATCCGTAGCGGGATGGTCGACTCCAGCCTGATGGCCGACAACCCCGAATTGCTTGTCTACGGGATGCTGGCGGCCCTGGCGGCCGCCGGGACATGGCTGATGGTCGCCTCCTATTTCGGCTGGCCGGTCTCCACGACCCACTCCATCATCGGCGCGATCGTCGGCTTTGCCGTGGTGGGGCTGGGTTTCGAGGTGGTGCGCTGGGAGCGCGTCGGCACCATCGCCATGTCCTGGGTGATCTCGCCGATGGTGGGCGGCATGATCGCCTTTGCCCTGTTCCGCAGTGTGCAGATCCTGATCCTCGATACCGTCGATCCGCTGAAGAACGCCAAGCGCTGGGCGCCGCTGTACATCTTTCTGACGGCCTTCGTCACGGCGCTGGTGACGATGTTCAAGGGCCTGACCCACGTCGGCCTGGACCTGACGCCCGTCCAGGCCTATGGCTTCGCCATCCTGATCAGCGCGATCGTGGTCGTGCTGGGGATGATGGCGATTCGTCGCCTGCGCTTTGACCAGGTCGAGGGGGAAGACGGTTCCCACTTTGCCAACGTCGAGAAGGTGTTTGGCATCCAGATGGTGGTGACCGGGTGCGCGATGGCCTTTGCCCTGGGCTCCAACGACGTCGCCAATGCCGTCGGCCCGCTGGCCGCCGTCGTGGACGTGATCCAGACCGGCGAGGTCAGCACGGAGACTGTGGTGCCGGTGTGGGTGCTGCTGCTGGGCGGGGTCGGGATCGTATTCGGCCTGTTCACCTATGGCCACAAGGTGATCGCGACCGTGGGCACCGGGATTACCCAGCTCACCCCCAGCCGCGGCTATGCTGCCACCGCCGCAGCGGCCGCCACCGTGGTGCTGGCTTCCGGCACCGGACTGCCGATCTCCACCACCCATACCCTGGTGGGCGCGATCCTCGGCGTTGGCCTGGCGCGCGGGATCGCCGCGATCAACCTGGGCCTGGTGCGGATGATCTTCCTGTCCTGGATCGTGACGCTGCCGGCCGGGGCGATCCTCGCGGTGGTCTACTTCTACATCCTGCGCAGCATCTTCGGGTAGGCGGACGCCCGGTCTCGGGGCGTTCCAACCCGGGATTCGGCCTGCACACCCCTCTCAGGACGAACAGCTTAGCTGGATCCCGCTCGCCCACTCCGGCGGCAGGTCCGCATAGGCCTCGAATTCCGGCTGTTCGTCGAACGGCCGCGCCAGAATCTGCTGCAGACGCAATACCTCGGACGGATCCCCCGCCTCGGCCTGCTCGATCGCGGCCTGGGCCAGGTGGTTGCGCAGGATGTACTTGGGATTGACCGCATTCATCGCCGCCCGGCGCTCGCCCGAGGACAGCCCCTCCAGTGCCAACCGCGCCTGATAGCGTGACCACCAGGCCTGCCAGGCAGCCCCATCCTCCAGCTCCGATTCGAGTTGCGCGCGGGTCTCCGCCTGCTCCAGGTCCGGCAGCTGGCGGAAGAAGCGCGTGTAGTCCACGCCCTCGGCCGCCATGCGTGCGAGCAGCTCCTGGATCAGGGCCTCGTCGTCATCCTGTGGCGTCTGCAGCCCGAGCTTCGCGCGCATGCGCGCCAGCCAGGCGCTCCGGTACTGCGGCTGGAAGTCCTGCAGCAGGGCCTTGGCGCGCTCGATCGCCGCATCCCGGGTCGGGTCGGCGAAATGGATCACCAGGGTCTCGGCCAGGCGGATCAGGTTCCACTGGGCGATCTGCGGCTGCTGGTCGAAGGCATAGCGCCCGCCCTGATCGGTGTGGTTGCAGATGTAGCCGGGATCGAAGGCATCCATGAACGCGAACGGCCCGTAGTCGATGGTCAGGCCGGCCAGGCTCATGTTGTCGGTATTCATTACGCCGTGACAGAAGCCGATGGCCTGCCAGTCGGCAACCATCGACGCGGTGCGGGCGATCACCGCCTCCAGCATCGCGGCCACGGGATCGTCGGCCCCCGCCAGCTCCGGATAGTCATGCGCCAGGGCGTAGTCGATCAGCTCCTGCAGGCGGGCGCTGTAGCCGTTGTAGTGGAAGTACTCGAAATGCCCGAAGCGCAGGAAGCTCGGCGCGGCACGCAACACAATGGCCGCCGGCTCGATGCGCTCGCGGTACACCGGCAGGCTGGAACCGAACAGCGCCACCGCGCGGGTGGTCGGCACGCCCAGCGCAGCCATCGCCTCGGAGACCAGATACTCGCGCACCGAGGAACGCATGACCGCCCGCCCGTCCGCCCCGCGCGAGAAGCGCGTCGGGCCGGCACCCTTGACCTGCAACTCCCAGGTCTCGCCCTGCGGCGTGCGCACCTCGCCCAGGAGCTTGGCGCGCCCGTCACCCAGCTGCGGCACGAAGACGCCGAACTGGTGCCCCGCGTACACCGAGGCGCGCGGCTCGGCCCCCGGCAGCTCGCTACCCCGGGTGCAGGCACCCAGCCACGGGTCGCGGTCCAGGGCCACGGCCTCCAGGCCCAGGCGCTCGCACATCGCGGGGCTGCTCGCCAGGCAGGCCGCATCCGGAAACGGGGCGGGCGCCGGGCTTTCGTGAAAGGCCTCCGGCAGACGGGCAAAGTGGTTGATCCACTCCAGTTCGTTCTCGGATACGGCGGCGTTGACGGGGTCTGGGACCGACATGGGACATTCTCGGCAGGTTGCGGTGTCAGGGGTTATCATGCGCGTCGCATCGGCCCGGGTTCAGGAACCCACGGCGGTCGCGCGTTCATTTTCCGGCCGGATGCCCCGCGGCAGCCGGCACCCCAGCATTCCGGAGGCAAGCCCCGTGTCCGAACAAGACAACCCCAAGCCGCAGAACCTGAAGACCAGCGAACGCCTTGTCTGGATCGGCTTCATGCTGTTTTTCGTGGTCGCGCTGGCGATCTACATCGCGCGCGGTGATGGCCTCGAGCAGGACCTGGCTGAGGCCAACCGCGATCTTTTGCAGGCGCAGATGCAGCTGCAGCAGTACACCCGCCACGAGATCCCGCGTCCGGTGGAACTGGGCCTGACCAATGCCCACCTCCAGGACCTGCAGCGTCGCGGCATGGTGCGCCCGAACGAGCGCCTCGCCGATGACCTGATGCAGCAGACCGGCCTGATTCCGCACGAGGCGCCGCAAGGCGACGCATACGAGTTCCGTCGCGACGGCATCCACGTGCTGAACCACCAGTGGGTCCTGGCGAACTTCGAGGGTGATTCCGCGAACGGCCAGCTACTGCTGGCCTACGAGGTCATCCACGGCAACGTCCACTGGGAAGTGCTGGAGTCCACGCTGGACCGGATCTGAAGCCGGGCCCGGCGGCACACAGGCGCGCCCCGCCCCCGCACAACGGGAACCGGGGCGCGGGGCGGATTCAGCGGTCGTCGCGGGCCAGCGCGGCCAGGTGCTCGCGGGCGGCGGCCGCCTGGCGGCGCACCTGCTGCGGGGCGGTGCCTCCGGTGAGGTTGCGCGCGGCGGCCGAGCCCTCGGGCGTCAGCACCGCGAAGACGTCTTCGCCGACCGCCGGGCTGATCGCCTGCAGGTCCGCCAGCGGCAGCTCCGCCAGATCGACCCCGCGGTCCTGCGCAATGCGCACTGCCCGCCCTACGACCTCGTGGGCATCGCGAAAGGCCACACCGCGCCCGACCAGGTAATCGGCCAGATCCGTGGCCGTGGCGAAGCCCTTGCGCGTGGCCGCCAGGGTGTTCTCCCGCCGCACCTCCAGGTTCGGCACCATGTCGCCGAAGGCGCGCAGCGAGCCCAGCAGGGTATCGACAGTGTCGAACAGCGGTTCCTTGTCTTCCTGATTGTCCTTGTTGTACGCCAGCGGCTGGCTCTTCATCAGGGTCAGCAGCGACATCAGATGGCCGTAGACCCGGCCGGTCTTGCCGCGCACCAGTTCGGGTACGTCCGGGTTCTTCTTCTGCGGCATGATCGAGGAGCCGGTGCAGTAGCGATCCGGCAGCTCGATGAAGGCGAACTGGGCGCTGGTCCACAGCACCAGCTCCTCGGCCTGACGCGACAGGTGCATCATCAGGGTCGCCGCGGCCGCGGTGAATTCGATGGCAAAGTCGCGATCCGAGACCGCGTCCAGGGAGTTGCGGGTGACACTGTCGAAGCCCAGCAGCTCGGCGGTATATTCGCGGTCCAGCGGATACGGCGTACCGGCCAGGGCGGCGGCACCCAACGGCAGGATGTTCACCCGGCGCCGCGTGTCACGCAGGCGCTCGGCATCGCGCTCCAGCATCTCGTACCAGGCCAGCATGTGATGGCCGAAGGTGACCGGCTGCGCGGTCTGCAGGTGGGTAAAGCCGGGCATCACAGTATCCGCCTCGCGCTCGGCCAGGGCGACCAGGCCATCCTGATAGCCGCGGATCAGGCGCAGGACGTCGTCGATGGCTGCGCGCAGCCACAGGCGAATGTCGGTCGCGATCTGGTCGTTGCGCGAGCGCCCGGTGTGCAGCTTCTTGCCGACATCGCCGATGCGCTCGATCAGGCGCGCCTCGATGTTCATGTGCACGTCCTCGCGCCCGACCTGCCAGTCGAACTCGCCAGCGGCGATCTCGTCGCGGATCGCGTCGAGCCCCGCGAGGATCTGCTCCGCCTCGTCCGCGGTCAGCACCCCGACCTTCGCCAGCATGCGCGCATGCGCCTGCGAGCCCTGAATGTCCTCGCGGTACAGACGGCGGTCGAAATCCACCGACGCGGTGAAGCGCTCGACGAAGGCATCGGTCGGCTCGGAAAAGCGACCGCCCCAAAGCTTGGCCTCGCCGGAGGCGGCAGGCGTGGCGGCTGGCTTGTCGTGCGGGGAATCCTGCGTCATGGTGCATCCTGAAGCGGGTGGGACAGACACGGAAGTATACGGGCACAGCCGGGGGGTGAACATGGCGCGGTCCCGCGCCCGGCGACGCCCGGAACCAGGGGAGAGTGTTACGCATGGCCGAAGGGCCGACCACCGGGGAACTCTCGCCGCTGCCGGATTTCTGCAGCGCGGAGACACTGCTGCGCGTGCTGATGGTGGCCGTGCTGCTGGCGCTGGCCGTGGCCCTGTTGCGTGGTGGCGGCCAGGACTGGCTGTCGGCCCTGGCCCTGCACGCCCTGTTCATCTTCTGGGTGGCGCTGACCAGCCTGCTGATCCTGTGCGGGCTCAAGGGGCCCCTGCGCCGACTGCCACTAACCGCCCAGATCGTACTGCCGCCCCTGGTACCCATCGCCAACACCGCCATCGTCTATCGCCTGGCGGAAGAACTGGTGCTGGCCGACCCGGCGCTGCGCTGGCCGGTGATCGGCGTCGCCATCATCCTCAGCCTGATGGCCATGCACTACCTCTACCTCCAGGCAGCCTGGCAACGCGAGGCCCGGGCCGTGGCGGCGGCCCGGGAACAGGCGATGCGCGCGCGTTTGCGCCCGCACTTTCTCTACAACAGCATGAACACCATTGCCGGGCTGTGCCGCAGTGATCCTGCGCGTGCAGAACAGATCACCCTGGATCTGGCGGACCTGTTCCGTGCGACCTTCGCCACCGGGGATCGCCACTCGCTGCGCGAGGAGCTGGACCTGGTCCGCGCGTTCCTCGGGATCGAACAGACTCGTTTCGGCGAACGCCTGGTGCTCGACTGGGACTGCCCCGACCACCCGGGCCTGGACCTCGATGTGCCCACGCTGATCCTGCAACCGCTGGCGGAGAACGCGATCCAGCACGGGATCGCGCCCGCACGCGGCGCAGGACGCATATGGGTGCGCTGCCGCATGGATTCCGGACGGGTCACGGTGACCATCGGCAACACCGTAGATCAACACGCACGCGGCGAGGGGACCGGCACGGCCACCGATGCGGTACGCCTGCGGCTGCAGCACGCCTTCGGCGGGCAGGTACACTTCGAGGCCGAGGGCGAGGGCGAGCGGTTCGAGGTCCGGATCCGTTTGCCGCTCGCCAACCGGGGGGGAACCACATGAACAACGGGCGACTGGAGTTATTGATTGCCGACGACGAGCCGATCGCCCGTCAACGCCTGACCACGCTCGCGCAGGAGTTGGGGCATCGGGTGTTGGCGCAAGCTGCCCATGCCGGCGAGGTCGAGATGCAGTTGCAGGACCACGCGCCGGATGCCCTGCTGCTGGATATCGACATGCCCGGGGAAACCGGGCTGGAACTCGCGCGGCGTCTGCATGCGGAAGATCCCGCGCTGACGGTGATCCTGGTCACCGCCCACGACCGCTTTCCGCTGGAGGCGTTCGAGGCCGGGGTGCGCGACTACGTGCTGAAGCCGGTGCGTCGCGAGCGGCTGGAACAGGCGCTGCAACGTGCGGTGCAGCAAAAACAGGGCCGGCCCGAGACCTTCCCGAACGAGGTCCACATCACCGTCGGCCGGCGCGAGGAACGCGTACCGCTGGAACGGGTGGACATCTTCATCGCGGAGGGCGGCTACGTGATGGCGCGCTCGGCACGCCTGGCCGGCTTCGTCGACGCCCGCCTGCGCGAACTGGAAGGCCTGTACGGCCCGGCCCTGCTGCGGGTGCACCGCGGCTGCCTGGCGGTGAAGGCCTCGATCAAGGGGGTCGAAAGCCTCGGCCAGACCGACCACCGCCTGCTGTTCCACGACGACCTGGACCCGATCCCCATCAGCCGCCGCCAGTTGCCGCGAGTGCGCGATTACCTGCGCAACGGGACCTGAGAGGGCCGCACACCCCTGCGGGATTCGGGGCGCGAAGCATTCACCGTTATACTAGGCCGTTTGAACGCCCGGCCGCTCGCGCCGTGGCTCGCCCGGACAATCCATGAAGCCTGTACGCATCGCCACCCGAAAGAGCCCGCTTGCCATGTGGCAGGCAGAACATGTCGCCGCCCGTTTGCGCGCGCGCGAGCCGGAGCGCCCGGTCGAACTGGTGGGCATGACCACCCAGGGCGACCGCGTGCTGGACTCCCCGCTGGCGCGGATCGGCGGCAAGGGCCTGTTCGTGAAGGAGCTGGAGATCGCGCTGCTGGAGGACCGCGCCGACATCGCGGTGCACTCGGTGAAGGACGTGCCGATGGAGCTGCCCGAGCAGCTGGAACTGCCAGTGATCCTGGATCGCGAGGACCCGCTGGATGCGTTCGTCTCCAACCGGTACGCGCATGTCGACGAGCTCCCGCAGGGGGCCCGGGTCGGCTCCTCCAGCCTGCGCCGGCAGTGCCAGCTGCGCGCGCGGCGCCCGGATCTGGAGGTCCGCGACCTGCGCGGCAACGTGAACACCCGCCTGGGCAAGCTGGATGCCGGCGAATACGACGCCATCCTGCTCGCCTCGGCCGGGCTCAAGCGCCTCGGGTTTCACGAGCGAATTCGCAGCTGCCTGGAGCCGGACGTCAGCCTGCCGGCGGTCGGCCAGGGCGCCATCGCCATCGAGTGCCGCGCCGGCGATACCTCCATTGGCGCGCTGATCGCGCCGCTGAACGATGCGGATACCGCCGACCGCGTGCGCGCCGAGCGGGCCTTCAACCGCCGCCTGGAAGGCGGCTGTCAGGTCCCACTGGCGGCGCATGCGACGCTGGTCGGGGATCAACTGCACCTGGACGGCCTGGTCGGCGCGGTGGACGGCAGTCGCCTGTTGCGCCGCCAGGTCGAGGGGCCGCGCAGCGACGCCCAGGCCCTGGGGATCCGCCTGGCGGACATGCTGCTGGAGCTCGGTGCGGGCGAACTGCTCGCGGCCGCGCATCGCGAACACGGCCAGGACACGAAGGGGTAGACGCATGACCGCATCCGCAAACGACAACACTGTGGTCGAAGAGGCCCGTGGCCCGCTGGCCGGCCTGGGCATCCTGGTCACCCGGCCGGCCGCCCAGGCGGAGCCGTTCTGCACGGCCCTGACGGCCGAGGGTGCAAGCGTGATCCGCTTTCCGGTGCTGGAAATCCTGGCCCCCAGTGATCCCACCAACCTGCGCGAGGTACTGGACCGGCTGGAGGACTTCGACATCGCGGTGTTCATCAGCCCGAACGCCGTCCAGCGCGTGCTCAATCTGGCCCTGGCGGAACGCACATGGCCCGCGAGCACCAAGATCGCGGCGATCGGCAACCGCACGGCGCAGGAGCTGAAGGGCTTCGGGCGGCCGGCCGACATCCTGCCGCCGCGCCGCTTCGACAGCGAGGCCCTGCTGGCGCAGGAGGCGATGCAGGACGTGGCCGGCAAGCGCGTGGTGATCTTCCGCGGTGATGGCGGCCGCGAGCTGCTGGGCGACACCCTGAAGGACCGCGGGGCCGAGGTCACCTTTGCTGAGGCCTACCGCCGCGGACGCCCCGAGGGCGATACCGGCGAGCTGATGTACGCCTTCTCGCGCGGGCAGATCGGCGTGATCACCATCACCAGTGGCGAAGGGCTGCGCAACCTGTACGAGATGGTCGGCAAGCTGGGACGCATGTGGCTGCGCAAGACCCCGCTGGTGGTCGGCAGCGAGCGCATCGCGGAGATCGCGCAGGAGCTGGGCTTCAAGGCCGCAGTGGAGACCGCCGAGGACCCCACCGACGCCGCCATGCTGGCCGCGGTCCACCGCCTCGCGGATCAGCTACGCGCGCACGGAAGCTAGTTTCACCAGAACGGCTCGCAGATAGGCGGCTGCACCAAGAGGTCACGGAGAAGGTGTTACGAGGCGGACAGGCCTCGGGTAGAACCGTAGGATGCGGATGAGCGCAGCGAATCGCATCGATTCTGCGGGTCGGTCGACCCCTGACGCGTTTCAACTGGCTTAACGTCTGCTGCGACCCTGACACCGTTCAAATGGTTTCCCTTCTCCGTGTTCCCTGTGCCCTCTGTGGTTCAACCGATTTTGACCTAGCCCTTCTTCGTTCTTGCGCGTCTTCCTGTGAGATCACTCGGCCGGGGTGGCAGGCTCGAAGCTGTCGTAGCACAGCTGCTCCGGCGGCAGCCCGGCCGCCTGGAACGCCTCGCGCGCGGCGTGGATCATCGCCGGTGGCCCGGCCATGTAGACATCAAAGCCGGACAGGTCCGGGTACTCCGCCAGCACCGCGTCATGAGGCCAGCCGCTGACGGCGGCAAAGCCGGCGGCGGTCTCGGCCGGGGTATCCGACAGCACCGGCGTGAAACGGAAATGTCCGGCGTGCTCGGCGGTCATATGCTGCAGCCAGTCCGGGGCATAGATGCCATCGGCGCCGCGGGCGCCCCAGAACAGGTGGTGTGGGCGGCCCAGTCCCTCGGCGGCCAGGTGATCCAGCATCCCCTTTAACGGACCGAAGCCGGTGCCCCCGCCGACGAACAGGCGCGGACGCGGGGATTCCTCGTCGACGAAGAAGCTACCCAGCGGCCCCTCGATACGCAGCAGCGCCTTGGGCTTGAGCTCCTCGAACACCATGGTGGAAAAGCGCCCGCCCTGCATGTGCCGGACATGCAGGGACAGCTGCGCGTCATCGTGCGGGGCGTTGGCCAGGGAATAGCTGCGGCGCTCGCCCCCCTTGAGCAGGATGTCCAGGTACTGCCCGGCGAGGAATTGCAGGCGCTCGGCGGCCGGGAGCTGCAAACGCAGCTCCATCACGTCGTCGGCCAGACGGTTCAGGGCCGCCACGCGACACGGCAGGGTCTTGACCACGATGTCCCTGGCCGCGCCGATCTCTTTCACCTCGATCTCGAGGTCGTCCACCGGGACCGCCTGGCAGAACAACGCCATGCCGTCGGCCAGTTCCGCCTCGCTGATGCCCGGTGGCTTGTTCGGCCCGTGATCGACCTCGCCCTGCAGCACCCGCCCCTTGCAGGAGCCACAGGCGCCATTGCGGCAGCCATAGGGAAAGGCGAAGCCCTGGCGCAGGCCGGCCTCGAGGACGGTCTCGTCGTCTTCGACCTCGAATACATGGCCACTGGGCTGAATGGTGACATCGAACGCCATCGGGAACCCTCGGTCGCGGAAAGGCCGTCATTCTCGCCGCTGCTGCCCCGAACGCAAGCAACCGCAGTCCGGCCGGGTCGTACCCGCAGGGGTTCCCTCGCACGGACGGGTTCGGCAGAATCGGGCCCGAACCACAAAAAAGACAAGGGAATGCCATGCGTCATCTACTGATTGCCGCCGGGGCCGGGCTGCTGCTTGCGAGCGGCTGCGCCTCCAACGAGACCCGTTCCACCGATTCCGGGGATGCTGCGGCCACGCAGACGGACGCCCCGGCCGCCACCGTCGAGGTCGCGGCGGATGCGGCGGTGATCCGGGTTGCGCACGCGGTGCCCTACAGCGCCGATGCCACCATCGCCAACAACATCCGCCAGGAGTGCAACCTGGAGGAACAGTTCTCCGAGTTCATCGAGCACTACGGGGCCGATCAGGGCATCCGCTTCCAGCGCAGCCAGGATCTCGATCCGGCGGCGGGTGGCCAGGTGCTGATGGTCGAGCTGACCAACGCAGTCAGCGGTGGCAACGCCTGGATCGGCCACCGCAAGGTCACCGAGGCGGCGGGCACGCTGTACGCGGACGGCGAGGAGCAGGCCAGCTTCACCTCGCGGCGCTTCTCCGGCGGCGGGGCGTTCGGCGGCTTCAAGGGCTCGTGTTCGGTGCTGGGACGTACCGTGCAGGTGATGGGTCGCGACATCGCGGCCTGGTCGACGGCGCCGGAGGATGGCGCCCACCTGGGCGACTAGCCCGCGCAGGGATTCGCGTTCGAAGCATCGGGCAGCCCGCCCGGGTCGGCCACCCGATGCATCCAATCGACCAGACGGGTGGCCGTGGTCTGCCAGTCGGGCGCGTGCAGGAGCAGATGCGGCCAGTCGGGATCGGTCCAGACCTCGGCCTGCCCCTGCGGATGCGCGCGGGCGGCGGCGCAGACCGATTCCCGCAGGATCGTGCCGTCCTGCTCGCCCCACAGATACACCACCGGCACCGCGACGCGGTCGATGTGGTCGGTGGCGTACTGTGCCAACCAGACGACGCCGGCATAGGTATCCATGCGGACGCGGCGGATGATCTGTGGGTCCCTGGAGAAACGCTCGACTGCCTCCGGTGCGAGGCTGTCGGAATAGCTGGGATTGATGGTGAAGGTGAGCCCTGCGGCCAGAACCTCGCCGGTGCGTACGGCGGCATCCCAGAAACCGCGCGCGGGGATCCCGCCACGCAGGCCCGGGGCAACGGCCATGACCCCGGCGACCTTCAGCTCGGGGTGAGTGGCGAGGCTCGCTAACGCGGCGGACCCGCCCATGCTCTCCCCCAGCAGGAAGACCGGCCGCTCGGGGTGCTCCGCTCGCGCTGCTCGAACCATGGTGGCTACATCGCTGATCAATGGCTCGGCACCCGGCCAGCGGCCGTGCGGCTGGCTCGTGCCATGGCCACGCTGATCCAGCGCCTGGACACTGTAGCCGCGATCGGCCAGCCAGGGGCCCAGGGCTTCATAGGCACCGGCGTGATCGCGGAAGCTGTGCAGGGCGATCACCACCGCGATGGGTTCTTCGGCCGACCAGCGGCGGACGCGCTCGGGGGCAATCGGTACGTCCGTGTGGGCTTCCTTCACTGGGGTCCCCGCCGCGCGCACGATTTCAGGCTCCGGGGTCGCCGCGCAGGCGGTCAGGGTCAGTACCAGCACGGCCAGGAGACCGGCTACACCCGGGGTTCGGCGGCGCGTCACGGCTCATAGCCCCAGTTCATCCCAGATCTCGTCCACGCGGCGCTTGACCGCCTCGTCCATGGCAATCGGCCGGCCCCACTCGCGGGTGGTCTCGCCCGGCCACTTGGACGTCGCATCCATGCCCATCTTCGATCCCAGGCCCGAGACCGGCGAGGCAAAGTCGAGGTAGTCGATGGGCGTGTTCTCCACCAGGGTGGTGTCGCGGGCCGGGTCCATGCGCGTGGTGATGGCCCAGATCACGTCTTTCCAATCGCGGGTGTTCACGTCGTCGTCGACCACGATCACGAACTTGGTGTACATGAACTGACGCAGGAAGGACCACACACCCATCATCACGCGCTTGGCGTGGCCCGGGTACTGCTTGCGCATGGAGACGACAGCCAGGCGGTAGGAACAACCCTCGGGCGGCAGGTAGAAGTCCACGATCTCCGGGAACTGCTTCTGCAGGATGGGAATGAACACCTCGTTCAGGGCCACCCCGAGCACGGCGGGCTCGTCCGGCGGGCGCCCGGTGTAGGTGGAATGGTAGATCGGCTGATCGCGATGGGTGATGCGGTCGATGGTGAAGACCGGGAATTCGTCCACCTCGTTGTAGTAACCAGTGTGATCCCCGAACGGGCCTTCGGGGGCGGTATCCCCCGGGTGGATATGCCCCTCGAGGACGAACTCGGCCGAGGCCGGGACCTCCAGGTCGGAACCGATGCAACGGGTGACCTCGGTGCGACTGCCACGCAACAAGCCGGCGAAGGCGTACTCCGACAGGGTGTCCGGCACCGGGGTCACAGCGCCGAGGATGGTGGCTGGATCGGCACCCAGGGCCACAGCGATGGGGAAGGGCTCGCCGGGGTGCGCCTGGCACCACTCGCGAAAATCGAGCGCACCGCCACGATGCGACAGCCAGCGCATGATCACGCGATTGCGCCCAATGACCTGCTGGCGATAGATCCCGAGGTTCTGGCGCGACTTCTCCGGGCCACGGGTGACCACCAGGCCCCAGGTAATCAGCGGGCCGGCGTCTTCCGGCCAGCAGGTCTGGACCGGGAGTTGGTCGAGATCAACCGCATCGCCCTCCAGCACATGGCGCTGACAGGGCGCCCCACGGACCTTCTTCGGCGCCATGTCCAGCACCTTGCGAAAGATCGGTAGCTGTTCCCAGGCCGCCTTGAAGCCCTTGGGCGGATCCGGCTGCTTCAGGAAGGCGAGCAGGCGCCCGACCTCGCGCAGGGCCTCCACAGAATCCTCGCCCATGCCCATGGCCACCCGCTCCGGGGTGCCGAACAGGTTGGCGAGCACCGGGATGTCGGAGCCGGTGGGGTTTTCGAACAGCAGGGCCGGGCCGCCGGCGCGCAGGACGCGGTCGGCGATCTCGGTCATCTCCAGGTTCGGGTCCACCTCGCGGGTGATGCGGCGCAGCTCGCCGCGCTGTTCGAGGCCATCAATGAAATCGCGCAGATCCTTGTACTTCACGGGGTCTCCCTCGGGAATGGCCGGTTGGTGCGACCCGGGCCAGGGTTAGGCGGAGAATTCCGCCCAGACCGGGGCATGGTCGGACGGACGCTCCCAGCCACGCGGTTCGCGGTCGATGCCCGCGGCCTGCAGGCGAGCCTGCAATGGAGCGCTGGCCAGGACCAGGTCGATGCGCAGGCCACGATTGCGACGGAAGGACGCAGCTCGATAATCGAACCAGGAGTACTCCTCCGCGGGCTGCTCGAAGGCACGGAAGGTATCCGTGAGGCCGAGATCGGTGAACGCGGTCAGGGCCTCGCGTTCCGGCGTGGAGCAAAGGATGCGCTCGTGCCAGGCCTCGGGATCGTGCACGTCGCGATCATCCGGGGCGATGTTGAAGTCGCCGAGGACCACGAGATTCGGGTGCTTCGCGATCTCGTCGGCCAGCCAGGCATGTAGCCGTGCCAACCAATCCAGCTTGTAGGCGTATTTCTCGGTACCGACGTTCTCGCCGTTCACTACATACAGGTTAACCACGCGAACCGCACCGATGGTGGCGGCCAGGATGCGCCGCTGCGCATCCTCGAGCCCGGGCGGATCGGTGACCACGTCGGTGGCCTCGGTGCGCGAGATGATGGCGACGCCGTTGTAGGTCTTCTGCCCGGAGAACACGACCTGGTAGCCCGCATCGCGGATGGCCGTGGCCGGAAAGTTCTCGTCGGTCAGCTTGGTCTCCTGCAGGGCCAGGACGTCGGTCCGCGAGCTCCCCAGCCAGTCGAGGACCTGCGGCAGACGGACCTTGAGCGAATTGACGTTCCAGCTGGCAATCTTCACGCGGCTTTTTCCTCCAGGCCGCTATGACGCAACAGCGCATCGATCTGCGGATCGCGCCCGCGGAAGGCTCGGAAGGACTCCGCGGCCGGGCGCGAGGCCCCGGCCTCGAGGATCTCGCGCAGGTAGGCCGCCCCCACCTCGGGCGAGAACAGACCTTCCTCTTCGAAGCGCCCGAATGCGTCAGCCGACAGGACCTCGGCCCACTTGTAGCTGTAGTACCCCGCGGCATAACCGCCGGCAAAGATGTGGCCGAAGCCGTGGGCAAAGCGATTGAACTCCGGCGGATGAACCACCGCGATCTCCTGGCGCACGGTCTCCAGGAGGCGCTGGATGTTCGCGGCCTCCGCAGGGGCGGGCCCGGCATGCAGGCGCATGTCGAAGAGAGAGAACTCGACCTGGCGCAAGAGCTGCAACGCCGCGTGGAAGTGGCGCGTCCCCTGCAGGCGCTGGAAGAGGTCCTCGGGCATCGCCTCGCCAGTCTCGTGATGGCGCGCGAACAGATCCAGCGCCTCGCGTTCCCAGCACCAGTTCTCCATGAACTGGCTGGGGAGTTCGACCGCATCCCATTCAACGCCGTTGATGCCGGCGATGTCGGGTTCGTCCACCCGGGTCAGCATGTGATGCAGGCCGTGCCCGAACTCGTGGAACAGGGTGATCACTTCGTCATGGGTGAACAGGGCCGGCCTGCCGTCGACCGGCGGGGTCGAGTTGCAGGTCATGTAGGCGACCGGCAGCTGGGCGCGGTCCTCGGAGATGAAGCGGTTGCGGCAGACATCCATCCAGGCCCCGCCGCGCTTGTTCTTACGGGCGTATAGATCGAAGTAGAAGCCGGCACGTTCGATTCCATTCGCGTCATATATGCGATAGAACTGGACGTCGTCGTGCCAGGTCTCGATGCTGTCGTCGGGCTCGAAGCGGACCTGGAACAGGCGCTGGACCAGACCAAACAAGCCGCTGACCGCCCGGTCGGCGGGGAAGTAGGGCTTCAGCATCTCCTGGCTGAGGCCCAGGCGCCGTTCGCGCATTTTCTCGGCCGCGAAGGCCATGTCCCAGGCCTCCAGGGTTTCCAGGTCAAGTTCATCACGCGCAAATGCGCGCAACTCGTCCAGGTCGCGCTCGGCCTGGGGGCGCGCGCGGTGAGCCAGATCCTGCAGGAAGCCTTCGACCTGCTCGGCGCTATCGGCCATTTTGGTCGCGAGCGAGCGCTCGGCATAGTGGCCAAAGCCTGTCAGATGCGCCTTTTCCTCCCGCAATTGGAGGATCTCGACCATGATCTCGCTGTTGTCGTGATTGCCGGCGCCGGGCCCGAGGTCAGACGCCCGCGTCGTGAATGCCTCGTAGACGCGGTGACGCAGGTCGCGATCCCTGGCGTGGGTCATGACCGCCAGGTAGCTGGGAATGTCGAGGGTCACGACAAAGCCCGTCTGGTCGTGATCACGCGCGTTCTGCGCCAGCATCGCCTGGTCGGACTCGGAGATGCCGGCGAGCGCGGCGGGATCATCGGTCTGCCAGGTCCAGGCCTGGGTGGCGTCCAGCACGTTCTCTTCGAAACGTGCAGTCAGCTCCGACAGGCGGGCGTTGATGGCTCGCAGGCGTTCGCGCTCGGCTTCGGGCAGATCGACGCCGCTCAGATGGAAATCGCGCAGCATGTCATCCAGCACCTTTCGCCGCTGGAGCGACACCTGCGCGTACTCTTCGCTGTCGGCCAGGCACCGCACCGCCCGGTACAGGCCCTGATGCTGCGAGACCCAGCTTCCGTAGTCCGACAACAGAGGGAGGCTGGCGTTGTATGCCGCACGAATCTCGGGACCGTTCATGACCGCATTGAGGTGACCGACCGGAGACCATACGGCATCCAGGCGCGTGTCCAGCGCCTGCAGCGGCAGGACCAGCGTGGCCCAGGTCGGCTGATCCCCGACGGCCTCGACCAGGCGATCGATCTCCGCGCGATTCTCCACCAGGACGGTTTCCACTGCGGGCAGGACATGTTCGGGTTCGATCGAGCGAAAGGCGGGCAGCCGGTCGGTCTGCAGCAAGGGGTTGGACACGGTATCTCCAGGGGTCGGGCCAGCAGTGGATTATGCCATTCGGACAGGGAGCCCGGCAGGGCGTTCCCCGCAACTCGGGCGTCGGGGCGAAGCTTACGGCCGCGGCGGACGCACGGGGTGAAAGACGGTATGGCCGGCGAGGCGCGCGAGCAGTCCGTAGGCCCACTGGCGGCGCAACGCAGCATAGGTATCCACCGCGGCATTGTAGCGTCCCAGGGCGTCAGTAATTGCCTGGTCCAGTGCCGCTACCCGAGAGGCGAGTCGATCGGGCGAACTCGATACAATATTATCATTATCAATGAGTTGTATGCGTATCCCGTCCCATTCGGCGCGGATGGTGCGTTCGCCCTGGGCCAGACCTGGAAGATCGCCGCTGCGTCGCGCTCGCTCCTGTTCCTGTACCACCTGTCGGAGTGCCCGCAGGTCCAGGGGCGGATCGTCCCGGGTCGCGGTACAAGCCCGGTCCAACAGGCCATTGCGTTGGGTGAGCAGCGTATCGAGTCGATCCCAGGCCGCAACGACCCGGCGTTCATGGACCGCAAGATGGGTGTACAGGCGAAACGTGACCAGCGCCAGAATCACCAGGAGCAGGAGTACGCCCAGGACCTGCATGGTGCCGGCGGGATCCGTACCTTGGGAGCGAGAACGTCAGATATCGACGTTCTCGGCACTGAGTGCTCGCGACTCGATAAATTCGCGGCGGGGCTCGACCTGATCGCCCATCAGGGTGGTGAAGATTTCGTCGGCACGGATGGCATCTTCGACCCGGACCTGGAGAAGACGGCGGGATTCCGGATTCATCGTGGTGTCCCAAAGCTGGTCGGGATTCATCTCGCCTAGACCCTTGTAGCGCTGGGTTGCCAGACCGCGGCGCCCTTCCTGCAGGAGCCATTCCATGGCTGCGGAAAAGCCCTCGATCACATGGACGCGCTCCCCGCGCTTCATGTACGCACCTTCGTCGAGAAGGGCATTCAGCCGGGCGGACAGGTCGAGTACCGCCTGAAAGTCACGCGATGCCAGGGTGTCATCCGTGATGTACTGCGAGAGGGCTGCGCCGTGTTCGATGCGGTCCAGGCTCAGCTGGGCCGTGCCTTCATGCTGCGTCACCGGTCCCAGGCTGTAGCGGGTTGCACCCGCCTTTTCGCTGGATAGATTCTCCAGGATGCGTGCAAACCACGCCTGAACCGCGGCGTTGGTCACGCTTCGGGGCTCGGGGATCGCGTCGGCCTCGAGCATCGCCCAGAGGATCCGCGAGTCGTACATCCGGCCCAGGCGCTGCACAGCGCGCGCGGCCTTTTGATAGCCCTTCACCAGGTCCTCGAAGGCCTCACCGGTAATCGGAGGTGCTTCCGGGCTGGGATAGAGCGCGGCGCCGTCCAGGGCGAGGGAGATCACGATCTCGCCCATTTCCGCCTCGTCGCGCACGTACTGCTCGCGCTTGCCGCGCTTGATCTTGTACAGCGGAGGTTGCGCGATATACACGTGGCCGCGCTCGATCAGTTCCGGCATTTGGCGGAAGAAGAAGGTCAGGAGCAGGGTACGGATGTGAGAGCCGTCCACGTCCGCGTCAGTCATGATGATAATGCGGTGATAACGCAGCTTGTCCGGATCGTACTCGTCCTTGCCAATACCACAGCCCAGCGCGGTAATGAGAGTACCGACCTCGGCCGAACCCAGCATGCGGTCAAAGCGCGCCCGCTCGACATTCAGGATCTTGCCCTTGAGCGGCAGAATGGCCTGGAAATGGCGATCGCGACCCTGCTTGGCCGAACCACCGGCGGAATCTCCCTCCACCAGGTACAGCTCGGACTGTGCCGGGTCCTTCTCCTGACAGTCGGCCAGCTTGCCCGGAAGACCGGCAATATCCAGCGCTCCCTTGCGGCGGGTGACCTCGCGCGCCTTGCGGGCGGCCTCTCGCGCCCGCGCGGCATCCAGCACCTTCTCGGTGATGGCCTTGGCCTCCTGCGGGTGTTCCAGCAGGAAGTTGTTGAGGGCGTCCGACAGCACGCTCTCAACGATCGGCTTGACCTCCGAGGAAACCAGTTTGTCCTTGGTCTGCGAGGAGAACTTGGGATCCGGCACCTTGACCGACAGCACGGCCGTGAGGCCTTCGCGCATGTCGTCGCCCGCAGTGGCGACCTTGGCCTTCTTGATCAGGCCCTCTTTCTCCAGGTACTGATTGATCGTTCGCGTAAGCGCGGCGCGGAAGCCCGCCATGTGCGAGCCACCGTCGCGTTGCGGAATGTTATTGGTGTAGCAGAAGATGTTCTCCTGGTAGGAGTCATTCCACTGCAGGGCGATTTCGACTGCGTAGTCCTCGCGCATCTGGTCAGCGTAGACGACCGTGGGATGCAGCGCGGTTTTCTTCTGATTCAGGTGTTCGACAAAGGCGCGGATGCCGCCTTCGAAGACAAAGGTCTCCTCGCGATTGTCCCGGTGATCACGCAGCGTGATGCGCACGCCCGAGTTCAGGAAGGACAGCTCGCGCAGGCGCTTGGCCAGGATCTCGTAGTGAAAGTTGATGTCGGTAAAGATGGTCGGGCTGGGACGGAACCAGATCTTCGTACCCTTGCGCTCGGTGGTTCCGGTGGTCGCCAGCGGCGCATCCGGCACCCCAAGGTGATAGATCTGCTGGTGGAGCTGACCGTCACGGTGGATATCCAGACGCAGCTCTTCCGACAGGGCATTCACAACCGAGACGCCCACGCCGTGCAGGCCGCCGGAGACCTTGTAGGAGTTGTTGTCGAACTTCCCACCCGCATGCAGCACCGTCATGATGACCTCGGCGGCCGACATGCCCTCTTCCTCATGGATATCCACGGGAATGCCGCGACCGTTGTCGGTGACAGAGACCGCATTGTCCTCGTGGATCGTGACCTCGATGCTGTCGCAGTGACCAGCCAGCGCCTCGTCGATCGAGTTATCGACAACCTCGAAGACCATGTGGTGCAGGCCTGTGCCGTCATCGGTATCACCGATGTACATGCCCGGTCGCTTGCGAACGGCATCCAGGCCCTTGAGGACGCGGATCTGAGAGGAATCGTAAACGGAGGGATCTTGGGCTTCAGTTTCGGACATGCGGGTCAATCATCCGGCCAGTTGCAGACACGCCAGTATAGCGCAAAGGCGGGGGGCACCGGTGAGGTCACGTACGGGGATCCAGGAGGGCGACGAGGGCAAAGGCCCGGGCGCCTCAAGCTGGGGATTCGGGCGTTACGCGACCATGTTTCACGTGGAACAATTGCCCTGCGGCATCACCGTCGAGTCCGGGGATATCATCTCCCACGGCGGTCACCAGGATCTGCCAGCCCGACGCACACAACCCGGCCATCAACCCCTCCACTGCCTCGCGATCCAGCTCAGAGACCACATCATCCAGCAGCATAACCGGCGCCCGCCCGGTCTCCGCCTCGAGCATCCTTGCCTGCCCGCCCACGAGGGCCGTGACCAGTCGCTTCTGCTCACCCCGGGAGGCCTCGGCGGCGAGACGACCCGCAAGCCGTAAATCGATGTCGGCTCGCTGCGGGCCCGCCTGCGCGAAGCCCCGTTCCTCGTCGCCCTCCCGGCTACGCTCCAGCGCCTCGCCCAGGCTTCGCTCCCGATCCCAGCCCATCCGCGGATTCAAGTTCAAATCGGCTAGCCGGTCCCCGAATCCAAACTGGCAGGCGGCCTCCGCAGTTGCCGCCTGCCAGGACCCCACGTAACGACGCCGCGCGTCACTGATCGCCTCGCCAAACTCCAGCCAGGGGCGCTCGAACTCACGCGCACCCGCACGGTCCCCAGCGCGCAAGGCGGCATTACGTTGATCATGGGCTCGCTTCCAGCGCTGCCACTGGGCCCGGTAACCCGGGATCGCATGGAAGCAACCCCAGTCCAACAGTCGCCTGCGCTCTTCCGGTCCGCCCGTCAGTAATTCGAAAGACCCGGCGTGCAGCGTTCGCGCCGGCAACCACTCGGCGACCGCCGCATGGCCCTCCATCCAGCGGCCATCGAGGCGCGACCGGCGTGCCCCATCCCAGGTAATCCCTAACCGATGCGAACCTCCGGCCGGGTCCTTCACCACCGCCCCAATCCATAACCCCTCGCCCCCGGTCCGCCCCACACGACGTAATTGCTGGGTACGGAACGAGCGCCCAGCCGCGAGGATATGCACTGCTTCTAGGATCGAGGTCTTGCCAGCGCCATTCGGCCCGACGAGCCGGTTGATTCCCGGCCCCAGCGTCAAGGCCTGTTCCTCAAGGTTGCGGACCCCCTGCCACCACAGCGACTCCAGCACGCAGACCCCGGGACTACAGGCGCATCGGCATCACCACGTAGCGCGCACCGCCCGGTGGTTCCGCCTGAATCAGGATCGACGAGTTCCCGTCGCGGAGCCCGATCCGAACCTGCTCGGTCTCAAGGACATTCAGCACGTCCGCCAGGTACCCGAGGTTGAACCCGATCTCCATCGGCCCCCCGTCGTATTCCGCCTCAACCGACTCCTGGGCCTCTTCGCGATCGGCGTTGTGCGTCATCACCTGGCAACCGTTGCCCCCCAGGGCCATGCGTACGCCGCGATACTTGTCACTCGCAACAATCGCCACCCGGCCCAGCGCCTGCTTCAGGACTTCCCGGTCGACCCGCAGCGTGGAGGGCAGATCCGAGGGAATGACCCGTTCGTAATCCGGGAAGCGGCCCTCGATCACCTTGCTGCGCAGCACCGCCTTGCCCAGTTCGAAAACCACCTGGTCTTCCCCGAATCCGATCCGGACCGTCGATTCGTCGTCGGCCAGATTGCGCCGCAGCTCCGCCACGGCCTTGCGCGGGACGATGCGTTCGACTCGGCCCTCGACCGGCTGCTCGAGTTCTACCTCGGCGAGCGCCAAACGATGCCCGTCCGTCGCGACCGCCCGCAGGCTGGTCCCACTAGCTACAAGCAGCAAGCCCTGAAGGTAATAGCGCACATCCTGTTGCGCCATCGAAAACATCGTGGATTCCAGCAGACGCCGCAGCCGGTTCTGCGGTACATCCAGAACGACCTCCGACCCTCGCGCTTCCCAGTCCGGGAAATCCGCGCCGGGCAGGGTCGCCAGGCTGAAGCGTGACCCGGCGAATCCCACAGTCATGCGCTCGCCTTCCACCCGAGCCCGAATCTCGCTGTCCCCCGGAGCGGCCTTCACGACATCCAGCAACTTGCGCACCGATACGGTGACATCGCATTCGCCAGGGATGGTGCCTTCCGCACCCGCCTGCCAGGCGAGTTCGAGATCGGTGGTGTCCATCCGGATCGCGCCGTTGTCGTCCGGTCGCAGACGCACATTCCCGAGGATCGGCATCGTCAATCGTTTTTCGGCCGCGCCCACAATCCGTTGCAGCGCTTCGGTCATCGTCTCGCGATTGAAAGACAGTTCCATGGCGATGTCCTGTATCTAGTGTTTAGATATTTAAATAGTAGTAATAAGGGGCACGTCGCCCTGTGCAGGAAACCCTAATTTCGATTCACAATCAGTTACTTGACGACGATTTTTAGCTCTCCCGAACCTCTGTGAAGCCTGTTCCCAACCTGTGGACAGTTTCGCGGTCCGCGTTTTCCACCTTTCCATACCGTTGTTGCACCCAGCTTATCCACAGCTTTGCCGCCGGTCGGATAGCCACTTCAGCTACTGAGGGTCCGCAGCAGATTCGAGTAATCCTCGTCCAGGCTGGCGTCCGCCTCGCGCAGTTCGGCGACCTTTCGGCAGGCATGGATGACCGTCGTGTGATCGCGCCCGCCGAAGGCCTGTCCGATCTCGGGCAGGCTGTGCTGGGTCAGTTCCTTTGCCAGTGCCATCGCGATCTGGCGCGGACGGGCAATCGATCGGCTGCGCCGGCTCGACAGCAGATCGGCCACCTTCACGCGATAGTAGTCCGCGACCGTCTTTTGGATATTCTCCAGTGTAATCAACTTGTTCTGTACCGCGAGAAGGTCGCGCAGCGCGTCCTTGGCAAACTCGACCGTGATCGGTTTCCCGGTAAAGTGCGCGTTGGCGATCACCCGTCGCAACGAGCCTTCCAGTTCGCGGATGTTGGAACGGATCCGCTTGCCCATGAAGAACGCGACCTCGGAGGGCAGCTCGATCCCCGCCTGTTCGGCCTTGCGCTGGAGGATGGCGACCCGGGTCTCCAGTTCCGGCGGATCGATCGCGATCGTCAGCCCCCAGCCGAAGCGTGACTTCAGCCGTTCCTCCAGCCCCTCGACCTCTTTCGGGTAGCGATCCGAGGTCAGGATGATCTGCTGCTGGCCCTCCAGCAGCGCGTTGAAGGTGTGGAAGAACTCCTCCTGGGAGCGTTCCTTGCCGGCAAAGAACTGGATGTCGTCGATCAGTAGCGCGTCGGCGGAGCGATAGTGCTGCTTGAACTCGTCGATCGCGTTGTGCTGCAGCGCCTTGATCATGTCCGCCACGAAGCGCTCGGAGTGCAGATAGATGATCCGCCCCTCGGGGTGCCGGGCCAGGATGCTGTGCCCGATGGCATGCATCAAATGGGTCTTGCCAAGCCCGACCCCGCCATAGATGAACAACGGGTTGTAGGCTACCCCGGGGTTTTCCGCGACCTGGAGGCTGGCTGCGCGCGCGAGCTGGTTCGACTTGCCCTCGACGAAGCTGTCGAAGGTGAAGGCTGGGTTCAGGTTGCTTACGGGCCCCTGGGGGCGTGGCGCAGTGCTTGCGCTCTTGTCTGAAGCACCGCGCTCATGGCGTGTCTCGCGACCACTGGGGGTCGGCGGTATCGGCAGTTGCGCACCGCCAATCCCGAGTCGCACGCGGCGCCCCTCCTGGCTATCCGCCGGCTGCAGTTCGCCCACGGTCTGCTCGATCGAGTCCAGCAGGTGATCGCGAACGTGTTCGAACACAAACTGGTTCGGCGCGAGCAGCCGTAGCCCGCCCTCCGACTCTTCGGCATGAAGCGGCCGCAGCCAGGTATTGAGTTGCTGTTCGCTGACCTTCCCCTGCAGGCGATCCAGACAGGCTGTCCACAGGGCATTGGCTGACACGCGTTCGTCTCCGGGGCGACGGGGTATTGGAAGCCACCGAGTCTACGCCGATGGAGGCACCCGGTGCCAGCGACTTCCCGACCCCCGAGATTGACTTTGCGCCCGGATGGCGCTAGTTTTCACCGCCCTTTAACCAAGCGTCACGGGAACTCTCATGAAGCGCACTTTTCAACCCAGCCGGCTCGTTCGCGCCCGCACGCACGGCTTCCGGGCCCGCATGGCCACCCGTGGTGGTCGCAAGGTTCTGAACGCCCGCCGCGCCAAGGGCCGCAAGCGCCTCTGCCCGTAATCCGGGCGGTGCGCCGGCTCCCGTGACCGCGGCGCCAGCTATCGAGACCTTTCCGCGCCGCGTCCGTCTGCTGACCGGTGCGGACTATCAGCGCGTCTTCAAGGATGCCCGGCGCCAGCGCGGTCGCGATCTGACCCTGCTCTATCGGCATTCGGAATCCGGCGAGGCGCGCCTGGGCCTAGCGATTGCCAAGCGGCATGTCCGCCAGGCATCGGACCGCAACCGGATCAAGCGCATCGTCCGCGAGGCCTTCCGCCGGCGCCGGGCCGGACTGCCACCGGTCGACATGATCGTGCTGGCCCGAGGCGGCGCGGCGACCACCGATCGCCGCGCCCTGCGCGCCGAGATCGACAGCCTGCTGGAACGTCTGCAATGACTCTGCCACGCAAGATCGCCCTGTTGCCCGTGCGGGCCTACCAGTACGGCATTTCGCCGTTCATGGCGCCCCACTGTCGTCATTACCCGACCTGCTCGGCCTATACCGTCGAGGCGGTCGAGACTCACGGGGTCCTGCGGGGCTTTTGGCTCGGTGTGCGGCGCATCCTGCGCTGCCATCCCTGGTCGCCCGGTGGCTATGATCCGGTCCCGCACCCGCGTTCCGATTCTCCCAGCACTCGACCCTCAAAGTAGTCGCGCTCATGGATAACCTTCGCCCCCTTTTGTGGCTGACCCTGGCCTTCGTCCTGTTCCTGATGTGGCAGGCCTGGAACCAGGATTACGGCAGCACATCCCAGCCGGACCTCGCCGCCGAGCGCGCCGCGGAAGACCCCGATGCCCGTCCGGAGGACGTGCCGGATGCGCCGCAATTCGAGTCGGAACCGGACGCGCGGGCGGCAGATGCCCCGCAGGTGAGCACCCTGCAGGAGCCGGACCGTCAGCAGATCACCGTGCGTACCGATACCCACGAGATCCTGATCGATAGCCGCGGGGGCACCCTGCTGCGCGCCGACCTGCTGCAGTATCCGCGGGACCTGCAGGACGATCCGCTGGTGCCGGTCCGCCTGTTCGACCATCGCGTGCGCGGCTATGTCGCCCAGAGTGGCCTGACCCACGACCGGGTGAATGACCAGTCAATGGAGGGGCGTGCACCGTCGCACCACGCCAATTTCCAGGTTGACCAGGACCGCTTCGAGCTCGCCGAAGGCCAGGAACAGCTCGAGGTCCCGCTGCGCTGGACCTCCGACGATGGCGAGATCGAGGTCACCAAGACCTACACCTTTACTCGTGACTCGCATCTGATCGAGCTGGACTACGAGGTCTCCAACCGGTCCGATTCCACCTGGAGCGGTCGCCAGTACCGACAGCTCCGCCACGGTCCGACGCCGGATCGGGAGTCCTGGTGGTTGTACACCTTCACCGGAGCGGCCTATTTCGACGGCAGTTACCAACGCGAAAGCCTCGAGTCTTTCCGCGACGACCCCATCCAGGCACGCATCCAGGGGGGCTGGATCGCGATGATTCAGCACTACTTCGTTTCCACCTGGGTCCCGGGTGAGGACGAGGTCAATGCGTTGTATGCCCGTGCCGTACCCAGCGATCTGGGTGACGAGTATCTGATTGGTCTGCACTCCGAATCGCGCCAGATCCCAGCGGGGAGCAGCGGCGAGTTCTCCACCCGGTTGTGGGTCGGACCCAAGCTCCAGGCAGAGCTCTCCGAGATCGCTCAGGGGCTGGAGCTTACGGCCGACTACGGCATTTTCACCTTCCTGTCCAAGCCGTTGTTCTGGCTGCTGGACAAGATCTACAGCGTGGTCGGGAACTGGGGCTGGGCCATCGTGCTGCTGACCATCCTGATCAAGCTGGCCTTCTTCAAGCTCTCCGCCACCAGCTACCGCTCCATGGCGCGCATGCGCAAGGTCGCGCCCAAGCTGCAGGCACTGAAGGAACGCTACAAGGACGACAAGCAGCGCATGAACCAGGCGCTGATGGACCTGTACAAGAAGGAGAAGATCAACCCGCTGGGTGGCTGTCTCCCGATCCTGGTGCAGATCCCGGTGTTCATCGCCCTGTACTGGGTACTGCTCGAGAGTGTGGAACTGCGCCAGGCGCCCTGGTGGCTGTGGATCCAGGACCTGTCCTCGCGCGATCCGTATTTCATCCTGCCGATCCTGATGGGCGTGTCCATGTTCGTGCAGTACAAGCTGAACCCGCCGCCGATGGACCCGGTGCAGCAGAAGATCTTCATGGCACTGCCGTTCGTGTTCACCGTGTTCTTCGCCTTCTTCCCGGCGGGTCTGGTGCTGTACTGGTTCACCAACAACCTGTTCTCCATCGCCCAGCAGTGGTACATCACGCGCAAGATCGAAGGCGGCGAGGATCCGGACAAGCAGAAGAGCTGACGCCGCCGTGACCGTGACGGACACCATCGTCGCGGTCGCCACCCCGCCGGGGGTCGGCGGTATCGGCGTGGTCCGCCTGTCGGGTCCGCAGGCCCGGCCCATCGCGCGGCGCCTGACCGGACGCGAGGTCTTGCGCCCGCGCCACGCCCACTACGGTGGTTTCCTCGATCCAGTCAGTGGCGAGGCCCTGGACGACGGCCTGATCCTGTTCTTTCCGGGACCGCACTCCTACACCGGCGAAGACGTGATCGAGTTGCAGGGCCACGGAAGCCCCGTCCTGCTGGAGGCGATCGTCGCCGCCGCGGTGGACCTCGGCGCGCGTCGTGCCCGACCGGGGGAGTTCACCGAGCAGGCCTTCCTCAACGGCCGCCTCGACCTGGCGCAGGCGGAGGCGGTGGCCGATCTGATCCACGCCCAGACCGAGCAGGCCGCCAGGCTTGCGCGCTCCAGCCTGGACGGAGCCCTGGCGACCGAACTCGAACCGGTCTCGCGCGCCATCCGCGACATGCGTGTGATCATGGAGGCGGAGATCGACTTCGGCGAGACCGACCTCGAGTCGGAGGCCGCCGCCGATATCGCACGCCGCGCCGATATCCTCCACACGACCATCCGCGAACTCCTCGAACGCCTGCGGCCGGCGCGTTACTTTGCCCAGGGGTTGCGCCTGGCCCTGGTCGGCGCCCCGAATGTCGGCAAGTCCAGCGTGATGAACCGTCTGGCCGAGAGCGAGGTCGCGATCGTCACCGACCGCCCCGGGACCACTCGCGACGTCCTGCGTTCGCCGATTGCGATCCACGGGATTCCGGTCGAACTGATCGACACCGCTGGCCTGCACGCGAGTGAGGATCCGGTGGAGAAAATCGGCATGGAGCGGGCGCGGGAGGCGGCCACCGGGGCCGACTTGATCCTTGAGCTGCGCGATCTCACTCGTCCGGAGGCCGCCCCGGACCTTGCGGCCCCGGCGGAAATCCCGCGACTGACTGTCTGGAACAAGATCGACTGCATTGCCGACCCGACCCGAGCGGAGCACGGGCTCATGATCTCTGCACGGACCGGGGCCGGGATCGACGCGCTCAAGCAGGCGATCGTCGAGCGCCTGGGCGTGAGCGAGGGTGGCCAGCAACGCTTCAGCGTGCGCGCGCGCCATCTGGACGGCCTGCGTACGACGGCCACGCATCTCGCCGCGATCGACGCCGCCGCGCCCCCGGACCTGATCGCCGAGGAGTTGCGTCTGGCCGAACGCGCCCTGGACGCGCTCCTTGGCCGCCAGGACCACGAGGCCCTGCTGGGCGAGATCTTCGCCGGTTTCTGCATCGGCAAGTAGACGCGCAGCCCTCTGCGCGATCAGGGTTTCGCAAGGGCTCCGTTGACCGCGTGGCCCGACTCACCGTCATTGCGAGCGAAGCGACGCAATCTCCGGAAGCTGGCATAACGTCGCGCCTTGAAATGCGGTGGTCGCCGCGGCCCCTTCGGGGTCTCGCAATGACGGGGCAAACGATGTGCCCCTCTCATTTCTTACTGTGGCAGAAACGCACCGCAGCGCGATCGCGGACCTGCGAGCGGTTGCTGGCGGGCACCCGGAAAACCGTCTGCCGCCAGGGCCGCTTCGCGCCCGTGTAACTCCCTGCTAGAATTCCGTTTTTCGCGCCCTGTACGCAGGTGGGCGTGGATCGCACTCACAGGCCGGACCATCGGCCGGGATAGCAGGACCATGGCGAACTCCTTCGATGTCATCGTGATTGGCGGCGGACACGCCGGCACCGAGGCCGCGCTGGCCGCGGCGCGCGGCGGTGCGCGCACGCTTCTGCTGACCCACAACATCGAGACCATCGGCCAGATGAGCTGCAACCCGGCCATCGGCGGGATCGGCAAGGGCCACCTGGTCAAGGAGATCGATGCCCTGGGTGGCGTGATGGCCCGCGCGGCGGACGCCGCCGGTATCCATTTCCGCATCCTCAACCGGCGCAAGGGCCCGGCGGTGCGAGCGACCCGCGCCCAGTCCGACCGGCAGCTCTACCGCCAGGCCATTCGCCAGTTCGTCGAGGCCGAGCCGAACCTGCAGATCTTCCAGCAGCCGGTGGCCGATATCATCCTCGACGGCGACCGGGTCACCGGGGTGGTGACCGAGGCCGGGATTGCGTTCGACGCCCGCGCCGTGGTGCTGACCGTTGGGACCTTCCTCAATGGCCAGATGCACACGGGGCTCACGCAGCAGCCGGGCGGGCGCGCGGGCGACCCGCCGAGTGTGCGGCTGGCGGCGCGCCTGCGCGAGATGGCCTTTGCGGTCGGGCGGCTCAAGACCGGTACCCCGCCGCGCATCGACGGGCGCAGCGTGGATTTCTCCCGGCTCGAGCCGCAGCCGGGCGACGACCCGCGCCCGGTGTTCTCGTTCACGGGTTCCACGGACGATCACCCGGCGCAGCGCCCCTGCCATATCGCACGTACCAGCGAGAAGACCCACGATCTGATCCGGGCGAACCTGGACCAGGCGCCGATGTACAGCGGCCAGATCGACAGCACCGGCCCGCGCTACTGCCCGTCGATCGAGGACAAGGTGGTGCGCTTTGCCGACAAGACCAGCCACCAGGTCTTTGTCGAGCCGGAAGGGCTCACCACCCACGAGCTATACCCCAACGGGATCTCGACCTCCCTGCCGTATGCGATCCAGGTGCCGTTGGTGCAGAGCATTGCCGGTTTCGAGAACGCGCGCATCACGCGCCCGGGCTACGCGATCGAATACGACTACTTCGATCCGCGCGGCCTGCGCCCGAGCCTGGCGACCCGCGAGATCGGCAATCTGTTCTTCGCCGGCCAGATCAACGGCACCACCGGCTACGAGGAGGCCGCCGCCCAGGGCCTGGTCGCCGGGCTCAACGCCGCGCGACTGGTGCAGGAGGCCGCGCCGTGGATCCCGCAGCGTTCCGAGGCCTATATCGGGGTGCTGATCGACGACCTGGTGACCCGCGGCACCCAGGAGCCCTACCGCATGTTCACCTCGCGCGCCGAGTACCGCCTGCTGCTGCGCGAGGACAACGCCGATCTGCGCCTGACCCCGGTGGGCCGCGAGTTCGGG
The DNA here is from genome assembly GCF_000377905.1 of Thioalkalivibrio sp. ALMg11. Classification (GTDB taxonomy): domain Bacteria; phylum Pseudomonadota; class Gammaproteobacteria; order Ectothiorhodospirales; family Ectothiorhodospiraceae; genus Thioalkalivibrio. The sequence continues at coordinate 375,809 of NZ_KB898871.1, forward strand.
CTGGTCGACGATGCCCGCTGGGCGCGCTTCGAGACCCGCGCCGCCGCCATCGAGACCGAGATGAGCCGACTCGGAAAAACCCGTCCGGACCGCGACCAGCGAAGCCGCCCGGGCCTGATCGAGTTGCTGGGCAAGTCGCCGGATCCGGATGCCACGCTGCTCGACCTGCTGCGCCGCCCCGAGGCCGATTACGATGGGTTGATGCATGCGCTGCCCGAGCTCGACGCCGGTTGTGCCGCGGACGTGCGCGAGCAGGCGGAGATCCAGGCCAAGTACGCCGGCTACATCGAGCGCCAGCAGGCCGAAATCGACCGCCAGGCAAAGGCCGAGCAGACGGCCCTCCCGGACAGCCTCGACTACGCCCGGGTCCACGGGCTGTCGAACGAGATCCGCCAGAAGCTGGCGGAATTCCGCCCCCACACCCTGGCCCAGGCGCAGCGCATCCCGGGCGTAACCCCGGCCGCGCTGTCGGCTTTGGCCGTGCACCTGAAGCAGCGCGCCAGTGGCGAGTAACGACTGGCGTGCGGTCCTCGCCGCGGAGGCCGGGGACTGGGCGCTGGACCCACCGGCCATCGAGGCCCTGGCGATTTATCTGGAACAGCTCGGGCGCTGGAACCGCGTGCACAACCTGACTGCGGTGCGTGACCCCGCGCAGTGGATTCGCCGGCATATCCTCGACAGCCTGACGTTGCGCCCGTATCTTCACGGGGACCGGGTGCTGGATGTCGGGACCGGTGCCGGGCTGCCCGGTTACGTGCTCGCGGCCACCGAGCGCGAACGCGGATTCTGCCTGCTCGACAGCGCGGCCAAGCGCATCCGTTTCCTGCGTAACGTGATCGGACTCGCCCGGCTGTCCGGGGTCGAGGCCGTGCATGTGCGGATCGAGGACTTTCAGCCCTCCGCGCCCTACACCACCGTGCTGGCGCGGGCGTTCAAGGCCCCGGCCGACATGGTCGCGCGGGTTGCGCCGCAGGTCGCGGACGGCGGGCGGGTGCTGGCCATGCTGGGTCAGCGCTCGGTAGCGGACGAGCCGCTTCCCGCGCCGTGGTCGTACCGGCGCGTGGACCCGGTTACCATTCCCGGCGAGACCGCCGAGCGGCACATCGCCATTATCGAGAGAGCCGACCCGTGACCGATACGCTGGCTATCACCAATCAGAAGGGCGGAGTGGGCAAGACCACCACCTGCGTGAACCTTGCCGCCTCGCTCGCCCGGCTGGGCAAGCGCGTGCTGGTGGTGGACATGGACCCGCAGGGCAACGCGACCACCGGTTCGGGCGTCGACAAGCACGCCGATGACCCAACATCCTGCGAGGTCCTGCTGGGCCAGGCCACGGTGGCCGAGGCCGCCCACCGGGTGGAGGCCGGCTATGACCTCGTCCCGGCCAACGGCGACCTGACTGTGGCCGAGGTGCGGCTGATGGAGGCCGAGCGCCGTGAGTACCGGCTGCAGGAGGCGCTGGCACCGGCCAGGGCAAATTACGATCACATCCTGGTCGACTGTCCGCCGTCGCTGAACCTCCTGACCGTCAACGGCCTGGTCGCCGCCGATGGTGTGGTCATCCCGATGCAGTGCGAGTACTACGCACTCGAGGGGCTGACCGCCCTGATGCGCACCATCGAGAGCATCCAGCGCGGGCCCAACCCGAAGCTGCGCATCTCGGGCTTGCTGCGCACCATGTTCGATCCGCGCAACCGCCTGTCCGGCGATGTCTCCGCCCAGCTCACCGGCCACTTCGGCGACCGTGTGTTCCGCACCGTGATCCCGCGCAACATCCGCCTGGCCGAGGCCCCCAGTTTTGGCCAGCCGGCCTTGTTGTATGATGCCTCCTCGCGCGGGGCGGTAGCGTACCTCGCCCTGGCCGGCGAGATGCTGCGGCGCTGATCGCCAGCCCGCCCCCCTTACCGACTGCCTGCAGGAACGATCGACCATGGCGAAACGAGGATTGGGCCGAGGCCTGGATGCCCTGCTCTCCGGCGCCCAGGCCGGTGGTGACGAAAGCGACAGCCTGGAGCAGCTCCCGGTCGAGCAGATCCGGCGCGGGAAGTACCAGCCCCGGGTGCATATGGCGGAGGCGGCACTGGCCGAACTGGCGGACTCGATCCGTGCCCAGGGCATCGTGCAGCCAGTGGTCGTGCGGCGCCTGGACGACGGCTATGAACTGATCGCCGGCGAGCGCCGCTGGCGTGCCGCCCAGATCGCGGGCCTGGAGACCGTCCCGGCGGTGGTCCGCGATATCCCCGATCAGGCCGCTGCGGCGATGGCGCTGATCGAGAACATCCAGCGCGAGGATCTGAACCCGCTGGAAGAGGCGCAGGCCATCCGCCGCCTGATCGGCGAATTCGAGATGACCCACCAGGCCGCGGCCGAGGCCGTCGGCCGCTCGCGCACTGCGGTCACCAACCTGCTGCGCCTGCTGGAACTCCACGACACGGTGAAGGACCACGTCAACGAGGGGCGCCTGGAGATGGGCCACGCCCGCTGCCTGCTGGCGCTACCGCTGGACGACCAGCCCGGCGTGGCCGCGACCGTGGTCAAGCGCGGGCTCTCGGTGCGTGCGACCGAGCAGCTGGTCAAGAAGGTCCTCGCCGCGACCCCGGAGCCCAAGAAGGACGCCGGACCCTCGCCGGAGGTGCGGCAGCTGGAGAGTCGTCTCTCCGACCAGCTGGGTGCCGCGGTGCAGGTTCGCTACAACCGTCAGGGCAAAGGCCGCCTGGTCATCGAATACAACAGCCTCGACGAGCTCGACGGGATTCTCGCCCACATCCAGTAACCGCCTGAGCGGCACACCGGATTGCCCTGAACACCGTTTGACGCAGTACAAGCCCGCTCTTATACTACGCCCACTTTTTGGGAGAGGGGTGGGTGTGCCCATCCGCTGAATGACACCGCGACGCTTCAGACACGCCTTACAATCGCTGGGTCTGCAGCTCGCCTTGACGCTGATACTGTCGGGCCTGCTTCTGGCCCTGTTCCCCCCGATCGTGGCGATCTCGGCCGCGGTGGGCGGCATGACCGCGACCCTCGGCAACGCCGTGGCCGCGGTTGTCGTGTTTCGCGCCTACCGTTCCGATCAGGTGGGCTCGCTGACCGCCCGCATGATGGGCGCCCAGATGGGACGACTGGCAATCATCGCGGTGGCATTCGGGGTGGCGTTCGCTTACCTGGACGAGCCGGATCTACTGGCCCTGTTCGGCATCTTCCTCCTGGTGCATCTGGCCCCCTTGTGGTGGCTGCACCGGGTTTCTGATCAAGCAATGACGAGATAACTGCATGGCTTCAGAAAGCGGACTGCCTACGATGGAAGAGCACATTGCTCACCATCTGACGAATCTTACCTTCGGGCTCCATCCCGAAAAGGGAATGAGCTTCGCCACCACCAGCACCGAAGCCGCCGAAATGGGCTTCTGGGCGATCCACGTCGACTCCATGCTGTGGTCGATTGCGCTCGGGCTGCTGTTCATCCTCACGTTCCGTGCCGCGGCCAAGAAGGTCACCGCCGGCGTCCCGGGTGGCTGGCAGAATTTCGTCGAAATGATGATGGACTTTGTCAACGACAACGTCCGTGGCTCGTTCAAGCACAAGAACGACATGGTCGCGCCACTCGCGCTGACCATTTTCGTCTGGATCTTCCTGCTCAACCTGATGGACCTGGTGCCGGTCGACCTGATCCCGCACATCGCCTATCTGCTGGGCATTCCCTACTTCAAGATCGTCCCGACCACGGATATCAACGTGACCGCGGGCCTGGCGCTCGGTGTGTTCATCCTGATCATCTACTACTCGCTCAAGATCAAGGGTCCGGTAGGGTTTATCAAGGAACTGACGGGCATCCCGTTCCAGACCAACATCGTGTACATCAAGCCGTTCTTCTGGGTGATCAACTTCGTGCTGGAGTTCATCAACCTGCTGGCCAAGCCGGCCTCGCTCGCCCTGCGACTGTTCGGCAACCTGTACGCCGCGGAGATGATCTTCATCCTGATCGGTGTCATGTACTCTGCGGGCCTGATCCTGGGTCTGGCCGGCGGTGTACTGCACGTGGGCTGGGCGATCTTCCACATCCTCGTGGTGCCGCTGCAGGCCTTCATCTTCATGGTGCTGACCGTCGTCTACATCGACATGGCGTACAGCGAAGACCACTGATTTCGACTTTCCTATTCAACTGACTGTTTCAACACTCGACTGGAGATACAAAAATGGAAATGGCTAACGCTCTGATCGTCCTGGCTGGCTCGCTGCTTCTGGGTCTGGCCGCTGTCGGCGCCGCCATCGGCGTGGGTACCCTGGGTGGTCGCTTCCTGGAAGGCGCCGCGCGTCAGCCGGAACTGATCCCGATGCTGCGCACCCAGTTCTTCATCGTGATGGGCCTGACTGACGCCGTGCCGATGATCGGCGTGGGTATCGGCCTGTACGTCCTGTTCGCCCTGGGTTAATAAGGCTGAGCGAGTCCCGAGGTTCCCTCCACTCGTCCAACCTGAGGTAGCAGGATGAATATCAATCTGACCATCATTGGCCAGCTGCTCGCGTTCAGCGTCTTCGTGTGGTTCACGATGCGCTACGTCTGGCCGCCCATATCCGCCGCCCTGGAAGAACGTCGCAAGAAAATTGCCGACGGTCTGGCTGCAGCGGAACGGGGCGAGAAAGAGCAGGAGCTCGCCCAGGAGCGTGCGACCGAGGTCCTCAAGGAGGCCAAGCAGCAGGCCAACGAGATCGTGGCCTCTGCGCAGAAGCGCGCCAACGACGTGGTTGAGGAAAGCAAGTCCACGGCCCACGAAGAAGGCGAACGCATCAAGCAGGCAGCCCACGCCGAGATCGAGCAGGAGATCAACCGCGCGAAGGAAGATCTGCGCAAGCAGGTTTCCGAGCTGGCGGTTGCCGGTGCCGAGCAGATCCTGGCCAAGGAAATCGACGCCAAGGCGCACGGCGATCTGCTCAAGAAGCTCTCGGCCAAGCTGTAAGGAGACATTATGTCAGACCTGATTTCGGTCGCCCGACCCTACGCTCGCGCAGCTTTCGAGCGGGCCCGCGAGGCCAACGATCTCGCCGGCTGGGCCGAGCAGCTCGAATTGCTGGCGGCAATCGCCCGCGATTCGCAGATGCACAGTCTCCTCTCCAACCCGCGGGTCCCGCGGCCGGACCGGGCACAGCTCGTGCTCGACGTGGCCGGTGACAAGGTCGGGCCCGAGGCGGGGAACCTGGTTCGCCTGCTGGCCGAAAACGGCCGCCTGCCGGCCCTCCACGCCGTGAGCGAAGCCTTTGCCGAATTGAAGGCCGCGGCCGAGCACCGCGTCCATGCCGACGTGACCGCCTTTCGTAAGCTCACCCAGGCGCAGGAGACAGAGATCCACGACGCCCTGGCCAAGGGCCTGGGCTGCGAAGTCGATCTCGAGCATTCGGTCGACAGCGCCCTTCTTGGAGGGGCCATCATCCGCGCCGGCGACCTGGTAATCGACGGCTCCGTGCGAGGCCAGCTGAACCGCCTGGCTGCCAATTTGAGTCGCTAAGAGGATATTTAACATGCAACTGAATCCCTCCGAGATCAGTGATCTGATCAAACAGCGCATCGAGAAATTCGATGCCTCTTCCGAGGCCTCCAACGAGGGCACCGTGGTCAGCGTGACCGACGGTATCGCTCGCGTCCACGGCCTCGGCGACGTCATGCAAGGCGAGATGCTCGAATTCCCGGGCGACACCTTCGGCATGGCGCTCAACCTTGAACGCGACTCCGTGGGTGTCGTGATCCTGGGCGACTACAAGCACATCTCCGAGGGCCAAACGGTCAAGTGCACCGGCCGTATCCTCGAAGTCCCGGTCGGCGAAGCGCTGCTGGGCCGCGTCGTGGATTCCCTGGGCCGCCCGATCGACGGTAAGGGTCCGATCGAAAGCGACCTCAGCAGCCCGATCGAGAAGATCGCGCCCGGTGTCATCGAGCGCAAGTCGGTCGATCAGCCGCTGCAGTCCGGTATCAAGGCGATCGATGCCATGGTCCCGGTCGGCCGCGGCCAGCGCGAGCTGATCATCGGCGACCGCCAGACCGGCAAGACCGCGGTTGCGATCGACGCGATCATTAACCAGAAGGACTCCGGCGTTAAGTGCGTCTACGTCGCGATCGGCCAGAAGGCCTCGGCGGTTGCCTCCGTGGTGGCCAAGCTGGAAGAGGCCGGCGCGATGGAAAACACCATCATCGTTGCCGCCAATGCCTCCGAGTCGGCGGCGCTGCAGTTCATCGCTCCCTATGCCGGTTGCGCGATGGGCGAGTTTTTCCGCGATCGCGGCGAAGACGCCCTGATCGTCTACGATGACCTCACCAAGCAGGCCTGGGCCTACCGTCAGGTGTCCCTGCTGCTGCGTCGTCCGCCGGGCCGTGAAGCCTACCCGGGTGACGTGTTCTACCTGCATTCGCGTCTGCTGGAGCGTGCCTCGCGTGTGAACGCCGAGTACGTCGAAGAGAAGACCAACGGTGAGGTGAAGGGCAAGACCGGTTCTCTGACCGCGCTGCCGATTATCGAGACCCAGGCGGGTGACGTCTCCGCGTTCGTTCCGACCAACGTGATCTCGATCACTGACGGTCAGATCTTCCTCGAGACCGACCTGTTCAACTCCGGTATTCGCCCGGCGATCAATGCCGGTCTGTCGGTGTCCCGAGTCGGTGGTGCCGCCCAGACGAAGATCATCAAGAAGCTGGGTGGCGGCGTGCGTCTGGCGCTGGCCCAGTATCGTGAGCTGGCGGCGTTCTCGCAGTTTGCCTCCGATCTGGACGAACTGACCCGCAAGCAGCTGGATCGCGGCAAGCGCGTGACCGAGCTGATGAAGCAGGGTCAGTACCAGCCGATGTCCATCGGTGAGATGGCCTTTTCGCTGTACGCGGCGAACGAAGGCTTCCTCGATGACGTCGAGGCGGAAAAGATCGTGAGCTTCGAGAAGGAACTGATCGCCTACGCGCGTTCCTCCCAGAAGGAGCTCCTGGACGAAATCAACAGCACTGGCGACTACAACGACTCGATTCAGGACAAGCTGAAAAGCGCCCTGGAAGAGTTCAAGGCCAAGCACAGCTGGTAACGGGAGCACGCAATGGCGGGCACTAAGGAGATCCGGACGCAGATCAAGAGTATCAAGAATACTCAGAAGATCACCAAGGCGATGGAAATGGTCGCCGCGTCCAAGATGCGCAAGGCCCAGGACCGCATGCAGGAGTCCCGGCCCTACGCACAGAAGATCCACGACGTGATCGGTCACGTCGCCATGGCGAATGCGGAGTACAAGCATCCGTTCATGGTCGAACGCGAGGTCAAGCGCGTGGCGCTGATCATCGTGTCGACCGACCGTGGGCTTTGCGGCGGGTTGAACACCAACCTGTTCAAAAAGGCCGTGATCGAGATGCGTCGCTACCGCGACGAAGGCGTCGAGGTCGATCTGTGCGTGATCGGGAGCAAGGCGCTGCAGTTCTTCAAGCGCCTGGGCGGCAACATCGTGGCCGAGTCCAAGGATCTCGGAGACCGTCCGCACATCAACGACTTGATCGGTTCGGTCAAGGTGGTGCTGGACAACTTCCGCGACGGCAAGGTCGATCGCGTGGTGCTTCTCGAGAACAAGTTCGTCAACACCATGACGCAGCAGGCCCAGGCCACGCAGTTGCTGCCGACGGCGCCGAGTAGGGACGAATCGCTCAAGCACCACTGGGATTACATCTACGAGCCCGACACGCATCCGGTGATGGATACGCTGCTCGAGCGCTATGTCGAGTCCCTGATCTATCAGGCGGTGGTCGAGAACGTGGCCTGCGAGATGGCCGCACGCATGGTCGCGATGAAGTCGGCCTCCGACAACGCTGGCACGATGATCAAGGACCTGCAGCTCGTCTACAACAAGGCGCGCCAGGCTGCGATCACCCAGGAGATCTCCGAGATCGTCGGCGGCGCGGCTGCGGTCTAGCGCCCGCCGGCACGAATCGGTCGACTCGGCACGAATTACGACTTACGAGGATGAACAAATGAGTTCTGGAAAGATTGTCGAAATCATCGGCGCCGTCGTGGACGTGGAATTCCCCCACGGCGAAGTGCCCAAGATCTACGACGCCCTGACCCTGGAAAACGGCCTGACCCTGGAAGTCCAGCAGCAGCTGGGCGACGGCGTGGTACGTACCATCGCCATGGGCACGACCGAGGGCGTGAAGCGTCAGACGGCGGTCACCGCGACCGGCAAGCCGATCTCCGTGCCGGTCGGCCAGGGGACCCTGGGCCGCGTGATGGACGTCCTCGGCCGTCCGGTGGACAACGCCGGCGATGTGGAAGCCCAGGAAACCTGGTCGATCCACCGCTCTGCCCCGGCATTTGACGAGCAGGCGGGTTCCACCGAGCTTCTGGAAACCGGCATCAAGGTCATCGACCTGCTGTGCCCCTTCGCCAAGGGCGGCAAGGTCGGCCTGTTCGGTGGTGCCGGCGTGGGCAAGACCGTGAACATGATGGAGCTGATCCGTAACATCGCGATCGAGCACTCCGGTTACTCGGTGTTCGCCGGTGTCGGGGAGCGTACCCGTGAGGGCAACGACTTCTACCACGAGATGAAGGACTCCAACGTCCTCGACAAGGTGGCCCTGGTCTATGGCCAGATGAACGAGCCGCCGGGCAACCGCCTGCGTGTCGCGCTGACCGGTCTGACCATGGCCGAATTCTTCCGTGAAGAAGGCCGTGACGTCCTGATGTTCATTGACAACATCTACCGTTACACCCTGGCCGGTACCGAGGTCTCCGCGCTGCTGGGCCGCATGCCCTCCGCGGTGGGCTATCAGCCGACCCTGGCCGAAGAGATGGGGGTTTTGCAGGAACGCATCACCTCGACGAAGAAGGGCTCGATCACCTCGATCCAGGCCGTCTACGTGCCGGCGGATGACTTGACCGACCCGTCCCCCGCCACCACCTTCGCCCACTTGGACGCCACCGTGGTGCTGTCCCGTCAGATCGCCGAGCTGGGCATCTATCCGGCCGTGGACCCGCTGGACTCGACTTCGCGTCAGCTGGACCCGCAGATCATCGGGCAGGAGCACTACGACACCGCGCGGGCCGTGCAGGGTACCCTGCAGCGCTACAAGGAGCTGAAGGACATCATCGCGATCCTCGGCATGGACGAGCTGTCGGAAGACGACAAGCTGGCCGTGGCCCGTGCGCGAAAGATCCAGCGCTACTTGTCGCAGCCGTTCTTTGTGGCGGAGGTATTCACCGGGGCCCCGGGTAAGTACGTCTCCCTGAAGGACACCATCCGCGCGTTCAAGGCCATCGTGGACGGCGAATACGATCATCTTCCGGAGCAGGCCTTCTACATGGTCGGCACGATCGAAGAAGCCGTCGAGAAGGCCGAGAAGCTCGGCTAAGGAGTAAGGCGTTATGCCCATGACTATGCATGTGGATGTGGTCAGTGCGGAGGAGTCGATCTACTCCGGTTTGGCCCTGATGATCGCCGCACCCGCCGAAGGGGGCGAGGTCGGCGTGTATGCCGGGCATACGCAGATGCTCGCCCGGCTGAATCCGGGCGAACTGCGCATCCTGGAAAAGGAAGGCGCGGAGCCGCAGCCGGTGTTCGTGTCCGGCGGCATCCTCGAGGTTCAGCCGTACCACGTGACCGTTCTGGCGGACACCGCGGTGCGTGCCAAGGACCTGGACGAGGCCGAGGCCCTCGAGGCGAAGAAGCGTGCGGAGGAGGCCCTGGCCAACTCCAAGGCGGATTTCGACTACGCCAAGGCCCAGGCCGAGCTGGTGGAAGCCGCCGCTCGCTTGCAGATGATCCAGAAGTTGCGTCGGAAATAATCCGGCAAGCTGCAACGGATGACTTACGCTAAGGGCCAACCATCTCGGTTGGCCCTTTATCATTGTACCCATGCCTGAAACCAAGCCTCTTCATATCGCGATACTCGCAGCCGGCAAGGGCACGCGCATGCGTTCGCGTCGACCGAAGGTCCTGCAAGCCCTCGCCGGCCGTTCCCTGCTGGCCCATGTCCTGGAAAGAGTCTCGGCGCTGGACGCAGCCGCCTGCCACGTGGTCGTGGGCCACGAGCAGGAACGGGTGCGGGCGGCGTTCGCCGATTCCGCGCAAGCCCTGAACTGGGTCGACCAGGGGGAGCCCCGCGGAACTGGCCACGCAGTGTTCCGCGCCCTAGAAGAAATCCCGGACGCCGCACAGGTCCTGGTGACCTATGGCGACGTGCCCCGCATTCCGATTGCTGACCTTGTGGCCTGTGCCGGCGGCGACGGCGTCACGGTGCTGGCCGCCCGGGTCGTAGATCCGGCTGGCTACGGGCGACTGATTCTTGATTCGTCGGGTCAACTCGAGCGGATCGTCGAGGACAAGGAGGCCAGTGCGGGTGAGCGTGCCGTCGACCTGATCAATACGGGTGTCCTGGCCGCCCCCGCGGGTGACCTGCGGCGATGGCTGGCGGCCTGTGAACCGCCGGCTAACGGGCCACGCGAGTGGTACCTTACCGACGTGGTGGCGGAAGCGCGCGCCGATGGATATGCCGTCGGCGTGGTCGAAAGCGGGGATTCGGCGGCAGTACTCGGGGTGAACGACCGCGAGCAGCTGGCGTTGCAGGAACGTTTATTCCAAGCGGCGCTGGGCTCGGCGTTGATGCGCGAGGGTCTCGGGCTTGCCGACCCCGCGCGGCTGGATGTGCGCGGTGTCCTCAATTTCGGGCGCGACTGCCAGATCGATGTGAACGTCGTGATCGAGGGCTCGGTGACCCTAGCGGACGATGTTTATATCGGGCCCGGTTGCGTGCTGCGGGACTGCGACATCGGGTCCGGCACGCAGATCGCGGCCCATTGCGTCCTCGAGGGGGTGCGGGTTCATGCAGAGGCACGGATCGGGCCGTTCGCCCGCCTGCGGCCGGGCACCGAACTGGGGACCGGGGCGCGCGTCGGCAACTTCGTCGAGATCAAGAATGCCACCTTGGGTCCCGGGGCCAAGGCCAACCACCTGACATACGTCGGCGACGCCCATGTGGGCGCCGGTGCCAATCTGGGCGCGGGCACCATAACGTGCAACTATGATGGCGCCAACAAGCATCGCACCGAAATCGGCGAACGCGCCTTTATCGGCTCCAATACGGCATTGGTTGCGCCGATCCGCATCGGGGACGACGCGACCGTTGGCGCAGGGTCGACCCTGTCCGACGACGTCGAGGCGGGGGCTCTTGCGCTGACTCGCGCCCGACTCCGCGCGATCCGCGACTGGCCGCGCCCGAAGAAGAGCGGTAACCACAAGGAGAAGTAATCGATGTGCGGTCTGGTTGCAGGCATTGGCGAACGAAACCTGGTCCCGGTCCTGGTCGAGGGTCTGCATCGACTGGAATACCGCGGCTATGATTCCGCTGGGGTGGCCGTGGTCAACGCCCATGCCCTGTCGGACGTGCGCGCCATCGGCAAGGTCGCAGCCCTGCAGCAACGGATCCACACCGCGGGGCTGGAGGGGCCGGTGGGCATCGCCCACACGCGCTGGGCCACGCACGGCGCCCCCACCGAAGAGAATGCCCATCCCCACCGTTCGCGCGACGGCCGCGTGGCCATCGTGCACAACGGCATCATCGAGAACCACGCAGACCTGCGTTCCCGGCTCGACGCCGCCGGTTGGCCCTGCGTATCGGCGACCGACAGCGAGGTCATCGCCCATCGTCTCGAGCAGGCCCTTGCGGCAGGGTCGTCGCCGCTGGAGGCGACGCGCAGCGCCTGCGCCGAGCTTCATGGGGCCTACGCGATTGCGGCGGTCTTTGCCGATTTCCCCGACGAACTGATCGTTGCCCGTTCCGGGAGCCCGGTCCTCCTGGGCCTGGGTATTGGCGAGACCTTCGCCGCCTCCGACGTGCAGGCCCTGCTTCCGGTCACCCAGCGGTTCGTCGACCTCGAAGACGGCGACATCGCCCGGCTTACGCGCGACGGAGTGGAGATCCAGAACGCCCGCGGAGAACCGGTCGAGCGCGGCATCCGCGAGAGTCGTTGCCAGGTCAGCATCGCCGACCGTGGCGAGTACCGCCACTTCATGCTCAAGGAGATCTACGAGCAACCCCACGCCCTGGAGCAAACGCTGTCCGGCCGCCTGGGCGACACTGGCATCCTCGAGAACATCCTCGGGCCCGGTAGCGACGAACGTTTGGCCGATGTCGCCGCCGTTCAGATCGTTGCCTGCGGAACGAGTTATCATGCCGGCATGGTCGCGGCCCACTGGATCGAGGAACACCTGGGCCTTCCGGCCCGGGTCGAAGTCGCCAGTGAATATCGCTACCGGCGCCACGTCCTCGCCCCGGGCACCCTGCTGGTTGTGATCTCGCAGTCCGGCGAGACTGCCGATACCCTGGCGGTCCTGCGTCAGTCCCAGGAGGAGCCGTTCCTGGCGCGCCTGGCCATCTGCAATGTCCCCGAAAGCACCATGGCACGGGCGGCTGACCTGGTCCTCATGACGCATGCCGGCCCCGAGATCGGCGTTGCCTCCACCAAGGCGTTTACCACCCAATTGGCGGCTCTGGCCATCCTGGTCCTGTTGCTGGGTCAGGTCGCTACCGCCGCCCGTATGCCCGCCGCCGAGCGGGCCGATGCGGTCGCGGCCCTGCGCAGTCTGCCCGAACAGGTGGCTCGTATCCTCGCGCTCGACACGCCGATCGCCCGAATTGCCGAGGATCTCCTGGAGCGCCAGCATGCGTTGTTCCTCGGGCGTGGGGCGTATTTCCCGATTGCCCTGGAAGGCGCGCTGAAGCTGAAGGAAATCTCCTATATCCACGCCGAGGCCTACCCCTCCGGTGAGCTGAAACACGGTCCGTTGGCGCTCGTGGATACCGAGATGCCGGTGGTGGCGGTCGCCCCGGACGATGCCCAGCTGGAGAAACTGTCCAGCAACCTCCAGGAAGTACGGGCCCGGGGCGGGCAGCTGATCGTCATTGGCGAGTCCAACGCGGCGCGCGCGCTAGCACCCGAAGACACCTGGGTCGGTCTCCCGCAGAACGAGGCCCTCAGCCCCTGGCTGGCGCCAATTCTGTTCACGGTCCCGCTACAGTTGCTGGCTTATCACACGGCCGTGCTGAAGGGCACCGACGTGGATCAGCCGCGCAACCTCGCCAAATCGGTGACCGTGGAGTAGTGCGCGGGGCCCAAACCGTTCATTCCATCAGGACACGCTTGTATTCGCGCCCGGGGTTCGCTAGATTCTTGCGCGCTCGAATAACCTGTCACAGGAGTACCTTATGGATCAGCAAGAGCTCAACAATCGCTGCGTCACCCTGTTCCAGTCCCCGCGAATCCAGACCAAGCTGTGGAACCCCCGCATGTTCTGGGAAGTCGGCCGCAAGCTGAATACCAACCCGGACGAACTGACCGAGCCGAAGGTCGACCTGTGCGAGCTGGAGGTCATGCTCTCCGCTGCTGCCTACGAGCCGTCGAAGTGCGCCGACAACCTGAACCAGCGCGAGGCCGGCCGCGCCGACTTCATCCGTCGCGCGGTCCAGTCCGGCCAGCGCCCGTTCCTGCGCCGCGCGGCCTGATCCACTCCCGGATCATCGCCCGCCAGGACCCGGCCTCGTGCCGGGTCTTTTCGTTTGGGCCTCGCCAAACCTGCTTTTGCACCACAAAGGAGGACACGAAGGGCGCGGAGAAAGCAGGCCACGATCCACGAGGATCCGCATCATGTGGGTAAGGGCTGCTTCGAGCCGCCAGACAGGCGCTCGGCCCCAGCCTGGCTACCGTCCCCGTCCTTCTATGCTTCCCGTGCAGCACGACAGCATGTCTCCGTGTCCTCCTCTGTGGTGTATTCGACATTCTTCGTGCAAACCGCCCTTGACCTTCATTGTGGGCATGCATGTGGTCGAACCCTATTGGCCGCGGGCCTCCAGCCAGAAGGTGACCGGACCGTCGTTAGTCAGACTGACCTGCATGTCTGCCCCGAAACGTCCACTGGCCACAGGCTCATGGCGTTGGCCTGCCCGCCGTACCAGCCACTCGAACAGCGCTGCACCGTGCTCGGGGCTTGCCGATCCGGAAAAGCTCGGCCGCATACCCTTGCGGGTATCGGCTGCCAGGGTGAACTGGGGCACCAGCAGCAGCCCGCCTCCGGTCTCGCCCAGGCTCCGGTTCATTCGGCCCGCCGAGTCCGGGAATACCCGGTATCCTAATAGCCGGTCGAGCATCCGTTCCGCGCTCGCCTCGGTGTCGGTCGGCTCCACGGCCACCAGGGCCACCAGGCCGTTCCCGATCACCCCGACGTCGTCCCCGTCGATGGCGACCCGGGCCGCGCTTGCGCGCTGGATCAGTGCGATCACGCCTGCCGCCTGCCGGTTCCGGGCTCGACGCGCCCGGACAATTCCCCTGCCAGTCGGTCCGTGGCGGCGACCAGCCGGCGCACGATGCCCGGCTCTGCCGCCGAGTGTCCGGCATCCGGCACGATCTCCAGCTGTGCCTGGGGCCAGGCCTGGTGCAGGGCCACCGCCTGATTGACCGGACACACCACGTCGTAGCGCCCGTGCACGATGGTGCCGGGAACCCCCTGCAGCCGGCCGGCATCGCGCAATAGCTGATCGGGTTCCAGGAAGGTGTCGTGAATGAAATAGTGGCACTCCAGCCGGGCGAGGCTCACGGCCACATCCGGCGCCTCGAAGTGTGCGATCACGTCGTCGTTCGGGATCAGGCAGGAGGTGCGCCCCTCCCAGCCCGACCAGGCGCGGGCCGCCGCCTCGCGCACCGCGCGGTCGTCGGCGGTCAGCCGTCGATAGTAGGCGCCCACCATGTCGTCCCGCTCGCCCTCGGGGATCTGCGCCTCGTACTCGGCCCAGGCCTCCGGAAACAGCCGGTCGGCCCCCGATTGGTAGAACCATTGGATATCCTGCGGGCGGCACAGGAAGATCCCGCGCAGCACCAGGCCCAGGATCCGCTCCGGGTGTTTCTGGGCATAGGCCAGCCCGAGGGTCGAGCCCCAGGACCCGCCAAATACCACCCAGCGCTCGATCCCCAGGTGCTCGCGCAGGCGCTCAATGTCCGCGACCGCGTGCCAGGTCGTGTTCGCCTCGAGGCTTGCGTGCGGGGTCGAGCGTCCACAGCCGCGCTGGTCGAACAACACGATGCGGTAGCGTTCCGGATCGTAGAAGCGGCGGTGCCAGCTTTCGCAACCCGAGCCCGGTCCGCCATGCAGAAACACGACGGGTATCCCCTCCGGATTGCCGCATTCCTCGAAGTACAGCTCGTGGCCGTCGCCAACCTGCAGGCGACCCATACCGTGGGGCTCGATCTCGGGATACAGCGCGTCCATGGAAGCCCTCCGGGCAAAACCCCGAGTGTCGCCAAAACGCAGCGTGGGCGAAACCCTTCGGGCTCTGCCCGCAACCGCCGATCAGGCCCTACTCCGGGTCCTCGATTACCCGCCCGCGATAGATGCGCCGCTTGTGCGCAGTCCGGTTTATTCCTTGTGCCCCTTCTCCCGGTTCCGCCTTCGCGGGTGATGGTGTTTGCAGATACCCCGTTCCCTCCAGCTGGCTGCGCAGGGTCAGCGCCGCCGCCTGGACCATGCTCGACTGCGAGCGTGCGGCGTAATCGAGCATGGCCTCCATGAAGTCCGGGTCGCTAACCGACAGCCGTGCTACCGCGGGGAATTCGGCGCGCAGGTTCCGCCGAAGTTCGGCGGCCAGGCTGAGGCTCTTGCGGTCGTGCATCGGGTCCCCCGGGTGGGCGTAGGCTTCTCCGTCTCCATGCAAGCGGGGTGCCACGGCGAGACCCCAACCATCCGTCGCCCCGGCGCACTCATGGTGGCAGCCCCTGCCCCGTGCGTGCGCGGAGGGTGTTCATCCCTGGTGCACGGGAGGCGCGGTGTGCACCGAAATCCTGCGCCACCATTGCGGGTTGGGCTTGCGTGCAGCCGACCGCCGGCCTATGTTGCGGGCCCATGGAGACACCCGCCGTTCCTGCCTCGATTCGCCGCCTCGCCGGCCGTGCCATCGCCGACTTCGACATGGTCCGCGAGGGCGACCGCATCCTGGTGGGCCTGTCCGGCGGCAAGGACTCGCTGACCCTGCTGTGGCTGCTGCACAACCTCGCGCGGCGGGCCCCGGTGCGCTTCGAGGTGGGGGCGGTTACCATCAATCCCGAGATCGAGGGCTTCGAGCCGCAGCGGCTGATGGACTACCTGGGCAGCTATGGGATCCCCTATCACTTCGTGTCCGAGCCGATCGCCGAGCTGGCCGACGCGCACATGGACAACGACTCGTTCTGCTCCTTCTGCTCGCGAATGAAGCGCGGCTTGATGTATCGCACGGCGCGCGAACACGGCTACAACGTGCTCGCGCTGGGCCAGCACCTCGACGACCTGGCCGAGAGCTTCATGATGAGCGCCTTCCATGGCGGCCAGCTGCGTACCATGAAGGCCCACTACGCGATCGACGCCGGGGACCTGCGGGTGATCCGCCCGCTGGTCTACGTGCGCGAGCGCCAGACCCGCGACTTTGCCGCGGCGGCGGGGCTGCCGGTGATCCTCGACAACTGCCCGGCCTGTTTTGCCATGCCGACCCAGCGCGAGCACATGAAGCAGCTGCTGGCGCAGGAGGAGGCGAGCCACCCGCGGCTGTTCCGCAACCTGCGCACTACCCTCAAGCCGTTAATGACCGAGGGCGGCATTCCCCCGCGAGGCCTGGCGCCTGCCGCCACCCATCAACCCGAAGCCTCTGGACATGGTTAGGCGTCGGCATCTGCGTGACCGCCTGATTGGCGGCGGCCTGCGTCTGCTCGCGCGGCTTCCGCTGCGTGTGAACCACGCCCTGGGCGGCGTGTTGGGTGCGCTGGTCTGGTACCTGCCTACCCGGGCGGCACGCATCACGCGCATCAACCTGGCGCTGTGTTTCCCGGAGAAGGACCCCACCTGGCGGCGGCGCGTGGGACGGCGCTCCCTGATGGCGATGGGTCGGGCCCTGACCGAATCCCCCCGGTTGTGGCACTCACGCCCGGAGGCCCTGGCACGCCTGGCGGCCCAACCGCCGGGCTACGCGCGTCTGTGTGAACGCAGCGAGGGCCGGGCCCTGTTCCTGTGCACCCCGCATCTCGG
Source organism: Thioalkalivibrio sp. ALMg11 (assembly GCF_000377905.1). Lineage (GTDB taxonomy): Bacteria > Pseudomonadota > Gammaproteobacteria > Ectothiorhodospirales > Ectothiorhodospiraceae > Thioalkalivibrio. The sequence goes on from NZ_KB898871.1 coordinate 392,864, forward strand.
TTCCTGGGAGTTCGCCGGGCTGCACGCCGCGCGTCATGGGCCAATGGCGTCGCTCTACAGCCCGTTCAAGACCCCGGAGGTGGACCGCTGGGTACGCGAGGCGCGTGCCTCCACCGGGGCGAAACTCGCCCCGGCCGATCGTAGCGGCCTGCGCACCCTGCAGCAGGCCCGCGACCGGGGCGAGATCATTGGCATCCTGCCGGACCAGAGCCCCAAGGGCGCCTCCGGCGAGCACGCCTCGTTCTTCGGGCGCCCGGCCCTGACCATGACCCTGCTGCCACGCCTGCTGCGCGGCCGCGATGATCACGTGGTGTTGCTGTTCGCCGAGCGCCTGCCGAAGGGCCGGGGCTTTCGGTATCACGAGGTCGTGGCCGGCCCCGAGGTCGCGGACCGTGATTTCGCCCGCGCTGCCGCTGCGATCAACGCCCATGTGGAGACCCTGGTACGCCGCTGCCCCGAGCAGTACAACTGGGCCTACAAGCGCTTCCATCCGTCCCCCGAAGGCTGGCCGGACCCCTATCGCCGGGGAACCCCCAAGTAGCGTTCGCCTTCGCGGCGCTCTCGGGGGGCTCAGCCCGGTCGCGTCAGAGGATGTAGCGGGACAGGTCTTCGTCTTCCACCAGGTCGCCGAGGCGTTCGTCGACGAACGCGCGGTCCACGATCACGGCGCCTTCAACGTCCGGGGCGCGGTAAGCGACATCCTGTAGCAGGTGTTCCAGCACGGTATGCAGGCGGCGGGCGCCGATGTTCTCGGTGCGCGCGTTCACATCAAAGGCGATCTCGGCGAGGCGGCGCACGCCGTCTTCCTCGAAGCGCAGCTCCACGCCCTCGGTCTTCATCAGCGCGGTGTACTGCTCGGTCAGCGAGGCGGTGGGCTCGGTCAGGATGCGGACAAAGGCGTCCACCGACAGCGGGCTCAGTTCGACGCGAATCGGCAGCCGGCCCTGCAGTTCCGGCACCAGGTCGGACGGCTTGGACAGGTGGAAGGCGCCGGAGGCGATGAACAGGATGTGGTCGGTGCGCACCATGCCCAGCTTGGTGGAGACGGTGGTGCCCTCGATCAGCGGCAGCAGGTCGCGCTGCACGCCCTCGCGGGAGACCTCGCCACCGCCGGTCTTCTCGCTGCCCTTGGCGACCTTGTCGATCTCGTCGAGGAACACGATGCCGCTTTGTTCCACGCGCTCGATCGCCTTCAGCTTCAGCTCTTCTTCATTGACCAGGCGCGCGGCCTCTTCGTCGATCAGCAGCTTGCGTGCCTCGACGATCTTCAGCCGCCGCGAGCGGGTCTTCTGCCCGCCGATATTCTGAAACATCGACTGCAGCTGGCTGGCCATCTCTTCCATGCCCGGGGGCGTCATGATTTCCACGCCCTGCGGGTTCTGCGAGACCTCGATGTCGATCTCGCGGTCGTCCATGTCCCCCTCGCGCAGGCGCTTGCGCAGCTTCTGGCGGGTCTCGCTGTTGGCGTGGTCCGGCTCGGACTCGGTGAAGCCGGCGTTGCGCGGGCTTGGCAGCAGGGCGTCGAGGATGCGCTCCTCGGCGGCGTCCTCGGCCTTCAGGCGATTTTCCTTGATCGCCTCGTCGCGCAGCTGCTTCACCGCGGCCTCGGCCAGATCGCGGATGATCGACTCGACATCGCGTCCGACATAGCCCACTTCGGTGAACTTGGTCGCCTCGATCTTGATGAACGGGGCGTGGGCCAGCTTCGCCAGCCGGCGCGCGATCTCGGTCTTGCCGACGCCGGTCGGGCCGATCATCAGGATGTTCTTGGGCGTGACTTCCGGCTGCAGCTCCGGCGGCAGCTGGCGGCGGCGCCAGCGGTTGCGCAGGGCAACGGCGACGGCGCGCTTGGCGTCGTCCTGGCCGATGATGTAGCGGTCCAGTTCCTGGACGATCTCGCGGGGGGTCATGTCGGTCATGGCAAAAGGGCCTTGGTCAAATCGCTTGGCGCCGGGTCGCGTTATTCCGCGTCCAGGCTCTCCAGGGTGATGTTGTGATTGGTGTACACGCAGATGTCGGCGGCGATGTTGAGTGACTTCTCGACAATCTCGCGGGCCGGAAGGTCCGTGTTTTGCAGCAGGGCCTGGGCGGAGGCCTGGGCGTAGGGGCCACCGGAGCCGATCGCGATCAGGGCGTTTTCCGGCTCGATCACGTCGCCGTTGCCGGAAATCACGAACGAGTTCTCGCGATCGGAGACCGCCAGCAATGCCTCCAGTTTGCGCAGGGCGCGATCGGTGCGCCAGTCCTTGGCCAGCTCGACGGCGGCGCGGGTGAGGTTGCCGGAGTGCTTGTCCAGCATGCCCTCGAAGCGCTCGAACAGGGTGAAGGCATCGGCGGTGCCGCCGGCGAACCCGGCCAGGATGCGATCATGGTAGACGCGGCGCACCTTGCGCGCGTTGCCCTTCATCACGGTGTTGCCAAGGGATACCTGGCCGTCGCCCCCGAGGGTGACGGCGCCGTCCTTGCGGACGCATACGATGGTGGTGCCGCGAAACTGTTCCACGGATCTCTCCTGTTACGGCTGAGTGTCATGGGGCACGGTGTTGGGCTGCGGCGGCCCGGGATCGTTCACCCGGTGGGGGTAGGATCGCGGCCGGATTAGTCTTTCCGGCGGGCCCGCGGATGGGCGGCATCATACACCTGTGCCAGGTGCTGATAGTCGAGATGGGTATAGATCTGGGTGGTTTCAAGGTTTGCGTGGCCGAGAAGTTCCTGGATTGCCCGCAGATCGCCGCTGGACTCCAGCAGGTGACTGGCGAAGGCATGACGCAGACGGTGCGGGTGCAGGCGCACGTCCAGACCGGCGCGGCGGCCGGCCTCGGCGACCCGGCGTTGCACCGCGCGGTTGCCGAGGCGCTGGCCTCGTCGGCTGACGAACACGGCGCGCTCGTCCGCTGCGGCCCAGTCGCCCCGGCATTTCAGCCAGGTGTGCAGCGCATCGCGGGCCACCCGCCCCACCGGGATGCTGCGCTCGCGCCGACCCTTGCCGAGCACGCGTACCAGCCCGGAATCCAGGTCGAGATCGGTGAGATCCAGTCCGGTCAGTTCCGACAGGCGCAGCCCGGAGGAATACAGCAGCTCCAGCATCGCCTGGTCACGGGCGGCCAGGATTGGCTCCAGGCCCTCGGCCGGGGTCAGCGCCCGCTGGGTCTGGTCGACATCGAGATCGCGCGGCAGGGGGCGTCCGGCGCGCGGGCCGCGCATGCCGGCGGCCGGGTTGGCCGGCATGCGGCGCTGTTCGACCTGGTAGGCGAAGAAGCCGCGCACGGCGGACAGGAAGCGCTGTATGGAGCGCGGGTGGCGGCCCTGGCGGGCCAGCTGTCCGGCGATGCGACGCATGTCGGCCGCCTTGAGTGCGTCCCAGGGGCCGTTATGCAGCCCGCGCAGGCGGGCCAGGTCGCGCCGATAGGCCTGTACGGTATGCGGCGAATGGCCGCGAATATCGCTCAAATGGGCCAGAAAGGCCGCGATATCCGCATCCTGCTCGGGTGCGTCAGGCAGCGGCGTGGGCCCGCTCGACATGGCAGCGGATCGATTCGGCCAGCAGGTCGCCGATGTGGGTGACGAAGTAGGTACCCATGTCAGGCTCGAAGCGGTCCGCGGATTCGCTGGCCAGGCCGAGTACGCCGATATGGTCGGATTCGTTGCCCAGCGGCATCAGGATGGCCGAGCCGATCTCTTCGGCGTCGTCGAACAGCACGTCCAGCATCTCGGCCGGGACGCGACCGCACTGGGCCTTGCCGCGACTGAACAGCGGCTCGAACGTGGCCAGCTCGCTGCTATCGAGTGCATGCAGGTCGTCGACCTCGCGGTGAGCCAGCCGGATGCTGACGCGTTCTGAACCCAGTTCGTTGCGCAGGGCGTCCTGGGTCAGCGCCAGTACCGCGTCCAGGTTGTCCGCGCGCATCAGGGTCTTGGCCAGTTCGTGCAGGTGCTGGCCCATGCGCTCGTTGTCGCGGGCACGCTCGACCAGCTCGCCCATGTGTTGTTCCATCGCGCGGTGCTTCTCGCGCAGCAGGGCGACCTGGCGCTCGAGCAGGGACACCGCGCCACCGGTCGGGTGCGGCAGGCGCAGGATGTCCAGCACCGGCAGGTGGTCCTGGAAGAAGTCGGGATGCTCGCGCAGGTAGGCCTCGACGTCGGCCGCGCTGATCGCTTCCCTGTTGTCTTCCGGAGCCCGGGTCTTGGGGGTCTTGGTCTTTGCCGCAGACGCGTTGGAGGATTGCTGCCCAGTCATAGATCGATCCAGCCGTTGAATACCGTGGTGGCCGGCCCGGTCAGCCAAACCGGTGCCTCGGCCTGTCCGGCCCAGCTTAGCACAAGGGTCCCGCCCGGCAGGCTCACTTCGAGGTTGTCGTCGACCAGTCCGCGGCGGCGCAAGACGGCCATCGCGGCGGCCGCGCCGCTGCCACAGGCGAGCGTCTCGCCGACGCCGCGTTCGAACACCCGCAGGTCGAGATGCCCGCGGTCGCGCAGCGCGGCGAAGCCGACATTGACGCGGCGCGGGAAGCTTGCGTGGCGTTCGATGATCGGGCCGATCTCGTGGACCGGCGCGCCGGCCACGTCGTCGACCAGGATCACCGCGTGCGGATTGCCCATGGACACCGCGCCCAGGGTGATCGAGTGGCCCTGCACGTCGAGGGTGTAGGCATCGGCCTCGCTTTCGGCGATTAGCGGGATGCGTTCCGGTGCGAACACCGGCTGCCCCATGTTCACGCGCACCTGCTCGTCGTCCTCGACATGCAGCACGATGCGCCCGCCGAGGGTCTCGACCGGGATCTCGCGGGCCTCGGTCAGGCCCTGCTCGCGCACGAAGCGGGCGAAGCAGCGCGCGCCGTTGCCGCACTGCTCCACCTCGGAGCCGTCGGCATTGAAGATGCGATAGCGAAAGAGCGCCTGCGCCGGATCGCCCGGTGGCTCCACCAGCAGGATCTGGTCGCAGCCGATGCCGAAGTGGCGATCTGCCAGGTGGCGCAGCGTCGGCTCGTCGAGCCGGACCGCCTGGCGGATACCGTCGATTACGACGAAGTCGTTGCCCAGGCCGTGCATCTTGGTGAATTCCAGGCGCATCAGACGGTCTCCGGCAGGCGGCCGACAATGGTCATGTGGCGATCCGAGGTGACGGTCACCGTGAAGCCCTCGAGTCCGGCCGCTGCCAGTTGTTCACGCACCTCGTCAGGCGTAAAGGCGGCATGCAGGGAGTGCTCGAAGTCGTGGCGCAGCACCGGCGGCGCGTCGGCCGCGTACTCCGCGACCAGGGCCTGGACTGTCTCGGTCGCATCCGGCCGTCGCAGGTCCATGATGAACACCGCCGCGCCGGGCGCGCCGTCACGCACAATGGTTTGCCACAGAGCGGCCGGGTCATGCAGGTGATGCAGCAGGGAGTTGCTGATGATCGTGGCATATGGCGCGCGCGGTCCGCACGCCCCCGGCAGGCAGCCCTCGGCCAGATGCACGCGGTCCGCGGCCGGGTGCCCGGCCCTCAGCGCGTCGCCGGCCGCCAGCATTGCCGGGGCGCCGTCGAGGCCGTCGACCTCGCAGTCGGGGTAGCGCGTGGCGAAGCGCAGCGAGACATCGCCCGGGCCGCAGCCCAGATCCAGCACCGGCCCGGTCACAGGGCCCCGGAAGGCCTCGGCGAAGGCGTCGACGAAGGCCTCGTGCGGGGCGGCGAAATCGGCCTCGGCATAGGCACGGGCCTGCTGCGGCTCCAGCATCAGTTCAGGCTCCGGGCGCCGCGGGATCACGGCTCGACGCTCCCTGGCGGGTCCTCGTCCTCTGCGTCCCGGGGCAGCATGCTCTCGCGCATCATCAGGTGATCGACCTGCTCGCGGCGGTTGATGATCTGGAAGTGGTCGCCGTCGACCATTACCTCCGGCGGGCGCGGGCGCGAGTTGTAGTTGCCGGCCATCACATAGCCGTAGGCGCCGGCCGAACGTACCGCGAGCAGGTCGCCGGCGGCCAGGGCCAGTTCGCGTTCGCGGCCGAGAAAGTCGCCGGTCTCGCAGACCGGGCCGACGATGTCGTAGGTGCGGGTCTGGGTGTCGCTGCGCGGTACCACCGGGACGATCTCCTGCCAGGCGCCGTAAAGGGCCGGGCGCAGCAGGTCATTCATCGCGCCGTCGACGATCGCGAAGTCATGCGCCTCGGTGTGCTTCAGGTATTCCACCCGGGTCAGGAACACGCCGGCATTCGCGGCGATCGCGCGCCCCGGTTCCAGCAGGACCTTCAGCGGGCGATCGGCCAGGACCTCGCGCAGGGCGCTGGCCCAGGCATCCGGCTCCGGCGGGGTCTCGTCGCGGTAGCGCACGCCCAGCCCGCCGCCGACATCGATATGTTCCAGCTCGATGCCGTCTGCGGCCAGCTGGTCGACCAGGGCCAGCACGCGCTTGAGCGCGTCGGTGAACGGGTCGATGCGGGTCAGCTGCGAGCCAATGTGGAAGTCGACGCCGGTCGCCTCCAGGTGCTGGCTGTCGCGCACCCGGGCATACAGCGCCGGCGCCTCCTCGATCGCGACGCCGAACTTGTTCTCGCGCAGCCCGGTGGCGATATAGGGATGGGTCTCGGCGTCGACGTCCGGGTTCACCCGGATCGACACCGGGGCCTGCACGCCCATCTCCATCGCGACGGCCTCCAGCCGGTCCAGCTCCGGGGCGGACTCGACATTGAAACAGTGGATGCCGACCTCCAGCGCCCGGCGCATCTCGGCGGCGGTCTTGCCGACGCCGGAGAACACCACCTTCGCCGGATCGCCACCGGCGCGCAGCACGCGCTCCAGTTCGCCGCCGGAGACGATGTCGAAACCGGCGCCCATGCGCGCCAGCACGTTCAGTACGCCCAGCGCGGAGTTCGCCTTCACCGCAAAGCAGACCTGGTGCGGGGTGCCGATCAGGGCCTCGCTGAACGCGCGAAAGTGGCGCTCCAGCGTGGCGCGGGAATACACGTAGGCGGGTGTGCCGACCAGCTCGGCAAGGCGGTCCAGTGCCACGCCTTCGCAGAACAGGGTTCCGCGGTGGTAATCGAAGTAGTCCATTCAGCGACGCTCCTCGGTTTCGTCGTCATCGGGCAGGTAGAGATCGCCCTTCTGACCGCAGGCGGAGAGCATCTGCATCGTGCCGAGCACGACGATCACGGCAATCAGGAGCCACTGGGCCTTGCAGGAGAACATGGTTCGGGTCCGGGGTTCGTTGCATCAAGGGACGCTAGTGTGCCATTGATACGCCCCTGGCTTCAGGTGCTAGCGGTAGATGCTGCGGTATCTGCCCGACGAAATTCACCCGATCGTGAACGGCGATGATTCGTTCATCAATGATTCAGCCAGATTTGGGACGATGCATCTGCGAGACCAGCAAAAGACCATTGAAGCTGGTCAGGGGGCGGAGCCCGATCCGCAGGGAATAGAGACCTGCAGCTCGCCGTCCAAAGCAACAGGCGTCACCGCGGTTCGCCGCCAAGACGTCCCGGATAATCCGGATCTGACCCACAAGATGAGAGGAGATCATCCATGATTAGCACCAAGCGCCGTGTCTTCCTGAAGGGCACTCTCGCCGCCGGTACTGTCGGTGTCGCCGTCGGGGCCGGTCTGCTCGCCCCGAGCAAGCTGCTTGCCGCCTGGCCGTCCGAAGCCTTCGGTGCCGAAGGCCTGGCCAACGCCATGGAAGCCGTCACCGGCTCCAGCGACATCGCCGATGGCGACGTCACCCTGAGCGCCCCGGAAATCGCCGAAAATGGCGCCGTGGTCCCGGTGTCGGTCGAGTCCAGCCTGGACAACGTGACCGAAATGGCCGTGTTCGTCGAGCTGAACAACCTGCCGCTGGTCGCACATTACGTGCTGGGTGACGGCGCGCATGCGAACGTCTCCGGCCGTATCCGCATGGGCGAGTCCTCCAACGTGATCGCCGCTGTGAAGTCCGGCGACACCTGGTACAAGACGGTTCAAGAAGTGAAGGTCACGGTTGGTGGCTGCGGCGGCTAACGCCGACCCCGAACCGCTGATCCGAACACTACTGGAGGTTTAAGATATGTCTATTCGAGTTCGCGCCCAAGAAAGCAACGGCGTTATCAACATCCGTGCGCTGATGAGCCACGACATGCTCGTCCCCGACGACGACGGTGGCCCGCACTTCATCGAAACGGTTGAAGTGGCGCGCAATGGCAACACTGCCATCACCGCCAACTGGAACTACACCGTCTCCCGCAACCCGTTCCTGCAGGTTGAGATCGACGGCTCCGCCGGTGACACCGTGTCCATCTCCTGGACGGACAACAAGGGTGAATCCGATTCGACCGAGGTCGAAGTGCGGTAATAAAGAGGGTTCCCACTCTCTTTGAAGAAGCCGGGGCTGGTCCCCGGCTTTTTTGTGCCCGGTCATCGGGGTTTCTGCAGTGAGTGTCTCCCTGGCGTGGACTACACTCCAGACAGGTCCATGCCGAGCGAACCGCCATGTCCCCTGATGCCCCCGCGCCCCGTGACGCTGATCCGGCGCTGCGCCCGGCCCTGCTCCTCGAACCCCACCAGCCCCTGTGGCAACGCCTGCCCCGGCGCGACGCCGAAGGCCGCCGACTGGCGGACTTCATGATGCTGATCCCCGGGCTGCGCCAGCGCCCGCGCTACGAACTCCATGCCCGGGCGCGCGCCATCGAGCGGGTGCTAAACGGCTATGGGGACGATATCGCGTTCGTCGAGCTGAACCTGAAGCTGAACACCCTGTGGGTCTCGCTGACCGCGCGGCCAGGGCTTTGCACTGAAGTGCCGGGGGCGATCCAGGCGGTGGTGCCCGAGGCGTTACTGGTGGGGCCGAAGCTGACCTCCGGCGTGTAGTGGAGGGGGTGAAGCCGCAGTCCGCCTGGGAGGCGCTACTCCGCTGTTAATAGGCCCGTGTTTCCCTGTGTCATACCGGGCGACGGCAAGCCTTGCTACACTGGCCTTTTACCGTGCCCGAACCGGAATATGACTGAACGTACTGCATCTGTCCGCCGCGACACCCTGGAGACCCGGATCGCCGTCGAGCTGAACCTCGACGGCACCGGTCAGAGCCATCTCGAGACCGGCATCCCGTTCCTCGACCACATGCTGGACCAGGTGGCCCGTCACGGACTGGTGGATCTCGACGTACGCGCCGAGGGTGATCTGCATATCGATGCGCACCACACGGTGGAGGACGTCGGGATCACCCTGGGGCAGGCGCTGGCCAAGGCCCTGGGGGACAAGAAGGGCATCCGCCGCTATGGCCATGCCTATGTCCCGCTGGACGAGGCCCTGTCGCGCGTGGTCATCGATTTTTCCGGTCGCCCGGGGCTGGAGATGCACGCCGATTTCCGCCGTTCGCACATCGGCGAATTCGACGTCGACTTGTTTCACGAATTCTTTCAGGGCCTGGTCAACCACGGCTGGATGACCCTGCACATCGACTGCCTGCGCGGCGACAACGCGCACCATGTCGCCGAGACCATCTTCAAGGCCTTCGGGCGCGCCCTGCGCGTGGCGGCGGAGTTTGATCCGCGCTCTGCGGGGATCACGCCGTCCACCAAGGGCAGTCTGTAACGGACCAACGGACGAGACCCGGCCATGGAAACTGTTGCCGTCATCGATTACGGCATGGGGAATCTGCACTCGGTGGTGCGTGCGCTGGAGCACGAGGCCGCGGGCGACCAGCGTGTACTGCTGACCGACGACCCCGAGACCCTGCGCGAGGCCGACCGGTTGGTATTTCCCGGCCAGGGCGCGGCGGGTGACGCCATGCAGGCGCTGTCCGGCCGCGGGCTCGACCGGCTGCTGCCGGAGCTCGCGGCCGACCGGCCCTTTCTTGGCCTGTGCCTGGGCCAGCAGATTTTGATGGACGCCAGCGAGGAGAGCGGCGGGGTCGACCTGCTGGGCATCCTGCCGGGCCGGGTCGCACGCTTTCCCGAGATGCAGGGCGCGGACGGTCGGCGCCTGAAGATCCCGCACATGGGCTGGAACCGTGTGCTGCCGGCGCAGGAGCATCCGCTGTGGCATGGCCTGCCGGAGACCCCGTGGTTCTACTTTGTCCACAGTTATCGGGTGCAGCCCGAGCGCGAGGCCGATGTGGCCGGGCGCACCGATTATGGCGAGACCTTTGCCTCGGCACTGGCGCGGGGCTCGTTGTTCACCATGCAGTGCCATCCGGAGAAGAGCGCCGCCTGCGGGCTGCGCCTGCTGCATAACTTTCTGCGCTGGGACGGTGACGGTCCCGGGGCGTCGTGAGGAGCCGAAGATGCTGGTCATTCCCGCAATCGATCTGAAGGAAGGCAAGTGCGTTCGCCTGCGTCAGGGGAACATGGACGATTCCACCGTGTTCGGCGAGGACCCGGTGGAGATGGCGAAGCGCTGGGTGGACGCCGGGGCCGAACGCCTGCATATCGTCGATCTCGACGGTGCCTTTGCCGGTCAGCCGCGCAATGCCAAGGCGGTTCACGCGATCGCCAAGGCCTTCCCCGACCTGCCGATCCAGATCGGCGGCGGCGTGCGCGACGAGGACACGGTGCAGGCCTATCTGGATGCCGGGGTCGAATACGTGATCATCGGCACCCGCGCGGTCAGCGCGCCGCACTTCGTGAATGACCTGTGTCTGGAATTCCCCGGCCGTATCATCGTCGGGCTGGATGCCAAGGACGGCAAGCTGGCGGTGGATGGCTGGTCCAAGCTGTCGCATCACGACGTGGTCGACCTGGCCCAGCACTTCGAGGCCGACGGCGTGGTGGCCTTCGTCTACACCGACATCGCCCGCGACGGGATGATGAAGGGCCCCAACGTGGAGGCCACGGCGCGCCTGGCGAGCAACGTGCGCGTGCCGGTGATCGCCTCCGGCGGCATCAGCTCGCTGGACGACTTGCGCAACCTCGCCGCGCGCGAGGACGAGGGCATTACCGGCGCCATCGTCGGGCGGGCCTTGTACGAGGGCGCCTTTACCCTGGAGGAGGCCCGCAAGGCCCTCGCGAACTGAGATGCTCGCCAAGCGCATCATCCCCTGTCTGGATGTCGATGCCGGCCGCGTGGTCAAGGGCGTCAACTTCGTCGGTATCCGCGATGCCGGGGACCCGGTGGAGATCGCCCGGCGCTACAACACCCAGGGGGCGGACGAGATCACCTTCCTCGACATCACCGCCTCCAGTGACGATCGCGAGACCATCGTGCACGTGGTCGAGGCGGTCGCGCGCGAGGTCTTCATCCCGCTGACCGTGGGTGGTGGCGTGCGCGCGGTCGAAGACATCCGCCGCCTGCTGAACGCCGGGGCCGACAAGGTCTCCATCAACACCGCCGCGGTGCATCGGCCCGAGCTGGTGCGCGAGGCCGCCGACTGGGTCGGCAGCCAGTGCATTGTGGTCGCGATCGACGCCAAGCAGGTCAGCAGCGGGAATGAACCGCCGCGCTGGGAAGTCTTTACCCACGGTGGGCGCCGCGAGACCGGGCTGGACGTGGTTGAATGGGCCCAGCGCATGGAGTCTCTGGGTGCCGGCGAGATCCTGCTGACCAGCATGGACCGCGACGGCACCCGCATCGGCTTCGACCTGCCCCTGACCCGCGCGGTCAGCGACGCGGTCGGCGTGCCGGTCATCGCCTCCGGCGGGGTCGGCGAACTGCAGCATCTGGTGGAGGGGGTGACCGAGGGTCATGCCGATGCGGTGCTGGCCGCCAGTATCTTCCATTTCGGTCAGCACACGGTGGGCGAGGCCAAGGACGCGATGGCGGCGGCCGGTGTCCCTGTGCGGCCGAACGACGCCGGGGTGGCTGCGCAATGACCGATTCGACGCCCGCTCGCCCCGGTGGTGCCGAGGTGCTTTCCGCGCTGGCCGAGGTGATCGAGCAGCGCCGCCAGGCCGACCCGGAGCAGTCCTATGTAGCGAAGCTCCACGCCCGCGGCCTGGACGAGATGCTCAAGAAGCTGGGCGAGGAATCGGCGGAGACGCTGATTGCCGCCAAGAACGACGACACGGACGCCTTGGTGTCGGAAATGGCCGACCTGTGGTTTCATGCCCTGGTGGTGCTCGTGGCCCGTGGGCGGCACCCGGACGATGTCCTCGACGAACTGGCGCGGCGCTTCGGCCTGTCGGGCGTCGCCGAGAAGGCCTCACGAGAAACGAGTGGACGCCGCTCGGATCATTAGCGGCGTATTGTTGATTATGGGCCTGGCGCCGTTCAGGCTGGCCCCAAAGTTGTTTGACTGGAGACAGAGTTCATGGGTATTGGTGGTATCAGCATTTGGCAGCTCCTCATCGTCCTGCTCATCGTCGTGCTGCTGTTCGGCACGAAGAAGCTGCGCAACATGGGTGGGGATATCGGCTCGGCCATGAAAAATTTCCGCCAGGCGGTCAAGGATCCCGACGCCGAGAAGAAGGAAGGCGAGGAAGACGACGAGCAGCGCGAGGTCGAGAACCAGACGGACAGCGAAGGCCGGGTGGTCGACGCCGAGGTGAAGAAGAGCAGCGAAAAGGATTCCGACGCCTCGCAATCGGACAAGAAGTCCTGAGCCTCGCGCCCTGCGCGGCGGCCAGGCCCGAGCGGCGGTAGCCCATGTTCGACATTGGTTTCTGGGAAATCATCATCATCGTGCTGGTGGCGCTTCTGGTCGTGGGGCCGGAGCGTCTGCCCGGGCTTGCGCGCGAGATCGGGCGCTGGGTGGGCAAGACGCGGCGCTTCGTCCATAGCGTGCGCTCCGATTTCGAGCAGGAGCTGCAGACTGACGAACTGCGCAACATGTTGAAGAGCCAGGATCGCGAGATCCGTCAGCTCAAGGACATGATGGACGAGACCGAGACCAGTCTGCGCGAGGACATCGAGGATACCGAGCGGGACCTGCGCGAAGATATCGAGGGCAAGCCGAAGACCCGCAAGGATCTCTCCGACAAGGAGCAAAAGGCCCTGGCGGAGAACAAGGCCAAGCCCGCCGTACGCGACAAGCCGTCCATGCGGAGCCCGGATGCCGAGGTTCGCGACTCGGGCGAGGATGCGCCGGAGGCGGCCGACGACGCGGATGCGTCCGAGGTTCGGCGTGTGCCCACCCAGGGCGATCTGGATGGCAACTTGATGACCGACGACCCGGCGCTGGCCGCCGAGCAAAAGGCGCGCGCCGCCGAAGGCCCGCGTCCGGAGCGGAAGAAACCGGCGGTGCGCGAACGGCGCACCCCGGACCCCGCCGAGTCGCGAGGGGGCGAGGCCTCTGATCCCGAAGCGGATACCACCCACGACGACCCGACCCCTGACAAGCACTCATGAGCAAGACCAAACCGGGGGTCGAGCCGAGTCCGGAAGCGACCGAGACCCTGCTCACGCACCTGATCGAGCTGCGCGACCGCATCCTCAGGATGTTCATCGCCATCCTGGTGATGTTCCTGATCCTGTTCCCGTTCGCCAACCCGATCTACACTTGGCTGGCCGGCCCGCTGATGCAGCACCTGCCGGAAGGCACCAGCATGATCGCGATCGACGTGGCCGCGCCGTTCCTGATCCCGTTCAAGCTGACCCTGCTGCTGGCGGTGGTGCTCAGCATCCCCTACCTGCTGTATCAGATCTGGTCCTTCGTGGCGCCGGGGCTCTATTCCCATGAAAAGAGCATGGCGCTGCCGCTGGTGGCTTCGTCGACCGCGCTGTTCTATCTGGGCATGGCGTTCGCCTACTTCGTGGTCTTCCCGCTGATCTTCGCGTTCTTCACGGCCACGGCGCCCGAGGGCGTGGCCGTGATGACCGATATCTCGCGTTATCTATCGTTCGTGATCATGCTGTTTATCGCCTTCGGCATCGCCTTCGAGGTGCCGGTGGCAACGATTCTGCTGGTCTCCATGGGCGCCACGACCCCGGCCAAGCTCTCGCAGAAGCGCCCCTACGTGATCGTCGGGGTGTTCCTGGTCGGCATGGTGCTGACCCCGCCAGACATCATCTCGCAGACGCTGCTGGCCCTGCCGATGTGGCTGTTGTTCGAGATCGGCCTGATCCTGTCGCGCATCATGGAGCGCAAGAAGGCCCAACGCCGCGCGACTGCGGGTGGTGACGATGCGGCCGACGCCGATGACGGTCCGGACGACGATGGACCGGGTGGCGGCGGTGGTACGCCGCGCGGTGGCCCTGGCGGTTCGGGCAAGACGTCCGGCACCACGCGGGCCACTTCGTCCACGGCGGCCGCCTCCACCAGTGGGGGCGCCAGCGCCGCCGCGCGCACCGGATACACGCCGCTGACCGACGACGAGATGGACGCCGAGCTCGACCGCATCGAGGACGAGCAGGCCGATCTGCGCCGCCAGCGCGAGGCGCGTCAGTCCGGGAGCGTGCCCGCCACCGACGCCCCCGCCGATCCGGCGGCCGAGGGCCAGGGTGGCGAGGACCAAGCTGACGGCGGCCAGCCCGAAGAAGGTTTGCGCGACGCGGACGCATCGCAGGAGGATGGCAATACGGGGCGCGATCGCTGAGTCACTCGCAGACGGCCGTATTTGTGCAGGCCTGCGCCCCGCCAAGCATCGGAAGTTGCTAAAATACCCGGGTAACCCATTGACCCAGGTAATGATCCCGCGATGGCACACCCGCGTCCCACCCCCCGCCGCCCTGTCCTGCTGATCATCATGGACGGGGTGGGCGTGAACCCGTCCAAGCTGAACAATGCCTACGCCGAGGCCGACACCCCGCGTCTCGACGAGTACCTCTCCACGCATACCCACACGACGCTGGACGCCTGTGGTCGTGCCGTCGGGCTGCCGGATGGGCAGATGGGCAACTCCGAGGTCGGGCATCTGACCCTGGGTGCGGGCACCGTGATCAATCAGGACCTGGTGCGCATCGACGACTCCATCACCGATGGCAGTTTCTACGAGAACGACGCCCTGGTCAGCGCCGCGCGCGCCGCGGCCGCGAAGGACCAGCCGCTGCACCTGATCGGCCTGGTGTCCGATGGGGGTGTGCACTCGCATATCCGCCACCTGCGCGCCCTGGTGGAGATCTGCCAGCGCGAGGGTGCGCGCCCGATGGTGCACATGATCACCGACGGCCGCGATACCGCGCCGCGCTCCGCGCTCCACTACCTGGATCCGCTGGAGGAAGAGCTGGCGAACGCCGGCGGCGCCATCGCCACCGTGTGCGGGCGCTACTATGCGATGGACCGCGACAAGCGCTGGAAGCGCACGGAAAAGGCCTTCCGCGCGATGGCCTACGCCGAGGGCGAGGCCGCCGGCTCCGCCCGCGAGGCGATCGAGGCGGCCTATGCCGCGGGCGAGGATGACGAATTTATCAACCCGCGCATCATCAACGGCGGCGAGCCGCTGGGACAGGATGCGGTCTGCGTGCTGTTTAACTTCCGTAACGACCGCCCGCGTCAGCTGACCGCGGCCCTGGGCATGGACGACTTCGACGGCTTCGACCGCGGGGACTTCCACTCGGTCTCCGAGACCTGCCTGACCGAGTACGACCCGCGCTTCCTGTCACCGATCGCGTTCCCGCCGGAGCGCCCGTCGACGACCCTGGGCAGCACCATCGCCTCCGCCGGCATCCCGCAGTTCCACTGCGCGGAGACCGAGAAGTACGCCCACGTGACCTTCTTCTTCAACGGTGGCAAGGAAGAGCCCTACGCCGGCGAGCAGCGCGTGATGGTCCCCTCGCCGTCGGTGGACACCTACGACGAGCAGCCGGAGATGAGCGCAGTCGAGGTCGCCGACCAGACCATCCAGGCGATGGAAAGCGGCCGCTACGGCTTCATTCTGGTCAACTTCGCCAATGGCGACATGGTCGGCCATACGGCCAAGCGCGAGGCCCTGATCGAGGCCGTCCAGGTCCTGGACCGCGAGGTCGGGCGCGTGCTGGACGCGTCGAAGAAGCTCGACTATTCGGCCATCGTCACCGCCGACCACGGCAACTGCGATGAGTACGTGGACCCGGTGACCGGCGCCCCCCACACCCAGCACACCATCTATCCCGTGATGTGCATGATCACCGACTCGCAGCGCTGGCGTCTGCGCACCGGCGGCGGCCTGGCCGACGTGGCCCCAACCGTGCTGGAGCTGATGGGCGTGCCCAAGCCCTCCGCAATGGGTGGGCAAAGCCTGCTGTTCGAGGAAGTACCCGCCTCGGCCTGAGCGCGAGATCGCCATGCATACGCACTACAGTGACATACCGGCCTACGACACCAAGGACGGCTCCGAGATCCGCGAGTTGATGCACCCCGATGTGCATGGCAATGCGGCTCAGAGCCTGGCCGAGGCCGTGGTCGAGCCGGGCGCCATCACGCGCCTGCATCGCCATGCCCGCACCGAGGAGATCTATCACGTGACCCGCGGGCAGGGCGAGATGCGCCTGGGCGAGGAAACCTTCCCGGTGGCCGTGGGTGACACCGTCTGTATCCATCCCGGCACGCGGCACAACATCCTCAATACAGGCACCGAGCCGCTGCACATCCTCTGCAGCTGCTCCCCGGCCTACTCGCACGACGATACCGAACTGCTGTAGCGCCGAGCGCCATACGCCGCCACCCCGCGTGATGCCGCGGCGCTGCGGCGCCATTCGGGTGGAGCGCTAGACCCCGTATTCAGCGCGGTAGGTCCGCAGGGCCTCCAGGTGTTCGGGGGCGCGCCCGGTATCCTCCAGCATGGTCACGAGATCGGTCAGTCCGGCGACGCGGATGACCTGCAGGCCCAGGTCGGCCTCGACCTCCTGGATCGCCGAGCGCTCACCACGGCCGCGTTCCTCGCGGTCCAGGGCGATCGCCACGCCCACCGGGGTTGCCCCGGCCGCACGGATCAGGTCCACCGATTCGCGGATGGCGGTGCCGGCGGTGATCACATCGTCCACGATCAGCACCCGGCCCTGCAGCGGCGCGCCGACGATGTTGCCGCCCTCGCCGTGGTCCTTCACTTCCTTGCGGTTGAAGGCCCAGGGGCGGTCCATGCCGTGGTCGCGGAACAGGGCCTCGGTGACCGCCGCCGCCAGCGGGATGCCCTTGTAGGCCGGACCGAACACCAGGTCGAACTCGATGCCCGAGTCCACGATCGCGCGGGCGTAGAACTCGCCCAGGCGGGCCAGGTCGGAGCCGCGGTTGAACAGGCCCGCGTTGAAGAAGTACGGACTGGTTCGCCCGGACTTCAGCGTGAACTCGCCAAAGCGCAGGACATCGCGTTGCAGGGCGTATTCCAGGAAGGCGTGGGCGGTCATCGGGGTGCTCCGGTCGTAAAACGCCGTATTCTGACACAGGGGCACGCGGATTCCGCAGGCAGGCCCTTTCCCGGGCGGGCGCGCGCCGGTATCGTTCCCCGCCATGCGCATACTCTCGATGAACGCCAATGGCATCCGTGCCGCCGCCCGCAAGGGTTTCTTCGACTGGCTCCCGGGGACCGAGGCGGACGTGGTCTGCATCCAGGAGACCAAGGCCCAGATCCACCAGATCCAGGGTGAGCCCTACCATCCACCCGGCTTCCACAGCGTCTACGTCGATGCTGTGAAGCCCGGCTACAGTGGCGTGGCCCTGTACAGCCGGCGTCAGCCGGACGAGGTGATCACCCGCATCGGCTTCGAGGAGGCCGACAACGAGGGCCGCTATGCCGAGATGCGTTTCGGCAACCTTTCGGTGGTCTCGCTGTACCTGCCGTCGGGTTCCTCCGGCGACCATCGCCAGGATTCCAAATGGCGCTTCCTGGAGTTCTTCCGGCCCTGGCTGACCGAGCGCATGCAGGACGGACGCGAATGGGTGATCTGCGGCGACTGGAACATCGCCCACCGCGAGATCGACCTGACCAACTACAAGTCCAACCGCAAGAATTCCGGCTTCCTGCCGGAAGAGCGGGCCTGGCTGGACCACCTGTTCGACGAGATCGGCATGGTGGACGTGTTTCGCCGGCTGGACGAACGTCCCGAGCAGTACACCTGGTGGTCCAACCGCGGCCAGGCCTGGGCGAAGAACGTGGGCTGGCGGATCGACTACCAGATCGCCACCCCGGGCATCGCGGCCACCGCGCATCACCACCCGTACATCCATACCGACGACCGTTTCTCCGACCACGCGCCGTTCTGGATCGACTATGACTACCAGCCCTGATCGGGGCATATCCCTCGCATCCGGTGACGTCGGCGCATGACCGGAGTCGCTGAAGCGCAGCGTTCCCCGAACCGCGACTGGCGCGCGGCCCTCGCGGTCTACCGCCACCCGCGGGTCATCGGGATGTTGTTCCTCGGCTTTGCCGCAGGGCTGCCGCTGCTGCTGACCGGCGGGACCTTCACCGCCTGGCTGCGCGACCTCGGGGTGGAGCTGGCCTCCATCGGCTTCCTGTCCTGGGTCGGGATGGCCTACAGCATCAAGGTGTTCTGGGCGCCGGTGGTCGACCGCCTGGCCCTGCCGATCCTGACCCGGGTATTCGGGCGCCGCCGCGCGTGGATGCTGTTCGCCCAGGCCGTGATCATCCTCGGGCTGGTCGGGATCGCCCTGACCGACCCGGTCGAACAGCTCTGGCTGGTTGCGGTCCTGGCCGTGCTCACCGCCTTCGGTGCCGCCACCCAGGACATCGCCATCGATGCCTACCGCATCGAGGCCGTCAGCCAGGAGCGCCAGGGCGCCATGGCGGCGGCCTACGTGTTCGGTTATCGCGTCGCGCTGCTGACGGCGGGGGCCGGGGCGCTGCACATCGCCGCCGTGGGTAGCTGGAGCCTGTCCTATGCCGCCATGGCTGCGTTGATGCTGGTAGGCGTCGTCTGCACGTTGATCGTGCGTGAACCCGAGGTCGCGAGGCGCGATTCCGCCACGGCCCGGCTCGAGGACCGCGTGGTCCACTACCTCGACAGCACCGCGGATACCGGCTGGTGGCGGGATCTCAAGGCCTGGCTTATCGGCGCGGTGGTCTGCCCCTTTGTCGAGTTCTGGCAGCGTTTTGGCCGGATCGCCCTGATCGTTATTGCATTCATCGCGGTCTTTCGCATCAGCGACATCTTCATGGGCGTGATGGCCAACCCGTTCTATCTGGACATCGGCTTCACCAAGGAAGAGATTGCCAATATCGCCGCCGCCTTCGGCCTGGCCATGACCCTGACTGGCGCGGCCCTGGGCGGACTGCTGGTGGTGCGCTTCGGTATCATGCGCATGCTGATCGCGACCGCGATCCTGGCACCGCTGACCAACCTCACCTTCTCCTGGCTGGCGACCGTCGGTCCCGAGACCTACGGCCTGGTGTTCGCGATCATGGCCGACAACCTCTCCGGCGGCATGGCGATCTCGGTGTTCATCGCCTATCTCTCCAGCCTGACCAACAGCGCCTACACCGCCACCCAGTACGCCCTGTTCAGCTCCATCATGACCCTGCCGGGGCAATTCCTCGCCGGCTTCACCGGCGTGCTCGCCGAGCACATTGGCTGGGTCTGGTTTTTCGCCAGCTCGGCCCTGATCGGCATCCCCACCATCCTGCTGGCCTTCGCCTTGATGCGCTGGGCCAACCCCGACCGAATGCCCCAGCCGGGCCGTCCGGACACCTCGCCCCCGCCGGTCCGCGACTAGCCGTCGGAACCCCTTCGGCTTCCTGCAGACACAAAAAAGCCCGCACCGAGAGGTGCGGGCTAGTATTCCCTTCCGGGTAGCGCGCGATCAGAAGCTGTAATGCATCCCGACCATGAATACGTTGTTGCTGCCGTCGCCGGGACCAAAGCCGGCCGGATCGCTGCCCGTGTCGCGGGCCTTGAACTCCGGCACGGCGCCGGTGGATTCTTCTTCGTAGTAGTACTCGGCGAACAAGGTCAGGCCATCCATCCAGTTGAACGCATAGCCCAAGTGGTAAATGTTTTCGCCGTAGTTGTCCACGTTGGCGTACGTACCATGGAAGGTGTGCTGACCCATGGTGTAGGCCGCATAGATGTTGGCGGCCACATCGCCGTCGTCACCAAAGGCGGCAGCGTCCTGATCGCTCTGGATGTACTCAACTTTGGCGGCGAGGGAAAGCGGACCCATGCTGTGCATTGCGGACAGGCCCCAGATGCGAGTGTTGTCCGCACCATCAAGATCGTCCACCCCGACGGATAGAGTCGTGTCACCCATGGTGTAGGACCCGGTCATCTGGTAGCGGTCATCGCCATCGGCACCGGAGTTAGCGCTGTACGCGCCGGCGAACGAAAAGCCGTCAAAATCCGGCGAGTAGTACATGACGCTGTCGCTTTCGCGGAAGGTGGTGTAGGTCGCGAATCCGCTCTGGTAGGAGTAGAACATGTCCACCGGGAAGGCGATCGCGTTGTAATAGGGCATCCAGTCGCGACCGTACGCGACGGTCCCGAATGCTCCGTCCAGCCCAATCTTTCCGATACGAATATCTTCGTTTTCACCGTTGAAGGGGTCCTGGATCTTTCCGTTGGCCAGATCGATCGGGACTTCCAGCTGCGCGAAGGCATTCACGTCTTCGTTGATTTCGTAGTTGGCATTGAAGCCCATGCGCGAGTACGCATCACGGAAACCGTCGTAGCTGTCGGCGCCTTTCGGGTCTGCGGCTTCGTACTGCAGGCGCAGGGAGCCATAGAAATCAAATTCCACGCCGCCTGCGCCTTCCTGCTGTGCGAAAGCGGCGTTCGGGCCCAGGAACAGGGCGAGGGCGACGGCACCGGAAAGGGGTGCCAGGGTCCAGCTCATCGTCTTCTTCATTGCGATCCTCTCTGGTCGGGCGGTTCGGGTGTCGCCAGAGGCCTTCCTGGGCGGACACGGGGGGTGTCTCTTTATTTTGATCAGTCCAGGGACTGCTTATAAGCAGTTTCTAATGCGTTGTAAATAGGATACGTGAGCCTAGCCTACTGTGGTGTGACCACGACACTCGCTCCGTGTTCCCGCTTGCAACCGCCAGGCTTCGAGGTATTTCGATCGCACGACTCCGGGCCGGCCGGAGCTGGGTTTCTTCCAGCGGGCGGCTCGCCAACCCATCCATTTAGTGCGCGGGGAGCGATTTCGCCAGCCCGTGGCACCGCAGGCGCAAGTTGCAATAAAACTATTTTTGTACAAAAATAAATAGACGAATGATTTGACTGCGAGAAGTGTTGATGACATCCACCCAAGCCGTGTCCCGCGCACCCGAAGACGAATCTGGCGCCGCTGCCGGTACGAATGCCGAGCCGGATGTCGCGCGTTCGGTGATCCGCCAGCTGCGCGTGATCATTCGCGCCCTGCAGGGGCATTCGCGGACGGTGGAGCGTGCCTGCGGCATCAGCGCCTCGCAGTTGTGGGCGTTGTGGGAGTTGCAGCGCACGCCGGGGCTGAACGTCAGTGACCTGTCGCGCCGGCTCTCGGTACACGCTTCCACTACGTCCAACCTGCTGGACAAGCTGGAACATCGCGGTCTGATCGAGCGCCGGCGCCCGGAGAAGGACCAGCGCATCGTCCGGCTTTATGTCACCGATGCGGGACTGGAACTGCTGGAGAGGGCGCCGGCCGCTCCGCAGGGCGAACTGAACCGCGCCCTGCAGTCGTTGCCGAAGGGGCGTCTCGTGGAACTGGACCAGGGCCTGGACCTGCTGGTCGAGGCGATGAACACCACCGAGCCCAAGGCCGGGCTGCAGCCGTTCGACGGCAAGGCCTGAAACGTCTGACGCGGAGGCCCTGATGCGATTCTTTCGCGCGCTGCTGCCGTTTCTTCTCTGCCTTCCGCTGGCGGCGGGGGCGCAGCCCACGTTTGACGCGCCACCCGAGCGCTCAACGGATGGCGGCTTCACCCTGGCCTGGGAGGCGGATGCCCCCGTTGTGCTGGAACAGGCCTCGGGCCCCGACCACGCGAATGCGCGCATCCTCTACGAGGGCGGCGATACCAGCACCGTCATCAGCGGCCTGCCCGATGGTGACTACCGCTTTCGTTTGCGCGCCGCGGATGCCGACGCCGAACAGTGGGCCGACCAGGCCACGGTGACGGTGAAGCATCACAGCCTGGCCCGTGCCTTCGGCTTTTTTGCCGTGGGCGCGGTCGTCTTTCTGGTCCTGATCGGGGCCATCCTGCGCGGACGTCCGCGCAGCTGATTCACTTGGTCCAGCCCTGCCGATCCGTGTCGAGGTAACGTTCTCGCGTGAGCCTGGGTGGACCCGCTTTCGGAGGTATCCATGACGGATCTCAAGATCAACATGCAGCGCCTGCAGCAGGACATCAACGATCTCGCGCAGATCGGGCGCGATGCCGACCGTGGCCTGCATCGTCGCGCATTCAGCGACGGCGACCGCGCCGGGCGGGAGTGGTTTCGCGGGCGTCTGGAGGCCGCCGGCCTGGATGTCTGGCAGGACGGTGCGGCCAACCTGCACGGGCGCCTGGACTACGACGGCAAGCGGCCCGTAGTGGCCATGGGCTCGCATCTGGACACCGTGCCTGGTGGGGGGCCGCTGGACGGGGCGCTGGGGGTGCTGATCGGGCTGGAGGTGCTGCGCACCGCCAAGGAGAACGCCGTCGATCTGGCCTACCCGCTCGAGGTGATCGACTTCACCGACGAGGAAGGCCGCTTCGGCGGCATGTTCGGCTCGCAGGCCATGGCCGGAAAGCTGACCCCGGAAAGCATCACTCATGCGCGCGATCTTGAGGGCGTGACCCTGGTCGAGGCCATGGCCAACTGGGGTCTGAACGCCGATGACGCCCTGGCCGCACGGCGCGATCCGCACAGCCTGCATGCCTTCATCGAGACCCATATCGAGCAGGGCCCGGTACTGGATCGACGCGGCCTCAGTGTCGGGGTGGTCGAGGCGATCACCGGGCTGTTCAAGTGGGAAGTCCGTCTGAAGGGCCAGCCCAACCACGCCGGCACCACGCCGATGGACATGCGCATCGATCCCTTCCAGGGGCTGGCCGAATTCGGCTGCGAGATCAACCGCCTGCTGGAGGAGCACGGCAGCCCGAATTCGCGCGCCACCATCGGTCGCGTGGAGCTGGCGCCGGGTGCGGCGAATACCGTGCCGGGCACGGCGACCTTTTCCTTCGAGGTGCGCGACACCGACGAGAAGGTCCTGACTGCGCTGGCCCATGCGGCCCGCCGCACCCTGTCCAGCCTGGCGCGCCGGCGCGACCTGATGTTCGAGTTCGACGTCCTCTCCGAGATCGATCCGGTGCGCTGTGACCCCGGCGTCGTGCAGACCATCGAGGCGCAGGCCGAACGCATGGGCCTGGAGTACATCACCATGCCCAGCGGCGCGGCCCACGATACCCAGAGCATGAGCCGGATCACCCGCACCGGCATGATCTTCGTGCCGAGCTTGCAGGGGCGTAGCCATTCCGCCGCGGAATGGACAAACTGGGAAGACATCGAGACCGGCGCCAATCTGGCCCTGCAAAGTGCCCTGGCGCTGGCGGCCCGGCAATAAAACGCGACTAGAGGAACTGCCTGGAATGGCCGAAAACGACAACGTCTCCCACCTGACCGATTACGACTCCCTGGACCCGCTGCGCGAGCAGTACCAGGAGAGTCTGATCACCACGCCGGTCCTGCGTCAGGAGCTGCGGGAACACCATGTAGCGCTGTTGTGCATCGACCTGCAGTACCTGGATGCTGCGCGTGGCCACGGGGTGTTCGCGAATTCCGCCGACTCCGGCGTGCCGCTGGAGGCCCAGGAGTATTACTTCAACCGCCTGGAGCAGACGGTGCTGCCCAATGTGCGCCGCCTGCAGGATGCGTTCCGCGAGGAGGGGCTGGAGGTGATCCATACCCGCATCCGCTCCCTGACGCACGACGGTCGCGACCGCAGCCCGGGCCACAAGCGCCTGCATCTGCATGCCGCCCCCGGCTCCAAGGATGCCGAGTTCGTCGAAGAGGTGGCCCCGGTGGGGGACGAGATCGTGCTGGACAAGACCGCCAGCGGGGTCTTCAACTCCACCAACCTGCACTACATCCTGCGCAACCTGAACATCAGCGCGCTGTTCATCGTGGGTGTGTATTCCAACGAGTGCGTGTCCACCGCCGTGCGCGATGCCTGTGACCTGGGCTTTTATGTCACGCTGATGGATGACGCCACGGCCACGGTGACGCCCGAGATGCAGAAGGCCACGCTCACCACCATCAAGGATCGTTACGCCCGGGTCATGAGCACGGACGAGGCGATCCGCGAGATCAAGAAGGTGCAGGAGGCTTCGTGACCGGTCTCGACGACCCGATCCTCCCGACCTCCATTGCCTGGGGGCTGCTGGCGGCGTTCAGCGTCCTCTGGGTGGTGCTGGGCTGGTGGCTGGGTCGTCACAACAAGACCGCCGAGGACCACATGCTGGCCGGGCGCAACGTGGGCCTGGCCCTGGCCACCGCCACCGCGATGGCCACCTGGGTCACCGCCAACACAACGATGACCGCGCCGCAGCTGGCGCTGCAACTGGGCGTCTGGGGCATGCTCGGCTACTCGCTGGGTGCCCTGGGCCTGATCCTGTTCGCGCCGCTGGCGCGGCGCATCCGCGAGCTGATGCCCGCTGGCTTCACCTCCGGCGACTTCATCCGCCTGCGCTACGGCAAATTCACCTGGCGGGTGTTCCTGGTGGTGTCACTGATCTACGCCTTCGGCTGGCTGGTCTCGATGGCGATGGCCGGCGGCGTTCTGATTAATGCCCTGGCCGGAATCGACTACCGCGTGGGGATGACCGTAATCCTGACCGTCTGCGTGCTCTACACCCTGCTGGGTGGCCTGCGCGCGGTGATCGGGACCGATTTCATTCAGACCGTCATCATTATCGCGGGGGCGGCGTTCATCGCCTGGCTGACCATCGACAAGGTCGGCTTCGAGGCGATCCACTTCAACCTGATGGAAGAGCGCCCGGAGCTGCTGAACCTGCTGTTCCCGGCCGCGATCATGTTCCTGTTCAACAACCTGCTGTTCGGGGTCGGCGAGATCTTCCACTCCAATGTCTGGTGGTCGCGCGCCTTCGCCTTTGGCCGCAACGTGGGTTTCCGGGCCTACCTCTTTGGCGGCCTACTTTGGCTGCCCATCCCGATCGTGGCCGGCTTCATCGCCCTGGCCACGCCGGCGCTGGGCATCAACGTGCCCGCCGCGGACATGGTCGGGCCGCTGGTCGCCGCCGAGGTGCTGGGTCTGACCGGGGCGATCGTGGTGTTCATCGTGGTCTTCGCCGCGCTCGCCTCCAGTCTCGACTCGCTGCTGGCGGCCACCTCGGACCTGGTGACCCGCGACATCTACCGCGGCCACATCCGCCCGCATGCCAGTGAACAACACCAGTTCCGCGCGACCAAGGTGATTGTGGTGCTGCTGGGCCTCGTGACTTGGCTGGCAGCGAGCTACCGTGGCGAGTTGCCGATCGTTGGCTCGCTGGCCGAACTTTTGTACTTCACCGGCGCCTTCGTGGCCTCCGCGATCTGGCCGATCGTCGCCGGGCTGTACTGGCAGCGGGCGAACCCGCAGGGTGCGGCCTGGTCGATGATACTG
Organism: Thioalkalivibrio sp. ALMg11; assembly: GCF_000377905.1. Lineage (GTDB taxonomy): Bacteria > Pseudomonadota > Gammaproteobacteria > Ectothiorhodospirales > Ectothiorhodospiraceae > Thioalkalivibrio. The sequence goes on from NZ_KB898871.1 coordinate 418,198, forward strand.
GGGTCCGGCATTGGCCTGGCCAGCTACTTCCTGATCGGATTCTATGTGGCCGCGCTGGTCGGGGCCGCTGTCTCGCTGGCCGTGATGGTGCTGAGTACCTGGCTGATGCCGCGGCCGTTCGACTGGGGCCGTCTGGCCCGTCCTGACGGGGAGGTTCCGGCATGACGATCTCCACTACAGCCCTGTCCGTGATCGTGATCATCGCCACCCTGGTGGCAACCCTGACCCCGATCCTGCTGATTGCTTTGTTTATCCGCGACTGGAAAAAAGGATGCCTCTGGTGAACTACACCGAAGATCCCCTGCACGTGCTCCATCCGAAAGACGGCGCCGCCGGTACCGACCGGCCGAAGGCGTTGCTGGACGCGGTGGAGGAAGACCCCGACCCGCTGCTCAAACTGGCGGCCTCGCATGTAGTCTCCAGCCAGCAGTTCTCGCGCGACGAGCTGCTGCAGCTGTTCCGCCTGGCGGCGCAGTACGAGACCACGCCGGCGCTGATGCACCTGCCACTGGCGGGCAAGATCCTGATCAGCGCGTTCTACGAGCCGTCCACGCGCACGCGGCTGTCGTTCGAGAGCGCCTGGCATCGCCTGGGCGGGTCGGTGATGTCGATCACCGACCCCAAGAGTACCGGGATCGCCAAGGGCGAATCGCTGGCGGACATCGCCGAGATGTTCAACAACTACGGCGATGTACTGGTGCTGCGCTCCTCGGACGGCGAGGCCGCGCACAACATGCTGGAGAACCTGCGCATCCCGCTGGTGAACGCCGGCAACGGCATCGACGAGCACCCGACCCAGGCGCTGGCGGACGTCTACGCCATGGCCAAGTGGCGCCCCGAGTTGTTCACCGGCGAGGTGCCCCCGGAAAAGCGCATTAAGGTCGGGATCATCGGGGTTCCCTCGCGCATGCGCACGGTGCGCTCTCTGCTGCGCATGCTGAGCCTTTTCCCTCAGGCGATCGAGGAGGTTGTGCTCGTCTCGCACGAGGACGAGAACTTCGATCCGGGCCAGCGTGAGGAACTGGAAGAGGCCGGGATCTCGCTGCGCGTGGTGCGCGACCTGGACCCGGTGCTGCCGGATCTGGATGTCGTGTACATCAACGCGATCGCCTGGGTGGGCGACACCTTCGAATCCATGGGTGACGGTCTGAAGCTGGATCGGAACTCACCGCTGAAGGAGGGTGCGATCATCCTGCACCCACTGGCGCGGGGCGAGGAGTTGTCTACCGACCTCGATGCCACCCCGCACAACTGGTACTTCGCCCAGGCTCGCGGGGCCGTGTTCGTGCGCATGGCGCTGCTGACAACGGTGGTGCGCCGCATCAGCGCGGTGATGGACACCCCGGACGGCTGACGCGACCTTTTAACTGAACCGCGAGTGGCGTGGCGCGCCGGGCATGCCCTGCCCGCGCCCCGCTCGCACCAAGGAATCGACCCAAGGAGACATGCCATGTGCGGCATCGCAGGAATCTTTAACGCCGACCCGACTCGCAAGGTCGACCCGCAAACCCTGGTCAACATGGCTGCGATCCAGTACCACCGCGGCCCCGACGGCTTCGGCTACCGCACCCAGGATGACCGCGGGGTGGGTTTTTCCCATGCGCGCTTGTCGATTATCGACCTGGACGAGAACCGTGGTCGTCAGCCGTTCTGCATGGACAATGGCGAGATCATGACCGCGGTCAACGGCGAGCTGTACGACTACAAGCGCATCCGCACGGATCTCACCTCGCGCGGGGTCAAGTTCCACACCAAAAGCGACTCCGAGATGGTCATGCACCTGTACCAGCGCGAGGGCCTGGAAGAGGCGATCCGGCATTTTCGCGGGGAGTTCGCGATCTCCCTGTACGATCGCAAGCACGATCGGCTGGTCCTGATCCGCGACCGCTTCGGCATCAAGCCGCTGTACTTCACCGAGGCCAACGGCAGCTTCGTGTTCGGCTCCGAGCTGAAGGTACTGTTCGCCAACCCCGACGTGCCGCGCCAGTTCTCCGATGAAGGCCTCTACCACCAGCTGATGCAGACCATGGTGCCCGGCACCACCGCGTTCGAGGGCATCCAGCAGGTGAAGCCCGGCCATATGGTGATCGTCGAGCGCGCCCACGGGAAGCTGAAGATCCGTCAGGAAAAGTACTGGGACATGGACTTCCCGCTGGCCTCCGAACGCCCGCCCGAGAGCGAGACCGACGAGGAATACTGGATCGAGGGCGTGCGCGACCAGCTGATGGAGGCGGTGCAGTTGCGCCTCGAGGCTGATGTCCCGGTCGCCTGCTATCTCTCCGGCGGGATCGACTCCTGCATCACCCTGGGGCTGGCCTCGGCCAGCCAGCAGTCGCCGGTCAAGGCCTTCACCATCGGCTTCGACAATTCGGATTACGACGAGACCGCGATCGCCCGCGAGATGGCCGAGAGCGTGGGCGCCGACCAGGACATCATGACCCTGGATGCCAATCACCTCTATGACAACTTCGAAGAGGCCCTCTGGCACGCCGAGCGCACCATCTACAACACCCTCGGTGTCGCCAAACTGCTGATGAGCCGCCACGTGAACAAGGCCGGCTACAAGGTCGTGGTCACCGGCGAGGGCTCGGACGAGCTGTTCGGCGGCTATCCGGCCTTCCGCCGCGACATGTTCCTGCACGGCCTGGACACCCTGCCGGAGGCCGACCGCCAGGCCTGGCAGCAGATGCTGAACGAGTCCAACGAGCTGGTCTCCGGTGCGATGCTGGCCGAGGACGAGGTCAACGACCCCGATTTCACGAAGATGATGGGCTTCACCCCGTCCTGCCTGCAGCCGTGGCTGGCCGCGGCCGACCACGTTCCGGGCCTGCTGCATCCGAAGCGTCGCGAGCGCATGCAGGACTACAAGCCGGGCAAGGCCATTGCCAATGCCCTGGACGACGACATGCTGGAAGGCCGGCATCCGCTGGACAAGGCCCAGTACGTCTGGATCAAGACCATGCTGGAGGGCCAGATCCTGACCTGGGGCGGCGACCGCATGGACATGGCCAACTCGATGGAGGCCCGCCCGCCGTTCCTCGATCATCACCTGGCCGAGTTCGCCGCCCACCTGCCGCCGACCATGCGCATCAAGGGCTCAACCGAGAAGTACGTGCTGCGCGAATCGATGAAGGGCCTGTTGCCGAAGGTGCTCTACGAGCGCGAGAAGTTCGCCTTCATGGCGCCGCCCGCGCACACCGACCCGGTCAAGTGGGCGGCGATGAAGGCCCTGGCCGATCGCTACCTGTCCCCGGAGAAGGTCGCCGAGGCCGGGCTGCTGGACCCGGAGGGCGTGCGTCAGGTGTTCGAGCTGCACGAGTCCGAGGACACGCCGGCCGCCACTCAGGTTCAGCTGGACGCGGTGATCAACCACATGATCGGGGTCCAGGTGCTGCACGACAAGTTCGTCGCCACCGACATCCCGGCGCTGGCGCGGCAGAAGGCCGAGGAGTTCGGCTGGCACGCCTGATCACGGGCGCAAGGCTCGAGTGATACAGAAGGCCCCGCGGCTCTTGGTCCGCGGGGCCTTTTCGTTCTTGCCGGCAGGGACAGGCGTGGTCTCGAGAGGGGATGACGCTCGCTGCCCGGCGTTCTTCCGGCGCGCGGGTGGCGCCATCACCCGTTGCCCGCCGTGCACGGGTCGCCCGCGACAGCCACAAAAAAGCCGCCCGCGGCCAGGGGCCGGGGGCGGCTGATGGCTTCGCGGCCCCGAAGGGCCGGAAGCGGGTGCCTTACAGGCTGTAGTACATGTCGAACTCGATCGGATGGGTGGTCATGCGCATCTGCGTGACGTCTTCCATCTTCAGGTCGATGTAGGCATCGATCATGTCGTCGGTGAACACGCCACCCTGGGTCAGGTATTCGCGATCCTGGTTCAGGGCTTCCAGCGCCTGGTCCAGCGAATGGCAGACCTGCGGGATGCCCTTCTCTTCTTCCGGCGGCAGGTCGTAGAGGTTCTTGTCCATCGCATCGCCCGGGTGGATCTTGTTCTGGATGCCATCCAGGCCGGCCATCAGCATCGCCGCGAACGCGAGATACGGGTTGGCGGTGGAGTCCGGGAAGCGGAGCTCGACGCGACGGCCCTTCGGGTTCATCACGAACGGGATACGCAGCGAGGCGGAACGGTTGCGCGCGGAGTAGGCCAGCATGACCGGCGCCTCGAAGCCCGGCACCAGACGCTTGTAGCTGTTGGTGGACGGGTTGGTGAAGGCATTCAGCGAGCGGGCGTGCTTGATGATCCCGCCGATGTAGTACAGCGCGGTCTCGGACAGGCCGCCGTACAGGTCACCGGAGAACAGGTTCTTGCCGTCCTTGGACAGCGACTGGTGCACATGCATGCCGGAACCGTTGTCACCAACGATCGGCTTGGGCATGAAGGTCGCGGTCTTGCCGTGGACGTGGGCCACGTTCTGGATCACGTACTTGAGGATCTGCACCTCGTCGGCCTTCTGCGTCAGGGTCGCGGGACCCACGCCGATCTCGCACTGGCCGGCGGTCGCCACCTCGTGGTGGTGCACCTCGGTCTCCAGGCCCATCTCGGTCATCACTTCGCACATGGTGGAGCGAATGTCGTGCAGGCTGTCGACCGGCGGGACCGGGAAGTAGCCGCCCTTCACGCCCGGGCGGTGACCGATGTTGCCGTCCTCGTAGACGCGCTCGGAGTTCCAGGAGGCCTCCTGGGAATCCACGCGGCAGTAGGAGCCGGACAGGGTGGTGCCCCACTTCACATCGTCAAAGATGAAGAACTCGTTCTCCGGGCCGAACAGCGCGGTGTCGGCGATGCCGGTGCTCTGCAGGTAGGCCTCGGCGCGGCGCGCCAGGGAGCGCGGGCAGCGATCGTAGCCCTGCATGGTGGCCGGCTCGACCACGTCGCAGCGGATGTTCATGGTCATGTCTTCGAAGAACGGATCGAGGACGGCCGATTCGGCATCAGGCATCAGGATCATGTCGGACTCGTTGATCCCCTTCCAGCCGGAGATCGAGGAGCCATCGAACATCTTGCCTTCCTCGAAGGTATCTTCCTTGATTTCGTGGGCCGGCACGGTCACATGCTGTTCCTTGCCCTTGGAGTCGGTAAAACGGAAGTCGATGAAGCGAACTTCCTTTTCCTTGATCTGGTTCAGCACGTCGGCTGCGGACATGGGGATCTCCTTGGTCTTTACTTGGGTATTCAAAGGTGGCCGGCCGGCTCGTCGGGCCTTGCGCGGCGTCGCGGTTCATTATGCAGGCATCATGCCATCCGGTCCTGTTTGGCCCGGGCGCGCGAAAAACGGGCACCTGGGGCACCCCGCCGCGTCCTGATTGCACTAATGTGGTGCTTTATTTGCACAAGTTTCGTGCGCACCCTGGTGGCGCGCACCTAATGAGTGCAGGGGCGATAGAGTAGCGTGACATCGCCCAGCATGTCGCCTACCCCGGGATGGCGGTGCAGCCGGTCGGCCAGGGCCTGGGCGCGGGCCTCGAGGTCAGCGGGTGTGGTTGCCCCGTCAAGGCGCAGGGTCAGCGTCATGTGCACCCGCCCGCCGAGATAATGCAGCGACAGGTGCTCCACCGCCTCCAGCTCCGGGGTGTCGGCCCAGGCCTCGCGCAGGGCCTCCACCAGTGTCGGGCGCAGTGGCAGCGTGGAGCTCCGGGCCTGGTCCGCGTCATTCTCCGGGTCCACGTGCACGGTGATGTCGTTCACCCGGTCATGGTCGTCGGTCACAGCGTGGAACACCGCATCGGCGATCCGGTGACCCTCGGAGACCGAGATCATCGGCGCGACCTGGATATGCACGTCCACGACCACCTCGCTGCCGTGGCGGCGGGTGCGCAGCATGTGCGCATCCTTGACCCCGGGCACATCCAGGATTGTTCGATGGATGCGCTCGACCTTCTCCGGCTCCAGGGCCGTGTCGATCAGCTCCGCCGCGCTACGCACGATCAGGCGCCCGGCGACATGCAGGATGAACAGCGCCACGATCAGCGCCGCCAAAGCGTCCGCCCACGGGAAGCCGGCGACCGCCGCGGCCACCCCGACCAGTACGAATAGAGACGAGATCGCGTCCGTGCGGTGGTGCCAGGCATTGGCATCCAGCATCCGCGAGTGCAGGCGCTTCGCCACCCGGTGGGTGTACTGGTACAGGCTTTCCTTGGCCACCAGGGTCAGCAGGGCAAAGGCGATCGCCATGTTCGCGGGGCCGGTCATGGCCTCGGGCTCGACCAGGCGGTTGCCGGCGGCCCAGGCAATTGCCAGGCCCGCGAGCGCCAGAAAGACCCCGACGATCACCGTCGCCAGGGTTTCGATCCGCGCGTGACCGTAGGGATGTTCCTGATCGGGTGAGGCGGCGGCCTTGCTGGCGGCGAACAGCACCACGCCGTCGGTGATCAGGTCCGACAGGGTGTGCACGCCGTCCGCCACCAGGGCCTGGGAGTTGAGCAGCCAGCCACTGACCAGCTGCGCCACGGCGAGGAAGCTGTTCACGGTCGCGCCCACCAGTGTGACCCGGCGGGTATCGCGATAGCGCTGGCTGTTCTCCGGCGTGACCGAAGGCCCGGAATTGGCGAGGGGGTCGCTCAGGGCCGCTCTCCCGAACAGAATCAAGGCCCCAGTATGGGCGCGCTTCGGCTGCATGCAAAACGCCCGCGCCAACGCGAGCGGTGGCCGCGGCCGAAGCCGGGCCGATATACTGTCGGCTTTGCCCTGACCCGGGATCCCGCATGTCGCAAGAACGCACCCCGCCCAGCAGCAGTCCGACCTTCCAGGACCTGATCCGTCGCCTGCAGGACTACTGGAATGACCACGGCTGTGTGGTCCTGCAGCCGTACGACATGGAGATGGGCGCGGGCACCTTCCACCCGGCGACCTTCCTGCGCTCCATCGGACCGGAGCCGTGGCGTGCGGCCTATGTGCAGCCGAGCCGCCGCCCGACCGACGGGCGCTACGGCGACAACCCCAACCGTCTGCAGCACTACTACCAGTTTCAGGTCCTGCTGAAGCCCTCGCCGCCGGACATCCAGGCGCTCTACCTGGGCTCGCTGGAGGCGCTCGGGTTCGACACCCTGACCCATGACGTCCGCTTCGTGGAGGACAACTGGGAGTCCCCGACCCTCGGCGCCTGGGGGCTGGGCTGGGAGGTCTGGCTCAACGGCATGGAGGTGACCCAGTTCACCTACTTCCAGCAGGTCGGCGGGCTCGACTGTCACCCGGTCTCCGGCGAGATCACCTACGGCCTCGAGCGCCTGGCGATGTACCTGCAGGGGGTGGAAAGCGTCTACGACCTGGTCTGGACCAACGGCCCGGACGGCCGCGCGATTACCTATGGCGACGTCTACCACCAGAACGAGGTGGAGCAGTCCACCTACAACTTCGAGCACGCCGACCGCGACGCCCTGTTCGCCGCGTTCGATCAGCACGCGACCGAGAGCGATCGCATGATCGAGCTGGGCCTGCCATTGCCGGCCTACGAGCAGATGCTGCGCGCCTCGCACAGTTTCAACCTGCTGGATGCGCGCGGCGCGATCTCGGTCACCGAGCGGCAGCGCTACATCCTGCGCGTGCGTGAGCTGTCGCGGAACGTCGCCCGGAAGTATTACGACTCGCGCGAGGCCCTGGGCTTCCCGCTGTGTGCCGACGACGACGCGAACAAGCCCGACGCCGCCTGAATCCCGCAATCCCGCGCCGGCCGGCCCCCCATGGGTCGCGTGGCGCGTACTGGACCCAACCTGGACCCGACATGGCCGAAGCCCGCGAACTCCTGATCGAACTTGGCACCGAGGAGCTGCCCCCGACCGCGCTCGCGCGCCTGCGCGATGCCCTGGCCGAGGGGCTGACCACCCGCCTGCGCGACGCCGGGCTGGAACCGGGCGATCCCGAGACCTTCGCCACCCCGCGGCGCCTGGCCGTGCTGTTCCCGAACGTGCCTGCGCGCCAACCGGATCAGCTGCAGGAGCGCCGCGGCCCGGCGGTGGCAGCGGCCTTTGACGACGCCGGCGAGCCGACCAGGGCGGTACTGGGCTTTGCCCGATCCTGTGGTGTCGAGGTCGAGCGCCTGGAGCGCGAGACCACCGACAAGGGCGAGTACCTGGTGTTTCGCCAGCTGCAGCCGGGGCGCGCCCTCGGTGAACTGCTGCCGGAGATGCTGGAGGCCGCGCTGGACGCCCTGCCCACACCCAAGCGCATGCGCTGGGGCAGCAGCCGTACCGAATTCGTGCGGCCCGCGCACTGGCTGGTCGTCCTGCACGGGCCCGACGTGCTGGAGATGACGGTGCTGGAACAAGCGTCCGGTCGGGTGACCCACGGCCACCGCTTCCATCAGCCCGGCGCCCTGGAGCTCAAGCGCGGCAGTGACTACGCGGAGCGGCTGCGCAGTCCGGGGTTTGTCGAGCCGTCCTTCGAGGCGCGCCGCGAGCGCATCCTCGAGCAGGTCCACGAGCAGGCGAAGGCCCTGGGCGGGCGCGCGCTGGTGGATGCGGACCTGCTGGACGAGGTGACTGCGCTGGTCGAGTGGCCGGTGGCCCTGACCGGCGGCTTTGATCCGCGTTTCCTGGATGTTCCGCAGGAGGCGCTGATCTCCACCATGCAGGACAACCAGAAATACTTCCCGGTGGTCGACGAGGCCGGCCGGATGCAGCCGCATTTCATCGTGATCAGCAACATCGAGTCGCGCGACCCGCACGCGGTGCGCGATGGCAACGAGCGCGTGCTACGCCCGCGCTTCGCCGATGCCGAGTTCTTCTGGCAGCAGGACCGCAAGAAGCGCCTGGAGGAACGTCTGGAGGCGCTGGACTCGGTGGTGTTCGAGAAGCGCCTGGGCACGCTGCGCGACAAGTCGGCGCGGCTCGAGGCGTTGATGCAGCGCCTCGCCGGGTTGATGGACCTGGATGCGAACCTCGCCGCGCGCGCGGCACGCCTGGCCAAGTGCGACCTGGTCACCCAGATGGTGTTCGAGTTCACCGATCTGCAGGGCACGATGGGTCGCTATTACGCCCTGCACGACCGCGAGGACGAGACCGTCGCCGCCGCGATCGAGCAGCATTACTGGCCGCGCCAGTCCGGCTCCGAGCTGCCGGACGCCCCGCTGGCCCAGGCGCTGGCGCTGGCCGATCGCCTCGACACCCTGGTCGGGATCTTCGCGATCGGCAAGCAGCCCAGTGGCACCAAGGACCCGTTTGCCCTGCGCCGCGCCGCGCTGGGGCTGGTGCGTATCCTGGTCGAGCGCGAAGTGCCGCTGGCCCTGACCCCGCTGCTGCAGGCCGCCGCCGAACCGATTCGCGAGCGTGTGCCGGAGGCCGATCAGGCCGTTGAACCGGTGCGCGAGTACATCCTGGAGCGCCTGCGCGGCTACCTGCTGGAGCAGGGTCAGGCGCACGAGACCATCGAGGCGGTGGCCGCGGTCGCGCCGGATGCCCCACTGGATTTCGTCCGTCGCGTGCGCGCGGTCAGCCTGTTCCGCGAGCGCCCGGAGGCCGAGGCCCTGGCCGCGGCCAACAAGCGCATCCACAACCTGCTGCGCAAGGCCGGCGAAGAGGCCGAGGCCGAACTCGACCCCGAGGCCCTGGTGCTGGACGAGGAACGCCAGCTATACCAGGGTCTGCAGGCCGTGCGCCCGGGCGTCGAGCAGGCGGTGGCCGATGGTGACTACCTGCATGCGCTCGGTGAACTGGCAGGCCTGCGTGATCGCGTGGACACCTTCTTCGACCAGGTGATGGTGATGGCCGAGGACGCCGCCGAGCGCCGCAACCGCCTGGCCCTGCTGCGCGAACTGCGTCGCGCGTTCGAGACCGTGGCCGACATCGGCCGCCTGGCGACGGGGTAGGGCCGGGCAATGCTGCCCCTGATCCGAGGTCTGCTGTTCCAGCTGGGGTTCGTCGGCTCCATCCTGGTCTTCGGCCTGCTGGTGCCGCCGCTGATCTGGCCGTTTTCCCGCCCCGTCCGCTATCGTGTCCTGACCCTGTGGGGCCGGTTCAACGTCTGGTGGCTGCGCATCAGTTGCGGGATCGATTACCGGGTGCACGGGCGCGAGCACATCGACCCCTCGCGCCCGCATGTGGTGTTGTCCAAGCACCAGTCGGCCTGGGAGACGGTTGCCTTCGTCGCGATCTTTCCCATGCAGACCTGGGTGCTCAAGCGCGAATTGATGCGTATCCCCCTGTTCGGCTGGACGTTGTCCATGCTCGATCCGGTGCCGATCGATCGCGAGGGCGGGCGGCAGGCCCTGGAGAACCTGGTGGCCGAAGGCAAGCAGCGCCTGGACCAGGGCCGCTGGGTGATCGTGTTTCCCGAGGGCACGCGCGTGGCCCCGGGCGAACACGGGCGCTACCGTCAGGGCGGCGCGATGCTGGCAGTGCGTACCGGCTATCCGGTGCTGCCGGTGGCGCTGAACAGCGGGAGCTTCTGGCCGAAGAAAGGGATCCGGCGCTACCCGGGAACCGTCGAGGTGGTGGTGGGGGCGCCGATCGAGACCGCCGGGCGCAAGCCGGTCGAGGTGCTGTCCGAGTCCGAAAAATGGATCGAGACCGCCATGGCCGAGATCGAGCCGCGTACCATGAACCCGCCGATGGAGAAGCCGCATGGCCAATGAGCCCGTGATCAGCGCCCCGCTGGTCGAACTGCGCGACCGGACCATCTACCGGATCGGTGATTCGGAGCCGGCCGTTTGGCTGATCGACGACCTGGAGCTCGGCGGCATTCTGGTGAATGCGCCGGTGTATTCCGAACCGCTCCTGGAGGCGATCCGCGCCATCACCAAGCCCGCGTACCTGTTCCTGCCCAGCCGGTATGGGGCGCAGGATCTGGATGCCTGGCGCGCTGCGGGGCTGGAGACCCTGGCCTTCGAGGCCGAGGCCCCGGCGATCCGCGCGGCGGGGGGCGAGATCGACATCGCCTTCAACCGCAAGCAGCGCCTGTCGCGGACCATCGACTTCCTCCCGATGGCCGGCGTAACCGATGGCACCTGCGCACTGCGCTTGAAGAATCTGCCCGGCGTGGTCTTCTTCGGCCCTACCCTGGCCCCGGGCGCGGATGGCTGGCCCACCCTGATCGAGAACCCGGAGGATCATTCCTTCGAGGCGCGCCTGTTCGGTGCCCTCGGCGTGAAGGACCTGAAGTTCGCCTACGCCTTCTGCGACCGCTTCGATCCCGCCACCACGCAATACGGCCCGGACGCCGACCAGCACATCCAGGCCCGCATCGAGGCCGTCTTCGACGAGTAGGCCGTCCGCGTCAGTCGCGGGCGATCAGGGTCTGGATCACGTGGCCGGCGGCGGTCAGGCCGAAGATCGCCGGCAGGTAGGAGATGGTGCCGTTGACCGAGCGCGGCCGGCCGCCGTCGCCGACCGGGCGGTGCTCGGTGCCCTTGCGCGGCTGTTCGATGGAAAACACTACCGGGTAGTCCAGGTGCGCGCCCAGGCGCCGCAGCCGCTTGCGCATCTGCCGCGCGAGCGGGCACACGCGGGTCCCGGCCAGCGGCCCCACGCGCACGGCGGTCGGGTCGATGCGCCCGCCTGCGCCCATGCTCGAAATCACGGCCTGCCCGCGGGCCTGGGCAGTCGCGACCAGCGCGGCCTTGCAGACGATGGAGTCGATCGCGTCCAGCACGAAGTCGGCATCCTCCGGGACCAGGTCGCCGATGGTGTCGGGCTGGAGGAAGTCCTGGCGAATGATGACCTCGATGTCGGGATCAATGTCGCGGATGCGGTTCGCCATGATCTCGGTCTTGGGCCGGTCCACGGTGGAGCGCAGTGCCACCAGCTGGCGGTTCAGGTTGGAGGCTCCGACCACGTCGTGATCGGCCAGGGTCATGCGTCCGACCCCGGCCCGCGCGATGGCCTCGGCGGCATAGCTGCCCACGCCGCCCAGGCCGGCGATGAAGACATGCCGGTCGCGCAGGCGCGCAGTGACGTCATGCCCCAGCAACAGATCCGTGCGTTCGGTATAGGGATTGTGCGGGGCGTCAGCGGGCGAGTTCATGCAGCGGAACCGGTCGGGAGCCGGAGGACCCGGCGTGCATTTTGTGACGTGATTATAGCCATCTCGGCCGGGTCCATGTCTCGCAGGGCCGCGAGCTGGCGGTTGACCTCGGCGGTCATGGCCGGCTCGTTGCGCTCGCCCTGGTGTCCGGCCAGCGGTTGGTCTGGTGCATCCGTCTCCACCACCAGCGCCTCCAGTGGTGCCTCGCGCACCACGCGGTGCAGTTTCTTCGCCCGCTTGTAGGTCACGGGTCCGCCGATCCCGAGTGCAAAGCCGAGATCCGCCGCCTGGCGGGCCTGCTGCGGACTGCCGATGAAGGCATGCAGGATGCCGGTGATACCGGGGTGCTGGCGCAGGCCCTTCAGGACCTCGTCAAGCGCGCGCCGGCTGTGGATGATCACCGGCAGGTCGCGTTCCCGGGCGATCGCCAGTTGCCGGGTGTAGAAGCGCCACTGGCGGTCCCAGTCGAGGTCCTGGCGGTAGCCGTCCAGCCCGATCTCGCCGACGGCGATGGTCTCCGGGTGCGCGTCCAGCCAGGCCTCCAGCGCGTCGAGGTCGTCATCGGCATGGTCTTGCAGGAAGATCGGGTGCAGACCATAGGCGACATGCAGGCCGGCGTCCTGCCGGTGCAGGGCGTCCAGATCCGGCCAGCGCGCACGCGTGACGCCGGGCAGAACCAGCTCCTGCACGCCGGCGGCCCGGGCGCGGTCCAGCACCGCCGGGCGATCCGGATCGAACGCGTCGAGGTCCAGGTGGACATGCGTATCGATCAGGTGCATCGGGACAAACCCCTACGGACAGGGGTAGGTGTAGCGGGCGTGGATCGCCTCGATGGCCTCTAGCACGGCGTCGGACAGGGTGATGTCGATGGTGGCGATGTTCTCGCGCAGCTGTTCCATGGTAGTCGCGCCGACCAGGTTGCTGGTCACGAACGGCTGCTGGTTGACGAAGGCCAGTGCCAACTGGGTTGGGGTCAGCCCGTGTGCGGCGGCGAGCTTGGCGTACTCGGCGGTCGCGGCCAGACCGGATGCGTTGCTGTAGCGCTGGAAGCGCTCGAACAGGGTCAGCCGGGCACCTGCCGGCTTGGCGCCATCCAGGTATTTTCCGGAGAGCATGCCGAAGGCCAGCGGCGAGTAGGCCAGCAGGCCCGCGTCCTCGCGGATCGCCATCTCGGCCAGGCCCGCCTCGAAGCTGCGGTTGAGCAGGTTGTAGGGATTCTGGATGGAGACAATGCGCTCGGACAGGCCGCGGTCATGCGCGCGGATCCATTCCATGAAGCCCCACGGGGTCTCGTTGGATATACCGATGGTCCGTACGCGGCCGCTGTCGACCATGGCCTTCAGGGCGGCGGCGGTCTCCTCGATCGGCGTGGCATCATCATCCGGCTTGTGGCTGTAGCCGAGCTGGCCGAAGAAGTTGGTCGCGCGGGCCGGCCAATGGACCTGGTATAGGTCCAGATAGTCGGTCTGCAGCCGCTTGAGGCTGTCGCTCAGGGCTTGTTCGATATGCTCGCGGTTCAGCTGCGGTCCGTCGCGCAGGTAGTCGATCATGCCGGGGCCGGCGACCTTGCTGGCCAGCACAACTTGATCGCGGTTCTTGCGCTGCGCCAGCCAGTTGCCAATGTAGGTCTCGGTCAGGCCCTGGGTCTCCTCGCGCGGCGGCACCGGATACATCTCGGCGGCGTCGATGAAGTTCACCTTCTGCTCCAGCGCGTAGTCGAGCTGCTCGTGCGCCTCGGCCTCGGTGTTCTGCTCGCCCCAGGTCATGGTGCCCAGGCCGATCAGGCTGACTTCGATATCGGTACGTCCCAGCTTGCGGTACTGCATGCCTTCTCCCGGGGTGGGGTGGTGCGTTTCAGGTGAACAGGGTCAGGACCCCGGTGTAGCCGTACAGGCGGTTGGCGAAGATCTCGCCATTGGCGAAGAAGCCGACCAGGGGTACATCCCCCAGCCCCTTCTGCACGATAGCCAACTCCGCGCCTTCCTGCCCGAACTGGTGGCGCCCGCGCCCGACACAGGAGACGTAGAGCGCCCCGCGAATGCCGTTGGGTGCCTGGGCGCGCACCTGTTCCAGCATGCGTTCCAGGTCTTCGCGGGCGGCCTGGCCGTCGCGGCGCACGAACAGGATCTGCGACCCCGGTTCCAGTATCTCGCCGATCGCGAGTACCTCCTGGTCCAGGTCCACCCCGATGATGTTGCGCACACGATAGTCGCCGGTATCCGAGCCGGGGATGGGAAAGCCGACCAGGATGTAGCCCAGCGCGCGCTCGAGATCACGCGACAGGACATCGCCAATGATGCCCTTGAATGCCGGCAGGGCCTGCTGTCCGTCCAGACGCACGATGATGTTGCGCCAGGTCTCGGTCAGCTCGTGCTGGCCGGGCAGCGGTGTGCAGCCCTGGCTGTGGCGCGCGGCGATGGCGACATCGTCGCGCAGCGCGAGCCCGGTGATGCCCGAGGCGGAGACCCCGTCGGCGATCTGTACCCCGCCGGGCTCGCCGGAGTTGACGCCCCCGATGGCAAACCAGGCGGTCTGCTCGCCGATTTCGGTCAGTATGCCTTCCAGGCCCTCCATGTGGGGGTCGGCGTTCAGGATCAGACGGCCCGGGGTCTGCGGGTCGAGGAACCCGTCCAGTTCCTTTACCAGGTCCTCGAAGCGACGTACCGGGCGGTAGATGACCCGAACGCTGGATGCCGGGAACTCGCCGATCATCAGGGTCGCACCGGGCTGCTCGTAGAGCTCGTCGTGCGGGCCGATGATCGCCATGGCCATGCCGCCGACAAAGTGATCGATCCCCAGGCCTTCGCGCAGGTGTTTCAGCAGGCTGCGGGCGTGGCGGCTCAGGGGGTCGGAGAGATAGATGAAGCCGACGCGTACCTGATCATCGCCACGCACCGGCTGTTCGCCGAGCTCGGCGATCAGGGCGGTGGCCAGGGCCCCGGGCTCGTCGCCGCGGGCGGAGGCACTGCGAAAGGGTGTGGTCATAAACCGAGATGCTCCAGCATGCTGAGGGCCTCGTTGTCGTCGACCGGAAGGCCGGTGTGCACGTGCAGACCACCGTCTTCGGCGAACACCAGGCGGGCGTGGTGGCGAGTGTCCAGTTCTTCCAGGAACCAGGCGATCTCGGAGGGATGCACGGCGTGCTTCCCGCGCGTCAGGTGGCGCACGAGGATGGCGTCCTCGCGTACGTCCAGAAACAATGGCTGGGGTAGCTCCAGCGGCAGGATGTGGTTCTGCACCAGCCATTCCACCGGGGTGGGTCGCCGCCGCGGCAGCGGTCGGCTGTCCATGCGGAAGTAGCCCCCGCCGCCCGGCTGCTTGATGAGCTCCTCCAGCCAGTCCCCGTTGAAACCCTGGTGCACGATCAGCGAGCGTCCGTCGTAACGGCTGCGGAAGCGCTCCATCTGTTGGGCCGGCCGTGGCCCGAAAAGTCCGAACACGCCAACTCCGTCCTGTCGGTGAAAGCCCGAATCCTAGCGGAATGCCCGGCCTTAAACGAAAAAAGCCCCGCCGGAGCGGGGCTTGGGAACTTCTTCTGGGCTTGCGGATCAGCCGCGACGCGACAGCATCTCGTGGATGATCGGGGCCAGGATGACCTCCATCGCGAAGCTCATCTTGCCGCCCGGGACCACCAGGGTCTTGGGATCGGACATGAAGGAGTCCGGGATCATGTTCAGCAGGTACGGGAAGTCGATGCCGAACTTCGCCGGATCCTTGAAGCTGATGACCACCATCGACTCGTCCGGGGTCGGCACGGCGCGGGCGATGAACGGGTTGGAGGTGTCCACCGTCGGGACGCGCTGGAAGTTGATGTCCGTGTAGCCGAACTGCGGGGTGATGTAGTTCACGTAGTCCGGCATGCGACGCAGGATCGTGTCGACGATCGCCTCGGCGGAATAGCCGCGCTCGGCGTTGTCGCGGAAGATCTTCTGGATCCACTCGAGGTTCACGATCGGCACCACGCCGATACCCAGGTCCACGTGCTGCGCGGCGTCCACTTGGCCATTCACGACCAGGCCGTGCAGGCCCTCGTAGAACATCAGATCGGTGCCCGGCTGGATCTCTTCCCAGGGAGTGAATTCGCCCGGTCCGAGGTTGGTGCCAAGGCGCTCGTTGTGCTCGGCGGCCTCTTCGTCGGAATGCAGGTAGTAGCGCTTCTCGCCCTGGCCGGTCTCGCCGTAGGTCTTGAACAGCCCCTCGATGCGGTCGAACAGGTTGGCGTCGGGGCCAAAGTGCGAGAAGTGATCGTTGCCGTCGGCGGCGGCCTTCTGCATCGCCTCTTTCATCGCCTTGCGGTCATAGCGATGGAAGCTGTCGCCCTCGATCACGACCGGGCTGATCTGCTCGCGACGGAAGATGGACTCGAAGGAGCGCTTGACGGTGGAGGTGCCGGCACCCGAGGAACCGGTCACCGCAATCACGGGATGCTTCTGGGACATGGAATTTCTCCTTGCAAACGGGTTGCTAAAGGTTGCGTTTAACAGACTAGAAAATCAGGTTGAGCATGAACATGGCGACTACGGCGAACAGGATGGTCATGATGCCGCCCGCCTTCATGAAGTCCTTCACCCGGTAGCCGCCGGGGCCCATGATCAGGGCATTCACCTGGTGGGTCGGGATCAGGAAGGAATTCGAGGTGGCGATCGCCACGGTCAGCGCGAACACGCGCGGGTCGGCATCCATGCCCGCGGCCTGCGCGGCGATCGCGAAGTTGATCGCCAGCGGCACCAGCAGCACGGTCGCGCCGACGTTCGACATCACCAGGGTAAAGAACGTGGCCAGGGCGAAGATCGTCGCCTGCAGTACCCAGGGCGGCACGGTGCCCAGCATGTCGAGCGTGTTCTGTGCGATCCAGGCGGCGGTGCCGGTGTTCTCCACCGCCATCCCCAGCGGGATAAGCGACGCGAGCAGGAAGACCGTCTTCCAGCTGACCGCGCGGTAGGCGTTGTCGAGACTGATGACGCCGGTCAGGATCATGCCCAGCGCGCCGGTGAGCAATGCCACCGACAGCATCAGGTCGGTGAGCACGATCAGACCCACGGTCAATACCAGGAAGAACAGGGCATGCGGGACCTTGGACGGGCTCAGCTCCTCGTGCGGATAGTCCGAGGTGATCACGACGAAGTCGCGGTCCTTGTCCAGGCGCGCCAGCGATTCCCAGCTGCAGTGCACCACCAGGATGTCTCCGGTCGCCAGCGGGATGTCGCGCAGGCCTTCGCCGTAGGTATCGTTGCCGCGCTGGATGCGCATCACCGAGAGGCCGTAGGTCTGGCGCATGGCCAGTTCGGTGACGGTCTTGCCGGCGAGGTTCGAGCCGGGCGCGATCGCCACCTCGGCGACCCCGGAGCGGCCGCTGTCGAGGGCGTTGGCAAATACGTCGAGGTGCGTGGTAGGGCGCTTGCGCGTGCCCTCGCACAGCTTCTCCATGCGGGTCGGGCTGGCGAGCACGGCCAGGTGCGAATTCGCCTGGATCTCGTAGCCGGTCCACGGTGCCATGCGCAGCTCGTCGCGCACGTAGGACCCGACGATCGCGACACCGGTATCGCGCTCGATCTCGGCCACGGTGCGTCCGACCATCGGGTCGTTCTCCGGCACGAACAGCTCGTGGACCTCGTAGGACAGTCCGTACACGCGCTGGAAGTAGTCCTGTGCGCTCTCGCTCTGAGCCGACTTGGTCTTCACCGACGGCAGCACAAAGCGACCCAGCAGCACGAAGTAGACGATGGCGGTGGCCAGCAGGGCCAGGCCGATCGGGGTCACGTCGAACAGCTGGAACGGTTCCATGTCCGACGGCAGCAGGTCGTTCAGCAGGATCAGCGGGCTGGAGCCGACCAGGGTAATGGTGCCGCCGACGATCGCGGCGAAGCCCATCGGCATCAGCAGGCGCGACAGTGGGATGTTCAGGCGGTTGGAGATGCGGCTCATCACCGGCATGAACAGCGCGGCTGCGCCGATGTTCTGCATGAAGCTGGAGATTACGCCGACCGTGCCGGAGACCGTCGGGATGATGGTCTTCTCGGTGGTGCCACCCACGCGCATGATGAACGCCGCCACCTTGTGCATCACGCCGGTCTTGTCCAGACCGGCGCCGATGATCATCACCGCGATGATCGAGATCACCGCATTGGAGGCGAAGCCGCTGAACAGCTCTTCCTGGCCGACCAGCATCCCGAGTCCGGGCACCAGCGTCAGCAGGCCCAGCAGGACCATCACCGAGATCGCTGCCAGGTCGACCCGGACGATCTCGGAGACAAACAGGAAGATCGTGAACGCGAGCAGCGCAAGCACCACGATCATCTCGGTGGTCAGCGTAAGGTTTTCCATGTTCAAGTCGTGTCCTGAGGACCCGCGCCGGACGGCGCGTGGCCAGAAGCCGAAAGGGGACTCGCGCCGGGCGCAGGCGCCGAGGCGGGTCGGAGGAAACGGATTCCGCCTTTCCCTTGAAAGCGCGGGATTATTTCATCCTGCGGGCAAGGACGCAAAAAATGCGCCGGCGCCGGGTTGGCGGTTCGGCCGGCGCGGCCCCGCGTACTGGCGTTTGCCGGCATGTCGGTTATGCTTGGAAAAAAGTCCAGGTGGAGACCCCGCATGTCCGAATCCGATGCCCCGCTGTGCCGTTTTGAGACCATCGTCCTGGCGACGGATGGCTCCGAATTCAGCGAATCCGCCGAGAATGTGGCGCTGGATCTGGCGCAGCGTTGTGGTGCGCGCCTGATCGTCGCACGGATTATCCGCACCGATACCCAGCACGACGCGTTGTCTCCGCCGCGCAGCCACGAGGCAAGTGTCGCCGGTCAGGCCGATCTGGACGCGCTGGAAAAGCGCGCCCGCGAAGTGGGCATCGATGCCTCCATGATCCTGCGCCACGGGGTCGACCGGCACCAGGAGATCGTCGCCATTGCCGAGGAGTTCAAGGCCGGGCTGATCGTCATCGGCCGGCGCGATCGCGGCGACCTCTCGCGCCTGATGGTGGGCGACTCCACGCGCAAGGTCGTGGGGCTTGCGCCCTGCAACGTGATGATTGTCCCGCGTGGCGCCCAGGCGCCGCATCGCGGGTTGCTGGTGGGCACCGACGGCTCTGACCTCGGAGACCAGGCCGCGCGCGCCGCAATCGAGCTCGCCAGCTATTGCAAGCTTCCGATCACCATCGTGTCGGTGGCGGTCCCGGGGCAGAACGAGGAACGGCGTCAGGAGGGTGTGCAGGCCATCCAGCGTCTGCAGGGCGAGGCCCGCGAGAAGGGGCTGGAGGCGGATGCGACCTTCGAGGAGGGGCGCCCCGAGATTACCCTTCTGGAGGTCGCTGCGCGCGACCATCGCGATCTGGTGGTGGTCGGCAGCCACGGGCGTACCGGGCTCAAGCGCCTTCTGATGGGCAGTGTCTCCGAGCGCGTGATCGGCGGGGCTGACTGCCCGGTCCTGGTGGTCAAGAACGTCTGAGCCGACCCGGCATCGCGCCGGGTATCGTCAGGCAGGTTCGTCGGTGCGCCGGTAGAGCAGATCGGCGACCTTGTGGCCGCGTTGCTCGCCACGCCGCTCGAACTTGGTTACCGGCCGCTCCGGCGGCCGGCCAGGCGCCGGTACCGGGCCGTCCGGCTCGAACCAGGGGGCGCATTCCTGCATCACGGCGATCATGTGCTCGGCGTACTCGGCCCAGTCGGTGGCCAGGTGCAGCCGCCCGCCCGGTCGGATGCGCGTCGCCAGGTGGCGCACGAAGGCCGGCTGGATCAGGCGGCGCTTGTGGTGACGCTTCTTGTGCCACGGATCGGGGAAGAACACCTGCACGCAGTCCAGGCTGTCCGGCGTCAGGTAGTGCTCCAGCAGTTCCACCGCATCGACGTCGCTGACCCGCACATTGGTCAGGCCACGCTGCTCCACCGCGCGCAGTAGATGCCCGACCCCCGGTCGATGGACCTCGGTGCCGATGAAGTCGCGTTCTGGCTGGTTCGCGGCCTGCTCGGCCAGGCTCTCGCCGTCGCCGAAGCCGATCTCCAGGGTCACGGGTGCCGTGCGCCCGAATACCGCGGCCAGATCCAGCGGCGCGGCAGGCGCCGGGAGCTGCAGGCCAAACCGTGGGGACAGGTCGTCCAGCGCCCGCTGCTGGCCGGGGGTTAGCCGGCCCTCGCGGCGCACGAAGCTGCGGATACGGCGGTAGAACGGTTTGTCGTCGTCGGCCCCGGTGTTGGTCTGGTCGTTCATGCTTAGTTGAAGAACAGGCCGGTCTGCGGCGAGGAGGCCGAGGCGTAGCGCCGCGGCGCCATGCGCCCGGCACGGAAGGCCTGACGCCCGCCGATGATCGCGTGGCGCATGGCCGAGGCCATCATCACCGGGGCATCGGCGGCGGCGATGGCGGTGTTCATCAGCACGCCGTCGCAGCCCAGCTCCATTGCGATGGCGGCGTCCGAGGCGGTGCCGACCCCGGCATCCACCAGTACCGGAACCGAGGCGTTCTCCACGATTTCGCGGATGTTGTAGCGATTCTGGATCCCCAGCCCCGACCCGATCGGCGCGGCCAGCGGCATGATCGCCAGGCAGCCGATGTCTTCCAGGCGCTTCGCCAGCAGCGGGTCGTCGGTGGTGTAGACCATCACGTCGAAGCCTTCGGCCACCAGCGTCTCGGCGGCCTTCACGGTCTCGAAGACGTCCGGGTACAGGGTCTTCTCGTCGCCCAGGACCTCCAGCTTCACCAGGTTATGGCCGTCCAGCAGCTCGCGCGCCAGGCGGCAGGTGCGGATCGCATCCTCGGCGTTGAAGCAGCCGGCGGTATTCGGCAGCAGCGTGTAGCGCTCCGGCGAGATCACGTCCAGCAGGTTGGGTTCGTCCGGATTCTGGCCGATGTTGGTGCGGCGGATCGCGACGGTCACGATCTCCGCCCCGCTCGCCTCGATGGCGTCGCGGGTCTGGTCGAGATCACGGTACTTGCCGGTCCCCACCAGCAGGCGGGAGGTGAACTCGCGCGTGCCTACGCGGAACAGGTCGTCGGCGGACGCAGCGGCCGATTCGGTCATGGTCATTCCTTCGTTGAAAAGTGGTCGCAGGCCGGGGCGGATGGGCAATCTAGCCGCCCCCGATCGCCTGCACGATCTCCACGCGATCCCCGGATTTCAGGGGATGGGCCGCGTGCTCGCTGCGCGGGACCAGCTCTTCGTTCACCTCCACCGCCAGACGGCGGCCGCCAAGGCCGCGCACCTCGATCAGCGCCGCCAGGGTGGCCTCGCGATCGTCGGGGAGTTCGAAGGGTTCGCCGTTCAGCTGAATCTGCATGGTTCTTCGACTGCTCAGTTTACCGTTGAGCCGGAGGCCGACAAGGCCTACAATCGGCGGCGCAAGCGGGTGTAGTTCAATGGTAGAACGGGAGCTTCCCAAGCTCTTAATGTGGGTTCGATTCCCATCACCCGCTCCATTCCTTCATTCTATCAGGCTTCCCGGCCGCATCATCCCCGGAAAGCGGGATATGGACTTGCTCCAGACCCCTGTTATATCGTCGGAATCATGAACATCGACTCCAACAATCCGGATCTGCTCTCGGTCGACGCGGCGCGCGAACTGCTGCGCGAACACGCAATCTCCCCGACCGAGCAGCGCGTCGAGATTGCCCGCGTGATGTTCGCCCGCCACCAGCATCTGAGCGCCGAGCAGATCCTCGGGCAGCTAATGCGGCATGCCTCGCGGGTATCCAAGGCCACGGTGTACAACACCCTGAACCTGTTCGCCGAGAAGGGGCTGGTGCGCGAGGTCCTGATCGATCCCACCAAGCTGTTCTACGACTCCAACCTGAATCCGCATCACCACCTGTTCCATACCGATACCGGGGAACTGGAAGACGTGGACCCGGCGCGGATCGACATCTCCGATCTGCCCGCCCTGCCGGAAGGCAAGGAGCTCGAGGGTGTGGACGTCGTCTTCCGCGTGGGTCGCCGCCGCTCCTGAGCCTGTTGCCGGCCGATTGTCCGGGCTCGCCGGATTGTGGTCGGCCCCGGCCCTCGCTATCATGTCGCGCTTCGCCGGTGTAGCTCAGTTGGTAGAGCAATCGATTCGTAATCGATAGGTCGGAGGTTCGACTCCTCTCGCCGGCACCAAACTTGCTGTCATCGTCGGATCAAGGGGACGATGACAGACCAGAGCCAGGGACCGGTCCGCCCTATTCGGACCATCGGAAGGGCGGTGTTGGTAGCACCGCCCTTCTTTTTCGCGTCCCCCGCTCGAATGTCGAGGCGTACTGCCAGGTGGCACGTACTGACTGGCTACAGGTGGCATGTGAAGCCACCCGATCCTTTACTATCCCATATCGGAATCCACAGTCAAGCAAGGGTTTGCGTGTCTGCGGTGATCCGGCACGCTGGCTAGGATCGGCCCGGTTGGGGGAGGTGGTCAACCAGCTGGCGCAGCTGCCCCATATCGGGTTCCACGTATTGCATCGTAGTCGATAGGTTGGTGTGTCCCAGCAAGTGCTGCAGCGCGCGAAGCGGAGGGTTCTCCTGACGCCCCACCTCGGTCCCCAGCGTATGCCGGAGACGGTGCGGCGAAATGGGCTGACCCAAGACCTCGCTCAGCTTCCGGAAAAAGCCGCTGACCTGCTCAACGCGAATGCCCTTCCCCTGGTAGCGAGCTTCGCCCCGATGCAGGCCCAGGTCGAACACTTGCGAGTGCTCAAGGCCCCGAGGCCCGCGGAGCGCGATGGTCCTGTCATACAGTTCCCGCAATGGCTCAAGCAAGGGCGCTGGAACCGGAATATCCCACTCGCGGTGGGTCTTCGATCCCGCCACCGATAGCCGCAGTACGTTCTGATTCCAGCACACGTCGCCCCACGTCAGCGCCACCAGTTGCCGCCTCCGCATGCCGGTGTAGTAGAAGGTGAGCAGCACTACGAGCCAGAACCAGCGGGGCTCAAGGCAACGATTCTCGGAATCATCGAGCGCCGCGATCGCCTGATCCAGAAGGTCGCGCGAAACGGTCTTGATCCGGCGATCTTCAGGCGCCGCGTCGACCCGTTCCAGGGGGTCATGGCTGATCCATTCCGCTTCCATGGCGAAGCGCCACATCGCGCGGAAATGGCGACGGTAGTAGTTCCAGGTCGTCGCGCGGGCGCGCTGCAGGACCTGGCTGCGCCATTCCAGCAGCGTGTCGCGCTGAATCTCGTCCAGCGTCCTGACGCCCATGTCGTTTTGAAACTGTCGAACAACCTGTTGGTAGCGGATGGCGGTATCGGGCCGCAAGATCCGCTCGCGCAGATAGATCTGCACCAGGTCGTCGAGGGTGCGGTGGGTTTCCATCGCGGGCATGGCCTCCCCTGTAACGGGTTCAAGTCACGCCCCTGGCATCACTGAAGTTAGCACACGGGCTCCCTGCCAGGCGCGCGTCCTCACGAATCCAGCAGTGAAACCGCCTACTCCGTTTGCGATGGAGCCGAAATTTCCTGGGAGGATTGACGTCGTTCCCGCAACGCTTCGCGCACGATCTCCACGCTCTCGGGGGCCTCGATGCCGAGGCGCGCCTTGCGATGGTCGACGTACTCCATACGGACGGGGCCGTCCGGGTGGTGAAGGGTGATCCGGCTGCCTGGGGTATCCCACTCGACATTGAGACCGGGCGCGCATGCCGACAGTCGAAGTGGTGCTTCCTGGGTCTGCACCGCGACCACGAGGGCGCTATCCCCCACGTACAGTGCTTCCCCGTCCTTCAGGGTCAAAACCAACATTCCTTTTCCTCCTCCTTGCTTCCTTGCCCGTTTGCCAGCTCCCTCTGTATTTCTTCCGAATATTCGATTGTTATGATTCCGGAAGAAACTGCGGAGAATATTCCGTTATTGCTCCCGTGTCACACGCCCGTAACTATCCGGGCAAGACGGCTGGCTTACGCTTCGGCGGCGGGTGTCAGGTGGTCGTTGGGTGAGGGTATCCAGTCCGGGCCGAAGACAACGGAGGTGTCACGGATCAGGAGACCGTTGATACGGCTGGTCTGGCGCTCGCCCCGCACCACATAGCGATGGATGTTGGTGCCTTCGGAGGACTTCTCGTGCAGCTGTAACCGCTGAAAGCGCTTCTGGGCAGCGTTCCACGTGTGGCCCGTCGCATTCGCAAAGTCGCGGAAGATCCCGGGACTAATGAGAAGCACGCCCTCGGGGACGACGTGGATCCGGGCCTCTCGCGTGTTCACCAGGAGCGACCCGTCCGCGACACCTCGTCGGATCCATTCGAGACAGGCATCCCCCGGGTCTTCAGGCAAGGGGGCGTCCGCACCCGAATCGCAGGATGCCGTCGACTGCGGCGGTGGCTCGGCCGTCGGCTCGTCAGTGGCTTCATCCAGGACGCCGTCGAGCCCCGGAGGGAGCGGCAGATCGTCAACACCGCCGGATACGGGCGGGCAGTGGGGTGAGTGACGTTCCTCCACCTCGTCAGACTGACCTGTCTGGATTACGACGGTCCTCGCCGTGGGCGGATCTGCCGCAGGGGCGGCCGGCTCTTCAGGTGAAGAGCGGCTTGGCGATCTGTCGCCAGACTCCGTTGTCCCCTCGGCCGATGCCTCGCCAAGCGGAGTCACGGTACCCTCGAACACCATCGGCATCGCATCAGGATCGGACCAAATGCGGGCCACCGGCAGGCGGATGAGAGTCAGCTCGTGCGACCAGCCGTCACTGGCAACCCGGGCCCTCCAGATGGCGCGGTCCCCGTTGGCGGTCAGCAATCCGTGCTCCTGCAGTGTGTCGAAGATCCGGTCGTTGTTTGAAGGAATGCCGGAATGCCCCTCCTCGCGGAGGTGTGCCCGCAGCGCGTCGGCTGCGCGCTTCGACACTAGCCACAGATCCGACTCCGTGCGCCAGCCTGCCGCCCCATTGCGGTTCAGCGGCAGATCTTCGCTGCTCAATAGGTGTCGAAGCGATGTCATCAACTTCTCGTGAAGCGGCTTCGTAGGCGTGGGCAGTCGGTCCGGTGATTCGCCGCCCAGGTTCCGCGCCACCGACTCCCGGTCGGCCTGCAGGATGATCTGTCCCAGCGCCCCCGCATCCTCCAACTGCCCGTGGATTGCATGGATCCACGCCTGCAGTAGTTCCTGGTGTTTAGCTATCCAGGACATGCCTTCCGGCGGTAGGACCCAATGCGCGACGAGACTGGATGCTGGTTCGTGGAGTTTGTGAACGCGACCGCGCCTGTACCGCACGGAATACCAGTGCGCACCCGGTCGCTCGATCATCGGTCCGTGCCAGGGTTCCCAGCGCCCCAGGCGGTTGCCCAAGGCGCCGTACACGGCGATCTCCTGGTCGACGACGGGTTTGCCCACATCGTGCAGCAGAGCGGCGGAGAAGACGCCGTAGGACCAGGCGTCCGCTTCATGGGAAAGCCGTTCAGTTTCGGCCCCGGGTGGCAGGAGGTACCCCCGGCGGATCTGCAACGCCTTGAGCGCGACCTCGAGTCCGTGGTCGAGCATGCCCCCTCGGCTGGAGTGGTGGTGAACCTCGGACGCGGGCACTTCCTGGACGAATGCCGCGTACCGGCGCAGGCTGGCAACGACATATCGTTCGGAGCACTCCGACGGGAGCGCGAGAAGGCCGGTGATCTGGCGCAGTAGTGACCTGCGGTGGGGTGGCTGCAGCAGCTCTTCCGCGGTCTCGACCGGCAGCAGGCCAGCCTTCGGCGGTGTCTCCTGCCGACTGGCATGTGCTGTAGCAGGCGGCTTGCGACGGAGAAACGGCAGCATGGAGGATCGTCTCGGGAAGTTGGTGACGTACCGTGCTAACCATGATGGATGTTGCCCGGCACACTGTCCCCGAGAAAACCTCAGCGGGATCTTGAGAGTTTCCGACGCTGTTACGCGCAATGCCCGGCGCGGTTGAGTTCGCGCCGCGTCCCCACCTGATCCCAGCTTCCACGCCGGGATATTTGGGGATCAACGGGAGGGGATCGATGCCTTCGAGGCCAGCAGGGAACCGAGAGACTTCCTCCCAGGCGCCGAGCTCGCCATAGTCGCTGCCCCAAAACCGCCGCTGAATAGTCCTCCCATTCTCCGGTACTTCCGCGCCGCCCACGCTCAGTATTTGTGTCGCGTTTCCCCGTGCGCGCGGTCTCGCTCAGGAATGGCTGGATACCGCTTATTGCTGATATGCCTTTCGGCCGCCGCCCCGCCCACCAGGCGGCGCACGGTAGCAAGGAGCAATTACCGCGATCTGCGCCTGACGCCCGTTGTGTCAGGCGCTCCTTGGACGATTCGCGAGATTACAGTACATTGCCGTAACTTTGCAGCCACTCCGCGAAGACCTCGGATGGCCGCCACCAAGACCGCGACCGTCACCCTCCGCATTGATCTCGCCGTCAAGGATGTGCAGCGTACTGCCGCCGTCCGCGAGCATCGCTCCATAGCCTGCATGGTGGCGGCGCTGATCCGGGGTCTTTGCGACAAGCACAACATCTTCAACGACAAGGGGAAGACCGTCGCTGGCCCCTTCCTTCCCGGGCCGCCAAACCAAGTAGCCGCCGGCCATGTTGGCCAGCAAGGTCGCTATCGACCACTCAAACCAGGCCGCCCCCAATGCCGGACATGAATCTTAGAGAATGGAACCCGTGCCGATGACAAACCGAGAAAAATTTCAAGCGCTGCTGCGCGAGCTTTTTCAGTTCGACTGTGCGGACCTGGATTTCGGTATCTACCGCATCATGAATTACAAGCGGGACGTGATCGAGAAGTTCATCTCGACCGACCTGCCCGAGCTGATTGGTGAGGAGCTGAATCGTGACGCCCTGGCCGATCAGTCACAAGCCGCAGCGGAGCTTGCCGAAACTGCGGAGGAGATTGCCAAAACGCTTGGTAAGGACGCTTTGGACGCCGATGGCAATCTTGTCCGGTTCCAAGGGACGGAAATCGGCAAGAAGTATCTGAGCTTGCAGGCGAAGGCAGCCGGCGGCCGTGGGTGCGAGGCGCTGGAGGCTACCATCTTCAATCACCTGTACACATTCTTCAGCCGCTACTACCAGGACGGTGATTTTATCTCCAAGCGCCGTTACTCCAGGCGACAGAAGTACGCCATCCCCTACAACGGCGAGGAAGTCTACCTGCACTGGGCCAACCAGGACCAGTACTACGTCAAGACCGCCGAGCATTTCCACGATTACACCTTTACGTCACAAGGCGTGACCGTGCACTTCAAGCTTACCGCCGCCAACGTCGAGCAGAACAATGTTAAGGGCGAGAAGCGGTTCTTCCTGCCCCGCGTCAAGAGCACCGACTGGCTGGAAGAGGCAAACGAGCTGGTCATTCCCTTCGAATACCGGCCGCTGACCGACCAAGAGAAGGCTACCTACACGACGAAGAGCCAGCAGGAAAAAATCATCGCGGAGGCCTGTGAGGCCATTCCAGAGGCCCTGAAAAAGGCGAAAAAGGCTCTCTCCGCCATTATCGCCGAGCGTCGCAAGGACAGCGAAAACCGGCCGATCACGTTCCTGGAGCATCATCTACGGCAGTACACCCGCAAGAACACGTCCGACTTCTTTATCCACAGGAACTTGAAGGTTTTCCTCTCGCGTGAGCTGGACTTCTATCTGAAGAACGAAGTGATGAGCCTGGACGAAATTGAAGCCGCTGGCGAGGACCGCTCCGAGGGCTGGTTTCAGGTCTTGCGGGTGATCAAGGCCGTGGGCGGCCGGATTATCGACTTCCTCGACCAGATCGAGTCATTCCAGAAAATGTTGTGGGAGAAGCGGAAATTCGTCACCGAGACCCAGTACTGCATCACGGCCAGCGCTATCGACGAAAGCTTTTACCCCGACATCGCTGCGTGCGATGCCCAATGGGATGAATGGAAAGAACTTTTCCGCATTGGCGAGGAGCAGGCCGATCTCTTTACGAGTGACGAGAAGAAACAAGAACGTCGTGTGGCGTTCCTGAAGGAACACCCGACGCTCGTAATCGACACCTCACATTTCGAGCAAAATTTCAATGACAAGTTGCTGGAGTCATTTGGCGACCTTGATGATAATATCGATGGCATCATGTTACACAGCGAAAATTGGCAAGCACTCAATTTTATTGCCCCAAAATTTGGGAAACAAATTGAGTGCCAATACATAGACCCAAACTACAATACCGAAAAAGATGTTTTCCCTTACAAGGATGGATACAAACGGTCCACGTGGCTGACAATGATGGAACAGCGCGTCCAGCTCGCTCGGCAGTTATTGAAAGATTATGGGTTCTTCTACTGTAGTATCGATGAACATGAAACATCTAGGCTCCGTGAGCTTGGGGAGAGGATTTTCGGTCAAGAATGTTTTGCGGCTGAGCTTATCTGGAATACGCAGCATAGCCAGCAGAGCGGCCTCTTTACCCCCTATCATGAATATGTGCAAGTGTTTTGCACGCATTCACCGAAAACGTATGAAAATTTTTCAGGAAAACCCGGGGAAATCGTCGCGGGTGCCATGAAGAAAGTTTCTAGCGCAAACCCGGCTAGCGATTTCGAATTCCCGGCCGGAACGCCGTGGTATGCCACGGACGGAAAAGAGCTTAAAGGGGAATGGGGCGACACTGAGGTCGTGAAATTGATTCAGGGCGAAATGATATGTGAGGCGCAAAAACTAAAATATCCAGTAACGCTGCGTGCAGGGTGGACTCAAAAGCGGCAAATGGAGAAATACTTCTCAGGCAAAAGGCCGGTTTTTGATTCAAAAGGGCAGGAAGTAACCGGATTTTACTTTAATGGTTCCGGGAAGTTGAAGATAACCAAGCAGCGTTCAAAATCAACCCCAAGCACGCTCTTGCCTCAGTTTGGTACCACATCCCAATCTACTGCGGCGCTCGAGCACGTTCTTGGGGAGGCTGTTTTTGGTCGACCAAAGCCTGTTTCAATGATTGAACACTTAGTATCTTTGTCTCTCCCGGAGGGTTCTGAGGGAACGGTCGCGGATTTTTTTGCTGGATCTGGGACAACTGGACACGCGGTTATAAATCTGAACCGCCGTGATGGGGGGCGACGCCGATTCATATTGGTTGAGATGGGCCAGTATTTTGACTCCGCTATTGTTCCGAGAATGAAAAAGGTGACCTTTGCACCAGAGTGGGATGGTGGCAAGCCTAGCCGCATGGCCACCGCCGAAGAGGCCGATCGCAGCCCGCGTATCGTTAAGTTTATCCGTTTGGAGTCGTACGAAGACGCCCTGAATAACATCAAGTTCCACGAAGTCTCCAGCGGGGCGGCGCTAGAGTTTGACGATTACCTTCTCAAGTACATGCTGGCTTGGGAGAGTCGCCATAGCGAAACGCTCCTGAACGTCGAGCAGCTCGCCAAGCCGTTCAGCTATAAGCTCACCGTCGCCAAGGGCGATGAAACCATCGAAAGGACGGTCGATATACCCGAGACCTTCAACTTCCTGCTCGGCCTGCACGTCAGCAGACGCAAGGTGTGCGACGATGAGGGGCGCCGATACCTGGTCTATCAAGGCCACATTGACCATCGACGCATCGCGGTTATCTGGCGTGAGATGGAGAGCTGGCAAAAGAACGACCTAGAGCGAGACAAGGAATTCGTCGCTGAACAGAAGCTCGCCGAAGGTGCGGATGAGGTGTTCGTCAATGGCGACTCGTTTATCCCGAACGCCAAGGCTCTTGAGCCTGTGTTCAAGGCTCGGATGTTCGCGCCGGTGGAGGCGTAACCCATGTCCCAGGGACGAAACGCCAAACCGGAGTACGTTAAGCTGGAACAACGGCTGGTGCTGCTGACCTGGCTGAACAGCCTGTTCGGTTATGAAAGCAACCGTCATCTGCTGGCTGACCTGCGCGAGGCTGGCGAGGGTTTTGACGCCAGCGGCCGCAGTTACGTGTGCCACCGGCTCATTGCCCGCGGTGACAAGGTCCAAATCACGACCGCAGACCTAGCGCGGTACGACGACAACATCCGTGAGCACCTGGGCGCGATGAATGCGCGTCGGTCGGATCCAATCACGCTTCGATACTTCCAGCATCTGGCGTTGCTCTACACGGAGATATTCCTCGATGGCTATTTCAATTATCGGGAAGCGCGTCTGCGGTCTCTGAACGAATTCGTGGCGAAGCGGAATCTCTCCAAGAACTCCGGAGAGGTGAAGGACGCCAGGTTCAGTGAAACCGACCTCAAGAAGCTGGCGTACTGGATGGCAACCGGCAGCGGCAAGACGTTGATCATGCATATCAACTATCGGCAGTTCCTGCGATACAACAACTCGCCGCTAGACAATATCGTGCTGATCACGCCGAACGAGGGGCTGAGCGAGCAGCACATCGAGGAGATGACGGCATCCAATATCCCCTGCCGCCGGTTCGACCTCAATGAAAGCGGCTTGGGAATCTCCGAGCCCGATGCCGTGCGCGTCATCGAGATCACGAAACTGGTGGAAGAGAAGCGCGGTGGTGGTCAGAGCGTGCCCGTCGAGGCCTTCGAGGGCAACAACTTGATCTTTGTCGATGAAGGCCACAAGGGTTCGGGCGGCGAGGCATGGCGCAGCTTTCGCGACGCGCTGGGGCAGACCGGATTTACCTTCGAGTACAGTGCGACTTTCGGTCAGGCCCTGACGGCGGCTCGGAATGACAAGCTGACCGAAGAGTACGGTAAGGGCATAGTATTCGACTACTCCTACCGGTACTTCCACGGCGACGGATACGGGAAGGACTTCCGTATCCTCAACCTGAAGGAAGAAGCGGTCGAGGACAAAACCGAGATGCTGCTGTTGGGGAACCTGCTGTCGTTCTACGAGCAGCAGCGGGTTTTCGAGGAAGGTGGCGAGGCATTACGGCCGTACAACCTGGAAAAACCGCTCTGGGTGTTCGTCGGCAGCAGCGTGAATGCTGTCTATACCGAGAACAAGCAAAAACGCAGTGACGTGCTGACCGTCGCCCGCTTCCTGCATCACCTGCTGGAGAACAAGAAGGGCTGGGCGGTCAAGGCGATCAAAATGCTGCTCGATGGGAAGACCGGCCTGGAGGGGGACCCGGACGGACAGGACATCTTTGCCGAGAAGTTCCAGTACCTGAAAGATGCCGGCATCGATGCGGAGACGGCCTACCATGAGCTGCTGGGAAAAGTCCTGCACTCGCCCACAGGCGGCGGCCTGCATCTGTGCGATCTGCGGGGCAGTCCCGGCGAACTGGGGCTAAAGGCCAGTGGGGGCGAATATTTCGGTCTGATCTATATCGGCGATACCAGCGCCTTCAAAAAGCTGGTGGAGGTGGATGACGCCGGCATCACTGTCGAGGAAGATGCGATTGCCGATTCGCTTTTTGAGGGCATCAACGAGCCGGAGACGAGCGTCGAAATATTAATTGGCGCTAAGAAGTTCATGGAGGGGTGGAACTCCTGGCGCGTCTCCAATATGGGGTTGCTCAACATTGGCCGGAAGGAAGGCTCGGAAATCATCCAGCTTTTCGGGCGCGGCGTGCGACTACGGGGCAAGGACTTCACGCTAAAGCGAAGTTCTGCGCTCGACGGCAGCCATCCCGAGCATTTGCCGGTGCTGGAGACGCTCAACATCTTTGCGGTCCGTGCGAATTACATGCCCCAGTTTCAGGAGCACCTGGAGAAAGAAGGTGTCGAGACAGAAGGCCACGTCGAGCTTTCACTGCCGATCCGGACGAACGATGACTTTCTAAGACAGGGTCTGGTCGTACCGCGCATTCCGGACGACCGAAGCTTCGCCGACGAAGCCGCCGTGCTTCTGGATGTCGATCCGGCGATTCGTGTGCGCGTCGATATGTCGCTCAAGGTGCAGACGTTCGAAAGCGGGGTCGACGGTTTTACCGCAGCCGCAGTGAAGGCCGGTTGCGAGAGGGCCGTTCCCGACGCGAGCCTGAATCTTGTGGACTGGGAGCGCGTCTACCTGGAGCTCCTGGAGTACAAAGAGCGGAAAGGCATGCGCAACCTGGCCATCCGCCCCGATTTGCCGCGAGCCATCTTTGATAAGAAGGAGCCATCCCGTCTATACAGCGTGGTTGCTGATGATAACGTCGTTCAGCCGGTCTCCTTCGCTGGAACCGCATTGCTTCACGAAGCTGTCCTGACGGTCCTGAGAAAGTACACAGATAAGTTCTATCGCGTGCAGCAAGAGCGATGGGACTCGGAGAATATGGTCTACAAGGCTCTGGGTATCGAGGACTCGAACTTCCAGGACTACATCGTCAAGGTCCCCAGAGGCGACGTGACTCTGATCGGAGCCA
Organism: Thioalkalivibrio sp. ALMg11; assembly: GCF_000377905.1. GTDB lineage: Bacteria > Pseudomonadota > Gammaproteobacteria > Ectothiorhodospirales > Ectothiorhodospiraceae > Thioalkalivibrio. Next base: position 450,317 of record NZ_KB898871.1, read on the forward strand.
TTCAGAAACTGATCGACGATGCCGATAGCATCTACGGCCAAGATTTGACCCGCTTGCCGACGATCCACTTCGACCGTCACCTGTATCAGCCGCTGTTGATCGAGCGAGGCAACAAGGTGCGAAGCGATCCGCCCGGTCTCAAGGCGAGTGAACGGCAATTTGTCGATGACCTACGTGCCTACTGCCGCGCGGAGCGGGACGGCGCCCTTGCGTATGCCGAAGTTTACCTGTTGCGGAACCTGAGCCGAGGCAAGGGGATCGGCTTCTTCGAGACGCGAGGCTTCTACCCAGACTTTATCCTCTGGATCAAGACCGCCCATCAGCAACGCATCGTGTTCGTGGAACCCCACGGGATGCTCCGAGCCGAAGCTTATAAACACGACGACAAGGCGCGACTGCACGAATCGCTCCCGAAATTGGCGAAGGCCATGTGCACGCGGACGAACATGACTGATGTCGTCCTCGATTCGTTCATCGTCTCCGCGACAACGTTCGATGATCTGCGCACCAAGTACGACGACGGGGGCTGGGATAAGGACAGGTTCGCGTTGGCGCATATCCTGTTTCCGGTACGGGACAACGACTACGACTACATCAGACGCATCGTCGAGGGATAGGTGACCGACAGAACACACCGAAGCGTAGCAGATGCTTCCGGATCGTCCGTCACGCCGCTTGCATACGGTGCCGCCAAGGTGCGCCGTGCCAGCATCGTTGACCCCGAACCGTCCTGGCAGCTTCTGCAGTTTCAGCCCTCGCTGCCCAGGGCGGTGATTCCATGGGCCTTTCTGAAGCCCGCCGCAGCCCTCGCTGCCAGAGTCCGCTTGCGAGCGGTTTACCCGGCACATCCGGCCACCCTTGCGATCGTCCCTCAGGCCCCTGTAGGACGCTCAGGAGCCTTTCCCGGGGTCACCGCACCGATTGGGTGCTCGCGCGGTTCCGGCAGCCTGCCACGCTCACGGCTGGTTCGTCCTCGGGGCCCAGGCGGGATGCGCTTGGTCCTGCCATCAGCGCGGCCGGGGACAGGGCGCCCGCGGTGTGAAGGTCCCCCCCGGGGTTGTCCGACCGCGCCCGGTTCATCCAGCGCTCCTGGGCCGACGGATCCGGCTCGATGGACGATTCGCTGATCCGTCCAACTCCTGGGGGCTAGCCCTTTCTTCCCTTTCTGGATAAGTCCCTTGCCGTTCACCTTCCATTCCCTTCCCCTCATTTACCATTTCACCGCCAAGTCCGACGCGGAACCTTCACAATACCCACCACGGGGCTTCTCGCGTGCCCTTTCCTCCAGCTGAGTCACTGCTGCCTTGAAAGCCGGACACCAGTACGTCGCGCACCGTGCCAGGGTAGCCGATTCGCCCCCCACTCACGCGTCGACGCGAACTCTCCGAGAAGGCCGCGACGGATTAACATCCGGTAGAACCGGTACTGATTTCGGTCAGGGATGACCTTGAGTAGGCGAATCTCAGTCAGCGGCATGGTCACGGAGTGCTGCCCGGCCGCCGGGAAAGTGGCGATAGAGCGTGGCGGGCGAAACGCCCAGCTGCTTCGCGATCGCTCGGACCGATGTATCCGTATGGAGCATCAGGGTCAGTGCAAGACCTGCCTGCTCTTCGCTGAGCGCGGGAGGACGACCCCCGGTGCGGCCACGCTGGCGCGCTGCATCGAGACCCGCACGGGTCCGCTCCTGCATGATGGAGCGCTCGAACTCGGCCACTGCGCCAAAGACGTGGAACACGAGCTTGCCGCCGGGTGTCGTGGTGTCGATGGATTCCGTCAGGGACTGGAACTCGATCCCGCGCTCCTCCAGGTCCCCGACAGTGGTGATGAGCTGCCGCATGGATCGGGCAAGCCTATCCAGTCTCCAGACCACCAGGACGTCGCCCTGCCGCATGTAGTCCAGGGCCTCGCGAAGCTGCGGGCGATCACGCTGGGCTCCCGATGCGCGGTCCTCGTAGATCCGATCGCACCCGGCCTGCCGCAGAGCATCGGTCTGGAGCGATGGGTCTTGGTCACGGGTTGAAACGCGAGCGTACCCGACTTTCATAGGCTTGGTCTCTCGAAACTCGTCTCCATGCTAGGTTCTGCGACAAAGAGTTTCAAGACACAGTTTTGAGATGCTTGACCACAAGCAATGGGGTGGCATCGCTGGATTCGGTCTGACCCTCTCGAAAACGATCGTTTTTGATACTGGCTGTTCGGTGATCGGCGGGGTGGACGCGGGGCCGGGTACCGCGCTAACTTGATATAAGGTAATACCACGTAATACGAGGGCCACCATGGCAACGTCCCTGAAAATCGATGACGCGTTGAAAGATCGCCTCCAGGATCTCGCCGCCCAACGCCGGAGGTCGCCTCACTGGATCATGCTGGAAGCCATCCGCCAGTACGTTGACCGCGAGGAAGCCCGCGAGAGTTTCCGGCAGGAAGCCCTGGCGTCCTGGTCGGCTTACCGGGAAACCGGGCAGCACCTGACCGGGCAGGAAGCCCGCGACTGGTTGAGTACATGGGGCACTGACGTTGAAGGAGCCGCGCCCGAGTGCCACGAGTAATCGTCACCGCAGGCGCCGCAGAAGGTTTGGAGCGATGCAGGCGCGCTCTCGCCACTAAAGCCCCGGATGCCGCCAGGCGCGCGGGCCAGGCGATCGAGCGGCAATTCCTGCTGCTGGAAACGGCCCCCGATATGGGGCGACCGGATCCTGAAGTCCCCGAACTGCGTGAGTTGGTGATTGCCTTCGGCGACTCCGGATTTGTGGCTCTGTACCGACACGAACCGGCCGACGATGCCGTGTATGTCCTCGCCTTCCGGCACCAGAAAGAGGCGGGTTACTGAATCCGGAGCCTGAGCATCAACTGCGTGTGCCGCGCTTGCGTCCATGGCTCGGCTGCGCTAAACGTGTAGTAATAGCCACAAGAAACAATGGGTAGCTTATGGGCCTCCTTCTAACTCTGATCCTTCTATTCCTGGTCGCAGGTGTAGGGACCGCCGTGCGCCAACATGGCTGGGCGCAGGGTGTACGGCGCTATGGCGCAGGGTTGGCCGGCTTGGGTGCGGGCGCGGCGCAGGCTGTTGGTTTCACCGGTGATGCCGATAGCGATACGTCGGGCGGCGATGCACCCGATGGGCCGGTTAGTCAGGATGACTCTGTGACAACGTCAGCGATGCCCGGCGATGCGAAGATCCCGGGATTCTACACCTACGAGGAGACCAGGGATCTGTGGAGGCATCCGACCAATCTCTGGCACGACTCGATCTTCGAGGAAGACGATTAGCCTGCTCTATCGCGGGGCGGCTGCTCTCGGCTCCCACGCTTCTGGAGCGTGGTCTGCGCGCAATGGCGGTAGCTGACGCTCTCCTACTTATTGATTAGCGGCGTCGGCTACCTTCCATAAGTTTGCCACCGGCGGCTGACCCTGCGGCGGATCCCTTATCGGCCATCGATCCGGTGGTCTGGCTGTTCGCGTTCAGGCTGTCTTTCAGCTTAAACCCTGCCCATCCCACGATCATGCTGAATATCAGGGGCAGGCCGATGTGCAGCAATCCGACGGCCATGGTGATCATGCTGTCCTTCATGCCCAGGTCTGGTGACATCAGCGAACCGAACGCCGGACCTATGAAGCCACCTGCGCCGTCCGGATACATCGCGGCCGTCATGTTGTCCTCCAGCCAACGACTGACGGCCCACAGGTAGCTCCAGAAGGTGATCGTCAGGATTGCCATGGTGGCGACGAACACGGGCCCCCAGGAATACAGAGACACCACGAGCAAGATCGGCAGCAGCATGTAGATCCCCATCAGGAGAAAGCTCTGTACGATCGGGGCCGCTTCGCGGATCGTGAGCATCAGAGGTCCGTGAGCGAACATTTCCTGTCGCGCGATTCCGAACGAAGCCGTCAGGCGGGAGAATAGGCCGGCATTGGTATCGGAGTTGACCAGGCCACTCGTCACATGCGGTGCGCGGACTGCGGACTCCTCGACCAGCCGCCGGATCATGCGGTCCTCTAGTTCCTCGTCCGGCGTTCCGAACCAGCCGGACATGCTATCCCGAGCGCCCTCCCAAAACGTCGGCTCCATTTCGCCCAGGATCTGCTGCCGCAGACCGGGTCCTCCGTTCCCGCTCCACCAGTCCGCGCAGTGCGGGCGTCCGAAATCCGGTTCCGCGCCCTCGTTGTAATCTGGATCGTCGCGTTCCGGGACGTAGTTGAAGCCGTGTACGGGGCTATCGGCCCTGTAGCGGTCATAGAATCCTTCGGTTTGCAGGTAGACCCGGGAACCGATGAACTCCGGATCGTCCTGGCCGTGCTGTTCGAGAAGGGCCGAGACGTCCGGCCGGTCTTTCTGGAAGCGGGACCGAGCCGGGACGAAACATTCGTTCATAAAGCGCTGTACGTTCTGCGCCACCTCCGGATCCGAAATCCGCTGGAGGTCCAGCTCGATTCGGGTCCGCACCATATCCTCGGGGCACCCGATCCCCGCGATCGCCGCGCCCGTGATCCCCTTCGAGATCGCCATGGTCGCGTACCACCAGACCGGGACCGACGCGTTCGTGAGGTTGAAGGTGTCCGAGTACGTGGTGTCTTCGATGTCGGAAACATCCGGTATCTGATCGCAGCTGTTATCAAACTCCAGCTCACTGAGCGAGAGGGGCCAGATCGGCTGCGCAGCCAGTACGACGACCGAGAGCGCCTTTACGATCTCGACCTCCATCATGTGGACGGATTTCCGGCTCCCGGCCTTGGCCTCCTGTCCCGTGTAGTTGTCCACGAAGGCCCGGATCACGATGATCAGGAAGGGGATGAACGCGATCCCCGAGAACACGAGGATGTCCCACAGGTTCTGAAACTGCATCCAACCGAAAATGGTGGTGAATGCTTCGAGGGGATGCCCAACGGTCATACCACTAACTCCACGGCACGGCCCAGCAGGTTCTGTCCCAGCAGGATTTCCAGGATCATGAGCCAGCCCGCGACTCTCCAGCGCGCGTCCACCAGACGCCGTTGCGACTCCGGCGGGAGGTGCCCGCCAAGCCAGGTCACCCAGTACCGCCAACCCAGCACGACCGCCGCGATCAGCAGCCAACGCCAACCGGCCAGCAGCCATTCAGCCCGATCCAGTCGGGCGCGTACCACCTCCGCCCCTTCGATCATGTTCCACGCGAGGCCCGCCACGATGACGACCGCAAAGGCCGCGATGACCCCGATCAGGAGGTGGCGCGGGATTCGCGAGATCATGGCCGTGGCACCACGCCGCCACGCATCGGAGCGGTCTCAAGCGGGTGAGGCGATGGCGTACCCTGGGACGAGCGGGTGCGGCGCTGCGCTTCACGCAGGATCGACCCGGCCGTATTCGACACCACGGCCTGACGCGCCTCGATCTCCATCATCAGCGTGTCGATCTCGGCGGTGATCTCCTCGACGCCGTCCCGGATGTCTTCGCGGGCGACGCCGGCCGCGTCGATCTCCGGTGCCTTCCGCCCGCTCAGCAGCATGCGACGGGTCAGAAGGGCCTGCTCCATCGTGCGCGCGGTCGCGACTTCCTGTGCCAGCCGTCCCGCCGCCACCATCCGGTCGGATTCCGGGAGTTCACGCAGTGCCTCGATCAGGCCGCGCGACACACCCACGCCGGGGGCCGAGACGTCGCGCAGATTGCTCCGTGTCGGATTGGTCGCTCCCGAGACGAGCTGCATCAGGTCTTCGCGGACCTGCTGGTTGGTTTCTTCGAGGATGGGCAGGAGGCCCACGCCGGGGGTGGTCTCGCTCTCGCAGCCCTGGCAGGTGCGGATGTGCTTGTCCCCGAGCACCCGGGTTGCCCATTCCTGTGCCTCCTGTGGGCTGCTCCAGGTCCGCGCGAGGAGGGGCGTATCACCGCCTCCTGCATAGGGTGTTCCGGCGTTCGGGGGCCGGTCCAGGGTGATGTTGTAGCCCGCCTTGACGGTATCGCTGATCACGTCAATCGGCTCCTGCCCCTGTCCGCCCCGGCGGCCCCCGATCCATTCGGCCCCATCGTTCCCGGCGTTCTGATCAATCTCCTCCTGGACCTGCACGATGTCGCCCCCGGAGCCCATGGCCGCGCGCCAGTCATCGCCCTTCGAGAGCGTGACCCACTCCTGATAGGGGTTGCGGCCGTCGGCGATGGCGGCCTCCATTTCCTCGCAGCTCTGCGTGGCGAGTGACAGCTCTGCCTCGGCGCGCAGCAGGTTGTTCTGGAACAGGTCGTACAGACCCGGATTGGACCGCTGGAGCACCATGGCCGGCAGGGAGGCGATCGCATTCGTGGCGGCCTGGACCATCTGATCGACCATGTCTTCCATGCCCTGAGCGACTTCGTTCAGGGTGTTCTCGATGCTCAGCAGGGGATCGAAGCTGCCACAGCTATACCCCGCACTGGCCTCCGCGCCGAAGGCCAGCCGGGTCGTGGTGACATTGGGATTCGGGGCATTGGAAATGGGCTCGGCACCGCCCACTTCGTAGTACCAGAACCCGTCTTCGGACGGCACGAGGGCATGGCCGGCGGTAGGTCCCCAAAGCGCCGCGCAGGCTGTAGCAGCGATCAGTGTTTTCCGCATCCGCATGATCCGTCTCCTAGAACGTGACAGAGCCGAGGTAGACCTGGCCCCCGATTTCGCAGCAGTTGTAGGGACGCCATAGGGTCCACACGTAGTTGCCCTTGAGGTTGGTCTTGTCACTGGACCAGCCCTCCTTGTCCTCGGTGTCATCCTCCCCGAACACCTCGCAGGCGTTGGTGTCCGTGGGCATGTGCATCTGGAACGTGCCGGTCTCTTCGTCCCGCTCCACCAGTTCGGGGGGAAGCCACACGCGGTAACCGTCCTCATGCACCACGTCGTCGCCCGGGAGCTGCTCGTAGACATGCCCCGACTGGTCTTCCCGAGTGGTAATGTCGCCCGCCCGCTGCGCGACGATCGCGGCCGCCTTGGCATCCTCCGGCTGGGAGACATAACCCGACCGGGGGTACACCGCACCCCAGGTGTAGTCGTCCCACTCTCCGATCTCCCGTTCACCCTCCTGGAGGGATTCGAGGTAGAACATTTCGGGCACCGCGTAGCGCCAGGCGAGTACGCTGGTCGCGGACTGGTAGTAGGGGTGGAAGGCTTCGGCCGTGGCCGCGCCCGGACAAATGTACGGGACGTCGATGTACTCCAGGATCTCCATGAAGGGGTGCCCGACTACATCCGCTTCCTTGAATCGAAGCTGACGGGCATCGCGGGAATGGCGCCCCTCCAGCGTGTTTCCGCCTCCGACAAAAGCATCGAACGACAGGATCGATTCGGCGGCGGATTCCTGTGCGGACCCCAGCGCTCCCCGGATTTCCGCCCACGGGTTTTCGCCGGTGTTCTGGTAGGCCGAAATGACGGCGTCCGGGACGTAGTGCCGGATCCGTTCGGTGGTGACCACGCTGCACCCGGTAATGGTGCAGCGCAGCCACAGACAGACCCCGATGATCTCCCAATTCAGGCAGGACGAGAGGGCGCTGCTCGTCTGTGAAGTGATCTCGGAGGTACTAATGGTGTCCGGATCCTCGGCCTTCGCGGGGCTGCCCACCAGCAGGCAGAGCGCGGCCACGATTCCGGCGCCGGTGCTGCGCATGGACCCCCGGATCATGGCCGCCACCGTTCATACTCGCGCAGGCCGCGCGCGAGATCCGTTGTGCCATACACCACGGCCTGGCCGTCGAAGACGATGGCCGGTACTTGTTCAATGTTCAGACGATAGGCGCGCAGCAGCGGCTCGTAGGCGTCTTCGAGATCCCGATGCGCCCGGGCGTCCAGGCGCTCCTGGGCGATCGCGGCCGCGGCCTCGGGGTCGGCTGGAAGCCCCTGACTCAGGGCCTCCGTTGCCCGGTCCACGGCGTCCACATGATGGATCTCGACGGGGATCCCCCGGCGGTCGGCCGGCGTGGTGGACACGGTCGTACCGGTGGTCACGAAGACCTCGATCTGCCCCGGGTCGGCACTGGCGGGGCTGATCCCCACCAGGAGCAGCACGGCAATCATTCGTCGCATGAGCGGCCTCCTGCGCTGGATGTCGAGGGAAGGTGAAGCTGCGCCCGGAAGCGGCGTTGGGGGTCGTTCAGCATGCGCTCGCACACGCGGCCTTCTGCCTCAGCCAGTCGGATCGCCAGATTCCGCAGCGGGCCCGCGAGCACCTCGCCCTGCTCGAACTCGCGGGCCAGTGTCACGGCCGAATGCCCGTGCAACGTCAGTTCCATGAGAACGACGTCGCGCTGAGCATCGGTGAGCCAGCCGCCCTTGTGGATCAGCTGTCCCTCGCCCTGCAGAGGGAGGGTGTGGATCTCCAGTCGTTCCGGGCCACCCTTGTTCTCGGGCATCAGGAACAGGCCTTTGCGCCCCCCGGCGACCAGCAGCCATTCGGTCCAGGCAAAGTCGCCGGCCCAAAGGGTGTGTTGATTGATCACGATGCGTCCCCTCCGATCCGGCGCGCGACTTCTTCGGCGGCTTCGACTTCCGAGCACCCCAGCTCGTCCATGATCTTTCGGCGCTCCGATTTTTCGTGCTTCTCGGTCATCGCCAGGGCCAGGGCGATCGGGGGTGGGACGTTGCGGAACAGCGTTTCCACCTGGTCGGCCAGGACCACGCCCTCGACGTACTTGCCGGGTTCCTTGCGGGCTCCGAGCAGCAGGCTCTTCTGTTCGCTGGTGAGGTCCTTGAAGCGGGCGATCTGCTCGATCTCCTCCTTCGGCATCACCAGGCACATCCACCACTCCATCATGTTGAGCATCTTCCGGGACGCATCCGGGAAGTCCTCCAGGTTCTGCGTGGCGATCCAGAACCAGGCCCCGAGCTTTCGCCACATCTTCGTGATCTTGACGACGTAGGGCGCGAGGAGGGGATTGGTCGTGATCATGTGGCCCTCGTCGGTGAGCACGAGGGTCGGGCGTTCGGAGTGCTGGTGTTGCTCGACCAGGTCGTTGATATGGTTCATCAGGCCGACATAGGCCACCGTGAGCTGATCCTCGTAGCCCTCGCGCGCCATGATCCCCATATCGACGATCGTTACGTCGGCCTCCGGCCAGCGCTCGCCGGCCCGGTTGAAGACCTTGCCGGCGAACCCGTGACAGAACACCTCCATGGACTGCGCCATTTCGCTGACGCGCTTGCGGCGTTCGGGGGAATCTTCTTCCTTCGCGACCTCGTGCAACCCGGCGACCACGTCTTCGGTCAGGACCTGTTCGCGCCCCGCCGCGCGGACGTTCTTGGCGGCACGGAGTATGCCGTTGGCGATGGCTGTGTTGTCCGGGCGGCGCATGTGCGCCTCCTCGCGCGGATCACCCCCGGTGATCATGATCTTCGCCGCGATCTGCATTTCGCCGAGCAGGTCGCGCCCCTCCTCGATGTCGTCCTCGTCGTCCTCGTCGGAGGCCTCTTCCTCGATCTTCTTGTCCACCAGGGGGTCGTCCAGGAGCTGGGTCGCCGCCGCGAACGGCGGCAGGCTGACCCGCTCCTTGGGGTTCAGGGAGACCTGATTGACCGAGACGCCCCGGTGGTCCAGGTACTGTCCCAGCAGACCGAACGAGTTGCCCGCCTCGATGATGAAGATCCGGGGCCGGTAGACCGCCACCATCTGCAGGATCAGATAGGTGAGCAGGGCGGATTTGCCGGCCCCGGTGGGGCCGAGGATCAACGCGTGGGCGTTCTTCTTCCGGTCCGAGGGATGCAGCGGATCGAACATCAGCGGCTCGGCGCCCCGGTTGTAGAACAGAAACCCGGCGTGGTCCGTCCCCTTCGTGCGCCCGTAGAGCGGTAGCAGGGCGGCGAGGTGGTCGGCGTACACGTAGCGGCTCCGGCGCGTTACGCGCTCCAGGGCCGGGTCATAGGCCATCGGGAGCGCTCGCAGATAGGTGTCCAGCGGGAGCAGCTCGGCCTCTCGGGCGATGATCTGGAGGCCGTTCGCCACCAGACGCGAGGCCAGCTCGTTGCGCCGGCGCACCAGCTGCGTGTCGTTCTCCGCGCGGATATAGAAAGCGATTTGGGTGGGGTAGAGCTTGTTGCCGCGCGCGAGTTCTTCCTGCGCCGTCTCCACCTCCTCCAGTGCCAGCCGCGATTCGATGTTGTCCCCACGGGACGCGGCGTGGATCTGCCCGATGTGATTGGAGACCTGGTCCTGCGGCTGGATGGTGATGGTGACCGAGAGGATCGTGCCTTCGGGGGCGCGATCAAACAGCGCATAGATGTTCTCGCCGGCCTGGCGTTCCGCCGTGAAATGCCCCGTCTTGGGCGCCTGACGCAGGCTCTGGACGTTCAGGACCGCATGGGGCATCCCGTCGAAGCGCCAGACCCCGGCCTCGGCATCCGACACCGGCATTGAATAGGTGAACAGTTCGGCCAGGTCGCGACCGAACGGGAGATCCTCGTCACCCGGGTAAGGGGCGACGTTCAGCAGCTTCTCCGGGTCGCCATCGGCCACCTCGGGACGCGGGTTGAACCACGGGACGAGCCACTCATACAGATCCTGCGCCTTGCAGCGCTTCACGCCGACCCCGACGGCTTCCAGGGAGGTCGCCCATTGGGCGGCGACCTGGTTGAGGGTCTCCTCGGGTGACAGGTCGCCCGAGATCGAGCGGCGGTACAGGCAGGCGCGCACGCGACGTTTCTGCCCGCGCCACGCGCCCCCGGTGACCTGCTGATCGACGAAGAGACCGCCCTCCTGCGAGATCCGGTGCAGATGGTCGTCCACCTCCGCGAGGTAGGCGTCCCGAAACGGATTGTCCTCGGACCGCTCGCGGGCGTAGGCCCGGATATGGTCGGTGACCCCGCCCAGGGCGGGGTCGTCCTGCACGAAGACCTGTAGCACCCACGGCGAACCGTCCACCTCGGGGACCGAGTCGGTCAGCGCACCCTGGATCTGTTGGCGCAGGTCCTCCATGTATTCGGGCGTGCGCGCTTCGGAGCTGGCCGGGGTCAGCTCGAACAGGGCGCCAACGCTGTTTTGGTCCTCCAGGAGGAACACCTGAGTCGCCGGGTCGTAGTCCGTCCACGGGAGCAGGTCCGTGAACGAGTTGGGCCGGCGGTAGAGATCCTTGACCTCGGCCTGTGTCACCGGCCGCGACCCGCCCAGGTTCGGGTCGGGCCCCTGGTTCTCGTCTTCCTCCCTCGCCGAACGGCCGGGGAGGAGCGAGGTGAGCATCTTCAGCATCATCGGGCTCCCGCCTCTCCGGGGAGTGCATAGTGGTGGCGGTCATACATCGGGAACGACGTCGAATACCCGGGCACGGGCACCTCGTCGCGACCGGCCAGGTGCGGGTACACGAACATCACCAGGGTCGGATTGGGGACCCGACTGAAACGGGTTTCGATTTCGTCGTGAGCGGACCGGGTGTAGCCCGCGAGATCCGCCGTGCCGTCCTGGACGTCTCGGCCGATCGGCTGTTGCAGCGCCTGACGCGCGGCATCGACATCGGTGCGCCCCATGGACTCGAAGTGTCCTTCATACACCTCGTTCATCGTGGGGCCGTCCTTCGGGATCACCTTGTCCGCCGAAGTGGAGGCGCAGCCGGCGGTCAGGACCGCACTAATCAAGAGTGCGATGGGTAGAGCGGCGCTCGAACGCTTCATGGGAGACCCTTCTGCCTTCAAGTTCATAATCGATCCTCAGTTCCCGGTCGAGGTGGATGGCGACCGTTTCGCCGGCGGGGGCGAAGACCGCGTCGAAGTGGCTTTCCTGGCGTTCCCGCAGCCACTGGGCGAGTTCGCGAGCGGCGCCGGATGCCGCGCGGCCGGCGATGAACTCCCCGGTGTCGCCGGTGACGATGTTCTGCGTGAATCCCTCCTGCCCGACGATCTGCGTGGTCTGAGCGGCTGCGGCTGCGTCGGCGGCGGCCTGCGCCGTGACGATGCCGGTGGACTGCGCCAGATAGGCCGCTGCATTGGAAATGCGATCACCCGCAATGCAGGGCACGCCCCGCTCGTTGGAGATCCAGCCGAGGGCGTCGCCGGAATCTCCGTCGGGGTCCGGCAGGGTGCGAACGGTGCCGTCCTGGAAGACAAAGGTGACCGACTCCAGCGACCCACGGACGCAGGACAGCGTCCAGTCGCCAATGGCGGTGCCGGAGAAAATCATGCCTTCGATGTTGGGGATCTCGATGTCGTTGGCGGCCAGGTTGCGTTCGCCCACGATCACCTTGAATGGCACCGGGTCCTCCACCGTCCCGCCGTGCGGTACGCGACCGATCAGGGCCGTCATGGCGGTCGAGCCCATCAGGGTCGAGTTGCGCGGCACCGTGTACCGGGGATCTTCCTCCGGCGTATCCGTGCCGGTGGCGCGCGCCGCCGTGTCGCGGGCGTGCTCCACGCCAGCGGCGCCGCGATCCCGGATGGTGCCGGCCACCGACCGGCTGCGATCGAGGAGCCCGCCCCCTTCTTCTTCGGGGTCATAGCCCACGGGATTCGTCCAGCGCAGGGTGTCGGCGGACTCGGGTTCGGCCGTGCGCGTGCGGTCCTGAATGACCGGGGCCTCGTCTTCCCGGATGCCTAGACCGATCGGAATGTCGCTCCCGGGCACCAGGTCGGGATCTTCGTCGCGCTGCTCCAGCTGCTGCCCCATGTCCTGTACGCGGGAACTGAGCTGGTCCATGCGCCCGAGGAGTCCCTCCAGGTGGCTCTGGCGCTCGGGGTCCGGCTCCTGCCGTGCTTCCTCGGCCAGCTGCTCGCGCATCCGCTGGTTGTCTTCGCGCAGTTCGCGCAGCTGTCGGCGCGTCTCGCGCTGCTCGGCCGTCAGGGTGCGGATGGTGTCGGTGGCCGTGTCCGCGTCCGGTTGCGCCGCCGCCTGCCGCTGGTCCAACGAGTCCGGTGCCCCGGACGCCGGCTCGGTGCCGCATGAGCGCAGCATCACCACGATCATCAATGCCCCGACGGCCAGGCCGATGATCGGCAGGAGTCGATTGCCCTTGGTGGAAACCATCAGCGCACCCCCCAAAAGCTCTCGTCAAAGGGGCGGTCCGACACGACATACACGGCGGTCGTGTCGGCTTCGTGGCCGGCCGGGTGCAGCCGCGCATGCTGAAAGGTGGCCGTCAGCCAGTCGCCCCGCAGGTCGCGGGGGTCGAGCGTGACCGCGGATTCCGTAGCGTTGCGCAGCTTGACGGCGGTGACATACCAGCGCCCGCCACGCCAGGCCGCGAGCGGTTCGGCGGTGACGGCCGCGCCCCGGACCAGCCGGACCGGTTCCCGGTTCAGCGAAACCTGGCGCACGCCAGGCATCTGCGGGGCGAGCCGGCTGGGGCCATACAGGGATTGGGACGCGAATCGCGTCAGCGCCACGTAGTCCAGGTTCTGGTGGTCGGGTTCGGCGTCGGGGACGTCCGTCGCGCGGTCCCGGCGGCTCCCCGGTCGATGAATGACGACCTCATTGGCGCGCGCCCCGTCTTCGGCCGAAAGGTCGAGCATGAACGTCGCCCCGGACTCGACGTCGGCAATGACGGCGCGGGTGGGGCCGAACGAGGATTGCGCCTTGAGGTACACGATCCCGTCGTTCGAGAACACGCGGACCTGCTCATCGATGTGGGGTGGAAGCCCCACGCGGACGTGCCCTGCAGGGAAGCGAATCAGCCGCTCCTGCCCCACGGGCAGGGTGACCTGAACGGGCGAGCCGTCCCACGTAATGCGGTCGGAGCTGTCGTCGGCGGTGGCCGACACCGGGCCCGCGAGGGCCGCGATAAGGGCAATGGCGAGGATCGGGCGCATTACTGCTCCTCCTCCGGGTCGATGCGATAGGGATCTTGGGCGAAGCCCGCGAGGGCGAGCCCCCAGGGGTTCGATTCAGGGTCGATGTCGTAGGCGACCACCCGCAGGGGGTAGCGGATGAAGACCTGCTTGACGCGTTCGCCGTCGATGCGCTCCTCGACCTCCACGTCCAGCCATACCGTCCACGTCCCGTCCCCCGTGGCCTGCACGCGGTCCGGGGTGTAGCGCAGGCCGTCGATCTCCCGGATGAACCGGCTGCGATCCCGCAGTTCACCGCGCCGCTCGCGTTGTTCGCGGTCGGCTTCGAGGGTTTGCTGAAACCGTGGCGTCAGGAACGCCTGCAGCGACCACAGGTTGTCCGGGTAGTCCGCGCGCCCGTCCTCGGGCCAGCGATGGAGCTGCTGCCAGATATAGAACGCGAAGGTGTACACCGACGCGGGATGCACCTCTCCGGCTTCCAGAACCCCGCCGGTGCGAAGCTCCGGGGGGATGTGCACCGTCAGGCGGTCGGGGGCCTGCTGCCATCCAAACCAGAGGCCGAGGGCCACGAGCGCCATGACGCCAATGACGCCCCGGAGGGTGTTGATGTGCGATCGGGCGCTGTCGAGTTCCTTGCGGTATCTCACGAACGTCTCCCCAGGTCCCAGGTGCCGCTGCGTAGCGTCACCGGGACCTTGCGCAGGCCGCTCCGGTGAAGGGCGAGCATGGCGCGTTGTTGGTAGTAGCCGGTGGGGCGGCCCCGCTTGATCTTCTGGAAGATCGTGGCGGTGATGAATACGGTCCCCAGCACGGCGACCGCCGCGAATCCGACGCCCATCATCGGAGCGCCGACCACGAAACCGAGCAGGATCCCGACGGGTAGCCAGCCGATCACGGCGAGCACGAGAATGGCGAGCAGCTCACTGGAGGAGCAGCCGCGAAAGATGGGCGGCTCCTCGTTGAGCCGCTCGGCCATTCGGTTTTCGAGTCCGGGTGTCGCCACGCGGCATTACTCCATGATCGAAATGGCCTGATTGACGAAGAAGCTCAGGACGAGGAGCACCACGGCACCCACCACGCCAAGCAGACCCACCTCGCCCCATTCGGCCTTGCCTTGGCGGGCCTCATTGAATTTGGTCAGCGCGGTCCAGGACACCCACAGGAAGGAGGCGACGGCGATCAGCGTGCCGAGGACGATCGCCCCCTCGAAGATGTAGCCGCGCATGAGGTCGATCCAGTTGCCGTCCTCGAACCCTCCGTCGGGCTCGGGTGCCGTCGGCAGGTTCTGCGCCCAAGCGGGCGTGGAGTGGAGGGCGACCACGACTCCAGTCATGAGGATGTGGCGGGCGCGGGCCCATTGGCGTTTGCAGGTATTGAGCATCGGAAAGTCCTCCTATGGACGGATGAAGTAACCCACGAGCATCACCACGACGGCGGCCCGTACAGAGACCCAAAGCAGGTCGAACATGGGTGTCTCGCGATCGCTCCAGGCGCGGAATTGGCCCATCACGACCCACATGAGCCAGATCAGATAGGTGACCGCGACAATGGCCGCGATCGCGAGCCCCAGGTCGGCGCCACTCGCGCCGGCCCACTGCTCGAACTGACTGGAGGCATCGCCGCTCACCGGCGGTAATCACCACTGAGGGGCTCGACCCGGCGCGGTTGGGCGCGCGGTGCCCGGAGGTGCTCCTCGATGCCGGCCTGAACCCGATCCAGGTCGTGGCGCAGCCAGTCGTACTGGAAGCGGATCCGTGCGTCGGGGTCGGCATGGGCTTCCGCCTGATCAACCAGTGCGTGCAGGGCCTGAATCTCGTGAGCGAGTCGGCTCAGGCTCTCGCGTTCCGCATCGCGGTCGGCCAGGGCCGCCGGTGTGAGGGTGATCATCACCACGCCCGTAGCGAGCGCGACAAGGGTCCTGTGCATGGCGTGTGACTCCGAGGCGTTAGCGTGAGCCACAGTCTTCTGATTCCCGGCCGTGGCGACTACGAAAAATCCTCAAACCGATCGCGAGGGTTTTTCGGACGCCAGGGTTGAGCCCCTGCGCCGTGCTATTCGAGCCTTCGGAAAGGGCGGGTTTGGCGAGGGTGAAACGTGGGTGGGCCGAGCAGACTGCATCGCAAGCCCGAGCGGGAGTGCGGCGTCGAACGTCGGTGGTAAGGGGTTTGGCGTCCGGCCGTCCGGGGGTGGAGAAACGCTATGCGCTCGTGACACTCGCAGCGGCGGGTGGGGTTCTCAGAGGTATTTCTTGAAGCTCGAAGCCGTAATGGCGATGGTGATCGCATTGAGCAGGGCGAACGGGAGAATGACCCAATTCGGGTGGACCGAAAACGGCAGTGCGAGGTAGACCACCCAGGCCATGGCGATCGAGGGCGCCATCAGCCGTTTCGCGTGGTGGTAGACGAACGACGATTCGCGGCCACCCCCCCAGCGGCGCAGATCGCGCTGCACGAGTCCATCGACCAGGGCGACCATGGCGAACAGGACGAACACCGGCATGGCGAGGGTCAGCACCCCCAGGCGGAGGGCGAAGACCTGCGTGATCGCCATGCCGGCCAGGACATAAGGCTCAATGGAGTGATACCCGTTGCGCAGAGAGTGCACGATCCGGCCATCCTCGGGGTGCGCGGGAATCGACAGCCACTCCACGAGCGAGTGGATCCCCGTGTACTCAAACAGGAAGCGATAGGACACCTCCGCGAAGCTGCGCGCGTAGCCCCCTGGATCCGCGGTCAACATGGACTGACGAAAGTCCTCGTTGAGGTAGCCGATCTCGCGTTCGAGCATCTGCTGGCTGTGCTGGATGCCTTGCTCCGGCCAGATCCAGGTCATGCCGACCCATTCCGCCACCAGGGAAAACAGCAACGCCGCGAGCAACCACAGGACGATCTGGCCCGCGAGGTTCAGCGTTCGCCCGATCAGCCCCGGGTCGCGCTGCTGCGCGGGGTGACTCGATGTCTGCCGGCGTGCGCTCGCCATCAGGCGGGTTCCTGCGGGGCGACCGGCATGGCGGTGTCCTGCCACCAGTGCTCGGCGGTGGTGTAATCGCGCTGCATGCGCTCGGCGATGTCGGTGAGCGACCCGGGCATCACCGGGTCCGCCTTACTGTCCGGGAGCGGCATGCGGATCTTCCAGAGCTGCCCCCCCTCGATCAGGGCGAACGCCTGACCCTTGGGCAGGGTGACGATGTCGGACGGCGTGAGCAGCGGGACCTCGGTTACCGTGATGCGGTCTTCGTTGCGGCTGGAGAAGTGCTGGTCGGATTCGGGATCGGCCGAATCGTTGGTGCCGGATACCTGCATGAGCGTGTTGATCTCGACCTGCGGAAGCTGCTCGGTGAGCATTTCGGCCGTCTCGTACTCCTTCACCCTGAGCATGACCAGCGTGTTGAAGTTACCGGCCACCTGGCCGGCCTTGGGCTTGGATCCGATCCGGGCCTCGACGTCGGACCAGGTCTGCGTATAGGCCGTGACCTGGAACCCCGCGCCACCGGCCTTGTTCAGCAGAGGGATGAACTCGTCGCCGATCAGCTCGTTGAACTCGTCCGCATGCACGTTGACGGTCGGGAGCCCCGACCGACCACCATCCGGTAGCCCGTCGTCCTGCCCATGCTTGTACAGCTGACCCGCGACGGAGCAGAGATCCGCGAACATCGAGTTGCCCACGGCCGCCGCCACGTCGGCATCCGAGAGCGCGTCGAGGCCCACGTAGACGATGCCGCCGGTGCGGATGATCTCCCGCCAGGAGAAGATCGGGCGCGGATCGTCGGTGTCGAGATAGTCGGGGGCGATCAGCTCCGCCGTCTTGCCGGTGGTCAGCTTTTCCATCAGGGGGAGCAGCGAAGCCACGATCTTGTCGAAATAGGTCTTGTCGTACTCGAAGGCGCTGCGCAGTCCGTCGGCGACCGGGTCGAACAGCCCCTGCTCCTTGGCGTAGAGCATCAGGGCGACGGCACGCTTGTCCCGACCCTGCAGGTTGCGCGGTAGCTGGCGTTCGTTGGTGTTGGCCTCGCGCCGCCCCACTTCCTCTTTCCAGCCTTCGGGTGCCACGCTGGGGAGCCAGTGCTCGTAGTATTCGATCAGCAGCGGCTCGATGTAGGTGATGTGCCGGAGGATCTGTTGGTAATCCGGGCGTCGGCCCAGCGCCACGATCGCCTGAGATACGATGTTCACGAATCGCCACGCGAACTCCTTGAAGGCGGCACTGTTGCCTTCGCTCGGGAGCTGGTTCGAGACACGGGTGGCGACCTCGGTAATGCGGCTGAATGACCCGACGGCGTTGTAGCGTGCCGAGTGGTCGGGGTAGCCCAGGTGAAACATATAGAACTGGTCTTCGCGCCCCGCGCGCCGGGCCTCCGCATACATACGCTTGAGCAGCTCGGCATCCCCCTTGGGGTCGATCACGATGATGACGTCGCCGCGCCGGATGTCCTGAGTGATCAGCACTTCGGCCAGCCGCGTCTTGCCCACCCGGGTCGTACCCAGTACGAGGGTGTGCCCCACGCGCTCACCGAGATCCGTCCAGGCATCTTCCTCATCCGGCTCAACGGCGTGCAGCGCGGGTTTTCCCCCCACGGGAGGCAGAGGGGCCAGGGGGTTCCACCAGGACCGTTTCCCGAGTGCGCGCGCAATGCCGCGCAGCCCGGGGGTGGACTCCCACTGGACCTCCTTGCGCCGCGCCCAGCGGTACAGGTGGCCGGGATCCACGTAATGCTGGACCTCCGGTCGGATCGTGTCCCGCAGGCGCTGCGTGTGCTTCTGTGTCCAGCGGAACCCCCGTCCGAGGTAGAGCTTGCGGCGCGAGACGGGGATCTGTTTCGCGCTCATGGAAAACTCGGGCAGCTGTCGGAGGTGGCGGTGATACCGCACGATCCGCCACCCCTGTCGCGCCCGGTGCACGGCCAGTGCCCCGAGCATCGCCGCCGCGACCCAGGCGATCGAGGGGGTCATCATCAGGGCCCAGGGCGCGGCGACCGCGATGACGGCGGCGGCGCCGGCCACAAAGGCGGAGTAGAACTCGACCGGCGGCCGTAGCAGGGCCTCGACGGGCAGCTGGCTCATTGTTCGATCCCCTCGCGCGAGATCAGGACCGGGTAGACGTCGAGCTGCAACCGCTCGGCGAGATCATCGCCGTGCGAGAGCTGGACCGGGATCCCGTGCGCGGTGTCGCGCACCCGTTCAAGGTCCTCGGGGGCCTCCGCCTGAACGAGCATGCACACGGCCCCCGCCTGCATGAGCGCGACCCGGTGGTGTTCCAGCCAGGCGAGCGATTGCGGATCCGAGCCCACCAAACAGAGTGGACGTGGCATGTGCTGAAGCGTCTCGCGGACATGCGCCGGCGGCTGTCCCTGCAGCGGTGCCACGCGCAAGCGGGAGGGTTCGATGGGCAGCATGCGCTCGGCCGCGTCGTTCAACGGGGGGAGTGCGGCCGTATTGCGAGGTGTGGGCTTCTCGGCGCCCTCCAGGCGTTCCAGGTAGGGGGCCGCCGAACGGCCCTCACCCGTATCGAGGATCACCTCCAGGGCCTGCGCAGAGGCAGAGACGAAGAGAAGGGGCAGCAGGGCGGCCAGGGGGGACTTCACGATCACGGCAGAGCCTCCAGATGGTGTTGGACGCGGGCCCGGTGGCGGGCGGCGTTGGTGGTGTTCGAGGGCGCGTGATAGAGGCCGCTGGCTTCCAGCCAGTGGCCGCTGCGTTCGTACTGCTCGCGCAGGATCGCGGCACCGATGCGGAGATTGCGATAGGGGTCGAGGGCCCGCGCCGGGTCCTGAAGGCGCTCCTCGTGCCAGTGCCAGTTGACCTGCATGAGGCCTATATCGATGTTCCGCTTCCCGGCCGCGAGGTGGCGCTCCAGGGCGTCCAGCGCCTCCCGGTACGTGCGGTATCGCTCCGGTCGCCCACCCACGTTGAGGGTCCAGGGCCACGGCCGCGCGGCACCCGTGGAAAGCCGTGCGCCGGATTCGGCGGCGGCGAGGGCGTACAGGACATCGGCCGGAACACCCTCGGCCTGAGCGACGCGGTGGTAGCCTTCAGGGACGCCGGCTGCCGCCTGGGTCGCGAGCGTTAGGGCAAGACCGGCTGCCAGCGCTGCCCGGATTGCCGCAACAGCGAGGGCGTGTCGTGATCGGCCAGCGTGCCGTCGTCGTGATTGAGGGTGATACGACCGGCTCGCACCAGGTCGATCGGGACCGTGTTCTCCGCCGCCCATCGGCGCACCTCCTGATCCGCATCGGTATCCGTCAGAAAGACGTCCAGCCGCCACTGTGCCCCGTCCTGCAAGCGCTCCACGGCGCGTTCCAGGATGTCCCCGCAGCGGCCGCAGTCGCGGGCGGCGACCAGAACCACGCGATCATCCGCACCGAGGTCGTCCAGGGTGGGGGGCCTCGGCTCGCTGATTCTCGGTTCGGCACCGTCCGCAGCGCCGGACCGATCACGCGGCTCGATCAGCACCCGATCCGGGTAGAGGCGATCCCACGCGGCATCGTAGGCATGCTGGAAGGCCAGTTCGCCGGTGACGCGATTGCGCTCCTGCTCCACGGCCAGTTCGGCGTAGTACCGGCGCTCTCGGTCCGACTCCGCATGAATCCCCAGGACCCATATCGGGTCCAGACCCGGCGACCAGAGTCCCCGTGGACCCTCCATGATGGCGTCGTAGCGTTCCCACTCGGCGTCGGAGAGATCCCAATGCCGGGTCCGGGCCGGCGCCGTCTCGACGCCTTCGGACGCTCGGGCCTCGGCGCGGGTCGCGTCGGACTCGACCGAACTGGCCTGAACGGTGCCGGAGAGTCCGGCCGCGACCAGCAACGCGATCACGGAGTAGCGAGGCCGGGTCATGGGTGCCCCCGCATGCAGGGTCGCCCATCAATGAAATAGACCCGCTGTTCCCATTTGGACGAAAGATCGGCTTCGACCCGAGTCCGCTCGGCGACCCGGTCAAGGCAGGTCGGGGGTGGCTCGGGAATCGCGACGGGCTCGACGGGGGGCGGATCGGGTGCCACCTCGGGTTCCGGATCGTGCGTGGCCGCGATGACGCCGACCCCAATCAACAGCAAAACGACAGCTCCACCCATGATGGTCTCCTGCTCCTACTCGTCGTGGATGGCGAGGGCGTGCATGAACCCGCGTGGGTGCCGGAGGACCGCGACACCTGCATCCGGATCGAGGCTTTCCAGCGTCCATTGCCCGTAGCTCCCGCCCACGCGGATACGCTCGCGGCCACTCGCGCCTTCCAGGATGGCGAAGTGGCGAGACCCCCAGTGTTCGATACCCGTCAGGGTGGCGTTCGGTTCCGGCGTTTCAGGCGTTTTCTCCAGGCGGGCGACGCGGCGCTGCGTGGCGTTCAAATCGCCCCTCAGCGCCTCGATGGGCTCCATGGCCTCCGAGGATTCCACCTCGGCGCGCAGGTCCATCAGTTCACCCTGCAGGGCCTCCAGTCGGTCGGTCACGGCCTGATCCGGTCCCTGGTGGTCGAGCGCGGACTCCAGCCCGTCGAGCTTCTCGCGAAAGTCGCGTTGCTCGGAGCGCAGCGCGCGCAGATCCTCGTCCTGACTGGCGACCCGTGCCTCCAGGGAGGCGAGCAGTATTTCCAGTTCGTTGAGGTTCCCTTGATCGACCTCGGCGACCGGTTCGGCCGACACGGGTTCGGGCTCTTCGGTTTCGGCCCCGCCACCTCCCAGGAACATCAGGAGCAACCCCGTCACGACGGCGAGGCCGGCGACCGGCCCCGCGATCTTGAGCCAGCGAGGAACGGGCTGAGGCGATGGACTATTTTCAGACTTCTCGTGGGTGCTCATTGATCACCTCGCAGAATCGACCGTGCGCGGGACGGGTTGTACCGGGCGGCCACCTCGTCGCTGGGGATCTCAAGCTCGATGCCGGTGCGGAGCTGATTCGGATTCGGCGCATTGGTCGGGAAGAAGGCGTGCGGGTTGGCCTCGAACAGCGCGGCGGCCATGCGCGCCGGTTGCCCCGGCGAAATCGCCTCGGCGACGGAACCGAGGGTCTCGCCGCGCTGAACCGGGCCATACAGGCGGGCTGTTGGGGGTTGCGGCGCGAGTACATCGCGCACGGTGTTGGCCTCGATCGCGTGACCTCGCGCCCGTGCGGCCTCGGCATAAGGCGCACGCGGCTCGTAGGAGATTTCCCGCATGGCGGGATCGACGACCAGGCGCCAGGTGGGGCCGGCGAGGGTGGTAAGCGCATTCTCAAGGCTCAGGGGCCCCAGCTCTCGATGCACCTCGGGAAGCGGTCGGGTCAGGAGCACCCGCATGGCCGGGTCCGCCTCGGCCGGGTCCTCCAGTCGATACCCGCTGTGTGTCAGGAGGTAGGTGAGCGCGGAGCCGACGTGCCGGACGTCCGACGGGAAATCGATCTGGACCGTGACCTGAAGGGGCTGCTCCTGCTCGGGTGCGGGCGCATCGGTAGCGGTGAGGTATCGACCCACCTGAATGTCACTGGCCGCAGCGGTTCCCCAGGAGGTGAACGCCAGCGCCACAAGGAGTGCGGGTAACCGTTTTCGCATGTCTTGCCTCGCCTGCTTGGAATAAAGCCCGCGCCAACGAAGGCGCGGGCACCAGCCCTACGGGGGTATGGGCTGCCCGTTGCCAAGGCAACGGACGTCGCCAATTCTCCGGGTCCCGCGTGTAGCGGCTACGAAAAATCCTGAAGCGAGCGCGATGGGTTTTTGAGTTATCCACAAAAACTGGGGATAACTGCATGGGAAGGAGGGGCAAGAAAGCGAGGGAACAAGGACTTGCCAGGCGTGGGCAAAACGTAACCAGCCACCCCGGTTGGGTCGGGGGTGGCTGATCCGCGAGTTGACTTCGATTGAGGTGCTTCAGGACCGGGCGCGTCGATTGTTCGAGGGCCCGGTCGAATAGGAGTCGTCCCCAGGGCGGATCGATCTCACCCTCCTGCAGTAGCGAGTCGTATTCCGGCGATCCATGGTTTTGGGGGGATGGATCTATCTCGAATGGCGCGGCAGTACCGCACAAAGGGACCCACGCTGCATCTGGCGGTGGGCGGCCAGTGATTTGAATCACGGAGACCAGAGTCTCCCCACGGCGGGCGCTACGCACCGACCGTGGGGAGACCCCCCTAAACCATTCGAGAAGAACTCGTGCCGGGCCCGGAGGGCCCAACGAGTTGACTTGTGAACCTCCACCGAGGATCGGTATTGATCGACTGACCCGAGCCAGGGACAAAATTGGATCAGCCGACAGCGCCGGGCCGCAAAGGGGCAAATGCGGCACCCCCACTCTCGGCGCGTAGGGGCTTTTGCCGACGGGCGTCGGCAAGGGGCCTGATACGCTCAGGCGGGCGGTGTAATACGCATTCAAACTCAAGGGCCCGATTTGGGCAATCCTCCAGACTGCAAATGTTGAATCTCCGCCGTCATTCCCGAGGATCGCCCGCGACCCTCGGGAATGACGGCCCGAAGGCCGTCAGGGTTAGATCCAGCGGAAGACGTGCTGCATCCGCTCGCCCTCGGCGAGCGGTAGCTCCACGACATCCGCGCGGGCGTTGGCCCAAGTGTTGCCGCCATTCTCGATGGCTTCCTGCCGCAGCGCTTCCAGTTTCCCGAGAGCGTCCGTAACAGCAAGCGTGGCGACGTAGTCGCCTACCAGCGGCGTGCCCTCGTCGGACACCCGCAGGGTGCGATATTCCGGCGACGTGAGTGGTGTCCCGGCGACTCGGGGAAAATTGAGCATCCCCGAAACCGCGTGGACGGCCTGCGCCCGATTCAGTCGCGGCAGGCCCTCGGCATCGCAGTCCATGTCGAGAAATACGCCATTGGGATCATTCCACGCCGCCCAGGCGAGAAGCTCGGCACGGGTGCCGTACTCCACCAGTCGTTTCTGGTACAGCGGGTCCCGATACAGCTCCGCGAGTTCATAGGTGTGCATGGTCAGTCTCCTGCATGGAGGGGACAGACCGCCCCCACGGGGAGCGGTGTCCCCGTGGTGGGTTGAGAGCCGTCAGGCCGCGCGGGCGGACGAGACGGATAGGAGCCGAATGGCTCCGTTCGGTTGAATACCGATGCGGTATCGAGTGCCAGAACGACACAGCTCGAATCGTCCCCGGGAAATCGGCTTCAGATCGGCAATGCGCGCATGGGCAATCGGTTTGATCGACATAGGTCTATCTCCTGCATGGAGGGGACAGACCGCCCCCACGGGGTCGGTGTCCCCGTGGTGGGTAAAGGAATGGATCGACCGGCGAGCCGGCGCACCCCTGCCCGATCCGGGGGGTGCTTCAGGGGCCTGATACGCTCAGGCGGGCGGTAAAGCCGTCATTCCCGAGGATCGCCCGCGACCCTCGGGAATGACGCCCCCGAAGGGGGGCGTGTGGTCAAGCGGCTTGCTTGCCGGTCGCAACCGCCAAAGCCAGCGATTCGATCGGCTCGATTTCGGCGAGAAACGCTAGGTGTTCGAGTGCCTGAGCACGTAGGGCGCCGGGCGACGTGTCCATCGGCTCCAGTGCGTGCGAGTTGAGCAGGAATACGCCCGGGCCATGGCAGACCATGATCCGGGTCGCGTCCGAGCCAAGGGCGTACAGCCCTCGGTCCATGGGGACCAGGTCCCCAAGAATGGAGTGATGTCGAGATTCCACGGTCAGTCTCCTGTGTAGAGGAGCGACCGACCCCAAAGGGGCCGTCGCCCTTTCGGGGAATGGAATGCCGTTGGCTAGTCGATCGCGCGAAGGATCTCGCCGGACTCGTCGTGGTCCAGCGCGTAATCCCTCAACCAGTGGTACAGGTTGACGTGCCGATCTTCGCGAAAGCGCCAGGCCATCGCGTTGAAGGCGAACAGACAGGCAACAATGCCCGCCGCGTCCGCACTCAATTCGCCCTCGTAGCCGTTACCGGGCACCACGATCCGCAGGTTCCGTTCCTGTTCGGGTGCCATGTAGAAACCGCCGTTGGAAAGCTCGTAGAACTCCCAAAAGCCGCCCCTGTAGGCTTCCGCCAGGGTTCCCAGCGAATCGAAGACGCTATTTTCAAATGCCAGGGCATGTGCCCCGAGATACCTCGGCAGGATCCGGATCCGTTCGAGGTCGGGGACGCGGTGGCGGTGAATCGCAAGATCCGTCTCAGTGCAAAACGTCATGGTCTATCTCCTGCAAGGAGGGGACAGACCGCCCCCACGGGGGTCGGTGTCCCCGTGGTGGGTGAAGTGAATGGATCGACCGGCGAGCCGGCGCACCCCTGCCCGATCCGGGGGTGCTTCAGGGGCCTGATGCGCTCAGGCGGGCGGTAAAGCCGTCATTCCCCAGGGCCGCGTGCGACCCTCGGGAATGACGGCCCGAAGGCCGTCAGGGTTGAGAGTGGATTTCAAGCCTCACCCAACGGGCGAGACGCTCGGCTCCGCCGGAGATCCAGTGGTCGATCTCCGTTCCGGAACGCATGTCGAACGCCAGTACGCGCAGCGCAGCGACCTGAAGGTCCGGATCGATTACCCGGAGTCGGGTAAGGTCGAACGGAAATTCCTGGCCGTTGAAGAGACCGAGCAGAAAGAGACGGACGTGCCGTCCCTGTCCCGTCGGTGACTCCGCCGCGTCGGCGAGCTGGTTCAGGGCTTCCAGGGTGGCGGGATTCATACCGCCTCCTCGGACTGCACCTCGGCCTCCGGCCGCAGGTGCTCAGCGGCTTTCCGGGCCTGACTGGCTGCACGGAAAATGGCCCGCTTGTCCTCCTTGAGCTTCCGGACCCAGGAGCCGATGTAGCCCTCGTGGCGAAGATCCCCCTGGATACCGATCTGGGCGCACAGGAAGGCAGCGCCCAGCTCGGCGACCAGCTCCTCGAACGCATAGCGTTCGGATCCGAAGTGGTCAAACTCCACGATCCCCTCGCGCGCGAGGCGGGACTCGTGCCCCGTCCAGTGCGTGAGTTCGTGGAGTGCCGTGGCGTAATAACCGGCCTCTTCCCGAAACGACGCCTTCGGGGGCAACTGGATGTAATCCAGTTCGGGCGCATAGAACGCCCGGTCGCCCCCGTGTCGGATCAGAGCCCCGGAGGACTCCAGCACCGATTCCGCGGCCTCGATGGGCGTGAAGTTCGGTTCCGGGGCGTCCCCGGTGGGACCCACGCGATACCGGTCCTCCAGATCATCGATCTGGTCCACGTTGAAGAGCTTGAAGGCCCGAAGGATCGGCACGGTTTTCATCACCGGCTCGCCCTTCTCGTCCGTCACCGGCTTGCCATCGCGGTCGGTCTTCTGCCGCTCGATCGGCTTGAAGAACACGGCCAGCGTGCTTTTCTCGCCCTTGCGCACCGATCCGCCGGCATCCTTCGCCTGCTTGAAGGTCATCCACCGACTGGTGGAGTACCCGTGTGCCACCTCCTGCATCCACAGGAGCATGACGTTGACCCCGTGGTAGGGGCGGTTGGTCGCGGCATTGACCGGCATTCCACTCGCCAGTGCCGCCTTGTCGCGATCCCACGGTTTGACCCAGGGCACGACACCGTTTTCCAGGGCCGTAACGATTTGATCGGTCACTTCCTGGTACAGGTCCTTGGAGGCTTCTTTCTTGGACATGGTCTGTCTCCTGCGCATGAAAATGGGGACAGACCGATCCCCGTGGGATCTGACTGCCCCACGGGGGTTGAAATGGTATGTTGACCGTCCTCACGCGAGCAGCGAGGCGCCGGTGATGAAGGTCATTGAAGGTCAACGTTCCACCCTGGAACAGGCGCTGACACGCGCCTTGTTCAGGGGCGAAACCGAGCGGTTCGAGCAGATCAACGATCAACTCAAACCGCGCGCGGTAAAGCTCAGTGCGATTGCGACTTCAGATCGAGACGTGCCAGCAGCTCCTCGTCGATCAGACGAAGCGCAAGATTGATGTCGGCACGGCCCTCCCGAGTGCTCACCTGAGCGTTCAATGCTTGCTGACGCCGGTCCAGGATCTCCTGTTCGGTCGCCGCTTCCAGCCAGGCGATAAACGCCTTGATGGTTTCCTTGTCCATCGATGCTCTCCTGTCTGTGAACGGAGAGCGCCCCACAGGGGAGTGCTCTCCCCGTGGTGGGTGAAGGAATGGATCGACCGGCGAAGCCGGCGCACCCCTGCCCGATCCGGGGGTGCTTCAGGGGCCTGATACGCTCAGGCGGGCGGTAAAGCCGTCATTCCCCAGGGGCGCGCGCGACCCTCGGGAATGACGCCACGAAAGAAGAGCCGATCCCCAGGACAAAGTCTTGGGGATCGGCGCATCGGTCGGTCAGCAGGGTGCTTCAAGGCACCAGTGACGCGGAGGTGGAGTCACCCGGGCCGGTTGGCGCTTGGTGTACTCGGGCTGAGTGAACCGAAGGTCCACTCGTTCGCCCGCGCGCTTGAATGCCATGCCTTCGTGTTTCCGGCTGATGTGAAGTCCTCGCATGAGTCTGTCTCCGAGTAATGGGGACAGACCGCCCCCACGGGGTCAGTTGTCCCCGTGGTGGGTAAAGGAAATGGATCGACCGGCAGTGCCGGCACCCTTCGTCCCGATCCGGAAGGGTTTTAAGGGGCCTGATACGCTCAGGCGGGCGGTAAAGCCGTCATTCCCCAGGATCGCGCGCGACCCTCGGGAATGACGCCCCCGAAGGGGCGCCGGCTCGATCAACCGATCCGCATTTCCAGATGGTGAAGATCGGACGTGGAAAGCTGTTCCAGATCGGCATCCGTAATGGGCTCCAGGGTGCGGCTATCCAGTACCTGGAAACCGCACTTGAGGGCCTCGGAAACCGAGTCGAGCGAACGAAAGAGCTTGGTGATGGTGGTGCGAGCTTTCATGGGGCTTCTCCGTCAGTTGTGGGACACCCCGATCCCTCCTGCCGCAACAAGAGGGATCGGTGGTGCCCCACAACGGAGACGCCCCGCAGCCAGGGGGGAGAGGACCCCCTGGCGAACGGTCGGTCGGATTCAGGCGGCCGAGCTTTCCGGTTCCTGAGTCGAGTCCGCAGATGCGGTGTAGACGGTTTCGCCGTCCACCTTGACCCAGGCGATCCGGAGCAGCCGAGCCTTCAGTGAAACGCCGGTCTGACCGGCTTTCTCGCCTTTCTGATACTCGAACAGATCCGGGTACAGATCACCCAGATTGAACCCGATGAGGACCTTTCGATCTTCATCGATGTAGGTCTTGGCAGCCTTGATCAGCCGCTCGGCTTCCGCCCCGCTGACCCGGCAATCGAACCGGGTCTTGTCGGGGGCGTCGGCGGATCCATGCAGCGCGACGATGTCGCACGCATAGAAGGACGCCCCCTTCTTGGGGCTCACCTCGCGCACCCGATTCAGGTAGCCAAGGCCGGTGATGTGAAGATCGAAGTATTTGTTCTCAGACATGGTGGTTCTCCTGTTTCAGTGAAATTCGGAGAAACCATGCCCGTCCGGGGATTGGTTTCCCCGGGAGGGTGAAGGTAGCGTCAGGCGCTACTTTTTCTTGCTGCGACGTTCCTGGCGCCAGGCAATGACGTTCAGGATGACAAAGACGATGAAAATTAGAGTGGCGATCAGCGCGAACGGCTCCATCACGACTCCTCCTCGTTGAGCTGGATGTTTCCGATGACCAGGAGCATCACTCCGAGCGTGATCACGTAGAGCACGCTGGCCAGCGGCACCGCCTCCAGGAATAACGCGACGATACTGGCGACGATCATGCCGACGCCCATTTTCCGCGAATCTTCCTTGACGGTCTGGATGTAGATAAGGGGTCTTTTCACAAAGGCGCCTCCTTCGAGAATAGCCAAAGGAGACGCGCCCAACCGGGGGGAGGCTCTCCCCGGCGTGGGTGGATGGAATACAGCAGGACCGACTGGCTGGGCCAGCGCACCGCTACCCGGTCCGGGCGGTGCTTTCAGGGGCCTGATGCGCTCAGGCGGGCGGTAAAGCCGTGTGACGCTTCTAGTTTTATCCTTCCCAATAATCGTCTGTCAATTCATGCGGTTCGAGCGGGCGCTCGATCTGGCGCAGCTCCCGCACATTGGCCTCCACCCACGCGTGATCCCGCTCCCGGTAAAGCAGGCGTTGCATCGGGGCGTCGTCCGGGATGTCGAGCACCTCGCAGACCCCGTGTTCCGGGTGCTGAACAGTGGCGCCGGAGGCGCAGTGATCGCGGCGCTCGATGGGGAATCGGATGATCGCCATGGGCTCTCCTGTAGTCTGGCGCAGTCAGTCGAACTGCAGCTGCACCTTGCCTTCCGTTAGTCTCGCACCGGCATCAAAGGTTTTGCCAGTACGTTTGCTCTTGAGACCCTTGAGCTGTACCAGGCCCCCCGCGAACAGCGTGAGCGCCTGGGTCTCGGTCAGCTTCTTGCCACTGACCTGCTTCCAGACAATGGCGTTGCACGCTTCGCACTGCCAGGCCTTGGGTGATTCCTTAATGCTGCCCTGCTGGGCGCAGCCGCACTGCCCGACTGACCCCTGTTTCGGGGCCTTGCCGGGTTTCCCGCCCTGG
Source organism: Thioalkalivibrio sp. ALMg11 (assembly GCF_000377905.1). Lineage (GTDB taxonomy): Bacteria > Pseudomonadota > Gammaproteobacteria > Ectothiorhodospirales > Ectothiorhodospiraceae > Thioalkalivibrio. The sequence goes on from NZ_KB898871.1 coordinate 479,437, forward strand.
TCGGGCAGCGTGGTCGTGCAGTCCGGATAGCGGGTACAGCCCCAAAACGCCCCGGACCCGCCCTTGCGGCGGCGCATGGGCGAACCGCATGCGGGGCAGGCGTGCTGGGCCTGCGCCTCGACCTGAACCGCGTCGGCGCCCTGCTGTTGAACGTTCTGCACCAGTCGCTTGACCCATTCGGACTGCCGCTGCAGGAACCCGTTGATCTCGCCTTCTCCCTTGGCGATCTGGTCCAGCGCCTGTTCCCACAGAGCCGTGGTGGACGGGTCCTTCACCGGATCCGGAAGCGCGTCGATCAGTGACCGGGCGGCGGACGTGGAGGTGAGTTTCTTCTTGTGCTCCTCCAGGTAACCGCGATCCATGAGGGTCTGGATGATCCCGGCGCGCGTCGCCTCCGTGCCGATGCCCGTGTTCTCTTTCAGGACGCGCCGCAGCCGCTCGTCCGCGATCTCGCGGGCGATGTTCTTCATGGCGGCGAGCAGCGTGCCCTGGGTAAAGCGTTCCGGCGGGGTGGTTTCCTTGTCGCGGATCTGCGCGCCGGCCAGGGAGACGGGGTCGCCTTTCTGTACGTTGGGAAGAGCCTGGTCGCTTTCGGCGCGCTCCTCGGCCGAAGCGTCCGTCTGGATCAGTACACGCCAACCGGTTCGGCGATTGACGCGTCCCTGTGTGCGGAAGGTTTCGCCTTCGGCCGCGACTTCCAGTCGCGTCTGGTCGTACTCGTAGGCGGGATAGAACTGCGCAATGAAACGGCGTCGGATCAGGTCGTAGACCGCCTGTTCCCGCGACGACATCGCGTGGACATCCGCGACGGCGGTGGTCGGGATGATGGCGTGGTGCGCCGTGATCTTCGCGTCATTCCAGCAGCGTCCCTGTACGGCGGCATCCGCGCCTTCGACCAGGTGTTCGATGGTCGAGTCGCTCTGCATCAGTCCCTGCAGGACGTCGCGTGCCTCGCCGTGCTGGCTGACGGGCAGGTAGCGGCAGTCGGTCCGGGGATAGGAGGTGGCTTTGTGTTTCTCGTACAACGACTGTGCGGTATCGAGGACCTCCTGCGCCCCCATCCCCAGCCGTTTCGATGCCTCCTGTTGCAGCGTCGAGAGATCGTAGGGCAGCGGCGCGTTCTCGCGCTTGCGCTCGGTCTGCGCCAGGGTCACGGTGCCTTGCACCCCCTGTACACGCTGCGCCACAGAGGCGGCCGCCTGTTGACTGGTACAGCGGCCTTCGGAGTCACTCACTCCCTCGGGTGGCACCCATCGGGCCTCCCAGGAGCCGTTCGTATGGCCGCAGCGGACCGTTACCTCGTAGTACGGCACCGGTTTGAACTGTTCGATCGCGCGGTCGCGGTCCACCACGAGCTTGAGGGTGGGCGTCTGGACTCGCCCCACGGACAGAACGCCGTCATAGCCTCGGGCCCGAGCCGCGAGGGTGTAGGCCCGCGTGAGGTTCATGCCCACAAGCCAGTCGGCACGGGCGCGCGCCACGCCGGCCCGGTACAAGGGGAAGGTTTGATCCCCCGGTAGCAGGTTGGCGAGGGCCTTGCGCACGCTGGCCTCGTCCAGCGCGGCGAGCCAGAGCCGCTGGATGGGCCCCCGGTAGCCGCACAGATCCAGCACCTCGCGCGCAATCGTCTCGCCTTCCCGGTCGGCGTCCGTCGCGACGACCACTTCGGAGGCCTGTTTCAGCAGGGACCGGATGCTGGAAAAGTGCCCCTTCACCTTGGGTCGCACGTTCATCCGCCACTGGTCCGGCAGGATGGGAAGCGTCTCCACGCGCCACTGCTTGAGCGCCGGGTCATAGTCTGGTGGCGGGGCCATTTCCAGCAGGTGCCCGAAGCACCAGGTGACTGTCACCCCATCCCCGCGAATAAACGCATTTTCCTTGCGCGATGCGCCGAGTACGCGCGCAATATCGCGGGCTTGTGAGGGCTTTTCCGCAAGAAACAGTCGCACGACCGGACCTACTCGACCGTGGAACGCACTTTCGCGCGGAAGCGGTCCATGAACGCGTCCGTGGCGGGGAAGCCGTCTACCTGGTCCGTACCTTCGTAATACTCCACGGCGATGTGACTGCCGTTGCCGTCACGGGAAATGTCCATCTGGACCACGCCGGCGTGACCGAGGATTTCGCGGTAGTCCCGCACGGAGTAGAAGGATCCGGGGTTTTCATGGAAATGGTACGCATCCGAGGCCTCCAGCCACGCCTGTCCGGCGCGATTGGTGCGCTGTTCCAGCGGCAGATACCCGAACTCGCGGCGGATGCGATTGAAGGCGGTATCGACGTCGGTCGCGGTGGCGACCTCGAAGTTGAGGACCTCGTTCGCGTACTGCTGTTGGCCGGAGGCCTGGTTGTTGGATCCAGCCGTGGAGCTGCTGGATGTCGTCGGCCGCGTCTCCTCAATCACGATGCAGCCGGACAGGGCCGCGATTGCGGCACCGGCGAGGAGGGTGCGGGTGATCGTGCCGTTCGTCATGGAGTGTCTCCTTCTTCCTTGGTTGGGTCATCGGCGGTGACGCGCGAGGCGACCGTGGGTTCTGGCTCCGTGGGTACACGGGTGACCGCCGCCCATTGCCCTCTGCGCCAGTCGGCGCTTTCGTCGGCTTCCTTCCCGGCCGCCTGGTCGCTGTGCGCCTCGAAACGGGTCGTGGCGACCACGCGACCGAGTTCCACCAGTTGGGCCTGATACAAGGGCATGCCTCAGCGGGCCTCGTCGGGATGCGTCCACTCGCCGCACCAGTGGATCGCCTTCGTCAGGGGGAACGGTCCGTCGCTCTCGCCTACGGGTTGCAGCAGTCCCGGGGGGTGGCGTCGGCAGGAGCCTTCATTGGTGCTCAGGCGGTGCCAGTAGATGCAGGCATCGCAGCGTGCACGGGCGAACGGGGTCTCAGGCATCGGTCGCTCCCGCGCTCTCGTTCCGTCGCCGGAACGTCACGTCCTCGACGCGCGCAAGGTCGAGATCGACAGCGGACGCGCGGACTTCGAGGCGGGATCGTTCCTCGCCGGTCTCGCGGTCACTCCATGTGGACTCGAACAGCTCTCCCTCGACGTGGACCCGAGCGCCCTTCGGCAGCAGGCGCGCGGCCTGCTCGGCACGGGGGCCCCACAGGGCTACGTCCAGCCAGAACCCGCCCTTGTCTTCAAAGTCGCCGTTGCCGTCGGGCTTCGGTCGATCAAAGAAGATGCGGAGGTTGGTGACGGGGGTCGATTCGCCGCTTCGCTCGGCATGGCGGAGCGTGGGCGCCGCGCCCAGGTTGCCGCGGCCGAAAAAGGTGTTGGACATGATTCGCACCTAGCGTGGGTTCGGTGTCAGAGTGCGGTGCGCCAGTCGAGGGATCTAGTGGAAATCCTCACTGATGGACAAGGGGTTTAACGCAGTCCATGCAGTGAGCCACTTAGCCCGAAAGGGCGGATTCGCTGACTGTGGAGGTGTCATTGCGGGAAGACAGGTGACCCTCCCTCTTAACGCTCCGCCCGGCGAGAAGACCCATCCCGAAGTATGACGCTGGTCAAAATGCAGTCGGTAAAGCGACGACCACAATAGCGATCTCGAAGATCCGTTCGTTCAGCGTATAGCACCCGTCGCCTAGCCTCGGGGATGCCTGATTGGTTCATATCTCGCTTGTTGCAGCCTTAAGTTTCTGCGAGTCTCGAAGTGTCGTTTCCCGACCGCATGACCCAGGCTTGGAGTGGCACGGCGGTCATTGGCTTCGCAATGGAGGGAGATTACTCGTCCAGGGGTGGACATCTTCGGCTGAAGTTGCCCACTCTGCACCAGGACTCTTCCACGACCCGAAGGAACCACAAGGAACCGCGATGAGCGAGCCGAGTCATTTGCCAAGTACTCCACCCTTGGTGGACCAAGTTCTTGATCATTCAAGCGTTTGGGGTGTGAGCAGCGCGGACGAGCTCTTAGAAGAGGCCCTACATGCCGTACGTACGCATATGGGGATGGAAGTGGCCTTCATATCGGAGGTCAAGGATGATCGCCGTTTCTTCCGGTACATCGAGCAGCAGAATGGTGCTCTGGAACTGAACGTTGGAGACTCGGATCCAGCGGAGGAAAGTTACTGTAAACGTGTACTCGACGGGCGGCTTCCGGAACTGATCCAGAATGCGGTGGAACTACCCGAGGCGCGCAAGATCCAGGCTACGCAAGATATACCCGTTGGCGCTCACATCAGCGTGCCGATTTGTTTTTCCGATGGCCGTATCTTCGGCACGCTCTGCTGTTTCGATCGCGAGGCCGACGAAACCCTAAGTGAACGCGACCTGGGCCTGATGCGCACGTTCGCGAGCTTCGTGAGTAAACAGATAGAGCGAGAGGAGGCTCGTCACGAGCAGTGGCTCAAAGGACGAAAACGCATTGAGCAGGTACTGGATAGGCAGGAGTTCCACGTCGTCCTTCAACCGATCTACGACCTGAAGACCAAACAAGCCTTGGGGTTCGAAGCCCTCGCACGCTTCGGCGGTGAACCGCGGCGCGGACCAGACCAGTGGCTGGATGAGGCCCACACCGTGGGTTTAAGGGAGGAGCTCGAACTCGCTTTGATAGCGCAGGCGCTTCGCCATCTAAAGGATATCCCTGCAGAGCATTACCTTTCACTCAACGCTTCGCCGCGGGTCATCCAGTCGGGGCGATTGTACGACCTGCTGTGCCAGTACCCGCTGAATCGGATCATGCTGGAAGTCACGGAGGAAGCTGCGGTGGAGGACTATGACCTGCTCCACAAGGCGCTCTCGGGGCTGCGTGACGGTGGTGTCCGTTTGGCCATCGACGATGCCGGCGCTGGGTACGCCAGTTTTCGCCACATCGTTCGATTGCGCCCCGACATGATCAAACTCGATCGAACTCTGATCGATGGCATTGCCACCAATGCCGAACTGCGAGCACTGGCAGTGGCCATGGCTCGCTTCGCGGACGAGATAGGGGCGAAGGTTGTCGCGGAAGGGATCGAGAACGAACACGACCTGGAGGCGCTGTTATGCATTGGTGTTCATGCGGCGCAAGGCTACTACCTAGGTGAACCCGAGCGTGCCGATACCTACGATTTCTCGGCCTTCGTGCCCTAACTGTGGAGCGCGTCTTGTTCTGTGACCATAGGGGTAGGTTCGGAACCCCAAGCGAGGCGCACGCAGTTAGCTGAGGTTCGAGCGGTTCGGACTATTAGTCTGTGCCGTTCGTCGAACCTTGACCGGTTATATGGCTCCATCGGTCTTCCAGCGCGTTCAAGCCCTGTAGCTGGGTGACCAGGTCCTTGAGGCGCAGCCGCTCGTAGTTCCGCCGACGGTGCTCGAACGTGAGGATCCGCCCTCGACGTTCGATCTTCAGCCACGCCAGACGCGTTCGCAGGGGTACGCCCTCGCGGGAAAGTGCCTCCTGCAGCATGTCCGACGTAAACATCAGCCAGGACTGGCCGATGCCGTCGAATCCACGTAGACGCCACCGGAACACGGACCCGCCTTCGCGCCGGGAGCGATGGATCGCAGGATGCGCGACCCAGGGCCGCTGGTACGTGTTCTTGAACTCCTGCACCAGCTGGTCCATCTGATGATCGATCTGCCGTAGCTCGGTTTCGAGAACCTGCATTCGCTTACGTGCGTCGGCGAGTTTCATGCGTCTCCTTCTCCAATGACCCCTGTGCCCCCCCCCCTTACCCTTAAAGGGCCCTTTAGGCCGTAACTACGTGGCAGGCCTCCGGCCATAACTACCCTTCGTGCATCTGAGCCAGCCGGTCCATCAGGTCCCGGTTTCCTGAGCCACGGGCGAGCCGTAGGACTCGGCGCGTTCTCCTGCAGGGGCATCGGTTTCATCGTCGTCCTCGTCGTCATAGAGCCCCGGGGGTGGCTCGCTGCGAGCCTTCGGGTCCCGAATGTCGGGTGCCACCGGTGCGCGCAACGTCCCCTCCAGGACTTCCTTCGGCGGCAGGCCGAGGGTCTCGATGGCCTGCCGGGCTTTCGCTGTGCCAGCGGCCACCTCGTCTCGGGTCACGCCCTGATACTGGAATCCCTGCGGAGCGTTGAACGCACTGCGGACCAGTCGGCCACCCTGATACAGCATCCGCTCGCTCTCGTCCCGGCCCATGAGCCCGACGTGGCGCGCGGTCAGGATGGCGCGTGCGGTCCGATCGAAGTCGGCGATCAGGTAGGCCCCCATGAAGCCGTAGGGGTTCGAGAACTCCAGTGGGACGGTGCACGGACTCTGGCTCTGAGCCACATCGATCTCGATACCGGGCATCGAGGCCAGGAGGCGCTCGGTCTGTTCCCGGAGGGCATTGATGCCCTCGCGGTTCTCCGTGAGGGACTCATAGGTCTGCAGCAGTTTCCAGTCGGCCCACGGATCGTCCAGGGCTGCGGCTCGCCAGATCCGCCGCATCGTGGTCGCGAAGCGCACGAGTCCGATGATGGGTGCCTTCTTGTCGGTGGCTCCGCGTCCGTGCACCAGCCGCTGCGCCTGGCGCGTCTGGATCTCCATCGCGGCGGACCCGCGCAGGCCTCCGGGTGATGAACTGGCGGTACGCCAGTCCACGATGGGGTCGGCCTCGTTGGGCATGGGTTTCGTGTCGGCCATGGTCGCCTCCTAATGTCGTGAGTGCCGGGAGATCCCGGTCAGCGTGTTCTATCACCGCCCTCGGATTCCTGGCAGGCCAAATCCCAAATCGCCTGCCAGGGGGCTTCCGGGCGGTATTCGTACAGATCGGAGCCAGCGATATAGAGTCCGATTGCCGTGAGCGCGGACGCCTGGAGATCCGGATCGAGTCCTCGTAGATCGGACAGGTCGAGCGGCCATTCCGGCGCGTTGTAGCAGGCCAGCAGCACGCGACGGACGGAGCGCGCCTGCCCGCTGTCGTTCAGCGCAACGTCCAGCAGTCGATCCAGGGCCTGATCCGCGTCTACTGTGGCAATCCTCGGCACGGCCGTTCCCCTCTGGTCTGGCTCAGGGGGGTGGGACAGTGTCCCCCCCCTCTGGTCTGGCTCAGCGATCCCAAACCGCGTCCACGCGGCGCTGGATCTCCTCCTTCACCTCCAGCGGTCGTCTCACGCCATGCAACCGGATCTCGCCGGTTTCGCCACCGCCCGCCGAGGACAGCCGGACCTCGCCGATGCCGATCAGGCGATCGATGAAGCCCTGTTCCAGGGTTGGGATCCGGGCATTGGCATAGCGCAGAGAGCGGCGATGGCGCGCGATGATCCCGGTCTGGACCGTCACGCGGTCGGGGTCGAGGGTGAATCGGTAGTAGTAGATCGCGAACACGATGCGGATCGCGGTGAGCACCATCCAGATACCGAGGACCATCGACAGTGCTGCCTGCACGATGGGCAGCTCGCCGATGCCCGGGATGGTCATGCGCCACTCGGCAATGTTCGCCCCTACTGGATCGGGCAACTGCCCCAGCCAAGCCACGATCTCCGGCGTCCAGGCCAGTACGGCGAGGAGCAGCACAAACTTGAGCACCGTGGGCCATACGCTGCGCAGCGCCGGCCGCAAGGTGTAGGTCGGCACCTCGGCGTCCGCGTCGGCGGGGTGGTCCCGGGGTGGCTCCCCGGCCGACGCCGGCGCGCGATACTCCCGTGCGGCCTGTCGCAGTGATTCGCTCGGTTCTTCGTCGTCAGGTGGCCGAGGCGGGGGCTCGGGTGGTGCGTCGGGATCGACCTGCTCCACGCCATAGCCCGCCTGCTGGCCGCCCCAATGCACTGGCACCAGCTCGTATCGCTTATCCGTCTCGCGATTCAGCGCGTCCCGGACCACGCGAGCGCGGCCGTGGCTGAACGGCATGTCATGTTCGTCGAGGATCATGCCCCTGGCTCCCTGGATCGGTGGGTGCTTCGGCTGCGGGCCTTCTCCAATCGCTGCACCAGTTCGTTGTTCGCGTCGGGCTCGACCGTGACCACCTGCGCCTCGGCCTGCTGGACGCTCGCCTGGTCGATCCGTCGTTCGCGCTCCGCCTGCTCGGCCTTGCGCCGGCGTCGTTCGGCCGCGTCCACGGCGTAGCTCGGCAGGAAATCGCCGCTGCGCGCCCGCTTGGCGACGGCACTCAGGTAGCGCAAGGGGTTGCGGATCGGATCCGTTTGAGCGCGATCCCGGATGGCACCGGCGACCTCGTCCAGGACCTGCTGGGCCTGGTCGGCGGGCAATCCCTGCAGACACCGATCAGCCAGCTTGCGGTGATCGGCGCCGAAGCTCTCGGGATAGTGCAGCGCGTCGGCCGACTCCTCACTGCCGCGCGCGCCCGGTTGTTCCAATACCTCAGAGGTAGGTTTTGTATCAGAGGTAGGTTTTGTAGTAGTAGGTTTATATAAACCACTACTACCCCCGCGCGCGCGAGCCGAGTTAAGATTCTTTACTTGGTACGAAGTTTCTGTTTTTGAAGGAGTTTCTACGGGATGGTCCACCGAGTTAAGATTCTTTACTCGGTGATCGGCGACCGAGTTAAGATTCTTTACTTGGCGCTCACCCGAGTTAGCCTCGTTAACTTGGCCGCTTCCGGCGAGACCCCAAGGGCTCGCGGCGGCCCGCACGGCCGGGTCGGGGTTATGGGTGGCGAGGCGGCGCTCAAAGCGACCGCCGGTGTCCACGGGATCCGTGAGGTCGCGGTCGGCATCGAGGCGCTGATGGATCGTGGACAGCACCTGCTGCGCAGTCTCGCGCACCCGTCGATGGCCGTGATCGGTCAGGCTCTCCAGATAGGTGATGTACTCCGGATCGAGGTACATCGCCTCGGTGACCGATACCGCCTCGTCGTGGATCGCGTAGACGCTCCCCCGGTATCGGCCCTGACCGTCACGGACGCGATCGCACAGCGAGATCCAACGCGTGATGCGCAGCATGGCGATCGCGGCGGCGATGGTGGGCCGGGACCCAAGCCCCGCGCGGCCGAACTCGTCATACGACGGGAATCCGGCGGGGGCCTTGGGATCGGAGTTCGCCTGGATCACCATCCAGGCGAGCTTGTCGGTAGGCCCCAGCTCGTCCGCGAATAGCAGCGCCCGGGGGTGGGAGTCATGCCAAGTGCCGAAATACAGGACCGCGCCTTCCTCGTCGCCGCCGGGGTCCGGCGGTCGATCCCGTAGCTGGCGCGCGGCGTCCTCCAGGTACGCCTTGAGCCCTCGGATGCGGGGTGTGATCTCCTCAGTCATGACGAGCCCCCGGCGGAATAGAGGTGGGTCCCGAACTGGTGATGCACCAGGTCGACCACGGGCCGCGCCGTCTTGGCGGGATACGTTGGGGCCCGATCAGTGAGCGTGTGCTGACACTCCGCGACGAGCCGGTAGACCGCAGAGGCCGAGGCCCCCGTGCTGCGCGCGACGTGGAGATAGCGATCCGGATCGGGTAGGTCCTTCGGGGCGGCCCGCCATGCGTCCCACATCGCCTGAGCCTGTTCGGACGTGGGTGATCGCGGCCGACCGGGCTGCGAGGGCAGTCCGAGCACTCGCCGACGTCGGGCCACATCCGTCGTGGTCATGCCAAATAGCGCCTCCATCATCCGGGCGTCTGCCTGGTGCCTAAGCAGCTCGTCCTGGACCTGCCGCGACTGGACCTCGTCCCGCGCGCGTTCGAGGAGCTGATCGAACCGATCAGCGTCGATCTGGAGGTCGATGAACAGATGCCCGAGTCGCGAGATTTCGACCAGCTCGTCGAAGGTCATGTCGGCGAGGGTCGAGGCTTGGTCGGGTGTGAGGCCCAATACGCTGAGGGCGTTCATGTCGGCGTCCTGCAGCCGGGACATGGCGTAGCGCAGGACATGGAGGGTGAGATCCGTTGTGCTGCTCATGGCTCAGCCCTCCCACGGATCGAGACCGTCCGCGTCCGCCTGGTGCTGCAGGTCCCGGCAGGCCTGGACGAGGGCGACGAAGTCGGCGAAATCGCGCTCGCGTAGGCACGAACTGACCATCCAGCCCAGCCCGCGCCAGGGTGGCTCGGCGATGTGCCGCGCGATGACCTCCTCCTCGTCGCCTCGGTGAATGGCTGAGGCCAGGCGATGGGTGGGGCATGTCTGCAGGACGCGGTCCGGGTGGAGGCCGATCTGCGACCAGCTGACCAGTAGCCACCAGGTCCAGTGCCGATAGTCGTTCTCCACCGCGTTCATCCGGGCCTCCGCCTCCTCGGCCGTCTCGCCCGGCAGGTCGAGGACGTAGCCATAGCCGATGTCTACGGGCTGGATCTGATCGGCGTAGTGGTAGCGAGCGGCGATCTGCTCGGCCAACGTGCAGATCCGACGCCTCAGATCCGCCACGGTTGGCGCGGCTGCGGGCGTGGGCGCGGGCTCAGTCGGTGCCGCGGCCGGTGGGCTGGAAGGAGGTGGGTCACCCGCACCGGCCCCATCACCGATCACTGGATCCGTTGCGGCCCCGGAACGTCCGGGGGACGCTCCGGGTGTCCCGGTAGGTGAGGCATCGTGGACGGGCGGTGTCTGTTGGACCATTGCGCCGGGATCGGCGTCCGAGGGCATGTCGGCTGGGTCCGTCGTCCCCTCGGGGTCCTGCGTCGGCGGCGTATCGAGTTCCATGCGCACGGTGCGCAGATCGAGGGACAGTTCTTCGGCCAGACGCCGCTCCAGTTCCTGCCGCGCGGCACCGGGGTCCCAATCGGGCGCATCGGTGGCGGTGAGGGCCTCCTCAAACACCATGTCCACCGCATCCTGGGTGTGCCCATGGGACTCGCCTACGGCATGGGCCGACCTATGGAGATCACGGAGCTTCTCGATGGCCTGTCCACCCAGGCCGCCATGGAGCGCCTGGGGGATGGACGGCAGTAGAGTCTTTGCTGCGTATTCAAATCGACGCAGTAGTTTCAGGGAGGCGGTGTAACCAATGTCCTGCAGTTGCCGTTGCAACTCCTTTCGGCTCAGACTCTCGCCGGCCTGCGCCTCGAACATTTCGCGCAGTCGATCGACCGCGAGGGCGCGATCGATCAGCGTCATCGTGCCGCGCATTTCGTTCTCGATCAGGTGTGCACCCAACACATCCTGGTCCGAGGTCCAGGGATGGAACAGCACATGGACCTTGCGGTACGCCTCGTCGCCGGTCTCTTCGTACAGCTCCTGCAGGATCTGCAGCCGCGTGTTCCCGCCGGCGCGCACCATATAGAGGTCGTCGTCCGGGCGACGCGTGACTTCAATGGCATTGTTCAACCGCTTCTGCGCCCGGATGGATGCCTTGATCTCGTCGTACTGCGGGTTGCGCTGCCGCCGGGGGTTTCCGTCATACGGCCGGATCCGGTCGATCTCCAACACCATCTGTGTGACGGTCAGAGGGTCGCCTGGCGGCAGATCCTGCGCCGCCGAATCGCCGAAATGGCCGACGGTCAGGCGGCTGCGCAACTCCTCGGAACTCAGCTGTTTCTTACCCATGTTGTGCCCCTCCCCGGATCAGGTGAGGCAACAGCTCCTCGGTGAGGCGGCGCATGGTCTCGGCACCGGACAGGGTGGGCCCTTGTCGGTGGGGCTCCCATCGATGGACGGGCACCTGCTGGGTGGCCGCCTCTCGGTAGGCCACGGCGGAGGGGATGAACGTATCGAGGATGGTGATCTGGCCTCGGCTTTCGCCGCAGGCCTCGCGCCGGAGTTCGTCCGCGATCGCGCGGCCGTCTCCGGTTCGGTCTACCCGATAGAGGAGGCCGCGAAGTGGACCGACCGGTGCGCCCATGGCCGCCATCGGTCGCAGCCGATCAAGCATCGACACGGTCCCGCGCGCGAACTCGCGGGCGGAGAGGATTTCCGGGGGAATAGGGGAGAGCAGGAAGTCTGCCGCCAGGACGGCGGCATCCTGCAGGGGGCCGACAGCCCCCTGGGTATCCAGCAGGACGACGTCATAGAGGTCGTCGTAATCCGCGAGGATGTGTTTGAGTCGCACGCGGCCGTCCGGCGTGTGCAGGATCCATTGCTGCAGCCGACCCTGGGGGTCGTTGGACAGCACAATGTCGAGGGCCCCGTCGTGCTCGCCGTCGAGCGGGATGTCGATCGGAGTGATCGTGCCGTCGGTGTCGCCGTTGGTAATGAGTTCCGTGAGCCCCCCGGCGGCGATCAGGGCCGGGTCCACCGGAAAGTAACTGGAAAGGGTGGGCTGGATGTCGGCGTCGATCAGCAGGACCTTGTAGCCGAGGTCCGCGAGGTAGGCGCCGAGATTGGCCGTGACGGTGGTCTTGCCCACACCGCCCTTGGTTGAGGTGGTCGTGATTCGGACTGTCATAATGGAGCCCCTTGGTACTGGTGTGTTTACCAGTCCTCACGGGTCACCTGACGTAACGCCCTCTACATTGTTTGGTCACCGGCACCGATTCGTAATCGATAGGTCGGAGGTTCGACTCCTCTCGCCGGCACCATCTTTTCTGTGGCTTTTCCCGCGTCCGCTCAGCTCCGGTTGCCGCTGCGCTGCGGGCGGCTGCCTCCGGGGCGGCCGCCTCCGCCGGAACGCGGGCCACCGCGGCGATCGTCGCGCGGCTTGCGCGGGCGTGGCTTTGGCTTGACCGCATCCTGGAACAGTCGCGCCGGGTCCACGCTCGCGGTGGGGATGCGCTCACCCAGATAGCTCTCGATATCCGGCAGGTAGAAGGCCGAGTCCTCGCAGCCGAAGCTGATCGCATCGCCTTCGGCGCCGGCGCGGGCGGTGCGCCCGATACGGTGCACGTAGTCCTCGCCGGATTGCGGCAGGTCGAAGTTGAAGACATGGGTGACCGCCGGGATGTGCAGTCCGCGGGCGGCCACGTCAGTCGCGACCAGGTAGGTGTATTCGCCGGCGGCGAAGTGTTCCAGCAGCTGCGAGCGCTTGTTCTGCGGCACGTCGCCGGACAGAAGCGCGGCCTTCTGGTCGTTCACGTTCAGCCAGTCGCAGACCTTCTCGGCACCGTGCTTGGTGTTCACGAACACGATCGCGCGCTCCGGCTTAAGGTCGCGTGCGAGTCCCAGAAGCAAAGGGATCTTTTCGTCGTTGGCCGGGTAGTAGATCACCTGGCGCACGCGCTCGGCGGTCAGGGTCTCGGCCTCGACCTGGACCTTTTCCGGATTGTTCATGTGCTCGTAGGCCAGCTCCATCACGCGGAAGGACAGCGTGGCCGAGAACAGCATGGACAGGCGTTCGCTGGCCGGCGCGCAGCCGCGCATCAGAAAGCGCACATCCTTGATGAAGCCGAGATCGAACATGCGATCCGCCTCGTCCAGTACCACCACCTCGGTCTGCTTGAGGCCGAAAACCTTCTGTTTGTAGTAGTCGATGATGCGCCCCGGCGTGCCGATCAGGATGTCGGCCCCGGCCTCCAGCTGCTCGCGCTGGCTGTCGTAGCCGGTGCCGCCGTAGGCCAACGCGAGCTTCAGCCCGGTTTCCGCACCCAGTGATTCGGCATCCTTGTGGATCTGGATCGCCAGCTCGCGGGTCGGGGCCAGGATCAGGGCGCGCACGTCCGTGGGCTGTCGGTTGGGTGACGGCTGCTGGCGCAGCAGGCGGTTGAAGGTCGCGATCAGGAAGGCCGCGGTCTTGCCGGTCCCGGTCTGTGCCTGGCCAGCGACGTCGTGGCCGGCCAGCGCGATCGGCAGGGTCTGCGCCTGGATCGGGGTGCAGGTTTCGAAACCGGTTGCACGAATGCCCGCCCGGACGGATTCGGGTAGATCGAGTTGGTCGAAGCGGGGTGTGTCCTGCACGGTTTCGGTCATGGGGTTCCTCGGTTCCTGCGTATTACTTGAACTGTCCGGCGTTGATGGTCGATAGTAAGGGCCGTGCAGCCGGCGGTGCGGGCTGCTCCCCCAACCCAAGTCATGAGGGCTCGGAGTGAGCGACAAAATTGTGTACACATCGGACGCCGGTTTCGACGAGGACGTCCTGAAGGCGGATCAGCCGGTCCTGGTGGACTACTGGGCCGAGTGGTGCGGGCCCTGCAAGATGATCGCCCCCATTCTGGACGAAATCGCCGAAGAATACGCCGGCAAGGTCAAGGTCGCCAAGCTGAACATCGACGAGAACCCGTCCACGCCGCCGAAATACGGCATCCGCGGGATCCCGACGCTTATGCTGTTCAAGAACGGCGATGTCGAGGCCACCAAGGTCGGCGCCCTGTCCAAGTCGCAGCTGACTGCGTTCCTGGATCAGCACCTTTGATGCTTGGGCCTGGCGGTTAACCGCCAGGCCTCGCAGGCGTCCGGTTTCTCCGGGGTTGCCCCGCGCCGCCGCCTCGCTTACCATCGAACCAGTTCGAGTGGCCGCCAGGCCATTCCCTGCCTCCTTCCAGTCAATCCGAGTGACCACCCCCGGTCGCCGATCATCCACGTTGAACACAGCATCCCACGCATGAATCTGACCGAATTGAAGCGGATGTCCGCTGCCGATCTCGTGGCCTTTGCCGAAGAACAAGGCATCGAGAACATGTCCCGTGCCCGCAAGCAGGAGATCATCTTCGCCCTGCTCAAGGCTCACGCGAAGAGTGGCGAAGCCATCTTTGGCGACGGTGTCCTCGAGATCCTCTCCGACGGCTTTGGCTTTCTCCGCAGTGCCGACAGCTCCTATCAGGCCGGGCCGGATGACGTCTATGTCTCGCCCAGCCAGATCCGACGCTTCGGGCTGCGCACCGGCGATACCATCTCCGGCAAGATCCGCCCGCCCAAGGACAACGAGCGTTACTTCGCGCTGTTGAAGGTCTCGGAGATCAACTTCGAGCCGCCGGAGAACGCCAAGCACAAGGTGCTGTTCGAGAACCTCACCCCGCTGCATGCCAACAAGCGCATGCGCATGGAGCGCGGCAATGGCTCCACCGAGGACATCACCGCGCGGATCATCGACATCGTATCGCCGTTCGGCAAGGGCCAGCGCGGCCTGATCGTCTCCCCGCCCAAGGCGGGCAAGACGCTGATGCTGCAGAACATCGCCCAGAGCATCGCCGGCAACTACCCCGAGTGCTATTTGATCGTCCTGCTGATCGACGAGCGCCCGGAAGAGGTCACCGAGATGGACCGCATGGTCCAGGGCGAGGTCGTCTCCTCCACCTTCGACGAGCCGGCCCAGCGCCACGTGCAGGTCGCCGAGATGGTGATCGAGAAGGCCAAGCGGCTGGTCGAGCACAAGCGCGACGTGGTGATCCTGCTGGATTCCATCACCCGCCTGGCGCGTGCCTACAACACCGTCTCGCCCAGCTCCGGCAAGGTGCTCACCGGTGGTGTGGATGCCAACGCCCTGCACCGCCCGAAGCGCTTCTTCGGTGCCGCGCGCAACGTGGAAGAGGGCGGCAGCCTGACCATTATCGCCACCGCGCTGGTCGAGACCGGGTCGAAGATGGACGAGGTGATCTACGAGGAGTTCAAGGGCACCGGCAACATGGAGCTCCAGCTGGAGCGGCGCATCGCGGAGAAGCGCATCTACCCGGCGATCAACGTGAACCGTTCCGGTACCCGCCGCGAGGAGCTGCTGACCGCACCCGACGAGCTGCAAAAGCTCTGGATCCTGCGCAAGTTCCTGCACGGCATGGACGACATCGAGGCCATGGAATTCCTGCTCGGCCGCATGCAGTCGTCCAAGACCAATTCCGAGTTCTTCGACCAGATGAAGCGCAGCTGACCTGGCTCCTGCCCGCCTGACGCTCCGTGCCCGGTTTGTTGGGTTTGTGCACCACAGAGGGCACGGAGAACGCAGAGAAGGACAATCCTGGTCCAGCGGGATTGCAGGGCTGTTGATTCGCAGGGGATGGCAAGTTGCCTGAAGCCCGGTTACGGGCGTACCCGCAAAGGGTCTACGCCTTCTGCGTTGTGCATGATCCAGCGGTGTCTACTGCCCCCGAAAATCCCTGCACCTTTCTCCGTGTCCTCTGTGCACTCTGTGGTGCGGTGATACGACGAGCCACCTCACCCGTCGTAGCCAGCCCGGATGGCGTTCAGCCCGACACCGGCTCGAAGCTGATCAGCCGGTCCAGGCGCCACCATTGCCGCCGGCCCTCGGCGTCACGCAGGATCAGGTATTCCGCGCTGCGTCGGGTGCGCAGGTCCAGCGGCCGCACGATCGCGATCCGGTCCATCTCCCCGCGGCACCAGTGCGTGCGCAGGGACTGACCGCGCAGGATCGCCAGCTCCAGCTCGGAATAGCGCTCGCAGTCGATCGGGGTATACGGTGGCGCTGCGCTCACTCGCCCTCCCGCTGGGCGGCGACGCGCGGAATCTCCTCGTCGCCGGCATCCTCGCGGCGGAACACGATGGGGGAGCAGCACACCGCGCAGTCCTCGACCCACTCGCGGTCATTGCTGACCATGTCCACCGTGATCTCGCCGGGCTCGCCGCACCAGGGGCAGGTAAAATCGACAAACTCGACGGGACGCATCATCGACCCTCCTTCCGGCCCGCAGGCCAGGCTATCGGCGTGGCGATCGAGTCCTGCGGAGTCCCTTCCGGAAGAAAACGCTCCAGCACGTCATTGAGAAACGCCAGGCCCCGTTCCGTGGCCTGCAGGCGCTCCGTATCCGCGACCAGCAGCCCGTCCGCGCGCAGTTCGGAAAGCGCCGGCTCGAGCACCGCCAGCGGCAGGCCGCAATGCGCCTCGAAGCTCGTGGCGGGAACCCCTTCCACCAGTCGCAGCGCGTTCAGCATGAACTCGAAGGGCCGCTCCGCCGCCGGCACGGTCTGATCGTTGTGCTGCTGCGGCCCGGCGAGATAGGCCTCCGGCTGGCGCGGCTTCATCCGCCGCAGGATCGTGCCATCGTGCACCTGCGTCAGCTTGCCGTGGGCCCCGGCGCCAATGCCGAGATAGTCGCCGAAGGTCCAGTAATTGCGGTTGTGGCGACATTCCTGCCCCGGACGTGCATAGGCGGACACCTCGTATCGAGTATAGCCAGCCGCCGCCAGATGGGACTGGCCGCGGGCGAACAATTCCTCGATTGTGACGTCCTCCGGCAGTTCGGGTGGGCGCGCCGCGAACAAGGTGTTCGGCTCGAGGGTCAGCTGATACCAGGAGATGTGCCCCGGATCCTGTTCGATGGCCGCCTGCAGGTCCGCCAGCCCGGCCGCCACTGACTGACCCGGCAGGCCGAACATCAGATCCAGATTGATCGCCTCGAAGCCGGCGGCGCGGGCATGCTCCACCGCCGCGCGGGCCTCGGCGGCGCCGTGGATGCGACCCAGCCGGGCGAGCATCGCATCGTCGAAGCTCTGGACGCCCAGCGACAGCCGATTGACCCCGGCCTCGCGGTAGCCGCGAAAGTAGGCGCGATCGGCGGTGCCCGGGTTGGCCTCCAGGGTCACCTCGCAGTCCGGACGCAGTGGTAGCCGGGCGCGCAGGCCGGACAGGAGTTCGTCCAGCGCCTCCGGCGGGAACAGGCTGGGGGTCCCGCCGCCGATGAACACACTCTCCAGCCGTCGCCCCCAGACATCCGGGAGCTGGCCCTCAAGGTCGCGCAGCAGCGTCGCCACGTAGTCGTCGAACGGCACCTCGCCACGGGGCTCGTGGGAGTTGAAGTCGCAGTACGGGCACTTGCGCACGCACCAGGGCAGATGCACGTACAGCGCGAGTGGCGGCGGATGGGTCAGGGCGGAGTTCATGTGCGAAGCATAGGCGAGGGTCCGCATGGCGTCGAAAGCACCCAGTCCCGCCATTGCGCCACCCCATGTCGGGGCTTTTCACGCCGATCGCCACGGCGCTGCGCCCCTCGCGATGACGGTGCTTTTGTCCCCGTCGTTGCGAGGCCCCGTAGGGGCCGTGGCGATCTCCCTGGGTGGGCCCCGGCGCCGGGTGGGGCAGGATGTCAGGCCGGCGGGTTGCCGATGCGGTTGCGCAGGCTGGCCACGAGCTGTTGCAGGGCCTGGCCGCGGTGGCTCAGGCGGTTCTTGGTTGTCGGGTCCAGTTCGGCCGAGGTGCAGCCTTCCTCCGGAACGAGGAACAACGGGTCGTAGCCGAAGCCCTCGGCGCCGCTGGCCTGCTCGGCGATGCGACCGGGCCACACGCCCTCGGCGATGATCGGGGCCGGGTCCTCGGCGTGTTCCAGGTACACCACCACGGCGCGGAAACGCGCACCCCGCTGTTCCGGTGGCACGCCTTGCAACGCCTCCATCAGCCGCGCGTTGTTGGCGGCATCGTCGGCGTCCGTACCGGCGTAGCGCGAGGAGTAGATCCCCGGCTGGCCGCGCAGGGCCTCCACCTCCAGCCCGGAGTCGTCGGCGATCGCCGGCAGTCCGGTGTGCCGGGCGGCGTTGCGCGCCTTCAGGATGGCGTTCTCCACAAACGTCAGGCCGGTCTCCTCGGCCTCCGGCACTCCATGCTCTGATTGTGGCTCGACCGCCAGGCCCAGTGGTTCCAGCAGGGCGCGGATCTCGCGCAGCTTGCCGGGGTTGCCGGTGGCCAGCACCACGCGCCGCGGTTCGCCCGCCATGCCCAAATCAGCCTTCGGCCAAAACGGCGCTCTGGGCCTCGCAGATCTCGCGGATGCCCTTCTCGCCCAGATCCAGCATCTGGTCCAGCTCGTCGCGGCGGAAGGCGTGGCCCTCGGCCGTGCCCTGGATCTCGATCACCCCGCCGGCCTCGTTCATCACCAGGTTCAGGTCGGTCTCGGCCTGGGAGTCCTCGTCGTAATCGAGATCGAGCACCGGGGTGCCATTGAAGATGCCCACCGAGACGGCAGCCAAATGGCCGTGCAGCGGGTCCTTGCGAATCAGGCCCTGTTCGCGTGCCTTGCGAATGGCGTCGCGCAGCGCGACGTAGGCCCCGCTAATCGCGGCCGTGCGGGTGCCGCCATCGGCCTGGATCACGTCGCAGTCGACGATGATCTGGCGTTCGCCGAGGGCCTCGAGGTCGACCGCGGCGCGCAGTGAGCGGCCGATCAGGCGCTGGATCTCCATGGTGCGGCCGCCCAGCTTGCCACGGGCGGCCTCGCGCACCATGCGCTCGTGGGTGGAGCGCGGCAGCATGCTGTATTCGGCGGTGACCCAGCCGCGGCCCTTGTTCTTCAACCACGGCGGCACGCGCGACTCCACCGTGGCGTTGCACAGCACGCGCGTGTCCCCGAATTCCACCAGTACGGAACCCTCCGCGTGACGGGTGAAATGGCGGGTAAAACGCACGGGGCGCATCGCGTCGGCTGCTCGGCCACTGGGTCGCATGCTGTGATCCTTGCTAGATTTGAGAGGGGCGCAGTATACGGGCCATGCGTGTAGTGCGTCGCCCAAGTGAGCGACGCACTACACTCGTGCCTTGCGCAGCAGGGACCGCAACGGGGGGAACAATGATTACCAGCATGACCGGATTTTCGCGGCACGCCATGACCCTGGATGGGGGCGTGTTCGACTGGGAGCTCAAGAGCGTCAATCACCGCTACCTGGAGCTGCGGATCCACCTTCCGGATCACCTGCGCTCGCTGGAGGCCGAGGTGCGTAAACGCCTCAAGGGCCACCTGGCGCGCGGCAAGGTGGACGTGGTGCTGCGCGACCGAGGCCAGGCGGACAACGCCCCGGAGACCTTCGATCAGGAGCGCGTGCAGGCGCTGATCGATGCCTGCGCGGCGATTGAGCGAAGAATGCGCAATCCGGCCCCGGTCTCGCCGCTGGACGTGCTGAGCTGGCCCGGCGTCCTGCAGGGCGCCTCGGATGCCGGCGAGGTCCTGGCGGAACCGCTACTGGCTGGCTTCGATACCGCGCTGGAGGCTATGGTCGCGATGCGCACGACGGAGGGTGCGGCCCTGGCCGACGGCATGCGCACGCGCCTGGAGGCCCTGGCGGGGCATGCCCGGACAGTCCACTCGCGGCGTCAGCCGATGCTCGACGAGCAGCGCGAACGTATCCTGGCGCGCATCCGCGAACTGGACCTGAATCTGGACCCGAAGCGCCTGGAGCAGGAGGTCGCGTTGCTGGCCCAGCGTATGGATATCGCCGAGGAGCTGGACCGCATCGACGGCCACGTGGCGGCCGTGCGCGAGATCCTGGACCAGGGCGGGCCCAGCGGGCGTCGGCTCGACTTCCTGATGCAGGAGTTCAACCGTGAGGCCAACACCATCTCCTCCAAGTCGCACGACCTGGAGATCACCCGCGCCACGGTGGAGATGAAGGTCCTGATCGAGCAGCTGCGCGAGCAGGTGCAGAACCTGGAATAGCCGATGCGCCGGTTTCGCTTGCGCCTGGCGATCTCGCGCCAGGAGATGGAGGACTACTACACCGGGCGTGCCGCGGTGGTCTTTGCGCAGGCGGATAGTGGCGAGAGCGTGCAATTCCCGGCGCGGCTGCTGCGCAGTCATCTGGATCAGCGCGGCGTGCATGGCGTGTTCGAACTAATCACCGACGACGACTACAAGCTGAAGGAGTTTCGGCGCCTGTAGGGGAGAGACTGATCACTGTGCACAATTGACTCGAGCGCAAGCGGGTAGCGTGATCCGCGTCTTCCCCAGGCCCTTGAAAACGCGGGAAGTGTCCCCTACTTCTATGGGTGAGTCAGATGACGCCCACACAGGAGGGAACACCATGACCATGACCCGTTACGAACCGTTCAGCCTGCTCGGTCAACTGTCGCGCGAACTCGGTCGCATGCCGGATATGCCCGGCTCCGAGGACTCTTCCGCGACCTCCGACTGGGCCCCCGCGGTGGATATCCGCGAAGAGACCGATGCCTACGTGCTGCATGCCGATATCCCCGGGGTGGACCCGAAGGACATCGAGCTGAACATGGAGAACGGCGTGCTGACCCTGCGCGGCGAGCGCAAGCACGAAAGCGAGGAAGAGAAGGAAGGCTACAAGCGCATCGAACGCGTGCGTGGCTCTTTCTTCCGCCGTTTCTCGCTGCCGGATACGGCGGATGCCGAAAACATCTCCGCGCGCAGCGAAAACGGTGTGCTGGAGGTCCGCATCCCGAAGCAGGCCCGCGTGCAGCCGCGCCGGATCGAGATCGAGATCGAGAACTGATCCGGCACCACGTGCCCGGCGGGGAGTATCCCCACCGGGCGAGACACGGGCGCTGCCCCGGGTTCCGCCCGCGGTGGCGCCCCGTCTTTTTAAGCCTTGGGAGACACGGATCTTTTCTGCGGCCCGTGTCTCCCGGGGTGACAGCCGCATCCCGGCTATCATGACCACTGGCGGGATCCGGGTGTCACCCGAGGACGCAGCCGCAACCGCTCGAGGAAAGCAATGGAATACAAGGACTACTACAAGGTCCTCGGTGTGAGCCGCGACGCCAGCCAGGATACGATCAAGAAGGCCTACCGCAAGCTGGCGCGCAAGTACCACCCGGATGTCAGCAAGGACCCGGACGCCGAGACCCGTATCAAGGAGGTCAACGAGGCCTACGAGGCCCTGGGCGACGCGGAAAAGCGCAAGGCCTACGACCAGCTGGGCGCCGACTGGCGTCAGGGGCAGGACTTTCGTCCGCCGCCGGGCTGGGACGGCCGGACACAATACGGCGGTGCCCGCGGGGGTCCCGATGCCGGCGGCTTCTCGGATTTCTTCGATTCGGTCTTCGGCGGTGGCGGCATGGGTGGCGGTCGTCGCCGCGGTGGCGGGGCCGGCTTCAACATGCGCGGCGCCGACCGCGAGGGGCGCGTGGACATCAGCCTGGATCAGGCGCTCAAGGGCACCGAGGTCTCGGTCCAGGATGCCGACGGCCGGGTGCAGCGCGTGCGCATCCCCGCCGGGGCCAAGGACGGCTCGCGCCTGCGGGTGCGCGGCCAGGGCGACCCGGGCGTTGGCAGTGGCGGCGCCGGCGACCTGCTGCTGGAGATCCGGGTGAAGCCGGACAGCCGCTACACCCTGGACGGCCGCAACCTCTACCGCGACATCCCGCTCACCCCGTGGGAGGCCGCGCTGGGCGCGACCATCGAGGTCCCCACCCCGCATGGCTGGGTCAACCTGAAGGTCCCGGCCGGCACCCAGTCGGGCAAACAGATGCGCCTGAAGGGCAAGGGGCTGCCGGGCAAGCCGCCGGGTGATCTCTACCTGAAGCTGATGGTGCAGCTCCCGCCGGAGGACGAGGCCGGCGACTGGTACCGCAAGATGGCCAAGGAGTCGTCCTTCGCCCCGCGCGCCAACCTGGCGCCCTGATCGAGCATCGCCCATGCGTCGGCTGGTTCCCCTTCTGATCCTGGCCCTGGCCCTGTTCGGGGCCGCACCGGCCTCCGCCCAGCTCCCGGCCGCGGTGGACGGTCAGCCCCTGCCCTCGCTGGCGCCGATGCTCGAGCGCACCATCCCCGGGGTGGTGAACATTGCCACCCGCGCGCGGGTGGTGGAGTCGGTCAGCCCGCTGTTCGACGACCCCTTCTTCCGCCGGTTTTTCGATATCCCCGAGCGCTCGCGCGAGCGGGAACGCCAGGGCCTGGGCTCCGGCGTGATCGTGGATGGCGAGGCCGGCACCATCCTGACCAACAGCCACGTGATCGCGCGCGCAGACGCGATCCTGGTCACCCTCTACGATGGACGCCAGTACGAGGCCGAGGTGGTGGGCACCGACCCGGCCACCGACGTCGCCGTGATCCGCATCGACGCCGAGGACCTGCAGGCGATCCCGCTGGCGGACTCCGATGCCCTGCGCGTGGGCGACTTCGTGGTCGCCATCGGCAACCCCTTCGGCCTCGGCCAGACGGTGACCAGCGGCATCGTCAGTGCCCTGGGCCGCAGCGGGCTGGGCGGCGACGGCTTCGAGGACTTCATCCAGACCGATGCCTCCATCAACCCCGGCAACTCTGGCGGGGCGCTGGTCAACCTGCGTGGCGAGCTGGTGGGCATCAACACGGCCATCCTCGCGCGCGGCGGCGGCAACATCGGCATCGGCTTCGCGATCCCCGCCAACATGGCCAGCCAGATCCGCGACCACCTGCTGGCGGATGGTCGCGTTGAACGCGGTGCGCTGGGCGTGGAGATGCAGGATCTGACCCCGGCGCTGGCCCAGGCCTTTGAGTTGGACATTTCCCAGGGCGCCGTGATCACGCGGGTGGTGCGCGGTTCGGCTGCTGACCGCGCCGGCCTCCTGCACGGGGATATCGTGCTGCGGGTGGACGGCCAGCCGGTGCGCAGCGCCGGCGACCTGCGCAACCGCCTCGGCATGCTGCGCGCCGGTTCCGATGTGCGCCTGGATGTCCTGCGCGACGGGACCGAACAGCGCATCGTCGCCCGCCTGGCTCGCCCGGAAGAGCGGCGCATCGAGGGCGCGGCGGTGCACCCGCGGCTGGATGGTGTTCGCTTGTCAGAGGCCAGCGCCCGTGACGGGGGCAGTCGCGTGGCGGTGATTGCGGTGGAGCCCGGCACCCCCGGGGCGCGCGCCGGCCTGCGCCCGGGCGACGTGCTGCTGGCCATCAATCGCCAGCGCATCCAGCGCCTGTCCGACCTGCCGCAACAACTGGCCGCCCACCAGACCCTGGAGCTGCAACTCCGTCGCGGCAACCAGACCCTCTACCTCACCCTGCGTTAAAGGGCCCGCGCTGTTCTCGCAGTGCCGGCTGCAACCTTCCCTTGTTCTGTCATCCCGGCCCGCAGCCTACCCTCGTGCTGTCATCCCGGCCGCAGCGAAGCGGAGAGCCGGGATCTCCCGCGCTGGAGCCTCCGCGGACGCCCGGCTCATCTCCGGCGGTGGAGATCCCGGATAACCGCTGCGCGGTTTCCGGGATGACGATGTGGGGGCGGCCGGGATGCCCGATGTCCTGAGCTGGGCCCCGTGGGAGCCTGCTCGCAGGCGAAGCTCCTGCCAAAGTCGGACGCGGGCAGGGGCATTCGCCTGCAAGCAGGCTCCTACAAGGGGTGCGAACAGGGTGGAGGGGTTTAGAAACCCGGGGTGTTCTTCTCCACCCAGCGGTCGGTGCCGTCGGCCAGGGTCTCGCGCTTCCAGAACGGGGCCTCGTGCTTCAGGCGTTCGAGGATGTCGCTGCAGGCGTCGCGGGCGGCGATGCGGTGGGCGGACCAAGTGGCCACCAGCACCAGGGCATCGCCGGGGCGCACGTCGCCGACGCGGTGGGCCACATGGCAGCCCAGCAGCGGCCAGCGCGCCTCGGCCTCGGCGACGATGCGCTCCAGCTCGCGTTCGGTCATCCCCGGATAGTGCTCCAGGAACAGGCCGGTCACGTCCTCGTCCTCGTTGAAGTCGCGCATGCGGCCGACGAATACACTGGCCGCGCCGCGGGCATTCGCCGGGATGGCCTGCTCGGCCTGACGGACGATCTCCCAGGGGTCGAAGTCGCCAGGAAGGATCTCGACCGCCATCCTAACCCCCGGTGACCGGCGGAAAGTAGGCGACCTCGTCGCCGTCGCGTACCGGGGTGTCCAGGTTCGCCTGCTCCTGGTTCACCGCGGCCATCAGGCGCTCGGGGGGCGCATCCTGGTGCAGGTGCCGCCACAGCTCGCCCACGGTCAGGCTGTCTCCGGGCAGCTCCGCTTCGTCTCCCTGGCGGCCCAGTTCCTCGCGCAATCGCGCGAAATAGTGAACGCTTACGGTCATACCGGCCCCTGTAAAGATGACTGCGAGTCAAGCATTATAGCCGGCATGAACGAATTCACTCACTTCGATGCCGAAGGCCATGCGCACATGGTCGACGTCGGCGAAAAGTCCGTCACCCATCGCGTGGCGATCGCCGAGGGCCGCATTCACATGCAACCGGATACCCTGCAGCGCATCCGCGAAGGCCGTCATGCGAAAGGGGACGTCCTGGGCATTGCCCGCGTGGCTGGCATCATGGGGGCCAAGAAGACCGGTGACCTGATCCCGTTGTGCCACCCGATCGGACTGACCCGGGTGGCCCTGGAGCTGGAGACGGAAGACACCGCCGTGCGCGTGCAGGCCACCTGCGAGGTGCACGCCCAGACCGGGGTGGAGATGGAGGCGCTGACCGCCGTGTCCACCGCGCTGCTGACGGTTTATGACATGTGCAAGGCCGTGGATCGCGGCATGCAAATCGATGGGGTACGTCTGCTGGAGAAACGTGGGGGCCGCAGTGGCACCTGGCAGGCCGAACCGAAAGGAGATTCCGAATGAAATGGATCAAGCGCCTGCTGGGCCTGATCGCCGTACTGATCCTGCTGGTCGTGATCGTGGCCGCCTACCTGCTGATCACCTTCGATGCGAATGATTACAAGGAGCGCATCGAAGCCGAGGTGCAGGAAGCGACCGGTCGCGAGCTGACCCTCTCCGGGCCGATCGGCCTGACCCTGTTCCCCAGCCTTGGGCTGCGTCTGGAAGAGGTGCGCTTCGGCAATGCCGAGGGCTTTGGCGACGAGCCGTTCGCCGAGATCGACGTGGTGGACGTCGCGGTGGCGGTGATGCCGCTGCTGCGCCGCGAGCTGGAGGTCCAACGCGTGGAGGCCGACGGCGTGCGCCTGAATCTGGCGCGCGACGAGCAGGGCCGCAACAACTGGGACGACCTGCTGGAGCACGCCGGCGAAGCGCGCGATGACGCCGTGGGTGCGGATGATGAGGAGCGCACCGAGACCGAGACGCGCCTGGCGCTGCAGCGCATCGATGTGGCCGGGATCTCCCTGACCAATGCCCGTGTGCGCTGGGATGACCGCGAGACCGGCATGCAGGCCACCCTGGAGCCGTTCGAGCTGCAGATTGGTCGCTTCCGTCCGGGCATCGAGACGCGGCTGGATCTGGAAGCGGTCGTGCGCGCCGAGGGCGGTGATCTGGCCGAACCGGTGGAGCTCGCGCTCGATCTCGGCGGCCTGCTGAACGTGGATTTGCTCAACGAGCGCTACTCCGTGCGCCGCCTGAACGCGACCCTTGGCCTTGATGGTGGCGGCCTGCCGCGCGCCGTGGGCATGACCCTGGAGACCGACGTTGCCCTGGAGATGGCCGACGCGATGTCCCTGCGCCTGGAGCGCCTCACACTGGGGGTTTCCAGCGTGCGCATGACCGGGTTTGCCGAACTGTCCGATCTGGGGGGCGAGCAGCCGCAGGTTCGCACCGAGATGCGAACCAACACCTTCAACCTGAAGGACGTCCTGACAGACCTGGGGATGGACGCGCCCGCGACCAATGACCCCGATGCCTTGTCCCGCATCGCGCTCGATTTCTCCGCGCGGGGCAACTTCCAGGAACTGAACATGGACCCGTTCCTGATCACCGTGGACGACGCCATGCTGAGCGGCTCCGCCGGCTGGGACGGGAGCGGCGAGCGGCCCCTGATCCGCTTCGATGTTTCCGGCGAGCGCCTGAACCTCGACCGTTACTTGCCGCCGGAGCTGGAAGAGGCGCGCACGGAGAACGGTAACGGCGAGCGTGATGCCGACGAGGACATCGCCATCGAACTGCCGCTGGAGGCCCTGCGCAGCGTCGATGTGGATGGCAGCGCGGCACTCGGCCGCCTCGACGTGATGGGCATGGTCCTGCGCAACATCGAGTTGCAGATCCGCGCCGAGGCCGGTGACTGGAATATCCAGCCCCTGAATGCCGAGGCCTACGACGGCGAACTGACCAGCCGTCTGCGCCTGGATGCCCGCCACGACGCTCCGCGTTACGAGCTGGCGGCCGATCTGCAGGGCCTGGATATCGGTGCCCTGCTGGAAGACTTTCAGGGTGACGATGCGCGCCTGATGGGTACCGGCAACCTGGAACTGGATATCACCACCCGCGGTGAACTCCTGAGCCAGCTGAAGGGTGCCCTGAACGGCAGCGGCAACATGCGCTTCGAGGATGGTGCGGTACGCGGTATCAATGTGGCGCAGATCATCCGCCGGGCCGAGGCCCGCCTGCGCGGCGAGCAGCTGGAAGATGAAGAACCCAACCAGACCGACTTCAGCGAACTGACCGGCAGCTTCAATATTCGCGACGGCGTGGTGCACAACGAGGATCTGGAGGCCAGCTCGCCGCTGTTGCGGGTAGGCGGCCAGGGCCAGGCCGACCTGAACGACGACACGCTGGATTACCGTGTAAACACCACGATTGTCGGCACGCTGGAGGGCCAGGGTGGCCGCGAACTGGATGATCTGCGGGGCGTGACCCTGCCGATCCGTATTACCGGGGCGTTTACCGATCCGAGCTTCCGCCTCGACCTGGAGGACGTCGTGCGCGAGCGCTACGAGGGCGAGGCCCGGGAGCGCGTGCGCGAGGAACAGGATCGAGCCCGCGAGCGCATCGACGAGGAAGAAGATCGCGTACGCGAGCGCATCGATCAGGAGTCCGAAGGCCTTCTTGATCGTCTGCGCAATCGCTGATCCATTGCGCCCCCGTGTACCGCACGGGGTCGCGAACCCTGCCGACCATGAATCCGTTTGCCGAGCGGCTACTTGCCTGGTTCGACCACCACGGCCGCACTGACCTTCCGTGGCAGCACCCGCGCACGCCCTACCGGGTGTGGGTCTCCGAGATCATGCTGCAGCAGACCCGGGTGGAGACCGTAGTCCCCTACTTTCTCCGCTTCATGGAGCAGTTCCCGGACGTCGAAAGCCTGGCGGCCGCGCCGCAGGACGCGGTGTTGCACCAATGGTCCGGGCTTGGCTATTACGCCCGCGCGCGCAACCTGCACCGCGCCGCTCAGGTGGTCGTCGAGGACCACGCTGGCATGTTCCCCGCCGACCGCGAGGGCCTGGAACAACTGCCGGGCATCGGGCGCTCCACCGCCGCCGCCATCATCGCCCAGGCGCACGACGCGCCCGAGGCCATTCTGGACGGCAATGCCAAGCGCGTACTTGCCCGTCACGCGGCGATCCACGGCTGGCCGGGTGGTACCACCGTCCAGCGCGAGTTGTGGCGCGAGGCCGAGGCGCGTACCCCTGCCACACGCTGCGCGGATTACACTCAGGCGATCATGGACCTGGGTGCCCTGCTCTGTTCTCGCAGCCGCCCCGCGTGTGAAGCCTGCCCGGTGCACGAGGATTGCGGCGCCGCGCAGCAGGGCCTGACCAACACGCTGCCTTCGCCGCGGCCGCGTCGCGACCTGCCCACACGCACGCGCTGGGCCGCCTGTCTGCGTGCGCCGGAGGGTATCGCATTGATCCAGCGCCAACAGGCAGGCATCTGGGGCGGGCTCTACAGCCTGCCCGAGGCCGAAACCGCCGAGGCCCTGGAAGACTGGGTGTTCGTCCAGTGGCCCGGTGCCACCCCGTCCGCGACCGATCACGGGCTCCAGCACAGCTTCAGCCACTACCGCCTGGATCTGCGCATCCGGCCCTTCGACCTCCCGGTTGGCGCGTGTGGGATCATGGAAGGCGACAGGGTGATTTGGTATAAACCCGGCACATCACGGGCGGTCGGCATCCCGGCCCCCATCCAGCGTTATCTGTACGACGACAAGGATTCCGGCAATGGCACGAACCGTTAACTGCGTAAAACTCGGCAAAGAGTCTGACGGGCTCGACTTCCCGCCCTATCCCGGCGAGATGGGCAAGAAGATCTACCTGAACGTGTCCAAGGAGGCCTGGCAGGCCTGGCTGAGCCACCAGACCATGCTGATCAACGAATACCGCCTGACCCCGGTCGATCCCAAGGCGCGCAAGTTCCTCGAAGAAGAAATGGAGAAGTTCCTGTTCGGCGACGGCTCGGAAAAGCCGGACGGCTTCGTCGACCCGAACGCCTCCTGAGTCGCGGTTTTCAGCGGCTCGTATCGATCTTGCGGTCCGGTGCGCTTGACGTGGAGCCGCCGGACGGCTTTAATACCGCCCTTCGTCCGCAGGACGATCCCCCGAAGTATGGCCGGGTAGCTCAGTCGGTAGAGCAGGGGATTGAAAATCCCCGTGTCGGCGGTTCGATTCCGTCCCCGGCCACCATTATTTTTCCCGTAGCACCATCCGCCCCATCAATAAGCGTTGGCCGTGTCTGTGTAT
Source organism: Thioalkalivibrio sp. ALMg11 (assembly GCF_000377905.1). Classification (GTDB taxonomy): domain Bacteria; phylum Pseudomonadota; class Gammaproteobacteria; order Ectothiorhodospirales; family Ectothiorhodospiraceae; genus Thioalkalivibrio. Next base: position 508,110 of record NZ_KB898871.1, read on the forward strand.
GGGCCGCCCGACCTGCGTCGCGTCTGCATGTGATCGGGTACTTGATCCGACGTTGAATGTCTCTGAACCGCCTGATGGCTATGCGGCCGATTCATGCTCGACATCCCAGCCCGGGAATACGAGTACGGCGGGGTGGCAGCGCAGTGCCCTTGCCAGGACCTTGGCGCGATCAACACCGAGACGTACACGGCCATTCTCGATGGCCGAAATGGTGGACTGCGGGATGCCGGAGGCCTTCGCGAGGTCGTTCTGGCTCATTTCCTGAAGCTCACGCAGGATCCGAACCGACTCGCCAACCGAAACTTCGACCCTTTTCTTTACCTTGCGATAATCACTCATGTCACGTCCTCCCGTAGTCGTGGGGAGTCACCTTCTCGACCTCGAGCCCGGATATTTCATGAATTGCACGCGCTCTCGCTTGTCTCTTGGCCACACAAGGAATTTTCCTCAGTCGGCCGTATCGCCCAATACGGCATTCCTTCGGGAAATCCCTTGTGTGGCCAATATCCTGCGCGATCATCACGCGAATTCATGAAACATCCGAGCTAGAAGAACCTTGTTCTTCTCCACCCGGTAAATGACGCGGTACTGGAGGTTCAGACGAGACGACCGGAAGCCCTTCCACTTGCCCGATAAAGCTTCGTCGTTGAAGCCCCGAATCTGCCGCAACCCCTGCGGACCGGAGATGGTGACAATGTCCTTCCACTTCTCATACCGCTTCTGAACTTCAGCAGGGGCCGCTGCAAGGTTCTTCTCCACCCGCATGTGCTCATAGACATCCCACATACTAAATAAAGTATGTATGCTAAATATGGTATGTCAAGTTCGACATCCCGACGCGGGTTCCGAATACGGCAAGGTGGCAGCTAGAAAGGTGCGTTACCTCTTCTTCTGAGGACGGTTCAATTCTGTCCCCGGCCACCATTATTCCCCCTGTGGCACCATCTCCCCATGAGCGTTCGCCGTATCCTGCGCATGGGACACCCCGACCTGCGTCGCACCTGCGACCCGGTACCCGAATCCGATTTTGACAGCCCCCGGCTGCACGCCCTGGTGGACGACCTGGTCGACACCATGCACGCCAACGAAGGGCTCGGCCTGGCCGCCGCCCAGATCGGTGTGCCGCAACGCGTGGCCGTGATCGAGATCCAGCCCGGTAACAGCCGCTACCCCGATGCCGTGCCCACCGGCCGCCTGGTTCTCGTCAACCCGGCCGTGACCGTGCTCGACCCGACGCCGCAGCGCTACTGGGAAGGCTGCCTCTCCGTACCCGGCCTGCGTGGCGAAGTCGCGCGACCGCGGCACATTGCCGTGGACTACCGCGAGCCGGACGGAACGCCCCGCCACCTGGAGCCCGAAGGCTTTCTCGCCACCGTCTTCCAGCACGAGATCGATCACCTCGACGGCAAGCTCTACATCGACCGCCTCACCGACACCACGCGCCTCGCCTTCCTCGACGAATACCGCGAATTCCACGCCGAAGCGTAGGCCTCACGCCCGGCCGAGGCACGGCCAGGCGTTGCGCACTACCTCTGCTCCCAGCGCGTCCAGCAGCGGGTGCGCAGCCAGGCCGAGCAGGCCATCGGTTAGAGGATTCTCGCCGCCGCAGCGCACGGCCAGCTGCAGATGCGTACCACGCCCACTCGGAGTCAGCCGGTAACAGCCCTCGCAGGACAACCCGGCCAGCGCGCGCCAGCCGAGCAGACGCGGCGGGACCGCGACCAGCACCTCTACGTCGAACGCCAGCGGCACCCCGGCCACCCGCACACGCCAGCGGTAGCGCTCGGGCCCGACGCAGGTGATGGACTCGATGGCCTCGCTGTAGGCGGCGAACGCCTCCACCCGGGCCATCAACTCGAACACCGCCTCCGGAGCAGCGTCGATCTCCATCTCGTGGTGGATCACCGACATCAACCACCGCTCCGGGTTGCAGGATCGCCGCCGGGTGGACCCGGCGCCCTAGGCCCAGTCAGTCGTGCACGATGATGCGGGAGCCCGCGGCGTCGATATCCACGCGGGAGCTGGAGTAGGCGCAGGCCTTCGCGATGTCCTAAAGGGAAACACTGACCCATGTACACGCTCGCGCTCGAGTCGCTTTTGCGTGCGAACAAGGCGCGGTGACTGCCGTGCAGTCATTCTGCACAAAGGAGCCGCAACGCCGTGCGCGCGCAAAAGCGGCCGAGCCGCTGCATTCAATCGCTTGTGGGGTTGGCACCCCAGGCTCCCCGATCCTGCGTTGCGGCCCTTGCCGGTAGAACCACTACCGGCTGCGCACCGCGCCTTGTCTCGGAAAACCTAGGGTACCAACGCGAGTGTGTACATGGATCAGTGTTTCCCTGGCCCCGGCATGTCATTGAGCTCCGCCAGACGATGCAGCAGGCTGCCGCCCTCGCAGTCACGCGGGATGCCGTTGTCGTCCAGCGTGCAGCCGAATTCGCCCCCGTTCACCGACCAGTCCATGTCGGCCGGCATCTTCAACACCACCGGTCCCTCGTGCATCACCTGGAGCTTCGCCCGCATGGCGTTCTTGCCGTCTTGCCAGTCGAGGACCGGCATGTTGTCTACGCTGCGCATGATGTGCCTCCTTCGCGATTCCGCGAGGTTGCAACGGATTTCGCCGGGTCGTTCCCTGCCCCTCTCCCTTGACGCTAGACCCCCTCCTGGCAGCGGTCAAAGGTTACTCCGGCAGCCATGGAGAAGGGCTGAACCGGTCGTTCATCGACGCCTAGCTCACCGAGCGAGCGATAGCGAGTCCGGTGCAACTATTTGTTAAATTGTGATTCATGGTTCTTGTAATATACTGAGCTGCCCGCCCAATTTGACACAATATTACCCTCGATTTTTCTTATGAGTAAATCCAAGGCAGGAGTGGTAGAGCGCTTTTCATTATTCTTGACGACTCCGCCGGAAACAAATACATAACCTTTTTCAAACATATCATCACAGCCCGCCTTGCACATTAAGGCAGCTATATTATCGAAGTCTAGCTTCTCTGACTTAGAACATTCCGATCTTCTCTTAATGTGTGCAGCGACCAAGAACTCTAATGGGTACTCGTTTTCACAAAGCACACATTTAGCTTTGGTTCGACCGCGTGAAAGGTGGGCGCGAAGAAATGCTTGCTCCTTTCTTGATTTTGTAATCGAATCAAAATCTAACTCCGCTTCCTCGCTCAATCTTGGAAGTACGCTTTTCGCTGTGACCGGAGGCGAGGTGGAATCAGTAAACTCGATGTTATCAGCTGTAATTAGTGATGCCGCCTGATTGATATCAGGACTGGACATTCTTGTCCCTAGGCCAGACCGTACTAATGCTTCAAGTTCCTCTACCGTATCTACATGAACATAGTCAACTTCAAATCGCGATGGGCTAGCCACATATGTTCCGTCTTTATGTCTGTGTGGATATATAGGCTCACCTTTGTATTCGCCTCTGGACTTGTAAGCTATCAGTTTGCTCACACACTCTCCCTAGAAATTGAACGCGAGGCTAAGCCGCGCGAGCTTGCGAGCGTCGGCTTGAGCATCTTGTTATGCATTCCCCGGTAACCCATATGTGATGTCGAGGACCATCTTCTACTGCTTAAGTGAAATCCCGAGAATCACGTTTCTGTCCGTATCGCCACTGCAAACGAGCGCTACGGGGTTGCCTTGTGTGTCCAGAATCGGTGCTCCGCTGCATCCTTGAAAATGCTCATGCCCCGGGTGTGGTACAGGGAGCTCAAACACGTGGTAGTCCCCTTCGGTGCCAACATATTTCAGGCCCGGATACACCCGCATCTCCGTAACCAGTGACGACGGCTCATGAAACTCGGGGAGAACCTGGCCGGCGAATCCATACATCTCTTCCGCTCCTGGGGCGATATCGAAATCGGGTTGAAATACTTCTCGAAGAGCCTGGCGTTTTATTGCTCCGGGCGGGACAATTTCCTGAAAATACGATAGCAGGTCTCCCGCCACCTCCCGGTACGAGAAATCTACTTCCGCGATTTCAGTATCACCTAGCTTCATCTTGCCGAGATGGTGAAATCCGCCGGGTTTATATAGCTGAGTTCCCTTTCCCGCCTCATAGCCGACTTCGATCGCCCAGTTTCCGTCACGTTTTGTGGCATGAAACACTGACAAGATGATCCGAACTCCGAGGTAGTCAATAAGGCATCCGGACGCGATGCCGACCGGATTCCCGTTGCCGTCGATTTTGCGCAGGGGAATACTCGACAAGAGGAGTCGATCAAGCCACTGCTGTCGATCAAATGCCATCACACACTCCGCTTCGATGCATAACAGTGGATTCGACAGAATATGTGATATTGATCATATGCAGATTCTGCATATTGTGCGCGCGTTCGCTTGTCGCTGATACAGCGTTGAAGACAAACCCTTCTTTTATCATCGTAGTAGGCTTCGCGTCGAGTGGCAGGGGGCCCGCCCGCTTGTACGAACATGGTCGGATTTTGGTCAAGGACTCACATGGGGCCTCCGGTCCAAGGTGGGTGAGACGGAGGGGCCGACCTTAAAGGGTTGCGGGTGGACTGAGTTGGGTTGAGACGAGGAGATCGGCGGCACGAGCGTGACAGAGCGCGGTGCTATACAGAATCGGTATATCACCGTGATCGCAGTGTGGCGTGATGGCCGGAGACACCACGCGTGGCCCGAGAAAGGAGCTTCCTGCGGGAGCTGTGGCGTCGTTCCCTGGTACGATCCGGCCAGAGGCGAACCGGGAGCCGGTGTTGGAGACGCTCAAGGAAGCGAATCAGGTGGTGGTGGTCTGCGGCATTCTGGAGGATGCACAGGGGCGGATCTTTCTGGCGCGTCGCGGGGCCGATCAAGCGGTGGCGGGGTATTGGGAATTCCCCGGCGGCAAGGCGGAGCCGGGCGAGAGCCTGGAGGCGGCGTTGTGCCGCGAATTTCGTGAAGAGCTGACGATGGAGCTCCGGGTGGGGGAGGAGATCGGGCGCACGGCGATTCCGGGTAACGGAAGCCTTGATTTGGTGGCGCTGCGCGCGTGGACGGATGACGAGAGCCCGGTGCTGACGGTGCACGATCGCTGGTGCTGGGTGTCGCCACTGGAGGCTCGCGGGCTCGAGCTCGCGCCCGCCGATATCCCGTTGCTGGAAGCCTTTATTGCGGGACGTCCCGCATGAGCCGAGAGGACGCCGCCAAATCCCTGTCTGGGGTGCAATGGGTCGGCTTGCATGAACGGCTGGATACGCCGCGGGTACGACAGGCGCTGGAGGCCCTGGGGCTGGAGGACCACGCCCGTTGGGGGCAGGGTTTGGAGGGCGACGATCTGGCGATGAGCCTGGTCGCCGAGCTGGCCCAGCGGCTCGCGGAGCGCGCGGGTGAGCTGCGCGAAAAGGGACACGAAGACTGGACCCGGGCCGTGCAGGGGCTGGCGGATGCGCTGGCGGCGGCGGGGCATCCGCTGTCCGGGATCGAGGAAGACCTTCCGCAGCCGCCATTTCGGCAGTTGCTGGAGGTGCGTTCCCCGGCCGCCGACCAGGTCGGGCAGCAGGAGACGCCAAGGCCGGACGTTCCGCTTGCCCTATCCAGCCTGCTCACCGGTTCGGATCGTACTCCCAGCCTGGTCACGCAGATTGAAAAGGAGCTGGCCAGTGCGGACCGGGCCGATTGGCTGGTGTCGTTCATCAAATGGAGCGGGATTCGCGCCCTGCGCGAGACGCTGAAGCGCTTTACGGAGACTCCGACGGGGGATGGATCGCCCAGGCTGCGGATCGCGACGACCTCGTACCTCGGCGCCACCGATCTGAAGGCGATCGAGTTTCTGCTAAGCCTGCCGAACACGGAGATTCGGGTCTCCTACGACACGCACCGCACGCGCCTGCATGCCAAGGCCTACCTGTTCCATCGGAGCACGGGGTTCGGTAGTGCCTATATCGGGTCGGCGAATGTCTCGCGGGTGGCGATGGATGAGGGGCTGGAGTGGACGGCCAAGGTCAGTGAATACGAGCTGCCGCACATGTGGCGCCAGATCCAGACCTCGTTCGAGGCGCATTGGGCAGACCCAGCGGAGTTCGAACCGCTCACAACGGATGACCTCCCCCGCCTGCAGCAGGCGCTGGAGTCGGAATCCCGCTCGGGGCCTGGGGCTCAGAAAGACGCCACGGCGTTCTTCGATCTGCGTCCTTACGCTTTTCAGCAGGAGATCCTGGAGGACATCCAGCGCGAGCGCCGTTCGGGCATCGACCGCCATTTGGTGATCGCCGCCACCGGGACCGGCAAGACCATGATCGCCGCTTTCGACTATCGGCGCTTTGCGCGTGAGCAGGCGGATCAAGGGCGCCCGTCGTTGCTGTTCATCGCCCACCGCGAGGAGATCCTGCGTCAGGCGATGGCGAGCTTCCGGCAGGTACTACAGGACCACGAGTTTGGCGATGTGCTGGTGGGCGGGACGCGTCCGAGTCAGGACCGCCACCTGTTCTGCACGGTGCAGAGCTGGAATGCTCGGGACCTCGACCGGCTGGCCTCGGAGCATTTCGATTACGTGGTGCTGGATGAGGCGCACCACAGTAGCGCCGGCAGCTACCAGCGCATCCTCGACCATGTGCGGCCCAAGTGCCTGCTGGGCCTGACCGCGACGCCGGAGCGCACGGATGCCGACGACATCCGCAAACACTTCGGCCACCGCTACACCCACGAGATCCGCCTGCCAGACGCCATCGAACGGCGCCTACTGGTACCGTTCCATTACTTCGGCGTGGCCGACCACGAGTCCGTGGACCTGAGCCGGGTGAGCTGGCAGCGCGGGGGCTATGACGCCGAAGAGCTGGAAGGGGTGTTTACCGGTAACCGGGCGCGGGCCGATTGGGTGTTGCAGCAGGCCCAGGAACACGCCACCGATCTCGGCTCGGTCCGAGGATTGGGCTTTTGCATCAGTCGCGCCCATGCCCGGTTCATGGCCGAGCATTTCTCGGCCAAGCAGGTGCCCAGCGCGGTGCTGACCGGCGAGAGCCCGGACCACGAACGTAAAACGGTGCAGCGCGACCTGCGCGAGGGGCGCATCCGCTTCATCTTTACCGTGGACCTCTACAACGAGGGCGTGGACCTGCCCGAGGTCGACACCGTTTTGCTGCTACGCCCGACCGAGAGCCTGACGGTCTACCTGCAGCAGATGGGCCGCGGCCTGCGGTTGCACGAGGGCAAGCCGCACCTGACTGTGCTGGATTTCGTGGCGCCGCAGGATCGGCGTTTTCGTTATGCCGATCGGTTCCGGGCCTTGAGCGCGCGGCCGGAGAAGCGGGTGGATCACCAGATCCAGGAGGGCTTCCCCTGGCTGCCCAGCGGTTGCCTGATCCACCTCGACCGCCTGGCCACCCAGCGGGTCCTCGACAACATCCGTGCACAGATCAACCGCCAGCGCCCGCAGATCGTGCGCGAGCTGAAGGCCTGTTTCCAGGAGGACATCGACTCCGCGAGCCTGCCCAAGATGCTCGACTGCCTGCATATGGATGATGCCGAAGACCTGCTGCGCAAGGACTTGCCCTCCCGGCTGCGCGCGGACTGCGGAGGGGAATCGGCGGCGGCGCTGGGGCCCTATGCCAGCAGCCTCAAACGCGGGCTGCAGCGCCTGGCTCGGTGTGACGACCGGCAGTTGCTGGAAACCCTGCAGACCCATCTGGCGCAGCCGGCGGCGAACGTGGAGCAGCTTGCCGAAGAGGATCGGCTCCGACTGGCCCTCGTCCACAGCACGCTATGGGGCAAGACACGACCGGGGGATGGGGATCTCTCCGCGGTGGACGGCTTCGTCCGCGAACAGCGCCCCCTTTACCGGGATCTCCAGGAGGTCGCCGCCTGGCGACACGAGCGCATCGTGCCCGCCAGCGGCATCACCTTCTCTGAGCAGACGGGGCCGCTGGAGCTGCATGCGTCCTACACCCGCGAGCAGATCCTGCTGGCGCTGGGGCTCGGGAGCCTGGAAAAGCCCATCACCCAGCAGGAAGGTGTCCGGCACGTACCGGAAAAGCGCGTGGATGCGCTGTTCGTCACCCTGGAAAAATCCGAGCAGGAGTTCTCCCCCACCACCATGTACGAGGACTACGCTCTCAACGAGCGGCGGTTCCACTGGCAGTCGCAGTCCGCCACCTCGCCCAGCTCGGAAACCGGGCAGCGCTACATCCATCACGAAGAGCTCGGCTACACCCCCATGCTGTTCATTCGGCGCGCTAAACGTGATGTGACGGGCCTCAGCGAGCCATTCACCTTCTGTGGCCCGGTTCGCTACCAGAACCACGAAGGTAGCAAGCCGATGAGCATCGTCTGGGAGCTGGATTACGAACTGCCCGCCCGGCTCCTGCACCTCGCCCGTCGGACCGTCCTGTAACGCGGTTGCGCTGGACCGCGTTCAAAGCGGGATTCCCTCGCTTTCGATTTCCTTGCGCAACTCGTCGCGGACCTCGGTCATGTCAACCAGGTCGAAGGTGTAGAGGGTGCGCAGGTTCTCGATGTGCTCGCGGAGTCGGCCCCAGTCGCTGATGGAAACCTCCCTGCCGGGGAGTACGGCGAGGGCGATGCGGATCAGGCTGGCTGCGGCGCGGTTTTCTGTTCCCAGGCGAGGGCGTGGCGGACGATGAGGTCGAGGTCGGCGTATTGCGGTTCCCAGGTAAGGGTCTGGCGGATGCGGCGGGCGTCGGCCATCAGGGCGGGCGGGTCGCCTTCGCGGCGCGGTCCGAGGGTGACGGGGAAGTCCACGCCGCTGGCGCGTTTCACGGCGTCGATGACCTCGAGCACGCTGTAGGCGTGGCCGTAGCCGCAATTGAGCACCTGGGAGGTGCCGCCGCGGTCGAGGTGTTCCAGGGCGCGGACGTGGGCGGCGGCGAGATCCTCGACATGGATGTAGTCGCGTTCGCAGGTGCCGTCGCGGGTGTCGTAGTCGTCGCCGAACACGGTGATGCCGTCGCGCTGGCCGGTGGCGGCCTGGCAGGCGACCTTGATCAGGTGGGTGGCGTCGGGGGTCGCCTGGCCCTGGCGACCTTCTGGGTCGGCGCCGGCCACGTTGAAGTAGCGCAGGCTGACGTAGCGCAGGTCGGAGGCGGCGCCCAGGTCCATCAGCATGCGTTCGGACATCATCTTGGAGGCGCCGTAGGGGTTGATCGGCTGTAGCGGTGCGTCTTCCGCGACCGAGACGGTGTCGGGGATGCCGTAGACGGCGGCGGTGGAGGAGAACACGAAGTAGCGCACGCCGGTGGCGGCGCAGCCCTCCAGCAGGTTGAGGGTGTTGCGGGTGTTGTTGCCGTAGTACTTGAGCGGGTCGGTGACCGATTCTGGCACGACGATGTGCGCGGCAAAGTGCAGTACGCCGTCGAAGCCGCGCTCCAGCAGTTCCCGGAGGCGCTCGGTCTCAGCCAGGTCACCCTCGACCAGTTCGGCATCCCCGACGGCCCATGCGTGGCCGGTGCTGAGGTTGTCGTACACCGTAACCGCGTGCCCCGCTTCTCGCAGGTGTCGCGTGACGTGGCTGCCGATGTAGCCGGCGCCGCCTGTTACCAGCAGTTTCATCCGTCGCCCCCGGGTTTCTATGGGTTGGGGCTGGCGGGGCGCGTCAGGTGTCCGGTGGTGCCGGACGACGGCCGTATTGCCAGCGATACCACAGAATACCGAGGTACTCGTGCATGGCGAGCCAGCTGGTGCGCATGGCGTTAGCCTGCGGTTTGAAGGCGCCTAACGAGAGGCTCGTGTCATGGGCCACGAAGGCGCAGGTCGGGGCCGGGATGGCCTCCAGCCCGGCGCGTTCGAACGCCGCTGTGGCGCGCCGCAGGTGGTGGGCGTGGCTGACCAGCAGGACGCGTTGCATGCCGCGTTCGTGCAACAGCGCGGCCGAGTGCCGGGCATTGCCTTCCGTGTCGCGCGCACGGGTTTCCTGCCACACCGGACTGACGCCGAACTCCTCCAGGACCTCGGCCATCCAGCGGGCTTCCGGTTCCCGGTCCTCCGGGCCGCCCCCCGTGGCGACCACGGGGAGGCCGGTTTGCCGGTGCAGGGCGGCGGCGTAGCGCAGTCGCACCAGGGCGAGGTCGTTGACCGTTTCGCCGGAGAATTCCACCGCACCACTGCGATACCCGGCGCCGAGCACGACGATGGCCTCGGCGCGTTCCAGTGCCGCCGTGTCGGGTGGCGAGTAGGCGGCCTGCAGCGGGGCCATGAGGGCGTGACTGACGGGCGGGATGCTGAACGCGTAGGTCAGGAGCAGCCCGCCGGTCAACAGGGCCTTGCCCGCCAGGGTCCGGTACAGGAGCAGGCCCGCCAGGGCCAGCAGGAGCGGCCCGCTGGGCGGGAGCAGAAACCAGTCGGCAAGGAAACGGAGAGACAGAAACTCCACGGAACACCCCTGTTTGGCGGAAGTAGACGGCCCGGCTTCGCCGTAACACGAACGTTAGTCCGGGAGCACCGGGAATGAAGACCTTACGTGGACTCTGTTCACACTCGAGGCCTAACATCAAGTTGCTTGTGGAATCCGGTATCCCCGGTAAGCGTAGCCAGTTTCCGCGACCTTTGGGGTGCGGTGCGGGCCCCGTTCCCGGTCGGGTGAAGCCTCTAACAACCGCCAGAATCTCCAAGGGGGAGTCGTGATGTCCCTGATCAATGCTCCAAAGGCCGGGTCGAAGTCCGGGCCAAGGTTTGGCTTCGTCATCCTGCTGCCGGCCTTGTTGCTGGCAGGCTGTGCCACGACGGATTATCCGGAGGCCCCGACCTCCATCGAGCGCACGGTGATCGAGCAGTACATCATCGGTCCCGGCGATTCCCTGCAGGTATCCGTGCGCGGCAACCCGGACCTCTCCACCGGTGTGTCGGTACGCCCCGACGGGCAAATCACGACCCCGCTGGTCGAGGATATCCAGGCGAGCGGGCAGACGCCCACGGAGCTGGCCCGAGTGATGGAGGAGGAGCTGTCCCGTTTCCTGCGTGACCCGATCGTCACGGTGATGGTGACCAGTTTTGCCGGGCCCTATAGTCGCCAGATCCGCGTGATCGGGCAGGCCGCCGCGCCGCAGGCGCTGCAATACCGCGAAGACATGAGCGTGATGGACGTGATGATCGCGGTGGGCGGCATTACCGATTTTGCCGCCGGCAATCGCGCGGTGATCGTGCGCAACGAGAATGGCGAGCGCAAGCAATATGGGGTGCGCCTGGACGACCTGGTCAACGGTGGCGATATTTCGGCCAACGTGGACATGCTGCCCGGTGACACGCTGATCATTCCTGAACGACGCTTCTGACGAACCCGGAACGGGGGGCCGGTTTCCGGGTGGGTGGGCCTTTGAGGCGCCGCCCGGGAACAACCGCCCCCATTGATCGGGCTCGGGGACGGTAGCAATGGATTCCCTGAAAAGGATGAACAACTCTTCTGTGTACGCGCCTCGGCGAGGGGGCTAGTCGTGCGCATCTTCGGCCACTACATCCGCCGCCGCGTCCTGATGCTCGCGGGCGCGGAGTTGCTGGTGGCGTATCTGTGCCTTTATGCGGTGCTGACCCTGCCGCCCTTTCAGCCGGAGGCTCTCAGTCTGCTGGACCCCCAGCTGATGGTGGCGACGCTGGTCGTCCTGGTGGTACTGACTCTGGCCGGCCTGTACGAATCCGACTACCTCGCGACCCACAGCACGCTGCGGTCGCTGCTGCGCCTGGTTCCGGCCATCCTGGTTGTGGGTGGGTTGCTGCTGGCCTATGGCGCCATGGTCCCGGCTGCGCTGTTTTCGCCGACCGCAGTCGGCGGCGGCGTGCTGCTCCTGCTGACCGGTCTGGTCGCCGAAAGGACGCTCTGGCGCAACTTTTCCGAGGCGGATGCCTTCAAGCGCCGGGTCCTGGTCCTGGGCACCGGCAGCCGGGCCTGCGCGATCGACACGATCCATCCGGACAAGTATTCGGAAGAGTTGCCGTACCGGGTTATCGGGTACATCGCTACCCTGGGCGAAAAGGATTACGCGCGGGATCCGGGGCGCCATTTCCAGCTCGGGCGCGATGCCAGCCTGCTGGACATGGCGCGCGAGCACCGAGTGCACGAGATCGTGGTCGCGATCCGCGACCGACGCCACAACCTGCCGATCGGGCAGCTGCTCGAGTGCAAGCTCAATGGGGTTGCCGTTACCGACGTCTCGAGTTTCTTCGAGCGTGAACTGCAGAAGGTCCAGCTGGATTCGCTGAACGCCAGCTGGTTGATCTTCGGCGAAGGCTTCCGGCAGCACTGGACGCGCAACGCGGTGAAGCGGACGTTCGATGTGCTGGCCAGCGCCACGCTGCTGCTGGTGACCCTGCCGGTGATGCTGGCCACCGCCCTGGCGATCAAGCTGGAGAGTCGTGGCCCGGTGTTCTACTGGCAGACCCGCGTGGGCCGGGGGAATGCCCCGTTCGAGGTCTGCAAGTTCCGCAGCATGCGCGAGGATGCCGAGGTCGATGGCGTCGCGCGCTGGGCGGTGCATGACGACGACCGCATCACCCGCGTCGGGCGCCTCATCCGCAAGCTGCGTATCGACGAGCTGCCGCAGGTCATCAACGTTTTCGAGGGCAGCATGTCGTTCGTCGGACCGCGCCCGGAGCGGCCGGTATTCGTCGGGCAGCTCACCGAGCAGATCCCCTATTTTCCCGCGCGCCACACCATCCGGCCGGGTATCACCGGCTGGGCTCAGGTGCGGTATCCCTACGGGGCCTCGGTCGAGGATGCGCGGCAGAAGCTGCAGTACGACCTGTACTACGTGAAGAATCACACCCTGTTTCTGGACATCCTGATCCTGTTCGAGACCGTCAAGGTTGTGCTGTTCGGCCGCGGGGCCCGCTGAATCCGCGATGCTGATGCCCCTGGCCGCGACGAGCTATCTGACGGCGGCACTTGCGTTCCTGGTCCTGGCCGTTGTGACCGTGGTGCGCTGGCGCAATCGCCCCTCGGCCCTGTGGGTAGTGCTGGCCTCGCTGTTGTCGGTGGGATGGGCCGGATATCTGGCCTTTCTCGCCTGGCACTACGGGACCAGCGCTGCGATCTCCGGTGGGGTGATGGAGGTGGCGCGCAATGCCGGTTGGTTTGCGGTGTTGCTGGCGCTGCTCGCCGGCAGTGGCAGCCGCCCCGGGGTGGAGCCGCGTGCGCTGCGCTGGTGGGGGGCGGCCACCACGGCGTTCCTGCTGTTCATCCTGGTGCCGATGCTGTGGCCGCAGTTGCTGGGCGCCATCTGGCCGGGGCTGGCAACCCTGTTGATGGCGATTGCCGGACTGGTGCTGGTGGAGCAGGTCTACCGCAACACGCCGCCGCAGAATCGCTGGGAGATCAAGTTTCTCTGTCTGGGCCTGGGCGGCCTGTTCGCGTTCGACCTGTTCCTGTTTGCGGATCTGGTCCTGTTCCAGACGATCGACAGCCCGTCCTGGCAGGCCCGCGGGTTCGTCAACGCGCTGGTGGTCCCGTTGCTCGGGGTTGCGGTGAGTCGGCGCCTGCCGCACCGCGAGGGGCCCACGCTGTCCCGCCATCTGCTGTTTCACACCGCATCGCTGTTCGGGGCCGGGCTGTATCTGCTGGCGGTCGGGGGCGCGGGGTATTACCTGCGTCACCACGGGGGCGATCTGGGCGCGCTGCTGCAGGTCACCCTGCTGTTCGGGGCCGTGCTGCTCCTGGCGATCGTGCTCTTTTCCGGCAGCGTCCGCGCCCAGTTGCGCGTCTGGCTGGCCAAGCACTTCTTCAACTATCGCTACGACTACCGCCAGGAGTGGTTGCGGTTTACCGGCACCCTGGCGCAGACCGACCACGAGACCCCGTTTCGCCAGCGCGCCATCCAGGCCATCGGCGAGCTGGTCGAGAGCCCCGGAGGGCTGTTGTGGGTTCGTCGTGACGACACCACCTTCGCCCTCGACGGGGTGCTGAATCTGGGCGAGCCCGACTACCCGGCGCTGGAACCGGACGACCCGCTGGTGGCGTTTCTGACCCAGTCCGGCTGGGTGATCGATATCGACGAGTTCCGCCGCGATCCGGCGTTCTATCACGGGCTCGAGCTGCCGCAGTGGCTGGTGGATAACCCGCGCCACTGGGCCGTGGTGCCGCTCCTGAAAAGCGACGGACTGGAGGGCTTTGTCGTGCTCGCCCAGCCGCGGGCCCGGCATCGCATCGACTGGGAGGAGCGCGACTTGCTGAAGACCGCGGGCCGCCAGCTGGCGGTCTACGTGGCCCTGGTGCAGACCGACGAGGCGCTGCTGGAGGCGCGCCAGTTCGAGACCTTCCACCGGCTGGCGGCGTTTCTGGTCCACGACCTCAAGAACGTATCGGCCCAGCTGTCCCTGATCAGCTCCAACGCCGAGCGTCACCGCGACAACCCCGAGTTCGTGGCGGACGCCTTCCGCACCGTCGGCAATGCGCGCGAGCGTCTGGAGCGCACCCTGGCGCAGTTGCGCAAGGCGCAACCGGGTGCTGACAGCCCGCGTCAGGCGATCGTCATGGACGCCCTGCTGCACGAGGTCGCTGGTGATAGCCGCGAGATCCATCCGGTGCCCCGAGTGGCGATCGAGGCCCCGGCCGAAGTCCTTGGAAACCGCGATGCGCTGAGGAATGTGCTGCTGCATCTGGTGCGGAACGCGCAGGAGGCTACACCGGATAACGGCGATATAACCTTGACCCTGAAAACCCGGGACCAATGGGTCATTATCGGAATCAAGGATAACGGGTCCGGCATGGACGAGGACTTCGTTCGTCGGCGGTTGTTCCGTCCGTTCCAGACCACCAAGGGAAACGCCGGCATGGGTATTGGGCTGTACGAGGCCCGCGACCTGGTGGTCCGAATGGGCGGTCGGATCGATGTTTCCAGCCGCGTCGGCGAGGGGACCACCTTCACGCTTCGCCTGCCGCAGTACAGCACATGACGATCCTTCTTGCCGTCCACCATCACGTCCTCCCTGGGCCGGGTGCAATGTAATGGAGTCGATGCTGAAGCTTCTGATTGTCGAGGATGACACCGGCCTGCAAAGCCAGTTGCGCTGGTGTCTGGACGGCTACGAGATCCTCCAGGCCCAGGATCGTGCCAGCGCGATGGCCCACATGCGCCGCCACGAGCCCGAGCTGGTCACGCTGGACCTGGGTCTGCCCCCCGACCCCGCAAACGCCACCGAGGGCCTGGCACTCCTGGAGGAGATCCTGGCGTTCAATCCCGGGGTCAAGGTGATCGTGGTCACCGGCAACGATGATCGCGAGAACGCGCTGAAGGCCGTCGCCCTGGGGGCCTACGATTTCTATATCAAGCCCGTGGACGCCGAACTCCTGCGTCTGATCGTGGACCGCGCCGCGCGGCTGTACGGGCTCGAGGAGGAGAATCGGCGCCTGGCCCGTGGCGGCATCTCTTCGCTGTCCGGGCTCATCACCGCGGATCCGCGCATGCTTCAGGTCTGCCGCATGGTGGAGCGCGTGGCGCCCTCCGACGCGACGGTCCTGTTGCTGGGTGACAGCGGCACCGGCAAAGAGGTCCTGGCGCGCGCCGTCCATGACCTGAGTAACCGCGCCAAGGAGCGCTTCGTTGCGATCAACTGCGCCGCGATCCCCGAGAACCTCCTGGAAAGCGAGCTGTTCGGCTACGAGAAGGGCGCCTTCACGGGTGCTACCCGCCAGACCATCGGCAAGATCGAACACGCCGACAAGGGCACGTTGTTCCTGGACGAGATCGGCGACCTTCCGCAGAGCCTGCAGGCGAAGCTCCTGCGTTTTCTGCAGGAGCGCACGGTCGAGCGGCTGGGCGGGCGCAACGAGATCCCGGTGGACGTGCGCATCATCGGTGCGACCAATCAGGACCTCCAGGCGCTGATCCGCTCGGGCGACTTCCGCGAGGACCTGTTCTATCGCATCAGCGAGATCGCCATCGACATCCCCCCGGTGCGTGAACGTCAGGGTGACGCAACCCTGCTGGCGCACGCGCTTCTGGAACGCTTCGCCCGCGAGCAGGGCAAGCCGCGCCGCGGCTTCACCGCCGATGCGCTGCGGGCGATCGAGGGCCACGACTGGCCCGGCAACGTGCGCGAGATGGAGAACCTGATCCGGCGCGCCGTAATCATGGCCGACGGCAATCTGGTGACCGCGGAAGACCTCGGCTTGCAGGACCGGGATCAGGATCCGGCGCCGGAGCGCCTGCGCGAGGCCCGTGACCGGGCCGAATACCAATCCGTAATCAAGGCGATGGGCCGCACGAACGGCAACATCGCCCAGGCAGCCGACACCCTCGGCATTACCCGTCCAACGCTCTACGGCCTGCTCGACAAGTACGGGCTCAGATGAGGAGCACCATAGTGACTACCCGATATATGCAAGAAGACTCCGGGCTCGCCCGGCCCCGTCCCATCCGGATACCGAACGGGCGTTTGAAGCCCCTGGCCCTGGCCGTGGTGCTGGCCACCGGGGTGGGTCTGGCCGGCTGCGACCAGATCGGGGCGGGCAGCGAACAGGACTACCTCGAACGCGCCCAGGCCCTGCAGGAGAGGGGCGACTACCAGGGCGCACGCATCGAGTACCGCAATGCCCTGCAACTGAATACCGATGCCCCCGCCACCCGGCACAGGCTCGCGGTGGTGTACCTGCAGTTGAACAACCCCGAGGAGGCGCTGCGTCAGCTGGAGCGCGCGCAGTCGCTCGGGATCCCGGAGGCTGAGGTGGCGTTGCCGCTGGCCGAGGCATGGTTCGCGACCGATCGTTTTGCGCGCATCCGCGAGCAGGATGTGCCGGAGGACCTGGCGGCGGAGGAGCGGCCGCGGCTGCACGCACTGCGGGCCGTCGCATTCGCGGGGGTTGGCGAGCGCGAGGCGGCGGAACGCGAACTGGCGCAGGTTGGAGAGCGCGAGCAGGAACCGCTACAGGCCCTGGCGCAGGCCCACCTGTCGATGGCCCAGGGCGATGCCGAGCACGCGATCGCATCCCTGGAGCAGGCGCTCGACCTGCAGCCCGAGCTGGGACAGGCCTGGAGCCTCCTGGGTGACTATCGGCGCATCGCCGGCGATCCGGAGGGTGCGGAAGAGGCCTTCAGCCGGGCCATCGAAGTGCGCCCGGCCTCGGGGCGGGATCACATGGCGCGGGCGATGGTGCGCCTGAATGCCGGCGATCACGAGGGTGCGCGGGCGGATGTCGACGGCCTGAAGCAAGGCGGCTCGTCCCATCCGGGCGTGCATTATCTGGACGGGATGCTCCTGATGGAGCAGGAGCGGCATAGCGAAGCGCGGGCGAGCTTCGAACAGGCCCTGGCCAGCAATCGCTCCTACAGCCCGGCGCTTCTGGGCCTCGGCCTGGCTCATCGCAGTCTGGGCAACATGGAGCAGGCCGAACACAACCTCAACCGTCATGTTCAGGAGAGCCCCGGATCGCTGCAGGGCATTCGTACGCTGACGGCGATCTATCTGGAACAGGATCGCGTGGAGGATGCCCTGCAGTTCGTCGAGCGGGCAAGCCGCGACTACACCGGTGAGCCGGCCGACATGGCCGAGCTGCGCGGGCGACTGCTGCTGGTTGCCGGCGATTCCGAAGCCGGTATCGACGCGTTGCGCGACGCGGCTGCGTCGAGCCCGGGTTCGCAGGGCCTCCAGGAATTGCTGGCGGTGGCGCTGCTCCGGGGCGGCGAGACCGAAGAAGGTCTGGATGCGCTGCGCGCCGCCGGAGGCGGCGAGGCCTCGGCCCAGCAGGTGGATACCACGCTGGTGCTGTACCTGTTGCAGACAGGACGCTACGACGAGGCATTCGAGCGCGCACAGCGTCTGCAGGAGCTCCAGCCGGAAGCGGCCGGTCCGTTGAGCCTGCAGGGCGCTGCCCTGATGGGGCTGGGGCGAATCGACGAGGCCCGGGCGGCGTTTCGTGAGGGCGCCGCGCTGGACCCGGACGATATATCCGTGGCGATGAACCTGGCCGGCCTGGAACTCCAGGTCGGCAACCGCGGGGCGGCGCGCGAGGTGCTGGAAGAGCTTCAGGAGCGCCACCCCGGGCATGCCCGCTCGGCCCAGCGCCTGGCCAGCATGAGCCTGCAGGACGGCGACCAACAGGGGGCGGCTCACTGGCTGCAAACGGCCATCGAATCGCAGCCCGAGTTGCTGCCGCCGCATCTCACCCTGGCCCAGATCCAGCTTCAGGCCAGCGAACCGGAACAGGCCCTGGAGACGCTCCTGGCCGCGCGCGAGCATCATCCCGGGAATCCGGACCTGCTGTACGCGCTGGCGGACGTCCAGCAGAGCCTCAATCGTCCGGATGCCGCGGTTGAGAGTCTCGCGGCGGCTGTCGAGCAGGCGCCGGACAACGTGACCCTGCGTCTCGCCCTGGCCCGTGCGCATGCGCAGGTCGGTGACGATGCCGCGATCGAGAGCACGCTTCGCGAGCTCCTGGAGCAGCAGCCCGACCACTACCGGGCGCGCCTTCTGCTGGCCCGGGGCCTGGTCAACCAGGAGCGCATGAGCGATGCCGAGCCGCATCTGGCGCGGCTGGAAGATCGCTACGAGGACCGCAGCGAGGTCCAGGCCTTGCTGGGCCGCGCGGCCATGCAGCGGGGCGACCCGGAAGCCGCTGTGCAGCATTACCGGGCTGCACTGGCGGACCCGGGTTCGCAGCGTCGGGACTGGGTGCATGCACTGGCGGAGGCGCAGCGCGAAGCCGGGGATGGCGATGCCGGACGGGCCACGCTGGCCGCCTGGCTGGACGAAAATCCGCAGGACCTGGCGACATGGCATATCCACGCGGCGCAGCAGATGGCGGCGGACGACCGGCCCGGAGCGGTGGATTCGTACCGTCGGATCGTCGAGCAGGATGGCGACGATGTGATTGCGCTCAACAACCTCGCATGGTCGTTGCGCGAGAGTGATACCCGGCAGGCGCTGGAGCATGCGCGCCGGGCCGCCGAGCTGGCACCGGAGGCGGCTCCGGTGCTGGATACCCTGGGTGCGGTACTGATCCACGCCGGTGAGCCTGCAGAGGCCGCGGACATCCTTGGCCGTGCCAGCGGGCTTGCCCCGGATGATCCGGGCATTCAGTACCACCTGGCCTGGGCGGAAAGCGAACAGGGCGAGCGCGAAGCCGCCGCTGAACGCCTGCGTCGCCTGCTGGAGGCGCACGACCAGTTCCCCCAGCGGACGGATGCCGAGGCGCTGCTCGGTCGCTTGTAGGCCCGGCGGAACCGGTCGATCAAGGGGGCTGCCGAGAGCAGCCCCTTTTTTGTGTGCGTCAGCCTGGCCGCCGCACATCCATCCGTCCGGCCTGCCCTGTAATCCCGGGCCGGCCCGGGCATTGCTTCGATGTATGGTTTCTGACGGCTGCGTCCGGACGGGGGACTCGCTCGCGGCGGTCGGCCCGGCCCGCTACCGGATGTCGGCGAGGGTGAGCCAATGCCTCTGTTTCGGGGCCGGGTTATCCGTCCCCTCGACTACGGCCCATTGCCGCACCCCTGGAGTCTCCGTAGGTGCCTGGGAGAGGTTCATGAATGTGCCGGCATCGCGTTGATGCCCTGTGTATTCCGACCCGGCTCGGCGGCGCAGTCCGGTCGTGGTGTTGCCAGTCCCTTTTCGTCTTCTTCGGGGCGCCGCAGGTGCTCGGAAAGATGGGGGATGGGGCACCATCCCCACACGCCATCGAGCGACGGGGCTTGAGGCGGCTTTGCTTGCTGACGGCGTTGCAGTTCGCGGATGAAGCTTGGCTACGCATCGCTCACCGCGCCTTGTCAGCGAGCAAAAGGGCCTCAGGCTCGAGAGGGCGTATCCGTCAGTAGGCCCGGCGGACATCCGAAGGGGGTCGAGCACCGGTCCGGGGTGGCGCGAGTCCGAACATGCGCGGTCGCCGGATGGTTGGCGGCGGTGCCGTAAGGGCAGCGCCGGGTTCGCGCGAGGGTCAGTGAGAGCTGTAGTTCCGGGCCCGGATTGCGGAACAAAAAAAGGGCTCCCCGAAGGGAGCCCTCAACTCGATGCCCCGGGGGGAGGGCCATCAAGACTAGAAATCGTTCTAGCGTCGGTTATGCCGCCTGGCGGTAGGCGGAGCGGCGGCGGATGCCACCGACCCCGATGAAGCCGGCCAGGATCAGGAGGGACAGGCCCATCAGCGCCAGGGTGCCCGGTTCCGGCACTGCGAAGCGCAGGCTGCCATCGTGGGTGGACTGGGTTTCGCTGAACAGGGACTGGCCTTCCTGGGTGTCGCC
>NZ_KB898872.1:0-223783 GCF_000377905.1 Thioalkalivibrio sp. ALMg11
TGGCAATCGATCCGGACGACCAACCCGATCGAATCGACGTTCGCCACCGTGCGCCTGCGCACTGCCAAGACCCGCGGTTGCGTGACCCGCAACACCATCCTGAGCCTGACGTTCAAGCTCGGCCAGAGCGCCCAGAAGCGCTGGCGCCGACTCCGGGGTTACGAGTGGCTCGACAAGCTCGAGCGCGGGGTTCAGTTCATCGATGGCGTCGAGCAAACCGAGCCATCCAACACCGACCGGAGCGCCGCCTGACTCTCAGTGCTCATACACCAGAATTGACAATAACTCGTGTAGTTGGTCCGTCGATCGGACACAAGCTGCCGGCAGATTGCCCTGGAGCTGGGTATCAGGCCGAACCTGCTGACCCGCTGGGTTCGGGAGGCGGAGGCCGGGGCCAGCAAGGCCTTTTCCGGTACTGGGGCGCCAAGGGATGAGGAGGTCGCGCGTCTGAGGCGCGACCTGGCCCGGGTGACCAAGGAACCGGATTTTTTAAGAGACGCGGCCGCGTACTTTGCCAAGGGATTATCTCTCAGCAGTTTCTGCAATGGTCGTGTGGGGATGGAGAGATATCGATCTCAGCCCAGATAAGTAGCACAGTTGGCGGGTCGGTCGTCGGGGTCGCTATAGAACCGGGGTACTGCTGCCGGGTTGCCTGATCATCCGGTGCGGCCCTAGGCTATGCGTTTGACTTTAACGCCATTTGAGCCGCCTGATAGCTGCCCTCGATGTCGGCCATGTCGGAGGCTTCCGACGCCCCGCGGCGGCCGGCTTCGGCGATGATGGCGGCGTGATCGTACAAAGCGTCGCGTTGGCTGGACAGGCGGACGTTGACCGCAAGCCGCGCAATGGTGTTGAGCATATGGATGATGACCGCGGGGTCGGTAGCTCCGGCTCGGCGGATCTGGTGGAAAGCGACGTCCATGAAATCACGGAAGCTCGGCGCTCGGCCAACCACGCGCACCACGCCGGCCTCATCGCAAAACACCTCGGGCTGGAGTTCCCGCCGCATCAGTTCGCCGAGCGCAGCGCCCAAGCGATCGATAACGGCAGTGGCGGTGAAGGGATCGTTGATGCCCGACGAAAGCGCGCGCACGGCGATTTCGACCAGGTGGCGGATCGAGAACTCCAGATCCTGAACCTCCGTGCGATCTTCGCCGATCAGGATCGCGCCTGCGATTTCGGTCACCAGACCCGGCTCGGGCAGGCGCCCGGGATAGATACTGGCCTTGTGCGATCCTCGCATGACGAAATCACCGGCACGGAAGTCCAGGCGGACCACCGCCTTGTGCCGGCAGGCGATTTCCACGAGGTGCGCATACTTGATCGCCTGCACATAGCCTTCTTCGGATAGCCACAAAGAAGCCGCACGTTCATCGAAGTCGGCCGGCAGCACGTCATCCGCCTTCGCCCGCTCAACGGGCGGTTGACCTTCGTCCTTCGCCGGCAGAAGGCGTGAAATCGAATCGCGGAGATCTCTGTTGACACGTCGGATCGCTGTATCGGAAATGATCGACCGAGCTAAAATGTGGATAAAAAACAGCAGCGCGAACAGGTTGATGAGGGCGAGCGCAGTGCCGATCGTGATCGCAATGTGCGGCACCGCGGAAATGTCGAATTCGCTGTCGAGGGTGCGAAGCACTAGCAGGCAATAAATGATGGTCATGAGGAAGGTGCCGAACACGATCTGTGTGCGGAGATCGCCCATGAAGTTGCCTACCAGTCGTGGTCCAAGTTGACTGGCGGCTAGCGTCAACACCACCATGGTGATCGATATTACGAGTGTCGCCATCGTGACCATTGAGGAAAAGACGGTCGACAGCAAATTGCGGGCGTCCTCCGGCCCGCCGCTGTGGAGCCAAAACTTTCGGGCCTCCTCCTCCGGCAGGCCGGCATCGAGGTTAAGGGCTATGACAGCCAGCCCGACCGCGCCGACAGCCATGAGCGTGGGCACAAACCAAAAGCCGGTCCGCAGGGTTGCCCAGAGATTGTAGAGACGGCTCAGCATGGTCGACCTCGCAGGATGGAATACAATCCAACACCTCATTAGCACGAATGCTCCCCAAACCGTAATTCGCGTTCCGGCCGCCGACCGCAGTGCACCACAGCAATCAGCAAGCGCTGCGGCAACGTGGCCGGGTCGAAGCGTCGGTTGAACCGGTATGCGAACGCAGCCAGGTAGCGGGCCGCATTATTGGAGGAGGCAAAGGCGTGGTAGGTCCCGCTCAGACTGGTCTTCAGATTGCCGAGCACGGTGTTGATCCACTGAAACTCCGGCAGGTCCTTCGGCTTGCGGCCGCCGACCACGGTGGGCTGGTGCGCGCAGTCGGCCATGGTGACCGCGTTGAAGCGGGCCAGACCGTCGGAGTATACGGTGCAACCCGGCGCCAAGCTCTGGCGCGACCAGTCCCACAAGGCTCGGAAGGTGAAACCCGCAACCGGGGACAGCTTCACGCGCAGCGGGTGTTCGTCCTCGGTCAGCAACACCGCGGCCACGAACGGGACCTTGTTCTCCGACCCGCGGACAGCCTTAATCACGCCGTGCGCCGTGCGCCGTGCGCCGCGCTACCGCAGCGCGGGCAGCGAAAGCCATCGGGCCAGCGGGTCTGCTCCAGCGCCGCTGCGCATTGTGCCTCGGTGCCGTACTGGGCGATGAACTCGGGCATCGACATTCCTGCCTGAAACTGATTCCGATTCTGGTCCATGCTGCTGCGCTCCGTTCTGGGCGGAGGTCCAGACTACGCCCGGTGGTGGCTCACAGAGTGAGCCTGCGGAGCATCCGTGCTAATCAGGTTTCGCTTTAGGCTCCAGAGCTTCCGTGGCCGCCTTGTGATCAAGCCTCGCGAATACCTCATCGAACGAGCCATCTGCGAGACAGGGGTGCAGCCCGAGCCACGCACGCAGGATTTGCCTGTATCGCGCTTGCACGCCTATCTTCCGCGCCTGACTGACAAGTCGAGCGCGGGCGACCTATTCGCTGCCGGAAAACTCGCTCTTCGCGCTCACGCGCGCACCGTAGGCGCCTCCGCGTTCGCGTGCTCGAAGGGGACCAGACGCCGGCGCTCCTCGTCCCACAGGGCGAGTCGTGCGCAGTGGAGACTTTGCCGCAGCGTGAGACGACTAATCTCGCGAAGCTGCGGGAAATCCTTCAGCACCTCGGGCAACCGGTAGAACGGGATGCGGCTGGCGAGATGATGGACGTGGTGTACCCCGATATTCGCGGTCATCCAGCGCAACGGAGCCGGCAGATCATAGTAGGAGCTCCCATAGAGCGCGGCTTCGCGGAAGGACCACTCCTCGTCGTGCGCCCAGCGCGTATTCTCGAACTGGTGCTGCACATAGAACAGCCAGACGCCGATGGAAGAAGCCAGAATCGCGATCGGCAGGTGCACCAGAAGAAAGGTTCCCACCCCCACCAGCGACATCATCGCAATGACGACCAGCACGATGGCCGCATTCGTACCCATGGTGCTCAGCCACGGCATCCATCCCGCGCGCATGAACCCGACGGGTACGCGGTTCTGCAACATGAACAGGTAGACCGGCCCCAGGCCGAACAGGATCAGCGGGTGGCGGTACAGCCGGTACCGCAGACGCTGCATCCGGGGCTGGGCCTGGTATTCGCGCACACTCAAGGTGTCGATGCCCCCCTCGTCAGCGCGATCCAGGTTGCCAGAGTGCGCGTGATGGAGGGCGTGGGTGTGGCGCCAGAGGTCGTAGGGCGTGAGCGTCAACACCCCCAGGGCCCGTCCCACCCAGTCGTTGGCGCGCCGGGACGGAAAGAAGGAGCCGTGGCCGCAGTCATGCTGGATCATGAACACCCGCACGAGAAATCCAGCGGCGGGTATCACCAGCAGCAGACCGAGCCAGTAGCCAGCGCTCACGCTTGCCCAGGTCAAAAACCAGAAAAGGCCGAACGGGATCACCGTAACAAGCAGTTCGAAGACGCTGCGGGCGAGGCGCGGCGCACGATAAGCGGACAGTGCCCGCTGTAACGCTCGGGGATCACCGGTTGTTTCTTGGTGCAGTACTTCTGGATCCATGTATGGACTCCGTAATAGGCTCGACCTCCAACCTACGGGTTCGCAACCCATCGCCGGCGTGCCGGTTTCTGACACAGAGCCATCGCCCCGATACCGGTCACAATAGCCATAGCCTTTTAAGCCATATTGGACCCATGCGCGTTCACCGTCTGTTCGATACCGCACACCGAACCCGCGATGCCGCTACCCGGCGCGGGCAGCCCCAGGGTGGGGCTCAAAAGCGCCAACTACGTTGATGCGGTCGGACCACGACAACCAGGACGCGCGACGGGGCATTCACCGTCGATCGCGATCTTGCCGGTCTCCGCGATTTCCCGGCGCGCAATCAGCCGGGGTGGACAAGGATTTTCAGCCTGGAGGAAAAACCGGCCTTAGCCCCGTTTCACCGCCTTTTCATAGAGCCCCGGAAAGCGCCCTTCGGGATCGCACTCGTGTTTGAGGGCCTCGTAGGCCGGGCGGTCGTAGTTCTGCCAGAAGGTCGCTTCGTCGTAGGTACTGCGCGAGTACAGGCTCTTCTTGCCGCCGTGCTTCGCGACCAGTGCCTCGACCCTCGCGTTGTAATAGCCGTCGGGCTCGCTGGAGCGGACGATGTCCCAGAAGCCGAAGTTGATGTACGCCGTATCGGGACGCAGCTCGAACAACGAGAACCCGGCCTCTGGCACGACAAACGGGCAGATCCACACCGGACGGATCCCGAGTTCGGCCTCGAAATCGGCCAGAAACGCCGCGGCGTTGACGATCGGGATGTCGACGTCCTGGATCACCGCCTCGCTGCGCGGCCGTACGGCATGGAGCAGGCTCAGCGGCCAGCGGCGGCTGGCGCGCATGATCTTCTGGTAGGTCACGCTCGACAGGCGCTTGCGCCCGAGAAGGAGCCGCACCGGCTTGAGGTGGGCGCCGACATTCCTGCTGCACCAGAACCAGTCGGTGTCCCAGCGCCAGAGGTAGTCGTGGATGCTCAGATAATCCTCGCGCCGCTCGCGCAGGCTCTGCCAGTACTGGCGCATCCAGGTGTAGTCACCGGCCTCGGTGTCCGCCGGCGGCGATTCCACGCAATGCGCGCGGGTCAGCACGAAATCGCCGGGGGCGAAGTACACGCCATCGAGAAACGCGCAGGTCGGGTGCGCGCATTCCTCGGCGATCGCCGTGAACAGTTCCTCGGGGTCGCGGAAGCGGGTGTGCTCCAGCCGCACATAAGGCTCCACCCGAATCAGCCGCAGCCGGACCCGGGTGGCGTAACCGAGGCTGCCGTAGGAGTTCGGAAAGCCGTAGAACAGTTCCGGGCGCTGCTCGCGCGAGCAGGTCAACACGCGACCGTCGGCGACCATGACGTCGAGCTCGTCCACCGTGTCGTGCACCAGGCCGTAGCGGAACGCGCCCGACTCGATGCCGATCCCGGTGGTCGCGCCGCCGACCGTGATGCTCTTGAGCTCCGGCACGATGGCCGGGGCCAGGCCATACGGCAGCGTTGCGTCGACCACGTCGGCATAGGTCGTCATGCCCTCGACCTCGGCAACGCCGGCCTCGGGATCGATCTCGATCACGTGGTTGAGCGAAGCCACGTCGATCTCCGTCCGGCGGGCCTCCTCGCGCGGCCTGAACAGGTTGCTGGTGGACTTTCTGAGGCGCACCGGTCCGTCCGACCCGGCCAGCGCCGCGGCCATCGCCTCCACACGATTGCGGTGGGCGGCCCAGCCGGCGCTGCTCATCGGACCGGCTCGTAACGCGGCAGATCCCCGTGGCTGAGCACGAGCTGCCAGAGATTCAGCTGGCGCGCCCGGAAGGCGCCGGCACAGCTCAACAGGTAATAGCGCCACATCCGGTAGAAGCGTTCATCCAGGCCTTCGCTTTGTTTCAGATCCGGCCAGGCGGCAGCGAAATTGCCGTCCCAGGCCATCAGGGTGCGGTCATAGTCCGGGCCGAAGTTGTGCCAGTCCTCGAGCACGAACAGCCCCTCCTTGGCCCGAGTGAGCTGCGCCTCGGATGGGATCACGCCACCGGGGAAGATGTATTTCGCGATCCAGGGGTCGGTGCCGCCACGGCTAATGTTGCCGCCGATGGTGTGGACCAGCGCCAGGCCGCCGGGCTTCAGGCGGGCCCGGGCCAGATCGAAGAAGGCGCGAAAGTTCTTCGGCCCGACGTGCTCCATCAGACCGACACTCAGGACACGGTCGTATTGCCGGGATTCATTGGCCGCCTCGCGGTAGTCCTGCTGCCGAACGTCGACCGGCAGGCCCTCGCAAAGCCCTCTCGCGTACTCCACCTGCTGACTGCTGATGTTGTAGCTGTCCACCTCGCATCCGTGCTCCGCGGCCAGAAACCGGGCCAGCTCGCCGAACCCGCCGCCCAGTTCGAGCACGCGCATACCCGGCTCCAGGTGCAGCTTGCGCGCGATCAGGTCCAGCTTTGCGCGCTGGGCTTCGTCCAGGGTCGCCTCGGCCCCGTCGGGGCCGTAATAGGCGCAGGTGTATTGCATGGTCGGCCCGAGCATGGCCTCGTAGAGCCGGTTCGAAAGGTCGTAATGCTGCTCCGCGACCCGCCGCGAGCGCCGGCGACTCTGCTCGTTGCCGAGCCAGCTCAGCAACACCTGGCCAAGTACCGACGGCGTACGGACCTTGTCGTCCAGGCTGGCCTGGAGGATCCGGAAGAACAACTCGTCGAGCCGCTCGGTGTCCCACCAGCCGTCCATGTAGGCCTCGCCGGCACCGAGCGAGCCCTCGGCCAGAATGCGCTGATACAGGCGCTCGTCGTGGACCTGGAGATCCCAGGGCCGCTCGCCGCCGGCCTCGACGTCAGCGCTGCGCAGCAGTTCCGTGACTTGTTGTCTTGCTGACATGCTCGCGCTCCTTGCAGGAATCGGATGGCCGGGGTCCGGGCGCAATAACCGCGCCACATTAGCCTTAATCAGAGCTAGACCCAAGCTCGCAACGTTCCATTCTCCTCCGGATCCGGACGTCCCCGGAAGTGGTGCAGATCGAGGGTGGTGAAGCCACCGTGAGCCTTCGTTAGAGTTGCAGTCGCCGAACTCGCAACAACGAAGGAGAACCCCACCGCTCTTACTCCACTGGACGCGACTCGGGTTCTACCCCATTCCTGACAACCGAACGCAGGGATGGCATCAATGGCGAGTACGACTCATGCGAACGTGCTCCACGCCCCAGATCGGGCGAGAGCTTCAGGAGGCACCATCCAGCGGGAGTGATCCAGAACTGGCACGGCGCTATGGCATCGCCGGTATGACCGTGCGCATGAACCGCCCCGGGTTTCCCGGAGTCCCGTTGGTTTGGGTCACGCTGCACGAACGGACCCCTGAAGTGGTTGATGGTACTGCGCTTCGATCGCCGCCGGCGGTCCGAACCCCCGCGTATTATCCCAGACGTGCACGATCGGCACCGCCCACGGCGGAGTAAATCGGTGTTTCCCTAACGGACGAGATCTGCTGTGCGGCGTGTGGTCGAGCCGAACCACAAGGGTTTGTCGACGACGAACTTCATCGACCGTTTCACCAGTCCTTGGCCGGGGAAGAAGCCAAGATCGAGCCAAAACCGGATCACCGCCGGAGCATCAAGATCGATGCTCTGCTCGATCGGCACCAGGAAGCCTTCGTAATCACCCGCCGGAGTCGCATACCGCTCTAGAGTGATGGGCATGACTCGGTGCTGGTACTCACCCGTGTGTTCAACCTCTTGCGTCTCTCTATTCACGACGGTGGCCCTGCCAGAGGCGCTCCATGTCCGATCGGGCACGATCCTGCTGGGTAGCAGCACCACGGGTGGCTCGTACAGCACGGTCTGGCCTTGCGTCAGCACGTCCAGACCGGTCAGCACCACGCTGCCATCCCAAAGCTCGGAAAGATGGAGAATGTTGTAGTCACCAAATCGAACTTCCCAGCGGCCTTCACCGTCTGCGGGAATCAGTTCCAGCACGACTTGCCGTCCTTCTCCGTCTCCGTCGACCACCCTGAACGTGCTTTTACCGGGAACCAGAGGGAAAAGCTCTCCAGCCTCAACCTCTTGAACCGACGATATCGGAGGCGCCGATGTCTCCGCGAGGGTGGCCCCGGAGGTGCAGAGGCCGACGCCGATCAGTATCGCTCGCGCGTAAGACTGGTACATCGCATCTCTCCTGGAGTCTGAGGGCAAGGTGCCGCGCAACACTCGTGGCAGTGAAGCGACGTCAACGGGAGAACCGGCCCCACTGGCGGGGGATTGTGAGATCTCTCCTAGATTGTAGAGGACGTCCGCGTCGTGGTCCTCGGCGGTCCCGAGGTATTAGTCGGTTTCGCCGGTGAGTACAGGCATGGACGGCCTCGTTGCCAAATGCATGGTTGCCTGAAGCGGTTAGATCGGCCCCTTCAGTCGGGTTATGCGCTCACACGGCTCGCTGCACAAGCACATCCGGGCCCTGGGGGCCGCGGGATATGTGCAGGCCATCCGCGGGCGCCATCAAGGGGGCCGGCTAACTAACGGCTTGTTCCGTTCACCCTCGCGCGAAGACGAAGGTGCGGCAACCGGGTCATGGGGTACCCACACCCTGCCCCTGCTCAGACGCATCGCGGCCAACCCACCGATCGAGGCGCTGGCGAACCCCGAACCCGTGGAGGTACCACCGGCCCTGCGCGGGCGTGGCGAGTGCTATGTGCTCGAGGTGGAGGGCGACTCCATGCAGGACGCCAGCATCCTGAACATAGCCGGCCCCTCGACCCCCACCTGGCGCAGCTTCTCGCGCAGCCGCGCCTCCCGCACGTCGACCGCATTGGCCGTCGCGTCCTCCAGATTGACCCCCAGAAGAAAAAACCAGGGTCAGACCTTGCCTTTTGCCCCTCGCTGCCCTAGTGCTGCAGGTTCGCCGGGCCGCACTTGTACACGATCCGTGCGCCTCCGCCCAGCCGGGTCCGGTAGACCGTTGCCGGCGTCTCGTCGGCCAGGGCCTGGTGCGGACGCTCGTCGTATGTGTTCCGCTTCCGCTTCTCACCCATCTCGTTGGTATCCCGATGCAGAGGCTTGGCCATAGGTTAAACCGCTGTCCAGATATCGGGATCCACTTTACACGTCAGGTCAGTTCTGGTGACCATTAACAGTTGGGCCAATCCTGCTCCCGCGCCGGAGCTGCACCGCAGGAGATCTGCACGAATCGTACGGACCTCGCGTAGACGGAGAAGGAGTCGGACGATGTTGATGCTGGATGTAAGGGACCTGGGTTGGTGGTACTGGCTGGTGACCGTGGCGCTACTGACCTGGGGCGTACTGCTCGATCCGCTCGGGCTTTACCTCGCCGTCGGGCTGACCGTGGTCAACCTGGCGCATTTCTCGGCACGGGCGTCGGGACTGACCGCCTTCCCGGTACAGGTGCGGTTCTTCTATCTCCTGCTGTTACTGGTCGCGCTGCCCGAGCCCATGCGCTGGCTTTTCTGGGTCCCCCTGATCGGCACCTGGGCCCAAGTGCTGGTGGGCTATTGCGCCATGGCGCGTCTGGTCTCCCTGTTCCCGTGGAATCGCGAGGCAGGGCTGACCGGTAAGCTGGTCTGGCGGACGTTCTTTTCCCTGCCGGTCCGGGGCAGCGTGGCCTCGTCTTCCTCGAATGACTGACGGCCTTCGACTGGCGGTGGCCGTCAAGGAAGTTGGCACCTCTGTAGACCGCCGGGCACTCCTCGACGAGCTTCCGCCAATCTCTTGTCAGCGCCTTCGCGTTGGAGGCGTTCGATGCTTGCTCTTGTCCAGGGGCCTTCCGAATACCCTGATGCGGCTACCGTCGACTGCGACAGGCTGAAGGCACCCTTCTGGCCCGATAAAAGCCTGCTCATCCGTTCGCGATCTTCATTGGCACTCTCTCATCAGGAGAGACAGCCGCCATCAATTGGGTAAGCCGTTTTACCGAAATCTGATACTGGCCGTTACTCGGTCTCGGTTTTCCCTCGAATTCACGCCAGACGACTTTGCCCGGTCCGTTGTAGATCTCCTCGAAGCCACCTTCCCGATCCAGCTTCAGCACGAGCAGATGCTCCGGACCACTTCGCAGGCCAACTCTTGTTCCTTGGGTCGCCTTGATCTCGATCTCTCGCCCATCCTTAACGGCGTCCACGCCCGGTGAAGATGCCCGGAGGAGATCAAGCCTGTAATGATAGGCCGCGAGACACTCACCCAGACTGCCCACAAGGTGACCATCGGGAGTGAAATGCCTACCCGGAAACATCGCTTCTAGCTCCCCGACAACACGATACAACTCGCCCACCAGTTTCGGCAGATGCTCCTTATCCATGCGCAATGCCTCTCAGCTCTGTCGAAATCAAATACCGGACGTTATGTCGCGGGAGGTAGCAGGGAAGTCTGCCAGTCCTCTGGCGCATCTTCCGGCAGGGCGTGATCTAGGTATGCGATCAGGTCTTCCTGGCGGTTGGCCGAACAACATGCGGTAGAGCGCCAACAGCCGTTTCATGTTTTTGAGGCGGCCGACATCCCGGCTCAGCGGCAGAAGCAGAACCAGTCGCTGAATGCGTGCATCACCCGCCTCATAGATCCACCAGGGTGCGAGATCGGATTCCTGCCCGAAATCGGTGACTTCCGCGCGCGCAAAGAGGTACGTCCACGGATCCCCCTCTACACCCAAGGCCGAAAGCGCGTGCACGCCAATATCCTGCGCCACATTTCGCCGCCAGTGCCGAGACCCGATCAGACCCCAATGCTCCGCGAGCCAACTCCGACTCAACCTCCTGGTACACCCAGGGCACGAAGAACATGTAGCGCAACCGTGTTTGAATCGTACTCGTACCCGGAAACAGCAACTCCGCCAGATCTTCTCGAATGGAGCCCAGCCCCAGCTCGTCGCGCCTATCGCGCTCCCCTAACATTGCCAGAACACGCATGTTCCGCTCGCGCGCCTCCGAATCGTGATCAAGCCAAGACATTCTGGAACCGAGCATACGATCTCCCTATACCGAGCGCCGTTACAAACCGCATGTCGGATACTCCGTCAGCGGAACGCCCACATTCCGGCTCAGGTATGGCCTCCTTAAGGTCGGTGACGCGTTTCCCAAACGGCTTACAGCCAATATTTCGGCGACCTCTGGAAGTGCGACTCCGCCATGCCTTCCCGAAAATTCGGTCCATTGGAACCTAGAGGCCTCTGGGCAGACTAGCGCCAAAGGCGGCCGAGATGCCCAAGAGCCGGTTTACGCAAGGGCGACTGTCAAAAACCGTTTACTAACTCGTCCTCTTAAATCCAGATCAGCTGATCTGGATTTCTCCACCTCCAGAATTCAGCGGTGGTACCGTCCCATGCTTTTTATAGAATTCATCTATCGCAAGCGCTTCCTGCCAGTACAGGAACCCCGATTTCAAATGAGACTCTAGATTCTCTGTAAGGGGGAAAAACGCCACGTGCATTAACTCACTTCTCGCCTCCGGCCATCTCCAAGCGGCCGAATGCCCGGAGTATCTTCCATCGTAATGAAATCCTGCAGATGATGCGAACTGCGACATCCGATTCTTAAAATTATCCGTCATCCCAACGTATTGGACATTACTGCCCGAAGGGCTTGGTATACCTGTTGCGCTCCCCCACGAGATCACATACACCCCCGACATTAATCTTACAGGGGCCAGATCGGGATCAACCTTTTCTGATCGCCCGCCGGCGCCCGGCCAGAAGCAATCGTTAATCCTTTCCCACTGAAACCATTGGTTAAGGAACGGTTTCAAAACTAAGTTTTCCACTGGATCACCCCAAAAGCATTAAATAATATTAAAGATAAAAAGCTACGTTAGTGCGATACGAATATCGCCTATCACTGGCAATGTTAGTAATTATATATTTTCGGATCGGAACGAGTTACTCTTTTTTTGGGTTTTCCCGACCCGGCCCTGTAGTACACATGCATAACCAGGCCGATTGTAAATCCATTTCGCCACTACATTCTACATCGACACCATGAGTCGGAGAAGCCGGTAAGTAGCCGCCGCCCGGACTGCCTCCGGTTTGCACCGCCACTAAGGTCCGACCTTGCTTTTTTCCGTAACATCCTCAACTTTACGCTATACACATACCAGATCTGAGGAATCCATCTTCCTTGCACTCTCCGTTGAGCACCAACCCCGTCAACCCAGCACAGGAGACCGCCTTATTCTCTACTCCCGCATAGCCCCCATTTGCTCTCGCCGAGCCCCGCCGGATGAAAACAAGACAAGGCCCGACCCCAAAGCCCGCGTAACACACCGCTAAAGTGCGACGAAAACCAATATGGCCATCGCAATCAATCCATAAATCACGCCTCCCTTACGTTGGTCTTCACGAACACCCGGGTAAAACGCTGAATAAGCAATATACCCAAGGGCCACCAACATCAATATCCCCAACGACCCCATTAACCCTCCTTTTCCGCCATTAAAAACGCCAGCAAGTACGAGCTTGTATTAAGAGCTGATCTAACGTCTCGCCTTGAAGCGAAAGGAACTGGCTGCTATCTGAGACGCAAGGTTTGACCACAAAGCCCCTCATAACAATTCGGCTAAGGCGCGTAGATGTAACATCGTTACTGTTTTCCACGCATACATTACTGCACCGTTTCCTGTTAGGGCCAACGCAGGGACAGACCCGGCCCTTTGGCCACAAAACAGCGCTAAAGATAAAATACGCAGGGCATGACATGGGGCTCCGCAGAAGCGGCGGCAAACCGTTTGCCTTGCCGCCATTTGTTAAGCGCTCTAACCAACGCTCGAAATATTAGCGATCAAATCTTCGTTCTATAAGTTCCCCACTCATAGCCCTCTAAGGTCATACAACTTTCTTTCAGCCCGCCGATCTGCGTCTCTCTTTCTGCATTATCTTTGGCTTTTTCTCGACAATCAAATCGCTGTCTCTGTGCTTCTTCATAGCTTACGCCCTCCTTCACCCACCCCTTTTCGATTTTGTAGGATGGACCGGACGCGCAGCCAGACAAGGCCACAACTAAGCCAGCTGTGAAAAATGATAATGCAATTCCTTTCATACGGTTCTCCTTCTCTAAATTATTTCCAGGCCGGGCCCCGACCTTTCTTTTTACCCCAACGTTAGAGCACGCTCAGGCTCGCGTTTTGTCAGTCAAAACGAGCCAAAGGAAAAGAGCCAGTTGAGCGCCCGAGCGCATGTTGTACCGACAACAAACGCAAAAGGCAAGGGATGGATCCGAAGGGGTTCCGCCGCACACCCAGTCTTACTCAAGCCCCTCTTGTAATTGACATCCCCACTTTTTTTCGAATACGCATTGGCTCCATGCCCATTCCCTGGCCGCCCACTTCCGTCTCCTTATGGCCCACGCGCCTCCAATGTGAAGTGCCGGTCAGACGTTGCCTTCGGGTGGGGTCGCCCTCAGACCTTGCCTTTTGCCCCTGCCCTGACAGAAAGGGCAAAAAGGCAAGGTCTTACTCCAACGGCCCCAGGATTGGCCATTTGAAGGCAGAAATTGCAGCTATAAGCCCGAGTTCAAGCCGTATTTCGGCGATTTTCATCGCCCTTTCAATTAGTTCACGTGGTCCGACCCCGACATCACCTTTGCCCTCATCGCGCACCAGCAGGTGGACATGGTTGGACGTCACTATGTAGTTCAGCGCACAGAGTCCGTAACGCTGGCGCGCCTGGTACAGCCAGCACCCCCAAAGCCTCCGGTCGCGGGCAAACTTGAGCAGGAACTCCTGCTTATGGCAGCGATGCGCGACATGCCAGACATGGCCCGGCAGATGATGGCGATTCGCGCGTGGCATGGCTTCCCTCCCTAGAATGGCCATTTGAAAACGGAAATTGCCGCTTTAGTCCCGAATTTAGGGATCGATTCCGAATATTCATTCATCTTCTCAGTCGGTTACCGTGGTCCGACCCCGATTACAAGACACAGACGGGGTCCAATAAGCCTAACGTCTAAGGTAAGCGGCGCGGCGTCAACCGCGTCCGGTGGAGCACGGAGCGCGGAACCAACTTGAGCGACTTGTTATGTGGTCGGGACTTAACAAGCGCTACTGCATTTCACTTTACGCTGTGGCATGTAAGACATAAATATTGGTGGGAATTTTGGTATTCGCAAGTCTGCATAATGCAGGGCGACTGCTAGGTTTGCCTGAAAAAGGCAATAACCGCGAACGATGCCAGAAAGGCAACAGTGCTTTCTACCGAAAATAGTCCCTGGAGCGGGATACTCAGCCCCAAAGCGATAACGACGTAGAACACCCAAGCCCAAACACCTCCTTTCCACTGACTTTCCGTTTGTCCCATTGGCAGGCCACGAGCGCGACGCTCTCCCCACTCTAATATTGAATATAGGAGAAATCCGTAAGCTACTAGAGCGAGGATAAGCCCCTCCCCTGACGCGGAAGAACCAGGGCCATGAATCTCAAACCTATCGGCGAGCGTAGCTGATGGAAGAGCGATGAGAAGAAGAATTACCCAAATTTTTTGAATCATGTTGCGTACGCCTTTAGGGTTTTTGATTCTGCAATACTGGCAAGGTGCGCTTGAGTCAATTGCACTGCGCCACATAACAGTGCTTTAGATAGAATCTGAGATATTGGCGATATACAGATTCTGGATAACACCGACATAGCCGTGATATCCCGCGAGCGAGGCTCCATACCGTTCGGTTACCAAGGCGCAGTGGGAGACCGCTTGGCGAACCAATCGGCGGGATGGCGGCGTGGTGCGTTTCAGCCCCCGGATTGCCGAAGAGAGCGCCAATGCGCCGAGACGCGTGTTCATTGAGCGGGCCTCGTGGGGATGGTGCGTTGGTCGCCTGTCCCGGCGGTCAGGAGGCGCAGGATCAGCAAAGCGAAGTCGCGCTGCCGTTCGGGGTCGTCCAGGACCTGCATGGAGAGTTTTTCGTGGTCGGTCATGGCGTCGAGGACGGTGTCGGTGACGCGTTTGGGGAACAGGCCGTGCATCACTTGGTCGGGGCTGTGGTTCTCGACCTGGGCCATCACGGACTCATCGCGGCGGATGCGGTCGGCGATGCCGTTGGCGAACTGGAGCTTGTCTTGGTCGCTCACTTCGGCGCCGAAGAGGTCGTTGAGCTGGTCGATGATCTCTGAGAGGCGTTTCTTTTCCGGGTCGTGGGGCTTGCCGGAGCCGACGTCGGAGAGGGGCTTCAGACCGTCGTAGTCCTCACCCTCTTCGCCGAGGTTCAGTTGGTGTTCGGCGCGCTTGTTCAGGCGGTAGTGGGTCAGTTCCAGTTCGGAGACGTCGATTGCGTCTTCTTCCAGGTTTTGGGTGCCCAGCAGCGGGTGCAGGCCGCGGGCGTATACGCATAGCTGTTCCAGCTCGCGGTCTTCGAAGTCGACAATCTGAGAGAGGAACTCGTAGCTGCGCACGAAGCTCTGGAGGTTCTTGCGGAACAGGTCCAGCTCGTCGCGCGTGGTGTGGGCGTCCTTCAGCTCCTGCTCGGCTCGGTGCAGGCCGGGCTTGTCGCCATTGCGTTCGGCTTGGGCGTAGGCGCCTTTCCAGGTCTGGATCTGCTCGAGGACGGCCTTGTAGCGGGTGGTGTAGCGTTCCCGGGCGGACTGGCAGTAGTAGCTGAGCTGGCTGGCGTTGGCCTTCGGGTTGAAGAATGCGCGGGCGAAGTTCTCGACCTCGTCCCAGTGGTAGATGCCTGAGGCGTCCAGGCTGTGCTGCAGGTCGTAGACCACGTTCGGGTCGGAGACGTCGGCCAGCTCGGCCTTGTTGTAATACGGGCGGAAGGCTTCGAGGATGTCTTCGGCATCGTTGAAGAAGTCGAGGACGAACGTGTCCTCCTTGCCCGGGAAGGTGCGGTTCAGGCGGGAGAGCGTCTGCACGCATTCCACGCCCTGCAGCTTCTTGTCCACGTACATGGCGCAGAGCTTGGGTTGGTCGAACCCGGTCTGGAACTTGTTGGCCACGATCATCACGTTGTATTCGGCGGTCTTGAACGCGTCGGCCAGGTCGCGCCCCTTCAGGCTCGGGTTCAACAGCGAGCTGTGCTCGGTCACCTCCTCGGGGATTACGTCGTCCGGCAGCACGGAGCCGGAGAAGGCCACCAGTGCGTGCACGTCGCCATAGCCCTTGTCCTGGATGTACTCGCGCATCGCCAGCGCGTAGCGCACCGCCTCCTGCCGACTGCCGGTCACCACCATCGCCTTGGCCTGGCCATCCAGCAGGTGGCGCACGTTGGCGCGGAAGTGCTCGACGATCACCTCCACCTTCTGGCTGATGTTGTACGGGTGCAGCCGCACCCAACGGGCGATCTTGGTCGAGGCCTTGCGCGACTCCACTTCCTCGTCATCGCCATGCGGGTGCGCCAGCTTCCAGGCGGTCGAGTAGGTGGTGTAGTTCTTCAGCACGTCGAGGATGAAGCCCTCCTCGATCGCCTGGCGCATGGAGTACAGGTGGAACGGCTCGGGTTTGTTGTCGGCCGAAGCCGGCAGGTCCGGATCCGGCGGGCGGCCGAACAGCTCCAGGGTCTTCGCCTTGGGCGTGGCGGTGAAGGCGTAGTAGCTGATGCGCTCGGTCGGCTTGCGCGAGGCGACGGCCGCATCCATCAGCTCTTCGGCGCTGATCTCTTCATCCTCCGGCTTGTCGGTGCCCAGGATGGCCTTGAGCTTGGTGGCGGAGGAGCCGGTCTGCGAGGAGTGCGCCTCGTCGGCGATCACTGCGTAGCGCCCGGCGGCCAGCTCCGGGCGTTTGTCCAGCGCGTCGAACAGCGCCGGGAAGGTCTGGATGGTCACGATGATGATGCGCGTCTGCTCGGCCAGCGCCTCAGCCAGTTGCTCCGACTTGCTCTGGCTGCCGACATCGCGGGTGATGGGCCGCACCACCCCATGCGCGTGTTCGAACTGGTAGATGGTGTCCTGGAGCTGGCTGTCCAGCACGGTGCGGTCGGTCACCACTACCACGGAGTTGAACAGCTTCTGGCCGCTCTCGTCGTACAGCGAGGCGAGCTGGTGTGCGATCCAGGCGATGGAGTTGGACTTGCCGGAGCCCGCGCTGTGCTGGATCAGGTAGCGTTGGCCGGCACCTTCCTCCCGCGTGGCCCCGATCAACTGGTTCACCACATCCCACTGGTGGAAGCGCGGGAAGATCAGGGTCTCCTTCTTGCTGCGCTTGCCGTGGAAATCCTCGACCGTCTTCTGCTCCAGATGTAGGAAGCGGCCAAGCACCTTGAGCCAGGCATCGGGCTGGAAGACCTGCTGCCACAGGTAGCCGGTGGCGTAGCTGTCCGGGTCCGGCGGTGCGGGGTTGCCGGCGCCGCCGTCCTCGGTGCCCTGGTTGAAGGGCAGAAAGAAGGTGTCCTTGCCCGCCAGGCGGGTCGCCATCGCCACCGCGTGCTGGCTGACCGCGAAATGCACTAGTGCCCCGCGCTTGGGGGTGAGCAGCGGCTCGGGCTTGCGGGTGACCGGGTCTTTCACCGGCCGGTCGCGCCGGTACTGGCGCTTGGCGTTCTCGACCGACTGCTTGAACTCGCTCTTCAGCTCCAGCGTGGCGGTGGGGATGCCATTGACGAACAGCACCAGATCCAGCCGCGGATTGTACTCCCCGCTGCGCGCATGCGGCGAGTACGAGACCTCCGGTACCACGCGCAGGCGGTTGGCGCGATAGCGGGCCAGGGACTCGGGATTCATGCCGTGGTCGGGCTTGAAGCTGCACAGATCCAGCTTCACGCCGGGCGTCTTCACCCCGTGGCGTAGTACATCCAGCGTGCCGCCGCGCTCCAGCTCGCGGGTAACCGCGCGCACCAGGGCCCGTTGCGGGTCCTGCGGGTTCTTCGCGGCGAACTTCTCCCAGCGCTCCGGCCAGGCCTCCTGCAGATAGCCGACCAGGTCCTCGGTGTACAGCGCGTTCGCGGCGTCATAGCCGCCGGCCGGACCGGTCAGCCAGCCATCGGCGGTCATCGCGTCGATGATGTCCTGCTGAAACTTCGCTTCCCTGCTGTCCGCCATGATGCTCCCTGTGTTTCGTGCGTCCCGTTACTAGCTGCGGAGTGTCGGGTTATCCGTTTGGCACCAGCCAGTACACAATGGCCCGGGATCTCTACTCCGCATCGTGCTACGGGCAGCCCATCGACCCCGCTAAGCCCTACCCTATGCGACTCGCGGCTTTCCGGATACCCGCATCAATCCTCTCCCGCCGCTGCCGAAACCTGTTGGTCCTGCCAGGCGGCGTAGGTCTGTCCAGAGCCCTCGACACACCAACTTGTCCGGCCATTGGCCGGCCGCCCGGATACGATTGCCGCCGCCGCGCTCGGGCTTGAAAACGCCTGTTCCGCCGAAAAACGCGTCTTGCCCGACTCATCAACCTTCAGCACTCCGTCTTCCTTGAGCTGCTCGTACAGGGCTCGGTAACTGGTGTGCTCGCTAACCCACTTCTCCCGCGCAATGCTTCCGGAAAGCACAAAGAACTGCCCATCGACTTCCTGTGCTCGCGCCTTGACCCCGTGGGAGGCGATTTCCATCACGAAGACCGGCGAGGATTCAGGCCCGCCTTCCCCTGGTCCTTCATTCGAGGGCGTCTTGCGTTGTTCGCTCAGGAAGTCGAAACCCAGTACCGGCAGTATCGTGCGGATCTGTTCAAGGAAAAATGCCATATCGGCACGATCCGACTCTGGAAGATTGATGTACTCATGTGCTGTCCCGTTGACCAGCTTGCACCGGCCCACCTCGCCCGCGCTCTGTATCAACAGGCTCTCCAAATACTTCACATGCGCCTTGGTCAGATTAGGATCCTTGCTGGTGACCAGGCAGGCCTTTTCCCAGAAATCCTTACCACCTTTTTCCTCCGGACGATTGTGCTGCTTCAAACGCATACCCACATCGTCAGATTCACCGATATAAACCAGCGGGCGCAAACTATTATCCGGGTCCGGGCCCACCAGGAAGTACACTCCGGTGCGGCCGCACTCTGGGCGTTTCACTAGCTCCGAGAGTTTCGTCCGCTGTCCCGATAGCACATGGCCGGTCCAGTTCATGATCTCCGCGGTCAGCAGCCCGTGCGGCGTGCCGTCGACCAGGAACAGGCGGATGCTGCGGCCCTGGGTCATGCCGCGCCGCCTTGCGCTGAATACCCGGCGCGGTGCTCGGCGACCATGGCCAGCTCCGGCTCTTCCGACTCGACACCGGTCGACCAGCCGCGAACGTCAATCTTGCCGGTGACGGCCGCCGAAATCAGTGCCGAGCGTCGCTCCTGCAATACCGCAACAGCCTGATGAGACGCATCCAAAAGCCGTTCCAGATCACCAGTCATGTGTTCGATATGGTCCACTATCTCGTTTTGCTCTGGAAGAGGCGGGACCGGAATCATCAGCGCCTTGATCGTGGCCTGGGATAAATTATTCGCTAAGCCTTCCGCTCCATTGATTGACTGCTCTATCTGTCGCCGCAGAGACACACTACCCAGCGTTCTGGAGATAAACTTTGGCGAGACATTACGTGTAAATATCAACCTGAATAGCTTATCTGAGAGCATCAACTGTCCACGTGATTGATCTACATGCGCGACCGAACCGATTAGATCGGTCGAGCCACTCGCACGGCACAGCAGAACATCTCCGCTACGAACTTCTAGTTCTGGTCGTGGATGAAGCTCGTCGGGAAGGGATTTATTTTCGTTCTCCCGGAAAATCCCGTTATTCACGGCGCCTGCTTTCAGAACGCCCCACCCGCCATCCTCAGCAGGCGTGTTATTGCATTCTGGGCTCCACCCTTGTTCGATTGCATCAAGGACCCGGCGCAAGCTCACGGCATCCCAATGCGCCGGGACCTCGCCCAGCCATTCGACGCCGGGGTCCTTCATGGGCACGTTGGGGTCGAGGCCCTTGGTGACGGCGTGAGAGATCACGGCCTGCCGCTTCTCCTTCAGCAGCTCGATCAGCCGCCGCTGCTCCTCGATCAGCGCATCGATCTGCCCGGTTTCGTGGTTGAGAAAGACGGCAATCTTTTCCTGTTCCTCACGGGGCGCGAGTGGGAGGGCTATACTTCCGAAATCCGAGAATCTTATGCTTTTACCATCGCGCAAGCTGTCCGTTGTTGCCTGCAGGGCTGAGATATATGCAACGTCCTTCAGAAGGTAGCGAAAATATTTCGGTTCAATAGGTGAAGATGCAGCCTGAAGGACAGTATATGCTGAGCTAACTATGCCTTTGTAATATGACCGCTCAATACCACCTTCGAAAGAACGAAGGCTTATAACAAAGTCATCTCTTTCTACATGACGGAAGGCATTGCTCTCCCGTATGGCAATGGCCACGCGCCTTTCCGTATCCTCCATAAATTGACGCTGGGGCACTACGCCATAAGCTTGGCTAGCGGTAAGTTGCTCATCGCCGGGATGCGGACGCTCTTTCCTCTGCTTGAATAACCGCCTTCCGGCGAGCACCCGCCAATGCGCCGGCACCTCGCCCAGCCACTCGACGCCGGAGTCCTTGTACTCCGGGTACCTCGGAAAGGTCATTGCGAAGCCTCCTGGCTGCTAGTTCCGACAACTACTGACCAGAAATCGCGTTCCTTCCAGTCCGCGGGGAAGCCCATCAGGGTGGCGTCGATAGCATGAGTCCGAATCAAATCGCCCAATCGCTGTTTCCAGTGGTGGTTCGGGCTGATGATGTCGAGCAGGTATCCGAGCATGACCAGCGTGTTGTAGAGGCGACGGGGCTCATTGGCGTTGATGACCTCGGCGAGGGCCCTTGGTTTGCGCGGCAGTTTCATGGTGATCGTGAGACGCCGGTTCCACACCCGGCTGTGGTGAGCACAAAGGTTGCGGACATAGGTGAGGTGGCGGACGAACGCCTGGAGCACCTTCTGGTTCAGGCCATAGGGCTTCGCGATCGCCTCGCGGTCGTGGGGGCGCAGGTGGGTGATCCAGCGTGACAGCAGCCCGAGGGACATGACTTCGCAAACCGCCCAGACCGGGGGCGTCGCCGGCCGGCGATAGGTGTTGCGATAGTGCGCCACGAAGGTCTCGTCTGAGCGCGAGACTTCCGCTTCGAGCTTCGCGAGGTGGCTGGCGTGCCAGTCGCCACGCACGGACAGCGAGGCATCCAGATAGGAGTGGGGGCCGTGCTGATGCGCCATGTGATAGGCCCATCCCGCACGCAGGGAGACTTCTACACGCTCGATCGCATCCAGCAGCAACAGGCGGAATTCACGGTCGAATACGTACAGGTTCAGAAGCGCATCGAACGACGCCCCCTGCTGGAAGCGGTGCGTGTCGTGATCCGCTTCGAACGGCAGCCAGTACGCGGTGAGGCGGTAGTAGTTCAGGTGCCGCAGATAGTGCAGCGCCCGGTCACGGTCTTCGATGTGCAGGCCGCGGGCCTCGAGCAGGCCAAGCTGCTCCTGGTGCGTCCTGGCGGGCTTGGTGAAATCCATTCACGCCTTCCCAGAAACAAGTAACCCGCCGGTTTGAGGGTACTCCGGGGAGCATAGCCTTGGCGGGTATTGTTGCCGGGCATTATAGTTTGTGATGCCCCACTGGGCAACGCCTCGCCCCTTGAACAACACAGTCGCACCCCGCCCGCCCCGGGGCCACGCCATCACCGAGCTGACCGTAATGCTGCGGCTTTCGCGCATCACGCGGACAGCTCCTCGATCATCTGCTTGATGCGGGTGGTGACGGCCTTGAGGTCCGCGTCGATCTCCTCCAGCGCGCGCGGGGGCTGGAACACGTAGAAGTGGCGGTTGAAGGGGATCTCGAAGCCAACGATGCCGATGTCGCCGTCCTGCTCGTCGCGTTTGTCCTCGTCGACCCAGGCATCCGGGACGTGCGGTTTCACCTCGCGCTCGAAGTAGTCGAAGACGTGCTCGCCTAGCGGGACGTTCTCGGTGTCGCGCAGATCGCTGTCGGACTCCAGGTTGCCCTTGTTGTCGGTGCAGATGTCCGCTTCGGGGTCACGTTCGCTCAGTGCGTTCCAGATGGACTTGAGGGCCGGCGCGCCCAGCTTGATGTCGAGGTCCTTCAGCTCGGCCTTCAGGTCGTTCAGGAAGGCCTCGCGGTTGCTGTAGACGCGCTCGGCGTCCAGCCGCTCGCAAGCGGCCTGCACGCCGAGGCGGGTGGTCTCGTCGAGCTTCTGGATCGGCTTCTCGGCCAGCATGCGTTCGATGCGCTCGGGGCTGGCCTGGAAGTTCAAACGCAGCGGGCGCTCGACGGTGATGCGGCGGTAGCCGAAGGCCTCGATTGGAAAGAACTTGCTCTTGTCGCTCTCCTCCAGGCTGCCGTAGGTGCGCACGATGGCGTCGATGTTGGCGTCGTCGATGTACTGGCGCTTGGAGCCCAGCGACTTGCGCATCTTCGCGTAGCGGTCGGTGGCGTCGATGAGCTGCACTCGGCCACGGCGCTCGGCCGGCTTGTTGTTGTTCAGCACCCAGATGTAGGTGGCGATGCCGGTGTTGTAGAACATGTCGGTGGGCAGGCCGATGATGGCCTCCACCATGTCGTGCTGCAGCAGGTAGCGGCGGATCTCGGACTCGCCGCTGCCGGCCCCGCCGGTGAACAGCGGCGAGCCGTTGAGGATAATGCCGATGCGCGAGCCGCCCTTGCGCGGGTCTCGCATCTTGCTGACCAGGTGCAGCAGGAACAGCAGCGAGCCGTCGGATACGCGCGGGAGGCCGGGCCCGAAGCGGCCGTTGAAGCCCTTGTGGTTGTGCTCGTCGGCGACCTGCTTCTGGACCTTCTTCCACTCCACACCAAAGGGTGGATTGGCGAGCATGAAGTCGGCCTGCAGCTCGTCGAGCTGGTCGTCGGAGAGCGTGTTGCCGAGCTTGATGTTCTCGACGTTCTGGCCCTTCACCAGCATATCCGCCTTGCAGATGGCGTAGGACTCGGGGTTCAGTTCCTGCCCGTGGAGGGACACGGTGACGTCCTGGCTGATCTGCTGGACGTATTCGTCGCTCTCGGACAGGAAGCCGCCGGTGCCACAGGTCGGGTCGTACACGGTGACGATGCCGTGCGGCTTGAGCTTGTGGTCCTGCCCGGTGAGCACCAGGGAGGTGGTCAGGTGCACGATGTCGCGCGGGGTGAAGTGTTCCCCCGCCGTCTCGTTGGAGCTCTCCGCGAACTTGCGGATCAGCTCC
Organism: Thioalkalivibrio sp. ALMg11; assembly: GCF_000377905.1. Lineage (GTDB taxonomy): Bacteria > Pseudomonadota > Gammaproteobacteria > Ectothiorhodospirales > Ectothiorhodospiraceae > Thioalkalivibrio. The sequence goes on from NZ_KB898872.1 coordinate 23,075, forward strand.
TCGAAGATGAGGCCCATGCCGAAGTTGGAGATGCGCGCCGGGCGCAGGTCGATGGCGGCGAAGCGCTGCACCACCTGATACAGCAGGTTGTTGGACGCGAGCTGCTGGACGAAATCCTCGAAGTGGAAGTGATCGAAGATCTCGCGGGCATGCGAGCTGAAGGACTCGATGTAGCTCATCAGGTCCTCGGCCGTCTGCGTGTCCGACAGACTGCCCAGCGATAGCGGCGAGGTGTTGAAGAACGGCTGCTCGGCCTTACGCAGCAGAAGCTGCTCGCGGACGGTCTCCGATTTGTTCTCGTGCTCCTTGGCGGCGGCCAGCACGCCGTCCTTGGTCGGCTCCAGCACGCACTCCAGCCGCCGCAGCAGCGTGAACGGCAGGATCACCCGCCCGTACTGCGACTGCTTGAAGTCCCCCCGCAGCAGATCCGCCACCGACCAGATCCACGCCGCCGTCTCCGAATGATTCTCCGTGTTCAAGCCCTGCTCCCCTGTTCTTTCTTCACTCTGCCCAATGCCGGGCACCCGATGGTGCCGGCATTGTTGCAGCAAACCTTCACGCCGCGCGAACACCCCAATGGCGTTATTGCTCGCGCCCAACCCCCCAGCCTGCCAGCTTCAGGCGACAATTCCCGACGCCTGAGCCCGCAATGCCAGACCTTCCCTAATTGCCTTTTTCCGAGACAGGGGAACAGGAAGGGGTCCTGTGCGACCGCCGCATCAGTCCACCAACTGCAGTACGCGCTCACGATATTCGTCTTCGGACAACACACCCCGATCCCGAAGGTGGCGCAGTGCTTCGAGATCCGCCTCCAACTCGCTGGAGGATTGGGTTTCCGAGGGCCCTTCGGCGATGGCGCGGTGCAGGCGCTCGTCGTCCAAGGCTTCGTCGATCGTCTCCCACAGGGTCCGCGTCAGGAGCTCTTCCAGTTTCTCGATCGACGCGAAGATGCCGCCGCCTGCGCCGCCCTCCACATTGCTTGACCGAACGGAATTCTCATACGCGATGTGACGAGAGCCACGTTCGACCAGGGTGACATCCAGTCTCGAATGCGCCTCTCGGCGCATCATCTGATTCGAATCCAGTTGCTCGATGTCGACTTCCAGGACGAAATCGCCCTCACCCTCTTCGGCGAGCATTCCGCGCTGCTCTAGCCCGGTGGCGAGCTGGCCGCGGACCACCTCGGACACCGGCTCTTCGGTTTCAAGCGTCTGCAGGGGATTGCCGAAACCACCCCGAATGGCCCCCAGCCAGTTCGAGCCGTGTTGCCGGCTGTCCGTAACGGAACCCATCTCGACATTCGCCGAACCGACGGCAACCGTGTCACTGCTCTGCGCAGGATCCAGGCTGACAGGCGTCGTGGTGCACCCGACCAGGAACATCCCGCCCAACATCAGCCCTGCCAGTTTTCCGCTGATCACTTTCTCTGCCCCTGTTTGGTTCAGGCCCTAGCCTGTTGCCTGCGACTTGATGGAGAGGCCGAGTCACGACTCGCCCGTCCCCCGAAATAAAACTCGGTCGCGTGCGCCTCGCTGAACAGGTCATGCCCTCGCACACATCGGGTCTGCGTCGTCCAGACGGTGAAGGCCCCGTCCTGGGCTTTGTCGCCGCACACCTCTTCCAGGCCCGTCACGAGGTCATCGCATCGCACACAGCGAAGTTCTCCCGCGATCGCCGAAACCATTTGCGTGAACCGGCCGCGCAGTTCGGACCGAAACGCGTCCGGGAGATCGATGATGGCGTCGACACGATCGTCCGCGGCCTGCAGCCACAATCGAAAGGCCCGACGAGTCCCGTCCGGTCTTGCCGCGACCACAGGCTGGTCACATTCTTCCAGCCAGTGCTCCAGGTCGCGGGCGGAAACAATCCATTCACAGCCGCCGCCTGACTGCCCCTGCTGGGGTGACAGAAGCCGAACACGGCGGGTGCACCGCGGAAGCTCCAGCAACAGATTGCCCACGGTCCATGCCCGAATGTCCTCGCGCGTTGCCAGGCGCCTGCGACCGGACAAGCACGCCCAGATGTTGCGCAAGGCACGGAAGGCCCTCATGCGGGATCCTTCGTGCGGTAGGCCAGACGGGCGGATTCCAATTCTTGGGCAATGGCGTCGCGCAGTGACGGGGGTCCAACGACCTCGACGCCTGCACCCAGCCCCAGCAGCCACCACTTGAGCCGGGCGGTGTCGCGAACGGTGGCCGTCACACGCGAGGTGCCGTCGGGACCCCGCTCAATGAGCTGGTCTTCCGCCAGGCGCGCCTCGTGGAGGTGGTAGGCAAGGTCCGCATTTACCCGGAGTTCGAGGGTGATGAGCTCGCCCTCGGGGTAGTCGAAAGCGCCATCCCGGATGATCTGGTTAAGGTCGAACCCACCCTCCGGGTCTCGAGCCGGAACATCCGTCAGTGTTGAAGCCTCGATGCGGTGGGCCGCCAGATGCAGGACATCCTGATGCGGTTCCATCGTGGCCAGCAAGTAGGTAACCGGTTCGCGAAACACGAGTGCCAGCGGATGGATCCGGTGGTCCTTGACCTGCCCCTTCGAACGGGAGCGGTAGGTAATATCGAGGCAGCGGCGCTCCAACAGGCCCTGCTGCAGGATCGGGAACACCCCGTCCGGCATTTCAGGCGGGTTCAGTGGCGGGCCGTTGGAAAGGATGCGAACCCGCTCGGGCCACAGACTCAGACCGGAGGCATCGCCGGCGGAATCCAGTACTTCCCGGGCGCGGGCCACCTGCGGCTTGAGTCGCGCCCGGGCCGAAGGCGGCAGCAGTTGCGCGGAGTGTGCATGCAGGATCTGCAGCGTCAGGGCCGTTTCCGGATCCATTGCAGGGACATCTTGCAGCGGCGCCTCGTCGGACCAGAACCAGCCGTAGGGGCGTTCGCGGTCGTCGCAGACCAGCGGTAGGAAGGAGGAGAGATTCTCGACGTCCCGTTCGACCGTGCGCAGCGACACGTCGATCCCGCGATAGGCGAGCCGCTCCTTGAGATCCGGGGCGCTAAGCCGCCTCGGGCGCCGCGGGATCATCCCCAGCAACAACATCCGGCGCTGCAACGTGGCGCGCATTCCCTGCCCTTCCGGCATCCCTTTCCCTTTCTCGTCCGGTCCGTTAAATGCCGGTGCATTTGCCGCCACCTTATCCCACATCGCCCTCATGGCAAACCGGACCCCTGCCCTGTCATTCCCTCGAGTACATCGCATCGGGGCGTCAGGCCATGTCGCACAAGAGCGCCAAACTGTCCGAAACATCACCGGATCAGGAGATCGCCATGAGATGGATCGTGATCGGACTCGCTTGCCTGTTGGCAGGGTGCGCCGCGACCGCCCCAGCCGGATTCGGCAAACCCTCCATCTATGACCCCGACGGGAACCGCAAGGGCTACATCACCGAAGGCGCCCTGGGCCAACAGCAGGTCCGCGACACTCGAGGCGTGCTGCTCTACGAGATCCGTGACTGATGCGGTAACGCGCGTTCCGCATGCAGTACGAGGCCCCCTTTCGAGGGAGGAGTACGGACTTTCTAAATTTGCTATGCGTCAAAAGCTGTCGCCCTCCTGTGTGAAGCTGGAATTCGACTTACACCAGGAGCGCCACATGCCCAGAAGCCACCGTCGTCGACTTCGCAAACACCGCATGCGCTCTAGCCGCCTATCCCGCGCGGGGGCACTGAGCGGCATCCGCATGCTGTGGAGTCTGCGGGTCCTCGCAGCGGCCTTGCCGCAGGACGCGAGCGGCAAACTGGACCGAATGTTGGACCAGGACTCGCTGGAGGGACTAGGCATACTCCTCGACGACGAAGAACGGGAACACGACGAGCTCGCTCTGGAGCGGGCGGTGCAGGAACGGCTTCAGGCATTCGAGTCCGACGCCCCGCGACTGCGAGACCACCCGATCGCGCAGAACGTCCGGATCCTTGGCGAACCGCTGGGCCTGAACGGCACGGAAAGCGAGATCCTGGAAATCCTCACGCTCATGACCTCGAACAACGCTCTTTCCGAGTTGCTGTCCGACGTTCGCGAGGCCTGTGACGTGTCCCCGGAAGGAATCTTGGCGATTGCCTTGAACCGGACCGAACGCGAAATCCGCAAAGCCCTCGCGCCCCGCGAGACCCTGGTCCGTTCAGGCCTCGTCGAGGGGCAGACGCTGGCCACGATGGTATCCAACGAACTCGGGTTTAACCTGCTGCGCGGCTTGGCCTCCGAGCTTTCCGGCACGATGGACTCCCCGGATCGCATCTTCACGGGGTTCTTCCGCGACATGCCGGCTCCCGAGGAGGATCAACTTCCCCTGCCGCACCTCGAATCGGACATCGAACGGCTCAAGGCGCTTCTTCTCCAGGCCATTGCGGATGGCGTTCAGGGCGTCAACATCCTGCTATACGGACCCCCGGGCACCGGGAAGACGCAGATCGCGCGGCGCATCGCGCAGGAGACCGAGCTGCGCGCACGGGAGGTGAACCATGAAGACGCCGAGGGTGTCCCCATGGAACCCCATCATCGGCAACGCGCCTACCAACTCTGTCAGTACCTGCTGCGCCGCGCCGACGATGCCCTCATCGTCTTCGATGAAATCGAGGATGTGTTCGGGCGCGATCCATTCGCGGCGCTGTTCGGAGGCAGCCGTCGCCCGAAAAGCGGCGGAAAGGCCTGGACCAACCAGATGCTGGAGGAGAACGCGGTACCGGCGATCTGGATCACCAACCATCCGGACCAGCTGGATCCGGCTTATCTGCGTCGCTTCGATTACGCGCTTGAGGTGGGCCACCCGCCCCGCTCGGTCCGCCGCGCACTCCTGACGCGCGCCTGCGAAGGCCTCGACGTGACCGAAGCCTGGCTGGATCACACGGCCGGGACCGACGCCCTCACCCCCGCCGAGATCCGCCGCGCTGCACGTGTGGCGCGACTCCTTCGCAATGGCCGGGATGCGCCGGAGTCGATCATGGCGGATCACCTGAACCAGCAGGCCGAACTTCAGGGGCGCCCGCCACTAACCACGCCCCGCGGGCTGGATGCACTGGACTACGGCCTCGAATACCTCAATACCGACACCCCGGTAGAGGCGGTCATCGAGGACCTGATCGCGGGTGGGCAAGGCACCCTGCTGGCGTATGGCCCGCCGGGCACCGGCAAGACGGCGCTGGCTCATCATCTGGCCGAACAAGCCGACCGCCCGCTGCGCAAGCGCACCGCCTCGGAACTGATCTCGCCGTACGTGGGGATGACCGAGAAGAACCTGGCCCGGGCCTTTCGGGAGGCACGCAAGGAAGGTGCGGTGTTGTTGCTGGACGAGGCCGACAGCTTCCTGACGGATCGATCGCAGGCCCGCCAATCCTGGGAGACCACTCGAACCAACGAACTGCTGGTCCAGATCGAGGCGTTCGACGGCATCCTCGTGTGCGCCACCAACTTCCTGGAGGCCCTGGACCCGGCCGCCCTGCGTCGCTTCGACCACAAGCTGGAACTGCGCCCACTGGATCACCAGCAACGCGCACAGCTCTTCGAACAGCTTGTCTCGCGACTGCAGCCAAGCGATGCAGACGATCGCGCCGCACTCGATACCGCTCACGCGGTCGTGCGCCGACTCGACGGCCTCACTCCCGGCGACTTCGCGACAGTGGTGCGAGGCCACTCGCGCCGGGGCACGCCTCGCGCAGGCCTCACCTTGCAGGCACTGGCCAACGCCCTGGTCGGCGAGCATCGCATCAAGCCTGGTACAGGCACACGACGCGCAGGCTTCGCCTGACCCAAGACCGCCAACACGTAGTAGCACGGATTGCAGAGGCCAAGGAGCGCCACATGGATGACATTCAAGATTCAACGCAAACTTCCACACTTGCCGCGCTGGAGGCGGAAAAGGATCAGCTCCTCACGCTCCTGAAGGCCCTTCCCGACATCTCCTTCGTTTTCGACGAGGAAGGCCTGTACGTAAAGGTGATCGGCGGCGCCAATGAGACCATGTATGTCAGCGGACAAAGCCTGGTCGGACACTACCTGCATGATGCCCTGCCGGCTCCACTCGCGGACCATTGCCTGGAGCTGGTGCGTACTGCGATCGAGTCCGGCGAACTGCAGACCGTTGAATATTGCCTGCGAACCGCCGATGTGGCGTTACTGCCTGATGACGCCCGCACGGGCGCGCGAGGCACGACAGAGCAATGGTTCGAGGGCCGCGTGCTCCCCTTGCCCACGTATGATCACTCGAATCGCGTCGCCCTTTGGGTCGCGGTGAACATCACGCCCCGCAAACAGCTTGAACACTACTGGCGAGAGGTTGCCCACACGGATCCCCTGACCGGGCAGGCCAACCGTCAGCGACTGTTCGCGCGGGCCCACCAGGAGGTGGAACGCGCGCATCGCCACCAGCACCCGCTCTCCCTGCTGGAAATCGATTTCGATTACTTCAAGCGGCTGAACGATCAGTACGGCCATGCGGCGGGCGATGAAGCTCTTCGACGCATCACGCAGGCCTGTGAAGGGATCCTGCGCGAGTCGGATTTGATGGCACGTACCGGAGGGGAAGAGTTCGCGATCCTGTTGCCGGAAACAGACCACGATGGGGCGCTCGACCTTTCCAGACGGCTTCTCGATATCGTACGGGAGGTCCGTCTGCCCGATTTCGCCCCGGAGATCCGGCTGACCATCTCCATCGGCAGTGCGACCTTGCTAACCGGCGAATCCTTCGATGGACTCATGCGCCGAGCGGACGAAGCCCTCTACGAGGCCAAGGCGAATGGCCGCGACCGGGTGCACTCGGACCGATGATATCGGTAGGCAAAGGGTCAATCGCCTGAAAAGCTCTCCTCGCACCGCGAGACCTGCTGCAATGGGTGTCTGGGTATATCGGACTGGCTTTGATGTTTGACTCAGCCCCGGAGGGACCGACATGACTGCAGAGCGCTACCCCGTCCGCATCGAGCGCGACGCCGCCGAGCGCTACCTCGCCACCTGCCGTGATGTGCCGGAGGCGCTCACTGACGGGGCTGAACGCGACGAAGCCAAGGCCGAGATGGCGGACGCGCTCATGGTGGCACTGGAGGGCTACCGGCTCGATGGGCGTCCACTTCCCTCGCCATCACGCCCCGAACCGGGCGAGATCCTGGTCCGCGTGAAGGCGGGCTGATTGCCCGGAAGCAGAGCTTAGTCCCTGATGGCCGTGATTGCGCCTTTCTCGACAAACACGAACAGAGAGCCCTGCCCCTGTCGATACTCCCAACGCTCCTCCACGCCATCGGGTGTCGTCAGCCGACGCACCCTGCGCGGCTGGCCACAAAGCTCGGCGAGGTCCGAAACGGCATCCCCGGGCGAGAAGACACGGGAGGGTCGGAAACAGACCGCGAAGCGCCTCTGCTCCGCACGCCGTTGCTCGCGCTCGTACTGGTCCGGAAGATCGCGGCGGCTGGCACCATCCTCACAGGGGGCGTCGGCGTACTCGATCCCATTGGCGGTTTCACATTTGAAGTAGCCCTCGGCAGCCGTTGGTGAGCTTGCGAACAGCAGCGCGCATCCGACCCAACCGGCCCACCTCAGAAACACCCGCTTCATCAACGGCCCCGCTCTTGCTCGACCGTCAACTCATTCGCGTACTGTCCCACCGGCGCCTGCGCCAGGTGGCGTTCCTGTGCACCGGTTTCGATCGCGCCCGGGCGCGCCTGACGCACGAGCGCCATCGCATCTACTGAAGGGATACCCCGGTCCACCAACAGACGGGCGGCGACGGTTCCGGCCCGGCCAAGACCGCCTTTGCAGTGGACCACCCAACGGCCGCCCGCGTACAACGACCGATGGATTTCCGGCGCCACGGCCTGCCAGCGCTCATCCCACAGCCGGTCCGGACTGGCCATATCCGGAATCGGCAGGTGATACCACGCCAACCCGGCGTCGCCGACTGCCTGGCCCAGACCTGGAACGCCCAACGCTGCGAGCTCCCCATTGGGGTTGAGGGTCACGACCGCCGTGGCGCCCCACGCCCGAATCTGTTCCAAATCCAACAGCAGGTCGCGGACCCAGGGGCCGGTCATCGCGTCGTGTTGCTGCTTGCCTGGGCAGAAGGTGATGCCGATGGTGCCGCCTTCCGGCAACGCAATCGCAGCGATCTCCAGTGGATGACTTGCACTGGTACGGACGGTGGTCATTCAGAGTGCCTCCGGTGATCCGGTTTCGCTCACACCTGTGGGTGCTGAATCCGAGAGCTGCAACAGCGCATCGCCGAGTGCTGCGAGCCGGTCGTGCTGGCTGAGCCGGGCGCGCCATTCCTCGGGGATGCCCGCATCCCCGTAAAAGACCCCGGCCAACTGGCCGAAGATCGCGGCGGTGGTGTCGGCGTCATCGCCCAGGTTGGCCGCCATCAGGGCCCCTTCCCGGAAATCGCGGCTTCGGTCAAAGGCCCACAGAGCGGCCTCAAGACTGTCGGCCACATAGCCCGTGCCGCGGATGCGGGGTGGATCGTTCTGCCGGAATGCCCCCTGCGCAATCGCCTCGATCCGAGGCGCCAGCGCATCCTGCGCCTCGAAGCCCGGCAGCTCGCACCAGGGACGTTCCAGGATCTCTTTTCGGCTCACTCCATCGAGAGCGGCCAGCGTATAAGCCGTCCACAAACGACAGGCATCCAGGCACTCACGTGTACCATGCGTGGTTCTCGAGCTTGCCCGCGCAGCAACATGTGCCTGAACCGGTGTGCGCCGATAGGCCAGGGGGATCGGAACCAGCCGCATCAAGGATCCATTGCCGGCGGTTTGGGGATCCTCCGAGCCGCTCATGGGGTCGCCGGCGTCCTGGTAGCGACGAAGCGCAGAAAGCACGGTGTTGCCGATATCGAAACACCGTCCCGTACTGCTCGCATACCCCTCCCGCCACCACCGCACGCACCGATCCATCTGGTCGTGTGCATCGAACCCGTGGCAGTGGACCAGGCTCTCGGCCAGGCAGATCGCCATGGACGTATCGTCCGTCCACTGTCCCGGCTGCAGATCAAAGGGTCCACCCCCGACCATATCGGTAATGGGCGTGAAACTGCCGGGACGCTGGAACTCCAGGGTGGTCCCCAATGCGTCACCGCATGCCAATCCCAGCATGGCGCCCCGGTAGCGGTCTTCGAGTGTTGGCATGCCCCGCCTTCTTCTTGTTGGCCTGATGAAACCTGGACGATACGCTCACGTGATTGCGGCCGGTGAACGGCGCCTTCGCTTACTTGGTAACACACGCAGGCGTCACCCCCTGACGCATCACCATGCACTCGACCGTGTCAGTATCGTGGTCCGGCCACACCGGACATCACTGCAGCGCAGTCCGGCCTTCCATGACCCTCAATGTCAAAGGCGTCCCCCAATCGCAACATCCAACGACCGGCGGGTAGCATTCATGCCATGGGGTGAAGAACGCCCCCCAAACCCGAAACACCACCGCCACGAATCAAAGCATGGAGCACCACATGGACGACGAAGAGCAGGAACGGGACAAGGAGCTGGAAGAGAAGGAACGCCAGCAGCGCCTGGAGAATATGCAGCGGCGCAGCGACGGCCAGATGGGCGTCGGCGGTTTCGAGGTGCTGTATGAACCGAAACAAGACGAAGGCGAAAAGAAGGACGGCGAGTGAAATCCGGATGCAGGGCTGAGCGCTTGATGCATGCAAGCCTGGATGGTTGCCCGACCCCGAGCTGACGGGAACCGACCGTGACGATACTCAAGGTTGGCGAAAAGGACCGCGACGGGCGCCAGAAGCGCATCGAGCACACCGGGCGCTATCTGCGAGCCAGCCGAACCGGTGGGCTATCGCTCCGGGCGCAGACCCGAGCGGCCGGCGTGAACCTCACCGGCAACACCCGCCATGGCGTTCGCGTCTCGACCCGCCTGGCGAAGAACACCCAGGTCGCCTTCCAGAATGGGCGTTTCATCCTGCGCGGGCGCTACGGCTCGGATGCGGCGAAGTTCAACCTCTCCAAATCCGGCGTCACGGTCTCCACCAAGACGCCGATCGGCTCGTTCAACTGGATCCGGCCGGGGCGCTCCTCGGCGAAGATCGCGGGGGTTCAACTGCGCGGGCACAATGCCGCGGCCATCCAGGGGCTGTATGGGCTATTCGCGGCTGCCTCCTGGTTCGTGGGAGCCCTGCTGCGGATGGTTACCGGTCTGTTGGGCGGCCTTCACCGCCTGGGAACGGTCGCCGCCGCGCGGCGCCGCCTGGCCGAGGAGGAAGCCGCCCGGCCCGACGTGGCGCTGGCTGATGTAAAGCCGCTCGGGCAACGCGTCCTCGACGAACACGCCGTGTCGATCGCCGACTGGCCTTCGCGGGATCAGCTCGCCGCCCTCGCCTTCGCGTTGCTGGTACTGGGTCGCGGTTCCACCCGTCCGCCCCGACCTGCTAGCGATAACTCCATTGCATCGGCGGCCGAGGCCGCCCTTCTTGAGGACATCGCCGAGGCCGGGCGTCAGTGGGACACCTGGCTGGGACCGTTGCCACCCGACGACATCGAGCCGGTCTTCGGGGTTCTGGTGTCGATCGCGGAAGCCTATGCGCGGGACAACGACCCCAACCGGGTCACCGAGACCCTGCTCGCCCTGGATGACGCCTGTCTGCTGGATGGCCCGAAAACGCTGCTGCAGGAAACGATGATCGATCTCACGGCCGAAGCGATGGGCGTGGAGCTGGTGTTCGAGGGAGAGGCATGAGCGACCCCCGCCCCGGCTCCCTCGATGCCCTGGTGCAGATCCATCAGACCCTGATCCGGAATCCCGGCCCGCGCGAGACATGCGCGGCCTGGCGCGCGTACTGCCGCGAACAGACCTGCGGTTTTGTGGTGACCTTCGATGACCCTGCTTATCCGGAAACGGAGTCCCGTTCTCTGGCCCTCGACGGACACGACCATTTCCACGACATCCCGGAATCCGATCTGGACGAAGCGATCATGCGGGTAGTCGATACCGAAGGCCCCGTCCACCTTCGAGTGCTGACCCAGCGATTACTCGACGGTGCCGGGTTCAGCCGGGCCGGCTCCCGGATTCAAGCAAGCATCCACCAACGGCGCGCGGCATTGGGGGCAACCGGACAGATCCGGCTTGATGGAGACTTCAGCGGCCGCCCGGAGCAGTTTCTAGTTCCGTGTCTTCGGGACTGGAGCGGCTTGCCGGACAACCTCCGCCAGCTCGACCACGTCCACGATACCGAGCTGATGCTCTCACTCGTACGCACGGTGGTGGAGGCCGGCTCACTCGCGGTCGATACGGCTCTGAACGACGCCCTCTATCGCACGGGATTCATCCGCCTGACCGAGAACGCACGGGAGCGACTGCAGACACCACTGGACCGGGCACTTCAGGAAGGATTGCTAGTTCGGGAAAAACAAGGGCTGGAGCCCGACCGAAAAAGCTTCGCGCAGCCTCGGCCAAGCATCTGAACAAGCCATCGAACACGACGCCACTCCATCAGAATCGATAGCCAAGGGAATCGAACAGAAGGGCTGTGGTCCGCCAACGAGGAGGCTGCCCCTGATGCTGTGGTGACGGGCCTCCACCAAGACGGTCGCTCCCTTCTATGCCGACCGAGACGTCGGCCTTTTTGCCAATAACGTTGACTTCGAACCCGATTTAGATGCTCGACGCCCTGGTGAAACGTCCACCGCCAAATCCAGACCGCACGAAGCGCCACCGATCTGGCCACCTATCGCTTTCCCGTAACCGCAGCGGCGCGTACCTACCGAAAACTGGTTATGGACCCCGCGTCGGAATGACGGTGGGTCATCCTCAGCCGTCCACCAGAGCAGTCGATACCGAATGTTCCCGATAATGGAAAGCATTTTCCTGAGTGCTCCAGCCACACAAAAGATAGCGACAAGGGTGGGCATGCGGAAAGGCGCGGATAGACCGAACCAGACGATCAAAAACTTGTTTGATGTCTTCCGAAGTTTTCACCTGAAAGACCATCAGCTTGTGATCCGCCTGCGCTTGAAGAAGCTTGTTAAAGTCATACCGTATACCGCCAGTCCGACTGTCGGACACCTCTATCTCAACCGCCAAAGTAATACCGATAACATTGCGATTGCCATCCAAACGACGCCAGATTAGGTCATATAGCCATTCGCCACGCGACTTTGAAGGAAGCACCTGAAACCCAAGGCGCTCACCTTCTTCCAATAAGGCGGCCTTAATATCCCTATTTTTGTCAGGGCTCCGCCATATCTTCCGCTTCCAATGATCAGGGTCTTTGGCACGCTTTACTCTAATCGCCTCGGATTGAACTTTGTCGAGGGCCTGCACCAACCAAGGAACCAAATTAGCATCGCCGCGCCGAACGTCAGCCGCCGCTTGCGCAGCACCCTCAGGCAACCATTCTACGACGGCTTTTCCATCGCCCACACGAAGCAATCCATCGCGGTAAGGTACCTGTCCCTTTTGAGATCGCTGAGCCATAAAGTCATCCAGAAGACTAAGCAGCGGATCACGCAGCCCGATTGTCTTGATAGATTCATATCCTTCACCTTGGAAAAAGGGTGAAGCCAGATCGAGGCGTGCTTCATCGTACAACGCACCAAAGGTCAATTCCCCCCGCAGGTCGTCTGGCAGTGCATATCCGGCCACCAAGTCATTTAGCTGGTTTTGTTCGTTATCCACATCCATCCTTCATCCCAATCTCACGCAGGAACAACCCCTGCAATAATAAAGTTTCGGGAACAAGCCCGGTCTCCTCGCACACCCTTTCACTCAAAACACTCCCTGTGAAAGCCGAGATAGGCTACAACATGCCGATGGCTTCCGAAACGGCTTACTCCTCAGCATGGCACGGATTATCGGGGGTTCGGTCACTTTGGTAACGTAGAAAGAGTGCCCAGAAGCCGAGGCCCCGAAGGTATAGGGAACATGCGACGGTAGGTGTCGCCCTGATATGGATCATCAGGTGCAGGTGAAGGCTGTCCAAGTGACCGAAGGAGAAAGGAACATGCCTTCAATGATGCCCAGGCGATCTCCAAACGAGCGGCGCGCACTCGCCCGAATGGTGACCACGCTGTTCGATCGCTGGGCGCTGGATGAAGACGAATCGCTCGCCATGCTGGGGATGACGAAAGCCTCTCGCCACTGGCTGACGCGCTATCGCAAAGGCGAGCCGCTGTCCGCCAACCGGGACATGCTGGACCGGGCCGCGCACCTGCTGGCCATACACAAGACCTTACGTCTGATGTTCCCGCACGAGCGCGATCTGGCGTACCGGTGGATCCGCACCCGAAACCGCGCTTTCGATCAGCTCACGCCGGCCGAGATGATCGTCGAGTACGGATTTCCGGGTCTGTTGATGGTACGGACGTATCTGGACCGGGCAACCACTCACTGACACCATGTTCCAACGAGGACACCATCTGAGCCGATCACCAAGCTAACGAACTCCGAAAAGAACGGTGGCAATCACGACAAGCCTATCCCTCGATGTCGCACTCGATGAACCGATCCTCCGTGAACGCTGGACTCTTCCTTGCTCCCGTTAGCGAACGGGAATCTGGGCCCCGCTATACCAGTGGTGGCGGAGCCCATAAAATCCGGCCGCCAGCAGTACCAGTGCCAACAAGGCCCAACTCGCCGCAATCGGCCCAAACAGGTTCGGGGCCTGCATCAACATCGACATCAGCGATTCCTCGTACCAGAAGAACCACGGGTTCTCAGGCGGGAACAGGACGTCGTGCAGGGCGTAGAACACCCGCACCGGGCCGATGAGCCAGACGCAGACCATCAACGCTCCCACGGCACTCACAACGCCGATGCCGGTACGCTTCAACGACGGCGGCGGATCGCGCCCGGCCCGGGCCCACAGCATCAATGCCGCCAGGAGGGCGAGACTAATCCAGCCGGCGCGCTCGCCCCAGCCCACCAACCTCGACACATCCACCAGGTGACGGATTTCGGGATCGGTCAAAAAGATCTTTTCCGGGGTGCCCGCCCCCGGGGCCGAGTAGGTGAGGGCCGCCAGCTCGGATTCAGCGGTATCGGGGTCCTGGATCGCCTGGGCCATCGCTGCAAACAACCGCACCCGCTCGTCCTTCCCTGTTCGCTCGAAACCGGGGCGGATGTCGTTTTGCGGGCCATAGTTCGCAATGGTCTCGTCGATCCCCAGGACGTCGTACCACAGCGGGTAGGCAAACCCCACCGCCGCCAACAGCTTCCAGGCGAGAAACAGCGCCGCGGCCGAACTGGTCAGGACAATCCCCGTCCAGCGTAGCCGTGCCCCGAGGCGCCCCGCGTTACCCCGCACGGAGCAGCCGCTCGAGGTCGCCCAGCAACGGCCCGAAGCCCGCTACCCCATCGCCGGGATCATCCGCGGCCAGGGAATACCGAGCATGGGGCATCGGGTACTCCTGATAGGGGGCGGGGTTGCCCTTCCATGCGGCCGCCTGCAACAGCGTCACCTCCGGCTGATAGACCCGCGTGCGCTCCGGGTCCTGGCGAATGCGCAACCCGGTATCCCGGACGCCCTCGAACACGCTGACGGTCTATTCGCCACAGAAGCGAAGCTGAATGTCTTTGCTGGTGTCCATCGGGAGCGCCCGCTTCAAGCCGACAATCAGTGCTGTTCCAACCGCAACGAGACCGATCAGGATATAGGTGCTCATGCTGCCTCCTGCGAGTGTGTAGGTAGGATCCCAGATTACGCCCGGGGATTAGGCTGGATCTACAGGATCAAGCACGGACCGATCGTCATTCGCCGGGCGATTCACTCGGGTCGAAACCGGATACGCCCGCAAAGCGGAGGGCGGCATACGGCGAGTGATATGGCGGACCTGCTCACGCTCAGTGATCTCAGGGTCTAGCCAATCCCATCGGCATTCAGCGTCGAGCGCGAGTGGCTGTCGGTCGTGGATATTTGCGAGATGGTCAGCCGCCGGCTCGGTGATGATCGCGCAGCAGGCCCCTCCGTCCGCGGTCGGCGCCCAGATGCCCGCCAGGAACAGCACGTCCTGCGTCGCGTCGTCGGTCAACGTGATGAAATGCGGCTGCTTGCCCTCTTCGGTCTTTTGCCACTCGTACCAGCCATCCGCCGGGACGATGCAGCGCCGATGCGCGAAGGCACTGCGGAAATACGGACTGGTGGCGACCTTCTCGGCGCGGGCGTTGATGGGCTGCGGCCCATCCGTTACCCGTTTGGGCCGGAACCCCCAGTGCATCGGCTGAAACGCGGCCGGCGTTTCCTCCCCCGCCCGAAACACTTCGATATCGGCGCCCGGGGCAACGTTGTACCGAGGGGCATCGAATCCCTCGTCCACCGGCACCTGGAAGTACCGCATGGCCAGCTCACTGGTCACGCTGTAGCGCGCAAATCGTCCGCACATTCGGTATCGCCTTACCGGGTAGCCGCCTCATGTCGCATTCGAAGTCTTTCTAGACGCCCATCGGCGCGAGGTCCAGGTTCCAGTTGCTCAGCGTACCGGAGCGCCCGCTCCCAGTCCCGACGCTGGTGTTCGTGGTACTTGGCCAGCGCCTCCAGTGCCTCCTGAACGCCCCGCTCGGCCAGCGCTTCCCAAATGGGCACCGCCTGGTCGTATCGCCCCTCTCGCCGCCATTCGCGAGCGAGCCACAGCAGGCCCGGCACCGACAGGCTCTTTTGTTGGCCTTCCAGCAGCCGGCGAGCGGCCGCGGGTCCATCGAGGCGCTCCATCAGGCGTGCTGCGCCCTCGACCGACGCCCCATGGACGACGGGCTGCGCCAGGACGCTGGCCAGCGCCGGTCCCAGCAGCGTGAGGGAGAGGATGTCATCGGTGTTGTGCTGGACCACTCGCTCGAGATCCTCACTGCGCCCGAAGCTGAGATAGGCCTTCCAGGCCCACGGGGCCTCGGACCCCGGCAAGTCGTCCTGGCGGTCGAGGCCGAGCAACCGTTCCTCGACGGTGCGCAGGCGACAGTCCGGCCAAGCGTGCCCGTACAGGCTACGCACCGGGTGAAGGAAGTCGGTGTGCGCGGTCTCGGGGGCATCGGGTCGGCGCTGCATGCGGCGGCGATCCCGCAATAACGGCAGATCGAAGGTCTTGCCGTTGTAGCTGACCAGATGGTCACAATCGCAAAGGGCCGCGTCCACGGCGGCCAACAGCGCCCCCTCCCCCGCGAACGCGGTCATCAACCACTGGCGCAGGCGGACCTGGCGACCCTCGAGCGTCGCCAATCCCACCATGAAGGCGACGGTGCCGGCACCGCCGGCGAGACCCGTGGTCTCGGTGTCGATGAAACCGACCCGCTGGTCGGGTGACCAGAAAGGGCTCGCCGGTTCGCGGGCGAGTTCGAGCGTGTGGCGCCCATGGGCGTGGCTCGCCGCGATGATGCGATCGACCCGGACCAGATGCTCGTCGATGAGCTCGCCGTCCAGGCGCTTCGCCAGTTCATCGGGTCGAACGGCGGCACTGGAGGGTGGCGGGGTTGCGCGGGTACGCCCCGTTCCCGCGACGCCCATCCGGTCCAGTCGCGCCCGGATCTCGTCCAGCACGTTGCCGGATGCTGGATCGGACGCCGGGGCGTGGGCCCCGGCTGAAGTTCGGCCGGGCGCCGGCGGCTCACTGCCCGCCTGGAGGCGCAGGGTGTTCAGTCGATCATGCAGGCTCATGCGACTCCAAGCCCTCAAGAACCGTGATCGCGGCCTGCTTCGGCGAGAAGCCGCGCACCTCGTCGCTCGCGAGGATCGGACCGATGCAGCCCGGACAGCCGTGGGCACAGTCGCACTGCCGGATCAGGCTCAGTGCATCGCGAATGACCCGGCCCCGGTTGTCGAACAGCGGTGCCGACAGCCCGACGCCGCCGGGATAGTGGTCGTACAGGAACACGGCCGGGCGGAACCGGCCTTCCTGCTCCGGATCGCACTCGCCCCCATCGAGGGTGCGCAGCTGGCCGCGGCCGTTCGATCCCACGGTCGCAAACCAGCGCGCATCGCCATCGCCAACCGCCCGGCCCAGGTCCTGCGGCTCGGACATCACCACCAGCGCCGCCACGTGGTGCATGGCGTAAGCCGCACCGAGAAACCCGTCCAGGGCCTCGTGGCGGGATGCGAAGCGCTGCTCCAAGGCCTCGGGGGCCATCTGCCACCAGACGGCGGTGGTGTGCATCTCCTGGTCCGGCAGGTGAATGTTGCCGTAACCGATGTTCTCGTGGGTGTAGTAGCGGATCTTCTTGTAGCCCGGGATGCGCCGGACGATGTGGACCTCGCCACGGGCCGCCTCGCCCTGGCCGGCGGGCGCGCGCTCGAAGTCGTCGAGGATCTTGAGACGCGTGTAGTCGATGGCGTCGGTGTAGTAGTCGGCGCGGGTGCGCGTGACGAACGCCTTGCGCCCGGTCCAGTCGAGGCGCTCGACCTGATAGGGCACGGCCTGCACCAGGTAGATCGCGCCCTCGTAGAGGGTCTCGGCCGCGCTGGAGAAGTCCACCTCGGCGATGATCTGCTGTTGGCCTTCGGTCGTATCCACCACCACGAAGTTGCCCTCGGCGACGGAACGCAGGCTGACGCTCTGGGCGGGATAGCTGTCCTCGGTCCAGTGCCAGGTGTCGGACTCGCGGTGCAGCACGCCCTGCTCTTCCAGGTAGGCCAGCAACGACTCCAGATCCTCGTCGCCGAAGGTCTCGCCCTTCCGGAATGGCAGTTCGAAGGCGGCGCAGCGCACGTGATCCAGCAGGATCAGGAGCTGGTCCGGCGCGATCCGCGCCTGCTCCGGCGACTGGCCAAGGAAGAACTCCGGGTTGCGGATGATGTACTGATCCAGCGGATCGGAACTGGCGACCAGCACCCCCAGCGACGGGCGGTTCCGCCGGCCGGCTCGGCCCAGGCGCTGCCAGGTGCTGGCGATGGTCCCGGGATACCCGGTCAGCAGGCAGACATCCAGGCTGCCGATATCCACCCCCAGCTCCAGCGCGGAGGTGGCGATGACGCAATCGACGTTGCCGCTGCGCAGCGCCTTCTCGGTCTGGCGCCGCTCGTTGGGCAGATAGCCGCCCCGGTAGGCAGCGACCCGCGAGGCCTTGCGCGGGTCGTTGTCGAACACGTCTTTCATGTAGCGGGTGATCACCTCGACCATCAGCCGCGTGCGCGCAAAGATGATGGTGGTGAGCTTGCCGCGCAGGGCCATACGCGCGATGCGCGTGACCTGGGATCGGGCCGAGGCGCGGATGCCGAGATCCGCGTTGACCACCGGCGGGTTCCACAGCAGAAGATGGCGCTCCCCCGCCGGTGCCCCGCTCTCGGTGATCGCTGTGACCGACTCGCCGATCAGCCCCGAGGCCAGTTCTTCCGGGTTGGCGATGGTCGCCGAGCTCATGATGAACACCGGGTCCGCGCCATAGAAGCGACAGATCCGGCGCAGCCGGCGCATGACGTTCGCCACGTGCGAACCGAACACGCCCCGATAGGTGTGCGTCTCGTCGATCACCACGTACTGGAGGCTCTCGAAGAACTGGGCCCACTTGGTGTGGTGCGGCAGGACGCCCTGGTGGAGCATGTCCGGGTTGGTCACGACGATGTCGCCACGCGTACGCACCGCCTTCCGGGCATCCCCCGGGGTGTCCCCGTCGAAGGTATAGGCGCGCACCCCGAGATCACCGGCCTCGTTGAGCTCCATAAGCTCTGCCACCTGGTCCTGCGACAGCGCCTTCGTCGGAAACAGGTACAACGCCTTGGCCTTGTTCTCGCGGGCCGCTTGAAGCACGGGAAGGTTGTAGCAAAGCGTCTTGCCGGACGCAGTCGGGGTCACGACCACCGTGTGTTGTCCGGCGCGGATCTGGTCCCAGGCGGCGCGCTGATGGCTGTAGAGCTGCTCCACGCCCCGGGATCGGAGCGCGCCGGCAATGGCCGGGTCAAGATCGGCGGGCAGATCGGCGTACTGGGCGGGGCGCGCCGGCAGGACCAGCTCACCGGTAATGCGTTTGGCGTAACGATCCTTGATGCGCTCAACCAGCCGCCACGCACCCGCTTCTCCGCCCGGGCCTTCCGCGCGCAGCTCGGGTTCGGGGACTTCAGGAAGGACGCGCGCCGGTTCGGTCATGGCAATCTTCTCGCGGGAGCCGTACAGTGGCGATCATAGCCCGGAGAACAAACGGAGAACAATGTTCTCTTCCCTGCGCGATCACGATCCTGGAGAACGGATGCCATGGAGGCACTGACCCCGCACCAGCGTCGGGTGCTCGAATCCCTGCAGCGGTTCGCGGCCGAGGGGCACGCCCCGAGCCTGGATGAACTGGCACAGGCACTGGGCCTGCGCTCGCGCGGCTCGCTGCACAAGCACATCCGGGCACTGGAGGCCGCGGGGTATGTGCAGGCCACCCGCGGT
Organism: Thioalkalivibrio sp. ALMg11; assembly: GCF_000377905.1. Classification (GTDB taxonomy): domain Bacteria; phylum Pseudomonadota; class Gammaproteobacteria; order Ectothiorhodospirales; family Ectothiorhodospiraceae; genus Thioalkalivibrio. Next base: position 42,342 of record NZ_KB898872.1, read on the forward strand.
CGCCATCGAGGGGTCCGGCTGGCCGATGACGTGCTGGATTCGTCTGTCGCCGAAGGCACCACGGGACCCGGCTCATGGGGCTCCAGCACCCTGCCCCTGCTTGGCCGCATCGCGGCGGGCCAGCCCATCGAGGCCCTCGCGCATCCGGAGCCCGTGGAGGTACCCCCGGCCCTGCGCGGCCATGGCGAGTGCTATGTGCTCGAGGTGAAGGGCGACTCCATGCAGGACGCCGGCATCCTGGACGGCGACTGGGTGGTCATCGAATCGCGCAACCATGCCCGCAACGGCGAGATTGTTGTGGCCCTGATCAATGGCGAAGACGTCACCCTCAAGCGCATCGAGCAAACGCCCTCTGGGGTTCGGCTTCATTCCGAAAACCCTGCCTATCCGTCGATCCACGTCGCAAAAACTCAGCTTCAGATCCAAGGCGTTCTTGTCGGCCAAATGCGCCGATACCAATCTTTACTCTCGCCGAAGTAATCCAGGACGACAGGACCGCGACCTACGCTTTGCCTGCCACTTTCCATGAGACCCCTTGGATGCGCGCCCTACTCCGCACAACCCTCACAACTGGCGCGGCCACTGCTCCGGCCGAGGTGTCACAAACGGCTTGCATTGGCCCATGTCCCGCGTAAACCTAGAACCATTCCAGAAATACACTGCACGCGGCACCCGAACATTCTCCTTTACCGGGGCCACCCGATAAACCGCGCAATCCCTCTCATCGAAGCCTTGGAAGACGTAGGCTGCCTCACGCCCCCCGTATGGCCCGTAACTATATCCGTGCACCTCGAACGGCTCCTGCCGCACAAGGCACCCGGAAAGAAAAAGAGTCAATGCCACGAGGAGCGCTTTGCGTTTGACTGATGAAGACCTCGGCTCAAACTTTCCCACAGGGATCACCCCTCGAGCATTGACTTAATCGAACTACAACACTAGACCATAGCCTAGTCGAACACTACAGCCTCAAGACGTTCCGAAACCGCTTCCGCGAGGGGGCCGAAATCAATCACACCGCCTTCTTCGGGAGGAGCCGGCAAGATTGCAACTCCCTCTACTTTGGACCCTTCCCGATAGGGGAACGTCTCTAAATAAACCCGAACATCCATCCCCTCGACCGGCATCCGAAAACGATCCGCGTTAAAGCCCGCCACGTCATCGTTGTGATGGTTCGGCCTAAACGAGTATGCACTGAGGAGGCGCCTGAAGTTTGCGTAAACGGTGTCCGGGTCATAGGGATTATCAATTTCGAAACGATAGAACACCAGCCCACTTGAGAGCATGGTTCGTAGCTCATTCTCATCGTATGGAGGGACTGAGAATCGACCGATAGCGCCCTGTCGATACGTCTCTGCACTAACAGCCTGGAATGACACCTCTTGAAAGTCTTCCTTATCCTCGATCGAGTAATTGACAGTGTATTGAATACCCGACCCTGCACGGCCATTGTCATTGCGCCGATGAACCACAAAGGACGTGTCCTCAACGTTTTCCAGCCACAGACGCTGGCGGAATGAATCACGAGCGCGTACGTCGATATGTAAAAGAGAGACCTCCCCAAAGCTAACAGCGCGCGTCCTGATTTGCGCAGGAGCATCATGGAACATACCCAGAATTCCATCCGAACCATCAACGCCGAGATACCGATCCGGGTCTGCGTACCGTGCAAGGTTGAACGGGTCGCCTCCCTGAGGCATAACTACAACATTTTCTGGGATCTGGTATGTCACCATTTCCATTGCGACAGACTCGACCGAATCCAATTCAGCGCCCTGGGATGTCGGTGTGGAGGCCATACAGCCTGTCAAAATTGGAAGAGAGATAGCCGCCGCCAGAGGCAGAAACGCTCCATATTGTCTCATATTCATTATAGCCCTTTGTTTTTATGACGCCATTCCCAATCAACAATCCATATGTAGAAACAAGAAAAGCGGAAGCAAGGGTAAAGGGCGAAAACACGTCGGTCAATCTGGCGGGAACGGGCATAGTATGGTAAAGGGAAACCTAATACAGATTGCTGCAGTGGCACCAATGGGTACGTAGCCGCCGGTGTTTGATGGTCAGCTCGATAAGGGTTGTAAACCGGAGGGCAAAGAACCAAGACAGCAGATGCACATACAGCACATCGCGGACCTTCCCCGGATAACCATCCTTTCGAAATCGACGCCCCCCGATCGTGACGAACGGTTCGTCCGTCGACAACACGCCATGGACGTGTTCGACGATCAGGCGCGTTGGGCCTCGGCGGCCCGTTCTGACCCCCCCCCGGGTTTGCCGGAGTCCCGTTGGTTTGGATCACACTGTAAGAACGAACCCCTGAAGTGGCTGAAGGTACTGCGCTTCGATCGCCGCCGGCGGTCCGAACCCCCGCGTATTATCCCAGACGTGCACGATCGTCGCCCACGGCGGAATAAATCAGTGTTTCCCTAACGGACGAGATCTGCTGTGCGCCGTGTGGTCGAGCCGAACCACAAGGGTTTGTCGACGACGAACTTCATCGACCGTTTCACCAGACCTTGGCCGGGGAAGAAGCCAAGATCGAGCCAAAACCGGATCACCGCCTGAGCCTCAAGATCGATGCTCTGCTCGATCGGCACCAGGAAACCTTCGTAATCGCCCGCAGGAGTCGCATACCGCTCAAGAGTAACGGGCATGACTCGGTGCTGGTACTCACCCGTATGTTCAACCTCTTGCGTCTCTCTATTAACGACCGTAGCCCTGCCAGAGGCGCTCCATGTCCGATCGGGCACGATCCTGCTGGGTAGCAGCACCACGGGTGGCTCGTACAGCACGGTCTGGCCTTGCGTCAGCACGTCCAGACCGGTAAGCAGTACGCTGCCATCCCGGAGCTCGGAAAGATGGAGGATGTTGTAGTCGCCAAATCGAACTTCCCAGCGGCCTTCACCGTCTGCGGAACTCAGTTCCAGCACGACTTGCCGTCCCTCTCCGTCTCCGTCGACCACCTTGAACGTGCTTTTACCGGGAACCAGAGGGAAAAGATCCCCAGCCTCAACCTCTTGAACCGTCGACATCGGAGGCGCCGATGTCTCCGCGAGGGTGGCCCCGGCGGTGCAGAGGCCGACGCCGATCAGTATCGCTCGCGCGTAAGACTGGTACATCGCATCTCTCCTGGAGTCTGTGGGCAAGTTGCGGCGCAACACTCGTGGCAGTGAAGCGACGTCAACGGGAGAACCGGCGCCACTGGCGGGCGATTGTGGAGATCTCTCCTAAATTGTAGAGGACGTCCGCGTCATGGTCCTCGGCGATCCAGAGGTATTAGTCGGTTTCGCCGGTGAGTACATGCATGGACGGCGTCGTTGCCAAACGCATGGTTGCCTGAAGCGGTTTGATCTGCCCCTTCAGTCGGGTTATGCGCTTACACGGCTCGCTGCACAAGCACATCCGGGCCCTGGAGGCCGCGGATATGCGCAGGCCGTCCGCGGTCGCCATCGAGGGGGCCGGCTGGCGGACGGCTTGTTCGACTCACCCTCTCGCGAAGACGAAGGTGCGGCAACCGGGTCATGGGGTGCCCACACCCTGCCCCTGCTCGGACGGATCGCGGCCAACCAACCGATCGAGGCGCTGGCGCAGCCCGAACCCGTGGAGGTACCGCCGGCCCTGCGCGGGCGTGGCGAGTGATCAAGTCCAGCCGCTGGTTGCTGTCGCGCAACCGGATGTCGTTGAACGCCGGCCAGGCGGTGCGCCTGGACGAGCTGCTGCAGGCCAACCAGGCGTTACTGACGGTCTACCTCTTACGCGACGAACTCAAGAGACTGTGGTTCCAGCGCAGCCCCGAGCGGACCTACCAGGCGTGGCGGCAATGGGTGCAGCAACCGCACGAGAGCGGAATCCAGGCCCTGCAGCGCTTCGCACGCCTGCTGGAGCCCTAGCTGCCCGGCATCGTCTCGCGCTGCCGCCATCGGCTGAACACCAGCGTCGTCGAGGGCATCAATAACACCATCAAGGTCATCAAGCGCCGCGCCTATGGCTACCGCGGTCAGGAACACTTCTTCCTCAAAATCCGCGCCGCCTTCCCCGGTAACGCTCGATGAACCAAAAGAAAAGCCCCGCCAGTGAGGTACCGACGGGGCCTACCGTTCCTAAGAATGGTACACAGGATGGTATATACGGCGTCTTTTGCCCTATAACTTCCTGATTTTCTGGGGTTTTTGGTGGAGCGGAGGAGGATCGAACTCCCGACCTTCGCATTGCGAACGCGACGCTCTCCCAGCTGAGCTACCGCCCCAAACAGGACGCGCATTCTAGCAACTCCACCGGGTGGCGGGAAGCCCTGCCCGCACGAGTTTTTTTGCGACCCCGTCCTGCCACAGAATCGCCTTTTCGCGCCGCGCATCACGGAAGTCGGGCCTGGACCCGGTCTAGCATTGGGACATGTCCGTCACCCACCTCCAGCGTCTCAGCACAACCGGCCCCGCCCTCCAGCCCTCGGGTCTTGCCGCAGGACGGCCCGGTGCTGGCTCGATATACTGCCCGGTATGAGTCTGTCCGTCCGTATCCTGGGCGCCAGTGGCGGGATTGGCCCGGGCCGGCGCACCACATCCATCCTCATCGATGACGACATCCTCATCGATGCCGGCAGTGGCGTAGGCGATCTGACGCTCGAGGAGCTGCGGCGCATCCGGCACGTCTTCCTGACCCACTCGCACCTCGACCATATCGCCTTCCTCCCGATGCTGGCGGACATGGTCTACAGCCCGGATGCCGCGCCCATCCACGTACACGGCCTCCCGGCGACGCTCAAGGCCCTGTGCGATCACGTCTTCAACTGGGTGATCTGGCCGGACTTCACCCGTCTGCCACGGCCCGATCAGCCGCTGATCCGCCTGGGGTCCCTTCAGCCCGATCACACCATCACGGTGGATCACCGCGAGATCTGTGTCCTCCCGGCCTGTCACACCGTCCCGGCGGTCGGCTACAGCGTCACCAACAGTGACGGCGCGGCCTTCGCCTTCACCGGCGACACAACCTCCTCGCACCTGCTCTGGCCCGCGCTGAACGCCCTGCCCCACCTGGACCTGCTGATGATCGAGACCGGTCTGCCGGACGAAATGGAAAGCATGGCGGACCTGGCCAAGCACTACACCCCGCAACACCTGGGCGAGGATCTGGCACAGCTGCAGCATCGCCCGCGGATCGCCATCACTCATCTAAAGCCCGGCCACGAGCAAACCATCCGCCAGCAGCTCGCCCGCTCACCGCACCACGAAGGCATGATCTTCCTGCACGGCAACGAACGCTTCGAACTCGGCGCCCACCCTTAGCGGTCACTCATCGCTCGTCATCGCGAGGCCCGCAGGGCCGCGGCGATCGGTCGGGAGCCCCCGAACGCGCCACGGGCCGGTTGCCGCGGCACCACCTCCCATTCACACGCCTGTAACATCCCTGTTATCTAATGCCCATCAGGCAATCATGAGACGGGGCCATGGCCACTCGAATTCTGCTGGTTGAGGATGATGCGGCGATCCGCGAGATGCTGCAGGTGCCGTTCCAGAAGGCCGGCTACGAAGTCCGCGAGGCCGGAGATGTCCGCTCGGCGAAATCCCTCCTGCTGGAAGACCCGCCGGATCTGATCCTGCTGGACTGGATGCTGCCGGACATCAGCGGTATCGACTGGGCGCGCACGCTCAAGACCAGCCCGGTCACCAAGGACATCCCGCTGATCATGCTGACCGCCCGCGGCGAGGAAGAAGACCGCGTGCGCGGGCTGGATGTCGGCGCCGACGACTATGTAACCAAGCCGTTCTCCCCGCGCGAACTCGTGGCGCGCATGAAGGCCGTCCTGCGCCGCACCTCGCCAACCACCAGCGAGGAACCCATCGAGATCGAGGGGCTGCGCCTGGACCCGGTTTCCCACCGCATCACCGGAAACGGCGCGGCCATCAGCATGGGCCCCACCGAATACAACCTGCTGCACTTCTTCATGACCCATCAGGATCGGGTGTTCAGCCGCGAACAGCTGCTGGACAAGGTCTGGGGTACCAACGTCTATGTGGAGGAACGCACGGTGGATGTCCACATCCGCCGCCTGCGCAAGGCGCTGGCCGACACCGGCCATGACCACCTGGTGCAAACCGTGCGCGGTTCAGGGTACCGTTTCTCGCAACTTCCCTGACGTTCGGCGGTCCCCGTGCAGCCCCGCAAGACCTGGCCCGACATCCTCATTACCAGCCTGCTGATCGCGCTGCCGCTCCTCGCGCTTGGCTGGGCCACCGGCCAGTTCTGGCCCACCTTGGCGTTTCTGCTTGGGGCGGCGCTGGCCTGGAACATCGCCAACCTGCTGTGGCTGGAGACCTGGCTGCGCCGGGGTGGTCGTGCGGACCCACCGGACGTGCGCGGCCTGTGGGGCGTGATCTTTGACCACCTCTACCGCCGCCGCAGACGCCACGAGAACCGTGTGCATCGGTTGCGCCAGCTGCTGGAGCGCTACCGCGATTCGGCCAAGGCCATGCCCGACGCGGTCGTGGTCCTGAACGACGACCTGCGCATCGAGTGGCTGAACGACATGTCCTGCCAACTGCTCGGGCTCAACTGGCCGCGCGACGAGGGCCAGCGTATTACCCACCTGCTGCGCCACCCGGAATTCCTGACGTTCATGGAACGCGCCCGCGAGTCCCTCGCGCGGGTGACCGTCCCCTCCCCGCTGGATAGCGAACGCCAACTGGAGATGCGCATGCTCCCCTATGGCGACGCGCAGTACCTGCTGCTGGCCCGCGATACCACCCACCTGCACCGCCTGGAGGTGATGCGCCGCGACTTCATCGCCAATGTGTCGCACGAGCTTCGCACGCCGCTCACCGTACTCTACGGCGTCACCGAGAGCCTGGAAGACGAGCTGGAGGACCAGCCCCAGCTCGCGCGTTCGGTCCAGATGCTGCGCGAACAGTCGGAACGCATGAAGCTGCTGGTGGACGACCTGCTGCTCCTCTCGCGCCTGGAGACCGGCGAAACCACCGGCCCGCAGGACTGGTTCAACCCGTTCCCGCTGCTCCAGAAGCTGACGGACGAGGCACGCATTCTTTCGGGCACGGAAGCGCACGAGATCGTGCTGGACGCCGACCCCAAACTGGAGTTCCAGGGCAACGCGGACGAACTGCGCTCCGCCTGCGCCAACCTGCTGTTCAATGCCGTGAAATACACCCCCGGCGGGACCACCATCACCCTGCGCTGGCGCGCCGACGACGACGGCGCACGCCTGATCGTCGAGGACACCGGGCCAGGCATCGCCAGCCATCACCTCGGGCGCCTGACCGAGCGCTTCTATCGTGTGGATGCGGGGCGCACCCAGTCACGTGGCGGGACAGGCCTGGGCCTGGCCATCGTCAAGCACGTTCTCGCCCGCCACGAAGGCCACCTCGCGATCGAAAGCCAGGTCGGCCGCGGCAGCCGCTTCAGCTGCCTGTTCCCGTTGAGCCGCATCCGCCGCGCCGAAACCTCCCGCCAGTCCAACTAGCGTCATTGCGAGGGCCCGTGGCAATCGTCCGCCAAGTCCCCGAGTCCAGGGGCCTTTCGGACCGATTGCCGCGTCGCTTCGCTCCTCGCAATGACCTATACCAATACCCGTCATTGCGAGCGCAGCGAAGCAATCGCCCTCCGCAACCCCGGCCCCGTCCACGCCGAACCACATGTCACGCGCCTGTCACATGCGCGTCACGTAACTGCAAGCACCCCTCCCGATAATTCGTCATCAAGGACCGAGCCAATCGGCCTTGAAAACCTCAAGCAAGCCCAAGGGAGTACACCCATGTTGTTGAAGCGAAGCATCCTCGCGCTGGCCACGGCCACGGCCCTCGCCATCGCCCCGCTGACCGCCTCGGCCGAAGTCGATGCCGACATCCCGACCTACCAGACGGTCTCCGGCATCTCCGGCAACCTGTCGAGCATCGGTTCCGACACCCTGAACAACCTCATGACCCTGTGGGCGGAAGAATTCCAGGGCTTCTACCCGAACGTGAACGTCCAGATCCAGGGTGCCGGCACCTCCACCGCCCCGCCCGCCCTGACCGAAGGCACCGCCGACTTCGGCCCGATGTCGCGCATGCCGCGTGACAGCGAACACGCCGAATTCGAACAGCGTCACGGCTACGAGATGACCGCCGTGCCGGTCGCCATCGACACCATCGCCGTGTTCGTGAACCGCGACAACCCGATCGAGGGCATGAGCATCGACCAGGTCGACGCGGTCTTCTCCTCCACCCGTCGCTGCGGCGGTGCCGAGGACATTACCCGCTGGGGCCAGCTCGGTATGGAAGGCTCCTGGGCCAACCGCGACATCACCCTCTACAGCCGCAACGCCGTCTCCGGCACCTACGGCTACTTCCGCCAGCACGCCCTGTGTGACGGTGACTTCAAGAACTCCATCAACGAACAGCCGGGTTCCGCTTCCGTGGTCCAGGGTGTCTCCGAGTCGCTGAACGGCATCGGCTACTCCGGCATCGGCTACTCCACCTCCGGGGTGCGCGCGATCCCGCTGGGCAAGGAACAAGGCGAGTACTTCGAGGCCACCGGCGAAAACGCCGCCTCCGGCGATTACCCGCTGGCCCGCTTCCTGTACGTGATGGTCAACAAGCACCCGGAAGACGGCCTGACTCCGCGCGCGGCCGAATTCCTGAAGATGGTGCTGTCGAAGGAAGGCCAGGAAGTGGTCGTGCGTGACGGCTTCATCCCGCTGCCGGCCACGGTTGCCGAACGCGAGCGCAAGACCCTCGGTCTGGAATAAGCCGGGCGCAGTACCCGCATCCAGGGAATGGGTGCACGGGCCGGAACCCTCGGGTTCCGGCCTTTTTTGTGTGTTGCGCGCAGGCTTCTGTCCCTACCGGTCAACCAGCCGTCACATGGATGTCACGCGGCTGTCACATGCCACCCGTAGCATCTCGCCCGTCATCCAATGGTTTCGCAGACTCTTTGTGGCTGCTCTCAGGGGAACTTCATGTCCACCGACACCATCGCCCCGCGCCTCGCCGGTTTCCAGCGCTGGCGCCGAACCAAGGACCGCTCCGCGCGTTACATGATCGGGTTCTTCGGGCTCGCCGTGGTCGGCGCTCTTACCCTCATGTTTGTCTACCTGCTGAGCGAAACCCTGCCGATGTTCCAGGGCGCCCAGCTCGACCCCCTGACCGAATACGAAGCCCCCGGTGGGGCCGACACCCGCACCGTACACCTGGCGGTGAACCGCCACCGCGAAATGGCCGTACGCATCACCGACGATCGGCGTGCGGTGTTCTTCCGCCCCGGTAGCGGCGAAATCGTGCGCGAGCAGGAGCTGCCAATCCCCGACGACGTCCGGGTCACAAGCTTCTCCGCGGCCGAGCCACGCACGCGTCTGGTAGCGCTGGGGCTCGACAACGGGCAGGTGCTCGCCATCCAGTACGAATACAACGAGAGCTTCACCCCCGAAGGCCGCGAATACGACCCACAGGTGGTCTTCCCCGTGGGTGATGAAGACTCCGCCTTGCTGGATATCGACGGCGATGGGCACGCCATCAGCGTCGTGGGGATCCAGCGCGGTTCCAGCGGTATTCGCGTGGCGGCCGCGAACGACCGCGGCGATCTGCGCCTGGCCACTTTCGAGGAGACCACCTCGATGATGACCGGCGAGACCCAAGTCCGCCGCAGTGCCTACGACATGCCGGCGCTTCCGGAAGGCAGCACGCCCACCCGCATCCTGCTCGACATCACCGGGCGCATCATGCTGGTCGGCGACGACCAGGGGCGCCTGCACTCCTACGACATCCGCCGGCCTGCCAGCGCGAAGCTGGAAGACAGCAAGCGAGTGATCCGCAGCGATGACGCCAAGGTGACCTCGCTGGAATACCTGCTCGGCACGGTGTCCATCATCGTCGGTGGCTCGGACGGGTCCGTAACCCAGTACATGCTGGTGCGCGACGACGGCAACGTGAACCGCATCACCCGCGTGCGCGAGTTTCCCGCTCACGCGGCGGCGGTCACCAACACCCAGCCCGAATACATCCGCAAGGGCTTCCTGACTGCCGACGAAACCGGCGAGATCAAGATCCACTACCCCACCTCGCAGCGCACCCTGGTGGAGCGCCAGATCACCGATCAAGCGCTCCATCGGGTGTACGTGGACCCGCGCAACCGCCTGCTGATCGCCATCGACGAAGCCGAGAACTGGCACCTGCAGCGTCTGGAAAACCGTCATCCCGAGGTCTCCTTCCACGTCCTGTGGCAGAAGGTCTGGTACGAAGGCCGCTCCTCCGGTGATTACGTCTGGCAGTCCTCCTCGGCCACCGACGAATTCGAGCCCAAGTTCTCCCTGATACCGCTGACCATCGGCACCATCAAGGCCGCGTTCTACGCCATGCTGTTCGCCACGCCGCTGGCGATCATGGGGGCGATCTACAGCGCCTACTTCATGTCGCCCCGCATGCGCACGCTCACCAAGCCGTCCATCGAGCTGATGGAGGCCCTGCCGACGGTCATCCTCGGCTTTCTCGCCGGGCTGTGGTTGGCTCCGTTCATCGAGGCCAACCTGCCCGCCGTCGCAAGCATCCTGATCCTGCTGCCACTGTCCATGCTGCTGATGGCCTTTGTCTGGACCCGAGTGCTCCCCGAGCAGGTCCGCAACTTCATACCGGCGGGCTGGGAAGCCGCGATCCTGATCCCGGTGATCCTGCTGGTGGGCTGGTTCGCGGTCACGCTGAGCCCGCTGATCGAGATCTGGATGTTCGGCGGCGATGCGCGCCAGTGGCTGACCGACAACGGCATCACGTACGACCAGCGCAACGCCCTCGTGATCGGCATCGCCATGGGCTTCGCCGTCATCCCCACGATCTATTCGATCTCCGAGGATGCGGTGTTCAACGTGCCCAAGCACCTGACGCAGGGCTCCCTGGCGCTGGGTGCCACCCCCTGGCAAACGGTGATACGCGTGGTCCTGCTGACCGCCAGCCCGGGCATCTTCTCCGCGGTCATGATCGGCTTTGGCCGCGCGGTGGGCGAGACCATGATCGTGCTGATGGCGACCGGCAACTCGCCAGTGGTCAACTTCAACATCTTCGAGGGCATGCGCACGCTTTCCGCGAACATCGCGGTCGAGATGCCCGAGGCCGCGGTGGGCGGGAGCCACTTCCGCATCCTGTTCCTCGCCGCCCTGGTGCTGTTCGCGCTCACGTTCTTCGTGAACACGGTCGCCGAGATCGTGCGCCAGCGCCTGCGCAACAAATACGCATCCCTTTAAAACGCATTCCAGACAGGTCTCGATCCGATGAATAAATGGTTCAAATCCGGCACCCCCTGGATCTGGCTGAATGCGGGCGCGGTGGCCACCTCACTGGTGATGGTCTTCGGGCTGATCCTGATGATCGCGGTCAACGGCCTGTCGTTCTTCTGGCCGTCCAACGTCGCCCAGTTCGACTATCAGACGGCGCAGCAGAGCGAGCCCACCCGGGTGATGGGGGAGTTCCAGCGCTCCGAGACGATGACCGCCCAGGCCATGCGCGACGCCGGCTTCGACGTCCCCGAGGGCCAGGAAATCGTGGTGCGTCACTTGGTCAAGCGCGGTAACCGCGACCTCGACAGCCGCGACTTCCGCTGGTATCTGGAAGACTTCATGACCGACCGCGAACACCCTCGCGATGCGGTGGTGCTGGAACGCCTGCAATGGGGCAACTTCTACGGCTTCGTCCGCGAATTCCGCGTCGATGGCGAGGCCGTGGCCACCGGCGACGAGGCGCGCGCCCGCTTCGAGGCGATCATCCCCGAGACCCGCGCCCTGGTCCGCCAGATCGAACACATCGAACGCGTGGAGATCGGACGGATCAACTTCCGGATCGAACAGATCCGCATCGCCCTGCGCGGTATCGAGCGCGCCACCGACCTGTCGATCGAGGAACGTGCCGGGCGCGAAGAGGAGCTGTCGGCCGAACGGGGCGAACTCGAGGAGCAGTACGCGGAGCTCGAGACCCAGCGCAATGAACTGCGCAACGAACTGCGCCGTTACACCATCCTGATGGAGACCGCCGACGGCGCTGAATCCGCGATCGCACTGGCCGACGTGGTTAACGCCTGGTGGCCGAACGACATGAGCATCCCGCAGAAGCTGGGGCACTACGTGCACACCTTCTGGGAGTTCATGACCGGCTATCCGCGCGAGGCGAACACCGAGGGCGGCATCCTGCCGGCGATCTTCGGCACCGTGCTGATGGTCCTGATCATGTCGATCGTGGTCACCCCGTTCGGCGTCATGGCCGCGATCTACCTCCGTGAATACGCCAAACAGGGCCCGCTGGTGCGCATCATCCGCATCTCGGTGAACAACCTCGCGGGGGTCCCCTCCATCGTATTCGGGGTGTTCGGCCTGGGCTTCTTCGTTTACCTGGTCGGCGGCAACATCGACCAAATGTTCTTCCGCGACGCCCTACCCTCGCCCACCTTCGGCTCGCCAGCCATCATCTGGGCCTCGCTGACGCTGGCGCTGCTAACCCTTCCGGTGGTGATCGTCTCCACCGAGGAAGGCCTGACCCGCATCGGCGCCAGCATCCGCCACGGCTCGCTGGCCCTGGGCGCGACCAAGGCCGAGACCCTGTGGCGCCTGATCGTGCCGTTGTCCGCGCCGGCGATGATGACCGGGCTGATCCTGGCCGTCGCGCGCGCCGCCGGCGAAGTGGCCCCGCTGATGCTGGTCGGTGTGGTCAAGCTGGCGCCCAGCCTGCCACTGGACGGCAACTTCCCGTACCTGCATCTGGACCGCGCCTTCATGCACCTGGGCTTCCACATCTACGACGTCGGCTTCCAGAGCCCGAACGTCGAGGCCGGCCGCCCGCTGGTCTACGCGACGGCCCTGGTCCTGGTGGTGCTGATCATCGTGCTCAACCTGACCGCGATCTCGATCCGCAACCACCTGCGCGAAAAATATCGCGCCGACAGCGACTGAGGCCCGACCATGTTGCTCATTACCCGTCATTGCGAGGGCCCAAAGGGCCCGCGGCAATCGTTCGCCAAGCCCTCCAGTACATGGGCATCTCGGACCGATTGCTTCGTCGCTTCGCTCCTCGCAATGACGCAGATCGTTCCCCGTCATTGCGAGGCCCCGAAGGGGCCGTGGCAATCGCTTCCGGAACCCCACGAAGCGGCCAGGGCCCGCAGCGTCGACAGATCGCCGCGGCGCTTCACCCTCCGCGATGACGATCGGGCATATGAGCCCCGCGTCCCCCATCAGAATACCTTTTGGAGTATTACGAGATGAGCGATAACGCCACCCAGGCCGTCAACGTGGCCCAGAGCAACCAGGCCCCGCGCGGCCTGAGCCTCGACCGTGAGGACATCTGTCTGACCACGGAGGACCTCAAGCTCTACTACGGCGAGGACCAGGCGCTCAAGGGCATCGACATCCGCATCCCGAAGAACCGCATCACCGCGTTCATCGGGCCCTCCGGTTGCGGCAAGTCCACGTTCCTGCGCTGTTTCAACCGCATGAACGACCTGATCGATTCGGTGCGCATCGAGGGCACCATCCGCCTGGACGGCGCCGACATCAACGCCAAGTCGGTGGATATCCCCGAGTTGCGCCGCCGTGTGGGCATGGTGTTCCAGAAGCCCAACCCGTTCCCCAAGTCGATCTACGAGAACGTGGCCTATGGATTGCGCCTGCAGGGGGTCAAGAACCGCCGCAAGCTGGACGAGGTGGTCGAGAAGTCCCTCAAGCGCGCCGCGCTGTGGGACGAAGTGAAAGACCGCCTGCACGAGAATGCCTTTGGTCTGTCCGGCGGCCAGCAGCAGCGCCTGGTCATCGCCCGCGCCATCGCGATCGACCCCGAGGTCCTGCTGCTGGACGAGCCCTGCTCCGCGCTGGACCCGCTCGCCACGCTGAAGATCGAGGAGCTGATGATCGAGCTGAAGAAGGATTACACGCTGGTCATCGTCACCCACAACATGCAGCAGGCCGCGCGCGTCTCCGACTACACCGCCTTCATGTACATGGGCGAGCTGATCGAATACGCGGATACCGACACCCTGTTCACCTCGCCTGCCAAGAAGCAGACCGAGGACTACATCACCGGCCGCTTCGGCTGAGGAAGGACGACATGGACAAGAGCTTTTTCAAGCAGCACATCTCGCAGCAGTTCAACGCCGAACTGGAAGACATCATCAAGCAGGTGATGGCCATGGGCGGCCTGGTCGAGCAACAACTCGCCGATGCCATCCACGCGATGGTCGAGGGCGACGTCGAACTGGCCGAAAAGGTCATGACCTCCGACTACGAGGTCAACGCCAAGGAGGTCGAGATCGACGAGGAGTGCACCCACATCCTCGCCCGGCGCCAGCCGACCGCCTCCGACCTGCGTCTGGTGATCGCGGTCATCAAGACCATCACCGACCTCGAACGCATGGGCGACGAGGCCGAGCGGGTCGGCCGCATGGGGCTGCACCTGCTGGACGAGGACCGCAACAGCGCCCCGATGTCGGATATCGCGAGCATGGGCGAACACGTCCGCGAGATGACCCGCGGGGCCCTGGATGCCTTCGCCCGCATGGACGTGGAACAGGCCGTACGCGTCGCCCAGCTGGATATCCAGATCGACAGCCTGTACGAGACCATCACCCACAAGCTGATGAAGCAGATGACCGCCGCGCCGGACTCCGTACCGCGCCTGATGGACATCGTCTGGGCCACCCGCTCCCTGGAACGCATTGGCGACCGCGCGCGCAATATCTGCGAATACGTCGTCTACTTCGTCAAGGGCAAGGACGTGCGCCACACCAGCTACGAGCAAATGGCCGAGCAGGCCACCGGCGACCGCCACTGACCCCGGCGGCCCTACCCTGCCCGTACGCGGGCGTTTGCTTCGTTCGGCTAGCTCGGCTTGAATGGGGCCATGTGGATTACCAGCACGCCGCCTCTGCCATTCCCGCTCCCCGCCTGGCTGGTCGTGGGCGGCCTCATTGCAATGCTGGCCATGCCCGGCCTGCATGCGGGCCCCTCTGACCAGGCACCCTCGGGCGAACCATCCGCGGCCGTCCTCGAACTCCTGGAACGCGACAAGCTCCCGGAAGGCGTGGTCTTCGAGATTATCGAGAACGACCGCGCGGCGCTGTCCGCGCTCCTTCCCGAGATCCGCGCCAATATCGCCCGCCTGCGCGAGCGCGACCCGGACTACCCAGTGGCCGTCGTCGCCCACGGCGCGGAACAGTTCACCCTCACGCGCCGCGAAGCGGCGCAGCACCCTGGCCTGCACGACGAGGTGGAGGCGCTGATCCGCGACGAAGGCGTAAACGTTGCAGTCTGCGGCACCTTTGCCGGCTGGCGCGGCCTGGACGCGGACGCCTTTGCCGACTTCGTCGAGGTCGCCGATCGGGCCCCGGACCGCCTCGATGAGTATCGCGAACTGGGCTTCGAAGTGATTCGCCTGCGCCCGTCGCTACTCGACGCGCCCCCGGAAGACCCCTGGGAGTTCGACTTCGGCACCCCCTGAGCGTTTTGATTCAGGGAGATATTCACCGCGAAGCGCACGAAGACACGAAGAAGGACAAGGGCGGTTTCACCACAGAGGACCCGGAGCAGGTCAGGGATGTTAAAGAAGGCTATCGGGCTACCGCTTCAGGTCGCTCAAACCACCATCCCGTCAACGGTTTTGCCGTTCTCCGTGTCCTCTGTGAACTGTGTGGTTACAGGGTCTGGACCTTCTTCGGACCTTCGTGCGCTTCGTGTAAAACCGCTCTTGGGTTTGAGGGTGAAACTAACGCTCCCGTCGCTCGGGATGCTGTAACGGTGTCGCGTTCCTGTGGCATCCTCTCGCCATGAGATTCCTGATTCGCACCTTCTTCCGTGGCGTACGCCTGATTCTGACCCCGTTCATGCTGATCGGGGAGCGCGTGTCGCGCCCGCGCGGCGTCGAACGCGACCCGGCCGACCAGGCCCAAATTGACGAGCAAACGCGCCACCTCGCGCTTTATCACTTCCCCGCCTGTCCGTTCTGCATCAAGGCCCGCCGCGCGATGCAACGCCTCTCGCTGGATATCGAACTGCGCAACGCTCAGGCCACCGGGCCCTGGCGCGAGGAACTGCAGAACGAGGGCGGCCGCCTGCAGGTGCCCTGCCTGCGGATCGAGGAAGACGACGGTTCGGTGCGCTGGCTCTACGAATCCGATGCCATCATCCGCTACCTGCGCGAGCGCTTCGACCCGGCACAGACCGAGGCGCCGCAGGCGGCCGACAGCCAGACGCGTTCCTGATACCCACCCGGCTTCCGGAGGGCCTGACCATGCGCCATCGCTTTCGCCGTTCCCTGATCGGGATCACGCTACTGCTGGCACTGCCCTTCACGGTCGCCAGCGCCCAGCCGCCGATCTTCGATGCCCACCTGCACTACCGCCCGGCGGTAGCAGAGACCTTCGGCATCAGCGACGTGGCCCGCACCCTGGCCTCCAATGACGTGCGCAGCGCCATCGTGATGTCGACCGAAGGCGGCTTGATCCGACGCCTGAAGGCGGGCTCCGATTCCCGCATCGTGCCGTTCCTGGAGGTCTCCCAGCGTCTGGGCAAGAAGATGGACTGGATGCATGTCGAGGACCTGGGCGAGCGCATTGCCGACATGCTGGATGAATCCGACGTGGCCTGGCGCGGACTGGGCGAGTTCCACATCCTCGCGGGCGACCGCTTCGCCCCCGGGTTCGAACAGCTTTTGGATCTGGCCACCGCCCGCGACCTGACCATCATGATCCACGGCGACCCGGCGGTGATCGACCACGCCTATGCCACCCACCCCGAGGTCCGCATCCTCTGGGCCCACGCCGGCAGCTATGCCTACCCGCCCCTGGTGCAGGACTATCTCGAGCGCCACCCGCGCATGAACATGGACCTGTCCATGCGCAACCCGCGCATCAATCCCGGCGGGCAGATCGACGACGACTGGTTCGAGCTGTTTCTCACTCACCCCGACCGCTTCATGATCGGCGTGGACACCTTCACCACCACGCGCTGGGAGCAATACACCCACCTGAAAGACGAGACCCGCGCCTGGCTCGACCAGCTCCCCGACAACGTCGCCCGCGCCATCGCCTTCGAAAACGGCGAACGCCTCTTCCCCGCGCGTTAAGGCGACACCACGAAGCGCACAAAGACGCGAAGAAGAGGCAGGTCGAGGGCGATTAACAGGAATACTGGAAGATCGGAAGGATTGACGGGGTTAACCGATCGGGATTGGTCTCAGGCCTCCGTTCAGGCCCGCGCCCACAACTCTCATCCCAGGATGTGCACTGCTATGACGCCGGGGGCGCGGATCGGTGCTACATTCAGGGGAAGCACCCAACAACAAGGGGATACGACATGCACTGGACGCGACTTCTCGGGATTGCCCTGCTGGTGGGCGGCGTCATCCTGCTGGTAATGGGCTACACCGCCACCGATAGCCTGGGCGAGGAATTGCATCAGGAGTTCATGGGGCGCTATACGGACGACACGCGCATGTATCTGATCGTTGGCGGTGTAATGGCCGCGGTCGGCCTCGTGCTCACGATCTTCGGGGTACGCCGCTGAGGGCACGCGTGACGCCCGCGCATGCGGTGCTGACACCGCTGTTCGCGTTCCTGGCACCGTTTCGCGGGCTCGCGCGCGTATTCGAGCCGGGCCTGCGCGGCCTGGTGATCGGCCCGCTGATCATCAACATCGTGGTCGTGATCGGCCTCGCGACGGCCGCCGGGCTCGGCTTCGAGGCCCTGCTGGCCGCCTGGCTGCCCAGCGGCTGGGACTGGCTCGCCTGGCTGCTCTGGCCCCTGTTCGCACTGGCACTGCTGGTGGCCTTCGCGGTCTCCGCCGTTGTACTGGCGGCGATCATCGCCAGCCCATTCTCCGGGCCGCTGGCCTACCGCACCGCGCGCGGACTGGGCCACGAACCGCGCCAGCCGGCACGCTCGTTCCTTGGCGAGATGGGCCACGCAACCGTGACCGCGCTGCGCAAGACCGGCTACTACGCCCTGCTGTTCATCCCCGTGCTGCTGATCACGGTGATCCCCGGACTGAACCTGCTGGCCCCCATCGCCTGGTTCACTTTCGGGAGCTGGGTGCTGGCCGTGGAATTCCTGGAGGCGCCGCTGGCCAACGACGGCCTGGCATTCGCCGAGGTGCGCAAGACGGTGCGCGCCCATCGACTGGAGACCCTGAGCTTCGGGGCCGGGACCACGCTGCTGGCGATGGTGCCGTTGCTGAACCTGCTACTGGTGCCGGCTGCGGTCATCGGCGCAACCCACCTGCGCGTGCGCCTGCCCCGGGCCTAACGTCGGGACACTCCAGATGGACGCGAAAGTCTCCGCATGGTGCGTTTCGCAGGGCTCAACACGCCCTACCTCCACCATAATCCGGGGTAGCTCAAGCCCGATACCAGACGCGTCGTCGTGAAAAGCCCGTACGGCACTCGGTACCAAAGCTCTCACCCCGATTCCCTCGCCTTCTCCGGGCCCTCTCTGGTGCCCCACCCTTGATCCCTCTTCGTGCCTTCGTGCGCTTCGTGGTGCCAGATGCCTGTGACCTTTGGCGCAAAGGCGCAGGTCAGGCGAGCAGGGCATCCAGCGGGTTGTCGTCGGGGAGCGGGCGCATGCGGCCCTCGCGCAGTTCCTGGGCCACACCCTGCAGGGAGTGGCGCCGGCTGGCGCCCAGATCCAGCGACAGGAACAGGTAGCCGCGGGTCGCCTCACCGCGCCAGACCAGGCCCATGCGGTGCAACTGCCCGGTCGCCTTGTCGACCATCTCGAACCACTCGCCGGTGCGGATCCTGCTGGCATCGAAGACCCAGGGATCGTCGAGATCGGTCAACAGGTCGGGGTCGTCATCCTCGAGGCGCACGGCACGCCGCGCCTGAATCCGCGCCTGGGGATCGAAGCGCGGCTCGTCGGCGGAGGCCCGGATGCGCTGCAGATGAGCCTGGCCCAGGTGCTGCACAACCGCCTTGACGCGTGCCTCGTCAGCGCCAAACTCGCGCGCGGTCGCCACGATCCGCTGCACCAGCGGGTTCGCTTCCTGCGGCGTGGCCCGGTTGCAGATGGCCCGCACGACCTCCTGCACCTCGGCGTCCAGCACCTGCACGGCCGCCTCGTCCACCGCCAGCAGGTCTTCCCAGGCCTCGGCGATCTGCTCGGCGGAGCGCTCCGGAAGCTCGGCCCCGGTCTCCAGCACGCAGACCGTCAGGGTGCGCCGGGCGCGGGCCGCCCGTTCCTTCTGACACATCGGCGCCGCGAGCGCGGCGGCCTGTGCCTGCCAGTATTCGTGCTCCGCGGCCACGGCCGCGGCCCAGTCCTCCCTCAGCGTCTGCGCCCCCGCGCGATCCAGATCATCGATCGCGTTCCCCAGGCGTTCGACACTCCGGCGCATCGCGTCGAGGTAGCGGCTGACCACCTCCGAGTCTTCCGCGCTGACCTCGGGGCTGATTCGCACGCCCGTATTGATCAGGCTGCCGACCCATTCGCGCAACGGGTGCCCCGGGTCGCGGAAGAACTCGAGATCGCGGCTGACCGCGCGCGTCAGTAGCGGTTGCAGATCCAGCATCAACGCGCGGAACGCCGCATGGCAATCGAGGTGTCGCGACACCTCGCCGAACACGCCCGCCAGGACGCCCTCGATGACGCTCTCGATCGGCGGTTCCGCCATCGCTTCGGCCGCCACGGCGGCGCCGGTCGCCGGGCCGCCGCCCCCGCCCACCACAGCTCCATGGCCAGACGGCAGCCAGCCGGCCCCCGCGGCCCACTGCAGCCAGTCGGCCGCGCCGGCATCCGGGGGAGGCATCGCAGCACGTGCAACCGCAACGCCCCCCGCTCCGCCGACCGCAGGTGCAGCGCCCTCCGCCGCGGCCGGTTCCGAAGCGGTGGCGGCGCCCCCTTCCCGGGTGGCCTGTGCCCAGCTCGCGCGCGGCGACGTCCCGGTCAGGTCACCCTCCCGGGACTCGGACACCGGCTCTCTAACCAGTCCGCATGCCTCGACCGTTTCGACCACGAAGGCCAGGGTCGGCGCGGCCGTCTGGCCCAGGCAGCGCACGTAGGCTCGCATCAGGTCCAGCGTCATGTCCGTCCGGCCGAACTGTTCCTCGGCCGTTTCGATCAAGCGCTCGTACCAGTTCAGCGGCGACCAGGGCGCCCAGCCGGGGTGCTCAAAGCGATGGGCCTCACGCGCGGCCTGGAGGAACACGAACCAGGAGTAGCGATTATGCTCGCGGACCAGCCCTTCGAGCTTGTGGCGCAGGGAGCGTCGGGTGGACTGGTAATCGTCCAGGATCTGCAGGCCGGAATTGTCGTCGGCGTAGCTGGAACCGGAGAATTCGTACTCGGGCGGGTAGGTTGTGGCGACAAAGTCGCGCTCCAGGGCTTCCTCGAACTGGCGACGCAGCACGTACTGATAGCCCTGGAGCTGATTCGCCCACTCGGTACCGTCGGCTTCCTTGCCGCCAGCAGACCATTCCCGGGCTATGGATTCCAGGCAGCGATCCAGGTGGTCGGTCACCCGCGGGACGATACCGTGCGCCAGTTGCTGACGCTGGGCATCCGACAATCCGGTCAGACCCGACCAGACCGCGGCCGGGGCCTCGCCCCGACCTTCCCAGTCCGTATGTTCCCTGCCTGCCATCGCTGAGGTGTCCCCGTATTTCCGCGTGGTTGCTCACGTGAGTTCAACGTGAGTCGGGCCATAGTGTACAGGCGCGACAAAAACGGGGCATCCGTCACAGTTTCCGCGGCAGACAGGGAGACATTCAGTCGTCGAGCGGTTGCGTTCCCACCTGAACCATTTCGCCCTCGATCCGCGCCGGGAACCGGGTCAGGGGTTCCTCGGCCGGCGGCGCCATCACCGCGCCGGTGCGCAGGCAGAACTGCGCCTCGTGCATCGGACAGGTGATGCAGTCGTCGGCACCGATCTCGCCATCCGCGATGGGCACGTCCTCGTGAGTACAGAGGTTCTCCACCGCGAAGTATTCGCCGCCCAGGTTAAAGATCGCCACCTCGGTATCCGCGGTCTCCACCAGGCGATGATCGCCATCCTCGATGGTCCCCACCGGGGCTACGTCAATCCATTCCGTCATCACGACTCCTTGCTTCTGAAACTTCCGGGTGTCGGTCTGCCGCACTCCTTATGGAGACGCCTGCAGGGCCGCAGTCGCCGCCGCATCGATCTCGATCTGCCTGCCCTCTTCCGGGTGGTAGGTGAAGCGCCCCACCACACGCAGGTTTTCGCCCAGGTGATCGCGCACGGCCGAGCCGGGCGTGACCGACACGCGGTTGATGTCGTCGTCCTCCAGCCAGTAGTGCTCCGGATCATCAAAGCGATTCACGACACCCTCGGTCTCCACCATTTCGCCATCGAACGCCGGCGCCGACGCGGCCAGCTGTTCCAGCGTCACCGGCGATACGCGCTCGCCCCCGCAGGCGACCAGCAGGGCGGTCATGGCCAACCCCAGCCACACGGCATTGATCCCTTTCTGCACGATCTTCTCTCCCAGTTGCACTCGCGGCGACTGCCGCCGCTTATCCGACTCCAGCCTACCGAAGCTGCGCCATGTCATGCCCATTCACCCCTGAATGACGGGCCTAAGGAAACCCGGATCCATTCGCGCGAAGTCGGCCCCGTCGAACTTCACGAGCGCTTTCGTTCGGAGGTACACGCTCAAGCTGATGGCATGGCCGCCGTTACCCTTGCCAGGTGAACCCCACCCACGCCCCCGAACAAGGACAGACCCGCCAGTGAACTCTGCACGCCACCATCGCCAGGCCCCGCAGACCTGGAACGACGCCCCGTCCTCGTCGAAGGAATACCGACAGGGGACTGCCAGCCCTGGGCCGGACCATTCAATCGCAGGTGCGCAGGAATCCCGGAGTACCGCGCCGGATGTTGACTGGGTACAGCTCGCCAACGAAACGCTGAAACTGATCCGCCAGCTACGCATATAGATGTGATCTCTCCGTAGGTTGTCTCCGGTCAGACCGAGGATGCTATTTCACGTTCTGCGCGAGCCAGCGATCCAGGGCATTGCCGAAGGCCTGGCGGTCGCGCGGACCCAGCGCCGCCGGGCCGCCGGTCTCGACCCCACTGGAGCGCAGCGTGTCCATGAAGTCGCGCATGCTGAGACGCTCGCGGATGTTGTCGGGAGTGTAGAGCTCGCCGCGCGGGTTCAGCGCCTGCCCGCCGTTCTCGATCACATCAGCGGCCAGCGGGATGTCGGCGGTGATGACCAGGTCCCCGGCCGCGAGGCGCCGGACAATCTCGTTGTCGGCCACGTCGAACCCGGCGCCGACCTGGATCGAGTCGATCAGCTTCGACGACGGCGTGCGCATCGGCTGATTGGCGACCAGCGTGACCGGAACCCCCGTCCGTTTCGCCGCACGAAACAGAATCTCCTTGATGACCGCGGGACAGGCGTCCGCATCGACCCAGATCTTCATGTGTCTCCTTCCCGAAAGCTCGCTGATAAACGGGATGCAGGGTAGTCGTTTGCGGCGCCCGGCACATTTCCCCGCCATCCGGAGTGGCGCCAGGGCGGTACACGTGCTATCAGCTTGGGAGACGCAAACCAACACGCTTGAACCTTAAGGAGCATCGCATGGGCATTGAAGTCACCGGTATTCTGGGCCTGATCTGGCTGTTGATCGTCATATGGGCGATCGTGCGGACCGCGCAGAGCCCCGCGACCCCCGTCGTGAAGGTAGTGTGGATCCTGATCCTGCTGTTCCTGCCGCTTCTGGGCCTGATCGCCTGGCTGCTGCTCGGCCCCAAGTAGGTCGTGCGCGGGCGTGAGGCGATCACATCCGTCGCAGGAACTCCGCGAGGGTCGCTGCGTCGTCGTCCCGCTGACGCAGCCGCTCGAGTAGCGCTTCCTGAGGGCCGAAGCGGGCGGAGTCATAGGCCTGCACACATGCCCCCGAGCGCGCTGGAGCAGCCCCGTGGACCGGCTCGTCCCGGCGACCCTGCCAGCCGAAATCGGGCGGAGGGCCGTCGGCCACGGGTCGCCGGCTGTCTCCCGCTTGCTTGACCGCCGCGGCCGGTACGGCCTCGAGCTGATCGTTCACGGGCACAAGCCGCGCGCGCAGTCCCTCCAGCAACTCGGCATGGTCATCCGGACCGGCCTGCAGTTGCTCCACCAACGCCAACAGGTCGATTGCAGGGCCGCCCGTTCGCGCCCGGTACTGCTCGTGCATGGCGTCCAATGTGGCCGCCAACGTCCCGGGATCGGCGGCGTCCAGGGCCGCATCGAAGGCCGCGCGCAATCGGCCGAGGACACCCTCGTCACTGCCCGACCCTTCCGACGCATGGCTGGCCGCGGGCGGCTCCGCGGCGAGCGCTGGGGCTTCCGTGTGGGAATCTTCCGCATCCTCCTCTGGATGGGCATTCACAGCCAGGCTGTCCGGCTGCAGACGACGCTGCCAGAAACGGCTGAACGCGGGCGCGTCATCCTGCGGAGGGCTGTCTTCCAGGGCATTCGCCAGGCGCTGGAACGGACGGGCCGAGGGGTCGTTCTCGGCGAACAGGGCGACCGGGTGCTGCAACGTGACAGCCGAGCGCAGGCTTTCGTCGCGCTGGACGAAGCCGAGAAATTCGACCCGGGTATGCAGGTATTTCTCGACGGCATTGGCAAACCGCTGGAAGACGCTGCGGGCCTCGGCGACATCCGCCACCATGTTGACGATCACGCGGACATCCAGGGCCTGACGCCGCAACACCAGCTTGAGCAGGGAGAATGCATCGGTCAGCGAGGTCGGTTCCGGCGTCAGCACCAGCAGGACCTGGTGCCCGGCCGCGAGGAAATCGAGCGTGGTATCACCGATGCCCGCGGCGGTATCCAGCAGCAGATCGTCGAAATCCGCCTCGATGTTCGCCAGTTCCTCCACCAGACGCTGCTGATGCGCGTCGGAGAGCTCCGCGTATTCGCGGATGCCACTGGCGCCGGGGATAATCTTCAGGCCGTGCGGCCCTTCCATCAGGATATCGCGGATACCACATTCGCCCGCCAGGACCTCCCCCAGGCCCTGTTCCGGGCGCAACCCCAGCAGGATGTTCACGTTGGCGAGGCCGGTATCCCCATCCAGGATGCCGACCCGCCGCCCGCGCCGCGCCAGCGTGATCCCCAGGTTCACCGCGATGCTGGACTTGCCCACCCCGCCCTTGCCACTGGCCACGACAAGAACCCGCGGGCGGGCGGCGGCCCCGGAGCGGGTATCCGTCGAAGCGCTGTGACCGGGCATCGCGGCTTCCTGCATTGCACTCATCGGCATTGGGAAAGAATGACGGCGAACTCACGGTCGGTCTACCCCATTCGGTGGCGCGGGGCAATACCACTCAGTATAGTCAGGTACCAGTGGTGATCCGGCAGACTGCATCAGACTTTCGGTTCCGGACACGCACACAGGGCAAAAGGCGCGGCAGGCCAACTGCACGCGACCGGGGGGGGCAGCATGACGAGCGTCAATACGGCAACGGACGGTCTACCGAGCCTGCCCCAGGCGCTCATCCCGGTACTGGACGCCACCCAGGCCCACGAAGCCGATTTCCAGTCCCTGACGCGCGCGATCCTGCAGGACGCCGGCATGTCCAGCCGCCTGCTGCAGGCGGCCAACTCACCCTTCTACTATCGCGGTTCCCCCTGCCGAACGATCGACCGTGCCCTGTTCAGCCTGGGCCTGGATACCGTTCGCAGCCTGGCCCTGACCGCGGCGATCCAGCAGCTGTTCGGCGAGTTCGGCCCGCGCCATCGCGGCTACCTGCGCACCATCTGGCAACGCGCGCTGACCACCGCCAACCTGGCGCAGGTGCTGGCGACCCTCACCCGCTATCCGCGCCCGGAGGAGGCCTACCTCGCCGGGCTGCTGATCGACATCGGACGCCTGGTCCGCCTGGTCGGTGACGAGGGTCACTACTGGCCCATCCTGCAGGCCGCCGAAGACGACCCGCACCTGATCGAGACCGAGCGCACCACCTACAGCCAACACTACGGGGAGCTGGGCGGCGAATGCCTCGAGGCCTGGGGACTGGGCCCCTTCGTGGCCGATGCAGTGCGCTACCACCTGGAACCGGCCGAACGCGTGCGCGACGCCCATCACCTGGTCAAGCTGGTCAACCTGTCGCATGCAATGGGCTGCCTGCCGGGCTCCGGCGCGCAGGATTCCGCAGCCAGGTGCAACGACACCGCCCTGGCCGCAGCAGACACCCTTTTCGGCCTGAACGAAGGACTTACGCGCGAGTTGCGCGGGCGGGTGGCCGAGGACGTGCGGCGAATCGCCGGATCACTGGAAATCGACCTGGGCACCACCCGGGCCACGGCGAATCAAAAGCCAGAGGAGACCGATCACGCGGCGGAGCGAGCACTGGCCGGGCGGGTGCGTGATCTGACCGAGCTGGAACGCATGAATGGCGAACTGGCCCGGGCGGCCGACCTGCAGGGGCGTTGCACCGCCGCGCGCCGCACCCTTTACCTGACGCTGGGCGTAGACCACAGCCTGCTGTTTCTGATCGACGACGACCACCAGTCCGTCGCCGCCTGGGTCGAGGACGACGAGACCCCCGATTTCACCCTGCCGCTGCTACCCGGGCGCAGCCTGGTGACCGATACGCTGCTGGATCGCGAGATTCAGCTTCACGAGGAAGAGAACGCCGCCAGATTGCCCGTGATCGACCAGCAACTGTTCCGGCTGTGCGCGGCCGAAATCCTGTGGAGCTTTCCGCTACTCGCCGACGGCCAGGAACCCGCAGGGGTGCTGATCCTGGGGCTTACGCGCAGTCAGGCGCAGGCCCTGGAGGCCCGCTCGGACTTCATCGGCTCCCTCGCACACGAGATCGCCCGGGCGCTGGTCGCCACCCCGAAGCCGGCGGACGCCCTGAACGACGCCACCGAGCAGCGCATCCGCGACACGGTCCACGAGGCCGGAAACCCGCTCAGCATCATCCAGAACTACCTGGGCGTACTGAATCACAAGCTCGGCGAGGAACACGAAGCGCGCCACGAGCTGGGCCTGATCAAGGACGAAATCGACCGGGTCGGGCGCATCCTGCTGCGTCTGCGCGATCCGCAGGCCGCCGGGAACGAGGAGACTGGACCGGCCTCGCTGAATGCGCTGGTCCGCCAGGTCGCAGATATCGTGGACGGCTCCCTCTGCCGGACACGAGAGGTCCGCCTGCACCTGGATCTGACTCCCTCCGATCCGCCGCTGTCGGTCCCCGCGGATCACCTGCGGCAAATCCTCATCAATCTTCTGAAGAACGCGTCCGAGGCCCAGGCGTCCGGTGGGGAGATCACCATCTCCACCCGTGCCCCGACCACCGTGAACGGCCGCCGGGTCGTGCCCCTCTCGGTGGAGGACAAGGGGCCCGGGCTCCCTGCCGAGGTCCAGGCCGCAGCATTCGCGCCAGTGACATCGACCAAGGGTACAGGCCATGCCGGGCTGGGGCTCAGCATCGTCAAACGCCTGACCGAGGAGATCGGTGCGGGACTCTCATTCACCAGCGGGAGCGCAGGGACGCGCTTCGAAATCGCACTGCCCCACGCATCACAGGGGTTGGCGAGCGCATCAGGGACGACGCGGTAAATGATTCGCTACTGACCACGAGACCCCGATGCCCGAACGCGACGCGCCGATCGACCCCCAGTCCGTCAGAATCCTCATTGCCGATGACGATCCCGGCCTGCTCGAGAGCCTGCGCGGACTGCTCACCATTGAGGGCTACCCCGTCCGGACGGCCGTGGGGGGTGGCGCCGCCATCGAGGCCCTGCGCGAAAAGCGCTACGACCTGCTGCTGCTCGACCTCACCATGCCGGAACTCGACGGGCTGGACGTACTGCGCTTCATGCAAGCCGCCGGGCTCGAGACTCTCACCGTGGTCGTCAGTGGCAACAGCACGGTGGAGGATGTCGCCGGGGCTCTGCGCGAGGGGGCCCACGACTACCTGAAAAAGCCCTACGAACCCGCCGAGTTACTGGCCACCGTCCGCAATGCCCTGCACCACAAGGCGCTGGAGGACACCAATCGGACCATGCGGGCCCGCCTGGAGAAGTCCGAGCGCCTGCACCGGGTGATCGTCAATAACTCCCCTGATATTGTCTTCGTTCTCGGCGCCGACCATCGCTTCCGTTTCGTCAATTCACGTGTACACGAGCTCCTGGGCTATGCCCGCCGCGACCTGATCGACAGCTCGGTATTCGACCTCGTCGAACCCGAGGATCGCGACAAGGCGGAATATTTCTTCGAACAGGCCGCCAGCCAGCACCCCCACATCCGCTCGGTGGAACTGGCCCTGAAGCCCGGCACGCCTTCGCGCAGCCGCCGCTTCTTCGAGGTCGCGGTATGGCCGTCCAGCAACGGCGACGACGCGGACAACGGCGAAACGCTGATCTACGGCACGGCACGGGATATCACCGACCGCAAGGAATCCGAGGCCTTCATCAACTTCCAGGCCTATCACGACCTGCTGACCCGACTGCCCAACCGGGCACTGTTCCGCGACCGGGTCGATGTGGCCATCTCGCATGCACACCGCTCGGGCACCCAGCTGGCGGTGCTGTTCATCGACCTGAACCGCTTCAAGGTGATCAACGACTCCCTCGGTCACACCGTGGGCGACCGCCTGCTGCAGGAGGTCGCCCAGCGGCTGCAAGCCTGCACCCGCAAGGGCGACACGCTGTCACGCTTCGGCGGCGACGAATTCACCCTGCTGATCCCCGGGCTGGCCAGCAACGAGGCCGCCATCCAGGTAGCCGACAAGATCCTGGAAAGCCTGCAGGCCCCGTTCAAGATCGGCGACCAGGAGCTGTTCGTCGGGGCCAGCATCGGCATCGCCATCTACCCGGATGCCGGCGACAACCTCGAGGCCCTGATCAAGAATGCAGATATCGCGATGTATCGCGAGAAGAGCAGCGGCAAGACGGGTGTCCGCGTGTACAGCCCGGACATGGGCGGCCATCCGCCCCGCCGGCTGCAATTGGAACAGGACATGCGCCGCGCGCTCGAGCGCGACGAGTTCCACATCCTCTACCAGCCGCAGGTGGATACAGAAACCGGGCATATGGTGGGCGTCGAGGCCCTGATCCGCTGGGACCACCCCACACTCGGGCTGCTGGGCCCGGCCGAGTTCATCCCGGTCGCCGAGGAAACGCGCCTGATCGTGGACCTCGACCGCCTGACGCTGCGCACCGCCATCCGCGAAGTCCAGCGCCACAGCCGCGACGACCACCCGGAACTGCGCCTGGCCGTGAACCTCTCGCCCGTGCTGGTCGAGCGCGACGACTTCGTCGAGGACTTCCTCGGCATCCTGGGCGAGACGGGCTTCCCGCCCGACCTGCTGGAGGTGGAGATCACCGAGAACCTGCTGATGAGCGATACCCCGGACACGGTGCACAAGCTGAACCGCCTGGGGGCCGCCGGCGTGCAAATCGCGGTGGACGACTTCGGCACCGGCTACTCCTCGCTCAGCTACCTGCAGAAACTGCCGATCCACACGCTCAAGATCGACCGCAGCTTTACCCAAACGATCTGCCGCGAGGACGAGGCGTGCATCGTCAACGCCATCATCTCCATGGCCCGCGGGCTGAACATGAATATCGTCGCCGAAGGGGTGGAGACCGAGGCCCACCGCGACTATCTGCGCAAGCTGGAATGCCCGATGATTCAGGGCTTCCTGTTCGGCCAGCCGGCGCCACTGCATATCCTGCTGCAGAACGATGCCCTATTCGCGGCACCCGCTACCTGCCAGTAGCCTCCCCGGCAACGAAGGAGACGCTGCGACTCCCTTGCGTCTCCCTACGAATCGGCCGCGACCACCTCTGACGCCGCATCGGCAAGGAAGCGGTGCCCCTGGCGCAGGCAGTAGCGCAGCCACTTGTACAGGAACCGGTTATGCCTCCAGCGGCAGACCAGGCCCGGGTGACCGGTCAGCATCTCTGGCGCGCGACCGTCACCAATCGTGCGGCAGTGCAGTTCCAGCACCTCCGCCTGCCGCGCATCGTGGAACATGCGTACGCGCATGTCCGGCTGTTGCCGACGCTCGCCCTGGTGGTCGAATTGGTAGGTCAGGTGCAGCGTGGTCGTGTAGCGGGTGCGCTCCAGCACCTCCAGGTGCAGATCCAGCGCACCCTCGACCCGCGAGACCGAACGCAACGGCTGCCGCTCCAGCTCGGGGCACAAACGCCGCAGCGCGAGATAGTTCTCCTCGTACATCTCCATCAGCGCCGCAAAGCTCTCGGGCCTGGGCTCCAGATGGGATGGGGTCTTACGCTCGAGCAACATGTCGCGCAGTCTAACAGCACCGTTTTGCGGGACACCGATTGTCCGCATCCAGGGCAGGACACCCCCGGGGCTTTTTGGTAACGTCGGTAGGGGAGGTGCCAAGCAATGTTGTACACGCACGCGGTGGTGTCCATGTTCTCCGTGACTCGGCACGGCACGCAGTCCGGCAGTGGTGCTACCGGCCGGTTCTCATCCTCATCAAGGCGCAACACAGGATTGGGGAACACGGGGCACCAACCTCACAAGCCAGCGAAAGACGGGGCTCGGCCGCCCGTGCTTGATGAAAACGGGCCCGCTGACTGCAAAACGGCTCCCTTGTGCCGAGCGACTACACGCCTGTCACCACGCCATGTCAGCACACAGAATCGACTCGAGCGCGAGCGTGCACATTGCTCAGCGTCTCCCTGGACAACAAGGATGAGCGACCCATGGACATAAGTGTCGTCACGACCCAACCCTTTCCCGATCAGAAACCCGGCACCTCCGGTCTGCGCAAGCGCGTCCGGCAGTTCCGCCAGCGGCACTATCTGGAGAACTACATCCAGAGCGTCTTCGATGCCTGCCCGGACCTGAAGAACGGCGAACTGCTGGTGGGCGGCGACGGGCGCTTCCACAATCGCGAGGCGATCCAGACCATCCTGCGCATGGCCGTAGCCAACGGCGTGCAGAAGGTCGCCATCGGGCATGGTGGGCTGCTGTCCACGCCGGCCGCCTCGTACCTGATTCGGTCACGTGGGGCCACGGGCGCCCTGATCCTGTCCGCCTCCCACAACCCGGGCGGGCCGGAGGGGGATTTCGGCGTCAAGCTCAACACCGCCAACGGTGGCCCGGCCCCGCACTCGGTGACCGACGCAATCTTCGAGCAGAGCACCCGCATCAGCCATTACCGCATCGCCAACGGCGCAGAGCATGTAGACATCGATCATCTACACGCAGTACAGATGGGCGACATGGACGTCGAGGTCGTCGATCCCGTGGGCACCTACGCCGACTACATGGCCACGCTGTTCGACTTCGACCGCATCGGCGAACTGTTGCGATCCGACCACTTCCGCATGCGCTTCGATGCCATGCACGCGGTCACCGGCCCGTACGCCGAAGAGATCCTGGTCAACCGCCTCGGGGCCCCGGCCGACACCATCCTGCGCGCGGAACCGCTGGCCGACTTCGGTGGCCGTCACCCGGACCCGAATCTTTCCCATGCGCGCGAATTGAGCGAGGCCCTGTTCGGCCGCGACGCCCCGGATTTCGGGGCCGCCTCGGACGGCGACGGCGACCGCAACATGATCCTCGGGCGCCGGTTCTTCGTCACGCCGTCGGACAGCCTCGCCATCATGGCCGCCAATGCCCATCACATCCCGGCGTTCGCCGACGGCCTGAAGGGCGTGGCCCGCAGCATGCCCACCAGCCAGGCCGTGGATGTGGTCGCGGAAAAGCTGGACCTCCCCTGTTTCGAGACCCCCACCGGCTGGAAATTCTTCGGCAACCTGCTGGACGACGGGCGCATCCGCCTGTGCGGCGAAGAGAGCTTTGGCACCAGTTCCGATCACGTACGCGAGAAGGACGGCCTGTGGGCCGTGCTGTTCTGGCTGAACCTGCTGGCCGTGCGCCGCCAGTCGGTCGAGGAGATCGTGCGTGATCACTGGCGCCAGTACGGCCGCCACTACTACACCCGCCACGACTACGAGGCCGTGGAGAGCGAACGCGCCGAACAGGTCATGGCGCGCATCCGCGAGCAGCTCTCGGTACTGCCGGGCCAGTCCCTGGCCGGCATGCGCGTCGCCCAGGCGGACGACTTCGCCTACCGCGACCCGGTGGACAACAGCCTGACCGAGCACCAGGGTCTGCGGGTACTGTTCGAGAGCGGTGCCCGCATCGTGTTCCGGCTGTCCGGCACCGGCACCGAGGGTGCCACCCTGCGCCTGTATATCGAGCAGCACGAGACCCATCCCGAGCACCTCGATGCCGATCCCCAGGAACTCCTGGGACCCCTGATCGACGCCGCCTCCCGCCTGGGCGATATCCCCGGCCTGACCCGCCGCGAGAAGCCCGACGTCATCACCTGATAGATGACCATCACTGCCACTGCGCAGCGCTGGAGCCACAGCTATGCCTTCTTCCTCGCGGCGACAGCCTCGGCGGTGGGGCTGGGGAACGTGTGGAAGTTTCCCTACATCCTCGGCCAGAACGGGGGTGGCGCGTTTCTCGTGGTCTACCTCGGCTGCATCGTCCTGATCGGCGTACCAATCATGATGGCGGAGGTCATGATCGGTCGCCGGGGCCGCCGCTCGCCTGGCTACGCGGCCCGCGAAGTGGCTCGCGAGAGCGGCGCCCACGACCTGTGGCAACTGGTCGGCTGGCTGGGCCTGTTCTCCGCCTTCCTGATCATGAGCTTCTACGTAGTGATCACCGGCTGGGCCTTCTCCTACGTCCACAAGGCCGCCACAGGCGCCTTTGCCGGGGCCGACGGCGACAAGGTGGCGGGGCTGTTCGCCGCAATGACCGCCTCACCCACCGAGATGCTCGCCTGGAGCACCCTCGCCGTCACCCTCGCCTTCGGCATCGTCGCCCTGGGGCTTCGCCAGGGGCTGGAACGCTGGCTGCATGTGCTGATGCCGGTGCTGCTGATCCTGCTCCTGACCGCGCTGGCCAGCGCCTGGTGGATCGGGGAACCCCGGCAAGCCCTGGACTTCCTGCTGCGACCGGACTTCTCCGCCCTGACCCCGCACGGCGTGCTGATTGCGGCGGGCCATGCGTTCTTCACCATGACACTGGCCTCCGGCGTGCTGATGATGTTCGGCGCCTACCTGCCGCAGCACACGTCCATCGGCCGCACTGCCATTGGCGTGGCACTGGCAGATACGGCGGTCGCCCTGATCGCGGGGCTGGCGATCTTCCCCATCGTGTTCGGTTTCGGGCTCGACCCGGCCGAAGGCCCCGGGCTGATGTTTCAGACCCTGCCGCTGGCACTGGCGGCCGTGCCGGCCGGCGTCCTGATGACGACCCTGTTCTTCGCCACCCTGAGCCTGGCCGCATTCAGCACCATGATCACGAACGTTCAGGCCTTCGTGCACCTGTTCCACGAGCGCCTGCATGCGTCACGCGTGCTCGCCGTCCTGGTGTGTGGCGGCGCGGTCTGGCTGCTGAGCCTGGCCAGCGTGTTTTCGTTCAGCGGCGCAGCCTGGGCGCGTCTCGACATCACCCTGCTGGGCCGCGAGATCCCGACGCTGTACCACGCCATCGAACACGTGGCCATCAACCTGCTGCTCCCGTTGGGGGGCCTGTTGATCGCGGTATTTGCCGGCTGGGTTGTGCATACCCGCGTGGCCCGCGACGAGCTCGCCCTGGCCCCCTTCGCGTTCACCATCTGGCGCTTCGTGCTCCGCTATGTTGCGCCGATCGGACTCGGTGCACTCCTGTTGAACCTGGCCGGTTGGATATAGCCCGACCGAGTGGGGCCAGGGGGATTACAGCAAGCCCCGCAGGCGCTCGACGGCCTCGCGCAGGCGGGACTCGGACTGGGTGTAGGCGATGCGCAGGTAGTCCCGACCCCGGCTGGGGCTGAAATCCGTCCCCGGCGTCAGGGCCACACCGGCCGTGTCCAGGACGCGCGCGCAAAGGGCCTCGGAGTCCGGGCCGTGGGCGGTACAGTCGGCATAGATGTAGAACGCGCCCTGCGGCCGCGCCTGGACCTCCAGCCCGAGCCCCGGAAGCGCCTCCAGCAGCACGTCCCGGCGGCCTTTCAGCTCGCGCACCCGAGATTGCAGCAACGCCTCGGTCTCGGGCGCAAAGGCCGCCAGCGCCGCGGTCTGGGCCATGCTGGCCGGGGCCACAAACAGGTTCTGTGCCAGGCGCCGCACCGGGTCTACCCAGGTCTCCGGCACGACCATCCAGCCGAGGCGCCAGCCAGTCATGGCGAAGTACTTGGAGAACGAGTTGATCACCACCACATCGGGGAAGTCGGCCGCGGCACTGGGCTCCGGGGTATCGAAGACGATCTGGGCGTAGATCTCGTCCATGATCACCAGGCCTCCGCGCTCGCGCACGACCTCGACGATCGCAGCCAGCCGATCACGCGACAGGCAGGTCCCGGTCGGGTTCGCCGGCGACCCCAACAGCACCGCACGGGTATTGGCGCCCCACGCGGCGGCGATCGACTCGGCAGTCGGCTGGAAGGCATGTTCGGCCTGGACGGGCAAGCCCACGGGGGGCGCACCGCGCGCGGCGACGAACTGGCGGTTGCAGGCATAGCCGGGGTCCGGCAGCAGGACTTCCTCGCCCGGGTTCACCCCCGCCGCCAGCGCCAGCAGGATGGCTGCGGAGGCCCCGGCCGTAATCACGATGCGGTCCGGATCCACTTCGGCCCCGTGACGCCGCTGGTAGTCGGCGGCGATCGCCTCGCGCAGGGCCTGGGTCCCGTGCGCCGGGGTGTAGCGGGTATCCCCCTCTGCCAGCGCGGCGCGGCCGGCCGCGATCACCGGGGGCGGCGTCGGAAAGTCCGGCTCCCCCACCTCCAGGTGAATGATGTCGCGCCCGGCGCGCTCGGCCGCCTGGGCCCGTGCCAGGATGTCCATCACCCGAAACGGCTCCACCACCTCGGCGAAGCCGGACAGCGCCGGATCACGAATCGGGTTGTCGGGATGTCCCGGGACCACGGTTGCGATCAGCGGCGCACGTGCCGCATCAGGCGCTTGCGCTTGTACTGCTGCCTCGGGGTGAGCTTGTTGCGCCGGCCCGCATAGGGATTGCGCCCGGAGCGGAATTCGAGCCGCAACGGTGTCCCGACCAGCTTGAGCTGCTTGCGGAAGAAGTTTTCCAGGTAACGCTTGTAGCTCCCGGCAAGCGCGTCGGTCTGATTGCCGTGGATCACGATCACCGGCGGGTTCTGGCCACCCTGGTGCGCGTAGCGCAACTTGATCCGCCGCCCGCTGATCATCGGCGGCGCATGCTCGGCCACCGCGGCCTCCAGCAGGCGCGTGAGCTCCGGCGTGGACATCTTGCGGAAGGCACTGGCGTGGGCCTCGCACACGTCGTCCAGCAGGTGCCCGACATTGGTGCCGTGCAAGGCCGAGATCAGGCGCATGCGGGCAAAATCGACAAAGCCCAGGCGCCGGTCCATCTCGTCGCGGATGCGTTCGCGCGCGTGGTCGTCCAGGCCATCCCACTTGTTCACGGCCAGCACCAGCGAGCGCCCGGCCTCGATCACCATCCCCAGCAGGTGGGAATCCTGATCCGACAGGCCGGCATGGGCATCCACCACCAGGACCACCACGTGGGCGGACTCGATCGCCTGCAGCGTCTTGATGACGCTGAATTTCTCGATCACCTCGTGGACCCGGCCGCGGCGGCGCACGCCGGCGGTGTCGATCAGGGTGTACTCCTGACCGTCGCGCTCGAACGGGACAAAGATGCTGTCGCGGGTGGTGCCGGCCACCTCCGTGGCCACCACGCGCTCGTCGCCCAGGATGCGATTCACCAGGGTCGACTTGCCGACGTTGGGGCGCCCGACGATCGCCACGCGAATACCCGGCCAGTCATCCAGCGCCGCCTGCTGCGAGGCTTCGTCGAGGCCGTCACTGGCGGCCTCGTCGTCTCCGGCATCTTCACTGGCCGCCCGGCGCGCGGCCGCCACGTCCTTGCGCACCGCCTGCATCAGGCCCTGTACGCCGCGCCCGTGTGCTGCGGCAATGGAGGTCACCTGCCCCAGCCCGAGGGCGTAGAACTCGGCACTGACGGTATCGGCATCCAGGCCATCGGTCTTGTTCACCACGACACGCGCCTTTACACCGGCGCCGCGCAGCTGATCGGCAATCGCCTGATCCTGCGGCGTCAGGCCGTCACGAGCATCCACCATGAACAGCACATGATCCGCTTCGGCCACCGCGCGCTGGGTCTGTTCGGCCATCGCGCGGTCCATCTCCGCGCCCTCGCCCGAGAGCCCACCGGTGTCCACCACCAGATAGGGAAAATCGCCGACCTTGCCAATGCCGTACTGGCGATCGCGCGTCAGCCCGGCGACATCGGCCACCAGGGCATCGCGCGAGCGCGTGAGCTGGTTGAACAGCGTGGACTTGCCGACATTCGGGCGACCGATCAGGGCGATAACCGGGATCATCGGGAACCGCGACCTGCGCGCATAATCCGGCGTCCGGACATCTTGTGGCTCACTCGTCACCCCGGATCGAAGGGTTCACCGCGGTCAATTGTCCATTGTCGGTGACGACATACAGCGTCCCGTTCACCAGGGTCGGACGCGTGACTACGGAGCCGGAGCCGGCGCGCAGGCGGGCGACAATGCGTCCGTCCTCGACATCGATCCAGTGCAGGTAGCCCTCGTAATCACCGACGATGGCGTGCTGGCCGACCACCACCGGCGCGGTCACACCGCGCAGGCGCAGGCCATCCATCTGCCACAGGTCACCACCACTGCGGGGCTGCAGGCCCCACAGGTGGCTCTCGGCATCGGTCACGACCAGGACATCGGAACTCGTATCCACATCCCCGCCTTGATAGGAAGAAAAGTCACGGACCCAGAAGATCTCGCCGGAGTTGAGATCCAGCGCCGCGAGCCTTCCCTGGTAGGTGGCCGCAATGGCAGCGCCGCGATACATCGGGATATGCCCGTCCAGATCCACCATGCGCTCGACTTCCGTGCGCCCGGTCGGGACGCCCAGGGTGGTCTCCCAAAGCACGTTGCCACGGTTGAGCCCCAGCATCAGCAGGCGGCCGTTGTCGAACCCGGCCAGCACACGGCCGGAGGTGATCTGCGGGCGCTGGGCCCCGCGCAGGCTCAGCGAGGGCGTGGTGCGCAGCGCGGTCCACTGGGTGGCGCCGGAATCGGCGTCCAGGGCATGGATGCGCCCGTCGTTGGTGCGCACAATGACCAGGCCACCGGACACATCCGAGACTGCCAGCACCTCGCTGGAGAGCGCGGCACGCCAGCGTTCGCCATCGCCGCCCAGATCCACGCCGATGGCGTAGCCGTCCAGCGTGCCGACCACGGCGAGGCCGTCACCGACGCCGACCCCCGCGGAGACCCGGGCATCATCCAGGCGCACCTGCCAGCGCTGGCTGCCGCCTTCGGGATTCAGGCCGGAGACCCGCCCGGAGGCGTCGCTCATCACCACCAGGTCCTCGGCGATGCCGGGGTAGATCTGCCACAGGAAGCGCTCGCCGCCGCTGCCCACCGAGCGCGACCACAGCCGTTCCGGCTGCCCCTCGGCCTCGAACTCCGGCAGGTCCGCCGGCGGCTCGGTGGTATCGCGCGACCACAGACCGCAGGCGCTCAGGGACAGGATCAGCGCGCTGGCAATCAGCAGGCGCACGACCGGACTCGCAAGGGAAGGCACAGACATCAGGCGACGGGTCCTCTAGACAGAAAGTTCTTCGTATTTCAGACGCAGGTACTCGGGGCCGTGCCCCGCGTCCAGTGCAGCCTCGTAATGCTCGCGCGCACGCTCGCGATCCCCGTGGGCGCGGGCCAGGTCCCCTTCGAGCTCGCGCTTCAGCCCCGTGAAGGCAACGCTGCGAACATCGGCCAGGGTCGCCTCGGCGTCATCCAGCCGCTCGGCCAGGATCATCTGGCGCGCAAGACGCAGGGTCAGCACCTCGCGATACCCACGATCGGGGGCAGCGTCGCGCGCCGCCTGCAGGGCGTCGATCGCGGTGTCGGTGTCGTCCTGCGCGATCGCTACATCGGCCCGGTAGACCCAGGCGAGCGCGCGGTAGGGCGTACCCCGTCCCTGTTCGATCACCGCGTCGGCCAGTTCCAGCGCGCGATCAGTCTGGCCGGTCTGGCCGGCGACCTGCAGGGCCTGATACATCTCGGAGGACACCTGGGCGCGCGATTCCTCGCGATCGCTCCACCAGTTCCAGCCGAACAGGCCGCCGACCCCGAGAACCAGGCCGGCCACAATCGCCATGCCGTTGTCCGCCCACCACTGCTTGATGCGTTCGGCTTTTTCTTCGTCGGTGAGATAACTCATCGTGTTCTCTATCCTTGCGTTGACTGCACTTGCAGGGCCGTACGCAGATGGCCTGCGAGGGCTGCACGGTCGACGGCCACCTGCTCGCCGCCCTGCGATCTTAACGGCTTCACCGTGACGGTGCCCGCGGCCAGCTCGTCACTTCCGAGCACCAGGGCATAGTGCGCCCCCAGCCGATCGGCACGTTTCATCTGCGACTTGAAGCTGCCGCCACCACAATGCTGGACCAGGCGCAGCCCCGGCAATTCGCCACGCAGCTGGTCCGCCAGTTGCAGTGCCGGGCCGACCAGTTCGTCGCCGCCGACGATCAGGTAGGCATCCGGACCCGGCGCTGCCGGGGCGTCTTCGCGCGCCTCCAGCAGCGCGACCAGCCGCTCCAGGCCCATCGCCATCCCGATCGCCGGGGTGCCACGGCCACCGAGCTGTTCGACCAGGCCGTCGTAGCGCCCGCCGGCGCAGACCGTGCCCTGGGCACCAAGATCCTCGGTGATCCACTCGAATACCGTATGCGTATAGTAATCGAGCCCACGCACCAGGCGCGGGTTGTGCTCGTACGCGATGCCCAGCGCATCCAGATGCGCGCACAGTCCGTCGAAATGGGCGCGCGACTCAGCGTCCAGATCATCCATCAGACTGGGGGCCTGCGCGACCACTTCGCGGGTATCCGGGTGCTTGCTGTCGAGGATGCGCATCGGATTGTCATAGAGCCGGCGCTGCGCCTCCTCGTCCAGGGCGTCACGATGCTGCTCGAAATAGGCGATCAGGTGGTCGCGGTAGCGCTGCCGGCTTTCCGGGGTTCCCAGCGTGTTCAGCTCGAGGCGCACGTTCGAGAGCCCGAGCATGCGCCACAGCCGTGCGGTCATCGCCAGCATCTCGGCGTCGACATCCGGCCCCGGCAGGCCGAACACCTCGACCCCAACCTGGTGGAACTGGCGGTAGCGCCCCTTCTGCGGGCGCTCATGGCGGAACATCGGCCCCAGGTACCAAAGCCGCTGCACCTGGTTGTGCAGCAAACCGTGCTGGATCCCCGCGCGCACGCAACTCGCGGTGCCTTCCGGGCGCAGGCTCAGGCTGTCGCCATTGCGGTCGTCGAAGGTGTACATCTCCTTCTCGACGATATCCGTCACATCGCCGATGGAGCGCTTGAACAGCTCGGTCGCCTCCACGATCGGCATGCGGATCTCGTGGTAGCCGTAGCCCTCCACAACCTCGCGCAGGGTGGCTTCCAGATGCTGCCAGACATGAATGGACTCGGGCAGGATGTCATGCATCCCGCGGATCGACTTGATCGCTTTCATGGTGTCTTTTTGTTTGTACGTGATGGCCTGCCGGAAAGACCCGGGTTCAGCCTTCCAGATCGAAGCGCGCGGTGCGGTCGCTCCGGATATGCGTCTCGACGTCTACCGGCTCTCCATCCAGCGTCAGCGAGACCCCGGACGCGTTGCCCAGGATCACCCGGCCAGGCAGGTCGAGGCGAATCTCCTCGCGGTCACCCGAACTGAGCACGCCGGTCAAAACCACCTCGTCGGCGGCGTCGCGGATCTCCACCCAGGAGGTCTCGCCGAACTCCAGCACCAGTTGCGCGCCCTCACCCGCCGCCGGACTTTCACCGGAAGTCTCGATCACCGGGGCGGCATCCAGTGAGGTTTCGCTTTCGGCCCGCGCGGGGGCCTCTGGCGTGACCGGCTCTTCCGGCACGGCCAGGGCCTCCGCCGGTACGGTGGATTCCGAGGCTGCTTCCGGGACGCCGGCCGATTCTTCGGCACCCGCCGGCTCAGGCTGGGCGCCCTCCGGGAGAACCTCCGGCGCGGGCGTATCGGGCGCCGGATCGGGGCTCTCGGTAATCGACGGGATGCGTCCTTCGGCGTCCGGGGTCTGCGTACCGGCGAGGCCCGGGACGGAATCCCGCGCATCGCCCAGATTCAGTGACGGCCACCCGGGTGTGTCCGTGCGCTCGCTCCAGGCGTAGACCCCAAGTCCCAGGAGGATCACGGCCAAGAGCAAGGCGAGCCAGTAGATGCCGCGCCCGCGCCGCCGCTGACGGCCGCGCGCGGAAGGCGTTGCGACCGCCCGGAGTTCGGGATCGACCATCCCGTGGCTCTCGAAGGACTGAATCCACGGATCCGCGTCCACGCCCAGTTCCCGTGCGCAGGAGCGCAGATACCCACGCACGTAAGCCGGTGGCATGTGGTGAAAGCGATTGGCTTCCAGGTCTTCCAGGGTGCCGCGCCCGAGGTGGATGCGGCTGGCCAGGGTCGCGGTGTCCAGACCGGCCGCCTCGCGCGCCCGACGCAGACTGGCCCCGGGCTCGTCCTCACCCCGGGCCGCCTCCGGTCCGGATTCCTCCCGGTGGTCCCGGGTGGTCAGGCCATGCGCCGCGGAGAACGACGGCTCCGGATCGGGGTCCGTACCTTCAGTGCGCAGGGAGGCGACATTGTTCGTTGAATCATCGACGTCCTCGACCCGCCCCAGGCCCGGTTCCTTGTCGCGTGG
The DNA here is from genome assembly GCF_000377905.1 of Thioalkalivibrio sp. ALMg11. Lineage (GTDB taxonomy): Bacteria > Pseudomonadota > Gammaproteobacteria > Ectothiorhodospirales > Ectothiorhodospiraceae > Thioalkalivibrio. Next base: position 82,043 of record NZ_KB898872.1, read on the forward strand.
ATCGCTCACCCTTCACGCTCCAGTCGGCGCAGCTCGGTCATCTCGTCGCTGTCCGGGTGATGACGACTCAGGCGTTCGGCACAGGCATTGGCCGCTCGGCTGTTGCCCAGCGCGCGTTCGGCCTGATAGCAAAGAAGCAGGGTCTCGGCATTTTCGACCCCCTGGCTGTCCAGTCGCTGCAGGAAGGCCCGCGTCTGCATCGGCCGGTCGCCCTGATAGGTCAGCCGGGCCATCTCCAGAAGCGCGCGGGGATACTGCGGATTGAGTTCCAGCGCCCGGCGCAACTGCCGCTCGGCCTCCTCGGCATCACCCGCGTCGGCGTGACAGACGCCGGAGTTCATATGGGCGATGTCGCGGCGATCGTAATCCGGGTTTTTAATCGCCTTGGCAAACAGCTCCTGAGCCTCGTCGAAGTCCTCGCGGGCGCAAAGCAATGCGCCCAGATTGGTCTGCGCAAAGGGATTGTCCTCGTCGCGCCGCAGGGCCCGGCGATAGTGTTCCTCGGCGCGGCCCAGCTGGTCCTTGCGCTCGTAGATGGCTGCCATGCCGATATTGGCGAGGACATAGCCGGGGTCATAATCCAGCGCCCGACGCAGGTTGCGCTCGGCCTGTTCGAACTCACCCTCGCGAAGATACCCGATGCCCAGTTCCGCATGCACCTCGGCGGCATTCTCGCGTTCGCCGGACACCGGTCGATCGGCCGTGGCGGCACAGCCACCCAGCAGCAGCGCCAGGGTCAGAACCCCGGCCAGGCGCAAACCTGCGCGTCCAGTCATGAAGCCCTCCGATCCGTCTGTGGCAACTCGGCATGCAGGCGGAACATGCGCATGCCACGATTGGTTCGATCCTCGACCTGCCCTACCAACTGCCCGCAGGCGGCATCGATGTCATCGCCCCTGGTGCGCCGGACGGTCGTCACGTAGCCGGCCTTCTGCAGGCGCCGCTCAAAGGCCAGCACGGTGGCCTCCGACGGGCGTTCGAACGGCGCCCCCGGGAACGGGTTGAACGGGATCAGGTTGATCTTGCCGGGAATGCCACGCAACAGCCCGGCAAGCTCATTGGCGTGCTCGGGCTGGTCGTTCACGTCGGCCAGCAGGACATATTCGAAAGTCACACCGCTGTGGGCATCGGTCGCCTCCACGTAGCGGCGGCAGCTGTCCAGCAGCGCGGCGAGCGGGTACTTGCGGTTGATCGGCACCAGACGGTCGCGCAGGGCGTCGTTTGGGGCGTGCAGGCTCACGGCCAGCGCGACATCGGTGTGCTCACTCAGGCGATCCAGGGCCGGGACCAGGCCGGAAGTCGAAAGGGTTACGCGCCGCCGGCTGAGACCGTAGGCATTGTCGTCGGTCATTAACTGACAGGACGGGACCACCGCATCGAAATTGGCCAGCGGCTCGCCCATACCCATCAGGACCACGTTGCTGACCGCCCGCTTGCGGCCTTCCGGCGCCGGGAGGCGCTGCATGGCCAGCCATACCTGACCGATGATCTCGGCACTGGTCAGATTGCGGTTGAAGCCCTGTTGCGCCGTGGAGCAGAAGGTGCAGTCGAGCGCACAACCGACCTGGGAGGAGATGCACAGCGTGCCGCGCCCGCCCTCGGGGATGAAGACGGTCTCGATGGCATTGCCGTCGGGGAGCCGCAGCACCCATTTGACGGTGCCGTCGGAGGAGGCCTTTTCCAGACCGATCTCGGGCACGCGGATCTCGGTCTCGCGCACCAGGCGATCGCGCAGCTTGCGCGATACGTCGGTCATCTGCTCGAAATCGGTGACCCCGCGCTGATGGATCCATTTGACCAGCTGGGTGGCACGAAAACGCGGCTCACCCCACTGCGCCAGCAGCTCGACGAGCTGTTGGTGGCTGTAGCCCAGGAGATTCAGGGGGGTGGAGGATGCGTGTGCCATAACAGGGACCGGTTGGCTCAAGTCCCCTAGTGTACTGTGCCGAAGGGATGCCTGCCTACGGGGCCCGGTGTGCGGTGCAACCGGACCCCGTAGCGCCTGCGGGCCGTCTTATCGGGTGCGCGGGCAGACGCCGTCGTCACCAAAGAAGAAAGCGATCTCGCGCTCGGCGGTCTCCGGGGCGTCGGAGCCGTGCACGGCGTTCTCGTCGATGGACACGGCGAAGTCGGCACGGATGGTGCCCGGGGCCGCTTCCTTCGGGTTGGTCGCACCCATGATGTCGCGGTTCTTGGCAATGGCGTCCTCGCCTTCCAGGGCCTGCACCAGCGCCGGGCCGGAGATCATGAACTCGACCAGATCGTTGAAGAACGGGCGTTCCTTGTGCACGTCGTAGAAGCCTTCGGCCTGCTCGCGGCTCAGGTGCATCATGCGCGCGCCGACGACCTTCAGACCGGCCTTTTCGAACCGGCTGATGATGTCGCCGATGGCATTCTTGGCAACGGCGTCAGGCTTGATGATGGAAAGGGTGCGTTCAACGGCCATGGGGAGGCTCTCCTGGTACTTGGATTGAATATCTCGGTCGCTGGGCCCGGCTGCAAACGCGAGAACCCGCCGAACGGCGGGTTCCCAACGCAAAAAAGACGCGGACGCAACGTGCGGCGCGTAGTCTAGCGACCTGACGCCCCTGCAGCAACGTCACCGGCCTTGATTCACCACGCAGCGCACGAAGAAGCTCAAGGGCGGATTTACCACAGGGAGCACAGAGGACACGGAATAGGTACAGGGAAAAGCACAGAAGTATCGGGATACGGCTTCAGATCGTTGAGCCCGCCCTGCCACCGGGTATGCCGTCCAACTTCTCTGTGCCCTCTGTGGTTACAAAGGCTATGCGCTTCGTGGTTCTTCCAAAACCGTGTCAGTCGTCGACGTCGGCCTCGTCCATCCAGGCGAGCTGGATCGCCTCGAGGACGCGCTCGCCCGAGCGTTCGGGGTCGTCATCGAATTCCGGCAGGTTCATCACCCACTGACGCAGATCCACGAAATTGATGTTCCGCGGGTCCACATCCGGGTGCTCGTCGGCCAACTGGATCGCAATTTCCTGGGTTTCGGTCCACTTCATCGCTTATTCCTTGATCAGTGGTTCTCGGAGACCTGGTTAATGGTGTACTTCGGCAGCTCGACCACCAGATCGTTGTCGGTCACGATCGCCTGACAGGACAGCCGCGAGTCCGGCTCCAGGCCCCAGGCCTTGTCGAGCATGTCTTCCTCGTCCTCGGTCGGCTCGTCCAGGCTGTCAAAGCCCTCGCGCACATAGACGTGGCAGGTCGTGCAGGCGCAGGACTTCTCGCAGGCGTGCTCGATCTCGATGCCGTTTTGCAGCGCGAGATCACAGATGCTGATGCCCGACGGGGCCTCGAGGGAGGCGCCTTCGGGGCAGATTTCCTCGTGGGGCAGAAAGATTACCTGGGGCATGTTCTCAGTTCCCTGCGTCGTATTCGCTAACGTTGTGACCGGCGAGTGCCCGCCGGATGCTGTCATTCATGCGCCGCGCGACGAAGGCCTCGGAGGCCTGCTCGACGCGCTTGCGCGCGGCCTCGATCGCGTCCGGGTCGTCGCCCTTCTCGCGTTCGGCGCGCAGGGCATCGCGCGCCTGTTCGATAGTCTGGCGCTCCTCCGGCTCCAGGTAGCGATCACCATCGGTCTGCAGCGCGGCGTCGATCGCCTCCAGCACGCGGTCGGCCTCCACCTGCTCCTCGCGCAGGCGGCGGGCCTCCATGTCATCGCGCGCTGAGGACGCCGAGTCGCGCAGCATCTGCTCGATCTCGGAATCGGTCAGGCCGTAGCTCGGCTTGACCTCGATATGTGCCTCCACGCCCTGGGTCTGTTCGCGCGCGGTCACGTTGAGCAACCCGTCGGCATCCACCTGGAAGGTCACGCGGATGCGCGCGGCACCCGCCACCATCGGCGGGATGCCGGACAGGGTGAACTGGGCCAGCGAGCGGTTGGCATCCACCACGTCGCGCTCGCCCTGCACCACATGCAGGGACATCGCCGTCTGGCCATCCTTGAAGGTGGTGAATTCCTGGGCCCGCGAGACCGGGATGGTGGTGTTGCGCGGGACAATGAACTCGACCAACCCGCCCATCGTTTCCAGGCCCAATGACAGTGGGATCACGTCCAGCAGCAGCAGTTCGGTATCGGGCTTGTTGCCGGCCAGGATGTCGGCCTGCTGCGCGGCGCCAATCGCCACCACGCGGTCCGGATCGATCCCGGCATGCGGGACCCGACCGAAGAAACCTTCCACCGCCTCGCGGACGGCGGGCATGCGGGTGGAGCCACCCACCAGCACGACCTCGTCAATCGCATCCGTCTCCAGGCCGGCATCCGCGAGGACCTGCTGGCAGGCCTTCATGGTGCGATCCAGCAATGGACGAGCCAGCCCTACGAGGGTTTCCCGATCGAGCTCGCCGGACCAGGTGGAGCCGTCCGCGCGCACGACCTCGACCGGGGTGCTCTCGGCGTCAGTCAGGGCTTCCTTCGCCTGACGCGCGGCCAGCAACACACGACGGAGGCGCTGCGGGTCGTTCTCGCCGCCCATCCCGGCCTGGTTCAGTAGCCAGTCGGCGATGGTGCGGTCGATGTCATCGCCGCCCAGGGCCGAGTCGCCACCGGTCGCCAGCACCTCGAACACGCCTCGGCGCAACTGCAATATGGAGATGTCGAAGGTCCCGCCGCCCAGGTCGTAGACGGCGATGGTGCTCTCATCACGCTGATCCAGCCCGTAAGCCACGGCTGCTGCGGTCGGTTCGCTGATCAGGCGGAAAACGTTCAGCCCCGCCAATTGCGCGGCATCGCGCGTGGCCTGGCGCTGGGCATCATCGAAGTACGCGGGCACGGTGATCACCACGCCCTCGAGTTCGTCGCCCAGGGTCGCCTCAGCCCGCTGGCGCAGGGTATGGAGGATATCGGCGGACACCTCCACGGCGGTCTTGTCGCCGGCGGCCGTCTCGATCCGCGGCACGCTGGACTCGCCAGTCTTGAGGCGGAACGGCAACTCACCGGACAGGCGCGCGACATCCGCCGCTCCGCGCCCGATCAGGCGTTTAACCGAGGCGATGGTGTTATGCGGATCATCCGCCGCGTGTTCCGCGGCTGCATGCCCCACGCTCACCCCGTCCGCAGCGTAGTGCACCACTGAGGGGAGGATATGCCGACCCTGCTCGTCGGGCAGGGTATTCGCCTCGCCACTACGAACCGTGGCGACCAGCGAATGGGTCGTGCCGAGGTCGATCCCGGCCGCGAGGTGGCGCTGATGCGGCGCGGACTCGGCTCCGGGTTCGGTGATCTGCAATAACGCCATCGGGTCTTCGGCTCCTTCACACGGCCGCGGATTACCCGCGCGCCAGGTTCTGTCGGGTTCGTTTCAGTTCGTCCAGCAAGCGGTCAAAAAAGCGCAATTCCAGCACCCGGTCCTTGGCCTCAGGCGCCGGGTCCAGTGGGTCCTTCAGGGCATCCGCGACCTTTGCCCGCGCCTCGACCCGGGCCTGTTCCAGCTCCTCGCCGGCGACCTCCAGTGCTGCACTGTCCCTGGCCGCTGCGGCCTCTTCCATGCGTTCGCGCCATTCGATCTGTGCCTCGATGAACTCGATGTTCTGGCTGGTATCGCGTTCCGGATCGAACGCCACGCCGGTGCGCTCCAGCAGATGCAGCGCACGGCGGTAGTCATCCCCGAGGATCGCGTAGGCCTCGTTCACGTCGGCCGCCACCGCCGCCGCCATGCGCCGGGCCTGGTCGCCCTGGCGCACGAAGCGATCCGGATGCAACTCTGCCTGCAGGCGGCGAAAGCGCTCGTCCAGCTGTTGCCGGTCCACCTCGAAGGCGACCGGCAGGTCGAACTGCTCGAATGGGTCGTTCATCAACTCTCGGCCTCGGGAAGCACTGGCGACGCACTGACAAAAGAAAAGGGGTGGGACGACGACCAGCAATCGGCCGCCATGCACCACCCCGGATGCGATATTCAGTCAGATACTGAAGCTTTCACCACAGCCGCATCGGGCCTTCTCGTTCGGGTTGTTGAACTTGAACCCCTCGTTCAGGCCTTCCTTGCCGAAATCCAGCTCGGTGCCATCGAGGTACACGAGGGACTTCGGGTTCACCACCAGCTTCACGCCGCGATCCTCGAACACCGTATCGGTGTCCTCGATATCGTCGGCAAACTCCACCACGTAGGCCATGCCGGAGCAGCCGGTCGTCCTGACAGCCAGCCGAACACCCACGCCCTTGCCCCGTTGATCGAGGAAGTTGTGGATCCGCTCGGCTGCGGGTTCGGTCACTGTAATCGACATAGCTCCCTCAGGCAGACTGCTTCTCGGCTTCCGCGGCCTCGCCGTGGCGCTCCTGGTAGTTGGACACGGCCGCCTTGATCGCGTCCTCGGCCAGCACGGAGCAGTGGATCTTCACCGGCGGCAGCGCCAGTTCCTCGGCGATCTGGGTGTTCTTGATCTGGCTCGCTTCTTCCAGGGTCTTGCCACGCACCCATTCGGTGAGCAGCGAGCTGGAAGCGATCGCCGAACCGCAACCGTAGGTCTTGAACTTGGCGTCTTCGATGATGCCGTCGTCGTTGACCTTGATCTGCAGCTTCATCACGTCACCGCAGGCCGGGGCGCCGACCATGCCGGTGCCGACCGTGTCGTCGTTCTTGTCGAAACTGCCGACGTTGCGCGGGTTTTCGTAGTGGTCCAGAACCTTGTCACTATAAGCCATGACCGTTCTCCTGTTGCGTGTGTACGCGTTGCGTTAGTGGTGTCGAGCGGGCCCTTAGTGGGCCGCCCACTCGACGGTGCTCAAATCGACGCCGTCCTGGTACATCTCCCACAGTGGCGAGAGTTCGCGCAGTTTCGCGACCGCGGCGCGCACAATCTTGACCGTGTGGTCGACCTCTTCCACCGTCGTATAGCGACCGATGGAGAAGCGGATGGAGCTGTGGGCCAACTCGTCGTTGCGCCCCAGGGCGCGCAGGACGTAAGACGGTTCCAGACTCGCCGAGGTACAGGCCGAGCCGGAGGACACGGCGATGTCGCGCAACGCCATGATCAGGCTCTCGCCCTCGACGAAGTTGAACGACACGTTCAGGTTGTGCGCCACGCGCTGCTCCTGATCGCCGTTCAGATAGACCTCTTCCATGCCGTCGAGACCCGTCCACAGACGGTCGCGCAGCATGCGGATGCGCTCCAGTTCGGAACCCATCTCGGCACCGGCGAGCGCGAAGGCCTCGCCCATGCCGACAATCTGGTGCGGTGCCAGCGTGCCGGAGCGCATGCCACGCTCGTGGCCGCCGCCGTGCATCTGCGCCTCGATCCGCACGCGCGGCTTGCGGCGCACGAACAGCGCGCCGATGCCCTTCGGGCCGTAGGTCTTGTGCGCGGAGAAGCTCATCAGGTCCACCGGCAGGCTGGACAGGTCGAGCGCCACCTTGCCGGTCGACTGGGCCGCGTCCACATGGAACACGATCCCGCGCTCGCGGCACAGGTTGCCGATCGCCTCGATGTCCTGGATCACGCCGATCTCATTGTTCACGTGCATCACCGAGACCACGATGGTGTCGTCGCGCATCGCGTCCTGCAGCTCCTGCAGATCGACCAGGCCGTTTTCCTTCACGCCCAGGTAGGTGACCTCGAAGCCCTCGCGCTCCAGCTGACGCGTGGTGTCGAGCACGGCCTTGTGCTCGGTCTTCACGGTGATGATGTGCTTGCCCTTGCGCTGGTAGAAGTGCGCCGCACCCTTGATCGCCAGGTTATCGGCCTCGGTCGCGCCGGAGGTCCAGATGATTTCCTTGGGATCGGCACCAACAAGCTCGGCGACCTGGCCGCGGGCATTCTCCACCGCCTTTTCCGCGCTCCAGCCAAAGCTGTGGCTGCGCGAGGCGGGATTGCCGAACAGGCCGTCCTTGGTCAGGCAGCCGGCCATCTTTTCGGCCACACGCTGGTCGGCCGGCGTGGTCGAGGAGTAGTCGAGGTAGATCGGCAGTTTCAGGTCACTCATTGCGCGTTAGCTCCTTTCCGCGGCCGCTTTGGCGGTCGCATGGCTTTTTCCGGTCGAGGCTTGCAGGGGGGCGCCGTGCATCACGACCTCCTGCACACCGTCTTTTTTCATTTCTTCCCGATGGCGCTGCAGCACGTCCGCCAGCGAGCGGGTGCTGAGGAAGTCGTAGACCTGCTGACTCAGATCGGTCCACAGGTCGTGCGTCAGGCAGCGCGAATCCGAATTGCAGTTGGCCTTGCCGCCGCAACGGGTCACGTCCACCGGCTCGTCCACCGCGACCACGATGTCGGCCACGCTGATCCCCTCCGGTTCGCGGCTGAGGGCATAGCCCCCGCCCGGCCCGCGACTGCTGTTCACCAGCCCCTTGCGCCGCAGCCTGGAAAAAAGCTGCTCCAGATAGGACAATGAGAGCTTCTGCCGCCGCGCCACTTCGGCCAGGGATACCGGCCCGTTGCGGGTGTGCATCGCCACATCCAGCATGGCGGTGACGGCGTACCGGCCTTTGGTCGTCAGTTTCATGGTTGAGTGCACTTGTCAGTCATTTGCCGGCAAGCTTAGCAATACCCGAGCAAAATGATCAAGTATTCCCCTGCGATTTACGTTCTTGTTCGCTCGCGGCGTTCGGCGGAACCTCGCACTCGTCCGGCTCCAGACCCTCCAGGTCACAGGCCTCCAGCGGGCCCGAATCGTCCTCGCCCAGGGCCTCGCCCGGGTCGATACCGGCGCGCTTGAGCGCCTGGCAGGCCCGCTCCATGCGCTCGTCCAGATCATGCACGCGCTGTACGATACGGTGGATTGCGTTGGCCACCGGGTCTGGCATATCCCGCGACAGGCCGTAGGCATCGAATCCCATGCGGTCCGCCATCTGCTGGAAACGCGGATCCGGCTCGGGCCGCGGGCCGAGCACCCGGGCGGGGATGCCGACCGCGGTCGCCTCCGCCGGGACATCCTTCAGCACCACTGCGTTGGAGCCAATGCGCGCGTGGTCGCCCACATGGATCGGGCCCAGCAATTTGGCACCCGCACCGATCACCACCTCGTTGCCGAGCGTCGGGTGGCGCTTGCCGCCTTCCCAGGTCGTGCCGCCCAGGGTCACCTGGTGGTAGATCGTGCAGTCGTCGCCGACCTCGGCGGTCTCGCCGATCACCACACCCATGCCGTGATCAATAAAAAACCTCCGGCCTAGGGTCGCCCCCGGGTGGATCTCGACCCCGGTCACCCAGCGGCTGAAGTTGCCGATCACCCGGGCCAGCCAGCGCAGGCGATGCGTCCACAGCCAGTGCGAGACGCGGTGATACCACAGCGCGTGCAGGCCGGGATATGCGGTCAACACCTCGAACGCGTTGCGTGCCGCCGGATCGCGATCAAACACGCAGCGAATGTCCTCGCGCATCCTGTCAAACATGGGCTGGCCTCAAATCCCGAGTCATCCGCTAGGTTATCACGCCGGTTTCCGGCGCCCTCAGCGGCCCCTTTCGGTGTGCGTCAATATACCGCGCAGCATACGCACCTCGCTGCCGGTCAGTCCGGCGCGCATATAGACGTGCCGCAAGCGCCGCATCAGATTGCGAGGATTGTCGGGGTCGAGCACCTCGATGGTCGTAAGGGCCTGCTCGAAATGGCGGAACAAACCCTCCATCTCCGCCTGGGTCGCGAGCGGGTCGCGCGCCTCCCCCGCCTCGCTCGCCTGCCCGGGATCCGTTCCGGTCAGGGCCGCCATGCGTAGCGCGTAGGTCATCACCTGCACGCTGCCGGCAAGGTTCAGGGAACTGAAATCCGGCACCGTCGGGATCTGCACAAACGCGTTGCAATGATCCAGCTCGGTGTTGGTCAAACCACTGTGTTCACGTCCGAAAACCAGGGCCACCGGCCCCTGGGCCGCGTTCGACAGTGCCTGCCCAGCCGCCACGTCCGGGCCCAGCACCGGTACCGAGTGGGTGCGCAGCCGGGCACTGGTGCCCACCACCCACACGCAGTCGGAGACCGCGGCGGCCACGTCATCCACCACGCGCGCCCGCGCCAGCAGGTCATCCGCCCCGGAGGCCAGCGCCGTGGCATCGGCATGCGGAAACCGCTCCGGCGCCACCAGCACCAGATCCGTCACTCCCATGGCCTTCATCGCGCGCGCCGCGGAGCCAATGTTGCCCGGGTGCGTCGTGCCCACCAGCACGACCCGCACCCGGTCCAGGCGTTCTTCCATTCGTGGAGTCTCCGTTGCCATGCCCACATCAAAGCCCGCGGATTGTACACAGGGGGGCTCTCGACTTCCCAAAAAAGAGCGGCTTGTGTATTGTTCGCGGCCTTCCCGCGGCGCGTGCGCGCGTCCGCCGGACACCCCGAAGAACACCAGGAGACACCCCATGCACCCCATGCTGAACACGGCGGTATCGGCGGCCCGCGAGGCCGGACGCATCACCACCCGCGCCTGGGGCCGGCCGGATCGCATGAACACCCGCGAAAAGGCCCGTAACGACTGGGTGTCGGATGTCGACCTGTCCGCCGAACAGGCCATCGTGCACACCCTGCGCCGCGCCTATCCCGACCACTCGATCATGGCCGAGGAAGGCGGTGAACAAAGCGGCAGCGGCAGCGATGCCGACTTCGTGTGGATCATCGATCCGCTGGACGGCACCACCAACTACCTGCGCGAGATCCCGCAGTACGGCATCTCCATCGCCCTGAAGCACAAGGGCCGGCTGGAGCAGGCGGTGGTCTACGACCCGCTGAAGGAAGAGCTGTTTACCGCCACGCGCGGCGCCGGCGCCTTCCTCAACAGTCGCCGTATCCGCGTCTCCGAACGCAAGGACCTGAACGGCGCGCTGCTGGGCACCGGCATCCCGTTCCGCGAGGGCCAGGACCTGGAGCGCTACCTGAGCAGCCTGCGCCACCTGATCCCGGGCACCGCCGGCATCCGCCGGCCCGGGTCCGCCGCACTGGACCTGGCCTGGGTCGCCTGCGGGCGCTTTGACGGCTTCTGGGAAATGGGCCTGCAGCCCTGGGACATGGCCGCAGGCCTGCTCCTCGTACAGGAAGCCGGCGGCGTGGTCAGCGACTGGCAGGGCAACCCGGACGTGATGCGCCGCGGCGACGTCGTCGCCGGCAACCCGAAGGTCCTCAAGGCCATGCTCCAGCGCCTGCACAAGGCCGAAAAGGACACCACCGCCCGCTCCGACGCCTGAAGGGCCGGCGCCCCACCGGGTGCCGGGGGTCAGGCCCCGCGCCCGGCCTTCCGCTCGATTCGCGCGCGCATCCGCCTCAGGGAAAACCACACCCCGGCGACCACCACCGGCACCGTCATCCCGATGGCAATGTTCACCGGCAGCGGCAACGCGACCGCCTCGTCCACCCCGCGCAACAGGTAGGCCACCAGACTGGTCAGGTAGTAGCTGATCACCACCACCGAAAGCCCTTCCACCGTCCGCTGCAGGCGCAACTGCAGGTCGGCGCGCCGGTTCATCGAGCTCAGCAGGTCGCGGTTCTGCCGTTCCAGCGCCACGTCCACCCGGGTGCGCAACAGCGATCCGGTGCGGTGGATGCGCGTGGACAGCACCTCCAGCCGTTCCGCCTGCGACGCGCAAGTACCCATGGCCGGAGCCATGCGCCAGCTTAAATATTCACACAGGGTCTGCAGTCCCGGCATGCGCTTGGTCCTCAGTTCCTCAGCGCCTCTGTCCACCAGCGAGGCATAGGCGCGGGATGCGTGGAAGCGGCTGCCGGCATAGCTGCTCAGGCGCTCGACGTCGGATGCAAGGTCGGAGAGCACCGCCAGCAACTGCTGCTCGCGATCCGATGCGGCGAACTGCTCGGTGATCCCCGCCATCTCGTCGTTGATGTCGTTCAGCCGACCCTCGAGTTCGTCGAGTTCCGGCATCAACTCGCGGACCAGCGGGAGCGCCAGCAGGGCCAGCAACCGGTAGGTCTCCAGCTCGAACAGGCGCTGGGCGATACGCCCGGCCTCACGCCGGTTGAGATCGACATCACGCACCAGGAAGCGGGAGAAACCGTCATCGTGGACCCGAAAATCCGTCCACACCAGGCCATCACCGCCAGCAACGCCGTTGCCGACGATGGGATGCGGAGCAAATACGGCTTCCAGCTCCTCGAAGGACCGCTCCGGCATGTCACGCGACTCCAGCGCCAGATGGATCGCGGCGACGGTGCTCCCTGGCAGCTCGCCCAGCCAGTCTGCCGGCACACGGTTGATCGCCGGGTCGGCGAACGGGTCGCTGAAGGCTTCTCCGGTCACGAAGAATGACCAGGTGGAGAATTCGTTGTGGCGTTCCCAGCGCAAGCGAAACGGCCCCAGGTCGCAGGCAACGAAGTTCTTCTGCGGGACCGGCTCGTTCGCGCCGAAACGACGGCAGAGCTCGGCCACCAGTTCGCGTTCGCGCTCGATGGAGTCGCGCGGCGACAAAAGCGCCAGCCACGAGGCCCTGGCAGGTGCGTCCAGCGGCTCGTAGAAGCGCGCGTGGACCTCGTCGTGAATCGCTTCCCGCAGAGGGTGGCTAGGGGGCAGAGACGGGCTCTCGTTCATCGATTTTCCCAGCGCGGAGACCTCGGCGTTCAGGCCGAGGAGGAAGCGCGCCCTTTGTGTTTGCGGAAGTGGGTATGCACCCCAAGGGCATCTTGCTGGCCCGGGCGCCGTACCGATCAGGCTTCACTTTAGAGCGCCCGAACCTCGGCCGCGGTCACCGCAAAAGGCGGGCCACTCATCTCACCGGGCAAGCCGTCTGGGGTCGCCCGCAGCGTGTCCGTCTGCACGGCCAGGATGGCCTCTTCGGGTGCACAGCGTAGTTCGCGCACACCTGCGGGCGCAACGCGAACAACACCCGATCCAGACGGCACCCGTTAGTCGCGCTCCTGCAGCCAAAGGATCAGGCGGGCGTGCTGCTCCGGGTCGGCATCGATGGCGCGGCCCGGGCGCAGGTCATAGTCCGCGAAAGCCGCATCCACCGTCTCGCTGTCCCCGGCCCATTCCTCGCTAAGGTGGAAGATCAGGGTCGTCGGGGACGGCCGGTGCACCGCCGGGTGGAAGCGCTGCGAAATCATCCCCGGCAGCGGCGGCTCCGGCTCCGAGCGGAAGCCGTCATCATCGCGGAAGCGCTCCCAGGCCGCCTCCAGCAGCGCCAAGGCCGGGCCATGCCCACCCTCGCCGGTCGCGGCCTCCCAGTCGCGCAGGCCACGCGCCACGTAGGCGTAGTCGTTGAGCGTAGCGGTCCCGGCGTGCTCGGCGGGCAGGCCCATCAGCGCCGGCAGCTCCGCCGGCTCGGCGGCGACCTCCAATAGCCAGGCCTGCACGGCCGCGCCCGCATCAAGGAAGCGCGCATCGTGCGCCGATGCCTCCGCCAGGGCGGACAGCAACAGGCCGTGCGCCCCGGTCAGGACCTTCTCGTCGCGCGGCAGGCCGCGCGCCTCGCGCGCCCGGATCAGGGCCTCGCGGCCGGACTCCAACTGCTCGCGAACCTCGGCCTCGTCCAGGTCGAAGCGCTCCGCCAGTTGCCCGACCCCCGCGCCGCTGCGCGGCAGATAGCCGAGATCAAAGACCGAGCTGCCCTCCATGCCGAACCAGGCGCGTACCAGCTCCGGGTGCTCGTGGTCCGCGAGTGCGGCTTCCAGATCTTCTTCTGGCCACAGGTAGGCTCCACCCTCGCGGCCCTGGTCATCCACGGCCGACAGACTGGAAGCGAACCCACGGAAACCGTCCTCCGCGGCCTCCGCCTGCTCACCCGTCTCGTCCTCGCGCAGCGCCATGTCCCGCTTGACGAAATCGAGGTTCTCGAGCCCCAGATCAATCCAGTCCTCGCGGCCGAAATACTCACCGGCACGCAGATAAACCAGTGCGAGCTGCGCCTGATCCTCCAGCATCACCTCGAAGTGGGGCTCGTTCCAGTCCGGCGACTCGGAGTAGCGGAAGAAGCCGCCTCCCAGTACATCACGCAGGCCGGAGTGGGCCATCTCGTCCAGGGTGATCTCGAGAAACTCCGCAACCCAGCCCGGGGCCGTGCCGGCCTGCTCGGCCTCCAGCATGGCGTGCAGGTAGGGCGAATGGGGGAACTTGATCGAACTCCCGAAACCGCCCTGAAGGTCATCGGCCTCGCGCTCCATGCGGCTCCACAGCACCTGCGGAAGTCGTCCCGCACGGCTATCGGAGAGCGGTTCCTCGCCCTGACGCAGTTGCTGGGTGAGCTCATCGCTCCCGCGCCGAGCGAGATCCACCAGGCGGTCGTAATCCGACTCCAGGCGCTGGCTGATGCCATCGAGGAACTCGGCGAACTGGTCTCGCGGGGCATACACCACGCCCGTCAGCGCATGACCGTCGGGGGTCACCACCACATTCAGCGGCCAACCCGCGCTCCCGGCGGTGGCACGCTGGAACTCCAGCAGGTAGCTGTCCAGTGCCCCATTGACCTCGCGATCCACCTTCACCGGAATGAAGTTCTCGTTCATCCGTTCGGCAATACCGTCGTCCTTGAAGCTCTCCTCCTGCATCACGTGACAGTAGAAGCAGGAGTAGTAGCCACTGGAGATCAGCAGCGGGCGCTGTTCTTCCCTGGCCTTTTCCAGCAACGCCGGATCCCAGGCGCGCCACTGAACCGGGTCGTCCACATGCAGACGCAGGTACGGCGACACACTGTCGGCCATCTCCGGGTTGGCCTGAACCGCACCGGGCACAGCCAGCGCCACAAGCAACAACGGGACAGACATCCCGATCCAGCGGTTTCCGTTCGTTGCAAACATGCCAGTCTCCAGCAGCATCGAGAAAAGGTTGCTACCCTTTTGGGACGCGCAGACAAGGAAGGTTCATTCCCTCCCCCGGAATTACGCGGATCGCCTCGTGGATCACCCCCCCTTGTACATGCGCTGTATAAATGTCGTACAATTATTTCATGGCGAGCGCGACGCACATCGAACTGCAAGACGAAGAAGGGTTGTACCCGATCCGCCACGTGTGCGCGGAGACCGGGATCAACGACGTCACCCTGCGAGCCTGGGAGCGCCGCTACGGGCTGATCCGGCCGATGCGCACGCCCAAGGGCCACAGGCTCTACAGCCCGAGTGATATCGCCCGCATCAAGCGGATCATGGAACTGCTCGAGCAGGGCATCCCGGTCTCGCAGGTCCACCGGGTACTCAACGACGAGTCGGCGCACGGCAACGCGAGGGCCGAAGCGTCTGAAGCCGAAGCCGCCTCGAAGGAGGCCGCCGGAGCGCGCAAACGCCGCGCAAGCCCCGGCCCCGGGATTGCCCCCCACACCATGGATCCGATCGCCGAGGCCCTCTATGGCTCGGTGGCCAATCTGGATGTCGACGAGCTGGATCGAATCTACACCCGGCTGGTCATGCGCCACGGCTGGGACGGCGTGCATGAAAGCGCCTTTCTCGAGGTCTATCGACGCCTGCGCGAGGAATCCCGGCACGCCGCCGAGGGCGAGGTTCTCCTGGCCATCTTCGCCGCCTGGGCCACCGCGGCCTTCGCCGAGCAGTTGCGCTCGGCGACACGGGCCTGCGACGAGCCGTCCTACCCCTGCCTGGTGCTGGGCGGCGGCCACCAGCAGGTTGGCGGCATGCTGCTGCAGCTCGCCTGCGCCCGCCGTGGCCTGAAAACCCTGCCCCTGTTCGATGCCACCAGTCCCGAGGGCCTGGATACGCTGATCCGTCGCCTGCACGCCCCGGCAATGATCATCCATGGCTCCTCGCAGTTGATGCGCAGCCCCGAGCTTCCGCGGGTGGAGGCGATCCTCAAGCAGGCCGGCCCGCCCTGTTATCTCGCCGGCTCGGCCGCCCTCGAGCTGTCGCAGATGGAACACGGTCGCGAGATCGAGGTCCTGCCCGGGCCTCCGCTGGAGGCCGCCGCTCGCCTCTCGCGGCACCTGCCCGACTAACGTCGCTCCACTCGTGCTGGCCCCATGCCCGATTCCATCTCGCCCGTGGCTATGCGCAACCTCCTGATCGTGCTCGGCGACCAGCTCGCCCCGGACCATCCGGGGCTGCAGAGGATTGACCCGACGCGGGATCACCTCTGGATGGCCGAGGTAACCGACGAGTCCCGGCACGCCCCTTCGCATGTCGCACGGACCACGCTGTTCCTGTCGGCGATGCGCCACTTCGCCGAGGAGCGCCGCGGCGAGGGCCTGCCCGTCCACTATCGCCGCCTCGGCGAACACCCCGAGCCGACCCTGGGCGACGCCCTGCGCGCCGACCTCGAACGCCTCCAACCGCAGAACGTCCGTGTACTGCAGCCGGGCGAACACCGCGTGCTCCGCCAGCTGGAGGCCGCCTGTGCCGACCAGGAGATCCCGCTCGAGGTCCTGGACGATCCGCATTTCCTGGTCTCGCTGGAGGGCTTCCGCAGTTGGACCAAAGGCCGCAAGCAGTTGCGCATGGAGTACTTCTACCGCACGCAGCGCGCCACCCTGGGCGTGCTGATGAACGGCGACGAGCCGACCGGCGGCCAGTGGAACTTTGACGCCGACAACCGCGGGCATTTCGGACGCGACGGCCCCGGCCTGCTGCCCGCACCCCTGGCCTTCCCGCCGGACGCGATCACCCGCGAGTGCCTGGACGACATCGCGCAGCATCTCCCGGACCTTCCGGGCCAGGCCGACGGCTTCGACTGGCCGGTGACCGCGCAGCAGGCGCAACAGGCGCTGGACGACTTCATCCAGCACCGCCTGCCCGCATTCGGCACGTATCAGGACGCGATGTGGACCGACCAACCGTGGCTCTACCATGCCCGCTTGTCCACCGCGCTCAACCTTCACCTGATCCACCCGCGCACGGTGATCGACGCCGCCGAACAGGCCTGGCGCGACGGCCATGCCCCGCTGGCCGCGGTCGAGGGCTTCGTTCGGCAGATCATGGGCTGGCGCGAGTACGTGCGCGGGCTGTACTTCCACTTCGGCGAGGCCTGGCACGACTGGAATGCCCTGGGGGCCGACCAGCCGCTCCCCGCCCTCTACTGGGACGCCGACACCTCCATGCAGTGCCTGCACCAGGCCGTCGGCCAGACCCTGAAATTCGGCTACGCCCACCACATCCAGCGGCTGATGGTTACCGGCCTGTTCGCCCAGCTGCTCGGCGTGCGGCCCGCCGAGATTCATGCCTGGTACCTCGGCATCTACGTCGATGCCGTGGAGTGGGTGGAACTCCCCAACGTGATCGGCATGTCGCAATACGCCGACGATGGCCGCATGGCCTCCAAGCCCTACGTGGCCACCGGGCGTTACATCCAGCGCATGAGCAACTACTGCGCGCACTGCCCATTCGACCCGGCCGAAGCCCTGGGCGACAAGGCCTGCCCGTTCACCACCCTGTACTGGGACTTCCTCGATCGCCACCGCGACCGCTTCGCCCGCCACCCCCGCACCGCGCTGCAGTGGAAGCACGTCGAAAAGATGGATCCCGAACGCCTGCAGGCCATCCGCGACCAGGCCGACGAACTCCGCAAGACCCTCGCCCAGGGAGACCGAATCTGATGCAAGACCCCGGCCCCACCCTCGTCTGGCTGCGCCGCGACCTGCGCCTGGCCGACCAGCCCGCACTGCACGCCGCCTGCGAACGCGGCGGGCCGGTGATCCCGGTGTTCATCCATGCCCCGGAGGAAGAGGCCCCATGGCAGCCGGGAGCCGCATCCAACTGGTGGCTGCACCACAGCATCAACGCGCTGGACCACGACCTGCGCGCGCAGCGCTCGCGCCTGATCCTGCGCGCCGGTCCCAGCCTCTACACCCTGCGGGCCCTGGTGCGCGAGACCGGCGCCACCGCGGTCTACTGGAACCGGCTGTACGATCCCGCCATCGTTCTGCGCGACCCGGACATCAAGGCCGCGCTGCACGCCGACGGCGTCGAGGTGCACAGCTTCAACGCCCACCTGCTGATCGAACCCTGGGAGGTCGAGACCGGCCAGGGCACCCCCTACAAGGTCTTCAGCCCGTTCTGGAAGGCCTGCCGGACCCGCGGCATCGACCGCGATCCCCTGCCCGCGCCCGCCGATCTCCCGGCACCCCGGGCCTGGCCCGACTCGCTCAACCCGGACCAGCTCGAACTCCTGCCCGCGATCGACTGGGCCAGCGGCCTGCGCGCCACCTGGACCCCGGGCGAGACCGCGGCCCGCGAGCGCCTGGAAGAATTCCTCGACAGCGCCGTGCGCACCTACGCCGATGGCCGCGACCGCCCGGACCAGGACGGCACCTCGCGCCTGTCGCCGCATCTGCACTTCGGCGAGATCTCCCCGCGCCAGATCCTGCGCGCCCTGCGCGCGGCCGGCCTGCACCCGGACAGCGGCGGCCCCGAGGCCTTCGTGCGCGAACTCGGCTGGCGCGACTTCGCCCATCACGTGCTCTACCACTTCCCGCACACCCCGGAACAACCGCTGAATCCGCGCTTCGAGGCCTTCCCCTGGCGCAAAGCCGGTCGCGACCTGCGGGCCTGGCAGCACGGCGAGACGGGGATCCCGATCGTCGACGCGGCGATGCACCAGCTGTGGGAGACCGGCTGGATGCACAACCGCCTGCGCATGGTGGTCGCGTCCTTCCTGACCAAGAACCTGCGCCTGCACTGGCAGCACGGGGCACACTGGTTCTGGGACACCCTGGTGGACGCCGATCTCGCCGCCAACACCCTGGGCTGGCAATGGGCCGGCGGCTGCGGTGCCGATGCCGCACCCTACTTCCGCGTCTTCAACCCGCAAACCCAGGGCGAACGCCACGACCCCGACGGCACCTTCGTGCGCCGCTTCGTCCCCGTGCTCAAGGATGTCGAAACGCGGTATATTCACGCGCCAGGCGCCGGCGGCGCACGCGGCTATCCGGCCCCGATCGTGGACCTGAAAGCCAGCCGCCAGGCCGCACTCGAGGCCTTCCAGGCCGTAAAAAACCACTGACCCAGAAAGGCCCCACCACATGACCTTTTCCGAACAGAACCTGCACTACCCGAAGAATGTCAGCTACAACTTCAGCCGCTACGACGAGACCACTCCGGTTCGTGTGACCCACGACGGCAAGCGCTTTGTCGGCCAGTTGCTGAACTGCGTGGCCCCCTTCCGCATCCGCATCACCGAGGAAATCACGGGCCCGGGCGCCTCGCGCTTCACACCGGTCCGCGAGATCGAGATCCAGAGCCTCGACGGCGTGGAATACCTGCACAAGGGCCACCACGGCCACTGAGCGGAACGTAAAGGCCGGACCGCTTTCCCGGTCCGGCCTTTCAGCGTCTCCCTAGCGTTCGCACCCGGAACCCTGCATCGCAGACTCGGGGGGAACACCGATGCGTGTCATTCATCTGCGTGTCATTCATCAGTGCCCCCCTGGCCTGCTACCCTGTGAGGCAGGGAATCCGCAAAAGGGACGAACGCCATGCAACGCCTCCTCGCCGCCTTCCTGCTGTTCGTCCTGCTGATCCCCGGCCTGGCGCTCGCCGACAAGCCCGGCGACCAGCGCGCCATCGCCGGCATGGAGACCGGACGTATCCTCTGGGACATCACCATCGCCGAACCGGAGCGCCTGATCGCCCGCCTGAGCGTGATCCGCGAGACCTATGACGACATGCAGCGCCAGGGCCTGGAGCCGGAGATGGTCTTCGCCTTCCGTGGCGGGGCGGCCGGCCTGATCGCCCGCTCCACCGATCACCTGGATCTCGAGGACGTCTCCGCAGTGCGCCATATCCATGAGCGCCTGGAGGGTCTGCTGGAGCTGGACGGCATCCACATGGAGGCCTGCAACATCGCCACGCGGCGCTTCGAACTCGAACAGGACGACCTGCTGCCCGGCATCCAGATGGTGGGCAATACCTTCCTGTCGATCATGGGCTACGAGAACCAGGGCTACGCAACCATCCGCATCGACTGAGCCCCGGCTGCGGAATGCCGTTACAATCGAATCGGGTAGACATGCGGTCGGCCCCGGGTCCGCGCCGGAGGCACGGGCACCGGGTCTGTTGACCGGGCCACGAATGGCAGCGCACGATTGTTGAAAACAGAAGACGGGGAGGCCTCTTTGGCGCATATGGAAATCACGACCTTCGGCACCGTTGGCGTACGCGTGGGGGACCGTGACATACCCGCTCTTTCCGGGACCAAGCTCGGCCTGCTCCTGACCTATGTCGCAGCCGAGAGCCCCCGACGCATCCCGCGCGAGGAACTCGCCCGACTGTTCTGGCCGGATCTGGACGCCGACAGTGCCCGGGTCAACCTGCGTCAGGGCCTGTTTCAGCTACGGCGCCAGCTCCCCGCCGGCGACCCGCCCCTGCTCGACACCACACCCCGCTATGTGCGCTTCCAGCCGCAAGCGGAATCGCGCATCGACTTGCTCACCCTGCATCGCGCGCGCGCCGAGCGCCGCAACGCCCAGGGCCACGAGACTACCGCCCCGCCTGCCGACCGTGCCCGCGCCGAGCGACGCACCGCCGAAAGCCGCGCAGCCACCGCCACACATCCGAACCTGGCGATCGTCAGCGACTACCGCGGGCACTTCCTCGAGGGCCTGCGCGCCCTGCAGGATCTGCCCGAACTGTCCGCCTGGGCCCAGGCCCAGCGCGACCATCACTGGCAAAATCTGCTCGTCTTCATCACCCACAACCTCGTCGCACTGGCCAAGCCCAACGAGGGCGAACCGCTGCTCGCCGAGCTCCACCGCCTGCTGGCGATGGAGCCACACGACGAGACCCTGCACCACCTCTTGATGAAGGCCCTCGCAGCCAGCGGTCATCCGAAGCGCGCGCTGGACCACTATGCCCATCTCGAGGCCGAGGCCGGCAAGGCACCCGGCGAGCTCCTGGCGCGCACGCGCGAGGAAATCCTCGGCGCCGAACGCGCCGAGGCCAGCAGCCAGCACGTCAGCGCCGAGGAGCCCGAACCGGCCATCCTGCGCCCCGAACGTCGGCGGGTCACCGTCGTGGCCTGCCATGTCCAGCCCGACGCGGAAGCCGACATCGAGATCCAGCAGCAGCAGGTGAACCGTGCCCTGGAACACGTCGACTTCGTCCTGCTGAGTCATCACGGCCATGTGGTGCCCTCCCCCGGACACGGCCTGCTGGCTTATTTCGGCTACCCGGCCGGGCGCGAAGAGGCCACCGTCGACGCCGTGCACGCCGCCTGGCAAGCGCTGGAGACCGCCCCCAGCGACTGTCAGCTACGTATGGCCGTGGATACCGATCTTATCGTCACCGGGGCCGACCCCGACCTGCCCGATCCGACCGGCCAACTCACCGCCCGCGTCCACGACTGCGCCCAGCACGCCGGCCCCGGGACCCTGCGAGTCAGCGAACCGACCTACGCCCGTGTCTCGGGGTACTTCAACTTCCGCGAGGCAGAGGACGGCACCGGAGCCTATCGCGTCACCGGCGACCCCGGCCCGCTGGACCGGGTGGATGCACAGAGCCTGCGCGACTTGACACCCCTGACCGGGCGCAGTCAGGAACTGCAACAGCTTCGGGGACACTGGGATCAGGTCCTGGAGAGCGGCGAGGTCCGCTTCGTGCTGGTCCAGGGTGAGGCCGGGCTGGGCAAGAGCCGGCTTGCCCGGGGTCTCGACCAGCAAGTCCGCGGGCAGGCTCGCTCACGCTACCTGCTCAAGTGCCGCGAGGATCGTGCCCGGCAGCTCCTGGCACCCGTACGCCAGGCCTTCGCCACCTGGAGGGGACACGATAGCCTGCGCGAGGCCCGCCAGCGCCGCCTCGAAGGCGCCCTCAAGACCGCGGGGACACCTCCCGAACTCGCACCACGCCTCGCCCATTGGCTGACCCACCCGGAAGCCGACGGCCCCGAGAGCCTTGCCCACGAGGGGCTGGACCGCGACCGCATCATCGACACCCTGGTCGAACTGGTCCACCGACGGGCGGCCCACGGCCCGACCCTGCTGATCTGCGACGACCTGCACTGGATGGACTCGGGTACATCGGAGTTCCTGCGTCGGTTGTACCAGCGCCTGCATCACCGACCGATCATGGCCATCCTGACGGCGCGCATGAGCTTCCGCACGTCGTGGCGTGACCTTTCCCTTGAGCACGTCCGCCTGTTTGGCCTGGATGCCGCCGCCGCGCACGATCTGGTAGGCCGCCTGGACCCCAACGGACGCCTGTCGAGCGGTCTGCGCGAGCAGCTGATCGAACGCGGCGAAGGCGTCCCGCTGTTTCTCGAGGAACTGACGCGTTACGCCCTCGAGGCCACCCGCACCGGCCAGCTGCCGGACACCCTGCCGCCAGGACTCTCCAATCTGCTGGTCGCGCGGCTCGAACAGCTCGGCAGTGCCCGCGAACTGGCGCATTCCGCCGCGGTCATCGGGCGCGACTTCGATACCCGAATTCTCAGCCGCCTGCGCGGCCTGCCAGCCGATACCATCCGTCGCCAGCTGACGCGCCTGACCGGGAAGGGTTTCATCGAACCCGCCGGCATGGTGGATGGCGTGCGCTATCGCTTCCGCCACGTCCTGTTCCGCCAGGCCGCCTACGAATCGATGCTGTTGACCGAGCGCACCCGTCTCCACGGTCAACTGGCCGACTTGATGCAGGAAGACGGCGAACACGGGATGCAGACCGCCGACTGGGGACGCATCGCCAACCACCTTTACCACGCCGGTCGGTATGCAGAGGCCGTGGACGCCTGGCTGCAAGCCGGCGAGGCCGCCTTCGCCCGCAGCATCCTGCCCGAGGCCTCGCACTACTTCGAGGACGCGCTGGACTGCCTGGAGCGTCACCCAGAGGCCCATGAGAGCGGCCAGACGACCCAAGAACGTGAAACCCTGCGCGCCCTGGGTGGCCTTGGGGCCTCCAACCTGGCCCTGCTAGGCTACGGTACGCGCACGGTCAACGACATCTTCGAACGCGCCATGCGCCTGACCGCCCCGGAACAAGACCCGGTGCAGTACTTCCGAGTCCTCTGGGGTCTGTGGCACGGCGCCGGCTCCTGGCACGGATTCCAGGAGGCCCATCGCCTGGCCGCGGAAATGGAGCAACTGGCCGAGCGCTCCGGCGACCGCCTGCTGCGGATCGCGGCCCATTATGTCCAGGGCAACACCCATTTCTGGACCGGCCGCTTCGCCGAGGCGCTGGAACATCAGACTCAGGCGGTCAAGCTCTATCGCGACGCGGACCACGCAACCCTGGTGGCACGCCATACCGAAAACCCGGCAATCAGCGCCCGGGGCTTCATGGCCTGGACGTTGCACCATCTGGGAAACCACGCGCGCGCCTGGACCGAAATGGATGCCGCGTGCAAACAGGCGGACCAACTCGGCCATCGGCCTACCGAGGCCTTCGTGCATGCCTTCCGCTCGGTACTCGGCTTCTACTGCAGTGATCCGGAATCCGCGCTGCCCGCCGCGCGCCGCGTGCTCTCCATCGCCCGCGAGTACGACTACCCACTGTGGCGCGCCGCCGGCGTCACCCTCGAGAATTGGGCCCTGGCCCGGCAGGGGCAAGCCGACGCCTACCAGGCCATCGAGCAGCAGATCGAGGCGATGCGCCACATCATGGATGACGTCAACACCATCTTCCAGCTCATTCGGCTGGACGCCCTGCAGGCCAGCGACATCGCGCCCGAACAGCGGCTGGCGGTCGCCGACGAGGCCCTCGCGGGCTGTCGCAGGCGTGGCGACCTCGCCTTCGAAGCGCCGATCCGCCAGTTGCGCGCGGTCGCCCTGCTCGCCAACAGCGACGGGCAAGACGAGGACGGCTGGCAGGAACTGGAACGCGCGCGCCAGATCGCCCACGAACAGGGCAACCCCAATATCGAACGCCAGGTCCTGCTCGATTACGCCCGATTCGCCACCGATCCCCAAGTGCAATCCTGGGCCGAACGCGAACTCCTGCGCATCGACCACTCCATCATCCCGCGCCCGCACCCCGACGAACTCCGCCAGCGCGATCCCCGCCTCGCCTGACATCACAACCGCCGGGGCAAGCGCCGGGGGCGGCCGCAACGGGCCCACCGGCCTAGGTGTGATCTCTCAATAGGTTGTCCACGGGGCGTCCTCCTTAGGATGTCTAAGTCGGCAAACTCAGCATCCTTCGGACTCGCCCCGTGGACAACCTATTGAGAGATCACACCTTAGGCGCTACCGGTGTAATACCAACACCACAAAAGAAAAGGCCCGAACCTTGCGGTTCGGGCCTTTTCGGGATATGGCGTCCCCACGGGGATTCGAACCCCGGTCGCCGCCGTGAAAGGGCGGTGTCCTAGGCCTCTAGACGATGGGGACGTAGAGGCAACGTCTTCTTCTTAATTCGGTGGGCCCTTGGGCCGGTCGTCTTCACTGCCCGGTGCGCGATGCAGAAGCGTCGTCACCAAACCGTTGAACACCAGCAAAAACCCAAACGGTACCAGCGCGATGAGTGGCTTGGACCAGGTCTGTTCCCCGGAAATCATCAGCCCAAATCCGCCGAACAGTCCAACCACTGAAAGCACCAATCCAACGTAGAGCGATATGACTCCGAAACGATGCATTAGTGTTCTCGCAATACCCCCTGAATGGTGGAGCCAGGCGGGATCGAACCGCCGACCTCCTGCATGCCATGCAGGCGCTCTCCCAGCTGAGCTATGGCCCCGTGTCAGGCGAGGGCGTACTGTAGCCAGCACCCCTAAATGTGTCAACCCGCATCGGCGGAAATTTTCTCCAACGCTCGGTCGATACGGGCGAGGACGCGCTCCCGACCAATAAGCGCCAACGTATCATCGATCGGCGGGGAAACCGTACCCCCGGTCAGGGCCACGCGCAGGGGCTGCGCCACCTTGCCGAGCTTGAGATCCAGGCGCTCGCCGGTGTGCACCACCACTTCGTGCAGCGGCTCCTTTTCCCAGCCGCCCAGGGCGCTGAAGCCGTCGTGCAGGGTCTGCAGCATGGGCTTCGCCTCGGCGGTCAGCTGCTTGCGCGCCGCCTTCTCGTCGTAGTCCTCGAACTCGCGATAGAAATACACACTGTTCTCGGCCATCTCGCGCAGGGTACGCGCCCGTTCGCGTTGCGCGATGACCACCTCGCGCAACTCCGGGCCCTCGGAGGGATCGATCCCCAGCTGTCCCAGGTGCCAGCCCAGTTCCAGCGCGACGTGGTCCGGCTCCAGCGTCTTGATGTAGTGCTGGTTCAGCCACAGGAGCTTGTCCGGGTTGATTGCAGAGGCGGATTGGTTCACGTCCTTGATATCGAACAGGCGCACCAGTTCGTCCAGCCCGAAGATCTCCTGGTCGCCGTGCGCCCAGCCCAGACGCACCAGATAGTTCAGCAGGGCCTCCGGCAGATAGCCCTCGTCGCGGTACTGCATGACCGACACCGCGCCGTGGCGTTTGGACAACTTGGCGCCATCGGGCCCCATGATCATCGGCAAATGCCCGTAGCGCGGCGGCTCCACGCCCAGCGCCTTGAGGATGTTGATCTGGCGGGGCGTGTTGTTCAGGTGGTCATCCCCGCGCACCACGTGGGTGATGCCCATGTCCATGTCGTCGACCACCACCGTCAGGTTGTAGGTCGGCGAACCATCCGAGCGGGCGATGATGAGGTCATCCAGCTCGTGGTTCTGGAACGCGACCTTGCCGCGCACCATGTCGTCAACGACCGTCACGCCCTCGTCCGGCGTGCGAAAGCGGATGACCGGCTCCACGCCCTCGCGCGGCTCGGTGCGCGCGCGGCAGCGGCCGTCGTAGCGCGGCTTTTCCTTGCGCGCCTTCTGCTCCTCACGCATCGCGTCCAGCTCTTCCTTCGAGCAGTAACAGCGATAGGCGTGGCCGGCGGCCATCAGCTGATCGATCACCTCGCGATACCGGTCGAAGCGCTCGGTCTGATAGAACGGGCCATGGTCGTAGGTCAGACCCAGCCAGTTCATGCCCTCCAGGATCGCGTTCACCGACTCGGCGGTGCTTCGCTCCAGATCAGTGTCCTCGATACGGAGCACGAAGTCGCCCCCGTGATGGCGGGTGTACAACCAGGAGAACAATGCGGTTCGGGCACCACCAATGTGCAGATAGCCGGTGGGACTGGGGGCAAAACGGGTACGGAAACTCATGCGCGGGACACTCGATTACGGGTAGTGAGCAAAGGCGCCTAGGGTAGCAGAACGCTACATGGCGATAACCTGGTAGCCCGGTTTCCGCCGGCTATACTCGAGACAGGCAAGCACACGGGCCCCTATTGCCCGAAGGAGTCGTGATGAAATCCGTTTCGCTCACCCGCCTCGCGACCATCGCCCTGGTCACTGGGGCATTCGCCCTGGCTGCAAGCAATGCCGCCAGCATGGACCGCGTTCCGGCGCCCGAAGGGGCCGAGGTGTACTTCATCAGCCCGCAGGACGGCGACACCGTCGAGAGCCCCGTGCCCATTCAGATGGGCCTGCGCGGCATGGGCGTGGCGCCGGCCGGTGTCGAGGCCGACAACACCGGGCATCATCACCTGCTGGTCAACCAGCCGCTGGACGAGGTCGACCTGGATACCTCGCCTCCCTTCTCCGACCACAAGCGGCACTTCGGAGGCGGTCAGACCGAAGGCGAGATCGAACTGGAGCCGGGCACTCACACCCTGCAATTGCTCTTCATGGACTACCGCCACCTCAGCTTCGACCCGCCAGTGACCTCCGACAAGATCACCATCACCGTCGAATAGGCGGCACAAAAAAGCCCCCTCCAAAACCGGAGGGGGCTCGTCATCGCCAGCGGCGACCGGTCGGTTACGGCAGTGCCGGGATCTCGAACTGCGGCATGTCACCGGTCAGCGCGTGCATGAAGGCCTCCAGATCCGCGACTTCATCGTCGCTGAACTCCATGCCCAGCATCTCCTGCCCCATGATGCGGATCGCCTCGTCCAGCGTAGCGGTCTCGCCGTTGTTCATGTAGGGGTAGGTCAACGCCACGTTGCGCAGCGTCGGGGTCTTGAAGGCGAAGCGATCACTCTCCTCGCCGGTCACCAGATAGCGGCCCTCGTCTTCCGAGCCCGGAACCTGGATGCGATGGAAATTGCTGTCGGTCAGTGCCGGGCCCGCGTGGCAGGCCACGCAGCCATTGTCGGCAAACAGCTTCATCCCGCGCATCTGCTGCTCGCTCATCGCCCCTTCGTCCCCGACCAGCCAGCGATCCAGCGGCGAGTTCGGGGTATTCAGCGTGCGCTGGAAGGTCGCCAGCGCATGGGCCACGTGATCGGCATTGATCACGTTGTCGCCGTCATAGTCCGGATACGCGGCCTGGAACTTCTCCTGGTACTCGTTGAACTCTTCCAGACGCTCAATCGCGTCCTCCAGCGGCATTGCCATCTCGATCGCATCCTGGATCGGGCCCAGCGCCTGGCCTTCCAGGTCATCCTCGCGGCCATCCCAGAACTGCGCCGTGAAGAAGCCAGAGTTCAGCACGGTCGGGGTGTTGCGCTCGCCGACCTGGCCATCGTGGCCCACCGCGCGCGGGATACGATCCGCCCAGCCCAGTGCCGGGTTGTGGCAAGTAGCGCAGGAGATCACGCCGGAGCTCGAGATGCGCGGTTCGAAGAACAGCATCTTGCCCAGCTCGATCTTCTCTTTCGTCATCGAGTTGTCCGCCGGGATCGGCGGCAGCGCCGGCAGCGGCTCGAATACGTCGCGGTACTGCGAATAGGCCAGCGCAGACGCCGAGGCCCCGAATGCGATCGCCGCACAGGCGGCGATCGCCGTGATGCGGAATCCGGAAAGTGTCTTCATGGCAGGTCTCCTTGAAGGGGAACATCAGGGCGGACCGATATAGACTCGGTCCAGATCCCATGAAACCCACCCTATCGACGCGGAAAACCGGACGCGATCAAAAACGAGCGTTCCGTTGATCCAGATCAAAGGATACCCCCGCCATCCCGCCTCAACGCGCCCTTGACCCTCAAACGGAGGCACCGTAGGGTCCGCCTTGACTTCAGGTGCCCCGGCCTGTGTTGGCCGGGGATAATCGGGAAGCCGGTGCGCGAACTCTCGTTCGCAAGCCCGGCACTGCCCCCGCAACGGTAGGCGGAGTTGGGCGGATCCAATGCCACTGCGGCGCATCCCCAGGATGCCCGCGGGAAGGCGATCCGCATCTGGATGCAGCGCGCATCCACTCTGCGAGTCCGGAGACCGGCCTGGAGGACACCGACGCCGCGGTGGGCGGCCGGGCGGGCCAGGACCGGCGTGCTCATCGATCGGCCCTCCCCTGCTCCCAGCCCATCCTGTGGCGTCGTTTCATCCACGGCGTGCGGGGTCGCGCGCCAGGGAAACACATGACCCATGTGCGCGAACGGGCACATGGGTCATGTGTTTCCTTAGGGGAGCACCACAACAATGAACGATACCCATCTCCGACCGGGGCGACATGCCATCCCGGTCCTGGCCACCCTGTATCTGATGACGGCCGCGAGCATCGCTCCGGCTCAGGCCAACTTCGAGTTCGGCGACGCGGAAGACGGCCTGCAGGTGACACTGGATCCGCTGATCCAGGGCCGCTACAGCTACGCCCGTGCCCCGGACGGTTCCACTAGCGAGTTCGACTTCCGCCGCGCTTGGCTGGACACCCAGGGAACTCTGTTCCACCCGGATCTTCGCTTTCGCCTGCAGCCGGATTTCAGCAGCGGCGAACTCTCGATGCGCGACATCTGGATGCAGTACGCGTTCCGCGACAATCTGGGCCTGCGCCTCGGCCAGTTCACCGTACCCTTCGGACTGCCGCGCGACATCGGCGGACCCAACCGCCTGTTTACCGAACTCAGCGTGCCGGGCAACCAGTTCGAGGTCCCCGCCGGGCGCGATACCGGCGTGACCCTACTGGGCGGTGACGGCGAAGCCTGGGCCTGGGCCGCCGGGGTGTTCGACGGCCGTGGCCGTCTGGACCAGCGTGACGACCGCCCCGCCACCTCCGGCCACCTGTTCAGTGCCCGCGGGGCCTGGGCACCGGTCGGCGAGATCCCGCGCGACAACACTACCCTCGGCCGCGCCGTGGAGCGCACCGTGGCGCTGGGCGCCGGCCTTCAGGCAGCGGACCGCAACCACCTGCGCGACTGGAGCCGCGGACTGGAAGATACGGTGGACCGCCAGCGGTCCGACTGGGTCACCGCCACCGCCGACGCGGTGATCAAGTTCGGCCACACCTCGCTCTCGCTGGCCGCGTTCCGCCGCGACGTCTCCCCGAACCATGCGTCGTCCTATCACGACCTCGGTGCCGAGCTCGAACTCGCGCAGTCGCTGCCGGTGGACGGGCTGGAAGTGGCCGCGCGCCACGCGGTGCTGCGCCACGACGCCGGCGACGACCTGGAAGGCGACGCGCGCTGGCAGCGCGAATGGGGCGCCGGGCTCAACCGGTACCACCGGGGCCAGCGGCAAAAGACCCAGCTCATGTGGCTGGACCGCGACGCCGACCGCTCGGACTGGGAACTGCACCTGCAGCACCAGTTCCGCTTCTGACACGCCACGGCTGACGCGAACAGGGAGAGCCACCATGAATCGAACGAAATCCATCCGGCGGTCGCTGACGACCGGCCTCCCGCTGGCCCTGCTGCTCGCATCGGCGGGGACCACGGGCGCCGAAGAGATCACCGTCCCGATGCCGGGCCCCTGGGGCGAAGGCTACGAAGAAACCCTGGACGACCCGGCCAGCGTGGACGCCACCGAGGCCTTCCAGCGCTTCCGCCAGCAGAGCATGCGGGGCACCTCGGCCACCTACCGCAGCATCGAGCAGATCCTGCGCTATGACGCGCCGTTCGCCGAGCGTCTGCCCGATCTGGCCGACGAGCTGGCACGGCGGGCCGCCGACATCGAAACCTGGTTCGACCGCGAGACACCAGCGCGGGACGGCGACCCAGGAGCCCTGCCCGCGGCCTGGGCGGACCCAGACTTCGCCGAGTACAAGGCGTCCTACCGCCAGGCCGCCGAACGGCTGCAGCGGAAGGTGGAGACGGCCGACGACCTGGCGGACGAGGCCTTCCAGCTGCGCGCCACCGAGGCCCTGAACAGCGTGCGCCACCAGTGCCTCGCCTGCCACGACAATTACCGCCGCCGCTGAACCACGCGGAAACGGGGCGTCCCCCGAGCCCCTTTTCCGGGGCAGGGCACGCCCCGTTTCCGGCGGCCCCTTTCCTGATCCTGATTAGCACGAATCCACCGCGCGCTTCATATGCCGAAACGGCCTTGCCCGCGAACACGGCGGCGGGCTTCGGCAAGCGCCGCATTCGCGCACAAGCGCGCTCCTGCAGGGCTGCGGGTTGCGCTGGGGGAAAGGGACCTCTGCAGAACTTCAGTGCTAATCAGGCCCTTGACTGGGTACCCGACGATCAGTCGTTGTCCATGCCGCGATAACGCCGCACATGCGCCGGGTCGTACAGGGCACTATCGCGGAAATCCCCCGGATCCAGCGCCGGCCCCACCAGGATCAGCGCCGAGCGCCGCGTGGTCAGCTGCGTTGCCCGCTCCACGATATTGCCCAGCGAGCCCCGCACCACCGTCTCGTCCGGCCAGCTGGCACGGAAGACGATCGCCACCGGACAGTCACAGCCATAGTGCGGACGCAGGTCCGCGACCACGGCCTCGATATTGTGCAGGGACAGGTGGATCGCCAGGGTTGCCCCGGTCGCAGCGAAGGCCGCCAGCCGTTCGCGTTCCGGCATCGACGAGGCCCGCCCCGGCGTCCGCGTCAGCACCACCGACTGCGCCACCTCCGGCACGGTCAGCTCGCGCCCCAGGGTCGCGGCCGCAGCGGAGAATGCCGGGACCCCCGGGGTAATCGTGTAATCGATCCCGGCCGCCTCCAGACGGCGGATCTGCTCGCCCAGCGCGCTGTACACCGACAGGTCCCCGGAGTGCAGTCGCGCCACGTCCTGACCCGCCGCGTGGGCGCGCTGGATCTCGTCCATGATCGCGTCCAGCGTCAGCGGCGCGGTATTCACGATGTGCGCGCCTTCCGGAGCATGCTCCAGCACCGCCTCCGGCACCAGCGAACCCGCGTACAGGCATACCGGACAGGCCGCGATACGATCCCGCCCGCGCAGCGTCAGCAGATCCGCCGCGCCCGGGCCCGCCCCGACAAAATGAACCGTCATGATGACTCCTTGAATACGTGATGGGTATCGACCCGGGCCACCGCGCAACTGGCCCGCGCGGACAGACGCCGCGGCAGCAGCAGACGCGCGCCCTCGCCGGCCACCGCCAGCGCCGCCGCCTCGGCCACCGACCCGACCCCGGCGGTTGTACGCGCCCGCGCCGACTCCGTAAGCACTTCCTCGTCGCAGTCCACCAGCGCAGACGCAGACGGAAATACGAGTTCCAGCTCCAGCTCCCGCGCCACCGACGCCAGCATGGGGCTGTCGCTCTTGTGCGCCGGTGCCGCCAGCTGCCGGATCTCGATCGGCTCGACGCGCGCTGCATCCAGCACGGCGCGGACCTCGGCCAGCACCTCGCGGATCAGGCCCTCCAGCTCCCGGGCCGTGCAGGCCGAGGCGAAGCCGACGCCGGGCACCACCCGGTCGAGCGCACCGTTCAGTGCCGCCCTCAACTCCGGCGCAGGGACCACAGGGTCACCGGCCGCAGCGGTTTCCAGCCCGACATCGCGCCCAGCGGTTCCGAACGGCTCACGCTGATGCGCGTCAGCTCGCCGCGATGGCGCTCGCGCGCCGCCGCCAGCACCGCATCGCCCTCGACCGTCACGCTGTTCGCGACCAGGCGCCCGCCCGGGCGGAGGCTCTCCACACAGTGCTCCACCAGCCCCGGGGTCGTCAGGCCGCCGCCGATGAAGATCGCGTCAGGAGGCGCCAGGCCGTCCAGTGCCTCCGGTGCGCGCCCGGGGATGCATTGCAGGGCCGGCACACCCAGGGCGCGCGCATTGCGCGCGATGCGTTCCAGCCGCTCCGCGCGCGGCTCGATGGCCAGGGCGCGGTTGGCCGGATCCGCCAGCATCCACTCGATGCCGATGGAACCGGAGCCGGCGCCGATGTCCCACAGGCACTCGCCGCGCCCGGGCGCCAGCAGAGCCAGTGTCACCGCACGGACCTCGCGCTTGGTGATCTGCCCGTCCTGTTCGAACTGCGCCTCCGGTCGGCCGGCGCTGGCCGCGATCACCGGGGCCGTCGGGGCCACCGGGGAGGCGCGACATTCCAGCGCGATCGTGTTCAGCGGATCCACCTCGCGAGCGCCCCAGTCCGCCGCCGTGGTCGCGCCAATGCGCTCCCGGGCCCCGCCCAACTGCTCCAGGACCGTCAGGGCCGAGGCCCCGAAACCCAGGTCATTGAGCCAATGGGCCAGCTCGCCGGGGGTCTCGCCGTCGCGGCTCAGGATCAGCAGCCGCGCGCCGTCGTGCAGCCAAGGGCGCAGCGCTTCCAGCGGGCGCCCGTGGACCGACAGGCAGCGGGTCTCCTGTAACGGCCAGCCCATCCGCGCGGCGGCCAGGCTGAATGCCGAGGGCGCCGGAAACACCCGGGTGGCCGCCACCGGGAAACGCCGCATCAACGTCGCGCCCACCCCGAACCAGAACGGGTCGCCACTGGCGAGCACGCACAGCGGCTGCCCCGCCCGCGCCTCGATCCAGTCGAGGGCGGTCTCCAGCGGCGAGGGCCACACCAGACGTTCCTGCCCTGGCTGCTCCGGCAACATCTCCAGATGCCGTGCACCCCCGATCACCGTGGTCGCCTGCGCCACGGCCGCACGGGCCTCCGGCGCCAGTCCGGACAGACCGTCCGCACCGACCCCGACGATGTGCAACCATGGCGTCCCGCCCGGCTGCGTCGCTACACTTGGCATCTCCATGACCTCCCGTTCACCCCTTTCCAACGACGCCCGGCCACCGCGCCCGCGGCATGTCCTCCTGCTGGGCGGCACCACCGAGGCCGCGGCCCTGGAGCCGCTGCTGGACGGCCACCCGCGGCTGCAGTCCACCGTCTCGCTGGCCGGGCGCACCCGGAAACCGGGCCCGTCGCGGCTGCCACGGCGCACGGGCGGTTTCGGCGGCGCCGAGGGCCTTGCCAGCTGGCTGCACGAACACGCGGTCGACGCCCTGGTGGACGCAACCCACCCGTTCGCGCGGCAGATCTCGGCCAACGCCGTCGCGGCTGCGCGCCAGACCGGTATCCCGCTGGCCCGCCTGACCCGACCGTCGTGGGAGGCCGGAGCGGATGACAGATGGATCCGCGTGTCCGATCTCGCGGCCGCCGGCCGCACCCTGCCGGCACTCGGCCGGCGCGTGCTGCTGACCACCGGCCGCCAGCACCTTGAGGCCTTCGAGGCCGCGCCCGAACTGGACTATGTCATCCGCACCATCGACCCGCCCGAACCGCCGCCGGCGCTGCCACGGGTCACCTGGATCCATGCCCGGGGCCCGTTCGCGGCGGAGGACGAGGCGCGCCTGCTGCGGGAACACGCGATTGACGTTCTGGTAACCAAGGACAGCGGCGGCGAGGCCACCGCCGCCAAGCTGCAGGCAGCCCGCGAACGGGGTATCCCGGTGGTGATGGTGGAGCGCCCGCCGGACGCCCCCGGGGTGCCACGGTTCCACGCCCCGCAGGCGGTACTCGACTGGCTGGAAGCGCTCCCGGACACCCACGGCTAGAGCGGGTCCCGGCTCATTCCGCCGCCTCGACATAACGCGGGGTGTACACGTGCCGCCGGCCCGAAGGGCGTTCCAACACGCGGGTGGATGTGGCGCCGACGATCACCAGCGTGCTCATATTCGCCGCCGCCGGGTCCACCTCGCCGAGGGTGGAGATCTGCACGTCTTCGCGTTCGCCACGTCCCACCGCAGTGGCCAGCACCACCAGGGTGTCCGGCCCCTGGACCTCGCGCACGATCCCCAGTGCCTCGCCCAGCTGCCAGGGTCGCGCGCGCGAGATCGGGTTGTAGAAGGCCATGGCAAAATCGGCCTCGGCCGCCAGCCGCACCCGGCGCTGGATCAGCGACCAGGGCTTGAGATTGTCCGACAGCGAGATCACGCAGAAATCGTTCCCCAGCGGCGCCCCCAGCCGCGCGGCGGCGGCCTGCATCGCCGAAACCCCGGGGGCCACGTCCACCTCGACGTCCTCCCAGCGTCCCGCCGGTGCCCCTTCCAGGGCCTCGAAAATGGCCGCCGCCATCGCGAACACACCGGGATCGCCACCCGAGACCACCGCCACGTCCCGCCCCTCGGCGGCCATGTCCAGGGCGTGCGTCGCGCGCGCCAGCTCCTCGCGGTTGTCCGAGGCGTGAACACGGTGATGCGCGCCCGCAATGCGTTCCAGGTACGGCCCGTACCCCACCAGGTCGGTCGCCGCTTCAAGACGGGCAGCAACCTCCGGCGTAAGCCATTCCGGCCCGGCCGGCCCCACCCCGAGCACACTCAGCCGCCCGAGCGGCCGACCGTCATCCCCGCTCATCGCCGCACCCCTCGCCCGGGAATCACGATCATCGAGAAATAGGGCACCTGCTCCGGGATCTCGTCCAACGGCAGGACCCGCTCCTCCGGCGTGCTCGCGCGTTCCACGTACCAGGCACGCTCGTCCAGCCCCAGTTCCCGCAGGACCCCGACCACCGCATCGCGATGGGTTCCAACCTTCATGATGACCGCAGCATCGGTCCCCTGCAGGGCCTGGCGCAGATCGTCGATCGGCATGGTGCCCGGGATCACCGTCAGCAGGTCATCGCGCATGGTCAACGGCGTGGGCAACTGCGCGGCGGAGGCCATCATGGAGGTCACGCCGGGCACGATGCGGGTGGGGAAACGCTCCTTCAGCCGCAGGTAGACGTGCATGAAGGAGCCGTAGAAGAACGGGTCCCCTTCGTTCAGCACCACCACCGAACGCCCGGCCCCCAATTCGGCGGCCAGCTGCTCGGCGGCGGCGTCGAAAAACTGCTCGATGCGGCTGCGATACTCGTCGGAGCCGTGCGGGATCTCGTTGGTCACCGGATACTCCAGCGGCATCTCGCGCTGCCCGGCACCCAGATGGGCATCCACGATGGCACGCGCCTGGCCGCGGCCGCCCCGGCGACAGAAGTAGGCCACCACCGGGCTCTCGGCAATCAGCCGCGCGGCCTTCAGCGTCAACAGCTCGGGATCACCGGGACCGGTGCCCACGCCGTACAGACAGCCCGCGTCCGAGGAATCCTGCAGGTTGGGGGATGTCGTCATATCCGGTCACTCGCAAAGGCGTTGATGGCCGCCGCGGCCATGGCACTGCCACCCCGGCGTCCGAAAATGGTCAGGTAATCGAGGTTCAGCGGGCTGCTGGCCAGCGCCTCCTTGCTCTCCACCGCACCCACAAATCCCACTGGTATACCGAGCACGGCGGCCGGCCGCGGCGCACCCTGGTGCAGCATTTCCAGCAGGTGAAACAGCGCCGTGGGTGCATTGCCAATGGCCACGACCGCGCCGTCCAGATGCGGTCGCCACCATTCCAGCGCCGCGGCCGAACGCGTCGTTCCCAGACGCTCGGCGGCCGCCGCCACCCCGTCCTCCCGCAGGCTGCAGATCACCCGGTTGTCCGCCGGAAGCCGGGCCCGCGTGACCCCGTGCGCCACCATGTTGCTGTCGCACAGGATCGGCGCGCCGGCGGCCAGCGCATCCATGGCCGCCCGGGCCACCCGGGCGGAAAACCCGACGTCCCGCGGCAGATCGGTCATGCCGCAGGCATGGATCATGCGTACCACCGCGGGCACCAGGTCCTCCGGAAAGCGGTCGAGATCCGCCTCGGACCGGATCATCGCAAAGGACTCCCGGTAGATGGCCGCCCCGTCGCGGATATAGTCGGGTACGGCCCCGGCCGTATCGCTCTGTGTCATGCTGAATCTCCGTTGTTCATCTTTGCGTTCATCCACCGGGTCAGTGCCGTGCCCTCCAACTGTTGCAGGGCCTCGATCCTCGACTCATTCGCGCCACACTCTTCACGGGCAACCGTATCGAGGGCCGTAAGGGCCGACTCGACCTGCCCGGGTCTCAGCCTCGTCAGGACGGTCTCCCATTGCGCGGGCGCGCGTTGCAGCGACAGGTCGTAACGACCTTCCCGCGCCGTGAGCAGGACCTGTGCGTTTGCGGGGCGCCCGCAGTGCTTGTCGCAGCCACTGACGTGCACATGCCCGCCACCCGCAAGCAGCCCGCGGGCAGATGCCCCGGCCGTCTCCGCATCCTCCCGCGTGTACGTACTGCCCGCGGAGCAACCCACTTGCCCGATACAGGCACTCACCGCCAGGCGAGAATCATTCGGGTCGGTCACACCGCCCCACTCGGCGACCCGGGCTGATTCCACCGGTGATGCCCCGGTCACGAGCAGGCTGCGCCACGGTGTCAGCCGCAAGCGTCCGTCGTGCGGCCGGATATGTTCGGCCATGCCCTGCAGGGCCTCCGCGCGCAGGGCCCCGAACGGAAACGCGATCCCGAAGGCTCGCCCGTTCAGGCACGTACCCATCCCGGCATCCGCGCATCCGGGCATCCGGGCCGCGACCCAGTCCCCGCCCGGGAGCACCCGCTCCAACCCCGGCGGGGTCAGCACATTCAGGCCGAACCGGGCCACGGCACCGGCCACCCGCCCCGGCGGATCCACCTCGCCTTCGCGCAATTCCACGAAGCGTTCGAGCACCACCAGGGCGACGTCCACGACCTTCTCCGGGCGCGTCCAGCCAAGCACCGTGGCCGTGCGACTGGACGCGCCCACAGCCACCCGAAACCACACCCCTCCCAGCCCCGCACAGGCCTCCAGCCGCAGGTCCGCCGGCACTCCATCCAGCGGCAAATCGCCGCCGGCCTCTACCAGCACCCCTACCTTCGGCGGCAGCGCCCGCAGACGCGGGTGCTCCCCCAGCGCCCGCGCGAGGTCCCGCGCGACCGGCTGTACATCCATGGCCGCCTCCGGATCGATATCCGTCACCGGGGCCACCAGGACATTGCGCACCGCCTCCACCGCGGGATCGCGATCGGCCAGACCCGCGTTCTCCAGCTCGGCACGTGCCGGCTCCAGATCCGCCGTGTCCAGACCGCGCAACTGCAGATTGCCGCGGCTAGTCAGCTCCAGGGCACCGGAACCAAAGCGACGCGCCACCTCCGCGAGGGTCTGCGCCTGCTCCGCATCCAGCCCCCCGATCGGGTGACGTACCCGCATCAGCAGACCGTCCCCGGTGCTCATCGGCGCGGCAACCCCCGGACAGGCCTGGCGCACCCGCGGACGATCGGCAATCACGACTTCACCCTGCCCGCGCTCATGTGCGGATCCGCACGCCGCGCGCCACCAGGGCCCAGGCCAGCCCACCGACGACGAGCGTCGCCCCCACGAGGACCCAGAAGGTCGTGGCCCAGGCGAAGGACCCGGTCCCCAGCAGGCCGTAGCGAAAGCCCTCGATCATGTAATACAGCGGGTTCAGCACCGCCAACGACTGCCAGGGCTCGGGCATCCGTTCCACCGGGTAGAACAGGCCTCCCAGGTAGATCAGCGGGGTCAGCACGAACGTGGCCACTACGGAGGTATGGTCAAAGCTGCGCGCATACAGGCCGTTCAAGAGCCCGGCCAGCGCGAACAGCAAGGCACTGATCAGCGCGATCCCCAACGTGGCCGCCAGGTGGTGCAGCTGGAGATGGGTAAACGGGATCGCCACCAGCGCCACCAGCGCCCCGGCCAGCAGCCCGCGGATCACGCCACCGGTGGCGAAGCCCGCCACAATCAGCCAGGCGGGCAGCGGCGCGACCAGCAGCTCCTCGATATGCCGCTGCAGGCGGGCGCCGTAGAACGCCAGCGTCACATTGCTGTAGGCATTGGTGGCAACCGCCAGGATGATCAGGCCGGGCAGGATGAAATCGGCGTAGTCGACCCCCCGCATGGTGCCCAGTTCGCGCCCGATCAGATGACCGAAGATCACCAGGAACAGGACGGTCGTCACCACCGATGGCAGGAGGTTCTGCACCCAGGCCCGCAGGAACCGGCGCACCTGCTTGACCACCATCCCGCGATAGGCGAATGCGTAGGCCGCGAGTCTCATGCCCCGGCCCCTTGCAGTGCGTCCGCGCGTTTCGCAATGCGCTGCAGGAATAGCGACTCGAGCCGGTTGCGCTTGTTGCGCAGTCCCGCGACCCGGACCCCGCTTCCGCCCAGGCGATCGAACAGGTCATTGACCTCCATGCCCTGCGGGAGATCGATCTCCAGGGTCCAGGTATCCACCAGACGGGTCGCCAGCCCCTCCAGGACCGGGGCCGCGTCCAGAGGCGCATTCAATTCCAGCACCAGCGTCTGCACGTTCAGACCGTGCAGCAGCTCGCCGGTCTCGCCGCGCGCGACGATCTCGCCCTGATCCAGGATCGCCAGCCTGTCGCACAGGCTCTCGGCCTCCTCCAGATAGTGGGTGGTCAGGAGGATCGTCACGCCATCCGCGTTCAAGCCGCGCAGCAGCTCCCAGGTTGCATGGCGCCCCTCCAGGTCCACTCCCGCCGTCGGCTCGTCCAGCAACAAAACGCGAGGGCGATGCACCAGGGCGCGGGCAATCATCAGCCGGCGCTTCATGCCGCCCG
Source organism: Thioalkalivibrio sp. ALMg11 (assembly GCF_000377905.1). Classification (GTDB taxonomy): domain Bacteria; phylum Pseudomonadota; class Gammaproteobacteria; order Ectothiorhodospirales; family Ectothiorhodospiraceae; genus Thioalkalivibrio. The sequence goes on from NZ_KB898872.1 coordinate 120,388, forward strand.
ACAGGCCCCAGGCCGACTGTTCGCGCCGGTCCAGAAGACCCGCCTGTTCCAGCACCTCGCCGGTTCGTTCGCGCGCCCGCCTCGGGGACAGCCCGTAGTAGGCCGCCTGGGCCTCGACGATCTCGCCCACCGGCTCGAAGCTGTTGAAATTCACCTCCTGCGGCACCACGCCCATGCACGCCTTCGCCGCCACCGCCTGCGTGGCCACATCGTGCCCGCAGACCCGGATCGAACCGCGATCCGCCCGCACCAGCGTGGTCAACAGCCCCACCAGGGTGGTCTTGCCGGCCCCGTTCGGACCCAGCAGGCCGAAAAAGCTGCCCGCCGGCACCTCCAGATCCACGTTCGCCAGCCCGACCCGGCCACCGGCGTAGCGCTTGGCTACCGACTGCAGGGCGATCGCCGCGGCCGTCATGGCGCAAGGCCCCTGGCGCCATCGGCAAACCCGACGATGCGCCCCGCCCGATCCACCGCGCAGACCTCCAGCGCCGTGGTCTCCGGCAACATCCCGCGGGCTCGCTGCCAGGCGCGTGCACTAATCCGGTCGGCCAGGGCCACGCCCTGTTCCAGGCAATCCGCAAGGGCCTGGGCACTGGTGTTGGCCGCGCGGATGCGCGCCACCAGGTCCGGGCTGGCGCCCAGATCCGCGGCTTCCTCCGCCAGGGCGTCGAGATCGATGCGCGACTTGCGGCTATGCGCATCCAGGTGCCCGGCCGCGAACTTGCTGAGTTTGCCGAAACCCGCGGCCAGCACCACCGCGGGCAGGGGGTGGCGCCGCAGGTACTTCAGCGCCGCCCCGAACAGATCCCCCATCTCGATCAGCGCGATGTCGTCCAGGCCGTAGCGTTCACGCACCGCCGCCTCGCTGGTGCCGCCGGTACAGCAGGCCACGCACGGACAATCGTTGGCGCGGGCCACGTCGATGGCCTGATGGATGGATGCGATATAGGCGGCGCAGGAAAACGGGCGCACGATCCCCGTGGTGCCCAGGATCGAGAGACCGCCGAGGATGCCCAGGCGGGCGTTCATGGTCCGCTCGGCAATCCTTTCGCCCCCATCCACCCCGACCGTGACCCGGAAGCCCCCGCTGTAACCGGTCGCCTCGGCAAGCGCCTCCAGATGCCCCTGCATCATGCGTCGCGGGACCGGGTTGATCGCCGGCTCGCCCGGCGCCAGCACCAGGCCCGGACGCGTGACCGTCCCGACCCCGGCACCCGCCATGAACACAACGCCAGGTGCACCACACAGGGTCACCTCGACCCAGACCCGAGCCCCGTGGGTGGCATCCGGGTCATCGCCGGCATCCTTGATGACCCCGGCGACCGCGCCACCCGGGGTGGGCTCCAGATCGTTCAACGCCAGGCGCACGACCTGCCCCCTCGGCAGGGTGACCTCGACCGTCTCGAGCCGCCGCCCCTCCAGCAGCCAGCGTGCGCCGGCCACGGCGGCCACGGTCGCGCAGACACCGGTGGTCAGGCCGGTGCGCAGGCGCCCGGTTGTCTCGCACGTCTCCGGGCGCATGCCGCCCTCCGCACTGTAGCGATCAGCCGACTTCATGCGTCCCCGGCCCGGGCTCGAAGCCCGGCGTGGCAATCGTCTCGCGCAGGCGCACCACCTCGCCCACGATCAGCAACGCGGGCGACTGGATGGCCAGATCCGCAACCCGCGCGGGAAGGTCCGCCAGCGTGCCCTCGATGACGCGCTGCGTCGGGCGCGTGCCCTGCTCCACCAACGCGGCCGGCATCGCGCCATCCGCGCCCGCCGCCATCATCTCGCCGCAGACCTCGGCCAGGGTGTGCAGCCCCATGTAGACGACCAGGGTCTGCTGCGGATGGACCAGCGAGGCCCAGTCCAGATCGGTCTCGCCGGCGCGGCGATGGGCGGTCACGAACTGGCAGCGATAGGCATGATCGCGATGGGTCAACGGGATCCCGGCATACGCCGCGCAGCCACCCGCCGCGGTGATCCCCGGCACGATGCGGACCGGGATCCCGGCCGCGGCGATCGCCGCCGCCTCCTCGCCGCCGCGACCATAGACGAACGGGTCCCCACCCTTCAGGCGCACCACGTAGTGCCCCTCCCGCGCCAACGCGATCATGCGCTCGTTCAGGTCCCCCTGATCGCAGCTGTGCCGTGAGCGTGCCTTGCCCACGTACAGCCGCTGCGCCTCCGGGTTCGCCAGATCCAGGATCGCATCCGGGATCAGGCGGTCGTGCAGCAGGATGTCGGCGTGCTGCATCGCAGCCACCGCGTCCAGTGTCAGCAGACCCGGATCGCCCGGCCCGGCGCCGACCAGATCCACGCAGCCGGCCCGCCGCTCGCCGCCCAGCCGGATGCTGGCCCCGGCGCGTGCCCCCGGTCCGATCCGCGTCACATTATCCCGCTGCGCATCACTCATGGCTGAAACAGCTGCGCCGTGGCCTCGGGGTTGGACGGGAACCAGGCGTGCAGATAGGTCGCGCTCAGGCGACCATCTCGATAGATCGCCTCCCCCTGCGACCCCGTCCCGCGGGCCCGCCAGCAATGGCCGTAGGGTTCCAGGCCGACCTCGGAGCGGGTGTGGTGGAAGGTGTGTCCACGCAACTCGCCCTCCGGCAGCGGGGCCGCCTGGAGACCCAGGCCCTGCAAGCGGTCCGCCAGCTGGGCCTTGCCCGGCACCAGTCCGGCCATGGCCGCGGTGTGGCCCTCGCGGTCGGCCAGTTCATCCAGCAGATAGAGGAAGCCCCCGCACTCCGCCAGGATAGGGCGACCGGCCGCATGGTGGGCCTCCAGGTCCGACTTCAGAGCGGTATTGGCGGCCAGTTGATCCAGATACAACTCGGGGTAGCCGCCCGGGAGCCAGACGGCATCGGCCTCCGGCAGCCCATCCCCGGCAAGCGGGGAAAAGAACCGCAGTTCGGCGCCCATCTTCTCCAGCAGACGCAGATTGGCCGGATACATGAACGCGAAGGCCGCATCCCGTGCAATCGCGACGCGTACGCCGGACAGGGTCGCCGTGATCGGCGCGATCGCTTCCGGATGAAAGGTCACGGGCTCCGGGAGGCCCGTCACGCCGGCCTCTTCGATCGCGGCCGCGGCGGCCTCCAGCCGCGCATCCAGGTCGGCGATCTCGCCCGCCTGGACCAGGCCCAGGTGACGATCCGGGACACTCAGCGTCTCGTTGCGCTGCACGGCGCCGAAGAAGCGGATTGCGTCCGGGGTGCAGTCCTCCAGCATCCGGGCATGCCCCGGGCTGCCCACCCGGTTGGCGATCACGCCGGCGAATGACAAGCCCGGGCGATAGGTCGACAAGCCGTGCACCAGCGCCCCGAAGGTCTGCCCCATACCGCTGGCATCCAGGATCGCCAGGATCGGCAACCCGAAGGCCTGGGCCAGATCCGCGCCGGAGGGATCCCCGTCGAACAGCCCCATCGATCCCTCCACCAGGATCAGGTCGGACGTCTGTGCCGCCTCGTACAACATCGCCCGGCAGGCGGCCTCGCCCACCATCCACAGATGCAGCGCATCCACCGGGTGGCCGGAGGCCTGCTCCAGGATCATCGGGTCGAGGAAGTCGGGGCCGGTCTTGAACACGCGCACGCGCCGGCCCTGGTTGCGGTGGTAGCGGGCGATGGCGGCGGTGATCGTGGTCTTGCCCTGGCCCGAGGCCGGGGCCGCCACGAACGCGGCGGGACAGCTCACGCTCACAGCTCGATCCCCTTTTGCGCCTTGATGCCGGCCTGGAAGGCGTGCTTGACCACACCGATCTCGCTGACGGTATCGGCCGCCTCGATCATCGCCTTGGGCGCGGCGCGGCCGGTGGTGATCACGTGCTGCATCGGCGGGCGGTTGGCCAGTTCTTCAAGGACCTCGGCCACGTCGAGGTACTGGTATTTCAGCGCGATGTGCAGCTCGTCGAGCAGCACCAGATCGACGTTTGGGTCGCGCAGCATGTCGCGGGCATGCGCCCAGGCATCGCGGGCGGCCTCGACATCCTTCTCGCGGTCCTGGGTCTCCCAGGTGTAGCCCTCGCCCATCACGTGGTACTGCACGTTGTCCTGACCGCGGAAGAAGGCCTCCTCGCCGGTGGCGAACTGCCCCTTGATGAACTGGACGATGCCCACCTGCATGCCGTGCCCCAGGGCACGGGCGACCATGCCGAAGCCGGAGGAGCTCTTGCCCTTGCCGTTGCCGGTCAGGATCAGGAAAACCCCCTTCTCCTCCTGGGCCTCGGCGATCTTGCGGTCCACGACCTCCTTCTTGCGTGCCATGCGCTGGGCGTGGCGTTCGGCTCGAGCCGCTTCGGTGTCTTCGCTCATCGTTCTGTTACTCCTTGATTCGTTGCGTCATACGGGCATTCGGACGGCGCCTAGAGTGGCTATTCGCCGATCAGGATCATCCGTCCGGTCTCCGGATCGCGGTAGACCTGCCCCATGGATTCGTAGCCCGAGCCGGCCTCGCCGGCCCCTTCGGGTGGGTCCGGGATCTCGCGCCCGGGCTCGATCTCGGCGCCGCCACTGGCCGGCTCCAGCCCGCCGCCCGATGCGGCCATCACCACCATCAGGCCGACGGCAAACACCAGCATGATGTCGGCCAGATTGGCCAGCGGGCCCATCGGCTCCTCGTCGGGCGCGTCGAAGCGCGAAGCGCGGTAGTGCGGGACCCTCATGCCGCCGCCTCCATACGCTCCATCGCCGCGTCATACCAGCGCCGGCGCAACCGCCCGAGCAGGAAGCCGAGGATGCCAACCAGCAGCCCCAGCACCGTGGTATTGAAAGCCACCGTAACGGCCTGGGCGAGGATTTCCAGTTCGCCCCGGCCCATCGCGGCCAGCCCCGGACCCAGCGGGATCAACGTCCCCATCAGCCCGAGCATCGGGCCGATGCGCGCCAGCAGATCGGCGCGGTCGATGCGCCGCCGGGCACGGTAAGCGAGGCGTTCGGCATCGCCGCTCAATTCCAGACGGCGTACCCCACCGGAGCGTTCACCCAGTGCCAGCCCGAGCTCCCAGACGGCGACCGCGACCAGCACCAGCAGGCCAACGATCACTGGCTCCAGCAGCCAGCGCACCACGGTGTCCATCAGTTCCATCGTGATCGAGAACGACATTCGCGTTACCTCATTAACCTTTGTTCAGCCATTCGTACGGCCTTCCGTCCTGCGTAGGAGGCCAGCCTCTGGCCGATGGGGTGTAACCATTGCCCCAATCGCCGAGAGGGCTCGGCTCCTACAAGTACAGGGTCGAAAATGCCCATGGCGGTTATCGCCGCCGGCCCGCAGCAATACCGGCGAGTAGCAGCAGGAACAGCGCACCAGCCACCAGCCAGGGGAGCCAGGGCATGCCCGCCGCCTCGTCGCCGGTCTCCTGACCGCCGTCGGCCTCGGCCGGCTCGGGGATCTCCTGCGCCTCCTGCGCGGTAGGGTCTTCCAGCGGCTGGATCTCGGTGACGCGACTGGGGTCGGCCTCGGGCTCCGCCCGGTCGATCTGCGCGGCCGCCCGCACCGCCTCGAAGGCCGCGCGCAGCTCGGCGTCGTCCAGGCGCTCGGCCACCTCGTCCAGCATGGGGTGATCCGGGCGCGTGTGACCGCTGCCGGGCAGGCCGTGCTCGGCGACCAGTTCCGCGAAGCGCTCGGACAATGCATCCAGCACCTCGGGATCGGCGTCCCAGAATCCGTGGCTGGCCGCAACCAGGTGCACGGCCTGCAGGTGGGTCTTCACGTGCACGTTGTGGCCGTCGGCCAGGAACTCCTGCATCCCCAACCCGTGGCGGTCCTGGAGGTACACGTCGTGCACCTCGTCCCAGACCCAGGAGCGGATGATCTCCGGGTTGGTCACCTGCCAGCCCCACAGGTTGTCGACGAAGTCCCGGGCCATGGTGCGGGCCCCGGCATAGCCGTGATCCATCAGCGGCTCGATCCACTGCGGGTTCAGGTTCTGCCCCTGCAATTCGCGCATCAGCGCGCGGCCCAGGGTCTCCACCCGCGGGTCGTCCGGATCGGCGTGCTGCAGCACGCGGTTGTCCGGCACCTCGCCGCGGATGCTCTCGACCGCGGTGGACAGACCGCCCTGGAAGTCGAACCCGTCGTCGTTGTCCAGCAGGCCGTAGAGATGCGAGGCCCGCCCGAGGTAGGTCCGTCCGACCTGGCCCAGACGGGCCTCGAAGGCCTCGTGCGCAGAGCCACCGGACTCATCCGCCCCGTAGGCATGGCCCATGCGCCGCAGGTAGGCCGCACCCAGTTCGGCGCGGTCCTCCCAGGCGCCGGAGCGATCCGCCAGCCGGTTGACCCCCGCGCCGTAGGCCCCGGGCGCGGAGCCGAACACGCGCAGGGCCGCCTGCTGCCCGGCCCCGGCGCCATCGAGCCCGGCCGCACGCAGGGCCTGGGTGTCCTCCACCCACTGCGCGGCCACATCGTTACGCGCCAGCGGCTCGTCGCCCGGATCGCGCAGGTCCTGCCCCAGCGGGGCCAGGGCCGCTTCCAGTGCCGGTTCCAGCTCGGGGTATTCCGCAAGAATGATGTCGGACGAGCCATCCAGCGCGAGGCGAGCGGCACGATCCAGCCACACCAGCTGGTCCTCGTACAGGTCCCGGAACAAACCGGAGGTGGTGAACAGGGCATCGCGACGGCGGTCACGCTCCGCCTCGTCGAGGTCCATGCGTTCCAGTCCCTGGACGATCCCGCGGCTGTTCCAGGCCGGGCGAATGCCCAGCATGTCCATGCCGAAGGCGATCATCACGCCCTCGTCGCGCACGGTATCCGACGCCCAGAGGATGATCGCCTCGCTGCCGTCGGCCTCGGGATCGCCGTGCTCACGGGCATCCGCGGCCAGTTCCTGGCCAATGCCCCAGGCAATGCGCGTGGGCACCAGATCCGCCGCCAGCGCATGGAAGTTGCGCCCGGTCGGCAACACCTCCGGCGTCCGGATCGGATCGTTGCCCTGGCCCGGTGGCACGAAACGCCCCTCCAGGGCCGCCAGCAGATGCGCACGCTCGCTGGCCGGCGATCCGCGCAGCTTCGCGTCCCAGTCGTCGCCGATCGCGTCGTCACCGGCCATCGACTCAAGCATCGTGTCCACGGCCTCGTCGCTCCAGTCGCGCCCGAACACGTGCAGCCCCAGGGGCATCTGGTCTTCCTGCATGTCGGTCAGGTAGTGGCCGATCTCGTGGACCAGCAACTCCTCGTCCATCTCGGACAGCCGGGTCGTGGCGTGTTCGTCATGCCCCTCATCCGCATGCTCGTTCTCATGATCATGCTCATGGGCGTGCTCGTGCTCTTCATCCCCATGTTCCCGGTGATGGTCCGCGTCACGCTGCTCGTCGCCATGTTCGTCCGCATGACCTTCGCCATGCCCGGTGGTGTCGGGCTCTTCGTCATGACCCACGTGGTGATCGCCGTGGTCGTCATGGTGGTGCCCGTGGTCGTGATGATGCCCCCGGGCCATTTCCCGCTCGATGGTCTCGGTCAGGCCGAGATCCTCGATACGTTCGCGCAGGGTCTGTACCGCCCGCGAACGGGTGGCGGCATCCGGCTGAGCCGCGGCCTCGTAGGTCTCCACCAGCTGGCGCAGTTCCAGCAGGCTGTCGTACAGCTCGGTCGCCGCCAATGGCGGGGTCAGGTGGCTGATCATCACGCCCATGGCCCGGCGCTTGGCCTGGATGCCCTCGCCCACCCCATCGACGATGTAGGGGTAGATGATCGGCAGGGCGCCCCCGAGGATCTCGGGGTAGTCATCTGCCGCCAGACCCGCCCGCCGACGCGGCAGGAATTCCCGGGTCGAGTGGCGGCCGACATAGACCAGCGCATCCGCCTCGAAGTGGTCGCGGATCCAGTGGTAGAAGCCGACATACTGGTGGGTCGGCGGGAAGGTGGTATTCGCGTGCAGCAGGCGCTCGCTGACCTCCCAGCCACGCGGCGGCTGCGGTCCGATGAACACGTTGCCGAACTCGATCCCGGGGAACAGCATCTCGCCGTCGCGGGTCATCGCCTCGCCCGGCGGCTCGCCCCAGCCGGTCAGGCCGGGGATGCCCGTGCGCACCAGCGCCTTGCGCAATTGCTCGGTCGTCGCATGCGCGTCCTCACCCGCCAGCGTGGCCTCCCAGGCCGCCTCGAATTGTGCGAGCAGATCCAGCGCTCGATCCTGGGCCGCGTGCGGATAGCTCTCGAGCATGTGGCGCAGATCACCGACACCGCTTTCCAGCGCGGCTTGTGCCAAATCGATCTCGTCGGCGGCTTTGGCCGCCTCCAGCCTCGCCTGCAGGTAGCCGATCGGGCCATCCACCAACTCGGCCCGGATCGACTCCGGCAGGGCGTCGAAATAGGCCTGGTACTGCTCGCGATCGAGCGCGGCCACCCGGCCGGCGATCGCGTCCAGCGCATCTGCCTGCTCCGGGAGATTCACCGCCCGGTCCTGGATCATGTCCAGCAGGGCTTCGGCATCCTCCGGCACGTTGTCGCCCAGGTCATAGCCGGCCGCCTCCAGCCGCTGCAACATCTCCAGCAGGGACTCGGGCACATCCAGCTTGTCCGCGCCGATGTTCTGGCGACCCGGCGGATGGTTGTAGTAGACGACCGCGACCCGCTTGTCCGCGTTGTCGAGGGTGCGCAGCCGCTGCCAGCTTGCCACCCGGTCGGCCAAAGCCTCCACGCGCTCGCCCACCGGCTCGGTCAGTATCAGGCGCACACCCGTGCGTTCATCCTGTTCCGGGGCGCCCGCGGCCGCCAGCACCATCGGCTGGCTCATACCCTGCAACTCCGGCATGGCCACGTGGTAGTGCACCTTGTCCCAGGGGATGCCTTCGTGCGACAGCCGCCACTGGGCTGCGCTCACATCCGCCAGGCGGATGCCCTTGATCACCGGGACATCCAGCTCGCCGAAGGCCTCGGCCACCGCCTCGCGGTTGCCGCCCCCGCCGACCACGAAGTCCTGCAGACTCACGATCCCGGCGAGATCTGCCGGCCCGGCCACGTTCTCCAGGGTCTCGATCGCCTCGCGGCTCGCCCCGCCCCAGCGCGCGAGCACCACAAAACACTGGATCTCGCGGTTCTCCAGGGCCTCGCAGGCCGCATCCAGCAGGGCGCGGTCGCCCGGCCGGTCGCCGGTATCCAGATCCAGGAGCGCCACGGCCGGACCCTCCTCCAGATCGAGGGCGTCCGAATCGGGGCTGGAGCTGCCATGGCGGTAGTAGCGGATGGTCTCGCGCGGGTCCGGGTCCGGTACGTCGATCGCGTGGCCGCCATGCGCGGCCAGCCAGCGCATCAGGCCCTCCATGTTCTCCGGCGTGCGCCCCTGGTAGAACGCCCGCCCGGCCAGCCAGTCCGCCTGTTCGGGGAAGCGCTCCTGCTGTCGGGACAGGTGCGCGCGCGGGTCCTCACCCGGATCCGGGTTGGCCGCCAGTTCGGTACGCATCTCGTCATCGAGCCCCGCGAGTACGGCCTCACCGTCGATCCGCGACAACGCCGTCAGGTGGCGAACGCTGTTGATGGCCAGGATCGGGGCTCCCTCGGGCGGCGGGGCCTCCCGCAACAGGCGATCGAGGCGCGCGGCCTGATCCCCGAAGACGGCCGCGACGAGCACCGCGTCCGCCTCGCGCCACAGCGCCGCGACCGCCTCGTCCGACTTGTCCGTGAGCTGCTCCGGGGTGCGCAGTACGACCTCCGCCTCCGGATGGGCCTCGAGGAAGCGATGCGCCCCGGCGGCGACCTCCGCCGCCGAGCGATCGGAAACAACACCCACCAGGAGCGGCCCGGCCCCGGCCGTTCCGACGCCGAATAGAAAAAACGCAATAGCAATCAGGGTTGTGCGACGAAAACGCATGGAGATTTCCCGAAAAACAGGCGCAAGGGGCCGCGAGGCGTGTACCCGACACGCCAGCGACCACTGCAATGGGATTGGGGCGCCGCCGCAGCGGCGCCCCTCAGAAGAGCGCTTCAGCCACGCCGGCTGGCCGGCTGCCAGAGGACCTCTTCGCCGTTCTCGTGGCGCGCGAGCACGCGACAGAGCACAAACAGGAGATCCGACAGCCGGTTGATGTAGGCCAGCGAACCCGGGCGCAACGCCTCGTGGTGATTGAGCGCAACGAGACGCCGTTCCGCCCGGCGGCAGACCGTACGGGCGATATGACAATCGGCCGCGGCCGGCCCGCCGCCCGGGAGGATGAACTCCTCCAGGGCCGGCAGATCATCGTTGAAGGACTCAAGCTCCACGTCCACACGCTCCACGGAGGCATCCGGCAACGCCTGATGGCCCGGCACGGCCAGTTCCGCCCCCAGGTCGAACAGCTCGTGCTGCACCAGCGCCAGCGAGCGCCGGACCTCTTCGGGCAGGTCATGGATCAGCAACCGGCCGATCACGCTGTTCAGCTCATCCACATCACCGAAGGCCTCGACGCGATGCGAGTCCTTGTCCACTCGCGAGCCGTCACCAAGGCCGGTTCGGCCTTCATCACCCGTGCGGGTCGCAATCTTCGACAGTCGATTACCCATGGATCACCTCTGCTGATAGCGCAGTTTCACGAACGCGGCACGCCCCGGCTGGTTGTAGCCGCCCGCCGTCTCGTAGTCCTTGTCGAACACGTTCTGGACCGAAGCCTGAAGCTGCCATTCCGGATGGATCTGATAGCTCGCGCGTAGGTTCAGAAGGCCATAGCCAGACAGCTGTTCATCGTTGTTGGCATCGTTGTACGAGCGACTCTTCGCGATCACAGACCCCCCGACCGAGAAACTTTGGAACTGCCGATCCAGATCGAAGCGGGCAGTTACCGGGGACCGGCGAGGAAGTTCATTGCCTGTTTCACGATCCTCTGCATTCAGAAGGGTCAACGAAGCGCGCGAAATCCAATCATAACGTTCGTATCCACCCTCCAACTCAAGCCCGGAAATCCTCGCTTCGTCGACGTTTTCAGGTGGCCAAACTGGAATCATTTTTTCCACTCTCGATTGGAAAATCGAGGCATCCAGATACCCTTGATCAAAGCTAGCGCGAAGGCCTATTTCAGCCGTTTCGGACTCTTCTGCTTGAAGTTCTGGATCACCCGCCCCCGGCCAATACAGTTGGTTAAACGTAGGCGCATTGAAGGCCGTTCCATAAGACGCGCGCAGCCGTAGGATGTTGGTAGCCTGCATACCCCAGGCTACCTGCCCTGTCACCTTGTCGCCAAACTGTTCATTGTCGTCGTAACGCAAACTTCCCTCGAAATCATGGCGGCCCAAGCCAACCTGAATCACCGAGTATGCTCCAACGTTGTACCGAGAATCTTCAGCATAATCGGTGGTGCTATCCACCCGGTCTTCATACGCATCGATGCCGGCAATCAAGTAAACACGATCCGTTATCTCGAGATCGTTTCGCCAATCCACACCGTTGCGTTTGGTATCGAAGCGAGAAGAAAAAGCGCCTTCGTTGAAATTATCGTTCTCATCGCGACTGTGACTAACACTGAATTCGGTATCCCAAAAAGGGGTTACAGGCACTCGCAAGCCACCACGAAGGGCGGCATGCCGAAAATCAGTTTCATCTTCAGTGCCGTCTATTTCGGTTCTACCCTCTGAATACAGCACATTACCGAAAACCTCGACTCCATTATCGAGCCGGTGCGAGACCTTGGTGGCAAGCGAGGTGTTGTCATAGCCATCGCGGTCTTCATCGCCCACACCGTCTTGGACGTTGATGCCGTCGGTATCGAAGTGGCTGACCGAGAAGCTGTAGTTCGTGTTATCGGTACCACCCGCTACGCCAACGCCGACCTCCCACGTATTGAAACTACCGCCACCGAAAAATGCACTAACCTTCGGCGGCCCCTTGCGGCCTTCACGGGTGAAGACTTGCACAACCCCTCCGATCGCGTCGGAACCGTAGATACTGGTGCGCGGTCCGCGCACGATCTCCACGCGCTCGATCTCCTCCGGCGGCAGGAACTGCCAACTTGCCCCGCCACCCGTCGCAGAACCCATTCGAACTCCATCGACCAGCAACAGGGTGTGCCCAGAGCTCGACCCCCGGGTGAAGACGGAAGTGGTCTTCCCGAAGGCGCTGTTTTGGGAGGTCTCGATGCCGGCTCGCCCTTCCAGAAGATCGGTGAACTGACGTGGCTGCAGGCGTTCGATCTCTTCGCGGTCGATGATGGTCACCGAAGCGAGGGTCTGGTCCACCGTCTGTGCGATGCGCGTGGCGGTGACCTGGACGGTCTCCAGCGTCTGCGCTTCGTCGGTATCCGGCGTGTCCGCCAGAACGGGAGAAGTGGCCAGCAGGATGGCCGCGGAGAGTGCTGTGCGTTTCATGTTTTTTGTTGTCTCCCGGCGAGCCGCCCGCACGCCGTTGATTCGTCGGGATCGCACAGACAGGGGGAGACAGACACGAGGGGGATCGGCCACGACCGGCGAACGGCCGGGCCCGATCATCCGCCTCGCATGCCCGCCGCATGCCGCGCGATCATTCCCTGGCCGGTCTCCGGACTGACGAGCGTTCCGGCGCGGCGCCTTCCCGAACCCAGGGTTCAGTGGCACTGGCCGCGACCATCAGAAACCGACGGGCGGTCTCTCGCTCGATCACCGTTGCGGGGGCAGCGTCGGATTCATCCCAGGGCCTTGCGGCCCGTCGGAGACTCACCGATCTTCCCGTTTAACCCGCCAAGCCGTGCTTGGTCGGGCACCGAGGAACGTAGCGAACCCTACACAGTTGGGCGCAAAATTACCAGCCGCTAACCCACCCGCCGCGCGATCCCGAAAGGAGCTACCCAAGTTCGCATGTCTGAACCAATCATCGGCGGCGCCGTTCCTCGGCATACAGATAGCGGGTACCGCGTTTGAGCAGCAGCCCCCAGGTCTTGTCCTGCAGCATGGCGTCGAACTCGGGCGAGCGCTCGGCACGCAACGCCACCGGGTGCGACTCGTCCCCGGGATGGGTCGCCAGCATATCCAGGCGCTCGCGGTTGGCCCCATAGTGGCTGACCAGGAAGTCCCGCATGGAATCGCTCAATGGCAGGTGATAAATCCGCGTGAGGCGCATCGCCAGCCACTCGGCCATGCGCCCGAGATCCTGGCGGACCTTGCGCACCATCGCCGAGCCCAGGCCTGCCTTGGCATCCGCGCTCATGCCGACGTAGAGCCCGCCCAGATAGGCCGCGGGGTTCGCATAGATCGCGCGCTGGATACTGGGGTTCGTAAGATCCACCAGCGGCTCCATGATCAGGGCGAGCTGGATCCCGATCCGCTTGGCGGTCTCCGCATCCAGCGCCGAGCCGCCAAAGTAGAACAGGTCTCCCTCGCGCTCGATCTTGTGTTCCTTGAGGAAAGAGCAGAAGTGGCTGGCCAGTTTCAGCTTCTGGTCGTCGGTCAGCTCGATCAGCTCCTCGCTCACCCGGATACCGCGCACGCTGCGCTTGAACCAGCGCTTCTCGCCCCGCTTCTCGACCTGCGCCCGACGCAGGGCCTCCCAGCGTTCCACCGCATTGGTGTAGCGGCTTTGCGACTGCATCAGGTGGTCGCGCGCCTCGCGCAAGTCCTCGACCCGGCGCAGGGCAAGACCGAGGAGCTGGCCGTCCGCAGAATTTTCCGAAGGTTCGAGATCCTCCAACCGCTGCACCGCCTCCAGCACCTGACGACCGAGGCTGACGATCGGCTCGCGCAGGGCCTGTGGATCCAGACCCGACGCCTCGTGCTGGGATAGCAGGATGCCGAGCGAGCGCAGGCGGCTGACCACCCCGGCCTGGGCCACACGAAAGCGATTGCCCTGGGATTCCAGTCGGTCCAGGGCCGCCCCGAGTTGCCACCCCCCCGACCATTCGAAGCTCAGCCGCTTGATCTGACGTCCGTTCATCAGCTCGAAGGCGAGCACGAAGATCGCCTGCACATCGTCGAGGGTGCAGCGGACCAAGTCGTCAGCATCCGCGGCGGAGAACAGTCGATCCAGGAACTGGTCCACCCGGCGCACACCATCCTCCTGGGTCGGCGCCACGCCCTGCAGGCGGTCGCGCAGCAGATCGGCGACCTCCGGAGCCTCATGGTGCAGCTTCTCCAGCGCCGCGAGCCTGGAGTCGTCGGTCGCAGCCACCAGATCGCCCACGCGCGAGCGCAGGCCCAGGCGGCGATAGATCTCGATCTGCTCCGCGGCCGCCGCCAGGCTGGCATCGCCGGTCATCTCGCGCACCGCGACCGCCACGGCCTCGGGTGCGATATCCACCTCGTGCAACAGGACTTGGGCCGCCTTCCGCCGGCGCATGTCCGGGGTCATCTCCCCCATCGCCAGGTCGCGGGTGACGAACAGCAGATCCGGCAGCAAGTCGATGGTGTTGCGCAGCTGATCGCGCGAGCGCTCCTGGCGCTTGCCCCGTGTGGCGTCCGCCACGAAGCGCGCGACCAGGCCGATCACCCCGAACAGCAGGGTGTAAACGGCGAAGAAGATGAAGTTCTGTGCCGGGGCGGCGTGGCCGAAACCGAGGAAGTAGCCACCCTGCATCGCCAGGAACGTGACCGGCCCAGCGGCCCACAGCAACTGCAGGAAGTTCAGCGACCAGGGCACGCGCCGCGCGGTGGCAGCCACCTCGGTAATGCGGCTACGCCCGGCCGCCTCGATCAGGACGTGTTCCTGTGACGGTCCGCCAGCCTGCGGGCTTTCCGGGCCCTGTGCCTCCCTGCGTTTACTAAAGCGACCGAACACGCGCCCCTGCTCCGGAATGGATCGTTACTGCCGGCATGGCCGCAACGTCACCCCTAGTGTAGGGAAAGCGCACTCGGTTCGCGCGCATTTGGCGGTGCTTCGGGATCGGGCGGGAATCGATCCGCCTGCTCTCAGGCGGCGTCGTTGCGCGGCGCGCGGCCCTCCCCGGGCGGGGTGGAAACGACGGCCGGGGCACCCTCACGATAAAGGTAGTCCCGGGTCAGCGGCACGGTATCCTGCTGCTTGGCGATCTGCACGTGGAAGACCACCTGATTCCACCAGCGGAAGGTGCCCTCGCAGCTGGCCAGGTAGAACTCCCACATGCGGCAGAAACGCTCATCGAAGCGCTCGACGGCCTCGGGCCGGATCTTCTGGAAGCGCTGATACCACTCGGCCAGTGTCTCGGCATAATGCAGGCGCCAGAACTCGATATCCGTGGTGTACAGCGGCGTGGGCTCCAGTGCCGCCATCACCTCGGACAAGGCGGGCGTATACCCGCCCGGGAAGATGTGCTTGCTCAACCAGGGGTTGGAGGTCGCCGGTGCCTCCTGACGTCCAATGGTGTGCAGCACCGCGATGCCTTCCGGCTTCAGCAGATCGTGCACGCGCTGGAAGAACGTCTCGTAGTTGGGCGTGCCCACATGCTCGAACATGCCGACGCTGACGATGC
This sequence comes from Thioalkalivibrio sp. ALMg11, assembly GCF_000377905.1. Lineage (GTDB taxonomy): Bacteria > Pseudomonadota > Gammaproteobacteria > Ectothiorhodospirales > Ectothiorhodospiraceae > Thioalkalivibrio. The sequence continues at coordinate 135,690 of NZ_KB898872.1, forward strand.
GGTCGTACTGGTCGTCGTGTTCGCGGTAGTCCTGATAGAGGAACCGCACCCGATCCTCGAGCCCCCGACGCTTGGCCTCGTCACGGGCAACCCGCAGCTGCTCCTTCGACAGCGTCACACCATCCACATGCACACCGGCATGCTCGGCGAGATGGAAGGCCAGCCCCCCCCAGCCGCAACCAACATCCAGCACCCGCATGCCCGGTTCCAGCATGAGCTTCTTGCGCAGCATCGCGCACTTGGCCTGCTGCGCCTCTTCCAGGCTCATGTCCGAGCGTTCGAAATAGGCGCAGCTGTAGAACATGCCCTCGTCCAGGAACTGGCGATAAAGCCACTCGTCAACATCGTAGTGATGAGCAATGTTCTGGTAGGAGCGCGCCACCTTGTTGCCCTGCTCGATCAGGGCCCGCAGCATGCGCACGGCGGGGTTGACCCGCTGCTTGAACATCGGCGCGAAGTTGCGCATGGCCACGTCGAGGAACACCTGCAAGCCCTCGGGGCCGGGCGACCACAGGCCGTCCATGTACGTCTCGCCCAGCTGGAAGCCCGGGTCGCGTCCGATCTTGCGTAACGCCGCCTTATCATGCAGCTGCATCGTGATTTCCGGCGCGCCGCTCCCGAAGCGCTGCTCGCGGCCATCCGGATGCCGCAGCACAAAGGTCCCGTAGCGTATGTACCGTTCCAGTAACCGCTCGATCATCTCTACCCCTGTCCTTGTTCTATCGGTCGGGTCTCTCAGCCCTCACGTGTAATGCCGACCGTGATCGTGTCGCAGGCTCTAGACTCAGTCTAATTACCGATATAGCGCATTTCCACGCAGCCGTCGGGAAGACACCGAGCCATCTCGATGTGCGGCCCTGACCGACGGCAGAGCCTTTTGTAATCGCTTACAACTCATCGGGACAGTACCGCATTCCCGCCCCCGATGGCATACCCCGAAAATCGCTTTCCCCAACGCCGAAAAAACGGCTACCCTGCACGCATGACGCTACGACCCACCCAAGCCTGCCAGCACTGCACCTTGCGCCAGCTCTGCCTGCCCATGGGCCTGCCCCAGGATGAACTCTGGCAACTCGACGAAATCGTCCAGCAACGTCGGCCCATCGCCAAGGGCGCGGCCCTGTTCACCATGGGGACCAAGTTCGAAGCGCTGTACGCGGTCCGTACCGGGGCACTGAAAACGGTGCTGATCTCCGATGACGGGACCGAACAGATCACCGGCTTCGCGCTGGCCGGCGACCTGCTGGGGCTGGACGCGATCCACTCCGGCAAACACCCGGTCAGCGCCATTGCGCTGGAGTCCACCAGCGTCTGCGCCGTGCCCTACGGCCATGTCGACGACCTCGCCGGCCGCCTGCCGACCTTCCGCCAGCACATGATGAGCGTGATGAGTCAGGAACTGGCCCAGGACGAAAGCCTGCACGCCTTGCTCGGCCAGCGCACCGCGGAACAGCGTCTGGCGACCTTCCTGATCGTCCTGTCGGAGCGCCATCGCGCCCGCGGCCTGTCCCCCGAGCGGTTCTACCTGCCCATGTCACGGGCAGACATCGCCAACCACCTGGGCCTGACCCAGGAGACCATCAGCCGCCTGTTTACTCAGCTGCGCAACCAGGGCGTGATCAACCTGCACACCCGGGATCTGGAGATCCTCCAGCCCGACGGCCTGCGCAACACGGCCGGCGTCACCTTCACCTCCGCCGCGAGCAGTGCCTGAACCCGGACCCGAGCCGGAGCCAGGGGAAGACCCACTGGCCACAGACTTCGCCCCGTTCTGGGATTTCGCCGCCAGCCTCTGGGCCGACCCCGTCGCGCGCGAGTGCCTGATGCGCTGGCAGGACGATTTTGGCGTGGACGTGATGCTGGCGTTGTTTGCCCTGTGGTACCCGCAGCCCTTGAGCGCCCCGCAATGGCGGGCACTCCGGGAAACGGCCCGGCGCTGGCAGGCATCCTCCACCGAACGCCTCCGCGTACTGCGTCGGCAACTCCACACCCCCGAACGCGACACGCTCTACCGCGCCGTACTGGCGCTGGAGCTGCAAAGCGAGCGCCTCGCTGGCCTGCAACTGCTTGCAGAGGCCCGACGCCAGACCGAACAGAGCACCGGGGCCAACGCCATCGATCCCCAGCGCCGACTGCGCACCCTGTTCCCCGATCTACCGGATGCCGAGATCCGCGACGGAGTGCGCGCGTTTGCCGCGACCTGACCGGCGCATGCTGCACGCGAGGGCAGATTCCGGCTATGCTCTTAGGGAAACACTCATCCATGTACACGTTCGCGTTGGCACCCCAGGTTTTCCGAACCAAGGCGCGTCGTGCAGCAGGTAGTGGCTTCTACCTGCAAGCGGCGCAACGCAGGATCGGGGAACCTGGGGTGCCAACCCCGAAGGGGCTCGGCCGCTTTTGCGCGCGCACGGCGTTGCGGTTCCCTTGTGCAGAGTGACTGCACGGCAGTCACCGCGCCTTGTTCGCGCCCAAAAGCGACTCGAGCGCGAACGTGTACATGGATGAGTGTTTCCCTAACCCATTGACCGAACACGGCAGGATTCATGTCGGAAGATCTGCGCAGTCAGCTCCTGAAGAAGGGGCTGGTGGACGAAAAACAGGTTCGCCAGGCCAAGTCGCAAAAGCACAAGGCCCAGAAAGGCAACGCGAAAAAGAAAAAGGACCGCAATACCGGTCCGGAGCCAGGCGTTGCCGAGGCGCGCAAGGCCGAGCAGGCTGAGCGTTCGCGACAGAAGAACCGCGAACAGCAGGAACGTGCCGAACGCCGGGCGCGCCACGCGCAGGTCCGCGAACTGGTGAGCACCCACCTGGCGCCAATCCCCACCGGCGATGCCGCTCTGGATTATCACTTCCAGCAGGGCGGGCAGATCCGCCACCTCCCGGTGACCGCCGACCTGCAAAAGCGCCTGGCCGATGGCCGCGCCGCGCTTGCCGGCCTGGATGTGCGCCCGGAAAAGGGGTTCCGGGTCATCCCGCGCGAGACCGCGGACCGCATTCGCGAGCGCGATCCGGAATGGCCGCTAGTCATCCCCGCCGTGGACGACGCCGGGTCGGAAGCCGATCCGGACGATCCCTACAAGGACTACGTCGTACCCGACGACCTCATGTGGTGAATACCCCGTACGCAGCACAACCATCGAGCACTCACCGGCTCAGTCCGTCGATCGCTTGACGTCCGCTGCAGGCAGGCCGCTTTGCTGCGGGCGCCGCGCCTCGTCACTGGACATGTCCTGCGGCGTGATGCCGCCCTGCTCCAGACCCTGGGCGGGACCAGCCGACTCCTCCGGTCCGCCGCTGCCGCAACCCAGCGCCAGCAGGCCCACGGCCGTCAGCCCGATCACCAGGGGGGCGGCTCGCTGAATCTCTCGCATCATGTTCACTCTTGTTCCATTTGTACTTGAAGCCTGCAAGTTCCGCGGCCGGCGCGCAAGGGCGAATGTAACGGCCAGGGGCTCCCTTCCAGGCCGTCAGGCCGCACCCACTGGAAGGATCCGGGTCCCCGCTCGCCCGGCCAGGATGGCCGCGGCGTCCTCCAGCTTACCGATCCCGACGCGGATGCCATCCTGCGCGGCGCGCCGCGCAGCGTCCATCTTCGGGCCCATGGATCCAGCCGGATACGCCGCCGGATCCACGGCTGTGACCAGCAGCGCCTTCAGGCGCCGCGCGTCCGGCGTGCCCCAGTCCATGTAGACCCCGTCGACGTCGGTCAGCATCAACAGCCAATCCGCCTCGACATGTGCAGCCAGGCGCGCCGCCGTCAGGTCCTTGTCCACCACGGCCTCGATGCCATAGAGACGCCCGTCGCCGTCACGTGCGACCGGCACGCCGCCGCCCCCGGCACAGATCGCGACCGATCCGCCATCCACGAGACTGCGGACGGCCTCCATGCCCAGCAGGCGTTGCGGCTCCGGCGAGGCCACCACCCGCCGCCAGCCCTCACCGTCCGGGGCGACGTCCCAGCCACGCTCCTCGGCCAGCGCACGGGCACGAGCCTCGCCCCAGGTCGGGCCGATGAACTTTTCCGGGTGGTCAAAGGCGGGGTCGTTCGGGTCGACCTCGGTCTGGGTGAGCAGACTCGCCACCCGGTCATGACCCAGCGCGTTGTGCAGTTCCCGCGCCAGGATGTAGCCGATCATGCCGTGGCTCTCGGCCCCAACCACATCCAGTGGCCAGGCAATGCGATCGCATTCCGCCTGGTTTGCGAGCAACCCCACTTGGGGCCCGTTGCCGTGGGTAACGACCACCTCGTGCTCGCGCGCCACGGCCGCGATGGCCGCCGCCGCACGTCGGGCATTGTGCTGCTGGGCCTCGGCCGAGGGGGTCTCGCCGCGTTGCAGCAGGGCGTTGCCGCCCAGCGCGATCACGATACGCATGGCGGTCCTACTCCCTAATTGAAGGAATGGGTCAGGTGCGCGGAAGCGTGACGCCGCGCTGGCCCTGGTACTTGCCACCGCGGTCCTTGTAGGAGGTCTCACAGACCTCGTCGGACTGCAGGAACAGCATCTGCGCCACGCCCTCGTTGGCGTAGATCTTGGCGGGCAACGGCGTGGTGTTGGAGAACTCCAGCGTCACATGACCTTCCCACTCGGGCTCCAGAGGGGTTACGTTGACGATGATGCCGCAGCGCGCATAGGTCGACTTGCCCAGGCAGATGGTCAGCACGTCGCGCGGGATGCGGAAGTACTCGACCGTATGCGCCAGGGCAAAGGAGTTCGGCGGGATAATGCAGCAGTCCGACTGCACGTCCACGAAACTGCCCTCGTCGAAACCCTTGGGGTCGACGATGCTCGAGTTGATGTTGGTAAAGATCTTGAAGTGATCCGAGCAACGCACGTCATAGCCGTAGCTGGATGTGCCATAGGACACGATCCGCTGCTCGTCGCGGTAGCGGATCTGGCCGGGCTCGAAGGGCTCGATCATGCCCTTGGTCTCGGCCATCTCCCGAATCCAGCGGTCCGCCTTGATGCTCATTGGCCCAGTCCCTGGTGACGCACCGGATCAGTTGTCCTGGATCACGATATTGGGGAACTTGCTGCTGTAGTCCTTGGACTGCTCGGCCAGCTTGGCACCCGTGCGCCGCGCGATCTCGCGGTAGATCTCCGTGATACGACCTTCCGGGTCGGCGACCACGGTGGGTTCGCCACCGTCCGCCTGCTCGCGAATGCGGATATCCAGCGGCAGCGCGCCCAGCAGATCCACGCCGTATTCCTCCGCCATGCCCTCCGCGCCGCCCTGGCCAAAGATGTATTCCTCGTGGCCGCACTTCGAGCAGATGTGGATGCTCATGTTCTCGATGATGCCGAGTACTGGCACCTCCACCTTCTCGAACATGCGCAGGCCCTTGCGCGCGTCCAGCAGCGCGATGTCCTGTGGCGTGGTCACGATCACCGAACCGGAGACCGGGATCTTCTGCGACAGGGTCAGCTGGATGTCACCCGTGCCCGGCGGCAGGTCGATGATCAGGTAGTCCAGATCCTTCCAGTTGGTCTCGTTCAGGAGCTGCTCCAGCGCCTGCGTGACCATCGGGCCACGCCAGATCATCGGCGTGTCCTCGTCGATCAGGAACCCAATGGACATTGCCTGCACGCCATGGCGCTCCAGCGGCTCCATGCTCTTGCCGTCCTTGGATTCCGGCTTGTCCTTGATCCCCAGCATGCGCGGCTGGCTCGGGCCGTAGATGTCGGCATCCAGGATGCCGACCTGCGCGCCCTCGGCGACCAGCGCCAGCGCCAGGTTCACCGCGGTAGTGGACTTGCCCACCCCGCCCTTGCCGGAGGCCACGGCGATGATGTTCTTGATCCCGGCCATCGGCTTCAGGCTCTTCTGCACCGCGTGGGTCGTGACCTTCGTGCTGATCGTCACCTCCGACGATTCCAGCCCGGCCACGCCGGCCAGTGCGCCCTGGATCGCGGCGCGCAATTCGTCGTGGTAGCCAGCGGCGGAGTACCCCATCTGGATATCGATGGCGGCGCGGGCACCGTCCACGCGAATGTCCCGGACCGCGCCGGCGGCGACCAGGTCCTGCTCGAGGTACTTGTCCTGAACGGTCTTCAGGGCGTTTTCGATCTGCTCTCGCGCGAGTTCGGCCATGGGTATCGTGGCATCCGGTGTTGGGAGTGATCGCGCGATTCTACTGGCCCCAGTGCACTACGCCAATGGCACCACCAGCCACCCGTCCTTTCCGAAGCCTCAAGGCGCGCATTAAGGCAGGTGTCAAGGCCCTTGCGACGGTTTTATGCACAAAGGGCCCGAAGATGGGGAGCATCGGCCAAGATAGGCGAACAAGCATCTAAGTTACTGCATAATAGTTATGCATCTTTCTGTTTCTATGGGATTCTTACAGGTTGGTCGATTTTTAACCAATTTGTCATGCGGCCTTGTGTGGCAAGGCTTGGCGACCGATTCCACCGGGTTGCCCACAGAGTTATCCACAACTTCTGTGGACAACATGCCGGAGCCCTTGGCACGCCTCGACAACCCGACAGCCAGCCCCGACAATAGCGCCCCTGCACCCTGCGGCCCGGTGCCGCCAACGCGAGCCAAGCAATGACCGACACCCCGCGCAAGATCCTTGTCACCAGCGCCCTGCCCTACGCCAACGGCCCGATCCACTTGGGCCACCTGGTCGAATACATCCAGACCGACATCTGGGTGCGCTTCCAGCGCGCGCGCGGCCACGAGGTCATCTATGTCTGCGCGGACGACGCCCACGGCACCCCGATCATGCTGAAGGCGCGCGCCGAGGGCATAGAGCCGGAAGAACTGATCGAACGCGTGCGTCAGGAGCACGAGTCCGATTTCGCCGAGTTCCGCATCGGGTTCGACCACTACCACTCGACCCATTCGGACGAGAACCGCGAACTGGCGGGGCAGATCTACACCGCACTGCGCGACGCCGGACACATCGAGACCCGCACCATCGACCAGGCCTATGACCCCGAGGCCGGGATGTTCCTGCCGGATCGCTTCATCAAGGGCTCCTGCCCCAAATGCGGCGCGGCCGAGCAGTACGGTGATTCCTGCGAGGCCTGCGGCGCCACCTACAGCCCGCTGGACCTGAAGGACCCGGTCTCCGCGATCAGCGGCGCGCGTCCGGAATCGCGCGCCTCCGAGCACTACTTCTTCAAGCTCGGCGACTTCGAGGCCTTCCTGCGCGACTGGACCCGCTCCGGGCGCCTGCAGGACGCGATCCGCAACAAGCTGGACGAGTGGTTCGACACCGGCCTGAGCGACTGGGACATCTCCCGCGACGAGCCCTACTTCGGCTTCGAGATCCCCGATGCGCCGGGCAAATACTTCTACGTCTGGCTGGACGCGCCGATCGGCTACATGGCGAGCTTTCGCGCCCACGCCGAACAGCAGGGCCTGGACTTTAACGCCTGGTGGGGCGCGGACTCCGACGCCGAGCTGTATCACTTCATCGGCAAGGACATCGCCTACTTCCACACCCTGTTCTGGCCGGCCATGCTGCACGGCGCGGGCTATCGCACCCCGTCCGCGGTGTTCTGCCACGGCTTTCTGACCGTCAACGGCCAGAAGATGTCCAAGTCGCGCGGCACCTTCATCCGCGCCCGCGACTATCTGGACCACCTGAATCCGGAGTCCCTGCGCTATTACCTGGCCGCCAAGCTGGGCGACAGCGTCGACGACCTGGACCTGAATTTCGAAGACTTCGTGCAGCGGGTGAACTCGGATCTGGTCGGCAAGGTGGTCAACATCGCCAGCCGTTGCGCCGGCTTCATCAACAAGCGCTCCAACGGCGAGCTGGCCGCGGAACTGCCGCGGCCCGACCTGCACGAGGCCTTCGTTGCCGAGGGCGAGGCGATCGCCGAGGCGTTCGAGAAACGCGAATTCGCCCAGGCAATGCGCCGCATCATGGCCCTGGCCGACCAGGCCAACCAGTACATCGACGAAGCCCAGCCCTGGGTGCTGGCGAAGCAGGAAGGCCGCGAGTCCGAGGTCCAGGCCATCAACACCCAGGGGCTGGACCTGTTCCGCATCCTGATCGTCTATCTCGCCCCGGTGCTGCCGAAACTGGCCGCTGACGCCGCCGAGTTCCTGAATCTTGAAGACACCCATTGGGCCAGCCGCGAGCCGCTGGTCGGGCACAGCATCCAGAAGTTCAAGCCGCTGATGACCCGCATCGAAGCGGAGACCATCGACAAGCTGCTGGAGGCGTCGAAGGCCACCCTTGCCCCCACCGAGGCATCCAGTGCCCCCGACAACGCCGCCCCGGAAGCGAACGTGGACCCGATCGCCGACACCATCGATTTCGACACCTTCGCCCAGGTGGACCTGCGCATCGCGCGGATCGCCAACGCCGAGCACGTCGAAGGCGCGGACAAGCTCCTGAAGCTGACCCTGGACATCGGCAGTGAAACCCGCCAGGTATTCGCCGGCATCAAGTCGGCCTACGCGCCGGAGGACCTGATCGGCCGGCATACCGTGATGGTCGCCAACCTGGCCCCGCGCAAGATGCGCTTCGGCGTCTCCGAGGGCATGGTACTGGCCGCCGGACCGGGCGGCTCGGAGCTCTACATCCTGAGCCCGGATGACGGCGCCCGCCCCGGCATGCGCGTCAAGTAATGCCCGCTCCCGGAGACTCGATTTACGCAGAACACCCGCGGCCCATGGATTTGCGCCCGTTGCTCGCGTAAGCTGCCGCTCTTTTCTCGATCCCCGGACGCATGGAACAAAGCCCCGAATTCAAAGCACAGGTCCGCCTGCTGGCCGACGCCGGACGCGAGCTCGCGGACCGCGGCTGGATCCCGGCGCGCACCGGGCATTTCTCCGCGCGCCTGGATGACCAGCACATCGTCATCACCGCCCCCGGTCGCAGCAAGGATCTGCTGGACGCGCACGACTTCATGGTCGTCGACCTGGAAGGCCACCTGATCTCCGGCAGCGGAGACCCCGGCCCCGAGACCTTCCTGCACATCATCATGTACCGCCACGACCCCAAACTGGGGGCCGTACTGCACACGCACAGCATCCACGGCACGGTGCTGTCGCGTCAGGTGGCCGGCGCGCTGCTGCTGCGCGATTACGAAGCCCTACGCGAACTCCCGGGTTGCGAACACCCCTCGCGCGGCCTCCAGATCCCGGTGTTTGCCAATCACCCGGACGTGCAGCAGCTGGCCGCCCAGGTCGACGCCGCCATGACGCGCAATCCGGAGCTCGCCGGGTATCTGATCACCGGGCACGGCCTGTACACGTGGGGTCAGACCGTAGAACTGGCGATGCAGCGAACCGAAGCCTTCGAGTTCATGTTCGAGTGCGAGACGCTGGCCCGCCAGCTCGTCGAGTAATGGTCGCCTCCGCCGCGCTTTCTGCGCCTCAGGCCATCATCCTGGCCTTCGAGGGCATCCTCGCCCCATCCGACGTGTTGCGCGAGACCCTGGAACCCTATGCCCTGGAGGCGCTGCCCGACTTCCTCGACCGGCACGCCGAAACCACCGCCGTGCAGCGCACCCTGGCGGACATCCTCGCCTACTCCGGGCGCGAGCTGGACGTAGACGGCCTGCTCGACCAGATCCGCGCGTGGATTCGCAGCGGTCAGGACATCACCCCGGTGCGCCAGTTGCAGGGCATGGTCTGGGCGGACGCGCTGGAAGCCGGCGCACTGCAGCCACAACTGGACGCGACCACAGCCGACGCCCTGGTGCGCCTGCACGCGGCCGGCGTCGCCCTCTACAGCTTCGGCGCAACCCCGGCCCCGGTGCAGCGCGACTGGCTACGCCACAGTCCGCACCCGGAAGTGGAAGAATGCCTGGACGGGCTGTTCGATACCCGGATCGGGGGCCGTCGGGATGCCGGCAGTTACCGCCGGCTGGCGGAAGAGATCGGCCGCACACCGGAGACGGTGCTGGTCCTGTCCGCGCGCGGCGACGAACTGGATTGCGCTCACCAGGCCTGGCTATTGAGCGCCCGGCCCGAGGCCGCACCGGATGCGCAGGACGCGCATCCGGTGCGGCCCCTGACCTCGCTCATGCCCGCCGGCGCGCAGGGCGACTAGTCTCATACTCAGGCCCGCCGAACCCAAGGTGGTCCGCCGGCCGAGCGCCGCACCTGGAAGCAGCCCGAAGACGGGGTCACCCCGCAGCAGGCGGATACCCGCGAAGCCCTCGGGGTTGAGTACGCTGTACCACTCCCGGATACTGTATTGTTGACCTGAAGACTCGGAATTAACGTGGAATACGTCCTGATCCTCATCAGTACGATCCTCGTGAACAACTTCGTACTGGTGAAGTTTCTGGGCCTGTGCCCGTTCATGGGGGTCTCGCGCAAGGTCGAGACGGCCACCGGCATGGGCCTGGCCACGACCTTCGTGCTGACGTTGTCGGCGGTCAGCTCCTACGTGATCAACGAATACCTGCTGCTCCCGCTCGGGCTCGAGTACCTGCGCACCATCGCCTTCATCCTGGTCATCGCCGCCGTGGTGCAGTTCACCGAGCTGGTGGTGCGCAAGACCTCGCCCCTGCTGTACAACGTGCTGGGCATCTTCCTGCCGCTGATCACCACCAACTGCGCGGTGCTGGGCGTGGCCCTGCTGAACGTCCAGGAGGCGCACAACTTCGTCGAGTCGGCCCTGTACGGCTTCGGCGCCGCGGTCGGCTTCTCGCTGGTGCTGATCCTGTTCTCCGCCATCCGCGAGCGGATCGCCGTGGCCGACGTGCCGGTGATGTTCCGCGGGAGCGCGATCGCCATGATCACCGCCGGACTGATGTCGCTGGGGTTCATGGGCTTTTCCGGGCTGGTGCGGCTGTGAGCGTGCTCTATGCCATCCTCGCGATCGGCGGCCTGGCCGCCGTGTTCGGGGTGATCCTCGGTTTCGCCGCGCAGCGCTTTCGCGTGGAGTCCGACCCGGTCGTGGATCAGATCGACGCCCTGCTGCCGCAGACCCAGTGCGGCCAGTGCTCGTATCCCGGCTGCCGCCCGTACGCCGAGGCCATCGCCTCCGGCGAGGCGGACATCAACCGCTGTCCGCCCGGCGGCCAGGCGACCGTGCATGCCCTGGCCGACCTGCTCGACCGCGAGCCCACGCCGCTGGAGGAAGAAGAGCAGGAGAAGGCCGTCGCCATCATCGACGAGAACATCTGCATCGGCTGCACCCTGTGCATCCAGGCCTGCCCGGTGGACGCAATCCTCGGGGCTGCCAAGCAGATGCACACCGTGATCGAGGAAGAATGCACCGGCTGCGAGCTGTGCATCGAGCCCTGCCCGGTGGACTGCATCGCCATGGTCCCGGTCGGCACTGACATCACCGAATGGCGCTGGGCGGAGCCGGATCCTTCGCCTATCGAGCGGCCCATCCACGTCATCGCGGACGGTTCGCGATCCGGCTAAGCCGGAGCCCGCGAACCGTTAGACTACGCTTATGCAGCTGCATCGCTTCCATGGGGGCCTGAAACTGGCCGACGAGTCCGACGCCAGCACCCGCGATCCGGTGCTGGTGATGGGTGTGCCGTCCCGGCTGATCGTCCCGCTGGGCCAGCATATCGGCGAGGCGGCGGAGCCATGCGTGGCGGTCGGCGACTCCGTGACCAAGGGCCAGCGCATTGGCCAGTCCAAGGGCTATATCGCGGCCCACGTGCATGCCCCGACCTCCGGCGAGGTGGTAGAGATCACTAACCACGCCGTACCCCACCCCTCGGGCCTCAACGCCCCCTGCATCATCATCCAAAGCGATGGCCGCGACGACTGGGGCGAAACTCGCATGGAGCCCTGGCTCGACTGGGACACCCGCGACCCGCGCAAGCTGCGCCAGCGCATTCGTGATTCCGGGATCGTCGGACTGGGGGGTGCCGCCTTCCCCACCGCGGTCAAGCTCAATCCACGCGCCGGCCAGCGCATCCACACGCTGATCGTGAACGGGGCCGAGTGCGAACCCTACATCAGCGCCGACGACTCGCTGCTGCGCAGCGCCCCCGAGGCGGTGTTCGAGGGCATCCGCATTGTCGCGCACCTGCTGGGTGTGGAGCGCGTGCTGTTCGCGGTGGAAGACAACATGCCGGAGGCGATGCGGGCGCTGACCGAGACCCTCCCCGGCGAGCTGCGCGACCGGCTCCAGCTGGTCTCGGTGCCGTCCATCTACCCCACCGGGGGCGAGCGCCAGCTGATCAAGGTCCTCACCGGCCAGGAGGTCCCCAGCGGCGGCTTGCCGGCGGACATCGGGATGATCTGCAACAACCCCGGTACCTTCAAGGCGGTCTGTGACGCCGTGATCCAGGGTCGCCCGCTGTTGTCGCGCATCGTCACCGTCACCGGGCCGGGCGTGCAGCATCCGCGCAATGTCGAGGCCCTGCTGGGGACCCCGTTCGCCGATGTGATCGCCGCCACCGGCGGCTACGCCGAGGGCGTGGACCGCCTGGTGATGGGCGGCCCGATGATGGGCTTCGCGGTCCACGACGACGCCATCCCGGTCATCAAGGGGACCAACTGCCTGCTGGCCACCCGCCCGCAGGACACCCCCGCCCCCGGCCCGCTGATGCCCTGCATCCGCTGTGGCGAGTGCGCGGCCGCCTGCCCGGCGCAGCTGCTGCCGCAGCAGCTCTACTGGCAGGCCAGAGCCAAGGACTTCGACACGATCCAGGATTACGGCCTGTTCGACTGCATTGAATGCGGCTGCTGCGCGCATGTCTGCCCCAGCAACATCCCGCTGGTGCAGTACTACCGCTATGCCAAGAACGAGATCTGGGCCCGCGAGAAGGAACGCCAGAAGTCGGACATCGCGCGCGAGCGCTACGAGTTCCGCCAGGAACGCATCGAGCGCGAGGAACGCGAAAAGGCCGAACGCATGGCCAAGAAGAAGGCGGCGCTCAAGAAGAAAGAGGGCAGCGCCGATGGCGACGGTAACGCCGACAGCGACAAGCAGGCCGCCATCCAGGCCGCGCTGGAGCGCGCCCGGGCGCGCAAGGCCGCCAAGGCCGGGGACACAACCGAGGACTCGAAGACCGAACAACCGGACGAGGCCGCCGCCAAACCCGACGCACCCGCCGAACGCGATTCCACGGACACGGGCAACCGCTGATGCGCTTTCGCACCGAATCCTCGCCGCACATGATCCCGGCCCACTCGGTGGGCGGGGTCATGCAGCAGGTCCTGATGGCACTGGTGCCCGGCACCCTCGCGATGGCCTGGTTCTTCGGCTGGGGCGTGCTGGTCAATGTGGTCCTGGCGGTGCTGTTCGCGGTGGCCTTCGAGGCCGCGATCGTCGCCGCCCGCAAGCGCCCGGTGATGGCCACGCTGGGCGACAACTCGGCGATCGTCACCGGCTGGCTATTCGCCCTGGCCGTACCGCCGCTCACACCGATCTGGGTCACCCTGATCGGCATCGCCTTCGCCATCATCGTCGCCAAGCACCTGTATGGCGGGCTGGGCTACAACCCGTTCAACCCGGCGATGGTCGGCTACGTGGTGGTGCTGGTCTCGTTCCCGCGCGAGATGGCCCTGTGGCCGGCCCCGGACACCCTGTCCGAGATGTCGCTGGGCCTCGGCCAGACGCTGCAGACGATCCTCACCGGCAGCCTCCCGGCCGCCATGGACTGGGATGCCATCACCCGCGCCACACCGCTGGATGCGATGCGCGAGGGCCTGGGCGCCGGGCGCACCGTGAGCGAGATCACCACCAATCCGCTGTTCGGCACCTTCAGCGAAACCAGCTGGGAGTGGATCGGCAATTTCTTCCTGCTCGGCGGCCTGTACCTCCTGTTCCGGCGGATCATCCACTGGCACATCCCGGTGGCGGTGATCCTGGGCGTGGCGATCCCGGCCGGCTTCTTCTGGATTCTGGACCCGGACTCCTTCGCCTCCCCGGCCTTCCACGTGTTCAGTGGAGCAGTGATCATCGGGGCCTTCTTCATCGCCACCGATCCGGTCTCCGCCTCCACCACCCCGCTGGGGCGCATCCTCTACGGTGCCGGCATCGGCGTGCTGATCTTCGTGATCCGCACCTGGGGCGGCTACCCGGACGCGGTCGCCTTCGCCGTGCTGCTGATGAACATGGTCGCGCCGACCCTGGACCACCTGACGCGCCCGCGCATCTTCGGCCGCGAGCGCCGCGGACCGCCACCGGGGGACGGCCATGGGTAACCTGAAGCCGCGGGACATCCTGCTTGCGACCGCCCTGCTCGCTGGGTTTGCCGCCGCCGGGGCCGGCATCGTCGCCCTGGTCCAGGACTCCACCGAGGCGCGCATCGCGGAGAACCGCATGGCGGTCAACCGCAACCGCATCGCGGAGCTGACCGGGGAACTCGACTACCGCAACGACCCGGTCCACGACACCATCGACCTGGACCACGATCTGCTGGGCGGCGCTCACCTGCCGGCCTGGTTCGCCCGCGATGCGGACGACGAGGTGGTCGGTATCGTCTTCTCCGCGGTCGCCCCCGACGGCTACAGTGGCAACATCCACCTGCTGATCGGCATCGACCGCGACGGCGAACTCCAGGGCGTACGGGTCTCCGCGCACCGCGAGACCCCGGGACTGGGCGATACCATCGAGGCCGAACGCTCCGACTGGATCCGCAGCTTTGACGGGCGCTCGCTGGGCGACCCGCCGGCCGAGGGCTGGCACGTGCGCAAGGACGGCGGGGTCTTCGACCAGTTCACCGGGGCCACCATTACCCCGCGTGCGGTGGTTCGCGCCGTCTATCGCACACTGGAATACTTCGCCCAACACCGCGACGAGCTGCTGGCGACCCGGCCCGACGCGACCGGCTCCGTGGTGGAACCGCTCCCGCACAACGAAGCCAACGGGGACAACGAGGCAAACCGATGAACCCGACCCTGACCGAAATCATTCGCGACGGCCTGTGGCACAACAACCCCGGTCTGGTGCAGCTGCTGGGCCTGTGCCCGCTGCTGGCGATCTCCGGCACCATGGTCAACGCGATCGGCCTCGGCATCGCGACCACCCTGACCCTGCTGCTATCGAACGTGCTGGTCTCGCTGATCCGTGACCATGCGCGCCCGGAGATCCGCATCCCGGTGTACGTGCTGATCATCGCCTCCATCGTCACCGCGATCGAACTGGCGATGAACGCCTGGTTCCACGGCCTGTACCTGATCCTCGGCATCTTCATCCCACTGATCGTGACCAACTGCGCCATCATCGGCCGCGCCGAGGCATTCGCCTCGCGCAACTCGGTCCCGCGCGCCGCGCTGGACGGCCTGATGATGGGACTGGGCTTCACCGGCGTGCTGATCGCCCTGGGCGCCCTGCGCGAGGTCCTTGGCCAGGGCACCCTGATGGCCAACGCCCACCTGCTGTTCGGCGACTGGGGCCACGGCATGACCCTGCAGCTCTACCCGTCCGAGCACGGCTTCCTGCTGGCCCTGCTGCCACCCGGCGCATTCATGGCCATGGGCCTGCTGATCGCCGCCAAGAACTGGATCGACAGCCAGTTCGAAGCGGAACCAAGCACCACCGACGACGAGACAGCGACCGCAACCGAGGCGAGCCCCGACAACGCCTGATCGGGTCTGGCCTTGATTATTGGGTGTCAGCCGGTAAACTTCCGGCGCCACGAATCCGTTCTACCGGGGTGCATGCCCCGGACATTCAAACGTCCCAGGAGATTGGCATGGCTGGACACTTCCCGTTTGCTGGCAAGCGCGGCACGCGCTACGGCCTCGCCCCGCGCGGCACGATCGCCGCCTTTTTCGAGAACCACGGGTTCAACGACGAGCTCCAGGAGAAGTACTACAAGTGGTGGTACGACTTCGCCAAGGACTTTGTCGAGAAGGACAGCGACCTGTCCTACACCATGATCCGCAAGTTCGACAGCTACCCGATGGGCACCCATGCCCACCACGCGTTCCACCTGAACGACAAGTACTGGCCGAGCTGCCTGGACGAGCTGGGTTCGTTCATCCGTGACGTCATCTTCCCGAAGATGGACGAAAAAGCGATGCACGACATCGAAGAGAAGCACGCCAAGCTGATCAAGGACCTGGAGAAGGAAGCCGAGTCCAACCCGCGCGACGCTGCGCCGGATATTGGCCACTTCCGCCACGTCTGAGGAACGCCACTACGCGAGTTGCCGGCCCCGCGAAGCGGGGCCGGTTTGTTTGGAGCCCCGCATCCATGAACG
The DNA here is from genome assembly GCF_000377905.1 of Thioalkalivibrio sp. ALMg11. Lineage (GTDB taxonomy): Bacteria > Pseudomonadota > Gammaproteobacteria > Ectothiorhodospirales > Ectothiorhodospiraceae > Thioalkalivibrio. The sequence goes on from NZ_KB898872.1 coordinate 151,787, forward strand.
CCGCGAAGCGAGAAGCCATCTTCGAGCGCCTGAAGGCGGCGAACCCCGAGCCGACGACCGAGCTCGACTACGACACCCCCTTTGAACTTTTGATCGCGGTCATCCTGTCGGCCCAGGCCACGGATGTCGGCGTCAACAAGGCCACGCGCCGTCTCTACCCGGTCGCCAACACGCCCGAGGCCATCCTCGAGCTGGGCCTGGACGGTCTCAAGGAACACATCAAGACCATCGGCCTGTACAACGCCAAGGCCGAGAACGTGATGAAAACCTGCCGCCTGCTGGTGGAGCGCCACGGGGGCGAGGTCCCGCGTGATCGCGAGTCGCTGGAAGCACTGCCGGGCGTTGGCCGCAAGACCGCGAACGTCATCCTCAACACCGCCTTCGGCGTCCCCACCATCGCGGTGGACACGCACATCTTCCGCGTCGCCAACCGCATCGGACTGGCCCCGGGAAAAACCGTGCTGGAGGTGGAAAAGCGCCTGATGCGCCTGACCCCGAAGGCGTACTTGCAGGACGCCCACCACTGGCTGATCCTGCACGGGCGCTACGTTTGCAAGGCGCGCAAACCGGAATGCTGGCGCTGCCCGATCGAGGATCTGTGCGAATACAAGGCCAAGACGCCGCCCCCGACCCGTGGCGCCTGACCACCACCATTACCCCGAGGACACCCCATGTACGGCAACCGCGACCAGATCCGCACCCAGTTCGTCGACGCCTGGCAAAAGGCCCAGGCCGGCGAGGCCCTGTCCGATCTGGAACAGCAACTGGTGGACGTGATCTCGGACCACCCCGAGTACCACAACTACCTGAAGGACCGCGAGACCGCGCTGACCGGCGAATTCCCGCCGGAGCTCGGCACCTCCAACCCGTTCCTACACATGGCGATGCACCTGAGCCTGCGCGATCAGGCACGCACCGACCGCCCGGCCGGCACCCGACAGCTGCACCAGGGCCTGTGTGCCCGCTTCGGCGTCATGGATGCCGAGCACCGGATGATGGAGTGCCTGGGCCAGATCCTGTGGGAAGCCCAGCGCAGCAACGCCGCGCCGGACGAGAACGCCTACCTCGAGTGCATCAAGCGCCTGGCGACCCGCTGACCGAGGAGCCCGCCGCGCTTGCGGACGTGGGCGGTCGATCCAGCCCCCACCGGTCCAGTAATACCAGCATGGCGGGCGTGAACAGCAGGGTCAGCGGGGTCGCGAACAACAGCCCTCCGGCGATGGCCGTGGCCAGCTGGACCCAGAACCCGGTGACCGGCGCGCCGACGTAGAAGTCCTGGCCGGAAAAGTCCACCGTCCACGCCAGGACCATCGGCAACAGCCCCAGGATGGTCGTAATCGCCGTCAGCAACACCGGGCGCATCCGCTGCGCGGCCGCGCGCAGGGCCGCCTCCGTCGCATCCAGCCTAAGCCTGCGCTGCTCGTTATAGGTATCGATTAACACGATGTTGTTGTTCACCACGATACCCGCGAGCGCCAGCACACCGATCCCGCTCATCACAATGCCGAAGGGCTCCCCGCGTACCAGCAACGCCAGCAGCACCCCGGCGGTAGAAAACACGATGGCCGAGAGCACCAGAAACGCTTGGGAGAAACGATTGAACTGGGTCACCATCATCGCGAGCATCAGGAACAGCGACAGCCCGAATGCCCTCAGCAGGAAGTTTGTGGCCTCGGCCTGCTCCTCGGCCTGACCGCGAAAGCGCAGACGTACCTCGCGGTCCAGCTCCAGCTCGGCCATCCGCGCCTGCAGCGCACGCTGGCGCTCGTCCACCAGATAGCCGGGGCCCGCATCCGCCTCCAGGGTGTAGGCCCGATCACCGTCACGGCGCTTGATCAGGCCGGTCGCCGGCACGGGCACCAGCTCGGCGAAATGGGCCAGCGGCACCAGTCCGGTCGCCCCCGGCAGGTTCAGGCCCGCCAGCTGCTGCAGGTGGCGCTGCGCAGCCGGCAAGCGCAGGCGAATATCGACCTCCTCGTCGCTGTAGTCGGGACGGTAGGTGCCCAGCAGGATCCCGCTGGTGACCAGTTGAACCCCCTCGCCCAGCAACGGGACATCGACCCCGAAACGAGCCGCCTGTTCACGATCGAAGCGCACCTCCAGCTCCACCCCGGGCAGGGGCAGATCGTCGGTCACGTCCACGAACCCGCCGAGGGCGTCCACCTCGGCGCGCAGCTGCCGGATCACGGGTGGGATCCGGTCGGGATCGGCACTGGCGGCCTCGACCACGATCGGGCGACCCTCGCTCGGTCCACGTTCCTGGGACCTGAACTGCAGGCGAATCCCCGGCAGGTCCGCGGTGCGCCGGCGCAGGTCTTCGATGATGGCCGAAGCCGGTGGCCGCTGCCGCCAGCCAATCAGCTCCAGCTGGATGACCCCGATCACGTCCTCGGCATAGTCGCCCTGCAGACGGCCCAGCTGGGTCCCGATGGTGCGCGCGTAGACGTGGCGGATCTCGGGCACGCCGCGCACGGCACCCTCCACCTGCCGGACCAGGGCGTCCGCCTCCCACACGGAGAGATCCCCGCGCGCCTGCACCTGGACCTGCACGAAGTCGGGCTCGACCTGCGGGAAGAACTCCACACCTTGGCCCTGCGTGGCATACAGCGCGTAGGCAACCACGACCACCGCGACCGTCCCGGCCAGCGTCCAGACGGGATGCCGCACCAGGGATTGCAACAGATGGATATAGGCCCGCGTAATCCCCTGCAATTCGTCGTAGCGTCCCTCCTCCGCCGCGCGCACGTAGCGCGTCTGCGCGGCGTTGATCGGCCGGCTCTGCCCGATCACCGCACCCAGCGCCGGGATAAAGACCAGCGCCATCGCCAGCGAGGCGATCAGGGTCACGATCACGGTGGCCGGCAGGTAGACGATGAACTCACCGACCATGCCGGGCCACAGCAGCATGGGCGCGAACACCGCCAGGGTGGTACCTATGGCCGTGGTAATCGGCCAGGCCATGCGCTGGGCGCCCGCGCGGAATGCATCCGCCCGGGCCATGCCCTCGGCGACATAGCGATCCGCCAGCTCGACGACCACGACTGCGCCGTCCACCAGCATGCCCACGACCAGGATCAGGCCAAACAGCACCACCACGTTCAGCGTGAAGCCCATCAGGTAGATCACCAGGATGCCGCCAAGGAAGGCCCCGGGGATCGCCATTCCCACCAGCAGCGCCGCCCGCGCACCCATCATGGCCAGGATCACCAGCGCCACGATCAGCACCGCGGTGATCACGCTGTTCTCCAGGTCCCCCAGCAGGTCATCCACATCCCGCGCCATGTCCTGCAGGTAGGTCACCTCCACCGCTTCCGGCCAGTCGGCCCGGGCGGCCTCGATGGTCGCCCGGGCAGCGGCCACGACCTCGAGGATATTGGCCTCGGAGGCCTTGCGGATCTCCAGCGAAACCGACGGCTGGCCATCGATCCGGGTGAAGCCCTCGGGATCTCGGTAGGTCTGGCGCACCTCCGCGACATCGCGAACCCGCACCACCGCATCGCCCTCCACGCGGATCGCGGTATCCAGCACGTCGTCGATATCATCGATCGTGCCCGGCACGCGCAGCGGAATACGTCCGGCACCGGTATCCAGCGCGCCGGCCGCCACCAGCCGGTTATTGCGCTCGATCGCGCGGGTCAGTTCGCTGAAGGACAGCTCATAGGTCTCCAGCACCAGCGGATCGACCAGGACCTCCATCTGCTCCTCGCGATCCCCGCCGACATCCGCCTCCAGCACCCCGGGGATCGCCTCGACCCGGTCGCGCAGCTCGCGCGCCAGGCGCACCAGCGCCCGCTCGTCCAGCGGCCCCGAGAGATTCAGCGTCAGCACCGGAAACAGCGACAGATCGACCTCGGAGACGCTCGGCTCCTCCGCACCGGCCGGCAGCTCGGGGCGCACCTGGTCGACCTCCTCGCGCAGGTCCGACAGCGCCTGGCGATTGTCCCAGCCCGGCTCGAAGTCCAGACGCACCAGGGCAAAACCCTCACCCGCCCAGGACTGCATCTCGTCCACCCCGGGCAGCGCCTGCAGCTCGCGTTCCAGCGGCCGCAGCATCAACCGCTCGGCGTCTTCCGGGCTGACCCCGGGATACGGCACCGAGACAAAGAAGATCGGGACATCGATCTCCGGTGCCGCCTCCTTGGGCACGATGTTGTAGGCGGTCGCCCCCAGCACCAGGATCAGCAGAAGAAAAAGCAGTACCGTCCGGGCATGTGCCACCGCCCAGGCGATCAGGGACCTCACGGCGCCGCCCCGTCCACCGATTCCGGCACCGCCGCCCCGGGGTCCGCCTCCGCCGCCTGCGGGCGCACCCGCTCGCCATCCGTCACGAAACCGTGGCCGATGGTGATCACCCGTGCCTGTTCGGGCAGGCCGGTCACCCAGACGCCATCGGCCGCGGCCCGGATCACCTCCACGGCGTGGAACACCACCCGATCCACCTCGTCGACCGTCTTCACGCCCACACGCCCGGCGTCATCCAGCCCCATCCAGGCCGGGGACAGCTTGTGCGCCTGCACCACAGCGGTCGGGATCTCGACGCCGGCACTGATACCCGACGGCAGTGCCTCGTCCGGGTTCGGCACGGCAATCTCGACGCGAAAGGTCTGCGTGCCCGATTCGGCCACGCGCGAAACGAACCGCACCTCGCCCTCGGCACGCCGTCGATCAAGGAAACGGATCCGCGCCGGCTGGCCCGGCTCGACCCGCCCGATCTGGTGCTGGGGTACATGCACCACCGCCAGGAGCGGGTCGTTGTCGACCACCTCTGCAACCGGGTCGCCGCGACTGACGAAGTCGCCGCGATCCGCCAGGCGCTGGTTCACGATGCCCGCGACGGGTGCGACGATCCGCGTGTTGCGGATGTCCAGCTCGATCGCCTCGAGCTCGGCCCGTGCGGCCTCGCGCTCCGCCTCGCGGGCCTCCAGTTGGGTACGCGAGACATGGCCCTGGTCGTGCAGGCGCTGGGCCGCCTCGTATTCGCTCTCCGCCCCGCGCAACCGGGCAATCGCCTGCCGCCGCCGCGCCTCGCGATCATCCATGCGCAGGTTCGCGAGTTCATCCCCCACATCCACCCGCGCCCCGCGGGCCACGGCCCATTCGGCGACTTGGCCGGCAGTCTCCGCGCGAACCATCACGCGCAGATCCGGTTCCACCCGCCCTTGCAGCACCAACAAACGCTCTACCGACTCGGCCGTGAGTTCCGTCACCGCCACCGCCATGGGCTGGGGGTCGCTTGCCTGCGGCGGCTCCTCCGCCTCGCGCCCGAGCATCCCGGAGACGATCCAGACCACCACGAGGATCAGAATGCCCAGAGCGATGAACAACCGGGACTGGGCGCGCAGGCGCTGCCAGACAGACCCGCTCATCGCTACACTTCCGGGCAGGTCCGGGTGGACCGCACCACCAACCCGGCCCCGGGTCTCACTGTGCACCGCCGAACAGCCGCTGCCACCAGCGTCGGCGGCTGCCGGTAGGCGGCACCGCGACCTCCAGGTCCACCGGCGGCACCCGCGACACGACCCAGCCCGGCAGGACCCGGAGCCCGGAGGAGCCGCAGCTGGAGCCGAGGTTGTTGGGATCGAAGATCTTCACGAACTCCGGATGCTCGCGGTCGTCGACGTATACGATCCCGCAGTAATCCTCGTCGTGATCACGCCGCAGCAGGGGGTCGACTTCGTCGATGAAACGCAGGAAGGTCTCCTGCGGCACCGGCTCGTCCGGGACCGCCTCCCCCACCGCATAGACGTACCAGCCCCCGTCCGCGTGCTCGCGCAGACGCGTCCAAAGGTGGTCCAGCTGTTCCCAGTACAGAATGCCGGTAGAACCGGCCTCGAATCGTTGCAGGAAGTCAGGTTCGGGACGTTGTTGCGCGGTGGACATCAAGGGCATCCGGGGGTCGCCAGCGTAAGCGAACATCGTAGGCCCCCACCCCGGGTGCGACAAGCCGGTGGAAGCCGATCCGGTCCGCACTTGCGTGGAACCCCGAACCCACGCCAGGCTCTTAGTCCAAAGAGCCGCCTACGAAGATGAATCCTCCATGCGTACAATCAGCCACTCCACCTCCCTGCGCGCCGAGCCGGATCGGGTCTTCGAGCTCCTGAGCCATGTCCCCAATTTCGTGGACCTGTGCGACCACGTGGAACATATCGAGCGGCTGGGCGATGACTGCTACCGCTGGACCATTCGCGCCGCCGGCATGCGCATGGGCTTCGACGTCGAGGTCTGCAGCGCCATCGCCCCCGAACACTTCGCCTGGCGCTCCATCCGCGGGGTTCACAATCGCGGCAGTTACCGGCTGACCCCGGATGGCGAGGGCCACACGCGGGTGGACTTCGAACTGGAGTACAAGCTGAATCCGATCCTGGATGCCGCCGTGCGACGCATGGCACAGTCGCTGGTGGAACGCGTATCGGGGCAGCTGATGGCCCGCGCCCAACAGCGCCTGGACGCCGAGGCGCCGCGCTCCTGACGGACCTTCAGGCGAGCCGTCAGGCGGTTTCCACCGCTCCGGAATGGCCGGCAGTCTCATTCAAAAGATCGCGCAGGGTGCGTCCATCGAGACGCTCCCGCCGCGCCACATCGATTTCCTTCAAAGTCGTCTCCACCGCCGAACTGCCACGCAAGCGGCGGATGGCGTGGTCGTCGGTGTCCGCGCGCAGGGCCTCCAGGATCTCGTCCACACGGATGGCGGCGAGATCCCGCGCCGGTACCAGCTGCTGCCCGTCCTCGCCCGCCTTCAACAGCAGCCCGGCCTCCTCCAGCCGGCGCGCGGAGCCCCCCAGGGCATTGCCCGGCACGGCCAGCGCCGCGGCGACCTCGTCCAGCGTCGGCGCCGGATGCCCGTCATGGAAGCGCTGGCCGACCTGCTGCATCAGGTGCAGGCCCATGCGCTCGCGCCCCGCGCCGGACAGGCGCAGGCGGATACCGCGCACGTTCATGTATTCCGGGTGCTGCACAAAGAAGGCGACGTTCGCGCCGATCAGCAGGATCAACCAGGCGAGATAGAGCCAGATCAGCAGCATGATCATGATCGCGAAGCTGGAGTAGATCGCCGCATAGCGGGTCGAACCCGCCACCATGTTGGCGAACACCCAGCCCACGCTCTGCCACAGCAGCCCCGCCACGATGGCCCCGATCAGCGCCGGGATCACCTTCACCCGGGTGTTCGGCACGAACACGTAGATAAAGGCAAAGGCGGCGATGATCAGGAGGTAGGGCACCAGCCGCGAGATCTCGGTGATCAGCATGCCGACGGGCCCGATCCCGGCAATCGTCTGCATGGCCGCCGACGACATCACGGTGGCGGTGACCCCCATGGCGGAGACCACCAGGACCGGGCCGATCAGGATCACCGACAGGTAGTTGGAGAAACGCTGGGCCAGGCTGCGGCTGTTCTCCACCCGCCAGATGGCGTTGAAGGCCAGCTCGATCTTCTGCACCAGTGCGATGACCGTGTAGACCAGGAACAGCAGACCCACGAACCCAAGCACGCCCACGCGCATGTTGTCGACAAACTCGAGCACGTTGTGGGCGATCTCCACCCCCTGTTCGCCCAGGGGCTCAAGCACGCCCAGCAGGAACGGCTCCACCGCGTTGTGGGCACCAAAGGCCTTGAGTACCGAGAACGACAGCGCCAGCAACGGCACCATCGACAGCAGCGTGGTGAAGACCAGGCTCATCGCGCGCAGTGTCAGCTGCCCCTCGGAGACCTCGCGCACCAGGGCGAAAACGCCGCGCACCATCCCGAGGGGGACGGCCTTCCAGCGCGGCAGCGCCGAAAGGTCCGTGTAATTGACCAGCTCCGTCAAGTGGCGGCGCCGGGCATCCAGGCGTTCGGCCCAGGCTACGCCGGCCACGCCTCACTCCCGTGGATGTGGGTTTCCTTCACGCGACGTTACTTCTGCTGCCACTGGCCGTTGCCGTCCTGATACCAGTAGCCCGAGGGGGCCTCTTCCACCCAGACGCGGGCAAAGGTCTCGCGGATCTGGCGTTCCCAGTCCGGACGGTCGTTGGCGCGGGCGATCTCGCGGTAGAGCGAATCGCGGTCCGAGTTCTCCTCGCTGACCAGGCGCTGCACGGTGCTGCGATCGCGCAGCGGGACTTCGGAGAGATCCCGGATCACTACATCTGCGTTGTTGCCGAAGCCAATTGCACCGCTGCGGAAATGCGGCGACAACTGCGGCCCCCGCTCACGCAGCGAGGCGCGGATGCGGTTGATGGCCGGGGTCTCGATCTGCAGGTCCGGGCTTTGTGCGGCAGCCGGGCTCACCAGGCGTGCCAGCACCCACACCAACACCGGCGCGGCGCTCGCCGTGCCCGCGTGACGCAGCTCCGACGTCGGCAGCTGCACACCGGGCTCGGACTCCGGTGCCGGCTCGGCCTCGGGCACCTGCAGCGCATCCCGCACGATGGCGCGGGCCGCCTCCTCCGCCGCCGCCGTGGGGAAATAGATATTGATGGTCACGCAACCCGCAAGCAGCGCGAACATCAGAGCCAGTCCCGGAACACTCCACAAAGCCTTCATGCCTGTCATCCCTTGTTCGGGCGGGTGAACCCCGCATGTGCCCAATCTACACCATCATCCTGAACCGTAACCAAACATCGCGTGATCCTTAATTGCCTCACGGGGCCCTATTGCACCACGGGGCCCTCGCCGCCCTGAATCGTCGCCAGGCGCTCAATCAACTCCGGCCAGTCCACCCGGCGGTTGTAGCCGATCACCTCGATCTGCGGCAGGCCACCACCCTTTACCAGTACGAACCCGCCGTCCGGGCGATCCTCGACGCCGGAAGCAGTGCACACGTCCCCGCGCAGTTCGCAGCGAAAGCCCAGGCGGCTATAGCTGAAATTCTCGAAAAAGCGCAGGAAGATCGACGAGGCCGCCGCCTGCAGGCCGCCACCCAGCTCGGTGATGTTCTCCACCGCCCGCTGGCTGATACGCCGCCGTCCCGGATCGTCCAATGGCGTCATCAGCTCCAGATCCATGTGCACCGGCGACCAGTCCACCATCACCAGATCGTTCACGTGCCCGGACAGCCGTCCCTGGATCCGTCCGATATCGAAGGCCCGGGTGACCAGCTCCAGGTCCAGGCGCTGGATCTGCGTCGACAGCCCGAGCTCCGGGGCATAGCCGAACAGATCGTGGATATAGACATCGCGCAGCACCACCTCGCCATCGAACACCTGGACCAGCAACCGCCCATCCACGTTCAGATCACCGTCCTCCAGGCGCACGCGCGGGATCATCCCGGCGACCTGCCCGGAGAAGCGGGGCCAGCCCAGGACCTCGGTCAGCGGCTCAAGACTGATCGCCCGAATCCCGCCCTGGAACTGCACGTCCGGCCCCGTCTCCGTCTGCTGCACGCTGAAGGCTCCGACCCGCAAGCCCCCATCGAGGATCGGGATCTCGGTCGCCTCCAGAAGCTCCAGCCCCTGTGGCTGGGTGCGCACCCGGGCCGCGAAGGCATCGAACGGCAGGCCGTACAGATGGGCGGCTTCAAAGCCGATTCGCCCGGGGCCACCCGGCACGGTGGCCGACCAGTCCAGTTCGCCCTGCGCACCGCTCACGCCAAAGCGCCCGCGCCGGTCCTGGGCCTCGACCCCGGACCATTCGACCCGGGCGTAGCGCGCTGCGGAGGCGTGCATTTCGACCTCGCCGGTCAGACGACCCGAGGCATCCAGTTCGCCCAACGCGGTCCCCACCAGCCAGGGCGACAGCAGGCTGTCGTAGATCACGCCCAACGCCCCGACTTCGCCCTGGAACTGACCATCCAGACCGTGTTCGGGCGCAAAGGCGAGGCCCTGTCCTTGCAGAGCGGCCGCGTCGCCATAATCCAGTGACAGCGAATCCGCCCGCACGGCCAGGCCCTCGCCATCCCCCACAACCCCCCGGGCCTCCAGCTCCACCGGGCCCTCGGCATCGAGATCGACAAACCAGGGGTCGACGAACACCACACCCGCTGTCAGCGCCAGATCGACATCCCAGCCGTCGGCGTCGCCCGTGAGGCGCAGCCGACCGTCCAGTTCTTCCCCGGCCTGCAGACCCAGATCGTCGCTAAAGGCGAGATCGTGTACTGCCAGGGTGGCTTCGGAACGCCCGCGTTCACGCCAGTGCAGCGCGAGATCCGCAGCGCCCTGCCCCAGATGCACGGGCAACTCCACCGGCAGACGCTCGGATCCGGCCAGGGCCGCCAGATTGATCCCCGCCAGATCGGCCCGAACATCCCAGCCGCGAGCGGGATCCAGCCGCACGTGGAAATCCCCTTGCGCCCCGAACCAGCCGGGCCACGCACCCGCCAGCGCAAACTCGCCCGTCTCGCGCCCCCAATACAGGCCCACTCGGGCACCTCGCAGGTGCAGATCCCCGGCATCGCCCCAAAGTTGCGCCGAATCGCAGCGGACCTCGGCACGACTCACCTGCAGATCACCACATTCCACACGCAGGTCTTGCAGGGTTCCGATTGGCTCGGGGAGTTCGACGCGATCCGCGCGGATCTCCAGGGACAGGCCGGCGCTCGTCCATTGCACCCGGGTGCTCAGGCCATGCGCGTCGAGATCTTCGCGCAACAGGGATTCGATCCGCAGATCCAGCTGGATGCCGCCATCGAACTCAGCCTCCGCATCCGTGGCCACGGCCACACCCGCCAGCAGGAAGAGCACCAGCCCGGCCGCCGCGCCATACAATCCCGGTGCACGGCGCGGCGCGAGCATCAGGCCGGGTCGCCCCGCTCCGGCAGACGATCGCGCAGCGGCCGCACCAGGCGGGCCAGCCATTCGCGCAGGGCAAAGCGCGACGTCTCCAGGGCATCGAGGGTCGGCAGGAAGTCCTCGACCCGCCGTGGATCGCTCGTGGGGCCGCGAAAGCCGGTCGGGGCCGGGTCGGCCGCCAGGCCCGCACGTTCGAAGCAGGCCAGGGCCCGAGGCATGTGCAGGGCCTGGGTCACCACCAGCACCCGCTGCACGTCGCTTTGCTGCAGGCGCTGGCGGGTATGCGTGGCGTTCTCGCAGGTGTTGCGCGACGTGCTCTCCAGCCAGCGCACCGGCACGCCCAGATCGGTTTGCAGGGCAGCCGCCATCAACTCGGCCTCGGAACGCCGCCCGGGCAACGCCCCCGGACGCCCGCCCGAGACCAGAAGCGGCAGCCCGCTATCGCGGTGCAGCCGCGCGGCATGGCGCAGGCGCTCGTGGGTCTGGGGGTTCAGGGCATCACGGCCGCCGTCCTCGGCGCGTCCGGGCCAGCGCCCGCCGCCCAGCACCACGATGGCATCGGCCCGTCCCACCGCGACCACGGCATCGCGCAGATCGCGCTCGATACTGTGTGCTAGCGGCTGGGCGACGACATTCAGGCTCGGTAGCACCAGCGCCAGCAGACCCAGCGCCAATAACGGCCGCCCCCCGCGCCAGTCGGCGCGCCAGAAGGCGACCCCGACCAGGGTCAGCGCAATCCCCAGCCCCGGGGGCAGCAGCAGGTATTCGACCGCCGTCTGCAGGGACGCGAGCACGACGCTCTCCGCCTGCGCCCCGCTTTACTTCTTGCCCGGGGAGTAGAGGTAGTGGGCGTAGGTGGCCACGTCCTCGGAAACCCGGCGGATCAGGTGATCCAGGCTGATGATGGCGAACTCCAGCAGGTTCACCGCGATGTACGGCTGTTCGACGCGCAGGCGGTCATACATGGACCGCGACAGACGCAGCAGGCGCGTGTTGTCACTCAGGGCGCGCATACGCACGCCGCGCGGCACGCGGTCGAAGAACGACATGGACCCGGCCAGCTCGCCGGTCTGCATGCGCCCGACCTCGATCTCCTGATTGCCGTCGTCGTGGTACAGCGCGGCGGTCCCGCTGACCACGAAGAACAACGACTCCCCGACCTCGCCGATATCGGCGATCACCTGCTTGTGATGGGTTTCCAGCACCTCCAGGTATTCGAGAAGGATCTCGACCTCGGCCGGCGTCAGCGAGGCCGAGATCGGGTGTTTGGAGAGGAATTCGGTCAGCAAATCCTTGGACATGGAGAGGCTTCCTTCTGACGGGTCCGCAGTAGAAGTGAGAGTACATTAGAGTATAACGAACGCGACCCCGGGACGGGGTGACGAAGACCAACGGGGAGGTACCGCTTGATCGACATCGATGCCCTGCGCCGCCACCTGCCGCGGCGCCTGCGCGACGGCCGGGCCGTCCTGCTCGTGGCTGACCCGGATCGCCAGGAAAGCCCTCCGGGCGTCGAGCAGGAGAGCGTCGCGGCATTTCTCGAGCACCCGCCCGGGCCGCGCGTGCCGCTGGTCCTGCTGCCGGATACTCTGAGCGCTCTGGACGTCACGACGGGACAACAGCTGCTCGGCGGGCTGCGCGACCGCTGGGCCGACGAGGTGCTCATCCTGCACCGCCGGGACGACGAACGCTGGGGCCTGAACGATTTCCTCGCCCTCGGCTTCCGCCACGACCCCGAGGCCGAGGCGGCCGCGCCGGACCACACGGTCTATCGCACCAGCCTGTACGACTACAAGCTCACCCCCGACTGGCTGAACGCCCGCTTCTGGGCCAACCCGGAGATGTGGGACAAGCGCCGCTGGTAGCAGCCCACCGAGGCAGACACGACACGCCTACTCGTCGTCCGGATTCAGGCGAGGATGCGTCTCCTCGCCCCACCACCAGACCACGGCACCGGAGGCGAACATCGCGATCACCACGAACCAGAAGCCCCAGACCACCGACCCGCCGACATGGGCCACGATGCCCAGCCCGAGGGCGCCTACCCCATAGCCAAGATCGCGCCAGAAGCGGTAAGTCCCGATCGCCGAACCGCGCCAGTTCGGATGCGCGATGTCCGCCACTGCCGCGCTCAGGTTGGGATACAGCAGCGCCATGCCGAGACCGGTCACCGCTGCCGCGAACGACCACCACAGCACGCCCTCTCCCAGCAGCGTCAACGCCACCCCGCCGCCGCAAATCCACATGCCCCAGATGATCGGCTGCCGCCGTCCGACGTGATCCGACAGGCGGCCGGTGATGAACTGCGAGCCGCCCCAGACGAAGCCGTAGATCCCGACCACCCAGCCAATCGCCGCCAGGCTGAGCCCCTGCTGGTACAGGAATACCGGATAGAACACCCACACCAGCGCATCCACGAACTTCTCGACCAGCCCCGCCTGACTGAACGCGGCCATGCGCCGGTCGCGCCAGGACATCAGCGTGAACACCTCCCAGGTGCTGGGCGTATCGGAGATATTCTTCGAATAACGCGGGATGGGCCCTGTGGACTGCCCGGCGGCATGCCGCGCGCCCTCGGCCTTCGCCCAGTCGAGGGTCTCGCGCACAAACAGCGCCGTCAGCACGATCGCCAGCGCGATCACTACCAGGCCAAAGATCAGCAGCCCCATGCGGGGGCCGTAGGCGGCCGCCATGTAGCCGGTCACGATCCCCGCCACGGCAACCCCGACATAGCCGGAGAACTCGTTCATCCCCATGGTGAAGCCGCGCTCGTCGGCACGGGTGATGTCCATCTTGGCCGTCTGGGTCATCGACCAGGCCAGGCCCTGGTTCACGCCCAGCAGCACGGTCGCGGCCACGATCCAGCTCCAGGAGGGTGCGTAGAGGATCATGAACGGGATCGGAATCGCCGCCACCCAGCCAAGCATCAGCACGGTCTTGCGGCCCAGCCGCTCGGACAGGCGCCCCGCGACAAAATTGAGCGCCCCCTTCACCACGCCGAAGGCGACCACGAACGCGGTCAGCATCATGAACGAGCCCTCGGCCACGCCGAACTCGCTCTCCGCCAGGGCCGGCACGACCGTACGCATCATTCCGATCGTCAGGCCGACAAAAAAGACCTGGATCAACTGCTGACCGAACTGCCCGAGGTTCTCCCGGATTCCATGGGTCAGGTGGGCATAGGCCTCCGCGGCCTTGTGATGGTCCGTCATGACGAGTCCCTTTTGTTGCGGATCAGGCCGCGATGTTCGCGGCAACGTAGGCATCCATCCCCGAAGGACGCGGCGGGATATCTCCGGTCAGAAATTCGACAAACGCCTCGCGGTCGCTGATCGCGAGCCCCGGGTTGAAGCGCTTTTCGAAGCCCAGGGTGGACGAGGGCTTGCCGGACAGGCCTGCGCCACAGACGCTCCCGGCATAATGGCCCGGGTATATCTCCAGCTCGTCCGGCAGACCCAGCAGGCGTTGATGCAGGCTGTCGAACATGCGCCCTGCCATCTCGCGCTCGCGCCCGGCCAGGTCGGGCCGCCCGATGCTTCCGATAAAAAGCGTATCGCCAGTCAGCACAAACCAGGGCTGATCGCCGCGACGCTTGTCGGTCACCAGCAGACACACGCTGTCCTCGGTATGCCCCGGGGTGTGGATCACCTCGACCTCGACATTCCCGGCCGCGATACGCTCGCCATCCTCCAACGCATGGAAGTCGAACTCGACCACCGAGCGATCCGACGCGTGGAGGCAATACTCGGCTCCGGCACGCCTTGCCAGATCACGGCCTCCGGAATAGTGGTCGGCATGGATATGCGTGTCGATCACATGAGTGATCGCGACACCCGCCTCGCGGGCCCGCTCCAGAAACCAGTCCTGGTCCCCGTCCACCACATCCACGGCAATCGCCTTCCCCAGCGATCCACAGCCGAACAGATAGGAAAGCGACGATTCCCGCGTGGGCAGCTGATGGAAAAACATGACGTGCCTCCTGGACCGATTTCCGGTCTCTCCTTGGGTTAGTTGGATTCCGAGTCCTGGGTAATGGGCAGACCCTGATAGCGCCATTCGGCAACGCCGTCCTCGAACCGGGTCGCCTGGAACCCGTGCGCGGCCAGGATCTCTACAGCCTCGCTGGCCATCAGGCAGTACGGACCACGGCAATAAGCCACCACCGGTCGGTCGGTCGGCAGCTCGCCGAGCCGATTGCGCAGCTCGCTGATGGGGATGGATCGGGCATACGGCAGATGGGCGTTCGCGTATTCCATGCCGGGACGGACATCGAGCACGATCAGGTCGCCCCGACGCGCCTGCTCCAGCAGTTCGGGGCCGGCCATCGGGGCCAGCTCGCCCGGGCCCTCGGCCATCTCGCGGGTCGCGGCCTGCAACTCGAGCAGGCGCTCCTCCGCCAGGGTGCGCAGCATCACCCAGAAATCGGCGACATGCTGATCCACCAGGCGATAGAACATATGGCGCCCTTCGCGCCGGGCCTCGACCAGCCGCGCCTGGCGCAGCTCCTTCAAGTGGGCGCTGGTCAGCTTCACGCTGAGTTCTGCATCGGCCGCCAGCTGCTCGACGCTCTTTTCGCCCTGCACCAGCACCTCGATCAACTCCAGGCGCTTCGGGCTGGCCGCGGCCCGGGCGATGCGGGCCACCTGTTCGTACAGCAAATCCTTGAGTTCACGTCCGGACACGGCGTTCATTCCAATATTCATTGGAATGAACGATAAATGACCCAGGCATCGGACGCAAGACCGGTGATGACCCGCATCTGGCAACGAAGGAATCCTCCCGCCGCCTAGGGCCCGCCGGATCGGGCCCTCCAGTTTTTGGGTGATTTGGGGGTCGCGCGAATTCCTGAGTAGATTAGTCGGGAACTTCGATTAGAAGTTGCTTACTAACTAACCGAGCATCCCGTGCCTTCGGGCACACTTCCCCTGCAACAGGAGAACGTCATGAGCCAACTGATCAATAACTTCCCGGCCGACGGTGTAGTCACCATCAACCGCGTGATCCTCAAGTCGGAATACACCATCGACGACCTGCAGGAACGTGTCGCAGTCCTCTGCGAGAACGTAAAGACCTATCACTCGGATACCGGCTTCGTCGGCGGCTTTGTCGCGCTGAACTCCGGTGCCGTCTCCAATGAGGGCTCCACCATCGGCCAGGCGGTCGAGAGCCCGATGAAGGACAAGGAGGCCCTGATCATCACCTTCTGGAAGAGCTTCGACGAACACGAGGCGTCGCACCAGAGCGAGACCTTCCAGCCCCTTTTCCAGCAGGTACTGGAACTGTGCGAGAACGGAAACGAGGAGATCGCCTACGAGATGCTCTGGTCCGGCGCAGCCTACGATCCAGAGCAGGCCCGGGCTGCCCGCGAGGCGAAGGAGACCCACGCGGCCTGAGGGCCGTCATTCCGGAACGATCGTCACTCCAACGACTGTACCCATCGCCGGGGCCTTGCGCCCCGGCTTTTTCGTGTCTGGCATACCGTCATGTCTCCCCTACCCGGATGATCGGCCGTCAGATCGCGGGCGCCGGCGGGGTCAAGAACGCGGGGCGTCGTCGTCCTGCTTCGCGTCCTGCATCTCCGGGGGCGAGGCCAGGGTGTGATTCTCCTCGTCGTAGCGGCCCTTCAGCTCGTCGGTCTTGGTGTGCTCCCACAGCGGCACCCCGACAAAGTAGCCAGCGCGCCCGATCGCGTGCGCAGCCACCGGTGCGGTGAGCAGCAGGAAGCCGATCACCGCCACCGCGCGGGTGGTGACCCCGCCGTCGCCAAAGTAGACGGCCACGCCGACCATCATCAGGCCCGCCCCCAGCACACCGGCCTTGGTGGTGGCATGCAGGCGCATCGGCAGATCGGGCATACGCACCAGGCCCAGTGCCGCGACCACCATGAACGCGGCCCCGACGACCAGGAGCAACCCCGTGAAAAACTCAATCATCGTCCCGATGCCCCCCTTTCTCCAGGTAACGGGCAAAGCCCACTGCGGCAAGGAACGCGGTCAGCGCCAGAACCATGGCCACGTCGATGAACGGGGTGCGGCCACTGGAGATCACGTAGACCGCAATGAAGCCGATGGTCAACGACGCAATCAACTCCAGCGCCACAACGCGATCCGGCAGCGTCGGCCCCAGGTACAGCCGCCAGAACGCCAGCACCAGGGCCAGGCTCAGCAATGCGTTGGAAGCAATAATAGCGATATCGAACATCGGACCTCCCCGCGCCTAGCGCAGGACCTCCAGGGCGCGGTGTTCCAGGTACTTGATCGAGCGGATCACCGCATCCCGGTCCTCCAGGTACATCACGTGGATATACAGCACCTTCTTGTCGGTGGAGACGTCCAGGCTTAGCGTCCCCGGCGTCAACGAGATCAGATTGGCGACGATGGTGATCTCGCCATCGGTCTTCGCATCCAGCGGGAAGGCAATCACACCCGGCACCATGTGGTGGGTCGGGGTCATCACATCGTAGGCCACCTTCAGGTTCGACAGGAACAGTTCCCACAGGAAGAAGCCGATAAACCCGATGAATTTCGGCACCCGCCGCGCGTAGCTGGAAAACCCCGGCTTGTCGCGCAGGGCAAATGCCAGCAGCACGTAGCCAAGGAAGAACCCGACCAACAGATTACCGGTGGTAAACGTCCCGGTCAGGAAGACCCAGATCAGGGCCAGCGCGATGTTCCAGGTCAGCGCGATCATTGGCGGGCCTCCCCGAGTACCGCCTCGATGTACCGCGACGGATCCAGCAACTGCTCGGCGGACATGGCCGCCATCTGATAGATGGGCTCGCCGTAGAGACCGATGGCCACGGTCATCAGGGCCAGCATGATCACCGGGATCCACATCCAGATCATCGGGCCGGAGGTGACATCGTGCGTCTGGCCCTCGACCCCTTCGGGCTGCGCCTTCCAGAACACCTCGGCCCAGATCTTGATCATCGAGTACAGCGTCAGCAACCCGACCACCAGCGCGACCGCCACCACCCAGTAAGCCTCGGCCTCGATACCCGCACGGATGATGATGAACTTGGCAAAGAAACCGGACAGCGGCGGCAGCCCTGCCAGCGACAAGGCCGGGATCAGGAACAGCACACCCAGCATCGGATGCGTGCGGTAGATCCCGCCCATCAGCTTCAGCTCGTGGGTGCCCTTCATCACGAACGTGATCCCGCTGATCAGGAACAGATTCGCCTTCACGATGATGTGATGCATGATGTAGAACACCCCGCCCACCAGGGCCAGCGGCGTGAACAGCGCCAGACCCATGATCATGTAGCCGATCTGGCTGATGATGTGGAACGACAGGATGCGCCGGAATTCGTAATGCGCGGCCGCCCCGAGCACGCCGGTCAGCATGGTCGCCGCCGCCACCCACAGCAGGATCTCGTGGGTGTAATCGACTTCCTGATTGAAGATCAGCGTGAACACGCGGTACAGCGCGTACACCCCGACCTTGGTCAGCAACGCCGCGAACAGCGCGGAGACCGCCACCTTCGGCGTGTGGTAGGACGCCGGCAACCAGAAGAAGAACGGGAACGCCGCCGCCTTCACCCCGAACGCGACCAGGTACAGCATCGCGATCACGGTCACCAGACCGGTGTCCTCGACGGTGGACAGCTTGTCGGCGATATCCGCCATGTTCAGGGTGCCGGTCAGCCCGTAGGTCAGGCCGATCGCCGTGAGGAAGATCATCGACGACAGCAGGTTCAGGGTGACGTACTTGATCGCCCCTTCCATCTGCGCGCGTTCGCCACCCAGGATCAGCAGCGCGAACGAGGCGACCAGCATCACCTCGAACCACACGTAGAGGTTGAAGATGTCGCCGGTGAGGAACGCGCCGTTCACCCCTGCCAGCAGCAAGTGCAGCAGCGGGTAGTAACCGAACTTCTCCGACATCTTGCCAATGCCGGACAGCGAGTAGATCGCCGTGGCGAAGCCGATGATGCCGGTCAGCAAGACCATGATCGCCGCCAGCATGTCGGAGACCAGCACGATGCCGAACGGGGCGGGCCAGGTGCCCATCTCCATCACCACGTGCCCGTGTTCCCAGGTATCCGCCAGCAGCCAGATGCTCACGGCCAGCATCAATCCGGTACCAAGCACGCCGAGGGCGCGCTGGGCGAAGTGCGAACGCCACAGCATCACCGACAGCGCACCGACCAGCAGCGGCACGATGATCGGGAGGGCCACGGACATCATCATCGATCGGTGTCCTTCATCTGGTCCATGTCATCGGCCTGCACCACCTCGTAGGCGCGGTGGATCAGCACCACGGCAAACGCCAGCACCCCGAAACCGATCACGATCGCAGTCAGCACCACTGCCTGCGCCAGGGGGTCGGCGGCGACCCCCTCGGGCACCGTATCCCCGGGCGAGATCAGTGGCGGCGCACCCGACGTCATACCGGCGACGGTAAAGATCAGCAGGTTGGCGGCATTCGACAGCAGCACCAGCCCGATCACCAGCTTCACGATCGAGCGGCGCAGCATCATGTAGATGGCCGCGGCATAGAGACCGCCGACCACGAAGGCCATGACGACTTCCATTAGTCCTCCGCCTCCGCGAGGTTGAGCATGATGGTCAGCACCGAGCCAATGACCACCAGGTACACCCCGATATCGAAGATCAGCACGGTCGAGAGCTTCATCTCGCCGAAGATCGGCGCAGTGAACTCCCACCACTGGGCGGTAAAGAAGGCCTGCCCGCGAAATACGCCGGGAATGGCACTGATCACCGCCAGCACCATGCCGGCACCCAGCAGATCACGCGGGTCCACCCGCAGCACCTTGCGTGCCGACTCGGTATCCATCGAAAACAGGTACAGCAGGATCGCGGCGGCCGCGACCAGCCCACCAATGAAACCGCCGCCCGGCTCGTCGTGCCCGCGCAACAGCAGGAACACGGAAAACAGCAACAGCAGCGGCAGCAGGAAATGTCCCGTGGTGCGCAGGATCAGGGAATGCATGTTCATCGGCGGTCCTCCGCGCGGAAACGAAGCATCGCGTACACCCCGATCGCCGCCAGCGCCAGCACGAAGATTTCGCCCAGGGTATCCAGTGCACGGAAGTCGACCAGCACCACGTTAACGATGTTGCGGCCGTAACCGGACGGCACCGACTCGTCGATGAAGTACTGCGAGATGGAGTCGAACAACCGCGCATCCACGGTGCTCAGGATCAGCAGCGTGATCATGCCGCCCATCACCAGCGCGATCCCGGCGTCACGCAGGCGCAGCGCGGTGGACGACAGGTTCAGGAAACCCGGCAGCCGGAACAGCACCAGCACCAGCAGGATCACGGTCAGGGTTTCGACCAGCACCTGGGTGATGCCGACGTCCGCCGCACTGTAGAGCACGTAGACCAGCGCCACGGTGAAGCCCAGCGAGCCCAGGGCGGCCACCGCACCCAGCCGCGAGTGGGTCAGAACCGCGAACAGCGCCGAGGCCACCAGGACCGCCAGGATGGCGATCTCGTGGATCTGGAGGCCCTCGAAGTTCAGCGACCCGACCCCGACCTCGAACAGCTGGGCGGTGACCCCGACCAGAGCCGCGGTCACCACGACGATCACGATCACGTAATAGCGCAGATAGCCGTTCTGCAGCACCCGGGTCTGCCACTCGGACAGCCACACCAGGCCGTCCATCATCTTGAAATAGCCTTTCTCCGGGCCGTATTCGGCGGCGCGATCGACCCAGGCCAGCGCGCGGCGCGCCTGTTCCCAGCGCCAGTAGAGAACCCCACCGGCCAACAGGCTGAAGGCGGAGATCGCCAGCGGCCAGTTCAGGCCGTGCCACAGTGACAGATAGCCGTCGACCGGCGCGCCCTGCACGCTGGCCGCGGCCGCGTTGATCAGGCCCTCGTCGGCCAGGCCCGGCCCCAGGCCAAAGATCAGGCCCAGGCTGGCGAGCACCGCGGGACCGGCCAGCATCGCCACCGGGGCGTCGTGCTGCGGGGTCTTGGGTGTTTCCACCTTCGGCCCGAACCACGGCCGGATGCCGACGATCGCGGCGACCGCCACCCCGAGGATCGCGGTCAGCACCGCCAGCAGGGTCAGGATGCCGACCAGCCCCGGAGCCCCAAGCACCGACTCCAGCATCAGCTCCTTGGCGACGAAGCCGAACAGCGGGATCACGCCCCCCAGCGACAACGCCGCGAGGATCGTGAATGCCGCCGTCACTGGCAGTGCGCTGCGCAGCCCGCCGGTCTGCAGGAAGTCCTTGGCCCCGGCCTCGTGATCCAGGATGCCCGCGACCATGAACAGCGCGCCCTTGTACAGGGAATGTGCCAGCAGGAAGGCCATCGCCGCCATCAGCGCGGTCTCGGTGCCGATACCGATCAACATGGTGAGGGTGCCCAGCGCCATCACCGTGGAATACGCCAGCACCTTTTTCACGCCCGTGGAGCGGTAGGCCAGGAACACACCCGTGAACATGGTCACCGAGCCGACCAACACCAGCGTGGTGAACCAGACATCCGTGCCACCGAGCGAGGGATTCAGGCGCGCCAGCAGGTAGATGCCGGCCTTCACCATGGTCGCCGAGTGCAGGTAGGCGGAGACTGGCGTCGGCGCCGCCATCGCGCGCGGTAGCCAGAAGTGGAACGGAACCTGCGCCGACTTCGTGAAGGCCCCGAGCAGGATCAGGAACAACAGCGGCAGATACAGCGCATGCTCGCGCACCACGTCGCCGTTGGAGAGAATCTCGGAGATCTCGTAGGAGCCGCCGGCCATCGCCAGCATGATGATGCCGGCGAGCATTGCCAGGCCGCCGCCGACGGTTACGAACAGCCCCTGCAGCGCGTACTTGCGGGCATCCGCGTTCTCGTGGTTGTAGCCGATCAGCAGGTAGGACGTGATGCTGGTCAGCTCCCAGAACACGAACATCGCGATCAGGTTATCCGCCAGAACCAGCCCGAGCATGGAGCCCATGAAGGCCAGCAGGATCACGTAGAAGCGCCCGAGGTCGCGATCCTTCTCGAGATAGCGCCCGGCGTAGGTGACGATGAAGAAGCCGATGCCCGAGATCAGCAGCGCGAACAGCAGCGACAGGCCGTCCACCAGGAACGAGAGCTGGATATCCAGCCCCGGCAGCCAGGGCCAGGCCAGCACGATGGATTCGCCGCTGGAAACCGCCGGCAGGAAGCTCAGGAAATAGACGAACAGCCCGGCCGGCAACAGGCCCAGCACCCAGCCGCTTCCGCGGCCGGTCAGGCGGTGGATCGTGGGCGCAAACGCCGCCACCAGGAACGTTGACAGAATTGCGTACAGCATCCGGTCAGCTCAGTCCTTTCAGTTCCGGGCCAAGGCACGCGGCCGCGACCGCGCATGTGAGGGGTCCTTCCAATCCTGACTCGTGGAGCCGCTCAAGGCACCCCAGGGTCAAATCGGTCGCGGAAGCCTACCGACTCGGCCGGGGTCGCGCAAGAAACGTGATGCTCCTCGCGCAAGCCCGGAAAGACACGCTGACACCGGCCCTGCCAAACCAAAAGAACCGGTCTCAGGAAAGCGCCGATCAAAACCCCGGTATCAGCTCCATTCGCTGCGACGGCGGCGCGAGGGGATGCGCGTCAGGATGATCCCGAGGATCACCGAGCCCACCGTGACCAGCGCCCCGGTCATGAACCACTTGCGCTGACTGTCCGCCTGCATCACCTCGACCTGACGGCGATACTCGTCGCCGGAGTCGCGGGCTTCGATCAGGTTCTCTTCCAGACGGCGATTCTCGCGCTGGATTTCCTGCGGCCGCGAGGCGATATCGCGCAGCTCTTCCAGCTCCGATTCCATGTCCGCGAGCTGCGCCTCCAGTTCGTCACGTTCCGCGGTCAACGCATTGCGCCGGTCCAGCAGTTCCGCAATCCGGCCCTCCTGACTATCCGCGCCGGAACGGATCTCGGCCAGTTCCGCCTCGACCTCCTCCAACCGTTCACGCGAATGCGGCTCGTCCTGCAGGTAGCGGGTCAGGATCCAGGCCTCGTTGCCGCTGGGCAGGCGCACCCGGCTCCACCCGTCACCCGACTGCTCCATCACGGCCACGGGCTGTCCGGCACGTACCGAGCTGACGATCCGGTTCTGGTTCGACGGGCCGCCGCGCACCCCAACCTCCAGCTCCTCGCTGATGTACCGGGTCTCCTGAGCGGCTGCGCCGCTCCAGGCCACCATCAGCAACCCACCCAGAACCAGCAACACCGCGCGCATCGGCCACCCATTCGTCGTCATGTCTTCTGCCATCTCTTGATTCGTCAGGGATCAACGGCGCCGCATTCTACAGCGGTATCGGCGCGGCGCGTGCCAGGCCACGCCAGGGGTTGATCGAGTTCACATAACAATTGCCGCAAGCCTTACAAGAACTGCTCGCGCACGATCCGCGACGGAAACGTGAGCAGGTCAAAGGCCATGGGCACCAGTCGGCGGATCTGCGCCGCCATCACCGCCAGCAGATACAGGATCCCGGCCAGCACGGCGAGCAGCAAGCTCAGAAGTCCACCCAGCATCACTCGGGTCGCCTGCAGGACGCCCACTAGCCAGACCGGTGCCAGCGCAACGATCAGCGGTATCACCAGGCCCAGGATCGCCCCCACCGACTGTTCGAACAGATCCAGCGTCACCGGTGGCGCCTCGCCCCCCGCCAGCAGGGTATCGACCATTTCCTGGCGGTAAGCCACCCACTCCAGGTGGAAACCGCCGAATCCGGAGACCAGCGCCAGCGCGGCCAGTGCCACCGCAGCCACCGCCACCAGGGCGCGGCGCACGCCCTCACTGCCGTCCATCAGGGATTGTGGCAGGAGCCGCGAGACACCGCGCGCCTCGGCCAGCAGCCAGCCACAGACCGCAGCCGCCCCCAACAGGATCACAACCACCAGATCCGGGAAGGCCACTCCGCCGGCCTCCATGGAAGCCGGAAATTGCAAGCCCAGGGCCGGGTCGAACAGGCGCTGGTACACGATCACTGCGACACCCGTCAGCGCCAGTCCGGCAACGCCCAGCAGCCACTGGCTGCCCGCCTGGGCATACGCCGGCCACTGTCGGTGCGCCGGATGGTCGCGGCTCTCGCAACGAGTCAGGCCGTTGTCGAGACGCTCCCCCTGGCGCTGCAAGTCCGCCAGTCGGCGGTGCACTTGCTCCAGGCGCCCGGTCAGCTCGTGCAACGGGGCCTCCATGCGGCGGCGTGCCGACAACAGGCCACGGGCCACCTGGCGGTGCTCCTCCATACCCAGGCGAGCGATGCGCAGCACCGTCTCCTGCATGTCCTGCCCCAGACGCTGCCCCTGCGGGCTATCGCCGACTGGCGTGCTCACCAGCGCCTCCAGCCGGCTGACCCAGCCCGGCTCGGCGGACAAGCGCCCCTCGTCGCGGGCGTAGGCGTCTTCCAGCTGGCGCAGCGTCTCGTGGACCTGCTGGCGCAGATCCGGGATCTCGGCCAGATCATGGCCCACCAGCCGAGCGTAACGTCGCTCCAGAGCATGCACCGCGACATGGACGCGCTCCGCCTCCAGCCTCGCCAGATGCGCCTGGTGCCAGCGCTGAGCCGCATCGCGCAGATGCAGCACCTGACGCCGCAGGGCACAGACCAGGCGCGTAATCCCTCCAGTCAGGCCCACCAGCAATCGCCGCAGAGGTCGCCGCGCCAGATCGAGCACGATAATCGCGACAACCACCCCCACTACCCACAGCATTACAGTGACCGCCACGACGACCCCTTGCTTATTGTTTTACGGCATGGTCGGTGCCCGCACCCTCCAGCGCAACTCGGGCCTCCGTCTTCACGCTCCGATTATGTCGCAACGCCCCCACGCCTGCCGGCGTCCGGAAGGATCCGTACTCAAGTTTGCGCCAGCCGCGCCGATATCCGGATTAAATCCCCGGAGACTTCGCGATGCTCAGCCTCGACCTCCTGCCGGCACCCGCACCGGCCCGCACCGAGAACCCCGCCTGGCTGGATGCCGGGTTCACCGCCGGCTGGCTCCCGGCCTTCCGCGACCGCCGCACCGGCGAGGTCCATGCGAGCCATCTGGATGACGGGCGCCTGGCCTGCACGCACATCCTGGATACCGTGCCCGCGCCCTGGGTCGCCGAACGCGACGGCAAGGGGCGCCCGACGGCCCTGACCGCCGACATCCAGGCTGGCTACCTGCGGGGCGATCGCTTCTTCACCCTCGCCGAACTGCTACGGTATCCCTCCGACGCCTGACGACCGGCCCGTCAGCGCCACCAAAGCCCGCCGCAATTGCTTTTGCGCGCGGGTTTCGGTCCAATACCGGCCTTTTCCCCGAGCGGCGCTCCCATGCAGAAGAATCAGTACGATCGCGACGAACTCCTGGCCTGCGGCTACGGCGACATGTTCGGCCCGGGCAACGCCCAGTTGCCGGTCCCCAACATGCTGATGATGGACCGCGTCCTGGAGATCAACAGCGACGGCGGCCAGTACGGCAAGGGCGAAATGATCGCCGAACTGGATATCAACCCCGACCTCTGGTTCTTCGCCTGCCACTTCCCCGGTGACCCGGTAATGCCCGGCTGCCTCGGCCTCGACGCGATGTGGCAGCTGGTCGGCTTCTACCTGGCCTGGCTCGGCAACCCGGGCCGCGGCCGCGCCCTGGGCGTGGGTGAGGTCAAGTTCACCGGCCAGGTCCTGCCCACCGCGAAGAAGGTCACCTACCACATCGACATGAAACGGGTAATCTCGCGCAAGCTGGTCCTCGGCATCGGCGACGGCATCGTCAAGGTCGACGGCCGCCCGATCTACGAAGCCCACGACCTCCGCGTCGGCCTGTTCACCTCCACCGAAAACTTCTAGACCCGCCAGCACCCGGCACCTACTCCCTGCCGTTAGGCCCGGGCTGGCCCCGGTTCGTCGCTGGTGTTTACGGTGCCTTCGTCGGGCCGCCTGCCGGGTCAGGCTGGTCCCGGTTCGTCCTCTGTGTTTCCGTACCTCCGGTCCGCCACCTGCCTGGCGCTGACTCGCCAGCGCACCCCGAGGCACTTCCTTGCTTGCCCAAGAAAGTGCCCAAAGAAGGGCACCCGGATTTTGCCCGGGAACCTTGCTCCAGGGTCCTCGGGCCGGCGGCGCTGAACTCGCGAAGCCTACGGCTCCGCTCAGACATCCAGCGCCCCGTGTCCATTTCTAACTGGCCGGCCCGAGGCCCCTTCCGCAAGGGGCTCCATACGGGAGGAGAAGGTCAAAACAGACGGTACCCCGTAGGGTGCGGTTGAGCGCAGCGAAACGCACCGTTCCCCACGTCGTGCGAAACCCTGATGCGATTCGCTTCGCTCATCACATCCTACGCCCCCGGCACCCGCTCCGCGGATGCGGCACGCCATGGCCGAAGGCCGAGCGTGCCCGGGATGTTCGACAGCCCAGCCTTCATCCACGATCACTATCGCTGGGATAGCCGTTGTTTGGACCTACCTCCCCGTTGCCGTCGCGCCGAGCGGAGAGGCTTGTCGCGGGATTCAGGGGGCTGGATGTCTGAGCGAGGCGCAGCGTAGCGAGTTCAGCGCCGCCCGCGAAAAGCCTCGGAGCGAGGGAAACCCCGGCCCGCGCAGCGGGCCGGGGTCGCGGCAGTCGGGCGTGTTTCTTGGGTACTTCTTTGCACGATCAAAGAAGTACCTCGCGGCGCGCTGGCGAGTCAGCGCCTGGCAGTATGCGGACCGAAGCCACTGTAAACACCCAACGACGAACCAGGGCCAGCCTGCACGGCAGACAGCCGGCCAACGCTGCAGGCCCCGGGCGGGCGGCGCGCCACGCCGTTATAATGCGCGGCTTTCCCCACACCCCGACCCGAGCGCGCCCGCGATCATGGACAAGAGCTTCGACCCCAAGAGCATCGAGCAGACCCAGTACGACCGCTGGGAGGCCGCGAATATCTTCGCGCCGCCGGCGACGGGCGAGGCCAACTACTGCATCCTGCTGCCGCCACCGAACGTGACCGGCACCCTGCACATGGGGCATGCCTTCCAGCACACGCTGATGGACACCCTGATCCGCTACCGGCGGATGCACGGCGACCGCACGCTGTGGCAGGGCGGCACCGACCACGCCGGGATCGCCACGCAGATGGTCGTCGAACGCCAGCTGGCCGCCGACGGCAAGGGCCGCCACGACCTCGGGCGCGAGAAGTTCCTCGAGGCCGTCTGGGACTGGAAGGCCGAATCCGGCGGCACCATCACCCGCCAGATGCGCCGCCTGGGCGATTCCATGGACTGGTCGCGCGAGCGCTTCACCATGGACGACGGGCTGTCCGAGGCGGTGCGCGAGGTCTTCGTGCGGCTGCACGAGGAGGGCCTGATCTACCGCGGCAAGCGCCTGGTCAACTGGGATCCGGTGCTGCACACCGCGCTGTCGGATCTCGAGGTGCTGTCGGAGGAAGAGGTCGGCCACCTGTGGCACTTCCGCTATCCGCTGGCCGACGGCTCCGGCCATCTGACCGTCGCGACCACGCGCCCGGAGACCATGCTGGGCGACACCGCGGTCGCAGTGCACCCGGAGGACGAGCGCTACCAGCACCTGATCGGCAAGACGATCCGGCTGCCGCTGGTCGGGCGCGAGATCCCGATCATTGCGGACGACTATGTCGAGGCCGAGTTCGGCTCCGGCTGCGTGAAGATCACCCCGGCGCACGACTTCAACGACTACGCCATGGGCCAGCGCCACGACCTGCCGGTGATCAACATCCTGACCATCGACGCCTGCATGAACGACAACGTGCCGGCCGCCTATCGCGGGCTGGACCGCTACCAGGCCCGGCAGAAGGTTGTCGGCGACCTGGATACAGAAGGGCTGCTGGAAAAAATCGACGACCACAAGCTGATGGTCCCGCGCGGCGACCGCTCCGGCACCGTGGTCGAGCCCTACCTGACCGACCAGTGGTACGTGAAGGCCGGCCCGCTGGCCGAGCCGGCGATCAAGGCGGTGGAGGACGGCCGCTTCCGCTTCGTGCCGGAGAACTGGTCGAAGACCTACTTCGAATGGATGCGCAACATCGAGGACTGGTGCATCTCGCGCCAGATCTGGTGGGGCCACCGCATCCCGGCCTGGTACGACGCGGACGGCAACGTGTACGTGGGCCGCGACGAGTCCGAAGTGCGCGAGAAGCACGGCCTGGGCGCGGACGTGGCCCTGGAACAGGACGAGGACGTGCTGGACACCTGGTTCAGCTCGGCGCTGTGGCCGTTCTCCACCCTCGGCTGGCCGGAGAATACGCAGGAGCTCCAGGACTTCTACCCGACCAGCGTGCTGGTCACCGGCTTCGACATCATCTTCTTCTGGGTCGCCCGCATGATCATGATGGGCGAGCACTTCATGGGAGACGTGCCCTTCCGCGAGGTCTACGTGACCGGCCTGATCCGCGACTCGGAAGGCCAGAAGATGTCCAAGTCCAAGGGCAACGTGATCGACCCGATTGACCTCATCGACGGCATCAGCGCCGACGACCTGGTGGCCAAGCGCACCCGCGGCCTGATGCAGCCACAGATGGCGCAGAAGATCGAGAAGGCCACGCGCAAGGCCTTCCCCGACGGCTTCCCCGCGTTCGGCACCGATGCCCTGCGCTTCACCCTGGCGGCCCTGGCCACCACCGGACGCGACATCAAGTTCGACCTCGGCCGCATCGAGGGCTATCGCAACTTCTGCAACAAGCTGTGGAACGCCTCGCGCTTCGTACTGATGAACGTCGAGGGGCACGACTGCTCGGCCGCGGACGACACTGCCGAACACCGCACCCTGGCGGATCGCTGGATCCTCGACCGCCTGGCCGCGACCGCCGAGACCGCCACGCAGCAGCTCGACGCCTACCGCTTCGACCTCGCCGCGCAGACGCTCTACGAGTTCACCTGGCACGACTACTGCGACTGGTACCTGGAGCTGACCAAGCCGGTCCTCAACGACGAGGCCACGCCGGAGGCGGTCAAGCGCGCCACACGCAATACCCTGGCCACCGTTCTGGAGGCCCTGCTGCGCATGCTGCACCCGGTCACCCCGTTCATCACCGAGGCGATCTGGACCAGCGTGAAGCCGCACGCCGGCATTGGCGACGACATCGAGTTCCTGGTGCAGCGCCCCTGGCCCGGCCGCGACGGGTTCCCGCGGGACGCGACTGCCACCGCCGAGCTCGACTGGGTGAAGGACTTCATCACCGGGCTGCGCCGCATCCGCGCGGAGATGGACATCGCCCCGGGCAAGCCGCTGCCGGTGCTGGTGAAGAACTGGACCGACGCCGACCAGGAGCGCTACACGCGCCACCGTGGTCTGCTGGAGTTCCTCGCCAAGCCGGAGAGCGTCACCTGGCTGGACGCCACCGACGAGGCCCCGGAATCGGCGATGGCCCTGGTCGACGACATGCAGCTGCTGATCCCGCTGGCCGGCCTGATCGACAAGGACGCCGAGCTGGCACGCCTGGACAAGGAGATCGCCAAGCTCGACAAGAACCTCGAGCAGAGCGAGAAGCGCCTCTCCAACGCGAGCTTCGTCGACCGCGCCCCGGCCGACGTGGTGCAGAAGGAACGCGACCGCGTCGCCGAGATGCACGCCACCCGCGACCAGCTCGCTGCCCAGCGCGAACGCATCCGCGCGATGTGAGGGCGCTTTTCACCACGAGGCACGCGAAGGCATGAAGAAGAACGGAAGGATCTTGGCTCGCGGACCGGGCGGCACCCAAGACGGCAATAGCCTCCGACCAGGACCAGGGCCCATTAATCCCTGTTGATCGCTCTTGCCCTTCTTCGTGTCTTCGTGTGCCTCGTGGTGAACAATCAGCTGATGCGTTCGAGCATGCTCCGGTGGCGGATCAGGCGCGCCAGCGTGCGGCCGGTGTGGTACCAGTGCAGCATCCAGCATTCGCGCGCCAGTCGCGCCGCCGATACCCGCGAGCCCGGCTCCGCCGGGCAGGGGCAGACTCGCAATCCCATGCCGCGCGCCATGGCCACTGCCCGGGCGAGGTGAAAGCGACTGGTCACCAGCACCAGGGGCGCGTCACCCGCCTCCGGCGTCTCCGTCAGCAGATCGCGCGCATTGCGCAGATTCTCCAGCGTATGCCGCGAGGCGTCTTCGGTACGGATGCGCGCCGCCGCGACCCCGTGGCATTGCAGGAAGGCTGCGCCCGCGGCCGCCTCGCTAGGGGCCCCAGCGGAGGTCTGCCCGCCCAGCACCAGGATCCGGGCATCGGGGTTCCGGCGCGCCAGACGCACGGCGCGCAGCAGGCGCAGGCGATAGCCCGGACCGGGTGCCCCCGACTCCAGCTGCTGCCCCAGCACCAGGATGCATTGCCCGCTCCCGGGACAGCGCAGGCGCCTTGACCAATGCAGGGTGTAGAGCCACAGCGCCAGCCACGACAGGCCGCCGGTGGCGAGGATGATCAGATTCGACAGCGCAAAGGTCGCCAGGCCATCCGGCCCGATGCGACTCAATTTGATGCGCGCCGCGCCCACGGGAATCCCGCTCAGGCCTCATCTTCGGGCGTAGTGCCGCCGGTGAAGTGCAACCGCGCGTTGCGCCGGCGCCGCGCCCAGAAGGCCAGCGCCCGCGGCAGGTTCAGCGCCATCTGCACGTAGTACACCGTCTTGAAGGCACGCAGGGACCACTGCACACGGGTGTTGCGGTAGACATCGCCGGCCAGCAGCGAGATCACCGCCTGCTCCATCCCGAAGGTATTGCGCGGGCCCATGAACAGCTTGCGCATCACCGGGCTGTTGAAGCGGTAGATCAACCAGGAGAAACGGCGAACGCCACGACGCACGTCGCGCTCGAAGGCACGCAGATAGCGTGTGGAGCGCGCCGGATGCTCCAGGCAGCGATCCACCGCATCGGCGGCGCGGAAGGCCCCCGACATCGCGATATACACCCCGCTGGAGAATACCGGGTCAACAAAGGTGAAGGCATCGCCGACCAGCAGATAACCGGGGCCGTGGGCCTGACTGGAACGGTAGGAGAAATTGCCGGTGGCATTGACCGGGCCGGCCAGTTCCGCGCCCTGCATGCGTTCGAAGGCCGGCGGGCAGAGCTTCAGCGTGTCCCACAGGAACGTCTCGGGCTTGGTCTTGCGCGTCTTCAGGTATTCGGGAAAGCAGACCGCGCCCACGCTCATCGCTCCGTCGCGCAACGGGATCATCCAGATCCAGCCGTGCTGGAACCAGTAAATGCTGATGTTGCCGGCATCGCGCCCGAGGCGGCGGGGCACGTTGTTGAAGTGCCCGAAGATCGCGGCGCTGTTGTGTTCCGGGTTACGCGCCTTCAGGTCCAGGCGGCGGGCCAGAAAGGTATCGCGGCCGGAGGCGTCGACCACAAAATCGGCCTCGAACTCCAGCGTGTTGCCGGATGCGTCGCGCGCGGTGACCTGCTGGGTCCCGCCCCTAGCGGGATCGGCCAGGGCGACGTCGAAGACGGTGACCTCTTCCAGCACCCGCACGCCAAGGCGCGCGCTATTCTCCAGCAGCAGGTGGTCGAACTCCGAGCGCCGCACCTCAAAGGCCGACGCGGGCGTATCGTCGTTCAGGGCGCGCTCGAAGTAATAGGTGCGCGGCGCGTCAGGCGCCTCGGGGATGGTGAACTCGGCCCCGTACTTGGGGATGCCGATCGCCTCGATGGCCTCGGCCACGCCCAGCTCCTCGAACAGCGGCAAGTTCATCGGCAGCAGGGATTCGCCGATATGGAAACGCGGATGCCGGGCCTTTTCCAGCAGCACCACGTCGCGCCCCTTCTGCGCTAGCCGGGAGGCCACCGTGGATCCGGCCGGGCCTCCTCCGATCACCACCACCTGGCAGCGCCCGTCGGTTACGGCTTCCTGTCCCGGTTGTCTCAAATCACGTCTCCGCTTGCCCGCCCGCAACCCCAGAACGGCGACCCGGACTGGTCGCGAGGGTACCACGGCCCCTCGGGTGTGGGTATCATCGGCGCCCACAGCAGGGTGGCCGTCGCGCGAACTGCAAGTTCGGAGGCGATCACAGAATGCGCACATCATTGCACCGGGGGAACACGTGCCATCACAAACAGCGTTCGAACAGGAAGTTGCCCGACTGATCGTCGACAGCCTTAATCTGGAGGACGTCGCGCCGGAGGAGATCGAGCCGGAAGATGCGCTGTTCCGTGAAGGACTGGGGCTGGATTCCATCGATGCCCTGGAGCTGGCCCTGGCCATCTCTCGCGCCTACGGCGTCCAGATCCGCTCGGACGACGAAAACAACCGCGAGATCTTCGCGTCGTTGCGTGCGCTGAGCGCCCATATCGAGGCCAACCGAGCCACGTCGTGAACACCCCACTCGCCGCCTGCGTAGCCCTGAGCTACCCGGTCGCGGTCGTCCTCGGCGTGACCTTCGAGATCCCGCTGTTGCCGCTGGCGATCCTGGCCACCCTGATCCTGGTGGCTGCGTGGGCCTCGCTGACCACCACCGGACGTGGCGTGCTGGCCGCGAGCCTGGCCGTGGGCATAAGCCTGTTGCTGCTCGGCGGGATTGCCACCTGGCTGCTGTACGCATTGCCGGTGCTAATCATGGGGCTGTTGTCGCTTCTGTTCGCGCGTTCGTTGCGCAGCGACTCCATCCCGCTGATCACGCGCTACGCCCTGGCCATGGGGGCCTCCGACACCCCCGCGGTGCACCGCTACACCCGCAACCTCACCATCACTTGGGCCCTGCTGTGCGCCGGACTGGCGATCGTGTCCGCCTGGCTGGGGCTGTTCGCCTCCGCCACAACCTGGGCGCTGTTTGCCAACGGGATCAACTACCTTTTGCTGGCCGGCCTGTTCCTGCTGGAGTATCCGCTGCGCCGCTGGCTACTGCGCGACGAGCCGCACTACGGCTTCCTGGCTTATCTGATGGAACTGGCGCGAGTCGATCACCACCGGATGCTGAGGCACCCGTGACAGATACCCCGCGGGTCACTCGACCGCTGATCGCCGACACGCCCGCACCGCTGGCGCGCATCGGCGATCGAGCGATCTCGCGCGCCGCCTTCCTCGCCGACGCGCAGGCGCTGGCCGCCCGCCTGCCGCAGGCGGGGGCGGCCTTTAACCTGTGCCAGGATCGCTACCACTTCGCGGTCGCCTTTGCCGCGATCCTGCTACGCGGCCAGATCAACCTGCTGCCCCCGAACCGCGGGAGCACCACCCTGGCCGAGATCGCCAGTCAGTACCCGGACGCCCCCGCCCTGGTCGACGGCCCGGACGCCGAGATCGCAGTCCCGGTCCTGCGGGTGTCTGCCCGCGGCGAGGCCGGCGAGGCCACTGGCCCGATGCCCGAGATTCCCGCCGACCAGACCGCCATTCTCGCCTTCTCCTCCGGCAGCACCGGCACCCCCACGGTCCACGCGCGGAGCTGGGATGCCCTGCATGCCGTCACCCGGCAGGCGCTGGAGTGCTTCGAGCTGGTGGATGGCTCCGGCCCCACCCTGGTCGGCACCGTCCCGCCGCAGCACATGTACGGCCTGGAGTCCACGCTCCTTTACGCCCTGCTAGGGAACGCGGCCCTGCTGGCCGGGCGCCCGTTCTACCCCGGGGACGTGCGTGCTGCACTGACTGAATGCGCCCCGGCCATACTGGTAACCACACCTTTTCATCTAAACGCCTGCCTGCGTGCGGGGCTGGAGTGGCCAACACCGGAACGCATCCTGTGCGCGACCGCGCCCCTGGACCCGGAAACGGCCGGCCAGGCCGAGCGGGTGTTCGGCTGCCGCCTGGACGAGATCTACGGCTGCACCGAGGCCGGCGCCATCGCCACCCGCCGCACCACCCGCGAGTCCGACTGGACGGCCTACCCCGGGGTGCAACTGCACCGCAATGACGACGGCCTTGCCTGCGCCCAGGGGCCGCAGCACCCCGAAGCGGTCCCGCTTCCGGACCACATCGAGGTCCGGGACAGCCGCCATTTCCGCATGGAAGGGCGCCTGACCGATCAACTGAACATCGCCGGCAAGCGCGCCTCGCTGGCTGATCTCAACCGCCGGCTGAACGCAATCCCCGGGGTACTCGACGGCGTGTTCATTCCGCCGGACACCGACAAGGTCGCGCATGGCGTAAACCGGCTGGCCGCCCTGGTGGTGGCGCCGAATCGCGGCGAGGCCGAGATCCAGGCCGCACTGGCCGAGTGCATGGACCCGCTGTTCCTGCCGCGCCCGCTGGTCCGCGTCGAACACCTGCCACGATCGGCCACCGGCAAGCTGCCGCGCCAGGTCCTGCTGGACCTGCTGGCTTATCACGCTCAGTGCGCCTGACCCGCCCGCGCTCATGCAGACCCTCATCCAGTCCACCATTCGCCGCATCGGGGCCGATCACCCGTCCCTGCCCGGACACTTCCCCGGTCACCCGGTGGTGCCCGGCGTGGTCATCCTCGACCAAGTCGCGGCGGTGGCCCACGCCCACGGTCTCGGGCCGGTCGAGGCCCTCCCCCAGGTCAAGTTCCTCGCGCCCCTGGGACCCGAAACGGAATTCCGGGTCGAGATCGATCCGCCCGGGCGCAGTGGCCGTCAGGCCTTCCGGGTGGTCGCGGCGAGTGCCGAGCCCCCTGTCACCTTCTGTGCCGGCCAGCTGATCACGACCCACGACACCCCGGACGCATGAGCCGCGGCTGGTTTCAGCAGGCGGAACGGGGCTCGCCCCTGGCCCTGCGCATCATTCTCTGGATCGCCCTGAATCTCGGGCGCCGCGCCAGCCGCATCCTGCTCTACCCGATCACGGCCTACTTCCTGCTGTTCGCACCGCAGTCGCGCCGCCACAGTCGCAACTACCTGCGCCGCGTCCTGGGGCGCGAACCGCGCCTGGGCGATTTGGCGCGGCACCTGCACAGCTTCGCTGCGGTCACCCTAGACCGCGTCTTCCTGCTCGCCGGCAAAGACGACTGCCTGGACATCCAGGTACACAACCGCGAGACCTTCCTGGAACACGTGGACAGCGGCCAAGGCGCGATCCTGCTGGGCGCGCACCTGGGCAGCTTCGAGGCCCTGCGCGCACTGGCGGTGGGCAAGTACGATTTCCCGGTCAAGGTCCTGATGTACAACGACCACAACCAGAGCATCACCCAGGTCCTGGAGGCCCTGAATCCCGAGGTCGCCGCGTCGGTGATCCCGCTGGGGCGCACCGAGACCCTGATCCAGGCCCGCGAGTGCCTGGATCGCGGCGAGCTGATCGCGACGCTGGGCGACCGCGTCGCCGAGAGCGACAAGATGGTCGCCTGCAACTTCCTCGGCGACACTGCGCTGTTCCCGCAAGGCCCGCTGCTGCTGGCCGCGGTGCTCAAGGTCCCGGTGATCCTGTGCTTCGGGCTCTATCGCGGGGGCAACCGCTACGATATCTTCTTTGAACCCTTCGCCGAGACCATCGAGGCCCCGCGCGGGCAGCGCGATGCAGCCCTGGCACACTGGGTACAGCGCTACGCCGATCGCCTCGAGGCGCGGGTGCGCGAGGCCCCCTACAACTGGTTCAACTTCTATGATTTCTGGGACGATGCATCCAAATAGGCGGGCCCATGGCTTTGGCCCGCGTATCCGTCAGTCCGGCATTACGCTGATCCTGGCCTTGGGCCTGCTCGTCCCTGTATCGGCGCTGGCCAACGACACCCTCGGCGCATTGCTCGAAGCCCTGACCACCGAGCGCGCCGCGACCCTCGCGTTCGAAGAGCGCCGCGACGACCCGATGCTGGAATTCCCGGAGACCCGCTCGGGCTCGCTGGCCTTCGAGCCCCCCGACACCCTCGTCCGCCAGGTCGACGGCCCGCGTGGCGAGACCGTGCACATCGAGGGCGACACCCTAACCCTGGAACGCCGCGGCACCAGCCGCGAGATCGACCTCAACGAACAGCCCGCCCTGGCCACCCTGGCCGGGCTGTTCCGCGCCCTGCTGACCGGCGACCGCGAGACGCTGGAGGCCGACTTCGAGATCGACGTCACGGGCGACATCGACGCCTGGACCCTGGAGCTCGTCCCGCGGGATCGTGCCCTGCGCCGCATGGTCCCCGAACTGACCCTGAAAGGCGCCGACGGTGAACTGCGCGAACTGGTCACCGTCGAGGCCGGCGGTCACCACAGCCGCATGCGTTTCGAACCCCCACAGTACGCGGACTAGGGAAACACTGATCAATGTGCACGCTCGCGTTGGCACCCCAGGTTTTCCGAGACAAGGCGCGCTGTGCAGCGGGTAGTGGTTCTACCCGCAAGCGGCGCAACGCAGGATCGGGGAACCTGGGGTGCCAACCCCGAAGGGGCTCGGCCGCTTTTGCGCGGGAACGGCGTTGCGGCTCCCTTGTGCAGAATGACTGCACGGCAGTCACCGCGCCTTGTTCGCACGCAAAAGCGACTCGAGCGCGAGCGTGCACATTAATCAGTGTTTCCCTAGTGGTCCTTCAATGGGATCATTGCGGGTTCAGTTGGTCTGTCAACGTTCAGGGCAAGGCGCGGCTCGCAGTGAATGGCCGTAGCCCTTTACAAGAGCCGGAACGCCGCCATGGGCGTTGACAGACCAACCCTTCGGGCGTTCCTGTGGCGCTCCGCTGCGGCGTTGCGGCGCTTGCCAAGGGCTACGGCCATTGCCTGCGCACCGCGCCTTGCAGCGAAACGCCACAGGAGCGCTGAACCCGCAATGATCCCATTGAAGGACCACTAGTCCTTGCTGCGCCGGCACCCCTCCCGCGTTGCCCTGACGCTCTGGCTGGCCGCCCTGCTCCTGGCCACGCTGACGCTGACCCTGCGCGGCGAACTGGTCACCGACCTCCAGGGCTTTGCCCCGGACCCGGTCAGCGCGGACGGGGTCGCCCTGGACCCCGGGGCCGGCCCCGCCGGACGCATGCTGCTACTGGCCATCGCCGGTGGCGAGACCCGCGAGCGGGCGGCAGCCAGCGATGCCCTGGTCGCCGCCCTGGAGGATGCCCCCGACGTCGCCGGCATCCACAACGGCCGCCTCGACCCCGACGACCCGGCGCTGGATTTCCTGATCGAGCATCGCTACCTGCTGAGCGCCGAGGTCAACGCCGAACACTTCAGCCAGGACCGCCTGAGCGAACACCTGGAGGCCCGCCGTGACGACCTCGCCAGCGCCGTCCCGGAACTGCCGCGGGAACTGATCCCGCGCGATCCCACCGCGGAGGCCCGGATCGTCCTGGAGCAGCTCGCCGCCACCGGTGGCCAGGCGACGACCGGCCCCGAAGGCGTCTGGGTCACCCCCGACCGGGGACGGGCCCTGCTGGTGCTGCGCAGCGCGGCCGACGGCATGGACCTGGATGCCCAGGCCGCCCTGATCGAACGCACGCACGCGGCCTTCCGCGACCTCGACGAACCGGATCTGCAGCTGCAGATGGCCGGCCCGGCGGTGATCGCGGTGGACTCTCGCGCCACCATCCGCGGCGAGGTCACCTGGATCACCGCCGGTGCCAGCGTCGCGCTGGCGCTTTTGCTGCTGGCGGTGTTCCGCCATCCGCACCCGGTCTGGCTGGCAGCCGTGCCACTGGCCAGCGGCATCCTGATCGCCGCCGCCGTGGTCACGCTGGTCTTCGGACACCTGCACGGGATCGCGCTGGCCTTCGGCATCACCGTGCTGGGGATTGCCCTCGACTACCCGCTACACCTGTTTGCCCATGCGCAGCGCCCCGATGGTGAACCGCCCGGCGGCGAACAACCCGGCGACGGGCGCCTACCGCAGGTCGCGCGCGAGCTGTGGCCCGCCATTGCCCTGGGGGCCGGCAGTACCGTACTGGTGTACGCCCTGATGGCGATGACCGGGTTCTCCGGCATGGCCCAGCTCGGGCTGTTCGTGCTGACCGGTGTGGCCGTGGCCGCCGTGGTCACCCGCTGGGTCCTGCCAACGCTGGTCCCCGCCCGCTTGCAGCGCGAGGGCCTGCCGCCGCTGCGCCTGCCCCTGCCGACGGGTCTCGCCCAGCCCCCTACCATCGCGCGCTGGGGCCTGGCCCTGCTGGCCCTGGCCGCGGTCATCGTGGTGGCGAGTGCCGATCCCTTCCCCTGGGAGGATCGCCTGTCCGCGCTGCACCCGGTGCCAGAGGACCAGGTCGCGCTCGACCAGGACCTGCGCAGCGCCCTGGGGCTACCGGATGTCCGCCACGCCCTGCTGATCAGCGGCGAAACGCCGGAGCAAGCCCTGCGCGCCAGCGAGGCCCTGACGCCGGGCCTGGAGGCCCTGCGCGAGACTGGGGCCCTGGACGGGTTCGGCCATGCCGCGGACGTTCTGCCCAGCCGGGCACTGCAGCGCGTGCGCCAGGCCGCGTTGCCGGAACCCGACGCCCTGCGCGAACGCCTGGGGGTGGCGAGCGCAGGGCTGGGGTTTCGCGACGGGGCCTTCGAGCCCTTCGTGAACGACATCCAGACGGCCCGCCAGCAAGACCTGCTGGAACCCGAGGGTCTTCCCGACGGGCCGCTGCGCAATGCCCTGGAACCCCTGCTCCAGCCCCGCGATGACGGCACTGGCTGGATCGCGTGGGTACGCCTCCAAGGCGTCCATGACGCCGATGCCCTGGCCCGCTGGGCCGATGACGCGCCTCTGGCCGATGCGCCGGAGCTGGACGGGGTGGGTATCCGCCACATCGACTTCTTCCGCGCCTCCGAGGAACTGGTGATCGGCTTTCGCGTCGAGGCCCTGCAACGACTGGCGCTGGGAATGGTCGCGGTGGCACTCCTGCTGCTGGTCGTCACCCGGGCGCCGGGACGCAGCCTGCGTATCCTGACCGCGGTCGGCACCGGGTTGCTGCTGACCCTGGCCACGCTGATCCTGCTGGGCATCCAGCTGTCGCTGTTCCACCTGATCGCGTTACTGCTGATCACTGGGCTGTGCCTGGATTACGCAGTGTTCTTCAGCCGCCCGCTGCGGGATGCCGCCGCGCGCCTGCGCAACCTGCGCTCGGTCAGCGTGTGTGCGCTGTCCACGCTGGTGGTGTTCGGTCTGTTGGCCCTGTCCAGCCTTCCGGTCTTGCAGGCCATGGGCCTCACGGTGGTGCTGGGCGTGGTATTTTCCTTCCTCGCGGCGGCCCTGCTGGCCCCCGAGGCCAGCCGCCGGCAAACTGCCTGAAGAAACGCCGAACCGGCCCAATCCACCCGGAGACTCCTCCGGCCACAACCCGCAGATACGCCCGTCCATGGACCCCCTGGTCATCACTGCCCACACCCTGACGAGTGCCGCCGGCACCGGGATCGCCGCCAACGCCGAGGCCCTGCGCAACGGCACCAGCGGACTGCGTGCCTGTGACTTGGAGAGCGTCAACCTGGACACCTACGTCGGCCGCGTGCCGGGCGTGGAGGCCATCGCCCTGGAGGGCGCCCTGGCCCCGTTCCAGTGTCGCAACAACCAGCTGGCCGAACTGGGGCTGCGCCAGGACGGCTTCGCCGAGGCGGTGGCCGCCGCGGCGGACCGCTACGGGGCCGACCGGGTGGCCGTATTGCTGGGCACCAGCACTTCCGGCATCGCTGCCACCGAGGCCGCCTACCACCGGCGTGATCCGCAGACCGGGGCCCTGCCGCCGGACTACGACTACCAGCACACCCAGAACATGTTCTCGCTGGCCGACTTCGTGGCCACCCGGTTCGGCTTGTCCGGGCCGGCGATGGTGGTCTCCACCGCCTGCTCGTCCAGCGCCAAGGTCTTTGCCGATGCCCGGCGCTATATCGCGGCGGGGCTTTGCGATGCAGCGGTGGTCGGCGGAGTCGACAGCCTGTGCGGCATGACGCTGTACGGCTTCAACGCCCTGCAGCTGGTGGCCGCGCAGCCCTGCACCCCGCTGGATCGCGACCGGGCCGGGATCTCCATCGGCGAGGCCGCCGGTTTCTTCCTGCTGGAGCGCCCCTCCGCGGATGCCCGCGGCCCCCTCCTGACCGGTTACGGCGAATCCAGCGATGCCCACCACATGTCCGCCCCGCACCCGGAAGGCCTGGGTGCCGCTGCCGCGTTGCAACAGACCCTGGAACGTGCCGGACGCCGGGGGGGCGAGATCGACTACGTGCTGATGCACGCCACCGCGACCCCGGCCAACGACGGCTCCGAGGCGCGCGCCCTGGTGCGCAGCCTGGGCCCGACCCCGCGCGCGGTCGGCAGCAAGGGCCTGACCGGACACACCCTGGGGGCGGCCGGCGCGGTCGGCGTGGCGCAGGCACTGGCCAGCCTCGCCGGCGGCTTCGTACCGCCCACGGCCGGGCTGCATACACTGGACCCGGAGCTTGACCTGGATGCCCGGGCCGAGGCGGAGCCACGCCCGGTGCAGCGGGTACTGGTGAATGCCTTCGGCTTCGGCGGCAACAACTGCAGCCTGCTGCTGGAGGCACCGCAATGAACACCATCGGTCTGCATGCGGTCGGGCTGCTGGGCCCGGGACTGGGCGACTTCGAGACCGCCCGCGCCATCCTCGCCGGCACGGCACCTCTGGCCGGCGACGCGATCAACATCCCGCCGGTGCGGCTGCTCCCCGCCAACGAGCGTCGACGCACCACAACCACGATCCGCCTGGCCCTGAAGGTGGCGGAAGAGGCCACGACCGACAGCGATCGCAGCCAGCTGCGCAGCGTCTTCGCCTCGTCCTCCGGCGACATGGACATCATTGATCGCATCTGCGACGCGCTCACCCAGCCGGAGCCGGTGGTCTCGCCGGTCCAGTTCCACAACTCGGTGCACAACGCCGCGGCCGGAAACTGGTCGATCGCCACCCGCAATCCGGCCCCGGCGACCGCCGTATCCGGCTACAACGCCACGGTGGCCGCCGGCTTGCTGGAGGCCGCGACGCTGCAACAATGCGAAGGTGGCGAAGTGCTGCTGACCTGCTACGACGTTCCGTCGATGGACACCTTCATCCGCGTGCGTCCGATCCCCCATGCGTTCGCGGTCGCCCTGCGCCTGGGGCCGGTGGAGGGCGCCCCCTGGCGGCTGCAGATGGATCTCGGGGGGGCGGCCGTGGCCGATCGCTGCGCAACGGACGAACTGGAGGCCCTGCGCGCGAGCAACCCGGCGGCACGCGCCCTGCCCCTGCTGGAACAACTGGCCCGGGGCACGGCCGGCCATGTTACGCTTGATGCCCCGTTGGGCCGGTCGCTGAGCATCCGCATCGAGCCCTGAACAATCGCTTGGATCAGGAAGATCCCGCGCATGCCATCCCGACCCGAAACCCTGGATCACGACGCCATCTGCCGGCTGCTGCCGCACGCCGGGGCGATGTGCCTGCTGGATTCGGTAGAGGCATGGTCCGACGACGCCATCCACTGCCGTGCCGACAGCCACCGGGATCCGGCCAACCCACTGCGTGGGGAAGGCGGCCTGCACGCCCTGGCGGCACTGGAATTCGGCGCCCAGGGCATGGCCGTGCACGGGGCGCTGCTGGCGGATGGCAGCCCGCCCCGGGCCGGCTACCTGGCGGCCGTGCGCGACCTGCAACTGCAGGCCCAACGGCTCGACGGACTCGAAGACCCGCTGGAGATCCACGCCGAACGCATCCTGTCGGATACCAACAGCTCGATCTACGACCTGCGGGTCACCGCCGGCGACCAGTCGGTGCTGAGCGCCCGCGCGACGGTGATCCTGCAACCCGCCAACGAGGAAAACACCCCGTGACCACACGCGCCCTGATTACCGGAGCCAGCGGCGCCATCGGCACCGCGATCGCCCATGCCCTGGCCGCAGCCGGCCACGAGGTGATCCTGCACGCCCATCGCAATGCCGACGCAGCCGAAGCAACGGCCGAGGCCATCCGCGCCGATGGCGGCCAGGCCCAAGTGCGGGTGTTCGACATCACCAACGAGGCCGCCTGCCGCGAGGCCCTGGAGCCCCTGGCCGCCGAACAGCCGGTGCAGATCCTGGTGCACAACGCGGGCGTCCACGACGACGCCCCACTGGCCGGGATGCGACGCGAACAGTGGGACCGACCGATCGACGTCGGGCTGAACGGCTTCTACAACGTCACCCAGCCGCTGCTGCTGCCGATGATCACCACCCGCTGGGGCCGGGTGATCGCGATCTCGTCGGTCGCCGGGCAGATCGGCAATCGCGGCCAGGCCAACTACGCAGCGGCCAAGGCCGGGCTGCACGGAGCGATCCGCTCGCTGGCACAGGAAGTCGCCTCACGCGGGATCACCGCCAACGCGGTCGCCCCCGGCATCATCGAAAGCCCGATGAGCGACTCCAGCTTCGATGCCGACCGCATCCGCAACATCGTGCCGATGCGCCGCGCCGGCCAGCCCGCGGAGGTCGCGAGTGTGGTCGGCTTCCTCGCCAGCGAGGGCGCCAGCTACGTGTCCGGTCAGGTCATCGGCGTCAATGGTGCCCTCGCCTGATCCCGTCATGAGCCACGTCGTTGCCCTGATCCCGGCCCACAACGAGGCCGCCACCATCGAAGAGGTCGTCATCGGCGCCCGCGCCCACGTGGACCGGGTGATCGTGGTGGACGACGGTTCCGAGGATGCGACCGCAAGCCTGATCGAAGACCAGGCCGAGTTGCTGCGCCAGCCCGAGAATGGCGGCAAGGCGGCCGCATTGTGGGCCGGGATGCAGCATGCCCTGGCCACCGGCGCCGACGCCGTGGTGACCCTGGACGCCGACGGCCAACACGACACCGCGGAGATCCCGGCCCTGGTCACTGCCTGGCGCGACACCCCCGAACGGCTGATCCTGGGTGCCCGACTCAAGGGCCGCGAACATACCCCGCCACTGCGACTGTTCGGCAATCGCATGGCGGACTTCTGGATTGCGTGGGCCTCGGGGCAACCGCTAAAGGACTCGCAGTCGGGGTTCCGCCTGTATCCCGCGGCGCTGCTGCGGCGCCTGGAGCTGCGCCATCATCGTGGGCGAGGCTTCGTGTTCGAAAGCGAGGCCCTGATCGTGGCCGAGCGGCTGGGATTCCCGGTGCGGGTTATCCCGGTCCGCTGCATCTACCCGGAAAATCACCGCCCCAGCCACTACCGCCCGACCGCGGACACCCTGCGCATCATCGCCATGGTCGCCGGCCACCTGCTGCGCCGCGGAATGCGCCCGCTGGGGCTGTTGCGCTCGCGGGGCCTGTTGCGCTGAAGGCCCCAGGGCGCTGCTCCGGGCCGCGCCCTTGGAAACCACCGGCACGCGTGTCTACACTCTCGACGCACCCACCCCAGAAGGAAAACGCCATGAATACCAGGACGTTGCTGGTCATCCTGTTTGCCAGCCTGATCGCGCTG
Organism: Thioalkalivibrio sp. ALMg11; assembly: GCF_000377905.1. Classification (GTDB taxonomy): domain Bacteria; phylum Pseudomonadota; class Gammaproteobacteria; order Ectothiorhodospirales; family Ectothiorhodospiraceae; genus Thioalkalivibrio. The sequence continues at coordinate 194,588 of NZ_KB898872.1, forward strand.
GCTGGCTGCCGCGGCACGGTCCCCGTGCACAACGTCAGCGATACCACGGTCACCGATGTTGCCGGTGAACGCCCCAGCGCCGAACAGATGGAACGCGCCATCCGCACCGCCGGAACGGCGCTGGGCTGGCGCATGGAAGAGGTGGAACCGGGGCTGCTCGAAGGGCGGCTTGCGCTGCGCGACCACGTCGCCGAAGTGGAGATCCCCTATGCGGCGGGTGAATACAGCATTCGCTACAAGGACAGCACCAACCTGAACTACGCGGACGGCAACATCCACCCCAACTACAACAACTGGATCCAGAACCTGGACAATCAGATCCGGGCGCAGATCTCCGCGCTCTGAGCCCTGCCCGCACCGCGTCGGGCACACCCCGGCGCGGTGCGGGCAGGGCAAAGGGCTTTTCACCACGAAGCGCACGAAGACACGAAGAAAACCCGTAAAAGAGCATTTACAGGAAGGCTGGGAGATCGGAAGGAATGCGGTGACGGAAGAGTCTTGCTCCTCCGTTGCGGTCTTTCCCATCATCCAGTCTTCGCATCTACCTGGTAATGCTTTTTACCTGGTAATGCTTTTCAGGTTTTCTTCGCGCCTTCGTGCCTTCGTGTGCTCCGTGGTTATAACAAACCGACTCCGCGGCCGCGGGTCAGTCAGGGCGCGGGCGTTCGTCCGGCTTGCGTGCCTCGCCCTCGGAGCTCTTGGGGGTCGGCTCGTCGTCCTGGGCATCCGATTCGTTGGCGCCGCCGGCCGCCTCACCGGGGCCGGCGCCGTAGTCGCGACGCGTCATGTGCGACAGAAGCTGCCCGGCCCGGTCCTCGAGACGATCGCGGGTAGGCTTGTCCGCCAGTTCCTCCGCACTCTGGGCCAGGTGGTGGTAGAGGTCGCGGTAGGAACCCGCCATGGTCGCAAACAGCGTGGCCGTGCGATCGAAATGATCGTTGACCTGGCTGCGGTAGCGGGTCAGTTCCTGCATGCGCCGGTCGAGTTCCTCTTCCAGCTCGCGGATCAGCTTGCGCTCGTCACTGGTGACGCGGCCCACCCAGAAACCCACGAGGGCGGCGACCACGATGGCCAGGATCCCGAGGGCCACCCACAGGCCCACTGCTGTCTGTTCTTCCACCACGACATCCTCTGCAAATGGAGCCGCCATTGTGCCGCAGGCCCTCGCCGAACGCACTGCCGGGCATGCTAACCTCGCCACAACAGGGACGCCGAAACAACGCACGAAGGCCTCCGGCAGTCGTTTCAATCCGCCGTACAACCAAGAGTCAGACCCGCCATGATCGACCCGCAACATGCCCAGCAGATCCGCCAAGCCCAGGCCGGCCTGATCAACCTGGTGGTTCAGGCCACCCAGAACCCGGAGACCCGCCGCGAACTGGAGCCGGTGCTGAACCAGGCGCACGAGGCCGGCTGGGGCGACTTGATCCCGCGCATCCGCCGCGTGCTCGAAGGCGAACGCGACACATCCCTGCTGCAGGGGCTGGACGACGAGGACACGGTGATCCTGACGGCGATCCTGGCCGGCCTGCAGGACCCCTCCACCCTGCCCGACCCCGAGCAAAGCGGCGACCCGACCCAGGCGGCGCCGGGGCTTGCCCAGATGATCCACGGCGCGGCCCGCGGGGACGCCCAGTCGCTGCACTGGCTGTCGCAGATGGCCGAGCAGATGAGCCGGGCCGGGGGCGACATGGCGCGCCTGGGCGGCATCACCAAGCGCCTGGTGGACGGCGAGCGTGACCCGGATGTGCTGTGCCACGGCATGGACTCGCAAGGCGAGTCGCTGGTGCTCTCGATCCTCTCGGAGCTGGGCAAGCTCGAGCATCATTGACCAGCCCATGCGCCATTCCGGCAATTACAGACCCTGCGACCGAGGCGCGTTCCGCCTCCAGCATCTGATACTGGTCGTACTCGCCCTTTGGCTCCTGCAGGGTTGCGCCGCGGTCACACTGCAGCCACCGGGAGAGCCGGAAGACCCGGTCACCGTGGCGCTTCTGGACCACGGCAATCACTCCAGCCTGGTCCTGCCGACCGAGACCCCGGACGCCTGGCTGCGCTATTCCTACGGCGACTGGTCCTTTTACGTCGAGCGGCGAATCAATCCCCTGCAGGGACTGGCCGGCCTTTTCCTGCCCACACGGGCGGGCCTCGGCCGGCAGTCCCTGACCGGCCCCGAGCTGCAAGACGCGGCGATGACCCAGTTGCGGGTGCCGCTGGAGCAACTTCATCTGCTAACGGTCCCCGGCGCCAGGGTCACGGCGCTGCGCGAGGAGCTGGAGAACATCTGGCAGGCCGGCCACGACGCGCGTCACGAATCCGCCGCCTGGGACATGTCCTTCGTCGAACATCCCAAGGCCTACACCCTGCGCAACAACTCCAACCGCATGGTCGCGCACTGGCTGACGGCCCTGGAGGTCGACGTCTCGCGCCTCCCGATCATGTCCAACTGGAAGATCGACTCGCCCTGATCGCCAAAGGGCGGGACCACCACGAAACGCACGAAGACACGAAGAAAGGCAAAAGCCTTTTCACCACAGACGGCACGGAGGACACACAGAAAAGGAAGGAAATTGGCGACGCTTGGAGTGACGAGGGCCGGGAACAATCTGTAGATGTATTTCGAGGCCTTTCGCTCCCCACCCCTGATCTTCTCCGTGTCCTCTGTGGTGCCGTCCAATGATGCGTTTCGCGGTGCTCAACGCATCCTACGGTGGACGATGTCCAGCCGCGGGGTGCCGTTGCGGAGCTTTGTAGGATGTGTCGAGCGTAGCGAAACGCATCGACCGAGGCTTGCCCTGCTTCGTGCGCTTCGTGGTGGATAAACGACGTGCGTCAAAGGCGATGGGCCCACTCCAGAACGGCATCCTGCAGGTTGCGGCCGAGGCCCTGATGCGCGCGGCGGTCGTTGACCAGCACCACCACGGCCAGATCATCCCCGCCTTGCGTGCGCACGTAGCCGGCGACCGCGGAAACCTCGTTCAGGTGGCCGGTCTTCAGGTGCATCCGCCCGCGCAGGTCGCGCTGGCTGCCATTGCGGAAGCGGTTGCGCAGGGTTCCATCCAGCCCGGCCAGGGCCAGGGAGGACTGGAATTCCGGACGGTGCGGGTGCTGCCATCCGCCCTCGAGGATCTGGCCCAGCTGGCGCGCCGTCATGCGGGTGTCGCGACTGAGTCCCGACCCGTTGTCGACCACCATGCCGCCCACCTCGACCCCCAGGCCGCGCAGCGACTCCAGCAGGGCCTGCTGCCCCTTCTCCAGCGTGGCCGGCGGGGTGAAGTGACGCGCCCCCAGGGTCAGCAGCAGGTGGCGGGTCATCACGTTGGAGCTCCACTTGTTGGAGACCCGGATCAGATCCGCCAGCGGCCGCGAGGTATGCCGCAGGATCGGTTCGTCGTACAACACCGGCAGCACGCCGGGGCGAATGTCGCCGGTCAGCTCGCCGCCCCACTGCGACCAGTGCAGACGGAACATCTCGGCGTGATTGGCCTCCGGTGTCAGGACCGTACGCAGCAATTCGTAATCCCCGCAGTTAACCGGGTACTCGCCGGCCAGGGTCACGCGCTGTGCCTCGGGGTCGGCGTCGAAGCGAATTCCCCGCTGCCAGGCCCCGCAGCTGCCGCGCGACGGCTGCAGGCGATTCACGACCGTCAGCCCCGGCAGCGGCGGATCGACGGTCACGTCGATCCCGTTCCCATGCCGCTCCGGCCGCACGCGAAAACGCTGGGCATTGGCGTTTACGTGCAGGGCATAGGGCGGCTGGTTGTAGGCCCGCAGCGGCTGGTCGTTGAATGCGGACGGGTCGCCCGGTGGCAGTTCGAAATGCGAGGCATCGAGAATGACGTTGCCCTCGATGCGCCGCAGCCCGGTCTGACGCAGCTGCCCCAGCATGCGCCAGTGCTCCTCGCTGACCATGCCGGGGTCCCCGGTCCCGCGGATCACCAGATCGCCGCGCAACACACCGTCGCGCACCGGTCGCGTGGCCCACACCTCGGTGGTCCAGGTGTACTCCGGGCCCAGCTCGTTGAGGGCCGCCAGCGAGGTTGCCAGCTTGATGGTGGAGGCAGGGTTGTATGGCTGATCGGCATTCAGGCGCGCGAGTACAGCGCCATCGGACATCCGCTGAACCCACAGGCCCACGTTTGCCGGCGGCAGACGCTGGCTCTCGATCGCCCGCTGCAGCGGTCCCGGGAGATGTTCGAACTGCGCCTGTGCGGCCAGTGGAGCCAGCCACAACATCAGGATCAGGGCGGCGGATACGAAACACCAAGAAGATCCGGACCGGGGCCCGGGGCGGCGCGAAAAAAGACAAGGGGACATTGGGACCAGCCATCCTGCATGAGAGCCTTCGGAAACGGCCCCTATAGTGTGCCGCCACCCCGGCCGCTACAAGCCCTCCGGACGGTCTTCGTTACGCCCAGGGAAAGTCGATCACCTGATCGATACGCGACGCCCCCAACAGACGCATCAGCAACCGGTCCACGCCCAGGGCCACGCCCGCGCAGTCCGGGAGCCCGGCCTCCAGTGCCCCCTCCAGGTGCCGATCCGCTGGGGGGAGTGGCTGACCACGCGCACGGCGGATCGCGATATCCCGTTCGCGACGGCTGCGGAACACCACCGGATCGGTCAGCTCGTGGTAGCCGTTGGCCAGCTCCAGGCCGCCCCAGTAGAGCTCGAAACGGGCGGCATAGCCCGGGCGGTCCGCGCAGGGGCGCGCGAGCACGGCCTGGCTCTCGGGGTAATCGCACAGGATTGTCAGCCGGTCCGGCGGGAAACCCGGCGCGATCACGAGGCTGATCAGGGCATCCAGCCAGCCGTCCCGGTCCAGCCCGCCGCGGATGGTCAGTCCGTGGTCCCCCGCGACCCGTTCCAGCTCCACGGCATCCGCCTCCGTCGGGTCCACCCCCAAAGTCGAGCGAAACAGATCGGCATAGGCGACCGCCTCGCAACCCCGGGGCGCGTGCCAGTCGGGAGACTGCGCGGCCTGATCCGCGATCAGGGCCACCACCTCGCGCGCCAGTGCGTGATGGTCCAGGCCCAGGCGATACCACTCCAGCAGGGTGAATTCGGGGTTGTGCCGCGGGCCGGATTCGCCTCCGCGGAAGACCCGGGCGATCTGGTAGATATCCGGGGCGCCGTCCGCCAGCAGGCGCTTCATCGGGTATTCCGGCGAGGTCTGCAGGTAGCCTTGTTCGCCGCCGGGGGCCTGTGCCTCCCAGCTCTCCAGCATCGGATCCTGCGGCGCGCCCCGACTCAGGATCGGGGTCTCGACCTCGAGCACCCCACGGGCCGCGAAGAAGGCCCGCAGCCCGGCCAGCAGGCGGGCGCGCGCCGCGCGGGCCGGCGCCGCACCCGGACGCCAGTCGGTCATGTCGCAGGGCCCGCCGGGTTCCGGCTCACACGCGCGAGACGTACTCGCCGTTGCGGGTATCCACCTTCACCGTCTCGCCCTCTTCGACGAACAACGGGACCTTGACTACCGCGCCGCTCTCCAGCGTGGCCGGCTTGGTGCCGCCCTGCGCGGTGTCACCGCGCAGGCCCGGATCGCACTGGGTAATCTTCAGTTCGGTGAAGGACGGCGGCACCACCGACAGCGGTTCGCCGTTCCACAGGGTCACGGTGCAAATATCCTGCTCCTTCAACCACTGCCCGGAATCGCCCAGCGCCGCCTCGCCGACGGCATACTGCTCGAAGGTATCCGGCACCATGAAGTGCCAGAACTCGCCATCGGTGTAGAGATACTGCATCTCGGTATCCATCACGTCGGCGGCCTCCACCGACTCGCCGGACTTGAAGGTCTTCTCCAGCACCCGGCCGGTGCGCAGATTGCGCAGCTTGACCCGGCTGAAGGCCTGACCCTTGCCCGGCTTGACGAACTCGTTCTCCACGATGGACTGCGGGTCGCCGTCCAGCAGGAGCTTGAGACCGGCCTTGAATTCGTTGGTACTGTAGGTTGCCATTGCGCGCTGTTCCTCGATGATGCGTGGCGCGGACATGCCGCCCCCTCCGGAAACGATCCATGCCCACAAAGCCCGTCATGATAACGCGCGCGCCGCGCGGAACCCAGCCACCCGAACCGGCATCCACACCGGCCTGGCAGCAGGCGCTGGCGCGCGCGATCGCCGATCCCGAGATCCTCGTGGAACGCCTGGGGCTTCCGCCGGGGGCGCTGCCGGGCATGCACGCCGGGCATCAACTGTTCCGCACCCGCATCCCGGAGAGCTACCTGACGCGCATCCGCCCCGGCGACCCGCGGGATCCCCTGCTGTTGCAGGCCCTGCCGGACGCGCGCGAGGCCATCGAGTCCCCGGGCTTCGTCAGTGACCCGGTCGGCGACCATGAGGCCCTGGCCGCCCCCGGCCTGGTGCACAAGTACCATGGCCGGGTGCTGCTGCTGACCACCGGGGCCTGCGCCATCCATTGCCGCTACTGCTTCCGCCGCGAGTTCGACTATGCCGACCACAATCCGGCCCGGGACGATTGGGAACCCGCGCTGGACTACATCGCGGCGCATCCGGATATCCGCGAGGTCATACTCAGCGGCGGCGACCCGCTGAGCCTGTCGGATACCCGCCTGGCACGACTGGCGGAACGGCTGAGCGGCATCCCGCATCTCGAACGCCTGCGCATCCATACACGCCTGCCGGTCGTGCTGCCGGAACGCGTCGACGACCGCCTGCTGGCCTGGCTCGGCAAGGGCCGTCTGCAGCACATCCTGGTGCTGCACGCGAACCACCCGCGCGAGTTCGCCGCACCGGCCGATGCCGCGCTCGATCGCCTGCGCACCGCTGGGGTCACGCTGCTCAACCAGGCGGTACTGCTGGCCGGCATCAACGACGACGCCGAGACCCTGATCGACCTGCAGGAGGCCGGCTTCCGCCTCGGCGTGTTGCCCTACTATCTGCACCAGCTCGATCGCACCCGCGGCACGGCCCACTTCGAGGTACCGGATGCCCGCGCGCGCGAACTTTACCGCGCCCTGCATGCCCGCCTGCCGGGCTACCTCGTCCCGCGACTGGCGCGCGAGATCCCCGGCGAACCCGGAAAGACCCTGCAGACACCCTTTCCCGCGCGTAAATGAGCGCCGCCAACATCCACACCGAATCCGCGGTTTGCTGCTAAAGTAACGCCAGAACCCTGCAACCGGCCCAGCAACCACTGGACACGCCCATGCTGCAAGCCCTGCCCGAGCTGCCCGTGCGACCGGCCGGTCCCGACGGCTTCCCCCACCAGACCCCGCAAGCACTGCACGCCTGGTGCGCGGAGCTGCCCGGCAGCGAGCCAGAGCTCGGCATCCAGCGCATCCGCGAGGCCCTGGACGGGCTGAACGCGATCGCACTGCGCCCCGGAACCCGAGCCACGCTGGTCGCAATACTGGAAGATCATTTCCTGCCGCTACTCCCGCCCATGGAGCGGCTGCTGCGCCAGCGGCCCCTGCCCCTGGGCAATCGCAGCCGCAAGCGCGCCGATGTTTACAGCGCCGCCGTGCGCGCCCTCCTCACTGCGGAGCTGCTGGTGGTCCGCGAACGCGCGGACGCGCACGACAACCGCCACGCGGAACGCCTGACGGCACCCCTGCAGGCCGCAGTCGCACTGCTGGGGGCCCTGAGCATGCACCACTGGCGGCTGTACCAGACCGTGCCGCCTGGCCACTGGCAGCGGCTGTTCGATGTGCTGCGCCTGGCGCGTGAGCAGGGGATCGCCGACGAGCGGCCCGCCACCGACAAGCGCTTCGGTCCGCTGGAGGTGGACCGCATCGAAGCCATGAGCGCACGGCTGATGATACTGGGAAGCACCGACCCCAATGCGTTGAAGATGGGCGAAATGGACTTGCTGGCTCGCTGGGCCAACACGCTGCCCCTCGCCTGCACCGCCACCCCCGACCCGGAACAGCACCCCGATCTTCCCGTACTGCGCTGCGATCTCGACCGCGACCACGCCCCGGGCCTGGTCCTGCGCGGGACACCGGCCACCGATCCCGCCTGCTTCATTGAGCTGACGCCGGCGCTGGACGCCCTTCGTGAGCGCCCCGACGACCTGGAACCGCGCGGCCGCGGCGAGGGCCAGCCGCTGGCCGAACACTTGTTACGCCTGTGGTCGAACCTGCCGACCCGCCGTCACAGCCGCGAGAGCGCCAGCGACCTGGAGCGGATCTGCGTGATGGGCCTGGAACGTATCCATGATTTCCTGCTGATGGAGATGGACAGCCGACGCGCGCCCGAGACGGAGGCCACCGGGGCAGAGGAAGCGCCGGAGACCAGTCTGAAATCCCTGCAAGAACGTGACCGCGGCGTCAGCGTGTTCGAACTGTCAAAGACCGCGCGGCGCGGTTCGGATCTCGCCCTGGTAGACACCCCGCACCGCTCCGGCCGCGAGCGTGAATTGCGACCGCTCGCGGACGACACGCCGAATACCGCCGCGACCGCCTGGGAAGATGTCGGGCGCGGACTCGAGATCGCTGGCCGCGATGAATCCACGGGGCCGATCACCAAGCGTCACCCCCCGGAACACTGGCAGGTGGACGACATCGGTGCCGGCGGCGTGCGTCTACGCCTGGACAACCCCCAGCAGCCCTTGCTGATCGGGGACCTCGTCGGCTTGCGTTCCGTGGATGACCATCGCTGGACCATCGGGGTCCTGCGCTGGATTCGCTTCGACGACCAGGCCGGCAGTCTGATCAGCATCGGCGTGGAGTTTCTCGCCGATCGCTGCCTGCCCATGCAGATTCAGGATTTCCGCAATGGCATCGCGGCGGGAGTCCCGCAATCAGGACTGTTCGCCCCGCAGCGCACCGATGCCGACGGGGCGGTACTGTTCCTGCCGGCGCAGGTATTCGATCATGAAAAACGCGTCGTCTGCTGGCTGAACGGGCGCGCCCGCGTTCTGGAACTGGACAGCGAGCGCACGGGCACTACGCTGTTTACCGAGGTGGGCTGCCGCATGACCGCCCTGGAGGTCGGCCAGCCGGCCGGCGAGACGCCCGACATCGCTGACGGACCGGCCCTCGCGGATGACGACGGACCGCCATTCACCACCCGCAACGGCGACGACTAGCCCCATGAACGAAACCATTCGCACGCTCTTCGTGACCAGCAACCCGAACCGGGCTGAAGAGGTCATCAGCAGTATCCGGACCCGCGGCAACGCGATCCGGCCGGAGCAGGTATCCGGCAGCGACGCCCTGGCCGAGGCGCTGGAGGGCCGGCGCTTCGACGTGATCGTCCTGATCGAACCCGGCCTGGCCCTGACCCGGGAACACGTCGACGCGGCACTGCACGCATCCGGTCGACGTACCCCGCTGGTCATCATGACCGAGCGCCCCGAACCCGCGCGCATAGACGACTACGAGGCCGGCGCCTATGCACTCGTCGATCACGAACTGCACGAACTGGCCGGCATCCTTGCGGTGCGCGCCGCCGAGCAGTTCCAGCTGCGCCAGCGGATGGGGCGCATGGACGCCTCGCTGCAGGAGTCCGAACGCCGCTGCCAGCTGTTGCTGGACAACTCGCGCGACGCCATCGCCTACGTGCACGAGGGCATGCACATTTATGCCAACGCGTCATGGCGCGAGCGCTTCGGGATTGCCGATCCGGAAGAAGTGGACGGCCTGCCGCTGATGGACCTGATCGCCCCGGAGAGCCGCGACGAACTGAAGGGCCTTCTGCGCCGCTTCCAGAATGGCGAGGAAGGTGACCAGACCCATCAGGCCTTCCAGCTGCAGGCGTTTGACGGCACGCCGTTCGAGGCCAACCTGCGCCTGTCCACCGCCAGCGTCGAGGGGGAGGCCTGCACCCAGGTGCTGCTGGACGCGGCCCAGGAGGACCCGGAGCTGGCCGAGAAGATCGACTACCTCTCGCAGCGTGACCTGGTCACCGGGCTCTACAACCGCCAGCACTTCTCCGGAATGATCGAGACCGCGCAGAGCCAGGCCGCGCAGTCGGAAAAGCCCTTCGCCCTGATCACCCTCGCGGTGGACCGCTTCCCCGAGATCCGTGCCAACGTCGGGATGTCCGCCAGCGATCTGCTGCTTGCCGATATCGGCAAGCTGATCGAGGATCACTTTCCCGACCCGGCCATCGCCGCACGCCTGGAGGCCGAGCACTTCGGAATCGTGGTCCCCGACACCCGGCGCAACGAGGTGGAGGCCCGCATCCACGGTCTGATGGAGGCGGTCACCGGACGTGTCTTCGAACTCGGCAACGCCTCGACCAACTGCAGCCTGTCGGGCGGCATCGTGATCGCCGACGAGACGGCGGTGGATACCGAAGAACTGTTGACCCACGCCGACCGTGCCCTGCAAGAGGCCGTGGAGGCCGGGGGCGGAAACCACCGCTTCTTCCGTCCCGCAGAAGGCGAGATGACCCAGGCGCAGAACGACCAGCAGTGGAAGCTGCGCATTCAGGACGCCCTGGAACACAACCGCCTGGAACTGCTGTATCAGCCGATCGTGAACCTGCACGGCGCCGATCGCCCGCGCTACTCGATCTTCGTGCGCCTGCGTGACGCCGAGGGGCATATCCACGAGCCGGATGCCTTCCTGCCCAGTGCCGAGCGCACCGAGATGGCGGCACCCATCGACCGCTGGGTCTTGAAGGCGGCGCTGCAGACGCTGACGGAACAGCTGAAGAAAGACCCGGCCACCCAGTTCTTCCTCAAACTGACCAACGGTTCGCTGGGCGACCCCTCCGTGGTCAGCTGGCTGCACAACGACCTGCACAGCATGCGCATCCCCGCCGACAACGTGGTCGTGGAGCTGAAGGAACCCACCGTGGTTACCCACCTGAAGCCGGCGATCCACGTCGCCCGCGGGCTAAAGGAAATGCATGGCCATCTGTGCATCGACGACTTCGGCAGCGGGCTGAACCCGTTCCAGCTCCTGCAGCACCTGGAGGCGGATCACATCAAGCTGGACCCGTCCTATGTGAAGAACCTGGCCGAGAGCGAGGAGAACCAGCAGTTGATCCGCGAGCACACCGATGCCGCGCATGCCAAGGGCAAACAGGTCATCGTGCCCTATGTCGAGGACGCCAGCGTGCTCGCCGTGCTCTACAGCCTGAACGTGAACCTTGTGCAGGGCTACTTCCTGCAGGCACCGATGCCCGCCCCCACCTTCGATTTCGCCTCCACCTAGGGAGACGCTGATTGAATCGCACGCTCGCGTTGGTGCCCCCTGTTTCCCGAGACCAGGCGCGTCGTGCAGCGGGTAGTGGTTCTACCCGCAAGCGGCGCAACGCAGGATCGGGCCATTCTCATTGAAATGGGGGGGCACCAACCCGACAAGTGATTGAAGGAGCGGGCTCGGCCGCCCGTTGTTGACGAAAACGGGCGCGCGCACGGCGTTGCGGCTCCCTTGTGCAGAATGACTGCACGGCAGTCGCCGCGCCTTGTTCGCACGCAAAAGCGACTCGAGCGCGAGCGCGCGATTCAATCAGCGCCTCCCTAGCCCCAACGCAACAGGCCCCGGCAAAAACCGGGGCCTGTGCGAAGCATCGTCGTCGCCCTACGGGCCTACTTGGACCAGAAGTTCAGGTCCTCGAAGAACCCCTTAACACCGTCCAGCCAGGAGTGTGCCTGCGGGCTGTGCTTGGTGCCGCCGGCCTGGGTGGATTCATCGAACTGGCGCAGGAGCTGCTTCTGCTCCTTGGTCAGGTTGATCGGCGTCTCCACCGCCACGCGGCAGATCAGGTCGCCAACCCCGCCGCCGTGCACGGACTTCACGCCCTTGCCACCGACCCGGAACTGCTTGCCGGTCTGGGTCTCCGCAGGGACCTTCAGCTTGACCCTGCCATCCAGCGACGGCACTTCCAAATCGCCGCCCAGGGCGGCAGTGGCGAACGACACCGGCACCTCGCAGTGCAGGTCCGAGCCCTCGCGCCGGAACAGCTTGTGCGGTTTGACCCGCACCTGCACGTACAGATCACCCGGCGGGCCGCCATTCATGCCCGCCTCGCCCTGGCCTCCCAGGCGGATGCGGTCACCGCTATCCACCCCGGCCGGGATCTTCACGTCCAGGGTGCTCTGCTCCTGCACCCGACCCTGGCCGTGGCAGGACTTGCAGGGGCTGGAGACGACCTTGCCCGCGCCCTCGCAGCGCGGGCAGGTCTGCTGCACCGAGAAGAAACCCTGCTGGATGCGCACCTGGCCGACCCCATTACAGGTCGGGCAGGTCTCCGGCGAGGTCCCCGGCTCGGCGCCCGAGCCATCACAGGCCTCACAGCTGACGGTGGTCGGAATACGGACCTTCACCTCGGTGCCGAACACCGCCTCTTCCAGGGTCAGGTCCAGGTTGTACTGCAGATCCGAGCCGCGATAGGCGCGCTGGCCGCGGCCACCCCCGCCGCCACCGAAGATATCTCCGAAGATATCTTCGAAGATATCGCTGAAGTTCGAGGCACCGGCACCACCACCGCCGGCACTGCCGTCCACCCCGGCGTGGCCGTAGCGATCGTAGGCGGCCCGCTTCTGATCATCGCTGAGGACGTCATAGGCGGCGCGCGCCTCCTTGAACTTGGCCTCGGCCTCCGCATCCCCGGGGTTGCGGTCGGGGTGGTGCTTCATCGCCAGGCGGCGAAAGGCCTTCTTGATATCGGCAGCCGAGGCGTCCTTGGAGACACCCAGCACCTCGTAATAATCGCGTTGTGACATGGTCATTCCCTGCTGATTCGTGCGCGCGAACGCGGAATGCCTTCACGCAAACGCCCGGAGTCACGAGTACCCCGGGCGCGGCGTTCAAACAGTTCCGGCGGGACGCTAGAGCGCCCCGCCGGCTGTGGCATCAGCCCTGCTTTTTCTGGTCGTCGTCGACTTCCTCGAACTCGGCGTCCACGACGTCGTCGCCCTGCTGGCCACCCTCGGCCTGCTCGGCCCCGGCCTCGCCCGCGGCGTCCGCGCCCTGGGCATAGGCCTTCTCGGCCAGCTTGCCGGAGGCCTCGGCGAGCTTCTGCGCCGCCTGCTCGATCGCCTCGGGGTCGTCGCCTTCCATCGCGGTCTTGGTCTCGGCCACCGCCGACTCGATCGCGGTGCGCTCGTCGTCGGAGACCTGGTCAGCCAGGTCCTTCAGGGACTTCTCGGCCGAGTGCACCAGACCATCAGCCTGGTTGCGCGCCTGGACCAGCTGCTGGAACTTCTTGTCGTCCTCGGCGTGGGCCTCGGCGTCCTTGACCATCTGGTCGACTTCGTCGTCGGACAGGCCGGAGGAGGCCTTGATCACGATCTTGTTCTCCTTGCCGGTCGCCTTGTCCTTGGCCGAGACATTCAGGATACCGTTGGAATCGATGTCGAAGGTGACCTCGATCTGCGGCACGCCGCGCGGCGCGGCCGGGATGTCCTGCAGGTCGAAGCGACCCAGCGACTTGTTCGCACTGGCCATGTCGCGCTCGCCCTGCAGCACGTGCACGGTCACCGCGGTCTGGTTGTCTTCCGCGGTGGAGAACACCTGATTGGCCCGGGTCGGGATGGTGGTGTTCTTCTCGATCAGCTTGGTCATCACGCCACCCATCGTCTCGATACCGAGCGACAACGGGGTCACATCCAGCAGCAGCACGTCCTTGACGTCGCCACCCAGCACGCCGGCCTGCACCGCGGCACCGACCGCGACGGCCTCGTCCGGGTTCACGTCCTTGCGCGGCTCCTTGCCGAAGAACCCTTGCACCGCTTCCTGCACCTTGGGCATGCGGGTCTGGCCGCCGACCAGGATCACGTCATCCACCTCGGAGGCGGACAGGCCGGCATCCTTCAGCGCGACCTTGCACGGCTCGATGGAGCGCTTGACCAGATCCTCGACCAGGCTCTCCAGCTTGGCGCGGGTGATCTTCAGCGCCAGATGCTTGGGCCCGGTGTTGTCGGCCGTGATGTACGGGAGGTTCACCTCGGTCTGCTGGCTGGAGGACAGCTCGATCTTGGCCTTCTCGGCGGCCTCCTTCACGCGCTGCATCGCCAGCGGATCGCCCTTGATGTCGATGCCCTGATCCTTCTTGAATTCCTCGACCAGGTAGTCGATCAGGCGGTTGTCGAAGTCCTCGCCACCGAGGAAGGTATCCCCGTTGGTCGCCAGCACCTCGAACTGGTGCTCGCCATCCACCTCGGCGATCTCGATAATCGAGACGTCGAAGGTACCGCCACCCAGGTCGTACACGGCGATCTTGCGATCCCCGCGCTGCTTGTCCATGCCATAGGCGAGCGCGGCCGCGGTCGGCTCGTTGATGATGCGCTTGACCTCGAGCCCGGCAATCTTGCCGGCGTCCTTGGTCGCCTGGCGCTGGGAGTCGTTGAAGTACGCCGGGACGGTGATGACCGCCTCGGTGACCTCTTCGCCGAGATAGTCCTCGGCGGTCTTCTTCATCTTCTGCAGCACGCGCGCCGAGATCTCCGGCGGGGCCATCTTCTTGCCCTGCACCTCGATCCAGGCGTCGCCGTTGTCGGCCTTCACGATGTTGTAGGAGACGAGCTTGATGTCCTTCTGGACCTCGTCTTCCTGGAACTTGCGACCAATCAGGCGCTTGGAAGCGAACACGGTGTTCTGCGGGTTGGTGACCGCCTGGCGCTTCGCGGACTGGCCAACCAGCACCTCGCCGTCGTCACTGAACGCGACGATGGACGGGGTGGTGCGGGTGCCTTCCGCGTTCTCGATGACCTTGGCCTGATCGCCTTCCATTACGGCGACGCAGGAATTGGTGGTCCCGAGGTCAATACCAATGATCTTGCCCATGACTAAAATCTCCTGATGCGAAAAATTTGGCGCTGCAGAGAACGCTTCTCTGCCAACTTGTACGGGAATCTGGGGCCCCGGGGCCGGTTTTCAAGGGGATCGTGTCCGATTCCCCGAAAACCGGCCCGAAAAGACGACGTCAGGCGCTCTCGTCGATGTTCGGCGAGGTCGGCGCCTTGGAGACCACCACCATCGCCGGGCGCAGCACGCGGTCCTGCAGCCGGTAGCCCTTCTGCATGGTCGCCACCACGGTGTTCGGCGGGTGCTCCGGGTCTTCCTGCATGGACATCGCCTGGTGACGTTCCGGATCGAAGCGTTGCCCGGTCGGGTCCTCGGACTGGATGCCGAACTTCTCGAACACCCGGGTCAGGTTCTTCAGGGTCAGCTCGGCGCCTTCGATGATGCGCTCGACATCCTTGGACTCGCGCGCCGCCTGCAGGCCCAACTCCAGCGAGTCGCCCACCTCCAGCATCTCGGCGGCGAACTTCTCCATGGCGTACTTGTGCGCATTTTCCAGCTCGCGCTCGAAGCGCCGGCGCTGGTTCTCCAGCTCGGCCTGGGCGCGCAGGGCCTGGTCGCGGCGCTCTTCGGCCAGGGCCTCGAGCTCCTGCAGCCGATCGTCCGTGCCGCCCTCGGCCTCGGCGGCCTCCTCGTTCCGGGTCTCGAGTTCTTCCGGCTGTTCCTGGGGTTCCCGCTGTTCGGACATGCTGGCCTCGCAAATCAATGAAAAACAGAATCGCCCGCCGCGCCGATCACCGGCGGACAGGGTGGATTGGGTTGTCTATCTGGATGCTGGGGGCATTCCGCCCGGTTTCAAGGGGCCGCTACTTCGAATCATCCACCGGGTGATCGCCCAGCGCCGAGCCCAGCAGGCGGGCCGTCACGTCCACGATCGGGATCACCCGGTCGTAGGACATCCGCGTGGGACCGATCACACCGAGCACACCCACCACCTCGCCGTCGACGCTGTAGGGCGCGGTCACCACCGAGCAGTTCTCGAACCAGTCCAGTCCAGATTCGCGGCCGATGAAGATCTGCACCCGGTCGCCGCAGATGCACTGGTCGAGAATGCCGAGGATTTCCTGCTTCTCGTTGAAGGCCTCCAGCAGCTGGCGCAGGCGGGCCATGTCCGCCAGTTCCTCGTAGCCGAGCAGGTGGGTCTGGCCGGCCACGACCACGTCGTCCGGGTCCTCGTCGCCCACCGCCTTCTCGCCGAGGTCGATCGCGGCCAGCATCATCGCGTCCAGGTCCTCGCGCACGTCGCGCATCTCGCGCAGCAGCTCGGCGCGCACCGCATGCAGGCTCTTCCCGGCCAGGTGGGCATTCAGGTAGTTCGCCATGCGCTGCAGCTCGTCCTGGCTGAAGTCACGCTCCAGCTCCAGTACCCGGTTCTGCACCTCCTTGCCGTCGATCACCAGGATCGCAAGGATGCGGCCCTCGCCCAGGCGCAGGAACTCGATCTGACTGAGCGCCACGTTACGATGCCGCGGCAGGCGCACCATCCCGGCCATGCGCGTGACCCGCGACAGCAGGTTGCTAGTCGTGTCCATCAGGTCCTGGGTGCTGGCGTTCGGGGCGAACCCGGACTGGATCGCGCGGATGTCCTCCGGCGAGGGGCTGCGCACCTCCAGCAGGCTGTCGACGAACAGCCGGTAGCCGGCCGGGGTCGGGATACGCCCGGCCGAGGTATGCGGCGAATGGATCAGCCCCATATCCTCAAGATCCGCCATCACGTTGCGCACGGTGGCCGCGCTCACGCTGAGCCCGGAGGTCCGGGCCAGGGTGCGCGAACCGACGGGCTGGCCATCCCGGATATAGCTCTCGATCAGGGTCCGCAACAGGGTGCGGGCCCTGGCGTCCAGATTGATCGTTGCGTTTTCCATGGATCGTCAGCGCTCCACTCGGTCGAGTGCTTAAAAGGTTCAGTCTTGGATCGTGCAGGAATCAGGTCAAGAAACCCCGGGTGCAGTCGCGGTCCCTTTTCCGGATAATGCCGGCATGATGCCAGACTTCAACAAGGTCGGACTGGTCGGCAAGTCCAGCGACTCGCGTACCGCGCCCCTGGTCGCGACCCTGGTGGGTCTGCTGCAGGAGCGCGGCCGCCAGGTCTTCATGGAACAGGAGATCGACGGCTTCGAGCGACCGGACAGCGTCGGGCTCCTGCCGCTGGGCGAGCTGGCCCGCGCGGTGGACCTTCTCATCGTGATCGGCGGCGACGGGACGCTGCTGGCCACGGCCCGCGTCACCGCGGATGCCGACACCCCGCTGCTGGGGATCAACCTCGGCCGGCTCGGCTTCCTGGTGGATGTCTCCCCCGACACCGCCCCGGAGGAACTGGGCGAGGTCCTGGATGGCGCCTTCGAGCGCGAGCCACGGGCCATGCTCGAGGCCGAGCTGATCCGCGACGGCGTCACCATCCACCGCGGGATCGCCTTGAACGACGTCGTCCTCCACGTGCTGAGTGTGGTGCGCATCATCGAATTCGACACCGCGATCGACGGCATGGATGTCGGGCGCCTGCGCGCCGACGGCCTGGTGGTCGCGACCCCCACCGGTTCCACCGCCTACGCCCTGTCCGCCGGCGGGCCGATCCTGACCCCGCAGCTGGACGCGATGGTGCTGGTGCCGGTCTGCCCGCACAGCCTGAATCACCGCCCACTGGTCGTCAGCGGGCGCTCCACCATCGAGATCCGCCTGTCCAGCGGCAGCCGCTCGCCGGCACAAGTCGCGCTGGATGGCCAGGAGAACGTGGATTTTGCCCCCGGCGACCTGCTGCGCATCCATCGCCGCGAACAGGCCCTGACCCTGATCCACCCCCGCGAACACCACTTCCTGCGCGTGCTCCGCACCAAGCTGCGCTGGGGCGAGCAACCCTGAACCCATGCTGCATCTGATCAGCATCCGCGACTTCGCGATCATCGACCGGCTGGAACTGGAGCTGGACGCGGGCCTGAGCGCCCTGACCGGCGAGACCGGGGCCGGCAAGTCCATCCTGATCGACGTGATCGGCCAGCTCCTGGGCGACCGCGCGGATGCCGGCATGGTCCGCGAGGGCGCCGAGCAGGCTGATCTGTCGGCGGAGTTCGCCCTGCCTGCAAAGGGCCCGGCCAGCGCCTGGCTGGCCGAACAGGACCTGGCCGAGGCGGACGACGAAAGCGTTCTGCTGCGCCGCGTGCTGACCCGCCAGGGCAAGAGCCGCGCCTGGATCAACGGGCGCCCGGTCGCGGTTGGTCAGCTGCGCACACTGGGCGAATGGCTGGTAGACATCCACGGCCAGCACGCGCATCAGCAACTCTTGCAGCGCGATATCCAGCGCCACTGGCTGGACGGCTTCCTCGACGGCAACCCGACGCGCGATGTACGCGACGCCTACCGCGCCTGGCGCGATGCGGCGAGCGCCCTGGACCAGGCGCGCGAGGCCCAGGCCGACACCTCCGACCGTCTCGATCTGCTGCGTTTCCAGAGCGGCGAGCTGGCGGAGCTGGCCCCGGTACAGGACGAATACCCCCGACTGCTGACCGAACAAAACCAGCTCGCCCACGGCACCGAGGTACTCACCGCCCTGCAGACCGCCAGCCAGCAGATCGAGGAGGACAGCGGGCTGGACACGCAGCTGGGCCAGGTCCTGCACGCCCTGCAGGACGCCGCGCAACACGACGAACGGGTCAATCCGGCGGTAGAGCTGTTGGAGTCCGCCCGCATCCAGATCGACGAGGCCGGCGACCACCTGCGCCGCCTGGCCGACGGCATCGAGCTGGATCCGGAACGCCTCGCCGAGCTGGATACCCGCGTCAGCGAATACCTGCGCCTGGCGCGCAAGCACCGGGTCGACCCCAAGGCCCTGCCGGGCCTGTTCGATGAACTGCAAACGGAACTGGACGCCCTGGAGAACGGCGATCAGACCATTGAGGCCCTGGAGGCGCGCGAACAGCAGACCCGCGAGGCCTTCGATACCGCTGCCACGAAGCTCACCCAGGCCCGCCGGAAGGCCGCCAGCCGCATTGGCCAGTCGGTTACCGACACCATGCAGGAACTGGGCATGGCCGGCGGCCACTTCGAGATCGGGGTCGAACCCGCCGACAAACCGCAGGCGCACGGCGTCGACCACATCGAATTCCGCGTAGCCGCGAACCCTGGCGCCGCCCCGCAACCCATGGCCAAGGTCGCCTCCGGCGGCGAACTCTCGCGCATCGGGCTGGCCCTGCAGGTGCTGGCCAGCGAGCAGCAGACCGTGCCCACGCTGATCTTCGACGAGGTCGACAGTGGCATCAGCGGCGCGGTCGCCGAGGTGGTCGGGCGCAAGCTGCGCAGCTTGGGCGAGCGCCATCAGGTGCTCTGCGTGACCCACCTGGCCCAGGTCGCCGCCCAGGCGCACCACCAGCTGGAAGTGCAAAAAAGCCACGCCGAGGGCAACACCCGCACCGCCATCCAGCCACTGGACGATGAACGCCGCGTGGAGGCCCTGGCCCGCCTGATCGGCGGCACCCAGCTCACCGAGACCACCCGCACCCACGCCCGCGAACTCCTCGCCGCCGCCGGCTAGCCCCTCCCCGGCACGACGAATACCAGGGAAACCGTAGGATGCGATGAGCGCAGCGAATCGCATCATTCAAGACGTGGCGCTCACCCCATGCTCCACCCGATGCGATTCGCTGCGCTCATCGGCATCCTACCGCTGACGGACCGTGCCACCGGCGCCCCAGGACCGCGTAATGAGCACGCCGTACGGATCAAGTCCTCGCCGGCCAGGCCCCGTTCGGCAGATAGTGCGCATCGGGTGGCAACTGCGGCATCCAGTACACCCACAGGGCCCGTGGACCCTCCTGCGTTCGGGCGGGCACCAGCGCGCGGCGATACTCCCCGCGGCCGTCGCGGCGCACACCTTCGAGGGCATCGATCAGCGGCAGGGTCCGAGCCGGATCGGGCAGGCGAATCCACTCACCCTGGACGCTGCCCCATCCCTCATCGGGCCGTTCCCAGTGCAGGGACGCCTCGTGGTGACGCTGACGCGATGCATCCCGCGTGGGGTCGGGCCCCGCTTCGAGCAGGATGCGTTCCTGCGGAATACGGACGGCCGGGTAGCCCACGGGCAACTCGTACAGATAGCCGGCAATGGCGGCCTCACGGATCTTCAGCGCCCGCGCACAAAAGGCCCGGTGGTTCGAAAAGCCCCGCTTGAGCGTTCCGTAGACGAACAGGTCCACTATCTCCGGCATGGCTACTCCCGCGGCAGGCGTACCACCGGGCGCCAGAGGCGGGCGCTCTCGGGGACCTCTCCGGGCCAGTCCACGACATAGTCGATCAGCGGCAGGTCCGGGGCGTCCTGCTCGCGAATCACGCGCCCGGCCACGGATACGCGGGCGCGGCGAACCGTCTCCGGATCGCCGCTCAACAGAGGGTGCCAGGCCGGCAGGGGGTGGCCCTCGAAGCGCAGCCGGTAGGCGCAGGTCGGTGGCAGCCAGTGATAGTGCGGCAGGTCCTTCCGGGTCAGCTGGATGCAGTCCGGCACGAAATCGCGGCGGTTCGCGTAGTCCGAGCAGTAGCCGGTCTCGCAGTCGAGCAGGTCACAGGCCAGCCAGGTAAAGGCCAGCTCGCCCGAGTCCTCGTCTTCCAGCTTGTGCAGGCAGCAGCGCCCGCAGCCATCGCACAGGGCCTCCCACTCGGCATGGGTCAGGCTCTCGAGCGGGCGCTCCCAGAACGGGCGGTCATCCGTCGGGTTCGACTCACTCATGATCCCCGTGATCCTCGCCCAGACGGCGCCGCCCCTCGTCGCGCAGGCGCTCCACCGTCTGCCCCCAGCGGTCCTGGGTGACGTAATGCATCAGCACGCGGCCGCGACGCGGGACCAGGATAACCAGCCCCTCCTCGGGGTAGAGCCAGTAGCTGTGATCGGAGGCGATGCGCATCCGCTCGCGCGGCTCGCCGAAGCGCTTGGTGATCAGGTCCTCGGTCCATTGCGCGCGGGGGATGTAGCTCATCTCGACGATCGGCACATTGCCCAGCGAGGTCAGGGCGGCGTCGCTCAGTCCATAACGCCGGGCGCCACTGGGCATCGGGCGCTCGGAGGTGACTTCGGACTGAATCCGGTCCAGCGCGGCCTCGTCCATATCCGGGCGCAGGATCAGATTGGCCTCGAACGGCGGGATGCGCGCGTTCACGTAATAGGCCTCCAGCGAACGCGAGCCGTCCGCATCCACGAACAGGCGGATATCCGGCACCGGCAGGCGGTGCATCAGATCGGCCATGGTGGTCTCGCCCAGAACGACCCCCAGCACCCGCGTACGCTGACGGTCCCCCACCTCGATCTGCCAGGGCAGGTCGGAGAACTGTTGGCTGCGCATCCCGCCCGGGTTGGAATAGACCCACATGGCCAGGGCCAGGATGACCCCCATCACCACCAGCCCGATGATCCAGCGTATGCCCATTCCGCGATTCCCCTAGAGACAACATGTAGCCCGCCCGTGGCGGGCGCTGTGCGGCGCCTCGTATAATGCGGCGCTCGCCCGACGACCGGATAACAGCCCGCCATGTTCGCACGTTTATCTGCCTGGATCACCGCCCGCTCCGTCCCCGGCGAAAGCAGCGGGCGCATCCTGGTCCTGGCCCCGCGGGCCACTCTGGAGACCGCCGCCGACTGGCTGCAGGAGCTGGCCAGGTCCGTCGGCCCCATCGCCCTGGGCGTCACCGACTGCGGCCAGGACCGCGAGGCCGAGGGCCTGATCGACGGCCTCCCCGCCCTGGCGATGCGATCCAATCTGGCCGCCACGCGCCTCGCGCGCCTGCAACCGCGCGCCGTCGTGGTGATCGGCCCCCTGAACGCTGGCGAACACGACCTGGGCCCCGCCCTCGGCACCGTCCGCGTACCGCGCATCTGGATCAACGCCGAGGGTGACGGCGCGGCAGGCATCGAGTGGAATGCGGTCTTCGCCGCGCGCGAAGACGCAACCGTCTCCGGCCCCGCCGAGGTGATCGGCGACCCGATCGCCGGCGCGGTGGAGTTGCCGCCCGCCCCATCCGGAGATGACGGGTTCTGCGAGCGCTTTCGCGAGTACCACGAGAAGGATCACCCGATCCTGCTGGCACCCAACACCGGCCCGGGCGAGGAGGCCTTCGCCTTCGCCGTGCTGTTCGCGGTCCTGCGCAAGAGTGCGGCCATCCTGCTGCTGGCCCCGGCCGATCCGGCGCGCCACGAGCCGGTCTACCGCGACGCAATCAAGTACTCGCTGCCGATCGTCCGCCACAACCGTTTCATGACGTCCTTTGTGCCGCGTAAAAACCGGATCTACTACATCGAGGACCCCGAGACCCTGCATGCCGCCTATAGCTGCGCCCACGTGACCCTGCCTGGCGGCACTCTGGCCGCCAGCGAGACCCCTCCGGACCTGGGTCTTCCACTGGCCTGTGGCAGCGCGGTGATCTGCGGCCCAGCGGAGTACGAACGCCATCCGGACGCCTCCACCCGGCTGCGCATCGCGGCCGAACACACCGGCCTGGTCGCGCGCGGCGAGGACCCCGAACAGGTGGCCGAAGAGGTGCTTGCCCGCCTGGCGGAGGGGGTTGATCGACAGGCCCGCCGCGAACGCCTGACCGCATGGCAGGCACGACAGGCCGGTGCCCGCGAGGCTGTTCAAACCCGCCTGCAGACCTTGCTTGGCACCTCCTGACGCCTCGCCGGGATGGGCTTCCGGTGAAGTGCAACCAATTGATCTATAATCAGGTCATGCGGTTGCAACCGAAACCCATAACGAGTTCGAAACGATGATCGACGGCAGCACCTCCCTTGCAGGCATCCAGAAGGGCATGACCAGCATGCGCCAGCAGGCACATACGGTGGCCACCGAGAATGCCGGCAGCCGCGAGAGCATGGGCGCCCAGGTGGGCATGATCGCGAGCCAGAACCAGATCGAGGCCTCGGTGAAGACCCTGCAGGCCGAAGACCGGATGATTGGCTCGCTGCTGGATGTGCGCGCCTGAATCCGGGCGGCGCTTAAGACCACGAACGATCAGGAGGCTCGCCGAGTCACACCATGGAAGTCCCGGTCTCCAACCCCTCAGCTGCAATACCGATCGGCACGCGCCCGACCGGAAGTGACCGGCTGGGCCTGGGACAACTCTCCACCCCGGCCGATTTTGAACGCCCACTGAACGACCCGGAGGCCGGCGCAGCCCGTCGGCCGCTTGAAGACCGTCCGGAACAGGACGACAACCGGCGCGGTGATGCCGAGCAGGATCAGGGCCTGGCCTTCCCGCGATCAGACCAGGAGATGGCCTCCCGCGCCCGCGTGGCGGCCCAGATCGAGGCGTTCCGAAGCGGCAATGACTCCGCCGAGGCCCCGCCGGCGGACGGCAGCCCGCTGGGCGGTGCCGGTGTCGAGGCCCTGCGCCGTCGCGTGGAACTGGCAGTCAGCCTGGCCGGCCCGGCCGAAGAGCCGCGCCGCGAACTGAATGTAGTGATCTAGCCAAACGCTACCCGCAACGCCTCGCCTCTTTCTCAGCGGCACCCCAGCGCGAGCGCCCGACCTGCTACTGCAGACGAGCCGATCGAGCCGACGAATGGCCCTGGAGCCACTCCTGCGCACGCTCACCAGCATGCAGGCGCTGCTCCGGGCTCAGCTCGCGAGCGACCCGCTCGCGGTGCCGCGCCGCGCTCGCAACCCCCATCTCCGCGGCAATCGCATACCACTTGAACGCCGATACGTCGGAACGCTCCACGCCCTCGCCCATCGCGAACAGACGCGCGAGATTGGCCGCGCCACGCCCCTCACCAGCCTCGGCCGCCAGCAGGTACCACTGTGCCGCCTGTTCCGGGTCCTGCGGCAAGCCCCGACCCTCGTCGAATTTGAGCCCCAAATTGAACATGGCCTGAGCGTTCCCGCGCTCTGCCGCAATATGGAACCAGCGCGCTGCCTCGTTGGGATTCGCCTCCGGCCCATCACCCTGCTCGAACAGGACCGCCAGATTGAAGGCCGCATCCGGGAAGCCGGCCTCGGCAGACCGCTGGTACCACTGCGCGGCCTCGAGCGGATCCCGGGGCAGGTACTGCCCCTCGTCCAGCAGCACGCCGAGATTAAACGCGCACTGCGGATCACCAGCCTCGGCGCCCTGGCGCCAAAGGGTCATCGCAGCGTCATGTTCGCCGCGGGCCCAGGCCGAGCGGGCCTGATCCAGGAGAGGGTCGGGTTGGAAGGATTGCGCCATCACTACGGTCCGTGAATTGCCTGGGCAGCACTGTAGCGGTGGGTGCGTGATGCGTCGACAAACCGCACGGGGATACATGATGAGCGCCACGACGGCCCCACCAATACTGGGGAATGTGATGAATTTCTCGCAACTTGAGAAGGGATATCCCTGTCAATGGGAGTGAACGTCTTTTTCCGCTCACATTCAACCCGATGTACAGGAGTTGCCATGAAACATTCCCGCAAGATTCTGGCCGCCACGGCCATCGCACCCCTCGTCTTTCTGATGGGCTGCTCCGACCCCGATACGGGCATGGAGGAGTTCGAGGAACAACAGATGCAGGAAGAACGGATGCAGGAGCAACAGATGCAGGAGCAACGAATGGAGGAAGAACAGATGCAGGAGCAGCCCCCAAGGGACGATGGCATGCAGCAACAGCCCCCGCGGGACGACGGCATGAGCGAGCAGGGCGGCTCTATGGAACCGGAGGGTGACGACAACCTCTGAGTCGATGTCAGGGCCGTCACCCCAGCGGCTGGTCTGACCCCCTGGCCCGCCACAAAAAAGCCCCGGCACGCAACGCGTGCCGGGGCTTTCGCGTACTGCAGGGCGGGAATCAGTTACTGAAGGTATCTTCCATCTCGTCGCCGGCATCCTCCATCGAATCGCCGGCATCGTCCATGGCATCGTCGATGTTCTCGCCGGCCTCTTCCGCCGGGCCCTGATTGTCACAACCCGCGAGGGTGGCACTGCCTAGCGCCATCATCAGGGCGAGCATCAGGATCGTCAGTCGCGATTTCCACATGGTGTTCTCCTTTACCGTAAAGGTCCTTTCTCGATTAACCCCAGCACCCGACAGTTACAAGTCCAGCCCGGGGGACTCGGCACCTCTGACACAGAAGCGGCGAATACGATCCGTCTCCCTGGATAATCCGAATGCAGGATGTGACGAGCCGCCGATTCTGATTCCCAAGAACGAAAAGACCGCACCCGCGGATGCGGCCACCAAGTGGTTAAAAACCGCCGGATCAGAACCGGTGTTTCAGCCCTGCAGAAAACGTACGCGGTTCGTTGGGCCGTGCCCCGTCCGGATAACGCGAGACCATCTTCTGCTGGTCCAGCACATTCGTGGCGCGCACGAACAGGTCCGTGTCCTTTCCCAGCGGGTAGCGGCTCACCAGATCCACCGTGGTCAGCGACTCGGTGCGGTCGAAGTCGCCCGCCCCACGGTTGCACCCGTCACTGCTGCAGGTCGCGTCGACGTACTTCGCGATGGCGTAGTGGTTCCAGCCACTTCCGTGCTCGAGACCCACCCGCACACTGAACTGGTGACGCGGGAGCGCCTGCAACCAATCACCCTTTTGCACCCCGGAAACGGCATTGTCGGCGCTGTACTCCGCACGGGTGTAGGTATAGCTGGCCTCCAGGGGTGCCTGGAAGGAGCCCAGATCCATACGGGTGGATGCCCGCAGTTCAAGCCCGGAAATCACCGCCTCCCCGGCGGAAAAGGTTCCGGAGGTCGACCCGTCCGAACAGGGCGTGGCGAGCGAACAGTTCTGCACGAAATCGGAGAAGTCGCTGTAGAAACCGACGGCCTCGACGAACGCATTGCTACCCCGATAGCGCGCCCCCAGTTCCCAGTTCGTGCTGGTCTCCGGGTCCTGCTCCTGTGTCGCCCCACCGCCCAGGGGTGCAAAACCCCGATGGACCCCCGCCAGCATCTGCCACCGATCCGTGAGGTCGTACGTCAGCGATGCCCCGGGCAGCCAGATGCTGCTGGAATTGGAGCGCCGGGTGTCCACCACGTTGCGCTGCACATCGGCGTACTGCGTGCGGGAGGTTTCCACATCCTCGTAACGCAGCAGCAGGTTCGCGGTCAGCCGATCGTTTGCATACCACTCGTCGGCCACCCAGAAGCTCCACGCCTTGGCGTCTTCGAAGCGATTGTTGCCGCCCGTGGGCATGATCGTGTTCTGGTAGACCAGCGACCCGTTGACCTGGTCATGGATGTCGTCCGGCTGGAAGCGATCCATTTCGTCCTGGTGATAGCGAGCCCCCACGCGCAGCCGGTGATCGCCGAGATCCATACCCAGTTCGGTCTGGACCCCTTCGGAGACATACTCGCGGTTGTTGTTGCGGTACGTCAGTCCCGCGACGTCCTCCTCGCCCCGCAGCATTCGCCGGGCCGTGGCATTGCCCTGGTTGGCTTCGTCAATCAACGAACCCCCACCGCCCAGCTTGAACCAGTTGCGCGCGAATTCGTTGCGGTACAACGTCGTGGTCATGCGGACCCGGTCAGTCCAGTCGATGTCGTGGGTCACACTGAATCCGAGGTGGTCGTTCTCCATCTGATCAATCTCGGACAGGCCGTACCGCCGGTTGGGGTCGCGCGCAAAATCCTCGTCGGTCAGGCCGAGATAGGTCTCGTTCGAGGTCTCCTCCGAGTACTGGATCTTCGCCTCGACACTCTGGCGCTCACCGTTCCAGCGGAGCCTGCCGACATAATCCTGGATGTCGTATCCGGTATCCCGGTTGCTGCGGTCGATATCCTTGAACCCGGCCCCGCTGCGCTGGACCGTCTCGATCATGTAACTCCAGCCCCCCGAGCGATCGCCAAACATCGCATGCACATCGGTACCACCGCGGTCGTTCACGACCGTCTCGATGGAGCCTCCGCGCTCCCGGGGGATGGGCGTGGACACCAGATTGATCACGCCACCGGTCGTCTGCGGCCCGTGGCGCAGCAGGGGAGCGCCCTTGAGGACCTCGATCTCGCTGATCCGCATCGTGGTCGGGAAATAGTAGGCCGCCGGGTTGGCGTACGGTGCCGGGGCAATCAGCACGTTGTCCTCCATCAACGTCACCTTGCTGCTGCGCCCCGGCGGCGCTGCACGGATACCGATATTGGGGTGCAAACCGGCCCCTTCCTCTTCCCGAACGTACACACCCGGCACGGTTTTCAAGGCCTGATGAATGTCCGTCGTGCCTTCGGTTTCCAGCTGCTCGCGCCCGACCACTGCCGCCGAGCCAGGCAGCCGCTGCGTCGCGCTCACGTCTCCGAGGATCTGCACCGGAGCGAGCCGGGCTTCGGTTGCGGTTCCGGTTTCAGCCGCGGTATCCGGGGCGTCGGCATGGAGAGCAGGAATGCCCACGGCACCGGCAATCGCGAGCACGACCGCTCGCCGTTTCCATACGCCGGTGGTGTGCGAACGGTCCACGCCGAATCCGGATCGAGTGGTAGCCAGATGGTTTCGAGCCATTGTTTTCTCCCTTGTCTAGACAGCATCAACACCGCCACGGACGCCGAAACGCCGCAGGTGAAGGACGGATTGGAGGCTGGCTGAGGGAGAGACTCCCCTGGCTGGCAGGTGCCACGGTGCGAACCGCGGCAGGTGTTCATCGCGCAGTGCTACTTGGTCAGGATCAGCTTGTCGTTGGCGGTCCGGCGCAGGGTGTACCACTCGCCGCGGTGGCAGATCCGGATCTGGCGCGCGCGACCCAGCAACTGCTCGCTGGCAATCTCGCGCGGGCCGGATTCCTCGCGCGCGGCCGACTTGCCGGGTACGTGCGTTCCGGGACTCATCGCCCGCCCTCCGGCTCGGACACGAAGGCCATGCGGCCCACTCCGGACTGGCGCACCTCCGCCATCACTCGAGCCAGCTGCTCATAGCGCGTGTCGCGGTCCGCGCGCAGGTAGATCGCCACGTCCGGCTGGTCGGCCACCATCTCGCGCAGGCGCGCAGGGAGCTGGTCCAGTGACACCGGATCGTTGTTCCAGTAGATGTCGCCACTCCCGTCCAGCGAGAGCGTCACGCTGTCCGGCAACTCATCGGCGGGCTCGCTGGTGGCCTGGGGCAGATCCAGCTCCACCGAGTGGGTGATGACCGGCGCGGTGATGATGAAGATCACCAGCAGCACCAGCATCACGTCCACCAGCGGGATCACGTTCATGTCCGACATCGGCTCGTCGGTATCGCCCATGCGTCCGAAGGCCATGGCTTACCCCCCCTGGTGCAGGCCGTCATCCGGCAGTGCATGTGGATCGGTACGGCGGTCGCGTGCCTCGCGGGCATTGCCGGGCCTCAGGTCGGAGTGCATCAGCAGGGCATGCACATCGTGCGCGAAGGCCTCGAAATCCTGATGCAGCAGGCGCTGGGAACGGTTGAAGATGTTGAAGAAGGCCACCGCCGGGATCGCCGCGGCCAGGCCGGCCGCGGTTGCCACCAAAGCCTCGCCGAGCGGTCCGGCGACCAGATCCATCGATACCGAGGCCTCCTGTGAGATGTCGATCAGGGCGCCGTGGATGCCCCAGACCGTGCCGAGGAGCCCGACAAAGGGAGCCAGCGCCCCGACCGAGGCGAACACGATGTTGCCGGCCTGCATCCGCAGCAACTGGCGATCCATCGCCTGACGGATCCGGCGCACCACATGGTCGTCCAGGCGCTGCTCGGCCTTGTCCGATCCGTCGCGCACACCACGGTAGTCGTCGAACGCGGCAAACGCCTCCTGACCGATCACCGCCAGCGGGCCACGCTGGTCGCGGATCGCGTCGTGGAAGGCTGGCGCCGTCTGGCTGGCATCGAAGGCCGCCAACGCGGCGCGGTTGTCGCGACGCACGCCAAACAGCGTAAGCAGCTTGC
Organism: Thioalkalivibrio sp. ALMg11; assembly: GCF_000377905.1. Taxonomy (GTDB): domain Bacteria; phylum Pseudomonadota; class Gammaproteobacteria; order Ectothiorhodospirales; family Ectothiorhodospiraceae; genus Thioalkalivibrio. The sequence continues at coordinate 223,112 of NZ_KB898872.1, forward strand.
TCGCGGCAATCGCCCAGGTCGCCACCGACATCAGCAGCAGGATCGCGAAGACCGCGACCAGCACCGGGTCGCCATGGCGAAACACATAGAAGACATCGAACTCGTTCATGCAATCATCCCCGGCGGCGCACCGCATCATGCGCCGGCCTTGTCATCGAATCGAAAAGTCCATCGGCACCAACACCACGCCCTCCTCCGCGCGACCCCCACGGCGGGCAGGCTCGAACTCCCACTGCTCGATCGCCGCCTCGGCGGCATCGTCCAGGCGCCGGTGGCCGCTGCTCTCCTCCACCGACCAGTCCAGCGGCCGCCCCTGCGCGGAGACCCGAACCCGCAGCAGGACGGTACCCTCCTCACCGCGGCGCAACGAGATTCGCGGATAGTCCGGCGGCGGGTTGTTCAGGTACTCCGCCCCGAACCCCGGCTCCTCGAAGGGCGCGTCCTCCTGCCCCGCCGGCCCACCGGCGGACGCCTCCGCTGCCGGATCCGCCGGCTCCCTGGCCGCGAACCCATCGGGGGAGTCCGCCGCCGGCTCTGGCTCTGGCTCTGGCTCTGGCTCTGGCTCTGGCTCTGGCTCTGGCTCTGGCTCTGGCTCTGGCTCCGGCTCTGGCTCTGGCTCTGGCTCCGGCTCCGGCTCCGGCTCCGGCTCCGGCTCCGGCTCTGGCTCTGGCT
>NZ_KB898872.1:223883-523307 GCF_000377905.1 Thioalkalivibrio sp. ALMg11
AGGATGAACCAGGCCCAGCCATTCGACTCGAGAAACTGCAACAGTCGCCGGTCGATCAGTCCTTGCCGGGCGCCCCGCCAAATGCATCGCGCAGCCAACCACGCAGGGCATCAAACCCGTGCTCCGCCTGCTCCGAAGGCGGCTGCATGCCCGGCACGAAGCCGCGCGCCCGAAACGGCTCCAGCAACTGCGGATCGCCGGAGATCACGTGCACGGGCACCGCCCAACTGGTGTCCAGACCGGTGATCAAGGCGGCCGACGGGTGGTCGCCCAGCATAACGAACAAGGTTTCCTCGTCGGCAAACCGGGCGGCGTAGGCCCCGGTCACCTCCAGCGAGTAACGCACCGACTCCGCGTAGTACTCGCGCACGCGGTCGAAGTCGCGCCACAGCGTCTCCGGCGCAGGCCCCTGGTCGGCCCACTGGTCAAAGATGGCGCCATCACCGATGCCGTCCCAGTCCTCCAGCACCGGCAGGATCGGCGTCCAGGGCGCATGCGAACTGACCAGGGCCAGCATTGCGAATATCGGATCTTCGGATGCAGCGCGCACCTCGCGCTCAAAGAACGACCAGGTGTACTGATCCGGCATGGTCACCCAAAAAAACGGCGGCCCGGCGTAGTCGAATGCGTGCTTGTCCACGATCCGGTCCCAGCCGAACCAGCGGCCCTCCGGCCAATCGAGCTGAATTGCAGGCGCCAGCATGGCCGTGTGGTGCCCGGTGGCCTGAAAGTCCTGCACCAGGGTATCGCGGGGCTCGGCCTGCAACGCGTCGTAGTGCCCGGCGTAACGAACCTGCAGACCCGACAGTAGCGAGGCGTGCGCCAGCCAGGACTGCCCGCCGGCAATCGGCGCCTCCAGGACGCCGGTCACCACGTGCAATCCCGCGGCGTCGAGCTCCTCACCGATCGACTCGAGACTCGGCACGATCACCGGCGCGTAGCGCGCGTCGAAAACAGCGGAGACGCCGTAGGACTCCACCAGCCCCAGGATCACGTCCACTCCGGAAAGCCCCGGCAGCGGCTGTGCCCCGGCCTGCTTACGGCTCTTCTCCAGCCGCGCACGGAAGTCCTGGTTCTCCGCGATGGCCGCCTGCCCTGCCGCGATCTGCTGCTGCACCATCCCGGCCGCCGGCGCGTCCGTTCCGGCGGGTGCCATATCCCGTACGCCGGTGGCCGTACCCACCAGGCCAAGTCCCAGCAACCCGACCGCAAGGGACAGCGGCACCGGCCGCGCACCTGCCGAACCGCTGCTCAACGCATACAGGCCCCGGCTCGCACCCCAAATCACCGCGATCAGCCCGGCGACCAGAACGATGCCCAGCAACACCGTGGCCGGCGTACCGAGATTCCCGGTCACCAACTGGTACACCGCATCCAGCAGTACCCAGTCCTGGATCACGTTCAGCGGCCGGGTCAGGCTGGCCCGGGTGAGGGCCTCGAACAGGGCCAGGACGACCAGCACCAGCAAGACCCCACCGGCCAGCCAGGCCAGGCCCCGCGCCAAACGACCCGCCGGCAGGAGCGCGAACAGGCCCACCAGCAGTACCGCTTCCCAGGCCAGCCAGTATGGCGCGAGCCCGGCGTAGCGCGGGACTTCCAGACCCAGCAGGACGGCATTCAACGCGACAAGGGTCAGCAGCAATCGCAGCATGGGCGCCCCGGAATCAGCGCCGGGCCGAGCCGAAGGTCATTCTCTGCATCACCCCGTCCCGGCGCACGCGCCAGTGGTAGAGCGCCGCCGCGATGTGCCCCAGCGCCAGGATCAGGATCGTCACCCCCAGCGCCTGGTGCCAGGCGAACAGGACCTCCGAAAGCGCCTCGTTCTCCGGGAACAGCCCCGGCAGGATCAACGGCCCCAGTTGCACCGGATAGCCGCCGGCCGCGGTCGCCCACCACCCGATCACCGGCATCACGATCAGCAGGACATAGAGCAGCCCATGCACCGCCTCCGACCCCAGACGCTGCCAACGGGCGAGTGCCATCGCATAGGGCGGCTTGCCGTGGCGCAGCCGCAGCCCGATGCGCACCAGCATCAAGGCCAGAATCAGCACCCCGAAACTCTTGTGCCAGGTGTAAATGGTGTTCGTTACATCCTCGCCGAATCGCGCCTGCAACCCCTCGAAGCCGAACCAGCCAATCGTCCCACCCAGGCCCAGCGCGCCCAACACCAATACCGCCACCAACCAGTGCAGCACCCGCTGCCCCCGGCTGTAGCGTGGCCAACCATTGGAATCGTTGGTTGTTTGCATGTCGAAGACCTCCTCGTCGCTTCCTTCCCAGCCTAGGGAAACACTGATCAATGTACACACTCGCGTTGGTACCCCAGGTTTCCCGAGACCAGGCGCGTCGCGCAGCGGGTAGTGGTTCTACCCACAAGCGGCGCAACGCAGGATCGGGGAACCTGGGGTACCAACCCCACAAGCGATTGAATGCAGGGGCTCGACCGCCCGTTGTTGACGAAAACGGGCGCGCGCACGGCGTTGCGGCTCCCTTGTGCAGAATGACTGCACGGCGGTCACCGCGCCTTGTTCGCACGCAAAAGCAACTCGAGCGCGAGCGTGTACATTGATCAGTGTTTCCCTAGCCGTCCGTTTCGACCGCAGAATGCCGCGAGTATCCCCAAGGGTGTTATCCGAATGGTCGACCCGCCGCTGTTCCACGCTAACCTTGTAGGGATGAACCATACGCCCGCTCCAGAACCGTTTCGACGCCAAGCCCTCGAGCCCGGCCGTATCCGCTGCCTGACCTTCGACCTCGACGATACGTTGTGGCCAGTGATGCCGGTCATCCACCACGCCGAGGCGCGCTTTTATGCCTGGCTGCGCGAGCAGGCGCCCGAGGTCTGCGAGCGCTTCGGTCCCGAGGCCCTGATTCAGGAGCGCACGGCCTTCATGCGCGCCGCACCGGCGCACGAGCGCCACGACCTGACCGGGCTGCGCAAGCGCTGGCTGCGCGAGATCGCCGAGACCTGCGGCTGCTGCCCGGACCACCTTTCGGGCGAGGGCTTCCAGGTCTTCTGGGAGGCACGCAACGAAGTAACCCCCTACCCCGAGGCCGAGGGCGTGCTGACGACATTGAGTCAGCACTTCCGCCTGGGCGCGATCAGCAACGGCAACGCCGATGTCTTCCGCACCCCGCTGGGGCGCCACTTCGACTTCGCCATCGCCGCCGGCGAGGCGGGTGCAGCCAAGCCCGATCCGGTGATCTTCCGCCAGGCCCGGGAGCGGGCGGGCGTGGCGGCCGACGCCATCCTGCATGTCGGCGACGACGGCGCGGCGGACGTCCTCGGCGCGCTACAGGCGGGTTTTCGCGCGGCCTGGTTCAACCCTAAATCACTGCCCTGGGAACACGGCCATCCGCGCCCTTGCCTGACGCTCGGCCGCCTCGGACAACTCCCGCAGCGACTCGGCGTGGACACCTGATCCGCCACGCAATGCGAGCATCCGGGCGCCCACGCTATTGGCTTCCCGCCGGGATTCTTCCAAACTGCCGCCCATGACCGAGATCCGCGGCGCCCAGCCATGAAACTGCTCTGCGTGGGCGACATCCACCTGGGCCGCCAGCCTTCGCGCATCCCGCCCGGGGTGGACGAGGCCGTGGGCATCGCGGCGCTCGGCCCCGCGGCCGCCTGGCGCCGCAGTGTCGACTACGCCGTGGAACAGGGCATCGACGCGGTGCTGCTGGCCGGCGATGTGGTCGAACAGGAGGACGACTTCTACGAGGCCTACCGCGACCTGAGGGCGGGTGTCGAGCGCCTGACCCAGGCGGGCATCCGGGTACTCGGCGTCGCCGGCAACCATGACGTCCAGGTCCTGCCGCGGCTGGCCGAATCCCTGCCGGCCTTCGAGCTGCTGGGGGCCGGCGGGCAGTGGGAAACCCGCGAGCTGCGCGGCCACGATGATCAGCGTCTACGGATTGCGGGCTGGTCGTTCCCCGAAGCGCGCGTAACCACCAGTCCGCTGGAAGGCGATTTTCCCGCCCCCACAGACTGCCCCACCGTCGGGCTCCTGCACTGCGATCGTGACCAGTCCCGCAGCCCGCACGCCCCCGTGCGCAGCAGCGACCTGGCGGCCGCCCCGGTCGAGGCCTGGCTACTGGGCCACATCCATCGCCCCGATCCGCTGGTCGCACCCCGACCGATGGGCTATCTGGGCTCCCTGAGCGGCATGGATCCGGGCGAGTCCGGCCGCCATGGCCCGTGGTGTCTCGAAATCACCCCGGGCGGCGACCTCGCGATCGAGCAGATTCCATTGGCACCGCTGTACTGGCATACCCTCGAGATCGCCGTGGATGGCCTGCAGCAAGCGGCCGATATCCACCGCCGGGTGACCGAGGCACTGGGAGCCCTCCATGCCGAGCTGGAGACCTGGAGCCACAGGCCTGCGGCCGTCGGCTGCCGCCTGCGGTTGACCGGACGCAGCGATCAACGCCATGCGCTGGAGCGCAGCCTGTACGCCGACGACCCGCGCGCCACACCGCAGGACCTCGGCGGCCGTTTGTATTTCGTCCATGACTGGCGCCTGGAGGCCCTGCCCGCCCTGGACCTGGCGGAACTCGCCGCGGGCAGCGATCCCGCCGCATTGCTGGCCCGCAAGCTCCAGTTGCTGCAAGGCCCGGATAACGCGGCCCGCCGCGAACTCCTGGAGAAGGCCCGGGGTCCGCTCGCCCAGGTGATTCATGACCCGCGTTATCGCGCCCTCGCCCCGGAGGGCCCGGATGACGAGGCGATCGCCCGCCACCTGGAAGCGGCCGCCCTGCACGCCCTTGACCGGCTGCTGCTCCAGCGCGAGAGCGAAGCGTGAGGGCCGCATGAGACTGGACTCACTGGATATCGTCCGCCTGCCGGGCATCCATCCTGGGTTCCGCCTGGACGCCCTGGGGCCGGGCGTGAACGTGGCCATCGGGCCCAACGCGTCCGGAAAATCGAGCCTCGTGCGCGCCTTGCGAGCCGCCCTGTATGCCCAGGAACTGCGCCAGACCGGAGTCCACATCGAGGCGACCTTCGTCGATGCCCAGGGCCCGTTAAAGGCCCATCGGCTGGGGACCGACTTGTCCTGGTCCCGCAATGGCGAACGCGTCGAGGCGCCCCCACTGCCGGATCATCGCTTCATCGACTGCTACACCCTGCGCATCGAGGATCTGCTGAACGCCGACCACGGCACCGAGCAGGAGATCGGCCTGCGGCTGGCCCGCGAACTGGCCGGTGGCTACGACCTGCCCGCCCTGCGCGACGATCCCGCACTGAGCCTGAAGACGACCCATGCCCGTAGCGAGTCCCAGGCGCTGACGGCTGCGGAACAGGAACTGCGCGAGCGCCGTCAGCAGCAACGCGGCCTGCAGCACGACGAACAGCGCCTGACCGACCTGAAGGCGCAACGCCAGCAGACCCAGCGCGCTGCCCACGAGGCCGATCAATACGAACGCGCCCTGGACCTGCTGGGGGCCCGACGCGAACACCGGGATCTGGAGACCCGGATGGCGGCCTTGCCTTCCGGTCTGGACAGGCTCCGCGGCGACGAACTGCAACGCCTCGCCCCACTCCAGGACGAGTTGCGACGCCTGGAACACGAACAACAACAGGCCCGCGAACGACTCGAGGATGCGCGCCAGCGCCGCGAGGGAGCCGGACTGGCGGACCCCGAGCTGGATGCGGATTGCGTGGATGATCAACGCCCCGTGGCACGCAGGCTGCTGGAGCTGGAGAGGGGGCTGGAACAGGCGACGAGCGCGCTGCACGAGGCACAGGCGACACTGCGCCAGGCAACCGAAGAACTGGGGGGCACACCAGAGGCGGCTCCGGCCCTGGACCCCGCCACGCTCCACTCTGTGGAACAGTCCCTGGAAACCCTGCGTGGGCTGCAGGCCGGCATCGCGCAACGGGAAGACGAACTCGCCGCCCTGCCTCCGACTGACGACACCCGGCCCACCCCCGATACACTGCGACGCGGCCGCGACGAGCTGCTGCACTGGCTGGGGTCCCCGCGCCCCACCCCCTGGACCGGCCTGCGCCGGTTCGCCGCCGGGATCGCCCTGCTCGCGGCGGGCGGCGCCATTGGCACCGCGGCGGTCCTGGTACACCCCGCCTTCGCCGTACTCGCGCTCCCGGTCGCCTGGGGCACGTACATCGCCGGTCGTCGCCCGGCGCCCGACAGCATCCCGCGCGAGGCCGCGGAGGCACGTTTCCGCGATACCGGTCTGGCGCTACCCACGGAATGGGCGGCCGACGCGGTCCGCGAGCGCCTGACCCACCTGGAGCGCGAGCTGGAAACTGCGGAGGGCGCCCGACGAACGGCGGAGCGCCGCGCTCGACTCGAACGGGAACTGCAAGAGCGGCGCGCTACCCGCGAGCAGGAAGAGGTGCGCCTGAAGGATATTGCCCGGCAGGTCGGCTTCGACCCCGGCTGCATGGATGCCTCGCTGCAGCGCTGGATCCACCTGACCGCGAACCATGACCGGGCCCGCCAGGCCGTGAACACGGCCCGGGCGGAACAGGAACGCCTGACAGCCGATCTGGAGGCGACCCGGGCACCCGTCATGGCCTTTCTCACCCAGTATGCCGTGGCCCCTCCGGACCCCGACCCTTCGGCGGATGCCCTGGCCCAGCGCCTGGACCGTCTCGCCGCCCGGCTGCAGACGCGGGACACCGCGCTGCGCGAAGAAAAGGCCGCCCAGCGCGAACTCGATCGCCTGCAAGCCGACGCGAACCGCACGCGGGAGCAGATCGCCGCCCTGTACGCAGCGGCCGGCCTGGAAAATGACGATGAATCGACCCTGCGCGAGAGGCTGCGCCTATGGCCCGACTGGCAGGAACTGAGCGGGCAACTGGGTAATGTGCGCGAACGCGAGCGCGAACGCCGCCGCCACCTCGAGGACCGCCCGGACTTGCTGGAGGCGGTCGAGGCCGATGCCGCGGAACCCCTGGAATCGCAACTTCAAACACTGCGCGACCAGGCGGCGGAACGCGACCGGCTGAGCGAGGAGATCGCCCGCATCGAAGCGGCGATCGACCGCGCCGGCCATGAACGCCAGCTGGAAACCGCCCGCGCCCGCCGCGAACTCGCCCGCGACGCCCTGACCCAGCGACTCGATCAGGCCCTGTTCGCCACGGCCGGAAACTTCCTGCTGGACCAGGTCGAGATGGAACACGAACAGGCGGTTCAGCCCGCAGCCCTGCGCCAGGCCCGCGAGTGGTTCCAGCGCTTCACTCGCCATCACTACGAACTTCAGTTCTCACCCCATGCCTCGACCCGATTCAGCGCCCTCGAGACCGCCAGCGGGGCCACCCGCTCGCTCACCGAACTCTCCAGCGGGACGCTGATGCAGCTTCTGCTCGCCGTACGCATCGCCTTTGCGCTGGAGGCCGAACGCGGGCGCAGCGCGCTCCCGCTCATCCTCGACGAGGCGCTGGGCACGGCGGACCCGGACCGCTTCCGGGCGGTGGCCGAAAGCCTGCAGGCACTGGCCCACGAGGCCGGCCGCCAGGTCTTCTACCTGACCGCCCAGCCCGAGGACGCGCGTTACTGGCAGGCACAGGAGTCCAGCGTCGAGATCATTGACCTGGCCGCACGCCGCTGGGGACAGCAAGCGCTGGGTAGCCACGAGCAGCTGAGCCTTCCGGAAACCAAAGCGGTACCCGCCCCCGGCAGCGACACGCCCGAGGACTACGCGCAGCGGATTGGGGGCATTCCCCTGATCGACCCCTGGCAGGATCCGGCCGGTATCCATCTGTTTCACCTGCTGCGAGACCGTCTGGAGCTGTTGCAGCGCCTGCTGGAGCTGGGGGTGGATCGCCTGGGCGCGCTGGAATCCCTGCTACAAGGCCCCGCCGACTCCCTGCTTGAACCCCCGGAATGCCAGACGCTGCAGGCCCGTAGTGAGGCCGCGCGCGCCTGGACTCGCGCCTGGCGCCAGGGTCGCGGCCGCCCGGTAGACCGCGAGGCCCTGGAGGCCTCCGAGGCCGTCAGTGCGACCTTCATCGACGCCGTCTCCGACCTGGCGAACCAGCTGAACGGCAACGGCGAACAGCTCCTGCGCGAACTGGAGAACGGTACGGTCAAGCGCTTCCAGAGCAGTGCTCGCGAACGGCTGTCCGAATGGCTCACCGACAACGGCTATATCGACCCGAACACAATCCTGACCGAGACCGAGCTCGAACACCGCGTGATCGCGACCCTCAAACCGCACCACTCCACACCGGAGCGGGCCATCAGCGAAGGCCAGGCCCTGGCCCGCGCCCTGCAAGGCGGCTTGCACCCGCCCGCCTGAACGGCACGGGGAAGGAAACGCCAGGTGCCTCCTTGCCCTTCTTCGTGCGCTCGCCCCCATGACAATGTTTCGGTGCTATTGTGGAGAGACAACGCTTCGTGACCCCGCCTCGCTGGCGACACCCCGATGGAGACCCTGCTGCCCTATGGCCAAACCGAACTACCAATACGAAAAGCGCCAGCGCGAGCTGAAGAAAGCCGCCAAGCAAGAAGAAAAACGCCAGCAGAAACGGGCACGCAATCAGCCGGATGATCCGTCCGGCGCCCCAGAGGACCCACCCCATGAAGACCATGGATCGTAAGCGCGACAGCAAGAAGAAGGCCGAAAAGACACTGATGGAGAAACGCACCGCCAAGGCGGAGAAGCGCAAACCCAAGATCTTTCTGCCCTGACCCAACCGTTTTGGAACGCACGACGCCGGCCTCCGGGGTTCCCCCCAGGTCGGCGTCGTGCGTTTCGCCAACCCCGTACGCGCTTATGAAAATCCCCAAGATCCTCCAGCCGCTGATCGAAGACGGCGTCATTGATACCGTCCTCGGGCAGCTGCAAAGCGGCAAGGAGGCGAACATCTACCTCGTCCGCAGCGGGGGTGCGACACGCTGTGCCAAGGCGTACAAGGAAGCCAAGCATCGCGGCTTCCACAAACTGGCCGAGTATCAGGAAGGCCGCAAGGTCCGCGGCAGCCGCGATGCGCGGGCCATGGCCCGACGTGGGCGTCACGGCCGCGAGGTCGAGGAGACGCAGTGGAAGAACGCGGAAGTCGAGGCGCTCTACCGCCTTGCCGACGCGGGCGTTCGAGTGCCAGTCCCCTACGGCGTATTCGACCGCGTCCTATTGATGGAACTGGTGCTGGACGCCGACGGCAACACCGCACCCCAGCTGCACGAAGTCGAACTGGACCCAGAGACAGCACGCGAGTGGTTCGCATTCATGATCCGCCAGATCCAGCGCATGCTGTGCGCCGGCCTGATCCATGGGGACCTGTCCGAGTACAACGTACTGGTGGACGCGCACGGGCCCGTCATCATCGACCTCCCCCAGGCCGTCGACGCCGCCGGCAACAACAGCGCATTCCGCATGCTGCAGCGGGACGTGAACAACATGCGCACAACCTTCGGCCGCGTGGACCCCACGCTGCTGGAGACGCAGTACGCCCACGAGATGTGGGACCTGTTCGCCAACGGTGACCTGACTCCGGAAACACCCCTGACCGGGCACTTTGTGCACAGCGAAGAGACCCCCGACGTGGATGGGGTGCTCGACGAGATCGAGGATGCGCGACTGGAGCACGAGGCCTTGCTGGCCGCCCTCGACCCGACCCACCCCGACAACCAATAGGCGGCTGTCCGCGCGATTCTACCGAGCCTGGTCAGGATCGAAGCTCTTTGGCGGGGGCCCTTCGCCTGCAAGCAGGCTCCTACGAGGGCAAGACCCGGTAGGAGCCTGCTTGCAGGCGAACCAACGGCGGCTCGGAAGCGCTCAGGGGCCCTCTGGCCCGCGAAGGATGGGGCTAGTCAGAAGCCCGATTGCGCGTTACACGCGGGCCGTGCCCGAAAAAAAGGCGTCCACGCGGTCCAGGTCCTCGGGGGTATCCACGCCAGGCGGGTGCGCCTCGGCCCGGCGACCGACCTGGATCCAGGCCCCCATGTCCAGCGCGCGTAGCTGTTCCAGCTGCTCCAACTGCTCCAGCGGCGCGGGCGGCTCGGCACTCATGCGCCGCAGGAACCCGGCGCGGTAGGCGTAGAGCCCCAGGTGCCGGATGGCATGGTCGACCGAGGGCGACTGCCCCGCCCGGCGCGCGTCGCGGTCCCAGGGGATCGGGGCACGCGAGAAATACAGGGCCCGGCCGTTGCGGTCGGTCACCAGCTTGACCTGATTGGGGTCGGCCAGATCCTCCGCGCAGCGGATCGGCACGCCCAGGGTGGCCATATCCGCCTGCGGGGTCTGTTCGAGCAGAGCCGCCAGGTCGTTCAGCAGCGGCCCCGGGGTGAGCGGTTCGTCGCCCTGCAGGTTGACCACGATCGACTCATCGTCCCAGCCCTCGGCGGCAGCCACAGCCGCGATGCGGTCGGTGCCGGAAGGGAGTGCGGGATCGGTCAGGAAGGCCTCGACCCCGCACTGACGCGCCACCGCCAGGATGCGTTCATCATCCGCGGCGACGATCACACGGGTGGCGGCGCTCTCCTTCGCACGGCTGATCACATGCGCAATCAGCGGCCGCCCGGCCACCGCGACCAGCGGCTTGCCCGGCAGACGGCTGGAGGCCATGCGTGCCGGAATCACCACGACAAAGCCGGTCATGCCGGGAACGCTCAGGCCTCGCGCCAGCGTTCCTTCTCGTCCTCGGAGAGGCTGCGCGCCTCGTCCTCCAGCATCACCGGGATGTCGTCACGGATCGGATAGGCGAGGCCGGCGGAGACGGAGATCAGTTCCTGATTCTCGCGATCGTACTTGAGCGGACCCTTGGTGACCGGGCAGACCAGAATATCGAGCAGACGCTTGTCCATGCATTACCCCAGGTGTTTGAGCCGACTGACCGTCTCCAGACGCGCGAGTAGCGCCGGCTCGAAAGTGGTTGGCAACCGGGCCGCGATCGGCCAGTACCAATGATTATCCTGCGCAAACGACCGGCATTTTACGGCATCCTTCTCCGTCATCAGAACCGGCAATTCGTCATCGAAGCGGATCTGATGCGGCAGGAAACGGTGATGATCCGGGAACGGATGACGAATGATACCGATCTTCGCTTCTTCGAGGGTGCGGAAGAAACGCTCCGGATCCGCGATCCCGGCGATGGCGTGGGCATCGCGCCGGGCAAAGCGGCCGGGCTTGCGCGACTCCTCCGCCCCGTCCACCCGCTGCAACCGACTGGACGGGACCAGTTCCATCGGGATCTCGCCAGGACCCGGCTCGCCGCCGGTCACGATCACGAAATCGGCCCGCTCACGGGCCCTCTTCGGCTCCCGCAACGGCCCCGCCGGGAGACAAAGCCCATTGCCGAAGCGGCGTCTCCCATCGACCATCAGGATGGTGATGTCGCGTGGCAGGCGGTGATGCTGCATGCCGTCGTCGGCGATCACCACGTCCACGCCCTGGTCGGTCAGGGCCCGCGCCCCGCGCACCCGGTCGCGATCCACCTGCACCGGGACGCCCGTGCGCCGGGCGATCAGCAACGGCTCGTCGCCCACCACCACCGGATCGGAATCGGCCGTCACCGCGATCCCGGCCACATCGCCACGCCCGCCATAGCCGCGACTAACAATGCCCGGGCGATAGCCAGCGGCACGCAGGCGCTTGGCCAGCCAGACCGTCATCGGCGTCTTCCCGCTGCCGCCCAGGGTCAGGTTGCCAACCACGATCACCGCGCGCGCCGGGATAGAGATATCGCGCCGTGCCTGCTCCTGCCGCTGACGGTTCCACTCGGCAAGCCCGGCGTAGCCCAGCGACAACGGGAACATCGCCGCGGCGAACGGCCCGCGCTGGCTCCACTGATCCCACAACCGGGCGCTCAGCCACGCTTGAAAGGAGCCCATGGCTACCAGTCCCAGACCTGCTGCAGCACAGCATCGAAATTGGCATCCACCTGGCGCCGCTCGTCCCAGAAACGCCGCCGCGCGGCATCTCCCTGCTGACGCCGCGCGGCCGGGTCGTCGCTCAACTGCTGCCAGGCCTCCAGCACCGCAGCGGGTTCGCCCAGCACCGCGCAGGGCAACGCCGCCGCCGAGGCCTCGCCCAGGCTCACCGCCGCACCACCGGCCAGCCCCTGCCACAGGGCCTGGCGATCCGACGCGGCGAGATGCACCGCATGGGCGGCGCTGGCCGCAGCGGCAAACCAGCGTCGGTCATCCAGATGCAGGATGGTCCCCGGCGCCAAAACGGAACGATCCCAGGCCGAGACTGCCAGATCCGCGCCGGGCAGCCCGGCCTCGGTCGCATCCCCGCGCAGGCTCGCCAGCAAGATATCGCTCTGCCCCCGGCCAGAGGCCTGCCAGGCCGTGCGCCAGGCGGGCCACTGCTCCGACGTGCCGTGCCACCACCACAGGCGCTCCACGTTACCCCCGACCAATGCGCGCAGGACCACATCGGCCTGGGCCTCGACAAATCGTGCCTGCGGGTCGGCGGGCGCCAGTGCGGCTTCGAACGCGGCCTCCGGCCACGCCTGCGCCCCGGCCGGATCGACCGGCCAGTGGCGCACGACCGGAGGCACTGCCCGGGCGGGCGGCTCGGTATTGACCGCGATCACCGGGACCTCGGCCGCGTGCAGGAGGTTCACCGGGGCCTGACCGCCGGCCAGAAGGATGCCATGGGGCTGAAAACGCTCGAGCACCCGGCGCACCACCCGCGGGCGATCACAGGGGCCATAGCCCACGCCCACCTTGCGAAACGGCTGCATGTGGCGTTCAAAGAGTTCCGGGTAGTCCTGCTCGAAGGTCAGGACGATGCGTACATCCTGGCGCTTGTCGCGCACCGCGCCGAGCAGTTCGATCCCCAGGCGCACCTCCTCGGGCGTGCCGCCGGCCTTGATCCAGATTAGCCGCCCCCGCTCGTCGGGTGGCGTCAGGAAGCCCCGACGGGCCCGCGCACGATTCCCCTCGCCGCGACGATAATCGCGCCAGGTCGCGCTCCAGACCGCAAACTGCCGAGCGCCGTAACCTCCTGCGTCACCCCGCATCCCCCACCTCCTCGCGGCAGGGGACGGTCTCGGGTACAGAGTCAGGCTCGACGTGCTGCAGGTGGTACGCCTCAGTCGTCATCGGCGGCGTCACCCAGGGTGGCGATGGAGACCGAGGTGATGCCCAGGCGACCGACGACATCCAGCGCGCGCACCACCGACTGGTGGGTGGCATTGGCGTCCGCGCGGATCAGCACCGGGTCGTCCTCGCGGCCCTCGCGGGCTTCGGACAGCACACGCTCCAGGGTCTCCGCGCGCCGGTTGATCAGCTCCTGGCCGTTGATGAAGTAGTTGCCGTTGGCATCCACGATGATGTCGATCCACGCGCGCTCAACGGCCTCGGCCTCGCGGTCGGCCGAGGGCAGGGTCAGCTCGATGTCCGCGTGCTGATCGAAGGTGGTGGAGACCATGAAGAAGATCAGCAGCAGGAACACCACATCAATCAATGGCGTCAGATTGACGCCCGGCTCTTCCTGCCGGCTTGGCGTACGGAAGTTCACGCCTTGGCCCCGCCCTCGACCGCACCGGCCTCGCGCTCGCCATGGATCACCTCGACCAGCTTGGTGGCCTCCTGCTCCATCTCCAGCACCAGTTCGTCGATATGCCCACGGAAGTAGCGGTGGAAGGCCAGCGCCGGGATGGCCACGCCGATACCGGTAGCGGTGGTAATCAGGGCCTGCGATATCCCACCGGCCAGATCGCGCGGGCTGCCGACCCCGATCTCGGTGATCACGGTGAACACCTCGATCATCCCGACCACGGTGCCCAGCAGGCCCAGCAGCGGGGTAATCATCGAGATCGTGCCCAGCGTGTTCATATAGCGCTCGAGCTCGTGGGCCACCCGGCGCCCGGCCTCTTCAATGCTCTCCTGGGTGATCTGGCGGGCGCGGTCATGGGTCGCCAGGCCCGCGGCCAGGATTGCGCCCAGCGGGGAAGCGGCGCGCAGGCGCTGGATATCGTCCAGCTTGAGCCCCTGCGTGCGCATCTGTTCCCATACCGAGGTCAGCAGGCGCGGCGGCACGACCCGCGAGCGGCGCAGCGTCCACATCCGCTCCAGCACGATGGCCACGGCCAGTACGGAACACAGCAGGATCGGCAGCATCAGCCACCCGCCCGCTTGTACGATCTCCAGCATGCAATTCCCCTAAAGTATCGAAGCGCGTCAGGCGCGCCGGAACACGGCCATGGATTCCACGTGAGCGGTGTGAGGGAACATGTCCATGATCCCGGCCCGCTCCAGGCGATAGCCATGATGATGCACCAGGCGCTCGGCGTCACGGGCGAGCGTCGCCGGGTTGCAGGACACATAGACCAGGCGCTCGATCCGCTGAGGCGCGAGCGCCTCGATCACCGCAGCCGCGCCGGTGCGCGGCGGATCCAGTAGCACCCGGTCGAAGTCCTCCCCCATCCAGGCGGCGTTCTTCAGCGCCTCCACATCGTCCAGGTCGGCGCGCTCGTAGCGGGTATTGGCGATGCCCTGGTCGCGGGCATTCGCGCGTGCCCGCGCAAGCATCGCGTCGTCCACCTCGACACCGACCACTTCACCCTCGGTCACCGTCCGCGCCAGCGGCAGGGTGAAATTGCCCAGCCCGCAGAACAGGTCCAGCACCCGCTGCCCCGGCTGCAGGTCCAGGGCCTCCAGGGCCTGCGGGACCATCCGGCGATTAATCTGCGCATGCACCTGGATGAAATCGGTCGGCATGAACGGCACCGACACGCCGTAGTCCGGATGGCGGTAGATCAGCGGCTCGATCGGCCCGGCCAGCGGCTCCACCGTGTCCGCACCGCCCGGCTGCAGATACACCTGGATGCCCTCGGCCTCGGCCCAGGCCGACAGGCGCTCAGTATCCGCCTCGGACAGCGGATCAAGGTTGCGGAAGATCAGCGCCACGCGTTCGTCGTCATCCACCGCGACCTCGATCTGCGGCAGACGGTCGCGCGCCTCGAGCCCGTCCATCAGTTCGCGCAGCGCCTGGATACGGCGGCCCACCGCCGGGTGCAGCACCTCGCAGTGGGTCATCTCGGCGAGGTACGGGCTGCCGCGCTCGCGAAAGCCGACCAGCACCCCGCCCTTTTTCGGCACATGCTTGGCCCCCAGCCGCGCGGTGCGGCGATAGCCCAGGGTGTCGGCGGTCAGCGGCTCGAAACGGGCCTCGGGCGTCACGTGCCCGATGCGTTCCAGCGCGTCGAACAGCGCCTGCTCCTTGATCGCCCGCTGGGTCTCGACAGAGGCGTGCTGCAGCTTGCAGCCACCGCACAGGCCAAAGAATTCGCAGGGCGGCTCGGCTCGGCCCGCGGCCGGCTCCAGCACTTCCACCACCTCGGCACTATCGAAGCGGCGTTTGCGCCCGGTCTGCACCGCCACCACGCGCTCGCCCTTCAGCACGCCGTGGATGAAGCAAGCCTTGCCGTCACGCCGGATCACGCCCTGGCCGTCCAGCGTAACCTCCTCGATCCGGGCCTCGAACGGGGTCTTGTCGATGCCTGCCATCAGGTGTCCGTCCCGGCAGGCTGCCAGGCGTCGAGGAATTCGCGGTGGTGCGCCGCACCACTGCCCTCCAGGTACTCGGCCAGCTGCTGCTGCCGGCTGGCCAGGGCGGCGTCGGTCAGGTTGCCGCGCATGTACTCGAAGCGCAGCCAGACCAGATAGGTGTTCAGCACGTCGTGCTCGACGTAGTCGTGGATCTCGGCCTGACGCCCGTCGCGCCAGGCCGGCCAGACCTTCGAGCCGTCCATGCCCAGCTTGCCGGGGAAGCCGAGCAGGCTGGCCATCATGTCGAGGCTGGTGACCGCACGGCCCTGGAACCCGGCCAGTACGTCCATCAGGTCCACATGGCGCCAGTGGAAGCGCGACAGGTAGTTGTTGTAGCGAAACTCACGGTCGTCGTTGCCCTGCTCCCAGTAGCGCGGGGCCTGCACGCCGTTGACCAGCGCGCGGTAATGCAGCACCGGGAGGTCGAAACCGCCGCCGTTCCAGCTAACGAGCTGTGGCGTGCGCTTGTCGATCACGTCGAAGAACTGCCGCAGCAGTTCGGCCTCGGATGGCGCCTGGCCGTCCTCGCCCTCGCGCCCGAAGGCGGAGAGCTTCAGCGCATCACCGCCCTGATAAAGCACGCCGATGGACACGATGCGATGCAGCGGATGCTTGAGGAACTCGGAGCCGGTCTGGGCGCGGCGCAGCGCGAACATGGCCTCGGCCACCTCGTGATCGCTCAGCCCGTCGAAGTCGTGCAGGCGCCGCGCGCCCTCGATGTCCGGGACGGTCTCGAGGTCGAAGATCAGGACCGGGGCACTCATGCGGGGAACACGCCGGTGGAGATGTAGCGATCGCCACGGTCACAGATGATCGCGACGAAGGTGCCGCCCTCGGTCTGCGCCGCCAGCTTCAGGGCAGCGGCCACCGAACCGCCGGATGAGACCCCGGCGAAGATGCCTTCCTCGACGGCCAATCGGTGCATGGTGTCCTCGGCCTCCTCCTGGGTCACGTCCACGGTCTGGTCCACCCGCGAGGCCTCGAAGATGGTCGGCAGATAGGCCTCCGGCCAGCGCCGGATACCGGGGATCGACGCCCCCTCGGCCGGCTGCACGCCGACAATCTGTACGTCCGGGTCGCGTTCCTTGAGATAGTGCGACACGCCCATGATGGTGCCGGTGGTCCCCATCGCGGAGACGAAGTGGGTCACGGTACCCTCTGTATCGCGCCAGATCTCCGGACCGGTGCCGATGTAGTGGGCATCCGGGTTGTCCGGGTTGCCGAACTGGTTCAGCACCCGGCCCTTGCCCTCGGCCTCCATGCGATCGGCCAGGTCACGCGCACCCTCCATGCTCTCCTCGCGCGAGACCAACACCAGCTCGGCACCGAAGGCCTTCATCGAGGCACGGCGCTCGGCGGACATGTTGTCCGGCATCACCAGGATCATGCGGTAGCCCTTCATCGCCGCGACCATCGCCAGCGCAATGCCGGTATTGCCGCTGGTCGCCTCGATCAGGGTGTCGCCAGGCTCAATGTCGCCACGGCGCTCGGCCGCCTGGATCATGTTCAGCGCGGGCCGGTCCTTGACCGAACCGGCGGGGTTGTTGCCCTCGAGCTTCACCAGCACGGTGGACGGCAGGTCTGCCGCCATGCGCTGCAGGCGCACCAGCGGCGTATTGCCGACAAAGTGCTCGAGGGTCGGGAAGGATTCCGGATGCAGGCGTTTCTTCATGCGCGCAGAGTATAACGATCGGGCCCGGTCCATGCCCATGCACGCTCGCCCCATCATCGCGAGGAGCGTAGCGACGTGGCGATCCCCCTATGAAACCACCGGATTCCGACGGCGTGCGGCATTCCAGAGATTGCCACGGGGCCTCGCAATGACGGTGGTCAAAACGACCTCAGTGTCACGACCCAGGCAGGACATCGAAACGACACCGCATTTTGCTTAAGCTAGGGCCATGCTCGTATTGCTCGAATACCTCATCGTCACGTTCCTCGCGGTGTTCGTCATCGTGAACCCGCTGACGACCGCGTTCATCTTCACCGCGATGCTGCCGCGCGCCTCCGAAGAGAAGCGCCGCTCCACCGCCCTGCGCTCGGTGAAAGTCGCCACGGCCCTGCTGTTCGCCTTTGCCCTGCTGGGCGGGGTGATCTTCCAGCTATTCGGTATCACGTTGGCCGCGTTCCGCATCGCCGGCGGCATCATCCTGTTCGGTATCGCGATCGGCATGATCCGGCAGAAGGCGGCCAGCGAGCGCGAGACCGCCGAGGAGGTGAAGGCAGACAAGGGGCAGGTGACCGAGGACATCTCGGTCATCCCGCTGGCCATCCCGTTCATGAGCGGGCCCGGGGCGATCGCAACGGTAATGATCCTGACCAGCGAGGCCCCCACCATCTATCACCTGGTCCTGGTATTCCTGGCGGTGCTGGCCTGCATGGTGGCGTGCTACTACGCGATGATCCATTCGCGCTATCTGGTGAAATTCCTGGGAAATACTGGCAAGGACATCCTGACCAAGGTGTTCGGCCTGATCCTCGCGGTCCTGGCGGTGCAGTTCGTGATCAACGGGGTCAGCGACGCCGCCGTCGGTTTCCTCCTGGATACCCAGGTGCTCGACGGTACCGAGATCGAGGACCCGCGCCTGCCGCCGCGCGAAAACGATTGAGCCGGCGCGCCGGCTATCCCTTTGCCCCGGAGACCCAGGCGCGCAGGGTCGCGATATCCACTACCGAGCCTTCCAGTGCCGGACCGGCCAGGACCGTCGCGGGCTGATCCGCCTCACCGAACCCGTCCAGCACGGCCAAGGCGCCATCGAACACCTGCTCGCGGGTGTAGTCGTTCGTCGTGACCACGACCTCCAGCCCCGCCCCGCGCGCGGAACGCACGCCGTTGTCGGAGTCCTCCAGAGCCAGGCAGGCCTCCGCCGGCAGGTTCATCGCCTCCAGTGCGTGGGTAAAGATATCCGGAGCAGGCTTCTTGGCCGGGACCACGTCGCCAGCGGAGATCACCTCGAAGCGATACGGCCCCTCGCTTCCGAGCGTGGCCTCCAGCAGGGCCGTGACGTTCTCGGGGGTAGTAGTGGTCGCGATCGCCAGGCGCAGACCCTCGGCCTCCGCCTCGTCCAGGAGCCGCCGCACCCCCGGCCGCAGCGGGATCGCGCCGGTCTCCAGCAGGGCCACGTAGTGGCGGGTCTTGGCCGCATGCAGCTCGCGGATACGTGCATCGATACCCGGCTCGTTCAGGACCGCGGGATGGTCCTCGGACAGGTACTGGCGGATACGCTCCTTGCCGCCGGTCACGCGCAGCAACTCGCCGTAGCGCGCGATGCTCCACTCCCAGTCCAGGCCCGCGTCCGCGAACGCCTTGTTGAAGGCGACGCGGTGACCGTCGCGTTCGGTGTCCGCCAATGTGCCGTCCACGTCGAAAATCAGCGCCTGTAATTCCGTCATGCCGTTATTCCTGCCTTTTCCCGTATCTCGCTGAAAAACCGGCCGCAAGCCCGCACATCCCCGGCAGCCAACCGAGACCGGGCGCAAACAGTCATGGCACGGGACTTGCCCGGCTCGCCCGACTCTGGTACTAAGTGCGCCTCATTTTTCCAGCCGGAGAAAGCCCGCATGGCTGCTGACGAAAAGACCGACAAGCCCTCCACCCAGCACATGGTCGCCGGGGGCATTGCGCCCTACGAGCCGAAGCCGGACGAAGATTACATGAATCCGGATCAGCTCGAGCATTTCCGCAGCCTGCTGCGGGCATGGCGCCAGGAGCTGGCCGAGGAAGTCGATCGCACCGTGGGGCACATGCGCCAGGACGCGTCCAACTTTGCCGATCCGGCCGACCGCGCCACACAGGAAGAGGAGTTCGGCCTGGAACTGCGCTCCCGCGACCGCGAGCGCAAGCTGTCGAAGAAGATCAACGAGGCGTTGCGCAAGATCGACACCCACGACTACGGCTACTGCGAGACCTGCGGCGTGGAGATCGGCATTCGTCGCCTGGAGGCCCGTCCGACGGCCACCATGTGCATCGACTGCAAGCAGCTCGACGAGATCAAGGAAAAGCAGCGCGCCTGATCCCGGCCGGGCCGTGACGGCCACGCCCGAACGGATTACCCGGGCCGACAACCATGTCGGCCGGTTTGCCCCCACGCCTTCCGGCCCGCTGCATGCGGGCTCCCTGCTGGCCGCCGTCATCTCCTGGCTGGATGCCCGGAGCACCGACGGCCGCTGGCATCTGCGGATCGACGACATCGACGCCCCCCGGGTTCGCCCGGGGGCGGTCGATGCCATTTTCCATGCCCTGGAGGCCTTCGCCCTGGTCTGGGACGGCCCCGTCACCTGGCAAAGCCAGCGCGGTCCCGCCTACCAACGCGCCCTGGACACCCTGCTGACGACAAACCAGGCGTTCCCCTGCGGCTGTACCCGCAAGGACCTGGCCGCTAACGGCCGGCCGGGCTGGGAAGGACCGATCTATCCAGGCACCTGTCGCCACGGCCTACCGCCCGGACGCGAGCCCCGGGCCGTACGCGCCCGCGCGACCACCCGCTACTGGACGATCGCGGATCGCTTTCTGGGTGCGGTCGCCTTCGATCTTGAGGCACTCGGCAGCGACTTCGTGATCCGCCGGGCGGATGGCATCGTCGCCTACCAGCTTGCCACCGTGGTGGACGACCTTGACCTGGGCGTAACCCGCGTGGTGCGCGGGATCGATCTGCTCGGCTCCACCCCGCGCCAGGCGCAGGTTTATCAGGCGTTGGGCGCCACCCCACCGGCCTATGCCCACCACCCGGTCCTGGTGGCACCCGGCGGCGACAAGCTGGCCAAAGCCACCGGAGCCGAGGGCATCCGCGCGGATACCGCCCGGCGGCAGCTGGCCGACACCCTGACGGTGATCGGCCTGCCTCCCAGCGACCCGGACACACCGGACGCACCCGAGGCCCTGCTGGCCGAGGCCCTGGCCGGTCTGCGCAAGCAGGGCCTGCCCCGTCGCCTTCCGTCGGTCTCCGGTCTGCCCGCGCCCCCGGACGCGGTGTAGACTCGCGACATGCCCTCCCGTCGCGCGCCAACCCGGACGGCCCTGCGAACGCCCGCGCCCGCAGGCCGGGCCACAACGCGGCCGGACTGAACGTGGACGCCCCGCGCGCCATCCTGATCGCCTTGCTCGGCGCCCTGCTGTTTCTGAGCCCGCTGGTGCTCTGGATCGCGCACATGAGCCCCGCCTGGTGGTGGCCGTTTGCGGCCTGGGGCCTCTTCATCGCGGCCATCGCGATCCTGAGCTGGAGCCGCCGCCGTGACCCTTAGCCTGGGTCTTATCTATGCGGTAGGGGTCGCCTACCTGGCGCTGTTGTTCGGCATCGCGTTCCTGGCTGACCGCGTCCCCCGGGTGGGCCGGCTGGCGGCCAACGGTTGGGTGTTCAGTCTGTCGCTGGGGGTCTACGCGACGTCCTGGACCTTCTACGGCAACCTCGGTTTCCTCGCCGACCAGGGCTATTTGTACCTGACGATCTACCTGGGTGTGACCCTGGCCTTTGCCGCCACGCCCTGGCTGCTGCGCCCCCTCCTGCGCCTGACCCGCGAGCAGCAACTGACTTCGCTCGCTGACCTGTTCGCCTTTCGCTACCGCAGCCGCTTCACCGGGCCGGTGGTGGCCCTGTTCATGCTCGCCGGAGTGCTCCCGTACATCGCCCTGCAGATCAAGGCCGTGGCCGAGTCCGCCGCGGTGCTGACCGCGGAGACCCCGCCGCATTTGCTCGCCCTGACCTTCAGCGGCACCATCGCGCTGTTCGCGATCCTGTTCGGCGCCCGCCACATTGCCCCGCGCGAAAAGCACGCCGGTCTGGTGCTGGCCATCGCCTTCGAGTCCATCGTCAAGCTGATCGCCATCCTCGTGATTGCCGCGGTGGCGCTGTACGCCGTGTTCGGCGGCCTCGGCGGGCTGAACGACTGGCTGGCCGCCCACCCCGAGGCGGTCGATGCGCTGTACGAGCCGGTGCGCCAGGGCGGCTGGTTCGCCATGATGATCCTGGCCTTCGCCGCAGCCTTCCTGCTGCCACGCCAGTTCCACATGCTGTTCACCGAGAACATCAACCCGCAGGCGCTGAACACCGCGGCCTGGGCCTTCCCCGCGTTCCTGCTGCTGCTGAACCTGCCGATGCCGGTGCTCTACTGGGCCGGGGAGGCGGCCGGGCTCGGCATCTCGCCCAACTACTACGCCATCGGCATCGCCGGGCTGCTGGAGTCGCCCAGCCTGGCCCTGCTGGTCTTCATCGGTGGGTTGTCCGCCGCCAGCGCGATGATGATTGTGACCACCCTGGCGCTCGCCCACATGGGCACCAACTACCTCTCGCCACTGACCCGGCTGCACGAGGAGGAGCGCAGCGCCAACCTCTACACCCGCCTGCTCTGGGGGCGGCGCATCTGGATCGTGTTCATCATCGGGCTGGGCTATGCCTTCTACGGCCTGTTGCAGGTTGTGGAGGGCCTGGCGCAGCTGGGGCTGATCTCGTTTGCTGCGGTGGCGCAACTTCTGCCGGGCCTGATCGGCCTGATGCTGTGGAAACAGGCGACCCGGGTCGGATTTCTCTTGGGCCTGGGAGCCGGGATTGCCGGCTGGGCGTTCACCCTCGTCATGCCTTTGCTGTCGGATGCCGGGATCGCGACCGCCCTGCCCGACCCGCAACGCCTCTTGCAAGCGGAGATGCTGGACCCGTGGACCTTCGCGCTGATGCTGAGCCTGGGCGTCAACGCGGTCCTGTTCGTCGTCGGCTCGCTGCTGACCCGGCCCAACCCCGAGGAGGCCGAGGCCGGCCGGGCCTGCTGCCCCAACGAACCCACCGCCCCCGGCGCGGGCCTGCCGCTGGCGGGCGACGTCACCGAGATGGAGACCGCGCTGGCGGCCACCCTGGGCCCGGGCACCGCGCGCCACGAGGTCCAGCGCGCCCTGGATGATCTCGGCCTGCCACGCCATACGCGGTCGCGCGGCGATCTGCGCCACCTCCGCGAGCGCATCGAGCGCAATCTCTCCGGCCTGCTGGGGCCGGTACTGGCGCGCATGATCGTCGACCAGCACCTGCGTCTGGACGCCGCCGGGCGCCACACCCTGAGCGAGAGCCTGCGGCGGATCGAGGAACAGCTGGAGACCCGCCCCCTGCCGCTCTCCGGCCTGGCGGCCGAGCTGGACGCCCTGCGCCGCTTTCATCGCCAGATCCTGCACGAGCTCCCGCTGGGGGTGGCCAGCCTTACCAATACCGGCGAGATCACCGGCTGGAACCAGGCCCTAGCGCAGCTCACGCAGGTCGCCACGGAAGACGCCGTGGGTCAGAACATCGGTCAGCTCGACAGTCCGTGGAGCGGCCTGCTGACCGCCTTCCTGGAGAGCCCGGACCGCCAGTGGTACAAACTGAACGTGGACCTGCCTGCCGGCAACCGCCGCCTGAACCTGCACCGCTCCGAACTGCAGGATGCCCAGGGTCAGGTGGAAGGCCGCGTGGTCCTGATCGAGGACGTGACCGAACGCGCCCAGCTCGAGTCCGAGATCGCCCACGGCGATCGCCTGGCCTCCATCGGCCGGTTTGCCGCCGGGGTCGCGCACGAGATCGGCAATCCACTGACCGGTATCGCCTCGCTGGCGCAGACCCTGCCCCTGGAGGACGACCCGCACGAGATCCGCGGCACCGCCGACGACATCCTGGCCCAGACCCGACGCATCAACGCCATCGTGCAGTCGCTGATCACCTTCGCCCATGCCGACGAGGGCCCCTCGGCCGGGCACTTCGAGACCATCGCGCTGGACGATCTCGTGGCCGAGGCCATCCGCCTGATGCGCCTGGCCGGGCGCAACGACCTGCAGTTCACGACCTCGGGTCTCGCGGGGCTGCACGTCCGCGGCTCGCATGCCACGCTGTTGCAGGTGTTCATCAACCTGCTGACCAACGCCGAGCAGGCCTCGCCCGAGGACGCCACCGTCGCCATCGCGGCCCGACTCCACGGACGGCATGTCCAGATCACCATCGACGACGCTGGCCCCGGAATCGACGAATCCAGCCTGGAACGGCTATTCGAGCCGTTCTTTACCACCAAGCCGGCCGGCCAGGGCACCGGCCTGGGCCTGCCGGTGGCCTACAGCATCGTGCGCGACCACGGTGGTACCCTGATGGCCGCCAACCGCCCCGAGGGCGGTGCCCGATTCCTGCTGACACTAGGGAAACACTGATCAATGAACACGTTCGCGTTGGTGCCCCAGGTTTTTCGAGACCAGGCGCGTCGTGCCGCGGGTAGTGGTTCTACCCACAAGCGGCGCAACGCAGGAACGGGGAACCTGGGGTTCCAACCCCACAAACCATTCGATGCAGGGGCTCGGCCGCTTTTGTGCGCGCACGGCGTTGCGGCTCCCTTGTGCAGAATGACTGCACGGCAGTCACCGCGCGCAGTGGAGTGCGTCACCCGATGGGGTGCTTATAGCGAGTGCCTCGGGGGTCAGATGCAAGGCGCGGTTGCGCCGGCGTAGTGGTGCTACGTCAAGCAAGCGCAACGCCGCAGATGGCCCCCGAGACTCTCGCCCGAAGGGAGCCTCGTACCGCCGCGATCGCGGCGTTGGCGCTCTTGGAAAGGGCTACGGCCATTCCCGGCGAGCGCCGCCTTGCGCTCGAGGCGGTACGAGGCTCTATAAGCACCCCATCGGGTGACGCACTCCACTCCTTCGCACGCAAAAGCGACTCGAGCGCGAACGTGTTCACTGATCAGTGTTTCCCTAGCCGCCAAGACTCATGACCCGCATCCTCCTGGTTGACGACGAAGCCCCGATCCGCCGCGCCGTGCGCCGATTCCTGGAGCACCACGGCTTCGAGGTCGGCGTGGCCGAAAATCTGGCCGAGGCACGGGCCCTCGCCGCAGCCGATCCCTACGATCTGCAACTGGTGGATCTGCGCCTGCCGGATGGCGAGGGCATCGAGCTGCTGCCGGAGTTCTCCCGCACGCCCACGGTCATCATGACCAGCTATGCATCAGTCCCCTCGGCGGTCAACGCAATGAAGGAAGGCGCCGCCGACTACATCGCCAAGCCTTTCGACCACGACGCCCTGCTGCTGACCCTGCGCGCCGCGCTGCGCGCACGCGCCGAGCGCGATCGCCCCGCGCCGGAAACGGCCGAGGAGGGTGCCGATGCGTCGCCCCGCCCCGGGCTGGGCCTGGTTGGCGAGAGCGCGGCCATGCAACAGTTGCGCGATCAGATCCGGCGCGTGGCCATGACCCATTCCACCGTACTGTTGCGCGGCGAGTCCGGTACCGGAAAGGAGCTGGCCGCGCGCGCCCTGCACGAGCTGAGCCCGCGCGCCAGCGGCCCGTTCGTCGCGGTCAACTGCGCCACCATCCCCGAGGGTCTGGTCGAGGCGGAGTTGTTCGGTCATGCCCAGGGCGCCTACACCGGCGCGGTCAAGGCGCGCACCGGCCTGATCCAGAGCGCCCACGGCGGCACGCTTTTCCTGGACGAGATCGGCGAACTGGCGCCCGCCGCCCAGGCCCGCCTGCTGCGGGTCCTGCAGGATGGCGAGCTCCGCCCGGTCGGAGCCAACGCGAACCTGAAGGTGGATGTGCGCCTGCTGGCGGCCACCCACCGCGACCTCGAGGCCATGATCGAGGAACAGGCCTTTCGTGCCGATCTCTACTACCGCCTGCGGGTACTGGAGCTGTCCATCCCGCCCCTGCGCGAACGGCGCGAGGACATCATCCCCCTGGCACAACATTTCCTCGAGGCACTGGCCGGTTCGGGGCCGGTGCCACAACTGTCGCACGCGGCACGCCAGGCACTGGAATCTCAAGATTGGCCCGGCAACGTGCGCGAGCTGGCGAACGCCCTGGAACGCGGGTGGGTACTGAGCCCGGATGGCTGCATCGAAGCGGACCACATGGGGCTCTCGACGGGCACCCCGGCCCAGGACGACGAGATCCCGAACCCCGCGTTTCCGACCCGCAAGGGCAAGGGCTCGAGTCTGAACGAGTATTTCCGGCGCTTCGTGCAGGAGAACCAGGACAGCATGACCGAGACGGAGCTGGCCCGTGCCCTCGGCATCAGCCGCAAGACCCTGTGGGAACGCCGTCAGCGCGAGAACCTCCCCCGCCCGCGCGGCTGAACCGGTGGCGGCTCCTCCCGAAGTCCGGCGAGTCTTCCTGGCCCTTTGGCCCAACGACCGCACACGCGCCGCACTTACCCGGCTGGGGCAAAAGCTCGACGGCCCCGGCCGACCGGTCCCGCGCGATCACCTGCACCTGACGCTGGCCTTCGCCGGAACGGTCCCGGCCGAACAGGCCGACTGCCTGGCCGCCCACATCAAGGAACTCGCCTGCGCCCCGATCGACCTGACCCTGGATCATCTGGGCCACTTCACCGGGCCGCGCATCACCTGGGCCGGCCCCGCCGAGCCGCCCGCCGCGCTGGCCAACCTCGCCGAGCAGGCACATGCCCTGTGCAACGACTGCGGTATCGACCTCGGCCCGCCGCGCCCCTTCCGGCCCCACGTGTCCCTGCGGCGCCACGCCGCGCTGCCCGCCACCGAACGCATCGAACCGCCCCTGCGCTGGCTGGCGGACACGATTGCGCTGATCGAGTCGGGAAAAGACGGCCATCCAGGGCCCTACCGCATCCTCGCCCGGGCCTGACCAGCCCGCCCGCGCGGCAGGCCGGCGACGGCCGAGAGAGCCGGATCAGTCGAGGGGCGGAAGGTTATCCGTTGCCGAAGGGTCGGCTGGCTGGGCGGGGTCTGCCGGATCGGCTGGCGGGGTTCCGGTATCCGGTCGCATCGGCGTTCCGTCCCCTAGCGGCGGTGCATCCTCGCCCCGGGGCTGACGCTGCTGTCCCAGCGGAGGCGCATCCTGGGGCTGCCCTTGTCCTTGAGGCTGACCCTGTCCTTGAGGCGGTTGGCCCTGCCCCTGGGGCGGAGTCGGCGCTCCGCTTTGCCCCGGTGCCTGCTGGCCACCCCGCTCCATCTGACCGGGAGCCTGTTGTCCCTGCCTGCGCTGGCCGGGCTGCTCCGGCGGCTGCCCCTGAGGCATGCCCTCTCCGCGCTCCTGACCCTGGCCGCGCGGCATGCCGCCCTGGCCCGGGACCTGCTGACCACCGGCCGGCGGGGCACCCTGTTCGGCGGGCGGCATACCCTGGCCCATCCCGCCCTGCTGGCCTCCATGTTGCGGGGCCTGGGCGTGTGCCAAACCGGCGGCAAACAGTGAACCAAGCGCGATGGCCAGTGCCGTGCTACGAAATCTCGTCATTGGGACCCTCCTGCAGGCTGTAAAGCCGTTCATTCAGCCCCTTTGATAGCAGCCAGCCCTCGCGACCCCCAAGGGTGACAGTCGAGTTCCCGGAAATTCCGCGAAACACTTCACTTCATGGAAGGTCGCTTCCACGTCGGCATCAATTCTTCAGCGCCACCGGGATGGTGAACATCAGCAAACCGTAGTCGGCCTCGTACTGTTCCTTGAACCGGGCTGCGATGCGGTCGCACAACTCGGCCGAAGCCACGACCTCGATCTTGATGTTGCCACCCTGGCGCCAGTTGCCCCGGCGCTTGCCATGACGGCCCCAGCCGCGCGTATCGGTCACTGTGTACCCGGCCGCGCCCATGGCGCGCGCCTCGTCGATCAGCGTGTCCTCCAGGATCGCCTCGGCGACCACCGTCAGCAGGTGCATGTCATCAGATTCCATCGCGCTAGCCTCCCAGCGAATAAAGGGTCTGGGCCATCCAGAAATACAGCGGCACACCCAGGAAGATGTTGAAGGGGAACGTGATTCCCAGCGATGCGCCAATGGAAAGTGCCGGATTCGCCTGGGGTACCGCGATACGCATGGCTGCCGGGGCAGCGATGTAGGATGCGCTCGCATAGAGCGTGGCCAACAGCAGCGTACCGCCCATCGACATGCCCAGTGCATAACCCAGCAGCGTGCCCAGCACAGCCGAGACAATCGGCATCACGATCGCGAAGGTCACCAGGAAGAAACCGTACTGACGAATGTCCGCGATGCGACTGGAGGCGACCAGCCCCATCTCCAGCAGGAACAGCGCCAGCACACCCTTGAACAGGTCGAAGAACATCGGCTCCAGCGGCGCTATATGCACCGGGCCCGCGATGAAGCCGATCACGAGACCACCGGCCAGCAGAAAGATGCTCTTGCCGAAGAAGATCTCGTGCATGGTCTTGCCCCAGCGGGTCGGGCCCTTGCTGCCCATGCGCGCCAGCAGGATACCGATGATCAGGGCCGGCATCTCCAGCAGCACCAGGAAGACCACCATGTGGCCCTCGTAGTCGATCCCGCGCGAGGCCAGCAGGGCCACGGCGACCGAGAAGGTCACCACCGAGACCGAGCCATAGTGTGCCGCGATCGAGGCCGAGTCCGCCCGCGGCATGCGTCCCACCCAGCGCAGCACCGGGAACGCCATCAGTGGGATCAGCGAACCCACCGCCAGCACCGCCAGCCCTGGCAGCAGCAGCGGCACCAGCTCGCTCTCCGCCAGCTTGACCCCGCCCATCAGGCCGATCGCCAGCAAAAGATAAATCGACAGCGCCTCGTAGATCGCCATCGGGATCTTCAGATCCGACTTGGCAAGCCCCGCAATCGCGCCCAGCAGGAAGAACAGTACAACCGGATCGAAAGCCATTTAGCCTCCCAAGCGCGCCATGAAAACCCTCACCAAGTTAGTGCATATTCTAGAGAGGCGCGGATCAATTCGCACGTTCGCGCGGGTGCGCTACCCTCGAGGTATGCGTGCGACCGGTACGAGGAGTACGGCATGACCCGAATCCTGATCCTGCAAGGCCACCCCGACCCGGCCGAAGGCCACCTCGACCATGCGCTGGCCGATGCCTACCGCGAAGGGGCCGAGAAGGCCGGCGTCGCGGTGGACACCCTGACGATTGCCCACCGCGACTTTCCACTGCTGAAGAACCAGGCCGAGTTTCTCGACGAGACCGTCCCGCCCGCGATCCTCGAGGCGCAGGAACTGATCGAGGTCGCCAACCACGTCGTACTGATCTATCCCCTGTGGCTGGGCGACATGCCGGCCCTGGTCAAGGGCTTCCTGGAACAGACCCTGCGCCCGGCATTCGTCGGCGATGGCGACATGAACCGCCTGCGCCACACTCGGCTACAGGGCCGCTCGGTACGCATCGTGGTCACCATGGGCATGCCGGCGCTGGCCTACCGCTGGTTCTACGGGGCCCACAGCCTGAAGAGCCTGGAACGCAACATCTTCCGCTTCTGCGGCTTCGGCCCGATCCGCCACACCCTGATCGGCCAGAACGGCGGTGATGCCGCCGCCCGCGAACGCTGGCTGAAGACGATGCGCGAGCTCGGACGCGCTGCACGGTAACCCTGTGGCCAGTACACTCGGGCGGTCTTCCGCCCGGCCGCGCGCGTGAGTCACAACGACCACCCCCTCAGCGAAGTGCCGGAGCATGCCCGCAAGGGCTTCTGGTCCATCACCGTGGTGTTGTTCGGGTTCACCTTCTTCACCTCGACCCTGTGGGCCGGCGGCTCGCTGGGCATGGCCTTCAGCGTCGGCTGAGCTGATGCTGGTGATCGTACTGGGCAACCTGCTGCTCGGGACCTACGCGGCCACGCTTGCCTACATCGGCTGCAAGAGCGGGCTGCACACGGTCCTGATGGGGCGTTTCTGCTTCGGCGAATGGGGCAGCAAGCTCTCCGACGTCATCCTCGCGTTCACGCAGATCGGCTGGTACGCCTGGGGCACGGCCACCGTCGCAATCATCCTGGTCGAGACCACCGCCCTGCCAGAACCGATCGAAGTCGGGCTGATGGTGCTGTTCGGGTTTGCCTTCTAGGGAGACGCTGATTGAATCGCGCGCTCGCGGTCTCGACTGGCTCTCCCGCGTGGCGGTGCCGGTGATGCTCCTGTTCATCCTGTTCACGCTGTTCATCGGGATCGGCGAGGCAGGCGGCCCCGGCGGCCTTCGTCCTGGGAAACGGCCTGATGGTGCTGACCGGCGCACTCGGCGCCCTGATCTACCACGAGGCCGACATCGTCCACGTAATGCTGGCGCAGGGGTTCGTGACGATCACGGTACTGATGCTCCGACTGAACATCTGGAGCACCCAGGACAACACCATCTACAACTTCGGCGTGGCCGGCTGCAATCTGCTGCGTACCCAGCGCCGGCGGCTGGTCACGGTGCTCGGGGCCGCGATCGGCACGGCGCTCGCGGTCGCCGGGATGCATGACTATCTGGTGCCGTTCCTGATCCTGCTCCGGACCTTCATCCCGCCGCTCGGCGGCGTGATCGTGGCCGACTTCTGGCTGCGCCATCGCGGGCAATACCCCCGCCTGGACGCGGCCCACCTGCCCGGGTTCCACTGGCCCGGCCTGCTGGCGTACGCCGCGGGATCGGCTGCGGCGTACTACGCACCCGTCGTCCCTCCTCTGGTGGGCGTCATAGTGGCAACGGCCGCCTACGCCGTCCTGATGGCTCCCGCCTCACCCGCCACTTGCCGCCCGCATCCAGGAAGCGCGGATTAGAGCCCGATCAAGGCCCTGGCAGGTTCGGTGTCGGTGGCGGTTCCGGAAGGTCCGATGGATCCGGCAGCGATGCACCGTCCGGGGACGGCACCGAGGAGGGTTAGGCCGCGCGCGGGCGGTCCGGACGCGGATCGGGACGCGGATCGCCGCGCTGCTGCCAAGCCGTTCACACCCGTTCCCTCATCCGCAAGGACAACACGCGGCAACCACCGGACCCGCGAAGGCGGTCGGATCGTCCCGGATCCGATGGCCCGGAACGGTCAGGCCTCGACCACCAACTGCTGGAACAGCCCGCCCAGGATCACCAGCGCGAAGCCCGCGTACAGCCCCGCCACCACGTCGTCCATCATGATCCCGTGGCCGTCGTGCCACTTTTCATCGAAGTAGTTCGCCGGCCAGGGCTTGAGGATGTCGAACACCCGGAACAGCAGGAAGCCGACGACCACCCACATCAGCCCTGCCGGGGCAAACGCCAGCGTGATCAGCATGCCGGCCCATTCATCCCAGACGATGCCGGGATGATCGTGCACGCCCAGCTTGCGCGCACTTTCGCCACAGATGTGGAAGCCGGCCATCACCACGACCACGGTGATCGCAAGGTAGGCCCACTCCGGGAAATTCATGATCGCGAAGTACAGCACCAGTGCACCCAGCGAGCCGGTGGTACCCGGTGCCCAGCGCGACAGGCCACTGCCGAAGCCGAACGCCAACAGGTGAATGGGATCGCCGAACACGGTCTTCACCGATGGCATCTTCGGATTACGGATCTTCTGCTCCGGCATGGCTCCCCTGTCCCTATTCTTTATTCTGTGTTCGCGAAATGATCGTGGCCCGCCCGCGCCACGTCCAACCGTTGCCCGTTTGCGTCCTCCACCACCACACCCGCACCCTCGGTGCACTCACCGATCACGGTCAGCGGGACGTCCACGCTGAACGCGAGCAGGTCCAGCGACTCCCCCGGCGGGAGGGCGAACAGCAGCTCGTAGTCCTCGCCACCGCCCAGTGCGCAGGCGCGAGCCTGCTGCTCGGACACCTCCGCCAGCAGCGGGTCGCGCGGGACGCTGGGCCAGTCGACTCGCGCGCCGCAACCCGAGGCGGCACACAGATGGCCCAGGTCCGCCAGCAGGCCGTCAGAGATATCGATGGCGGCCCGTGCGCGGTTGCGCAGACCACGGCCCAGACTCAGACGCGCCGCGGGCCAGAACAGCCGGGCGCAGGCGGGGCTCGAGGCGTCTACGGGGCCCCCCTCTGCACGCCGCTGCGTCTCGTGGGCCAACCCGCAGGCCGCTCCGCCCAGCGCACCGGAAACCACCAGGCGATCGCCAGGCCGGGCACCTTCGCGGCGCAGCGCCTGGCCGGCGGGCACCTCGCCCAGGACCGTCACGCTGATCGCCAGCGGACCCCGGTTGGTATCCCCGCCCACCAGCGGGATCCCGACCTCCTCGGCCAGCGCCAGAAAGCCGTGGCTGAAGCCCGCCAGCCAGTCATGATCCACACGCGGCAGGGTCAGCGACAGCACCGCGCCCAACGGCTCGGCCCCCATCGCGGCCAGGTCACTGAGATTGGAGGCCAGGGCCTTGTGGCCGGCGCTTGCCGGCGGGTGATCAGGAAAGAAGTGGGTGCCCTCGACCAGGGTATCAACGGTGACGACCAATTCGTGGCCGCTACGCACGGCCAGCAGGGCGGCATCGTCTCCGATACCCAGACGAACGCCTTCCGCCATCCCGGCGGCCCGCACCGGAGCCCCGAAGTAGCGTTGAATCAGGTCGAATTCGGAATCGGGGCCGGCCATGGCCGTGGTGCTGACCCGCCCGGGGTCAGCGCGGGGCGGAACGCTCGGGGCCGCGCAGGTCGGCGGAGAGCCGGTCCAGCACGCCGTTGATGTAGCGATGCGACTGCTCGGCGCCATAGCGCTTGGCCAGGTCGACGGCCTCGTTGATCACCACGCGGTAGGGCACCTCCATGCGTTCAGCCAACTCCCATTGGCCCAGCCACAGCAGGGCGTGCTCAATGGGATCGAGCTGATCCAGCGGACGGCCGAGGTAGGGCTCCATGCGGGCATCCAGGGCCTCGCGGTCGCCGGTCACGCCCATCAGGAGTTCGCGGAAGTACTCCGCATCCGCCTTGGCGTGTTCCTCGTCGTCACGGAATTCGGCCAGGATATCCTTCGGGTGGGCGGCCGTGATCTGCCAGGAATAAAGCGCCTGCATCGCGCGGCGGCGCGCGAAGGAGCGCGCATGCCGCGCCCGCTGCTCGGGCGTGCTGCGCGGGCGCCGGGCCCGGGAGGACTTGCCGGCATCGGCATCCTTGCGCGGGGCACCACCTTCGGGGCGGGGATCGGAGGGTTCAGTCACGGCAGACCTGTTCGGATGGACGGATAGCACTGGGTAAACGTTGCGGCATCAGCCGCGCAGCTGGCGCATCAGGCTGACCATCTCGATCGCGCCCATGGCGGCATCGGCGCCCTTGTTGCCGGCCTTGGTGCCGGCGCGCTCGATCGCCTGCTCGATGGAGTCCGTGGTCAGCACGCCGAAGCTGATCGGCAGGTCCTCGGCCATCTGCACCTGGGCCAGTCCCTTGGCCGCCTCACCAGCGACATAATCGAAATGCGGGGTGGAACCACGAATCACGCAGCCCAGGGCGATCACACCGTCGTACTGCCCGGAACGCGCCATGGCCTGCGCCGCCAGCGGCAGTTCATAGGCACCCGGAACACGGGCGATCGTCAGGTTCGTCTCCTGCACCCCATGGCGCTTCAGGGTATCCACGGCCCCTTCCAGCAGGCGTTCGACGATCAGGCTGTTGAAGCGTGCCAGCAGCAGGCCATAGCGATGGTCGGCGGCGTCGGTGAATACGCCTTCCAGGGTCTTGATCTCGGACATGATGAGCTT
Organism: Thioalkalivibrio sp. ALMg11; assembly: GCF_000377905.1. Classification (GTDB taxonomy): domain Bacteria; phylum Pseudomonadota; class Gammaproteobacteria; order Ectothiorhodospirales; family Ectothiorhodospiraceae; genus Thioalkalivibrio. The sequence goes on from NZ_KB898872.1 coordinate 256,707, forward strand.
CCGGTTGGGCAGATGACGGACCTGTCGGTCCAGTAAGTCGATCGGGCTAGGGAGCCGCTAGTGTAGCACCGCGGCTCCCGCCGTCGGGGCTACTCGTGGACGTAGTCCACGACCTCCAGGCCAAAGCCACCGAGGCCATGGAAGCGTTTCGGAGCGGACATCAGCTGCATGCGCCCGACGCCGCAGTCGGCGAGGATCTGCGCGCCGATCCCGTACATGCGCCATTCGGCGGAGTTTTCGCGCCCGCTGCGTTCCTCCGGCGCGGGCTGACCGATGTTCTCCAGGCGCTGGGCCAGGGCGTCGGCACTCTCGTGTTTGCGCAGCACCACCACCACGCCCGCACCCGCCTCGTCGATCCGGCGCAGGGCGTCGTCCAGCGGCCAGCCACGATCCGGGCCGGCATAGCCGAGGGTGTCGCACAGGGTGCTCTCCAGATGCACGCGCACCAGGGTGTCCTGGTCCGGCTTCGGCTCGCCGCGCACCAGGGCAAAATGCAGTTCGTGGTCCACTTCGTCTTCGAAGGCCAGCAGGCGGAACTCGCCATGCTCGGTCGGGAACGGACGCTCGGAGACCCGCCGGACGGTCTTCTCGTTCTCGATGCGGTAGCGGATCAGGTCCTCGATGGTGCCCATCTTCAGGTCGTGCTCGGCACAGAAGCGCTCGAGGTCCGAACGCCGCGCCATGCTGCCGTCCTCGTTCAGGATCTCGACGATCACTGCGGCCGGCTCGGCCCCGGCCAGGCGCGCCAGGTCACAACCCGCCTCGGTATGCCCGGCGCGCACAATCACCCCGCCCGGCTGGGCCATCAGCGGGAACACGTGGCCCGGCTGGACGATGTCCTCGGGCGTCGCGTTGGGCGCCACGGCGGTGCGGATGGTGTGCGCGCGATCGTAGGCGGAAATGCCGGTGGTCACGCCCTCGGCCGCCTCGATAGACAGCGTGAAGTTGGTGCCGTGCACGTCATTGGTGTCGGTCACCATCAGCGGCAGGGCCAGCTGCTTGCAGCGCTCGCGGGTCAACGTCAGACAGATCAGGCCACGGCCGTACTTGGCCATGAAGTTGATGTCCTCGGGGCGCGCGTGCGAGGCGAGCATCAACAGATCGCCCTCGTTCTCGCGGTCCTCGTCGTCGACGATGACCACCATGCGGCCGGCCTCAAGTTCTTCCAGGATGGTTTCGGTATTGGAAAATTCCATAGATTCCTGCTTTCGGCCGCGCTCAGTCACGCGTGCCGGAGTGATTGGGAAAACCCTGTTCGGCCAGCCAGGCCTCGGACAGATCGCCCGCCTGCCCGCCCGGCTCGGCCGCGCGATCGCCCAGCATCAGGCGTTCCAGATAGCGAGCGATCAGGTCCACCTCCAGGTTGACCGGCGTGCCCACTGCATACACGGCAAACCGGGTCAGTGACCAGGTGTGCGGGATGATGTTCACCTCGAATTCGGCACCGTCCACCCGGTTCACCGTCAGGCTGGTACCGTCGATGGTGATCGAGCCCTTGGCCGCGATGTAGCGGGCCAGCGCCCCCGGCGCGCGAAAACGTACGCGGGTGGAGCGCGCATCCGGCTCCATCGCCACCACCTCGCCCACGCCGTCGACATGGCCGGATACCATGTGCCCGCCCAGGCGATCGCCCAGCGCCAGCGCGCGTTCGAGATTCACCCGATCCCCCGGGCCGAGATGGCCCAGCGTGGTTACATCCAGCGACTCGCGCGAGACATCGGCGGCAAAGCCATTGCCCGGCAGATCGGTCACCGTCAGGCAGACCCCGTTGACCGCGATGGAATCCCCCAGGCGGGTATCCGCCAGATCCATCCCGGTCGCATTTACGTGCAAGCGCACATCGCCACCGCTGGGGGTGAGGCGCTCCAGGCTGCCAAGGGTCTCGATGATTCCGGTAAACATGGATGTCCACTCGTTCGGTCGGGTCCGGAGCACAACGCCGGGCCACAGGCGCCCCATCATAGGGAAACGCTAATGAATTCGCACCACGACCCGGGCTTTTATGGTGGCAACGCCTGTCCTGGCCACCCCTTTATTGGCAACCACGAAGCGCACGAAGACGCGAAGCAGGTCAAAGGCGATCACAGAAAGGCTGGAAAACCGGAAGGCTTTTGGAATGAAGATGAATAGTGGGCCCTACGCTTTTTATCCGGCGCCGTGGCGTTGGCCCCCCCGCGCCTCGAGCCCCATCATCCATCCCGTCTTCGCGTCTTCCGGTTGATCGTTCTGGACCCTGGCCTGTCCCTTCTTCGTGTCTTCGTACGCTTCGTGGTGCAAACCAGCCCTTACGAACGCGGACGGGCGCGCAGGCGCAGGGTCTCGCCGACCCAGCGGGTGTCGACGACTTCGAGTTCGGCGCGTTCCGCCATGCGGGCCAGTGGCCACTCCACCAGGGGACGGGCGCTGGAGCCCATCAGCAACGGGGCCTGGTAGATCAGCCACTCGTCGACCCAGCCGCCGCGGGCGAGCGCGCCGGCCAGGCCGGGGCCGGATTCCACGTGGAGCTCGTTGATCTCCGCGCGTCCCAGCTCCGCCAGCACCGCACCGAGATCAAGCCCGCCCTCGGCAGATTCCTCCGCCAGCGGTACCGCCCTCACCTCGGCGCCCTTGCCGCGCAAGGCATCCGCCGCGGGCGAGTCCACCACATCGGGACTGGTGAGGATCCAGACCGACCCGTCGTGCAAGATCTGCGAGCCCGGGGGCGTGCGCAGTCGCGCATCGAGGATGATGCGCAGTGGCTGCCGGGTGGGTAAGTCGTGATAACGCGGGTGATCCGGGAAGCCGGCATGGGCGGCCAGGTCGAACGGCTTCATGCGCACATTCAGGCGCGGGTCATCGCCGACCACGGTGCCACTGCCGGTCACGATCGCCCCGGCCCGCGCCCGCCACAGTTGCACGTCGCGCCGCGCCGCCTCGCCGGTAATCCACTGCGACTCGCCGGAGGCCATGGCCGTCCGCCCGTCCAGGCTCGCCGCCAGCTTGACTCGCACCCAGGGGCGCCCCTGCTCCATGCGCTGCACGAAGCCGGGGTTCAAGGCCCGTGCCTCAGCCTCCAGCCCGCCGCTGTCGACCCGGATACCAGCGGCCTGCAAGGCGTCGATCCCGCCCCCGCAGACCTGCGGATTCGGATCCAGCATCGCGATCACGACTCGCGCTACTCCAGCCCGGATCAACGCGTCGGTACAGGGCGGGGTGAGACCGTGATGCCTGCAGGGCTCCAGGGTGACGTAGGCGGTCGCGCCTTGCGCGGCCTCGCCGGCCGCCTGCAACGCGTTCACCTCGGCATGCGGCTCGCCGGCCTTCCAGTGCAGGCCCGCGCCTACCTCCCGGCCGTCGCGCACGATGACGCAGCCCACCCGCGGATTCGGATCCGCGGTGAAGCGGCCGTAGTCCGCCAATGCCAGGGCGCGCGCCATGTGCCGGCGGTCGGCAATCACCTGCTCGGTCGTCGGCGCTTCCATTACGTCCCCTCCTGCGAGCCGCCGTCCGTCTCCGGGGTGGCCCGCCCATCCGCCGCGGATTCCGGGGCGATTCCGGTCGCCTCCTCGTCGATCAGGCGCATCTGCGAACGGCGCATCTCCGGGCTGAGGTCATCCTCCAGCCGTTCGATCGCCTCACGGAAGGACTGCACACTGGCGAAGCTGAGATAGATCGAGGCAAAACGGATATAGGCCACATGGTCGAGCCCGTGCAAGGCCGCCAGCACCATTTCGCCGATGCGGTCGGACTTTACCTCGGGGGCCGTGACGGCCGAGAGCTGGCGCTTGATGTCGTCGATCACACGCTCGACATCATCGGTCTTCACCGGGCGCTTGTGCAGTGCCCGGCGCAGACCGCTACGCAGCTTTTCCTCGTCGAAGGCGACCCGTTCTCCGGAGCGCTTGACCACCCGCGGCAGGCTGAACTCCGCCCGCTCGAAGGTGGTAAAGCGCGCACCACAGGCGCGGCACTGTCGCCGGCGCCGGATCTGTTCCTGCTCCGGGCCGGCCACCCGCGAATCGACCACGCGGGTGTCCTGATCATGACAGGACGGACAGCGCATCCCGGGCCGTCAGCCGGCCAACTGGCGGTGCTTATTCGCCGTGGCCGTACACCGGGAAGCGACGGCAGATCTCGAGGACCTTCTCGCGGGTCGCGTCGATCACCTGCTCGTTCTCGTGATCATCCAGCACGTCGGCGATCCAGCCAGCCAACTCGCGGGACTCGGACTCGGTGAAGCCGCGAGTGGTCAGCGCGGCGGTGCCAATGCGGATGCCGGAGGTCACGAACGGGGACTGCGGATCGTTCGGCACGGCATTCTTGTTGACGGTGATATTGGCACGGCCCAGCGCGGCGTCCGCGGCCTTGCCGGTCATGCCCTTGGCGACCAGGCTCAGCAGGAACAGATGGTTGTCGGTACCGCCGGAGACGATGTCGAAGCCACGCTTGACCAGCACCTCGGCCATCGCACGGGCGTTGGCGATCACCTGCTTCTGGTAGGTCTTGAATTCCGGCTCCAGGGCCTCCTTGAACGCCACCGCCTTGCCGGCAATCACGTGCATCAGCGGGCCACCCTGGGTGCCCGGGAAGATCAGCGACTGGAACTTCTTGTTCAGTTCCGGCTGCCCCTTGGAGATAATGAAGCCGCCACGCGGCCCGCGCAGGGACTTGTGCGTGGTGGAGGTGACCACATGGGCGTGGTCGATCGGGTTGGGGTACTCGCCGACGGCGATCAGGCCGGAGACGTGGGCCATGTCGACCATCAGGTAGGCACCCACGGAATCGGCGATCTCGCGGAAGCGCTTCCAGTCGACCACGCGCGAATAAGCGGAGAAGCCGGCGACAATCATCTTCGGCTGGTTCTCGGTGGCCAGACGCTGAACCTCGTCGTAGTCGATCAGGCCTTCGTCGGTGATGCCGTACTGCACGGCGTTGTAGATCTTGCCGGAGAAGTTCGGCTTGGCGCCGTGGGTCAGGTGGCCACCGGCATCCAGGCTCATGCCCAGGACGGTGTCATGCGGCTGCAGCAGGGCCATGTACACCGCGGCGTTGGCCTGCGAGCCGGAATGCGGCTGCACGTTGGCGTAGTCGGCACCGTAGAGCTGCTTGAGGCGATCGATCGCCAGCTGCTCGACCACGTCGACGTGCTCGCAACCGCCGTAGTAGCGCTTGCCCGGGTAGCCCTCGGCGTACTTGTTGGTCAGCACCGAGCCCTGCGCTTCCATCACGCGCGGGCTGGTGTAGTTTTCCGACGCAATCAGTTCGATGTGCTCTTCCTGACGCTGCGACTCGTCGCGGATGGCATTCCAGAGGTCGTCGTCGTAGCCGTGGATACTCATGTCGATCGAAAACATTCGGGTCTCCCGTTCAAAGCTTTGGATTCAGCGGATTTCGGCGCGCCAGCTGCTTGGGGCACTGCCGCAAAAAGGCCGCTTATCATACGTCATCCGGCCCCTCTTTTCAGGCCGGGGCTCCCCCGACGCGGCCGCAACGGACCCCCGAGCCCCCTTCCCGAACCGGCGTTTCGCAAGCCCGATCAGGCACTTTAACGCCCGGCCGCACCCCGGGGAGACAGGCGGCACAAACCCCTTTCCGTCCCCCGGAAACCGGGCCCCGTGCGCATGCTCGAACGCCTCAGTCGGGCCCTTCGATTCGACGCACAGCCACGTCGTGGCGGGTCGGGTAAACCGGCAGGCCGAACTGGTTATAGACCGCCACGTCGGCCGCATCGCGGCCATAGCCGACCACCACGTAGCCACCGCGCAACTCGGCCTGGGTCGCATCGAAGGTGTACCAGCGCCCGCCGACAAAGGCCTCGAACCAGGCATGCATGTCCATCGGCTGCAGGCCGTGCAGGTACCCGACCACCATGCGCGCCGGGATGCTGAGGCTGCGGCAAAGCGCGATCCCCAGGTGCGCCAGATCGCGACACACCCCGCTCCCGCGCTGGTTCACCTCCGCGGCCGAGATCGGGATGTCGCTGCTGCCCGGAAGAAACGCGATGCGCTCGCGCAGCCACTGCTCGATGGCCGCCACCTGGTCATAGCCCAGCCGCTGGCCCGCAGTGATCTCGGTCGCCATGAGGTTGAAGCGATCCGATTCGCAGAACCGGCTGGGCAGGAGATAGCTCAGCACGGCATCCGGCAGGGACTGCACTTCGACAAACGGCGCGCCCGGGGCCCGGTCCAGGGCCTCTACGGTCTGCACCTCCGCCGCGGTGTGGATGGAGAATGTGCCCGGCGGCGCGATCAGGCGCTGGCAGAGGTTGCCGTAGATGTCGACAAACTCGGACACCGGCGCCGTCGGCACCAGGCGATATTCCTCGCGCGCGACCCATTGCAGCGGGCCGCTCCGCGGTCGCAGCATCAGTACAAACGGCGTGGGTTCGACGATCTCGAACTCGAAGTCACAACGGGTCTCGAGCCACATGAGCGGGGCCTCTTGGGGTGAACCTCCTACACTACGCCCTGCCCGACGGCGAGGCCACACGCAGCCGGCCCTGGCAGCCGGCTGCGACCGTGTACATTGGCCCGCGATTCCCTACACTCCCGAAATCGCCTGTTCCCCGGAGCCCGTATGCGAGGACGACCCGACCACCGCACCGCGAGACGCCGCACCCGGCACCTTACCGGCGGACTGCTGGCCCTCGGCCTGTTGCTGCTCGCGCCACTGGCCGGGGCGGAGCAGCGTTTCATCAACATCGGCACCGGCGGTGTTACCGGCGTGTACTACCCGGCTGGACAGCATCTGTGCCGTCTATTCAACACCCGCCGCGACGAACACGGGATGCGCTGCACGGCCGAAAGCACGGGCGGCTCGGTCTTCAACCTGAACATGGTGCGCTCGGGCGACATGGATTTCGGCGTGGCCCAGTCGGATCTCCAGTATCACGCCTATCATGGCAGCGGCCGCTTCGAGGCCTTCGGGCCCGCCGACCACTTGCGCGCGATGTTCAGCCTGCACCCGGAACCGCTGACCCTGGTGGTCCGCCCGGACGCGGACATCGCGGGCCTGGACGACTTGCCGGACAAGCGCGTGAACATCGGCAACCCCGGCTCCGGCCAGCGCACCCTGATGGAACAGCTGATGGACACGCTCGGCTGGGACCACAACACCTTCCGCCGGGTCAGCGAACTGCCCTCGCGCGAACAGGCCCAGGCCCTGTGCGACAACCGCATTGATGCCTTCGTGTTCTCGGTGGGACACCCCTCCGCGGCGATCCAGGAGCCGATCGCCACCTGCGATGCCCGACTGGTCTCGCTGGAGGGCCCGGCCATCGACGAACTAATCCGCTCGACCCCCTACTATCTGACGGCCGTGATCCCCGCGGACACCTACCCGGGGCAGGACCAGGACATCCACACCTACGGAGTGGGCGCCACCCTGGTCACCTCCAACCGCACCTCGAACAACGCCGCCTACGAGCTGACCCGCGCGGTGTTCGAGAACTTCGAGACCTTCCGCGGCCTGCACCCGGCCTTCAGTGGCCTCGAACGCGAGGGCATGGTGGACGAGGGCCTGTCCGCACCCCTCCACCCCGGTGCCCGACGCTACTTCCGTGAAGCGGGGCTGATCGATGACTGATAGCCGAACGCAAAGCCCGGAGACTTCCGCCCCCGCTGACGCCTCCATCGGGGAGCTGGAAACCGGCGGACGCCATCCCGGCCGCGCCACCCGCAGCCTGATCTGGCTCACGGCCGTGGCCTGGTCGCTGTTCCAGATCTGGATCGCATCGCCGATCGCCGACTGGGTGGACGTCTTCGTGGTCTCCGAGACCGAGGCCCGCTCGATCCACCTGGCGTTCGCCATCTTCCTCGGCTACCTGCTGTTCCCGGCGGTCCGCGCCACCGCCCGCGGCAAAGGCTGGCAACACGCCATCGGCATCCTCTATGCCCTGGGCGGGCTGGCCCTGATCGCGCTGGGGCTGTGGCAGTTGCTCGGCCTGGAACGCCTGGGCGAGGTCTACCTGGCGCTCGGCATCGCCCTGGTGGTGGTCGCCTGGCCACTCCTGCGCGGAAACGACCCCGTGCATCGCGTGCCCCTTGGCGACTGGGTGTTCGCCGTGGTCGCGGCCTTCAGCGCCCTGTATCTGTACCTGTTCCACGAGGCGCTGGCGACACGCCCCGGCGCGCCCACCGAGGTGGACCTGATCATGGCCGGGATCGGGCTGATCCTGCTGCTGGAGGCCACCCGCCGGGTGCTCGGCCCGGCGCTGACCATCATCGCCGCGATCTTCCTGTTCTATACCTTTGCCGGGCCGCTGATGCCGGACCTGATCGCCCATCGGGGCGCCAGCTACCCGCGCGCGATGGCCCAGCAGTGGTTGTCCAACGAGGGTGTATTCGGCATCGCGCTGGGCGTCTCCACCAGCTTCGTCTTCCTGTTCGTACTGTTCGGTGCATTGCTGGAGCGCGCCGGGGCCGGCGACTACTTCATCCGCGTCGCCTTCGCCCTGCTCGGGCACCTGCGCGGCGGCCCGGCCAAGGCGGCGGTGCTGGCCTCCGGGATGACCGGCGTGGTCTCCGGCTCGTCGATCGCCAACGTGGTCACCACCGGCACCTTCACCGTACCGCTGATGAAGCGGGTCGGCTTTGCCCCGCACAAGGCCGGCGCGGTAGAGGTCGCCAGTTCGGTGAATGGCCAGCTGATGCCGCCGGTGATGGGCGCCGCCGCGTTCCTGATGGTCGAGTACGTCGGCATCCCTTATGTCGAGGTGCTCAAGCACGCGATCCTGCCGGCGCTGATCGCCTATATCGCACTGATCTACATCGTCCACCTGGAAGCCTGCAAGAACGGCATGGAGGGCCTCAAGCGCGCCACCGGCACCACCTGGCGCGGACGCCTGATCAGCTTCGGCCTGACCGTGGCCAGTCTGATCATCCTCGCCGGCGCGGTGTACTGGGGACTGGGCTGGATCAAGACTATCGCCGGGGATGCCGCCGCGTGGATCATCGCCGCGCTGCTACTGGCGAGCTATCTGGTGCTGGTCTGGGTCGTCGCCCGCGAACCGGACCCCGAGCCCCTGGATACCGAGCGCCCCCTGCCGCGCGTCGCCCCCACGGTATTGAGCGGCCTGCACTACCTCCTGCCACTGGTGGTACTGGTCTGGGCGTTGGTGGTCGAGCGCCTGTCGCCGGGGCTGTCGGCGTTCTGGGCGGTGGCCTTCATGATCTTCATCGTGCTGACCCAGCGCCCGCTGGTCGCGCTGTACCGGCGCCAGGGGCGGCTCGCCCAGGCCGCCTGGGTCGGAGTCTGGGAGCTGTTCCAGGGCTTCGAGACCGGCGCGCGCAACATGATCGGCATCGGCCTGGCCACTGCCGCGGCCGGGATCATCGTCGGCACGGTGGCGATGACCGGCGTCGGGCTGGTGCTGACCGACCTGGTCGATACCCTGTCCGGCGGCAATCTGCTGCTGGTGCTGGTGTTGACCGCGGTCATCAGCCTGGTCCTCGGCCTGGGCCTGCCGACCACCGCGAACTACATTGTCGTGGCGACCCTGATGGCGCCGATCATCGTCGACCTGGGGGCCCAGCACGACATCCTGATCCCGCTGATCGCGGCCCACCTGTTCGTGTTCTATTTCGGCATCATGGCCGACGTGACGCCGCCAGTGGGCCTGGCCTCGTTCGCCGGCGCGGCGATCGCCCGGGCCGACCCGATCCGCACCGGTATCCAGGCCTTCGTCTACAGCCTGCGCACCATCGCGTTGCCGTTCTTCTTCATCTTCAACAGCCAGCTACTGCTGATCGGGGTGGACAGCGTGTTCCAGCTGGCGCTGGTGTTCCTCGGCTCGCTGGCCGGCATCCTCGCGTTTACTGCGGCCACTCAAGGCTGGTTCCTCACCCGCAGCCGCTACTGGGAATCCGCCGCGCTGCTGGTGGTCGCCTTCGTACTGCTAGTGCCCACGGTGTTGATGGATCGCATCGCTGCGCCCTATCAGCAGCAGCCGGCGGAAACCCTGCTCGAGGTCGTCGAGACCATCCCGGACCGCGATTCGCTGCGCCTGGAGGCCACCGGCATCGACCTGGAGGGCCGCGAGATCACCCGTACGGTGATGTTCCCGCTGGGCGATCCCGAGCTGGCCCCGCGCGAGCGCCTGGCCGACGCCGGGCTGGACGTGCGCTTCGACCCGGACGACCAGAAGGCACAAATCCAGACGGTCGCTTTCGGCAGCCCCGCCGGCCGAGTAGGGTTGGAGGGCGGTTGGTCGATCACCGGCGTACTGGTGCCGACCGACCGTCCCAGCCCGTACTGGTTCTACCTGCCGGCCCTGGCGCTGGGTCTGCTGGTAGTCTGGAATCAGCGCCGACGCGCGGAACCGCCGGGGCGCGGTCCTTCCACCGACGCACCCGCGCTTTCGGCGTAACCACGAACCGCAACCGGAGTACACCGCAATGGAACAACCCAACTACGGCTTCAATGTCATCGTGAAAGGCGACATCGAGAGCGTGATCGAGCGCACCACGGCTGCCCTCGGCGAGGAGGGCTTCGGCATCCTCAGCGATATCGACGTCGCCGCGGCCTTCAAGAAGAAACTGGACCTGGAGCATCGCCCCTACCGCATCCTCGGCGCCTGCAATCCGAAGCTTGCACGGCAAGCCGTCGAGGCCGACCCCAACATCGGCCTGCTGCTGCCCTGCAACGTGCTGGTGCAGGACAACGAGAACGGCACCTGCACGGTCGGCTTCATGGACCCGGTCGCGGTCATGGGTCTGGTCGACAAACCCGGCGTCGAAGAACTGGCCGGCGAGGTGCGCCATCGCCTGGAGCGCGTACGCCTGACCCTCGAGACCGGCTAGCCCCCGGCTTCGAGAACACACCATGGATACCGGAACCGACCAGTCCGCTGGACTGGCCGAGCGCATCCGCACGGCCGTCGCAGCCGGGCACCGCCTGGCGATCGCAGGCGGCGGGAGTCAGCGCGCGCGTGCCTTCCCCACGGGCTTCGAACCGGATGTCCAGCCACTGGAGGCCAGCGGCCATTACGGCATCGTCAACCTCGCGCCCAGCGAGCTGGTGGTGACCGTGCGCGCCGGCACGCCGGTGATGGAACTGCAGGCCGCGCTGGAAGAGGTCGGCATGATGCTGCCCTTCGAACCCGCCATGCCCACCCCCTCGAGCACGGTGGGCGGCATGGTTGCCCTGGGCCTGTCCGGTGCGCGCCGACCCTGGGCCGCGAGCCTGCGCGACGCCGTGCTCGGCACGCGCATCGTCAACGGCCGCGGGGAGATCCTGCGCTTCGGCGGCGAAGTGATGAAGAACGTCGCGGGCTTCGATATCTCGCGGCTGATGGCCGGCAGCCTCGGCAGCCTCGGCCTGCTGCTGGAGGTCAGCTTCAAGCTACTGCCCGCCCCCGCCTACCAGGCTTGGCTGCGCCAGGAGAGCTCCGCTGCGGCCTTCATCGAGCAGGCGCGCGACTGGGGCCGTACGGCCCTGCCTTTCTCGGGGCTGGCCTGGGCCGACGGTATCGGCCACATCCGCCTGGGCGGGGGCCAGGAAGCCGTGCAGGAGGCCGCCGAGCGCCTGGGCGCGGAACCGGACATCGACGGCCCTGCCTTCTGGGCGCAACTGCGCGACCGGCACCTGCCCTTCCTCACCCGACCAATGACCCGTGGCGAGCGCCTGTGGCGTCTGAGCCTGCCGCCCGCCACCCCGCCGCTGGATCTGCCCGGCGAATGGCTGATCAACTGGGGCGGCGGCGAGCGCTGGCTGCGGTCCACGGCAACCCCGGACGCAGTGCGCGCGGCCACCGAGCAAGCGGGCGGACACGCCCGCCTGTGGTCCGGCGATCCGGCCGGGGCGCCCTGGCTGCACCCCCGCCCCCCGGCCCACGCGCGACTGGAGGGCCAGGTCCGCGCCGCCCTGGACCCTGACGGCGTGTTCTTCGCCCCGCTGATCACCCCTCATCCACGCACCGCGCCGGCGAGCTGAGGCCATGGAAACCCGCCTGCACCCCCGCTTCGAGAACGACCCGGCGGCGCGCATCGCCGAGGATGCCCTGCGCGCCTGCGTGCACTGCGGCTTCTGCAACGCGACCTGCCCCACCTATCAGGAGCAGGGCGACGAGCTGGACGGCCCGCGCGGCCGCATCTACCAGATCAAGCAGGTCCTGGAGAGCGGCGAGGCGAACACCACCACGCGCACCCACCTCGACCGCTGCCTGACCTGCCTCAACTGCATGACCACCTGCCCCTCCGGCGTCGACTACAACCACCTGGTCGCCTTTGGCCGGGAGGTCATCGAGGAAGACCTCCAGCGCGGCTGGCGCGACCGGCTGCTGCGCGGCCTGCTGGTCCGCGTGCTGCCGGCGCGCTGGCCGTTCCGGGCGGCCCTGGGGCTGGGCCGCCTGGCCCGCCCGCTGCTGCCCGCCACCCTGAAACGCCGCGTGCCCGCACGCCACGGTGCCCGGCCCGGCGCAACCAGCATTGGCGCGTCGACACCGGCAGGCTTTCCCCACGCACGCGTCCTGCTGCTCGGCGGCTGCGTGCACGATGCGATCGACGCCCGCATCAACGCCGCACTCCGGGGGCTGCTGGGGCGCCTTGGCATCGAGGTGATCGAGGCAGGAGAGGCCCGCTGCTGCGGCGCGGTCGAACACCACCTGGCGTTCGCAGAGCGCACCCGCGAGCGGGCCCGGGCCAATCTGGATGCCTGGGAGCCGATTCTCGCGGACGGGGTGGACGCCGTCGTCAGCACCGCCAGCGGCTGCGGCGTCATGCTGCGCGACTACGCGCACATCCTGGCCGACGACCCGACGTATGCCACACGCGCCGCCAGCTTCACGGCGCAGGTCCGCGACCCGGTCGAGCTGTTCGATATCCAGACCATCCGCAGCCTCGGCATTCGGGCGCCGGCAGATCACCCGCCCGTAGCCTGGCACGCCCCCTGCACCCTGCAGCATGGCCAGGGCCTGGCCGGCCGCGTGGAACCGCTGTTGCAGGCCGCCGGCTTCCACCTGCTACCGGTCGCCGAGCCGCATCTGTGCTGCGGCTCGGCCGGCACCTATTCCATTCTGCAGCCGTCGATGGCGGGCCGACTGCGCCAACGCAAGCTCGACAACCTCGAGGCCGCCAGCCCCGCGCGCATCGTGACCGCCAACATCGGCTGCCAGACCCACCTGCAGTCCGGGACCGACACGCCGGTCGAGCACTGGCTCACACTGCTCGAACGCCACAGCGGCGCAACTCCCGCCGGTGCGTAGGGGCGCTTGCCCGCGCCCGGACGGCAATCTAGATTCCCCCTTTCTCAATACGGTAGACGCATTCATGCAGGCACAATCCTTTCTCCCCCCGCAGCGCACCCTGATGGGCCCCGGCCCCTCCGATGTGAACCCGCGCGTGCTCGCCGCAATGAGCCGGCCGATCATCGGCCACCTGGACCCGGTGTTCGTCGGCATGATGGAGGAGATGAAGGGCCTGCTGCAGTACGCCTTTCAGACCAGCAACGCCCTGACCCTGCCGGTCTCCGCCCCCGGCTCCGCCGGCATGGAGACCTGCTTCGTGAACCTGGTCGAGCCGGGCGACAAGGTGATCGTCTGCATCAACGGCGTGTTCGGCACCCGCATGAAGGAGAACGTCGAGCGCTGCGGCGGGACCGCCGTCGTGGTCGAGGACGACTGGGGCAACCCGGTCTCGCCCGAGAAGGTCGAGGACGCATTGAAGGGCAACCCGGACGCGAAGATCCTGGCCTTCGTGCATGCCGAGACCTCCACTGGCGCACGCTCGGATGTCGAGACGCTGTGCCGCCTGGCCCGCGAACACGACTGCCTGAGCATCGTCGACTCGGTGACCGGCCTGGCCGGCAGCCCGCTGTACGTGGACGACTGGGGCGTGGACGCCATCTACTCCGGCTCGCAGAAGTGCCTGTCCTGCACCCCGGGCCTGTCCCCGGTCTCCTTCAGCGAACGCGCGGTGGAACGCATTCAGGCGCGCAGCCACAAGGTGCAGAGCTGGTTCCTCGACCTGAATCTGGTCATGGGCTACTGGGGCGGCGGCGGCAAGCGCGCCTACCACCACACCGCACCGATCAACGCCCTGTATGCCCTGCATGAATCCCTGGTGATCCTGGCCGAAGAGGGCCTGGAGAACAGCTGGTCGCGCCACGATCGTCACCACGATGCCCTGCGCGCCGGGCTCGAGGCCATGGGCCTGAGCTTCCTGGTCGACGCCGAGCATCGCCTGCCGCAGCTGAACACCATCCACGTGCCAGAAGGCGTGGACGAGGCCGCGGTGCGCGGCGAACTGCTGAACCGCTACGGCCTGGAAATCGGCGCGGGCCTCGGCCCGTACGCCGGCAAGGTCTGGCGCATCGGCCTGATGGGCCATGGCGCGAACGAGAAGAACGTGCTGCTGTGCCTGTCCGCGCTGGAGGCCGTGCTCGCCGACAGGGGCGCGGTCACCCCCGGCCGGGCGCTGTCCGCCGCCCGCGCCACCTACGCGCCGCAAGGCTGAACCATTACCGGCCGCCGTCATCGCCAGCGGGCGATGACGGCGCTTCGAGACCCAACGGAGACCTACCCCATGACGCTAAGTCAACTGCTGCAGTATCTGGATGAACACATGGACGGCGTGTTCCTGGACGGCGACCCCGCCGCGTCGCTGGAAAAGGCGCGCAGCGGCGAACACCGCAACCCCATCGCGGCCGAGGTCCTGGTGGCCCTGATGGACGGCGCCGGTGCCGACAGCCCGGACGCCACCATGGAACGTGGCGAGGCGGTCAAGTCCATCGGCCCGACGCGCCTGAAGTACATGGGCGACGACGCCCCGGTCGAAGGCTTCCGCCTGGTGGAAAAGACCATCGTCACCATCGACGCCGCCTACAACGAGGAAGCCCTCGCCCTGCGCGGCTGACCTTTCAGCCCCGGCAGGGCCGGGCATCCCGGGAACCGCCAGGACCCCCAAGAGGGGCTATGCGGCGCTCTCACAGTCATCCCGGAAGCCGCCCAGCGGTTATCCGGGATCTCCCGGAAAGGCCTGAAATTTCCCCCGTCATCCCGGCCGGAGCGAAGCGGAGAGCCGGGATCTCCAGGGACGACCCGAGCGTCTCAACGAGATCCCGGATAACCGCTACGCGGTTTCCGGGATGACGAGATGGGTAACGCAGGTTCGAGTGTCAGAGCAGGCTGACCAGCCCAAGAAGGGTCGCAGCCACCGTTGCGCCAATCAGGGCCCCCATCGCAACATCACTCGGATAGTGCAGGGCCAGCACCAGCCGCGAGGCGGCCACCAGCACTGCGAACGGCACGACCACCCACGCCCACATCGGGAACCAGGCCACCAGGATTACGGTGAAGCCGACCGCGTGCATGGTATGGCCCGAGGGGAAGCTGAACTCGTCCAGCGGGTCGACCGTGCGCGCGAACGGCCGATCACGATGGCAGGGGCGGCGCCGGCTGGTGCGCCGCTTCAGCCACTTGTAAAGCGGCAGCGAGGCCAGCCCCACTACCGCCATCTGCACACTGACCCAGGCCGCCTGCGGCCCATGGATCAGTGGCAGGGCAAGCATCAGCGCATACCAGATGGCCCCATCGCCCAGGCGGCTGATCCAGCCGAAGAACCCGCTGACGGCGCGACGGCGATTGTAGTGATTGAACCGCTGGCAGACCGCCAGCTCGAACTCATCCATCCAGTGCAGGACTCGCATCGCGCGCCTCTCCTAGCAGTTCCAGACAAACCGTTTCGAACTCGGCGACCACCTCGACCCAGTCGAGGCCACGGGCGCGCGCCCGGGCGTGGTGCCCCATTTCGCTCCATCCCTCCGGGCCCTGCGCGAGTTCCAACGCAGCCGTGACAAAGGCGGCAGCATCCACCGTTACGTCTCCGGTACAGGGCACGCGCGCGCCGCTCACGCCGCTGATCAGGTGTTCGTGAGCCGCCGCGGTATCGAAGGCCAGTACCGGGAGGCCGCTGGCCATGGCCTCGATCACCACGTTGCCAAAGGTCTCGGAGGTGGACGGGAACAGGAATAGATCGGCGCTGGCGTAGTGCTGGGCCAGGGCCTGACCCACCTGCTGTCCGGTGAAGATCAGGTCTGGATGCGCCCGCTCCAGCCCCACGCGCGACGGTCCGTCCCCCACCAGCACCAGGCGGGCCTCGGGCAGGCGCTCCTGCATCGCGCGGAAGGCCTCGACCACCAGACCCAGATTCTTCTCTGGCGCCAGGCGGCCGACGTACAGGACCACCGGCCCCATCGAACCGCCCCCCCATTGCCGCCGCAGACGCGAGGATCGCCGCGCGGGAGTAAAGTGCCGGGTATCCACGCCTCGCGCCATCACTCGCACGCGCTCGAAACCATGGGCCTCGAGGCTTGTGGTCAGCACCTGCGTGGGGGCCAGGGTGACGTCGCAGCGATTGTGGAAACGGCGCAGGACGGCCCGCACCAGCGGCGTCAGCCAGCCCACGCCGTAGTAGCGGGCATAGCCATCGAAATGGGTGTGAAAACCCGAGGCAACGGGGATCCCGAGGCACCGCGCCGCACGCAGGGCCGAATGGCCAAGCGGGCCTTCGGTCGCGATATACACCGCGTCGGGCCGGTGTTCGGTCCACAGCGCCGTCAGGCGCCGGCGGGCCGGAAGGCCCATACGCAGCCCGCTGTAGCCCGCCAGCGGCAGCCCGGCGAGTAGCCGGTCCTCCGTTGAGCCGTCCATCTCTATCGGATCGATCACGACGCCCTTCGATTCGCCCGGCTGGCGCGGGCGCAGCACCTGAATACGATGTCCGCGGCTGCGCATCCCCTCGACCAGGCGGGCGAGCGTGTGGGCGACGCCATTGACCTCCGGTGGCCAGGTCTCGGTCACCAGGGCAAGGTTCAGGAAAGTGCGGGAGGGGCGGCGGGGTTCCGTGTGTAGCGGCGACGACATGCTGAATCCCTCCCCCGCCCGCCGCTACGAGGCGCGGGCGGTTGCCCGCCCCGAAGGCGGGTCGACCGGCAGCCCAAGCACGCCGACGATGGCGCTGCGGGCGCCGTCGGCCAGACTGCGTCGATCCTGGTCGGCGGATTCCAGCGGTTCCAGGAGGTGCAGGTCCACGTGCGTCTCGCGCCGGCACAACAGCTGCCAGACGTTCGCGATCAGGCGATCGTCTTCCGCGTAGGACACCGGCACCGGTCCGTTCGGCATACCTTCGTAGGCCAGCGCCACCGGCTGTACCGGGTGCTGGGTCCCCGCCACGGCCGCGAACAGCCGCGGGTGAAACCGGCGCACGAACTCGCCACGGCTGGTCGTGCCTTCCGGGAACACCACGAATTGTCGGCCCTCGTCGAGGCCGGCCTGCATCGCCTCGAAGTGGGCAGACGCCTGACTGGCGCCGCGGTCGATGAAGCGGGTGTCATGCTGGCGTCCGAGCCAGCCGAAGACCGGCCAGCGCGCTATCTCAGCCTTGGAGAGGAAACAGGTGTCCACCGCTGCGCCAATCAGGGGGATATCCAGCCAGGAGACATGATTGGCCACCACCAAAGACGGGCGCTCAGGCTCGTCACCATGGATCTTGAAGCGAACCCCCACGATCCACAGCGCACGGTCGTACCAGGCGCGGCGCATGCGGCTGCGTTCCTCGAAGGCCGCCCCCCGACGGGCCAGCCGCCAGGTCAGCCAAACTCCCGTTAGCATGTGCAGCATGATGCGCATCAGCCTACCCAGTGCCCGCAATGTTCCAGTCATGTTCCGTTCCTCGGCTTGCGGACGCCGTGGCGCCCATGAAGTGCCGATGGTAACGGTCCGGCATGGCGCGCACATCCAGCAGGACGAGCACGTCGGCCACATTGAAGTCGGGATCGAAACAGGCCTCGCCACAGACCCGGGCACCCAGCCGCAGGTAGGCCTTCAGCAGCGGCGGCATGCCAGTTCGGCTGGGCGTGCCATGCCAGATGGTCAGAGAATTGGGCAGCGGCCGGCGCGGCGTCACCCGCAGACGTGACGGAGCACGGTGGAACAGGCGAAGCCAGGCCAGCTGCGCCGGCGTGTGTTCGCTCAGTGGCAGACTCGCACAACCCATCAGGTATTCGTAGCGATGGGCATTCATGAACCGGGCCAGACCGGTCCACAGCGCGTTGATCGCGGCGCCCTGACGATGATCTGCGTGCACGCAGGTGCGGCCGATCTCCAGAGTCTTCCCCGGGAGGTTCATCAATGGGCCCAGTTCGAATTCGGACAGCGAGTAGAAGCCGCCGGCCGTGCTGGCGCTCTCCTCGGTCAGGATGCGCGTGCAGGCAACCACCGCACCGGAGCGCCGTTCGCGCACCAGCAGGTGATGACAGAAGGGATCCAGGGGGTCCCGGTCCAGACCTGACCCGGTATCCGGAAGCGCGGCCCCCATCTCGCCAGCGAATACCTCCTGGCGCAGGCGCTGGGCCGCCTCGAGATCCGACGGGCTGGACGCGAGGTGGACACGGTAGGCAGTTTCGCTCGGCGCGATCGGTGCGGGCGGGGACAGCTGCGGTGCGCTCATGGTGGCGACCTCCGGTTGAACTGTCCCGGAGACTACGCCGCGTGGTTGACCGCTCCGTGTAGGAACGATGACGGTCGGATGAACCCTTCGTCGAAACAGCGCCCGGAAACGACACCGTTCGGGGCGAAGGCCCCTGCCCCCGCCCCGTCAGCCCCCGCTACGGAAGCGGGCCCGTATAGGCACCGGATTCCACCGGCAGGTCCTCGCCTTCCCAGCTCTTGATACCGCCGGCGATGTTCACCACGTTAGTGAAGCCCATGTCCTGCAGGCGCTGCACGGACATCGCGGCACGCCCGCCGGTTGCGCACATCACGGCCACCGGCTTCTCGCGCGCGTTCACCAGCGCATCGATGCGGTGCGGGGTGTTGGGATCGGCCGCGCCCTCCAGCAGGCCGCGCGGAACCAGGATGGAATTCGGCGCGTGCATCTTTTCGAATTCGTAGGGCTCGCGCACGTCGACCACCAGCCAGTCCTCGCCGTTTTCCATCTTCTCGGCGAGATCCGCCGGGGCGATCTCCTTCACGTTCTTCCGCGCCTCGGCGACGAAATCCATCAGCTTCTTTTCGCTCATTCGAACATTCCCTTTTGCAATGAATCGGACTACCCCCCGTAGGAGCCTGCTTGCAGGCGAACGCCCCGGCCAGAGTCGGATGCCGGCAGGGGCGTTCGCCTGCAAGCAGGCTCCTACACCCGGGACCTCATTCTACCTTGGGTGCGAGTCCGAGCGATTCAACCCGCGTCGAGCGCGCGTTCCAGCGCAACGGGATCGGTCACCGGAGCGGCGCACTGCAACCCGCGACAGACATAGGCCCGCACGCCCGTCTCCGGGGCGGCTTTTTCCGCGAGCGCGGCGGGCAGATCGCCGGCCTGCGCGGGAATCGCGAAGGTCCACACCGGAGCATCCTGCGCCCGCAGTCGCTGCTGCCAAGCGGGAAGTTCGTCGGCCGGCCCCCGCAGCACGACCAGGGCCGGCGCCTGGTAATGGATGTCCAGCGCGGTCAGCAGGCTCATGTGACCCAGTGGCGCCTGCTCGATCATCGGGCCGGCATTGGCCAGGGTGCGTTCGGCGGCCTCCAGGTAGCGCGGCTCCGCCAGCAGGAAACCGAGTTTCTGCAGCGCCTGCGCCGCGACGCCGTTGCCAGCGGCCATGGCATCGTCGGCATACACCTTCGGACGCTGGATCAGCGCCTCGTGGTCCCGGGCAGTAAAGAAGAAGCCGCCATGCTCGGCGTCCTCGAAGTCCACCAGCAGGGTCTCGACCAGGGTCACGGCCCAGTCCAGCAGGTCGGCGTCCCATTCGGCCTCCAGCAGCGCCAGCGTGGCCTCCAGCAACAGGGCGTGGTCGTCCAGATAGGCGCGCGGCATCGCGCCGGTCGCACCCTCGCGGACGCTGGCGTACAGCCGCCCGTCGCGCCACAGGCGTTCGCGCACCGCCGTCATGGCCTCGCGCGCCAGTCGCAGCCAGTCCGGGCGTTCCAGGGCACGCGCCGCGCGCGCCAGGCCGGTGATCATCAGGGCATTCCAGGCACCCAGGATCTTCTCGTCGCGATGCGGCCGAACGCGTGCCTCGCGCGCCGCGAGCAGGCGCTCGCGGGCGCGATCCAGGCGCCGGTTCGCCTCTGTCTCGTCGATCGCCAGCGCATCCGCGACCGTCGCCGGCGGCGCCACCTCGTGCAGGTGCCAGCGCCCTTCGAAGTTGGCGGGCCCGTTCAGCCCCCAGACCCGGCTGGCCACTGCCCACTCGTCCGCCGGCAAAAGTGCCTCGACCGTCTCCGGGTCCCAGACGTAGAAGAGACCTTCCTCGCCCTCGGAGTCCGCGTCCAGACTCGAATAAAAGGCCCCGGAGGCATCCAGCATCTCGCGCTCCAGCCAGGCCACCGTCTGCTCCACCACCCGCCGCGAGCGTTCGTCACCACTCGCCGCGCGCTCGGCGTACAGGCCCAGCAGCGGGCCGTTGTCATAGAGCATCTTCTCGAAGTGCGGGATCATCCAGCGGGCATCCACCGAGTAGCGGCAAAAGCCGCCGCCCACCTGGTCGAAGATGCCACCGGCCGCCATCGCGTCCAGGGTGCGAGCCAGCATGCGGTCGGCCTCGGCGTCGCCATGGCGCGCCCCGTGCCAGGCCAGCCATTCGAGACTGGCCGGGTGCGGGAACTTGGGGGCGTCACCGAAACCGCCGAACTGCTCGTCGAAGGTCTTCGCCAGTTCGGCACGCCCCTTGTCGATGACACTGAGGGCCGGAATCGCGCCACCGGCCGGGCGGTAGATCCGCCCCAACGCTTGCTGCAGGGAGTCGTTCTGGCGCTGGATCTCGTCGGGATGCTCGGCGAGGAAGTCCGCCACCCGGGTCATCAGGTCCACGAACGACGGCAGGCCGTGGCGCGGGGTGTTCGGGAAATAGGTACCGGCAAAGAACGGCACCTGGTCCGGCGTGAGGAATACGGTCAGCGGCCAGCCGCCGGGGCGCTGCGACAGCAGCATGTGCGCATTCTGGTAGATGCGGTCGAGGTCCGGACGCTCCTCGCGGTCCACCTTGATGCTGACGAAGCGCGCGTTCATCACCTCGGCGGTAGCCGGGTCCTCGAACGATTCGTGCGCCATCACGTGGCACCAGTGGCAGGCGGAATAGCCAATCGAGAGCAGGATCGGCTTGTCCTCGCGGCGGGCGCGCTCCAGCGCCTCCTCGCCCCAGGGGTACCAGTCGACGGGGTTGTCGGCGTGCTGCAGCAGATACGGGCTGCTGACCCCGGCCAGTCGGTTCATCGCGCGGCCTCCTTGCAGGTGGATCGGGCTAGCGGCATACAGGTGCATGCCGAGGCCCGGGCGAGTAGCATGTGCAGCCGGCTTTTCATCCGCAAGCGTCCATGCCCACACACCCGTTTATCGACCCCGTCGCCCTGTCCATAGGCCCGCTGACCCTGTACTGGTACGGCCTGACGTACCTGGTCGGCTTCGTCGCCTTCTGGGCGCTGGGGGTTTGGCGTACGCGCAGCCGCAACTGGGACCCCCTGCACCCCTGGCAGGTCGGCGACCTGCTGTTCTGGGGCGTGATCGGAGTCGTCGTCGGCGGGCGGCTCGGCTATGCACTGTTCTACAACCTGGACACCACGCTGGCCGACCCGCTGAGCCTGTTCCGCATCTGGGAAGGCGGCATGGCCTTTCACGGCGGGCTCGCGGGCGTGCTGGTCACCTGCTGGCTCTACGCGCGCAACATCGGCCAGTCGTTCTTCCGCCTGACCGACTTCATCGCCCCGCTGATCCCGATCGGCCTGGGGGCCGGGCGCATCGGCAACTGGATCAACGGCGAGCTGTGGGGCAAACCCACCGACCTGCCCTGGGCCATGGTCTTCCCGGCCGCGGATTACATCCCGCGTCATCCGTCGCAGCTGTACCAGGCCTTCCTCGAGGGCCTGGTGCTGTTCGTCGTGTTGTGGATCGTCTCGCGCCAGCCGCGGCGCACAGGCCTGATCTCCGGACTGTTCCTGACGCTCTACGGCAGCTTCCGCTTCGTGGTCGAGTTCGTGCGCGTACCGGATGCCCATCTCGGCTATGTCGCCTTCGACTGGCTCACCATGGGGCAGGTCCTGACGCTCCCGGTGATCCTGGTCGGCGTCATCCTGATCCTCTGGTCGCGGCGCAACCCCCTGCCCACCGCGCGCCCTGCCCCGGAGACCGTCTGACATGCAGCAATACCTGGACCTGGTGCGCCATATCCGCGACCACGGGACGGACCGCCCGGATCGCACGGGAACCGGCACACGATCGGTGTTCGGCTACCAGGTGCGCTTCGATCTGGCCGACGGCTTCCCGCTGGTCACCACCAAGCGCACCCACCTGCGCTCGGTGATCCATGAACTGCTGTGGTTCATTGCCGGCGACACCAATGTCGGCTACCTGCGCGAGCACCAGGTCCGTATCTGGGACGAGTGGGCCACCGAGGCCGGCGACCTGGGCCCCGTCTACGGCGCGCAATGGCGCAGCTGGGCCGGCCACGACCAGCTTGCCGAACTGATCGACAACCTGAAGAACCGCCCCCACTCCCGGCGCCACATCATCAGCGCCTGGAACGTGGCCGACCTACCGGACGAGTCCGTCTCGCCGCGGGCGAACGCCGAGGCCGGGCGCATGGCCCTGGCCCCCTGCCACACCCTGTTCCAGTTCTACGTGGCCGACGATCGCCTGTCCTGCCAGCTCTACCAGCGCAGCGCGGATGTCTTCCTTGGGGTGCCGTTCAACATCGCCAGCTACGCCCTGCTAACCCACATGCTTGCGCAGGTGGTCGGTCTCAAGCCCGGAGAGTTCGTCCACACCTTCGGCGACGCCCACCTCTACCGCAATCACCAGGAACAGGTCGAGACCCTGCTCGGGCGCGAGCCACTGCCGCTCCCGACCCTGCACCTGAATCCGGATGTCACCGACCTGTTCGCCTTCACCTTCGACGACATCGAGGTGCGCGACTACCAGTCCCACCCCCCGATCAAGGCGCCCATCGCCATCTGAGCGCTTCCGGAATCCGCATGCCCCAGCCCGAGATTCATCTGATGGTCGCGCTCGATCCGGATCACGTGATCGGGCGCGACAACGACCTGCCCTGGCACCTGCCGAAGGACCTGCAACACTTCAAGCGGATGACCGCCGGCCACCCGATGATCATGGGACGGCGAACCTTCGAGTCCATCGGGCGGGCGCTGCCGAAACGCCGCAACCTGGTGCTGACGCGCCAGGCAGACTGGCAAGCGGACGGCGTCGAGGTCTACCGCAATCTCGACGCGGCGCTGGCCACCATCGAGGCGGGCCCGGCCTTCGTGATCGGCGGCGCCGGTCTGTTCGAGGAGGCCCTGCCACGGGCCGACGTTCTGCACCTGACCCGGGTGCACGAGTGCCATGCCGGGGACACCTGGTTCCCCGCCATCGACCCCGCGGACTGGGACATCGTCTGGTCCGAGCGCCACGAAGCCGACGACCACCACACCTGCCCCTTCACCTTCGAACGCCTGGAACGCCGCCAGCGCTGACAGCTACCCCCGCGTCCCTTTTGTCCACCACGAAGCGCACGAAGGTACGAAGAAGGGCTTCAGCGCCCGCCGAAGTGGGGGATCAGGCGCGCCGGCAACAGGTGGACAAGGATGAAGCCCAGCATCGCAGCGACCACGATGGTCGGACCGGTGGGGGTGTCGTACTGGAAGGAACCCCACAGCCCGGCCCCTACCGCGAGCATGCCGATGACCGCGGCGAGGATCGCCATCTGTTCGGGGGTATTGGCGAAGCGCCGGGCACTGGCCGCCGGGATGATCATCAGCGCGGTAATCAGCAGCACGCCGACCACCTGCATCGCCGCGGCGATCACCAGCGCGATCAGCAGCATCAGGCCCAGCCGCACCAGGAGTACCGGCACGCCCTCCACCTGCGCCAGTTCCTCGTGCACGGTCAGCGCCAGCAACGGGCGCCACAGCAGGATCAGCAGCAGCAGCGCCACCCCACCGCCGATCGCGATGGACATCAGGTCGTTGGTGCCCACCGCGAGGATGTCACCAAACAGGTAGGCCATCAGATCCACCCGCAACCCCTCGATAAAGGTGACGGCGACGATCCCCAGCGACAGCGAACTGTGCGCGAGGATCCCGAGCAGGGTGTCCGAGGCCAGTTCCTGACGTCGCTGCAGCAACACCAGAAGGATGGCGATGGCCACGCACACGATCGTGACCATCAGGTTCAGGTTCAGCCCCAGGAGCACCCCCAGGGCGACGCCCAACAGCGCCGAATGCGACACGGTATCGCCAAAATAGGCCATGCGCCGCCAGACCACGAAGGCCCCCAGTGGACCCGCCACGGCGGCCACCATCAGCCCGGCCAGCAGGGCGCGAATCAGGAAATCGTCGAGCAGGCCGTCCATCATCGGGAACCGCCCCCCGGACCGGGCCTGTGGCCATGGCCGCAACCGGCGTGATGTTCGTGCACCTCGCCGCCCAGGTCGTGCACATGGTCATGATCGTGCTTGTAGACCCCGATCCCCTGCATGTCCGTCTCCGGGAACAGGCGCTGGTATTCCGGATGGCGCGAGACCTCCTCCGGCCGGCCCGTGCAGCAGACATGCTGGTTCAGGCAGATCACCGCATCGGCCCCGGCCATCACCAGGTGCAGGTCGTGCGACACCATCAGCACCCCGCAGCCGGTCTCATGGCGGATATCGTCAATCAGCTTGAATACCTCGCCCTGGCCGACGATATCCACACCCTGCGCGGGTTCGTCGAGTACCAGCAGGTTCGGCCGGTTCAGCAGGGCGCGGGCCAGCAGCACCCGCTGCATCTCGCCACCGGAGAGCGACTGCACCGGTTTGTGCAGCAGATGCGGCACCCCGACCCGCTCCAGGCGCTCGCGCAGTTCGGCCTCCGGGGCCCGCTGGCGCAGCGTCAGGAAACGCCGCACCGACAACGGCAGCACCGGCTCGATCTGCAGGCGCTGCGGCATGTAGCCGATGCGCAGACCGCGGCGCCGCTCCACCTTGCCCTGCCCCGGCTTCCACAGCCCCAGCAACACCCGCAGCAGGGAGGTCTTGCCCGCGCCATTGGGCCCGATCACCACGGTCACCTCGGCGGGGCGCACCTGCACCGAGACATGATCCAGGATCACCCGCCCGCCGCGTTCCAGCGAGACGTCGCGGGCCGCCAGCAACGGCGAGGCGTCCGTCACCGATTCAGCGTGCGGGGGAGGGGTTACGCGATTCATATTGGTATACTATAACGTTATTGAATCCGATGGAGAATGCTCGCATGCGATCCGCTACCCGCCGCCCAACCTTCCCCGCCCTGCTGCTGGCCCTGGCGTTGCTGGTGACGGTGGCCGCGCCCGCGCAGGCCGACAGCCCGCGCATCGTCGCATCGATTCTACCGATTCACAGTCTGGTTGCCGCGCTGGCCGGCGACACCCACGAGGTGGAACTGCTGGTGCCGGCCAGCGCCTCGCCCCACGGCTATTCCATGCGGCCCTCCGAGGCACGGCGCCTGCAGCAGGCCGACCTGGTGGTCTGGGTCGGTCCGGAGCTCGAGGGATTTCTGGAGCGCTCGCTGCACGGGATCGCCGACCGGGCGACGGTCATCAGCCTGATGCACGATCTGAATCTCGACCTTCTGGAGGGCCGCACCGGCGGCGTATGGGAAGACCATCACGACCACGGCGACCACGGACACGATGCCCACGAACATGGGACCCACGAGCACCGAGACCACCACCAGGAAGACCACGGGCACGCCCATGACCACCATGGTGCCGATCAACACGGGCACGCGGCCCACGACGATGACCATCACGCGCACGACGAAGCACCGCCGAAAAACGGCCACGCCCATGGCGATTACGACAGCCACCTGTGGCTCTCACCGGCGGTGGCACGCAGCATCGTCGAGCAACTCGCCACGCGTCTCGCCGAACACGATCCGGACAACGCCGACGCGATCCGCGACAACCGGGATGCCCTGCTCCAGCGCATCGACGAGCTGGACGCCACGATCGCCGAGCAACTGGCCCCGGTGCGCGACCAGCGCTTCATGGTGTTTCACGACGCCTACCAGTACTTCGAGCAACACTACGGCCTGAACGCGGCCGGATCCATCAGCGTCGACCCCTCGCGCATGCCCGGGGCCCGCCGGCTGTCCGAACTGCGCACGCGCCTGGCACCGGGCGATGTCGCCTGCCTGTTCACCGAGCCGCAGTTCCGCCCGGCGCTGGCGGAAACCGTGGCCGAGGGCACCGGCACCCGGCTCGGCATGCTCGATCCGATCGGCGCGGAGCTGGAACCCGGCCCCGATGCCTGGTTCCACTTGATGCAGGGCATGGCGGACGGCTTCACCGACTGCATGGCACACAACGGCTCCTGACGGACCCGCATGCCCCACGGGCGGGAGCCTGGACATCGTCGCCGGGATTCCTCCCCCGCCATACCGGTCGCCGATGGCCCTATAGTTCGTCGCCCGGGACACCACCCACCTCATTGCCGTCACCCCAGACACCGCCCACCCTATGCCGTCATCCCGGAAACCGCCTAGCGGTTATCCGGGATCTCCCACGCCGCGACAGCCCCCAACGCCGGAGATCCCGGCTCTACGCTGCGCTACGGCCGCGATGACGGAATGGAGAAGGCACGGATGTCCCACCGCGGTCAGAGCAGGATCAGCCCCCAGACCAGCGCCGCCAGCAGGAAACTGACCAGCACCGCGGCCGAGGCCATGTCCTTGGCGCGGGCCGACAGTGGATGGCGCTCGTCGCCGAACCGATCGATCGCCGCCTCCACCGCCGAGTTCAGCAGTTCCACCACCAGGATCAACAGCACACTGCCCACCAGCAGCGCCCGCTCCACCCCGCTCTCGCCCAACCAGATTGCCAGCGGCAGCAATACCGCGAGCAACACCAGCTCCTGGCGAAACGCCGATTCGTGTTGGTAGGCCTCGCGCAGTCCGCGCCAGGAATATCCGAAGGCATGCAGCACCCGGCCCAGGCCGCGCCGGCCACTATGCGCCACCCGAATTCTCCTCGGTGCGCCCCGTCATGCGGCGGGAGGCGGCGGGAGGCGGCGCCACGGCTACCCGGTTACGGCCCTCGCGCTTGGCGCGGTAGAGCGCCTCGTCGACCCGCCGCAGCAGCTCACCGCGGGGCTCACCGGGGTGAAACGCCGCTACCCCGAGGCTGACCGTGACCCTGCCTACGTCCGGGAAGGCATGCCCGGCCACCCGCGCCCGGATCACCTCCGCCACCTGCGCGGCGGCCTCCGCCGCGTCGGCCGGCAGCAGGACCATGAAC
Organism: Thioalkalivibrio sp. ALMg11; assembly: GCF_000377905.1. Taxonomy (GTDB): domain Bacteria; phylum Pseudomonadota; class Gammaproteobacteria; order Ectothiorhodospirales; family Ectothiorhodospiraceae; genus Thioalkalivibrio. Next base: position 283,922 of record NZ_KB898872.1, read on the forward strand.
TCCTCACCCCCCCAGCGCCCGAGCACATCCGAGCTACGCAGGCGTTCGCCCGCCACGCGGGTCACCTCCTGCAACACCACATCCCCGGCGGCATGACCATAGGCGTCGTTCACCTTCTTGAAGTGATCGAGGTCGAACATCACCAGCGAAAACCCCTGCCCGTAACGTTCGGCACGCTGGACTTCGCTGTCCAGCAGGCTTTCGAAGTACGCCCGGTTGGCGACACCGGTAAGGCGGTCATGGAAGGCCTGATGCTCGAGTTCCGTCTGGTTGCGTTCCAGCTCTTGCTGGGTGGCCTTCAGCTCGGTGATGTCGACCGCCGTTCCGGCCACCCGGGTCACCCGTCCCTCTGTGTCCGCGATCGGGTAACGGCAGACCCGAACCCAGCGCTGCTCCCCGTCCGGGCGCAGAATTCGAAAGGTCTCGTCGGCCGTTCCGTCCCCGAAAGCCCCGGAAAGAAACACCGCCGCCACCCGGGCGCGGTCCTCGGGATGCACGGCCTCCAGCATCGTCGCCGACTCACGGTACAGGTGCTCGCGGCTATAGCCCCAGACCCGTTCGTAGGCCGGATTGACGTACAAAATCGAATGCTCGTCCTGCAGCCAGAAGACCTCGTTCACGGACCCGGCCAGCTGGCGGAAACGCGCCTCGCTGTCGCGCAGGGCCTCTTCCACGGCCTTGCGTTGCGAGATATCACGCAGGATGGTCGAGACCTGCCGCACCTGCCCCTGGCCATCGTGGCGAACCATGATGACCTGGGACACCGGCACCTCGCGGCCCGCGCCATCCAGTACGGCAGTCTCGCCCTGCCAGATGCCCTCGCGCATCGCTACCGGGACCGCTTCCTGCAGGATATGGTCCGCGGCCCAGGGCGGATGAAACCGCCGGACCGTGGTCTCCAGGGAATCCACCTCGGTCGGCAGGCTTCGGGTATTCCAGCCGGTTTCGGGATCCCACGGTTCCCCGGAAGACGGTGGCAGACCGAACAATGCACGCCCACCCGCATTCAGGAAAAGCATCTTCCCGTCCGGCCCGTGCATGCCGACCACGTCCGGGGTGAACTCCAGGATGCCGACCAGCCGGCGCAGGTTCTCCTCCAGCGCGTGGCGGTCGGTCACGTCCTGCACCGTTCCGATCAGGCGGGAGGGCTTGCCGCCGGCATCGCGCTCGACCGCGCCGCGCGTATGGACCATGCGCTCGCGGCCATCGGGACGCAGGACCCGGAAATGAATGTCGTACTCCCCGGTCTCCAGCGCCGACTGGACCCTCGTTGCCACGCGGTCCCGGTCCTCCGGGTGGACGGCCTGCAGGAAGCCTGCGTAGTTCGCCTCCTGATCCTCCCGCTGCAGACCGAAGATGCGATAGACCTCGTCCGACCAGCGCGTGCGATCCTCCTGGATCGTCCAGACCCAGCTCCCCACGTGCGCGATGCGCTGCGCCGCGGCCAGTTCCTCGCCGCGTTCGCGCAGGGCCTCCTCCATCGCCACCTGCTCGGTGATGTCGATCATCACCCCATGCCAGACCATACTGCCGTCTGCTCGCAGGACTTGCGGCGTCGCGCGGCCCTCGACCCAGACCGTCCCGCGTAACGGATGGCGGACGCGGAAACGCACCTGCCAGGGTCCCAGCAAGCGCGCCGACTTCTGGATGCTGGCCTGGATACGCGGGAGGTCGTCGGGGTTCACCCGAGCGAAGGCCGCATCGGCGTCCTCCTGGATCTCGTCAGGGGACAACCCGTAGACCCCCTGGACGCCTTCGCTGACAAACGGGAAGGCGTGGCGTCCGTCCGGATACAACCGATACTGGTAGATCGCCCCAGGCAGGTGGCTGGTTGCCTTGGTCAGACGCGCCTCGCGCTCATGCCGGCCGGTCTGGTCCTGGAACGAGACCACGGCGCCGTCGACCCGGCCGGACACGTCGAACGTGGGTGCGGTAAAGACGCTCACCGGAAACAGGGTCCCGTCGGCACGCACGAAGTGGTCGTCCCAGGAGTCCAGCGGCTTGCCGGTATCGAGGACACGGCGGATTGGGCAGGCCTCGGGCGGGTAGGAGGTCCCGTCCACCAGCATGTGATGATTGGTCGAATGCGCATCCCGCCCCAGCGCCTGGGCTTCGTCCTCGAAACCCAGCAAACGACAGGCCGCCGGATTCAGGAAGGTATAGCGACCATAGCGATCCAGCCCGAAGACCCCTTCAGCCAGACTGGCCAGCAAGCGCGTCTGGAAGGCCTCGGCCGCGCGCAGCTCAGTGACATCCTCGATCACGCCGTCGAACACATGCCGACCGTCCCCATCCTCGGTCCGGTACGCGGTGATCCGGGCACGGAAGGGCCGTCCGCGCAGTGTCCTTAGATCCAACTCGCGACCGACAACCCGCCCGTAGGCCTTGAGGTCGCGGCTGAACGCCTCGCGCTCGACCGGATCACGGTAGAGTTCACGGACCGGCGTCGAGCGCAGTTCGGTCTCGGTTTCCGCCTCGAACAATTCCACCATGGCCGGATTGAGCCGCACAAAGCGGCCCTCTGGCCCCGGGGTATTACGGTAGACACCCACCGGAAGCCGACCAAACGCGACTCCGTAGAACTCCAACTCCTGCTCGTAGCGCCGGGTCTCCGAGACATCGTGAATGATCGAGTAGAGATATTGGGTCCCGTCCAGCACCACCGGGCCGGAATACACCTCGACATCGCGGATCTCGCCCCCGCAGATGCGGTGGCGAAAACGGAAGAAGCGGCGTTCCTCGCGAGCCGCCCGCTCCATCTCGGTGCGCACGTCGTCCGCCGAGAGTGTGTTGATGTCCTGGATGCACATGGCCTTCAACGCCTCGGCCGAATAGCCGTAGAACGCCGCTGCGGCCGGATTGGCATCGACGATCCCGCCATCCTCGGGGTTGATCAGCAGCTTCGGGGCGGTATTGGCGGTAAAGATCTGCTCGTAGACCTGGGCGGCGGAATCGCCTTGCGCCTGGCGCTGCACGGTGGCGAGCCGCCCGTCCGGATCGGGCGCCAGCACCAGCGTGCAAGCCACCGCCGTTGCGTTCTCGACATTCGGGGCCGCCAGCAAAAGGTCCAGGGTCACTTCGGCCGAGCCGGAGCGCGCGAGGGCGTCCATCAACGCCTTGTGCTGCCCCTGCGGCACACAATCGGCCAGCCGCACGCCATCGAGGTCGTCCGCTGCGCAGCCCAGCCATCCCGCCAGGCGCGCATTGGCCACACGGATGCGACCACTGCCGTCCAGAATCACCAGCCCCACGGCGGCACGGTGGAACAAGCCCGCCCCTGCATCCTCCGCATGACCCATTACGTTTCTCCCGGGGCGACGCTCACCAGCATCTTCAATCCTGCCATACCACGCGATTGCGCCCCGAGTGCTTGGCCCGGTACATCGCATCGTCCGCACGCTTGATCCAGTCCTTGATCGCCTCGCCGCGACGGCACTCCGCCACGCCCAGACTGATCGTCACCTGCCCGACCCGGGGCAGATCCAGCGCGGCCACCTGCCGGCGCAGGTCCTCGGCCAGGCAGCAGGCATCTTCGGCGCCGGTACTGGGCAGCATGACCATGAATTCCTCGCCGCCCCAGCGGCCCAGCACATCGGACTGGCGCAGGCGTTCGCCGGCCGCCGCCACCACCCGGCGCAGGACCTCGTCCCCGATGTCGTGGCCATGGGTGTCGTTGATCCGCTTGAAGTGGTCCAGGTCCAGCATCACCAGCGAGCAGGAGTCCGCATAGCGCTCCGCCCGCCGGGCCTCCTGCTCCAGCAAGGCCTCGAAATGGCCCCGATTGGCGGCATCGGTCAGCGTGTCGTAGAAAGCCTGATATTCCAGCGCAGCCTCGAGCTCTTTCTGCCGCGAGATGTCGTGGAACATGGCGATGTAGTACTCGATCGCCCCGTTGGAATCACGGATCGCGGTCACGATCTCGTGCAGGGGGAAGATCTGGCCATCCTTGCGCCGGTTCCACACCTCGCCGGACCAGTGGCCGTGTTCACGCACGGACTGGAACATCTCCTCGTAGAAGCCGCGGCCCTGTCGGCCCGAATTCATGATGCGCGGGTTCTGACCTACGACGTCTTCCTCGGTGAACCCCGTGAGTTCGGCAAAGGTCGCATTGACGCGCTGGATCGTACCCTCGACGTCGGTGATGAAGATCGCCTGACTGCTGTCGAAGGTCGCTGCCAGCAGACGCTGCTCCTGCTCCAGATGATGGCGTTCGGTGATGTCCTGGACGGTGCCGATCATCCGCAGGGCGCGGCCAGCGGCATCGAACTCCACATAGCCGCGTTCGTGCACCACGCGCTCCTGACCGTCCGGGCGCAGCACGCGGTGCACGGTATCGAACGCCCCGCCGCCGCCCAGCGAGGCATCCACCTCGGCCTGGACCCGTTCTCGATCGTCCGGATGCATTGCATGCATAAAGGCCTCGTGCGTCCCGCCCCATTCACCACGGGACGTCCCGAAAATCCGAAACACCTCGTCCGACCAGCGCACCTCGTTGCGGACAAAATCCGACACCCAGTTACCGATATGCGCGATACGCTGGGCCTCGGCCAGTTCGCGTTCGCGCTGATGGAGCGCCTCCTCGGCCTGCACACGTTCGGTGATGTCCAGGATCACGCCGTGCCAGAGCACACTGCCATCCTCCAGTGCCTCAGGGCTGGCGTGCCCCTCCACCCAGACCTCGCCGCGCTCGGGGTGGCGCACGCGATAGCGCTGGCGCCACGATTCCAGGCGGCGCATGGAGGCCTCGATGCTCGCCGTAACCCGGTCCACGTCTTCCGGATGGATTACCTCGAACACACACCGGGCATCGCGCATCACCGCCTCGGGCGTCACGCCATAGATATCAGCCATGCCCTCGCTGGCATACGGGAACGCGGCATGGCCATCCGGGTATTGCCGATACTGGTAGATCACCCCCGGCAGGTTATGCGCGATCTTCTCCAAATGGCGCTCGGTCTCCACCCTCGCGCCGACATCCTGGTAGGCACCAATCAGTTCGACCACAGCACCCTGTTCATCCCGGATCGTGCTGACCTGGTCCTCCAGCCACTGCCAGTGCCCATTGGGCATGCGCAGGCGGTAGTTCAGGCGGCAGAAGCCACGCGCGCCCTCGGCGAGCCAGCGCTTGACCTGACCGGAACAGCGACGAAAGTCCTCTGGGGCCAGATGGGTCCGCAGCCAGTCCGCCTGACCAGTGATCTGCTCCGGCGTCCAGCCAGTGACCGTCCGCACGTTGCGGCTGAGCCAGGTCATGGTCCCGAAGTTCGACGGATCCATCGTGTAGATCACCGCGGGGCTGGCGCCAAGAAGGATCTCGGTGCGCTGCTCGGCCTCCTTGCGCGCGGCGATATCGGCGACCGCAACCAGCAGGGCCTCGGGGCAATCCTCGGTGGCCGGGATCCGGCTGGTGGTCAGTTCGACCCAGCACGTCTGGCCGGTGGCATCCAGCAGTCGCGCCTCGAAGCTGCCGTTGCTGCAATCCCCGTTCTGCAGGGCGTGACGCTGGGCCTCGCAGCGCTCCCGGTCCTCCGGGTAGACGTGGTCTTGCAGGATCGCATCGGTCAGATCCGCCGGATCACAGGCCAGCAGCGCCCCCAGGCTAGGATTGGCGCGCAGGATGCGCCCGTCGGGATCCATCTCGGCTAGCCCCACCGGCGCGTGCTCGAACAGCGCGGCATAACCGTGGATGGCGCAAATCTCGCTCATTGGGTTCCTTGCCCGTCTGCGTCTCTCCGTTGTATGGAGATTTCGTCGTAGACACGCTCAGCGTGCCTGCTGCCCTCGGGCCTGGCGATGGATTAGTAGACTGATTCCAAAAAACTACCAGATAGCTAGTCAGGTTTCCGCTTAACCCCACAAAACCGCGTTTACTGCGCCGCAGAACGAAAACGCCCCCGACGTGCGGGGGCGCTTCACCGGGAGACAAGGCTTCTCGCGCGTTCCAACCGGCCTTAGCCGTGCGTGCCAGTGCGCGGCGCGCTGTCGTCCCCGTCCTGCACGGGCTGGAATACGACATCCAGCGCCTTGGCCGCGGCCACCTCGTTGAAGCGTCGGTTGGGCAGCGTGTGCGGGGCACTCTTGATCGTTTCCATGTCGTTCTCGGACTCGGCCAGGATGCAGGCCATCGCCTCGACGAAGCCGTCCAGAGTCTCCTTCGACTCGGTCTCGGTCGGCTCCACCAGCAGGCACTCCGGCACCAGCAGCGGGAAGTAGGTGGTCGGCGCGTGGTAACCGTGGTCGAGCAGGCGCTTGGCCACATCGCCGGCCGTCAGCCCGCGTTCCTTGGCCTGCTTCTTCATGGTCACGATGAACTCGTGGGTGGCACGGCGCTGGGGGTAGGCCAGATCGAAACCGGCCGCGGCCAGCTCGCGCGCCAGGTAGTTGGCGTTCAGGGTCGAGAACTCGGAGACCCGCACCATGCCCTCGCGGCCCAGCATGCGCATGTAGATATAGGCCCGCAGCAGCACGCCGGCATTCCCGGCGAACGCGGACAGACGTCCGATGCTCTGCGGGCGATCGGACTCCTCGGCAAAGCGGTAGCCACCCTGCTCCGCTTCGATCACGTGCGGGATCGGCATGAACGGCAACAGCCGTTCGGCGACGCCCACCGCGCCGGAGCCCGGACCACCCCCGCCGTGCGGCGTGGAGAAGGTCTTGTGCAGGTTCATGTGGATCACGTCGAAGCCCATGTCGCCCGGGCGCACCTTGCCGAGGATCGCGTTCAGGTTGGCGCCGTCGTAGTACAACAGGCCACCGGCCTCGTGGACGATGCCGGCGATCTGCTTGATCCGCCGCTCGAACACGCCCACGGTGGACGGGTTGGTCAGCATGATCCCCGCGGTTTGCGGGCCCACGGCGGCCTTCAGGGCCTCGATATCCACGTCACCGGTCTCGTCAGTGGGGATCTCGCGCACCTCGTAGCCACACATGATCGCGGTCGCCGGGTTGGTGCCGTGGGCGGCGTCCGGAACGATGATCTCGCGGCGCTCGGTGTCGCCCCGGGCATCATGGTAGGCACGGATCATGGCGACACCGGTGTACTCGCCCTGGGCGCCGGCCATCGGCGCCAGCGACACGGCCTTCATGCCGGTGACTTCCTTCAGCATCTCCTGCAGCTCGAACATCGTCTGCAGGAAGCCCTGGCTGTGGCTGGCCGGGGCCAGCGGATGCCGGTTCAGGAACCCGGGAAGCATCGCCAGACTGTTACAGGCGCGCGGGTTGTACTTCATCGTGCACGAGCCCAGCGGGTAGAACTCGGTATCGATGGAGAAGTTCTTCTGCGACAACCGCGTGTAGTGCCGCACCACGTCCAGTTCCGAGGCCGCCGGCAGACCCGGGGCGGACTTGCGCTGCAGGTTCGCCGGGATATGAGTCGCGGCGTGGTCGCGCGGCGCCTGGGCCACGGCCGAGCGCCCGGCGCGGGAACGTTCGAAGATCAGATTGGCTTCAGTGGTGCTCATAGCGGTTTCTCGCTTGCGTGTTCGGGTGACGGCGACCGGGCACAGGCCCGGCCACCGGCGGCGCGGAGGGACTCCGGCCGATTACTGGGTCGGGCTCAGGTTGGCCCGATCATCCAATGCCGCGAACGCGGCGTCGTAGTCCGGCTCGTCGCCGATCTCGGAGACCAGCTGGGCGTGCATCACCAGGTTGTCGGAATCCAGCACGACCACGCCGCGCGCGGTGATCCCGGCCAGCGGGCCGTCCTGGATCAGCACGCCGTAGTCCTTGGCGAAGTTACGATCGCGCATCATCGACAGCACGGTCACGCGTTCCAGGTTCTCGGCGGCGCAGAAGCGGCCCATCGCGAACGGCAGGTCGGCGGACACAATCAGGATCTCGAGATCCGGACGGCTGGCGAGCATCTCGTCGAACTTCTTCGTGGAGTCGGCACAGACCGGGGTGTCCAGGCTGGGCACGATAGAGATCAGCTTGCGCTTGTCGCCGAAGTCGGCCAGCGAGACGTCCTGCAGATCCTTGTTGGTCAGTTTGAAGTCCGGGGCCGGTGAGCCCACGTGCGGCAGATCGCCGTTGGTATTGATCGGATTACCTTGCAGCTTGATTTCGGCCATGGTTGCCTCCCGGCATGGTGTTGTTGGCGCGTGGTGTCGTTGACCCTGGGAACGGGACCGCCTCAGGCGGCCTGCTCCCACGTGGCCACGTACTGCTCCAGGTCGGATTCGGTCTTGGTCTCGGTGGCGCAGACCAGCACGCAGCCATCCAGCTGCGGATAGTCCCGGCTCAGCTCGAGGCCCGCCAGCACGCCGGCGTCGGCCATCGTCTGCACGCGGGTCGCGGCATCGCCGCCGAAGTCCAGCGCGACTTCGTGGAAGTACTCGCCGGTAAAGCGCGGCTTGATGCCCTTGGCGGCCAGTTTTTCCACCAGCGCGTGGGTATTGGCGTAGCAGGCCTCGGCCACGCGGGTCAGGCCCTCGTCACCCAGTAGCGACATGTGGATGGTCGCGGCCGTCACCACCAGGCCCTGGTTGGTGCAGATGTTCGAGGTCGCCTTGGAGCGGCGGATATGCTGCTCGCGCGCCTGCAGGGTCAGCACGAAACCGGGCTTGCCGTCGGCATCCTCGGCGCGGCCGACGATGCGCCCCGGCATTTGCCGGATATGCTTCTTCAGCGTGGTCATGAAGCCGAAGTAGGGCCCGCCCGAGGACAACGGCGCACCCAGCGGCTGGCCCTCGCCAACCACGATGTCCACACCATTGGTGCCCCACTCGCCCGGCGGCTTCAACAGCGCCAGCGAGACCGGGTTCACCACGGCAATGACCGGGATGCCGCGTTCCTCGGCCCAGCCGGTCAGGCCATCCACGTCTTCCAAAATGCCGAAGAAATTCGGCTGGCTGATCACCATGGCGGTGACGTCGTCATCCGCATACGGTGCCAAGGCGTCCAGCGGGGTCTGGCCGGTGGTCTCGTCAAACGGCAGCTCCACCAGCTCGATGCCCTGGTTGCCGATTAGCGTCTTCACCACCTTGCGGTAATCCGGGTGCAACGCCCCCGGCAGCAGCACGCGCTTGGCCTTGGAGCGGCGATTCACGCGCACCGCCATCAGCACGGCCTCGGCCAGGGCGGAGGCGCCGTCATACAGCGAGGCGTTGGAGACCTCCATCCCGGTCAGGCGGCTGATCATCGTCTGGTATTCGTAGATCAGCTGCAGCGTGCCCTGGCTGGCCTCCGCCTGGTACGGCGTGTAGGCACTGTAGAACTCGCCGCGCGTGGCGATCTGCCACACGGCGGCCGGGATGTGGTGCTCGTAGGCACCGGCCCCGATGAAATTCGATGGCATGCCGTCTTTCGCGGCCCGCTCCTGCATCAAGCGGGTGATACCCATCTCGCTCTCGCCCTCGGGGATCCCCGTAAGCGGCGGCGCACGCAGATCGGCCGGGATCTCGTCGAACAGGTCCTCGACGGAATCGGCACCGATGCGGTCGAGCATGGCGCGGATGTCTTCTTCGGTATGCGGGATAAACGGCATGTCAGGTCTCGCTTTCGCCGATTGCGGCGAAGTTCGGTTGGGTCCCGGCCAGACGCGGCCGGGACCGGTGATACACGGCTACGCTCAGGATTCCGCCTCGACGTGCGCGGCATAGGCATCCGCATCCATCAGGGCATCCATCTGGCCGGCGTCGGACGGCTTCACCTTGAACAGCCAGCCGTCCTCGAAGGGCGACTCGTTGACCTTCTCGGGGCTGTCGGCCAGGTCCTCGTTGACCGCGGTCACCTCACCGGAGATCGGCGCATAGATATCCGAGGCGGCCTTGACCGACTCCACCGTGGCGCAGGCCGTGCCGGCATCGATGTTGCTGCCCGCTTCCGGGGCCTCGACAAACACCAGATCACCCAGCAGTTCCTGCGCGTGGTCGGTGATGCCCACGGTCACGCTGCCGTCGGCCTCGCTGCGCACCCACTCGTGGCTTTTGGTGTACTTCAGATCCTTCGGTGCTTCGCTCATGACGTCTTCCTTATCTCGATTGAACCCGCAGCCGCAGTGTAGTCACTGCGTACTGGAAATGTGCATTATCCGGCGCCCGGAAGCTCGATCTGCGGCTCGCCATTGCGGACGAATACCGGCTTGACCACGCGCACCGGCAGCTTGCGTCCGCGGATGTCCGCGTGCAGCTGCTCGGCCTCGACCCCGGCCGGGATGCGCGCAAACGCGACCGACACGCCGAGGCTGGGCGAAAAACTGCCGGAGGTGACCACGCCGTCTCCGGCCTCGGTCTCGATGCGGGTGCCGCCACGCAGCACACCGCGACCGTCCAGCACCAGCCCGACCATGCGTTCTTTCACGCCCTCGGCCTTCGACTGCTCGATGGGCGCGCGTCCGATGAAATCACGCTCGGCATCCTTCAGGGCGATGGTCCAGCCGAGGTTGGCGGTCAGCGGATTCGTCTGGTCGTCCATGTCCGTACCGTAGAGGTTCATGCCGGCCTCCAGGCGCAGGGTGTCGCGCGCGCCGAGGCCGATGGGGTGCACGCCGACGTCCTTCAGCTTCTCCCAGAGACCGTCGGCCTCCTCCGCCGGCAGCATCACCTCGAAGCCGTCTTCGCCGGTGTAGCCGGTGCGGGCGACAAACCACTTGTTATTCCAGACCGCGGAAAACGGCTTGAGATCCCCGGCACTGCGCAGATCGGCGGGCAGCAGCGGCAGGGTCTTCTCCACCGCCTGCGGGCCCTGGATCGCGATCAACGCGAACTCCGGGCGCGGCTCGACGCGGGCGTTGAAGCCCTGAACCACCGTCTGCATATGGGCGATGTCGCCCTCGGCCGTCGCGGCATTGACCACCGCGCGGTACGTATCGCCACCGGTCCAGTAGATGATCAGGTCGTCGATCACGCCGCCGGCCTCGTTCAGCATGCAGCTGTACAGCGCCCGGCCCTCGGTCTTCAGCTTGGCCACGTCGTTGGCCAACAAGTAGCGCAGGAAGGCCTGGGCCTGCGGGCCGTGGATATCCACGACCTGCATGTGCGAGACATCGAACATGCCGGCGGAATCGCGCACCCGCTTGTGCTCCTCCATCTGGGAGCCGTAATGCAGCGGCATCTCCCAACCGGCGAAATCGACCAGCTTGGCCCCCGCGCGCTGATGCGCGGCATGGAGCGGAGTTGTCTTCAACGTCGTCATGTAATTCTCGCCTTGCTTGCGTGTCGTGGTCGGCTCGCCGGCATCCGCCGGTGGAACCGCGTGGCCCGGCCGCCGCGCTCCGGGCATAAAAAAAGGGGCGGCCGGCAGAATAAATCTGCCAGCCGCCCCTCTGTCCTGAAACCTGAGAGTTTGCGTCACGTCAGCCCGTTGTCGGACTGCGTGACCGCCCCCTTCGGTGGGCCGTTTCCGGCCGCTCTCCAGAGTGTGTCTCCTGCACCGTTCCGGTCCTGTAGCCTGAGCGATTCCGGGCGGATGTTGCGCCTTCGGCGTCTGCCAATCGACTTGCGATCGCAGATCTCTTCCAGAACGGTGTGCGGGCATTCTCGAGCACCCACAGACGGACTTAATTGTAGACCAAAACACCCCCGCAGCGAAAGCCCCGACGCGCCGCGCCACTATTCGGGGGCCCCGGCCTGCCCCCTCACCTGCCCCCTCACGCATCCAAAAAGCACCGCCATTGCGAGGAGCGCAGCGACGAAGCAACCTCCGTCCGAAACCACCGGATGCTGATTCCACCGCACTGCCAGCTTCCGGAGGTTACTCGCTGCGCTCGCCCTTCGGGCCGGCCTGCGGCCGTTCAACGCGCTGCGCGCTTTTGTGCCGCGTCGCCTTCGGCTCCTCGCAATGACGGTGCCACTCGTTGCCACTGTGCCGTGCCCCTACAACGCCATGTCGATCGCGAGCAGCACCACGAAGCCGACCAGCACGCCGACCGTGGCCTGGGCCTCGTGGCCCTTGCGGTGCGACTCGGGGATGATCTCGTGGCTGATCACGAACAGCATCGCCCCGGCCGCGAAAGCCAGCCCCCAGGGGAGCAGGAACTCCATCAGCGTGATGGCACCGGCCCCGATCAGGCCACCGATCGGTTGCACCAGACCGGTCAGCAGGGTCACCCCGAATGCTGCCCACTTGCTGTAGCCCAGCGACAGCAGGGCGATGGCGACCACCAGCCCCTCCGGCATGTTCTGCAGCCCGATCCCAATGGCCAGCGCAATCCCGTCGCTTACGTCATCGCCGCCGAAGCCGACCCCCACCGCCAGGCCTTCCGGCAGGTTGTGCAAAGCGATGGCGAAGATGAACAGCCAAACGCGGCGGATTTTCTGCGGGTCGGCTCCACTTTGGGGGCCAATGAAGAAATGCTCGTGCGGCACCAGCTTGTGTAGCGCCAGCAGCGCGCCTCCGCCCAGCCCGATGCCCACCGCCAGCACCACGATGGCCATGCCCACGCCGCCGTACTGCGCCTCCGCCTGCTCCACCGAGGGCAGCACCAGCTCGAAGGCCGTGGCCGAGAGCATCACCCCGGCACCAAAGCCCATCATCGCGTCCTCGACCGACTGGCTGATGCGGCGCAGGAAGAAGATCGGGAGCGCCCCGACCGCGGTCATCAGACCGGCGATGAAGCTCGCCAGCAGCCCGATCTGCAGCGTGCTCAGATCGGCAATCCGGTCCTCCAGTACGGGCCAAAGCAGGCTGACGAGCCAGATAAAGGCCGCCAGCGCGATCAGCGACCCGACCAGAAAGATGGGGGGCACCGGCTTGCCGTGGTCTTCCTCGGATGTCGCTTGGGAGGGCTCACTCATGCTCGGTCCTTGAACGTCGTTGAGTGTATGGCGGGGAGGCCCCGGTTACTCATGGATACGGTGAACGCCGCGACGTTCCGCAGGAAAATCCTATCGCCCTGTTGCGCATAACCTATCGTAAACATCTGCCACGCGAGGTAGGATTTTCGGCGACCGCCGCACCGGCCCATCCCGGACCACAAGGACCCACCGATGCTCGACACCATCGACCAGTTCCTCGGCGACACCGCCGGCCTGCTTTGGGGCAACCCGATCACCCTGATCCTGCTGCTGGGCACCGGACTCTACCTCACCATTCGCCTGGGTCTGGTTCAGGTCGTCGCCTTCCGCGAGGGCTGGCGCGCCCTGCGCGGTACCGACGGGCGCGGCGGCGGCACCGGGCAGATCTCGCCGTTCCAGGCGCTGTCCACCGCGCTGTCCGGCACCATCGGTACGGGGAACATCGCCGGGGTCGCCACGGCCATCGCGCTGGGCGGCCCCGGGGCGCTGTTCTGGATGTGGGTCACCGCCTTCTTCGGCATGGCCACCAAATTCGCCGAGACCACCCTGGCCGTGCGCTACCGCGAGATCGCCCCGGACGGCAGCATCGCCGGCGGACCGATGTTCACCCTGCTCCACGGCCTCAAGATGAAGAAGCTGGCGATCCTGTTCGCCGCCTTCACCCTGATCGCCTCGTTCGGCATCGGCAACATGGTGCAGGCCAACTCGGTGGTCGATGGCCTGACCTTCATCGTGCCGGACCTGCGCGCCGACGACGACATCATGGGCTGGATGGCCCTGATCATCGGCGTGACCATGGCCGTGCTCGTGGCGCTGGTGATCATCGGCGGCGTCAAGCGCATCGCGATGATCGCCTCGACCATCGTCCCGTTCATGGCCGTGATCTACATGCTGGGCGCCTTCGTGGTGATTGCCGCCAACATCGAGGCCGTGCCGGCCGCGATCGGCACCATCCTGAACCTCGCGCTCAACCCCTGGGCGGCCGGCGGCGGCGCTATCGGCCTGGCCATCCAGTACGGCGTAGCGCGCGGCATGTTCTCCAACGAGGCGGGCCTCGGCTCCTCGGCCATGGCGCACGCCGCGGCCAAGAACGGCGATCCGCCGCGCGAGGGCTCGGTGGCCATGCTCGAGCCATTCATCGACACCATCGTGGTCTGCACCCTGACCGGCCTGGCCATCGTCGTCACCGGCGCCTACATCGACCGCGCCGACGACGTGGTCGGCGCGTCGCTGACCGCCACCGCCTTCAGCTCCGCGCTGGGGCCGTTCGGCGCCATGGTGGTCGGGATCAGCCTGATGCTGTTCGCCTTCTCCACCATGATCGCCTGGTCCTACTACGGCGACCGCTCGGCCTACTTCCTGTTCGGCGAACGCGCGGTAATTCCCTATCGCATCGTGTTCGTCATCCTGATCGTGATTGGCGCCACCATCCCGCTGGGCGTGGTCTGGAACTTCTCCGACATCGCCAACATCGCAATGGCGGCACCCAACCTGATCGCGCTGATCCTGCTGGCCGGCCTGGTCAAGAAGCTGCGCGACGACTACGTGGCCTACCGCCCGATGCCGGATCGCCATGAGGGATAAGCACGCCGTCGCGGGCGGTCCGGCCGACCCGTTCGCACAGGGCCCCGCGCGCCCGGATGCCGCCTTGCTGGTACGCGAGGTCGAAGCCGCCCTCGCCGAGGACCTGGGCCCCGACGGCCTGGACGGCGACCTGACCGCCGCCCTGGTCCCGGCCGAACGCGTCGCGCGCGCCACGCTGCTGCTGAAAGAGAACGCGATCGTCTGCGGCCAGGCCTGGTTCGACCGCGTATTCGCCCGCCTCGCGCCGGAGACCCGGATCGACTGGCAGGTGGCCGAAGGCACCCGCGTGGACGTGGGCGACGAACCGCGCGTGATCGCCACCCTGGAAGGCCCTGCCCGGGCCGTACTGGCCGCCGAGCGCGCAGCGCTGAACCTGCTGCAGACCCTCTCCGGCACGGCCACCGAGACCGCCCGCTGGGTCGCGCGCCTGGACGGCACGGACAGTCGCATCCTCGATACCCGCAAGACCCTGCCGGGCCTGCGTCACGGGCAAAAGTACGCCGTGCGCTGCGGCGGTGGCCACAACCATCGCCTCGCCCTGTGGGACGCCGTGCTGATCAAGGAAAACCACATCGCCGCCTGCGGCTCCATCGCCGCCGCGGTGGAGCGTGCCCGCGCCCTGGGTGCCGGACGCTGGGTCGAGGTGGAGACGGAGAACCTCGACGAGGTCGATCAGGCTCTGGCCGCCGGAGCCGACGTGATCATGCTCGACGAGCTGTCGCTGGACGACCTGGCCACCGCCGTGCAACACATCCGCGGACGCGCGATCTCCGAGGCCTCCGGCGGGGTCACGCCGGATACCCTGGCGGCCATCGCGGCCACCGGTGTGAACTACATCTCGGTCGGCGCCCTGACCAAGCACCTCCACGCCATCGACTATTCCCTCCGCCTCGACTAGCCCGCGGCTCTCGTGTTGCGATCCCGGCGATTACGGGGCATTGCTCACCGTCTGGGGGCGGGCCTGGTTCTTCCTTCGGAGTTTACGGTGCCTTCGTCCGACCGCCTGCCATGCGCTGTCTCGCCAACGCACCGCGAGGTACTTTCTTGCTTGCCCAAGAAAGTACCCAAAGAAGGGCCCCCGGATTCCGCCCGGGAACCTTGCTCCAGGGCCCTCGGGCCGGCGGCGCTGAACTCGCTGCGCTGCGCTTTGCTCAGACATCCAGCGCCCCGTGTCTATTTCTAACTGGCCGGCCCATCACGCCTTCCGCGAGGGGCTCCATACGGGAGGGGAAGGTCAAAACAGGCGGCATCCCGTAGGGTGCGGTTGAGCGCAGCGAAACGCACCATCCCCCACGCCGTGCGAAACCCTGATGCGATTCGCTTCGCTCATCACATCCTACGCCCCCCGGCACCAGCTTCGCGGGTGCGGCACGCCATGGCCGCAGGCCGAGCGTGCCGAAGATGTCCGAAAGCCTAGCCATCATCCACTAGCTATATCGCTGGGATAGCCGTTGTTTGGACCTACCTCCCCGTTGTCGTCGCGCCGAGTGGAGAGGCTTTTCGCGGGATTCAAGGGGCTGGATGTCTGAGCGAAGCGCAGCGTAGCGAGTTCAGCGCCGCCCGCGAAAAGCCTCGGAGCGAGGGAAACCCCGGGCCGCGCAGCGGGCCGGGGTCGCGGCAGTCGGGCGTGTTTCTTGGGTACTTCTTTGCACGAGCAAAGAAGTACCTCGCGGTGCGCTCGCGAGAGAGCGCCTGGCAGGCGGCGGACCGAAGCCGCCGTAAATACCGGACGATGAACCGGGACCAGCCTTCTGGGATCGGCGCCGTACAGAGGCCACCAGAAACACCAGATGTCGAACGGGACCCAGCCAGGGCGAGCACAGCACACACACCCCAAGTGCGCCATGGCGCCTGGAAGGACGGGAGGCTAGTTCTGCGACGCCGGCGGGAGCCGGATGAAGCGTTCGCGGTACAGGCGCAGTTCGTCGATGGAGTCGCGGATATCCTGCATTGCCTGGTGGGACGCATTCTTGCGCAACTGCGCGATCACGTCCGGCGCCCAGCGTCGCGCCAGCTCCTTCAGCGTGGAGACATCCAGATTCCGGTAATGGAAGTATTGCTCCAACTCCGGCATCAGGCGCGCCATAAAGCGCCGGTCCTGACAGATGGAATTGCCGCACATCGGCGAGGCCCCCTTCGGCACATACTGCGCCAGGAACTCCAGGGTCGCCTGCTCCGCATCGCGACTGTCCGACGAGCTGTTGCGCACCCGTTCGATCAGCCCCGATGTTCCATGGGTGCGCTGGTTCCATTCATCCATCCCCTCCAGCACCTCGGCGGGCTGATACAGGGCGATGACCGGCCCCTCGGCCAGGATATTCAAATCCTTGTCGGTGACGATGGTCGCCACCTCCAGGATCCGGTCGGTTTGCGGCTCCAGACCGGTCATCTCGAGATCGATCCAGATCAGGTTTTCGGCGTTCACGGCCATTTCGCGTACTCCTTCGCGGGGAGGCCGTCGTGTGACGACCACGGCCCTTTCATATGCCGCAGGAGTCTATCATCATGGTTGCGAGGCCTGTGGCCCCGGACCCCGACCCCCGTGATATGGAGGGAACAATGCGACACACCAACACACGCATTACCGCTAGCACTGCCGCGCTAGCCCTAAGCCTGGGCGGCGCGAGCATCGCGCTGGCCGACGACATCCGCGTAGGACAGGAGCTGCACAGCGACAACTGCATCAGCTGTCACGCTGACATGGTCGGAGGCGACGGCTCCGACCTCTACACCCGCTCGAACCGCATGGTCGGCTCGCACGACGAACTAGTGGCCCAGGTCAACAACTGCAACGTCAACCTCGGCACCAACTGGTTCGACGACGAGATCAATGCCGTGGTCGCCTACCTCAACGCGGAGTACTACCAGTTCGATGACTGATTTGAAGACCAAGCACTGCCAGTCCTGCGAAGGCTTCACCAACCCGATGCCACGGGAAGATGCCCAGCGCGCCCTGGGACAGCTGCACGATGCCTGGGGTATCGACGAGACCGGCAAGAGCATCCAGCGCAGCTTCAAGTTCAAGAACTTCCACGAGACCATGGCGTTCGTGAACGCCGTCGCCTGGATCGCGCATGCCGAGGATCACCACCCCGACATGGCGGTCGGCTTCAACCGCTGTGCAGTGGAGTACTCGACCCATGCCATCGGCGGGCTGAGCGAGAACGACTTTATCTGTGCCGCACGCGTCGATGCCCTGTTCGACTAACCCTAGGGAAACACTGATCAATGTACACGTTCGCGTTGGTCCCCCAGGTTTTCCGAGACAAGGCGCGGTCCGCAGCCGGTAGTGGTTCTACCGGCAAGGGGCGCAACGCAGGATCGGGGAACCTGGGGGACCAACCCCACAAGCTATCGAATGAAGGGTCTCGGCCACTTTTGCGCGCGCACGGCGTTGCGGCTCCCTTGTGCAGAACGCTGCACGGCAGTCACCGCGCCTTGTTCGCACGCAAAAGCGACTCGAGCGCGAACGTGTACATTAATCAGTGTTCCCCTAGCCGCCACGGCAGAGTACGAGCTTGACGCAGATCGCCCGGGTCTTCGCCCGCCACAACCAGATGGCCGACATCGCGGGGGCCGACGAGCCCCCGCGTCGGTTGCGCCTGCACCGCCGCTTTCGCGACCTCGCCTGCGGCGACCTGGTCGAGCTGGATGCCACTGGCGACGAAGTGGCCCGCCAGCTGGATCGCAACAACGTGCTCGTGCGCCGCGACGGCTTCGGCCGGCGCAAGGTCATCGCGGCCAATATCGACTGCGTGTGGATTGTGATCGCGCCGGAACCGGCACCCTCGCGCAACCTGATCGACCGCTTTCTGGTTGCGATCCTCAACCTGCCCGCCCGCCCCCGGCTGCTGATCAACAAGCAGGACGAGGGGCCCGCGGCCCGGCCCGAGTGGCTGGACGCCTACCGTCAGCTGGACCTGGATCCGCTATTCGTCAGCGCCAAAAGCGGGTTCGGGCTGGACGACCTGGCCGCGGCTGCGGCCGGCCAGACCAACATTCTGGTCGGACAGTCCGGCGTCGGAAAGTCCTCGCTGGTCGCCGCCCTGCTCGATCAGTACGGGATCGTCGACGCGATCGCGCCAACCACTGGCGACCTGGCCGCATCCGGCGAGGGACGCCACACCACGGTCACCGCCCAGTGGTTTCCACTGGCCAACGGCGGCGCCTGGATCGACTCGCCCGGCGTGCGAGACTTCACCCCCGAGATCCCGTCTCTGGACACCCTGCAACGCGGCTTCCCGGACATCGCGGAGCTTGGCGATCACTGCCGCTTCCGCGACTGCCGCCACCAGAGCGAGCCCGGCTGCGCGGTACTGACCGCGATCGAGGCCGGAGAACTCCCCGCTCCACGCCTGCAGGCCTGGCACGCCCTCGCCGCCGAGATCCCCGCCCAGAACCGCGCTCGCGGGTAACTTTTCGACCACGAAGCGCACGCAGGCCCGAAGAAAACCACGGGTTATATAGCGATTAACAGGAAGGGGAGGCCGCACGGTGGCGTGCAGCGAGAGTCGCGGCGGAACGTGTGGCAGGTGTCGCGGCGGGGGCCGGGATCAGAAGGTAAAACCCATCTCGACGCCGATGACCGAGGAGGCCGGCTCGCGGCTCACGCCTTCGAACTCAAGGCGATCGGCCAGCCAGTTATCCGTCGAGTTCAGCGAATAGTCGTCGTAGTACAGGCTCAGGGACAGCTCGGACTGGTTCTGCAGGCGCAGGCGGCCATCCAGACTCAGGTAACCGGCGGTGCGGCCCGTCTCGCGTCTGCGATCACCGTAGCCAAAGCCCAGATCACGATCCTC
The DNA here is from genome assembly GCF_000377905.1 of Thioalkalivibrio sp. ALMg11. Taxonomy (GTDB): domain Bacteria; phylum Pseudomonadota; class Gammaproteobacteria; order Ectothiorhodospirales; family Ectothiorhodospiraceae; genus Thioalkalivibrio. Next base: position 303,039 of record NZ_KB898872.1, read on the forward strand.
GCTGGACAGGGGCTGGCGTACACCCACCCGGAACTGGCTATCGAAACGCCCGGAGACGAAGGTCGGACCGAAGCTGAAATCGGTGAAGTACGCGGTGGACTCACCGGCCGGCCCGAGTTCGTTCCAGTCCGGACGCGTCTCCATGCCCACCCCAAGATTCAGGCCGTACCCGAAGCCCCCACCCAGTTCCTGGTGATAGCCACCCACCGCCTCGAACAGGCGTGTCCCGCCAAAGGCATTGTCGGCGTCATCCAGGGCCGAGGCATCGCCGGTACTGCGCACCGACAGGCGGTAGCGCGATTCACTGTCGCGACCGGTTTCCGGCTCGTCGCGCAACGTCACCCCCGCCCCACCGATCCCCTGGGCCTGGGGTGACGCAACCAGCGAGTAACGGTCGGAGGCGCTGGCAGCGCCCGTGCCCAGTGCGAGACCCGCAACCACCAGCGAAACGACGAACCGGGCCGAGCGCGCACGAAGCGGCCGCAGGCATTGTGCCTGCGGCCGCTTCAGGGCTGCACCGTTCGATCCTTGTCGCGTCACACCAGTAATCCGTGTTGTCGTTCCTGGTCGCTAGCCGGGGGGCCAACTCAGTGCACGCCCAGCGAGGACATGCATGTGTATATGGTAGACCGTTTGCCCACCGTGGTCGTTGCAATTCATCACGGCTCGATAACCCTTCTCCGCAAATCCGCGATCGCGTGCGATCTCCGCCGCGGCCCGGGCCATCTGCCCGATCACCGGGGCCTCCGCAGCACTCAAATCGTTCAGCGTGGCAATGTGCGTTTTCGGGATCACCAGCACATGTTCGGGCGCCTGCGGGTTCAGATCCTCGAAGGCCAGCACCGCATCGTCCTCGAACACCACTCGGGCCGGGATCTCGCCCGCCACGATCTTGCAAAACACGCAATCCGTCATGCCGCCACTCCTGTATCAAAATATTACCACGCATCAATATTCGCGCCGACCCGAAAGTGCATGCGCCAGGGTGCCGGCATCGATGTACTCCAGCTCGCCGCCGCTGGGGATACCCTGGGCGATTCGCGTGGTACGAATCCCGTGACGTGCGGCCATCTCCGCCAGATAATGCGCGGTCACCTCGCCCTCTACCGACGTGTTCGTGGCCAGGATCAGCTCCTCCACGCCCTCCGCCTGCAAACGGGCCTCCAGTCGGTCGAGCCCGAGCTCCTCCGGGCCAATCCCGTCCAGCGGCGACAGCCGTCCCAGCAAAACGTGAAACCGACCGCCGAAATCCGTGGCCGACTCGATCGCCAGCACGTCGCCGGGACTCTCTACCACGCAAACCACCCGCGAATCGCGCTCCGGGTCCGCACAGCGCGAACAGGTCTCGGCCGAGGTCAGCGTGCGGCACACCGAGCAATGCCCGATGCGCGCCACGGCCTCGTCCACCGCCCGCGACAAGCGCCGCGCGCCCTCACGGTCGCGCTCCAGCAAGTGCAGCGCCATGCGCCGCGCCGACTTCGCCCCGACCCCGGGGAGGCAGCGCAGCGCCTGGACCAGCTCGTCCAGTTCCGCTTCCATCAGGCGCGCCCGCTCCGCCGGCTCAGAACGGTAGCTTCATGCCGGCCGGCAGGCCCATGCCCTCGGTCAGGTTTCCCATGCGCTCCTGCGTGGTGGACTCGACCTTCTGCACCGCGTCGTTGATCGCGGCGGCCACCAGGTCTTCGAGCATGTCGCGATCATCGTCGAACAGGCTGGGATCGATCTTCACGCGGCGCGCGGCGTACTTGCCGGTCAACACCACGCTGACCAGCCCGCCGCCGGCCTGGCCCTCGATCTCCATCTCGGCCAGCTCGGCCTGCACCTTCTGCATGTCTTCCTGCATCTTCTGGGCCTGCTTCATCAGGCCACCCATGCCACCTTTCATCATCGGTTCGATCTCCTGCCCCGCACAACGGCGGGTTTGTCCGTATTCGACGGGTTAGCGCGGGGCCGACGACGCGTCGCCCGCGGAGTTGTCTTCGTTTGTTTCGCGAATGCGCACCGCGCCCAGTTCGGCGCCAAATTCCTGACCCAGGGCCTGAACCACCGGGTCCTCGCGCATGGTCGTCTCGGCGCTAGCCTGACGCTCTGCCGAGGCGGCCGCAAGCCGCGCCGCGGGCGTCGTCTCCGACGGTTCGGACTGGTTGACGATCTCCAGGCGGAGCGAGTGGCCCAGCGTCTTCTCCAGCGCTTCCTTCAGGCGGGTCTTGGCCCGGTCGGTACACAACATACCCGGGGTTACCGCAATCACCACGCACTCCTGGTCATGCTTGCGCAGCTCCGCGTGCAGGGCGAGTTCGCGCACGGTCCCCATGGGCAGACCCTCGGCAAAACGATGCCAGTCGAACATCCCGTCCGCGGCCACTGCGGGTGCGACCGGTTCCGCAGTCGAAGATGCCGCCTGCGTGGCCTGTCGCGGCGGTGCCTCGTGGTGCGTGGACTCACCGGGATGCGCCTGCGGCGTGGATGCCTCCCGCGGAGGTGGCGGCTCGCTCACCCTCTCGCGGGGCGGCGGCGAGTTTTCCCCGGTGCGCGAGGCCGCCTGCGCGGCCGATTTCGGCTCGGCCGGTTCGACTGCAGCGGGTCGCGCCGCGGGCGCGGCATTACGGGAGGGCGCGGCACGCGGCGCAGCCGCTTCCCCGCGCGCCGCGGCCGGCCGCCGTTCGGCCTGGCCCTCGTCCTCCCCAGACCCCGGGGCTGGCTCCGGGCGAAAGGCCAGCAGGCGCAGCAGGGTCATCTCCACGCCCATGCGCGCGTCCGGCGCGTAGGGCAGATCACGCACCCCGTGGATCAGGATCTGATAGGCCAGCTGAATGGTTTCCGGGTCGACCCGGCCGGCGGCCTCGTGTGCCCAGACCAGCGCCTCCTCGCCCGCCGCCGGTGTGGCACCGGCCACCTGCTGCACCGCCACCTGATGCACCAGCGCGGCGAGCTCGTCCAGCAGGCGCGACCAGTCGGGTCCCAGCGTCTCCAGCTCCGCCAGGCCCGCCAGCAGGGCCGGGCCGTCCCCGGCAAACACTGCATCCAGCAGCGCGGCCAGTCGCGTGCGCGGGAGCAATCCAAGCATGTCGCAGGCGTCGGATTCGCTCAGGCGGTCGCCGCCATAGGCAATCGCCTGGTCGGTCAGACTCAGGGCATCGCGCATCGAGCCCTCGGCCGCCTCGCCCAGACGCAGCAGTGCACCCGGCTCGGCCTCGACGCCTTCGGCGGCCAGGATCCGGGTCAAGTGCTCGGCGATCATCGCCGGCGGCATCGGCTTCAGGTTGAACTGCAGGCAGCGCGACAGCACGGTGACCGGCAGCTTCTGCGGATCGGTCGTCGCCAGCAGGAACTTCACGTGTTCCGGCGGCTCCTCCAGTGTCTTCAACAAGGCGTTGAAGCTCTTCTCCGAGAGCATGTGTACCTCGTCGATCAGGTACACCTTGAAGCGCCCGGTGGTCGGGGCATAGGAGACGTTGTCCAGAAGCTCGCGGGTGTCGTCCACCCGAGTGCGCGAGGCGGCATCCACTTCGATCAAGTCGAGGTGGCGACCCTCCGCGATCTCAACGCAGGAACGGCACTCGCCGCAGGGCGTGGCCGTCACGCCGGTCTCGCAGTTGAGACAGCGCGCAAGAATCCGGGCAATGGAGGTCTTGCCCACCCCACGGGTACCGGCAAACAGGTAGGCGTGGTGCAGACGTTCGCCACTCAGGGCATTGGCCAGGGCGCGCACCACATGCGGCTGCCCGACCAGGTCCTCGAAGCGCGAGGGACGCCACTTGCGGGCTAGAACCTGGTGACTCATGCCTCCCCCGTCAGTGGAGTCTGTTGCGTGCCCGGGTGCGGGGCAATCACCGCAGGAATCTGGGCCGCAAGGAAAAGGGTGGTGGCCCGCACCCGCCACACCCCGGCGCCCGACGCAGTTGCTACCGTTGCTCCCTTCCGGGCCTGGCGGGGTTCACAACCTGTCGTCGCGAGGGGACTGATACGGACCACCATAACGCGGACCGCGATTCGGGCTTTCCGAATCCGGGCGGCAAGCTTCCGCATTTCCGGCGAACGCGTCAACCTTAAGACGCCACGAAGGGCCGGAACTGCCGATAGCCAGAAACTAACAATCGCATAGATAACGAAAACTGGATCAATGAGAGGCCAGCCCTTATCTTGGTTCTCGTAGTCGGGCATCGGCTCGACCGAACCAAAATCCTCTTTCTGGTCTACTGCATTTAACACCCAAACAGGAGTACGAAACATGGAACTCGAAAATCGCGAAGGTCAGCGCGTCCCGGAAGTCACCTTCCGCTGCCGCAAGGACAACGACTGGAATGACGTGCGCACGGACGACCTGTTCAAGGGTCGCAACGTGGTCGTCTTCGCCCTGCCGGGCGCGTTCACCCCGACCTGCTCGTCTGCCCACGTACCGCGCTACAACGAGCTGGCGCCGGTGCTCAAGAAGCACGGCATCGACGAGATCGTCTGCATCTCGGTCAATGACGGCTTCGTGATGGAAGCCTGGCAGGCCGACCAACAGGCCGACCGCGTGACCTTCATCGCCGACGGCAACGGCGAGTTCACCGAACAGATGGGCATGCTGGTCGACAAGAGCGACCTCGGCTTTGGCCACCGCTCCTGGCGCTATTCGATGCTGGTGCGCGACGGTGTGATCGAGAAGCAGTTCATCGAACCGGACGAGCCGGGTGACCCCTTCGTGGTCTCCGACGCCGACACCATGCTCGCCCACGTCGCCCCGGATGCGGCCTGCCCCGACGACGTGGTCGTCTTCACCAAGCCGGGCTGCCCGTACTGCGCCAGCGCCAAGGAAATGCTGGACAAGGCCGGTCTCGACTACGAAGAGATCGTGCTGGGCCGCGACGCCAGCCTGCGCAGCCTGCGTGCCGCCACCGGCGCAATGACCGTGCCGCAGGTATTTGTCGGGGGTCAGCGCATCGGCGGCGCGGAAGATCTGCAGGCGTGGATCTCCCGCGAGAAAAAGGCGGCGTAAGTCCGTCACCACCACCCGGGGCGGGTCCATGGCCCGCCCCGGATGGCCATCCGAATCACCGGGTGGCCATCCGTGTCCGGACGCCGACACACCCGGACGTCCGGACACGGATGGCAAACCCTGACGACCGTGCACGCCACGGTCGTTGTGCGAAACTTTTACCAAACCCTTCGAGGAATCGACATGGAACACTACGACATCATCGTGATCGGCGGCGGTAGCGGCGGGCTGGCCGTTGCGGAACGTGCCGCCCCGCACGGCGCCCGCGTCGCCGTGTTCGACCCCCAGCCGCTGGGCGGCACCTGCGTAAACGAGGGCTGCGTGCCGAAGAAGCTCACCTGGTACGCGGCGGAGCACCTGTCGCACGCCCGCGAGGCCGGCGAGTTCGGTGTGGACGTCGAGGTCAAGGGCATCCGCTACGCCGACCTGGCAAACAAGCGCCAGGCGATGCTGAAGGACCTGAATCAGTACTGGTCCGGTCAGCTGGAGAAGATGGGTGTCACCCACATCCCGGAGCGCGCCCGTCTGGCCGACAAGAACAAGGTGGTCAGCGAGAGCGGCGCCGAATACACCGCCGAACGCATCGTGCTGGCCATGGGTGGCGCGCCGCTCGTGCCGCCGCTGGAGGGCGCCGAGCTGGGCGCAACCTCCGACGACTTCTTCGAGTGGACCGAGCTGCCGGAATCCATCGCCGTCATCGGCGGAGGCTACATCGGCCTGGAAATGGCCGGCATGCTGCGCTCCATGGGCGTGAAGACCGACGTGGTCGCGATGGAGGACCGCGTGTTGGAGATGGCCGACCCGATGATCTCGCAGGCGCTGGACCAGCATATGGAGCACCAGGGCATCCGCCGCCATCTGGGCATGAAGGCCGCGGGCCTGGGCGGCAAGCCCGGCGCAGTCACCGTCAAACTGGATGGCGGCAAGGAACTTGGGCCGTACGAGAAGGTGCTGTGGGCCGTCGGTCGCAAGCCGGCCACCCAGGACATGGGCCTGGAAGAGGCCGGCGTCGAAATCGCCCGCGACGGCACCATCCCGGTGGACGAATGGCAGGCCACCAACGTCGACGGCATCTATGCCGTGGGCGACATTATCGGCAAGGGCCCGCTGACCCCGGTCGCGATTGCCGCCGGCCGCCGCCTTGCCGACCACTGGTATGCCCCGGAGAGCAACCCGGTGCCGGTGGACTACGACCAGATCCCCACAGTCACCTTCACCCACCCGACCGCGGGCATGGTCGGCCTGACCGAGCCGCAGGCAGTCGAGCAGCACGGCGACTCCGTGCGCGTCTACGAGACCCAGTTCGGCGGGCTGAACCGTGCCTTCGCCGAGGGCGAGGTGCCGCCGGTGGCGATGAAGCTGGTCTGCGCCGGGGACGACGAAAAGGTCGTTGGCATCCACATGATCGGTGTCAACGTCGACGAGATGCTGCAGGGCTTTGCGGTGGCCGTGCGCATGGGCGCAACCAAGCGCGACCTGGACCTGACCATCCCGCTGCACCCGACCAGCGCCGAGGAACTGGTCACCCTGAAGGAAGGCCGCCCGGGCCGCCAGGACGGGCTGGCCAAGGCCGCCTGAGGGTCGCCCCACCGCCCTCCCCACGCATAACGCCGCGCCGGCAACCGACCGGGGCGGCGTTCCTTTGTGGGGTATTGCAAGCGGGTTCTTGCCCCGCATGTGTCTTCAGAGGCGCCCGCCCACCGAGGCGGCGAATGCGTCGCGCGTGAAGTCCCTGTCACTGTCACGGTCACGGTCACGGTCATCGCGTTCGTACTCGGCGCGAACGCAGGAAGCGGTCCAGATCCACCTGCGCGCCCTGACCATAGAGCGGGTCCACGCCATCGTTGTCAGCAAGATCGCTTTCATGTTCGCGTCCCCTTCCTGATCGTAATCGAAATGTAAAATTTCTTGACTGCCCTAAAGGCGCCGGCGATTTTCCCGCAGCCCTGCAGGTAGAAGAAGAAAAAATGCGTAATTCATTTTCAAAAACTTGCAAAACAGCACCACCCCGAAACCCGGCTCGTGATACCGCGCACGCCCACAGAACCGAAAAGGCTGATGGGCGAACCGCCATCCGCTCATGGCGACCCACCCACCAGCCTTTTGTTTCCTGATTGCCGTATCCGTTTGACCGAATCCCTTTCCGACCCAGCCCCACCGCACGGCGACCACTGATCAATCCATGTCGCGCGGCGGATCCTCCTCGGAGAACTCGTCGTCATGCCCCGCGGGGCCGGATTCACCCTCTTGCACCTCATCCTCATCCTCGCGCAGATCCTCGATCCAGCCACGCAGGTCCTCGTCCATCTCCTCGACCGTCTCGCCGGCCTCCTGCGCCGGGCCCGGGTCGGAACAGCCCGCCAGCATGCCGCCAAGCCCCAGAATCAGGGCAACCGCATATACCGGAAGCGGCAGGAATAGGGACGGACCATCGGCATCCTTGCGTGGTTTTCGCATAACGCTATTCATTGCATGTTCCCTCCAGGAATTCTTTTCCAGGGCGCGCCGATCAATGCTTCCCAATCCATGAAGAGGCAACATGGTTGTGCCGACCCCGGGACCATATCCCGCCATACACCGAAGCCGTCCTGAACAGGTTCACATTTCCCCACCCGACACACTGTCATCCGATGAAAAACCCACAGCGAGGATCACCCACCAGCCCCCAGTGTGTCCTTGATGGATACACCCGGTCGCCAATGGGAATTCGAAACTGAGAACTGGTACGCCAAGCCGAATACAAGAAACGATCGGGCAGCGAATTCTGGCCTACACTCAGAATCCACAAGATTCGAAAGGAGAGAACCAATGCTGGGATGGGCACTACTTTTCCTGATCGTTGCGATCATCGCGGGCGCCCTGGGGCTAAGCGGGATTGCCGGGGCCGCCACGCAAATCGCCTGGATCCTGTTTGTCGTGGGCCTGATCCTGGCGGTGGTGTTCTTCGTCACCGGCAGGCGCCCCCCGGTGTAACGAAGGCTTGCTGACGGCCGGGCGAATGCGAACGCCGGCATTCGCCTTCGCCTCCCCTACGCCGTGGCCCGGTGTAACGAGAAGAAACACGCGTGTTACGCAACGTAACGCGCGGACAGACCGCTTGACCACAACCTGCTGATTCCCGGGGATCAACGGATTGGCGTACAACTTGCAGCAAACACCCCAAACGTGAACACCACATCACTTTGGGGATGCCGCTACCGCCATGTCCGACGCGCTCGACAGCACCCGGGAGTTCCTCGGCGCCCACGCCCCGTTCGACCAGCTCGAGACGGACGCGCTGGAGTTCCTCCTGCCGCGGCTGGAGAGCCGCTTCTACGCCCGTGGTGCGCGCATCACCGACCCCGAGGCCGGGCCCGCCCAGCGCTTCCACATCATCCGCCAGGGCCGCATCCGCGGCGAGACCCCCAGCGAGGACGAACAGCTCTCCGGCAAGGCCTGGGAGCTGATCCCCGGCGAATGCTTCCCGATCGGCGCCCTGCTCGGCCGCCGCGCGGTGCACACCGTGCACCGCGCGGCCGAGGACACCGTCTGTCTGGAACTAAGCCTGGAGGACTTCGACCGCCTGCGCACCCGTTCGCGGATCTTCAACGACTTCTGCACGCGACGCCTGGCCAATCTGCTGGACCGCCTGCAGCAGGGCCTGGACACCCTGTCGGCCCGCGACGGCGGCGCCGGACAACTCAACACGCCGCTGGTCCTGCGCCTGGCGCGCAGTCCGGTCACCTGCCGCCCGGACACCCGGCTGCGCGACGTCCTGACCACCATGCGCGACGAGCGCGTCGGCTCGATCGTCGCGGTGGACGACAACCAGCGGCCGGTGGGCATCTTCACCCTGCATGACCTGCTCGCGCGCGTGGCGCTCGCGGATGTCGACCTCGACACCCCAGTCGCGGCCGTGATGACCCCCGACCCGGTGGCGCTGGAGGAGAGCGCCCCGGGCTTCGAGGGTATCGAGGCGATGACCGAGCACGGCATGACCCACCTGTGCGTGGTGCGCGACGGGCGCCTGGTCGGCGTGCTGGGCGAACGCGACCTGCTGACCAGCCAGCCGTTGACCCTGGACGGCCTGGTACGCGCGCTCCGCCGCGCCGACTCCGTCGCCGCAATCGCCGAACGCCTGCGCCAGGTGCCTCGTCTGATCGAGGCGGTGGCAGGCCAGGGGGCCGAGGCCGATCAGGTCCTGCGCCTCATCACGCGCCTCAACGAACACGCCACCCGCCGGGTGCTGGCGCTGCTGCGCGCCGAGCACGAGGCGATCGAGGGCATCGACTTCACCTGGCTGGCGTTCGGCTCCCAGGCGCGCGAGGAGCAGGCCCTGGTCACCGATCAGGACAACGGCATCCTGTTCGACGCCGAGGCCAGCGACGCGGACGCAATCCGCGAGCGCCTGCTGCCGTACGCGAAGGCCGTGAACCAGGCGCTGGCCGAGTGCGGGTTCATGCTGTGCCCCGGCAACATCATGGCCGGCAACCCGGAATGCTGCCTGAGCGGCCCGGAGTGGGATCAGCGCTTCACCCGCTGGATCGAGCAGGGCACGCCGGAACACCTGCTCAAGAGCAGCATCTTCTTCGACCTGCGCGCGGTGGACGGCGATGCCGGACCCGTCGAGGCGCTGCGTACCCGGCTGCTGCAGAAGACCGCCTTCAACAGCCGCTTCCGCCGCCAGATGGCTGCCAACCAGCAGATGTTCCGCCCGCCCCTGGGGCTGTTCGGCGAAATCAAGAGCGGGTCCAACGGGATCGACATCAAGAAACAGGGCCTCACGCCCTTCGTCGACGGCGCACGGGTGATTGCGCTGGCCGCCGAGCTGCCGGCCACGCGCACCCACGAGCGCCTGGACCAGGCCGTTGCGGCCGACGTAATGCGCGCCGCCGATGCCCGGGACTACCACGCCGCCCTGCGCTACCTGCAGATGCTGCGCCTGCGCGCCCAGCAAAAGGCGCTGCGCGAGGGGCGCGACGACGACAACCGAATCCGGCCGGAAGAGCTGGGTGCCCTGGAGGGACGGGTGCTCAAGGAGAGTTTCCGGCAGGCCCGCAAGCTGCAGGGACAGCTTGAGGTGCAATACCAGCTGTGACGGAACACGGCAAACAACAAAACCTTACGAGAGGAGCATCGTCATGTCACAAGAAGACCTGAGCCGGCAGGCCTACTGGCGGGCGCATCTGCGTCTGCTGGGTATCTGCCTGGCAATCTGGTTCCTGGTGTCGTTCGTGCTGGGCATTCTGGTCTCCCAGCCGCTGAACGCGATCCAGCTGGGGGGCTATCCGCTGGGCTTCTGGTTCGCGCAACAGGGCTCGATCTACACCTTCATCATCCTGATCTTCGTTTATGCCTGGCGCATGAACGTCCTGGATCGCAAGTTCAACGTCCACGAGGAGTAAGCCTGTCATGGATCAACAGACTCTAAGCCTGCTCGTGGTCGGGGCGACGTTCGCCCTGTACATCGGCATCGCCATCTGGGCGCGTGCCGGGACGACCAGCGAGTTCTATGTCGCCGGGCGCGGCATCAACCCGATCGCCAACGGCATGGCCACGGCCGCGGACTGGATGTCCGCCGCGTCGTTCATCTCCATGGCCGGCCTGATCGCGTTCCTCGGCTTCACCGGGGGTGCCTACCTGATGGGCTGGACCGGCGGCTACGTGCTGATGGCGCTGCTGCTGGCCCCGTACCTGCGCAAGTTCGGGAAGTTCACGGTGCCGGAATTCATCGGTGACCGCTTCTACTCGAAGACCGCGCGCATTATCGCGGTGATCGCCCTGATCGTGATGTCCGTGACCTACGTCATCGGGCAGATGCGCGGCGTCGGGATCGCCTTCTCCAACATCCTGGAAGTACCACTGGCCACCGGCCTGATCGCCGGCATGACCGTGGTGTTCATCTACGCCGTGCTCGGCGGGATGAAAGGCATCACCTACACCCAGATCGCGCAGTACGTGATCATGATCTTTGCCTACACGGTGCCGGCGGTCTTCATTGCCATCACCCTGACCGGCAACCCGATCCCGCAGCTGGGTCTGGGCTCCACCCTGCAGGGATCCGATACCTACCTGCTGGATGCGCTGGACCAGACCATGGTCGATCTGGGCTTCCACGCCTACACCGAAGTGGGCGGCATGAGCATGCTCAACATGTTCCTGCTGACGCTGGCGCTGATGATCGGTACCGCGGGCCTGCCGCACGTGATCATCCGCTTCTTCACCGTCCCGCGCGTGCGTGATGCGCGCAAGTCCGCCGGCTGGGCGCTGGTGTTCATCGGCCTCCTCTACACCACCGCCCCGGCGGTTGGTGCGATGGCCATCTGGAACCTGGTGAACACCGTCCACCCGGGCGAGATCGGCACCGAGGAAGGCCACCTGGCCTACGAGGACCGGCCGGCCTGGATGGATCGCTGGGAACAGACCGGCCTGCTGGCGTTCGAGGACAAGAACGAAGACGGGGTCATCCAGTATTACAACGACGCCAACCCCGAGTTCGCGGCCATGGCGGAAGAGCAGTACGGCTGGGAAGGCTCCGAGATCGTGACCCTCGACCGCGACATCATGGTACTGGCCAACCCCGAGATTGCCGGGCTTCCGGGCTGGGTGATCGCACTGGTCGCAGCGGGCGGTATCGCCGCCGCGCTATCGACCGCGGCGGGACTGCTGCTGGCCATTGCATCGGCCATCTCGCATGACTTGCTGAAGGGCGTATTCATGCCAAGGATCAGCGAGAAGCGGGAGCTCATGGCCGGACGTATCGCCATGGGTGTCGCCATCCTGTTCGCCGGTTACCTAGGGTTGAATCCACCCGGCTTCGCGGCCGAGGTGGTGGCACTGGCCTTCGGTCTCGCCGCGGCCTCGCTGTTCCCGACCCTGATGATGGGCATCTTCATGAAGAAGATGAACAAGGAAGGCGCGATCGCCGGCATGCTGGTGGGTCTGCTGACCACCCTGCTGTACATCTTCACGTACAAGGGCTGGTTCTTCTTCTCCGGCACCGCCATGCTCCCGGACACCCCGGAAGGCTGGCTGCTGGGCGTGAACCCGACCGGCTTCGGCGCCATCGGCGCGGTCTTCAACTTCGTCACCGCCTACATCGTGATGAAGCTGACCAAGGAACCGCCGCAGGACATCCAGGACCTGGTGGAAAGCGTGCGCGTACCGCGTACCGAAAGCTGATGGACGGCCCCGCCATGCCCGGAAACATCGGCATGGCGGGGTCCCCGCCACCATGACTGGATGGTCATTCGATAGTAGAAAAGAGGGGGTCGGCTCGGGTGCACCGGGTCGGCCCCTTTTATCGGACACAGTGTCTGCGGGCCAAGCGGCAATCGACCCCACCCCGGTCGATTGCCGGTTGCCCCACCCCACGTGAACACCCAACGGACCCACGCATGAACGGCGAACTCGAAGAGATCCGCGAGTTTCTCGACCACTGCCCCGATCTGGCCCCCCTGCCGGAGGCCAGCCGGGATGCCTTTCTGCGCCAGCTCACCCTGCGCTACCTGCGCGAGGGCACCCGCTTCCCGCCGGACGCCGAACCCGGCCTGTGGATCGTGCGCACCGGCACGCTGGAGATCCGCGACGCGCACGACACCCTGCACGACCGCCTGGGCGAGGGCGATCTGGTGCACATCCCCAACACCCCGTCGCACCCGCTGGGCCCGGTCACCGAGGACGCCCTGGTCTACCACCTGCCACTGGATCGCGCCCTTGAGCTGGCCACGCGCGACAGCGCCATCGCCCAGTTCCTCGCCGCCGACGCCCCGCGCCCACTGGCCACCGACCGCACAGCACACGGCGGGCACGGGGACCGCAGCCTGCTAACCACGCCGGTGCGCGCCCTGATGACCTCCGACCCGATACTGGCCGTCAGCACGCTCAGCCTGCACGAGGCCGCGCGCCTGATGGACCGGGCCGACATCTCCGCGCTGCTGCTGCACACGCCCGAGCGCCCGGGCGAACCCTGCGGCATCCTCACCGACACCGACCTGCGCCGTGCGGTCGCCAACGGCGTGGACCCCGGCCAGCCCGTTGCCAAATCCATGGCCAGCCCGCTGACCACCGTTGAGCGCGGCACCCCCGCCTTCGAGGCCCTGCTGCGCATGGCGCGCCACGACATTCACCACCTTCCGGTCGTCCACGAGGCCGACGGGACGCTGGCCGGCATCCTCTCCAGCACCGACCTGATCCGCCACCAGGGCACCAGCGCCGTCTATCTGGTACGGGACCTGCGCCGGGCCGACGACCTCGCCGGCCTGCAGGGCGTGATGCAGGCCCTGCCCCAACTGCAGGTGCAACTGGTGGAGGCCGGCGCCGACGCCACCCAGCTCACCCAGACCGTGACCACGGTGATCGACACCCTCACCCAGCGCCTGATCGAGCTGGACGAACGCGACCGCGGCCCGGCCCCCTGCGCCTTTGCCTGGCTGGCCAGCGGCAGCCAGGGCCGCCACGAGCAGACCGTGTTCACCGACCAGGACACCGCTCTCATCATTGCCGACCACGCCTCGCCGGACGCCGACGCCTGGTTCGCGGAACTCGCCCGCCATGTAACCGCCGGCCTCGACGCCTGCGGCATCCGCGCCTGCCCCGGCGATGTCGATCCCACCCATCCCGACTGGCGCCGACCCACGGCCGACTGGGCGCGCGAGATGGAACGCGTGCTGCACCACCCGGCCCCACGCGATGCGATGCTGGCCACCCACTATCTCGACATGCGCGTGATCCACGGTGCAGCGGAACTGTTCGAACCCCTGCGCCAACAGGCATTGGAGGTTGGCGCGCGCCACGAGGCCCTGCTGAGCGCGCTGGCCGACCAGGCGCGCGACCTGCCCGCGCCGCTCGGCTTCTTCCGCCAGTTCGTGCTGGAAGACAGCGGCGAACACGCCGACACCCTGGACCTGAAGATGCGCGGGTTGCTGCCGATCGTCGCCATGGCACGGGTCTTTGCCCTGCACGCCGGCAGCGAGGCACGCAGCACAGTCGAACGCCTGCGCGCCGCAGCCCGGGCGGGGGTCATCAACGAGACCACGGCCGACAACCTGGCCGATGCCTGGCTGTACATCGCTAACCTACGCGCCCGTCATCAGGCCACCCAGATCCGCAACGGCCAGGCCCCGGACAACGCGCTGGACCCGGCCGGGCTGTCCACCCTGGAACGCAGTCACCTGAAGACCGCCTTCCGCCTGGTGAACGACGCCCGCAAGACGGCCCTCTGATGGTCTGCCCTCTGCACGCTGCCGAATGGCTACGCCCGCCCGGCCACTGGCGCTTCTGCCGCGCCCGGCGTCAGGCTGCGCGCCGCGCCCCGCCGGGGCCCCTGCGCGAGTGCATGGAGACCCCCATGCCCCCTGCCAGTCAACCGGTGGCCGCCGGCCGCTTTCTTGCAGTCGACCTGGAAACCACCGGGCTGGACCCGGAGCACGACCGCATCCTGAGCATGGGCTGGGTGGCGATGGAGGGCCCGCGCATCGACCTCGCCACCGCGGACCAGCGCCTGGTGCGCGCCGAGGGACCGGTGCCGGAGGCCAGCGCCGTCATCCACCGCATCACCGATCAGCGCGCCGCCAACGGCGTGGCCCTGGACGAGGCCCTGGACGCCCTGTTCCGCGCGCTCGCCGGGCGCGTCATGGTGGCGCACCACGCGGCCCTGGAGATCGGCTTCCTCGAGCAGGCCTGCCAGCGCCTGTACGGCGTGCGCCCCCCGCTGGCCATCGTGGACACCCTGCGCCTGGCGGAAACGGCCCTGCGCCGCGCCGGTCAGCCGATCCCGGCCCACGGGCTGCGCCTGCATACCCTGCGCGCGCGCTACAACCTGCCGGCCTATCGCGCACACGACGCGCTGTTCGATGCCATCGCCGCGGGCGAGCTGTTCGCCGCACTGCTGAGCCGGCAATCGCCGGACGGAAAACTGCCGCTCGGGCGCGTGCTGTTCCGCCCCGCGTGGCTCTGGTGAGCGCGGCCGGCGGCCGGTTCACATGCTATCCTCGCACCCACCAAAGGGGCTGGCGGTTGGCCACTCCCATACCCCATACCAAAAACCGATCTGGAGGCCCTGATGAGTGACAACATCGAGTCCACCCTCACCGAGACGCGCCACTTTGCGCCGCCGGCGGAGTTCACCGAAAACGCCCGCCTGAAGCCGGCCGATCTCGAGGCCCTGCACCAAAAGGCCGAGGCCGACTACGAGGGCTTCTGGTGCGATCTCGCGCGCGAGAAGATCGACTGGCAGACCGAGTTCACCCAGGGTCTCGACGAGTCCAAGGCGCCGCATTACCAGTGGTTCGCCGACGGGCGCATGAACGTCTCCTACAACTGCATCGATCGCCACCTGGAAGTCCGCGGCAACAAGACCGCGATCGTCTTCGAGGCGGAGAATGGCGACACCCGCCACCTCACCTACCGTGACCTCTACAACGAGGTCGGCAAGCTCGCCAACGCCCTCAAGGGCATGGGCGTGGTGAAGGGCGACCGCGTCATCATCTACATGCCGATGAACGCCGAGGCCGTGATCGCCATGCAGGCCTGTGCCCGCATCGGCGCGATCCACTCGGTGGTGTTCGGTGGCTTCTCCGCGGACGCCCTGCGGGACCGCGTGGTGGACTCCGGCTCCAAGGTCGTGATCACCGCCGACGGCGGCGAGCGCGGCGGCAAGGTCGTGGGGCTCAAGGCCAACGTCGACAAGGCGCTGGACTCCAACCCGGGCGACGTCGAGAAGGTGGTCGTCTGCAAGCGGGCCGGCAACGACGTGACCATGCACGCCGACCGCGACGTCTGGTGGGAAGACGCCGTGGACGGCGAATCCGTCGACTGCGAGCCGGAATGGGTGGAGGCCGAGCACCCGTTGTTCCTGCTCTACACCTCCGGCTCCACCGGCAAGCCCAAGGGCATCCAGCACTCCAGTGCCGGCTACCTGCTGGGCGCGATTGTCACCAACGAGTGGGTGTTCGACCTGCAGGGCGACGACGTCTACTGGTGCACCGCGGATGTCGGCTGGATCACCGGCCACACCTATGTCGCCTATGGCCCGCTGGCCGTGGGTGCCACCCAGGTGGTCTACGAGGGCACCCCGACCGTGCCCGACGCCGGGCGCTGGTGGAAGATGTGCCAGGACCACGGCGTGACCGTGTTCTACACCGCCCCCACCGCCATCCGCGCGCTGATGAAGGCCGGACCGGACCTGCCCAAGCAGTACGACCTGTCCAAGCTGCGCCTTCTGGGCACGGTCGGCGAACCGATCAACCCCGAGGCCTGGATGTGGTACTACACCACCGTCGGCGAAGAGCGCTGCCCGATCGTCGATACCTGGTGGCAGACCGAGACCGGCGCCAACATGATCGCCCCGATCCCGGGCGCGACCACGCTGGTCCCCGGCTCCTGCACCCAGGCCCTTCCCGGCATTGCCGCCGACGTGGTGGACGAGGACGGCAAGAGCCTGGGCGCCGACGAGGGCGGCTACCTGGTCATCAAGAAGCCCTGGCCGCATATGCTGCGCACCGTCTGGGGCGACGACCAGCGCTACAAGGACACCTACTGGCCGAAGTTCGGCGGCAAGTACTACCTGGCCGGCGACTCCGCGCGCCGCGACTCCGAGGGCAACTTCTGGATCATGGGGCGCATCGATGACGTGCTGAACGTCTCCGGCCACCGCATGGGCACCATGGAGGTCGAATCCGCTCTGGTCGCGCACAAGGCGGTCGCCGAGGCCGCCGTGGTCGGCCGCCCGCATGACGTGAAGGGCGAGGCCATCGTCGCCTTCGTGATCCTGCAGGGCGATCGCCTGACCGGCGACGAGGCCGAGGAGATGGTCAAGGAACTGCGCAACTGGGTCGCCGACCAAATCGGCCCGATCGCCAAGCCGGACGACATCCGCTTTGCCGACGGCCTGCCCAAGACCCGCTCCGGCAAGATCATGCGCCGCCTGCTGCGCTCCATCGCCAAGGGCGAGGAGATCACCTCCGACACCTCCACGCTGGAGAACGAGGCCGTCATCCCGCAGCTCCAGGGCAAGGCCTGAGCCCCGGGCCGGGGCCCCGCGCCCCGGCCTCTTCCGTCCCTCCGCTCCTCTCCGCGTCATTGCGAGGAGCCGAAGGCGACGCGGCAATCTCCGTCCGTAACCACCGGAATCTGACCACTCGCGCAGTGCCAGCATCAGGAGATTACTCGCTGCGCTCGCCCTTCGGGCCGGCCTTTGGCCGTTCAACGCAGCTTCGCTGCTTTTGTGCTTCGTCGTTGCACTCCTCGCAATGACGGGGGCGGGGGTTATCATTCGCACTCACAACCCCTCCCCGGCACCATCACCGGCAAACCCCAGGCCCCACAACGCATGAGCACCCACCACTCCGGCACTCCAAAGGACCACCCCCAGGCCCCGCGCCTGCGCGTGCTGCTGGGCGAGGTCACGGCCATGGGCCCGGGCAAGGCCATGCTGCTGGAGGCCATCCGCGACAAGGGCTCGATCTCCGCGGCCGCGCGCAGCGTCGGCATGTCGTACCGCCGCGCCTGGGACCTGGTCGAGACCATGAACCAGAGCTTCCGCGAGCCCATGGTGGCCACCGCCAAGGGCGGCTCCGGCGGCGGCGGGGCCCAGGTCACCGCCTTCGGCGAGACCGTACTGGCACGCTACCGCGACATGGAACGCCAGGCCTGCGAGGCCCTGCGCGACGAGCTGCACGCCTTCGCCGAGTTCCTCGCCGACGACCCCAAGCCGTAACGCCGACCCCAGCCTTGACGGGTCTCCCTGGCCCACGCATCATTGCGCCTACCGATATGCAAACTGAAATATAACGAAACGCATATCCACCCAGACAAGCGCCGCGTCACTGCGAGGAGCAACGCGACGAAGCAGTCTCCCAACGGAACCACCCGAGCCCAACAAGACCCAGCCACAGGGAAGACCCACACCATGCACCTGCGCGCCCTCCTAATGACCCTGCTGCTCCTGCTACCCGGCCTGACCACCGCCAACGGCCCGCTGACCATCGCGGCCGCCTCCGACCTGCGCTTCGCCCTGGACGAGATCCTGGACGCCTACCGCGAGGCGCACCCGGACGACGCCGTACGCGTCACCTACGGCTCCTCCGGCCGCATGACCACGCAGATCATGAACGGCGCCCCCTACGACGTCTTCTTCTCCGCCGATATCGCCTACCCACAGAAGCTGCGCGCCGAGGGCCACGCGGTGACCGAGCCGGAGGTCTACGCCATCGGCCGCATCGTGCTGTGGAGCAACCGCATGGATGCCTCCACGATGACGCTGGAAGACCTGCTACGCGACGACATCCGCCGCGTCGCCATCGCCTCCCCCACCCACGCCCCCTACGGCGTGCGAGCGATGGAGGCGCTCAAGTCCGTGGGCGTCTGGGACGACCTGCAGTCCAAGATCGTCAACGGTGACAACATCGCCCAGACCGCGCGCATGATTCAGGCGGGTGGCGCCGAGATCGGCATCATCGCCCTGTCGCTGGCCGAGTTCCCGGACCTCGCCGAGCACAACTACCACCTGATCGACGACGCCCTGCACGAACCCCTCACCCAGGGCTTCATCATCACCCGGCGCGGTGAACACAACGACACGGCCCACCGCTTCGCCGAGTACATGAACGGCGATACCGCACGCGACATCATGCGCCGCTTCGGCTTCGTGATGCCCGGCGAAGCACTCCCCGAAGACGAACCCGCCGACACGGCCACGGCAACCCCGTAACCGGCCATGTTCGAGCTGAGCCCCACGGACTGGATGGCGATCGAGGTCACCCTCAAGCTGGCGATCTACACCACGCTGATCCTGCTGGTGATCGCCACCCCCATCGCCTGGTGGCTGGCCAACGGCCGCGCCCCCGGCGGCCTGCGCACCACGGTGCAGGCACTGGTCGCCCTGCCGCTGGTGCTGCCGCCCACCGTGCTCGGCTTCTATCTGCTGGTGTTGCTGGGCCCGGCCGGCCCGGTCGGCAGCACACTGGAGAACATGGGCCTCAACCACCTGGCGTTCACCTTCCAGGGCATCCTGATCGCCTCGGTGATTTACTCCCTCCCGTTCGCCGTGCAGCCCCTGCAGCAGGCCTTCGCCAATCTGGGCCGCCGGCCCACCGAGATCGCCGGCTCGCTGGGCGCCGGACGCATGGATCGCTTCTTCACCGTCGTGCTGCCAATGTCCCGCGGCGGCTTCATCGTCGCCGCCACGCTCGCCTTCGCCCACACCCTCGGCGAGTTCGGCGTGATCCTGATGCTCGGCGGCGCCATCCCCGGCGAGACCCAGGTGCTGTCCATCCTGATCTACGACCACGCCGAGGCGATGAACTTCGACGCCGCCCACCGCCTGTCCCTCGGCCTGCTGGTGTTCGCCTTCGTCGTCCTGTTCGTCGTCTACGCGATCAACCGCCGCTTCGACACGGTGCGCCTGTGAGCCAGCCCGTGAGCCAGCCCGTCAGCAATGGGCTACGCATCAAGGCGCGCCTGGAGCGCTCCGGCTTCGCGCTGGATGTGGACACGGCCATCCCGCTGGAGGGCGTCACCGCCCTGTTCGGCCGCTCCGGCTGCGGCAAGACCACGCTGTTGCGCATCATCGCCGGACTGGAACACCCGCCCGGCGCCGAGGTGCACTTCGGCGACACCGCCTGGCAGTGCGGCAAGACCCTAGTCCCGCTGCACCGCCGCCGTGTCGGCCTCGTGTTCCAGGAATCCACCCTGCTCCCGCACCTCTCCGTGCGCGGCAACCTGCTCTACGGCTACAAGCGCACGCCGGAACCCCTGCGCCGCCTGCACCTGGACGAGGTCGCCGACCTGCTCGGCCTCACCGAGCTGCTGGACCGCCGCGCCGACCAGCTCTCCGGCGGCCAGCGCCAACGCGTGGCGCTGGGCCGCGCCCTGCTCATCAGCCCCGACCTGCTGCTGCTCGACGAACCCCTGAACGCCCTGGACACCCAGACCAAGCGCGAGATCATGCCCTTCCTCGCCCGCCTGTCCGACAGGACCGGCATCCCCACGCTGCTGGTCACCCACGCCCCGGACGAGGTCGAACGCCTCGCCCATCGCGTTGCCTTCATGCACGACGGCCAACTCGAACGCCTGGAACCCCTGCGCGACGCGCTGGCCCGCGCCGACTCGCCCCTGTTCCGCGACGAAGGCGCTGTCTCCGTCCTGCAAGGCGAACTGGGCCCAGCCGACACCCACGGCCTGCACCCCTTCGGCCCGCCCGAAGCCCGCTACCGCGTACCGTCCACCCCCGGCGCCACCAACGGCGCCGGCCGCCCGGCCCGTCTGCGCATCGAGGCCCGCGACGTCTCCATCGCCCTGTCCCCACCCCAGGACGTCTCCATCCTCAACATCATCCCCGTCACCATCGAGTCCCTGGACGAGGCGCCCGGCCACCATGGCCCCGCCCGTATCCTCGCCACCTGCCGCCAGCAAGACGGCCAGACCCTGATAGCCGAACTCACCCGACTCTCCACCGAACGGCTCGGCCTCCAGCCCGGCACCCGCGCCCACGCCCTCGTCAAATCCGTCGCCTTCCTCGACTGAGCGTCCCGGCCGCGCCCTACATGGCCCCCTCCCCTTCATCCGTTCGCAAACCCACAACGTGCGTGCCAGAATCGGCCTGACGACCATCGAAGACGGCACCCCTAACACAATTGATCCCAGCCGCTACATATCCAGGAGCCATGGTCACCCATGCACCGTAATCCGCTGAACCCCCGAATATTTGTGACGCCGGCTCATCCGGCATATGTAGCGCGCACGTTCAATCAATATCCGTACGTGCTACCTAATCACTGTTAGTTGTCGTTAAGGAAAAATATGCTCCCTAATTACTCAGAGATCATTGAGCTCTTGAAAAAAGGTGCCACGATCGAGGCACAGGAAAAGGTAATGGCACTACGAGAGGGAGCGCTCGAACTTCAAGAGCAAAATATTTCACTCCGCGAACGAATTCGAGATCTTGAAGCCCGGCTGTCAGCCGTTGAGGACTGGGCAGAACAACGGAAAAGATATGTTTTGGCATCTCCATGGAGAGGGCCGGCTCAGGTCTATGCGCTAAAAAAAACAGAAGCACAAGACGAACCACCCCATCTCCTGTGTGCTAATTGCTTTCACAATTCCAAGAGAGTTGTCTTGAATCCCACGAGAAAGACAGGGTGGGTGAATTTGGTTTGTCCAGACTGCAAAGCCGTAGTAGAAACCGGGTATCGTGGGATTGGTGAAGCTCAATATGCGGAAGACTACGAGAAAGATGACAACTAACAAGTCACTCAAGTTCGTTTCGCGCTTTGCGCTCCACCGGACGTGGCTAACGCGGCGCCGCTTAGCTTAGACCTTAGCGCCCAAAAATATGGAGGATTAGTAGTCTGTGTTCGATCTGGATTTCCAATCTGTAGGCGTGGGAATTTCTATAAGTGCCGCTGTAGGTGGCGGGCTATATGGCTTGTATGTGAAAACAGGCGGGGAGACCGGAATGGCACAGGCTGGTGCCCACGGGCTCCTCGGGAAGTGTACACTTCTCATGAGTTCCCACGATGCCGATGAGATTAGAGAGTTCATCTCTACCATCGACGAATCGCTAGCGGATATTGAGAATATCTGACACAATTGCAACCGGGGTCGCTGCGGCTTTTAGCAGCGACGATGCTCGGGCTTCAGGTTTGGGCGTTCCACTAAAAATCTGTCTCAATGAACTCAAAAACCATCTAAATCGAGTAGACAGGGGCTAACCGAACGGTCAACCGGACGCCAAAAGCGTACCGTTTTTGGTTCCCTCCGCTTGCGCTCCGGCGCCGGTTACCTCTGACTTGGGCAGTAAGGAAAGCATATGCCACGAAAGAAGAGCATCAGGCGTTCTGCTGGAACATTCTGTGATAAGTCCGATGCGCTGGTCGACTATGTTAGTGCGGCTGAGGAAAACCTTAGTGATGCGCACATAACGTGGTGCTACGAGTACGCTATCATCAGGCTCTATCGCGAGTTTGAGATCCTAATGCTTGAAGCTATCACTGGCGCGATCAATAACGACACAACTACAATATCGCGGACTACTGGCATTGACTTCCCTGATCATTTGACTGATGAGCTTTGTGAATACCTCATTACAGGAAGTGGATACTTCGATTTCAAAGGGCGCGATGGACTCATAAAGCTTCTCAAACAGTACGTTCCAAGTGACCACTATTTGGTTACTATTATAAAACGAAATAGGTACAAGGATTCCTTAGAACACCTGTCAGCTCTGCGTAACTACGCCGCTCATGACAGCTATCAGTCGAAGAACACCGCAAAAAAGGTAACTGGATTCAATCGAATGGCGGCATGCGGAGCGTGGCTTAAGAAGCAGGGCCGGTTTACCTGGATTATTGAGGAACTCAAGGAGTTGTCGGGCGAGATATATTATAACGCGCCATACTGAGCTATGAAGAAGAGGACACCCATGTTTTTCCTTTTCGTTCAAGGATGCGCATAGCGGGGTCGGACCCCCAGGACACTACGGGGTCGGACCACGGTACACACTACGGGGTCGGACCACGGTAAAAGGCTGAACGGGTGGCATGGGGTCAGACCTTGCCTTTTGCCCCTGTGGCCAAAAAAAGAGAAAAGGCAAGGCCTGCCCCCTTTCCCTCGCCGCGTGAACCTTGAGGTCAACCCACTTCCGGGCAACGAGTCACCGCTTGTGAGCGGAAATTACGACGCGAAGCTACCCCTCGCCCAGTTGTCGCCGGGTGGTGAGTGTAATTTGATCGCCGCGCTGTCATTCGATACCGTCGCTGCTTTCGACGTGACTTGGTGGTGGGAGAACGAAGACGGAACACAAAGAGATATGCCGTCACGTGTCTCGCTGTAAGAAGCAGGTTATCAACTTGCCTGACCCTGCTGGTGCCCCCAGAAGGAAGTGTAACCACTACGGGGTCGGAGCACGATAAAGGCCGGACACTTCTGGATCGCGGAGGGGCTGAGCCTGGCGCCAATAACGGAGGATTTTCTATGAGCAATGACGTTACGGTTCTCGAGAACTTGGTTGAGCGTTTGGATAACGTCTCAAAAAGTGTGACCCCCGACAACCTCTGGCAGGACATGAGCGCTGCAACAGACGCTGTCGTACACACTGCTTCTGCACTATATGGTTCGGGGGTAAAATCATTCATGTACACATTGGAGACGGAGCGTGGCGCTTCAGTGTCGGAAGACGAGTATCAAACTCTTTTTCCACTAATAGATAAGTGGAATGGTTTCCCCGGCGATCAGTACGATGAAGAGGTGCATCATGAGTTTTGCCGGGATCTCCAGTTGATGTGGGAGAAAAACCCAGAACTCGTGGGTGCTGGGAAAACCTTGGTAGACGTATATAATAGCACTATCTGGAATCCATACTTCTCGGGAATGGAGACGAAATTTAAGGAAGCGGAGGCGAGATTGCGTGACTTAATAGATAAGTCAGGCGATCGAATCGCTGCTCTGATTGAAAGCAACTATTCGGTGATGGACCCATATGAATTTGAGCGCTTCGTTTCCGCGGTATTTGACGCTGCGGGCTACGAGACGGAGATCACGGCAAAGGGCGGCGATTTTGGAGTTGATGTGTTGGCATTTAACGACGCCGACCGGATCGCTATACAAGTAAAACGATACAACGCAGGCGCCAATATTGGGGCAAGAGATATTCAGGCGATACTTGGTGCGATGCAATATAAGGAGTATCGGGCAAATAAGGCGATTGTCGTGACGACATCAGATTTTACAGTGCAGGCTAAGGAGCAGGCAGATGGCGCGCCGGTGGAACTCTGGACTTCAGCGGATTTTAATGCATTGGTGAGAAAGTATATGGTCGCGTAATTTGAATATCAAGGTGTGCCACTACGGGGTCGGACCACGATAAGAGCATGAAAGACCGCCGGTTATCGCGATTTTCCCGACTATAGAAGTTCTTAAACGGCCAACTTCTGGGGCGAAAATGGCCATTTAGGGCTGTGGCATGGGGTTAAACCTTGCCTTCTCGAAAAGAACGTGGGTCACGCGGCATGGGGTCAGACCTTGCCTTTTGCCCCTCTGGCGAAGGAAGGGCAAAAGGCAAGGTCTGATCCCCTTCCTTCGCTTACGATAAGCGATTGAAAGACCGTCAGTTATCGCGACCTCAACGCCCAGAGAAGACCTTAAACGGCCAATTTCAGGGGAGAAAGTGGCCGACCAGCGCGCAGGGAAACGGCAATGGGGTGTCTCCTTCCGCTCGGTCAGGATATAACACGCGCACGCTCAACCAATACCCGTGCACGCTACCTAATCACTGTTAGAGCTGCGGAGAAGGTCATGGTCGATTTGGTGTATCGGACGGCGACATCAGACGATCTGGAGGACATCGCTCGGCTTGTCAATTCCGCATATCGGCCCAGCACCGGAGACGAGGGCTGGACTCACGAATCGCTTTTGCTTGGAGGCCAGAGAACCAATCCGAGGCAGATCGGGGAGGCAATTGGGCTGGCGAGGATTATTCTCGCGTTGGATCATGGGCGAGTTGTCGGCTGCGTTCAGGTTGACGTTAAAGGAAGGGAGGCTCATATCGGCATGCTTGCGGTCGCGCCAGGAATGCAGGCTAAGGGAATAGGTAACTCGCTTCTCGTGCGCGCGGAGGCATGGGCGAGCGCCGTGCCGGGGGTGGAGGAATTCGTTTTGGTAGTCGTGTCCGCGCGTCGGGAACTTGTCCAGTATTACACCCGAAGGGGATATGCCGAGGCCGGTAAGCGGGTTCCGTACCCCGTTGGCGCCGGGGTTGGGGAACCGCTTCACGGCACACTGGACCTTACCGTGCTACGAAAATGCTCTAACACGCCGCTCCAGCCGACGTCAGGCCGCGACGCGGCCTTCCTCGGCTGAGCTCGGCCTTAGGCAATCATCATGCTGAAATGGATCGCTGTGCTGTTGCTGGTTACTCCTGCCATTGTGGTAGCAGAGACTGAGCTGGAGTTTCATCTTTGTTCGCCCTATGTGCAGAAATCAATGGCAGAGGAACAGACAGATATTGGCTGGCCGGTTTTTGTCAAGTTGACAGAACTTGGTGCCACGAGTTTTGAGACGTTCACGAAAACAAACCACGGTAGAATGAGCCACATTGTGGTCGGTGATCGAGAGTTTTCGAGGGCGACAATATGGGTGCCCATTCCTAGTGGAAACTTACATGGGATATTCAGTTCTCAGGAAGTAGCCACTGCATGGCAGCGAACTCTGGCAGGCGAATTACCGGCAGCTCCGTGCGGGGCGAGGAACTGAGAAACGAAGAACGAGGAAATTCATCAAGTTTTTCCTTCGCGTCGCAAAATGCGGCTGGCACTAGCCCGCGAGACGCCCACGAAGCTGGCTGGTCCGATCCATGGTCCAGCGTTGCAGGCGCAGGGGCACGAGCTGACGCTGGATCCTGCGGGATGTTCAATCGGGCTAACTCCGAGGCCGGGACTACCCCCTCAGGGCGCGGATCAGTTCGTCCTTGTCCATCTTTGAGCGGCCCTTAATGCCCACTTCCTGGGCTTTGTCATATAGCTCTTCCTTGGTCCAGTCCTCGTAGCGGCTGCTCTCGCCACCGCGGCGAGCGACCTGGGTGCGGTCGCTGTTGGCGATGCGCGCCGCCTTTTTCTTGCTCATGCCCTCATCGCGCAGCGCTTCGTACTGTTCGTCGTCTTTGATGCTGTTTCCGTGGTTTTTGGTCATCACTACACTCCTCAGGATACGCACTACGGGGTCGGACCACGTTAAGAACGTGAAAGACCGGCAGTTATCGCGACCTTCACGCCCAGAGAAGGCCTTAAACGGCCAAGTTCAAGCGCGAAAACAGCCGACCAGCGGGCAGACAAACGGCAATGCGGTGTCTCCCTCCACTCGGGTTGCGGTCACGGCAACGCGAAGGCGCTAGCTTCGGGGTCCGCCTCCGCCCTTGCCTCTTTTGGCTTCCCTCTGCATCCCGCCGGCCTGGCATAGCCGCGCTAGACCCCAGAGGTGGGGCCCCTTGTCTGACACGATCCACGCCTGGCCAGCGTTCGGGAGCCTGGTCGAAAGACGGACGGTGGCCTGGGGTCAGACCTTGCCTTTTGCCCCTGTGCCGGTCTGACCCCATGCCTTCGGCAGGCAGACGACAAGCCGGTGCCTCCCTCCGATCGGTCCGAGGTCACGACGACGCGGAGTAGCATTAACGTTCAAGAACTGGCTAGCCGCGGAACTCTTCGCGCGTGATCGCTGTTACTCCAGGTCCAGCCGTTTGAAGAGCGCCAGCCGAACCAACGGGGTAATCGGAAAGCCGATGAGTGCTAGGACCTACGTTTGTCACGCACGAAAATCACCTTGGAATTCCCGTCACCGACGCCGCGTTCTTGGACCTCGAACAAGCCCGTCGCATCGACTAGGTCGCGTAACTTGCGGTAGCCAAAGTTCCGGGCATCGAAATCCGGGCTCTGCTTGGCGATATTGCTTCCTACCGGCGCCAGTTGTGCCCAACCGCCCTCGTCGGACGACGCCTCCACAGCGTTGCGCAATGCGGTAACCAGCTTGGTGTCGGACTTCAAATCCTTAGACGAGCGTTTGCGAAGCTCCTGCTCCTCTTCGTTGGTCTCGCTGAGCACCTCCGTGTAAATGAATTTGTCGCAGGCAACCACCAGCGCGGCAGGCGTCTTTCTCTCCCCAAATCCGTATACCGTCAGGCCGGACTCGCGGAGGCGCGACGCCAGCCGCGTGAAATCACTGTCGCTGGAAACCAGACAGAAGCCGGAAAAGTTGCCTGTGTACAGGAGGTCCATCGCGTCAATAATCAACGCGCTATCGGTCGCATTTTTGCCCCGGGTGTAACCAAACTGCTGAACTGGCTGGATAGAGTGTTGCAGCAACGCGTCCTTCCAACCCTTGAGTTTCGGCCCTGTCCAGTCACCGTAAATACGCTTTACGCTCGCGGTGCCATACTTCGAGATCTCTGCGAGCAGACCGTCGATGATGGCCGGCTGTGCATTGTCGGCATCGATCAAGACCGCGAGGCTAAAGTCCTTTTTCATGGAGTAATCCTTTTACTGCGCAAGTCGCTTTTGCCACAAAGTGTACACGGGGGCACCCATGCTTTTCCGAGGGTACGAACGTTCGTACACAACGGGGTCGGACCACGATAAGATCTGGAAATTTCTGAAATTATTTCGATCTCCCCGCCCAGAGAAGGCCTTAAACGGCCAATTTCAAGCGCGAAAATAGCCGACCAGCGGGCAGACAAACGGCAATGCGGTGTCTCCCTCCACTCAGGTTGCGGTCACGGCAACGCGAAGGCGCTAGCTTCGGGGTCCGCCTCCGCCCTTGCCTCTTTCCGCTTCCCTCTGCATCCCGCCGGCCTGGCATAGCCGCGCTAGACCCCAGAGGTGGGGCCCCTTGTCTGACTCGATCCACGCCCGGCCAGCGTTCGGGAGCCTGGTCGAAAGACTGACTTCCCGTCGCAAAGAGCCCTGAACCGCTCTGTTTGGCACCGTACCGACGCCAGCCTGAGATCGGCCTATGGTGGCGAGCAGTCTGTCTTCATGGCGAACGCGCCATTCCAGGAAACCGAATCCATGGCGTGACGTTGTCCATCGCCATGCGCGCACCCGCTTGGCGCGGGGCCCGACCTTGCCCCGGCAGTACCGCTTTGCCGAATGCGGTTCGCAGTGCTCTCCGCTTCCTACCGGCACGGCCTTCAGGAGGTTTCCGCATGAATGACCAACGCGACGGGGAGGGCATCCACAGTCTTGACGGATTGCTCGACGAACTCAACGATCTGGAGGAATCCGACAGCGTCAGCATCGATGAAATCCTCCAGGCGGTGGGTCGGCGCACCTTCGGGCCGGTGTTGCTTATTCCGGGCCTGATGGCCCTGACACCGGTCAGCGCCATTCCCGGTGTGCCGAGCATCGTCGGCATCATGGTCGCACTGCTCGTGGGACAGATGCTCATCGGCCGGGATCGGCTCTGGTTACCGAAATTCGTTCTGCGCCGCTCCATCTCGCGGGAGCGACACGACAAGGCAGTGCGGCTGATGCGGCCGGTGGCCCGCCACGTTGACCGCCTGATCAAACCGCGAATGACCTGGCTGATGCAGGGCGTGGGCTTCTATGCGATGGCGATCAGCTGCTTTCTGCTTGCCCTCGCCGCTCCCTTGATGGAAGCGGTACCCTTCGCCATCTCGGGTGTCGGCGTGGCCGTGACCGCGTTCGCCCTGGCCTTGATGGCAGACGATGGACTCCTGGGCCTGCTGGTACTGATCGTCGGCATCGCGACGATCTCGGTTACGGGATACATGCTGCTCTAGGGGAAAGGTTTGCCCCCCGACCTTCCCGGAAAGCCTGACAGCCGGTACCAGATCAGCGCCTGCAACACCCCCTTAACAGCCAATTGCAGGGCTAGAAACGGCTCACGGCGCGTGTGAAGACGCCGATTGGGCGTCTCGCGCCGCGCAATGCGAGGCCACGGCAACGCTTACGAGAAGGACGGGGCATGCACCCCACCCTGCTGAAATGGGAACGCGGGCTCTGATACACACACGATAACTGCCACAACTCTCAGGGATTTGCCTTTGTTGGATGGGCTGTCTAGCATCCGGCCTTCATAACGACATCCCCGCATTACTCGGTCTGGAGTACCAACGCCATGAGAACTCTCACTTAAGCCGGGCGCAGTTCCTTCCTTCGTGCGCCCGGCCAATCCCTTCTTCTTGTTACTGATCAGGAGATGCGACCGTGGCGCACAAGAGCCCGTATTACCTTCGACAGGCCCACGTTACCCGAGCCAATCAATGGATCCGGCAGGACTACTGCGGGACCCTCGGTACCCCCCTCGAGCTAGCCGCCCTTCTCGAAAAACTCGACGACGGAAGCCAAGTGGCAGCAACCCGCGGGGAGCCCGTCGCCAGAGTAGGATCCCGCGTTCAACTACTGGACCTTCAAACTGAGGAGACCTTTGTAATTGAACTCTGCGAGCCGGAAGACGCGAGACCCGAGCAGGCGAGGATATCCATCCTGTCGCCGCTCGGCGCACGCCTGCTCGGGCTGCAAAGGAACAGGACAGCCGAGGTCTCATTCCTGCGGAGCCGGCTGCGGTTCATGGTAGTCAACATACTCGTGGCCGACGAGCAGATGCAGAAAAACTCGGATGAAGCCGGTCCGGAACAGGGCTGAAAGGGCTTTACGGGGTCGGACCACGATAAAAGCCTGAAAGACCCGCAGCTATTTCGATCTCCACGCCCAGAGGAGGCTTTAAACGGCCAATTTGAGGGGCGAAAATGGCCGACCAGCGCGCAGACAGACGGCAATGCGGTGTCTCCCTACACTCGTGTCGCGATCCCGGGAAGAAGAGGACACCCATGTTTTTCCGAGGGTCCGAACGTTCGACACAACGGAGCGTTATCGCCTGGCACCGCAGGGCTAATGGGTGTCCCACAGGCCGCTAGCGGGGGCATGGCGGGGCCGACCTTGCTGATCGGCAACCCCCTCTGGGCGTCCATCCTCTTTAACCCCGGTGGCGAGGGCCTGCCTGTGCCTTGCGGTGGGCTTCCAGGACTGTATCCTCGGGCGGTGATCTGTTACCGAGCGCATCAGCCATGGACACGCCCACCGAATCCCCCAACCCAACGGACCCCGAAGGTCCGAGCGGCGCCGACCGCGACGGGTTTGTTGCCTTCGAACGTGGTGACTATCGAGCCGCCCGAGACATCTGGGAGCCACGCGCCGATGCCGGCGCGGCCTGGGCCCAGCTGGGCATGGGAATCCTTTACGCCGAGGGGCTGGGGCTGGAAGCCCGCCCGGAGCGCGCGCGCGAGTACTGGGCACAGGCCGCGGAACAGGGGCTGAGCGATGCCAGTTTCAACCTGGGCGTGATGGCCGAGAAGGCTGACCCGGCGGATACCAAGGCGGCCGAACACTGGTATCGCCGCGCGGCCGAGGCAGGACACGTCGTGGCACAGAACAACCTGGCGGTGCTCCTGCTAAACCGGGGCGGCGATGCCGCCGCCACCGAGGCCGTCCAGTGGTGGAAACGATCCGCTGAACGTGGCGATCCCGACGCCCTGAACAGCCTCGGTGTCGCCCACCAGCAAGGCACCGGCTGCGAGCGCGATCGAGCTGCCGCAGTCGAGTACTACGCCCAGGCCGCCAACGCGGGCCACCGCGACGCGGCCTTCAACCTCGCCCTCGCCCTGGAACAAGGCGACGGAGTCGCCCCGGACCTGACCGGCGCCGCCCGCTGGTATCGCCAGGCCGCGGAGGCCGGGGACCCCGATGCGGCCGCGAAACTGGGGAATCTCTGCCGCGATGGCAAAGGCACGAAGGAAGACCTGGCGGCAGCCGCCCACTGGTATCGGGCAGCCGCCGAAGCCGGCCACCCCCAGGCCCAGGCCAATCTTGGCGTGCTCCTGGATCGAGGCCTGGGGGTACCCCAGGACCAGTCGGCGGCGGCGCGCTGGTATCAGGCCTCCGCGCGCCAGGGTCTGGCCCCGGCGCAGTACAACCTGGGCATCGTGCTGGCCGAGGGCCATGGCGTGGAGGTCGACCGAGTCGCCGCCTGGGTCTGGTTCGCACGTGCCGCCGATCAGGGCCACAAGCCGGCGGCCGAGGCGCGCGACTACATCCACCAACAACTCACCCCGGAACAACGCGCGGAGGCCGAGACGCGCAAGGCCGAGCCCTCCAGTTAGTTAGTCCATCACCCGATCGGCACGAGGACCACGAGCGTCCCCGGCGAGTGCGGCCACCGCTGCTCCGAACGTGACCAATTTGATCTGTCCCCGTTTCTGGGGACGGCGTCAGACCCGCGCAAGAAACCACCGGACGCTAACCGCGATAATGGGGACCGATGCCTATTCCTGCGCGGTTCGGGCTGTCGCGTCACCCTGCCGCGGCCGGGCTGCTGGATCCTTCCCGAATACCACGCCCCACTGCGGCATCGTTCCGGCGCAGCGGAGAGCGCCGTGCGAAGGGGCAGTATCGACGCCAGTCGGCGTCCTTGTCCGCCATTTCCGGGTGCATGGCGGGTGTCAGATCCCGCAACTGGCGCCAGAGCATCGGGTCGCCTCCCTCCAGCACCTCCAGCCAGGCCGCCTTCTCGCGAACAAACGCCGGCGTGAAGGCACGATCATGCATGAATACGGTACAGGCCAGATCGATCAGCTGGGCCAGTTTCACGGTCTTGGCCGGCGCACTTGCCTGGGCCAGATGTGCCCGATCGATCGCCTTGCGCTGGGCCCGGTTGCCGTCCTCCGGGCGACTCACGTCGCTGATCATCGCCACCATTTCTGCGACCTCCGCACCAAACAGCCGCTCCAGGGTCTCCGGTTTTACCCCGGTATCCCGAATGGTGTCCTGCAGCCAGACGGCCGCCCGCATGCACTCGGTGTGCTGCACCGAACGCAGCAGTTCCACAACCCGCGCCGGATGCACGATATAGGGATCGCCGGTATACCGGCAGACGTGCTCGACGCGCGCATGCGCGGCAATGGCGAAGGAACGGGCGCGTTGTTCCAGCTGCATGGGTTGATCCGGAATAGTGTGATGCCCGTTATTGTAGAGAAACCGAATCAGAACGGCCCTACGTTACGGCGCCGGACTCAGCAAAGTGCGTCACGCTATTGGGTACGCGAGGAAGAAGAGGACACCCATCTTCTTGCAGCCGGCCTTCACCGACCCCTGCAGTACGGGCTCTTGGCGTCAGCCGCGGCGCACGCTCTGCTGGAAAAAGGGCAGGATTTTCCGCCGCAAAGAGCCTCAAAACCATTCTGTTTGGCACCGAACCGACGCCAGCCTGACATCGGCCTATGGTGGCGAACAGTCTGTGTTGATGACGAACGCGCCATGCAAAGAAACAGAATCCATGGCGTGGCGTTATCCATTGCCATGCGCGCGCTGGAAGGCGGGCACTCAGGGTAGCGGGAGGGAGCCGGTGCGACTGAAGCTTGAATCGGCACTTGAAGAATCGCTCAGCAATTACCTGACTGCTGCCGTCATCATTGCCGCCATACTGACCGCACCGCTGACGATCACTTACTGGTTAGACGTGGAACACCCCCTGATCACGGTCGCCGATTGGCTGATCTGGGCAGTGTTCGTGGTCGAGTATGCTTTTTACATGGCCATCTCGCATGACCGCTGGAAGACGACCAAGGAAAACTGGCTGTCGGTGTTAATTATCATCTTCTCCTTTCCACTGCTTCACGAGATACTCAAATCCACGCGGCTGATCAGACTTCTCCGCCCACTGCCGCTGCTGCGACACACGGCCCTGCTCCGACAGATTGAACTGTTCCGCATGTCCAGCGTCCGCAACGCCGGCAGCAGTGCCGCGATGACAGAGGCCAAGGAAAAGTTGGGCAAGGAACACTGGGCTGTCCGCTTCATCGTACGCGTCGAGTACTATCGTTCACGCCTTGTTACGGGTCTGCTGAAACTCCTGCCATTCATAAAGTCCAGCACCATTCGCAAGCGACGGCAGGAGGAGCGCTCAAAGCGCGAAGACATGAACGAATAGCCAGAAACTGCTCGATGGGTTGTGTTGTATCTCGCTCATCCTTACGCCAGGACCAGGAAGAAGAGGACACCCCCGTTTTTTCAGATGGTCCGAACGTTCGAGACGACGGCCCGTTATCGGCGGGGTTAGGGAGACGCTGATTCATTCACACGCCCGCGCTCGAGTCGATTTTGCTCGATGACAAGGCGCGGCGAGCGAAGTGTAGCCGAGCTACATGAGCGAGCCGCAACGCAGTCAGCGGGCAAAATCGGCCGAGCCCCTCCGGGAGGGGACCCCATTTTCCCCGATCCTGCGTTGCGCTGTTTGCCGGTAGAACCACTACCGGTCTGCACAGCACGCCTTGTCTCGGAAAAAAATGGGGCACCAACGCGGTCGCGTGAATGAATCAGCGTCTCCCTAGTGGGTGTCCCGCAGCTCGAAGCGCCACGACTACAGCGGGCGCATCGCACTGAGGGTCGTCTACTGGATTCCAGGGGGCCGAACGTGGACGCGCCGCGGGCACGGCGACAGGTACGCGCGGACGGTCTACCCTCCTAGGACACCGTCCGGATGAGTAACCCCCTCCCATGCCGTTTCCCGCGCAGAAGACAAAGATCGTTGCCACCATTGGGCCGGCGTCCGATTCACCAGAGACGCTGCGGCGCATGATGCTGGCCGGGCTCGATGTAGCACGGCTGAACTTCTCGCACGGCGATGCCGCCTACCATGCCGAGTTGATCGGCCACATCCGCGACGCCGCGCGCGCGACCGGCACCCGCGTCGCTATCCTCGGGGACCTGCCGGGTCCGAAGATGCGTATCGGCGAACTGGCGGAAGAGCCGATCGAACTGCACACCGACCAGACCATCACCCTGACTACCGAGGACTGTATTGGCGACGCCTCGCGGGTCAGCGTGTCGTTCGCGGGCCTGCCGGAGGCGGTGCAGCCGGGCGATGCCCTGTTCCTGAACGATGGCTTCATCGAGCTGGAGGTGGTTACAGTCGAGCGCAGCGAAGTGATCTGCCGCGTGCATACCGGCGGCGAACTGCGCTCACGCAAGGGCCTGAATCTGCCAGGCATCGATCTCGGTATCCGCGCCTTCACCACGGAAGACCACCAATGGCTGCGGTTTGCAGCGGAACACGGCGTGGATGCGGTCAGCCAGAGCTTCGTGGTCGACGGCGACGACATCCTTGCGGTGCGCAAGGCCGCGGAAGCGCTGGACTATGCCCCCTTCATCATCGCCAAGATCGAGCGCGCCGCCGCGCTGGAACAGCTCGACAGCATCCTCGAGGCCGCTGACGGCATCATGGTGGCGCGCGGGGATCTCGGAGTGGAGATTCCGATCGCGCGCATCGCCCTCGCCCAGCGGCGCATCACCCGACGCGCCAACCGGCACAACCGCCCGGTGATCACCGCCACCCAGATGCTGGAGTCCATGGTCGCCTCGCGCCGCCCTACCCGCGCCGAGGCCACCGACGTCGCCAACGCCATCCTCGGCGGCACCGACTGCGTGATGCTTTCCGCCGAGTCGGCGATGGGGCTCTATCCGGTGGAGGCCGTGGCGATGCTGGCGGCCATCGCCCGCTCCATCGAACCGGAACGCGATGGCGGCATCAGCGCCGACGGCCCGGACGACTCCGACGAGGCAGGTCTTGACCGAGCCGTCGACCTGATCGCGCGCAGCGTACTCCACACCGCCCAGCGGCGCCTGCCACGGGTCACCCTGGCGCCTACGGCCAGTGGTGCCACTGCCCGGCGCATCGCCCGCCTGCGCCTGCCCTGCTGGATCGCTGCCTTCACCCCAACCCCGGCCACCGCCCAGGGCCTGCTGTTTTCCTACGGCGTCCACCCGGTGGAGGTCGCCGAGGACCGCGCCGACTGGAACGACTTCGCCCGCCAGTGGCTCACCGAGCACGGCATCGACGACGGCCTCGCCCTCCTCGTCCAGGGCCCCTCGGGGCCCCATCCGACCGGCAACCACCGCCTGGAACTGCTCGAACTCGACCGCCCCCGCCAGAACTACACCAACGCACCGGAGCACCCCTGACCCACACCCCCGTGCGGCCGAAGACGGAAGAACAGAGACGAAAGACCAGGACACCCACCTTCTGGCCGAGCTAAAAGGGCAGAGAGATTTGGATCGCGGGAAAAGGGGACAGATTTATTTTCCGCCGCGTTCGCTGACTCGCGATGCGCTGCAGCGCGTCCAGCGCACTGGCAACCCGCGTTTCGTAGACGAATTGGGGCAGATCCTCGGCTACTGCATCGAGCGTCGCCGGCCCGGGCGGCCCCCGTCGCGCCCAACATGAGCAATTAATCTGTCCCCGTTTTCATGCGGCATAGCCTTGCTGGACCTCGATTCGCTGGGGCCTATACTTCAGGTAGGCGCTGGATAACGCCGATTTCGGCTAATCCGGCATAGGTGCCCCCGCATCACGCGCGCCCGTGATAGCGCGTGGGGGCGTAGATCGACCGCGCGACCGCGAGCAGGAGCGCCCGGGCGCGTTTTCCTTTGAGAACAGGAGGAACCGCCATGTCGCACATGAAGAGTTTGTTTCAGCTTTCCATCCTGGCCCTGTTCTGGGCCCTAATGGCAACTGGGAATGCCGCCGCTGCCGAGGAAGGAGCAAACCACAATACCGCAGGAGGGCTCTCCATCTATCTTGGCGTGCTCCCGGCCGCCATGATCCAAGGGGCCCACCCGCCAGATCACCCGGAAGCCGAGATGCACGACGGCATACCCAGCGGGCGTCATGCCTACCACATCACTGCGGCTCTGTTCGACGTCGAGACTGGCGAGCGCGTGGAGAAGGCGGAAATCGACGCGAGCGTCGCCCCACTCGGCCTGAGCGCAACCAGTCGGCGACTTGAACCGATGGAGATTGCCGATACGGTGACATTCGGCAACTACTTCACAATGCGCCGGGATGGGGAGTACCAGATCGCTTTGTCCATCACCCCTGAAGACGCGGACGAACCCGTCACCGTGGAGTTCTCCTATATCCATCGCAATTAGGACTGAAGCCCCCCGAGAACAACGGGGTCGGGGTCGGACCCGACCAAGGGGCTGTAGCTCAGACCGTATTGAGATTGACGAATGGGGACACCCACCATTTTGCCAAGCCGGGAGGTCAGGCACATGCGGATGCCCGGTCAGTCCAGGGGCAGGATGCGCCGGCGCGGCGGTGGGGCATCCTGCAGCCTCTGCTGGTTCGCGTACTCGCGCTGCTTCTGGTCGAGATAAGTCTCCCGGTCCAGTTCGCGTAGCTGGCGCGAGTACTCGTCGGTCAGGTCGAACCAGCGCTCCAGGCGGGCCAGAAGCTGCTCCTCAGCCGGCCGGTCGCGGATGTCGAGCCAGGCCTGCAGTGCAAGATAGAAGCGCATGACGTTGCGTTCGATCATCCCTTCCAGGCCGCCGATGTATTGCGCCTCGCCATTGTCGTACCCCACCACGGTGAATCCCACCCGGTCGCGTCCGCCGGTGGCGAGGTAGACGCGAGCGGCCAGCCGGGCAATCACCCCGAAGCGCAACGAGTACTCGAGCTTGACGAGGATTCCCGTGTCGTGCGGCACGACATGAACGACGATGGAGTAATCCCGCGTCCCGTAGGGCCCACGATCGGCCTCCAGCTCGATCAGTAGCCAGTCGTCGTCCATCTGCGCCGAGCGCCTGAGGAGCTCGACAGACTCCGCGTACTCCGGCTCCTCGTAACGCGCACGGCCCACGTACAGCTTCAGCAAGGCGGCCGCCGCCCCAGGGCCGTCGCGGTAGACACAGCTCTTGATGTTGATGTGCAGAAAGGTGATTTCGCACCACGCTGAAAGCGCTTCCAGCTCACTGGCCACCAGCGCAAACGAATACGGCAGCCGGGCGTGTACCGCCCCCTCGACGACGCCCCCCTTCAGGGTGGAGGTGACCGCAATCGGGTCGTCGAGCGGCGATTCGGCAATGGCGGCGAGCCAATCTTCGGGATCATCCGCATGGGCCAGCTGAGGGCTCCCGGCGAGCAGAACCAACCCGAGCAGCACGACCAGGGGCGACCGGAACCACCAGGATTTCGTGGCAAGCGGAACGGCCGGCAGTCGAAACATGGCAGCGCCCCTCCGTAGAATTGGCCCGCCGGAACCCGACGACGGTGATGACGGGATCGGCCCCGGACAAGGACCCAAAACAGTGCCAATCAAGGCGAAATCGCCTCTGTTCATCCCCTCTAAATAGCCCATTCCGGCAGTAAAAATGGGCAAGCAGACGCGAACGGACGCAGATGCGCGACGTCGCTTCGCCGGAGATGAGGTCTCGGCGGCTCCGGCCGGCGGAAGCGCCCACTAGCTGGTCCAGCCGCGAAATCCCTCCCGGACGGAAAGGCAGCGTGCGTACCCGAGGTCCCGCAGGAGCTCCGCGGCGCGTAGGCTGCGGCGGCCGCTGTTGCACAGGCACAGCAGGATCTGGTCCTGGGTCACGTGGTGGCGATTGATCAGGGAGATGAAGTGCTGGAAATCGCGCTCGTCCGGCTCGTCCGCGTCCAGCAGTTCCTGTTCATCCTCCGACAGTTCGCGACCCAGCAGCTGCTTCAGGCGGAACAGGGGAACGGGGACGGCGCCTTCTACCGCGCCTTCCAGCTCCAGCTCGAAGGGCTGGCGGATATCCAGCAGCACGGCCAGGCCAATATCGACTAGCTCGCGCGCCGCGTTCACGCTGATCTCCAGCTGCGGCTTGTTCGTGTCGTTCGTCATGCGCTCTCCTTTGTTTCAGCCTCTCTCTCAGGCCGCCTTCCCGGCGCCCGGTTCCCCCGATTGCACCACCCCACTACAGCCTCTGCACTGGGCATCAGCGAACCGGTCTCGGGCACGATGTTCCATGGGGCGTTCATGCTTTGTGAGGTGGCCCCACGACATTTCAGACTGCGGGTCCTATGCTCCATGGATATTCGCCGCCAGAAATGGCGCCCCAAGGGGCATCATGACAAACGACCACGACATCGACCTGAGCCGCCACCACGAACCCCGGGATTTCTCCGACCGCGTCGCGCGGGGCTTTACCTCGCTGATGCGATTCTTCGCCGACACCTTCTTTGCCCGGCGCTACGGACACCGTGCCGTGGTCCTGGAGACGGTTGCAGGCGTCCCCGGCATGGTGGGCGCCACGCTGCAGCACCTGCGCTCGCTGCGGCGCATGGAGGATGACCACGGCTGGATCCGCACGCTGATGGACGAGGCCGAGAACGAGCGCATGCACCTGCTCACCTTCATCGAGATCACCTCGCCCAACTGGCTGGAGCGCTTCCTGATCATCTCGGCTCAGGGCTTCTTTTACACGTTGTTCTTTATGATCTACATCGTCTCGTCGCGTACGGCGCACCGGATCGTAGGCTACTTCGAAGAGGAAGCGGTCGTCAGCTACACCGAGTACCTGGAGGAAGTGGAATCCGGCGCGCTCGACAACGTCGCCGCGCCGCAACGCGCGATCCAGTACTGGAACCTGCCGGAAGATGCCCGCCTGTCCGACGTGATCCGCGCGGTACGCGCCGACGAGGCAGGCCACCGGGACGTCAACCACAGCTTCGCCGACCTGCTCCGCAAAAAGGACTGACCCAGGCGCTCTCCCGCAACCTGACGGGGCCGGTTTTCGGGCACTATCGTGGCCGTACGCGAACGACATGGAGACGGCCGTGAACGACGAGACAACCGGCGGGACCGAGGGCACGCTCCCCCTGCAGCGGCTGGCGGGATGGGGGCTGCGCGGGATCGCCGTCCTGACGGGCCTGGGCGGCCTCCTGGCATCGGTGGCGTTCTGGGCACTGGCGCAGGAGACGCTGGAGGTGCCCTCGCCGATTGCATCCCTGGTGCTGTTGCAGATCCTCTTTGCAGTTGCGGTGGTGGCCTGGGTGGCGCTCCTGTGGCACCGGGCTCGCGCACTCGGCGCGCTGGAGACGCGCGACTATCCTGCCATCACCTGCGTCGTGGTCGGCATGCGACTGATCGGCGAGTTGCTGGCGGTTGGCTTCGTGCTGTTCTCGCTGGCGCTGTCGGTTATCTCCCTGACGGCCATCGAGCCCTTTGCGGTTGCCGCTGTGGCCACGTTCGCGCTTGAAACCGAGCTGGTGGAACCGGCGAGCTGGGCACTGGCGATCCTGGCGGCCATCCTGTGGCCCCTTGCCGGGCTGTTCGCGGCCGGGTTCGCCCTGTTCGGGGCCTACCTGTTCGCCGACGCCATGACGGCCATGCTGGAGTATGTGCGCGATGTACGGCGCATCCGCAAGACCCTGTCGTCCAGGCCCCATAGCGAGGCGAAGTAAATCGGCTGCGGCGCCCGATACGGCCGCGAAAGCGCCGACGTGCAAGAGGGCGTCTGCCTCCATCGGGCGGGGCACGATTGATGTGTCTCAAGGTTTGGCGCGCCGGGCCGTTTACAGTGGTCATGGTCCGGGATTCCGGGCTGCTCTCAACCCTGGCCACGCAAGGACTCGCCCATGAATTTCCGCTCGCTCTCTGTTCGATCCAAGCTGGTCATCACCATCGTGGTGCCCGTGGCCGCGCTCCTGCTGTTGGCGGCCCTGGCCGCACGCGGCACAGCCAATATCGAAGAGGGCGTGCAGAATATCTATCACGACCGCGTCGTGCCCCTGCAGCAGCTGAAGACCATCGCCGACAACTATGCGGTGCTGGTCATTGATGCGGTCAACAAGGCAGATGCCGGCCGGATGAGCGCGGAAGAGGCCCTCGCCGACGTCCGCGAGGCGCGAACCGAGATCGCCGCGATCTGGGACGCCTACCTGGCCACGACCCTGACACCCCGTGAACAGGAACTGGCCGATGGTGCCCGCGGGTTGTTCCGCGCAGCCAACGCCGATCTGGACCGTCTGGAGGGGGCCCTTGGCGGGATGTCCGGCGATGTTCAGGGTGAGCTCGACGCCTTCAACGGGCCGCTATACGACACCATCGACCCCATCAGCGACCAGATCACCGAGCTGGTCGACCTGCAGATCGAGGTTGCCGGGGCCGAAGCGGAGCGGGTATCGGAGTTTTATACCCAGGTTCTAATGCGCACCGGCGCGCTGATGCTCGTCGTCTTGATCATTGTCGTGCTCACCGGGTTATGGACGTATCGCTCGGTGGCGCTCCCGATCTCGCGGATGCGCGAGACGCTCACGGAGATTGCCGAGCACCATGACCTCTCCCGCCGGGTGGACATCCGCTCGGACGACGAGATCGGCACCACTGCAGATGCCCTGAACAGCATGCTCGACCAGTTCCAGGACTCGATCCGCGAGCTGCGCACCCTGACGGACCAGATGGCCTCCGCCTCGGAGCAACTGTCCGCCGTCAGCACCCAGACCAACGGGAATATCGACCAGCAGCGCTCGCAGACCGAACAGGTCTCGACGGCGATGAACGAGATGGCCGCGACGGTGCAAGAGGTCGCGCGCAACGCCTCCGATGCCGCGTCCTCCAGCCAGGAAGCCGATCAGGAGTCCCGCGCAGGTGGCGACGTGGTCCGTACGGTGGTCAGCGACATTGGGCGCCTGTCGGGCGAGGTCGCGACCATCGAGGAGTCCGTGCGCAACCTGGACGAGAAGGGACAGCAGATTGGCTCGGTGCTCGACGTCATTCGCGGTATTGCCGAACAGACCAACCTCCTGGCGCTGAACGCGGCGATCGAGGCCGCCCGCGCTGGCGAACAGGGGCGCGGCTTCGCCGTGGTCGCCGACGAGGTGCGTACCCTCGCCTCGCGCACGCAGGACTCCACGGCGGATATCCAGGCGATGATCGAGGCGCTGCAGGCCGGCACCCGCAACGCCGTGACCGCCATGGGCCGCGGACGCGAAATGGCCGAGGCCACCAGCAACGATGCCGAACGCGCCGGCCAGGCGCTGGAATCCATCGTCCAGGCCGTCGGTCGGATCAGCGACATGACCACGCAGATCGCCAGTGCGGCAGAAGAACAGAACGCAGTGGCCGAAGAGATCAACCGGAACATCTACGCCATCAATGACATCACTGGCGATACCGCCAACGGGGCCCGCCAGACGGCCACCGCCAGCCAGGAGGTCGCGGACATCGCCTCGCGCGTACGCGACCTGGCCTCCGCCTACCGCATTGGCTGACCCCCACTCTTACAGGGCACTGTGAGCTCGGCTTCGAGTCCAGCGTGCCGGCTTGCCAGGCGGACCGCCACCGCCTTGCACGAAAGTACCCGAAGAAGCGGATACGTCAGGAGGAGCCACGCGCTCCGAGCTTTCGATGCGAAAAATGGGGGCTCGTCACGGGGCACCGGGAACTCCAGCCGCCGAACGCACTCCCAGATTTAAGTTGCCCGCGATGCCTCCACCCGACGAAGGTGGACCCATCGGGGGTGGCCCGATAAACGCGATCTAGACGCATTCTTTTGCATTTAGGATCAGCATACGATTATATTCTGACATTCCACTTTAAGAACCGATCAGGAGCTTCCATGCGAGCCATCAAGACTCTAGCCGCTTCCGCCCTTCTCGCCTTCGCCGGTGCCGGCGCGGCGGCGCAGGCGGATGAGCCCTCCAAGCTGTTCGTCAGCGTCACCTCGGCCGACGACCACACCCAGTTCATGTCCATGGTGCTGGCCAACCAGAGCATGCGTCAGGGTCAGGAGATTCGCGTCCTTCTGTGCGGTCCCGCCGCTACGATGGCGACCGAAGACTTCGACGGCGCCACCATGCAGCCGGCCGACCGGAACGCACAGCAGCTGATGATGAACCTGCTCAACAACGGCGCCACCGTTGAGACCTGCGCCATCTTCCTGCCGAACACGGACTACACCGAGGCCGACCTGCTTGACGGCATCACCCCGGCCGACCCGGAAGAAGTCGGTGCCTACATGGCCGACCCGAACGTGCGCTTCTTCTCGAACTAATCGCCCGCTTTCGATGGTGACGGGGCCCTCTTCGGAGGGCCTTTTTCGTATGGGCGGCCGGATTCCTCTGCAGGCGTGCCCGGGTACACTGTTTAGCGCCTGGCGGAGCCCAGGCTCCGAGCCCGTCGCGCATTGGACCGGGCCGTTTCGAAACGAACACCAGGGGAGCCACTTATGAGGCTTTGGTCGAAGTGGAAGAAAGGCGGGGCGCTGCTGGCCGACGTCCTGCAGCGCCAGGGGATCGACCCGAAGGCGGCTGCGGCGCGGGAGAGCTTCAAGAAGATCCTGGACGCTGCGGAGGCCGCGGCGGATGAGCGCCTCAAGCTCGAGCAGCAGGACAATGGGGTCCTGTCGCGGGACGAGCGCGACACCCGCTGGGAAGTGCTGTTCTTCGAGGAGATCCGCGCCCGGGCCAAGGCCCATGCCACGGAGGTCAAACGCCGCTGATCGTCGCGCGCTGGGCGTGGTGCGACCGTGATCAGTCGTTCTTGCGGAACACGCACCAGTTGAACAGCTGCTCGGTCTCGCCCGGGGTCACGTGGATCTCCCTCTGCGACTTCACCAGCGCGAAATCCGGGCCAAACGCATCCTGCAGGGTCTCCGGGGAATGCCGCTGAACCGGCAGGCCGGAACACTTTTCCGGGCCATCCAGTGCGAAGGTCCCGATCACCACATGTCCACCCGGACGAAGGGCATGCTGCATCTGCGTCGCGTATTGGGCGCGTTGATCCGCGTCGGTCAGAAAGTGAAACACCGCGCGGTCATGCCAGACATCGAACGCAGCTTCCTGGAACGCGTATTCCAGTACGTCCGCTTCCTGCCACACGACCGCCGCGGCGCGCTCCCCGATCCGCTCCCGCGCTTTTTCGAGCGCCGCCCCGGACAGATCGAGCACCGTCAGGTTGCGATAGCCCTCTGCCAGCAGCTCGTCCACCAGGACGGAGGCACCGCCACCGATATCGACCATCGCGGCATCGGTTCCCGGAGCGATCTCCTGGATCAGTGCCCGCGACGTGCGTGCCTCGGGCTGATACCACCCCACCGCATCAGTGGCGCGGGTCTGGTAGACGTGTTCCCAGTGCGGCTTGGTGCTCATGCGGGTTCCTGGTTACTGAAGCGAAGGCTTCTCGTACCGACAGGTTACCAGGCGTTCGGGCCCCTTGTGCTACCCTCCGCGCCGATTCCCATGCCTCCGGTCCTGACCATGAAATTCTTCCGTCTGATCAGCGTTATCGAGGGCATTTCGCTCCTCACCCTGCTCTTTGTCGCCATGCCGCTGCGCACCTACGCGGACATGCCGCTGGCCGTGACCTACGTGGGCTGGGTGCACGGCATCCTGTTCATCGTCTATGGCGCGACCTCGCTGATCGCCAGCCATCTGAGCGGCTGGCCGGTCTGGAAGTGGCTGCTGGTCCTGTTCCTTGGGGTTGTGCCCTTCGGCTTTCTCTACGTCGACCACCTGATCCGGCGCGAAATCCCCCACGCAAGCGCGGCCAGGACGGCCTGACGCCCAATCATCACGGGCCACGACGCAACCGCCTCCGGCCCCCGCTCGTCATCCCGGGCGGAGCGAAGCGCAGAGCCGGGGGTCTCCTACGTCAGCGCCCCCCAGCGCCGGAGATCCCGGATCGCCGCTGCGCGGCGTCCGGGATGACGGGCCCAGGTGTGCCTCGGTCCTAGGTGTGCCTCGTGGATCGGACTGGCCACTCGTCCCTTGAATGCCTTCCCCAGAACCGACGTTCGCGTGGTCTAATCGGCCCTTCACCCCCATACCAAAGCCCGCCATGATCGCCGTGATCTTCGAAGTGGAACCACATGCCGAACGCAAACAGGACTACCTGGATGCGGCCGCGCAACTGCGCGAGCACCTGAAGGACGTGGACGGGTTCATCTCCATCGAGCGTTTTTAGGGAGACACTGATTGATGTGCTCGCTCGCGTTGGTGCCCCATGTTTTCCGAGACAAGGCGGGTCGTGCAGTCGGTAGTGGTGCTACCGGCCAGCGGCGCAACGCAGGATCGGGGAACATGGCACACCAACCCCTTGAGGGCTCGGCCGATTTTGCCCGCTGACTGCGTTGCGGCTCGCTCATGTAGCGCGGCTACACTTCTCTCACCGCGCCTTGTCAGCACGCAAAATCGACTCGAGCGCGAGCGAGTACATTAACCAGTGTCTCCCTGAAGCCTGAGCCAGCCGGGCAAGGTGCTGTCGCTGTCATTCTGGCGTGATGACGAGGCGGTGCGTCAGTGGCGCAACCTGGAAGAGCACCGCCAGGTGCAGGCGGCCGGGCGCGGCGGCATCTTTGCCGATTACCGGCTGCGCGTGGCCGAGGTGCTGCGCGACTACGGCATGCATGACCGCGACCAGGCGCCGGACGACTCCCGCAGCGCCCACGGAGCCTGACCCTCGCCATCAACCGGGCAAAAGAGGCTCGATCGGGATCGAGCCTCGCCCAGCAGGCCGGCCGAGTGTTCGGGAAACGCTGATGGGCTGGCGTTTCGTTACGGCCCGCCGCAACCCCCTGCTCCGAGAAAACCGGGATGGTTTTGCTCAGCGCTTCCTTACCCGGGGTCACGCACGATGATGCGGCCTTCCATGTAAGGGTGCGGGGCGCAGATGTAGTCGTAAGTGCCCGGCTCGGTCAGCGTGACGCTGTCGCTCTCGGCATGCCCCAGCATCGCCGTGGCGAACGATTGCGGGCCGCGCATGGCGACGGCATTGTGCGCACCCGAAGTCTCCCCGAAACCAT
Source organism: Thioalkalivibrio sp. ALMg11 (assembly GCF_000377905.1). Classification (GTDB taxonomy): domain Bacteria; phylum Pseudomonadota; class Gammaproteobacteria; order Ectothiorhodospirales; family Ectothiorhodospiraceae; genus Thioalkalivibrio. The sequence goes on from NZ_KB898872.1 coordinate 347,109, forward strand.
AGGTAAAGACATCCTCGTTCACCCAGGTGATCTTGGTGCCCGGCGCCACCTCGACCACCTTCGGGTAGAAGGAATTGCCCTTCATCTCGATGACGACCTCGTCCACATCCGCCCCGAGCCGAACCGGACGATCAGCCCGGGCGGGTACCGGGTTAGTGTCGGCGTCGGGAATGCCGAACGGCGCGAGGACACGCCGGACTTCACCGATCCGCTCCGCGCGCTCTGCCGGCTCGTACGATGGACCTTCGGCCAGGATTTCGGAGGGGGTGTCCGCATCGGCCCGAGCGTCCAGCAGCCCAATGGCACCGCGGCTGGTGGCCCCGACGCCATGATCCAGCATGGTGTAGACGCCCTCCTCCGGGGGGATGCGGAACTCGATCACCCAGGAGTCCGACGGACCCGCGGTTACCGTCTGTCCGCCGGGCCACCGTGCTTCCGGGTGCCCCTGCCAGTACACGTAGTCCCAGAGGATGCCCACGATGTGGAAGGTCGAAAGGAGGTTGGGGCCGACATTCAGGAAGTACATGCGCACGTAGTCGCCCGGACGGACCGGGATGGGGTTCTCCACGTAACGGAACAACTCGCCATTGAAGGCGGTATAGCTGACATCGCCTTCCACCGCCTCCTTGCCGCTGGCGTACAGCTCATGCTGCAGCATGTACAGCTTCAAATCAGGCTCCTGGCCCAGATCCGCCTCCAGCTGGTAGGACTCGTCGCGCGGCTCGACCACGATCATTCCGTACTGGCCAAACATCACGTGCATCGGGATGGCGTGACCACCCGGGGCACAGTGATACATGAACACCCCCGGCGTGGTCGCTCGGAAGGTCACCGACTTGGTCTGCCCGGGGAGGATGTGCCCGACATGCTTCGAGGTCTGGGTATAGGCGGCATGGATCGACGCACCATGCATCACGTCCCCGCTATTGGTGATCTCCATGCGCACGATGTCGCCCTCGGTCACCCGCAAGGTTGGCCCGGGCAGCTTCCCGTCGATCAGGAAGCCGTCGTAGACCACTCCCTGCCCGATCGGCACCTGCCCCTCGTCCAGATCAATGCGGAACACATGATCCGGCTCGGCATCCGGGTGCACGTACCCGGTCGGCCGGATCTCGAGCCCCTCGTCACGCTCGATGATCTCGATGAAGTCGCTGTCACCAAACAGTTCGCTGAAATCCGGGCCCGTCGATGCCTGGGCCACTGAGGTGAGACACCACAACAGAACCACGGCGAACCCGGCCGCGAAATGTGCACCCAGTGGGTTACGGCCGATGGCCGAAGGATATGCCGATTCTGTTCGTTTCATTGCCCGCCCTCCTCTGGATCGGATCCAAGACGCTCCGCTATAACCTTTATAGACCGTGCATCTATTTACAGCGTCGCGCCGCACAATCACGCGCGTCAAGCGCAACGCCGCGGCACCCAGACTGACGTGTCCACCGCGCAAACTCCGGTCTTGGCCCTTCGCCCTTCGCCTTTCCATAGCAACCGCCCCTGCGCTGGCCTATAGATCTAGCAGCATCCATCGACTGGTGAAGGGCCATGGGCATCGTGAACGAGTTCAAGCAGTTTGTGGCGCGCGGCAACGTGGTCGACATGGCCGTGGGTGTCATTATTGGGCTGGCGTTCGGCCAGATCGTGTCATCACTGGTATCCGATGTGGTGATGCCACCCATCGGCCTGCTGCTCGGCGGGGTCGACTTTGGAGAACTCGCGATCGTGCTGCGCGAGGCGGAGAACGGCGTGGCGGCGGTCACCATCAATTACGGGCTGTTCATCAAGCGCGTGGTGGACTTCCTGATTATCGCCGTGGTGGTGTTCGCCGCCATCAAGGCGATCGCCCGCCTGCAACGCAAGGAAGAGGCCAAGCCGGAAGAACCCGCCGCACCCAGCAACGAAGAGAAACTGCTGACGGAGATCCGCGACCTGCTGAAGACGCGGCAAGGCGGCTGAGGAAAACGCTGAGGAACCGGTACAGCCAGACGGCGTCTCGGCGAAGACATCGGATACGGAGGCGAGTATGGGCAACGCCATCGAAGTGGAAGGCCTGGTGCGCGACTTTGGCGGCACGCGGGCCGTGGACGGAGTGGATCTGCGGGTTCCGCCCGGGCACGTGCTGGGCCTTCTGGGGCCGAACGGTGCCGGCAAGACGACCGTGGTGCGTATGCTCGCCACACTGCTGACGCCCACCGCCGGGGCGGCCCGGGTGGGCGGCTTCGATGTGGTTCGCGAGGGCGCGCGGGTGCGCGAGATCATCGGCCTGACCGGCCAGTACGCCTCGGTGGACGAGAAGCTGACCGGGCGCGAGAACCTGATTCTGATCGGCCGCCTGCTGGGCCTGAAACGCCGTGACGCCAGGGCCCGCGCCGATGAGTTTCTGCGGGATTTCGACCTGCGCGAGGTCGGGCAGCGCCCGGCAAAGACCTACTCCGGCGGGATGCGGCGGCGGCTGGATCTGGCCGCCAGCCTGGTCGGGCACCCGCGCATCCTGTTCCTCGACGAGCCCTCCACTGGCCTCGACCCGCGGGCCCGCCGCGACCTGTGGGAGCGCGTCCGCCAGCTGCAGGCCGCCGGCACCACCGTGCTGCTGACCACCCAGTACCTGGAGGAGGCTGATGCCCTGGCCGATTCCATCGTGGTACTGGACCACGGACGCGTGATCGCCGAAGGCACCGCCGCGCAACTGAAGGCTCGGGTCGGCGGACGCACGCTGTTCCTGATGGTGGCCCGCGCGGAACAGGCCGCGGCGGCCGGCGAGCGGGTCGCCGCGATGGTGGGCACCCCTCCCCGTGTGGAGGGCGAAACAATCAGCGTACCGGTGTCAGACCCGGCCCTGCTGCCCGCGGTGCTGCGCGAGTTGGACGCCGCCGGCATCGAGGTCGCGGAGCTCGGGCTGCGCGGCGCCAGTCTGGATGACGTGTTCCTGTCCCTGACCGGGCGCAGCGGGGCCAGCCGTGAGCCAGCAAGCGACGCGGAGGACGCGGCATGAAGGCCCTCGATCAGACCCTGGCGCTGGCCTGGCGCAGCCTGGTTCAGGTGCGCCGCAACCCCTGGGAGCTGGGCGACTACAGCATCCAGCCGATCCTGTTTCTGGTGTTGTTCCTGTTCGTGTTCGGCGGGGCCATTGCCGGCTCCCCGGAAAACTACCTGGCGTTCGTGCTGCCGGGCGTGATCGTGATGAACATGCTGTTCGTCACCGTATACGTGGGCCATGGCCTGAACACCGACTTGACCCGAGGCGTGTTCGACCGCTTTCGCGCCCTGCCCATCCCGCGCTGGGCGCCACTGGCCGGCCGCATCCTGGCGGACGTGGTCAAACAGCTGCTGTGTATTGCGCTGTTGCTGATCGTCGGGTTTCTGCTGGGCTTTCGCCTGGAGACTTCATGGGCCCATCTACTGGCGATGGTGGCGCTGGTGCTGACCTTCGCCGTGGCCTTCTCCTGGGTGATGGTGCTCGTGGGCGTGATCGCGCGCGACCCCGAGCATGTGCAGCTGTTCGGCTTTACCGCGCTGTTCCCGGTCACCTTCGTGAGCTCGGCCTTCGTGCCGGTGGATACGATGCCACCGTGGCTGCAGGGCTTCGTGCAGGCCAACCCGGTGTCGCTGCTGGCCGACGCGGCGCGCGGACTGATGAATGCCGACGGCCCGGCCCTGGAGCCGGCACTTTGGTCGCTGGCCTGGGCGCTGGGCATTGTGCTGGTGTTCGCGCCGCTGTCGGTCTACACGCTCAACCGCCGCCTCGCGCGCGGCTAGAGAAACACGGATCCATTCGCACCTCCGCGCTCGAGTCGATTTTGCTCGATGACAAGGCGCGGAGAGCGAAGTGTAGCCGAGCTACATAAGCGAGCCGCAACGCAGGATCGCGGCGAGCTGCGCAATCAAAACAGTTCGATCTCGCCAACGTCGATCTTGGAGGGCTTAATCACGCCTTCGGCAACCAGGCGGTCGTACAGGCAGACCTGATTTTTGCCGTTTGCCTTGGCGTAGTACAGGGCCTGATCGGCCTCGTCCAGCACCGCGCTGGCGGTCTTGTAGGGGCGCAACTGGGTCACGCCGATACTGGTCGTGACGCGACCGACCCGCGGCAATGTGTAGTCGGCAACCGCGTGCTTCAGGCGCTCGAAGGCTGCGGCCGCCCTGTCGGCACCGGCAACCTCGGCCAGCACCACGAACTCCTCCCCGCCAAAGCGATAGATCAAGTCATTGTTGCGGAAGCTCTGCTGCAGCAGCCGCGCGAGCAGGATCAACACCTCGTCGCCGTACACATGGCCGAAGCCGTCATTGACCTTCTTGAAGTCGTCGATGTCGATCACGCCCAGCCAGATCTGAGTCTCCTCGGGATCGGGCTCCTGGCGACGGTCCTCCGGCAGACCCGGCCGGTGGACACTGCGCTCCAGTGTCGCAAGCTCACGGAAGTTGTCGTCGAAGGTCTTGCGGTTGAGCAGGCCGGTCAGCTCGTCCGTCTGGGCGTCATCAATCAGCCTGACGAAGTTGCGATAAACCGAAAGGAAGCTCTTGACCAGATGCGCATCCAGCGACTCGTTGTCACCTTCGCTGTCGAATGAAAACGCCAGGCAGATACTGAACTCATTGAGCCCGGACATCGGAAAGACCGATACCGGGCGCCCGGAGGCGTCAGCATCCGCAACCGGCTGACCGGTCGCCAACGCTCGCTCCAGCAACCCGGCGGGCACGGTCTGGTCCTCGGGATCGAACGGCACCGTCATCACGGCGTCGTGCTTGCGATCGAAGGAATGGAGGCCCCTGGGCCGTCCGGCGGCATCAAGCTGAATCGCCCAGATGCCGGCAGACTCGTAGATGCCGTCCAGCGTCTTGAGCAGGCTGTATTCCAGACGCTGGGCATTGCGGATGCCCGTCAGGTGGGCCAGTCCGTCAAGCAGATCACGACTGCTGGTCATGGCAATGATCTCGTGGCTTCGGTAGGGGCCGCCGGCACCCCGGGCGATCGAACCAGGGCACCTGCGGTGCGAAAACCTCTCCGCAGATGCCGTTCGGCATCACGCGATCATAGGACCCTGCCCCGCCTGCAAGGTTTCCTGCCGGGGGCAACGCCAGAAATTCGCGCCTTATGGTATTCGAAAAACACGGGGCCCGAGTACAGGACGCCACTCCAGGCAGGTAGAGAAGAGAATCGACAACCAGGGAGACCTGGTCCCGGATGTCCCGCCCGGCCGACGGCCGCTTGGACCGGTTCGCGGTGGCTTCACCCACTCGTTGCAGGCAAAACAGTCGTCGCTTCCCTGCGACGACAAGAAAGGCCCCGTGTGAGGGGGCGGCGGGAACTCAGTAGACAGGGACCAGTGCGTAGCCCTGGTTCTGGTAACCCATGACGGCGATGAAGCCACTGCGGACCGGCTGGATCGGGTCCAGCACCTTGTCGTTGTCCACCCCGTAGGCGCGGGTGGCGGCCGCGCAGACCTCCATCTTCACGCCCAACTCGGCCAGGCGGTCGACCGCCCTGGCGATCTCTTCCAGGGTGTCGCCGTGGTCGATGGCGATCTCGGGCTCCGGATCCGTGGTGATGAGCTTGACCGCCTCGGCGATGAAGACCATGCGCAGGTCGGGCTCCACGCCCTCCTTGATCAGATTTTCATGGTTGGTGGCAATGCCGCGCAGATAGGCGAGCATCACGTTGGGATCGGACTTGCGCATGTCGTAGACCGCCCGCATGGTCTCGATGCCCTGGGTCGCCTCGCGGTTGTCCAGGCCCTCGGCGGTGGCCGTCGGGCCCAGCCCGAGCGGCAGCAGCAGGGCCAACAGCAGGATCAGCATTCGGTTTCGCATGGATGTACTCCTCCTTTGGGGGTGAGGGTCCAGTGGTTTCGTTCCTGGTGCCGGGGTAGACCGGGTCTCAGTAGATCGGGATGACCGCGTAACCCTGCGCCTGATAGCCGGTCAGCGACACGAAGGTATTGCGCACAGGCTCGATGCCGGGCAGCAGCTCGCCGTGGTCGACCCCGAACAGCCGCGTGGCCACGGAACAGGACTCCATGCGCACGCCCTTCTCCTTCAACGCTGCGATGTGCTCTTCGATCGTGTCCAGGTGGTCGAATTCCGTCAGTTCGAAGCGTTCACGGTCCTCGCTGATCATGGTCACGGCCAGGCCGCGGAAGACGAGGATCATGTCCGGTTCCACCCCCTGGTCGGTGAGGTCTTCAAAGGTCTCGCGGATCACCATCAGGTACAGCGCCAGCATCTCCGGGTCATTGTTGTTCAGGTCGAACACCACTCGACCCTGCTCGACACCCTCCAGGGCCCGGGCATCGGTGGGGGCATCGGCCTGGACGCTCAAGGCGGACAGGGACAAGGCAAACAGCAGGAACAGGGAAGCAACAATCTTCATCAGGGGGCTCTCCTTCGTGGTTGAAGCGGGGGTCACGGTCGATCCGCCGGGGTCATGGCGATGGCACGCCAGGCGGCCTCCTGCGTCTCGGGAAGGTAGTGCGCCAGCGGGCGTTCCAGGACGCCGTCGAGGTGCAGGTGCAGCAGGCGGATCGCGCCGCCAAATGCGGCGGTGGCCGCTACCGGCACCTCCATCGGCCGCACCTCGCCGCGCTCAATGCCCTGCTCAATGCACTCGCGCATGCGCTGGAACGGCTGCGATGAACACACCGGCGGCTCGTCCGGCAGGAACTCGCGGTGGCGCGCCTCCAGCACGAAACGCATGGTCTGCGGGGCCTCGGTCGCGGCCTCGAACATAAACGCGATGATCCCGTCGCAGCGCGCGCGGCATCCACTCTCGCGTCCCATCACCTCGGCCAGGCCGGCATCCATGCGCTGCAGCAGGTCGTCGTACAGCGCCTTGGCCAGCGCCTCCTTGTTGCCGAAGTGGTGATAGATCGACCCAATGGAGACCTCGGCCTGGCGCCGGATATCGTGGATAGAGGTATTGAAATAACCATCGCGGCTGAACTGCTCCAGGGCGGTATCCAGAACCAGCTTGCGTAGTGCGGCGCCGCGCACTGATTGCTTCGGATTTTCCGTCATCACCAAAACCAAACCGAACGTTCGTTCTAATCTAACGCGAATATTTGGTGAATGCCATATGCAACCCGATGCGGGGTGAGGAAGAGGCTTTGCGAGCTTGTTGACCGGGCCCAAGGCCGACGGGCCCGCCTAGGGACATACCACCGGACCCTGGGTCCGGTGGTTTCGGATGGAGATTGCTTCGCTGCGCTCGCAAGGACGGGGTGTGCTCGCCAGGACAGGGTATCGCCCGGATTGCGGTTCAGAAGTCCTCGAACTCCATGGTGCGGAACACACGGCCGGCGTTCTGACGGTGCAGCTCGCCGTAGGTGTCCAGGTGGCGGTAAGCGGACTGGTCGATGTTGTAGGCATCATTCAGCGTGCCGCCTTCGTCGAGGATGCGCTGGACCTCCTCGCGCAGATGCACGAGGTAGTCGTGGGTGTAGCGGCGCAACACGCCGAAGTCGTTCACCGGTTCGCCGTGGCCGGGGATGATGTAGTCCGCATCCAGGGCCTCCAGTTCGCTCCAGGTCTCGATCCAGCCGGCGGTATCGGTGTAGTCGAAGATCGGCAGCATGCGCTGATGGAAGGCCAGATCGCCGGTAATCAGCACCTTGCGCTCGGGCGCCCAGATCGCGATATCACCCGGGGCGTGGCCCGGCCCGAGGTAGCGGATCTGGATGGTCTCGCCGCCCATCTCCAGATCCAGACGCGTGGCGAAGGTGACATCCGGCGTACCCAGCTCGGTCAGAAACGCCTTGTCGCGGGTGCGGTTGGGCGCACCCTCCAGGCTGGCCTGGCCGTTGGCGGCGATCTCGCGCGCGGCCTCCTTGTGCGCGATCACCGTCGCGCCCTGCTCCTGCCAGTAAGTCATGCCGAGCATGGCATGGCCCTGGGCGTTCTCCAGCACCACGTATTTCACCGGCTGGTCGGTGATCTTCTTGATCTCCTCGTGCAGCGACTTGGCCAGCAGGTAGTTGTCGCCGGCGTTCATCACCACCACGCCGTCATCGGTGATGATGAACGACAGGTTGTTGTTGTGGCCGGAGTTCTCGTAGGTGGAGGGCTGGGTCGCACCGATCGCGGACCAGACACCTTCGGTCACCTCCTGCGGCAAGTCATAGAGGAACGAGTCGCGCGCCTTGTCCAGCACGTACAGCGGCAGGCCGGCGTCCTGCCACTCGAAGAAACCGCCGGGGTAGTTCTGCACGTTGGTGTAGCCCATCTGCTGCAGGGTCTGCGCGGCGGCCACGCTACGCAGGTTCTGGCCGCAGTAGACGACGATCGGGGTGTCCTTGTCCGGGATCTCGCCGGGGGCCTCGAACTCGATCCAGCCACGCGGGATATTGAGCGTCTCGCTGGAGCGGATCTGCCCGCCGGTGTGCTCGATCTCGGTGCGGGTGCGCACGTCGATCACCACATGGTCCGGCTCGCTGGCGATCCACTCCTGCAGGCCCTCCTTGTCGATGTTGGTGATCTCGGCGTTGGCGGCCTCCAGCAGCCGGTCGCCGGTCAGTTCCTCGGCCTGCGCGGTACTGCTCACCGCGGCAAGGGCCAGTCCCAGCCAGATCGCTCGCATCGTGATTCTCCTTTTTGCGTTCATCCCTCCACCATAGCTCCCTGTTCCGCCGCCGGCCAGGTCTCCGCTTGAGCCACCCCGTTTAGCGTCTATATTCATGGTGAAGGCACACGGCCCAGCAGCCGAAGGAACCCCCGATGAGCAATCACATGGCGGATGTCACCATCCACATCGACGAAAACACCGATCACGCGACCCGCGAGCGCATCCAGGACACCCTGCGTGAACTCCCCGGCGTCATGGCCGCCTCCAGTCACGACGAACGCCCTCACCTGATGGTGGTGGAGTACGATCCGGAACGGGTCGACAGCCGCAAGCTGCTGGACACGGTGACCGACTCCGGCGTCCACGCCGAACTGATCGGCCTGTAGCCTCCCGGGCGCCACAGGCTGTTTTCAGCCAGTGGCGCCCGGGTGACCGGCTCACAAGGCATGCCGAATCGGGACAACCCGTCAACGGTCTGTCACCATATTATTCATGGGGAAACGGGCCGGCATCCAGCGCGACGACACGCACTCCGCAGGCGCGGAATACCGCGGCGGTGTCCGTTTTGTGCGCCCGAATGCCTGGCAGCTGTTGCTGGGCATCGGCCTCCTGCTGACCGCAACCTATGTCGCCCTGCCCTATGGCCTGCTGGCCAGCAGTCTCTACGTGCTGGGCACCGCAAGCGCTGCGGTCGCTGTCGGCATCGCCGTGTTGCACCGATCGCGGCCATTCGCCGCGAGCGCCTGGGGCCTGATCGCCACCGCGCTGACGCTGGCAGCCATCGGCCACGGCATCTGGTACTGGCTCGATCTGCAGGGCCTGGAACCCTTCCCCTCGGCCGCGGATATCTTCTACCTGTCGGTATACCCACTGTTTGCCATGGCGCTGTGGCAACTGGGAAGCCAGACCGCACGCGACGATGGCGCCTTTGTGGATGCCCTGATCGTGGGGATCTCGGCCGCGGTGCTCGGTTGGGCCCTGCTGATCGCCCCCTACACCTACGACCCCGACCTGACCTGGCTGCAGCTGCTGGTATCCGCTGGGTATCCGGTCGCGGACCTGATCCTGCTGCCGCTGGTCCTGCGCCTGGTGTTCCTGCACCGAACCGGCATCACGGCCCACAGCTTCCTGCTCCTGGGGATGCTCGCCTATCTGGCGGCCGACCTGCTCTACGCCCATGGCAACTCCACCGGCTGGTACACCGCGGGCGGGCTGACCGATGCCTTCTGGCTGATCGCCTATTCCCTGATCGTGGCAGCCGCCTGGCACCCCTCCGCGAGGGTGGAACCTCGGACGCGCATTTCGCCCGCCGAGCTCTCCGGCCGCCGCCTGTTGGTGCTGGGGGCCGCGTCCGTCCTGGTACCGATGGTGATCCTGTTTACCGCTGGCAGCGAGATGGAGATCATTCGCGTCGCGGCGATCGCCTCCATCCTGCTGTTCCTGCTGGTGCTGTACCGCATGGCTGGATTGCTGCGCGAGACCCAGCACCAGGCCAAGCGCCTGGAGCACCTCTCGCGTACCGACCCGCTGACCGGGGCGGGCAATCGTCGCCACATGGAAGAACAGTTAACCCGCGAGATCGCCCGCGCCGAACGCACCCAGGGCCCGCTCAACCTCGCATTCCTGGATATTGACCATTTCAAGCGCTTCAACGATACCCACGGCCATGCCGCCGGCGACGCCCTGCTGCAGGAAATGGTGGCCGCCTGGCGCCCCATCCTGCGGCCCACGGACCTGCTGGCACGCTTTGGCGGCGAGGAATTCGTGGTGGTATTCCCGCACATTGATGCGCAGCAGGCCAGTCGTGTGCTGGAACGCCTGCGCGCTGCGATGCCCAACGGCCAGACCTGCTCGGCCGGGATTGCCAGCTTCCACCCCGGCGACACCATGGACTCGCTGCTGGGACGCGCCGACCAGGCCCTGTACGCCGCGAAGGACGGCGGACGTGACCGCATCATGATCGCCACCACCGAACCCATACCCGTTGCCAGCATGCCCGCGTTGTAGGGACCGGAATCCCCGACTGCGAACACAATCCTGACACCCCGCAGGAGATCAGTGGAGCAATATCGAGCTCTCGCGCGTCTATCTACCCCGAACCCCTTCACCAAGGTTTCCATGACCCACCGCATTCTCGTACGCCTGTTTGCCCTCGCGACCCTGCTGATGATCCCGTTCGCCGCGCTGGCGCAGGAGGCCAACGGCCCGACGGGCGCAGTCGACGCCGCCGCTTCCATCGAGGCCGGCGGGGCCGAGATCCCGGTGGAACGATATCGCGCCGATGGCGAGGCCGTGCTGTTGTGGCTTCCCTCCGAACACGGCCTGCAGGACGGCCATCGACAACAGGCCCTGGCACTGCAGGCGGCCGGGGTCGAGGTCTGGCTGGTCGATCCGTTCACCGGCCACTTCCTGCCCGAGGCGGCATCCAGCTTCGACGACATGCCCACCGCCACGGTGGCGGACCTGATCGAGGCAACCCACGCCGATACCGGACGACCGGTCTTTGCCTTCGGGCATGACCGTGCCCTGCCCTGGCTGCTCACGGGCCTGTACCAGTGGCAACAGGACCACCCCGAGGCGGACTACCTGGCCGGACTGCTGATGACCAGCCCCTTTCTGCATACCGGCGTGGATACCGATGAGGCCGAACTACAACCCATCGTCCGACTGACCAACCTGCCGGTGTACATCCTGCAGCCGGCCCAGTCGCCCCAGCGCCAGCAGCTCGGGCGTATTCGCAGCGGGCTGACCGAGGGCGGCAGTGCGGTGGGGGCGCGCCTGCTTCCCGGGATCCGCGACCGCTTCTTCTTCCGCCCCGATGCGACCGAAGGCGAGCGGCTCGCCAGCGAGACCTTCCACCGCGAGATTATCTTCGCCATGGGCCTGCTGACGCGCCTGCCTCACCAACGGACGCCCGCCGTGGCCGAAGCGGACACGGACCTGACGGTACGCACCCCCAGCGGCACCGACGCACAGCTCAATGCCCTGGATGAACCCGTGGCGGCCCCGCCGCTGGAGCGGCCCGACCTGGCGGGGGATATCCATCGACTGGAGGACTATCGCGGCGAGGTGGTGCTGATCAATTTCTGGGCCAGCTGGTGCCCCCCCTGCGTGCACGAGATGCCGTCCATGCAACTGCTGGAGGACGAACTGCGCGACGAAGGCTTTCGCATCCTGGCGGTGAACCTGGGAGAGGACAAGGACACTATCCGCCGCTTCATCGAGGACGAGGTGCAGACCGAGTTCACCATCCTCCTCGATCCGGAACAGGACTCCCTCGACGACTGGCGCGCGATGGCCTACCCCACCAGCTACGTCGTCGACCGCAAGGGCCGCCTGCGCTACTACCTGTTCGGCGCCATCGAATGGACCGAACCCGGCGTGATCGACCAGATCCGCGACCTGCTGGACGAAGACGCATAGCGGCCCGGAAAGGGCGCGGCGCCGCGCGGGGCGTGCTAAAGATCCGCCAGGATGGCGCGCAGGCGCTCTTCGTAGGCCGCTTCGGTAATCAGCCCCCGGTCGTGCAAGCGATCCAGCTCTTCCAGCCGCGCCTCGACCGAACGGCCGTCGGAGTCTTCAACGCCTCCCTGATCCGCCTGTTCGCCTCCGCGGATCAACTCCACGGCATTCACTTGCGCAAACAGCTCGTCCACTAGCGGCGCCAGCTTCTCTCGGGTCGGCCCGAACTTGTCCATCCGCCCGCTACCGCTGCGGGCATCGTAGGTGGCCTGCCCCGCCAGGCCCTGGGCGTCATAGACGCGAAGATCGGCGTACGAGAGGTACATTGCCAGATCCCACTTCCAGTTCGCAGTGTGTTCCAGGTAATGCGAGCACCGTGCAGGGCGGGAACCGGAATAGACATCCGTGCGGATGCCGCGTTGCTCGATCAGTTCGCGCAACTCAGGCTGAAATCCCGCCATGTGGATGTCGGGGTTGTCGAGCACGCAGACCAGGCTGACATCCACGGCATCCAGTGGCTCGATCGACTGGGTGATGGAACACCCGGTGGCCACCAGCGCAATGCCGGCCACCCAAAACGTACGCAATCCTCGCAACACAAACACCTTCCTTCCTCTGGACGAAATCCTGCGCGCACCTGCCCCGCGCGAACGAGCGCGCACCCTACCAGACCTGCACTACTCCCCGAATACCGAGGCATCCGTACCTCAGCGGTCATCCCACCGCCTGATGGATCGCGCGCCCCCTCGTGCAGCACCTTGCCGGGTCAGGAAATGCCCACGCGGGCAGGCGTTATTTGGCGCAAGCGCCGCAGTTCGAGACTACGTTCGAGGTATGAGAGACGTAGCGGAGACTCCCATGAAAGCACCCAATGCAATACACCGAATCCGATCGGGCCTGCTCGCAGCCACGGTCCTGTTGCTGACCGCACCGGCATTCGCGGAAACAGAGGTCGGCATCACCACCGACATGGCCGAGTTCGAGGTGCGCCACGGCGACGAACTGGTAACGGTGACCCGCGACCAGGATACCTTCGCAACCATCGACCTCGACTACGCGCAGATCGCGCGACCCTGCCCGCCGTTCTGTATCCAGCCGATGAGCCTTGGGCCCGGCGTTGAGACCCTGGGCGAGCTGGAGTTCATCGACTACCTCCAGCAGACCACGGAGCACGACGACCTGGTGATCATCGATTCGCGCACCCCGCGCGAATACCGCCGCGGCACCATCCCCGGCGCCGTCAACATCCCCTGGGACCGCCTGCACTTTGCCTCCGGCGCGGACCCGGACGACGTGCGCAACGTGCTGACCGAAGACTTCGGCGCAATCTTCGACGGCGACTTCTACGACTTCAGCCGGGCGAAGACCCTGGTGCTGTTCTGCAACGGCCCCTGGTGCGGCCAGTCACCCACCAACATCCGCACCCTGACCAATCTCGGCTACCCCGCCGAGCGCATCAAGTGGTACCGCGGCGGCATGCAGATGTGGCACGCCTTCGGCCTGACCATCGTTGAGGGCGAGACCGACGACTAGCCCAAGAGAACATCTACCGCGTCATTGCGAACGCAGCGAAGCAATCTGGTGGGGCTGCGCCCTTGTCTGGCGGATTGCTTCGCTGCGCTTGCAATGACGGGATGGGTGGCGAACCGGCGGTCACTGCGCCAGCCAGCCTGCCGACTACTCCGGCTCCGCCATCAGGGCCTCGACGATGGCGATAACGTCGCGGTCGTCCCATTCAATGGCGCTGTTGACCGAATAACGCACACGGCCGTCGCGGCCGAGGATGAAGGAGCTGGGGAAGGCGAACACGCGCCAGTCGGCGGCCACCCGGCCGTCGAAGTCCATCAGGACCGGGAAATCGACCTGCACCTCTTCCATGAAGGCCGTGATGTGTTCGGCGCTTTCCTGATAGTTGACCGACACGATGGCGAAGCCCTCGCCCAGAGTCTCGGCCATGCGGTTCATCGACGGGATCTCGTGCACGCAGGGCGGGCACCAGCTGGCCCAGAAGTTCAGCAGTACCACCTGACCGTCGTAGTGGGACAGCGACTGCTCATCGCCCAGATGGTCGGTGAGCGTGAAGTCCGCGACCGGCGGCGGGTGATCGCGCTCCACCAGGCCGCGGCCGGCCTCGACGTCGCGGGCCGCCTCGGGCATGGGCGCGGCCGCCAGCGCGCGCGGGACGCTGGCCAGCAGACGGCCCGCCTGCAGCAACTGCGCGGGCAGGCGCTCGGCCGCGGCCTGCTCCTCCGGGTCGGGGGCCGAACGGCGCAGATAGTAAAAGTCGCGCACCTCCGGGACCATCTGCACGAACACCGGGCTACCGCCCCGGCGCAGGTCGGCCAGGATGTCGTCCAGGTGCCAGCGATAGACACCCTGAGTAGGCTGCAGCAGGAAGACTGGAAGATTGGTGGCGCGCACGACATCCACGAACTCGGCGGGCGCCCCCGCCACCGGTGTGTCGACCATCAGGTTGGGGAAGGCCAGCGCCGCTCCGAGCACATAGGCCTGCTCGGGGTCGTCCTCCTGCCACTGGCGCATGCCGCGCAGGGCGGTGATCGCCGGACGGCCCGAGGCCACCAGCATCACCTGCTTGCCGGTCTGCTCGTGCGCCGTGCGCAGTAGCGCCGCCACGCTCACGCCATCCAGGCTGCGCATGCTCTCGTTGGTGCGCGGGAGGAAATGGGCATCCAGCAGATCGACCTGCCAGACCTCGACACCCATCGCAGCCAGCTCGCGGCCGAGGCGCGCATGGTTGGCGTGTTCGCCCGCCTGCGGCAGCAGCCAGAGGTAGACTCGATCGCCGGCGGCCGGGTACACGGTGACCTCCAGGTCCACGCCGGCGGGATCGGTCACCGTGACGGTGTGCGATTCCACCTCGCCGGCACCCGCTGGCGAGAACAGGAGCAGCAAAGACAGCAGCAAGGCCAAACGCGGCAGGATGGTCATCGAGACGGGACCTCAAGGGGAACCGACCGCGACTATAGCGCCCACTCGCGTTCGCGGGAACGGCGCACGGAAGCGCCGAAGCCAGGGCAGGATCAGCGCAGGTGGGTGTGCTGGTAGGTGCGCAGACGGCGGGTCTTTTCCACCATGCGCCAGAGGGAGCGGCAGTTGTTGTAGCGCGAGACGTGCTGCAGCGGCACCCAGAGGATATCGTGCGACTCGTGGCTGCCGGGCACCGGCAGGCGGTCGTCGATCTCCAGCAGGAAGCGCACGTCGATGTGCTCGTGCATCGGGAAATGCGGGCTGGCCGGGATGGTGTGGATGTCGAGATCGAAGACATCCTCCTCCACCAGCCGGATCTGCTCGGGGGCGAGCCCGGTCTCTTCGTGGGTCTCGCGCAGGGCCACCTGCAGGATGTCGGCCTGGCCATCGGCATGCCCGCCGGGCTGGAACCAGCGGTGATGCTTGCCGTGCAGCAGCAGCAATGCCCGTTCGCGGTCGGGGCTGACCACCCAGGCGGAACCGGTTACATGCGCGGGCAGGAGATCGCAGTGGAAGCAGTCCGGGTGCTCGCTGACGAACTCCAGGGCACGGCGGACGTAACCGGCCTCCTCGATGAAGGTCGTCTGGTGCCGGGCGAGCAGGTCCAGCAGCTGGGCGCGATGCATCTCAGGTCCCGGCGGGGTTGTGCAGGGCGTGGATCGCCGCGCGCGCGGCCTCGTCCACATCGCCCTCTCTGCCGGCCAGGGTCAGACGGCCAAAGGCACCCACCGCACGGACGTCGATCAGCGAGACGTTGGCGGCCTTCAGCGCCTGGTTCGCGGCGTAGATGATGTACCCGGCCGGCTCCGCCTCGAGGATGAACATGCTCTGTTCCGGCAGGATCATGTTGCCGCGACGATTCTGGCGGTTGATCAGCACGGTGTGATCCGGGGTCATCCCGCGGATGGTCTCCTGCCACGGGATGCGGCAGGGCTGGCGATCGGTCTGGCTGGCACCCAGGCGCGCCAGCAGCACGCGCCCGGCCTCCTGCACGTCGCTCTGGTCGCGGTGGTGGATCACCATGGAGCCGAATTCACGCTCCACCACCTGCTGCGCGAGGTGCACGTTGGTCGCCTTCAGTGCCACGTCGGTCAGGCGGTGCACCGCCATCCCCGGGGACACCTCCACCCACAGGCAGGAGTCCCCCGGAACGGGCAGGAAGCCCTGGGAGACCGTAGCCATGTATTCCGCCAGCTGCGGCTGGAGGGAATCCATGTAGACGTAGGTGCGCAGCTGGATCATCGATTCGCTCTGGGCCAGGGCCCGAGGCCCATGGTTCCCGCACGTCGCGGCCCGAACCCGCGCGGGAATTCGCGCACGCCTCATGCAAGCCGCCTCGAAATGGCGGGCTCGCGGGCACACGCGGGAGAATTGGAGGACATATTGTGAACGCAGCGCGTCCCAAGCTCAACGTTGAGTGCCTTAACGGGCCGGCCTTCGGGCGGCCACACGTCCCCGGGAGACGCTCGTATAATGCAACGCCACCCCCGCAGCCACAGGGATTGTCATGCCGAAGCAGGATGCGGAACACCTCCTCGCCAGCGTGGAAGACGCCGATCTCGATCTGGCCGAAACCCTGCGCCGGATCGTCGACTGGCTGCGCCCGGAGGACCCGCGCAATGTCGCGCCGGTGATCTCCCGCATCGAGCAACTGAATCTGGCCCTGGCGGAGAACCCCCGCCTGCAGGAGCGGCTGCGCGAACGCCTGGAGGACGGACTGGAGGATGCCCGGCATCTGACGCTGTACACCGGGATCGGGCTGTTCTCGCGCAAGGGGTTCTTCCGCGAGGCGGCGGAACTGATCTACGAGCGGATCAATCCTCGCCCGATGGACCGGCGCGACCTGAAAGACGTGCTTTATCACGTCTTTCACCAGACCGATGACGCCATCTGGGTCGCGTCCCTTCCGGACGATGCCTGGTGGCGCTTTCTCGAATCCCTGGGCTGCCTGTCCGGCGAGCACCCGGGGGTTCTGCAGCGGGCCCGCGAGGAGGTCCTCTACGCCCTGGAGATGCTGTCGATCTGGGTAGCCGCGGAGGAGCTGGAACCGGAACTGCTGCGCCTGGACCCGTCGATCGCCGAGCACAACTCGGCCTTTGTTGCCCAGGAGCGCGAGATCTCCGCCTATGTGCGCGACTATCGCGCCGCCCTGGAAGACCCCAACCACGAGCGCATGGACGACCGCCATGCCCGGGTGCTGCTGGAGCAGTGCAGTGAACAGATCGCGCGCCTGCGCCAGCTGGCCATCACCCATGGCAACAGCCTGTCGCTGACCCACCTGCTGGAACGGCTGGACCAGACCCTCGGGCGCATTCACAAGCTGCTCGATCTGCTGGAGCCTGACACGGATCGCGACACGCGCGCCGCCTCGGTCGGGGTGTTCCGCGAACTCATCACCATCAGCGCCCGCCAGCACGGCGTACGCGCGCTGTGGCAGGACAACATCAAGCTGGTCTCACGCAGCATCACCCAGCAAGTCAGCGACACCGGCGAGCACTACATCACGCAGTCGCGCGGCGAATACTTCCAGATGCTGCGCTCCGGGGCCGGCGCCGGGCTAATCATCGCGGTCATGGCCCTGATCAAGATCCAGATCGAATCCCTCGGGCTGTCCCACGCGATCAACACCCTGTGGGTGAGCCTGAACTACGGCCTCGGCTTCGTACTGATCCACATCCTGCATTTCACCGTGGCCACCAAGCAGCCGGCCATGACCGCCGCGCGTCTGGCCGCCGCCATCGAGGAAAGCGAACGCGGCACAGCCGATCCACGAACCATGGCGGATCTCCTGATGCGGGTGGGCCGTTCGCAGTTCGCTGCGGTCCTCGGCAACGTGGGCATCGCGCTGCCGACCGCCATCCTGATCGGCCTGTTCGCGGCCGGTCTGTTCAACGCCCCGGTCCTGTCCGATCACGAGGTCGACTACCTGGTGGACGGGCTGCACCCGATCATGGGCCTGGCACTGTTCTTTGCCGCGATCGCCGGGGTCTGGCTGTTCGTCTCCGGCCTGATCGCGGGCTTCTTCGACAACCGTTGCGCCTATCTCGACCTGCCCGGCCGCCTGCGTGAGCATCCGCTGCTGCGCCGGTTGCTGCCGACCGGTGCGCGCCACCGTCTGGCCGACTGGATCGGCCACAACTACGGTGCACTGATCGGCAACTTCCTGTTCGGTGTGCTGCTGGGGGTGACCGGCTATATCGGCTACCTGCTGAACCTGCCGCTGGACATCCAGCACGTGGCCTTTGCCTCGGCCAACCTCGGCTATGTCACCGCCAGCGAGGCGCCCGGGCTGGGCATGTTCGTGCTGTTCCTGGTGTTCGTGCTGCTGATCGGGGCGGTCAACCTGTGGGTCAGCTTCGGGCTCGCGTTGTACGTTGCCCTGCGTGCCCGTGGCGTGCGCATCGGGACCTTTGGCCGCGTGTTTCGCGCCTACGGCCACCACCTGCGCGAACGTCCGGGCGAATTCCTGTTCCCGCCCAGCGCCCAGGCCACGGCCGACGGGGGCGACGACGAGTCCGATGCCCGTTAGCAGGGCCTTGCGTCTGCTGGCGACGGCACTCGCGCTAGCGCTCGCCGGCTGTGCCGGGACGGTACCCAGCCCCTCCGGCGACGAGACCCGCGCGCCAATGATGACCCCCGAGGTCATCGACACAGCCGATGGCGACCGGCTGCCGCTGCACCGCTGGGGGCCGGACACCGCCGAGCGGGTTGTGCTGGCCCTGCACGGCTTCAACGACCACGGCGGCAGCATGCAGGCGCTGGGCGAGGCGCTGGCCGGGCACGACATTGCGGTGTATGCCTATGACCAGCGCGGCTTCGGGGCCACGCGCAACGTCGGCTACTGGTCCGGTCACCGTCTGATGGTCGAGGACGCCCGCACCGCGCTCCGGCTGCTGCAGGAGCGCTACCCCGACCAGACGCCCTACCTGATCGGCAAGAGCATGGGGGGAGCCGTCGCGCTACTGGCCGTGGCGGACACAGCCGA
Source organism: Thioalkalivibrio sp. ALMg11 (assembly GCF_000377905.1). Lineage (GTDB taxonomy): Bacteria > Pseudomonadota > Gammaproteobacteria > Ectothiorhodospirales > Ectothiorhodospiraceae > Thioalkalivibrio. The sequence continues at coordinate 366,095 of NZ_KB898872.1, forward strand.
TTCCGGGGGTGCATCGCCGCTGGTGGCCGGCACGGTCCTGATCGCCCCGGCGGTCTGGAGCCGCGGCGACATGCCCTGGTATCAGCGCTTCGGCCTGTGGCTGGGAGCGCGCCTGGCGCCCGGCTGGCGTCTGGACGGCGAGATGGCCGCCGATCTCGACATCCACCCCACCGATGACCCCGCCGTACTGCAACAGATGCGCGACGACCCGCTGGTGCTGCGTGATGCCCGCATCGATGCGCTGGACGGCCTGACCACCCTGATGACCCGCGCGCTGGAGGCGGGCCCGGCTTTGCCCCCACCGAGCCTGACGCTGTACGGGGCGCGCGACGATCTGGTGCCGCCCCAGCCCCTGGCGCGCCTGCTGGAGGCCCTGACCGCCCAGGAATCCGATGACCATCGGGCGGCGCTCTACCCCGAGGGTTATCACATGCTGACCCGGTATACCGGGGCCGAAACCACCTTCGAGGACATCGCCGCCTGGCTGCGAGCCCCCGCAGGGGGCCTGCCCTCGGGCCACGAACGCTCGCCCGCCGCCCTGGCGCAGCACCTGCGCGAAAAGGACTGACCCGGGTTTCTCTGGCCACCACCGCGCGCTGGCGCTACGGTGGACCCAGCCAACCTTCGGAGAACGCCCCATGAGCCACTCGACCCCCAACCGCCTCGACGACCTGGTTGCCCGCAGCCGCCGCGATCAGGCGGAACGGGAACAGGGCTACCGCGAGCAAGCGTTGAAGATGTATCCGTGGGTGTGCGGACGCTGCGCGCGCGAATTCACCCGCGTCAACCTGCGCGAGCTGACCGTGCACCACCGCGACCACAACCACGACAATAATCCATCCGACGGCAGCAACTGGGAGCTGCTGTGCCTGTACTGCCACGACAACGAACACCAGCGCTACACCGACGCCACCCCGGGCAGCGGCCAGACGGCGGGTACCAACTCGGCCACCCACAACCCCTTTGCCGGACTGGCTGGGTTGCTTAACGATAACGACCGGGGCGGCGACGACTCGAAAACGTAGATCGACTCCGGGCTGGATGCCGGCTTTGTGTCAGAGCCGGCGGCACCAGAACTGCAATGGCTTGAGGCTCTCCTGCCTCGCGCCGATATCCGGCCACGGGAAGTGGCCGACCAGCCCCTCGGCGCGACGGTAGCCGCGCTTTTCCCAGAACCCGTCCAAGGGCCGGTAACAGGCCGGGCGTCTCGGGTGATCATCCGGGCGCACCACCGCGCAGAAGGTGGCATGGGCAAAGCCCAGGCGCCGCGCCGCCGCCTCGCGCTCGTCGAAGAACCGATGCCCCGCGCCCTGGCCGCGGAAGTCCAGCTCCAGCACCGATTCCGCCAGGTAGTAATACGCCGCCGGGTCCAGTCCCTGCTCAAGGAACGGGGCCTGGAACTCCGCCTCGGCCGCGGCCAGCGGCAGCGCAGTGGAGGCCCCCACGACGCGATCACCTTCCAGCGCGAGTACCAACGTACTGTCCGGGCAGTCCACGTAGTCCTGCAGATACCGCTCTTCGTACTCCGCGCTGCCGTCGTAGAGATACGGCCACTCGCGGAACACTGCGATGCGCAGGCGTGCAACATCCTCCAGGTATGGGGCCATCCCCGCCCCTCCCACGATCCTGTACTCCATTCGTCTCGCCCCCCGGGATCGCAATCAAACCGACGCCGGCGTGTCCGCGGGGGCCTCCCGGCCGACACCGCGCAAGAGGCGCCCAAGGATATCCGACCCACTCAATATGCGGCGCTGACTATCGGTCCACAGCAGGATCACGTCGTCCCCAACCACCGTGTCGCCGCTGCTGGCCGGCCGCACCCGGAAATGGGGTACCAGGCTGCCGAGCCGGTGGCTGCCATCACGCACGACCAGCGGGTGATGGCAGTGATGGTGGGGATCGAACCGCTCCGGCGCAAACAGCGCCTCGCGGGTGAAATCCGCGACCCGGATAGCCGTGCGCGGCTCGCCCTCGGGATCGCTGACCACCATCCAGCTTCGACCCGGTCGATTGAGTCGGCGCAGGAACGCATCATCGGTACGGGGCTCGATCCCCGGGAACACCGGACGCCCGGCCTCGAAGTCCAGCGTGATCACGCTGTCCGGGTCCAGCGCCTCGCCCTCGTGCTGCACCAGGATGTCGTCCAGCTCGAGGAAATTCCGCGCGCCCCGCCCCTCGACCCGGGTGATCTCGCTGCCGTGGGCCTGCATGTGCAGATCGATCAGGTAGTGCAGGTCGCGCTCGGGGAAGAAGCGAATCTCCTCACCGCCCAGCCAGCGGTCCAGCACCCAGGCGGTGGGCCGTGCCACCGGGTACATCAGGATCTGGTAGAAGCGCAGCAGTGGATACAGCGCCCCGGCCACCCGCAGGGCATGCCGCGAAAAATAGGACTGCGGCAGGATTTCGGCAAAGATCGTGATCACCACGGTGGAGAACAGGAACGCCGCCACACCGCCCATCACCGAGCCAGACAACAACGCCAGCAGCACGTTGACGGAAACGTTACCCCAGAGAATGGTCACCAAGGCAAAGTTAGCATCGGCGCGCAAGGCCAGAAGGCGCTCCGCGCGCCGGTCGCCCTTCTGCGCCTCGACCTCCAGCTCCAGCTTGCTGCGCGAGAACAGTCCGAGATTGAGCCCGGACAGAATCGCCGATTGGGACAGGCAGACGAGGATACCCAGCCAGGTGAGGACACTCATGGGGTCTTTTCCTTGGGCAACACTGCGCACGAACGAGAGAGGCTTCAGGGTACCGCGCGGCAAGCCGTGCGCGCCCGCACGGAACGTTGGTTTCGTCGTGCAAAGCCCCACCCGTGAACCGGCAAAGCATCTACACTCGAAGACGGGGCCGATGCCTGTCGGGCCGGCCCCATAGCGGCCCGGTACGCCCGGAAACGGCCGGTCGGGCCACCGAATACGCTACAGGAGGATCTGCATGGATACTGTCTGGATCGTTGTCGCCGACGCCGCACGAGCCCGCATCTTTACCTGCGAGGGCCGTGCCTGCCAGGGGATGCACGAGAGCGAGACGCTCTCGCACAGCGAATCCCGCGCCCACAATCAGGATCTCGTCTCGGATCGTCCCGGGCGCAGCTGGAGCAGTGCCAGCGGGGACGCACGCCACGCCATGCAGGACAGCACCGACCCCGCCGCCAACGAACGCAACCGCTTTGCCCGTCAGGTGGCCGAACGCCTCAAGTCCGCCCATAACGACGGCACCTACAAGAAATTGGTGATCGTCGCCGCACCCTCGTTCCTGGGCGCCCTGCGCGAAATGCTGGACCCGACCGTGGCCCATAACGTCACTGCCGAGGTCGCCAAGAACATCACCAAATCCATCGACGCCACCACCCTGCGCAAGCACCTGCCCGACTTCCTCTACTAGTCACACCCCAGCCCTGGCCCCGCATGGCGGGGCCAGGGTGCGACCGACCGGAACAAACACCTCTCAGCGCTTACCGAGATCGTCCGGCTTCAGCGTGCCCAGCAGACGCGGGCCGTCGGCGTGTGGCTCGAACACCGCCATCTCGGCCTCCTCGATCTCCACCTCCACCGCGTGGCGCAGGTTCAGGTCGTGGCCCACAACGACGATGTTTTTCTTCGGATCCTTGGGCGGAGTATTCAGATGCCTCCGCAGGCCTTCGATCAGGTCCTCGCGGCGCTCGTCATCCTGGATAATCGGCAGATTGTAGAGCTCGGTCCGAATCTCGTAGTCATCGAAGGCATAGTGTGCGGTCTCCCAGTTGCGGCAGAACTCGCTGGTCAGCACCTGCTCCACCGGGATCGCGTAATGCTCGAAGCCCTTGCCCACCTGGCGCGCCTGCTCACGCCCGTGCGTGCTGAGATTGCGCTGCCCTTCGCAGTCGTCCATGTCCGACAGATCGTAGTCGTCATGCGAGCGATCCGTCGCCGCATGCCGCCAGTACACCACCAGCCCGCCAGTCTGCATACGCTCGATCAGCGCATCCGGTGCCAGCGTCTCCGCATTCGCGGTAGCGAACGCCACCAGCAACAGGCCCAGGATTGCGCCCAGCATCCCAGTTCGCATGCCGTCCTCCTCGCAGGTGATGGATTCGGTGTTTCCCTTGGGCGTAGACGATCTGCGGCCGCGGTGCCCGGCATCCACACCGGGCACGTGCCTCAAGGAATCCCGAGGCTCAGTCGAAGTCCTCGGGCGTCAGCACCCCGAGTACACGGGGCGAGTCGCCGCCGGGCTCGAACACGGCGATTTCACCCTCGTCGATGCGAACCCGGGCGGCCTGCTGAAGATTGATGTTGTGGCCGACGATCACCACGTTCTTCCCGGCATCCTCCGGCGCCGTAACCAGATAGCGCCGCAATGCCTCGACCAGCTCCTGCTGGCGCTGACGGTCACGCACTGGCGGCACGTTGAACAGGTCGTCACGGACCTCCCAGGAATCTTCGCCGAAGGCGATCCGGGCGCTGTCGACATTGCGGCAGAAGGGCGAGCTCAGGATGCGCTCTACCGGAATCGCGTGGCGCTCGAAGCCCTCGCCCACCTGACGAGCCTGCTCGCGCCCGCGGTCGTCGAGATTGCGCTGCGCCTCGCAACGGCTCATGTCGGACAGGCCAGTGTCCCGCTGGCTGCGGTCGGTGGCCGCATGCCGCCAGTAAATCACCAGCCCACCCGCCTGCATGCGCTCGATCAGGGCCTCCGACGCCAGTGTGTCGGCGCTCGCGGTTACGGGGGAAAATCCAAGGATGATCAGGAACAAAAACCAGCGCCGAAGCATCGGGGCCTCCAGTAAAAGCAGGGTTCAACAGAGCAAGAGACCGTCATAAAAGGGCATCGGTTCGATGCATGTTCTGGGCGCGACCATCCGCCCGGCGCGTTGACGCCCCCCGACCCCAGCCCTAGTATGCCGTCACCCCCTTGCCCGGAAACCCGCGTCCCCATGACCTATTGTGTCGCCATCGATCTGGACGACGGTCTCGTCTTCGCCTCCGACTCCCGCACCAATGCGGGCGTCGACCAGGTCAGCACCTACAGCAAGATGCACACCTTCGAGATCGAGGGTCAGCGGGTCTTTGTGGTCCTCGCTGCCGGCAACCTCGCCACCACGCAATCGGTGGTACAGCAGCTCAAACGGGACATGGAAGAAGGTGCCGACGAGAGCCTGGCAACCGTGGAACGCATGTCGGATGCGGCCGACTATCTGGGGCGGCTCAACCGCGAAGAGGCGGAAAAGCACTCCGAGGCGCTGTCCCGCTCCGGCATCAAGGCCGAGGCCACACTGATCATCGGCGGCCAGATCGGCCAGGACGCGCCGGCCATCTTCATGGTCTACCCGCAGGGCAACTACATCACCACCTCGCAGCAGACACGCTTCTTGCAGATCGGCGAGAGCAAATACGGCAAGCCGATCCTGGACCGCATCATTGACCCGACCACCCCGCTGGGCGATGCCGCGCGCTGTGCCCTGGTCTCCATCGATTCGACCATCCGCTCGAACCTGACCGTGGGGCCACCGATCGAGGTGATGGTCTACGAGCGCGGCACCCTGACCTTCGACCATTACCTGTGCCTGGAGACGGACGACGACTACCTGCGATCGCTCACCCAGGCCTGGGACATGAACATCAAGAAGGCCTTCACCGACCTGCCGCGCTTCGACTGGGAATCCGCCCACGAACCCAAGCAGCGCGGGACGCGCGTCAGCCGTGGCTCCGGCAAGACGGCGGGGTCTTCCTCGACCAAGGCGAAAAAGCCGCACCGCTGAACGCGGTGGCGGGCCGAGTCTACGCCGCCTGAGTCTGAGTCTGCACCTGCGCCGGCGAGGCCAGGAACCAGGTCTCGGCGTTCGCGCCGTGAATATCCCCGATATCCCGCTGCAGCACGTCGATGAAGGCGTGCAGGCCCTCTTCCTTGATCAATTCGTCCACGTGCGCATCGGCCGCGTGACGGCGTCCCTGGATCACCAGGCGCAGGGGCAGTTCGTTGTTCGGCAGTTTTTCCAGCGCGTCCTGTACCTGGGTCAGGGCGTGGGTCACCGACCGCGGAAAGGCGGTGTCCTGCAACAGGTAGCGCACCACATCCACGCCGTTGATACGCCGCTTCACATGCTGGCGATACATCTGAAAGCCGCTCTCCGAACGCAGGATGCTGGTCCACAACAGACCCTCGTAGGGCCCCGGGTCCTCGCCATCCTTCTTCAGGTGGCGCAGCGCGCCGACGTCGATCTGGCGCGTACCCATGTCGGCCCGCTCCAGGTTGCGTCCCAGGCGGATAAAGTCGTAGGCGGCATCGTGGCTCATGGTTCCGGCCAGCAGCCCGGTCAGGGTCTGGCAGCGCTGGATCACGTCCGACAGGAACTCGAACCGCCCGCGCTTGCCGATACCCTGGTCGATGTGGTCGCGCGCGAACAGATAGAGCTCGTTCATCACCTCCCAGGCCTCGGAAGGCACCAGATCGCGCGTGGTGCGTACGTTCTCGCGCGCAGCGCGCAGGGAGTTGAGGATGGAGCTGGGGTTGTCGGCATCCGCCAGCAGGAACTTCACGCAGTTGCGTTCATCGTCGCGCTGATAGTGATTGTCGAACAGGGCCTCGTTACCGGTGACGTCCACCAGCCCCTTCCAGGACAGCTGCACCGATTTCGGCATGTCCAGCGCCAGCAGATTGAAGGCCATGACCATGCGCGCGGTGTTCTCGGCACGCTCAACGTAGCGCGCCATCCAGTACACGCGTTCTGCGACTCTCGAGAGCATCTTAGTTCTCCTCGTCCACGATCCAGGTGTCCTTGCTACCCCCGCCCTGCGAAGAGTTCACCACCAGCGAACCCTTGCGCATCGCCACGCGGGTCAGCCCGCCGGCGGTCACGTCGGTGCGCACCCCCTGCAGGACGAACGGGCGCAGATCCAGGTGCCGCGGCTCGATCTCGTCGCCGCACAGCGTCGGCGCCACCGAAAGATCGAGCGTCGGCTGGGCAATGTAATTGCGCGGGTCCTTCTTGATCAGCCGTGCAAATTCGGCGCGCTGCTTCTTGGTTGCGTGCGGGCCGACCAGCATGCCGTAGCCACCGGACTCGTTGGCCGGCTTCACCACCAGCTCGTCGAGGTGATCCAGCACGTAGGCACGATCCTTCTCGTTCACGCAGAGATAGGTCGGCACGTTGGGGATGATCGGTTCCTGGTCAAGATAATAGCGAATGATGTCCGGCACGAAGGCATACATCACCTTGTCGTCGGCCACGCCCGCGCCGGGCGCGTTGGCGAGCCCCACGTTGCCCTGGCGCCAGGCGCGCATCAGGCCGGGTACACCCAGCATCGAATCCGGGTTGAAGACCTCCGGGTCCAGGAACTCGTCGTCGATGCGCCGGTAGATGACGTCGACGCGCTCCAGGCCGTCGATGGTGCGCATGTAGACGCAGTCGTCGTCGCCGACCACCAGATCCGCGCCCTCCACCAGCTCCGCGCCCATGCGCTGGGCGAGGAAGGAGTGTTCGAAGTAAGCCGAGTTGTAGATGCCCGGCGTCAGCACCGCAATCTCCGGGTAATCCTGCGGGCGCGGCGAGATCGAGGCGAGCATGTCGAACAGCTGGGTGGGATATTCATCCACCGGCAGGATGCTGGAATTCTCGAACAGCTCCGGGAACACTCGCTTGGTGACTTGGCGATTCTCCAGCATGTACGAAACGCCGGAGGGCACACGGAGGTTGTCCTCCAGCACGTAGAACTGGCCCGAGCCATCGCGCACCAGGTCCGAGCCGCAGATATGGGCCCAGACGCCGTGCGGCGGCTTGATGCCGACACACTGTTCGCGAAAATTCTTCGACTGGTTCAGTACATAGCGCGGGATCACCTTGTCCTGGAAGATCCGCTGCTCGTTGTAGATATCGTCGATGAACAGGTTCAGGGCATTCAGGCGCTGCTCGAGGCCGGCCGTGACCTGATCCCATTCCTTGCGTGCAATGACCCGCGGGATGATGTCGAACGGCCAGGCGCGGTCGATGTTCTCGCCTTCGGTGTAGACCGTGAAGCTGATACCCATCTCGAGGATCGCGCTGTCCGCGGCCTGCTTGCGGCTGTGGATCTCGCCCTCGTCCAGCGAGCCCAGGTATTCCGCGAGTGCCCGGGCCGGAGCGCGCGGCTGGCCAGGTTTCTCGATCAATTCGTCGTAAAACGGGGCAGAATCGTAACGCTTCCAGTCGATGGCCATTCGTCGGGTCCTCTGACGCGGGGATGGTGTTGTTCTACAGTAACGCCTTTTGGCGACAGTCGGCGTTTCTGCCTACAGCGTTTCGTCCGGCCCGCCCCAACCGAGGTTCCCATGTCCGACGCACTCGAACAGCGCCTGATCGAACTCTACCGCCACCCGAAGATTCAGGGATGCAACTGGCAGCCACGGTTGTTCTGGTATGCGGCCGCGGACGGTACGCCCTTCGGCAGGTTGCGGGTGGACGGGCGCGAACTGGAGGTCTTCCTGGCAACAATCCTGGGGGAAACTTCAACGGAACAGGCCGGGCTGGATGCCGAGCGGGATGGCCGCGGGCAGTTTCTCGCCGCCAATGCGCGGCGCCACGAACTGCCGTTGTTCACCCGCCGCTGACAAACCATGGCGTTGTCACAAGCACCGTCATTGCGAAGAGCGAAGCGACGAAGCAACCTCCGTCCGTAACCCCTGCGTTTCGTTCGGATCGGTCCCGGGGCCGCCCATGGAGGTCGCCACGTCGCTGCGCTCCTCGCGATGACGGTGCTCGTGGCTGAGCCCTGCGAGGACGAACGTTCAGGCCGGCTTGCGGAATTCGACCTGCTTCCAGTAACCGAAAAGGCTGGCCGGAGCGACCATGCAGGGCTCCTGCCCGGTCACCCGCACGAAATCCTCGTACTCCATGTCCGGCCGGAACCCAACGGCCTTCGACAGCGGTCGCAGGCAGCGCTCGACGCCGCGCAACAGCCATTGCTGCGAGGCAAAGTGGTTGACCACCAGCAAGCGCCCCCCGGGGCGGCAGACTCGCCACATCTCGGCGAACAGGGCGTCGGGGTTCGGCACCACGGTGGCCACATACATCGCGACCACCGCGTCGAAGCTATTGTCGGCGAAGCCGAGTTTCTCGGCATCCATCTCGCACAGGCCGGATACCGCGGGGAGACCGCCGTTCAGGCGCCCACGCGCAACCTCCAGCATCTCGCGGGAAACGTCGATCCCGACCACCTCGCAGTCATCCGGGTAATCCGGCAACGAGATCCCGGTGCCGACCCCGACCTCCAGGATACGCTTGCCGGAGACCGGCGCCAGGGTCTCCCGCGCGCTTGCGCGCCCGGTCGCGAACACCCGACCGAAGGTGGCGTCGTAGTGGCGCGCGTAGCGCCGATAACTTTTGCGAATGCTGACGAGGTCCATGCCCACGCGTCCCGAATCTGAATGGCCGGGCGCCGGGAAAAACGACGCCCGCGATCGAAGCGAGTCCGATCAGGACTCGGGTTCGACCGCCTTCATGCTCAGGCGGATACGGCCCTGCTTGTCCACTTCCAGGACCCGCACCGTTACCGAATCCCCTTCCGCGAGGAAATCGCCGACGCTCTCTACACGTTCGTCGGAAATCTGCGAGATATGCACCAGACCATCACGCCCCGGCAGGATCGAGACGAACGCCCCGAAGTCCATGATCTTCGCCACCTTTCCGGTGTACTGACGACCCACCTCGATATCCGCGGTCAGCTCTTCGATACGGCGCTTGGCCTCGAGGCCCGCCGCCTGATCGGTGGAGGCGACTTTCACCGTGCCGTCGTCCTGGATGTCGATGGTGGCGCCAGTCTCTTCGGTCAGTGCGCGGATGGTCGCCCCGCCCTTGCCGATCACGTCGCGGATCTTGTCCGGGTTGATCTTCAGCGTGATGAAGCGCGGCGCGTGCGAGGACATCTCGTCGCGATGATGCGGCAACACCTCGTTCATGCAACCGAGGATATGCATGCGGCCTTCTCGGGCCTGGGCCAGCGCCCGCTCCATGATCTCGCGGGTGATGCCGTCGATCTTGATATCCATCTGCAGCGCGGTCACGCCGTCATTGGTACCGGCCACCTTGAAGTCCATGTCGCCCAGGTGATCCTCGTCGCCGAGGATGTCGGAAAGCACCGCAAAGCGCTCGCCTTCCTTGATCAGGCCCATCGCAATGCCCGCAACCGGGGCCTTCAGCGGCACGCCGGCATCCATCAGCGCCAGCGAGGTGCCACAGACGGAGGCCATCGAGCTGGACCCGTTGGATTCGGTGATCTCGGAGACCACGCGGAGCACGTAGGGGAAATCCGCTTCGTTCGGCATCACCGCCTGCACGCCACGCTTGGCGAGGCGCCCGTGGCCGATCTCGCGGCGCTTGGGCGTACCGACAAAGCCGGTCTCGCCGGTGCAGTAGGGCGGGAAGTTGTAGTGCAGCATGAAGCGGTCGCGGCGCTCGCCTTCCAGCGCGTCGATGATCTGGGCATCACGATCGGTGCCGAGGGTAGCAACCACCATCGCCTGGGTCTCGCCCCGGGTAAACACGGCGGAACCGTGTGCGCGCGGCAGGACGCCGGTGTTCACGTTGATCGGGCGTACGGTCTTGGTGTCGCGGCCGTCGATGCGCGGGTTGCCGTCGAGGATGCGATCACGGACGAGGCGGTACTCCAGGTCGTGGAACGCGGTCTTCACGTCATCCAGGCTGGGCCCCGACTCGTCTTCACTGACCAGGGCCTCCACGGCCTTGCCGCGCAGTTCGCCGATGCGCTGCGTACGCGCCTGCTTCTCGGCGATCTGGTACGCCTCTACCAGTTCGTTGCCGACCACGCCCTTGATCTGGTCCTCGAGCGATTCGAGCGACGCCGCCGGCTCCCAGTCCCACGCGGGCTTGCCTGCCTCGGCCGCCAGTTCCTTGATCGCCTGGATCGCGGCCTGCATCTGCTCGTGGCCGTACATCACCGCACCCAGCATCACCTCTTCAGAGAGCTGGTTGGCCTCGGATTCGACCATCAGCACGGCGTTCTCGGTACCGGCCACGACGAGGTCAAGGTCGGACTCCGCCAGGGCGCTGTAGGTCGGGTTCAGAAGGTATTCACCGGCGCGATATCCGACACGCGCAGCGCCAATCGGCCCGGCGAATGGCACACCGGAGAGCGCCAGTGCGGCCGAGGTCCCGAGCATCGCGGGGATATCGGGATCCACCTCGGGGTTGATCGACATTACCGTCGCGACCACCTGGGTCTCGTTCTTGAAGCCCTCCGGGAACAGCGGACGGATCGGGCGATCGATCAGACGGCAGGTCAGGGTTTCCTTCTCGCTGGGTCGCCCCTCGCGCTTGAAGAATCCACCCGGGATCTTGCCGGCCGCGTAGGTGCGTTCCTGATAGTTCACGGTCAGGGGGAAGAAGTCTCGGCCCGGGTCGGCTTCCTTGCGAGCCACCACGGTGACCAGCACCACGGTCTCGGCCATATTGACGAGGACGGCGCCACTAGCCTGACGAGCGATGTCACCGGTTTCGATGGTGACCGTATGGTTTCCGTACTGGAACGACTTCTTGTATGCCACGTTATTTCCCGTTTCCCGTGTTCTTGCGACTTTGATGCCTGAATTCTGGCCCTCGCGACCCGCTGGTGCGGGCCCGAAAGCGAACGGGCCCGCACCAATGGCGCGGGCCCGTCGTGCCGGCCTTAGCGGCGCAGCCCAAGCTCCTGAACCAGGGCCTGATAGCGCTCCTGGTCATGACGCTTGAGATAGGTCAGCAGCTTGCGACGCGTGCTGACCATCTGCAACAGGCCGCGGCGCGAGTGATGATCCTGCTTGTGCTTGTCGAAGTGCCCCATCAGGTGCTGGATGCGGGCCGTCAGCAGCGCGACCTGGACTTCCGGCGAACCGGTGTCGTTGGGATCGCGCTTGTGCTTCTCGACAATGGCCGATTTCTGTTCGGTAGTGAGCGACATGAAAACCTGACTCCTGAAAATATTCTAAACCGTTAATCGACCAGTGGCGCTGGCGACAGGCGCGCAATGGTAGCACGACGCACGACGACGTGAACAGAAAACGACCGGCCCCGGCCAAGGGCGCCGCCCCCTTCCTCAGGCCGCCGGAACGAACAGCCGTCGCGCCCGAATCTGCCCATCGGAGTCCTCGACGCCGACCGCTAGGAAGCGACCGTCGGCGTCGAACACCCGCACCAGCCGCCAGCCGGTATCCGCTTCGTGCGGGGCGTCCGACGCGCCCGGGACCTGCCCGGTTACCGCCGTCGCCGCGGCCGGATTGCCATGGCGCATGGCGGCACTGGCGGCCGCGCCCAGGGTGACCGCCGGCCAGTGCGCCAGCGCCGTCTCCGCGGGCTGCAACAAGGCCTCTATGGCCCCGGCCCCACCCTTCTCGTAAGCCGCCTCGATCGCCTCCAGGGTCACCATCGCGGCCGCGTCGAAGTGGCCGTGGCCGACCCGATGCAGGGTATCCACCGCCGCACCGCAGCCCAGCACATGCCCAATATCGGCGACCAGCGAACGGATGTAGGTGCCCTTGGAGCAATGCACCTCCAGCCGCAGGCAGTCCGGCGCGGCCTGTTCGATCCGCAGGGAATGGATCTGCACCGGGCGCGGTGGGCGGTCCACCTCCACACCCTGGCGCGCAAGCTCGTACAGGCGCTTTCCTTGATGTTTCAAGGCCGAGACCATCGGCGGGACCTGTGCCTGTGCTCCACTGAAGCGTTGCTCCAGTTCGCGCAGGGTTCCCGGCTCGATGGGCGGCACCTCCGCCTCGCGGATCACCGCGCCATCGAGATCCGCGCTGTCAGTCTCCACACCCAGGCGCGCCTCGGCGACGTAGCGCTTGTCCGCGTCCAGCAGCCAGCCCGAGACCTTGGTGGCCTGCCCGAAGCACAACGGCAAAAGGCCGGTCGCCCGGGGGTCCAGTGCCCCGGTATGACCGGCCTTTTTCGCCTGCAACAGATACTTGACCCGGCCAAGCGCCTGGTTGGAACTGCGCCCACGCGGCTTGTCCAGCAACAGAATGCCGTCGACCTCGCGCCGCCTGCTCGCCATGGATGAATCGCCCGACCTAAAACGCCCGGCCTCAGGCCCCGCGTTCCGGTCCTTCGTCCGGATCGCGCCGAGTGTCGGACCCACCGTCTTCTGCCGAGCCGTCTTCATCCAAGGCCTCGGGATCGTCCGCATGATGCGCCCGATCCTCGGCCAGTGCCTGGTTGATCAACGACGACAGATGCGCGCCGCGCTCCGGCGTGTCGTCGTAGATGAAGCGCAACTGTGGTACCGAGCGCAGGCGCATGCGCTGGCCCAGGGCTCGACGGAGAAACCCGGCGGCGCTGTTCAAGCCCTTCTGCGCCTCCTGACCCTTCTCGGCCCCGCCCAACTGGGTGAAATACACCCGGGCATACGCCAGATCGCGTGACACCTCGACCCCGGCCAGCGTGATCATGCCGACCCTCGGGTCCTTGACCTCCATGCGGATCAGTTCGGCCAGCTCGCGCTGGATCTGCTCCCCGACACGGTCGGAACGATGGAAGTCGCGGTTACCGGGCATCAGAGCGTCCGGGCCACCTCGACGCGCTGGAAGACCTCGATCTGGTCACCCGCCTTCACGTCGTTGTAGTTCTTCACCGCGATACCACATTCGGTACCGGCCTTGACCTCGTTCACGTCGTCCTTGAAGCGACGCAGGCTCTCCAGCTCGCCCTCGTAGATCACGACGTTGTCGCGCAGCACGCGGATCGGGTTGCCCCGCTTGACCGCGCCCTCCATCACCAGACAGCCGGCAACCTGACCAAAGCCCGAGGCCTTGAACACGTCGCGCACCTGCGCCAGGCCGACGATCTCTTCGCGGGTCTCCGGCGACAGCAGACCGGACAGCGCCTGCTTCACGTCGTCGATCGCCTCGTAGATCACCGAGTAGTAGCGCACGTCGATCTCGTTCTCCGCCGCGAGGCGCTTGGCGCCCGCATCGGCACGCACGTTGAACGCGATCACGATCGCCTCGGAGGCCATCGCCAGGTTCATGTCGGACTCGGAGATCCCGCCCACGCCGGCGGAGACCACCTTCACGCGGACTTCGTCGGTGGACAGCTTGATCAACGACTCGCGCAGGGCCTCGGCCGACCCCTGCACATCCGCCTTGATCAGGATGTTCACGGTCGCGATCTGGCCATCCTGCATCTGATTGAAGATGTTCTCCAGCTTCGACGCCTGCTGCGCGGCCAGCTTGCGCTCGCGCTGCTTGGTGTCGCGATGTTCGGCGACCTCACGGGCCGTCTTGTCATCCGCAACCACCAGCACTTCGTCACCGGCGTCCGGCACCCCGGACAAGCCAAGAACCTCGACCGGCATCGACGGACCAACTTCTTTCACGGCCGCACCAGTGTCGTCGAACATCGCCCGCACGCGGCCGTATTCCTTGCCCGACAGCACGATGTCGCCGTGCTTGAGCTTGCCCGACTGGACCAGAATGGTCGCCACCGGACCGCGGCCCTTCTCCAGGCGCGATTCGATGACCACACCACGCGCCGGACCCTCGTCCGGGGCCTTCAGCTCCATTACCTCGGCCTGCAAGCCAAGGGACTCCAGCAGCTCGTCGATCCCCTGCCCGGTATGGGCGGAGACTTGAATGAACTGGGTATCGCCACCCCAGGACTCGGGGATCACCTCGTGCTGGGCGAGCTCATTCATGACCCGATCCGGTTCGGCCTCGGGCTTGTCGACCTTGTTGACCGCCACAACCATCGGGACGCCCGCAGCCTTCGCATGCTGGATCGCCTCAATAGTCTGCGGCATCACGCCGTCGTCCGCCGCCACCACCAGGATCACGATGTCGGTGGACTGGGCGCCACGGGCACGCATTGCGGTAAACGCGGCATGCCCCGGGGTATCCAGGAAGGTCACGCCATCGTGGTTGTTCTTCACGTGGTAGGCGCCGATGTGCTGGGTAATCCCGCCCGCCTCGCCGGAGGCGACCTTCTCCTTGCGGATATAGTCCAGAAGCGAGGTCTTCCCGTGGTCGACGTGACCCATCACGGTCACCACCGGCGGGCGCGCCCTCGCCTCGGCATTCTGTTCGAGACCGGTATCGATCTCGTCCTCGACCGAGGTTTCCTTCGCGGCAATCGGGTTGTGACCCATCTCCTCGACCACCAGCATCGCGGTGTCCTGATCAATGGACTGGTTGATGGTGGCCATCACGCCCATGCCCATCAGGGCCTTGATCAGCTGCGGTGCCTTGATCGCCATCGCCTGGGCCAGGTCGGCCACGGTAACGGTCTCCGGCACCTCGACATCCCGCACCACCGGCGCGGTCGGCTTGGCAAAGCCGTGCTTGCTGGTCACCGCTTGTGCCGCGGCAGACTGGGCCTTGCGACTCTCGCCCTTCTTGCGGCGACCGCGGCGGTCCCCGGCCACATGCAGTTCCTTGCGCTCGTCCTTGCGGCCACCCTTGCGGGCGCCCTTGCCGGCCTTGGCATCGCCTGCCGGAGCGGCGGCCGCCGGAGCGGCCTGCCGGGCCGCGGCTTCGCGTTCCACCCGCGCCTGTTCTTCCTTCTCGCGCTTGGCCTCCTGGGCCTCGAGCTCCTTCGCCCGACGCTTCTGGCGTTCTTCGCGATCAACGGCTTCCTGCTTGCGCGCGTCGGACGCCTTGCGTTGGGCTTCGCGCTCGGCCTCCACCTGCAGCGCCAGCTGCTCGGTACGGCTGAGCGGACGCTTCGGCTTCTCGGGTGCCGGCTCCGGTTCGGCGGCGGGCTCCGCGGCCGGTACTTCTTCGGCAACCTCGGGCTCCGGTTCCGGCTCGGCCGGGGTCTCGACGACCGGCTCTTCGGCCTTGGGTTCCTCGACCGGCGCCTCTTCGGCGACCGGCGTCTCTTCCTCGACCGGGGCCTCGGGGGCCGTCTCTTCCGCCGGGCCGGCGGCACGGATCTCTTCCGGGGCCTCGGGCGCCGGAGCCTGTTGCTCTTCGACTACCGGGGCCTCTTCCACCGGGGCCTCGGGCTGCGCTTCGGCCGCCTTGGGCTTCAGAGTGCGTTTCTTGCGCACCTCGACGTTAACCGTCTTGGAACGCCCCTGGCCGGAGCTGACCTTGAGGGTCTGCGCCTGGGTCCGGCGCTTCAGCGTTACACGCCCTGCGTCGCCCTCGCCATGCGCCTGACGGAGGTGATCGAGCAGCTTGCGCTTTTCCGCATCGGTGATCGCCGCTTCGGGACCATCGACCTCGACGCCCGCCTCCTTGAGCTGAACCATGAGGCGGTCAACCGGTGTTCCCACCGATTCCGCGAATTGCTGCACTGTCATTTGCGCCATGGCGCCTACCTCCATTCCAGATTCTTTTCAGGCCAACCGACAGCCTGTGATACGCGTCCGCGAGACGAGCGACCGGGGCTTATTCCCCGGTTTCGAACCACGGGGCGCGCGCCGTCATGATCAGCGCCGACGCCTCTTCCGTATCCAGGCCAGTCATCTCGACCACATCGTCGGATGCCTGCTCCGCCAGGTCCTCCATGGTGCACACGCCATGTGACGCCAGCTTGTTCGCCAGCGCCGGGCTCATGCCTTCCATGCCAAGGAGATCCTCGGCGGCCTGATAGCCATCGCCACCCTCGGCCGCGATGGCCTTGGTCAGGAGCGCGTCGCTCGCGCGATTGCGCAGCTCCTCGACCATGGCCTCGTCGAACTCCTCGATCGCCAGCAGTTCCGCCTCTTCCACATAGGCCACCTCGTCCAGGGTCGTAAAGCCTTCCTGAACCAGGATGCTGGCGACTTCCTCGTCGACATCCAGGGCCTCCATGAAGAATGCGACCAACTGCTGGGTCTCGGCGTCACTCTTCTCGGCCGCCTGTTCCTCGGTCATCACATTCAGTTCCCAGCCGGTCAGCTGGGAGGCCAGACGAATGTTCTGGCCGCCGCGGCCGATGGCCAGCGACAGCTTGTCTTCCTCGACCGCGATGTCCATCGACTGCTTGTCTTCATCGACCACGATCGACAGGACCTCCGCCGGGGACATGGCGTTGATCACAAACTGCGCCGGATTTTCGTCCCAGACGATGATGTCGATGCGCTCGCCGGCCAACTCATTGGAGACTGACTGCACGCGCGAGCCGCGCATGCCGACGCAGGCGCCGACCGGGTCCAGACGGGGGTCGTTGGAGCGCACCGCGATCTTGGCGCGCATGCCCGGGTCGCGTGCCGCACCCATGATGTCGATGATGTTCTGACCGACTTCCGGCACCTCGAGCTTGAACAGCTCCATCAGGAACTCCGGCGCGGTCCGGCTGAGCATCAGCTGCGGGCCACGGGCCTCGGGGCGGATCTCCTTGAGATAGCCGCGCAGCCGGTCATTGGTGCGCACGGTCTCGCGCGGGATCATGTGTTCGCGCGGGATCAGGGCCTCGGCGTTGCTCCCGAGATCCACGTAAGTGCCATTGCGATCCGTACGCTTGACGATCCCCATCACCAGCGTGCCAACGCGATCCTGGTACTCCGCGACGACCTTGGCCCGCTCGGCTTCGCGCACCTTCTGCACGATGACCTGCTTCGCCGCCTGGGCCGCGATGCGACCGAAGTCCACGGCCTCGACCGGCTCCTCGATCACGTCGCCGACCTGGGCATCAGGGTTCTTCTGCTGGGCATAGGACAGCAGCGTCTGGTATTCCGGGGACTCGAACTCGGGGTCCTCATCGTCCACCACGGTCCAGCGACGGAAGGCGTCGTAGTCGCCCTCCTCGCGGTCGATGCTTACGCGGACGTCCATCTTCCCGCCGTGGTACTTGCGGGTCGCCATCGCCAGGGCCGATTCCAGGGCTTCGAAGATGATGTCCTTCTCCACTCCCTTCTCGTTCGCCACGGCATCGGCGACCAGCAGGATCTCCTTGTTCATGTCTTGCCTCTCCGCACTCGACAGTCGCCTGCCGATTCAACAAAAAGCGTAGCAGCGCCCTGTACCACAGCTATTTTTTATAGCTGCTCAAGGACACGCGCGTTGTGGATCGCGGCCAGCGGCAGCTCGTAGGCCATGCCGTCCACTTCCACCTCGATCATTGGATCTTCCACCGACAGCAGCACGCCACGGAAATTACGGCGGTCATGCTCCGGCCATGCCAGACGCACCTTCACCGGGTGACCGATGTAGCTCTGGAACTGCTCTGGGGTAAACAGGGGACGTTCGATACCGGGGCTGGACACCTCGAGGGTGTAGTTCCCCTTCAGGATCTCCTCGACCTCGATGACCGCACCGGTCTGATCACTGACACGTGCGCAATCGTCCACCGTGACGCCATTCTCGCCATCGATATAGATCCGCAAGACAGGCGGCGTGGAGCCGGAGTGGTACTCCAGTCCCCACAGCTGCATGCCTTCCCCCTCAACCACCGGGGTCAGCAGCGTCTTCAGTTGTTCAGCCTTCTGCGACAAGGGCGTCTCGATCGACTCCGTCCCGCTGGCGGGACCCGGAAACAAAAAAAGGGCGTCGAACGCCCCTCGTACACCTTTCAAGATGACAGCAACACGGTGCGTGCTGCGAGGCGCGCGGGAGCGCGGCTCAAGGGCGATTCACCACTGGCGAAGACCCTTAACAAAAAGGCCCCGTACGGGGCCTCTCTGACAAATTGGTAGCGGGGGCAGGATTTGAACCTGCGACCTTCGGGTTATGAGCCCGACGAGCTGCCAGACTGCTCCACCCCGCATCCGAGACGCAGAACTATACCAAAGCGGCGACCCACCCCGCAAGGGCTGTCGCCGATTATTTACCGTGACCGACGCTGGCCGGCGCGCAGGTGCGGGCGCAGGTCGTAGCGCCAGATGTAGCCGGGCAGGGCAAACATCGCGAACAGCGCCAGAGTGATCACGTAGAACTCCCAACCCTGCGAATGCATGCCGCCGGTCGCCTGGAACTCCAGGCCCTTCCCGATCGCGCCGATCACAACATACAGCACCAGCCATTCGCCAATGCGGGTCCACGGGCCCTTGGTGCCCTCTGGAAGGACCATCAGGCCAATACGTTCGCTGAGCCAGGGCAGGTTGGCGCTGATGAACGCGACAACCACATACCCCCAGACCAGAACTTCAAACGGAATCCACTGTGTCACGATTTACCCGATAATTGCGTAGTGGGTTAGAGACAGCAGCAGCCCCGGGAAAATTCCCAGCAGCAGCACCGCAAGCCCGTTAATGCTAAGCGCGGCGGCCAGCGCACCGGACGGCTGGACCGGCTCCTCCGCGCCTTCCTGGGGGTCGTCGAAGAACATCATCTTGACCACACGCAGGTAGTAGAAGGCGCCAATGATCGAGAAGACCACCGCGACGATCGCCAGCCAGACCAGCTCCGCGCCCACTGCGGCCTGGATCACCGCCAGCTTGGCGTAGAAGCCGACCGTCGGCGGTACACCGGCCATGGAGAACAGCAACAGCAGCATGATGAAGGCAAACCAGGGGTTGCGCTTGGCCAGCCCCTTGAAGTCGTCGATCTGATCGGCTTCAAAGCCCTTGCGCGACAGGAACACGATCATCCCGAAGCCCCCGGCGGCGGTAATCGCGTAGACGATCACGTAGAACATCGCCGAGGCATAGCCGCTGTCGGTACCCGCCAGGATCCCCATGAACAGGAACCCGATATGGGCAATGGTCGAGTAGGCCAGCATGCGTTTGATGCTGGTCTGGGCGATCGCGATCACGTTGCCCACCGCCAGCGACAGTACCGCGAGGATGATCAGCATGCCCTGCCAGTCGGCATGCAGCGGACCCATGCCCTCCACCAGCAGGCGCATCAGGAAGGCGAAGGCGGCAATCTTGGGCGCGGTGGCGATGAACAGCGTGACCGCCGTGGGGGCGCCATCGTAGACATCCGGCACCCACATATGGAACGGCACTGCCCCCAGCTTGAAAGCGATCGCGACCACCAGGAACACCAGGCCGAAGACCAGCGGGACGTTCATGCCCTCGTCCGCGGCCACCAGTTCGGCGGCGATCACGGCAATATCCAGCGAACCGGTCATGCCATAGATCATGGACATGCCGTACAGCAGCAGCCCGGACGCCAGCGCGCCCAGCACGAAGTACTTCATCGCCGCCTCGGTCGCGCGCGAGTTGTCGCGCCAGAACGCAACCAGCGCGTAGGACGACAGCGACAGCAGCTCCAGGCCCAGATACAGGGTCAGCAGGTTGTGCCCGGAGATCATGATCATCATGCCCAGCACGGCAAACAGGCCGAGGATGTAGAACTCGCCCTTGTGGATGCCGCGTTCCATCAGGTACGGCCGCGCATACAGGAAGACCAGGAAGCTGGTCACGTACACCGCCAGCTTCAGGATGTCGGCCATGGGATCCTTGACGAAGGTGTCGCTGAAGGTCAGGACCGTCTCCGGACCCATCAACCACAACGTCAGGCCAGCCGCTGCAACCAGGGTCGCCTGTACCAGGCCGTAGGTGACATCACGCCGCGAATCCGGCAGGAACGCGTCGATCACCAGGATCAGGCACGCCATCCCGAGCACAAACATCTCGGGCACGGCGGGGAGAAAGTTGGGGATCTCGAAATTCATGTCAGGCGCCCCTTCAGAGCTTCGACTGCGCGATATGCGCCACGAGGTGGTCGATGGTCGCGTTCATCACATCCAGCAGCGGGGCCGGCCACACGCCCAGCAGCAGCGTGAAGAAGGCCAGCACGCCCATCAGGAAGAACTCGCGGCGATTCATGTCGGAAAGACCGGCCACGTTCTCGTTGGCCACCGCGCCGAAGATCACGCGCTTGACCATCCAGAGGGTGTAGCCGGCGGCCAGGATCAGTGTGGTCGCGGCCAGGAAGGCGATCCAGAAGTCGGCCTTGAACGCGGCGAGGATGACCATGAACTCGCCGACGAACCCGGAGGTGCCCGGCAGGCCGGTGTTGGCCATTGCGAACAGCACGAAGAACGCGGCGAACCACGGCATGGTGTTCACCACACCGCCGTAGTCGGCAATCTGCCGGCTGTGCAGGCGGTCATACAGCACGCCGACCGCAAGGAACATCGCCGCCGAGATGAAGCCGTGCGAGATCATCTGCACCATGCCACCGGCGATACCCAGCGAGGCGCCTTCCCAGTCCCCAGTGTTGGAGTAAATGTAGAAGGCCAGGAAGAAGCCCAGCGTCACGAAGCCCATGTGGGCGATCGACGAATAAGCGATCAGCTTCTTCATGTCGCTCTGGATCAGCGCCACCAGGCCGATGTAGACGATGGCGATCAGCGACAGCACGATCATCATCGTATCCAGCACGGCGCTGGCATCCGGGGTGATCGGCAGCGAGAAGCGCAGGAAGCCATAGCCCCCGATCTTCAGCATGATCGCGGCCAGGATCACCGAGCCGCCGGTGGGGGCCTCCACGTGGGCATCCGGCAGCCAGGTATGCACCGGGAACATCGGGATCTTTACCGCGAACGCCATGAAGAATGCGAGGAAGATCAGGATCTGTGCAGTCAGGCCGATCTGCAGGGCATGGAAATCCTGGATCAGGAAGCTGCCCGACTGGATGTACATCCAGACCAGCGCGACCAGCATGAACACCGAGCCGAGGAAGGTGTAGAGGAAGAACTTGAGGGTCGCGTAGACGCGCCGCGGACCGCCCCAGATCCCGATCACCAGGAACATCGGGATCAGCATCGCCTCGAAGAACACGTAAAACAGCACCGCATCCATCGATGCGAACATGCCGATCATCAGGCCTTCCATCACCAGCATCGCGGCCAGATAGTAGGCGATGCGGTCCTTCACCGATTCCCACGCGGCAACCACCACGACCACGGTGATCAGCGTGGTTAGCAGGATCAGCGGCATGGAGATGCCGTCGACACCCAGGTGGTAGTTCACGTTGAACGCCGGGATCCAGGAGGCCAGCTCCTGGAACTGCATGTCGGCGGTCCCCCGCTCGAACACGAACCATAGCGGCAAGCTGACCACGAAGGTCGCCACGGCCACCGCGAGCCCGAGCCGACGCGCCACATGGGGCGCGTCGCGCCCGGCGGCGAGCACCAGGAAGCCGCCGAGAATCGGCAGCCAGATCAACAGACTCAAGATAGGCCAGTCAGCAAACATGGTCGTTCCTTGAAACAGCGATGGGCTTCGAGCGCATGGGTGTCGAAGCCGCTCAGATCACGAAGGCGAACATCAGGACCAGCAGGCCGATGATCATCACGAACGCGTAGTGGTAGAGGAAGCCGGACTGCATGTGGCGGACACGCGACGAGATCCAGCCGATCGAGCGCGCAGTGCCATTGACCAGCAGCCCGTCGATGATCAGCGCGTCACCGTAGCGCCACAGGGCACGCCCGAGACGCACCGACCCGCCGGCAAAGAACCAGTCGTTGAAGCGGTCGAAGCCGTACTTGTCCTCGAGGATGCGCACCCCGAGCTTCAGGCGTTCGGCGATCAACCCCGGCAGTTCCGGGCGCTTCATGTACAGGTACCAGGCGGTCGCCAGTCCGGCCATTGCCAGCCAGAACGCCGGCAGCATGAGCCCGTGAAGTACAAATCCCAGCACGCCGGTATAGCTCTCGCCCTTGGTCGCCAGCACATCCTGCTCCGGCAACACGAACAGGCTGTTGGCGAAGAAATCGCCAAACAACATCGGACCGATGAAGTAGCCAGCCACGACCGACGGGATCGCCAGCAGGATCAGCGGCACGGTCACCACCCACGGCGACTCCTTCGGTTGCAGCGGACCGTGGTGGTGGTCATCGCCATGCTCGTCGTCGTGCTCGTCACCATGGTCCGGCATGTACTTGTGTGCCTGGTCATAGCGCTCCTCGCCATGGAACACCATGAAGAACATGCGGAAGGTGTATAGCGCGGTGACGAACACCCCGGCCAGCACCAGCCAGTAGGCGAAGGTCGCCCCCGGGGTCTGGGAGTAACCCACCGCCTCGATGATCGCGTCCTTGGAGAAGAACCCGGAGAAGAACGGGAAGCCGATCAACGCCAGGGACCCGATGAGAGCAGTCACGTAGGTGATCGGCATGTACCGACGCAGGCCGCCCATCGCGCGCATGTCCTGCAGGTGGTGCATGGCGATGATCACCGAGCCGGCGGCCAGGAACAGCAGCGCCTTGAAGAAGGCGTGGGTCATCAGGTGGAACAGACCCGCAGCGTAGGCCGAGGCACCCAGAGCCACGGTCATGTAGCCCAGCTGGGACAGCGTCGAATAGGCGACCACACGCTTGATGTCGTTCTGCACCAGCCCGACGAGGCCCATGAAGAACGCGGTGATCGCGCCGATGATGAGAATGAAAGACAGCGCCGCAACCGAGAATTCGTACAGCGGCGACATGCGCGCGACCATGAAGATGCCGGCGGTCACCATGGTGGCCGCGTGGATCAGGGCGGAGATCGGCGTCGGGCCTTCCATGGAGTCCGGGAGCCAGACATGCAGCGGGACCTGGGCGGATTTACCCATCGCACCAATGAACAGGAAGATCAGGGCCAGATCCAGCAGGCCAAAGGTCCAGCCGGGCCAGATGGTGATCGTGGCCTCGCTCATCGACTGGCCTTCGGCGAACACCTCGGTGTAGTTCAGGCTGCCGGTGTAGAACACCAGCGCGGCGATACCGATCAGGAAACCAAAATCCCCAACGCGATTAACGATGAACGCCTTCATGTTCGCGTAGGTCGCGGTCGGACGCTTGTACCAGAAGCCGATCAGCAGATAGGAGACCAGGCCCACGGCCTCCCAGCCGAAGAACAACTGCATGAAGTTGTTCGCCATCACCAGCATCAGCATGGAGAAGGTGAACAGGGAGATGTACGCGAAGAAACGCTGGTAGCCCGGATCGTCCTTCATGTAGCCGATCGTGTAGATGTGCACCATCAGCGAGACGAAGGTCACCACGAGCATCATCATCGCGGTCAGGTTGTCGACCAGGAACCCGACTTCGAACTGGATGCCGTCGGACACCAGCCAGGTGTAGAGGGTCTCGTTGTAGACCCCGGCATCCCCGAAGACATGCGCCCAGAAGACCACCAAAGACAGGATGAACGACACCGCCACCCCCAGGATGGTGACGGTGTGCGCCCCGGCACGGCCGATCTGACGGCCGAACAGGCCGGCGGCGATCGCGCCGAATAGCGGCGCCAGAACAATGAGTAGATAGATCGTATCCATGGCCGTTTATCCCTTCATTGCATCCATGTCCTGGACGTTGATGGTTCCGCGATTACGGAACAGCAACACCAGGATGGCGAGGCCGATGGCCGCCTCGGCCGCGGCGACGGTCAGGATGAAGAACACGAACACCTGGCCCGCGAGGTCCTGCAGGAAAAACGAAAAGGCAATGAAGTTGATGTTCACCGCGAGCATCATCAGCTCGATGCACATCAACAGCACGATCACGTTTTTCCGGTTCAGGAAGATCCCGGCGACGCTAATGGAAAACAAAAGCGCAGCCAGCACCAGGTAGTGCTCTAGCGTAATCATGTTCTAGCCCTGAGTTCTTTCGGGGACGTTGACCGCCCCCGGTGTCCGGGTCCCGGCGCGCGGCCGGGATGCCTGTGTACTCGGTTTGCCTACTTGGAGCCGTCCTTACTGTCCGGCGCGTTCGCCCCGGACCCCTGCGCACCCCGGCGCGGGGCCTTCTTCTTCTCCGACGGCATGGCGACCATGCGCACCCGGCCTTCGCGGGAGACCGCCATCTGCTTGCCCGGGTCGATCGACTTGTTGTCCGGACGCTTGCGCTGGGTCAGCGAGATCGCGGCGATGATCGCGACCAGCAGGATCACCGCGGCGATCTCGAACGGATAGACGTATTCGGTGTACAGGATCGCGCCCAGGGCCTCGGTATTGGAGTATTCCGGGCCGGCACGCTCGGGTGCGTCCATGGTGATGTACCGGGTAATCACCAGCACCAGCACGGTGGCCATGGCCAGCGCGACCACGATCCCAGCCGGCAG
Source organism: Thioalkalivibrio sp. ALMg11 (assembly GCF_000377905.1). Classification (GTDB taxonomy): domain Bacteria; phylum Pseudomonadota; class Gammaproteobacteria; order Ectothiorhodospirales; family Ectothiorhodospiraceae; genus Thioalkalivibrio. The sequence goes on from NZ_KB898872.1 coordinate 390,961, forward strand.
ATACTCGGTGAAGCCCTCGCGCAGCTTGGCGAGGTTGATGTCCAGCATCATCACCACGAACAGGAACAGCACCATTACCGCGCCGACGTACACCAGCACCAGCACGATGCCGAGGAACTCGGCCTCCGCCATGAGCCACAACGCGGCGGCGGCAACGAAGCAAAGCACCAGGAACAGCGCCGCATGTACCGGGTTGCGCACGCTGATCATCGCCAGCGCGCCTCCCAGCAGGATCGCGCCGAACAGGTAGAAAAGGACGAGCTCGAAGGTCATGAGGCGTTCCCTGCGTTACCGGTAGGGGGCGTCGACCGCGCGGGCCTGCGCGATCTCTTTCTCGAAGCGGTCACCGATGGCCAGGAGCTTGTCCTTGGTCATGATCTGCTCACCGCGATTCTCGAAGTGGTACTCGAACAGGTGCGTCTCGACGATGGAATCCACCGGACAGGCCTCCTCGCAAAAGCCGCAGAAGATGCACTTGAACAAATCGATGTCGTAGCGCGTGGTGCGTCGCGTGCCGTCATCGCGTTCCTCGGTATCGATGGTGATCGCCAGCGCCGGGCAGACCGCCTCGCACAGCTTGCAGGCGATACAGCGCTCCTCGCCGTTCGGGTAGCGACGCAGGGCGTGCAGACCGCGGAAGCGCGGCGACATTGGGGTCTTCTCGTCCGGATACTGCACCGTGAACTTGCGGCTCAGCAGGTAACGCCCGGTCAGGCGCAGCCCGAGCAGCAGCTCGAAGAACAGGAAACTCTTGAAGAAACGGCGCATCGCTTTCATCACGAACTCCTCATGCGAACCACGGGCCGACGTTGAAGGCAACCAGCACGCCTTCAACGAACAGCCATACGATGGTCACCGGGATCAGCACCTTCCAGCCCAGCCGCATGATCTGGTCATAGCGATAGCGCGGGAAGGTGGCGCGGAACCACAAAAAGGCAAACAGGAACACGGCCGTCTTGAACAGGAACCAGTGAATCCCGTGATCCAGCAGTGCCCCGATCACCGGCCAGTCGAATACGGCGGCCGGCAGGATGCCCTGGAACGGCGACAGCCAGCCACCCAGGAACAGGATCGCGGTCAGGGCCGAAATCAGGATCATGTTTGCGTATTCGGCCAGGAAGAACACCGCGAACGCCATGCCCGAGTACTCCACGTGGAAGCCGGCCACGATCTCGGACTCGCCTTCCGCCACGTCGAACGGGGCTCGGTTGGTCTCCGCGATACCGGAGATGAAGTACACGAAGAACATTGGCAGCAGCGGCAGCAGGAACCAGTGGTACATGCTCCCCGACTGCGCCTCGATAATGCCGCCCACGTTCAAGGTGCCGGCGGCCATCAGCACGCCCACCAGGGCAAAGCCCATCGCGATCTCGTAGGAGACCAGTTGCGCAGCCGAGCGCAGCGAGCCCAGCAGCGCATACTTCGAGTTTGAGGCCCACCCGGCGATGATGATGCCGTACACGCCAAGCGAGGTCAGGGCCAGCAGATACAGCAGGCCGGCGTTCACGTCCGCCAGGGCCCCGCCGTCGAAGAACGGGATCACTGCCCAGGCGGCAAGGGCCGGCGCAATCGTGAGCACCGGGGCACTGAGGAACAGGAAGCGGTTGGCGTTGGTCGGGAGGATGACCTCCTTGGTCAACAGCTTCAGGGCGTCCGCGATCGGCTGCAACCAGCCGCGCGGGCCCACCCGGTTCGGGCCGATCCGCACGTGGGCGTAGCCGATCACCTTGCGCTCGGCGAAGGTCGTGTAGGCCACGGCCAGCATCAGCGGAATCACGATCAGCTGAATGCCGATCAGGATCTGCATGACCGTCGGCAGGCTGTAGAAGAGGTTCATCATCCAGTCGAACATGTCTTAAGTCCCTCAGGCCCGCGCCAGCGTGACCGTGGTGTTCGGCAGGCCGAGGGCCCCCATGGCCGCGGAACCCGCAAAGGTCACGGCCAGGCCCGGCGGCACCGAATCGTCCAGCAGCAGGGTCACCTCCGTCTCGGCCTTGCCCTGGTGCAGCCGCACGCGAGTGCCATGGGCGTGCCCGCCGGCAGACTCGGGGTGCACCAGCACGCTCTCGGCCAGCAGCCCCTCGGGGCTGGACTGCAGCGGCTCGGCCCGGCGCACCAGCGGATCACCGCTGTAGAGCGCGGCCGCCTGCACGCGGTACAGCCCATCGCCGGTACCGGCCTCGGGAAGCTCCACAATGACCTTGTTCAGGTTCACCCCGGTATCGAAGCTGGCGTTGGCCAGTTGGCCCTTCAGCTCATCGCGCACCGCGGGCGAATCCAGGTAATCGAAGCCGCTTTGGTCGAGCAGATTGCCCAGCACGCGCCAGACCTTCCAGCCCGGACGGGCGTCGTCCGGGGCACGCGAGGCTGCGCGGAAGCTCTGCCAGCGCCCCTCGGCGTTCACGAAGGTCCCGGATTGCTCAAAGCTCGTGGTGATCGGCAGCAGCACGTCCGCCACGGCCTCCAGTTCAGGTGTGGCGAAGCTGTTCAGGGCGACCACCAGACCGGCACGCTCCAGAGCTGCCTGGAAGGCCGCCGGATCGGCCCCATCGCGGCCCGGCTCGAGCCCGGCGATCACGAATGCATCGCGCCCCTGCTCGAGCATCTCGGCGGCATTCGCACCGGCGACATCCAGCTCCGCGCCACCCGGACCGCGATGCGGCAGGACCCCGGCCAGCCAGGCGCCCGCGGCATTCGCGCCCTGCGGCAGGTACCCCAGGCTGGCACCGGTATGTTTGGCGATCCAGCCCGCAAGGGCCCGCAACGTGGCGAAGGCCGGCCCGTTGATTGCTGCAGCGCCCAGCAGCACATGGCCCTGCTTCGCGTCCAGCAGCGCACGGGCGGCAAGCTCGAAGGCTTCCCGCGTCTCGCCGTCGTCCGTCCCGGCCGCCTTGACGATCTTCTCCAGCTTCTTCGGTAGCGACTTGCCGGCCGCGGCGAGTTGCCCGGCGATCCCGGCTAGCGCCAGGACCTGGTCGTGCTCGTCACCGACCAGCTGGGCCTGCACCGGATAGGTCAGCTCCAGCAGCATGTCGTTGATCAGGCTGACCTGCGCCCCGCGCGAGGCCGCCTTGCGCAGGCGGTGCGCGATCAGCGGCTGCTCGCGGCGCGGGTTGCTGCCGACCAGCAGCACGGCGTCCGCGTTTTCCAACTCGCCGATCGCGGCGCCCAGATAGGGGAACAGCGGGGCTGCTGCCTCGTCGCGGAAATCGCGCTGATTGACGCGGTGATCGATGTCGGTCACACCCATGCCGCGCAACACTTTCTGCGCCAGGTAGTGTTCTTCCAGCGAGAGCGCGGGCGAGAGCAACCCGCCTACGCGCGCCGGGGCAACTTCCTTCAGGCCCTCGACGACGTAGCTCAGCGCGGTCTCCCAGGAGACCTCCTGCCACTGGCCGTCGACCTTGATCCGCGGGCGGGTCAGGCGATCTTCGGCGTACAGACCGGTGTAGCTGAAGCGATCCCGGTCGGAGATCCAGGTCTCGTTGACCGCGTCGTTCTCGCGCGGGACCACGCGCATCGCGCGGCCGTCGTCGGTATGCAGGAACAGGTTGGAGCCGACCGCGTCATGCGGGGCAATCGTCGCCGCCTGCGAGTATTCCCAGGCACGCGCGCTGTAGCGCGACGGCTTGGCGGTCAGCGCACCCACCGGACACAGGTCGATCACGTTGCCGGAGAGCTCGTGGGCCACGGTCTTTTCGACGTAGGTGCCGATGCGCAGGTGCTCGCCGCGTCCGGTCGCACCCAGCTCGCGCACCCCGGCGATTTCCTCGCCGAAGCGCACGCAACGGGTGCAATGAATGCAACGGGTCATCTCGGTCTCAATCAGCGGACCGATATCCTTGTCCTTCACCACGCGCTTGGCTTCGGTGTAGGTGGACACGCTCTCGCCGTAGCCCATGGCCACATCCTGCAGCTCGCACTCGCCGCCCTGATCGCAGATCGGGCAATCCAGCGGGTGGTTGATCAGCAGGAACTCCATGGTCCCCTTCTGCGCGCGCAGCGCCAGAGGGGACTGGGTGTACACCTTCATACCGTCCATCACCGGCGTGGCGCAGGCCGGCAGCGGCTTGGGCGCCTTTTCCACCTCAACCAGACACATACGGCAGTTGGCCGCCACCGACAGCTTCTTGTGGTAGCAGAACCGCGGAATGCGGATATCGGCATCATCGGCGACATCGATGAGCATGGCGCCCTTGGGCGCCTCCACCGTACGGCCGTCAATCTCGATGCTGACCAGATCTTGTTTCTGATCCTGACTCATGCTCGATTCCTGATGCGATGGCGCGGTAGAGCGTCAGGCGGCGTCTGCCACCGGGCTCCGGCCGTGCTGGATGTAGTATTCGAATTCGTGGCGGAAGTGCTTGACGAAGCTGCGCACCGGCATGGCGGCGGCGTCGCCCAGGGCGCAGATGGTATGGCCCTCGATCTTGCTGGCCACATCGTCCAGGCGTTCCAGGTCCTCGGGACGCCCCTGCCCCTCGACGATGCGAGTGAGCATGCGGTAGAGCCAGCCCGTACCCTCGCGGCACGGCGTGCACTGTCCGCAGGACTCGGAGAAATAGAACCGCGAGATACGCTGCAGGGACTTCACCATGTCGGCGGTCTCGTCCATCACGATCACCGCCCCGGAACCCAGCATGGAGCCGGCATGGGCGATGGAATCGAAGTCCATGTTGGCCTTCATCATCACGTCGCCGGGTACCACGGGAACGGACGAGCCGCCCGGGATCACCGCCTTCAGCTTGCGTCCGTTAAGCACGCCGCCGGCCATCTCCAGCAGATCCTTGAACGGAGTGCCCAGCGGGATCTCGAAGTTGCCCGGCTTGTTCACCTGCCCGGACACCGAGAACAGCTTCTCGCCCCCGGACTTGGGCACACCCAGATCCGCGAACCACTGGCCACCGTTGCGGATGATCGACGGGATCGAGGCGAGCGACTCGGTGTTATTGATCGTGGTCGGCTTGCCGTACAGGCCGTAGTTGGCCGGGAACGGGGGCTTGAAGCGCGGCTGGCCCTTCTTGCCTTCCAGCGACTCCAGCAGCGCAGTCTCCTCGCCACAGATATAGGCACCGGCGCCCAGCGACGGATGCAGATCGAAGTCCACCCCCGAGCCGAAGATGTCCTTGCCGAGGTAGCCGGCCTCGTAGGCCTCCTGCAGCGCGGACGTGAAGCGGGTGTTCACCTCGTCCATGAACTCGCCGCGCATGTAGTTGTAGCCCACCGTCGCGCCGATCGCATAGCCGGCGATCGCCATGCCCTCGATCAGCGCATGCGGGTTGTACATGAGGATCTCGCGATCCTTGCAGGTACCCGGCTCGGATTCGTCCGAGTTGCAGACGATGTACTTCTGCCCGGGGCTGTTGCGCGGCATAAACGACCACTTGAGACCGGTCGGGAAGCCCGCGCCACCGCGGCCGCGGAGGTTGGAGGTCTTGACCTCCTCGATCACGTCCTCGGGGGCCATCTTGCCCTTGTAGACCTTTTCCAGCGCCTGATAGCCACCGACGCTCTTGTAGGTCTCGAGCGCGGCGGCGTCGTCCAGGTAACGCGTGGCAAAGCAGATCTGGTTGGCCATGCTACTTCTCCAGACCGTCGAGGATCTCGTCGACCCGCTCGGGGGTGAGATTCTCGTAGTACTTGTGGTCCACCTGCATCATCGGGGCGCCGCAGCAGGCTGCGAGGCACTCCTCTTCCAGCTTCAGGTAGAACTTGCCGTCCGGTGTGCTCTCGCCGCGCTTGATGCCCAGACGTTTCTCGAGGTGCTCGATGATCGGCTCGGCGCCGCGCAGCATGCAGGAGATGTTGTCGCACACCATGATGGTGTGCTTGCCCACCGGCTCCAGTTCGTACATGGAGTAGAACGAGCCCACCTCGTATACCGCGATCGCCGGAAGCCCGAGATAGTCGGCCACTGCGTCCATCTTCGCAGTGGAGAGGTAGCCGTCCTCGTGCTGCACCGCACGCAGCGCGCCCAGCACGGCCGAGCGCTTCTGATCCTCGGGATAGCGCGCCAGCCAGGCGTCGATCTCTTCGCGCTCGTGAGCGCTCAGCTCGACCTTCTTCGCGGCGTGCTTGTGGAAGGCAACAGTTTTCTGTTCGGCAGCCATCAGCGGTCGATCTCCCCGAATACGATGTCCTGCGTCCCGATAATGGCGACCACGTCGGCCAGCATGTGGCCGCGCGCCATCTCGTCCAGCGCGGACAGGTGCACAAAGCCCGGCGGACGGACCTTCAGACGATACGGTTTATTGGAACCATCCGAGACCAGGTAGACCCCGAACTCGCCCTTCGGATGCTCGATCGCGGCGTAGGCCTCGCCTTCCGGCAGGCACATGCCCTCGGTGAACAGCTTGAAGTGGTGGATCAGGGCCTCCATGTCGGCCTTCATCTCCTCGCGCTTTGGCGGGGTGATCTTGTGATCCTCGAGGAGCACCGGGCCCGGATTCTGGCGCAGCCAGTCCACGCACTGGCGAACGATGCGATTGGACTGGCGCATCTCCTCGATGCGCACCAGGTAGCGGTCGTAACAATCGCCGTTCGTGCCCACCGGGATGTCGAAGTCGAGACGGTCGTAGACCTCGTAGGGCTGCTTCTTGCGCAGGTCCCACTCGATTCCCGAGCCGCGCAGCATCGGACCGGTGAAGCCCAGCTGCTTCGCACGATCCGGATCGACCACGCCGATCCCGACGGTGCGCTGCTTCCAGATGCGGTTGTCGGTCAGCAGGGTCTCGTACTCGTCCACGCAACCCGGGAAGCGCTCGGTAAACGCCTCGATGAAGTCCAGCAGCGAGCCCTGACGGATCTTGTTCAGGTCATCCACCACGTCCTGGGACTTCCAGGAGGACGGCTGGTACTTGGGCATGCTGCCCGGCAGGTCACGGGCGACCCCGCCGGGGCGGTAATAGGTCGCGTGCATCCGCGCACCCGAGACCGCCTCGTAGCAGTCCATCAGGTCTTCGCGCTCGCGGAAGGCGTACAGGAACACCGCCATCGCGCCGATATCCAGCGCATGGGCTCCCAGCCACATCAGGTGGTTCAGGATGCGGGTGATCTCGTCGAACATCACCCGGATGTACTGGGCGCGCAGCGGGGCCTCGATGCCGAGCAGCTTCTCCATCGCGAGCACATAGCCGTGCTCGTTGGCCATCATGGACACGTAGTCCAGGCGGTCCATGTAGCCGATCGACTGGTTGTACGGCTTGCTCTCCGCGAGCTTCTCGGTGCCGCGGTGCAGCAGGCCGATATGCGGGTCGGCGCGCTGCACCACCTCGCCGTCCATCTCCAGCACCAGGCGCAACACGCCGTGGGCGGAGGGATGCTGCGGCCCGAAGTTCAGGGTGAAGTTGCGAATCTCAGGCATTCTCGGCTCCTTCGCCCGGCTTCTGGCCCTCGCTGTAGCGATGGTCGTCGCGGATCACCTTGGGCACCAGCACGCGCGGCTCGATCGTCACCGGCTGGTACACCACACGTGCCTGCTCGGCGTCGTAGCGCATCTCGACATGCCCGATCAGCGGGAAGTCCTTGCGGAACGGATGCCCCACAAAGCCGTAGTCGGTGAGGATGCGTCGCAGGTCCGGGTGTCCGGAGAACAGGATGCCGAACAGGTCGAAGGCCTCGCGCTCGAACCAGTTGGCGGAGGCCCAGACCTCCACCAGCGATTCGACCTCGGGGAATTCCTCGTCGCTCAGCCAGGCACGCATGCGCACGCGGCGGTTATGTTCGAGCGACAGCAGGTGGGCCACCACGGTGAACCGCGGGCCATCCCAGTTGGAATCTTCCGGAGCATCATCGAAGGTGAAACGCCCGGAGGTGGCCGCTTCGACACCGCGGGAGAAACCCGTATTGGTGGCGGAGTCGGTGCCCCATTCGTCCTGCCCGTATTCGAGGTAGTCCACCCCGCACAGGTCGATCAGGATCTCGAAGCCCAGGGCATCACGCAGCTTCACGCCCGCCTCGCGCCAGGAGCCCGGCACGATATCGACGGTGATCTCGTCGTTCGCCTCGTGCAGGCTCTCCAGGGCATCGCCCAGTTCCGCCCGCAAGGCGTCGGTCCAGTTGTCTTGTTCAGCCATCTGCTACCCCGGGTGCGTCAGCGCGCGATCGTGTTCGTGCGCCGGATCTTGTTCTGCAGCTGGATAATGCCGTAGAGCAGTGCCTCCGCCGTCGGCGGGCACCCCGGCACGTAGACATCCACCGGCACGATGCGGTCGCAACCGCGCACCACCGCGTAGGAGTAGTGGTAATACCCGCCGCCGTTGGCACAGGACCCCATGGAGATCACCCAACGCGGCTCCGGCATCTGGTCGTAGACCTTGCGCAGGGCCGGCGCCATCTTGTTGACCAGCGTGCCGGCGACGATCATCACGTCCGACTGGCGCGGGCTCGGCCGGAAGATAATCCCGAAGCGGTCGAGGTCATAGCGCGCGGCACCGGCATGCATCATCTCCACCGCGCAGCAGGCGAGACCAAAGGTCATCGGCCAGAGAGACCCGGTGCGGGCCCAGTTGATGAGCTTGTCCGCCGAGGTGGTGACGAAGCCCTTCTCAAGAACGCCTTCTATTCCCATTCCAGCGCCCCCTTCTTCCACTCGTAGATGAAACCGACGACCAGAATGACAAGAAACAGGGCCATCGCAAGAAGCCCGAACAGGCCAATGGTGTCTAGCGACACGGCCCACGGGAAGAGAAACGCGATCTCGAGATCAAAGATGATGAACAAGATCGCGACCAGGTAGAAGCGGACATCGAATTTCAGCCGCGAATCCTCGAAGGCCTCGAAACCGCACTCGTAGGGCGAATTCTTCGCCGCGTCCGGCTTGTGCGGACCCACGGCCATACCGACCACCAGCGGCACGACGCCGATCACGATGCCTACTGCGATGAACAGCAGGATGGGTAAATAACCTTCCAGCATTTCTCTCTCCCGTACGCCGCCTCTGGCGGGCAGGTTCGCGGGGCGTCGCGTGGATCGAGCGCGCCGGCGAGCCGTTCAGCGTTGCTGGTTGAAAGCGCGGGTACGACTCGGTCACGCAGAGACGCGGCAGAGCCGTACACCGGGCACGGAGTCTAGGTGATGCCCAAAAACGGTGTCAAGTAGTCGTAATTTTATAAGATGCTGTTTTTATTGTTATTTACCCCGGGCGAGAACGGATGCTCAGCGGCCCGGGCCAACGAGAATTTGGTGCAGATGGTGGGACTCGAACCCACACGGCTTGCGCCACTACCCCCTCAAGATAGCGTGTCTACCAATTCCACCACATCTGCCAATTCGTACAGGTACTGGGCCTCAATCGGGCACGTCGGCCGGCCGACCGGATTGTGGGCTGCTGCCACCCGGGGGCTCCTGCCCCGGGAGCACTTCGGCCGGGAGGTCCGGCGGACCATCGCCCTCTTCTTCCATCGCCTCCATCTGGTCCAGCAGGCTCTCGGCCTCCGGGCTGGATGCAGCCAGATACGCAAGCGTCAGGCTGTTGAGGAAGAAGAGCACCGCCAGCACGGCGGTCGAGCGGCTCAGGAAGTTGGCCGACCCGGCCGCCCCGAACACCGTCGCCGAAGCGCCGCTGCCGAAGGCCGCGCCAGCATCGGCGCCCTTGCCGTGCTGCATCAGGATCAGCGCGATCAGGCCGAGCGATACCGCGACCTGGACCACCAGGAGCAGGCCATAAATCATGCCGCGACCTGCTCGCCCGCGGCGCGGGCAATGGCGGAAAAGGCGTCAGCATCCAGCGAGGCACCGCCGATCAAACCGCCGTCGATGTCATCGAGCGCCAGGAGGCCGGCCGCATTGTCGGCCTTCATGCTGCCGCCGTAGAGGATACGCAGATCGGCTGCGACCCGCGGGTCGCGTCCCGCAACGCGGTTGCGGATGAACGCATGCACTTCCTGGGCTTGTTCCGGCGTGGCGGTCAGACCGGTCCCGATCGCCCAGACCGGCTCGTAGGCGATCACAGCGCGGTCGAAGGCCTCGACCCCGGCCGCGTCCAGGACGGCGTCCAGCTGCTCGGTTACCACGCTTTCGGTGCGTCCGCCTTCACGGTCGGCCTTCTGCTCGCCCACGCACAGGATGGGGATCAGCCCCGCGGCCTGCGCCGCAACGAACTTGGCGGCCACCCAGGCGCTGTCCTCGTTCTGGCGTTCGCGGCGCTCGGAATGCCCGACGATCACATAGCGGCAACCCGCCTCGGCCAGCATGGAGCCGGCCAGTTCGCCGGTGTAGGCGCCCTTTTCCTGATCGGAACAATCCTGGGCGCCGACGGCGATAGGACCACCCGATAGGTCGTTCGCGATCTCGGCGAGGTAGACCGCCGGCGGACAGACCGCCACGTCCACGCCACGGATGTCACCCAGGCTGCCCTTAAGGGCGGACAGGAGCGCGCGGTTCGCGTCCCGCGAACCGTTCATCTTCCAGTTTCCGGCGACCAGCGGCGTACGCATGCGGATCTTCCTCCTGCGATCGGCCGAACCCCGCAGATATACGGGGTCCGATCATGATGATTAGAGCGGCGGGATGTTACCGGCGCACCGGTAGCAAATCAACCAAGCTGTCGCGGGGCGCGCAGGCGAGGCTTCGTGGCGACGATCAGATCGCCGCCCGGATGCTGTCCGCGATGCGCTCGGCCGCCGAGCGGGTCTCGTCGGCATCTTCGCCCTCGACCATCACCCGCACCAGGGGCTCGGTACCGGAGGGACGCAGCAGGACCCGACCACGCTGGCCGAGCTGATCCTCCACCGCGGCGACCTCGGCGCGCACCGGCTCGGCCTCCAGGCAGCCGGCCGCGGCACCGCTGACGGGCACGTTGATCAGGCACTGCGGCAGCTTGGGAATGGCCGCTGCGAGCGCCGAGAGCGGCTGGCCGGTGCGGTGCATCAGGTGCGCAACCTGCAACGCCGCCACGGTGCCGTCGCCGGTCGTGGTGTGCTCCAGGCAGACAATATGCCCCGATCCCTCGCCGCCCAGGGTCCAATCGCGACGGCGGAGCTCCTCCAGCACATAGCGATCCCCGACCTTCGCACGCACAAACGGGATGCCGGCGGCCCCCAGGGCCTGCTCCAGCCCCAGGTTGGTCATCAGGGTCCCGACCACACCGCCGTCGAAGCCCCCGGCCTGTTGCCGCGCCAGCGCCAGGATCCCGAGGATCTGGTCCCCGTCCACCACGGTGCCGTCGGCATCGGCCAGGATCACCCGGTCGCCGTCGCCGTCGAGCGCGATCCCGAGATCTGCCCCGGTCGCCCGTACCTGTTCGGCGACGTTCCCCGGATGCAGGGCGCCGACCCCGTCGTTGATGTTGTAGCCGTCCGGACTGGCCCCGAGGATCTCGACCTGTGCCCCCAGCTCCTCGAACACGTGCGGGGACACGTTGTAGGTCGCACCATGGGCACAATCGATGACGATCTTCATCCCACGCAGCTCGGAACGCGCCGGGATCGCGCTCTTGCAGAACTCGACATAGCGTCCGGCGGCATCCTGGATGCGCACGGCCTTGCCCAGACGCGCACTGTTGATTGGCTGTGCTGGCTGGTCCAGACGCGCCTCGATGGCGGCCTCGGTCGCATCCGGCAGCTTGTCGCCCTCGGGGGTGAAGAACTTGAACCCGTTGTCGTGGAACGGGTTGTGCGAGGCACTGATCACGACGCCCGCGGTGGCACGGAAGGTATGCGTCAAGTAGGCGATGGCCGGGGTCGGCATCGGTCCCAGCAACGCGACGTCCAGCCCGGCGGCGGACAGCCCGGCCTCCAGCGCCGACTCGAACATGTAGCCGGACACGCGCGTGTCCTTGCCCACCAGGACCGGCCCCTGGCGGTGGCCGTTCTCGCCCAGCACCTCGCCCACGGCATACCCGAGGCGCAGCGCAAACTCCGGCGTCATCGGCCAGTCGCCGGTGCGCCCACGGATGCCGTCGGTTCCGAAATACTTGCCCATCAGTTCCCTCGATTGTCCTGTCCGTCGCCACCATCCGGTCGCAACGCTGAGTATAGCGCCAGGGCATCACGGGTCGCCGAGACATCGTGCACACGCAGGACACGCGCACCGGCCTGTACCGCCAACAGGGCCGCCACGGCACTGCCGGGATCCCGCCCAGCGACCGGACGGTCATCCAGCAGCTGACCGATCATCGACTTGCGCGAGACGCCCACCAGCAGCGGCAAGCCGGAGGCCGCCAGGCGCGGCAGGCCGCGAAACAGCGCGACGTTGTGCTCCAGGGTCTTGCCGAAGCCGAAGCCCGGATCCAGCAGGATCTGGCCGCGCGGCACGCCGCCACGCAACAGCTCCGCCACCCGTTGGTCGAGGAAGGCACGCACCTCGTCCACCACATCATCGTAATGCGGTGCCCGCTGCATCGACTGCGGATCACCCTGCATGTGCATCGCGCAAAGCGCTACCCCATGCTCGCGCGCCGCCTCCATCGCGACCGCCAACGCCCCTTCGGCGCGAAAGCCGTTCACGTCATTCAGCAGCCCGGCACCGACGGCAACCGCCTCGCGCATCATCTCCGGCTTCATGGTGTCCACGGACAGCGGAACGCCCAATTCCGCGCGCAGGGCCTCGATGACCGGGAGCACCCGCTGACGCTCCTCCTCCAGCGCCACCGGCGCCGCACCGGGGCGAGTGGATTCGCCGCCCACGTCAAGGATCGCTGCCCCCTCCGCGACCATGGCGCGGGCGCGCGTCAGCGCATCCTCCACCTGCGCGTACTGGCCACCGTCGGAGAACGAGTCCGGGGTGACGTTCAGAATCCCCATGATGCGCGGCTGCCCAAGGTCCAGAGCGTGGTCCCCGCATTGCAGTACCGGTGCGTCAGTCGGCACGGTCGGCGTTCTCCTGTTAGTACCCAACGAAAAAGGCCGCCAGGAAGAGGGCCTGGCGGCCTGTGGCAGCGACCAGACCCAAGCCCGGTCACAAAGTGGACGGATCAGGACTGCGGCGCAGGACCGCCGACAACGCCCTTATCATCGTCATCCCGGCCATCGGAGCCGTCCTTGGCGTCGCCCTCGGCATCCGGGACACCACCCTCGGCCTCGTCGCTGGCCTGCGCCGAACCACCGGAACCGCCTCCACTATCCCAATCCGCCGGCTCGCGCGGCTCGCGCCCGGCCATGATGTCCGCGATCTGCTTGTCGTCGATGGTCTCGTATTTCATCAGCGCCCGTGCCATCGCGTGCAGCGTGTCGACATTGTCGACCAGGATCTGCTTCGCATGCTGGTAGTTCGCATCGATGATGTGACGGACCTCGGCATCGATCTGACGCGCGGTGTCGTCGGACATCGGCTTCGACTTGCCCATCTGCCCGCCCAGGAATGGATGCCCTTCTTCCTCGCCGTAATCCAGCGGGCCGAGCTTGTCGGACAGGCCCCACTTGGTAACCATGTTGCGGGCGATCTGAGTGGCGCGCTCGATATCGTTCGAAGCCCCGGTGGTCACCTTGTCGTTGCCGAAGATGATCTCCTCCGCGAGGCGTCCGCCGAACAGGCTCGCCAGCTGGCTCTCCAGGCGCGTCTTCGAGTGGCTGTAACGATCCTCTTCGGGCAGGAACATGGTCACGCCCAGGGCCCGGCCACGCGGGATGATGCTGACCTTGTAGACGGGGTCGTGCTCCGGCACGGTCAGGCCCACAATCGCATGCCCGGCCTCGTGGTAGGCGGTCAGCTTCTTCTCGTCCTCGGACATGACCATGGACTTGCGCTCGGCGCCCATCATGATCTTGTCCTTGGCGCGCTCGAAGTCGGACATGTCCACCAGGCGCTTGTTGGAGCGCGCCGCGAACAACGCCGCCTCGTTGACCAGGTTGGCCAGATCCGCGCCGGAGAAACCCGGCGTACCGCGCGCGATCAGGTCCGGACGCACGTCGTCGGAGATCGGCGTTTTCTTCATGTGAACCTTGAGGATCTGCTCGCGACCGCGCACGTCCGGCGGCGGCACCACCACCTGGCGGTCGAAGCGACCCGGGCGCAGCAGCGCCGGGTCGAGCACGTCCGGACGGTTGGTCGCAGCAATCACGATGACCCCCTCGGTGCCCTCGAAGCCGTCCATCTCGACCAGCAACTGGTTCAGGGTCTGCTCGCGTTCATCATGACCGCCGCCCATGCCGGCGCCACGCTGGCGGCCGACTGCGTCGATCTCGTCGATGAAGATGATGCAGGGGGCGTGTTTCTTGGCCTCGGCGAACATGTCGCGCACGCGCGAGGCGCCCACGCCAACGAACATCTCGACGAAGTCGGAACCGGAAATGCTGAAGAACGGCACCTTGGCCTCGCCGGCGATCGCCTTGGCCAGCAGCGTCTTGCCGGTACCCGGAGAGCCGACCATCAGCACGCCACGCGGAATCTGGCCACCCAGTTTCTGGAACTTGGACGGGTCGCGCAGGAAGTCGACCAGCTCGGTCACCTCCTCCTTGGCCTCGTCGCAGCCGGCCACGTCGTTGAAGCTGACCTTGATCTGGTCCTCGGACATCAGCTTGGCCTTGGACTTGCCGAAGGACATCGCGCCCTTGCCACCGGCACCACCGCCCTGCATCTGGCGCATGAAGTAGATCCACACGGCGATCAGCAACAGGATCGGGAACCAGCTGATCAGGATGCTCATCAGCAGGGAGCGCTCGGCCTCCTCGTGGACATTGAGCTCCACGTTGTTCTGCAGCAGGTCGCCGATCAGACCGGGGTCGTTCGGGTTCACCGTGGTGAACGCCTGGCCCTCGATCGTCGTACCCTCGATCTTCTCGCCCTTGATGGTCACGTTGTCCACGCGACCGCCCTGCACGTCGCGAATGAACTCGGAGTAGGTAATACTCCGAACATCCTGCGTCGGCTGCTGCGGGCCGAAGTTGTTGAAGACGGACATCAGGACGACGGCAATTACCGCCCAGATGATCAGATTCTTGGCCAGACCGTTCAAAACGACACCTCGAAGAACATTAATCGTTAGCTTTTGGCAGCTTTACACATCCCGGGGCTCGCGCGCCAATACGTACACTTCGCGTGACCGTGGCCGCGACGCCTTCGGCTTGCGCACCTTCACCGAGCCGAACCGCCGGCGCACCTCGGCCAGATAGGCATCCGAGCCTTCACCCTGAAACAGCTTGACCAGAAATGCGCCCCCGGGGTTCAGAATCCGTGTCGCCAACTCCAGCGCCAGTTCACAAAGATGGATCGAACGCGGCAGATCCACGGCACCCGTACCGGTCAGGTTGGGGGCCATGTCGGAGAGCACCAGGTCGGCGCGCTCGTCACCCACCAGGGCAAGGATCGCGTCCAGCACGGCATCCTCGCGAAAGTCGCCGGTAACAATCTCCGCGCCCGGCACCGGGTCCATCGGCAGGATATCGGTGGCAATCAGCACGCCCTTGCGCCCAATCTTCCGGGCAGCGTACTGCGTCCAGCCACCCGGGGCCGCACCGAGGTCCACCACGCGCATGCCGGGTTTCAGCAACCGGTCGCGCTCATCGATCTCCTGCAGCTTGTACACCGCCCGCCCGCGGTAACCCTCCTGCTGGGCCCGCTGGACGTAGGGATCGTCGAAATGCTCCTTCAGCCAGCGCTGACTGGAGCGGCTACGCTTGGGCATTGAGCGGCCTCGCACCTGCGGACGGCGTGCTACAATTTTGACGTTTAAACACTAAAAATGGCCTCCTGTGAATCTGACCGACGCGCAACGCCGCCATCTGCGCAGCCTCGCCCATCCGCGCAAGCCCATCGTGACCATTGGCCGCAATGGGCTGACTGATGCCGTACTGGCGGAGCTGGAGCTGGCGCTGACCCACCACGAACTGGTCAAGATCAAGGTGAACATCGGCGACCGCGATGTCCGCAACGGCACCGTGGAAGAGCTCTGTGAACGCACCGGCGCCGCGCGAGTACAACGCGTCGGCTATGTCGCCACCCTGTTCCGCCGCAACCCGGATGACCCGAAGGTCTCCCTGGACCCGGCCTGACCCCACCGCCCGGTTGCGCCCCTGAGCGCGACCGGGCCCCGCCACGTCAGTTGACGTAGCGAACCTCCAGGATCTCGTATTCCGTCTCCCCACCCGGGGCCTGCACGGTCACGACGTCGCCTTCTTCCTTGCCGATCAGCGCCCGCGCAATCGGCGAGGACACCGAGATCATGTTGTTCTTGATATCGGCCTCATCGTCACCAACGATCTTGTAGGTGACCTGGCGCCCGTCCGCGGTCGCCTCCAGCACCACGGTGGTCCCGAAGACCACTTTGCCGGTCTGCGGCAGGGTGGCCACGTCGATGATCTGGGCGTTGGAGAGCTTCGACTCCAGCTCGCGGATGCGGCCCTCGACAAAGCTTTGCTGCTCGCGCGCCGCGTGGTACTCGGCATTCTCCTTGAGGTCGCCATGCTCGCGCGCATCGGAGATCGCGTTGACCACGCGCGGGCGATCCTCGCCCTTCAGCTTCTTCAGCTCTTCCTTCATCTTTTCCGCGCCAGTCACGGTCAAAGGCGTCTTGTTCATGCGCTTTTCCCTCCGAGATTTTCCTGGTGGAGGTCCTGCAGCCGGAAGACGTCATTCGCCCCCAGGTGATCCAGGGCCTGCACGGTGGCCTTGGCCCCGGCGATGGTGGTGGTATAGCCCACCTTGTGCATCAGCGCCTCGCGGCGAATGGTGTAGGAGTCGGAGGTCGACTGCTTGCCCTCCACGGTATTGATGATGAAGCTGATCTCGTCGTTCTTGATCATGTCCACGATATGCGGGCGGCCCTCGGTGACCTTGTTCACGCGAGTCACCTCAATGCCGGCTTCCTCCAGCACGTTCGCCGTGCCACGCGTCGCCAGGACCTCGAAGCCCAACTCCACCATGCGTCGGGCCACCTCGGCCACGTGCGGCTTGTCGATCTCGCGCACCGATACGAAGGCCTTGCCGGTGGACGGCAACAGCACGCCCGCTCCCCGCTGGCTCTTGGCGAACGCCTCGGCAAAGCTGCGCCCGACGCCCATCACCTCGCCGGTGGATTTCATCTCCGGCCCCAGGATCGGGTCCACGCCCTGGAACTTCGCGAACGGGAAGACCGATTCCTTTACCGAATAATAGTCCGGATAGACCGCGTCACCCACGCCCTGCTCGGGCAAGGTCTGCCCGACCATGCAGCGCGCGGCAATCTTGGCCAGCGGCCGTCCGACGCTCTTGGAGACGTACGGCACGGTGCGCGAGGCCCGTGGGTTCACCTCCAGCACGTAGATATCGTCGCCCTTGATCGCGAACTGGGTGTTCATCAGGCCGACGACCTTCAGGCCCAGTGCCATCTTGCGCACCTGCTCGACCATCTCGTCCTGGAGCTCCATGGACAACGAAAACGGCGGCAGGGAACAGGCGGAGTCGCCCGAGTGCACGCCGGCCTGCTCGATGTGCTCCATGATCCCGCCGATGATCACGTTCTCGCCATCCGAGATCGCGTCGACATCGACCTCGATGGCGTCATCCAGGAAGCGGTCCAGCAGTACCGGGGCATCATTGGAGACGGACACCGCGTTCTTCATGTAGCTGCGCAGGTCCTCGCGGTCGCGCACGATCTCCATCGCGCGCCCACCGAGCACGTAGGACGGACGTACGACCAGCGGGTAGCCGATCTCCTCGGCCAGCTTCTCCGCCTCCTCCTCGCTGCGCGCGGTGCGGTTCGGCGGCTGCTTGAGCCCCAGCTTGTTCAGCAGGGCCTGGAAGCGCTCGCGGTCCTCGGCCAGGTCGATGGAGTCCGGGCTGGTGCCGATGATCGGCACGCCGGCAGCCTCCAGGTCCCGCGCGAGCTTCAGCGGCGTCTGGCCACCGTACTGCACGATCACGCCGGCCGGCTTTTCGGTCGCCACGACCTCCAGCACGTCCTCCAGCGTCAGCGGCTCGAAATACAGCCGGTCAGAGGTGTCGTAATCGGTGGAGACCGTCTCCGGGTTGCAGTTGACCATGATGGTCTCGTACCCGTCCTCGCGCATCGCGAGTGCGGCATGCACGCAGCAGTAGTCGAACTCGATGCCCTGACCGATCCGGTTGGGCCCGCCACCCAGCACCATGATCTTCTGCTTGTCGGTGGGATCCGCCTCGTTCTCCTCTTCGTACGAGGAGTACATGTAGGCCGTGGTGGTCGCAAACTCGGCGGCGCAGGTATCCACCCGCTTGTACACCGGGCGCACGCCCAGGCCATGGCGGTGCTTGCGCACCGCCTTCTCGGTATCGTTTACCAGTTTCGCCAGGCGCAGGTCGGAGAAGCCGCGCTGTTTCAGACGGTACATCTCCTCGGCGCTGATCTCGCCCAGGATGCGGTCCTTCACGCCCTTCTCGACGTCCACCAGCTCCTGGATCTGGGCCAGGAACCAGGGGTCGATCGCGGTCAGGTCGAAGATATCCTGGATCGAGAAGCCGGCACGGAAGGCATCGGCCACGTACAGCACCTGCTCGGGGCTGGGGTTGGCGAGCTTCGTGCGCAGCTGATCGGTCACGTCGTCGGCCGTCAGATCGATGCGCTCGTCGAGGCCGTCCATCCCAGTCTCCATCGAGCGCAGCGCCTTCTGGAACGACTCCTGGAAGGTGCGGCCGATGGCCATGGCCTCGCCCACCGCCTTCATCTGGGTGGTCAGGCGCGCATCCGCCTGCGGGAATTTTTCGAAGGTGAAGCGCGGGATCTTGGTGACCACGTAGTCGATGGACGGCTCGAACGACGCCGGGGTCAGGCCGCCGGTAATATCGTTCTTCAGCTCGTCGAGGGTGTAGCCCACCGCCAGTTTGGCCGCGACCTTGGCGATCGGGAAGCCGGTCGCCTTGGAGGCCAGCGCGGAGGAACGTGACACCCGCGGGTTCATCTCGATCACGATCATGCGCCCGTTCTCCGGGTTGATCGCGAACTGCACGTTGGAGCCACCAGTCTCCACGCCGATCTTGCGCAGCACCGCCAGCGAGGCGTCGCGCATGATCTGGTATTCCTTGTCGGTCAGGGTCTGAGCCGGGGCCACGGTGATCGAGTCACCGGTGTGGATGCCCATCGGATCGAGGTTCTCGATCGAGCAGATAATGATGCAGTTGTCCGCCTTGTCGCGGACCACCTCCATCTCGAACTCCTTCCAGCCGAGCGCGGACTCCTCCAGCAGCACCTGGTTGACCGGCGAGAGGTCGATTCCGTTCTTGACGATGTATTCGAACTCCTCGCGGTTGTAGGCGATGCCGCCGCCCGAGCCACCAAGGGTGAACGACGGCCGGATGATCACCGGGAAGCCAATCTTCGGCTGGATCTCCTGCGCCTCCTCCCACGAGTGCGCGAGCATCGCGGTCGGGGTATCCAGACCGATATCAGCCATCGCCGCCTTGAAGTGATCGCGGTCCTCGGCCATGTCGATCGCCGCCTCGTTGGCACCGATCATCTCCACCCCGAACTTTTCGAGCACGCCTTCCCGGGACAGGTCCAGCGCGCAGTTCAACGCCGTCTGCCCGCCCATGGTCGGCAACACCGCATCCGGGCGTTCCTTCTCGATGATCTGGGCGACCGTCTGCCAATCCACCGGCTCGATGTAGGTGGCATCCGCCATCTCCGGGTCGGTCATGATGGTCGCCGGGTTGGAGTTCACCAGGATCACCCGGTAGCCCTCCTCGCGCAGGGCCTTGCAGGCCTGGGCGCCGGAGTAGTCGAACTCGCAGGCCTGACCGATCACGATCGGGCCGGCCCCGAGGATCAGGATGCTCTGGATGTCGGTACGCTTGGGCATGTGACGGCTCTCGCAGGCTGTCGAAATCGGAAATTCGGTCGGAAATTCGGGGGGCGACGTTAGCTGCGCGCGGTGCGCATCATCTCGACGAAGTCGTCGAACGCCGGGGACACGTCATGCGGCCCCGGGCTCGCCTCGGGATGGCCTTGAAGGCTGAACGCCGGGCAATCAGTGCGGGCAACCCCCTGCAGCGTGCCGTCGAACAGCGACCGGTACGTCGGCGTCAACGTCTCCGGCAGGTTGTCCTCGTCGATCGCGAAGCCGTGGTTCTGCGACGAGATCATCACTCGCCCGCTGGCCTCGTGCCGGATCGGGTGGTTCGCCCCGTGGTGGCCGAACTTCATCTTCACGCTCTTGCCGCCACTGGCGATCCCCAGCAACTGGTGCCCCAGGCAAATCCCGAACAGCGGCAGCTTGCGCTCGCAGAACGTGCGAATCGCATCGATCGCGTAGGTGCAGGGCTCGGGATCGCCCGGGCCGTTGGACAGGAACACCCCATCGGGCTTGAGCTCCATCACCTCGTCCACCGGCGTCTCGGCCGGGACCACGGTCACGCGGCAGCCGCGATCCGCCAGCATGCGCAGGATGTTCTGCTTCATGCCGAAGTCGTAGGCCACCACGTGGTAGTCGGCGGCTTTCGCATCGACCCGCGCCGGCTCTTCGCCCAGCTGCCAGGTCCCTTCCAGCCACTCGTAACGTTCCCGCGTGGTCACCTCGCGCGCCAGATCCATACCCTTGATCCCGGGGAATTCGCGCGCAGCCGCCAGGGCCGCAGCCTCGTCCACATCACCAGCCTGGATGCAGCCGCTCAGCGCGCCCTTCTCGCGCAGGATGCGGGTCAGCTTGCGGGTATCGATCCCGCTGATCGCCACAATGCCGTGGCGCAGCAGATAGTCGGGCAGCGACTCGCGCGAGCGCCAGTTGGACACCAGCGGCGGCAGATCACGGATGATCAGCCCCGCGGCATGAGCCCGCGAGGATTCGTCGTCCTCCGGGTTGGTCCCGGTGTTGCCGATATGCGGGTAGGTCAGCGTGACCATCTGCCGGTGATAGGACGGATCGGTGAGGATCTCCTGATACCCGGTCATCGCGGTGTTGAACACCACCTCGCCAACCGTCTGGCCCAGGGCACCAATCGCCTGACCATGAAACACAGTGCCATCTTCCAGGACGAGCAGAGCGGGCGCGGACACAGGGGGACCTCCGGGTGGTCTGGGTCGGGGCCGCCAGGCGATTCGCCGGCGGCGGTACTGCGATTCGTTCGGGATCTGCGACCCGACCTCGTCCGCACCGTTTCACCGGGGTATAAACCCCGTTTTCGGCAACAATTCGGTGCTCGGAGGACGGATACGATTACGCCCTCAAGTGTACGCGAGCGCCGCGCGCGGCGTCCAACGAGATCCCCATTTCCGGCGTCTCCGCCCGCCGCTCGTTGTGCGCTTTCCGGGCCCGAACATTCCCTACCCGGCCCAGATATGGGGCCGATGCTCCGTGGCTAATCCTAGTCTCTGAGGCTGGCCCTGGTTCATCGCCTGGTGTTTACGGTGGCTTCGGTCCGCCGCCTGCCAGGCGCTGACTCGCCAGCGCACCGCGAGGTACTTCTTTGCACGAGCAAAGAAGTACCTCGGAAACACGCCCGACTGCCGCGACCCCGGCCCGCTGCGCGGCCCGGGGTTTCCCTCGCTCCGAGGCTTTTCGCGGGCGGCGCTGAACTCGCTACGCCTTCGGCTCCGCTTAGACATCCAGCACCTTGAATCCCGCGAAAATCCTCTCCGCTCGGCGCGACGACAACGGGGGGAAAGTCCAAACAACGGCTATTCCGGCGCTTGTGCTCATGGATGGAGGCTAGGCCTTCGGTCATCCTGGGGCACGCTCGGCCTGCGGCCATGGCGTGGCGGGCGCCGGGGGTAGGATGCGGATGAGCGAAGCGAATCGCATCAGGGGTTCGCACGGCGTGGGGCACGGTGCGTTTCGCTGCGCTCAACCGCACCCTACGGGGCACGGCTTGGCAGGAATGTTGGGGTAGCGTCTGTTTTGACCTTCGCCCCCCGTATGGAGCCCCTCGCGGAGGGCGTGATGGGCCGGCCAGTTAACAATAGACACGGGGCGCTGGATGTCTGAGCGAAGCCGCAGGCGTAGCGAGGTCAGCGCCGCCGGCCCAGCGCGTCCGGAGCGAGGTTCCCGGGCGAAATCCGGGTGCCCTTCTTTGGGCACGTTCTTGGGCAAGCAAGAAAGCCAGTTGTTGATCAATAACGGGCGCGGCGCGCTCGCGAGTCAGCGCATGGCAGGCAGCGGACCGGAGCCACCGTAAACACCAGAGGACGAACCAGGCCCAGCCTTCGCCAAACGGAGAGCCAGCCGGCTAGAGGTCGCGCAGCCCCAGCACATCCTGCATGTCGAACAGCCCATTGCCGGCGCCGGCCAGCCAGACCGCCGCACGCGCCGCACCGGAAGCAAACACCGTGCGGCTGGAGGCCTTGTGGGTAATCTCCACACGCTCGCCATCCCCGGCGAACAAGGTGGTGTGCTCACCGACGATGTCGCCACCGCGCACGGTTGCAAACCCGATCGTGCGCCGGTCGCGGGCACCCGTCTGCCCCTCGCGGCCGTATACCGCATCCTGCTCCAGATCCCGCCCAAGGGTCTCCGCCACGATGCGCCCCAGCTTCAGCGCCGTACCCGAAGGCGCGTCCACCTTGTGCCGGTGATGGGCCTCCAGGATCTCCACGTCCACGCTGTCGCCCAGCGCCCGCGCGGCCAGCTCCACCAGCTTGAAGGTCAGGTTGACCCCAACGCTCATGTTCGGCGCATAAACGATCGGCAGATCGTCCGCGGCGGTACGCAGGCGCTGCTCCTGCTCTGCATCCAGCCCGGTGGTGCCAATCACCAGCGCCTTGCCGGCGCGCGCGCACAGTTCAAGATGCTGCATGGTCGCCTGCGGCGAGGTGAAGTCGATCAGCACGTCGAAGTCGTCGGTGACGGTCGCCAGATCCTCGACCAGGCGCACCCGGCCCTCCGCGCCCACCGCCTGACCGATGGTCTCGCTACCGGGCCGCTCACTGGCCGCCCCCAGCTGGGCATCGGGGTGTTCGTCCACCGCCTGCACCAGGTTCTGGCCCATGCGCCCACCGGCGCCTGCAATCGCAATTCGAATCATCGTTGTTCCATCCAGTGCTATCGATCCATCGGGTTACGCGCACCCTACGAAGCTTCGACCGTCCGCGCCAGTGGCGCCACCCTCACTCGGTCGATTCAGAGGGTGCGCACCGGCGTGCGGAAGCGCCATTCCCCGTACACCGAGGCGATCACGCCAGCGGCGGCCAGGAACGCAGCGAACACATACACCGAGGCGGGGCTGATGCCGTCCCACAGATAGCCAGCCACCAGCGACCCGGAAGCCCCGCCCAGCCCGAAGGCCAGCGACGAATACAAGGCCTGCCCGCGCCCCTGCAACCGCCCGGGGAAGAAATAGTGGATCAACGAGATCGCCGCCGCGTGGTACACCCCGTAGCTGGCCGCATGCAGGATCTGAATAAACAGCAGCATCGGCAGAGAATCCGGCACCGCCGCCAGCAACCCCCAGCGCAGCGTGGTCAACACCAGCGCCGCCGACACCAGCAACCAGGCGCCGAAGCGCAGGATCAGCCGCGGCATCAACAGGAACAGCACCACCTCGGCCGCCACACCCAGCGCCCACAGCTGCCCCGCCACAGAGCGCGAGTAGCCGGCCTGTTCCAGATACAGGGTAAAGAAGGCGTAGTACGGCCCGTGGCTCGCCTGCATGAAGAAGCAGGCCACGAACAGCGCAATCACCTCGGGCCGACGCAGTACGGCCAACAGCGGCGGGGCGTTGTTGTCCTCGTCCAAGTTGCGCGTCGGCTCGCGCACAAACTGCGTCGCCACCACGACCGCAATCAGGACCGCCAGCACGATCCACGGCAACCAGGCCACCGCGATCCGGTCGAAGGCCCACCCAAGCACGGCAACCGCCACGATGAAACCGACCGAACCCCACAGCCGCACCAGCGCATACCGATGCGCATCCCGGCCCAGCGAGCGCATGGTGGTCGCCTCGAACTGCGGCAGGATCGCGTTCCAGAAGAAGCTGTAGGCGGCCATCACCACGGCCAGCCACCAGTAACCGGTGTACAGCAGCACGCCGGTGAAGGCGACCGCCCCAGCCAGCGCGCCCCAACGGGCCACCGGCATGTGCGCGCCAGCGCGATCCGCCAGCCAGCCCCAGACGTTGGGCGCAATGATCTTGGTCGCCAGCACGATCGCCATCAATTCGCCGATCTGGGCGCCACTGAACCCCTCCTCGGAGAGATAGGGCCCCCAGAACGGCATGAACGCGCCGAGGCTGGCGAAATAGAAAAAGTAGACCGCGGACAGGCGCGCGTTCTGCGTCACTGCCATGACGGGACCGCTACACGATCAGGACGACACGGCCGAAGGCCGCGTCATTCGCCGGGAAGGTCGCGCAGCTCCAGCCCCGAGTCCGGGACATCGGCATTCTGTGCGCGGTGACGCAGGGCGTGGTCCATCAGCACCAGCGCCATCATCGCCTCGGCGATCGGGGTCGCGCGGATGCCCACGCAGGGGTCGTGCCGCCCCTTGGTGACCACCTCCACCGGCTCTCCGGCGGTGTTGATGCTGCGCCCGGGCAGACGAATGCTGGAGGTCGGCTTCATGGCGATACTGGCCTGCACCGCCTGGCCGGTGCTGATCCCGCCCAGCACGCCGCCGGCGTGGTTGGACAGGAAGCCCTCGGGGGTCATCTCGTCGCGGTGCTCGGTGCCGCGCTGGGTCACGGATTCGAAACCCGCGCCGATCTCCACGCCCTTCACCGCGTTGATGCTCATCAGCGCATGCGCCAGATCGGCATCCAGGCGATCGAATACCGGCTCGCCCCAGCCGGCGGGAACGCCGGTCGCCTCGACCGTCACCCGCGCCCCGATGGAGTCGCCCGATTTGCGCAGGGCGTCCATGTACTCCTCCAGCTCCGCGACCTTGTCCGGGTCGGGGGAGAAGAACGGGTTGTCGTTCGCGATCTCCGGCTGCTTCGGCTCCAGCTCGATCGGACCGAGCTGCGACAGCCAGCCGCGGATGGTGATCCCGTAGCGCTGCTCGAGATAGCGCCGGGCGATGCCGCCGGCCGCCACCCGCAACGCGGTCTCGCGCGCGGAGCTGCGCCCGCCGCCGCGATAATCGCGCACGCCGTATTTCTGGTGATAGGTGTAGTCCGCATGCCCCGGGCGGAAGCGGTCCTGGATCTCGCCATAGTCCTTGGAGCGCTGATCCACGTTCTCGATCAGCAGTCCGATCGGCGTACCCGTGGTGCGCCCCTCGAACACGCCCGAAAGGATGCGCACCTGGTCCGGCTCGCGGCGTTGCGTGGTGTGGCGCGATTGCCCCGGCCGGCGGCGATCGAGATCGAACTGCAGATCCGCCTCGCTGAGCTCCAGACCGGGCGGACAACCGTCCACCACCGCGCCCAGGGCCGGCCCGTGACTCTCACCAAAAGTACTGACGACGAACAGTCGCCCAAAGCTGTTTCCCGACATGCGCGTAGTGTAGCCGCGCCATGCCCGGCTGTCGCCTGTTCCCCCACCGCAGAGCCGGTCGGCAACCCCCGGAATGGCACGCTCGGCAACCACGTCCCCTATCTGCCATGATCGACATGCAGAACAAGAAACCAACAGGAGGAAACCCATGCCGAACTCCCTGACCCGCCTGGTGACCGGCACCGCCGCGGCCCTGTGCCTCGGCCTCGCCAGCAGCGCCCAGGCCGACGTCTATAGCCAGCGTTTCATGACGCTGGAACTGGCCAACGACATCGCCATGGGCGCCGTCGAGGCCTGCCGCGAGATGGGCCACCAGACCGCAGTCGTCGTGGTCGACCGCGCCGGCAACGACCAGGTGGTCCTGCGCGACCGCATGGCCGGCGTACAGACCATCCAGATCGCCGGCGACAAGGCGCGCGCCGTCACCATGTCCGGCACCAGCTCTGCCAACTTCCGCGACAACCGCGAAGACATCCGCATGGAGATGAACCACGTGGATGGCATCATCATGCTCGCCGGCGGCCTGCCGATCGAAGCGGCCGGCAGCATGCTCGGTGCGGTCGGCGTGTCCGGTGCGCCCGGCGGCGACCTCGACGAGGAATGCGCCCAGGCCGGGATCGACCGGGTCCAGGAACGCCTCGACTTCGCCATGTAGAAATCCGGGGGCCAAGGATCGGCGCCCCACCCAAACCGGAAACGCCATGACCTCCGACAGTCCGCACCCGCCCCCCGCACGCATCTCGCCGGTCGAGACCTTTGAGCGACTGCAGGCACGCCCGCGCGACCTGCTGATCGACGTCCGCTCGACCATGGAGTATCTGTTCGTCGGCCATCCGACCGGCTCCATCCATATCCCGTGGATCGACGAACCCGACTGGACCGTGAACCCACAGTTCGTGCCCCAGGTGCGCAAGCTGCTACTGGGCGGCGTCAGCGATCACAGCGAAGAGGCCCCGGCCCTGTACCTGATCTGCCGCAGCGGCAAGCGCACGCTGGACGCCGGGCAGGCCCTGGTGGACGCCGGCATCGAGCATGTCTTCTCGGTGGACGAGGGCTTCGAAGGACCACTGGACGAGAACCACCAGCGCTCCACCCGCAGCGGCTGGCGCTACCACGGCCTGCCCTGGGAACAGTGCTGAGGCTCGCGACGGATCCCCTACAGCTTCGGGGGTTGCGCGCACCCCGGGGGGTTTGGTTCATAATGAACTTGGACGCGTCACTGCGGCGTTCGATTGTGGCCCGGTGGTACCCTTGAGCCTTAATTTTTCACCACGGGACCGAGTACTTCCGTTTCGCTGTGCAGGTCCGTCTTCGAGCGGAAAGCCTAAAGATCCGGAGACTTCTCCCACCTGAGCCCTAGGTTCAAGGTCAAGGGCCACGCCGGCGCCTGCGGGGCGCGTCCACTTCTTTTTGATCCCGATTTCCTTATGCCTGCGGAAACCGACTCCGTTCAAGATTCGCTATCGCCCGACGATCTTCGTTCCCTGCGCCTGCGCCTGCGGCGTGCGCGAGCGGCTTTGTCGGACGCCCAGCTCGACCACCACTCCGCCGCCATTTGCGGACACCTGCTGCGCTGGTTCGAGCGCTGGCAGCCGCGTTGTGTCGGCGCCTATCGCGGCCTGCGCGGCGAGGTCGACCTGACCCCGCTGACCGTCGCCCTGGCCCGGCGCGGCACGCGCATCGCCCTGCCGGTGATGGACGACAAGCGCCCGGGGCGCATGCACTTCCACGCCTGGGCCCCGGATGATGCGCTGTGCCACAACGGCTTCGGCATCGCCGAGCCCTGCTTTGACGCCCCGCGCATCTGGCGCCGCGAGCTCCAAGTAGTGCTGATGCCACTGGTCGCCTTCGACGCCGCCGGCAACCGCATGGGCATGGGCGCCGGCTACTACGACCGCTACTTTGCCCGGCGCCGCTTCGGCATCCGCCGGCCGAAACTGATCGGCGTGGCCCACTCGCTGCAGGGTGTTCCGGTGCTGCCGACCCAGCCCTGGGACGTCCCGCTGGATGGCGTCGTCACCGAGCAGGGCTGGCATGCGCTGCCGGAGCGCGCGCGGCACAATACGCCCACCCAGGGAAACGCTGATTAATGTACACGTTCGCGTTGGTGCCCCAGGTTTTCCGAGACAAGGCGCGTCGTGCAGCGGGTAGTGATTCTACCCGCAAGCGGCGCAACGAAGGATCGGGGAACAGGGGGCACCAACCCCGAAGGGGCTCGGCCGCTTTTGCGCGCGCACGGCGTTGCGGCTCCCTTGTGCAGAATGACTGCACGGCAGTCACCGCGCCTTGTTCGCACGCAAAAGCGACTCAAGCGCGAACGTGTACAGTAATCAGCGTTTCCCTAACCCAACGTACACGCCCAAGGAAGACGCATGGCCTACTGGCTGATGAAGTCCGAACCCGACGAGTTCAGCATCGACGACCTGGAGCGCGTCGGCGTGGAGCCCTGGGACGGCATCCGCAACTACCAGGTACGCAACATGATGCGCGACGAGATGAAGAAGGGTGATCTCGCCTTCTTCTACCACTCCAACGCCAAGCCTCCGGGCATCGTCGGCATCCTGCGCATCGAGAAAGAGGCCTATCCGGACACCTGCGCCTTCGACCCCGAGGATCCGCACTTTGACCCGAAGAGCGACCCGGACAATCCGCGCTGGCTGCGCGTGGATGTCGCCTTCGAGGAGAAGTTTGGCGACCTCATCACCCTGGACTGGCTGAAGCAGCAGCCGCAGCTCGAGGACTGCCCGCTGGTGCGCCGCGGCAACCGCCTGTCAGTGATGCCGATCGCCCAGGACCAGTGGGACTTCATCCTGAGTCACGCCCAGCGCGGCCAAAGCCCTCGAGGACAATAACCGCGTGGCCACGCTCTACCACTTCCCGCACGACGCGAAGGCCGACCGGCTGCGGCTGGCCTGCGGCTACAAGGGCGTCGCGCTCGAGAGCCGTGCGCTGGACTGGTTCGACGACGAGACGTTCTTCGAACTGGGCGTGGCCCGCCAGTCACCGATCCTGCAAACCGACGACGGTACTCTGCACACCGACACCGTCACCGCACTGCGCGATATCGACCACCTGTTCCCGACCGGCAAGCCGCTATCCGATGGCGTGATCGCCGAGGACGCCTGGCAGGCCCTCGTGGACTGGCGCGCCAAGGTGGAAATCGTGCTGGATCGGCTCTACGCCCCGCTGGCACCGGGCTTTCACAGCATCGGCGAGAGCGCCGAGGCCCTGGCCGACTACAAGGCCCACGTGCAGCACCGCTTCGGCCTGTCGCTGGAGGAGCTCGCCAACGACCGCTACGACGGCTACAACCAGCTCGCCAAGCTGAGCCACCTGCCGGAACTGGCCAAGCACCTGGCCGCCAACCGCTTCTACCTCGGCCAGCCGTCGATCGCCGACTGCGTGATCGCCGCCGACCTCTACCCGCTGCAGATGCACGACGGCATCAACCTGCCAGTCGACATGCTCTACTACCTCCGCCGCGTCGAGGAGACCTTCAACACCTCCCTCAACACCCACTGGCTCGCCCGCTGACCTGTTGGCGACAACCCTTCAACGGGCCATGCCCCGCGTCCCTCATCCACAGCACTCAGACTCGTCGCCATCGCGAGGAGCGCAGCGACGTGGCGATCTCGCAGGGACCCCGGCCCAAGCGCAGGCCAGAGTCATTTCACCCAAAGCGGTAGTGCTTGCGGATGTCGCGGTGGATCTCCCAGCTCGTAGGATGCGTTGAGCGCAGCGAAACGCATCAGGGGGTCACACAGGGCGTGGGACATGGTGCGTTTCGCTACGCTCAACCGCACCCTACGGCGAGTGAACAGGATTTCGCTTCAAACGCACCTGCGGCATCGGGGATCACGCGGCCGCAAAGCGCTGGATATGATTCTCGTCCCGCGACGCGGCCCGGGCCAGATCGTAGTTGGT
The DNA here is from genome assembly GCF_000377905.1 of Thioalkalivibrio sp. ALMg11. GTDB lineage: Bacteria > Pseudomonadota > Gammaproteobacteria > Ectothiorhodospirales > Ectothiorhodospiraceae > Thioalkalivibrio. The sequence continues at coordinate 420,134 of NZ_KB898872.1, forward strand.
CTGCATGGTGAGCCAGTGGCGTGCCTCGCCAATCCCTCCACTCTCCAGACGCACCGCAAAGTCCGGCGAAATGGCGGCGTGTTCGTTGAGAACACGCGAGACCGCGTTGCGGGACATCCCCAAATGCGCGGCAAACTCGGTGACCGAAAGACCCAGCCCCGGCAGCACACGCCGGCGCAGGATCCGCCCGGGATGGGGCGGGTTCCGCATCGCCGTGTCTTCCTGAAGGTCAATGGTAGTCTTCATAATCCACCTGATCCGCATCGTCGCCACTGAACGTGAAGGTGACGACTCAGTTGCCGTTCACATGCACCGAGTAAAAGCCCGCGCGATCCCCACATAGCGGATGGAAATCCAGCCCGGGAGGTCCATCTGTCCCGGATGGGTCGCCGCATCCAGCAGCGCGAGAATATCTTCCAGGTCTTCCACATGGTCCGCCGGCAACCCACGGCGGTCACCCTTCGCGTATAGCCGTTTGAGTCCCTTGTGGCGGATCTTACTGATCATCGGCCTTCCCTGGCAGCGACAACTCCAATGCAATGCGTAACGTTACAGTGGTCAAACCCAGCGCTAGTCAAACGTCACCACGCCTTTCGCGAAAGATCAGCCGAAGCGGTAGTGCTTGCGGATGTCGCGGTGGATCTCCCAGGTGCAGTCCATGCCTTCGGGGAAGGTCACCAGGTCGCCCTCGCCAACCGTAACCGGCTCGCCACCCCCGTCGGGGGTGACCGTGACCTGGCCTTCCAGGATGTAGCAGACCTCGCGCTCGTCGTAGTGCCAGGGGAAGGTCGAGACCTCCTTCTCCCATACCGGCCAGTCGAGCACTCCCAGGCGCTCCAGGTGGTCGTGATCGGGACGGTGAATCACTTCGATGGACATGACAGCCTCCTCTATATCGCGAGGACGCGAGCCTAAACCGAACCCGCCCGAGGGCCAACCGGTGGTGACCCCGGTCAGCCCCCCCGGGCGCAGGCCAGCCCGCTCCGCGCCTCCAAAGCGCCGCATCAGCAGGAGCACGAACGCGCCCACGCCGAGGACGGCCGGCAGGTACTCCAGCCACAGGCCAAGGCCCCAGGCCATGTAGCCGGTGACCAGCGCCCACAGGAGCGGGATGATCGCAAGCACCAGCGGCGGGCGCGACGGCACCAGCAACAGCAGACCCAGGGTCAGCAGCATCACCGGTCCCGGGGCCACACCGACATATTGCAGCTGCATCCACGGCGTGTCGGCCAGCGCGGTATCCAGAAGTGGATACGCCACGACGGCATAGGCGATCAGCACCATCGCTCCACCACCCGCCAGTCCGCCGGGCCAGCCGAACCGGACCTGGCCCATCAGGGTCAGCGCGAACACCAGCATCAGGCCCTGGGCCACGAACACCCCGGCCAGCCACTCGGCGGCGAAGTGAAACGGCGCCAGCGAACCGCCGAAGAACACGATCCCGGTCCAGACCCACAGCACCCCCAGCAACAGGCCTGTCACGCGCCCAGCTGCGCGCGAGCGATGGAACACCAGTGCCAGGGCGACAAGCGCGAACAGCGCAGCCACCCCGTGCAGCGGCCAGATCGCGGTGTTGTACTGGCCCAGGATCGCCAGCCAGGTCGGTGCCTCAAACGGCAGCATGTCGCCTCGCCTCCTTGGGCGTACTTGTATGGTCGCCGAACCCTACAGGTCCTGCACGTACGCGACCATGCGGCTGCGCATCCCGGCGTCCGGCATCGGCCCGTACAGGGCCCCCATGTTCTCTTCCATATGCTCGACCACCGAGGTGGCCGGGATCGCACAGGTCACGCCCGGGTGCGAGACGATAAATTTCAGCAGGAACTGCGGCCAGTTCTCGCATTCGATCGTCGCCGCCCACTTCGGCAGCGGATACCCCTCAAGCTGATTGATCAGCGCCTTGCGCCGGAACGGCCGGTTCGCGATCACCGCGACCCCGCGCTCCCGCGCCAGCGGGAGCAGACGCTCTTCCACCTCGCGGTCCTGGATGTTGTAGGTGAGCTGCACGAAGTCCAAGTCCTCGCGCCGCAGGATGCGCTCCAGCTCGTCGTGCCGCCGCCCGTGCGAGGTGGTCACGCCGATATAGCGAAGCTCCCCCGCCGCGCGGCGCTCGCGCAGGGTGTCCAGATGCGCCTCCCAGTTCTGCAGGTTATGCACCTGTTGCAGGTCCAGGGTGTCGACACCCCACAGGTCCCGCGACTCCGCATGCTGGTCGCGACCGGTGGCGGTGCTACGCGTCCAGATCTTGGTCGCCGAAAACACACCCTCCGGATACTCCAGTTCGCGCAGGCCATGCCCCACCACCGCCTCCGCACGCCCGTACATCGGCGACGAATCGATCATCCCGCCGCCGCGGCGGAAGAAGGCCTCCAGAATCCGGGTACGCACCGCCAGCGCATCCGGCTCCTGCGGCACGTTGAAGGTAATCCAGGTCCCCATCCCGATCACCGGGATCTTCTCTCCGGACGACGGGATCGGCTTGCGCTGGGGCTCACGCCCCGTAGAGGCGCCCCCGACAAGGGGCCACCCTGCGCCGGCCGCCACTGCAGAACCGGCCATCCAGCGCAGGAAGGAACGACGCGAACGCCGCGAGAAACGTTGATTCATGGTCCGGACCATGGAAAGGAAACCCAGCACCGTGGGCCATCCAACCGCTGCACAAGTTCCCTACAGCGCCGTTCTTAGGGAGACGCTGATTGAATCGCGCGCTCGCGCTCGAGTCGCTTTTGCGTGCGAACAAGGCGCGGCGACCGCCGTGCAGTCACTCTGCACAAGGGAGCCGCAACGCCGGGCGCGCGCCCGTTTTCGTCAACAACGGGCGGCCGAGCCCCTACGTTCAATGGCTTGTGGGGTTGGTACCCCAGGTTCCCCGATCCTGCGTTGCGGCCCTTGCCGGTAGAACCACTACCGGCCGCGCACCGCGCCTTGTCTCGGAAAACCTGGGGCACCAACGCGAGCGTGCGATTCAATCAGCGTCTCCCTAGATGCCGGGACAGGGCCGAGACCAGGGGTTTCATGAAGTACTGGCCCTCGGGGACCACCGTGGGGGTGATGCCGTGGGCGCGCAGTTCGTCGGCTACCACGGGGCCAATCGCCGCGACCACGGTCCGGGCCAGCGCCGCGAGCAGCACGTCTTCCCGCGCATCGGCATGGGCGACGCGGACCAGACGCCGGACCTGGGCCTGGCTGGTGAAGGCGATGGCATCCACCTCCCCTGCGATCAGGGCCTCGATGAGCTCGCTCACACGCCCGGTTTCGGCGGCATCCGCGTAGCGGTAGGGCCAGACCGGGAATGCCTCCGCGCCGGCCTGCCCCAGGAAATCCAGCAGGCGGCGGTTGGGCTCCGCGCCGTAGAGTTGCACGCCGATGCGCTGTCCGCCCAGGTCCTGCCCGGACAGGGTTTCGATGATCCCCTCGGTGGTCGGTGCGGCGGCAACGGCATCCGGCCGGACCCCAAAGGGCTTCATCGCGCGCCCGGGTTTAGGGCCGCGTACCAGCGTCGGCGTCCGGGCCACGGCCGCCAGCCAGTCGTCCTCGCGCCCGGCGCGAAGGGCAAACCCGGTCAAGCGGGTAAAACCCTCGCCGGTCAGGACGATCAGCCGATCGAACGGCGCCTCGATGACCGTGTCCAGCCAGGCCTCGATGGCCACCTGATCGGGACTGTCGTGGATCGCGACCAGCGGGCAGCGCCAAACCTCGGCCCCGCGCCGCTCCAGCAGACCCGCGAAGATCTCCAGCGCCCGGCTCTCCGGGAGCGCGACGCGACAGCCCGCAAGCGCGTCGGCGGTCGCATCCGGCATGGCGGACGCGGCATTCACGCTGCGCTCGCCGCCGCAGCTTGAGGGCCCGGCATCGGCTGCGGGAACACCGTGGCCGCTCCGGCATCCGGCTGGAACCAGGCCAGGCGCGAGTGGCAGGCGGCGACCTCGCCGATCACGATCAGGCTGGGCGAGCCCACCTGTTCGCGCTCGGCGCGAGCGGCCAGGGTATCCAGGGTGCCGGTGACCACGCGCTGGCGCGCGGTCGTGCCGTTCTCGATAATCGCGGCCGGGGTCCGCCCGGCGCGGCCCGCACCCTTCAGGCCCTGGCAGATCTCGCCCACGCCCTTGCGGCCCATGTAGAACACCAGCGTCTCGCGGGTGTTCGTCAGCTGCGACCAGTCCACATCCAGCCGCCCCTCGCGGGTATGGCCGGTGATGAAGCGCACCGACTGGGCATGGTCACGGTGGGTCAGCGGGATGCCCGAATAGGCGGCACAGCCACTGGCCGCGGTAATGCCGGGTACCACCTGATAGGCCACGCCATCACGGGCCAGCACGTCCAGTTCCTCGCCACCGCGGCCGAACACGAACGGGTCGCCGCCCTTCAGCCGCGCCACGCGCTTGCCCTCGCGCGCCAACCGCGAGAGCAGTGCGCTGATCTCCGCCTGCGGCACGCAGTGGTGATCGCGCTCCTTGCCGACATAGAAACGCTCCGCCTCGCGCCGGGCCAGGTTGACCACCTCGGAGGACACCAGCCGGTCATAGACGACCACGTCCGCCTGCTGCAACAGGCGCAGCGCGCGGAAGGTCAGCAGGTCGGGATCGCCCGGCCCGGCGCCAATCAGATAGACCTCGCCCGGCGTGGCGGCATCCGCCTCGTTCAATTCCTGCTCCAAGCGCTCTGCCGCCGCGTCCATGCGCCCGGCTAGGGCCAGCTCGGTGGCCGGCCCGGCAAACGCCCGCTCCCAGAAGGCGCGCCGCGCGTTCACGCTGTCGAAGTGGGCGCGCACCCGGTCACGCAGGCGACCGGCCAGCTCCGCCAGGCGCCCGTAGCCGGACGGGATCAGGCTCTCGATCTTCGCGCGCAGCAGACGCACCAGGACCGGGGCGCGGCCACCGGAGCCGATTGCGATGGTCAGCGGGCCGCGCTCGACGATGGCCGGCAGGATGAAGCTGCAAAGGTGGGGCTGGTCCGCCACATTCACCGGGATAGAACGCGCGACACAGTCCTCCGAGACCTGACGGTTTGCGGCCGCGTCATCGGTCGCGGCGATCACGATCGCCACCGGTCCCAGGCACTCGGTTCGGTAGGCACCCGGCTCGCGGGTGATCTGCTCCGGGTGCTCGCGCAACAAGCGCTCGGCGGCATCACTGTACTCAGGGGACCGCAGACGCACCCGCGCCCCGGCCTCCAGCAGCAGCGCTGCCTTGCGCGTGGCCACCGGCCCGGCCCCGACCACCAGGGCCTCGCGGCCGTGCAACTGCATATAGATCGGCAGGTGTTCCATGCTCATCCCTCCCGCGCCACGGGGTCCGTGGGCGCCTCGGCTTGTTCATTCAACAGGGTCTGGATCTCGGGGCGGCAGGAGCCACAGTTGGTGCCGGCCTCGAGACAGGCACCCACGGCCTCGCAGGTCGCCAGCCCCTGCTCGCGGATCGCCGTGCGGATGCGGGTCGCGTCCACTCCGAAACAGGCGCAGACCATGCGCCCGCGCGCGGCTTGTCCGTTCGGCGGACGGCCCGTGAGCAGCGCCATGCGTTCGTCATCGGTAATCGACTCGGCCGCGAACAGACCGCCCAGCCATTCGCGCTCGGGCAGGCCCCGGTCGGGTCCCGCGAAGAACACGCAGGCCAAGCGCCCCTCCTGAATGCGTGCGGCGCGGTAGCGACCACCCGCTGGGTCGGCGAACTCCAGCCACTCGCCGGGACCATCCAGGCGCACCCGCCAGTCGGCGATCTCGAGTGGCGCGCCGCGTCCGGCCAGTTCGAAGCGCAGATGCCGCGGGCCGCGCGCGGTCACCGCGTAGTCGGCCTCCGGGAGGCTCACCGGCTCGCGGCTCAGCACGAAGCCGTGCCAGTCCATCGCCGCTGGGCGCACGGACACGGCGGTGTGCTTGAACGCCGGCTGCCCGGAGACGGGATCGACATGCGCGGGCACCAGGGCATCCACCCGCGCGAGGCGCGCGATCGGCCGACTCCAGTGCATCGGCACGAACACGCTGCCGGGGCGTTGCTCGCGACTCACCTGCACCCGCGCCAGCAGACGCCCATGACGGCTGGTCACCTCGGCCAGATCGCCCGCCTGCACACGGAACAGGCCGGCGTCCACCGGATGGATCTCGACGAACGGCTCCGGCTGGTGGGCGCTCAGGCGCGGGGTACTCGCAGTGCGGGTCATGCTGTGCCACTGGTCGCGGATGCGGCCGGTGTTCAGGCGCAGCGGGTACTCGGCATCGATCGAGTCGGTCGGGGTTTGCGGGGTCACGGCGGCGAGCCGTGCCCGGCCGTTGGCCGTAAAGAAGCGGCCGTCGGCGTAAAGATGCGCAGCACCCGTCTTGCTGCCGGCGGGCAGCGGCCACTGCACCGGTTCGAGGACCTCAAAGGCATCCGCGTCGAGCGCGGCCAGTGCGCCGATGTCGAAGTCGCGCGTTCCATTGTTCTCGAACGCGGACAGCGCCGCGTGCTCGCGGAAGATCTCCACCGGGTGCGAATAGGGAAAGGTCTCGGCAAAGCCCAGGCGGCGGGCGACCTCGGCCAGCGCCCACCAGTCGTGGCGCGCCTCGCCCGGGGGTTCCCGGAACGGGCGCTGGCGCGAGATACGGCGCTCGGAGTTGGTGACCGTGCCGTCCTTCTCGCCCCAGGTGGTCGCCGGCAACAGCACGTCGGCCACGCGGGTCGTCTCGGTGTCGCGCACACAGTCCGAAACCACGACCAACGGGCAATCGCGCAGGGCCCGCTCGAAGCGCTCGGCCTCGGGCAGGCTGAACAGGGGGTTGGTGCCGATGATCCAGATCGCCTTGATCTGCCCCGATTCGACCGCGCGGAACAGATCCACCGCCTTCAGCCCCGGCTTGCGCGCCAGGTTCGACGCGCCCCAGAAGCGGCCTACCCGATCCAGGGCCTCGTCGTCGAAGCCCATGTGCGCAGCCAACTGGCTGGCCAACCCGCCGACCTCGCGCCCGCCCATCGCATTCGGCTGCCCGGTCAACGAGAACGGGCCCATGCCCGGGCGCCCGATGCGGCCGGTGGCCAGGTGCACGTTGAGGATCGTCCCGGCCTTGTCCACGCCGCTGTCGGACTGGTTGATGCCCTGGCAGAACGCGGTAACGGACCGCTCCGTTCGGGCGAACCACTGAAAGAAGGTGGCCACCGCCTCGGGGTCCAGTTCGCAGGCCTCGGCGGTCACGGCAATCGACGGGCTGGAGGCGCGGGCCGCCGCCAGGGCGTCGGCAAAGCCATCGACGTGGCGTTCCAGGAATGCCGGGGCCAGGGCATCCTCGCGGCGCAGGTGATCCAGCAGCCCGTTGAACAGCCATGCATCCGTGCCCGGCGCCAGCGGCAGGTGCAGGTCGGCCGCCTGGGCGGTGGCCGTGCGCCGCGGATCGATCACCACCAGCTTCATCTCGGGGCGCGCCGCGCGGGCCGCCTGCAGGCGCTGGAACAGGACCGGGTGCGCCCAGGCCATATTGGACCCAACCACCACGACCAGGTCGGCCTGTTCGAAGTCGGTGTAGCTCCCCGGTACGCCGTCCACACCGAAGGCCCGGGTGTGTGCGGCCACGGCCGTGGACATGCAAAGCCGCGAGTTGGTGTCGATGTTGGCCGAGCCGACGAAGCCCTTCATCAGCTTGTTGGCCACATAGTAGTCTTCGGTCAGGATCTGCCCCGAGACATACAGCGCCACCGCGTCCGGCCCGTGGCGGTCGATCACCTCGCGAAAGCCACCCGCGACATGATCCAGCGCCGTGTCCCAGTCGACGCGCGTGCCCTCGATCTCCGGGTGCAACAGGCGCCCCTCGTCCCCCAGGGTCTCGGCCAGCGCCGCTCCCTTGGAACACAGGCGCCCGGCGTTCGCCGGATGGGTGGCGTCGCCACGCACCGCGACCGGAAACTCGCCATCGGGCGTCGCGGTCACCTCCACGCCACAGCCGACCCCACAATAGGGGCAGGTGGTACGCGTCACGGCGTCAGACGTGGCCATCTCAGCCCGCCTCGCGGCAATCAACCACCGGCGCCGCGTCCGAATCGGCGGCGGAGACGGCCAGGTCCAGCCACACCTGGCCCTCGGTCACGCGGATCGGGAAGGCACGTGTGCAGCCCGAATCCGCACCGGTGGCCGCGCCGGATTGCAGGTCGATCACCCAGTTGTGCAGCGGGCAGGTCACGCGTTCGCCATGCACGATGCCCTGCGACAGCGGCCCACCCTTGTGCGGACACTGGTCGCGCAGCGCGAAGACGTGGTCGTCCGCCGTGCGGAACACGGCGATATCGCCGTTGGGGCCAGCAACGACCCGCGCGCCCAGCGGCGGGATGTCGGCGAGATGGCAGATCGCGGTCCAGCTCATGCCGACACCTCCGGACGCGGGGTCCCCGGCGCGCCGTCCACCGGGCGGATGGGAATGAACTCGTGTGCCGCGTGCCCGGCGGCCCGATCGGCCCAGGGGTCCACCTGCGCCACCTCCTGCGACTCGAGGAAGCGCGCATACAGCACGGCGCGATTCTCGGCGTCCTCCACCAGGCGTTCCTTCACTCGGGTCAGGCCAACGCGTTCGATCCATGGCGCGGTACGTTCCAGGTAACGCGCCTCCTCGCGGTAGAGCTGCATGAAGGCCCCGGCGTACTCGAGCACCTCGGCCTCGGTCTCCACCTTGCAGAGGAAATCGGTCGCACGGACCTTCACCCCGCCGTTGCCGCCGACATGCAGCTCGTAGCCGGAGTCCACGCAGACCACGCCCAGGTCCTTGATGGTCGCCTCGGCGCAGTTACGTGGGCAGCCGGAGACGGCCATCTTGAACTTGTGCGGGGTCCACGATCCCCAGCTCATCCGCTCCAGCTGGATGCCGAGGCCGGTGGAATCCTGGGTGCCGAAGCGGCACCACTCGGAGCCGACACAGGTCTTCACCGTACGCAGGGCCTTGCCGTAGGCATGGCCGGAGACGAACCCGGCCTGGCCGAGGTCGCGCCACATGGCCGGCAGGTCGCTCTTTTCCACACCCAGCAGATCGATGCGCTGGCCGCCGGTGAACTTGACCGTGGGCACCTGGTAGCGCTCGGCCACCTCGGCGATCGCGCGCAGTTCGGCCGGCGTGGTCACCCCGCCCCAGATGCGCGGGATCACCGAGTAGGTCCCGTCCTTCTGGATGTTGCCGTGGGCGCGCTCGTTAATGAAGCGCGACTGGGCGTCGTCCTGATAGTCCTTCGGCCAGGCCGCCAGCAGGTAGTAGTTGAGCGCAGGGCGGCAGACGTGACAGCCGTTCGGGGTCTTCCAGTCGAGGGCCGCGAATACCGCGTCCATGGTCTTCAGGCCGTCGCGCGTGATCGCCGCGCGCACCTCGTCGTGGCTGTGGTCGGTGCAGGCGCAGACGGGCTTCTTCGCTGGCGCGTCGGAGTAGTCGCCGCCCAGCGCGGTCGCCAGCAGCGACTCCACCAACCCGGTACAGGAACCGCAGGAGTTCGAGGCCTTGGTGTGGGCGCGCACGTCCTCCAGCGTGAACAGCTTGTGCTCGCTGATCGCCTGGACGATCTCGCCCTTGCACACGCCGTTGCAGCCGCAGATCTCGGCGCTGTCCGGCATCGCCGCCACCCGCGAGGCCTCGTCGCCGTGGCCGGAGTCGCCGATATGCGCCTGGCCGAACAGCAGGTTCTCGCGGATGTCGGCGACCGGCGTGCCGTCGCGCATCAACTGGAAGTACCAGGAGCCGTCCAGGGTATCGCCGTAGAGCACGGCCCCCTGAATGCGGTTGTCCTTCAGCACCAGACGCTTGTAGACGCCGCGCGCGGCGTCCTGGAACACCAGATCCTCGGTGGTTTCGTCACCGCTGAAGTCGCCGGCGGAGAACAGGTCGATCCCGGTGACCTTCAGCTTGGTCGAGGTGATCGAGCCCTCGTAGCGCCCGATCCCGTACTCCGCGAGGTGGTTGGCGCAGACCTTGGCCTGCTCCCACAGCGGCGCGACCAGACCGTAGGTAGTGCCACGATGCTGCACGCACTCCCCGACCGCGTAGATCGCCGGGTCATAGGTCTGCATGGTGTCGTTCACCACCACGCCGCGTTCGCAGTGCAGCCCGGCGGACTCGGCCAGCACGGTATTCGGGCGGATGCCGACGGCCATCACCACCAGATCGGTGTCGATCTCGCTGCCATCGACAAATCGCACGCCCGTGACCCGCTCATCCCCGAGGATCGCCTGGGTCTGGTGCGCCATGCGAAAATGCATGCCGCGTTCCTCCAGCGAGGCGCGCAGCATGCCGGACGCCGCGGCGTCCAGCTGGCGTTCCATCAGGTGGTCCATCAGATGCACCACGGTCACGTCCATGCCCTGACGCATCAGGCCGTTGGCGGCCTCCAGCCCCAGCAGCCCACCGCCGATGACCACCGCGCGCTTGTGCTCACGGCTGGAGGCCAGCATCGCGTCAACATCGTGGATATCGCGGAAGCCAACCACGCCGTCGAGGTCGGCGCCCGGCACCGGGATCATCACCGGATCCGAACCGGTCGCCAGCAGCAGCCGGTCATACGGCGCCTCGGTGCCGTCGTCGGCGATCACCCGACGACCGACACGGTCGATCCGCTCGATACGCTTGCCCTTGTGCAGGGTAATCCCGTGCTCGGCGTACCAGGCATCGTCGTTCAACATGATCTCGTCGACGGTCTTCTCCGAGGCCAGCACCGGCGAGAGCATGATGCGGTTGTAGTTGCCCCAGGGTTCGGCACCGAACACGGTGATGTCGTACATGTCGGGCTTGAGCTTCAACAGCTCCTCGACCGTACGCATCCCGGCCATGCCGTTGCCGATCAGGACCAGGCGCGGCTTGTCGCTTGAGCTGTGCATTACGCGGCCTCCGATTCCGGGTTCCTGTGGCGCTCATGGAGGAAGCGCAGCACCTCGGCCCGGTATTGGTTGTATTCGGGGTTGCCGGCCATCGCCAGACGGTCGCGCGGGCGCTCCAGATCGATGTCCAGCACCTGCCCGATGGTCGCCGCCGGGCCGTTGGTCATCATCACGATGCGGTCGGATAGCAGCACCGCCTCGTCCACGTCGTGGGTGACCATCAGCACGGTGTTGCCCAGATCGGACTGGATGCGCATCACCTCGTCCTGCAGGTGGGCCCGGGTCAGCGCGTCCAGCGCGCCGAACGGCTCGTCCATCAGCAGCACCTTCGGCTCCATGGCCAGCGCCCGGGCGATGCCCACGCGCTGCTTCATGCCGCCGGAGATCTCGTCCGGGCGCTTGTCGAGGGCATGGCTCATGCCGACCATTTCGAGCGTCGCGAGCACCCACTCACGGCGTTCGGCGCGGGATTTCTTGCCGCGGAAGGTCTTGTCCACCGCCAGGCCGACGTTGTCGCGCACCGTCAGCCAGGGCAGCAGCGAATGGTTCTGGAACACCACGCTGCGATCCGGGCCCGGCTTGCTGACTTCACGCCCGTCCAGGATCACCGCGCCGGTGCTGGTCTCCAGCAGCCCGGCGACGATGTTGAGCACCGTCGACTTGCCGCAGCCGGAGTGGCCGATGATGGAGATGAACTCGCTGCGGTCCACGTGCAGGTCGACGTCGCGCAGTACCTCGCTGGCGGTCGGTCCTACGCCGAAGGTCTTGTGGACATGTTCGATGGAGAGATAGCTGGTCATGATGATTCTCCTGTTGATGCCGGCCGGCTCAGCCGGCCTGCGTGCCGCGGGTGACCCAGTTGCCGACGATGGCAACCAGACGGTCGAGGAAGAACCCGACCAGGCCGACGTAGACGAGTGCGAGCACGATGTCGCTGAGCATGGAGGCGTTCCAGGCATCCCAGATGAAGAACCCGATGCCGACACCGCCGATCAGCATCTCGGCGGCCACGATCGCCAGCCAGGCGAGACCGATCCCGATGCGCAGACCGGAGAAGACATACGGCGCGGCGGCCGGGAGCATGATCTTGGTGAAGTACTCGAAGCCGTTCAGGCGCAGCACGCGGGCCACGTTCACGTAGTCCTGCGAGATGTTCCGGATGCCGACCGAGGTGTTGATGATGATCGGCCAGATCGCGGTGATGAAGATCACGAAGATCGCCGACGGATTGCTGGCCTGGAACGCGGCCAGCGAGATCGGCAGCCAGGCCAGCGGCGGCACGGTGCGCAGCACCTGGAACAGCGGGTCCAGCCCGCGCATCGCCCAGGTGGACTGGCCCACCAGCACGCCCAGACCGATGCCGGCGACCACCGCCAGCGCATAGCCGTAGGCCACGCGCTCAAGGCTGGCCAGCAACTGCCAGGCCATGCCGACGTCGTTGCCGCCGTGGTCATAGAAGGGATTGACGATCAGGTCCCAGGTGTCGGTGATCACCTGACTCGGGGCGGGCAACACGGCTCCCTGGGATGACGCCATCATCTCCCAGATGAGCAAAAAAAGCGCCGTGACAATCACCGGCGGCACCACCACCGCCGCGGTGTGGCGCAGGCGCCGGCCCCAGGCCCCGGGGTCGGCCCCGGGGATCTTGCGCGGCTTGGTCGCGGTCGTCGCGGCCTTCCTGGCCACGGGTTGGGGGGTCGCACCCGCGACCGCCGGGCGCTCGCGCCCGGAGCCGAAGGTCATGGTGCGGTCGAGAATGGCACCCATCGCGAAATCCTCTTGAATTGTTTGTTCGGGTGTCGTCGGGCTACGGCGTCAGGACGCGATCGCCTTGATATCCAGGCTGTCGAGGTAGGCCTGCGGGTCTTCCGGGTCGAAGACCTTGCCGTCGAAGAATTCTTCCTTGCCGCGCGAGGTCGACTCGGGGATGTCGGCGGAGTCGATACCCAGCTCGGCAGCCGCCTCGCGCCAGATGTCCTCGCGGTTCACCTCGTCCACCAGGGCCTGCATGTCCAGGTCCGGCGGCAAGTAGCCCCAGCGGATGTCCTCGGTGAGGAACCACAGATCGTGGCTCTTGAACGGGTAGGAGGCTTGGTCCTTCCAGTAGCGCATCTGGTCCGGATGGTCCTCGACCACACGGCCGGTGCCGTAGTCGAAGTTCCCCTGCATGCGATCGATGATGTCGGCGTAGGGGGCGTGGATGTAGCGCCGGCGCGAACAGATCTCGGCGACCTCCTCCTTGTTCGCCGGGTCCTCGCAGTACATCTGCGCCTCCATCACCGCCATGGTCAGGGCGCGCGCCGCGTTCGGATGGGCCTCCACCCAGTCGGCACGCATGCCCAGCGCCTTCTCCGGGTGGTTGTGCCAGAGCTCGCCGGTGGTGTTAGCGGTGTAGCCGATGCCCTGGTTGATCAGCTGCATGTTCCACGGCTCGCAGACACAGAAAGTGTCCATGGAACCGACGCGCATGTTGGCCACCATCTGCGCCGGCGGGACCACGATGGTGGCGATGTCGCGGTCCGGATCGATCCCGCCGGCGGCCATCCAGTAGCGAATCCACAGGTCATGGGTCCCGCCGGGGAAGGTCATCGCCGCGCGGATGTCATCACCACCGGCGGCCTTCTCGGCCAGAGCGCCCTTGAACTCCGTGGTATCGGTGCCGACCTTCAGGTCCGCGTACTCGTCCCCAACCGAGATGCACTGCCCCGCCAGGTTCAGCCGCGCGAGGATCGTCATCGGCGTACCCCGGCGATGGATCAGGTAGGGCATCGGCGTGAGAATGTGCGAGCCATCGATGCCGCCGCGCTGCGAACCGAGATCCAGGTTGTCGCGCACCGTGCCCCATGAGGACTGCTTCAGCACCTGCACATCGGGCATACCATGCGCGGCGAAAAAGCCCTTCTCCAGCGCAATGAACAGCGGCGCGGCGTCGGTCAGGGCAATAAACCCGAGCTTCGCCTCGGTGGTCTCCGGCTTGCCGTTGCCAGCCTTTGCATACCCCCAGGGCGCGGCGCCCGACATACCCATCGCGGTAGCGCCGATACCGGCGGCCACGCCGCCCAGGAAACGCCGGCGCGACAGGCCGGAGGTCTTCTTCGTGTCGTTTGTGTGATCAGTCATTGCGGGCTCACTCCCCTAGTCAGAATTCCCGTGCAAAAACGAAAAAAGGCGTCGCATCAGCCCGGCTGCTCGTGCAGCCGGGTGATGGACGCCTTTGTCCAGTCCCATGGGAGGCCCGGTCACCGGGTCTCCCTGTTGTCAGGCGACGAACCGCCATTGGCTCGTCTTGCCCAGGGTGTTGCAGGTGGCATGCCAATTAGCCGTTGCTAATCGACCCTTTGCGGAAGAATCACGCCATGGCGCGGGAAAATCGGATGAATCCGATCATCCGATCGAACGTTTGCAGGTCTTCATTCCGGGATTCATGCGGCGGGAGGCACCAGCCTGGGGCGCGCTTCCGGTGCAGATGACCCGAGTTGGTGCGCCGGACTCGGCCACACACCATCCTGTGGGAGCCGCCTTGGCGGCGAAGGCCTTGCCAACCTCCAACTTTGGCAGGGGCTTCGCGGGCGAGCCCGCTCCCACAAAACCCACTCCCACCAAGCCCCCTGCTAGGCGCCCTTGCCTAGGAGGTCGGACATCGCCACGGTCGCCTCGGCCACCTCGGCCAGACGCCGGTTCTGATTCATCGCGGTCTGGCGCAGGAGCTTGTAGGCCTGGTCTTCGGTCAGACCGCGGTGCTGGATCAACAGTGCCTTGGCGCGCTCGATGGTCTTGCGCTCGGCCAGTGCCTGACGCGCCGCGTGCAGCTCGTCCTCCACCGTCTGCAGGCGGCTGGCCTGGCGTTGCACCAGGTCCATCACCGAATGCCCGACGATCGGCACATTGAGCGTGTTATCGCCGCCCTCGCCTTCGCCATCCAGCCCCTCGGGCGCGCCGAAGAACACCGCGTACGGGACGCTATCGCGCAGTTCCGACTCGGCCAACTGCGCGATGCGGTCGCGCACCGCGCCCAGGTCCGCGCGATCCGCCGCGATCCGTGCCGAGCAGCACTCGTTCAGGTGCATCTCCAGCAGGTCCTCGATCTCCTTCATCGCGTCGATACGCGCGGTGGTGCAGGCAAACCACGCCTCGGCCCGGGCCGGGTCCGGCTGGCCATCGGCCTGGGTGCAGGCCTGGCGGCGCAGGCGCTCGAACGCGGCCACAAAGCCCGCGCCCTGCAGTTCGCGCCAGGCCGCACAGGCCGGCTCCGGCGCAAACTCGGAGAAGATGCGAAACGAACGTTCCTGGGCATCGATGCGATGCAACAGGGCCTGACGCAGCTCGCCGTCAAACACGCCCTGGCCAAAGCCGGCGGCACCGATCGCGCGCTCCTGACCCGCGAGTTCCTTGCCCTGCATGAAGTTCAAAAGGGCCACCAGCGCACCGGAGACCTCCGGGTCGGTAGCCGAATCCGCTGCCTCGAATACCACGGCCAGGAGCGAGCGGATCAGTTCGCTGAATCCGCGCATCGCCTCCATCGGCGAAAGCGTGCACTCGTTGACCTCCTCGCGCAGGCTGGGCAGCCCGGACAGCCCGTGCAGGGCCAGCGCCATGCGCCCCAGCAACCGGCTGCGCGCGTGGGCACAGGCCCCCGGCTGCAGCCAACCATCAAGGTGCTCGCGAAAGGCCGCCGCCGTGGTGTCGGATTCGGTTCGATACTGCGCCAGCTCCTCGGCATAACGCTGGCCAGCCGAGCCGATCCAGAGGCTGGAAGCGCCGCGTTCGCGCTGCAGCTGGTGCACCAGCGCACGGATGCGCCCGACCAGCTGCACCGCCTCCAGCAGGCGCTCCAGGCTCACCACCTCGCACTTGCGCGAGGCGACCAGAAAATCACCAATGGCCTCTTCGAACGGAAAGCTCGGGGGAATACTCGGATTCATGCTCATGTTCCGTGGATGACTCACGGAACAAACAAGCATGCAATGTGCCAGTTCGAAAGAGTGGCGAAAGGGCTAAAGGCAAAACGGGCGGGAAGCTTGAACCCCCGCCCGCGAATCACCAAGGTCGATCAGAAGCTCATGGAGCGGTCGAAGTCGGCGACGGCCTGGACGTACTGGCCCATGCCCGCCATTTCGGCGTTCGGCAGGAAGTTGTGTTCGCCGACGTCGCGGCCCTTGGCACAGGCTTCGCAGGCCCAGAACGGGACGCCTTCCCCGACCAGCGAATCGACGATGTCCTTCATTGCCGGCATGTTGTGGCCGACGATCTTGTCGTAGACATTGCGGTTGGCGATGTTCACGGCCTCGCCCTGCAGCCAGACGGTCACGTCGTGGCCCTGCTGCTTGGCGACGTTCGCGGCGATCATGCCGAGGGTCGCGCGGGTTGGGTCGTCGGTACCGGCGGTGACAGCAACAATAAAGCGCATGGGGTTCTCCTGAGTGCTTGAAACGTGCTGCAACCGTAGCGGTAGGCATGCCCGGCGTCGATTTCCCACAAGCCGCGGAGAAACACTCGGATCAGGGCATGCCTTTCGCCGTAACGCTGGTCCGGTAGAGTTTGAAGGCCATCAGCAGCCAGGGGATGGCGTGCATAACCAGGTCGAGGATGTCCCACAGCCGGGTCAGCTCGCCAGCGAGCAGCCAGCGCAGCTTCTCCGCGACATGCGGCTCGGGGATCCAGGGGGCCAGGCCCAGCGTGGCCACCAGCAGGGCAAACAGCCACAGCGGTGCGCGATCGACCCAGCGTACAAAGGCTTTCATCGCGCGCATCCTACCCAAGGCCCGCCCACGGCGCAGCCCGTTCTTGCCGGTAAAGGGGCCGCCTTCTACACTTTCGCCAGCTTAAGGAGACGCTGATTGAATCGCGCGCTCGCGTTGGTGCCCCCTGTTTTCCGAGACAGGGCGCGTCGTGCAGCGGGTAGTGGTTCTACCCGCAAACGGCGCCACGCAGCATCGGGGAACAGGGGGCACCAACCCGACAAGTGATTGAAAGAGCGGGCTCGGCCGCCCGTTGTTGACGAAAACGGGCGCGCGCACGGCGTTGCGGCTCCCTTGTGCAGAATGACTGCACGGCAGTCACCGCGCCTTGTTCGCACGCAAAAGCGACTCGAGCGCGAGCGCGCGATTCAATCAGCGTCTCCTTTAGGGAGTCTCGAGGCGGCGGGCCCAGGAAAACCCCTGACCTCACCGCGGTCTGCATTAGCCGCCCGGACCGGAGGGACGTCATGGAAGCCCTGCTTGTCGCCACCGTCATCGTCGCCATCGCCGAGATGGGCGACAAGACCCAGCTCCTCGCGCTGCTCCTGATCTGCCGCTACCAGCAAACCTGGCCCATCATCTGGGGCATCGTCGTAGCGACCCTGGCCAACCACTTCCTCGCCGCGCTGGCCGGGGTTTGGATCGGCGCCAGTGTGCCGGATGACTGGTTGCGCTGGGGGCTGGGGATCGGCTTCATCGTGATGGCCGCCTGGGTGCTGATCCCGGATGGCGAGGACGAACTGCCTGCGGCCTCCAAGCACGGCGTGTTCTGGACCACTACGGTGCTGTTCTTCCTGGTCGAGATGGGTGACAAGACGCAGGTGGCCACTGCCGCGCTGGCCGCCACCTTCGACAGCCTGGTGCTCGTGGTGATTGGCTCCACCATCGGCATGGTCCTGGCCAATGCCCCGGTGGTATGGCTGGGCCAGCGTTTCGCCTGTCACCTGCCGCTGCGGCTGCTACGCGCGCTCGCTGCCCTGCTGTTCTTCGCCCTGGGCCTCGGGGTACTGCTGGCTTGGGTCTGAGTCCGTGTGCAGCATCTTCTGCCCCAGCCAGATGCGTCGCACCAGGCGCGGCAGCAACAGCAGCAATGCCAGCACCGCGAGCAGCGCCAGACCCAGTTGCACCCCGCTGTCAGCACCGCTGGCCATCTCGCGGGTGGCATGCCCCAGCCAGGCATAGGCAAACAGACTGGGGATCAGCGCCAATCCGGTCGTCAGCGCGAACACCCGCAGCGGCAGGCGCACCAGCCCCAGGGCATAGTTGGTGGGCGCAAACGGGAACACCGGCACCAGCCGGGTCAGGGCCACCACGCGCCAGCCCTCGGCCTCTACATCCTCGCACAGCCGGGTACTGCGCGGCCCCATGCGCGGGACTAGCCAGGGCTGCAGCCAGGTACGGGCCAGCATGAAGGCGATGATCGCCGCCACGGTGGCCGCCAGCAGGCTAAGGGCGCCACCGGTGAAGGGGCCGAACAAGGCCCCGCCCAGCAGAATCCAGAAGGTGCTCGGCAGCGGGAACAGGGCCAGTACGACAAACGCCAGCACGAATACCAGGTAGGCCCCAGGGCCCCAGCTGAGCAGCCAGGCCTCCAGCTCGCCCAGCGGAACGCCGAGGCTGGGCCACTCGGTGGTCAACAGGATCCACGCCAGCGAGACCCCGAACAGGATCGCCGCGACCGTCAGCCAGCTCTTGTGGTGTCGAATCCTCATGTCACCCCGTCAGCCCTCATTACCGGCGCCTTGGCCGTTGTTGCCGCGCAGGCGATCCAGACGCTCCGCCAGCGCGCGCTCGGTACCATCCCGGCGCGGGCTGTAGAAGCGCGCCTCCTCCAGCCCATCGGGCAGATACACCTGCCCGCGCGCAAACCCGTCCGGTTCGTCATGGTCGTAGCGATATCCGGCACCGAAGCCCTCGGAGCGCATCAGTTCAGTCGGGGCATTGCGCAGATGCAGGGGCACGCCCGCGCTGCCGCTTTCGCGGATGGCCGCCCGCGCGCCGTTCAGCGCGGCATAGGCGCTGTTGCTCTTGGGCGCGGAAGCCAGTTCGATCACCGCCTGCACCAGCGCCAGATCGCCCTCCGGCCGGCCCAGGCGCTCCATGGTCTGCCAGGCGGCCAGCACCCGCGCCCCCAGCCCGACCGCGGCCAGGCCAATGTCCTCGTAGGCCATACGCAGCAGGCGTCGGCCCAGATAGTCCGGGTCGCAGCCGGCATCCAGCATGCGGGTGAGCCAGTACACCGCCGCGTTCGGATCGGACCCGCGCACCGACTTGTGCAGGGCGGAGATCTGGTCGTAGAACGCATCACCCTGGCGATCGAAGGCCAGCGACTGCGCCCCCATTACGGCGCGCAGGGCGTCGCCGGTGATGGCGCCATCGCGGGCCAGGTCCGAGGCGGTCTCCAGCCAGTTCAGGGCACGCCGGGCATCGCCGTCCGCGGCCCGCGCCAGGCGCTGACGCTCCTCCGGATCCAGTGTCAGGCCGCGCCCGCCCAGTCCGCGTTCGGAGTCCGTCAGGGCACGCTCGATCAGGGCCTCGATAGCCTCCGCCCCGACCGCCTCCATGCGGTAGACCCGCGCGCGCGACAGCAGCGCGCTGTTGAGCGCGAACGACGGGTTCTCGGTGGTCGCGCCGACGAAGGTGAGCGTGCCGTCCTCGATGTGCGGCAGCAGCGCATCCTGCTGCCCCTTGTTGAAGCGGTGGATCTCGTCGATGAACAGGAGCGTCCCGACGCCGTTCCGGCGGCGCATCTTCGCGGCTTCGACGACCGCGCGGACGTCCTTGACCCCCGCCAGCACGGCGGACAGCGTGACCAGGCGCTGGGCGCCAGCCGCCGCGACCAGCCGCGCGAGCGTTGTCTTGCCGCAGCCAGGCGGCCCCCAGAGGATCATCGACGGGGTCTGGCCCTGCTCGATCGCCTGGCGCAGCGCGGCATCCGCGCCGACCAGGTGGTCCTGGCCAACCATCTCGTCAAGCCACGCCGGACGCATGCGTTCGGCCAGCGGCGCCGTCGGATCCGGCGTTACCGGGGCCGGCTCGGGATCGGGTTCGGGCGCGGCCACGTCCGGATCGGGGCCGAACAGGTCGCCTTCGGGGGAATCACTCATGGAGGGATTGTAACCCCTCGGGCCGAAGACCCTTGTTCACCATGAAGCACACGAAGGCACGAAGAAGGGCGAATGGCACCACAGAGGACACGGAGAAAACCCAAGGGGGTGTCGCAGCCCATGGGTAGGATGCGTTGAGCAAAGCGAAACGCATCAACATCGATCACCCGGAATATCGCCGCCTTCCGACCGATGCGTTTCGCTGCGCTCAACGCATCCTACGCACCTGAAAGCCCATTGATTTTCTCCGTGTCCTCTGTGCGCTCTGTGGTAGATAACCAGCGGCCGGGTTTCACTCAAGGCCGGTAGATGTCGGTCCCGGCCGGAGGGGCGAAGGTGAACACGGACGGGTCGAGATCGCCGTTGCGTTCGGTTTCGTGAAAGAGGATTACGGTCTCCTGGCCAAAGATGTCGCGAAAGGCCATGCGGGTGAGGTCGCCATCCGCGGTCAGGTCCAGGTCCAGGCTGGTGAAGTCGGCCTGTTCGTTGCGCGGTACCAGCACCAGGCGCAGGGCGTCGCCACCCGGCACCGGCCGCAGCGACATGCGGAAGTGCTCGTCCAAGCGATCGGGCTGGGTGATCGCGGCGATCGGCGTGGCATCGAAGGCATCCCCCAGCGGGCGCACCGTGGCTTGCGACAGGTCCGGGTCGTACATCCACAGGTCCTCACCGTCGGAGACGATGGTCTGCGGGAACGGCTCGGTCACCTCCCAGTGCAGGCGATTGGGCAGCCCCAACTGCATGCGGCCGTCGGACTCCTGCAGCACGTAGCCGGTGTCGTCGCGCACGGTCTGGGTAAATTCGGCGGAGAAGCTCTCCAGACCATCGACAAAGCGATCCAGCGCGGCGCGGGCATCCTCCATACCGCGGTCGGCGGCCAGGGCCGGAACGGCGGTCAGGGCCAGTACCAGACCAAGGGACAGGGCCCGCCAGAGGGCGCCCGGACACGAAAGGGGACGAGCGTTCATGCAGTCTCCAGGATGGATGAGTATGCGATTCATGATGCGCCGCGAGACTTAACCCGGCGTGAACCTGACGCCCTTCGGACGCCGAAGACCGGGAACTTGTTCCCGGCTATTCGTTCGGCCCCGGAACCAGGACCTCGCGGTTGCCGTTCGACTGTACCTGGCTGACCAGGCCGGCGGCCTCCATGTCTTCGACCATGCGCGCGGCCCGGTTGTAGCCGATCTTGAGCCGGCGCTGGACGAACGAGATCGAGGCCTTGCGCGACTCGATCACCACCTGCACGGCCTGGTCGTACAGCGGGTCCGACTCACTGCCGTTCCCCTCGGACGACTCCAGCCCCGGGATGCTGGCCGCACCCGCCTCCGGCTCGTCGAGGATCGCGTCGTTGTAGTCCGGTTCGCCGGTGGATTTCAGATATTCGACCACCTGATGCACCTCGTTGTCGCTGACGAACGCCCCGTGCACGCGCTCGGGCATCGCCTTGCCCGGCGGCAGATAGAGCATGTCGCCGTGGCCCAGCAGGTGCTCGGCACCCATCTGGTCGAGGATGGTGCGCGAGTCCACGCGCGAGGAGACCTGGAAGGCGATGCGGGTGGGGATGTTCGCCTTGATCAACCCGGTGATCACGTCCACCGACGGACGCTGGGTGGCCAGGATCAGGTGGATGCCGGCGGCGCGAGCCTTCTGCGCCAGGCGGGCAATCAACTCCTCCACCTTTTTGCCCACCACCATGATCATGTCGGCGAATTCGTCGACCACAACCACGATGAACGGCAACGGCTCCAGCTCCGGCGCCTCGGTCTCGGTGATCGCCTCCTCCGGCTTGAACAACGGGTCCTTCAGCGGCTCGCCGGCGGTCTCGGCATCGCGCACCTTCTTGTTGAAGCCGCCGATATTGCGCACGCCCATCGCCGACATCAGCTTGTAGCGCCGCTCCATCTCCGCCACCGCCCAGCGCAGGGCGTTGGAGGCATCCTTCATGTCGGTGACGACCGAGCACAGCAGATGCGGGATGCCCTCGTACACCGAAAGCTCCAGCATCTTCGGATCGATCAGGATCAGGCGCACGTCTTCCGGCGTGGACTTGTACAGCAGCGACAGCAACATCGCGTTGACGCCCACCGATTTCCCGGAACCGGTCGTCCCGGCGACCAGCAGATGCGGCATCTTGGCCAGATCCGCCATCACGGGCCCGCCGCCGATGTCCTTGCCCAATGCCATGGTCAACGGCGACTTGTTCGAATCGAACAGGTCGGAGCGCAGGATCTCCGAGAGGGCCACGATCTCGCGGTTCTCGTTGGGGATCTCCAGCCCTACCGTGGACTTGCCCGGGATCACCTCGACGATGCGCACTGCCATCACCGACAGCGAGCGCGCGAGATCGGTGGACAGCCCGGAGATGCGCGAGGCCTTCACCCCGGCAGCCGGCTGCAGCTCGAAGCGGGTGATGACCGGCCCCGGCTGGACCGCAACCACCTCGACCTCGACGCCGAAGTCCTTCAGCTTCAACTCGACCAGACGCGAGAGCGCCTGCAGCGCCTCCTCGGAAAAGCCATCGGGGGGCGGCGGCGGCTCGTCCAGCAGCGCCAGCGGCGGGTGCGGATCCGCACCCGTCCCCTCGGTGAACAGCGGGACCTGTTTTTCCTTCTGCACCCGCGGGCTGGGCGTTGGCGTCTCGATGCGCGGCTCCACCCGCGAGGGCACCCGCTTCTCGGTGCGCTTGCGCTCCTTCTCCACCCGGGTCTCGCGCTCGGCCCGCTCGCGCGCCCCGATGCGGCGGTCACGGGCCGAGTCGATCGCCACGCGGGCGCGCGCCCAGCCGCGCACGGCCAGCTGACCGAGACGATCCATCAGCAGGAACCACGACAGCCCGGTAAACAGGGTCACCCCCGCCAGGAACAGCGCCAGCAGGACCAGCGTGCCGCCGACCAGGCTCAGCCCGGCAACCGCCCAGCCGCCGAACAGGTCGCCGAGGATGCCACCGGCATGCACCGGCATCCCGCCCGGCATCAAATGCAGCGCGGCCAACGCCGAGCCGGCGATCAGCGCCACGATCAGCGCCAGCCCGCGCACGGTGAGCTCCATGGGGCTGGCGATCTGCGCCTCGCGGCGATGCCGGAACAGCCACCAGCCAATGCCGCCCACAGCCAGCGGGATCAGGTAGGCCAGGTAGCCGAGTAGATGAAAGACGATATCCGCAAACCAGGCACCGGTGGTGCCGCCCAGATTGCGTAAGCCCTCGCCGTCACCGGTGGTCGACCAGGCGGCATCACCCGGGTGATAGCTCGCCAGCGCCACCAGCAGATAAAGCGCCAGCATGCCGAAGATCAGCAGCGCACCCTCGCGCAGCCCGCGCAGGAGTTGCCCGCTCAGGCTCGGCGGTGCGGCCGGCTCTACCGTCTTGCTGCCCTTGCCCCCGGCTTTGGCCTTGCTTGCGGCCATGCGTTCCCCAATGGTCCGGCCCGCGGCGCGGGCATCTCGAATCACGTCGCAGTTTACCGGTTAAAACGTTCTTCGTGGGGCCAAGTCTGCCCAGCCTGAGAACCGCGTCCGGTCGGGCTTGCCTCCGACAGGCTGCCCCCGCACGGCGAGTCCTGCCATTGTGGGAGCGGGCTTGCCCGCGAAGCCCCCGCCCGCGCCGCCACCGGCAAAGAGCCACCGCTCACTCCCCTCGACAACCCCACACCGCAAACACCGGATCCGCATGCTCCAGCCGCCCGGCATACGGATCATCCGCCGGCCGCGGCAGCCCGCGCAGGGAGAAGGTCGCAAGGTCCGAAAATCCGGCCTGCAGGAAGAGATCCAGCACCAGTCCCATGCGCTCGAAGTCATACAGGCGTTCCCACACCGCAACCGCCTTGGTCGGGAAACAGCGATCCGAACAGGTCACCACGAACACCCCGCCCGGGCGCAGGACCTGACGTATCGAGCGGAACACCGCCTCCGGACACATCAGATATTCGACCGACGCGGTACACACGACGGCGTCGAAGCTCCCGAACGCATACGGCAGCTCGGGGTGCGTGTTGAGGTCCTGCACCTGGGCCGCCGTCAGCACCGGATTGGCCGCCAGTTCCTGCGCGTTCATGCCCAGCCCGACCACCTCGGCCGGTGTCTGCACCCGGTCCAGGTGCGATTCCCAGCTGCCCATCAGGTCCAGAACCCGTGCACCGGGCGGGATGCACGCGGCATACAGCCCGGCGATCTGGTCCCGCGCGGTCGCGTCCAGGTGGTGCACCAAGCGCGGTTCGGCATAGAACACGGCATCCGGGTTCGGATCCTCGCGTTCCAGCGCCCCGCCCACCCAGAAGTCGGTTGGCCGCCCGCGCCAGCACGCCTGCATCCCCGGCCCGCGGGCCGTCAGCAGCCGGGCGACGTCCACCGTCTGCCCATCGTCGCGCCCATGGTCATGTTGGGCCACGACCCGCGCCTGCAATTGCAGGTCGTATCCCGCCAGCGGATGGTTCAGATCTGCCGTCAGCGCCTCGCCCTCCAGCGCCCCGACCCGGAACAACTCGCGATCCCCGGCCTCGATTCCGGCGTGACCAGCGATGAACGCCCGGGGGTAAAAACGACCGGCATGCGCCTCCACCCGGCGATGCTTGAGCAGACTGCAATTGAAGGCCGTGGCCGGGAGATCGACCACGCGGCCCTCCTCCCGTGGCGGGACGAGGGCCGCGGCTGCCTCTCGGGAGGCCTCATGCATCACGCCCGCTTCCAGCGCGTCCAAGGCCGTGCCCAGACCGCCCGGCCAGTGGTCCCGCCCCGGCTCCAGCCACGGCAGAAACAGGCACTCCCGGTGACGGGCATCACGGCTCGTCCAGTCCAGGGTGAGCCCGACATCCACCGCCCTCGGCGGTGCCTGGACGGCCGCCTCGACCGATTCCGGTTGGATAAACGGGTCGTACATGCACCCTCCTTTGGCACGATGAGTCCGGTGCGACGTACGGAGTCCACAACCGGTACGGGCGCAAGCGCCAGGACCCGGGGTTTTGCATCCGGGACCGCCCGTGCGCTTCCCGGGGAAGATTGCCATACTGAAGGCACCGGAATCCGGCGGTGGGCGCCGATTCCACGCCGCAAGACAACCGATCGGGAAGGACCAGCATGGCGGAGACTTTTCTGGTGGCCATCATCGACCAGGACCGCGAGGAGCAGGCCCTGGCCATCGCGGCCGAGGAAGGTGGCGCGGATGGTACGGTGATGCAGGGCTCGGGGCTCGGCTTCCCCGACCACATGACCTTTCTCGGCGTGACCTACCAGGGCCAGGAATCGATATGTATCTGGGAACTGGACGAGGAACGCGCCGAGCGCATCTCGCGCCGCCTGAACCTGGAACTCGACCTGCTGCAGCCGTACAACGGCCTGGCCTTCACGCTGGACGCCCAGGCCCTGGCCGGCATGCAGTTCGTCGGCGGATTTGCCCAACCCTGACCAACCCTACGCGAGGAACGCCATGCAATTCGTACTGCTCGCCGCCGTGGTCCCGCGCAACCGGGCCGAGCGCGCCATCGAGACCGTCCGCCGCGAGGGCGCGGCCGGACTGACCCTGCTGGAAGGCCAGGGCATTGCCCAGCTGCGGCGCTCGCCGATCATGGACCTGAAAGACTCCGCGGCGCGCAACGTCCTGCTGATGGTGCTGGAAGCCAGCCTGGCCGAACGGCTGCTGAAGCGACTGGACGAGGAGCTGGAGCTCAGCACGGTCGGCAACGGCTTTGCGTTCACCCTGCCGATCAAGGATATCGCCGGGATCAAGCCGGAGCAGATCGAGCACCTGCGCAAGACCCTGGAACAAGGGTCTTCTTAGCGATTCGGTTTGCGCCGCCCGCGCAGGGCCCGCCTCCAGCCGTACCAGGGCAGGGTCAGCCCGTCGCCGCCGGCCCCGTGGCGCATGAACGCCAGACCGGCCTGCGTTACCCGCCCGGCTTCATCCACCTCGCGCACGATCAGGTCCGCGGTACCAAAACTTACCCGGTCACCCATGACCGGGGCACCCGGAAGCTCCCGCGCCAGGTATTCGCCAATCGTCAACTGTGTATCCGTCACCTCGCAGGACACCCCGTACATCTCGCACAGATCCGCCAGCCGCTTCTCGGGGTTGAGCGGCAACTCGCCGAAATATTCCGAGTCGTCATGCCCGGGGATACGCGGACTGGCGAACAATCGATCCAGCAGCGGCACGTATTCCGGCACCACGAAGATGTAGACGTAGTCCCCCGGCGTCAGGTGCCCCGCCTGCTGAAAGCGCACCGAGCGCCCCTCGCGCACCACTAGCGACGGGCGCGCCCAGCGCGGCAGGCGGGCGCCGCGCAGCACCGGGCTGTCCTCGATCACGCGGTAAACCGCCAGCTCGTGGCGCGGACTGCCGGGCAGCTCCAGCTGCACGCGTTCCACCGGGCCGATCTCCGGCGGCACCACGAGCCCAAGCCACTTGGCCACCGGGCGAATCGTCCAGCCCTGCACCAGCAGCGACACCAGCACCATCATGAACACGATGTTGAAGAACATCTCGCCGCCCTCGACACCCGCCACCATCGGCAGGATCGCCAGCAGGATCGACACGGCCCCACGCAGGCCCACCCAGGAGACAAACGCCGTGCTCCGCCAGTCCTGGCGAAACGGCAGCAGGCACAGCCAGACCGCCAGCGGGCGCGCCACCAGGATCAGCACCAGCCCCAGCGCCAGGGCCGGCAGCGCCAGCGACGGAAACTCCGAAGGCGTCGCCAGCAGGCCCAGCATTAGGAACATGCCGATCTGCGCCAGCCAGGTCAGCCCCTGCTGCTGGCGGCGCAGCTTTGCCGACCCCCGGAGCTTTCGGTTGCCGGCCACGATCCCGGCCACGTAGGCGGCCAGGAAACCACTGCCTCCGAGCAAGCCGGTCAGCGCGAACAGACTGACGGCACCGGCCATCACCGCGATCGGATAAAGCCCCTCGTCCAGCGGCAGGCGGTTGACCAGCTCCACCAACAGATAACCGCCCACGGCGCCAAGCAGCAGGCCCAGGCCCATCTGCCACAGGAACTCGGTGGCAAACAGCGTGGCCAGGCCACCGGTCGTGGTGCCGGACAGGATCCACTCGATGAAGACCACGGTCAGGAAGATCGCCATCGGGTCGTTGGAACCCGACTCCACCTCCAGGATAGAGCGCACGCGGCGGTTGATCTTCACCCCGCCCACACGCAGCAGGAAAAACACGGCTGCGGCATCCGTGGAACTGATCAGGGCACCCAGCAGCAGCGCATAGCCCCAGGACAGATCCAGCACCCAGTACGCGGCCACCCCCAGCAGCACCGTGGTCAGCGCCACCCCGACCGTCGCCAGCACGATGGCCGGGCCCGCTGCCCGGCGCAGGGTGCGCAGCCGAGTGCCGAAGCCCGAGTCGAACAGGATCACGGCCAACGCCAGGCTGCCGATCAGGAAGGCGGCACTGGGATCGTCGAACTCGAGCCCGAGACCGTCCTCGCCGGCGAGCAGGCCGATCCCCAGAAACACGAGCAACAGCGGCGCACCCAGCCGGAACGACAACACCGACGTGAGCACCGAGACCACGATCAACCCGGCGCCAATCAGGATCAGTGGAAAGATCCAGTCCATCGAACTCCTTTCTGGCTAGGGAGACACTGATTCATTCCCACGCCAGCGCTCAAGCCTTTTTGCTTGCGGGCCAGGCGGGCACGATGAGCGAAGTGTAGCCGATCTATTCAGGCGAGCCGCAACGCCGACGGGCTAAATCGGCCGAGCCTTCAAGGGGCTTGGCGCCCCCAGTGGATCAGCGCCAGGGCGGGTCCACACCCTCGACGCGATACTCGCGGCCGAGCGCGCGCATCAGGCTGACACAGCAGAAGACCAGGATGATCGCGACCGGCAACCCGGCGGTCAGCGAGCCGGTCTGCAGGCTGTCCAGCGCGCGTTCGCCGCCGACGATCAGCAGCGTGGCGGCCACCGCCCCCTCGGTGATGCCCCAGATCACGCGCTGGCGCTTGGGCGAGTGCTTCGACCCGCGCGAGATCAGCGCATCCACCACGAAGGTACCGGAGGCCGAAGAGGTGATGAAGTAGGTCGCGATCAGCAGCGTGGCGATCGCGGAGGCGAAGGTCGTCCACGGCAGCTGGGCCAGGGTCGCGTACAGGGCCACGGTGGTGTCCTCGGCGACCGCCGAGGCGATCCCCGCGCCCTCGTCGAACAGCTCCATGTGCAGCGCGGTGCCGCCGAAGATCGCCATCCAGGCAAACACGAACAGCGTGGGCAGCGCGAGCACGCCGACGATGAACTCGCGGATGGTGCGCCCGCGCGAGATGCGTGCGATGAAGATGCCCACGAACGGCGACCAGGCGATCCACCAGGCCCAATAGAACATGGTCCAGTCCTTCTGCCACTCGGAGCCGCCGATCGCGTCGGTATGCAGGCTGAGCTGGATCAGCTGCTGGAAATAGCCGCCAGTGGAGTCGAGCAGGAAGCGCAGGATGAACAGCGTCGGGCCGGCGAACAGCACGAACAGCATGAAGCTGATCGCCAGCACCAGGTTGAACACGCTGACCCACTTGAGCCCGCGATCCAGCCCGGAGAGCACCGACAGCACGGCCACGGCCGTGATCGCGGTGATGATGCCGACCTGGTACCAGTGCGAGACCGGCATGTCGACGAGCACGTTGAGCCCGGTGTTGAGCTGCATCGCCCCGAAGCCCAGCGAGGTGGCCAGCCCAAACAGCGTGCCGAACACCGCGAGGATGTCGATCACGTGTCCGATCGGGCCATAGATGCGATCCCCCAGCAGCGGGTAAAAGATCGAACGGATGGTCAGCGGCAGACGATGGCGAAAGCTGAAGTACGCCACCGACAGCCCCAGCACCACGTACACCGCCCAGGCATGCAGCCCCCAGTGGAAGAAGGTGTAGACCATCGCCTGGCGCGCGGCCTCGGCGGTCTCGCCATCCCCGACCGGCGGGTTCTGATAGTGCAGGACCGGCTCGGCCACGCTCCAGAACACCAGGCCAATGCCCATACCGGCGGAAAACAGCATCGCGAACCAGGAGGCAAAACCGAACTCGGGCCGATCGTCCGGCTGCCCCAGCCGGATTGATCCGTAACGGCTGAACCCCAGCCAGACCAGGAACCCGAGGAAGAACGTGACCACCAGCAGGTAGCCCCAGCCCAGGTACTCGGTGATGAACTCGTGGATGCCGTCGAACACCATGCTGGCAGTGGACGGAAAGACCACTCCGAAGGCGACGAACACCACCACCATGATCGCGGAGGCGGTGAACACGGTGGGATTGACCGTGGAGAAGAAGGCTTCCGGGCGGTACTGGCTCATGATGAACGGCCTGGTTTCAGTCCGGGGGGATGGGCGTCAGTTCGACGCGTCGGGGTCCGGGATGCCCGCGCAGAGCGCGCCGGTCAGATCGGCCTCGGCCAGCACATGCCCCTCGGCCGCGGCGTCGAACTGCGTGCGCGTCGCGCCCGCCGCCAGCTCCAGCACCTCATCCAGCGCGAGCAGTCGGAAGCAATAGTGGTGGCAGCCCTCCGGCGGAACCGGGCCCAAATATCCGGCCTTGCCAAAGGCATCCAGGCCCACGCGGCCCTGGCTCGGCAGATGCAGCGAATCCACCCGATGCGTGTCCGGCGGCAGGTTCCAGACCAGCCAGTGCGTCACCTCGCCCAGCGGCGAATCCAGATCCTCCAGGATCAGCGCGAGGCTCTGCGCGCCATCCGGCACCTCACGGATCTCCAATGGTGGCAGTTCGTTGGCATCGCGGGCCGACATCGCGATCGGCATCACCTCGCCGTCACGGAAGGCCGGACTGATCAGTCGCATCCCCTCGTCTCCTCTATCCACTGTGCTCAGCCTCCCCCGCCGCCGCCTGCGGGTCAACCGCCTGGAGACCGGATCGCGACCGGAATTGATCCCGGTCAACGAACCCCGGAGCAGTTGCACGCAGAGCCCACCCCGTGCGTACACTTCGGGTATGGCACAACTCACCTTCAAGGGCGCGACCGGCGAGGTCACCGGATCGCGCTATCTCCTCGAGACCGACGACGCCCGCATCCTGCTCGAATGCGGCCTGCACCAGGGCGGCAATGACGCCGACGAGGCCAACCGCGAACCGCTGGCGGAACTCGCCGGCCGGCTCGACGCCGTCGTCCTGTCCCACGGCCATCTGGATCACTCGGGGCTCCTCCCCAAGCTGGTACGCGACGGCTACCGCGGCCCCATCTACTGCACACCGGGGACCGAGGAGCTGCTCGAGATCATGCTCGAGGACGCGGCCTTCGTGATGAGCAAGGACATCGAGTGGGAGAACAAGTGGCGCCGACGTGCGGACAAGCCCCTGGTCGAGCCGGTCTACGACATCGACGACGTCGCAACCACCCTGGGGCTCTGCAAGGCCGTGCCCTACGGCAACACGCAGACCATTGCCGGCGACATCCGACTAACCTTCCGGGACGCCGGCCACATCCTCGGCTCCGCGATCGTCGATTTGATCGTGCCCTCCGGCGGACGCGACCGGCACCTGGTCTTCTCCGGTGATCTCGGTAACCCCGACGCCGTGCTGATGCACGAACCCACGCGGATGGAACACGCGGACCACGTCCTGCTGGAAAGCACCTACGGCGACCGTGACCACCGCCCGATGGACGACACCATCGAGGAATTCGCGCAGATCCTCGAGCAGGCCGCCGCCAGCGGCGGCAACGTAATGATCCCGGCGTTCGCGGTCGGGCGCACCCAGGAGATCCTCTACCACCTGGGCATGCTGCACCACGCCGGGCGCCTGCCGCAGCAGAAGGTGTTCCTCGACAGCCCAATGGCGATCAAGGTGACCGAGCTCTACGCCCGGCTGTACAAGTCCCTGAAAAGCGAGGACATGGAGCGGCTGCACCAGGCCGCGAACGGCGACCCGGGTGGCTACCTGCCCGGGCTGCAGGTCTGTCGCACGGTCGAGGAATCCATGGCGATCAACCGCATCACTGGCGGCGCGATCATCATTGCCGGCGCGGGCATGTGCAACGGCGGGCGCATCCGCCACCACATGAAGTACAACCTGTGGCGGCGCGAGGCACACCTGGTCATCGTCGGCTTCCAGGCCTCGGGCACACTGGGGCGGCGGCTGGTCGATGGCGCCGAGCGGGTCAAGCTGCTGGGCGACGAGGTCGCGGTAAAAGCCAAGGTCCACACTCTCGGCGGCTTCTCCGCCCACGCCGGGCGTACTCAGCTACTGGACTGGGCGCGCGGATTCCGCGACCAGCCGGTGTTCCACCTGGTCCACGGCGAGCCGGAGGCGCGCGAGGCGCTGGCCCGGGGCCTGCGCGACGAGCTGGGCGCACAGGCCCACGTCCCGGCCTTCGGCGAGACCATCACGCTGTAGCCCGCACGCATGCCGGAGGCTGAAGCCGTTAGCACCTACGCCCTGATCGCCGGCTTCCTCGGCGGTCTCGGGCTGTTCCTGCTCGGGATGACGCTACTGACCGACGGCCTGAAGACCGCCGGCGGCAAGGCCCTGCAACACATCCTGGGCGTCTGGACCCGCACCCGCCCGCGCGCGCTCGCCTCCGGCATGGGCGTGACCGCGCTGGTCCAGTCCTCCAGCGCGGTCACCGTCGCCACCATCGGCTTTGCCAACGCGGGGCTTCTGACCCTCGGCCAGTCGGTCTGGGTGATCTTCGGCTCCAACGTCGGCACCACCATGACCGGCTGGCTGGTGGCCCTGCTGGGCTTCAACATCCGGATCGAGGCCTTCGCCCTGCCGGCGATCGGCATCGGCGCCCTGCTCTACCTGTTCATGAAGGCCGCACGCCCGCGCTACCTGGGTCTGGCCCTGGCCGGGTTCGGCCTGCTGTTCTTCGGGATCGACGTGCTGCGCGAGACCTTCGAGGGCCTGAGCGCGACCTTCGACCTCTCCGCCCTGGCGCGTCCGGGCTTTGTCGGGCTCATGATCATGGTCGGCATCGGCGCCCTGCTGACCGTGCTGATGCAGAGCTCTTCGGCGTCGATGGCGATGGCCCTGACTGCCGCGATGAGCGGCGTGGTGCCCCTGGAGGCCGCGGCCGCCGCAGTGATCGGCGCCAACCTCGGCACCACGGTCAAGGCCCTGCTGGTGGTCATCGGCGCCACCCCGAACGCCAAGCGCGTGGCCGCCGCGCACGTGATCTTCAACGGCCTGACCGCGCTCGTTGCGCTGCTGATCCTGCCATGGTTCCTGGCCGTGATCGCCTGGATCTGGGGCAGCACCGGCGAGGCCCCGGCCCCGGCGGTGCTGCTGGCCCTGTTCCACACCGCGTTCAACCTGCTGGGCGTGGCGCTGATGGTCCCGGTCGCCCCGCCGATGATCCGCTTCCTGCAGACGCGCTTCCGTACCAGGGAGGAAGACATCGCCCAGCCGCGCTTTCTCGACAAGCACAGCGCCGGCGTGCCCGACCTCGCGCTGCAGTCGTTGTTGCAGGAGACCGTTCGCCTGGCCGACATCAGCCACTCCATGGCGCGCGAGGCCCTGCGCCCGGAGCCGCCGGCCGCGGGCACCCTGGACACCCGGCGCGCCGCCGTGGAACAGCTGACCACGGCGATCAGCGATTTTGCCACCCGCACTGCCAACCACCCGATGCCCGAGGCGGTCGGGCACGGCATCGCCGAGGCGGTACGCATCGCGCGCTACCATCGGGAGACCGCGCTGCTGGCCGACCAGATCGCCGATCTGCGCCGCCACTCTACCGGCGAGGAACGGCCGATCATCAACGAACAACGCCGCGCCTGGCAGGAACAGGTCATCCGCGCCCTGGATCTGGCCAACCTGGAAAGCGAAAACGGCGGCGGCCTGGCGGCCGCCGAGGCCGTGAGCACCGTGGAGACGGCCTACGCCGAGCTGAAGGCGGCGCTGCTGCGTGAAGGCACCTTCGGCTCGCTAAGCATGCCCGAGATGGAGCGCCAACTGCGCATCATCAGCATGGCGCGGCGCCTGGTCACCCAGGCCGACAAGGCCCGCCGCCACACCGAGGCCCTGGAGGACCAGATCCAGGGGCTGCGCAAGACCCTGGAACCGGAGACTGCATGATCGACGGCGAAACACTGCAGGATGCCATCGCGAACCACCGGGCCGAGGCCCTGACGTTCGACGGGCTGGAATACGCCCGGCTGCTGGAGCCGGTGCACCACTACCCGCGCGGTTCCGTGGTGCTGCCAGATGGCTCGGTGGTCCCCGGCTATCCGGCCATCGGGCGCATCCAGTCGCTGGAGGCCGGGCTGCCGCGCCAGTTCGACCAGCCGTTCTGGGCGGAGGAAAAGATCGACGGCTTCAACGTGCGCATCCTGCGCTGGGAAGGCCGGGTCGTCGCCTTCAGCCGGGGCGGGTTTGTCTGTGCATTCAGTACCGACCGGGTGCCGGATTTCGTGGACCTCGCGGTGTTCGAGGCGGAGCCCGATCTGGTGCTCTGCACGGAGATCGCCGGGCCGGACACACCCTATCTGGAGGGCTCCACGCCAAGGGTGGCGCACGATGTCGGGTTGTTCGTGTTCGACCTGATGCGGCTCGGCCAGCCGGGCTTTGTGCCGCAGGATGAAAAATTTGCGCTGATGGAGCGCCACCATCTGCCACCGGCACCGCTACACGGGCAGTTCACACCCGAGGACACCAAGGCCCTGGGTCGCCTGATCCGACAACTGGATGCCGAGGGTGCCGAGGGCCTGGTACTGAAGACCGCGGATGGCGAGCATCGCGCCAAGTACGTGGCCGGGGGCTCCTGCATCAACGACATCCGCGTGTGTTCCGAGCAGCTACTGGACCTGCCGCCGGAGTACTTCACCAACCGCCTGACCCGCCTGGCCATCTTCCTCGCCGAACACCCGCCCGAGGAGCGCGCCGCCGTGGAACACGAACTGGGCGCGGCCCTGCTGTCCGGTCTGGCCACTGCGGTGGACAAGAGCCGGCGCGACGGACGCGTCGGCCACACCTACCGCTGTCGCTTCCGCGAGCGCGCCGGGGCCCAACGCTTCATCGATCACATGCAGGCCACCGGCGGTCGCCACGTACGCTTCCTGCCGGACACGCCGCGGCAGGAGAACGGGTACTGGGTGCTGGAATTCGAGCGCCTGTTCGACCGCATCACCGGCACGCTGGCCTCCGCCCTGGCCGGCGACCGGCAGTACGACTGAACCAGGGAAACGCTTTCAGAGCTCGCGCGCGCCGCCGCCGGACTCGGCGAGGTTCTCCATGACCCGGCGCAGATAGTCGGCGGTGACCAGCTTGATGCCCATGCGGTTGCCCAGCTTGCGCATGCCCTCGTCGGCACTGGCGAGCTCGGCGTCCAGCTCCATCGCCAGCAGCACGGCATCGACGTCCTCGCGCGAATCCACCAGCCCCTTGCGCATCGCCTCGCGGAAACGCTCGCGCAGCTGGGTAATCAGCTCGGGCTTGAGCGATTCGGCCGCCCCCGCCTGGCGGGTATGTTCCTCGGCAATGCGCAGGCCGCGGTCAATCCGCGTACGCACCTCGTCGATGAATTCGTAGAGGATGTCGCTCGGCAGCATCAGCGCGAAGCGCCGCGGCGAGCGCACCCAGACCACTGTCTCGAAATCGGCCGCCATGGCCTCGAGGTCGCGCATGCCGCGAAACTCCTCGTACACCGACAACGGCATGTAGAACTCGGCGGGGCAATGGCGCGCCAGGATGAGGAATGTCCGCAGGATATCCTCGGGATCCTCGCCGAACTGTCCGGCCACATGCGGGTTGGTAAAGACACTGGTATCCAGCACGAATCGGCGCATCACGACCTCCTGTCGGCTCCCTTCATCATCGGCAGGGGCCAGCGGCCCGTCAACCGGCGCGGATCACCCGTCCGCGAGGGCGCGGTATGGCATAATCGACGCGTCATTTCCCAGCCGGACATGGATTGCCCTTGGCCACCCGAGCGGAAGTCGAAAAGTTTCTGGAACGCCTGCGCGAGGATCTCGAACGTCACCAGATCGAGATCCCGACCCTGCCCGATGTCTCGGTGCAGGCGCTGTTCATCACCCAGGATGAATCCAGCTCCATTGTTGACCTGGTCAATCTGATCTCGCGCGACACGGCCCTGGCCTCGCGCCTGGTGCGGCACGCCAACAGTCCTGCCTATCGTGGACTCACGCGCTGCGCGACCATTCGCTCGGCGGTCACGCGCCTGGGGATGGAACGCGCGCGCCAGACCATCATCGCGCTGTCGATGAAGGAGGTCTTCCAGAGCGGGAACGAGATGATCCGCGTACGCATGGAAGAACTGTGGAACCATAGCCTGGAGGTGGCGATCATCAGCTACCTGCTGGCCCGCCGGCACCCGCACCTGGACCCCGATACCGCACTGCTCGCCGGGCTGGTGCATGACATCGGCATGATCCCGATCCTGCGCCGCGCGGAGAAGACACCCGAGATCTACGAAGACCCGCGCGCCCTGCAGGCCGCCGCCGACGCCGCGCACGTCCCGATCGGCCGCGCGATGCTGAAAAACTGGAATTTCGAGCCGGAGATCATCCGCGCGGTGGCCGAACACGAGAACCTCAAGCGCGAGCCGGAGGAAGGCGAACCCGTCAACTACAGTGACATCCTGCAGGCCGCCAACATCGAGAGCCACAACGCCACGCGGCATCGCTTGGCCTATATCGACCGTAGTTCGGTGGCCTCCATCCGCCGCCTGGCCGCCAAGCCCGGCACCACCCAGCTGAACTGGGAAGACGACGCGATCGGGCTGGAACACGTAAACCAGATGATTGAATGAACCCCGCGCGGTGGGGGCGGTCTTCTTCTTACACCGAGGGAAACACCGTTCCCCGGGAAGGATGCCCCCATGCCCGCCATACTCCAGCTCGTCTACGCCTCGCGCGCCACATTTCCCGAAAACCCCTCCAGCCAGGGCATCGAGCCCGAAGTCAGTCGCATCCTGATGCAGTCGCGCCAGAACAACCCGCGCAGCGGGATTGTCGGCGCGCTCTACTACGGCGACGGGCACTTCTTCCAGTGCCTGGAGGGTGACCCGGATGCGGTGCGCGAAACCGTCGACCGCATCCGCCGTGATCATCGCCACGAGGAGGTCCGGGTACTACGCGAGCAGCCACTGGATAGCCCGGGATTCGGCGAGTGGTCGATGAAATACATCCCGGCGGCGAAGGACGTCCGCCAGCTGCTGCAACGCTTCGGCCAGCGCCAGTTCGACCCCTTCGCCTTCGACAACAACCGCATCGACGCGATGCTGGACCTGCTGCGCCAGGGTCGGGATACCGCGCAAACCGGGCCCGAGAGCTCGACGGCGGTTCGCCCGGAAGACGTCGCCCATGGCACCAGCCGTCTGCTGTTCGGGGTCGGGCTGGTTGCGGCCGCCGTGGCGGTCGGCGTCATCGGCGCCGCGGCCTACCTGGTGCTCGTGGGTTAGAGAGACGCTGATCAATGGGCACTTGCGCCCCAGATCGATCCAGTCGCCGCTTGCAAACCATCCGCTTGAGCAAGCTGTTCTTCTCCTCCAGCGGGCTTCGCAGCCGAACCCCCACTGCTGCCCTACGGCTGTACCCCACCTTCCAGTGTTAGTAGGCAGCTTTGGTTACCCCGCTCCCCAAATGACTTCCTTAAAACCCCCAAAATGCGTTCGTTGTCACAAGATCGCACGTACGGAGAAGAACTCCCGTTTTTAGTGCGTCAACGAACAGACTGCCCACCTCCCCCGGCGTACCTTGGAATCTCATCCTGAATCGCATGTCTTTTGGCGATTCAGTCCCGATCCCGGTGATGAGGCCGGGAAGGGCATGCTTTGATGACGCCACTAAACCGGTCATTTTGTCCAACCAAAATGTCCGATTCAAAGGAGATTCATTATGAAAAAGCTATATTCCTTTGCCCTTTATGCATTGGTCGCCCCGGCAATGACGCTGGGTGCCAGTTCTGTCCTGGCTCAGGATCAGCAGGAACGTACTGACCAGGATGCTGATCGCGGCGCACAGAGCATGGAGCGTGACCAGGGCGCCACGCAATATAATGACCGCGACCGTGAACGCGGCGCTCAGCGTGACAAGGGCGACAAAGACTTCGGCATGGAAGGCCGCGCCGAAGATCGCCGCGACGCAGGCGACGAACTTGCCGAGCGCAAGGGCTACCTGGAATCTGCACCGGCTGATGGCATGCAGGCGAGCGACATCATGGGTACCGATGTCAAAACCGCAGGCGATGAAAATCTCGGCTCCGTTGATGATCTGATCATCGACGAGAACGGTCAGGTCGTAGCTATTGTCGTCGGGGTCGGCGGATTCCTGGGCATCGGCGAGAAAGACGTAGCCATTGGCTGGGGTCACGTGACCACCTCCGGCACTGCTGATGACCGGGAACTGCGCGTTGACGTAACCCGTGAAGAGCTGCGCGATGCGCCGGAGTTTGAACGCCGCGATTGATCTCAAGCACCACCCACTTATAGCGGCATGAATAGAAGGCAGGGGCGCAAGCCCCTGCCTTTTCTTGTGCTTGTCCCAAAAACTTCCTGTACCTGATGCCACCCCGCGGAACCGTTCGTTGCGGCGATTGCAACCTGTCCTCGGCTTGATTCCCAGCCCCGGGAAACGCTGATTACTCCCGCTCGCGCTCAAGCTGGCTTTGCGCTTCTTCCAACTCTCTTATCCGTCGACCATCCGCTCCCTCCGTACCACCGCATCTCAACTTCTGCTGGTCATGACGGGGCTTCGGATAGTCCGATCCCCAATGCGTTCGTTGTCACAAGATCGCACGTACGGAAAAGAACTCCCGTTCTTAGTGCGTCAGCGAACAGACTGACCACATCCCCCGGCGTACTTTGGGCTCTCATCCTGAATCGCATGTCTCTTGGCGATTCAGTCCCGATCCCGGTGATGAGGCCGGGGAGGGCATGCTTTGATGACGCCACTAAACCGGACATTCTGTCCAACCAAAATGTCCGATTCGAAGGAGATTCATTATGAACAAGCTACATTCATTCGCATTCTATGCATTGGTCACCCCAGCCATCACCTTGGGCGCAGGTTCCGTCCTGGCGCAGCAGCATACTGACCAGGGTGAAGATCGCGGCGCGCAGAGCTCCGAACGTGACCAGGGCGCCACGCAATATAATGACCGCGACCGTGCTCCCGGGGACATGGAACGTGACCAGCGCAGCGAACGCGCCGGGCAGGATGACGCGAAGACTGCCGAAGATCGCCGCGACGCAGGCGACGAACTTGCGGAGCGCAAGGGCTACCTGGAATCCGTACCAGCCAGCGGCATGCAGGTAAGCGAGCTGATGGGTACCGATGTCAAGACCGCGGGTGATGAGGATCTGGGATCGATCGATGATCTGGTTCTCGATCAGGACGGTCAGGTCGTGGCGATTATCGTCGGCGTCGGCGGATTCCTGGGCATGGGCCAGAAAGACGTAGCCATTGGCTGGGGTCACGTCACCACATCTGGCACTGCTGACGATCGGGAACTGCGAGTTGACGTAACCCGTGAACAGCTGCGCGATGCACCGAAGTTTGAACGCCGGGACTGAATTTCAGTACCAACCACTTATAGTGGAATGAATAGACGGCAGGGGCGCAAGCCTCTGCCTTTTTTATGCTTGTCGAAAACACCTCCCGGACCCGATGCCACCACGCGGAATCGCTCGTTGCTGCGATTGGACCCTCTCGTCGAGTTTAGATTTTATTCTTCCCGCCCACGACCCCGATCACGATTCCAACCTTCTCCATCCCCTCGGTACCGGGCTTCGAAACCTATGCCTCTCAGCCTCCATTCGTCCTGCGCTTATACGGCCGAAAACGCAGCCGCTTTACGCACCGCATCGATATCGTCCTGAAATGACATGGCGCGCTCCGAACGGGCCAGTGCCATCCGCGAATGCCTTTTAGCTGCCGCCACCATCAAATGGTCATCTGTTTCCGCCAACGCGCGAAACGCTTTCTGAAGTCGGATAGAAACTTCGACGAAACCCGCTCCGTCACGGGCTACAGCGGTAAATGCATCGTCGAACAAGTCGTCGATCGCCAGCGTCGGAACCGATACACGGTCGTAGGTGATCTCCGCTACTCTGTCCTTTTCAAGCGGCGAGACCCAAAGCGTAAACAGACGAACCATTGCGCCGATTACGTTAATCGCGGTTCCCGGATCATTCATGCCAGGCGACAACGCCTTGTCGGCGATCTCGGACAACGCAAGCAGCGCAAATCGGGGGTCATCTTCAAAGGCACGGTTCGGACAAATCGTGAAGGCGCTAGCAAAGGCGTCTGGGTCAAACGCCTCACATCCCTCAATACGAAGCAGAGGACGACGTGCGCTGACGAATGTACCAGGCAGCGCTGTCACCATCACGCGGCAATTGGCCTCTTCAGCGGCGGACTGCAGCGTCTCCATATCAATATTCTGTACATAACCAACCGTCGGAGAGAAGACGGGCGCGCCATTTTTATTGGCCTGATGCAAGGGAACGGCCACCGCGCCTAGCGAGGGCGAATGGCGGCGACGATCGAGTGTGTCGGTGGCGGCCTTTTCGACTTTCTCGATGGTGTTCACTACACGACCCAGGCGGGCAATTCTGTCGACCCAGCGGACGAATGTGATGATGACAACGGCAAACACCAGAAGAGTAAGCGAAAAAATAGCAAACAGGCCCGCAGAATCGAATAGTTGATTCTGAACGGATATCAGGGAAACGATACTGAAGATGAAGGCCCCTATAAACGCGGACAATGCGTTCTGGGTAACATCATCAGAAATTACAAGCGGTATGGATCGAGGTGTCGCCCCGACACTGGCGGATGCGTAAGCGGCGACCATGGCACCTACCGAGAAAGTTGCGATAACCAACATGCTGGATGCCATGATGGTTAACAAGGATTCGACGGATTCCAGGTTAATGCGGGGCAACACATCGGCAAGACCCGTACCGTCAGCTAGCCGGGCGATGAACGTACCCCCAACAGCGAGCACGCCAAGGAGCAGTGGCCTGACCCATAAACGATCTTTGAGCCGACTTAGAAAAACCCGCAGCCGGCCAGAGGCCAACCGACGTAATTGGGCCATAATTGAATCCTCCGCCTTTCAATCTCCGGTGCGCTTAAGAAAACACTGCTCAATGCACCCGTTCGCGCTCGAGTCGATTTTGCGTGCGGAAAGGCGCGGTGACCGCCGTACAATCGTTCTCCACAACCAAGCCACGACGCCATGCGCAAACCCGAACGCAAGGCGGGCTCGCCCTCATCACCTTCTTGCCAAGACTTCGTGGAACGGCTTCGCACAGCAACCACGGGCGGGTGGATCACCGTTCTGTGGGCTCCCGGAACTCCGGGATTCCGTCGACGCCAACGAGACTGGAACCGTTCCCGCCCTCGCCCAGGCGGACAACGCTGAACGAACCGTCGGTCTCCAGGACAACCGCGCGCACTTGGTCCAACGAGTCGATCCCGGCCGAGCGGACCGCGGCCCGTACTTCGTCTTCGGTCACCCGCGCCTGCCGCAGGGCCGCTGGCAGAAACTTGCCGCGGTAAAGCAGCATCAGCGCCTCGCCCGTCGCCAACCGTCGCACCCAGCGGAGCCGGACGCTGGACCACGTGACGGCGAACTGCAGCCCAATGAGCAGAGCGAAAGCCGCTACCCCTTCGGCCAGGGCGACATCCTTGGCCAGCAAGACGGTCGCCAGCGTTGAGCCAAGGGCGACAGTCACGACCAGGTCAAAGGCGTTCATCTTGGAAAGTGTTCGCTTCCCCGACAAGCGAAGGAACACGATGAGCGCTACGTATGCGAGT
Organism: Thioalkalivibrio sp. ALMg11; assembly: GCF_000377905.1. Classification (GTDB taxonomy): domain Bacteria; phylum Pseudomonadota; class Gammaproteobacteria; order Ectothiorhodospirales; family Ectothiorhodospiraceae; genus Thioalkalivibrio. Next base: position 460,510 of record NZ_KB898872.1, read on the forward strand.
ACGCCGACGACCAAAGTGCGCAGCAGACCGTCCCACCCACCAAAAAACATCGGGCTAACCCTACCGACCGCAGGCCCGGGTCATTTGGCCGGTGGGTCGCTGTCGCGGGATAGATGGCGATGGGCGGCGATCGCGTCGATGAATTTTGATGCGACCTCGGTCGCGGCACCACCGTCCGCCAGCAGGATGCCTGGATCTTCCTGCATGGCTGGGCCAATGCCCGCCATTTCCAGAAGCTCGCGGCCGGCCCCCAAAGCCAGAATCGTCTTGCAGTGCCTGAACTGGTCCTTGATGAATTCCATTGTGTGTCCGTCGATTGCGAGCGACTGGACCGCCTCGCTCCCATCAGGCAGCACCAATGCATCGAACAGGACGGCCGGAGAGTTCTCCATGGACTTGTTGGCTTCTATCTTGTCGCCGGAGTCACCGACGAACATGCCCACTCGTGACCCCACAAAATGAACGATGCCACCCGCGCCCGTCAGCGCGCCATGAAGGTCGACGAGCGAGGCACGATGGACGCCATCCTCGACCAATACGGCAATCTGGCGTGTGCGGATTCCGGTTTCACCGGGCCGCGCCATCAACGACAACGCGGGCGACTCGGTGACCTCCGGCGGCTCCGGATCGCTGATGGCCTTCGGCATGGCATCGGGCACCTCCATGCCCAAGCCAGTGGCGACCTCTGCGGCCAATTCCCGTGAAACATTCACCAGCGAGGACACCATCCGTTCACGGATCGCGCGGACGTCGACCTTGCTCAGCTCGAAGCGGAATGCGGCTGCAATGTGCGCTTTCTCGACATCCGTCTGACTCTCGAAGAACAACGTGGCTTGCGCATAGTGCTCGGCAAACTTCTCCGGCTTGCCACGGACTTTGTCCTCCGCATGGGCATCCGGGAACGACACGAAGCCGGCGGTTCCGGCCTGAAACGGGCAGCCACCCGCCAGTGAGTTCGGCTCGTAGGCGACGCGCCCGCGATGCACGGCCTGGCGGTGCATGCCGTCGCGCTGGTTGTTCTGAACCGGGGCAAGCGGCGAATTGATCGGGATCTCGTGGAAATTGGGCCCCCCGAGTCGCGTGATCTGCGTATCCGCATAGGAATGGATCCGACCGGCGAGCAACGGATCATTGGAAAAGTCGATGCCGGGGACGACATGCGCCGTGCAGAACGCAACCTGCTCGGTTTCCGCGAAGAAGTTGTCCGGGTTGCGGTTGAGAACCATGCGCCCGACGGGCGTGAGCGGGACCAGTTCTTCCGGCACGATCTTGGTCGAGTCGAGCACGTCGAAGCTGAAGCCGTCGGCCTGTTCCTCGGTGAATATCTGCACGGCCAGTTCCCATTCCGGGAATTCACCCGATTCGATGGCCTCCCACAAGTCACGCCGATGAAAATCGGCGTCGGCGCCCGCGATCTTCACGGCTTCGTCCCAGACAAGCGAGTGGGTTCCCTGGAGCGGCGTCCAGTGGAACTTGCAGAACACGGACTCGCCCTGCTCGTTGACCAGACGAAAGGTGTGCACGCCAAAGCCCTGCATCATCCGGTAGCTGCGCGGTATCGCGCGATCCGACATAGCCCACATCAGCATGTGAGTGGACTCCGGCGACAGCGAGACGAAGTCCCAGAACGTGTCATGCGCGGACCCCGCTTGAGGCATGCCATGATGCGGTTCCGGCTTGAGGGCGTGGACCAGATCGGGGAACTTCATCGCGTCCTGAATAAAGAACACCGGGATGTTGTTACCCACCAGGTCCCAGTTGCCTTCATCGGTATAGAACTTCACCGCGAAGCCACGGGCGTCGCGCGCGGTGTCCTTCGAACCACGTTCACCCGCCACCGTGGAAAATCGCGCGAACACCGGCGTGATCTTGCCCTTCTCGGCGAACGGCGCCGCGCGGGTGTACTGGGTCAGCGCGTCGTAGGCTTCGAAGTATCCATGCGCCCCGGAGCCGCGTGCATGGACGATCCGCTCCGGGATACGTTCGTGATCGAAATGCGTGATCTTTTCCCGCAGGATGAAATCTTCGAGTAACGACGGCCCGCGCAGCCCCGCTTTCAAGGTGTTCTGATTGTCGCCAATCCGAACGCCCTGGTTGGTGGTCAACGGTTGATCGCTGGGATCGACCCGGACCCGGTCGAGCGGGGCGACCGTCGCGTTCGTTCCGAGCCGAGCCGGCCCGCCGGTTTTCGGCGTACCGGGTTCCTCGGTCATCGTGCTCGCAGTCAACGCACTGGAGCCCGGCTCCGTAGTAGGACCGGCCGGCGGCGCCACAGCGTTGTCGTGACCGTGCTCGAGCTCCTTGATGGTGTTGTAGGGCATCGCGGCGACGAAATCGTCGCTGGCCGCGGCTTGCTCCGCAACGATGTCGTTGGTTCTGAGTACGCCGTCGGCACCCTGCGCGGCTGTGGCAGATTGACCGCCTTTGCTTGGAGCCTGCGATGACCGACCAGGTTTTTTCGTTGCCATGATTCTTCTCCAGGGAGGTGAGGGATGGACGCACCCTGGCATCGATAACACGGGGGACGAGAACGCTCTGTGCGGCAACAAACGGAGTGGCAAGAAACGCCGCGACCCGTCGATTGCGGGTCAACAGGATCATTGGTCGAGCAGGTTTTCTCCCTTTTCCGGCATCGGCGCGAGCGCGGCCTGGTTGCGAATGACTTCGCCTTCCGGGCGGGTCTCGGCTTCGGACACGGTCATGGCCTCCGCCGATTCTTCCGCGGGACCGACCGCAATCGGTTCCACGTACTGACGTTGTTCGACCTGAATCGTCATGCCGGCCTCCAGCAGCGCGCGCTTGGTCAGCCGAATCAGGGCCGAGCGCAACTGCTGGCCATTGGTTTTTCGTGAATCAAACCAGAACGATAGTTTGATCAGCACGGCCGCATTACGAATCTCCTCGGCGACAACCCATGGCTCGGGGTTCTCCAGGACCGCCGGGTGACCCGCGAGCACCGCCAGGCCAATCTCCTGGGTGTGGGTGATGGAGTCGTTGAGACCGATCATGACGCCAAACTCCATTCGATCATTGGGGTTTGCCGAGAAGTTGGTGATGTCGCTCTTGTAGATGGTCGCGTTGGGTACCTGCACATGGTTACCGTCCAGGGTCATCAGCACGGTGGCCCGAATCGTCATGCTTTGCACGAACCCGCGGGTACTCCCGACCTCGATCAGATCACCGGTCCGGAAGGGGTTTTGGGCACTCAGAAAAATGCTCGCCAGAAAATTCTCGGTAATATCCCGAAAGGCGATACCCAGCGCGATGCCGGCAAGACCCGTACCACCCAGAACAGCCAGCGCGACGTTGGTCAACCCGGCCACATGAAACACGCTGTACAAGCCGGCAACGAACACCAGGACACCCCCGCCCCGGGCGACCACATCCTTCAGCAGATTGTGCTTTTTACTGGTCTTTGTGGCCCAGCGCAGTAACCGCGTGACGAGCACGCCCAGGGACCAGGCCAGCGCGAGAAGCAACAGGCTGAACAGCACGTAAGGCAGGCTTCTGAGCACTGTTCTGCCGAGCTCGTTCAAGCCACTTAGCGCCGGACTCAGGTCCCAGATCGACGGCTCGATCAATTCGAGATGATTGACCACCGCGACCACGTCCTGGGTGCTGCGCGCCAGATCGCCGGCCCACTGCCGGTGGTTCTGGCGGCGGACCTGGCCATACAGGAATGCAACCCCTTCATCGACCGTGACCGCCGGCTGCTCGTACCAGCCCGTTGCAAGCAGAATGCGCTCTAGCCGGGCCGCGATGGCCTCGTCGGACGCTGCCGGCACTATGTCGACACTACCCGGGGGCTCCGGGCGTTCCTCCGAGTCCGGGGGCATCAGGACGAACGGTGGCTCGGCCGCGATCACCCCTCCCGGCAGGGCCATGCCAATTACAGCCAGAACAACGGCAATCCGAATCATCCCGAGACGGTATCCAGCCGACCCAGAACCATTCCGTGCGATATCGAACCAGCCTGTCATTCCTCCGATTTCTCGGATGCATGCATCAGCGGCTTGAGATAGCGCAGCGTCAAGAACGTCGCGAGGCTGATGAGGATCGCGATTTCGAGGGGATGAGCCGCGACTGCCAGGCCGATCGCGCCCGTGGCCCAAAGGCTGGCCGCCGTGGCGGTACCTTCCACGCTACCTCCGCTTTTGAGAATTGCTCCGCCACCGATGAACCCAATGCCGGTGATCAGGCCCTGCATGATTCGGGCCTGAGCGTCGGGCGACTCCAGTACCGAGAAGCCGATCAGCGCGTAGCCACAGGCGGCAACGGCGACCAACGGGAACGTCCGCAGTCCGATAGCGCGATCGCGAACTTCCCGGTCCCAGGCACTCGGGATCGCGAGCAGGTAGGCCAGCACCAGGTCCCGGAGGTGACGGAGCATGAGGGACCCATCGAATTCCGGTGTCAGCCATTCGAGCATGACGGTTGATTGCTGCGCACAACTTGAAAATCGATTGGCTTGAAGGAGAAATTATTCGACTGCCCCGCGGAACATGCGGACATCGCCACCACGAGTGGCATCTCGGCTCGCAAGCGAACGAAATCCCCGGCTTTGCTGAGCGGAGGAAGAACGCCGAACTCCCCCGTTGCGGCATCGATCGACACATGCATAAACGCATTGAATGCGATGGGAATTTGATCGACACCGATGTCGTAAGGGGCCAGTGCCGCCGCCAGATTGCCTTCGCAACCCGGACGACCCTCGCTCTCCCCATATATGATCCTGAAGGTGTCTTTCGAACAAGGCGTCAAAGTGAAGTCATGTCGGCCACAGGTATCCTCCATGATGGTGAACATTGGCCGGCTACGGTTCGAGTAAAGTACGTCGCCCGTCGTGAGCCAAAGGCGTGAGGCATAGTCAAGAGAACGGCCTGAAGACAGATACTCCCCATGATCCGGGTGTCCAAATGCGACCACATCGCTTACCTGCTGGCCTTCGGGATCGATAACCACCAGTTCGTCTCCAGGGCCAAGCTCGACCGTCTGCGCGGAGCAAGGCGATATTCTCACCGTCGGTACGTCCGTGTTCACGGCTTCTCCTTGAAATGAAATGGGCACTGCCAGTCGGCTTCGACCTCTCGGCCACTGTACTGCCTGGCCTCACTCGCTTCTCCAAACTCTGCCAGATTCGGATTCCGGGATCCTTGCAACGCGATATCGCGTGCCCGGGTGGCCGCTTGCATCTTCCTGAAACGTCCGTCCTTTCTTAGCTTCTCGAACTGGCGGTGGGAATTAAACACTAATACCGGTTTGGAAAACCGCCTGGCGAGCCGCGAAGCGTTCGCGTGAAGCCCAATGGCAAAGAATGGATGCCCTGCTATGCTCAGGCTGAACAGCGGGCTGTCACTGTCGCTGCTGACATCGTCGGCGGGAGGATTGCCCGCTAAAACGTCAAGCTTGTGGATTCGCCACAACTGCGCCCACATCAAGGACTCGAAACGAAGCTCGCTCATATCGTCTGGTCCTCGGAATATGGCGACGTAAGAGTGCACGATGTCCTCGTTGCAAGCACTGGCTTCGATCAGGGCAACGAATCGAGAAAGACCAGCCAGGAGCGCCCGGTCATTGCCGAGGTCCCCTAGTGCGCCGAACTCATGAGTTTCGATCGAGCCACGGGCCAACGCGGACTTGGCCCCCACACAGGGATACGTAGCCTCAGCCAGCAACGCCAGAAAGCGCTCGCCCACGTCCGCAACGGGCTTGAGGTCCACTTCATTAGCGCCAGGATCTGCAGTGTGTTTCATGCGCTTTTGTTCGGGTCACGAATAGCCAACAGCGATAGGTGCTGGCAGGCAACGTCAGTGGTTTTTCCGCTTTCCAAGCGTGCTGTCCAGGGAACGCCTCATCTTGCGTGCTGCGCCGTCGACCGCCTGTCCCACGGTCGCCGCTTCATCGGTCACGGCTACGGGCTGAAGACCTTCGACCCTGACTTCCAACAGACAGCGTATGTCGGCGTTGCCGGATTTCTTGTCGCTGTTCTCGTCGCTGAGGTGAACTTCAACGCGCGTCACCTGATCCGCAAAGCGCTCCAGGACGTTTCTGATGGTGGCTTCGGTCTGTTCCGGCTGCGCACCGGACTGGTCGATGTTGTCATCCGTGTTGATCTGAATTTGCATGTCACTTGCCTCAGTAGCGGTAGGTTGCGGCGATTCCCGTATCGGTCGGCATCCGTTCCTTCGGCACCACGACCACCTCGCCTCCCATCTTGAGCACCAGGGCCCCCAGGTCATCGAGCACGTCGTCCGTTTCGGGGTGGGAGAGATCATCGAACTCAAGCTCGCCGGTCGCCGCATCGACCCGACCGGGAATTTCCCGGCGCGCTTCGATCAGCAGGGTCGCCACGCGCCCGCCCACGGCGGCCCGGGCCACCTCGGCCAGGTCGTCGGAGCCGTGGCCCTTGGCCTTGTTACTGCCGAAGGCATCCACCAGCCCAGCCAGTCGCTCGAGGTAGCGAGGCTCGATGGTTTGCCATACCCGCTCGCGAAAGTCGTCGCTCGACGCAAGCGCATCCGGATGCACGTCCAGGCTCTCGGAAATCAGGAAAGGGTTGTGGCTGAGCGCGTGAAACATGTGGTGGTGCTCCGGCAGGGCCGCAAGAAGCAGCGGCAGGCCGGAGGGCTTGGAATGGTGTTCAAGGACCGCGCGATCGACCACGCGAAAAAATCGCTCCGCGTCATCGTCCAGTTCGGCTTTCCTGCCCCCATGGCCGTGGTGCATGGGGGCCTGGCCACCGCCGCTGCCGCCATAGGCCGAGACCGTCTGGCGGGAATCCGTGAGTTCGTCACCGAGTGCCTCGGTGAGTGTCTGCGGCACGCCATCGGCGGGCGTGATCTCGTCCAGGGCGTCACGGTTCCCTTCGAACACCTTCATCTCGTTCCGGTTCAATGCGAGGACCTGGTATCGATCCGCCGATTGCAGGATGCGCAGCAAGGGCTTGGTGTGAAAGCTGTCCGCCACAATCGCCAATTCGGGGACCGGGCGCTGGAGCTTGTAGACCCGAAACCGGTTCCTGTCCCGCAACACGGCCAGGCCGTCGAAGGTGCAGTTCCAGAACTCGCGATCGTCCGCGAGGGCCAGCAAGGGTTCGAGCAAGGGCTGGATCTCGTCGCTCGCAAATTTTTGTCGCAACGAGTCCTCCAGCGCTTTCACCAGATTCTTGAAGCGTATTGGATCCTGCTCATTGTCCGGGTGATCCCGATGAGTCGGTTGGTAAAGCGAAAGGCACGGCGGATCACATTCTTCCCAGAGGCCCGCCGCGGCATCCTGGTCGACACGGTTCATTGACATTCTGAATGGCTCCAACAAGGCACACGATCCGTATAGCACGCCGGCACGTCCATTTATGTGCGGCGTCGCGCTTAACTCCACGCGGCCGATGGCGAAACCGCATCCCCATTCCAGCTCATGCCGACATGGCTGCCGCGGACTTCTGTTCGCTGGTCCAAATGATCAGAGTGGTGCGCCGATCAGTGTGGCAACGCACCGACACGACGGTCCCGCCCGGTGACTCTGCGGGGAACATCCGCCAGAACTGATTCGTCAGGAGTCACCGAGGGGGCCTCCACACGCCACTCGGTCACCACTTGGAGGTGACAGCATGGGGGAGACGAACCGCGGCAGGCCCCGGCCCCGCTGGGCTACCCTCCGCCTGGGCGAAATCACGGTAGCGATGGGCATGGCGATGGTGGGCGGCCTGGGCGTGGGCCTGGCGGCGTTGGCCGTGGACGCCGCATGGCTGTGGCCTCCGCCCGTCGAGCTAGGCACCGTGGGTAGCGCACGAGTCCTGCTGGGGTCAGTGACCGGTGGCCTGATCACGGTCGCGGTGTTCGGCCTTTGGATGCGCACCGTCGTGGTGGGCCTGATGGCCGCGCACTTCTCGCCCCGGACGCTGCTGACCTTTCTGGACGACCGCTTCCAGCGCAATCTGCTCGCGTTCAATTCGGCGGGCGTCGTGGCCGTCCTGGTCATCCTGGTAAGAATGCCCACCGACGAACAGGCACCCGCCCCCCTTGTGAGTACGGTGCTGGCGGTGATCATCGCGCTTGCCGCGATGGCGGGCGTGCTGCTGGCGATCCAGCACGCCACGCGCAGTCTGTCGCTGCCCGAACTGGTCGCCCGCCTCGCCGATGACACCCTCAAGGTGCTCGATCGCTACACCGAGGCGCGGGTCGAGATCACCGAGGTGCCACCGTCCGCGTCCGAAGCGCGGACGGTCCTGGCCCCGGGGACCGGATGGGTTACCGCCATCGAGATCGACCGGATGCGCAAGGCGCTGCCGGCCGGCGGGGTTGTACATCTACGCTGCCGGGTCGGCGAGTTTGTCACCCCCCGCTGCCCGGTCGCGCTCGTCTCCCACGCCGAGGCCAACCTCGACAGCGTGGCCGAAGCGATCACCCTCGCCCGCACCCGCAGCCCTGACATGGACCTCGCATTCGCCGTGAGCCAGCTGGTCGACGTCGGGACGTTCGCGCTGCAGGCCCACACGGACACCGCGACCGCCCACGAGGTGCTGGTCCACCTCGAAGCGGTACTCGTGGAGATCGTCGAGCGCGGGCTGCCGCGGCTGCACGACAAGGACAAGGATGGCCGCTGTATCTACGACGAGTTCGGATGGGACACGGTCGACCTCATCCAGCTGTGCATCGAACGACTGCGCGAGCCCGCCGCCCGCGACCCGGAAACGGCCCGGCACCTGATGCACATGCTCGAACGGATCCGCAAGGCCGCCGAGGAACACGGGGCGTTCGCGGTCGTCGCGGAGGTCAACTCTCAGATGGAGATGGTACTGGCTCTGGCGGACGCCAGCGGCATGCTGTCTCGCGATCGCCAGCGGCTTGAGCCAAAGGCCGAGGTCGACCGTGAGTGACGTAACACGGGCGCGGATTCGCACACGGTATGGCCGCGCAGCGACGCGGCCGCCGCCGCCGCCGCCGGGTGACTCTACCGACCACACACACCAGACGTGATTCGTCAGGAGTCGCCGGGTGGATTTGAAAAGCGGATATCCGTACTGGGCGGTCAAGAATGGCCTGATGTACGCGTTCCCGCGGCTCGATGCCGACCTGAATTGCGACGTGGCGGTGGTGGGCGCGGGCATCACCGGCGCACTGATCGCGGATGAGCTGGCTGGCCACGGTCACGATGTCGTCGTGCTCGATCAGCGCGACGTCTGCTGGGGCAGCACCGCGGCCAGCACCGCCTTGCTCCAGTATGAAATCGACACCCACGCAACCGATCTCGCCAAACGCTACGACCAGGCCTCGGCGCTGCTGGCGTATCAAGCCTGCCTGGCCGCAGTCCACGACGTCGGCACGCTAGCTCAAGCGGTCGGCGACGTCGATTTCGCGACCTGTAAAAGCCTGTACTACGCCAGCAATCGCGCTGATCACGCGCGCTTGACCGACGAGTTTGCCTGGCGGCGCCAGCACAGCTTTCCGGTTCGCTGGCTGGGCCGCTCCGCACTCAAGGATCAATACGGGCTGACTTCCCCAGCCGCCATCCTCAGTTCGGTGGCCGCGCGGGTTGATCCCTACCGCCTCGCCTCGCGACTCCTGCGCAGGATGCAACAAAAAGGAACGCGCATCTTCGATCGCACGGAGGTTAAATCGATCACGTCCACCGCACGTTCGGTACACCTCACCACCGACAGTGGCGTGTCGATCAGGGCGAAGCACGCGGTGATTGCCAGTGGCTACGAGGCGCAATGCTGGTTGCGCCAGCGCGTGGCGCAGAACCGAAGCAGCTACGCGTACATCAGCGATCCCGTCGATCGTGCCGAACTGGGCTGGCTGGCCGGCACCCTGTTGTGGGAGTCCTCGCGGCCGTATCTCTATCTGCGCAGCACCGGGGACGGACGCCTCTTGGTGGGTGGCGAAGATGACGACCGCGACATCCCGGCGCGCCGGGATCGCCTGGTCGACCGCAAGGCGGCCATCCTGCAGCGCAAGGTCGCGCGCTTACTCCCTCACATTCAGGCGCAACCGGCGTTCGCCTGGGCAGGCACCTTCGCCGAAACCGCCGACGGGCTGCCGTTTTTCGGACCCCACGCCCAGCACGGGCCGCGCGTGCTGTTCGCCCTGGCCTACGGCGGAAACGGCATCACCTACAGCATGATCGGCGCAGGTTTGCTGCGCGCGCAGATCGAACGCCGCCCACACCCACTGACCGATCTTTTTTCCTTTGCGCGGTTAGAGTGACGCTGGTTAACAGGCGATCCCGTGGAATCCACTAAAACGAAAAGAATCGCCCTAACAAAAGTCCGAAACTCGTCATTTAAAACGCGCTCTAGATCACACTTTCGGGGGAATATAATCCGAAGCAATGGCATAACTGTAAAAGTTCGACGAACGTCATTTAACACGAACTGTCCTATCACCCCCTTTTGTTATTATAGCCAGCCCCTAAAATGAATACCCCTATGCGTCTCGCTGAATTTATCAGGACAGAAATGGAGCCAATTCTTCAGGACTGGGAAGAATTTGCCGGGACCCTTCTTCATGCCAGCCAGATGGGGACGACCAGCCTGCGCGACCACGCCAGGGACATGCTGCTTACGATTGCCGACGACCTCGAGTCCCACCAGAGCGAGTCCGAACAGGCCGACAAATCGAAAGGCTGCGAACCGAAGACGGGGGACGAGTCCTGGGCAGAAGTACACGGCGGTGATCGCCAGACCAGCGGCTTCAGCGTCATTGAGACCGTTTCCGAATTTCGCGCCCTGCGCGCGAGCGTGGTCTCACACTGGACGAAAGATTTCCCAACGATCGCTGGCCAACAGCTTGAAGATCTCACCCGGTTTCATGAAGCGATAGACCAGGCCGTCGCCGAATCGCTGGAACAATATGCGACCGTCAAGGAGATGGAAACCCGACTGTTCGGCGCCATTCTAGTCGCATCGCCTGACCCAATTTATGTGCTGGACCCCGCAGGGCGGTTTGTTTACGCAAACAAGGCCACAGCCAAGCTTTTCGCTCTCGCGCCCGAGGCAATCATCGGAAAATCCAGCTTTGACCTCGGATTCCCGTTCGCCCCGGCCTTCCAGCACAGCATCGATAAAGTCGTTGCTGACCAATGCACACAGCGAGGGAAGTTTGTCCACACGTTTCCATCTGGCCAGGGTGATCGATTCGAGTACGTGCTTGCGCCCGTACTCGACGAGCATCGCAACACCGAAGCGATTGTCTGCACCTCGCGGGACATTACAAAACAAGCGGTCGCCGAAGAAAAAATATGGCACCACGCCCATCATGACCAGTTAACCGGGCTTCCGAATCGACGTCTTTTTCTTGATCGCCTGAAACAGGGCGTCAACCATGCGAAACGCAACGGACAGTCACTTGCGGTCCTTTTTATGGACCTTGATGGCTTCAAGGAGATCAACGACTCGTTTGGGCATGAAGCGGGCGACCGTTTACTGTCAGAGGTCGCTGAACGCCTCACGAATTGTGTCCGGGAGGAGGATACGGTTAGCCGCCTGGGCGGCGACGAATTTACCGTCCTGGTGACGGGCGTCAAGCAGATCAAGGATGTTGAGCGTGTGGCCGATACAATTATTCATGAACTCGCCAGGCCCATCGAGATCGGACAAACCGCTGTCAAAATTTCCGTGAGCATTGGCGTCTCGCTCTACCCCACGGACGCGTCCTCTCCGGTCGCTCTGCTAGAAGCCGCCGACAAGGCCATGTATCAAGCCAAAAAAAGCGGTTCGCGCTGGATGGGTGTTTCTGGAGACGCTGATCCGGGGAGGTAGGCACCTCGCTTTCCGGAGACACCTGCGCTCGCCGGGGAAGGTGCGGTAGCCGAGAACGGCGCCTGACTGCCACTTCCCGCTCGCTAGGGAAACACTGATCATCGAACGTCACTCCTTCCATCCGTGGCCTTCGCGCCACCGGGATGCCCCCCCCTGCACGCGCTTCGTGCGGTTTCGCACGGACCGGCGTCTCCAGACGTCGCACCATCAGGCTTGGGCCGTTCGCATGGTGACCACTTGAGCTCGATCACCCCTCGCATCGTCGACCGACCATGTAGGTGCACCCCTCCGTGGCGCTTTGAGCGCTAGCGCCAGGGAGCCACTGATCAATGCCTGGCCGCTACACCCGATTGGAGTGCCTCTGCAATGTCTCTGGCTGGGAGCCGACGATCGATGCTCTGGGTTATTGGCATCACTGTGCTGGCCACCACCCTGACCCTGGTGCTGTTGCAAAACTTCTCGACATCCGGGGAGGTGGTCGACCGCAAGATCGAACATCGCTACGCGGTCTCCGACCCGCAATTTCGGCGCGAGATGTCCGTCATGCTGGGCCCCGCCATCGTGCGCGGCAATCAAGTGACCGCGCTGCAAAACGGCAACGAGATTTTCCCGGCAATGTTGCTGGCCATTCGCTCGGCAGAAACCTCAATCACCTTCGAGACGTTCATCTACTGGTCAGGCGAGATTGGCGCAGAGTTCTCGCAAGCCCTTTCCGAGCGTGCGCGCGAGGGCGTGCAGGTGAGTGTCATCATCGACTGGGTCGGCAGCGCCAAGATGGACCAGTCGCTGCTGGATTCCATGCAGGCCGCCGGGGTGCAGCTGCATCGATATCGGCCTTTGAACTGGTACAACCTTGGCCGCATGAACAACCGGACCCATCGCAAGCTTCTGGTGGTCGATGGTCGTATTGGCTTTACCGGCGGGGTCGGCATCGCGGATCAGTGGACTGGCGATGGAGGGGATCCCGAGCAATGGCGTGATACGCACTTTCGGATTGAGGGGCCCGTAGTGGCGCAGTTGCAGGCAGCCTTCAACGACAACTGGATCAAGAGCACCGGCGAGGTGCGAAACGGCCCGAGCTACTTCCCGGCCCTGCGGGAGCAGGGCGAGATGGACGCGCACGTGTTTATCGCGTCGCCATCCGGCGGGAGCGAGAGCATGCATCTGATGTACCTGCTTGCCATCGCGGCGGCCGAGGCGACGATCGACCTGGCCGCGTCCTATTTTGTGCCCGACAAGCTGTTGATCGAAGCCTTGGTGGCTGCGCGCGGTCGCGACGTCCGCGTCCGTATCCTGTTGCCCGGGCCACACATCGATGCGCTTACCGTCAAGATCGCCTCCAAGGCCGACTGGGGCGAGCTGCTGCGTGCGGGGGTCGAGATCCACGTCTATCAGCCGACCATGCTGCATACCAAGCTCCTGGTCATCGATACCGAGTTTGTCTCGGTCGGCTCGACCAATTTCGACATGCGATCGCTTCGGCTCAACGACGAAGCGAGTCTGAACATCTACAACCGCGGATTCGCCAGCGATATGACCGCGGTGTTCGAGACGGACCTGTTGGCCGCAGAGCGGTATTCCCTTGACCACTGGAATAACCGCCCGCTGCGGGCAAAGCTCTCCGAGAAGATTCTTCTACCGATCAAATCCCAGCTCTGATCCAGCGATCTATTCCATCGGACAGCATGCCTCTTGATCGAAACACGCCCTGCTCGTGACAAAGCCCTCGAATGTGCCCTGCGCCCCACTTCCAGCCCCCGGTCACGATCCCACTTCAGCTCCAGCGTCGAGCACCCGGGCTCCTCTTGCTGAGGCCGGCCAGGGGTTGCGCATATGTTGGGCAGCGCACAGACCCAACCCCGGGCTTGCACTAGCTTGGAAGCCTCAAGCTGCCTCTACCTGAATCCGTGGAAGCGGCAGCCCCCGAGTGGTACCGCTAACTGGAGATTGTCTTATGAACAAGGATCAAGCGAAAGGTCAAGGAAAAGAAGCAAAAGGGAAGGTAAAGGAAGTTGCTGGCAAGGCTACCGGCGACAAGAGCACCGAGGTCAAGGGTAAAGCCGAAAAGCATGCCGGCAAGGCTCAAGAAACCTACGGAGACGTCAAGAGCGACGCCAAGAAGAAAACGAAATGATCGGTGCCGCCGCATTCTCGAGAATCGGCGAGAACGCTCCCGAAGATGCGCATGACGGGCCCACGCTGTTGAGCGCAAAGACAATCACCGGCGACGAAGTCTGCAATATGCGGGAAGAAAAGCTGGGCGACATTCTCGACGTGATGCTGGATACGAGCGGGGGAAAAATACGTTACGTGGTCCTGACATCAGGCGGCTTTCTGGGTATGGGTGATCGGTTATTCGCTATCGCGCGGACGGCCTTGAAGCACGACAAGGAACACAAGCGATTCATGCTTGACGTCAATCTTGATCGGTTAAGGAGGGCACCGGGGTTCACCAAGGATCAAAGGCCGAATATGGCCGACTTTACGTGGCATTTATCCGGCGACTCTTACTACGCCCGGGATCACTCCGAAGGCTGAAGACGCGAGATGCGATCATTACAGCGCGCCCCGGTCGACCATTCCGACGCGGCCGATGCATCGCGAGACATATTAAATTCCTGTCTTGCGAATCGCCGTCGCGCACCAGCCCCGACTACGGAGCCAATCCCCACTATTCAAAAAGGCAATTAAAAATGGCAACGAGTGACAGTCTGGCGCTAAACAAAATTCTGGCCGTGGTTCTGATTATTGTCGGTCTGATCCTGCTGTTCTTTGCGTATCGTTCATCCCAAAGCCTGGGTGATCAGGTGACCGAGGCGGTTACCGGGAGCTTCACTGACTCGACCATGTGGTTTCTGATCCTTGGGGCAGCATCCTCGGTGGCCGGTGTTGGCTTGTTTTTCTTCGGCAAATCGGCAAGGGCCTAACCCAGGCGCCCGCAATGCCCCACGACTCGGAGGAACCCCTCGATGGCGGGGGCAGGAAGGCTGCTCAGGACCGGGCCGGGTTAGTCCCGGATAAACGATTGTTCAACGCGGTTCAGCTTCGCTTGTTCCGCTATACGGCGGTGTTGCTGTCCTTGGTGGCGCTGGCCGCGCTGATCGCAATTGTTGCGTGGGCATTAGGCTGGATACTGAGCACGTTCTACAACCTCCTCCTGTCGCTTGCCGTCGCAGGTATCCTCGCGCTAGTGCTTTATCCTGTGGTGGATTTTCTCGAGAACCGGCTTCGCTTACCCCGATGGCTGGCCATCATGCTGTTGATGGCGATCTTTTTTCTTGGGGTCGGCGGCCTGATGTTCTTTTTTGTCCCCACCCTGACCGAGCAGATCGTCCAGTTGTTGACCGCTTTACCCGATGCACTGGCGCGCTGGCAGGATCATGTTACATTTTACTTTCCGGAAATCACCTCCATGATTGAGGAACGCCTGGAAGGCGGCAATGGGGAGGAGTCCAAGTCTTCTCTGGAAGGCACCGGAACGACCGTTATGTCCTATTTGGGGATATTGGCAGCTATCAGTTTTGTGCCTCTATTCCTCTTCTTCGCCCTACTCTCCGGTGACTTGCTTCGGGGAAAAGCATCCGAACTGTTATCCATCTTCGAAGAGCGCACCCAGAAGAAAGTGTTGTATTTCATGGATGTGTTCGTGGGATATATCACCGCCTTCTTTCAGGGCCAACTGATGATTGCGATGATCATGGGAGCCCTGTACTCGCTCAGCTTTACACTAATCGGCCTGCAGTACGGCTTGCTTGCCGGGCTCGTGCTCGGGCTTCTGAATATCGTTCCCTTCCTGGGCACCCTGATCGGGCTATTGGTGATCCTTCCCTTGGCCTATCTTCAGCCGGAAGGCGGCATTGAGTTATTGATGCTGACAGCACTGGCGTTCGCGGTGGTACAACTGATCGAAAGCTGGTGGCTGACGCCGAAAATCATGTCCAACCGCTCTGGCCTGCACCCCGCACTCGTCATTATTTCCCTGTTCTTCTGGGGGACAGCCCTGAACGGTATTATCGGGATGGTACTCGCGATTCCTTTGACTGCGTTCTTTGTGGCCATCTGGGGCGAGATCAAGACCAGCCTGAAGCACGCACTGAGCAGCCGGGAGAACGCACGACCATGAAAGAAACGGATCCCACCCAGGACGAGGACGGCGGTCGCGACCGCAGCCAGGACATCACGCAAATCCTGAAGACCCTGGCGGCGGACATCGTTCGCCTTCTGGCGGTGGAGGCGCGGCTGTTCGGACACACGGTGCTGATGATGATCGGGCTCACCGTGATGATCGCGCTTCTGTTGGTCGGCGGCTGGCTGTTTGCCGGGGCGACGCTGGTGGTCGCCCTGGCCAGCCTTCAGGCCTTCAGCCTGACGGGCGCGCTGCTGACGGTCACGCTGACACACCTGGTGCTGGCGGCCCTGGCCTTCTGGCGTCTGCGGCACATTACCCGGGACCTCACGTTCCGTGAAAGCCGGGCTAGCGTTAACAGCTTGCTCGTCCAGGCGCGATCGCTCGTTGACGCTGCAGAGCAGCAACCCGCGGAAGCAGAGCCGCAGCCCCCCGAGAAATGAGTCGGGGTCAGCGGAGCGGCAAGCCGATCAGACTGGAGGCAATCCGCCAGAGTTTCACCTGGCCTGCCAGGATCCCATAGGTATATTTGATGCCGGGCACATCCAGGCGACCGGCCAACAAGCCACACCCAAAGGCAATGGCCAGCACAACAGGCCGGCGGGCCAAGGCCCGTGCCCGGTGCAGCAAGCGGCCGACCCTCCGGCGAACAAGCCCGGAACCATGATCAATTTGGCCGCGCAAGTGCGCGGCCTCCTTCCTTAGCTGGTTGCCACGGAACACGATCAACGGCGTCGTAAAGCAGACACCAAGGTCCCCGCGGCGAATGCGAGACCCAGGGAAAGCAAAGGATTTTCCCGCACGAAGCCACTGACCGATTGCAGGGCCTCTTCGGAGTGCTCCTTGACCTTCGCCCCGGCCTCCTTGGCTTTGTCCTCCGCACTCGCTGCCTCTCGGCGGATCCGTTCTTCGGCCTTTCCCGCGCCCCTGGCGGCCTGATCTACGGTCTCGTGCGCGCGCTCAGAGATGCGATCTGTAGTGGAGTGGTCGCTAGTTCCTGGTGTATTCATGGTTATTTCCCGTTGCTGTGGTGGGACATGGGTGGAAGCCGCCAATCGGCTTCCACTGACAAGCAACGGAAAGTTTCTCGCACCGGCAACCACTCGTCTGCGCGGTAGCGAACAGAGGCGCGAAATCCACCACCCTAACGGACAGGCACACTCAGCCGCCTAGCCATGTGGGCATCAGTATCATGTGGGAATCGGTATATAGACTGTGGGAATACGCCCACGAGGAAGATGCGACGTCCAGCCCGCGCCATGTGAACGTGTATTGACCGCCACGAGGGGGTCCGGGTGCTGCCTGCGCAGTCACTGGTGGGCCTGGGATCAGGCAAGTGGTCGATGAAATAGTCGCTGCAGCCATGGACGTTCGCTGGCTGCTACAACGCTTCGGCTAGCGCCGGGTTGGACCCCTTCGCCTTCGACGACGACTTCATCGACACGATGCTGGACCTGCTGCGCCACGGGCGGGATACCGCCTATGCCGAACCCGAGTGGGCGAGTGCGCCCCCCGGAAGACGCCGCCCGCGGCACCAATCGACGGCTGTTCGGCGTTGGGCGGGTCCCAGCCGCGATCGTGATCCGCGTGATCGGGGCTGCGGCCCACCGGTTGCTAGCGGGGTAGGGTTGAAATGCAGCACGTCGCACAAGGCGCCACATCGCACCCTGTTTAGTCCGTGACCTCGCGCGTGTGAGCCGGGAACCCCTGCTGGACCTGATTACGACCACCGCGCTTGGCCTTGTAGAGCGCCTCGTCGGCGGCGACCAGCAGTCCGGGGCCGTCCTGGTCAGGGTAGGCGGCCGAACACACCATGCCGATGGAGATGGTGCAACCAAAGCGCTCGCCCTTGCGGCCGAAATCCAGTGACGCAAAGTTCCGGCGGATATCCTCCAGCACGCCCTGGGCATGTTCCGCTTCGCATTCCGGCAGCACCGCAACGAACTCCTCCCCACCGTAGCGGCCGATGATATCGGACTGACGCAGGCGCTGACGCAGCAAGGTTGCGATCGAGCTGATCACCACGTCCCCCACGGCGTGCCCGTATGTGTCGTTAACCACCTTGAAGTGGTCGATATCGAGCATCGCCAGCGTGACCGGCCGACCGATCCGGCGGGCGCGCAGCGCCTCCCGGTTGGCGGCCTCCTTGATACTGGCGTGCTTGAGCAACCCGGTCAGGCTGTCCTTGTTGATTCGGTCCTCCAGCTGGCGGGCCCGCACGATCCGCGAGCGCGCGGCCGCCACCAGTTGCAGGTCGGAGATCGGCTTGGTCAGAAAGTCGTCCGCACCTCGACCCATGGCGTCGATCTGTCGCTCGATATCGGTTTCCGCGGAAAGATAGACAATCGGCAGATGCGTGTAGGCCTCGTGCTGGCGAATCACCCCCGCCAAGTCGGTGCCCGCGTATTCGGGCATGTACAGATCCATCAGCACCAGTTCCGGCCGGAACGTAGCGATCGTGTCCATGACGTCATTCGGCGACGCCAGCACTCTGGCCTCCATCCCGACCGCGGTCAGTACCAGCCGCATGTGCTCGGCAAGATCGGCATCGTCGTCCACGATCAGCACACGTTGCGGCGGTGCACGGCGCTCCTCGAAGATCTGCGTGATCCGGTTCACCAAGCGGGGCACATCCAGCGGTTTCAGGAAATAGCCTTCCGCCCCCAATTGAACCGCCCGCACGCGCGACGGGAAGTCGTCATTCGCGGAGAGGAAGATCAGCGGGCACTCCAGCGCCTGGACCTGCGGGGAGTCCATCAGTCGCTCGGTCGCGTTTTCGCGCCCCTGTTCCAGCATTACGTCAACGAGCAACAAGTCCGGCTCCCGGGATTCCATCGCCCCCTTGAGCTCATCGATGCTCCGGAACACGCGAACCTCGTAGTTGAAGGACTCGAGCTGTTGCTGCAGTTGCCGGCACAGCTCCGCGTTGTCCTCTACCAACCAGACTTCGAGCGTACTGTCCGAGGTTGTCCGGGCTTCCGGAGCCACCCGGAAAGCCGGGCGCTCCGGGCGCTCCGGGCGCTCCGGGCGTTCGGGCACAGTACGAGAGAGAGCCTCGATCTCGTCCATCAGAGACCGGCGCGTCGGCGCATCCAGCGACAACTCCTTCGCCTCCAGCCAGGCTCCGATCCGCTGCTCCAGAGAGCGCGCCGCGATACTCAGCGACGCGCACCCAAAACTGCCGCCGGATCCGGCCAGCTTGTGCAGACGCTGCTGCAGCTCATCGAGCACGTCGCGATCCTGTTCCTGGCCGGACAGTCTGCCCTGGAGCGCGCTCAATTCGGCGAACTCGTCCGGGAGCCGCTCCAGATACCGGGATCGCAGTTCTTCCAGCCGTGTGGTCAGGGCCTGCTCGGCATCGGTCGGCGTCATGCGGCCCCCTGCCAGATACGCCGTACCTGATCCGAGAGCGCCATGGGATCGAAAGGCTTGGCAATCACGTCACGGGCCCCCAGCGACTTGTAGTGCTCGATCTCGGAGGGCTGAACCTTGGCCGTCATAAAGGCCACCGGCACTTCGGCCAGCGCCGGAATCCCGCGCAGCGCCTCCAGGGTCGACGGTCCGTCCATACCCGGCATCATCACATCCAGCAGGATCAGGTCGGGCGCGAAGGCCTCCGCATCGCGCACCGCCTCCTCGCCCGAGGCGCAGATCTTGACGGTAAAGCCGCCGACCGTCTCCAGGGCCAGTTCGGCGACCGCCTGAATATCCGGTTCGTCTTCGACATAGAGAATGCGTTGCAGCTCGGCCACGTTCGGCTCCTTCGGGTTGGATGGCTCCAGTGCTGTGCGCGTCTCGGCCCGCGCGCAGCTACCGTCCTGCGGTTGATGCAAAGGACCCCGAGTCCAGGGCAAGGGGCAGTTCGAACCAGAAGGTGGCCCCCGCGCCTTCTACCGAGTCGAACCCTATGCGCCCACCCATATGTTCCACCAGTTCCCGGGTGATCGCCAGGCCCAGACCCGTGCCACCCTTCTGCCGCGTGTCAGAGGCATCGGCCTGTGCGAATTTCTCGAAGATGCGCTCGCGAAAGTCTTCGGGAACCCCTGGACCATCATCCGCGACGCTCACCCGGACGCAGGCGTCCGGCGCGGACAGGGCCTGCGCTGAGACCCGAACCGAGCCGCCGGGGACCGAGAACTTCACGGCGTTCGACAGCAGATTGCCCATCACCTGCATCAGGCGCCGGCCGTCGGCCCGCACCACGATTCCGGGCGCGGCGGCTTCGAGCACCAGTTCCACCCGGTGTTGCTCGCCATAGCTCTGATGGCTCTCCAGTGCCTGCTCGAGCAGGGGCTTCAGCGGTTGCGGCCGCATCTCGAAGTGCAGCTTGCCCGCCGCGATCTTCTCCATATCCAGCAGATCGTTGATCAACAGCGTCAGACGCTCACTGTTGCGCTGGGCAATCGCAACCATTTCCCCCGCCTTTCCCGGCAATTCGCCGAGGGTCCCACTGGCCACCATGCCAAGGGCCCCCGAGATCGACGTGAGGGGCGTCCGGAGTTCGTGGCTGACGGTGGAGACAAATTCGTTCTTCATGCGTTCCACCCGCTTGCGCTCGGTGATGTCGCGCACCATCCCCACGTAAAGGGGGTGACCATGCTGGGTAATCTCCGACACCGCCAGTTCCATGGGGAACAGACTGCCATCCTTGCGCTGGCCCTCCACCTCGCGACCAATGCCGATGATGCGTGCCACTCCGGTTCTCTGGTAGTTGCGCAGGTAACTGTCATGGGCCTCGCGGTGAGGACTGGGCATGAGCATGCGGACGTTGCGGCCCAGCACTTCGTCGGCCGCATAACCGAAGATGCGCTTCGCGGCGGGGTTGAATGACTGCATGATCCCGTTCACATCAATGGTGATGATGCCGTCCACCATGTTGTCGAGAATGGCCTGTGTGTGCTGGGCGTGTTCCACTACCGCCGTTTCGGCCGCCTTGCGCTCGGTGATGTCTTCATTGATGCCGATCACCCGTTCTGCGCGCCCTCCCGGGCCGGATATGGCCTGGGCTATGGCGCGTATATGGCGGATCTCGCCGTCACCCCGACGAATGCGGAATTCGGACTCATAGGGGGTTTCAGGGTGGGCCAGTCCATGCTCGAAGTCCGCCGTAGCCTGCTCCTGGGATTCCGGCAACAAAGCGTGGATCCAGTCTTCCGGGACATGGCCGAAATCCTGCTCCGCCATACCGTAGATCCGGAACATCCCTGCATCCCAGTCAAGCCGACCATTGGCCAGATCCAGATCCCATACGCCCAGTTGTGCCGCCTCGGCAGCCAGTGTCAGCTGCTTGGCGGTATCCCGGAAGCGCTGTTCGCTCTCGCGCAGGGCTTGTTCAGCGGCCTTGCGCTCGGTGATATCCTCGGCGATACCCAGGTAGCCGGTGATATTTCCCTTTTGGTCGGTCTTGGGTGTCACCGTCAGGGAGACGGGGATGCGCACACCGTCCTTGCGCACAAAAGTCCACTCCCTCGTTTCCGCACCCTCGCGATCCGCTACCTCGGTAAAGGCCCGGAAGCCCTCGACAGACCGTCCATAGGCGGCGCTCAGTTCGGCCGAGCGTGTTGCAATCTCCTCGGAGAGATGGAACAGGGCGGGTGATTGCTTGCCGACCAGGTCGTCGGCGGCATAGCCCGTCATCTTCTCCGCACCTGGGTTGAACAGGGTGATCAGGCCATTGCAATCCGTCACCACAATCGCGAACTCCGACGCGGCCACCAGAACAGCCTGCAACTGATCCGCGGTGTGCGCGAGTTCCGAGGTACGTTCGCGAACCTGGGACTCGAGCTCGGAGCGAGCCTGCGCCTGCTGGCGAAAACTGGCCCCCAGCTGCCGGGACATCTCGCGGAGAGTCCCCGCCAGGCCGTCGTACTCCAAGATCTGGCTAGCTGGCAGTACCGGTAAACGCCCCGCGGCGATGTCCGTTCCCAGCCCCGCGCTCACCGCATCCAGTTTGCGCAACGGACGGCTGATCGCGTGACTCAGTCCGGCAGAGACCATTACGGCCAGGGCCACGATCACGGTCAGGAGTGCAAACAGCTCGACGCGCTGCTCCTCGAGCGCCCTGACCACTGGGGCCGCCGGAATCTGCGCGTACACCTGGCCAATTTCCGGCGCAGCACCCAGCGGCTCGGCGAAGAAATAGGAGCCCTGCCCCCAGCGACCCACGGCCGACATCGCGCCGTCCGGCAGCCAGATCGAGAGGCCGTGGCCCCGGTCCTCGACCCAGCCTTCCAGTGCCTCCTGCACGCTCCGCACCTCGCCCCGACTGGCCAGTATTCGGCCATCCGATGCAACAATGGCAAGCCCCAGATCGTCACGAGTTTGCACCCGTTCCAGGTGGTAGTCGTAGCGCTCCCGGCCCGCGCGGAAATCGGATTCGAGCCGGCCGGCCAGGTTTTCGACGTGACCCTGCAGGCGCTCCGCCATGAAGGCCTCCTGCTCGCCCCGCTGGCTATAGCTCTCGTGCAGGATGGGTGCGAGGCCCGCCAGCAGGGTCACGGGAAGCATTGCATGGAACAACAGGCTGGCCAGGGAAGGCCGCTCCCTCCGGGAGCCCACCTCGCCGCGTCCCGACAACCGCCACAACAGCACCAGCAGACTGGCGATCAGCGCATTGAAGAGCGCATTGACCCCCTGTTTCAGGGCAATCATGGTGGTGGGCTCCCAGTCCATGCCGACCATGCCGCGATAGAACAACAGGACCAGCGGAACGCCGATGACCAGCCAGTACAGCAGGTCTGCCAGCACCACGTTGCGCAGCCAACGCCGGTAAAGGAGCCCCACCACCAGCGCCTCGATCACGAAGACCACCATCGGGTAGGGGACGCCCCACAGGACCAGGGTGTAGAGCCCGCCGGCGATCGCGACGATGACTGCGGGCAGGGTCCCCAGGAGCAACACCGCCAGCATCACCGCAATGGACCCGAAGATGAAGTCCAGGCCAAACAGCAGCGGCAGGTGGAAGTAATTGCCGGCGACCGCCAGCAGAGCAAGCACGACCGTCGCGAGCCCGCGATGCCCTGGATCCGGCAAGCGCAGCATCACGCCGTGCCCTCCTCGCGGACGCACGCTAGCTGGAACCAGAAGGTCGTACCCTCACCGGGCACCGATTCGAAACCAACCTCGCCGCCCATGCGCTCCACCAGTTCGCGGGTGATCGCCAGCCCCAGCCCACTGCCGCCCTTCTGACGGGTATCCGACGCATCGGCCTGGGAGAACTGCTGAAAGATGCGTTCGCGGAACTCCTCGGGGACACCGGGGCCGTGATCGCTGACCGAGACGCGCACCCGCTCTTCGCCACTGTCCACCGCAACCGTAACCTCGCCGCCTTCCGGCGAGAACTTGGCCGCGTTGGAGAGCAGATTGGCCAGAACCTGCTGCAGGCGGTCAGCGTCCACTTCGACCCGGATCCCGTCGCCCACCGCCTCCAGGACCAGGCTGACCCCGTAGCGACCGGCGTAGCCCTGATTGCCCCGGACTGCCTGCTCCAGCAACGGATGTAGCGCCTGTTCCCGCATCTCGAAGCGCATCTTGCCAGCCACCAGCTTTTCCATGTCCAGCAGATCGTTGATCAGCAACTCCAGGCGCTGGCTGTTCTTGTGGGCGATCTCCAGCATCTCCCGCATCCGCTCCGGCAACGCCCCCGTCGCGCCACCGGCCACCAGCCCCAGGGAACCGGAGATCGAGGTGAGCGGCGTGCGCAACTCATGGCTGACCGTGGAGATGAACTCGTTTTTCATGCGCTCGATGCGCTTGCGCTCCGAGATATCCTCGATGATCGACCAGATCAGTTTGCGCCCGGTGTTGTCGTAGACCACCATCCCGTTGAGGACCACCGAATAGCGGCTGCCATCCTTGCGGATGTATTCCTTCTCGAACGGACCGTAACGACCGGTCGCCTCCATGCTCTCCAGTTGCTGCCGCTCCGCCGGTTCATACTCCCTTGGGGTGACATCCCAGTAGCTCAGGGCGGTGAATTCCTCGCGGGTATAACCGGTCGGTCGCAACAGGGCCTCGTTGAGGTCCACAAACGCCCCGGTCTCATAATCGTTCAGGGCAATGCCGACCGGCGATAGCTCGAACAGCCCGCGCAGGCGGGCCTCGCTGAGCTTCACGGCTCGCGCGGCCTCATCGCGCTCGATGGCCGAACCGATCCAGCGCGCGAGCAGCCGCACGAACATGCGTTCGCCTTCGCCAAACGGAACCGGACGCGGCTGCACCGAGGAAAAACTCAGGGTGCCATAACGTTCGCCCTGCACTTCCAGCATCACGCCGATGTAGGCCTCCAGTCCGAAGTCCCCGTAACACGGATGCCCACGGTTCTCGGAGGCTGCCATATGATCGATGGCCACCAGGTCGCCGGCCGCCAGGGTCAGGTCACAGTAAGTGCGGCCCAGGGGAAAGCGCTGACCACGCTCCAGGAGCGAAGCGGATGGTGCGACAAAGGCGCGCACCTCGTAATCGTCGCCGCGAATGCGGCTGACGATGCCCAGTTCCAGTCCCAGGAAGTCAGTCCCGAGCTGCAATGCCCGTTCGAGCTGTTCATCGAGCCCCAGCGACGTCATCGACGCAATTTCGTTGAGTGCCGCAAAGGCCTCCAACTGGTGTTGGCGCTGTTCGCGGTTCTCCCGGTCCCGGGTCACATCCAGAATAAAACCATCGAGGTAGCGCACCCGACCATCCCCGTCGCGAACCGCCGAACCCCGCTCCTGCGCCCAGCGGATGCCGCCATCGCGATGCCGGATGCGATACTCGACGAGCCAGTCGGTCCCGGCGCGCAGCGCCTGGTCGACTGCTTCCTCGGCGGCCGCCGCATCCTCGCGATGGATCACGCTGGCGTAGCTGCGCACCGCGTTATCGATGAACTCGCTCGCGGGATAGCCCGACAACGGGTCCACCTGGTCGCTCATGTAGACCATGGTCCAGTGTTCGTCTGGCAGGCAGCGATAGGTGATGCCGGGAATGTTGTCGACCAGCGAGCGAAACTGTTGCTCGCTTTCCCGGATGCGCTCGGCATCCTGCTTTTCACGCGTGACGTCGGACTCGATGGCCATGAAACCCTGCAATGCCCCACGATCATCGCGCAGCGGATTGCCCTGGATGCGGACCCAGTACGCCCGACCGTCCCGACTGTAGTTCACCATGTCGACCTGAAACGGCTCGCCCCGTGCCACCGCCGCCCCGATCCTCGCCGCCGCCTGCGGATCCGTCCCCTCGCCCTGCAGCAGCTTGCCGGGTTTGCGTCCGCGCAGTTCGTCCAGGGTGTACCCGCTCAGCCGGGTAAAGCCGTCGTTGATCCACTCGACCCGGCCCTCGGCATCGGTAATGATCACGCCGTTGGTGGTCTCGCTCGCCACGCGCGACAGGCGCGCCAGCTCCGCCTGATCGGCGCGGTACCGGCGCTGGGTGCGCGCCGCATCGGTCAACTGCCCCAGCGTCACCAGCAGCGGCTGCAGGAAATCCACCAGCTTCTGGTCGTAGCCGCCCGGGCGGTTGGCAATCCCCAGCATGGCGATCCACTCGCCACCATGATGGATCGGGATGCCGAGAAAGGCATTGAGCGCCGGGTGACCCTCGGGCAAGCCGCCGCTGCGCGGATCGTGGACAGGGTCATTCGCGATCACTGGCTCGCCGCTGGTAAGGGCCGCGCCGAACAGGGTCTCCAGGTTATGGAACTCCATCCCCTGGGGCGCATTGGCCGCGTAGAAGGCACGGGTCTCGGCGCTCCAGGCGATATCGGTAATGGCGTAGGTCTTGAGGTAGGGCAGCCCTTCCGGGGTGTTCAGCACCTCGCCAATGAATCCGTATTCACTGTCGGTCAGGTCGAGGATATCCGTGAGCAGTTCGTCGAAGGCACGGCGCCGGTCGTGATCCGCATCGCGAATGAACTCCGACTGGGCACGGGTAATGACCTCACCGAGCCGCCGCAGGTCGTCGAGGGCACCGCTGAGCGAGTGCAGCTCACTGGAGTTGATCTCCGCTTCGACGACATCGGCCAGATCCCGCAGGGCTCGCCGTTCGTCGTCGCTCAGCTGCCGCGGTTGGCCGTCAATCAGGCAAAGCGTTCCAATACGATAACCATCGGCCGTGGTCAGCGGCGCGCCGGCGTAAAACCGGATATGCGGCTCATCCGTTACCAGGGGGTTATCGGAAAATCGCGGATCCGCGCGCGCATCGCTGATCTCGAAAATGGCGTCGCCGAGGATCGCGTGACCGCAAAAGGAGATATCGCGCCCCGTCTCCGGGGCTTCAAGTCCCTGCCGTGACTTGAACCATTGCCGGTTCTCGTCGACCAGCGAAACCAGCGCGACCGACACCCCAAACATCCGCCTGGCCAGACGGGTCAACCGGTCGAACCGCTCCTCGTCCGGGGTATCCAGGAGCCCCTTTGCCCACAGCGCTCGCAACCGTTCCTGTTCGTTTCCGGGGCAGGGAGGCGTTTTCAACCGGGTTTTCCGTGGTAAGGGGTCGATAGACCACGATACTGCCACGTCTACCCCCCCCATCCCAACTGGAGTAGTGCGCCACCCTATTGGGTACTTCCAGGGAAACACTGCATTCGTGTCCAGGCGGATGCTAACCCCACTCGATGGTGGCGGGGGGCTTGCCGGAGGTGTCGTAGGTGACGCGCGAGATGCCGGGGATCTTGTTGATGACGCGGCGCGAAACGTGGTCGAGGAAGTCGTACGGCAGGTGGGCCCAGCGCGCGGTCATGAAGTCGATGGTCTCGACGCACGCAGTGCGACCACGTAGTCGTAGCGCCGGCCATCGCCCATCACGCCCACCGCCTTCACCGGCAGGAAGACCGCGAAGGCCTGCGAGGTCTTGTCGTAGAGATCCGCCTTGCGCAGCTCCTCGATGAAGACCACATCCGCCCAGCGCAGCAGGTCGGGGTATGCCTTCTTGACCTCGCCGCGGATGCGCACGCCCAGGCCCGGCCCGGGGAACGGGTGGCGATGGACCCTCCCGGTGGGCAGGCCCAGCACCACAGGGCCATCGCCGCCCTGCTCGCGCACCCGCGCGGCCATGTCACGGCCACTGATAGACGCCCCGGTTGAGCGCATCACGAATGGCCGAGATCAGCTTGTTTCCGCGCAGGGTCGCGCCGGTAAAGGCGTCGATGTCGTCCACCACGTCCTCCGGCGCGTAGAGATCGAACATGGCCGACAGGGGCCGGCCCTCGAGGTAATCGATGGCCTGTCGGTGCTGGCGCATCACGGCATGCAGTTCCTCGTGTTCCTCCAGCGCCAGATAATCCACCCCCCGGTAGCTCAGGTACCGAAAGCTGACGTTGTGGAAATGATGGTCCCGCAGATCGAACTGGATATTGACCTGCATGGCGCCTCGGTCCGAGAACACGCCGCGGTAGCGGCCATCCAGGTAGCTCCCGGGTGACAGGCCGAGTAGCACCCTGCCCGGCGGATGGGCGGCGGGTTCCTGTGCGGGCGCCGGTGGCTCGGGCCGTGCCGGGGGCGCCGGCGCATCGGCAAGTTCCCCTACCCGGTACTGCTCCAGCATGGCGGCGGCCCTGGAGCTGTGCGGACGCCCGGGCGTCTTGTTGTACCAGGCCTCCGTGGCATCACGGCCGCACCACTCCAGCATGACGTCCGCGGAAGTGGGATGACGCGGAATGTATTCCGTCACGTCGTACACCTGGCCATCGATGGCCTTCCAGCAGCTCTCGCCACTGTCGTGGGCAGCGAGTTCCTCCTCCGTAACAAGGCCCTGATCGTCGTCGGCCTCACGAGTCTCCGCGACCAGCGCGCTGACGGCCCAAAGGGTGACGATCACGGTGCAGAAGGCCACGAACGCGGTGTAGGCAATCTTGTTCACGGTCATAGGAAATCAAACGCCTCCGTATGAATGCGGCCCTTGGGTACACCGGCGCGGCTCAGCAGACCCATCAGGTGTTGCACCATGCCGGGCGGTCCGCAGATGTAGATCTCCCGTTCCTCCAGGTCCGGGCAATGCGAGCGGATGAACGCTTCGTCCACGGGGCCGCGATCCTGGAAATAATGGATCTGAGCATCGAAATGCGGATGCCCCTCCGCGATCTCCCGAAGCTCGTCCATGTAGTAGGCGCGCTCCAGCCGGTTGGCCAGGTAGATCAGGGTGACATCCGGCCCGGACCCCGGCTGCCGCTGGAGCGTCCGGGCACCGGACACGAAGGGCGTAATGCCGATGCCACCGCCGAACCAGAGTTGCTTGCGTTGCGGGTCGCATCGCTCGAAAAACTGGCCGTAGGGGCCCTCGATCTGCACGGCGGTACCCGGTTTCACCGTCTGCAATGCCCGGCTGGCATCGCCCAGGGCCTTGATGCCCACCCGGACAACGTCCTCGCTCGGCGCCGATGAGATGGTGTAGGGGTGCTCTTCCCCCCGGCCGGCTTCCAGTTCCGGGTCGTAGGGGGTGAGGTACATGAACTGTCCCGCGGTGTACGACATGGCCCGGCCCCTCGGAGCGAGGGTGATCTCCACCACGTTGGACGCAAGGGCGGTCACGGCCTCGACGGTATAGTCATGGCGCCCCAGCCGGGGGGAAAGCACCTTGCGCCAGAACACCGCGGCGACCGCCAGGGCCGCGAGCCCCCACCAGAGCAGCGCATGCTCCACGAGCATGACGGCGTGCGTGAACGCGAGCAGGAACGCGGGTACCGACAACAGGTGCAGGCGCTTCCAGCGCTGGTAATGCGGCCTGCCGAAAAACTGAAAGGTGGGCGCGAGAAAAATCACCATCAGCACCAGTGCGCCCCAGCCCATCCACACCGCCCCGTATTCAAGGGGCGGAAAGAGCACCTGTACCGCCATTCCCGGAGAGACTGGCAGCGCCCCGAAGGCCAGCAGTACCACGTGCAGCATGATCAGGATGAAGGCCGAGAAACCCAGCATCCGGTGCAGGGTCCAGATGCGCGGCAAACCGCCGAACCAGCCGTCGAGGCCCGGCAGGCGCACGCTCAGCATTGCACCGACCAGCAGCGCGCTCAGACCTAGCACCCCGGCCAGATGACCGAGTGTCGACAGCACCTCCGCCGGACCGGCGCCCGGCCGCGGCCACCAACGCGGCCATGCCACCAGCGCCGGCAGCAGCAGCAACACCGCGATAATCAAGTCACCCGTTCTGAAGCGTCTGAACATGGAATCCGCATATTCCGGGAAATCCGCCCCGTCTCAGTTCAGTCTAGGCAGACACTGATCAATTCGCACGTCCGCGTTGGCGGCCGCTGTTTTCCGAGACGAGGCGCGGCGCGCTTGCCGGTAGGGATTCTACCGGCAAGTGACGCAACGCAGGATCCTGAAGTCTCAGCTGTGACGCCGGTCAGCACCCGACATTGCGGGTCTTTCCAGTCACTCCCACTCGATGGTGGCGGGGGGCTTGCCGGAGATGTCGTAGGTGACGCGGGAGATGCCGGGGATCTCGTTGATGATGCGGCGCGAGACGTGGTCGAGGAAGTCGTACGGCAGGTGGGCCCAGCGCGCGGTCATGAAGTCGATGGTCTCCACCGCGCGCAGTGCGACCACGTAGTCGTAGCGCCGACCGTCGCCCATCACGCCTACCGACTTCACCGGCAGGAAGACCGCGAAGGCCTGCGAGGTCTTGTCGTAGAGATCCGCCTTGCGCAGCTCCTCGATGAAGATCGCATCCGCCCGGCGCAGCAGGTCGGCGTATTCCTTCTTGACCTCGCCGAGGATGCGCACGCCCAGGCCCGGCCCGGGGAACGGGTGGCGATGGACCATCTCGGTAGGCAGGCCCAGCTCGACGCCGATCTTGCGCACCTCGTCCTTGAACAGCTCGCGCAGCGGCTCGACCAGGCCCAGCTTCATGTTCTCCGGCAGGCCGCCCACATTATGGTGCGACTTGATCACGTGGGCCTTGCCGGTCTTGGAGTCGGCCGACTCGATCACGTCCGGGTAGATCGTGCCCTGGGCCAGCCACTGCACGTTGTTGAGCTTCGCGGCCTGTTCGTCGAACACGTCGATGAACAACCCGCCAATGATCTTGCGCTTGGCCTCCGGGTCCTGGACGCCGGCCAGGGCGCTCATGAAGCGCTCCTCGGCATCCACGCGGATCACCTGCACACCCATGTGGCGGGCGAAGGTCGCCATTACCTGGTCACCCTCGCCCTCGCGTAGCAGGCCCGTGTCCACGAACACGCAGGTCAGCTGGTCACCGATCGCCTTGTGCAGCAGCGCGCCGACCACCGAGGAGTCCACCCCGCCGGACAGGCCCAGTACGACGTGATGGTCCCCGACCTGCTCGCGCACCCGCGCGGCCATGTCGTCGATGATGTTGTCCGCGGTCCACAGCGCCTCGCAGCCACAGATGTCGTGCAGGAAGCGCTCGATGATGCGCTGGCCCTGGGTGGTGTGGGTCACCTCGGGGTGGAACTGCACGCCGTAGAAGCCGCGATCCGGGTCGGCCATGCCGGCGATGGGTGCGGAGTCGGTGGAGGCCATCAGGCGGAAGCCCTCCGGCAGCTCGGTCACGTGGTCGCCGTGCGACATCCACACGTCCAACAGACCATAGCCCTCCGGCGTAGTGTGATCCTCGATGTCGCGCAGCAGCGGCGTATGGCCACGGGCGCGCACCTGGGCGTAGCCAAACTCGCGGCGCTCCGACGGCTCGACCCGACCACCCAGCTGCGCGGCCATGGTCTGCATGCCGTAGCAGATGCCCAGCACCGGAACCCCCAGCTCGAACACCGCATCCTCGGCGCGCGGGGGCTGGTCGACATTCACCGACTCGGGGCCGCCGGAGAGGATGATCGCAGTGGGATTGAACGCACGGATGTCGGCCGCCGGCATATCCCAGGGATGCACCTCGGAGTAGACCCTGGCCTCGCGCACGCGGCGGGCGATCAGCTGGGTGTACTGGGAACCGAAGTCCAGCACCAGAATGCGGTGGGCGTGAAGATCCTGGGTCATGTGGTCATCCGGTATCCCGGCCTGTGGGCCGGGAGGCTGTCAGAGGGGATACCCGGCCATCGTGGCCGGGTCAGTCCATGCGGTAGTTCGGGGCTTCCTTGGTGATCGCCACGTCGTGCACATGGCTCTCGCGCATGCCGGCGGCGGTCACGCGGACGAAATGCGGCTTGGTCCGCATCTCCTCGATATTGTGTGCGCCGACATAGCCCATGGACGAGCGCAGCCCGCCCATCAGCTGGTAGATGATCGCGACGATCGAGCCCTTGTACGGCACCCGGCCCTCGATGCCCTCGGGCACGAACTTGTCGGGCGAGCTATTCGGGTCCTGGAAGTAGCGATCCGACGAGCCCTGCTGCATCGCGCCCAGCGAGCCCATGCCGCGATAGATCTTGTAGGAGCGGCCCTGGTACAACTCGACCTCGCCCGGGGCCTCCTCGGTCCCGGCGAACATCGAGCCCAGCATCACGCAATCGGCGCCCGCGGCGATCGCCTTGGCCAGGTCCCCGGAAAAGCGCACGCCACCGTCGGCGATCATCGGCACGCCGGTACCCTTCAGCGCCTCCGATACATCCGAGATCGCAGTGATCTGCGGCACGCCCACGCCGGCCACAATGCGGGTGGTGCAGATCGAGCCCGGCCCGATGCCGACCTTCACACCGTCGGCCCCGGCCGCGACCAGGGCCTTCGCGGCATCGGCGGTGGCGATGTTGCCACCGATCACCTGTACGTCCGGGTAGTGCTTCTTCACCCAGGCGACGCGATCCAGCACGCCCTGGGAATGCCCGTGCGCGGTATCCACCACCAGCACGTCCACTCCGGCCTCGACCAGCGCGGCCACGCGCTCGTCGGTGCCGTCACCCACACCCACCGCGGCACCCACGCGCAGGCGGCCACGCTCGTCCTTGGAGGCATGCGGGTGCTCGGTGGACTTCTGGATGTCCTTGACCGTGATCATCCCGCGCAGCTGGAAATCGTCGTTCACCACCAGCACCTTCTCGATGCGATGCTTGTGCAGCAGTTCCAGCACGTGGGCGCGGTCGGCGCCCTCGGGCACCGTCACCAGCCGCTCGCGCGGGGTCATGATCTCGGAGACCGGGGCGTTCATGCGGGTCTCGAAACGCAGATCGCGGGAGGTCACGATGCCCATCAGGTCGTTGCCGGAGACGATCGGCACGCCGGAGATGTGATTGGCGTCGGTCAGCGCGACCACGTCGCCGATGCTCGCATCCGGGCCGATGGTGATCGGCTCGCTGATCACACCGCTTTCGTATTTCTTGACCTGCCGGACCTCGGCGGCCTGGGCCTCTGCCGACATATTCTTGTGCACGATCCCGAGCCCGCCCTCCTGGGCCATCGCGATCGCCAGATTGGCCTCGGTGACGGTATCCATCGCCGCCGACACCAGCGGGGCGGACAGCGTGATCTCGCGGGTAATCCGGGTGCTCAGATCGACATCACGCGGAACGACATTCGAATGCCCCGGGATCAGCAGTACATCATCAAAGGTAAGGGCTTCACCGAGTATCCGCATGCACCACTCCAGGCCAGGCCCGCCGGGACGCAAGGGAGAAAACCCCGGGGGCGGATAAATAGCCGTTCAGTATAGAATTCGGGCCCTTCCGGGACAAGCACAGACACACATGCGAGGGCCGTGCGCAGACGCCCGGACATCACCCTGATAGGATGCGAATCCATCCCGAGCCCCCTGCCAGGCGAGACCCATGCCCGAGCGCGCGCCTACGGCCCGCATCACCCGACGCACCGCGCTGGCCCTGTTGCTGGCCCCCGGCCTCGGCCTGGCCACTGCGTCCAGCGCCCACGCCGACTGGTGGCGCTTCGGTCAGGACATGTTCCGCTCGCTGATCACCCGGCCACCGGAATTCTCCGGGCTGTCGACCGCGGAGTTGATCGAGGCGGTGCATGAGGCCCTGGTCATCGCGACCCACGCCGCCTCCGAGACCCTCAGCCGGCGCAACGGCTTCTACGGCAACCCGGACGTGCGCATCCCCCTGCCCGAGGTGCTCGCCACCACACGGCGCTCGCTGGGTCGGCTCGGCATGGCCGCACCGCTGGACACCCTGGAGGAGCGCATGAACCGCGCGGCCGAGGATGCGGTATGGCAGGCCCGGGAACCCTTCATCCGGGCGATCTTCGCACTCGATCTCGACGACGCTCGCGGCATCCTGCTGGGGGCCGAGGATGCCGCCACCCACCATCTGGAGACGCAGATGCGCCCGCGCCTGGCCGAGGCCATGCGTCCCGCGATCAAGGACAGCCTGGACGCCGTGGAGGCCATGACGACCCACCGCGAGCTGGAGTCGCGCATGCGCGACATCCCGTTCCTGGCGAACGTCCGCCTGGACCTGGCCGGGCATGTGCTGGACCACACCATGGACGGCCTGTTCCACGCCCTCGCGGAGGAAGAGGCTCGCCTGCGCGTCGACCCGGTCGGGCGCGGCACCGATGTCTTCCAGCGCGTCTTCACCCGTCTGTAACCATCGAGCCCCCCATGAGCGACGCCCCCGTCTTTTCCGTAACCGAACTCAACCAGTGTGCCGACGGCCTGCTGCGTGACGGGCTGGGCCTCGTGCGCGTGGAGGGCGAGGTATCCAACCTGCGTCAATACGCATCCGGGCACCAGTACTTTTCGTTGAAGGACGAGAACGCCTCGGTGAGCTGCGTGCTGTTCCGCGGCCGGTCCCGCCAGGCCGCCCGCTTTGCCGACGGCGACGCGGTACAGATCCAGGGGCGCGCCGGAATCTACGGCGCCCGCGGACAGTTCCAGCTGATCGTCGAGGCCCTGCAACCGGCCGGCGAAGGCCGCCTGCTGGCCGCCTTCCAGCGCCTGAAGGAAAAGCTCGCCGCCGAGGGACTGTTCGACGCCGAACGCAAGCAGCCGCTGCCCGCCTGGACCCACCGTCTCGGCGTCATCACCTCCACCCAGGGCGATGTGCGCCACGACATCGAGCGCACCCTGGCCCGGCGCTTCCCGCTGTTGCTGCCAGTCACGCTCTACCCCACCGCGGTGCAGGGCGCCCAGGCCGCCGGCCAGATCGTCGCGGCACTGGAACAGGCCGCGGCCGAGGGCCGGGTCGACGTGCTCATCCTCGCCCGCGGCGGCGGCTCCCTGGAGGACTTGCAGGCCTTCAACGACGAGAGCGTCGCGCGCGCCATCGCCGCCTGCCCGATCCCAGTGGTCAGCGGTGTGGGGCACGAGACCGACACCACCATCGCCGACTTCGTCGCCGACCTGCGCGCCTCCACACCCACCGCCGCGGCGGAGGCCGTCAGCCCGGATGCCGCGACCCTGCGCCACCAGCTGGCGCGGGCCCGCGAACGCCTGACCGGACTGCTGGGCCAGCGCGTGGCACGTCACCAGCAGACCCTGACTGCCCTGCACACCCGCCTGGAGCGTCGCCACCCGCGGCAAATGCTGGAGCGCAACGCCCAGCGCCTGGACGACCAGCGCGAGCGCATGAACCGCGCCTGGTCGCGCCTCGAGGAACGCGCCCGGGCGCGCTTGCAACGCGCCCAACTACGCCTGGCCGGTGCCTCGCCCGGCAACCGCCTGGCCTCCGCCCGCATGCGCCTGGATCACCTGCACCAGCGCCTGGCGCGGGTGCGTCCGGACCACGACATCCTGCAACGGCGCGAGGCCCTGGCGCGCCTGCAACGCCAACTGCAAACCGCCACCCACCAGGCCCTCGTCGCCCGCCAGCGGCAGCTGGACGCCACCGCGCGCCAGCTGCGCTCACTGGGTCCGGAGGCGGTGCTGGAACGCGGCTACGCGATCCTGCAGACCACAGAGGGCGAAGTCCTGCGCTCCGCGGATCAGACCGCCAGCGGCGAGCGTGTGCATGCGCGGCTGGCGCGCGGGCGCCTGGACCTGGAAGTCACCGGCACACACGGCGACAACTGAGCCGCGGTCTCCCGGCCTTTAACCACCGACGGCACACAGACAATCGCGTGTAACAGGAAGACGGGAAGCGCGCGAAGGGGTAAGAAGGAAGTGGGTAGCCTGGGGTCAGCACCTGCAAGGCCATCCCGGCCGCAGCGCGGCGGAGAGCCGGGATGGCCTCCGTCACGCACACCCCCACCAACGTGCCCGCCCCCACCGCCAGGAACCCGGATACCTGGTCAGCACACCCCAAATCCCGTAGGAGCGTGCTTGCACGCGAAGCCCCTGCCCGCGTCAGACTCTGGCAGGGGCTTCGCGTGCAAGCACGCTCCCACAACTGTCGTTTCACAAACCCACGCAGGACAGCAGCATCCGGTGGCGGTCAGGAAAGCAGGACGAGATTGTCCCGGTGGATCAGTTCCGGCTCGAGCAGATAGCCGAGCTCCGCCTCGATGCGATCGGCACGCTGCCCCTGGATGCGCTGAATCTCGCTGGCCGCGTAGTTGGTGAGCCCGCGCGCCACGGCCGTCCCGTCCGGATCCACGCAGGTCACGACCTCGCCGCGGCGAAAATCCCCCTCGACAGCGACCACGCCTACCGGCAGCAGACTGCTGCCCGACTCGCGCAGCACGCGCGCGGCCCCGGCATCCAGCTGGAGCTGCCCGCGCGAGTGCAGCTGATCCGCCAGCCAGCGCTTGCGCGCCGCCAGGGGTTCGCGATCCGGCTTCAGCCAGGTGCCCAGCGGCTCGCCCTTCAGCACCCGCCCCATCACCTGCGCCTCGCGGCCGGAGGCGATCACGGTATGCGTGCCGGAACGCGCCGCGCGTTCGGCCGCCAGCAGCTTGGTCGCCATCCCACCCCGGCCCAGGCGCCCGAAATCGGCCGCCACGTAGCGGTGCAGCTCGGCATCCGAGGCCCGCCCCTCCTGGATCAAGCGGGCATCCGCATGCTTGCGCGGATCGCGATCGAACAGACCGTCCTGGTCGGTCAGGATCAGCAGCAGGTCGGCCACCACCAGGTTGGCCACCAGCGCGGCCAGGGTATCGTTGTCGCCGAGGCGGATCTCCTCGTAGGCCACCGTGTCATTCTCGTTGACCACCGGGATCGTGCCCATCTCGAGCAGGGCCAGCATAGTGCTGCGGGCATTCAGGTAGCGCGAGCGGTCGGCGAGGTCGTCGTGGGTCAGCAGGACCTGCGCCGCATGCAGATCGTGGCTGGCGAATTCGCGCTCGTAGGCCTGAACCAGGCCCATCTGCCCGACCGCGGCGGCGGCCTGCACGTGGTGCAACTGGTGCGGGCGCTCGGTCATGCCCAGTCGGCGCATGCCTTCGGCCACCGCCCCACTGGAGACCAGGATCACCTCCAGCCCGCGCCGGCGCAGCGCCGCGATCTGGTGCGCCCAGGACTCCAGCGCCGGGCGGTCGAGCCCGGCGCCATCGGCAGTAATCAATGCGCTGCCAATCTTGACGACCACCCGGCGAATGGCCGGGAGCGCCCGTGTGGCGGCCGCTGTCACGCCGGGTCCTCCGGCTTGTCCTCCGGCGTCCCCATCGCACCCCGCCGATCGGCCTCGGCGGCCGCCTGCGCGGCCTCCTCGACATGGCGCATCACCGCCTGCAGCAGGGCGTCCACGCCCTCGCCGGTCACCGCGGAGATCGTAAACACCGGATGCGCCTCGCCCTGGTCCGCACGCACGCGCTCGACCAGGGCCGCGAGTTCCTCGGCATCCAGCAGTTCCTTCTTGTTCAGCACGATCCAGCGCGGGAGGGCCGCCAGCTTGTCGCTGTGGTGCTCCAGTTCGGTGATCGCGGTGCGCAGGTCCACCAGCGGATCGGCCTCCGGGTCCGGCGGTGACACGTCCACCACGTGCAGCAGCAAGCGGGTGCGGGCCAGATGCTTGAGGAAACGGGTACCCAGCCCCGCGCCCTCGGCCGCGCCCTCGATCAGCCCGGGGATGTCGGCGATCACGAAGCTCTGGTTGACCCCGATGCGCACCACGCCCAGTTGCGGAATCAGGGTGGTGAACGGGTAGTCGGCGATCTTCGGGCGCGCGGCCGAGGCCCGCGCCAGCAGTGTGGACTTGCCGGCATTCGGCAGGCCCAGCAGACCGACGTCGGCCAGCACCATCAGCTCCAGCGACAACTTGCGCAGGTCGCCCGGCGTGCCCGGCTTGCTCTGCCGCGGGGCCTGATTCGTGGAGGACTTGTACCGGGTGTTGCCGAGTCCGTGGAAGCCGCCCTGAGCGACCAGCAGGCGCTGACCCTCATGGGTCACATCACCCAGGATCTCGTCGGTCTCGGCATCGCGCACCTGGGTACCGATCGGCACCGCGATCTCCAGATTCTCGCCAGAAGACCCGGTGCGATTGCGCCCCTTGCCGTTCTCGCCGCGCTCGGCATCAAACCGTCGCTGGTAGCGGAAATCGGCCAGGGTGTTAAGGCCTTCGTCGCCCACCAGCCATACGGAGCCGCCATCCCCGCCGTCACCCCCGTCGGGTCCGCCAAAGGGGATGTATTTCTCGCGGCGGAAGCTGACACAGCCATTCCCGCCGTCGCCGGCCTTTACGGTAATGGTGGCCTCGTCGATGAACTTCATTGCTTGCTTCCCGAAGTACAGAACAAAAAAAGCCCCGTCGAACGGGGCTTTTCGCGAACGCTTCGCTGTCCGGCCGGCTTACTGCTGCGGCTGGATGCTCACGAAACGACGGTTGTGCGGACCGCCCACCTTGAAGACGACCTGGCCGTCGACCTTGGCGAACAGCGTATGATCCTTGCCGCAACCCACGCCCTCACCGGGATGATACTGCGTCCCGCGCTGACGAACGAGGATATTGCCGGCGCGCACAACCTGACCGCCAAAGCGCTTCACGCCCAGGCGTTTGCTCTCGGAATCGCGCCCGTTGCGGGTACTGCCGCCTGCCTTTTTATGTGCCATGGTTCAGCTCTCCTGAATGCCTGCGGCGATCAGCCGGCGATGCCGGTGATGCGCACGGTGGTGTAATGCTGGCGGTGTCCCATCTGCTTCTGGGAGTGCTTGCGCCGCCGGAATTTCATGATGTGGATCTTCTTGGCGCGGCCATGGTCTTCGACCTTGGCGGTGACCTTGCCACCGTCCACCAGCGGGGCCCCGACGCGGACATCGTCACCCGCACCGACCATCAGCACCTGGTCGAACTCGACCTCGGAACCGGCCTCGGCCTCGAGTTTCTCGATGCGAATCACGTCGCCTTCGGCGACGCGGTACTGTTTACCACCTGTTGCGATGATCGCGTACATTTCCCTGGGACTCCGTTGCGATACCTTGTGTGGACCAGCCGACTGGGAGCTGGTCTCGCGAAAGGGCGGAAATGCTAGCAGCGCTTCTCGCTCGGGTCAATGCCGGGAAGCCGCCAAGCCGTGGGAACGCGCGTGGACCGGTACGCGCTGGCACCCCGTTTTTCCGATCCGGGGCGCCCGGTAACGACCCTTGGCCCATCCTGCCAGCGAACCGCTCCGGCCCGCGCGCGAACTTGTACATTAGGCAGCGTTTCCCTAGCATGCCTTCGCCCCTCACGACCCGGCTTGCCTACCCCCATGCCCATTGACGCAATCCGAGAACTGGCGGCCGACGACATGCAGGCCGTCGACCAGTGCATCCGCGAGCGCCTGAGCTCGCCGGTGGTGCTGATCAACCAGCTCGGACACTACATCATCCATTCGGGCGGCAAGCGCCTGCGGCCCCTGCTGGCCACCCTGTCGGCGCGGGCCTGCCATGTGCAGGGCCAGGACCCGGTGACGCTGGCGGCGGTGGTGGAGTTCATCCATACCGCGACCCTGCTGCACGACGACGTGGTGGATGCCTCGGAGCTGCGCCGCGGCAACGAGACCGCCAACCACATCTTCGGCAACGAGGCCGCCGTCCTGGTGGGCGACTTCCTCTACTCGCGCGCGTTCGAAATGATGGTCGAGGTCGGCTCCATGCGGGTCATGGAGATCCTCTCCCACGCGACCAACGTGATCGCCGAGGGCGAGGTGATGCAGCTAATGAACTGCCACGACGCCGACGTCGACGAACAGCGCTACATGCACGTAATCCAGTCGAAGACCGCCAAGCTGTTCGAGGCCGCCTGCCAATTGGGCGCCATCCTGAGCGAGCGCTCGGAGGCCGACGAGCTGGCCCTGGCCCGCTACGGCATGCACCTGGGTACCGCCTTCCAGCTGATCGACGACGTCCTGGACTACTCCTCCGATGACGAGGTGACCGGCAAGCGCATGGGCGACGACCTCGCCGAGGGCAAGCCCACCCTGCCGCTGATCCATGCGCTGCGCGTCGGCACACCCGATCAGCAGACGGTCGTGCGCGGGGCCATCGAAGAGGGCGGCCGCAATCAGGTCGACGCCGTGCTGCAGGTCGTGCACGCGACGGATGGCCTGGCCTACACCCGCTCCCGCGCCGAGGCCGAAACCGACGCCGCCATCGAGGCGATCTCCACCCTGCCCGATTCGCCCCACCGTCAGGCCCTGATCGACCTCGCCCGTTTCGCCGTCGGGCGCAACCACTGACGCGGCGCGACCCACGCCGCATGGCGGGTCGACCGTTACCGATACGATTTTCAGCGCCCGGGGCATGGACACGCCCTGGGAGGCTCGGCATAATAGCGGGCTCGGTTCGGAGTGTAGCTCAGCTTGGTAGAGCACTGCCTTCGGGAGGCAGGGGTCGAAGGTTCGAATCCTTTCACTCCGACCAACCTTCTTCTTGACCCTGGTCTTCCGGCCTGTGGCCCGATTCAAACGGCCCATCCCCGGAAGCGACCAGATCCCGATCACGTTCAGGCCCTGCGGACACGTCCATGACCGCCAATACCCCGGCCGTTCGCGGCACCCTCTATATCGTTTCCGCGCCCTCGGGTGCCGGCAAGACCAGCCTGGTCGCCGCCCTGCTTGAATCGGTGACGGCGGTGGAGGTCTCGGTTTCGCATACCACGCGCACGCCGCGCGCCAGCGAGGTCGACGGGCAGCACTACCACTTCGTCAGCGCCGAGACCTTCCTCGGGATGATCGAGGACGGCCAGTTGCTGGAACACGCCAAGGTCTTCGACAATTTCTACGGGACCGCACTCGCCAGCGTCACCGAACGCCTGGACGCCGGCGTGGACGTGATCCTGGAGATCGACTGGCAGGGCGCGCGCCAGGTGCGCGCCGCCGTGCCGGATGCGCATTCCATCTTCATCCTGCCGCCCTCGCGCGACGAGCTGGAGCGCCGCCTGCGCGGCCGCGGGCAGGACGAAGAAGCGGTAATCCAGCGCCGTCTGCGGGATGCCGAGTCCGACTGCACGCATTTCCGCGAATACGACTACACCGTGGTCAATGCCGACTTCGACCAGGCCGTGCGCGATCTGGCCTGTATCTTCCGCGCCAACCGCCTGCGCACCGTGGAACAGGAGATCCGATCCGCATCCACGATCGAGAATCTGTTGGCGGGCGCGCATGGGTCGGCGTAACATGCAAGATTCAAGAATTTACTGACCGGAGTATCCGATGGCACGCGTCACCGTCGAGGACTGCCTCGAAAATGTCGAAAACCGCTTCCAACTGGTGCTGATGGCTTCGCGCCGGGCTCGCCACATTGCCCACGGGAAGGAAGCCCGCGTACCCGAGGACAACGACAAGCCCACGGTAATCGCCCTGCGCGAAATCGCCGCCGGCGTGGTCGGTATCGAGGTGTTCGACGAACACGACGAACGGCCCCAGAACCAGATGCTGGACTTCAGCACCATCCGTCATCTGGAACAGCTGGAAGCCGACGAGCGCTAGGAGATTTTCTGAATGGCCGCTGGGCAGCCAGCTTCGCCCGGGGCCCCCTCCTCGGTACCGGGCGACTCGACCCGATTCCTGATCAGCGATTTATGTTCCGAGCTCGAGGCCTACCTCGAGCCGGAAGAGGTCGAGGAGGTCTATCGCGCCTATCTCCTGGGCGCGGAATCGCACGAAGGCCAGACCCGCAAGACCGGGGAACCCTACATCTATCACCCGCTCGCCGTGGCTCGCACCATGGCCGAGATGCGGATGGACCACCAGGCGATCAGCGCCGCCATCCTGCATGACGTGATGGAGGACACCGCCACCAGCAAGGACCGTATCCGCGCCGAGTTCGGCGAGGAGGTCGCGGAGCTGGTCGACGGCGTATCCAAGCTGACCCACCTGCAATTCCAGTCCAAGGCCGAGGCGCAGGCGGAGAACTTCCGCAAGATGATGCTGGCGATCACCCGCGACATCCGGGTGATCCTGATCAAACTGGCCGACCGCCTGCACAACATGCGCACCCTGGGCGTAATGCGCCCGGACAAGCGCCGCCGCATCGCCAAGGAAACCCTGGAGATCTACGCCCCGATCGCGCAGCGCCTGGGCATGAATGCCATGCGCCGCGAACTGGAGGAACTCGGTTTCTCGGCCAAGCACCCGTGGCGCGCCGCGATGCTGGAGCGCGCGGTGCACCGCGCCGGCGGCAACCGCCGCGAACCGATGAAGAACATCGAGCAGGCGATCTGCTCGCGCATGGAGGCCTCCGGGATCGTCGGGCGCATCTCCGGGCGCGAGAAGAGCCTGTACAGCATCTACCGCAAGATGCGCGACAAGCACCACTCGTTCGAGGAGGTGTTCGACGTCTTCGCCATCCGCATCATCGTCGACGACGTGGACACCTGCTACCGCTCCCTGGGCGTGGTGCACAACCTCTACAAGCCGGTGCCTGGACGCTTCAAGGACTACATCGCGATCCCCAAGTCCAACGGCTACCAGTCGCTGCACACCATCCTGTTCGGCCCGCAGGGCGCCCCGATCGAGATTCAGATCCGTTCCACCGAGATGGATCGCGTGGCCGAGAGCGGGATTGCCGCGCACTGGCAGTACAAGGCCGGCAGCGAATCCAGCCGCACCGCCCAGAGCCGGGCACGCGAATGGCTGAAGGATGTTCTCGAGATCCAGAACAGCGTCGGCAACTCCATCGAGTTCCTGGAGAACGTGAAGGTCGACCTGTTCCCCGACGAGGTCTACACCTTCACCCCCGAGGGCGACATCCTCGTGCTCCCGCGCGACGCCACCCCGATCGACTTCGCCTACTCCGTGCACTCGGACGTCGGCAACCGCTGCGTGGCGGCCAAGATCGATCGCCAGCTCGCCCCGCTGTCGGTACGCCTGCAAAGCGGCCAGACGGTGGAGATCGTCACCTCGCCGGGCGCCCGCCCCAACCCGGCCTGGCTGTCCTTCGTGGTCACCGGCAAGGCGCGCACTGGTATCCGCCACTGCCTCAAGTCCATGCAATCCGAAGAGGCCCGCACCCTCGGCGAGCGCATGCTGGAAAAGGCGCTGGAATCCCTGGATACCAGCCTGCCCCGCATCTCGCCGGCACGCCTGGACCATATGCTGGACACGATGCAGCTGGAAGACCTGGATGCGCTGCTGATCGATATCGGCCTGGGCAATCGCATGGCCTCGCTGGTTGCCCGCCAGATGGTGGGCAAGGAAAGCCCCGACTCGGCCGCCGACGTGCCCGCCTCGAGCCTGGCAGTCAACGGCACCGAGGGCCTGGTGCTGAATTACGCCCGTTGCTGCCACCCGATCCCGGGCGATCCGATCATTGGCCAGTTGAGCGCCGGGCGCGGCCTGGTAGTCCACCGCGAGAACTGCCGCAACGTCCTGCACGAGACTCGCGACCGGACTGACCGCACCATTGCGCTGGAGTGGTCGCACGAGCCGCAGCTGCAATTCACCGCCGCCGTACGCACGCGCACCGCCAACCGCCGCGGGGCGCTGGCCGACATGGCCGCGATAATCGCGGATCACGGCTCCAACATCGAACACATCTCGTTCAACGAGCAGGACGGCCACTCCACCGCGATGACCTTCCTGCTGACCGTACGTGACCGCCAGCACCTCGCGCAGATCATGCGCGGCCTGCGCCGCCAGTCCGACGTCCTGCGCATCTCGCGCCAGCGCGGCTGACGCCCGGGCCGACCCGCCCTCGCGCGCGGCCTTCTTGCAGGCCCCCCGCGCGCAACGGATGATCGGGGCATGATCCTCGACATCCTCAAGCAAACGCTGGGCGTTGCGCTCACGGCGGCGCCCTGGCTGTTGCTGGGCCTGCTCGCCGCCGGCGCGGTCAAGGCCCTGATCCCGGAGGCCGCCCTACAGCGCTGGCTGGGCGGTTCCGGCCTGGCCGCCACCGCGCGCGCCGCCGTGGTGGGTGCGCCGTTGCCGCTTTGCTCCTGCGGCGCCATTCCCACCGCGCTGGCCCTGCACCGCGGCGGCGCCGGACGCGGGCCCACCACCGCTTTCCTGATCGGCACCCCTGGCGTGGGCGTGGACTCGCTCGCCATCAGTTATGCCTTGCTGGGCCCCCTGATGGCCGTGGCCCGCGCGCTGGGCGCTATCGTTACCGCCATTACCACGGGTCTGCTGGTCGGGCGCACGCGCGCCCGGACCGACGCCAACGACACTATCGAAGACGAGACGGACAGTTGCGATCGTTGCTGCGGGACCGGCGACA
Source organism: Thioalkalivibrio sp. ALMg11 (assembly GCF_000377905.1). Lineage (GTDB taxonomy): Bacteria > Pseudomonadota > Gammaproteobacteria > Ectothiorhodospirales > Ectothiorhodospiraceae > Thioalkalivibrio. Next base: position 503,736 of record NZ_KB898872.1, read on the forward strand.
GCTGCGCCGCGCCCCCGGCACCGGACCACCTCGCCGCACGCCTGGCCGCCGGACAGCGCTACGCCTTTCGCGACGTCCTCGACGATATCCGCCTGTGGCTGGTGATCGGCCTGCTGGTCGCCGGCGCCCTGCTCGCCCTGGTCCCGCCGGCCACCCTGGCGGCCTGGGGCTCGGGCCTGCCCGCAATGCTCGTGATGACCGTCATCGGCATCCCGATGTATCTCTGCGCAACTGCCGCCACGCCCATCGCCGTGGGCCTGATCGCGACCGGGGTCTCGCCCGGCACCGTGCTGGTCTTCCTTCTAGCCGCGCCGATCACCAGCCTGGCGACCCTGGGCGTATTCCGCCGTGAACTCGGCACCCCGGCGCTAAGCCTCTATCTGGCCGGCATCGGCGTCACCACCATCGCGCTGGGCCTGGCCCTGGATGCCGGGCTGGCGCGCACCGGGGTGGACGTCACCACCCAGATGGGCGCGGCCGGCGAGCTGCTGCCCGCCTGGCTCGAGTGGACGACCTTGATCGTTCTAGTCGTGCTGGCCACACCCATCCTGCGCAATCCGCTGGCGCAGCTGATCACACGCCCGACACCCGGGAGAGACTGACATGTCCAACCGTTCGATCGGACTCGACGAACCCCTTTATCGTTACCTGCTGGACCACTCGCTGCGCGAGCCGGATCTGCTCGCCGAACTACGCGCGGAGACCGCGGTTCTGCCCGAGGCGAACATGCAGATCGCCCCGGAGCAGGGGCAGTTCATGGCGCTGCTGGCCCGCCTGATGGGCGCCAAGCGCTACCTGGAGATCGGCACCTTCACCGGCTACAGCGCGCTGGCCATCGCCCTCGCCCTGCCGGAGGACGGCGAGATCGTCACCCTGGACCAGAGCGCGGAATGGACCGCCACGGCCCAGAGCTACTGGGAGCGCGCGGGGGTCGATGGACGCATCCGGCTCGAGCTGGGCGAGGCGCGCGACTCCCTGCGGGCGTTGGAAGCCACCGGCGAGATGGACACGTTCGATCTGGCATTCATCGACGCCGACAAGACCGGCTACCACGACTACTTCGAACACTGCCTGCGGCTGGTACGCCCGGGCGGCCTGATCCTGGTCGACAACACCCTGTGGCACGGCACCGTCGCCGACCCGGACGACGCCCGCGACGATACTTGTGCGATCCGCGCCTTCAACGACGCCCTGCACCACGACGAGCGCATCGACCTCTCGCTGGTCCCCATCGGCGACGGCCTGACCCTCGCCCGCCGCCGCTGAACCGCTCGCTCCCCCGCATTCACCACAAAGGCCACAGACCACTCGGAGAAAAGCTGTGAAGGCAGAGAAATCCATGGCCTGTTAATCGACCATGAAGCTTCACAGGCAAAGACCGCTGTCACCGAGGCCGCGGCGGCAGATGGCACGGCGCTCCACCGACTGCACCACCCAGCCCGCCTCGACCTCGTCCAGCTCCAGGCGGAACTCGTAGGCGCTGACGGCATCGTCACGCAACCCGGTCAGGCGAACCTCAGCGCGCTCCGGACGCGGCTGGTCGATCTCCAGCCCGGCGTAGTCGACCGCCAGGCCGGAATGCCAGCGGCTGGCCCCCAGCCACGCCATCACCGCGGCACCGGGCATCACCGTGGGCTCCTGCGAAGGCACCGCCTGCGCCTCGAAGGCCGTTGGGGCCGGCTCCCAGCCGCCAGGCGTACCGTTCGTGTCCGAGGCGGATGCGGCGCACCCCGCCAGCAATACCGTCAGACAGCCGCATGCAACTCGCCATCCCCGACGCATCCCATGGCTCCTGTCGCAAAAAAAACCGTGCGGGAAACATACCGGAGCGATAAACGTCCTACCATGGAAGGAACACATGATCGGTTCGCCGCCCCGGAGCGGATCGGGAGGAAGACACCATGAAACTGTTCAAGCTGCGCTACATCCTGATGACGAGCCTTTGCGCCCTGTTGCTGGCCGCGACCCCTCTCCACGCCAACCAGCATGAGACCGCCGCAGAGGACGACACCACCGCCAGCGAGATGGAGGAAATGCGCGAATCCTGGGCCGAGACCCGCGAGGAGATCCAGGAAGAAAGCACCGAGGCCGGTGAGGCCACACGCTCGCGCACCCACGAGACCCTGGACGCGATGGACCGCGAACTCGGCCGCCTGGGCGACAACATCCGCGAGGGCTGGGATGACCTGAGCGACGCGACTCGCGAGCGCCGCGAACGCGCCTACGACGGACTGGTCGAGGAACGTGACCGCCTGGCCGAATGGTCGAGCGAGATGCGCGAGCGCTCTTCCGGCGCCTGGGGCGGTATTCGCGACGGGGCAAAGGACGCCTGGGGCGGCGTCCGCGACGGCTCGCGCAAGGCCTGGGGCTCGCTACGCGACGCCTTCCGCGGCGGCGACGAACCGGCCGGGAACGCGAGCGAGCCGGATGTTCAGGACTGATGCGGCAACACCCATCACTCATCCCCTGGATCGGCAGCGCGGCCCTGATACTCGCATCCGCCAGCCTGACCGGTTGCGACGGGTTCGGCGGAGCATCCGGGACCCCCGACCACCTCGAACGCACCACCGATCCGGAGGTCCTCCAGCGTGGTGAGCGCCTCTACCAGCAGCACTGCATCGCCTGTCACGGGGCGCAGCGCGAGGGCGCCGAGGACTGGCGCCAGCGTAACCTGGACGGCACCCTTCCCCCGCCACCACTGGATGGCAGCGCCCATACCTGGCACCACCCCTACTGGCAGCTGAAGGACATGATCCGTTACGGCGCCGAGGCGCGTGGCGGCGCCATGCCCAGCTTCGAGGACACACTCTCGGAGGCGGATGTCGAGGCGGTCATCGCCTGGCTGCAGTCGCGCTGGCCGGACGAGATCTTCGAGGCCTGGACGCGCTACGACCGCAACCACCCCACCCAGGCCGACTGGGAAGAGGCCGTGGGCGAACCCTGGGTGACCCACCCCGACGGCTAACCCGACGCCGAGTAATACGCACACCGCCGCAGCCCCGATACAATGCGCACGGAATGCATCGGCCTGTGCCGGCGTCATTTGGATGGAACGCTGCGCGGTCACCGCATGGCAGGGAATGCAGTAAAACAAGGACGGCCGGGAGGGGCCCATGCATGACGCCGAAAAGCGCGAGTTTCACAGCGACCGCCGGGGGTGCGCGTGAATCGACGCGCCAACGACTTCGCGCCGGTTAGCGAACAAGCCCGTCTGCAAGTCCTGGTCGAGCAGGAACGCCAGGCAAGGCGCCGCGCCGAGACCCTAGCCGAGACCCGGCTGCAGGACATCTACGCCAAGCAGAAGCAGATCGAGCTGCTCAACACCATTGCCTCGACGGCCAACCAGTCGGACTCCATCGCGCATGTTCTACGCGCGGCCCTCGCGGCCATCGGGCAGTACCTCGACTGGCCGGTGGGGCATGCGTATCTGGCGCGGCACGACGACAACGCCGGCCACAGCCAACTGAACCCCACCGGCATCTGGCACCTCGCCTCCGCGGAGCCGTTCACCGCGTTTCGCGAGATCACCGAGAACCTCGCCTTCGCCAGTGGCGAGGGGCTTCCCGGGCGGGTGCTCGCGAACGGCGAACCGGCATGGATCGAAAACCTGGACGCGGACGGCAATTTCCCGCGGGCACCGCAGGCCACCGCCAGCGGCCTGCGCTCCGGGTTTGCCTTCCCGGTGATGGTTGGCCAGGAGGTCGCCTGCGTCCTCGAGTTCTTCGCCACCGAACCCACCACCACCGACCCGGAACTGCTGTGGTTGATGTGGCAGATCGGCGTGCAGCTGGGCCGCGTGATCGAGCGCAACCGCCACGAGGAGCACCTGCTCCACAACGCCTCCCATGACCAGCTGACCGGGCTCCCCAACCGCCGCCTGTTCCACGACCGCCTGGCCCATGCCATTGCCCGCGCCACCCGCGAACCCTTCAATCTGTTCGCCGTGCTGTTCGTGGATATCGACCGCTTCAAGGTCGTCAACGACAGCCTGGGACACCCGGCTGGCGATAAACTCCTGGTGCAAGTCGGCCAGCGGCTGCTGAGTGCGCTGCGCCGGAACGACACCGTCTCGCGGCCCAAGAGGGACGAGGCCAACCGCCCGGACGACACCCTCGCGCGCCTGGGCGGCGACGAATTCACCATCCTGCTGGAGGGCCTGCACGAGCCGGTGGACGCCCTGCGCGTGGCCGAACGCCTGCAGGCCGTGCTGCACGAGCCGTTCACCATCGCCGGACAGGATATCTACGTCACCGTCAGTATCGGCATTGCCACCCGGCCCTACGGCCAGAGCTGCCCCGTCCGCGAGACCAACGCGCCGGACGACCCCGCGCGCCCGGCCACGCCGGACGATCTGATGCGCGAGGCAGACATGGCGATGTACCGCGCGAAATCACTGGGCAAGGCACGCTGTGAGTTCTGCGACCCCGGCATGCAGACCCGGGCGCTGCAAAGTCTGGCACTCGAGACCGACCTGCGCCATGCGGTGGAGCGCGGCGACTTCATCGTCCACTTCCAGCCCATCGTGTCACTCGGCGAAGACTGCATCACCGGCTTCGAGGGCCTGGTGCGCTGGCAGCGCAACGGCGAACTGGTCGCGCCGGACGACTTCATCTCCATCGCCGAGGACACCGGGCAAATCCACCTGATCGACATGCAGGTGCTCTACACGGCCTGCTGTCAGCTGGTGCAATGGGGTATCGACCACCCGGAGATGCCGCTGACCATCAGCACCAACCTCTCCGCCCGGCAGCTCACGCGCCCGGACCTGGTCGACGAGGTGCAGACCATTCTTGCCGGCACCGGGGTGCCGGCCTCACAGGTGCGGCTGGAGATCACCGAGACCGCGACACTGGGCAACCTCAACGAGCTGATCGAGACCCTGCACCGGCTCAAGGCCCTGGGCATCAGCCTGGCAATGGACGACTTCGGCACCGGCTACTCGTCACTCAGCTACCTGCACCGGCTACCGCTGGACATCCTCAAGATCGATCGCAGCTTCGTCTCCGGGCTGGACCACGACGAATACAGCCAGCGCCTGGTTCAGACCGTAATCCACATGGCCCGCAACCTGGGTCTGGAGGCCGTGGCCGAGGGCGTCGAAAGCCATACCCACGCCGCGACGCTGCGCGCCCTCGGCTGCACCCTGGCCCAGGGCTACTACTATTCCCCACCGGTGGACGCCGCCAGCGCCACGGCCCTGCTTTCCGGCGATGCCCTTGTGGGCTGTCGGTAGAACGACCGACGGCTGCATGGACTCGGAAAAAGCATGCGGCGCCTGTCACACGGCCTGCCGTGCCACCCCACGCCGGCGCGCGATCACTTGACGCACCACCAGCTTTTCCAGCTCCACGATCACGAACACCGCCAGCCCGAAAGCCAGGATGCGCGCCCAGTCGTCCGCGCCGATGGCGGTGGTCCCGAACAGCGTGTGCATCAGCGGGACATAGGTAAACGCCAGCTGCAGCACCACCAGTACCCCGATCGCCAGCCACATCGCGCGCGAGCGGAACAGCTCCCCGCCCGGTAGCACCGGCTGGTGGATCAGCCGCAGATTCAGCAGGTAGAACGCCTGCCCGGCCACCAGGGTGTTGATCGCCACCGTGCGCGCGACTTCGTCGGCGACCCCGGCAAGACTCTCCATGTAGACGAAGTGCCCGAAGGTGCCGGCCCACAGCAGCAAGGCAACGAACGGGATGCGCCAGAGCAGGAAGCCGGACAGCAACGGGGCATTCGGCGCGCGGGGCGGGCGCTGCATCACCCCCGGCTCGGCGCGCTCGAAGGCCAGCGCCATCGCCAGCGTCACCGAGGTCACCATGTTGACCCACAGCACCTGCACCGGGGTCAGCGGCAGGGCCAGGCCCATCAGGATGGCCATCATGATGGTCAGCGACTGCCCGGCGTTGGTCGGCAGCATGTGCAGGATGGCCTTGCGGATGTTGTCGTAGACCGTGCGGCCCTCCTCGACCGCATGGGCAATGGACGCGAAGTTGTCGTCCGCCAGCACCATCTCCGAGGCCTCCTTGGCCGCTTCGGTACCCTTCCCGCCCATGGCCACGCCCACATCCGCGCGCTTCAGCGCCGGGGCGTCGTTTACCCCATCGCCGGTCATGGCGACGATCCGTCCGCCCGTCTGCAGCGCCTTCACCAGACGCAGCTTGTGCTCCGGCGAGGTCCGCGCGAAGACATCCGTGCGCTCCGCGATCTCCGCCAGCGCGGCATCGTCCAGCGCATCCAGCTCGTGGCCGGCGCGCGCCTCGGCATCCCGCCCCAGCCCCAGCTGCTCACCGATCGCCCGCGCAGTGGCCAGGTGGTCCCCGGTGATCATCTTCACGTCGATCCCCGCCGCGCGACAGTCAGCCACCGCGCGGATGGCCTCCTCGCGCGGCGGGTCGATAATGCCCACCAGCGCCAGCAGGGTGAAGCCACCGGTCTCGACATCGTCGAAACGCAGCTCGCCACCGTCCGCTCCGGCCTCGCGCACCGCGACCGCCAGCAGGCGCTGGCCGCGGGCCGCCACCGCCTCCATCGCCGCGTGCCAGTGATCCGGATCCAGCGCCTCGCGGGTCTCGCCATCCACCTGCTGCTCGCTGCAAAGCTCCAGCACGCGCTCGGGCGCGCCCTTCAGGAAGATCCACGCATGCCCCTCGTGGTCGTGGTGCAGGGTGGCCATGTAGCGATGATCCGACTCGAAGGGGATCACATCGGTGCGCGGCAACCGTTCGCCCTCCAGGTGCAGGTCGAGCCCGGCCTTGCGCGCCAGGGTAATCAGCGCGCCCTCGGTCGGGTCACCCTCCATCACCCAGTCGCCGTCCTTCTCGTAAAGCCGGGCGTCGTTGCACAGCAGACCCGCCCGCAGCACCTGGCTCAAGAGCAGGTCGTCATCCGGGTCGATGTCCCGCTCGTCCTCGGAGAACTGACCCTGCGGCGCGTAACCCACGCCACTGACGAGGATCTCGCGGGTGGCCGTACGCAGCGTCTGGGCGGTCATCTCGTTCCGCGTGAGCGTGCCGGTCTTGTCGGAACAGATCGCCGAGACCGAACCCAGGGTCTCCACCGCCGGCAGGCGGCGGATAATGGCATTGCACCGCGCCATCTTCTGCACCCCGATGGCCAGGGCAATGGTCATGATCGCTGGCAATCCCTCGGGGATGGTGGACACCGCCAGGCTGGCCGCAGCCAGAAACATCTCGTCCAGCGGATAGCTGCGCACCCAGTAGCCGAAGGCAAAGGTGGCCAGCGCAAGCACCACGATCACCGCGGCCAGCCAGTGGCCGAACTGCTCCATCTGGCGCACCAGCGGCGTCTCCAGCCCCTCGACTTCGCCGAGCATGGTGGAGATACGCCCGATCTCGGTGTGCTCGCCGGACGCCACCACTACGCCCATACCGCGGCCAAAGGCGACCAGCGTGCCGGAGAAGGCCATCCCGCGGCGATCCCCCAGGTCCGCCTCCGGCTCTACCGCGGCGGTGTCCTTCTCCACCGCCACCGACTCGCCAGTCAGCGCGGCCTCTTCCAGGCGCAGATTCTTGGTCTCGAACAGGCGCAGGTCCGCGGGTACCCGGTCCCCGGCCTGCAGGTACACGATGTCCCCCGGGACCAGCTGCTCCGCGGGGATCTCGCGCCGCTCGCCGCCGCGCGCCACCAGCGCGCGCGGGGAGAGCATGCGGCGGATGGCATCCAGGGCCTTCTCCGCCTTGCCCTCCTGGACGAACCCGATCAGCGTGTTGATCAGGACCACGGCCAGGATCACACCGGTGTCCACCCAGTGACCCAGCAGCGCCGTCCCCAGCGCGGCTACCAGCAGGATGTAGATCAGGACATTGTGGAAATGGCGCAGGAAGCGCCGGAGAACACCCGCCCGTTCGGGCGGACGCAACTGATTGGGGCCGTAGTGCGCCAGGCGCTCCTCGGCCTGTACTGCCGTCAGCCCCTCGCGCGAGGTCCCCCAGTGTTCGAACGCGGCATCCGCGTTCTGACTGTGCCATGCCGGGACATCGCGATCATCGCGGGGCGATTGAGGGTCGGGAGCTTCGGGCATGGGCAACCACTTCCAGGGAAACACTGATTAATGTTGCCCTATCGTCACCCGGGACCTGGGGGACGACAAGTCCCAGGGAGACGCTGATTAAATCGCGCGCTCGCGCTCGAGTCGCTTTTGCGTGCGAACAAGGCGCGGTGACTGCCGTGCAGTCACTCGGCACAAGGGAACCGCAACGCTGTTCGCGCGCCCGTTTTCGTCAACAACGGGCGGCCGAGCCCCTGCCTTCAATGGCTTGTGGGGTTGGTGCCCCCTGTTTCCCGAGACAAGGCACGTCGTGCAGCGGGTAGTGGCTCTACCCGCAAGCGGCGCAACGCAGGATCGGGGAACAGGGGGCACCAACGCGAGCGCGCGATTTAATCAGCGTCTCCCTGGGGCGCCACACCGGCGAACGGATCAGAACTGCATCCCGACCTTGCCCATCACGCGCATGTTGTCGGCATCCGCGCGGCGGCCGTCGAAACGGTCGTTCTCGGTGAACTGGTAGCGCGCCTCCAGTCCCAGGAACCACTGGGGATCCAGCTGGTACTTCAGGCTACCGCCCACCTGGGCCGCCCACAGGCCGTTGGTCTCATCGTCCAGTTCGGCCCGCACGTAGCCAATACCCGGACCAAAGCCCAGCGACAGACGTTCGTTCGGCTCGAACATCCAGTGGCTGTTGATCTCGGCGCTGGTCATCTTCAGCGGGTCGTCGCTGTAGCGGCTCACGCTGAAGTGATGCCGCAGCACCCCGGTGGCCGGCTGAAACAACTGGCAATTGGCACCGATCTCGACACCATAGGCCGTATCGGAGCTGGCATCGGAGACATCCGGCGAAACCACCCCGCCCAGCAGGGCCACGCTGGGCTCCATGCCGCGCTCGACCGCGCTGGCCTGCGCGAACGGCACCAGCACCAATGCACCCAGGGCAAACATCGACATCGTCTTCTTGTAGTGCATCGCACACCTCCTGATGGACTCGAATAAGCAGACGCGAATGGTAGACCAGCATGGCGTGATCTTCATCACGCGACCACAGAACGCACGGCCCGGAATGGAATTTTTCTGCACACAGTTGCATCCCCCTGCCGCACCTCGACCTAGGGAAACACTGATTAATGTACACGTTCGCGTTGGTGCCCCAGGTTTTCCGAGACAAGGCGCGGTCCGCAGCCGGTAGTGGTTCTACCGGCAAGGGGCGCAACGCAGGATCGGGGAACCTGGGGCACCAACCCCACAAACCATTGAATGCAGAGGCTCGGCCACTTTTGCGCGCGCACGGCGTTGCGGCTCCCTTGTGCAGAATGACTGCACGGCAGTCACCGCGCCTTGTTCGCACGCAAAAGTGACTCGAGCGCGAACGTGTACATTAATCAGTGTTTCCCTAGCCTCGGCACCCCCCGGATGACTTAAATAATTCCGGGGAACCCTCGGCGGTCGAAGGCCTCGAAGAGAATGAACCCGCCCGGGCTACAGAGGCGGTGTTTGGCTTTCCTTGCAACACGAAGAACCACCCACTCAGAAGCAAACGGAGGACCTCATGTCCGACCAACCGAACGCAAACCGTCGAAAGTTCCTGCGTCAGGCATCCGCGGCCGTAGCGGCCATCCCGGTGATTAGCCTGACTGGGATGTCCACGGCCAAGGCCGACAACCCCAAGGCCGAGGACGGCCACCGCCACGATTACGTGAACAATGCAGCGGACGCGGCCGGTCACGAGGACTACACGGAAGGCGAGAAGTGCAAGAACTGCGCCTTCTGGGGCGGCGGCGACGCCGAATGGGGCCAGTGCTTCCACGCCGACTTCCAGGGTGTTCAGGTGAACGCCGCTGGCTGGTGTGACGAGTACGTCGGGGCCTGATCCCGACACCCCCGTCCGGCCCGGGTATCCGGGCCGGACACTTCCCTCCCGTGGCGCTCCTCCGCTGCGACTTGCATCCCCGCCGCACCACCCCGCAAGCTAGACCCTCAATTCCGCAAACCGGCCTCACTCTTGCCTAACGTGGCCGAAAGGAATGTGCGTGCCTGACCACTCATCCCGGCCGTCTCGCCGCATCGCCTCCGGCGACCCACGCACCGACTCGCGAGTCGGCCGCTAATGGACCTCTCGCCCGCCGCCTTCACCATCCTCTACCTGGTCTACGGCCTGGCATTCTTCTCGCTGGGTGTAGTCGCCCTGATCCTGCCAAGGGGCGATGGCACACTGCCGTTTGCCCGGCATTTCTGGCTACTGGCCTTTTTCGGCCTGGTCCATGGCACCTACGAATTCCTGCAGGCCGCGGGGTTTCACTATCCGTCGGCACGGGACCTGTGGCTCAACGCCACCTGGCAGCTGCTCTCCTATGCGCCGCTACTGGAGTTCGGACGGCGCGCCCTGATCGCCAGCCATGCGCGCATCCGCCTGGATGCCCTGTGGCTGTACCCGGTCATCGCCGCCGGGCTGCTGCTGTTCATCGGGATCGCGGAGGATCCGGGCCGCGGCCTCGCCAATGGCGGGCGCTACCTGGTCGGCTTCCCCGGCGCACTGCTAACCGGCCTGGCCTTCTGGTTCCTGCTGCGGCGCCCCACCCTGCGAGCCACGCAATCTGGCGATCATGCCCGCCACTATCCGGCCGTAGCCACCCTGGCGCTGGCCTTCCTCGGCTATGCCCTGCTGACCCCGTTCCCGGGGACCGTCGATCCGGGGCTGCCCGGCTGGCTGCCAACGTATGGCGACTTCCTCGAGGCGAGCGGGCTGCCGGTACAGCTGCTGCGCATGTTCACCGCCCTCCTCGCCGGCATCGCACTGATGAGCCTGTCTCGCACTCTGGGCACCCAGCAGGGCGACGACCTGCTGCGCATCCTCGACACCCTCAACGGCTTCGTCTATCGCTGCCGCAACAACCCGACCTGGGACGTGATCAATGCCGAGGGCGCGCTCGAGGAATTCACCGGTTACCCGCGCGGGGATTTTTTCGAGGGCGACATGACGTTCGGCGACCTGATCCACCCGGATGATCGCGAACGGGTATGGCGCGAGGTCTCGGAGGGCCTTCAGCGCTCCGGTCAGTTTCAGGTCCAGTGGCGCATGATGCGACAGGACGGGGGCGTATGCTGGGTATTCGAGCGCGGGGCCGGCACCTACGACGACCGGGGCCATCTTCGGTACATCCAGGGTCACGTAATCGATGCCGACGAACTGGTCACCACCAGCGAGAGCCTGCGCGCCAAGACCGACGAACTGGAGGCCTTCCGCTCAACCCTGGATCTGACCCTGGACGCGGTCTTCCTGTTCGATGTCGAGACCCTGCGCTTCATCTACGTGAACCAGGGCGCGGTGGACCAGACCGGCATCCCGCGCGAGGAACTGCTGAACCTGCACCCGTTTGATATCAAGCCAGACTACTCGGAAGACCGCTTTCGCCAGCTGATCGAGCCCCTGCGCCGGGGCATACGCGACCAGCTCCGCTTCGATACCAGCCACCGGCATCGCGACGGCTTCGATGTACCGGTCGAGATATCCCTGCAGCTGGTGGCGCCCCGCGGCGAGACGGCCCGGTATGTCGCCATCGCGCACGACATCACCCAGCGCAAGCGCAACGAAGAGGCGTTGCTGCAGGCCCTGGCCGAGCTGAAGACCTCGCGCGACGAGCAGTCCCGCCTGCTGGAACTGACTCAGCGCGAACAGGGGCGCATGGCCGCCCTGCTGTCCGCGATGAGCATCGGCATCCTGTTCGAGGACCGCGAAGGGCGAGTGGAATACGTGAACCCGGCCTTCCGCCGGATGTGGGCCATCGACAACCAACTGGAACTGGTGGGACGGACCTCGCGCGAGGTGCTGGAGCACTCCACCCACCGCTTCGCCCGGCCGGACCACGCCTCGCGCCATGTGCTGCACGTGCTGGACACCCACGAGATCAGCGAACGCTTCGAGGTCGACCTGTACGACGGGCGCATCCTGACCCAGGTCTCCTACCCGGTGCACGATACCGACGAGCGCAGCATCGGCCGCCTGTGGCTGTACGAGGACGTGACCCACGAGCGCCAGACCGCCCAGCAGCTGGTCTATCTTGCCGAGCATGATGCCCTGACCGGGCTCTACAACCGCCATCACTTCCAGAAGCACCTGGAACACATGATCCACAGCGAACGCCGCCGCAACGGCCGCTTTGCCCTGCTGTATTTCGATCTCGACGAGTTCAAGACCATCAATGACACCTTCGGCCACCGCGCCGGAGACACCGTGCTGGTACGCGCCGCCGGCGAGATTGCGGCGCTGGTGCGCAGCCAGGACATCTTCGCCCGCCTGGGCGGCGACGAGTTCGCGATCCTGGTCGACCGCGAATCGGATCAGGAACCCATCGAACTGGCCGAACGCGTCGGCCGCGCGATCGCCTCGATCCCGTTCCGCTTCCGCGGCCAGAACTACCGGCTCACCGCCAGCATCGGCATCGCCCACTACCCCGAGCACGGTGACAACGTCGAGGATCTGGTGGCCCACGCGGACACCGCGATGTACCAGGCCAAGGACCTGGGCAAGAACACCTGGGCGGTGTTCGACCGCAGCCGCAACACCGCCGAGCACATGCTGGAGCGGATGTCCTGGAGCCAGCGCATCGGCACGGCCCTGGAACAGGGCCACCTGGAGCTGCACTACCAGGGGATTTACGCCATCGATGACGGCCACCTGCACCACCTGGAGGCCCTGGTGCGCATGCGCGACCCGGCCAACCCGGACGAGCTCGCCATGCCCGGCCAGTTCATCCCGATCGCGGAGAAGACCGGCCAGATCCTCGACATCGACCGCTGGGTGATCCGCGAGAGCATCGCCCGCCTGGCCGGCGATCCGACGATCGCCGGCATCGCGATCAACATCTCCGGGCGCAGCTTCGACGAACCCAGCCTTCCGCAGTACATCGCCCAGCAGCTGGAACAGCATGCGGTCGAACCCCGTCGGCTGATCATCGAGCTGACCGAGACCGCCGCGGTGTCCGAGATGCAGGACGCCCAGCGCTTCATCGAGGCGCTGCAGCACACCGGCTGCACGGTCTGCCTGGACGACTTCGGCTCGGGCTTTTCCACCTTCGCCTATCTCAAGTACCTGGGCGTGCAGATCCTCAAGATCGACGGCATGTTCGTGCGCGACCTGCCCAACAACCGCGACAACCAGGCCTTCATCCGCGCGATGGTCGATGTCGCTCGCGGTCTCGACAAACGCACCGTCGCCGAGTGCGTGGAAGACGGCCCGACCCTCGCGATGCTTGCCGAACTGGGCGTGGACATGGCGCAGGGCTATCACCTGCACCGGCCATCCCTGGAGATCCCCCGCGAACGGGGTGAGCCTGATTAGACCCCGCGCTGCCTTGCGGGAGTGGGCTCAGCGCGTCACCTCGATACGCTCAACGAGCTCCGCCCCGTCCCCCTCGAAACGAAAGCCGACCGCATCCGTTGCGACCCGGAACTCGCCTTCCGCCTGTATCCAGCCCTGTTCCAGGACGCTCGCGTCAACCCGCTCGAACAGCCGCTGCAGCGCCACCGCAGTGGCGCCCCGGGCTGCGTAATCCAGCCCGTGGCGCTCCCATTCGGCACAGGCAGCATCCGCCAGCCCCCAGCCGGTCTCGACAAACCCGGCAATCCACAGCGCGCGCAGCACCCCATCGCCCCACTGCTGGCGCAACTGCGCCATCCCGGAACGCACATCCGGGGCGGCCTCCACCGTCGCGACCAGCGATGCGGGCAACAGCGCGCGCCAGTCATCGCTCTCGAAGGCGCCCGGCATCAGGTCCTCGTCGATGATCTGGACGAAGTCCGGGACCGGGTCGGAACCCGTGCGCTCGGCCAGCTGAATCAATGCTCCGGCCTCATCGCGATAACCGGACAGGGCAAACCCGCACAGGTGGTGGTCCACGATGTCGTGCACGAACACAGACGTCGGGATGCGCTCGCCGGTGAAGGGCGTCGCCGCGATCACGTCCGCGCCGCATCCCGGCAAATCCAGCTTCCAGCCACGCACACCAAAGCCATCCTCCCAGGACTCGGCGTATTGCGCCGGGATGGCCACGCCGTCCTCCTCCCCGTCCTGCATGAACCGTTCGCGCGTCATTGGCTCGTCTCCGTACAAGGTTCTTTCCTTGCACTTTACCGACCGGTCAACTAGTGTGCAAAGACATGGAAGCTACCACACCGAACGACACCCGCAATGCCAGCCGCGAAGCCCTTCTGCAGGCCGCCCGCGAGCTGATCGTTGGCCGCAGCTACACATCCGTCGGCATCGCCGAGATCTGCGCACAGGCGGGCGTGCGCAAGGGGAGCCTGTACCACTTCTTCCCCGGGAAGGAGGCGCTCACGCTGGCGATGCTGGAGACGCTTTACGCCGACTTCGAGCGCGAGGTGCTGATCCCGGGGCTCGCCGGCGCCAACGGGCTCCGCGCTCGCATCGACGCGTTCGTCCACGCGATCCACGCCTTCGAGGCGCGGATGCAGACAGAATCCGGACAGCTGCCCGGTTGTCCCTTCGGCAACCTGGCGGTGGAGATGGGCACCCACAACCCAACCCTGCGCCAGGCGATCCGGAAACACCTGGATGCGGTCACCGCGCATTTCCGCTCCGTGCTGGACGAGGCGGTACAGGACGGCGAGCTCCCGCCCCAAACCGACACCGGCGCCGCCGCCGAACAGTGGCTGGCACTGATGGAAGGGATCCTGGTGATGGCCAAGGCCGATCAGGATCCCGCCACGATCCTGCGCCTGGGCCCCGCGCTCGGTGCGCTCCTGCTCAACCCGACCCCGGAGGTCCGCCATGAGCGATGAACACTTCCCCCTGCACGACGTCACCAGCGCCCCCGACGCGAAGCCGGCCTTCGACCAGGCCGAACAGACCTTCGGCATGGTCCCCAACCTGATCCGCAAGATGGCCAGCGCGCCAGCCCTGGCGGAGGCCTATCTGTCCCTCAATGCCCTGTTGCAGAAGACGTCCATGAGCGCCACCGAGCAGAGTGTCCTGCTGCTGACCGTCAGCCGCTACCACGAATGCGACTACTGCATGGCCGCGCACAGCATGACCGGGCGCATGACCGGCGTTCCGGACGACGTGATCGATGCGCTGCGCGAGGATGGGCCGATCGGCGACCCCAAACTGGAGGCCCTGCGCCAGTTCACCCGCGCCATGATCGAACAGCGTGGCTGGGTCGACGAGGCCGCCCAGCAGGCCTTCCTGGACGCCGGGTACACGCATCCGCAGATGCTGGAGGTAATCCTGGCAATCGGCCTGAAGACCCTGTCCAACTACACCAACCACATCGCCGGCACCCCGGTCGACGAGCCCATGGCCGGCGAGCGCTGGACCGCACAGGGCCAATAACCGCGCCGCGCCAACGTCACTGAAGGAGAAACCCGCATGAGCGAAGAAACCGCCGATCTTGTCGTCATCATGATCACCGGACCGGAGAACAAGCGCCGTCTGCCGTCGGCCTTCTTTCTGGCGGCCACCGCCGCCGCAAGCGAACAGAACGTCATCATGTACTTCACCGGTCCCGCGACGGAGTTGTTGAAAACCGGCGTCGCCGAGAACATCCATCCCATGGAGGGCGGCAAGAGTATCGCCGACTTCATGAAGAACGCCATGGACAACGGCGTCCAGATGATGGGCTGCCGGCAATCCCTTGAGTTGAACGGCATGGATGAATCGGATCTGGCCTACCAGGACCTCCCGCTACTCACGCCCTCCCAGGCCTTGCCTTCGCTGGGATCGGCCGGCAAAGTCCTGACCTGGTAATCACGAGGGGCCACACCGGTGGCCCCTCTCCCACCGGGGGGCGTAACGGGGCGTGCCGAACCATCGCAAACGCATCTTGCTGCTCTCCGCCTATCGTGCGGACAGCCACGCGGCCTGGGCGGACTGGCTGACCACCGCCTTCGATGCGTTCGACTGGAAGCTGCTGGAACTGCCGGGGCGCCACTTCCGTTGGCGCATCCGCGGCAACCCGATCTCCTGGCTGGACCATCTGGAGGGGGTGGAGGCCGATGCGGTCATCGCGACCTCAATGGTGGATCTCGCCACCCTGCGCGGGCTGCAGCCCCACCTCGCCGCCCTGCCCACGCTCTACTACGTGCACGAGAACCAGTTCGCCTATCCGCTGGGCCGGCAACAGGTGGATTCGGTGGACCCGCAGATGGTGCAGATCTACGCGGCACTGGCCGCAGACCGCATCGCCTTCAACTCCGCGTTCAATCGTGACTCGTTCCTCGACGGAATGGAGAGCCTGCTCGGGCGCATGCCGGACGCAGTGCCCGCCGGGCTGCGGGCGCGCATCCAGGACCGCAGCGAGATCCTTCCGGTTCCGATCCAGCCGCCCCCGGCGGCCGGTGCCGCACGCGATCCAAGCCTGATCCTTTGGAGCCATCGCTGGGAGTACGACAAGGCCCCGGAGATCTTCGCCCAAGCCATGCAACGCCTGGCCGCGACGGGCGCGGATTTCCGTCTTGCCCTGCTGGGGGCGCGTCCAGCGCAGACACCAGAACCCCTGCAACGCCTGCGCGAGACCCTGGGGGATCGCATCATCGCCGATGGCAAGCTGCCACGGAGCGCATACGATGCGCTACTGGGCCGCGCGGGCATCGTCGTCAGTACCGCCCTGCACGAGTTCCAGGGCCTGGCGATACTGGAGGCTACCGCCGCTGGCGCCACGCCGCTGGTCCCGGATGCCCTGGCCTACCGCGAGCAATACCCCGATGCCTGTCGCTACCCGCAAGGCGATGTAGACACGCTGACGGAGCGCCTGCGGGTATGGCTACAACATGGGGCCCCGCCCGCGCCCGACGTCCGCGCGTGGACGCCGGAGCGGTTGGAGCCGGACTGGCAAGGAATGCTGGACGACCTGGTCGCGGGCGGCCGTAACCGGGCACGGGTCAGTCGCGGCTGACGACGACCTGATCCGAGTGGTCGTCGTCCTCGGCCACGAACACCGGGCGGATCACGTCACGGTAATTGCGGATGCGCTGGACGTAGTACACCGGCTGGTACCCGCGCGCATAGCCGTAACGCAGATCCTTGTAGTAGCGCTCCTCGGTCAGTAGCGGCAGGGTCTCGCGCATGTCGGCCCAGCGATCCGGGTCCCGTCCCAGCTCGCGCGCCAGCCGGCGCGCATCCAGCAGGTGGCCACGGCCGATGTTGTAGGCCGCCAGCGCCAGGTAGGTGCGATCGGGTTCGACGATGTCATCCGGCAGCAACCCGTGCTGACGCTGCAGGTAGCGGGCCCCGCCATCGATGCTCTGCACCGGGTCCAGGCGATCCACACCCAGCGACTCGGCGGTGCGTCGGGTCAGCATCATCAGCCCGCGCACGCCCGTGGGGCTGCGCGCCTCCGGGTCCCAGTGCGACTCCTGATAGGCCAGAGCGGCCAGCAGATCCGCGGGCAGATCCGTGCGCTCGGCCGCCTCCTCGAAGTGCGGGTGGTACTGGGGCAGGCGATCCTCTATGCGCCGGTTCAGCGCGCGCAGGTCGACGAAATCGAACTGGTTGATGTAGGCGTAATAGCGCTCGTCCACAAGGTCGCGCAGCTCGCGGCCGCCGGCGCCCTGCATCCAGGTCGCGGCCAGCTCGGCGAGCTCGGCGTGTTCCGGATCGACATACCATCCCAGCGCCCGCGGCGCGGACAGATCGAAGGCAATGTCGAGATGCGGGAAGGAACGGCGGTTGTAGCGCACGATGTGTGAATCGGCCACGGTGCAGCCGATCTCCTGCCGGGCGACCTGTGCCATCAGGCGCTCGGTACCGATCTCGCGCACCTCGAAATCGACCGATTCCGGCAGCGCCTCCTTCAGGGTTTCGACGTAGCTGCTGCCGGCCGAGACGACCAGATCGACACCCTCCAGCTCGTCCGTCGAACCCGGCAGGCCGGACAAGTCGCGATGGCAGACGACCTGCTCGCTCACCTCCATGTAGTGCGGACCGCGGCGAAAGCGCTCGTCGCGCGACGGCAGATGGGTCAGACCCGCTGCCGCCATGTGCGCCGCGCCGGAGTCGAGCGCCTCGAGGACACCGGAGACCGAATCGGCCATGACCCATTCCACCTTCCAGCCATGCGCCAGGGCAAAGCCTTCGACCAGGTCGTGCTCGGTGCCGGACGTCTCCAGATGCTGGTCAAAGTACCAGGTGGTAGGCGCGTTGCGGGTCACCACGCGCAGCGTACCGGTCTCCTCCACGGAGGCCAGGCGCTCGCCCGCAGCCGCGTTGGAAACCATCGTCCCGGATTGTCCGTTCTCCGAGCCACACCCGGCCAGTAACGCCAGCAGGGCGCCCGGGATCAGTGCCCGGAAGGGTCGCCCACCGCGCAGGGAGCGAGTGGCCGGTCCATTGCGCTTCGATTCTTCGGTCATACCGGTTTCCTTCCCGTCGACAGCCGGCGTCAAACGCCAACCGATTCCATGACGGATCCATGAATGTCCAATACACAGACTATGGTTTTGCGGAATGGCTCTCAAAAATACCCACACTCGAGGGGTTGCAGAATCACCAAGTATCCGCTCACCGGCGACCGGTCACGTTCGGATCACCCGTGGCGGTGGGCAGGCGCACGATGCGCCATGTACAGTCGAAGCCAGATCCCGCGCCGAGCCGCGCGGATCGGGAGCGCCTCATGGCACTGACTGCGCGCGGTTCCAGAGTCCCTGCTCGGGGAACACCCCGGCATCCACACGATCCAAATGCCCATCTCTTGCAAGGAGCGCGACACCATGCCCGTGGAATCTCTTCTTCTCCTCCTGCTCATCGGCGGCATCGCCGGCTGGCTCGCGGGCCTCCTGGTACATGGGTCCGGGCAGGGCATCCTGCTCAACATCGTGGTGGGCGTGATCGGCGCCTTCCTTGGCGGCTGGCTATTCACCCAGCTCGGGGTGCAGGCTGGAGGAATCATCGGCAGCCTTGCAGCAGCGACCGTGGGCGCCGTGCTGCTGCTGGGCCTGCTCCGGTTGATCCACAAGGCCTGACCCACCGACCGCTCCAGGGAGGACCCATGATCCAGATCCTCGGCATCATCCTGCTGGTTGGCGGCCTGATCGCCGCCCTGGTCGGTGTTCAGGACGCCTTCGGCATGCGCGAGCGCGCGGCGCGCCTGTTCCTTGGCCGTTTCACCCGACGAACCCTCTCCCTTCTGATCGGCGGCGGCGTGGCCGCGCTGATCGGCCTGATCCTGATGACCTCAAAAATGTGATGCGGTTAGCGTGATCTCCCCGAGGCCGTAGGGTCCGCCCCGGGGGGGGCCCGCATCCGCAACCGGACGCGGCAAGGCTGCGGCCACCCCCTAGGGAAACACTGATTAATGTACACGTTCGCGCTCGAGTCACTTTTGCGTGCGAACAAGGCGCGGTGACTGCCGTGCAGTCATTCTGCACAAGGGAGCCGCAACGCCGTGCGCGCGCAAAAGTGGCCGAGCCCCTGCATTCAATGGCTTGTGGGGTTGGTGCCCCAGGTTCCCCGATCCTGCGTTGCGCCCCTTGCCGGTAGAACCACTACCGGCTGCGGACCGCGCCTTGTCTCGGAAAACCTGGGGCACCAACGCGAACGTGTACATTAATCA
>NZ_KB898873.1 GCF_000377905.1 Thioalkalivibrio sp. ALMg11
CGTCACGCTTGGTGCCGCGCAGCAGGATGCCCACGTTGTCGCCCGCTTCGCCCTGATCCAGCAGCTTGCGGAACATCTCGACACCGGTGACGGTGGTCTTCTGCGTGTCGCGAATGCCGACGATCTCGATCTCTTCGCCAACCTTCACCACGCCGCGTTCGATTCGACCAGTCACCACGGTACCGCGACCGGAGATCGAGAACACGTCTTCCACCGGCATCAGGTACGCGCCGTCCACGGCACGTTCCGGTTCCGGGATCCAGGTGTCCATCGCCTCGACCAGCTTGTAGATCGCCGGGGCGCCCACTTCGCTCTCGTCACCTTCCAGCGCCTTCAGCGCGGAACCGGTGATGACCGGGGTGTCGTCACCCGGGAAGTCGTACGAGGACAGCAGGTCGCGAACTTCCATCTCGACCAGCTCCAGCAGCTCCGGATCATCGACCATGTCGGCCTTGTTCAGGAACACCACGATGTACGGCACACCGACCTGACGCGCCAGCAGGATGTGCTCGCGGGTCTGCGGCATCGGACCATCGGCCGCCGACACCACCAGGATCGCGCCGTCCATCTGCGCCGCACCCGTGATCATGTTCTTCACGTAGTCCGCGTGACCGGGGCAATCCACGTGCGCATAGTGACGCGCGTCGGATTCGTACTCGACGTGCGCGGTAGCAATCGTAATACCACGCGCCTTCTCTTCCGGCGCATTGTCGATCTGGTCAAATGCACGGGCTTCGCTACCGTACTTCTTGCCCAGCACCGCCGTCATCGCCGCCGTCAGCGTCGTTTTCCCATGGTCCACATGACCAATCGTACCCACATTCACATGCGGCTTCTTACGCTCGAACTTTTCCTTGGACATCTCTCGCTTCCCCGGATCGTGACGCTAAAACTCAACAGCGACGCAGGTTGTACGCTGACATTAATATGGAGCTCATGACCGGATTCGAACCGGTGACCTCTTCCTTACCAAGGAAGTGCTCTACCGACTGAGCTACATGAGCCGAACTACCGCCAGGGCCTCGCCCGACATCGTGCGGGCCAAAACTGGAGCGGGTGATGGGGATCGAACCCACATCATCAGCTTGGAAGGCTGAGGTTCTACCATTGAACTACACCCGCAGAACCCTGGCTTGCCGCACCACCGTCCGCTTCTGGCCGCTGGCTTGAAAAACCCGATGGTGGAGGGAGGAGGATTCGAACCTCCGAAGGCTGAGCCAGCAGATTTACAGTCTGCCCCCGTTGACCGCTTGGGTATCCCTCCTCGATCAAGCCGCGTATTCTGAACCAGCGCGAAGCACAGCGTCAAGCACCCGTTGAATTACCCTTCAAGGGGGCCAGCAACAGCCTTGCCATTTACAGGGTTGATTCCTATGATCGGGGCTCAGCAAGGGGTCCTCGCTGCCTGGCAGCGCGTTTCCCTTCCGCCGCGGACGCACGTAGAGTGTGGCCCATCACTAGGTTTGTATACGCAGAGGCCCATGGCGAATACCACTACGGCACCGCGGCTACCCGGGCTGGCGAAGCGCCTGGTCGAAGCTGGCCTGATCGCGGAGGACATCGCCTCCCAACTGGTCGAGGAAGCTCAGTCCCAACAGACGCCGCTGATGACCCTGCTGGCTAGCAAGGGCCAGGTGGCCGAGACCCGCCTGGTCGAGGCCGCTGCCGAGGAGTTCGGGCTCCCGGTATTCGACCTGGGGAGCTTCGATGCGGAACTGCTGCCCAAGGATCACCTCAACGAGAAGCTGATCCAGAAGCACCATGCCCTGCCACTGATGGTACGCGGCAATCGCCTCTACATCGCCGTCTCCGACCCGACCAACCTTGGCGCCACCGACGAGTTCAAGTTCGCCACCGGCATGCCGGTCGAGGCGGTCCTGGTGGAGCCACACAAGCTCGACCGCCTGATCGACACTGCGCTGAGTGCCGCCTCGTCCCTGATGGACGATCTTGGCGACGACGGCCTCGACGGGCTGGCCATCGAATCCGGCGGGGATGAGGACAAGGATTCCTCCGACACTGCCGAGGGCGCGGATGACGCCCCGGTGGTGCGCTTTGTCAATAAAGTCCTGATGGATGCCATCAATCGCAAGGCGTCGGATATCCATCTCGAGCCCTTCGAGAAGGACTTTCGCGTTCGCTTCCGTATTGACGGCGTACTGCACGAGATCGCTCACCCACCCAATTCCCTGGCACCGCGTATTACTGCGCGCGTCAAGGTGATGTCGCGCATGGACATCGCCGAGCGCCGCGTGCCGCAGGACGGGCGCATCAAGCTGAAGCTCTCGCGCACGCGCGCGATCGATTTTCGTGTCTCGTCCCTGCCGACGCTGTACGGCGAGAAGATCGTGATGCGTATCCTCGACCCCAGCAGCGCCGCGATGGGCATCGACCAGCTCGGGTACGAGGAGCACCAGAAGGACGCCTACCTCAAGGCGCTCAGCCGCCCCTACGGGATGATCCTGGTCACCGGCCCCACCGGGTCGGGGAAGACCGTATCGCTGTACACCGGTCTCGGGATCCTGAACACCGCCGACCGCAACATCTCCACCGCGGAAGATCCGTCGGAAATCAACATGCCCGGGGTCAACCAGGTCAACATCAACCCGAAGGTGGGGCTGACCTTCGCCAGCGCGCTGCGCGCGTTTCTGCGCCAGGACCCGGACGTGATCATGGTCGGGGAGATCCGCGACCTGGAAACCGCCGAGATCTCCATCAAGGCGGCCCAGACCGGTCACCTTGTGCTTTCCACGCTGCATACCAACGACGCCCCACAGACGCTCACACGCCTGGCCAACATGGGCGTACCACCATACAACATCGCCTCCTCGATTCTGCTGATCATCGCCCAGCGCCTGGCGCGGCGGTTGTGCCCGAACTGCAAGGAACCGGAAAAGCTCCCGGAAGAGGCGCTGCGCAAGGAAGGCTTTACCGACGCTGACATCCAGACCGGAGTGGTCTCCTATCGCGCGGTGGGCTGCGACCAGTGCACCAACGGCTACAAGGGCCGGCTGGGGATCTACCAGGTGATGCCCATCAGCGACGACATGCAGCGCGGCATCCTGGAGGGCTACAACTCCATGCAGCTCGCGGAACAAGCGGAAAAAGAAGGGATCGAGGACCTGCGACGCGCGGGCCTCGTGAAAGTAATGGCGGGGCTGACCAGCCTCGAGGAAGTCAATCGCGTGACCAAGGACTAGTGCCACAATCGGCACGGGTCACCAGCTACAGGGGGACAGGGGGATGGCCGACTCCGGGACGATCTACACCTGGGAAGGACTGAACAAGAACGGCGCCCGGATCAAGGGCGAGACTCCGGCCGACAACGAGGCCACGGCCCGTGCCGAGCTGCGCAAGAACGGCATCAACGTCATCAAGATCCGCAAGAAGCCAAAGTCACTTTTCTCCGGCGGAAAAAAGAAGGTCGTCCCCGCGGACATCGCCTACTTCCTGCGCCAGATGACCACGATGCTGGAATCCGGCGTGCCACTGGTGCAGGCCTTCGAGATCGTCGGCCGCGGGAACGAGAAGCCCGCGATGCGCGATCTGGTCCTGAAACTGAAAGCCGATGTCGAGGGCGGCGAGACCTTTGCCCAGGCCCTGTCCAAGCACCCGAGACATTTCGACGACCTGGTCACCAACCTGGTCGAGGCCGGCGAGCAGGCGGGGACACTCGAGACCCTGCTGGACAAGGTCGCCACCTACAAGGAGAAGACCGAGGCCCTGAAGGGCAAGATCAAGAAGGCCCTGTTCTATCCGGCCGCGGTGGTCGTGGTGGCCATCGTCGTCACCGCGATCCTGCTGATCTACGTAGTCCCGCAGTTCGAGGCCCTGTTCACCGGCTTCGGCGCCGACCTCCCGGTATTCACCCGCATGGTGGTCGACCTCTCGGAGTTCACCCAGAGCTGGTGGTGGGCCATCCTCGCGGTCATGGTCGCCATCGGGTTCGTCTTCGTTCAGGCCCGGCGGCGCCTACCACGCTTCGCCCGCTTCCTCGACATCATGATCCTCAAGGCTCCGGCCTTCGGCCCGATCCTGCGCAAGGCCGCCATCGCCCGCTTCGCGCGGACGCTGGCTACCATGTTCTCGGCCGGGGTGCCGCTGGTGGATGCCCTGACCTCGGTCTCCGGTGCCACCGGCAACGCGGTCTATCGCGAAGCCACCCTGCGCATGCGCGACGAGACCGAGGCCGGCGGCCAACTACAGTGGTCCATGCGCAACACCGCCGTGTTCCCCAACATGGTGGTGCAGATGGTCGCGATCGGCGAGGAGTCCGGCTCGCTGGATTCGATGCTGTCAAAAGTCGCGGATTTCTACGAGGAAGAGGTCGACAACGCCGTGGACAGCCTGTCCAGCCTGCTGGAACCGCTGATCATGGTCGTGCTCGGCGTGCTGGTCGGCGGCCTGGTCATTGCCATGTACCTGCCCATCTTCCAGATGGGTCAGGTGATCTAGGGGATGCTCGCCGACATCGGAGCCCAACTGGGCGGCTGGGCACTGCCGATCGCCGGGGTGTTCGGGCTGCTTATCGGCAGCTTCCTGAACGTGGTAATCGCGCGCCTCCCGGTGATGCTGGAACGCGAGTGGGAGACCGAGGCGCGCGCGATCCTCGAGCACGAGCCAAATAGCGAGCGCGAGCACTTCGACCTGATCCGTCCGCGCTCGCGCTGCCCGCAATGCCAGCGCCCGATCCGGGCGCTGGAAAACGTGCCCATTCTCAGCTTCCTGTTCCTGCGCGGTCGCTGCCCCGGGTGCGGCACCCGCATTAGCTGGCAGTATCCCGCAGTGGAGGCACTCACCGCGCTGCTCTTCGTGGTGACGGTCTGGCAACTGGGCCCGGGTAGCGCCGGGCTGCTGGCGCTGGTCTTCACGGCCGTACTGATCGCCGCCTCCGGGATCGATGCCCGTACGACGTTGCTCCCCGATCAACTCACCCTGCCGCTCCTGTGGCTCGGGCTGCTGGTCAACATCCCCGGTACCTTCACCGACCTGCAATCCGCCGTGATCGGTGCCGCTGCCGGCTACCTGACCTTGTGGCTGATCTTCCACGGCTTCCGCCTGCTGACCGGCAAGGAGGGCATGGGCTTCGGCGACTTCAAACTGCTGGCGGCCCTGGGCGCGTGGCTCGGCTGGCAGGCCCTGCCGGTCATCCTGCTACTGGCCTCACTGGTCGGCGCGGTGGTCGGGATCGCGCTGATCCTGCTGCGCGGACGCGATCGCAACATCCCGATCCCGTTCGGACCCTATCTCGCCGCCGCCGGGTGGCTCGCGCTGATCTGGGGCGACGAGCTGCTGGCCCTCTACTTCCCGCAAGGGTTTTAGGCCAACGTCATGCTGCGAGTCGGACTCACCGGGGGGATCGGGTGCGGCAAGAGTCGCGTTGCAGGGCTCTTCGCCAGCCTCGGGGCACCGGTACTGGATGCCGACACCCTCAACCGCGAACTCCAGACCCCAGGACACGACCTCTACGCGGCCATCGTGGACCGCTTTGGCCCCGGCATACTCGATGCGCGCGGCCACCTGGACCGCGGCGCCTTGCGCAGCCGGATCTTTGCCGACCCGGCCGAACGCCAGGCCCTGGAGGCACTGGTTCACCCGGCGGTGGAGGCCGCTATCGAGCAACGCCTCGCCGCGCTACCGGAGGAGACCACACCCTATGCCGTGATCGTAGTGCCCCTGCTGTTCGAGGCCGGTTGGGAGACGCGTTTCGATCACGTGGTTGTGGTCCACTGCGAGCCCAGCGAACAGATCGCCCGCGTGACCCAGCGGGATGGGCGCAGCAGCGCCGAAGTGGAGGCCATTATAGAGGCCCAGATGAACCCCGATGAGCGCCGCCTGCGTGGGGACAGCGAGATCCGCAATACCGAGCAGACGACGGATGCCGAACTGGCGAACCAGGTAGCAGAACGTGACGCTGTTCTGCGCAAACAGGCCACCACCCACCGTTCGCGGGTAGAAAACCGCCCCCCGAATACCTGATACTGCGGGGGTTCCTGGACCATGCAACTCCACCAGCCCTCCTGCCGAAAGGGCCCGCCGTGAGCCAAACCCTGACCTTCGAACAACCGCTGCACGAACGCGTGCGCCTCCTGCTGCGCCTGGAGGCCCTGAACGCGCGGTTCGGGGGCGCACTGGAGTCCGGGCGGGCCTTCGATCATCACGAGGCCCTGGTCTCGCTGGTGGACATCTACGCCCTGGTCACCCGGGTGGACATCAAACGCGAACTGATGGGCGAGATCGAGCGCCAGACGGTCAACCTGACCCGACTGGCCAACCAGCCGGGCATCGATGCCGATCGCTTTCGCGAGACCATGGATGCCCAGAAGCGGTTGCACGATGCCCTGGAGGAACAGGCCGGCGCGCTCGATCACCGCGTCCGTGGCAGCGAGTTCTTCTCCAGCGTGCGCCAGCGCATGGCCCTGCCCGGCGGGGCCTTCGACTTCGACCTGCCGATCTACCACTACTGGCTGGCCCAGCCGAATCAGGCGCGCACCGAACTTCTTCTGGAATGGTTCGAACCACTGAACACCGTGGCCGAGGCGACCGCCCAGGTACTACGCTACATGCGTCACTCGGGCCACGCGGAGCCGGTAACGGCCGAGGACGGGTATTTCGAGCGCAACCTGGATACCGCCCATGCGTGGCAGCTGATCCGGGTGACGGTGGATCCCGACGTGGGGGTCTACCCGGAAATCAGCGGGGGACGTCAGCGCTTCACCGTGCGCTTCTTCGCCCCCGGCGACTTCCGCGAACGCCCTGTGCCGGCCCGTGTCGACGTGCCCTTCCGGCTCTGCTGCTGCGCGATTTAAGGCGGAGGCCTTGGCAAGCTTGGGAGGCCCGGATTCAGCCCAGCAAGCCGCGAATGGCCGCGACCCCCTGCGCACC
Source organism: Thioalkalivibrio sp. ALMg11 (assembly GCF_000377905.1). GTDB lineage: Bacteria > Pseudomonadota > Gammaproteobacteria > Ectothiorhodospirales > Ectothiorhodospiraceae > Thioalkalivibrio. The sequence goes on from NZ_KB898873.1 coordinate 6,886, forward strand.
GGCCGCCCGCGCCCGGGGCAGGCTGACCGCCGACATCCCGCCGAGCGCATAGACCGGTAGCGCCGCGCCCCGCACCCACTCCGCGAAATGCCCCCAGCCCAGTGCCTCGGCACCGGGATGTGTCGCGGTCGCCTGCACCGGCCCCAGCACCACGAAATCCAGCCCCAGGGCCGCCGCCCGCTTGAGACCGGAACGGTCGTGTACCGAGGCGGCCACCCAGCCACTGGATGCCGGACGCGCATCCAGCTCGCGCCAGCGCCGCTCGGGCAGATGCAATCCCACGGGCGGAAGATCAGCCAGCCAATCCGGTGGTGCATTCGCCAGGACCGGGATACCCAGGGCATCGGCGGGCCCTGTAATCGCCGCGAGAAAGTCGCAATAGTCGACCCGGCCCAGGGCCGCCGCACGCACCTGCACCATGTCAGCCGCGCCGGCACGCAGGGCCTGGGTTACGCGACCGGCGATGCCAACGGCCTGCGCGGCGTCGTCCGGTGACGGTGTGATCAGATAACGCTCGGGCAGGCGCAAGGCGTTGAGCATCGCGCGATTCGCGGCCGGGAAATCCGCGGGGTCCAGATCCGCCGGGGCACGCCACTCCATAGGCTGGGCCTCGCGGCCACGGGGCGTGCCCGACCAGGCGCCGACGCGGAACACGTGCAGACGGACCGCGCGCTCCCCATAGTCGTGCTCGATCGTCAGACACTGCACCGCCGAATCGACGCCGATGCCAAGCTCCTCGTCGAGTTCGCGCTGCAGGGCCACCGTGGGGGATTCGCCGCTATCGACCTTCCCCCCGGGAAACTCCCACAGTCCGGCCAGGTGTTGCGCGTCCCTGCGACACGTAACCAGCACGCGACCCTGGTGGTCGAGGATCAGTCCGATCGCGACCTCGACCGGACGGGAAGACGCCCGCTCAGGACCGGTATTCGGCATTGATGCGCACGTACTCGTGGGAGAAGTCACAGGTGTACTTGCGTGCCAGCGCGTCACCCCGACCGAGGTCGATCCGAATCTGGATCTCCTCGGCGCCAAAGGCTCGCTGACCGTCCGCCTCGGCGTATTCCGGCGCACGTCCGCCAGCGCGGACGATCTCGACGTCATTCACGCGGATCGCCACGCACTCGATCACCAGATCCGGCACCCCGGCGCGCCCCACGGCGGCGAGGATGCGGCCCCAATTGGGATCGGAGGCGAACAGCGCGGTCTTGACCAGCGGGGACAGCGCGACGGTCTCGGCGACCTGCGCCGCCTCCTCGCGCGCCCGCGCACCCACCACCTCGACGGTCACGAACTTGGTGGCACCCTCGCCATCCCGGACGATTGCCTGGGCCAGCTCCAGGCAGACCGCGCCCAGGGCCTCGGCAAAGGCCTCGCGGTCACCCGCCGTCACCAACCCGGCCGCACTGGCGCCACTGGCCATCACCACCACGGCGTCGTTCGTGGAGGTATCCCCGTCCACGGTGATCGCGTTGAAGCTGTCGCGATTGGCCTCGCGCAGCAGGCCGTCCAGCTCCTGCGCCTCGATGGCGAGGTCGGTCCCGATAAACGCCAGCATGGTCGCCATGTCGGGGTGGATCATCCCCGAGCCCTTGGCGATACCGGTCAGGGTCACCTCGCCCTGCGACAGCGCGACCCGACGGCTGACACCCTTGAGCACGGTGTCAGTGGTCATGATCGCGCGTCCCGCCTGCATCCAGGTGTTGGGCGCCAGGCCTGCGTGCAGCACGGGCAGCGCCGCGGTGATGCGCTCCACCGGCAGCGGCTCGCCAATCACCCCGGTGGAAAATGGCAGGACTGCCTCCGCCGGGCCGCCCGTAACCCCGGCCAGGGCCTCGCAGCAGGCGCGGGCGGCGGCCAGCCCTGGCTCGCCGGTCCCGGCATTGGCGTTACCGGCGTTAATCAGCGCCCAGCGCGCCTCGCCCGCCGCCTGGTGCTCCGCGGCAACCACGACCGGCGCGGCGCGAAAGGCATTGGTGGTATAAAGCGCCGCAATGGTCGCGTCGGGGCCCGCATCGATCAACACCAGATCGTCGCGCCCGGGATAGCGAATCCCCGCCGCGGTCGCGGCAAGGCGAATCCCCGGTACCGGCTGCAGCACCTCCGGGGCGGTGAGTCCTACGGCCATGGGTTTCGCCTCCCCCTACAGCTTGCCGTGGCAGTGTTTGAACTTCTTGCCCGAGCCGCACCAACAGGGCTCGTTGCGGCCCAGCTTGGGCTCGTCGCGTCGGTAGGGGGCCTCGCCGCTCGCAACCGGTTCGCGCGACTCCGCGTCGCCCTCGGCTCCAGCCTTCAGGGGGCTGTCGGGGTTCTGGTGCTGGAATTGCAGGTCGTCCTCGGCCGGGGCGGCCTTCTTCGGCTGCAATGCCTCGACCTCTTCCGGCGAGCGCAATTGCATGCGCAGCAGGAACTTCACCACGTCGTGCTTGATGCGTTCCAGCAGGGACTGGAACATCGCGAAGGCTTCCTTCTTGTACTCCTGCTTCGGGTTGCGCTGGGCGTAGCCACGCAGCCCAATGCCCTGGCGCAGGTAGTCCATCGCTGCCAGGTGTTCCTTCCACTGGCTGTCCAGGACCTGCAGCATCACGTCGCGCTGCAGCCGGTTCATGGTCTCGTCGCCCAGCTGCTCGCGCTTCCTCGTCAGCAGCGCGCGCGCATGCCCGATGATCCGCTCGCGCAGGGGCTCCTCGTGCAGGTCGTCCTCGTCGTCCAGCCACTGCTGGACCGGCAGGTCGAGCCCGAACTCGCCGTTCAGGGCCTGCTGCAGGCCCTCGATGTCCCATTCGTCTTCGATCGAGCCCGGCGGCATGTACGGGTTGATCAAGGCGTTGACGACATCCCCCACCAAGGTGTCGATGGTTTCGCTGATGTCCTCGGTGGTCAGCAATTCGGCGCGCTGGTCGTAGATCACCCGGCGCTGATCGTTGGCGACGTCGTCGTATTCGAGAAGCTGCTTGCGGATATCGAAGTTATGCGCCTCGACCTTGCGCTGCGCGTTCTCGATGGCGCGCGAGACCCAGGCGTTCTCGATCGCCTCGCCCTCTTTCATGCCCAGACGCTGCATCAAGCTGCGCACACGCTCGGATGCAAAGACCCGCATCAGGTTGTCTTCCAGCGACAGGAAGAAGCGGCTGGAGCCCGCGTCACCCTGGCGGCCGGAGCGCCCGCGCAACTGGTTGTCGATCCGCCGCGACTCATGGCGCTCGGAGCCGATGATGTGCAGACCGCCGGCCTCGATCACCGTGTCATGACGGGCCTGCCAGTCGGCCCGGATTGCCTCCTGCTGGGCGCTGTCGTCCGGGTCCACTTCGGCCAGTTCGGCATCCAGCGCCCCTCCCAGCACGATATCGGTACCACGGCCGGCCATGTTCGTCGCCAGCGTCACCGCCTTCGGGCGACCCGCCTGGGCGATGATCGCCGCCTCACGCTCATGCTGCTTGGCGTTCAGCACCTCGAACGATATCCCGGTCTTTTTCAGCGCTTCAGCCAGCCGCTCGGAGCTCTCCACCGAGGCCGTCCCCACCAGGACCGGCTGGCCGCGATCCACGCACCACTGGATCTCCTTGATGATGGCGGTGTACTTCTCCTCCTGGGTCAGGAAGACCAGGTCCTGCATGTCGTCGCGCACCAGCGGCTTGTTGCCGGGGATCACGACCACTTCCAGGCCATAGATGGTCTGGAACTCGTAGGCCTCGGTATCGGCCGTACCGGTCATGCCTGCGAGCTTCTCGTACAGGCGGAAATAGTTCTGGAAGGTGATCGACGCCAGCGTCTGATTCTCGCGCTGGATCGGAACCCCTTCCTTGGCCTCGATCGCCTGGTGCAGCCCCTCCGACCAGCGCCGACCACCCATGATGCGGCCGGTAAACTCGTCGATGATCTGGACCTTGTTGTCGCGCACCAGGTAGTCGACGTCGCGGTGAAAGAGCGCGTGGGCACGCAGGGCCGCATTCAGGTGATGCAGTACCGCAATGCTCGCAGAGTCGTACAGGGTCTGGTACTCCTCCAGCAAGCCGGCCTGGCGCAGGAGTTCCTCGGCCTTCTCGTGACCCTCCTCGCTGAGGAAGACCTGCTTGGCCTTCTCGTCGACGAAGTAGTCACCCTCGCTCTCCTCGTCTTCCTGACGGGTCAGCTGGGCCGGGATGGTGTTCAGCCGCTCGTAGAGCTCGGAGCTGTCGCCGCTGGGGCCGGAGATGATCAGCGGGGTACGCGCCTCGTCGATGAGGATGGAGTCCACCTCGTCCACCACCGCGAAGTTGAGTGCGCGCTGCACGCGCTGATCGGCCGAGAAGGCCATGTTGTCGCGCAGATAGTCGAAGCCGAACTCGTTGTTCGTGCCGTAGGTAATATCGGCGGCATAGGCCTCGCGCCGGGTCGCCGGACGCATCTGATCGATGCCGCCCTCCTCGGCCTCGTACTCCGGATCAAAGAGATAGGAGGCGGAATCCACCCCCAGACCGCCGGAGCTGTTCACCACACCAACCGTCAGACCCAGTGCTTGGTAGAGCCGCCCCATCCAGGCCGCATCGCGGCGGGCCAGGTAGTCGTTCACGGTCACCACATGCACGCCGTCGCCGGTCAGTGCGTTGAGATAGGCCGGCAGGGTCGCGACCAGGGTCTTGCCCTCACCGGTGCGCATCTCGGCGATGCGCCCATCGTTGAGAACCATACCGCCGATCAGCTGGACGTCGAAGTGGCGCAGCCCCAGGACCTGGGCACTCATCGCGCGACACACCGCGAAGGCCTCCGGCAGAAGCTTTTCCAGATTCTCGCCCTCGCCGAGGCGGCGCTGGAATTCCTGCGTCTTGTGGCGCAGCTCGTCCTGCGACAGCGCCTCGGTGGAGTCCGACAGGGCATTGATTCGCTCGACCGCGCGGGTGTAGCGCTTGAGGATGCGATCGTTGCGACTACCGAAAATCTTCTGTACGAGCTGCTTGACCATGGGGATCCGAAAGGGTTGGCTGAAACCCGGCTAGGATAAACGATCCGTCCGGGAAACGCTGTGGCCAAGAGACGCGCAGCCGATCACGCCCCTGCGGGACCGAGAAGCACCGTGGATGGTCAGTCCCGATCCTGGAGAAAATGATAAGGATTCAGGGCCTGGTCGGCGTCGACCACCTCGTAGTGCAGGTGGGTACCGGTCGCGCGACCGGTGCGACCCATCTTCGCGATCACCTCGCCAGCCTCCACTCGCTGCCCGGGCTCGACCAGGATTTCCGCGTTATGCGCGTAGCGTGTATTCAGGCCGCCGCCGTGCGCGATCTCGACGAGCTTGCCGTAGCTACTCCGACGCCCCGCGAACACCACCAGGCCGCCGCCTGCGGCGCGGATGTCCGAACCGGGCCGACCGGCAAAATCCATTCCCGAGTGGAATCGGCGGTTCCCGGTGAACGGGTCTTCGCGATAACCGAACGCCGAGCTGATCCAGGCGTCATCCTCCACCGGGCGAAACTGCGGGGACAGGGCTTCGCGAGCCGCCTCCTGGCGTAACTCGGAGCCCACCGTCTCCACGGCGGCGCTGCGATGACCCAGCAGGTGCTCCAGCGCCAGCAAGCGGTCATGGATCTCCAGTGGAGAACCCGCCCCGTCCAGCAGCGGACCACCCTGGCCGCCGACTTCCGGCTCCAGCGTGGCCACGTCCAGCCCCAGAGAGTCACCGACCGAGCGGAGGCGCAGATCCACCCGCGTCAGCTGGCGTTCCAGCGCGACCACACGCTCAACCAAATGATTCAAACCTTCACGAGCCGCATCGCGTTCGGCCGTCTCGACCACGACCGGGTTCAGCGTGTTGGTGACCGGGATCCTGACCACCTCGCGCTGGCTTTGCCCCGCCAGGTAGGCGGTCACAACCACCGCCATCAGCAGCAGCACGAGCAGCGCGCCCGCCAGCGCCACGCCCCACAACGGAAGACGTGCACAAAGACCATCCGGACGTAGTAGGATCAACTGCATGCGATTCCTCTCGTTCCTTCCGCCGCGGCCTGCCGGAGTCCCTCGATGACGGCGCAGCGGATTACCCGCTTCATCGCCCGCGACTTTGCCGCGCACTCCAGCCGCGACCGCGGCGTGGAACGCGCCCTGGAGGGGCTCGTCGGCAACGCCCTGCAGGCCGGCCGACTGGCGTTCACCCTGCGCGAGGACACCCTGGTCGCGATCTGCGCGAACCGTGGGCTGGCCACCGAACTGCGCTTCCAGCAGCGCGAACTGCTCAAGACCTTGCGTGCCGCGGGCTACGAGGGCATCGAACAGATACGTATCCGGCTGACCAACACCCCACGACCACCCCAGCCCACCACGCGACTGGAGCGCCGCGAGATCCCGGATGCGGCCCGCCGAATCCTGGCCGATACCGCCAGCAACATCCAGGACCCCGGGCTGGCCGGCGCCCTCGAGCGCCTCGCCCGGGCGGCCAGGCCGTCACCGAAGGCGGACTGACCTCACCCCCGGGAACGCGATCCAGGTTCGCTCAGCCCGCCGGAGTGGGCGCCAGCTGCCCGAAGGAGATCGGCAGGCGCTCGCTCGGGTCCTCGAAGGTAACCTTCTCCCAGGCCGTCTCGTCGGCCGCGAGCTGACGAATCAGCTGGTTGTTCAGCGCATGCCCGGACTTGTGGCCGGTGAACGCACCGATCAGGCTGTGACCGAGCAGGTACAGGTCCCCGACCACGTCGAGGATCTTGTGCTTGACCAGCTCGTTGTCGTAACGCAGCCCGTTCTCGTTGAGGATCTTGTAATCATCAAGCACCACGGCGTTGTCCAGGCTGCCGCCCAGCGCCAGCTGGTTCGCCCGCAGGGCCTCGATGTCGCGCATGAACCCGAAGGTCCGGGCACGCGAGACCTCCTTCACAAAGGAGGTGGACGAGAAGTCCAGCTCCGCGCGCTGGCTACCGTCGGTGAACATGGGGTGTTCGAAATCGATACAAAAACCGACCTTGAACCCCTCGTAAGGATCGAAGCGCACCCACTTGTCGTCCTCGCGGACTTCCACGCTGCGCTTGATCCGAATGAATTCCTTGGGTGCGTCCTGCTCCTTCAGTCCGGCGGACTGCAGCAGAAACACGAAGGGACCGGCACTGCCGTCCATGATGGGCACCTCGGCGGCACTCACATCGACATGCAGATTGTCGATTCCCAATCCGGCAATGGCCGAGAGCAAATGCTCCACGGTCGAAACCCGGACGTCTCCATTGACCAGCGTGGTGGACAGCCGCGTGTCGCCGACATTGTCGGCACAGGCGCGGATCTCCACGGACGGATCAAGATCGCAGCGATGGAACACAATCCCGGTATTCACCGGAGCCGGCCGCAGGGTCAGCACCACCTTTTCTCCGGTATGCAGTCCCACCCCGGTCGCCCGAATGCTGTTCTTGAGCGTTCTTTGCCTGATCAACGAATTGAGCCTCTCTAAGACTTCCAGAAGAGCGGATATGAGGAACCCGGGCCCTCCCGGGCTCCTCATGCACACAACGATTACCGCATTATTGCAGGATTCCGCTCGTCCTGCATGTGCAGCCGCTCTCAGTCGGCTTGTTTGCGCAGGAAGGCCGGAATATCCAGCACATCAATGCCTTGCTGCTGGTTGTAGTCCACCGACAGGTTGTCGCCACCGCGACGCTTGACGGTCGGCTGGTCGAGGTCGACTTCGACATCCGAACCCACGGCCCTCTTCGGCTGGGCATCGACCACCCGCACCTGCGGCCGTTCGGACTGCGTCGCGGGCGCGCCAAGACCCGTGGCCACCAAGGTCACCCGCAGCTCGTCGGTCATCTCGGGGTCGATTACCGTCCCGACAACGACATTGGCATCTTCCGAGGCCAGTGCCTTTACCGCCTCACCGACTTCCTCGAACTCGCCGATCCCGACATCCATGCCACCGGTCACGTTCACCAGGATGCCGCGAGCACCGGAGATGTCGATGTCCTCCAGCAACGGGCTGGCGATCGCCGCCTCGGCGGCCTCGCGCGCACGATCCTCGCCGGTGCCGGTGCCGGTGCCCATCATCGCCATGCCCATCTCGCGCATCACGTTGCGCACGTCGGCAAAGTCGACGTTGATCAGACCCGGGCGGGTGATCAGCTCGGCGATGCCCTGCACCGCGCCGAACAGCACGTCGTTGGCGGCCTTGAAGGCATCCAGCAGCGTGGTGTTCTTGCCCAACACCGTCAGCAACTTCTCGTTGGGGATAGTGATCAAGGAATCGACCTGTTCGGTCAGCGCCTTGATCCCGGACATCGCAACCTGCATGCGGCGCTTGCCCTCGAACGGGAACGGCTTGGTGACCACCGCGACGGTCAGGATGTTCATCTCCTTGGCGATCTGCGCCACCACCGGCGCGGCGCCGGTGCCCGTACCACCGCCCATGCCGGCAGTGATGAAGACCATGTCGGCCCCCTGCAACAGATCCTGGATGCGCTCGCGGTCCTCCAGTGCAGCCTCGCGACCGACCGACGGATCCGCCCCGGCTCCCAGGCCCTTGGTGATATCGCCGCCCAGTTGCAGCAGCGTCTTGGCGTCCAGGCTCTTCAGGGCCTGGGCATCGGTGTTGGCACAGATGAAATCGACGCCTTCCAGCTGCGAGTTGACCATGTGCTGCACGGCGTTGCCGCCGCCGCCACCAACGCCGACGACCTTGATCGTCGCGTTCTGGCTATAGGTGTCCATCAGTTCGAACGTCATGATTGCGTCCTCTCGTTGCGTGTGTAGTACATAAACTTGTGTTTACCTGCGTCATGGCCGGAGAGCGGTCCGGCCTCCTAAACTTCCGGGGTCCCGATCATCAGAACTGTCCGGAAAACCAGCGCTTCATGCGCGCCCATACGCCCTGGAACCCGCTGCTCACGGGCCGGGCCTCCTGCTCCGCACGCGACTCGCGGGCGTAGAGCAACAGCCCCACCCCCGTCGCGTGGATCGGATTCTTCACAACATCCAGGAGCCCGGTGACGCGTTGCGGCACCCCCAGGCGTACGGGCATGTGAAAGACCTCTTCGGCGAGGTCCACCACACCTTCCATTCGGGACGAACCGCCGGTTAGTACCACCCCGGCGGCAATCATTTCTTCGGTGCCGCTGCGGCGCAGTTCCGCCTGCACCAGCTGCAACAATTCTTCGTAGCGCGGCTCGACCACGGAGGCGAGCGTCTGGCGCGACAGTCGGCGCGCGGCGCGATCGCCCACACCGGGCACCTCGATGCTCTCGCTCGGATCGGCCAGCGAGCGCAGAGCGCAGGCGTACTTGATCTTGAGTTCTTCGGCGTACTGGGTCGGGGTGCGTAGCGCGACCGCGATGTCATTGGTGACCTGATCGCCGGCGATCGGGATGACTGCGGTGTGCATGATCGCGCCGTGGGCGAACACCGCGATGTCCGTGGTGCCGCCGCCGACGTCCACCAGACACACGCCCAGGTCCTTCTCGTCCTCGCTGAGGACCGAGTAACTGGAGGCGAGCTGCTCGAGGATGATGTCGTCCACCCGCAGTCCGCAGCGCTCCACGCACTTGACGATGTTCTGGGCAGCGGAGACCGCCCCGGTGACCAGATGCACCTTGGCCTCCAGCCGCACCCCGGACATCCCGATCGGCTCGCGGATGCCCTCCTGCTCGTCGATGATGTATTCCTGCGGCAGCACGTGAAGGATGCGCTGGTCGGCCGGGATGGCGATGGCGCGCGCGGCGTCGATCACCCGATCGACATCGCCGGCAACCACCTCGCCGTCCTTGATCGCGACCACGCCGGTGGAGTTGTAGCTCTTGATGTGCGAACCGGCGATCCCGGTATAGACCGAGTGGATTTCGCAGCCGGCCATCAGCTCGGCCTCCTCCACCGCGCGCTGGATCGACTGGACGGTGGACTCGATGTTCACCACCACACCCTTCTTCAACCCGCGCGAGGGCGAGGAGCCGATGCCGATGATCTCGATCTCGCCTTCCTCGGTCAGCTCCCCGACCACCGCCTCGATCTTCGAGGTCCCGACGTCCAGGCCGACGATCAGACCGGGTTCCGACTTCTTTGCCATCATCTTTCTGCGTCCTGTCGTTCGTGTCATCGGGCGTTCCCCGCACCGTCTTCCGCCGCATCCGCCCAGGCCACGGCCAGCCCGTGCGGGTAACGCAGATCGATCCGCTCCACCGGGGCCTCGCGATAATCGCGAATCGCCGGGGCCGCGCGGACCAGCTGCCCCAGTCGTGCCAGATCGGCATCGCGCCCCATCAGCACGCGTACGCCGTCCGCCAGGTGGATGGTCCAGTCGTGGCGTTCGCCCTCTTCGAGACCGGCGACCTCCAGGCCGGCATCGGCCAGGCGTGCGGAGACCTCCAGGTAGCGATGCATCAGCACCACCTGGCGCCCGTCGGTCCCGGCGAGTGCCGGCAGGCCCTCCCAGTCATCCAGTGCCACCGGGCCAAACAGGCGACCGTGGCGATCGACCAGATGGTCCTCGCCCCACTGCGCCACCGGTACCGGCTCGCGAATCTTCACCACCAGCGTGTTCGGCCACTGGCGCCGCAGGCGGACCGCGTCCACCCACGGCTGACCCTCAAGCGCAACGCGCAGGCGCTCCAGCTCGACACCGATGAAGCCCGGCGCATGGGTCCGCGCGATCTCGCGCACCGCCGCGAGATCCGCATGCTGCGGATTGCCGGTCACCTCGATGTTCTCGATCGGCAACCAGGCATCCGGGTCGAACTGCAACCAGGCCAGCGTACCCAGCACCAGCAGCCCGGCCAGGCCCATGCCCGACATCAGGCGTAGCCCCGGACCCGCCAGCCGGCGCAGCGGCGACGGCCCCTGAGACTGCGGGCGACGCGCGGGTCGGGTTGTGCGGCGTGCGTTCAACGCAGTCCTCCACATTCGAAACTGGAATCGAGGATGCGCAGGCACAGCTCGTCAAAGTCGATGCCGGCCTCCGCGGCCGCCTTGGGCACCAGCGAGTGGTCGGTCATGCCCGGGATCGTGTTCACCTCGATCAGGAAGTTCTCGCCGTGCTCGTCCTGGAGGATGTCCACTCGTCCCCAGCCGCAGCCCTCCAGCGTCGCGAAGGCGGCGATGGCCATGGACTGCAACTCCAGCAACGCGCTGGAATCCAGCGGTGGCGGGCAGACATAGCCGGTATCGTCGGCCTCGTATTTCGCGTGGTAGTCGTAGAAACCACCCGGGGTGCGAATCTCCACCACCGGCAGCGGCTCGTTGCCGAGGATCGCGACCGTGTACTCGCGTCCGCTGATCCACTGCTCCGCGAACACCTGCCCCGGCTGCAGCCGCGCGGCCTCGAAGGCGGCCGGAAGATCGGCCACCCGATCCACCCGAGTGATCCCCAGGCTGGAGCCCCCGCGCGCCGGTTTCACGATCAATGGCAGGCCCAGTGCATCGGCCACCGCGTCGGGATCGAAGCCCGGCGTCAGCAAGCGGTAGGGGGCACTCGGCAGGTTGCTCCCCGCCCACAACCGCTTGCAGGCCAGCTTGTCCATCCCCAGGGCGGAACCGAGCACGCCGGTCCCGGTGTAGGGCATGCCCGCCATGTCCAGACAACCCTGCAACGTTCCGTCCTCGCCGCACTCCCCGTGGAGCACGATGAACACCCGGTCGAAGTTCTCCAGGGCCAGGCAGCGAGCCGTCTCGCGGGTCAGGTCCAGCGGATGGGCATCGACGCCCTGGCGCTGCAGTGCCGCCAGCACCGCCTGACCACTGTGCAGCGAGACCTCGCGCTCACCGGACCAGCCGCCCATAAGGACCGCAACACGGCCGTAATCTTGTGCGCTTCGCTTGCTCATGCCGTTCCCTCGCTTGCCTCGTGCGTAGCCCCGGGCCGACCCAGGACCCGGACCTCGGGCTCCAGGTGTACCCCGAACTGCCGCTGTACCTCGTCCTGGGCATGACGCAGCAACCACTCGATGTCGGCGGCCCGCGCACTGCCGTCGTGGGTGATGAAATTCGCGTGCTTGGGAGATATCTCCGCCGCCCCGTGGCGCAGTCCCTTCAGGCCGGCGGCCTCGACCAGGCGCGCGGCGTGATCGCCCTCCGGGTTGCGGAACACCGACCCGCAGGACGGCAGCCCCAGCGGCTGCTTCGCGGATCGTTCGCGTAGCAACTCGCGGATGCGCCGGGTCCCGACGTCAGGGTCACCCGCGGCCAGCTGCAACACGCAGCCGGTGAACCACTCCGCCTCGGGGCCGCGGACACTGCGGTAGCCGATCGTGTAATCCGCCGGGGTGCGGGTATGCAGTTCGCCGCGCGCATCCACCGTGGAGACCTCCTCCACCAGCGGCCAGATCTCGCCACCCCAGGCGCCGGCGTTCATCCGCAGCGCGCCGCCCACTGTCCCGGGGATGCCGGCCAGGAACTCCGCCCCGACCAGCCCCTCGCGGGCGCCGAAGCGCGCGGCCTGGGCGCAGGCCAGCCCGGCCCCCAGCAGCAGGCGATCGCCGTCCAGACGCCGGCGCTCATTCAGCACTCCGGAAAGGTGCACGACCAGGCCGTCCAGCCCGCCGTCACGAATCAGGACGTTGCTGCCCAGGCCGAGGAAGGTCACCGGCATCTCCGGTGCATGCGTCGCGTGGTCACGCAATGCGCTAACCAGGTCGTCGAGGTCCGCCGGCTGGAACAGCCAGTCGGCCGGACCGCCCACGCGCCAGGAGGTCAGCCCGGCCAGCGGGATCTGCGCCTGCAGTCGGCCACGCGTGGCCTGCGCGAACGGGGTCATCGCCGATTCCACTGCGCGGGCGGCCATCATGATTCCCCCTCGCCGACGGTCCCCAGCTGCTGCGAAAGCAGACCGGCCAGGCGGCCGATATCGCCGGCGCCCTGGGCGAGCACGACATCGTCCGGCCGCAGCATCCCCGCGAGCACACCGATCACATCCTCCGCGCGCTCGACAAACACCGGCTCCACCCGCCCGCGCAGGCGAATGGCGCGCGCCAGGCTGCGGCCATCGGCGCTGGGGATCGGGTCCTCCCCGGCGGCATACACCTCGAGCAGGATCAGGACATCGGTCTCGGACAGGGCCTCGGCGAAGTCCTCGAACAGATCACGCGTACGGGTATAACGATGCGGCTGGAAGATCGTGATCCGTCGGCGACCCGGCCAGGCATCGCGCGCGGCCGCCTGAGTGGCGGCAATCTCGCGCGGGTGATGACCGTAGTCGTCGACCAGGGTCAGGGCCCCCTGCGCAGTCTGCAATTCCTGCACCTGGAAGCGCCGACCAATACCCTGGAAGCGTGCCAGTGCGGCCTGGATCGCCTCGGGGGCGACCTCCAGCTCGTGCGCGACAGCCGCCGCCGCCAGGGCATTGAGCACGTTGTGGCGCCCAGGCAGGTTCAGCGTCACCGGGAACGCGGCCTGACCGGGCAACGCGAGGTCGAAGTACATGCGCACGCCTTCCTGACGCACGTTCAGGGCACACACGTCGGCCTCCTGGTCGATGCCGTAGGTCAGGCGTGGGCGCTCCAGCTCCCGGTAGAGATCGCGGACCTGCGGGTCATCGGCGCACAGCACGGCAATCCCGTAGAACGGCAGGTGGTGCAGGAATTCCAGGAAGGTCGCACGCAGCTTGCCGAAGTCGTTGCCATAGGTGCCCAGGTGGTCGGCATCGATATTGGTCACGATGCTGATCATCGGCTGCAGATGCAGGAACGAGGCATCGCTCTCGTCGGCCTCGGCCACCAGATAGTCCCCGGCGCCCAGGTTCGAGTGGCTGGCCGTGCTGTTCAGGCGTCCGCCGATCACAAACGTCGGGTCCATCCCCGCCTCGGCCAGCACACTGGCAACCAGGCTGGTGGTCGTGGTCTTGCCATGGGTCCCGGCCACCGCGATGCCGTAACGAAAGCGCATCAGTTCGGCCAGCATCTCGGCGCGGCGCACGATCGGGATGCCCCGGCGACGCGCCTCCTGGACCTCGGGGTTGTCCGGATTGATCGCACTGGAAACCACCAGCACATCGGCATCGGCCACGTTCGATTCGGTATGGGCCGCCACCACCGGGATGCCCATGCCTTTCAGGCGTTCGACCATCGCCGACTGCCCGAGATCGGATCCCGAGACTTGATATCCCAGTTGATGCAGGACCTCGGCGATCCCGCTCATGCCGGACCCCCCGATCCCCACGCAATGGATCCGGCGGATGCGACGCATCGCATGACGTGGTAGGCGCGGGGCATTCATGACGATCCCTCCCGGCGGGCGCCCGCCATTTCCATGCAGGCATCGGCCAGGCGCCGTGCGGTGTCGGGGCAGGCTTGTTCGCGGGCCAGCAGGGCACGCGAACGCAGGGCCTCGCGGTCCAGCGGCGCGACCAGCGCATAGACCCGCTGAGCGTCCAACTCGGCATCCGCGACCCGCCAGGCGGCACCCGCTTGAACGAGGGCCTCGGCATTCGCGGTCTGGTGATCGTCCACCGCATACGGATAGGGCACGAAGATCGCCGGCACGCCGGCCGCGGCCACCTCGGCCACGGTCAGGGCGCCGGCGCGGCAGATCACCAGGTCCGCCCAGGCATAGGCCGCGGCCATGTCCTCGATGAAGGAGCTGATCTCGGCTTCCAGCCCTTCCTCGGCATAGGCGGCCTGCGCCTCGTCGAGGGTGCGCTCGCCCGCCTGGTGGCGGATGTTCAGCGGCTGCTCCACGGCCACGCGCGCCAGCCCGGCGGGCAGCGTGCGGTTGAGCGAACGGGCGCCCAGGCTTCCGCCCAGGATGAGAATGTTCAGGGCGCCCTCGCGCTCGTCGAAGCGCGCCTCCGGCGCCGGGAGTTCCGCAATCGCGGCGCGCACCGGGTTGCCCACCACCGTGACCGCCACCCGCTCGGGGAAGCTGTGCTCGAAGCCGGCATAGACCCGGTCGGCGACCTTCGCCAGCCAGCGATTGGTCAGGCCGGCCACGGCGTTCTGTTCGTGGATCGCCAGCGGCCGGCCCATGGCGGCCGCCATTAACCCCCCGGGGCCTGCAGCAAACCCGCCAAAGCCAATCACTGCATCCGGTCGCAGACGCGTCATCAAACCCAGGGCCGCCCACAGCGAAATGCCGAGCCGCCAGGGTGCGAGTGCCAGTCCGACCAGGCCCTTGCCGCGAATGCCGGCGATTGGAAGCGTGTGCAGCTCGATCCCGGCCGCCGGCACCAGCCGCGATTCCACGCCGCGGGCCGTGCCCAGCCAGCGCACCTCGGCGCCGCGTTCCCGCAGCAGGGTGGCCACTGCCAGCCCCGGGAACACATGGCCCCCGGTGCCCCCGGCCATAATCAGGATGCGCGGGGCCCTCATGCGGCACCCCCACGCCGGCGGCGCGCCGGGGGTGCGGCGCGCGGGGCCGGCACCTGGGCCTCGCGGTAGACGCGCATCACCAGGCCGATAGCCGCCAGCGAGACGATCAGCGAACTGCCGCCGTAACTGAGGAACGGCAGGGTCAGGCCCTTGGTCGGAAGCAGCCCCATGTTCACCGCGAGGTTCAGGAACGCCTGCAGGCCCATCCAGATTGCCACGCCAAAGGCCAGATGCGAGCCGAAGGCGTGCCCTGCGCGCTCGGCGTACAAACCGATCTGGATGCAGCGCCAGACCAGGACCGCGAACAGCGCAATCAGCGCCACCACACCGACAAAGCCGAACTCCTCGGCGAACACCGCGAACAGGAAGTCGTTGTGCGCCTCGGGCAGGTAAAAGAGCTTCTGCACGCTGTTGCCGAGCCCGGCCCCGAACCAGCCGCCGGAGCCGATCGCAATCAGCGACTGGGTCAGCTGGAAACCGGTCGCGAACGGGTCCTGCCAGGGATCGAGGAAGGCCGTCAGGCGCGCCACGCGGTAGGGCGCCGCGACCGCGACGACCGCCATCCCCGCCGCGATGGTGCCCGCCAGCGCGGCGAACTGCCAGAGCTTGGCGCCGGCGAGGAACAGCATGCCCATGCCGATCGCCAGCATGATCGCCGCGCCGCCGAAGTCCGGCTGCAGCAGCAGGAGGATAGTCCCCACGCCGAGCACGATCAGCGGGCGGATAAAACCGAGGAAGTGCAGGCGGAGCGTCGAATAGTGACGCACGATGTAACCGGCGAGGTACATCACCACCAGCAGCTTCACCAGCTCGGCGACCTGCAGGTTGAACATCCCCAGCGGGATCCAGCGGGTCGCGCCGTTGACCGTACGCCCGACACCCGGGATCAGCACCGCGATCAGCAGCACCATCACAAGGATCAGCAGCCATGGCCCGGCGCGCTCCCAGCGCGCCAGCGGGACCACCCAGAGGAAGGTCGCCACCGCGAGGCCGATGGCGGCGAAGATCACCTGACGCTGAAAGAAGTGCCAGGTGTTGCCGAAGTAGCGCTCGCCCAGCCCCATGGACGCCGAGGCGACCATCACCAGGCCGATGCCCAGCAGGATCGCCGCGACCGCCAGCAGGGGTAGATCGACGTGATCGCGCAAGCCGGCGACCAGGCTGCGATCGGGGAGTCCGAGGCGGGTGCTGGAGATACTCATGCCGCCAGCTCCCGCACCGCATGCGCGAAGTCGTCGCCGCGCGCCTGATAATTCGGGTACATGTCCAGGCTGGCACAACCGGGCGACAGCAGGACAGTATCCCCGGGTTCCGCCCAGGCAGCGGCCTGCGCAACCGCGGCGGCCATGTCGTCCACGCGCTGGACCGGGACCACGGAGGCCAGGGCACGGGCGATTGCCGGGGCGTCCTCGCCGAGCAGCACCACACCACGGACCTTGCCCGGGACGTAATCGGCCAGCGGCGCGAAGTCCTGCCCCTTGCCCTGCCCGCCAGCGATCAGCACCAGCGGCCCGGGCGTGCCGCGCAGGGCCGCCAGAGTCGCGCCGACATTGGTGCCCTTGGAGTCGTTGATGTAGGCGACACCGGCCACCTCGGCAATCCACTGAGAGCGATGCGGAAGGCCGGCGAACTCGGCCAAAGCCGCCAGTGCGCGGGCGCGCGGCTCGCCCGACTCCAGCCACGGCCAGACCAGGGCGAGCGCGGCCAGGGCGTTGGCCCAGTTGTGCTGCCCGCGCAGACGCAGACGGCCGGTCGAGAGAAGGGCCTGGTCACCGCGCACCAGGTCCGGAGCATCCGCGCCGGACGGGCGCACCCCGAATTCGTCCGCGCCGGCCGGCGCATCGAGACCGAAAGAGATCACCTTCAGACCCGGGGGCAGGGCGATCTCGCGCAGCCAGGCGTCCTCGCGGTTCAGCACACCACGCTCGGCGCGATCCAGGATGCGGGCCTTGGCACGCACATACGCATCCAGATCGGCGTAGCGATCCAGGTGATCAGGCGAGATATTCAGGATGGCCGCGGCCGCTGGCGCCAACACGTCGCTGCGCTCCAGCTGGAAGCTGGACAGCTCCAGCACGTACAGGTCCGGGGCCTGCTCCAGCAGGTCCAGCGCCGGGGTGCCGTAGTTGCCACCCACCGCCACCCGCAGGCCGGCGGCCCGCAGCAACTCGCCGACCAGCGCGGTCACCGTGCTCTTGCCGTTGGAGCCGGTAATCGCGATGACCGGGGCGTCCGCCTGTTCGGCGAACAGGTCGATGTCCCCGGTCAGGCGGACACCGGCGGCACGCGCCCGTTGCAGGACCGGGTGCTCCAGTGCGACCCCCGGCGAGACGATGATGCGGGCAAAGCCCGCGGCGTCCAGTCGATCCAGCGGCCCGACCCAGGCATCGGCCAGCCAGGCCTTGGCACCATCGGTCTCCAGCGCGGCCGGTGCCTCGCGGGTATCGGTGAGCGCAAACGGCTGACCCTGCGCACGCAGGAAGCGGGCAACCGACACGCCGGTCGCCCCCAGGCCCACGATCAGATTGTTGTCGCCGGTTCGCGTCATGGGATCAGCGCACCTTCAGGGTCGCAAGACCGATGAGTACGAACACCACGGTCAGGATCCAGAAACGCACGATCACGCGCGGCTCCGGCCAGCCTTTGAGTTCGAAGTGGTGGTGCAACGGCGCCATCCGGAAGATGCGCCGTCCGGTAAGCTTGAACGAGGCGACCTGGAGCATCACCGAAAGCGTCTCCAGCACAAAGATGCCACCCATGATCAGCAACACGACCTCCTGCCGGGTGATGATCGCCAGCATGCCCAGGGCTGCGCCCAGGGCCAGCGCCCCGACATCGCCCATGAAGACCTGCGCCGGGTAGGTGTTGAACCACAGGAATCCGAGCCCGGCGCCGACCAGGGCGGAGGTAAAGATCACCACCTCGCCCACGCCGGGTACCGCCGGAATGCCGAGATAGTCGGCGAATACCGCGTGTCCTGCCGCGTAGGCGAACACGCCCAGGGCGCCGGCCACCAGCACCGCCGGCATGATCGCCAGGCCATCCAGCCCATCGGTCAGGTTCACGGCATTGGAGGAACCCACGACCACCAGCCACACCAGCGGGATGAACAGCCAGCCCAGGCTGAACTGGATGTCCTTGAACACCGGCAGGTAGAAGGTCGTCTCCACCGGCCCCTGCGCGGTGTACATGATCACGCCCGCGGCGATCAGGGCGAACAGCGTCTGCCACAGGAGCTTGGCGCGCGCCGAGAGGCCCTTGCTGTTGCCGTAGCGCAGCTTCAGGTAGTCGTCCCAGCCACCCACGGCGCCGAACGCCAGGGTGGTCAGCAGCACGAGCCAGACGAAGCGGTTGGTCAGGTCGCTCCACAGCAGGGTCGCCGCCGCGACCGCGACCAGAATCAAGGCACCGCCCATGGTCGGCGTGCCGGCCTTGGTCAGGTGCGACTCGGGACCGTCATCGCGGATCTGCTGGCCGACATTGCCGACCGTCAGGCGGCGGATCATCGCCGGCCCGATCAGCAGCGCGATCGCCAGTGCGGTAACCACCCCGAGGATGGCGCGAACGGTCAGGTACTGAAAGACCGTGAAGCCGGAATAGAACAGGCTCAGGTATTCAGTCAGCGCGAACAGCATTCGCCACCTCCGGCGCTGACGAGGCCAGCTCCAGCCCCTCGATGATCTGTTCCATGTGCTGGCTGCGCGAGCCCTTTACCAGAACCGTGGTGCCCTCCCCCAGGAGATCCTCCAGGCGCGAACGCAACGCGGCGTGGTCGGAAAACCACTCGCCGCCGTCGCCAAAGGCCTCGGCGCTGTCGCGCGCGGCCTCGCCCAGCGCCAGGCAGTGTTCGATCCCCACCGCGCGGGCCAGGCGCCCGGTTTCCCGGTGCAACGCCGGCGTCTCGGCGCCTAGTTCCCCCATGGCACCCAGCACCAGGATGCGCCGGCCGGGCATCGCCGCCAGCACCTCGAGTCCGGCCCGCAGCGAGTCCGGATTGGCGTTGTAGCTGTCGTCCCAAATCCGTGCGCCGCTGACGTGCCAAAGCTCCTGCAGACGGCCGCGCACCGGCTTCCAGCGCGTGAGCCCCTCGACGATCCGGTCAATCCCGATGCCCACCGCGTTCGCCGCGGCGGCGGCCGCCACGGCATTGGCTGCGAGGTGGCGACCGGGGCCGGCCAGGCGCAGATCGCGGCCGGCCCCGAGGATGGACAGGCGCAGCCGGTCCGGGGCCTGCCACATGCCTTCCACTTCGCCGCCACCCTCCAGCGAAAAGCGCTGGCAGTGGTGATGCTCGTTCAGCGACAGCCAGTAGTCGGCAAAGGGATCATCCAGATTGATGACCGCGGTGCCACCCTGCGCCGGGAGACCGGAGTAGATCTCGGCCTTGGCATGAGCGACGCCCTCGAGGCTGCCGAAGCCCTCGAGATGGGCGCGCCCGGCATTGGTGATTAATGCGACCTGCGGTTCGACCCAGCGCGCCATGCGGCCGATCTCGCCGGCGTGATTGGCGCCCAGCTCGATGACCGCGTAGTCGACTTCACAGGGCATCGCCAGCAATGTCAGCGGCGCGCCGATCTCGTTGTTCAGGTTGCCCGCGGTGGCATGCACCGACCCCACCCCCTCGAGGATGCAGCGGAGCATCTCCTTGGTCGTGGTCTTGCCATTGGAGCCGGTCAGGGCAATCACCCGCGCGCGGCTCTGGCGCCGCCAATGGCGGCCCAGGCGGCCCAGGGCCTCGCGGGTATCGGAAACGACAACCTGCGGCTGCGGCACATCGAGTGCCCGCTCCACCAGCAGCACGGCCGCCGGCAGATCGGCGCCGACCTGTGCGTGGGCATCAAAATTCGGCCCCTTCAACGCGATGAACAGCGCACCCGGGCGCGGCTCGCGAGTGTCCGTAAATACGCCCTCGAAGGCCGTGTCGGGCACGCCTTGCAGGCACCCATGGACCGCCTCGGCCAGTTCCTGGCTGGTCATTCGAATCATTGCCCCTCCCCCCTGATCGCGCGGCCCTGGCCACGCGGGTCCTGTAGGTGCGGGCCCGCCCGTGCCTGCACCTGCTCACGGTCGCTGAACGGATAGCGCTGACCGCGGATCTCCTGGGTCGTCTCGTGACCCTTGCCGGCCACCAGGACCACATCCCCGGCGACGGCCTCCGCCAGCGCACTGGCAATCGCCGTTGCGCGATCGCCGATCTCGTGGCATTCGGCGGAATCGGCGCAGCCGGTGAGGATCTCGGCGCGGATCGCGGCCGGGTCTTCTCCGCGCGGGTTGTCGTCGGTCACGAAGATCACGTCGGCCTCCCGGCAGGCCACCCCGCCCATTGCCGGGCGCTTGCCGCGATCGCGATCGCCGCCGCAGCCGAACACCACGCTCAGGCGCCCGCGCACATGGGGTCGAAGCGCCTGCAATGCGGCCTCCAGGGCCTGGGCGGTATGCGCGTAATCGACCACCGCCAGGGCCTCGTTCGGCAGCGGGAAGCGCTCCATGCGGCCGGGAACACCGGGGAGTTCGGCGACCGCCGCGATCGCCTGCGCGCGCTCCACCCCGAGGGCCTGCAACGTAGCGAGGGTCGCCAGCAGATTGCCGACCTGGAACAGGCCGAACAGGGCAGAACGGACCGGGTAGGCCCGGCCGTCGGCCTCGAGGGTGAAGCGCAGCCCTTCGGACGTGGCCTCCACTCCCCGGGCACGCAGATCGGCGGGTGCGCCAGTCGCGCTGTAGGTCAGGGCCTGAACGCCGGCCGGCAGATCCTGCGCGACCTGGCGTCCAAAGGCGTCATCGATATTCAGGACCGCCGTTTGCAGGCCAGGCCAGACAAACAGCCGCGCCTTGGCTGCCGCATACGCCTCCTGGCTACCGTGGAAATCGAGGTGATCGGAGCTCAGCCGGGTCAGCACCCCGACGCGGATCGGGGCCCCGGCGAGGCGCCCTTGTGCCAGACCGTGCGAGGAGGCCTCCAGCGCCACGGCACCACAGCCGGCCGCGGCCAGCTCGGCCAGGTGGCGGTGCAGATCCAGCACACCCGGGGTCGTGTGTCCGGTATCCACCAGGTGCCCCGGTCGCCCGACACCGAGCGTGCCGATCAGACCGGTGGGCCGCCCCAGGGTCTCCAGGGCCAACGCGATCAGGTGCGTGACCGAGGTCTTGCCGTCGGTACCGGTCACCGCCACCAGCGGGGCCGCCTCCGGCCACGTACCGAACATTCCGCGCGCCATTTGCGGCAGCCGTTCCCGCAGGCCCGGGACATGAAGCATCGGCACCGCCAATGGTGCTTCCGGGGATTCGGCCTCGTCCCACAGGATCACGCCGGCACCCCGTGCCACGGCATCGGCGGCATGCGCCAGGCCATGGCCGTGCGTGCCGGCCAGGGCCACAAAGGCTGAGCCGGGCGCGACCCGGCGGCTGTCCTGAACCAGGTCGGCGACCGACAGGTCCGCCAAGTCGGGGCGCAGGAGATCGGCCGGCAGCAGATCGCCCAGCACCGGTCCAGCCTCGCCTCGGGTATCTCGGGCGGCCATCATGTCGCCCCCTCGTGGTCCGCGGCCAGGCGCATCGGGACCTCCGGCATCGCGTCCGGGCGCACATTGAACATGCGCAGGGCCGAGCCGACGACATTACGGAACACCGGCGCGGCGACCGCCCCACCGTAGTAGACGCCGGCATCCGGCTCGTCGATCACCACGGCCATGACAAAACGCGGATCGGAGGCCGGGGCCAGGCCGACAAAACTGGAAAAATAGCGATCCTCGGTATAACCGCCCGGACCGCTCTTGCGACTGGTGCCGGTCTTGCCGGCCACGCGATAGCCGTCGATCGCCGCCTGCCGGGCGGTGCCCTCGGTCCCGATCACGTGCTCCATCATCGCCAGCACCTGGCGCGCGGTTCGCGGGGTCATCACCTGCGCCGACTCGCGCAGATCGTCGGCGGTGCGCACCAGACGAACCGGCACTCGCTCACCGTCATTGGCAAAGGCGGTGTAGGAGGCGGCCATCTGCAACGGCGACAGCGATAGCCCGTAGCCATAGCCGAGCGTCGCCTGCTCGACCTCGCGCCAGGTGGTGAAATCGCGCAGGCGGCCACTGGCCTCGCCCGGAAAATGGGTACCGGGGGCCTGACCGAAGCCGGCCTGGTGCAGGGTCTTCCAGAAACGATCTGCCGGGGTTTCGAGTGCCAACTGGGTCGCCCCGACATTACTCGAACGGGCGATCAGGGTGGTCAGGTCGATCGTCCCGTAATCGCGCAGGTCGCGCACGGTCAGGCGCCCCACCCGCATGGTGCCCGGGCCGGTCTCCAGGGTGGCGTTGGCGTCCACCACCCCGGCATCCAGGGCCGCCGCCACGGTAAATGGCTTCATCACCGAACCGGGCTCCAGGGTGTCGGTGATGGCGCGGTTGCGGGCGCGATCGGAGCGGATGGCGCCGCGATTGTTCGGGTTGAATCCGGGCTGATTGACCAACGCCAGGATCTCGCCGCTGCGGGCGTCCAGAAGGACAGCGGAGCCGCCACGGGCATTGTGTTCGGCGACCGCGGTCTTCAGCTCGCGGTAAGCCAGATATTGCAGACGCTGATCCAGGGTCAGGGCGAGGGTGTTGCCGTCACGCGCGGTGCGAATACTGGCGACATCACGGATGCTGCGGCCGTAGCGATCACGCAGCACCCGCTTGGCGCCCGGATGACCGGCCAGCCACTGGTCAAAGGCCAGCTCCACACCTTCCTGGCCCTGATCATCGATATTGGTGTAACCAAGCACATGCGAGGTGGCCTCGCCATGCGGGTAATAGCGCCGGAACTCGCGGGTCAGGCCGACGCCCTGGATGCGCAGGGCCGCGACGCGCTCGGCCT
The DNA here is from genome assembly GCF_000377905.1 of Thioalkalivibrio sp. ALMg11. Lineage (GTDB taxonomy): Bacteria > Pseudomonadota > Gammaproteobacteria > Ectothiorhodospirales > Ectothiorhodospiraceae > Thioalkalivibrio. The sequence continues at coordinate 29,964 of NZ_KB898873.1, forward strand.
GATCCGGCAACATTTGGCGGCGCAGGTAGATGAATTCGCGCGAGGCACGCGCCTCGATACGCTCCTCCAGCCAGCCCGGCTCCACCTCCAACGCCGCGGCCAAATCCGGCCAGCGCTCGCGCTGGCCCATCAAGTCCTGCGGGTTGGCCCAGGCGGTCTGCACCGGGGCCGAAATCGCCAGGGGTTCGCCGTGACGATCGGTAATCATGCCGCGGTTCGCGGACTCGGTCAGGGTGCGCACCTGGCGCTGCTCACCCTGCGAGGTCAGGAAATCGCGCTCCAGGACCTGCAGGTCAACCGCCCGCAACAGCAACGCCACGCCCGCCACCGCGAACACGGCGATCACGACCTTCAGACGGCCACCACTGATCTGCCGCTTCAGCGCGCCCACGAACCACCCCCGATCACCACGATGCGATCCGAATCGGGCTGAATCATGTCGAGACGCTCACGCGCCTGCTCCTCAACCCGGCCCTGGGTCGCCCAGGTCGATTGTTCGATCTGCAGCTGCGTCCACTCAAGGTTAAGGACATCGCGCTGGCTCAATGCCTTCTGCTGGTCGATAAAGGCCTGGCGCGACTCATGCTTGGCCGCCACCACCCCGACCGCCGAGGCAAACACCCCGGTGGCCAGCGCCACCGCCAGGAGTCCGCGCGCGACCATCAGAGTCGCTCCCCGACGCGCAGCACGGCCGAGCGCGAACGCGGGTTGATGCGCTGCTCCTCGCGATCGGCATGGATCGGCTTGCCGACCGGGCGCAGCTTGCGCTCCGGCTCCTCCGGCATCACCGGCAGGCCGCGCGGCAGGCGCACGCTGGACACCGGCTTGCGCAAGGCCTGTTTTACCAACCGGTCTTCCAGCGAATGGAAGCTGATCACCACCAGCCGCGCACCAGGCGGGAGCACATCGGGGATGGTCGCCAGCCACTGCTCCAGCTCGGCCAGCTCCTCGTTCACGAAGATGCGCAGGGCCTGGAAGGTGCGGGTGGCCGGATGCTTGCCGGGCTCGCGTTTCGGGACCGCACGGCGAACGATCTCGGCCAGTTCGCCGGTGCGGCCAAGCGGCGCCTCGGTCCGTGCAGCCACGATGGCCCGGGCAATGCGCCGCGAGTGACGCTCCTCGCCGTATTGATAGATCACGTTCGCGATCTCGGTCTCGTCGGCCCGCGCCAGCCACTGCGCCGCGCTCTCGCCGCTGTTCGGGTCCATGCGCATGTCCAGCGGGCCGTCGTGCTGAAAGCTGAATCCGCGCTCGGGCGTATCCAGCTGGGGCGAGGACACGCCCAGGTCCAGAAAGACGCCGTCCGGACCACGCTCCGGCGAACGCCGTTTTAGCGTGGCGGCCATGGTCGAGAACGGCGCGGCCTCGAAGGCAAAACGCGGATCATCGGCAAACGAGGCCGCCGCCGTGGCGGCCTCCGGATCGCGATCCATGGCCAGCAACCGGCCGTCCGGGCCCAGGCGATCCAGGATCGCCCGGCTATGCCCGCCGCGACCGAAGGTGCCATCGACGTAAAAGCCATCAGCGCGCACGGCCAGGCCCTCCAGCACCGCGTCGCACAGCACCGGGATGTGAGAAACGGCTTCCATGTCCGTCACAACGCGATGGACTCGAGCGCTTCGTCATCCACGTCGCCCCCCAGCACCTGGGCACAGGTCTCCTCCCAGGCGGCCTCGCCCCAGATCTCGAACTTCTTGCCCTGGCCCAGCAGCACCACCCGCTTTTCCAGGCCGGCGTACTGCCGCAAGGGCGGGGGCAGCAACAGGCGTCCGCTGCCGTCCAGCTCGCACTCGGTGGCATGGCCCACCAGCAGGCGCTGCAGATTGCGCACCTTGGGGTTCATGTTGGGGCGGGACATCAGGTTCTGCTCAATGCGCTCCCACTCGGGGAACGGGTACAAGAGCAGGCAGCGGGAGGGATCAACCGTGATCACCAGCTGGCTGTTGCAGCTCGCAGCGAGGTCGTCGCGATACCGCGCCGGCATGGCCAGGCGGCCCTTCGCATCCAGATTGAGCTGGCTAACGCCTCGAAACATCGCTGATAACGGTGGTTACCCACCTTTCCCCACTTTGACCCACTTTCCGACACTATAGGTACGGGCATCCTCCAGAGTCAAGAAAATCGACCCCGAGAAACGAAAAATAAGCGTTGAATCACAGAGACTTAGCGCACCCACCCCGAGGTGGACGAAAGAGCGGGGAGAAGGGTATTAAAAGCCTCGCGTTGAGGCCCAAACTTAATGCATCACCTTACAAGTTTGCCGCACACACAGCCGTGTACGCGCAGACCGAGGCGGCTGCGGGGGCTTGATCGTGGGTAAAAGTGGGAGCCGGCCGTAAGCCGGGTTCTGTCGAGGACAGTCATTCATCTGGGACGTCCGTCACCGGACGCCTCGAGCAGCCTACCCGGGTGCGATGCGGGCCACACCATGCACCCCTATTTGGCCTTGCTCCGGACGGGGTTTACCCTGCCACGAACTGTTACCAGTCGCGCGGTGCGCTCTTACCGCACCATTTCACCCTTACCTGTACCCGGCGAACCGGGCCATCGGCGGTATATTTTCTGCGGCACTTTCCGTCGGCTCGCGCCGCCCAGGCGTTACCTGGCGTCCTGCCCTATGGAGCCCGGACTTTCCTCCACATCCGAGGATGCAGCGACTGCCTGGCCGACTCCCGCGCTCCTTTTACGCCGGCGCGTGCGCGAACGCAAGGCTTTTCAACGACCTGCTCCGCAAGGGGCTTTTGCCCACCACGAAGCGCACGAAGACACGAAGAAGGTCAAGGGCGGGCCAACCACGGAGAACACCGAGGTCACGGAGAAAGACATTGTCGTGGCCTGGGTGCACCTGGACCTGCCATCCACGGGGATCTTCACCGGCACGGTGCGATCGTGCTGAACCGCAAGATATATGGATGCCGATGAGCAGAGCGAATCGCATCATGGCTCACGCGAGGCCGGACCATTAGTGCGTTCCGCCGCGCTCAACACAACCCTGCCTGCCTCTCTGGAAGCCCTGCGCTGCTCTCCGTGTACTCCGTGCCCTCTGTGGTGCAAACGCCCTTGACCTTCTTCGAGCCTTCGTGCGCTTCGTGGTAAATGAAAAGCCCTACCCGCCCGCGTCCTTGAGGGCGAGGGCACGGGCGTAGACGCGGTTGCGCGGCAGGTCGGTGGCATCGGAGAGCAGGCGCGCCGCGCGTTTGAGGGGGAGTTCGTGCAACAGCGCCGCGAGCAGGCGCTCGTGCTCGTCGGACAGGGGCATGTCGGCCTCGCCCCCAGTGTCGGGTGCGGGCGCCGGGCCCAGGATCAGCACGAACTCGCCGCGGGTGCGGTTGCTATCGGCATCCAGCCAGGCCGGCAGTTCGCCGGCGGGGCCGCGATAGTGTTCCTCGAACTGCTTGGTCAACTCCCGCGCCAGGAAGACCTCCCGCCCCGGCGCCAGCTGCGCCAGGTTGGCGGCGGCCGCGCGAACCCGGTGGGACGATTCGAACAGGATGGTAGTGACTGGCAGGACCAGCAATGCCTCCAGCCGCCGCTGGCGCGCCCCGGCGGCATGCGGCAGGAATCCCTCGAAGCAGAAGCGGTCGGACGGCAGCCCGGCAACCGCCAGCGCAGCCAGAGGCGCGCTGGGCCCCGGTACGGCGCGCACATCCAACCCGGCCTCGCGCGCCGCCCTCACTAGCCGAAAACCCGGGTCCGACACCAGCGGCGTGCCGGCATCCGAGATCAGCGCGACGGACTCCCCCGCCATCAGCGCCTCCAGCAGCGAGGGAATACGCTCCGCCTCGTTATGCTCGTGCAGGCTGACCAGCGGCGTGTGCACGCCCAGATGGGCCAGCAGCCCGGCGCTGTGTCGCGTATCCTCCGCCGCAATGCGCTGCACCCGACCGAGGACCTCGCCCGCCCGCGGGCTCATGTCTCCGAGATTGCCAATCGGGGTAGCCACTACCCACAACGTGCCCCAGTTCGTTGACACGGCCTGATGCGCTTTCAATACTGACTCCTCATTCGCTGACGAACCGCTATCGTGACCCGAATCCCCGAACGCGCCGGGCATACCCGGCCCCTGTCCCGTCTTGCCCTGTTGCTGCTGGCCACGGCCATCGTGGTGGGCTGTGCCACGCCGCGCCCGGATCCGGAGCCGACCCCGGACGCCGAGGTCCGGCCGGACCTGGCCGAACTCCCTCCCGAGGTGCGCGCCAGCCTCCTGTTGAGCGAGGCCCGCTCGCGCCCGGAGGCCGACCTGGTGCGCCGCGCCATCGAGGCCGTGCTGGCGCTCGATCCCGCGACGCCGGACCAGCTGGACCGGGCCGAGGCCCTGTGGGCCGAGCTTCCCGCCGCCGAGCGTGACACCCAGGAAGTGCGCCTTCTGGGCGCGCGACTCGCAGCAGCGCAGCGGGACTGGGGGCTCGCCCGCCAACGACTGGGTGCAGACGACCCGGACGACCCCACGCGCTCCCCGGAGGTCTACCGCCAGGGGCTTGCCCTGCACGCCCGGATGCTGGAACAGGAGAGCCAATGGTATCAGGCCCTGGACACCCGGCTGCGCCTGGACCGCCTGCTAATCATGGAGCCCGACACACACGCCGAGAATCAGCAGCGCATATGGGGGCTGCTCGCGGCCCTGCGCCCGGCCCAGCGTGACCAGGTCGTGGGCAACCACCCGCCGGATGGTGATGCCTGGGTCAGTCTGTTCCGGCTACTGCGCGCCGCCGATACCGGGGAACAGGCGCACCTGGCCGCCGGACTGTGGCGCGAGCGCCATCCTGCGCATCCAGCCAACAGCCTGCTGCCGGAACTCGTCGCCAGCCACCCGCTGGCCGCGGACGCGCCGGGCGACACCCTGGTGCTGCTGCCGCTGTCGGGCGACCTGGCCGCACTGGGCAACGCCATACTCGATGGGATCACCCGCGCCTACTACGCGGAGGGTGGCGGCAACGGCAGGCTGATCGTGCGCGACACGCGCGGCGATCCGGACGGCGCCGCCGCCCTGTACCGGCGTGGCGTGGACTCCGGCGTCGCGCGCATCATCGGTCCGCTGCGGCGTGAGTCGGTAAACCAGGTGGCCGCAAGCGATGAAACCCTCCCGACCATCCTGCTGAACCGCACGGAAGTCTCGACCCACAGCGAACTCACAACGCTGGCCCTGAATCCCGAAGAGGACGCCCGCGCGGTGGCCGACCGGGCTACCCGCGCCGGGTGGTATCACCCGCTGGTGCTCCTGCCGGAAGGAGCCTTCGGAGATCGCGTGGCAAGTGCCTTCCGAGCGGCATTGGCCGACGAGGACCGGCGCCCGCGAGACTTGATTCGCATCCAGCCCAGCGCCGGGGAGCTGAACGCCGCCATTGGCAACGCACTCGGCATCCAGCAGAGCGAGGCGCGCATTCGGGATGTGGCACGCCGGACCGGGCTGGAACTGGAAGGCGACCCTCAGGTGCGCGCGGATGTGGACCACATCTTCATTGCCGGCACGGCGCCGCAAGTTCGGCGCATCGTGCCGCATCTGCATTTCCACCGGGCCAGCCAGCTCCCGATGATGGCCACGGCCCATGTTTATTCCGGACGTCCGGATACCAATCGCGACGCCGATCTCAACGGGATCGTCTTCCCCGACACCCCACGGCTGTTCGACCGGGTAAGCCCGCTGGCTGGCGACGATCAAGGGACCGACGAGGCGCTCCCCCGGTTCGTCGCCCTGGGCATGGACGCGATGCGCCTGAGCTTGCGCCAGGCAGGCATTCGCAACGCCCCCCATCATCAGCTAACCGGCGGCGCTGGCACCTGGAGCCTGAACCCCTTCAACCACGAGTGGGTGAGAGAACCGGCCTGGGCCCGCTTCGAGGGCGGCGAGCCCCGACGCATCGACGTACACGCCGGAGACTCCTGAGTGTTTCGTCCGGGCGCCTCGGGGCAGGCCGCCGAGAAGCGGGCTGCGGACTACCTGGAGGCACACGGGCTGCAGATCCGTGCACGTAACGTCCGCCGCCCTTACGGCGAGCTCGACCTTGTCGCACTCGAGGACGATACCCTGGTGCTGGTGGAAGTACGCAAGCGCAGCCACCCGGGCTTCGGGGGCGGCGCAGAGAGCATCGACCGGCGCAAGCGTGAACGGCTGTTGCGGGTGGCCGAGGCCTACTTGCAGGAAAGCGCCTGGAACGGCCCGGTCCGCTTCGATGTAATGACCCTGGATGGCCAGGACCGGATCGAGTGGCTGCAGGACGCCATCCAGGCATCCACCTCGTGAGCGTCCACCGATGACGCCTCTGGCCCGCGAACTGGAACAGCTCCTGGCGCCCGGCGATCGTCTGCTCGATCCCGCGGACTGCTGGACCTACGGTGCCGACAACTCGAAGCTGCATGCGGTGCCGGATGCCGTGGCCTTCCCACGGGACGCAGACATGGTGCGCGAGCTTGTGCGCCTTTGCCGGCGTCTCGGCGTGGCCCTGACCAGCCGCGGACGTGGCACGGGCACCACCGGAGCCGCGGTCCCGGACCATGGCGGGCTGGTGGTGTCATTCGAGCACATGAACCGCATCCTGGAGGTAGACCCGGACAATCGCTGGCTGATCGCCGAGCCGGGCGCCACCAACGGCGAGGTCCAGCAGGCGGCAGGCGCCAGGGGCTTCTTCTGGCCGCCGGACCCTACCAGCAGCGCCTATTGCACGCTCGGTGGCAATCTGGCCTATAACTCCGCCGGCCCGCACGCGGTCAAGTACGGCACCCCGCGTGACAACACCCTGGGCCTGTCCGGCGTGGCCGGAACCGGCGAGGCATTCCGTACTGGCGTCCATACCACCAAGGGCGTGGTGGGCTATGACCTCACCCGGCTGCTGATCGGTTCCGAAGGCACCCTGGCCGTGTTCACCGAGGCCACGTTGCGACTGACACCCAAGCCGGAGGCGACGCGCCTGATCCAGGCGGTCTACCGCGACGTCGGTGCCGCGGCCCGCGCCGTATCCCGGCTGATGGCGCGCGCCGAGGTCCCGTCGGCATTGGAGTTCATGGACCATTCGGCGATCGCGATGATCCGTGACTACGCGCCGGATTGCCCCCTGCCCGCCGATGCGGGCGCGATCCTGATGATCGAGACCGATGGCACCGAGGCCGGCATCGACGCCACCACCGCCGGCATCCGGCGCGCGGCCGAGGGCGAAGGCTGCGTGCAGACCCTCAGCGCCGACACCGCGGAAGAGGCCCAGGCGCTATGGGCCGTGCGCAAGGCCCTGTCACCGGCGTTACGCACGGTTGCGCCGAAGAAGATCAACGAAGACGTGGTCGTGCCAGTCTCGCGCATTCCCGACCTGATTGCCGGGCTCGACCGGCTGGCCGCGGAACACGCGATCAAGATCGTGAACTTCGGCCATGCCGGCAACGGCAACATTCATGTAAACCTGCTGGTGAACCCGGATGACCCGGCGGAACTGGCCGCGGCAGAGCGCTGCCTGGACGGCGTCTTTACCCTGGTGCTGTCGCTGGGCGGGACGCTCTCGGGCGAACACGGCATCGGGCTGGTGAAGCGGCCCTATATAAGCCGGGAACTGGACCCGGTGACACTGGAACTGATGGCCGGCATCAAGCGAACATTCGACCCGGACAACATCCTGAACCCGGGCAAGGCGCCCGGACCCGCTTAGCCAAATACCGGTTAGGCGCCCCCCAAGCAAGGCCCGGACAAGAAAAGGGCCCCGGAAGGGGCCCTACTTCACAACCTTCAGTGCCGGCCCCTTGCGCTTCGGAGTCGGCGAATCGTCCCCGCCCCCATCATCACCAGAACCGTCCGGAGGCGTGCCCGGGCCGTCGTCGTCGGGGCCGGGCCCCGGTTCGCTGCCGAACATCATCCCCTGACCGTTCTCGCGCGCGTACACCGCGAGCACCGCTTGCATCGGCACAAACACATCCATCGGGCTGCCCGCGAAACGGGCCGAGAAGGCCACCGCCTCGTCACCGATGTTCAGGGCCTGCACTGCGGTCGGACCGACATTGAGGGTGATCTTGCCCTGGTCGACGAACGCATCCGGAACGACCACCCCTTCGACCGTAGCGTCGACCAGGAGATGCGGCGTGAAGCCGTTATCCGTGACCCACTCCCACAGTGCCCGGAGCAGATAGGGGCGCGACGAAGTCACAGGCGCAGCTCGCGCTCGGCCTCGGTCAGACTCACCTGGAACGATTCGCGCTTGCAGACGCGATCGGCATACTCCTGAATCGCCTGCGGCAACGCCGTCAGATCGATGCCCACGGCGGGAAGCCGCCACATCACCGGGGCAATGGCGCAGTCCACGATCGAGAACTCGTCACTCAGGAAGTACGGCTTGAGCTCGAAGATCTCGGCCGAGCTGACCAGGCTTTCGCGCAGGATCTTGCGCGCCTTGGTCAAGCCGGAGCCGGAGGCCTGCTGGACGGCATCGAGACCTTCGTACCAGTCACGCTCCACGCGATAAAGCGCCAGCCGCGCAGCCGCCCGCGAGACCGGATCCACCGGCATCAGTGGGGGATGCGGAAAGCGTTCATCCAGGTACTCGGTGATGACATGCGTGCCGTACAGGGCCAGGTCGCGATCCACCAGGGTCGGGACCTCGTTGTACGGATTCAGGTCGGAGAGATCCTCGGGCAGTTCATCGGGCCCGAGATTCACGACATCCACGGCGATGTCCTTCTCCGCAAGGATGATGCGAACACGGTGGCAACGCACGCAGTCGTGAGCAGAAAAGAGGGTCATAACAGAACGACGGTTGGCGACCAGCGCCATGGCTTTCTCCCTACCCCGGCCGAACAGTTTCCGGTGCCGGGCAGACGGTCAATAACACCGGCGCGCGATCATCCCTGATCCGCGCACCGGCTACGGTTCATGCCGCCTAGTGTACGTCTTTCCAGTACTCCTTTTTCAAGAAGTAGGCAAGAATCGTAAAGATCCCGAGGAAAATCAGCACGTACAGGCCAATTCGCTGACGGTCCAGCTGCATCGGCTCACCCATGTACGAGAGGTAGGTCACGAGATCGCGCACCGCACGGTCGTACTCGCTGGGCGTCATCTGGCCGGAGCGCACCAGCTCGAGACGCTCGTCACCATTCTCGTCGACGACCTTTTCCTGCCAGCCCTGCAGTTCCCACAACACGTGAGGCATGCCGACGTTGGAGAACACCTCGTTGTTCGCACCCAGCGGGCGCGACTCGTCGATGTAGAAGCTCTTCAGGAAGGTATAGACCCAGTCCTCGCCATTGATGCGCGTGGTCATGGTCAGGTCCGGCGGGACCACACCGAAGGCCTCTTCGCCATAGTCGTCGCCCATGGCGTTCGTCATCAGCGAACCGACACCGACCGGATCACCGGACTCGTCGGTGATGAAGATGAAGTTCTCCTCCACCTGCTGCTCGGTCAGGCCGATATCGCGACCGACACGGTTGTAGCGCATGTACTCGGTCGAGTGACAGGCCATGCAGTAGTTCATGAACAGGTTGGCGCCGCGCTGGAGCGAGGCCTCGTTGGTCACGTCGACATTGGCCTTCTGCAGTCCGTCGCTGGACCCGGCCGCGGAGGCGGCCGGGACGGTGAACAGGGCCGCAGCGGCCAGGAACGTAGTTGCAATCAGCGTTTTCATTAGGAAGTCACCCTTTCCGGAACGGCACGGTCACGGCCCAGGCCACGCGCGAACGCAGGGACCACCATGGTCACGAAGAGATATACGGTCGGAATCAGCCAGGACCACAAGATCAGGCTCCCGTCATTGGGATCGAAGCGCAGGATGTCGTAGATGGAGTAGATACCCACCACCACCGCAAACGCGATCAGACTGAAGAACATGGACCGCTCCCGGCTGAGGAACCACAGCACGAAGAAGAACGCGAAGTAGACCGTGGAGAAGCGCAGGCTCATCTCGCTGACCTCGCTGGTGGCCTGCTGCAGGCCCAGCCAACCGAGGACCACGAACGCCACCACGAACACCGCCAGGTTGAACTTGGCCGCGAACGAGCGATAGCGCATCGACAGGACCGGGTTGCGATCCAGCCAGGGGATGAAGAACAGCATCACGACCGCCGCGCCCATCGCCATCACGCCCAGGAACGGATCCGGCACCGAGCGCAGTACCGAGTACATCGAGGTGAAGTACCAGACCGGCGGAATCAGATCCGGGGTCACCAGCGGATCGGCCGGGATCATGTTGTCGGCCTTCAGGAACAGGCCACCCCCGGTGGGGAAGAAGAACATGATCGCGGCGAAGACCATCAGGAACACGCCAACACCCGCCAGATCCTTCACGGAGTAGTAGGGGTGGAACGGGATGCCATCCTTCGGGATGCCGTTCTCGTCCTTGTTTTTCTTGATCTCGACGCCATCCGGGTTATTCGAACCCACTTCGTGCAGCGCGATGATGTGCGCGGCCACCAGCATGATCAGCACCAGCGGCAGGGCAATCACGTGCAGTGCGAAGAACCGGTTCAACGTGGCGTCGGACAGCAGGAAGTCACCGCGGATCCAGGTCACCAGGTCCGGCCCGATATACGGGATGGTCTGGAACAGGTTCACGATCACCTGCGCGCCCCAGTAGGACATCTGACCCCACGGCAGCAGGTAGCCGGCGAAGGCCTCGGCCATCAGCACCAGGTAGATCAGCACACCGAAGATCCAGATCAGCTCGCGCGGCTTCTTGTAGGAGCCGTAGAGCAACGCCCGGAACATGTGCAGGTAGACGACCACGAAGAACATCGAGGCGCCGGTGGAATGCATGTAGCGGATCAGCCAGCCCCACTCCACGTCGCGCATGATGTACTCGACCGATGCAAACGCGAGCTCGGCGTCGGGCTTGTAGAACATGGTCAAGAAGATACCGGAGACGAACTGGATGACCAGCACCAGCAGCGCCAGGGATCCGAAGAAATACCAGAAGTTGAAGTTCTTCGGTGCGTAGTACTGCGCCAGATGCTCGTTCCACATCTGGGAGAGCGGGAAGCGGGCGTCCACCCAGCCCAGTACACCGCCCTGGATCTTGGTATCAGGATTGCTAGCCATCAGATCGCCTCCCCGTCTTCGTCTTCACCAATGACAAGCAAGGTGTCGGTCCGATACATGTGCCGCGGGATCACCAGATTGGTCACCGCCGGCATGTTGCGGTACACGCGACCCGCAAGGTCGAAGCGCGAACCGTGGCAGCCGCACAGCCAGCCGCCCAGCCAGTCGGAGCCCATCTCGGGATCGCCGATCTCCGGGCGGTAGGTCGGCGAGCAGCCCAGATGGGTGCAGATACCGATGACGACCAGGATCTCGGGATCGCGCGAACGGTATTCGTTCTGCGCATATGCCGGCTGCTGGCTTTCCACTTCGGAGTCCGGATCGCGCAGGCGATCGGCCACCTCGGCCAAACCGGCAACCATCTCGTCGGTGCGCCGCACTACCCAGATCGGCTGCCCGCGCCACTCGACGCTGACACGCTGACCCGGCTCGACAGCGGCCACGTCGAACTCGACAGGGGCCCCGGCTGCCTGAGCGCGCGCGCTGGGCTGCAAGGACGCCAGGAACGGGGCCGCGACTGCGGCGACCCCGGCTCCGCCTACGACGGATGTCGCGGCGACGAGGAACCGGCGACGGCCTCGGTTTACGCCTTGGTTTGCCATGTTTGTCTCTCCAAACAACGTGTTGAAATCGTATTCCCGCGGCCGCACAAGGGAGGCGCGGCCGGTACGCGAAGGGGCTTGCCGCACGCGCGAATACCCATCTGGGCGGGCTGTAAAATGCGATAGAATTCCCGAACACGCTAATAAGGTCAAGTAGATTGCCGCCTTAAGACCGAGCATTGCACTCGGTCTCAGACCCCCGAAAACCCTATAAGCGGTTGATTATAAATTTGCTTGTTCCGGGCGCCGCCAACGCCCCGAAACCGCACAATCTGCACCACAATCTCGCAGCGCGCTGCCCACAAGGGAGACAACGATCAGGCCGGATTGTCGATCTCGATGAACTCGTGTTCGAGGCCGAAACGCTCCGCACACCACTGCCCCAGGGCCAGAGCCCCGTAGCGTTCGGTCGCGTGGTGCCCGGCAGCAAAGTAGTGCACCCCAAGCTCGCGCGCTTCGTGGGTGGTCTGTTCGGAGATCTCGCCACTGACATAGGCATCCACCCCCCGGGCTGCCGCCTCGGAGAGCAGCGACTGCGCCCCGCCGGTACACCAGGCGATGCGCCGGATCCGGTGATCGCCGGCCTCCACGCACAGGGCCTCGCGCCCCAGCACATTGCTGATGTGCGCCTGCATGTCCGGCGCCGACAGCGGCCGGGCGGGTGTTCCGATCTGGCCGACCCCGTCCTCGCGCAGCACGCCGTCGATCGCGAACCCCAGGCGTCCCGCCAGCTGGGTATTGTTGCCGAGTGCCGGGTGGGCATCCAGCGGCAGATGGTAGGCCACCAAATTGATTTCGTGCGCGAGCAACTGCCGCAAGCGCTCCCGCTTCATGCCGGTCACCGCCTGCGGCTCGCCCTTCCAGAAGTAGCCGTGATGCACCAGGATCAGGTCGGCCCCGGTCTCCACGGCCGCCTCCACCAGCGCCAGGGAGGCGGTCACCCCGCTGACGATTCGGCGGATCTCGCGCCGCCCCTCGACCTGCAGGCCGTTCGGACAGTAGTCGCGGAAACGCTCCGGTTCGAGTTCCGCATTCAGTGCCTGCATCAGTTCGTCGCGATCGACCACGGCGGGATCCCCTGTTGAACGATGTTTCGGTATATTCAGCATATGGTGAATTTCTCTCGCTTCCTCCTGCAAGCCGCGCTGACCGGCATCGCCCTGGCCGTGGTGATCGCGGTGTTCTTCCCCGAGATCCTCGGCCGCGGCGACCCGGGTGCCGAGCTGCAGGTCGCCGAGCCGGTGGCTGCGCCTGCCGCAACGGGCGCGCCGGCCAGCTATGCCGACGGCGTACGCCGCGCAGCACCCGCGGTGGTCAACATCATGACCTCGCGCACCATCGACCGCCCGTCCGGCTTCGGCCTGCACGAGTTCTTTGGCCAGCAACTGCCACCGGGCGAACAGGAACAGTCCAGCCTCGGCTCCGGGGTCATCATGACCGATCAGGGGCACGTGCTCACCAATCACCACGTGATCGAGGAGGCCGATGCCATCGCAATCGTGCTGCCCGGCGGCGAGGCCCACCCCGCCGAGATCATCGGCATTGACCCGGACACCGACCTGGCCGTGCTGCGCGTGCGGGTACCGGATCTGGCCGTGGCCACGGTGGGTCACTCCAGCGAGTTGCAGGTGGGTGACGTGGTCCTGGCCATTGGCAACCCGTTCGGGGTCGGCCAGACCGTGACCCAGGGCATTGTCTCCGCCACCGGGCGCAACCAGCTGGGCATCAACACCTTCGAGGACTTCATCCAGACCGACGCGGCCATCAACCCGGGCAATTCCGGTGGCGCCCTGATCAATGCCCGCGGCGAGGTCATCGGCATCAACACGGCGATCTTCTCGCGCTCCGGCGGCTCCCACGGCATCGGCTTCGCGATCCCGGTGGACCTGGCGCGCAGCGTGATGACCGACATCATCGAACAGGGCTTTGTCGCCCGCGGCTGGCTGGGAATCGAGGTCCAGGCGATGGACCGCGAACTGGCCGAATCCTTCGGTCTGGACGCCCCGCGCGGCGTGCTGGTGGCGGGCATCCTGCGCGAAGGCCCGGCCGACGAGGCCGGCATCCGCCCGGGGGACATCATCACCCACCTCGACGACAGCAGCGTAAACACCCCGCGCGAGGCCCTCAACGCGATCGCCCGCACCTCACCGGGCGAAACCCTGGACATCCGCATCCAACGCAAGGACGAGGACGTCGAGCTCTCAGCGACTGTCGTCCAGCGCCCGATCTAAGGAAACACCCACCCGGGTCTTTCTCAGCCGTTGGCCGGCGAGCTGACCGTGGTCAGCACCGCGGTTAGCAGCAGGACCAACGCCACCAGGGCGCCCTCCAGCGCGATGCTGCGCCGCAGACGCCGCGGTGCTCCCGCTTCGCCCCGCTCGAAGGCCGGCACCAGCCGCCACTTGTTCGCGGCCGCCAGCAGCAGGAGCAGTGCGACGATCAGCACCTTGCCGATCAGGAACTGGCCATAGCCGGTGGTCAACAACGGCGTGATGCCACCCAGCAACCACCAGGCGAGAACCAGCCCCGCCAGCACCAGCAGCCCGACCCCGATCATCGCGACCTGCCCAAAGCGAGCGAGGATGCGCGCGGCATCGGGACCCTCGGGTGGGTGCCCGGCCAGCCGGTACAGCGGACCCAGCGACGCGACCCAGAAGGCGGCTGCCAGCAAATGCAGTATCAGCAAGCCGGCCAGCAGGGGGCGCGGCTCGTCCACCGTATGGCCCACCTGCACGAAGGCGAACATCACCAACAGCACCCCGGCCAGGCTCAGGCCATAGCCCACCCCCGGCAGACGCCGGGCATCCAACAGGATCGCCTGGACCAGTAGCAAGCCCGTCACCGCGAGAATCAATCGGGTGCCCTGCGCGCCCTCGAACACGATCCCCAGCAGCATGGGGTCCATCGCGGAGGCGATATTACCGCCCCCGAGATACCCGGCCTGCAACAGCCACTGCAGCATGGCCAGGGCGATTGCCACCCAGGCCGAGATCGCCCCTGTGCGGGCGAGCACCCGGCGATCCGGATCGGGCAGATCCGGAAACGCCAGGCGGAACAGCACCGCCCCGGTCGCCAGCAGGGCCCCGAGGTAGAACCCGGCCGTCACGAGGATCATCGCGACGGTCCAGGCCTCCACCCCGGCGAGTGCCGACATCCAAGCCATAGATCAGTCCTCCACCGTGAAGCGGAAGCCATCGGACATCATGTGCCCGTCGCGTGCCAGACCGCGCCAGCGCACCTGATAGCTGCCGGCCGGAAGCGGCTCCGCAGGCTCCACAAAGTAGCGCTCGGTCGGCTCGCTGCCCGGCCGATTCGCCATGCTCACACGGCCGTTGGGGCCGGTCACGTCGAACTGGGTAATGCGCATCGCGCCATCGAACTCGATGCCGATCTCCTCCGGCGAGCCCTGCACGGTGGCGCCGTCCTTCGGCGTGCTGCCCAAATCGCCCTCATGGGCCAACAGCGGCATGGCCAGGGCCAGCAGCAGGGCCGCCACGGCGGCTCGGGTGGTGTTGTGGAGCGTGTTCTTGGTCTGCATGTCGTGTCCTCTTGTCGTTTTGCTGTGTTGCAAATGTTTGTTGCGTTGAAACATGGGTTGGAAAAACGGAGGGCCCAACTGGGCCCTCCGGCCGGTTCCATACCCGCGACTAGTGGTCGTGGCCTCCATGCCCCCCGTGACCGCCATGGCCACCATGGCCGTTCGTTTCACGGCTCGGGGTCGGCAGCGCGTCCGAGCCCTCGCCGGCGAGCTTGCCGCGGCGCACCGGGTTGCCGAAGTCGGGGTCATCGCTGACCATCCAGGCGACCTCGCCATCCGGGTGCCAGTACCAACCGGGGTCGCGGAAGTCGCCCGGCTCCAGGTCATCGCGGACCTTGATCAGGGTGAACATCCCGCCCATGCCGATGCTGCCGAACGGGCCCTGACCCATGGCCATCGCCAGGGTGTTCTCCGGGCCGGTCATGTGACCGCCGTCGGTGTGCTCCTGGTGGTCGGCCATGCCGTGCTCGCCCATCGCCATATAGCCGGGGAGGATCGAGCGGATCTCTTCCTCGATACCGGACTGATCCACACCCAGTGGGTTGGCAATGCCGTGCCCCATCGGGTTCATGGTGTGGTGCGACATGTGGCAGTGGAACGCCCAGTCACCCGGTGGCGCAACGAACTCGACATCGCGCGTCTGCCCGACCGCCACAATCTCGGTGGTCTCCTTGCGCCACTGGTTGCGTGGCCAGCGACCGCCATCGGAGCCGGTCACCTCGAACGACACCCCGTGCACATGCATCGGGTGGTTCCACATCGACAGGTTGCCCATGCGGATACGCACCCGCTCGCCGGTCTTCGCCACCAGCGAGTCGATGGCCGGGAACACCTTGGAATTCATCGACCACAGATCGAAGTCCACCATGATCGACGGATCCGGGGTGCGGGTACCGGGATGCAGTCCCCAGTTGTGCAACAGGATCGCGTAGTCGCGGTCCACCGGCTCGATCTCGCCATCCCTCGGGTGGATGATGAACATGCCCATCATCCCCATCGCCATCTGCACCATCTCGTCGGCATGCGGGTGGTACATGTGCGTGCCATGCTGGTTCAGCTCGAACTCGTAGACGAAGGTCTCGCCCGGGTGGATCGGCGGCTGGGTCACTCCCTTCACACCATCCATGCCCGAGGGCAGGTGGATGCCGTGCCAGTGCACCGAGGTGTACTCGGGCAGCCGGTTGGTCACGTAGATGCGGACACGATCGCCCTCCACCGCCTCGATGGTCGGCCCGGGCGTGGTGCCGTTATAGCCCCAGCACTTGGCCACCGAACCGGGCGCGAACTCGTGCTCGATCTCCTCGGCCACCAGGTGAAACTCCTTCACCCCGTCGTTCATCTGGTACGGCAGCGTCCAGCCATTGGGCGTATGCACCGGCATGTAGCCCTGCTCGGTACGATCGCCGGGGGTGTGGTCGCCCTGGTTGTGGTGCTCGTGACCCGTTTCGGCCATCACCCGCGTCAGGGTGGTTGCCGGCAGCAGGGCGCTGGCGGCAATCAGAAAGTTACGGCGTTTCATCAGTGATGCCCTCCATGCCCGTGGTTGGAATGATCGCGGTGATCCTGGCCCTGCTGACCGTGGTCATCGTGATCCATGCCCTCGCCCTCGTGGCCCTCGTGGCCCTCGTGGCCCTCATGGCCCTCATGGTCCTCATGGTCCTCATGGCCCTCATGGCCCTCATGGCCCTCATGACCTTCATGACCTTCATGACCTTCATGACCTTCATGACCTTCATGACCTTCGTGGCCTTCGTGACCTTCGTGACCTTCGTGGCCTTCGTGGCCTTCGTGGCCTTCGTGGCCTTCGTGGCCTTCGTGGCCTTCGTGGCCTTCGTGGCCTTCGTGGCCTTCGTCATGATCCATCCCGTCATGGGCCCCGTGATCCCCGTGGTCCATGCCGGAATGCCCTTCATCGCCACCGCCATGATCCATGGCACCGTGATCCATGGCACCGTGATCCATGGCACCGTGATCCATGGGCGCCGGGTCGTGCTCCAGCTGCGCGGTCTCGAACTTGCCGGCACTGCCCGGTTCGCCGCCCGGCAATTCACCGGCCACGGAATGCGCCAGCGCAGCACGCGCCTGCCAGTAGTCACCCAGGGCCGCGATCGCCTTCTGCCAGTCCGCCAGCTCCTCCTGCTTGATCGCGAGCAGGTCGAACACGTCGTCGAACATGAAGTTCACGCGTTCCTGGAGCCGCTCGGTCGCCAGCTCGCGGGCCGGCAGCAGATCGTCCTGCAGCACGCCGAAGCGAGTGCGGTGGTGGGTCAGACGCTCGAAGTGCTGGTGCACATCATTGGTAATCACCTGCACCAGCGACTCGCGCCGCGCCTCGCCGTCCGCCAGCCGTGCCTCGGCGCGGCCAATACCGGCCTGGTTCTGGTTGAAGATCGGCAGCGTGAACGAGATGCCTCCACCCCACAGGCGGGTCCCGTCACCCTCGCGCTCAAACTCCAACCCCGGCTCGATATCCCCCATCCAGCGGTAGCGCCGCACCAGGGCCACGCCCTCGGTCAGCCCATCCAGGGCATGATCCAGCGCGCGCAGATCCAGGCGCTGTTCCAGCGCCTGGTCCACCAGGGCCTGGCGCTCCTCGACCTCTGCCAGCGGCAGCGGCAGCTCTTTCGAAAGCTCCCAGTCATCGACCTCGCCAGGCAGCCCCATCAGATGCGCGAGGCGCAGCCGCGCCTCGCGCTCGCGCTGGCGGGCATCCTCGAGCTCCAAGCGCGCCTCGGCGGCGCGGATGCGCAGTTGCGCGCGCTGAAGATCCGACACGTTGCCGGCCTCATAAAAGCGTTCGCCCAGGCGGGCACCCAGGTCGGCCGCACGGGTCTCCAGACGCTGCACCTCCGCGCGCTGGCGCGCGGCCACCGCGTCATACCAGGCGCGCTCGGTATCGCTGGCCAGCGCGACCATCCCTTCGGCCAGTTGCAGACGGGTGGATTCCCAGTGCGACTGCGCCATCTCCTGGCGGGAGCTACGCATCAGCAGGCCGGAGATTCCCCAGGCCAGGCCGACGCCGTACTCGTTACCGCCACCACCCTCGGGGCGCATCACCGACAGCGACAGCGAAGGGTTGGAAAACTGGGAGGCCTCGACCACGTCGACCGCGGTCAGGTCCAGCTTGGCGTAGGCCTGCTGCATGCGCGGGTTGCGCCAGATGGCCTGGTGAACAGCCTCGTCGAGCGTCAGCTCGCCGGAGGGTCGGGGCATCTCCGACTCGGGCAGGTCGATCCCCTGCACCGAGACGTCCTCCGCCAGTTCGGACCGATCCAGCTCGGGCGCGGTAACCGCGCAACCGGCGAGGAACAGTACCGACACCACGGGGAGCAGCAATCGGGTTGCTCGCATCGTGAAAATCTCCTTGATTCCGTACTCGATTCCGTACCGCGCGCGAAAGCACGACACGGGCATGCCGCCCGCTGCTGGGAATCCCCCAGACACACGGGCAGGAACCGGCCAAACGGCCGGCACTGCGGGATCAGGAGAGGATTGGAGGGCGGTGCAACGCGACCGCGGAAGGGCCGCTCTGGAAGGAATGCAGGCTTGCGCCCTGTGCGACCGTCGTCAGCACACTCATGCCGGTGATGGACGGCATGCCCTGACAATGGCTGCAGGCGGCGCAGGCAGCCAGACAGGCCGCGTCCACGCAATCGACATGTACGAGCAGCTCGCTGGCCTGGGAGTGTCCCGATGAAGGAGCAGGGTCCGAACCATGCGGCGAACCGGCGTGGCCCGCCCGGTCGCCATGCGCATGGTGATGATGGGCAGCGTCGTGCCCGTGATCGTGGGCCTCGTGCTCGGCATCGCCCTTGGACTGGGCACCTTGCACCGTGTGCCCAGCGTGACCGTCTTCCATTCCCACAGCCGCCGCCAGCGCCGGCAGGCCGGCAATCGCCAGCACCAGCATCCAGCACAGCAGTCGGAAGAAGACTCGGTTCACGTCGGTCACAACCTCGTTTCAGGGGGCGCCCGGCCCCCGGCAATCGGACATCAACCTACCACAAGCCACCGGGCCAGGCCTTTGGGGCCCACATCCTGGCCTCGACGCCACCTAATATCCCTTCATTGCGAGGCCCCGCAGGGGCCGTGGCAACCTCCCAACGAAACCCCGACGCTCGATGAGCGAAAGCGTTCGCCTTCTACTCCGCCAAGGCACGCTCGACCACGTCGCGCAGATCGCGCGAAAGTTCGAGTGCGGTCAGGCGCTCGAGTTCCGCTCGCATCAATTCACTGCGCGCGGCGTCGACCTTGCGCCAGCGGGTCAGCGGCTGGGCCAGACGCGCGGCGGTCTGCGGGTTCATCGCGTCCAGCTTCTCGACGAAGCCGCCCATGCGACGATAGCCCTCACCGTCGTCCTGATGGAAGTGGCGTTCGTTGCGCGCCATGAACGGCCCCAGCACCGCGCGCACGCGGTTCGGGTTGGTCCAGCGGAATCCTGGATGCTCCAGCAGAGCATCCAGGCGCTCGAAGCCTCCGGCGACCTGGCTGCCGGCCTGCAGGCCGAAGTACTTGTCCAGCACCAGCGGATCGTCGCGGTAGCGCTGTTCGAAGTCCGCCAGCAGCACCTGGCGCGCCTCGTGGTCCAGTTCGTTAACCGCGTTCAGCGCGCCCATGCGCATGGTCTGGCTGCGCGCCTTCTGGTACTGCGCCAGAGCCTCCGGCACCGCGGCCTGATCACGCGCGGCCACGCGCAGCGCCAGCAGGCGATTGCGCAACTGGCGCCGGCCCATGGCCTCGGCGGTGAACGCGCCATTGTCGACATCGTCCAGTTTCGGCTGGATCTGCTGCATCGCCGCGGTCAGCGGCCCGTACAGGCGCTTCTCCAGGTCGTCGCGCTCGGCGCGCAGGCGCACCGGGTCCACGCGCTCGAACAGCTCGGCCAGTTCGCGGGTCGGCGGCAACTGCAGGATGGTCGCCAGCAGCACCGGCTCGATCGCCTCGTCACGCAACAGCGCCGCCAGCGCGTGCTCGATCGACGCCTCCAGCGCGGAGTCAGCAGCATCGTGTTCGATGCGGGAACGGATGGCGCGGCGAAACAGCGTCTGTGCAGCCTCCCAGCGGGCGAAGGCGTCGTCGTCATGCGCCAGCAGGTGGGACAGCTCGTCCACGCCCTGATTGGCATTCAGGATCACCGGGGCGGAGAAGCCGCGCAGCCAGGAGATCGCAGTCGGCGAGTCGGACAGCTCTTCGAAACGGAAGGTCTGCTCGCCCTCGTCTAGCTCCAGCACCCACTCGTCCTGCACCTCACCGCCCTTCTGGTGAGCCGTGATGCGCCGTCCTTCCGCATCCAGAAAGGCCACCCGCATCGGGATCACCACAGGCTCCTTGTGCTCCTGTCCGGGAGTGGACGGTGTCTCCTGCGTGAGCGTGATACGCGCCTGGCCACCGGGGCCGTCAAATGACGTCGCGGCCGTCACCCGCGGGGTGCCGGCCTGGGTGTACCAGCGCTTGAATGGCGTCAGATTGCGACCGCTGACCTCGGCCATCACTGCAACAAAATCGTCGGTGGTTACCGCCTGGCCGTCGAAGCGTTTGAAGTAGACATCCAGCCCGTGGCGGAAGGTTTCGCGCCCGATCAGGGTGCGCAGCATGCGGATCAACTCCGCGCCCTTTTCGTACACGGTCAGGGTGTAGAAATTGTTGATCTCGGCGTAGTGGTCCGGGCGCACCGGGTGCGCCAGCGGGCCGGCATCTTCCGGGAACTGGAAGGCGCGCAGCATGGCCACGTCGTCGATGCGCTTCACGCCGAACAGGGTGCAGTCGGTAGTGAACTCCTGGTCGCGGAAGACCGTGAGTCCCTCCTTCAGCGACAGCTGGAACCAGTCGCGGCAGGTCACGCGGTTGCCCGACCAGTTGTGGAAGTACTCGTGCGCAATCACCGATTCGATGGCGACAAAGTCGTCGTCCGTGGCGGTATCGGGGCTGGCCAGCACGTACTTGGCGTTAAACAGGTTGAGCCCCTTGTTCTCCATCGCCCCCATGTTGAAGTCGTCCACTGCGACGATCATGTACACATCCAGATCGTATTCGCGGCCGAAGGCCTCTTCGTCATAGCGCATCGCGCGCTTCAGCGAGGCCAGCGCGTGGTCGCAGCGATCGGCGTTGTGCGCCTCCACGTACAGCTCCAGCGCCACCTCGCGCCCGGACATCGTGGTGAAGATTTCCCGCTGGCAGGCCAGATCCCCCGCGACCAGCGCGAACAGGTACGACGGCTTGAGGAACGGGTCCTCCCACACAGCGTAATGGCGGCCACCGTCCAGCTCGCCGACCTCGACCCGGTTGCCGTTGGCCAGCAGCACCGGGTACTGCGCCCGATCCGCCTCCAGGCGCACGCGGTACGTGGTCAGAACATCCGGGCGATCGGGGAAGAACGTGATGCGGCGAAAGCCCTCCGGCTCGCACTGGGTGCAGAGGTTGCCGCTGGAGGCGTACAGCCCCTCGAGCTGCGTGTTCTGCTCCGGATGGCAGCGGCTGACGATCTTCAGCCGCGCGGCCTCTGGCAGGCCGTGCAGCAGCAGGCCCTCGGCGTCCTGTTCCAGCAAACCCTCGGCCGGCTTGGCGCCGTCCACCGTCAGCGAGACCAGCTCCACGCCATCGCCATACAGGCGCAGCGGCGCATCCGGCTCCGCCGCCTCCGGGTTGCGCCGCACCGCCATGCGCGTCGTCACCTCAGTGGTCGCCGCCGCCAGATCAAAGTCCAGCTCCAGGCTCTCCACCATAAATGCCGGCGGCTGATAGTCATTCAGATAAACCGCCAGAGGGCTCGCATCACGCATTCCAAACTCCAAATCATCAACAACTGTTCAACACGTATCACGCCCCGGCGGTCCATACCCGAAACCCGGACAAGGACCCCGTCATTGCGAGGCCCCGCAGGGGCCGCGGCAACCCCCCATCCGCAACCCCCGCCGCCCGCTCCGTCCGGCGCAGGAGCCACCCCCAACAGATCGCCACGTCGCGGCGCGCCTCGCAATGACGGAGCCAGGGTCTGGCGCCACGCCACCAATCCGTTAGCATACCGCGCATGGAATGGATCGATATCTGCTTTAACCTCACCCACGAATCCTTCAACAAGGAACGCGACGAGGTCCTCGACCGCGCCCGCGAGGCCGGCGTCTCCTGGATGCTGATCACCGGCGCCGACGCACACCAGAGCGAAAAATGCCTGGAGATCGCCGACCAGTACCCGGACTGCTGCCGCGCCACCCTGGGCGTGCATCCGCACCTGGCAAAACAGTGGACCGACGCGATCGCCGCCCGGTTCAGTGACCTGGCCCGCGCGGACGACAATGTGGTCGCCATGGGCGAGATGGGGCTGGACTACAACCGCGATCACTCGCCGCGCCCGCAGCAGCGCATCGCCTTCGAGGCCCAATTGGAGCTGGCCGCCGACCTCGGCCTGCCGGTCTTCCTCCACGAACGTGACGCCCACCACGACTTCGCGCAAATCCTGCGCCGCTGGCGCCACCGCCTGCCCCAAGCGGTCGTCCACTGCTTCACCGGCGAGGCCGATGCCCTGGCCGAATACCTCGACCTCGACTGCCACATTGGCATCACCGGCTGGGTCTGCGACGAACGCCGCGGCCACCACCTGCACCCGCTGGTCCCGCGCATCCCGCAGGGCCGCCTGATGATCGAGACCGACGCCCCCTACCTGCTGCCCCGCAGCCTGCCCAAGGGTTCCGGCAAGAAGCTCGGCAACGGCCGCCGCAACGAACCCGCTTTCCTCCCCCACATCGGCGAATACGTCGCCCAGCTGCGCGACGAAACCACCGAAGAACTCGCGGCCCACACCACCGCCACCGCCCGCGCCTTCTACAACCTGCCGCCGGCATCAGGCGCGTAACACGCGGGGTGAGAGCCTCCATGTGGCCAGCCAGTGACAGGAAACACAGGCAGGAACAAGCTATAAAACAGCAACCCCTCAGGGAAGAGGATCCGACATGACCCAGGAAGACGAAGCACCCATCATCATCTACGAGGATGCGGACCGCGCCGTAGAGGTCCGGCTTGATATCGACGAAGAGACGGTCTGGCTGTCGCTGGGTCAGATCGCGGACGTCTTCGGCCGGGACAAATCGGTAATATCGAGGCACCTGAAGAACGTATTTGAAAGACACGAGCTCGAACGCGATTCAGTTGTTGCAAAAAAGGCAACAACTGCCGCGGACGGCAAGACCTACCGGGTCGAATACTTCAACCTCGACGCCATCATCTCAATCGGCTACCGGGTCAATTCCTCTCGCGCGACCCGCTTCCGCCAGTGGGCCACCCGCATCCTTCGCGAGCACCTAACCCGCGGCTGGACCCTCAACCGCCAGCGCTTCGAGACCAACGCCCGGGAGCTGGAAGCCGCGCTGGAACTGGTGCGCCGCACCGCCCGCAGCCCGGAACTGGGATTGGAGGCCGGCCGCGGACTGGTCGATATCGTCACCCGCTACGCCCAGACCTTTCTGCTACTGCAGCGGTACGACGAAGGCCTGCTGACCGAGCCCAAAGCCGAGACCGGAGGCACACTGCCGACGATCGGCGAAGCGCGCGACGCCCTAGCCGCGCTCAAGGAAGACCTGATGGCAAAAGGCCAGGCGACGGAACTATTCGCTCAGGAACGCGGCGAAGGGCTGGACTCGGTGCTGGGCAATCTCGAGCAGTCCGTATTCGGCGAACCGGCCTACCCCACCGTAGAGTCCAAGGCGGCACATCTGCTGTACTTCGTGATCAAGAACCACCCCTTTTCCGACGGCAACAAGCGCAGCGCCGCGTACGTGTTCGTAGACTTCCTGCATCGCAATCACCGCCTCATCAGCACAACCGGCGAGCCGGTCATCAACGATGTGGGTCTCGCAGCCCTGACCCTGCTGATCGCGGAATCTGACCCCGCCAACAAGGAGACCATGATCCGCTTGATCATGAATATGCTCGCCAACGAGACAAACACGGCATGAACGACGTCGAGACCCATACCAATCTCAGCGGGGAATCCGTCGCCCAGATTCAAGACCAAACTCCCGAAGATCTGGTGGCAAACACTGCCGCCACCGCGCGGGACTTCTACAGCCTTCCGGACGCCGGGCGTGTCTGACGAGTCGCCGTCCCGCAGCGGCTCGCGTATTGCCCTGGTCACCGGTGCGGCGCGCGGGATCGGTCTCGGCATCGCCGAACGCCTGGTGCAGGACGGCTGGCGGGTGGTGCTAACCGATCTCGATGGTCCCGAATGCCAGCAAGCCGCGCAGGACCTCGGCCCCGCGGCCCGAGCCATGACGCTGGATGTCCGCGACGAGGCACGCGTGCGCGAGGTCATCCAGCGCACGGAGGAATGGCACGGCGGGCTCGATGCGCTGGTTAACAACGCCGGCATCAGCGACCCTCACTCCGGGCCACTGGAGGCACTGGAACTCGCCGACTGGCAACGCTGGCTGGACACCAACCTCACCGGCGCCTTCCTGCTCAGCAAGCACACCCTGCCGCTGCTGCGCCGCCGAGGCGGGGCGATCGTGAACATCAGCTCGACTCGCGCCCTGCAGTCGGAACCGGATACCGAGGCCTACGCCGCCAGCAAGGGCGGCCTCGACGCCTTCACCCATGCCCTGGCCATCAGCGCCGGGCCGGACGTCCGCGTGAACGCCATCCGCCCCGGCTGGATCGACACCCGCAGCCCCGCGCAGCGCCAGGCCGAACCGCTATCCGAACAGGACCACGCCCAGCACCCGGCCGGACGCGTGGGCCAGCCCTCGGATATCGCGAACCTCACCGCCTTCCTGCTCGGGCCGGAAGCCGGCTTCGTCACCGGCCAGACCTGGACCGTCGACGGCGGGATGACCCGCCGCATGATCTATACCGACTGAGCCCGCCCGGGAGCGGCAAAGGCCGGCCCAAAAGCGGAAACGAAAACGCCCCGGAACGACGAGCGTTCCAGGGCGTTGATGTCCTCCCGGCGAATCAGCCGTGAGGCTGATCGCGTCAGTCGAAGGTACGCGAGCGGAGTATCTCCGGGCGCAGGAAGTCCTTCTCGCCAGTGTTGTCGTGATCACCCAGCAAGTGCCCGTCCACCTCGCGCACGGTCC
The DNA here is from genome assembly GCF_000377905.1 of Thioalkalivibrio sp. ALMg11. Classification (GTDB taxonomy): domain Bacteria; phylum Pseudomonadota; class Gammaproteobacteria; order Ectothiorhodospirales; family Ectothiorhodospiraceae; genus Thioalkalivibrio. The sequence goes on from NZ_KB898873.1 coordinate 55,176, forward strand.
CGTAGAGGGTGCGCCCGTGGAAGTTGGCGTGCTTTTCACGGGTCTCGTGGACATCACCGGTGTAGCGCGGGTCCTGCGGACGTTCGTGACTGTTCATGTAGAACGCGACGTCCCAGGCCTCCTGGTCGCTGAGAGAATTCGGCTGGCCCAGCGGCATGTTGTGCTTGATGAAGGCCGCCGAGGTATTGATCCGCGACATCCCGGCACCCCAGTTGTAGGAACCATCCCCCCACAACGGCGGGAAGACCACCTGGCCGTCCTGCTTCAGCCCCTGACCATCCTCTGCGTGACAGATCGCACAGCTCTGTGCATAGACCTCCTTGCCGCGCTCGTAGTTAGGCTCCTGTTCCGGCTCGTCCACCGATCCATAGCCACGACCGTAAATCTCCTGATCCGGGTAGACCGGCGCACCCTTGGCCAGCCACTGCATGTAGGTAGTGATGGCCAGCATCGTGTCGCTACCGTACTCCGGCGGGTCGCCATTCATCGAGTACGTGAAGCAGCCGACCACGCGTTCCTCGAGGCTGTTCACCTGCCAGTTCTTGCCGCGGTAGTCGGGCAGCGTGATCGCAGCCGGCCACAGGGCGGCACTGAACGGCTGGCGCCCGGCGTCCATGTGGCAGCTGGCACAGTTCATGTCATTGAATACGTGCTGGCCACGCAGCTGCTGGGTATCGACGAACAGATCATAGCCACGGCGGACCACTTCCTTGAGTTCCGGACTCATGGCGGCATCCTCCAGATCCTGAAGGGTCGGCGGGATATGCACGAGCTGGCCCTCCTCCGGCTCGGCATAACCGAGGGCGAACAGGGGCTTGTATTCGTCCCAGGCAGCGCTCGCGGCACCGGCCAGCAGGACGGCCGCGCCCGTCGTCAGCGTGAGCTTGCGAATCTTCATTTCGAATCCCCTTGTGCCGACGTGACACGTTGACGGGCCAGCCAGGCCGAGACTGCCCGGATGTCCTCATCGCTCATGCGCTTGGCGATCGCCGCCATCAGGCCCTGCGGATCGTTGTCCCGCTCGCCCTCCTGCCACTGATGCAGTTGACCGGCGATATAGCCGGCATGCTGACTCGCGATGCCCGGGAACGCCTCACCGGCCCCGGCATTGCCCGGTCCGTGGCAGCTCTGGCAGCTGACGATGTACTGGTTCCAGTCTCCGCGGAGGGCCAGCTCCTCGCCGCGCGCCAGGGTGGCGTCATCGACGTCGTCGCCCCCCTGGGCCTCGGTAACCGGAAGCTGGGCGTAGTACGCAGCGACATCGGCAACAGCCTGATCATCCAGCATATTGGCGAACGCAGCCATGGTGCTGTTCTGGCGGCGGCCTTCCTGGTAATCCTTCAGTTGCCGCGCGATATAGCCTGCGGACAGACCGGCCAGTCGCGGCCAGGATTCGCCCCCCGGAACGTTCTGCCCGGAGCCATCGGCCTGATGGCAGGAAATGCAGGTCTGCGTCAGACCCTCGCCGCGCTGCGGGTCACCTTCGAGGCCGTCCACGGCAAGCGCCGGCGTCCCCGCGAGGCCGAAGCCGAGGAGAAGGGCCAACCCTCCGGCAAGCTGTTTCTTTCTCATATTTTAATGTCCTTGGTGATGAGCCGTTATGCGTCGAAAGAGTAGTCACCAAACGGTCACCCCGATCATTTGGCCGACCCCGGAAGAACAATTAAAGAATATTCTCAACTCAGCATAAAGGATACGTCCTGCGATTAGAGACAACCGGGTTCTTGATGCAGATCAAACCTCTCCCACATAGGGACCTACGCCAAGGCGTACATTGAGCTGCGCCCCCCCCGGCTATTAGCTGAAGTGGCTCCGAATTGCGCAAGTGCCGGCAAGGGTCCCAAAGCGCCGCGGTACCTACGAACCGGAACCATGCCGTAGCATGGCCCGTCTGATCGCAACTGGAACAGGGAGACAAAGCATGAAGACTTCGGTGATTCTGACCGTGATCGGGCCGGACCGACCAGGCTTGGTGAGCGCGGTGGCGGCCCGGGCGCGGGCGGCTGGCGGCAACTGGCTGGAGAGTCGCATGGCGCAGCTGGCCGGGCAGTTCGCCGGGGTCGTGCTGCTGGAGGCCGAGGTGGATGCCGCGGACCAGCTGGAGGCGGCGCTGCGCGATTTGGAGAGAGACGGTCTACAGGTCCAGATCCAGCGCGGGAGCGATCTTCCGGCGCCGCCCTGGCACTACGTGACGCTCGATCTGGTCGGACACGACCGACCGGGGATCGTGCAGGACATCACCGCCATCCTCTCGCGCCACGGCGTCAGCGTGGAAACCCTGGATACGGCCTGCAAACCGGGCTCGATGACCGGCGAGCCAATGTTCCACGCGCAGGCGCAGCTCGGCGTCCCCGAGGACCTGGATCTGGACACCCTGCAGGACGCCCTCGAGGCACTGGCCAACGAACTGATGGTCGACCTCGAACTCCACGACCCGCAACGCGAGCCTCCCGAGGCCGCAACCTGAGGGGCTTCAAGGTCGGCTTTAGATCGCAATCAGCCCCGGCGCATTGCCCGGATCACGACCTCGGGGTCGTTTTCGACGTCCTTGAACAGCGCCCGAGCCGGGCTACGATGCGGGTTCGGACCGGATTTCGCCATGACGGGATACCCGCTACAACGGATGCGATCCAACGGCGCTTCAATCGACTCCGAAGGTTCCACAAGATCGTCGATTCCACTCACCCATGCGTCGAGGCTACCCCAGTATTCCGGCGAGTTCCTTGAGGCCCCGGATCGTGGCTGTGGGCTTATCGCCCCAGGGGTCAAACAGGCCCCGACCCGTGCGGTCGAGCCAGACCGTCCGCATACCCACGGCCTGCGCGCCGATTACATCGAACGGGTTGCCCGAGATCAGCGACGTCTGTTGAGGTTTCGAGCCCGCCCGCTGCAGGAAGTGCTGATACACGCGCGGATCCGGCTTGAAGCATCCGATCTCGTCCACGCTGACGATATCCTCGAAGCGATCCTCCAGCCCGGCGTGGCGCAGCAATCCGCCCACTGTTTCCGCCGTCCCGTTGGAGAACGCGAATAGGCGGTGCCCATCCGCACGCAGTCCATCCAGAGCGGGCGCGGCATCGGTGAATGCCGGGAGCTGACGGTACCGCTCCAGCAGTTCTGCTTCCTGCCCCGCGCTCAGCGTCACGCCCTGCATCTGGCAGCAATACCGCAGGGCCTGTTCCGTGCAGGCATCGAAGTCCGCATACGCCCCCATCAGCCCGCGCCGGAAGGTGTATTCCAGCTGCTTCTCGCGCCAGGCGCGCGCCAGCACCGGTGCCAGCTCGCCAATCCAGCCCTCAAGCGTCGCCGCGATCCTCTGAGTATCGATCAGCGTCCCGTAGATATCGAACGCCAGTGTCTGTCCCATGCGCCCCCCCGTGATCTCTACCGGCTGTTCACAGCGGAGCTGCAATCTGCCCGGACGACCCCCGACAAGTCACCAGCTCTGCCAGAAACTGCACGCGTTTCATTGGACTGCAGGGACCGGAACACCCGGACCGGGCACCGGTCCAGCATCCCCCAACTGCAGCAGCCGATCCACCGGAATATATGAACGGCCCGCCATCCGTGGCAGGTCCGCCTGGTCCAGGGCCGGGTCCACGTGTTCAAGGGCTCGCCACACGAGCTCCGAACAATAGAGCGCAGAGTCGTCTTCCAGGCGGAACTGGGTGTCGAAGGGTGTGCCGCGCGCCAGCTGCCCGGCCAGCCAGTCTCCAACGCGCCGGCGTTGTGCGGCGTCCAGCCCCGTGCGCACCAGCTGCATGGCTTGTGGGCCCTCGCTGAAGGCCTCCAGCGAGTCGGCACGAATCTCGCCCCCGGCCGGCGAGCCGTCCATGTGAACGACCCTCACAGTTTCACCCTCGCGGAGGATCACCCCGGCATGGCTCCAGCGCGGATCCGATTCCGAGAACCGCCGCGCCAGAAAGGCCCAGGCGCCATTGCCGGCGCGCAGGACGATATCGCCCGTAACGGGCGTCACTTCCGCCCCACGGGAGACTTCCGCCTGTACAGCCACCGGCACCGCCAGCCATAACCCCAGCAAGCCCGCCAGGAGGGGCTGCAGGATTACATGCCGGTGTTGCACTGCTTGCCGGCAATCATCAGCTCTTCCATGACCTCGGCATCGACCGCCTGCTCGACCTCCCTCATGGTCGCGCCACCATCCTGCATCAGTTCGACCAACTGGGCGTATTGATCCCGGTCGAGGTTGTTGTCGAGACGCTCGGCCGCACACGTGCAGCCCTCCGTATCACCCGAGTTCTCGATACAGGCATTTTCAAAATCCGCCCGTGGCGAGGAACACCCTGCCAGTGCGATCACCAGCATCCCCAGGAGGCTCGTACCGGCCATCCGCATCGCTGAAATCTTCATCATGCTTCCCTGTCACGAAAATGAGCGCGGCAGTATAACCCTCCCGCACCGGGCGTCCGCCCGATGACGGGCAACATCCGTCCAACCGACGGCGGATCTGGACATGGCGGCGCATCAAGGCAGACTGGTGGCCTGTACGCAACACACCAGCATTCGCGGGAGCCCCAACATGAGCATGCAGGAACAGATCACCGCCAAGCTGGAGGCACAGTTCGAGCCGGTGCATCTTGCGGTGGAAAACGAGAGCCACATGCACAACGTACCGCCGGGTTCGGAGTCGCACTTCAAGGTAACCATCGTCTCCGACGCCTTTCGCGACCAGAAGCTGATCGCCCGGCATCGCCTGGTGAACCAGGCCCTGGCCGACGAGCTGGCCGGCGGCATCCACGCCCTCGCGCTGCACACGCTGGACCCGGATCAATGGTTCGAACGCGCCGGAAAGGTCGCGGACTCCCCGCCCTGCATGGGCGGCGACGGCGGCGCGAAGGCCTGACGTCTTGTCGGTAACCGCCACCCCCACGGCCCACTCGGCCGTGGACGCCATCCTGCGCGCGCGGCTGCAATCGCCTGGACTAATGGATCTGCTCGGCCAGATCGAGGCCAGCCTGAACCCGGCGGCCGCGCACCCGCCGCTGCCGGGTGTGTCCGAGCATCTGGGGCCGGATCGTCACATTGTTCTGTGGCTGATCGACGGCTTTGCCGCCCGCTACCGCCGCCACACGCCGCTGCTGGGTGCGGACCACGTGACCGATCTGGAGACCGTGTTTCCCAGCACCACGGCCACCGCGATCACCAGCATCCTGACCGGCCGCCACCCCGCCCAGCACGGCCTGCTCGGCTGGCATACCCGCCTGGCGGCCGCCGACCGCACCCTGACGGTACTGATGGGCCAGGAACGCGGCGCCGACGACCAACCGGCCACGCTCGGCTACCGCGAGCTGACCGGCCGCGTGCAACCCGACCGCCTGGGCGACCGGATTGATTGCGGCATGACCTTCATCGGCCCGGACTGGATCGGCGGCACGCCCTACAACCGCATGATGAGCCGCGGCGCCGACTTCATCGGCTTCGAGGATCTGTCCGAGCTGCCGGCGCGGGTGGCCGCGCATGTGAACGCGACCCCGGGCCCGCATTTCACCTACGTCTACTGGTCGGAGCTGGACCATCTGGGCCACGAGTACGGCCCGGACAGCCCGGAGGTGGAGCGCCACCTGAAACAGCTGGACCTGGCCTACACCGCCACCTGCGCGCAGATCCAGCGCCCGGAAAGCGTGTTCCTGACCACCGCCGACCACGGCATGCGCACGATGGACCGCCGCCTGGACCTGCGCGAGCACCCGGCCGTGCAGGCCTGCCTGCGCCACCGCCTGACCGGCGAACCCCGCGCCGCCCTCGCCCACATCCGACTTGGACAGCACGCTGACTTCCTGCAGGCACTGGAGCGGGCGTTCGGTGACGACGTCCTCGCCATCCCGCAGGCCGAATGGCTGGGCCACGGGACCCTCGGCCCCGAGCCGCAGCACCCGGAACTGCGCGAACGCGTCGGCGACTACCTCCTGCTGCCCGCGGAGGACGCCTACCTGGTCGACCCGCCTGCCGACGACGAGGGGCCGTTCTTCCGTGGTGCCCACGGCGGGCTGTCGCCGGAAGAACGCCATATCCCCCTGTTTCTACGGAAGCCGGTCCATTCCGGGTAAACTGTCGCGTTTTTCGGCGGTCTCAACTTGCGGGCCGCCCGCAATCGCTTTCGAGAACCCATGAACGACACCACCGACCAGACCTACAACAACGCCGCCCAGCACCTGATCGAGCTGGCCAACCGCCTGGCGGATGACGGCCAGGCCGACGAGACCGGCGATGTTGCCGACGGCCTGCTGGCCGGTGCGATCCACTTCTGGCTGTACAGCCGCCAGCCCTGCGGCGACCCGCTGTGCGAAGACTGCGCCCCGTTCGCGGATGCCGAGAGCCGGCTGGCCATGCTGCACGAGCTGATCGACGAACTGGCGCGCGACAGCGACTATTTCCACTCCACTACCGACACCACCGTCGGCCACGCCTGACCCGCCAGCCCGGGCACCCCAGCCGATGCCGGTCACGCCCTTTCGCCCCGCGACCGACACCTGGTTCCGCGAGGCCTTCGAGCAGGCCACCACCATCCAGTCCCGCGGCTGGCCCGCGATCCGGGCCGGCCGCCACTGCCTGCTGATCGCCCCGACGGGTAGCGGCAAGACCCTCGCCGCGTTCCTGAGCGCGATCGACCGCCTGAGCGGCGAACCGGCTCCAGAGCCGCGCACCGGCTACTCGGTACTCTACATCTCGCCGCTGAAGGCACTAGCCACCGACATCGAGCGCAACCTCCGCGCACCCCTGGCCGGGATCGCACGCACCGCGGCACGCGTGGGCGAGCCGGCGCGCGAGCCCGTGGTACACATCCGCACCGGCGACACCTCGCAGGCCGAGCGCCGCGCCCAGGCCCGCGAACCCGGCGACATCCTGGTGACCACACCCGAGTCCCTGTACCTGCTGCTGGGCTCCAGGGCCGCGGAGAACCTCGAGTCGGTGCACACCGTGATCATCGACGAGGTGCACGCCCTGGCCGGCAACAAGCGCGGCGCCCACCTGGCCCTGTCGCTGGAGCGCCTCGCCGAGCGTTGCGGCGAGGACCCGCAACGCATCGGACTGTCCGCGACCGTGCACCCGGTGGAGGTGGCGCGCGGCTTCCTCGGCGGCGACCGCGAGGTAGAGGTGATCGACGCCGCCGAGCCGCCGCGCCTGGATCTCGAAATCCTCGCCCCGGAGGAACCACCGGCCGAGCATGCGCCCGCCACCATCGAGCCGTCCGAAGGCACGGACATCATCCCGTCCGGCTCCATCCTCGGCGCGGTCTACAGTCAGGGCACCGGACAGCTCCCGTCCGGTCGCGGCGACCGCGCCGCGCGCCTGGAGCCGCGCCTGCTGGCCGCGATCCTGGAACACCGCTCCACCATCGTGTTCGTGAACAGCCGCGGGCTGTGCGAGCGCCTGGTCCAGCGCATCAACGAGGCCTGGCGCGAACAGCAACCCGAGGATGCCGAAAAGCCCGAAGACCTGGTCGCCGCCCACCACGGCAGCGTCTCCCACGAGCGCCGCGCGGAGATCGAGGGCCGACTGAAGACCGGGCGCCTGCGCGGCATCGTCGCCACCAGCTCGCTGGAGCTGGGCATCGACATGGGTGCGGTGGACCTGGTGATCATGGTCGAATCACCCGGCGCCGTAGCCCGCGGCCTGCAGCGCGCCGGGCGCGCCGGGCACGGGGTCGGGCAGGTCTCGCGTTCGCTGCTACTGCCACGCTTTCGTGGCGACCTGCTGGAGTGTGCGGTGATCGGCCAACGCATGCAGGCCGGTGCGCTGGAGCCCATCCACGCCCCGCACAATCCGCTGGACGTGCTCGCCCAGCAACTGGTCGCAATGGTCTGCGAACGCCCGCGCACGGTGGACGAACTCCACACGCTGGTGCGCCGCGCCGCCCCCTGGCGCGAGCTGTCGCGCCCGCTGCTGGAGGCGACCCTGGACATGCTCTCCGGCCACTACCCGAGTACCGACTTTGCCGACCTGCGCCCCTGGCTGGCCTGGGACCGCGCGCGCGACGAGCTGACCCCGCGCCGGGGCGCGGCGCTGGCCGCGCGCCTCAACGCCGGCACCATCCCCGACCGCGGCCTGTACGGCGTGCACGTCGGCGAGGGCGGCCCACGCATCGGCGAGCTGGACGAGGAGATGGTGTTCGAGCTGAAGACCGGGGAGAACGTGACCCTGGGCGCCAGCACCTGGCACGTGGAGGCGATCACCCGCGACCGCGTACTGGTCTCCCCCGCCCCCGGCGAGGTCGGCAAGTTGCCCTTCTGGCACGGCGATGGCCCCGGCCGCCCGATCGAACTCGGGCGCGCAATCGGCGCGGCCACCGAACGGCTCGCGCGCATGAACCGCACGGAGCGCGCCGCGTGGCTCAAACAACACGCCCCGCTGTCCGCGGCGGCGGTCGAGACCCTGTGCGACTACATCGACGAACAGCGCGAGGCCACCGGGCAACTGCCGTCGGACAAGCGCATCGTCGTGGAGCGCTTTCGCGACGAGGTCGGCGACTGGCGCGTCTGCATCCTGACCCCGTTCGGCGCCCGCGTGCACGCCCCCTGGGCCCTGGCCCTGCAGGGCGCGCTGACCAGCACCTCCGGCTTCGAGGTGCAGGTGATGTACACCGACGACGGCATCGTGCTGCGCCTGGCGGATAGCGAGGACCTGCCCGAACTGGACAGCCTGTTTCCGGACCCGGAGGAACTGGAGGAGGCCGTCACCCGCGAGCTGGGGAACTCCACGCTGTTCGCCAGCGCCTTCCGCGAAAATGCGGCCCGCGCCCTGCTGCTGGTGCGCAACCGCCCGGGCCAGCGCACGCCGCTGTGGGCGCAGCGTCTGAAGTCGCAACAGCTGCTCGCCTCGGTGCGCGAGTACGCGAGCTTCCCCGTCGTGCTGGAGACCTACCGCCAGGTCCTGGCGGACGTGTTCGACCTGGATGCGCTGCGCGAGATCCTGCGCGGGATCCGGGATCGAGGCATCCGCGTCCACGAGGTCGAAACCCGGCACGCCTCGCCGTTCGCCCGCAGCCTGGTGTTCGCCTACGTGGCGGCCTACATCTACGAGCAGGACGCGCCGATGGCCGAGCGCAAGGCCCAGGCGCTGACCCTGGACCGCGGCATGCTGGCCGAACTGCTGGGCCAGGCCGAACTGCGCGAGCTGATCGACGCCGATGCCCTGGCCGAACTCGAGGCCGAACTGGCGCACACCACCGAGGCGACCCAGCTCCGCGACGCCGACGAGTTGCACGACCTGCTGCGCCGCCGTGGCGACCTGACGCGGGAGGAGATCGAATCGGCCGCCGCCACAGACCCCGAGCCCTGGCTGCAGGCCCTGGCCGATGGCCTGCGTGCGGTCGAGGTGCGGATTGCCGGCGAACCGCGCTGGATCGCCGCCGAGGACGCCGCCCTCTTTCGCGACGCACTGGGCGTGGTGCCACCACCCGGCCTGCCCGCGGGCTTCCTCGAGCCGCCGCAGCGCCCGCTAGAACAACTGCTGCGCCGCTACGCCCGAAGCCACGGCCCGTTCCGCATGGAGGACCTGAGCACGCGTTACGGCCTCGCGCCCGGCGCGCTGCTGCCCGCGCTCGAAGCGCTGGAACGCACCGGGGTGTTGCTGCGTGGCGAGATCCGCCCGCAGGGCCAGGGCGAGGACTGGTGCGAGCTGGACATCCTGCGCCGGTTGAAACGCCGCACCCTGGCCCGCCTGCGCGACGAGGCGGCCGCAGTGGACGCCCGCGCCCTGGGCCGCTTCCTGCCCGCCTGGCAGGGCCTGACCGAACCGGGCTCGGGCCTGGGAACACTTCGCGAGGTCCTCACGCAACTGGAAGGCATCGCCCTGCCCTGGTCCGCCTGGACGAGCCATGTGCTCCCGATGCGGGTACGCGACTTCTCGCTGGATGCCCTGGACCGCATCACCGCCTCCGGCGAGTTCGTCTGGGTGGGCAGCGGCGCGCTGGGCCAGCGCGACGGGCGCATCCGCTTCCTGCGCCGCGAACAGGCGATGGTGCTGCTGGAGCCCGACGCTCCCGAGGCCGAGACACCGGCCGAGGAGCCGCTGGCGAAGACGATCCTGGAGGCCCTGGACCGGCGCGGCGCCTGCTTCTACATGGAGCTGGAACGCGCGGCGCGCGAGGCGCAGCCGGACCTCCGCCAGGACGCGATCGAGGCGGCGATCTGGGACCTGGTCTGGGCCGGGCGCATCACCAACGACACCTTCGCCCCGCTGCGCAGCCTGGGCCAGCGCAAGGCCAGCGCAAGGGGCCGCCGCCCGGGGCAGGGCCTGGCCGGTGGGCGCTGGTCACGGGTGGCCGACCTGATCGACCCCAGCGTGTCGCTGACCGAGCGCGCCCGCGAACAGGCCGAGAACCTACTGGCGCGCTACGGCGTGGTCAGCCGCGAGATGGCCCGCGCCGAGGGCCTGCCCGGCGGCTTCGGGCGGGTCTACCCGGTCTACCGCGCGATGGAGGACGCCGGCAAGCTGCGCCGCGGTCACTTCGTCGAGGGCCTGACCGGCGCCCAGTTCGCGCGCGCCGGCGCGGTGGACCGCCTGCGCGCGCTGGAGCGTGCGGCCGGTGACGCACCCGAGCCCCGATGGCTGGCCAGCGTCGACCCGGCCAACCCCTGGGGCCAGCTCCTGGCCTGGCCGGAGCCACCCAAGGCTGCCGAGGGGCGCCTGCGCCGCGTCGCCGGGGCCCTCGTCGCGCTGGCCGGCGGGCAGCCACTGCTCTATCTCGCCGCCTCCGGCCGCCAGCTATTCGTCTGGGAGACCATCCCCGGCATCGACACGCTGGATCAACACGCGGCCCTCGTGACCGAGGGCATCCGCCAGTTCTCCGGCAGCCGCTGGCTGCCCCGCCGCCGCGGCATTACCATCGAGACCATCAACGGCGAACCGGCCCGCCAGTCCCCGTTCGCGACCGCCCTGCGCGCCGGGGGTGCGATGGGCGAGGTCCGCGGCCTGCGCCTGGAAGCCCCCGCCGGCCGCCGCTGACACGCCCCGCCTTGAAACACCTCGCAAGGGCTTTCCGCCACGGAGTGCACAGAGGACACGGAGAAAATCGCAAGGCTGTCAGGGGTTGTGCCCGCCTTTGCTCACTGGCCCGGCGCCTGCCCCCACGTCATCCCGGAAACCGCGAAGCGGTTATCCGGGATCTCCCGGGACGGGCAATGCGCTTAAGCGGCTCGAACGGATCCCGGCTCTCCGCTTCGCTTCGGCCGGGATGGACGGATCAAGGGTTCACTGGCCTGCCACACGAATTTTCTCCGTGTCCTCTGTGCCCTCTGTGGTGCAACAAAAAACGCAGAAACCGGTAAGCGTCAGGCGGAGAGGGCTTGCCCCAGGGCGGCGAGAAACGCGTCGTTCTCATCGGGACGGCCGACGGTCACGCGCAGGCAGTCCACCAGCAGCGGATGCGCACGCCCGACATCCTTGACCAGAATGCCAGCGTCGCGCAGGGCCGCGAAGGTCGCATGCCCCTGTCCCGCGCGCACCCGGAACAGGATGAAGTTCGCCTGGCTGGGGAACACCTGCTCGACGCCGGCCGTCGCCTCCAGGCGCTCGGCCAGACGCCCGCGCTCCTCGACGATGCCGCGTGCCTGGACGTCCAGTGCGTCGCGGTGCTCCAGGGCGAAGGCCACCGAGCGCTGGGTCAGGGTATTGATGTTGTACGGCAGCCGCAGGCGGTCCAGCGCATCGATCCACGCGGGCGTGCCCGCGAGATACCCGAGCCGTGCACCGGCCAGTCCAAGCTTGGACACCGTGCGCATCACCATCAGCCCGTCATCATCCCCGACGCTGGACAGGAAGCTGTGCGCGGCGAACGGCGCGTAGGCCTCGTCGACCACCGTGACGCCCGGGTTCTCGTCCACGATGGCCTGCACGGTCGCGGCATCGTCCAGCGTGCCGGTCGGGTTGTTGGGGTAGGCGAGAAACACCAGCGCGGGGTTGTGCTCGGCCATCGCCGCGCGCATCGCCTCGAGGTCCAGGGTGAAGTCCGCGTTCAGGGGTACACCAACGAACGGCACCCCCAGCGCGCGGGCCAGCACGCCGTACATCACAAAGGTCGGCTCCGGCGCCAGCACCGGGCGACCGGAACCCGCCACCGCCGTGATCAGGATCTGGATCAGCTCGTCGGAGCCGTTGCCGAACATCAGTCCGGCGGTCTCCGGTACGCCGTGGGCCGCGCGCACCTGCGCGGCCAGGCCGAGGGCCTGGGCATCCGGGTAGCGGTTCAGTTGCGGATCGCGCAGGGCCGCCAGCCAGGCGTCTTCCAGCTCGCCCGGCCAGGGGTGCGGGTTCTCCATCGCGTCCAGCTTGATCAGGCCGGTCGCATCGGCCACCTGATAGGCCGGTTGCGCCAGCACCTCCGGACGCATCAGGGCATCCGGGGCCCGGGTTGCGCGACTGGCGCGCGCGGTCATCGACTGCGCAGTTCGGCGGAGCGGGCGTGGGCGGTGAGCCCCTCGCCGTGCGCCAAGGCGGCGGCGGTCGTGCCCAGTTTCGCCGCGCCCTCGGCCGAGCAGTGAATGATGCTCGAGCGCTTCTGGAAATCGTACACGCCCAGCGGCGAGGAGAAGCGCGCGGTGCGCGAGGTCGGCAGCACGTGGTTGGGCCCGGCGCAGTAGTCGCCCAGGGCCTCGGAGGTATAGCGGCCCATGAAGATCGCGCCGGCGTGGCGCAGCCCGGCGTCGAGCATCGCCTGCGGATCGGCCACCGACAACTCCAGGTGTTCCGGGGCGATGCGGTTCGCCACCGCGACCGCCTCGGCGGAGTCGCGCACCTTCACCAGTGCCCCGCGCTTGTCGAGGCTGGTGCGAATGATCTCGGCGCGCGGCATCTCGGTCAGAAGCCGGTCCATCGCCTCGGCCACGCGGTCGAGGAAGGCCTCGTCCCAGGACAGCAGGATGGACTGGGCCTGTTCGTCGTGCTCGGCCTGGGAAAACAGATCGGCGGCGATCCAGTCGGGATCGGTCTCGCCGTCGCAGACCACCAGGATCTCCGAGGGGCCGGCAATCATGTCGATACCGACGGTGCCGAACACCTCGCGCTTGGCCGCGGCGACAAAGATGTTGCCAGGGCCGACGATCTTGTCCACCGCCGGAATGGTCTGGGTGCCATAGGCCAGGGCGGCCACGGCCTGGGCGCCGCCCACGGTGAACACACGATCCACGCCGGCCACGGCGGCCGCCGCCAGCACCAGATCGTTCAATTCGCCGCCCGGGGCGGGCACGACCATCACCAGCAGGTCGACGCCGGCGACCTTGGCCGGGATGGCGTTCATCAGCACGGAGGACGGGTAGGCGGCCTTGCCGCCGGGGACGTAGAGGCCCACCGAGTCCAGCGCGGTCACACGCTGGCCGAGGACGGTGCCATCCTCGTCGGTGAAGTCCCAGTCGCGCATGAGCTGGTGCTCGGCGTAGCGGCGGATACGCGCACTGGCGGTCTCCAGCGCCTTGCGCTGCTCCGCGGGAATCGACTCCAGCGCGGCCTGCAGGCGGTCGTGGGGGATCTCAAGATCGGAGACCGCAGCACGGTCGAGACGATCGAACTTGGCCGTGTAGCGCAGCACCGCGGCATCGCCCTCGGCCCGCACCGCGCCGAGGATTTCGTCCACCGCATCTCGCACGCCGGTGTCGGCAACGGATTCCCAGGACAGCAGGTTCTCCAGGGCCTGATCGAAATCGGGCTGCTGGGTATCGAGACGGGCAATGGATGGCATGTCGGGCTCCTCGTTCAGACGGGTACGGCAGCCTTGCGGCGCGCGCGCACGGCATCGGCCAGCAGGCGCAGGGTGGCCTCGCTGTCGTCCCAGCCCATGCAGGCATCGGTGATGCTCTGGCCATATTGCAGCGGCTTGCCGGGCAGGATGTCCTGGCGACCACCGATCAGGTGGCTCTCCAGCATCACGCCCATGATGCGCTGATCGCCGCCGGTGATCTGTTCGCCCAGCACGCGCGCAACCTCGATCTGCTGCTTCGGGTCCTTGCGGCTGTTGGCGTGGCTGCAGTCGACCATCACCGACTCCGGCAGCTCGGCCATGCGCAGTTCCCTGCAGGCCTCTTCGATGCTCGCAGCATCGTAGTTCGGCTGCTTCCCGCCGCGCAGGATGATGTGGCAGTCGTCGTTGCCGGTGGTGGAGAAAATCGCCGAGCGGCCGGACTTGGTCACCGACAGGAAGTGATGCGGGCGCGAGGCAGAGCGGATCGCGTCGATCGCCACGCGCAGGCTGCCATCGGTGGAATTCTTGAAGCCCACCGGGCAGGACAGACCGGAGGCCAGCTCGCGGTGCACCTGGCTCTCGGTGGTGCGCGCGCCGATCGCGCCCCAGGCGACGAGGTCCGCGATGTACTGCGGGCTGATCAGGTCCAGATACTCGGTGGCCGCCGGCATGCCCTTGACCGCCAGATCGCGCAGTAGCCCGCGGGCCACCCGCAGGCCCTTGTTGATGTGGAAGCTGCCATCCAGGTCGGGGTCGTTGATCAGGCCCTTCCAGCCCACCGTGGTGCGCGGCTTCTCGAAGTACACGCGCATCACGATGTGCAGCGCGTCCGAGAGCTCCTCGCGCAGGGCCTTCAGGTGATCGGCATAGTCCAGCGCGGCGTCCACGTCGTGGATCGAGCAGGGGCCGACGATCACCTGCAGGCGGTCATCCTCGCCGCGCAGGATGCGATGGCAGGCCTGGCGGGCCTCGAACACGGTGTTGGCCGCCGCATCGGTGATGGGCAGTTCATCGCGTACGGTGTCCGGGGCGGACACCTCCTGGATTTCGCGGATTCGCAGGTCGTCGGTATCGGCGGTCATGGTGTTCTCGATTACGTCGTCGCGGGGGTGACGGCCTCCCGCAGGCCCTCGATAAGATTTTGAATGGTTCTATGTCGCATCTTCATGGCTGCCTGGTTCACGATCAACCGGGAACTAATGGGGGTAATCAGTTCCAGCGGTTCCAGGCCGTTGGCCTTGAGGGTATTGCCGGTGTCCACCAGGTCGACGATGTAGTCGGCCAGGCCTACCAGCGGTGCCAGTTCCATCGAGCCGTAGAGCTTGATGATCTCGACCTGGCGGCCCTGCTGGGCAAAGTAGTTCTGCGTGATGTTCACAAACTTGGTGGCAATGCGCAGGCGCTGCTGCGGGTCCGGTTGCTGGCCCGGGCGCCCCGCCAGCATCAGGCGACACTCGGCGATATGCAGATCGAGCGGTTCGTACAGCCCGGCCGCGCCGTGTTCCATCAGCACGTCCTTGCCGGCCACGCCGATGGACGCCGCGCCGTGCTGCACGTAGGTGGGCACGTCGGTCGCGCGCACCACCACGATCTTCACATCCTCGCGGTTGGTGTCGAGGATCAGCTTGCGCGTCTCGTCCGGGTCCTCCAGCAATTCGATCCCGGCGCTGGAAAGCAGCGGCAGGGTGTCCTTGAGAATGCGGCCCTTGGACAGGGCGATGGTCAGGGCGTTGGGATCCATCATGGGTCAGGCGTTCGTCCGGTTCCGTGTGAGTCGCAGTTTCAGGCCGGTTCGCGACGAATGGTCGCGCCGATCTGGCTCAGTTTTTCCTCGATGCACTCGTAGCCGCGATCGATGTGGTAGATACGATCCACCTCGGTCTCGCCCTCGGCCACCAGGCCGGCGATGATCAGGCTGGCCGAGGCGCGCAGGTCGGTCGCCATTACCGGTGCACCGACCAGTTTTTCCACACCCTCGACGATTGCGGTGTTGCCCTCGATGGTGATGTGCGCGCCCATGCGCTGCAGTTCCAGTGCATGCATGAAACGGTTCTCGAACACCGTCTCCACCACCGAAGCGGTGCCCTCGGCCACGGTATTCAGCACCATCATCTGCGCCTGCATGTCGGTCGGGAAGGCCGGGAACGGCGCGGTGCGCAGGTTCACCGCCTTCGGACGGCGGCCTTCCATGTCCAGTTCAATCCAGTCCGGCCCCGTCTCGATGCGGGCGCCGGCCTCGACCAGCTTGGCCAGCACCGCGTCCAGCAGCTCCGGGCGGGTATTGCGGCAGCGCACGCGCCCGCGGGTGACCGCGGCGGCGACCAGGAAGGTCCCGGTCTCGATACGGTCCGGCATCACGTCGTATTCGCAGCCGTGCAGGCGCTCCACACCCTGCACCCGAATGGTGTCGGTGCCGGCGCCCTGAATCTTTGCGCCCATCGCGATCAGGCAGTCCGCCAGATCGATGACCTCTGGCTCACGCGCGGCGTTCTCGATCAGGGTCTCGCCCTCGGCCAGGGTGGCGGCCATCAGCAGGTTCTCGGTACCGGTTACCGTCACCTGGTCGAAGACCACACGCGCGCCCTTGAGACGATCCGCGCGGGCGTGGATGTAACCCCCTTCGACCTCGATCTCGGCCCCCAGGGCCTCAAGACCTCGCAGGTGCAGGTTCACCGGGCGCGAACCGATGGCGCAGCCGCCCGGCAGGGAGACCTCGGCCTCGCCGAAGCGGGCCAGCAGCGGCCCGAGCACCAGGATGGAGGCGCGCATGGTCTTCACCAGGTCGTACGGGGCAACGCACTGGGTCAGCGTGGTCGGGTCGACCTCGATGCGCATGCGCTCGTTGACCGTGAGGCTGACGCCCATGCGGCCGAGCAGCTCCATGGTGGTGGTCACGTCCTGCAGATGCGGGACGTTGCCAATGGTCATCGGCCCGTCCGCCAGCAAAGTGGCGGACAGGATCGGCAACACGGCGTTCTTGGCCCCGGAGATCCAGACCTGACCCTCGAGTCGGCGACCTCCAGTAATGATCAGTTTGTCCATGGGATGCCCGGATTGACCGCCGAACCGACCGTGGTCCGGCGAAACGCGCCATGATAACGAATCCGCGCCGGGCTCGCCCGTTCGCCCGCCGCCAGCACGACTCAGGCGACGGAACGGGCGGCGGAGTCGGTAATGATGGACTCCAAATCGTACAGCTCCAGCAACGGGCGCAACCCCTCGGGGAGGGGCTCGAAGACCAGGGTACGACCCTGCTCGCGGGCGCGGCGCCAGAGAATGACCAGGAACGCCACCCCGGCGCTGTCGATACGACCGGCCTGCGCCAGATCCACCCGGGCGTGCTCCGGAAAATGCGCCGTCAGCCCGCGGGCCCGCGCCTCCAGCCCGGCCACCGTGGCAAACGTCAGCGGACCGCTGACAACCAGGCCACCGGCATCCGCCCGGATCTGTGCGTCGCTCACCGGTCCCCGGCCCCGTTGTTGGGGGTCACATCGCCCACGGCATCCTCGATCAGCGCCTCGTCGCCGTCTTCCAGGCGCTCGATCAGGGCCTCCAGGCCGTCGCGGTTGATCTCCTCGTTAAAGCGGGTGCGGAAATTGCCGACGAAGCTGAGGCCCTCGGCCTCGACGTCGAAGACCTTCCACTCGCCGTTCACCGGACGCAGGCGATAGTTGATCTGGATGTTCGACTGGCCGGAGCCCATCACCACCTCGGTGGCGACGACGGCCATGCGCTCGTCCTGGCGCGAGCGCCGCTCGATTACGCGCACATCCTTGTCCAGATGGTCGGCCAGTTGCACCCCGTAGGCCTGCAGCAGCGTGTTCTTGAAGGCCTCGGCGAAGCGGCTCTGCTGATCGCTGCTGGCATCGCGCCAGTGGCGTGCCAGCACCAGGCGGGCCATCCCGTTGACGTCCAAGCCGGGCAGGATCTCCTCCTCGATCACGCCAATCACGAAGTCAGGATCTTCCTGCGCCCGCGCCTCGTTCGCCCGGAGCTTCTCGTAGACCGCGTCGATCGACTGCTTGATGATCTCGGCGGGGTTTTCTTCGGCCTGGGCCGGCGCCGCCAGGATCAGGACCAGCAGCGCCAGCGGCAGGATCAGGATTCGTTCACGCAACCATTTCATGTCTCTTGCTCCCGGTTTGGGTAGATCAGTCACTACCCATGTTGGTCATGAAGCGACCGATGAGGTTCTCCAGCACCAGTGCCGACTGGGTGAACATCAGCTCATCGCCTTCCTGCAGGGCGTCGTAGTCGCCACCCGGCTCCAGCGCGATGTACTGCTCGCCCAGCAGCCCCGCGGTGTGGATGGCGGCCTGGGTGTCCATCGGCAGGTAGTCGTGCTCCGAGCGGATCGCCAAAGTCACCTCGGCACGAAAGCGTTCCGGATCATAGCGGATGTCCGCCACTCGCCCGATGCGCACACCCGACACCGTGACCGGGGCACGCGTTTTAAGCCCCCCGATGTTGTCGAAATAGCCGCTCACCGTATAGGTGTCACGGTCGTGGTAGTCGGTCACGTTGCTCACCTGCACCGCCAGGTAGAACAGCGCCCCGATGCCCAGGAGCACGAATACACCGACCGCCAGTTCGAAGAAACGTACCTTCATCATTGCCACCTGCGTTGTTGGTCAGCCCGCACCGAACATCAGTCCGGTCAGGATGAAATCGAGGCCCAGCACCGCCAGCGACGACACCACTACCGTCTGGGTCGTGGCGCGCGAGATGCCCTCGGACGTCGGCTGCGCATTGAAGCCCTGGAACACTGCGATCCAGGTCACCACGAAGCCGAACACGATGCTCTTGATCACGCCGGAGAGCACATCCTCGTTCCAGTCGGTCATCGACTGCATCTGCGAGAAATAGGCGCCGCTGTCCACGCCCAGCAGACCCACCCCGACGAGATAGCCGCCCATCACGCCCACGGCGCTGAAGATCGCGGCCAGCAGCGGCATGGAGAGGAACCCGGCGACAAAGCGTGGCGCGAAGATCCGGCGATACGGGTTTACCGCCATCATCTCCATCGCCGAGAGCTGTTCGGTGGTCTTCATCAGCCCCAGTTCCGCGGTCAGCGCGGAACCGGCGCGCCCGGCGAACAGCAGCGCGGTAACCACCGGCCCCAGCTCGCGCACCAGCGACAGCGCCACCACGCTGCCCAGAGCCTCGGCCGCGCCGAAGTTCACCAGCGTGATGTAGCCCTGGTACGCCAGCACCATGCCCACGAACAACCCGGACACGATGATGATCAGCAGCGAACGCACGCCCACCGAATACACCTGAACAAGCGTCAGCCCGAAGCGGCGAAAGACGATATCCAGGCTCGCCAGCATCCGAATCAGGAAGATGAACGCCCGGCCGAACACCGTCAGGGCATTGATCGTAGTCCGGCCCAGCGAGGCAATCGCGTCAGTCATCGCGGCGCTCTCCCTGCCCCAGCAGATCGTCGCGGTAGGACGCGCCCGGGTAATGAAACGGCACCGGCCCGTCCGGGCGCCCTTGCAGGAACTGCGCGCTCCAGTCGGAGGCGCGCGCCTCCAGTTCGTCCGGCGGCCCGGCATCCACCACCCGGCCATCGGCGATCAGCACCACTTGATCGGAGATCGCCATCGCCTCGGTCACGTCATGCGAGACCAGCACGCTGGTCAGCCCCAGGCTTTGATTGGTCCGGCGGATCAGACTGACGATCTGCCCCATGGTGATCGGGTCGAGCCCGGTGAACGGCTCGTCGTACAGGATCAGGTCCGGGTCCAGCGCAATGGCGCGCGCCAGCGCGACGCGCCGGGCCATGCCACCGGAGAGGGTGGCCGGGTCCAGATCGCGCGCCGCGCGCAGGCCCACCGCCTCCAGCTTCAGCAGCACCAGCGCGTGCAGCACGTCCTCCGGCAGGTCGGTGTGCTCGCGCAGCGGGAAGGCGACGTTCTCGAATACCGAGAGATCCGTCAGCAGCGCGCCGCTCTGGAACAGCATGCCCATGCGCTTGCGCAGCGCGTACAGACGCCGGGTGGAGAGCTTCGCCACCTCCTGGCCATCCACCCAGATGCGGCCCTTGTCCGGACGCAACTGACCGCCGACCAGGCGCAGCAGCGTGGTCTTGCCACTGCCGCTGGGCCCCATCACGGTCGTCACCTGCCCGCGCGGGATGCGCATCGACAGGTCATCGAAAATGATCTTGCGCCCGCGCCGGAAGCACAGGTTCTCGATCACGATATGCGGACTGTCTTCCACGGCCGGGTCAGCCACGCGTGCTCCTCGCCTTTAGGCTCACAGAACCCAGGAGTCTGGCCGCCCGCCGGGAGACCGTCAAACGTGCGGGTGAAGGGCTCATCCCAATCCCAGCAATGCGGCGATGGTGCGGAAATCCGACAGCCGCTCCGGACGCGCGCGCAGGAACACCGGGGTCTCGCCGCTACCGCCGGCCTGCCCCAGCGCCTCCACCAGCGCGCGCCAGCCCGGCGCGTCCAGCCCCGCCTCGGGGCTGATCTGCCAGGCCCCGCCCCCGGAGGCCGACGCTGACCTCGACACCGGGGCGGGGTAAAAGCACGCCGCCTCGGCACGCGCGATCACCCGCTCCTCGCCGGCGCCGTACACCATCAGGCGCCCCAGTCCGGCCGCCTCTAGCGCCGCACGGATCGCCTGCGCCTGCGCCGGCTCCATCGGCCCCGGCGCCACTGCCTGCAGGCGATCGCCCACCGCGCCGGCCAGCACGCGCGCATGCGCCGCCCCCGCCTCGGCGGCCAGCTCCACAGGCCAGTCCAGTGTCAGCCGTAGCGCGGGGGGCACGGCCGCGGTCCAGTCACCAAAGGCCGGGGCCTTGGTCTCCGTCCATACCGAGGCGGGCAGCAACAAGCGGCTGTGGTAATGGGTGTAGTACTCCAGCTGCCAGTCCTGCGGCAGGTCCTCGGGGAAAAAGCGCTCCCACCAGTCCTCGCCCGGAGCCGCAACCCCGGCAGCCTGCAATACCAGGGCCTCATGATCCTTTGACATGCCGCTGCCTCCACCACGTAAGCGCCATCTTTGCGCGGATTGCTTGTATCGCCTGCGTGCGCGCGGCACAGTTGGCGCCATGCGTTTCGACCTGTTCCACGAGCTCTCGGTACCGGACTTCCTGCACACCTCCGAAGCGGAGGTGCTGGAGAACACCCTGCGCCTGTGGGAGCGCGCCGATCGCCTCGGCTTCGGCACCGCCTGGCTGGTGGAGCACCACCTGATGCCGGAATTTTCCCACTCCACCGCGCCGGACCTGGTGCTGGCGGCGGCCAGCCAGCGTACCAAACGCCTGCGCCTGGGCCTGGGCGTGGTCCCGCTGCCCTACCACCACCCGCTGCGGGTGGCGCAGCGAGTCGGCATGCTGGACCAGCTCTCCGGCGGGCGCCTTGATCTGGGCATCGGGCGCGGCTTCTCGCCGCGCGAATATGCCACATTCGGGGCCGAGATGAGCGAGTCGCGCGCGCGGGTGGATGCCGGCCTCGACGCGCTGCGCCAGGCCTTCGCCACCGGCCGCATCACCCAGGACGGGCCGTTCCATCACCTGGACGACGTGCCCGTGATGCCGCGACCGGTGCAGGACCCTCATCCGCCGATCTGGACCGCCGCGGTCAGCCCGGAGTCCTTCACCTGGGCGGCGGAACAGGGCATCGGCGCGCTGGCCGGGCCCTTCAAGCCCTGGCAGATGATCCGCGAGGACATCCGCCTGTACCACGAGGCCTGGGACGCATCGCGCACGGACGTCGCCCATCCGCCCCGGGTCGGCATGACCCTGGGTGTACTGTGCCTGCCGGACGGCAAGCGTGCCCGGCGCGAGGCCAAGCCGGCCTTCGAATGGTTCTACCGCCACATGTTCCAGCAGACCCTGCCGGTTCTGGAACGCCTGATCGAGGGCTACGACTACTACCGCTCGCTCGGCCGCTTCCGCCACCTGGTCAAGGCCGGGATCAACCTGAAGGTCCTCGACATGCTGGGCATGACGCTCGTCGGCACCCCCGCCGAATGTCGCGAACGTATCGAAGGCCTGCGTGCGGCCGGGGTCGACCAGGTCCTGCTCGCCTTCGGCGCCGGGGCCGTTCCGCATGCGCTGGCCGAGGAGTCCATGGACTGCTTCGCCGAAGAGGTCATGCCCGCGTTTGCCGATTCGACCCCGGTCGCGGCCGCCCGCACCGCGCCTTAATCAATGTACATCGCCGTGACCGGCGCCGCCGGACGCCTGGGGCAGGTCCTGTTGCCCGCTCTGGCGCGCGAGCCGGCCATCCAGCACATCCTCGCACTGGACCGGGCCGCGCCGGCGCTGCCACCCCGCGGAGACGGCGCGGAAATCGAGGCGCGCGTGCTCGACCTGGCGCAACTCCAGCCGGAGGACCTGGCCGGGGTGGACACCCTGGTGCACCTGGCCTTTCAGTTAATGGGCGGTCACGGGGGGCGCCGCCGGCATGACCGCACCTGGGTCCGCCAGCAGAACGTCGCCCTGAGCCAGCAGGTGTTCCACGCGGCCGTCACGGCCGGTGTCCGCCACATCGTGTTCGTGTCCAGCGCCGCGGTCTACGGCCCCTGGCCGGACAGCCCGCAGCCGCTCCGCGAGGACCACCCCACCCGGCCGCGCTTCGCCTATGCCGAGGACAAGGTCGCCGTCGAGCAGGCCCTGCTCGCACTCGCCCGCGAGCACCCCGGGTGCCGCGTGACCGTCCTGCGCCCGCCCGCGATCATCGGCCCGCACGCCCACCCGCTGTTGCTGCAGATCGCCCGCGGGCGGCTCTACCCCACCGGCGGCGAGCAGCCGGTGCAGGTCCTGTGGGAGGACGATGCCGCCGCCGCAATCGTGCGCAGCGTCACAACCCACACGGCGGGCACCTTCAACCTGGGCGCCGAACCCGCCTGGTCGCTGCGGGCAATGGCACGCCACCAGCGGCGCTGGGGGATCCCGGTGCCACTGGGCCTGATCCGTACCCTGCACCCGCTGACCTGGCGCCTGACCGCCCACGCTGGGGACCCGGGATGGGTCCGCGGGCTGGACGGCCCGTTGGTGCTGGACTGCACCCGCGCCCGCGAGCAGCTCGGTTGGACACCGCAGGTGACCACCGCCGAGTGCCTGGAGCGCCTGCGCTGCTGAAACCGCAACCCGATCGGCTACAATCGCGGGCCTGACTCTCCCCGGACCTGACTGTCCATGGTGCTACCCGTTGTCGCCATCCTCGGCGGGCTGATCCTGCTGACCTGGAGCGCCGACCGCTTCGTCTTCGGCGCCTCGGCCCTGGCCCGCGGTCTGGGGGTCAGCCCGCTGATCATCGGCCTGACCATCGTCGCCTTCGGGACCTCGGCCCCGGAGATCGTGGTCTCGGTCCTCGCCAGCCTGCAGGGCAACCCGGGGCTGGCCGTAGGCAACGCCATCGGCTCGAATGTCGCCAACATCGCGCTGGTGCTGGGTGCTGCGGCCCTGGTCGCGCCGCTGGCAATCGGGCGCGGCATGGTTCGGCGCGAACTGCCGATCCTGCTGCTGGTCAGCTTCGGCGTACTGCTCCTGCTGGTGGACGGCGAACTGGGTCGGCTGGAAGGCATCGGGTTGCTGGCTGGACTGGTCGCATTCACCGTCTGGATGGCCGTCAGTGCGCGGCGCGCCCGGCCGGCTCCACATGACGACACCCCCGAGGTGGTGCGCGGCATGGTCGAGACGATCCCGGAGGGCGGCCGCCTCGCCCCCGCTATCGCCTGGCTGGTCTTCGGACTGCTGTTCCTTCTGGCCAGCAGCCAGGCCCTGGTCTGGGGCGCGGTCGAGATCGCCGGGCAACTGGGGATCAGCGACCTGGTCATCGGCCTGACCATCGTCGCGGTGGGCACCAGCCTGCCGGAACTGGCCACTTCGGTGGTCGCCGCCTTCCGCCGCGAGGCGGGGCTGGCGATCGGGAACGTGGTCGGCTCCAATCTGTTCAACCTGCTGGCGGTACTGGCGGTGCCGGCCCTGATCGCACCGCTGGCAATCGACGCCGACGTGCTGACGCGCGACTATCCGGTGATGCTGGCATTGACGGTGGCCCTGTTCCTGATCGCGCTGGGTCGCCGCGGGCAGATCCTGCGCTGGCAGGGCGCCCTTCTCCTCGTCGCCTTCGCAAGCTACCTTGTCTACCTGGGAATTACGGCTACTGCATGAACTTCAACCCCGAAACCACCCGCACGCTGGCGCTGGCCGTCCTCAATGACGAGGCCGAGGCCGTGCGCAATCTCGCTCAGCGCATCGACGACCGCTTCCTCGAGGCCTGCCGCTGTATCCTCGCGTGCAAGGGCCGCGTGATCGTCACCGGCATGGGCAAGTCCGGGCACATCGGCAGCAAGCTGGCCGCGACCCTGGCCTCCACCGGCACACCGGCCTTCTTCGTGCATCCGGGCGAGGCCAGTCACGGCGATCTCGGCATGATCACCCGCGAGGACGTGGTCATCGCCCTGTCGAACTCCGGCGAGACCGACGAGATCATCACCATCCTGCCGCTGATCCGGCGCCTGGGCGTGCCCCTGATCGCGATGACCGGCAACCCCGGCTCGCGCCTGGGCGCGGATGCCACCGTGCACCTGGATGTCAGCGTCGAGCGCGAGGCCTGCCCGCTGGGCCTGGCCCCCACCTCCAGCACCACCGCGGCACTGGCGATGGGCGACGCCCTGGCGATCGCGGTGCTGGATGCGCGCGGCTTCACCGCCAACGACTTTGCCCGCTCGCATCCGGGCGGCCGCCTCGGCCGGCGCCTGCTGGTACATGTCGCCGACATCATGCACACCGGCGCCGCGATCCCGCGCATCAGCCCCGAGGCCCCGCTCAAGGACGCCCTGTTCGAGATCACCCGCAAGGGCCTGGGGCTGGTGATCATCACCGATGGCGACGACCGCATCCAGGGCGTGTTCACCGATGGCGACCTGCGCCGCACGCTGGACGCCGGACACAGCCTGGATGCGCTGACCATCGGCGCGGCGATGACCACTGGCGGCCACACCGCGCAGCCCGACTGGCTGGCTGCGGAGGCCCTGGAGACCATGGAGAGCCGGCGCATCAGCGCCCTGCCCGTCACCGATGCCGAGCAGCGCCTGGTCGGCGTGATCAACATGCACGACCTGCTGCGCGCCGGGGTGGCGTGATGAACCTGGATACCACCACCCTGCGCACCCGCCAGCAGGCCGTTCGCCTGCTAATCCTGGACGTGGACGGCGTGCTGACCGACGGCAGCCTGTTCCTCGGCGACGGCGGCGAACAGTACAAGGCCTTCAACAGCCGCGACGGCCACGGCATCCGCCTGGCCCTGGACGGCGGCATCGAGATCGCCATCCTCACCGGGCGCACCTCCGGCGTGGTCGAGCACCGCATGCGCGATCTCGGCGTAGAGCACCTGATCCAGGGCCGCCGTGACAAGGGCGAGGCCCTGCACGAGCTGCTGCAGCGCACCGGCCACGACCCCGCCGAAACGGCCTTCATGGGCGACGACATCGTGGATCTTCCGGCGATGCGGCGGGTCGGGCTCGGGATCGCGGTCGGCGACGCCCACCCGCTGGTGCGCCAGCATGCCCAGTGGGTGACCGCGGCCCACGGTGGGCGCGGGGCCGTGCGCGAGGCCTGCGAGGACCTGCTGGCCGCGCAGAACCGGCTCGACGCGCTATTCGAGACCTACCTGAACGGATGAGCCACAGGACTCGCAGCCAATTCGGATGGGCCCTGGCCATGCTCGTTTTCGCGGCCGTACCCCTGGCGCAGGCCGAGGTGAGCCCGCCCGAGGGCGAGGTCACGCTGCAGATCGACAGCTTCACCCTGCATGCCACCGGCGACGACGGCGAACTGGCCCATCGTCTGCGCGGAACCCGCCTGCGCGAATTCGGGCGCGACGGCCCCCAGTGGGTGGACGACCCGGACCTCGACCTGTTCGCCGAGGGCGGTATCGAATGGCGCTGGACCGCCCCCGCCGCGCTGCATCGCCCGGCCGCCGAGACGCTGGATCTGATCGGCCCTACCCACGGCGTACAGCCGCCCCGCGGCGAGCGCGTGGAGACCATCATCGATTCGCGGGATGTCCGCGTTGCCACCGACACCATGGTCGCCACCTCGGATGCCCTTTCGACCCTGAACCAGCCGGGCCTGTTCCAGCGCGGCACCGGTCTGCGCGTCGACTCGCGAGGGGATACCATAGAGCTGTTCCATGACGTGTATTCGCTCTACAGCGAGACGAGCGAGGAGGAGCCCGCGCATGACCCTGAAGCCCCATAGCCTTCGCCACGGCCCGGTCCACTCGGGCGCCCGCGCGGCGGCGCTCCTGCTGCTCGGCCTGCTGGCCGCGCCCGCGCTCGCCCAGCAGGGCTCGGGCCCGGCGCTGCCGGTGGAGATCACCGCCGACCGCGCGGAGATGGACGAACGCCAGGGTCTGGGGACCTACACCGGGGACGTGATCGTGATCCGCGGCGACATGACCCTGGAGGCCGACAAGGTCTACGTGCGCACCCGCGATCGCCGCCCCTACGAGATGGAGGCCCACGGCGAGCCGGCACGACTGGAATCTCCCGATCCCGAAACCGGCGAGATGCGCATTGCCACCGCCCTGCGCATCGACTACCTGCTCAACGAGGACCGCGTAATCCTCACTGACCAGGCCCACGTGATCACCTCCAACGAGGAGGCGCGCGGCAAGCGCATCACCTACGACCTGACGACCGACGTGATCGAGGCGGAGCGCGGCGAAGGCGAGAGCGAGCGCGTGCGCATCACCATCCAGCCGCGCGACGACGAATGAGCGCAGCCGCCCCCAGCCCGGCCGCAACACCGGCACAGACCAGCGACCGCCTGGTCGGGCGCGAACTGACCAAACGCTACGGCAAGCGCACGGTGCTGGACCAGGTCGACGTGGACCTGGCACCCGGGGAGGTCGTCGGCTTGTTGGGCCCGAACGGGGCCGGCAAGACCACCTGCTTCTACAGCCTGGTCGGGCTGATCCGCCCCAATGCCGGACGCATCACCCTGGGCGAACGCGACATCACCCGCGCGCCCATCCACGTGCGCGCCCGCGCGGGCCTCGGCTACCTGCCGCAGGAGGCCTCGATTTTTCGCCGCCTGAGCGTGTGGGACAACCTGCAGGCCGTGCTGGAGCTGCGCCCCGGGCTGGATCGCCACGAGCGCCGCCGCATTGGCGACGCCCTGATCGAGGAGTTCCAGCTGGAGACCGTGCGCCACAGCCCCGGCATCGCGCTGTCCGGTGGCGAACGCCGCCGGGCCGAGATCGCCCGCGCCCTCGCCGGGGACCCGCGCTTTATCTGCCTGGACGAACCCTTCGCCGGGGTGGATCCGATCTCGGTGGGCGATATTCAGGACGTCATTCGGCATCTCGCCCAGCGCGGCATCGGCGTACTGATCTCCGATCACAACGTGCGCGAAACCCTCGGCATCTGCCACAGGGCCTATATTCTGAGCGAGGGCCGCCTGCTGGCCGCCGGGACACCGGACGAGCTGCTGGCCGATCCCCAGGTGCGCCGGGTCTATCTCGGCGAGAACTTCCGCCTGTGAAAGCGACCCCCATGCGGCCCGGTCGGTGCACAAACCACAAGGCAGGCTTTAAGATTCCACTAATGCTCACCCTCGCTCCGAATACGCGATGCTGAAACCCGGCCTGAATCTGCAGCTGGGTCAGACGCTGACCATGACCCCGCAACTGCAGCAGGCGATCCGCCTGCTGCAGCTGTCCACGCTGGAGCTGCAGGTGGAGATCCAGCAGGCCCTGGAGAGCAACCCCATGCTCGAACAGGTGGAGGACGAGGACGCCGACACCCCCACCGAGCGCCTGGATCAGGAGGGCGAGCTGGTGGAAGGCGATCGCATGGAGGCGACTACCACCAGTGACGACGTGATCCCCGAGGAACTGACCACCGACAGCCGCTGGGACGACATCTACGAGCCGGCGCCGACACCCAACAAGGGCGTGGATGACCGCGACCCGCTGGAAAACACCAGCGACGACGGCGGCGAGGGCCTGCAGGATCACCTACTGTGGCAGCTGCATCTGAGCCATCTGACACCACGCGACCAACGCATCGGTGCTGCCCTGATCGACACCATCAGCCCCGACGGCTATCTCGAGGGTGACCTGGAAACCCTGGCCGAGACCATCAGCCGCGGCGAGGACGAAACCGTCGGCGTCGACGAGGTCGAAGCGGTGCTCCACTGGATCCAGCAGTGCGACCCGCTGGGAGTCGGCGCGCGCAACCTGCGCGAGTGCCTGGAGATTCAGCTGCGCGAACTGGCCCCGGACGCCCCGGCCCGCGAGGCCGCACGGGCGATCCTGGAACACGGCATGGACAGCCTCGGCAAGCGCGACTACAAGGCCCTGCAGCGCCAGTCCGGCGTACGCGACCCGGACGAACTGGCACGGGCACTGGATCTGATCCGCACCCTGAACCCGCGCCCCGGCGCACAGATCAGCTCCGCCACCTCGGAATACGTGGTCCCGGATGTCTACGTGCGCCACACCACCGAGGGCTGGCGCGTGGATCTAAACCCGGAGATCGCACCGCGCATCCGCATCAACGACCTCTACGCCGGCATGGTGCGCCAGGTCTCGGATGCCCGCGACAGCGCCTTTATGCGCGACCAGCTGCAGGAGGCACGCTGGTTCCTGAAGAGCCTGCATAGCCGCAACGACACCCTGCTGCGGGTCGCCGAGGCAATCGTCCATCGCCAGCAGGGCTTTCTCGAGCATGGCGATGTCGCGATGCAGCCGCTGATCCTGCGCGACATCGCCGAGACCCTGGAGATGCACGAATCGACCATCTCGCGGGTGACGACGCAGAAGTACATGCACACCCCGCGCGGGGTCTTCGAGTTCAAGTATTTCTTCTCCAGCCATGTCGGCACCAATGACGGCGGCGAGTGTTCCGCCACCGCCATCCGTGCCATGATTCGCGAATTGATTGGCGACGAACCCCCGAACAAGCCGCTCAGCGATGCCCGGCTCGCCCAGGTCCTGTCGGACCGGGGCATCAACGTGGCGCGCCGCACCGTGGCCAAGTACCGCGAGGCGATGCACATCCCTTCATCCAGCGAACGCCGGCAGATGGCCTCGATGCCTACCGGCAGCAAGTGACCAAGGAGTACCAACCATGCAGATCAACCTGACCGGCCACCATGTGGACATCACCGACGCCCTGCGCGACTACGTCAACGAGAAATTCGCGAAGCTGGAGCGCCACTTCGACAAGGTCATCGACGTCCACGTTGTGCTGACACACGAGAAGACCCGGAATCAGCACAACCAGGCCGAGGCGAATCTCCAGGTCAGCGGCAATCACATCCATGCCGAGGCCTCTCACGAGGACATGTATGCCGCGATCGACGCGCTGATCGACAAGGTTGACCGCCAGCTGATCAAGCACAAGGAAAAGGTCAAGGACCACCACCGCGCCGAAGGTGCCCAGCGCAACCGCGAGCAGGCCTCCTGATCCATGACTATTGCCGAGCTGATCACCTCCGAGCGCATTGGCCTGAAGCCCGAGTGCTCCAGCCAGAAACGGGCCCTGGAGGCCCTGGCGGAACTCCTCGCCGGCGGGGGTGACGGCGCGGGACCGGGGAGCAACGCGATCTTCGAGGCCCTGTCCGCGCGCGAAAAACTCGGATCCACCGGTCTCGGCCATGGGGTCGCGATTCCCCATGGCCGCCTGGCCGATCTCGAGGCGCCGCGCGTGGCCGTGCTGCGCCTGGAAAAGGGCGTCGATTTCGACGCCATGGATCACGAGCCGGTCGATATCCTGATCGCACTGCTGGTCCCGGAGGCCGCCACCGGCGACCACCTCGACCTGCTGGCCCAGCTCGCCCGCGGCCTGTCGCAGCCAGATACCATCGGAGCCCTGCGCCGGGCCGGGGATGCGGCGGCCCTGGAACAGGAACTCGTGCACCGCTTCAGCGAGGGCTGAGTCCGTGGAACCCGCCTCCAGCCCCGATCCCGGCGCGCATCGAATCCCATGAACGAGGCGCTGGGAGAAGGCGGGATCGCCCGCGATATCAACGTGGAGAGCCTGATCCTGGCCATGGGAAACCGCCTGGATCTGCGCTTCGTGCACGGCGAGCAGGCGGCACCCGACCGCAAGCTGGTCGGCGACGATGGCGACGACTTGCCGCTCGCCGGCCATCTCAACCTGATCCGACCCAACCGCATCCAGATCATTGGCGATTTCGAGGCCCGCTACA
This sequence comes from Thioalkalivibrio sp. ALMg11, assembly GCF_000377905.1. Taxonomy (GTDB): domain Bacteria; phylum Pseudomonadota; class Gammaproteobacteria; order Ectothiorhodospirales; family Ectothiorhodospiraceae; genus Thioalkalivibrio. The sequence continues at coordinate 85,058 of NZ_KB898873.1, forward strand.
TCTCGAGTCTCAGTGACACCCAGTGCAACGAGCTGATCCTGGAGATGGCCCGCACCGGGACCACCGCGGTGATCTTCGCCGAGGACACCTCCCCGATCTCGGAGATGCCCGAGGCCCCGCAGGAGGCGCTGCCGCTGATCCTGCGCTCCAGCACCAGCAGCCACGAGATCATCTCGCTGCTGCGCTATTTCCTGCAGCAGCGCCTGGCCCATTTCGAGGTGCGCCATGGCGTGTTCATGGAGATCCTCGGGATCGGGGTGCTGATCAGCGGCGCCTCCAGCGTCGGCAAGAGCGAGGTCGCGCTGGAATTGATCTCGCGCGGGCACCGCCTGATCGCCGACGATGCCCCCGAGTTCGCACGCATTGCCCCCGATATCGTGCGCGGACACTGTCCGGCCCTGCTCCAGGACCTGCTTGAAGTCCGCGGGCTCGGAGTACTCAACATCCGCGCCATGTACGGCGATTCCGCGATCAAGGGCGGCAAGTATCTGCGCCTGATCATCGACCTGCGCGATCATGGCGAACCCTCGCCGGTCCCCGACGATCGGCTGAACGGGCGCCGCGGCGAGATCGATATCCTCGGCCTGCGCATCCCCTTGATCAGCCTGCCGATCGCGCCGGGTCGCAACATCGCGGTGATGATCGAGGCGGCCGTGCGCAACCACATGCTGCACATGCAGGGCTATATCGCTGGCGACGACCTGCGCGCACGCCAGCGCCGCCAGATGAGCGGCGAGGCCGAGGAGCCGCCCTACCATCGCGCGGTGCCCGCCACCACTGTCCCCAACCCGGATCCGGAAGGCTGACCCCGCCATGCACCTGCTGATCGTCAGTGGCCTGTCCGGGTCCGGCAAGACGGTGGCCCTGCACACACTGGAGGATGCCGGCTACTTCTGCGTCGACAACCTCCCGTTGCCGCTGCTGCCGGACCTGATCGATCAGGTCCGGCAGGGCCACTACGACACCGAGAGCGACCGCCACCTGGCCGTGGGCGTGGATGTGCGCAGCGGCCTGGAGGCCCTGGAGGGGTTCTCCGGTCTCCTGACGCAACTACGGGCGGACGGGGTACAGGTGGAGGTCCTGTTCCTGCAGGCGGCCAGCGAGGTGCTGCTGCGGCGCTACCACCTGACCCGCCGGCGCCACCCGCTGGCGCGCGACGGCGTGCCACTGGTCGAGGCCATCGACCGCGAAAGCGAGTGGCTGGGCCATGTGGCCGCGGAGGCCGACCTGACAGTGGACACCTCGCGCCTGTCGATGCACGACCTGGCGCGCACGCTGCGAGACCGCATAGGCGAGCGCGGGGAACACGAGCTATCCCTGCAGTTCCAGTCTTTCGGCTTCAAACACGGCGCGCCACTGGATTCCGACTTCGTGTTCGACGTGCGCTGCCTGCCCAACCCGCACTACGAAAGCAACCTGGCCGCCCTGACCGGTCGCGACCAGCCCGTGTGCGAGTTCCTTGAGCGCCACGCGGAGGTCGCGGCCATGTTCGACAGCATCCAGGGCTTTCTGTCGCAGTGGCTCCCACGCCTGCTGGATGACCACCGCAGCTATGTAACCGTCTCCATCGGTTGTACCGGCGGGCAACACCGCTCGGTGTATCTGGTGGAGCGCCTTGCAGCAGCGTGGCAGGACCGGGAACATGTTACTGTTAGCACCCGTCACCGCGAGCTGGGGAAACAGTAACCACTGGACGCGGGGCGAGGGCCTTCTGGAACCCGCAATCGGAGCAGATCCATGGGCGTTGGTCTCATTCTGATCACGCATCAAAACCTGGGCGATACCCTGCTGCAGACCGCGCAGAGCATGCTCGGGGGCCTGCCCGAGGACTGCGAGTCCATGGCGATGTCCCAGAACGACGACCCCGACGAGGTCCTGGCCCGCGCCCGCGAGCGCCTGGCTACCCTGGACAGCGGCTCGGGGGTGCTCATTCTGACCGACATGTTTGGCTCCACGCCATCCAACGTGGCGATTCGCGTCGCCCGTGGTGCAAATGCCCGCGTGATCGCCGGCGCCAACCTGCCGATGCTCATCCGCGTGCTCAACTATCAACACCTCCCCCTGACCGAGCTGGTCAACAAGGCCCTGTCCGGCGGCCATGACGGGATTCTCCTCTGCGATCAGGAGTGCAGCGATGCCGCAGCGCGTAGTCCCCATCGTTAATCGCCTGGGGATGCACGCGCGCGCCGCGGCCAAGTTCGTCAGCCTGGCCAGCCAGTTCGCCGCGGACGTCTCCGTCTCCCGCAACCAGCAGGAGGTGAATGGCAAGAGCATCATGGGCGTGATGATGCTGGCCGCCGCCCAGGGCAGCGAGATCACCATCGAGGCCGAAGGCAAGGATGCGCCGGAGGCACTGGATGCGCTGACGGAGCTGGTCGCCGACCGCTTCGGCGAAGAGGCCTGAAACTCCGAACGCCCACCCGTGCCGGCTGGTGAAGACCGGCACCCCGCGGGGGCGCTATCCTGGCCACGCCCCCGGATCGGAACCCGCCGCACCCAGCCCGTCGAGGCCGACCTGCTCAAGCTTGCGCTCCGCCAGCCGCACAGCGGCCGCCAGGGCCTGCTCCGGGGGCTCCCCGGAGACCAGCGCGTGGATCAACCCGGCATTGAAGGTATCCCCCGCCCCCACGCTGTCGACCACCCGCAGTCCGGACGTCGCTTCACAATGGTGGATCGCGCCCCGCACGGCCATCCAGGCCCCCGCCGCCCCGTCGGTGACGGTCAGGATGCGATCGGGAAACCGCTCGGCCAACTGCTTCAGTGCAGCCTTGGGAGTGTCCGCCACGCTCGCGGCCCAGTCGCGCGAGAGCATCACGACATCGGCATAGCCCAGGCATGCGTCGAGCCCCGGCCGGGGCTTCTCCAGCTCCAGCGACACCGGCTGGTCAAAGATCTGCTCCCGCACCGCCCGCAGGATGGAGGCAAGAGCCTCCGGGTTACGCCCTTCGAAGTGTAGCCAGTCATATTCCGGCCAGGGCACCCCTGCGAGATCCTCCACCTCGAGTTCGGGCAGGTCGCGGTGATGGACGATGGTGCGACTGCCCGTCGCCCGCGAGCGCAGAATATGGGAGGTCGGCGTCGCGCCGGGCCGGCGCACGCAGTGGCGAACATCCAGTCCGCGACCCTCCAGGGACTCGCTCAGGGCATCCCCGGCCGCACCCTGGGCGATGACCGCGGCCAGGCCAGGCCGATGGCCGAACTGCGCCAGGACCGTTGCAGTGTTGGTCGCGTTGCCTCCGGGCTGGGTGGTGCTGGCGAGCGCCCGGACCTCGTCGTCCTCGGCCGGGAAGGCCGCAACATCGAGGGTGTGATCGAGCGTGACAATGCCAGTGGCGAGGATGCGTGCCATACGGGCTCCCGTGATGAAGGATCGCCATTCTGGCGGGTAGCGCCGATTACGTCATCTCGCGTATTCGTCATCCTCGGATGCTCCTGCGACAATAAGCCCTCTGCCTCAGGAGGCTTCGACCCGTATGGCCACGTTCCCTTCTCCCGAATCCGCCGAAGCCGCCTTTTACGAGGCCTTTCAGGCGGGCGACGCGCAAGGCATGTGCGAGATCTGGCACGACAGTGCGGAGTGCGTCTGCATCCACCCCGGTGGCGAGCGCCTGCAGGGAACAGACATCATCCTGGAGAGCTGGGACGACATCCTGCCGGGGATGCGCGGGGTGATCGTACACCGGACCCAGGTGACCGCCATACCGGGCGAAGACCTCGTCCTTCACGTATTGCGGGAAAACCTGTATGTCCACGGCGAACGCCGCGGCGTCATGCTGGCGACCAATGGCTACCGCCATGACGGAGAAAGCTGGCGCATGGTGCTCCACCACGCCAGCCCGGACCCGGAACCCGCGTCGGAATGGCCCACCGGGGGTATGCACTGATGCCGACGGATGCCGATCGCTGCGTCGAGGCGTATTACGCCGCCTTTCGCGCCGCCGATATCGAACAGATGATGCGCCTCTGGGGCGAGCGCCCCGACATCGTCTGCATCCACCCGGGCAGCCCACGCGCCCACCGAGGCGTGGCGGAGGTGATGGAGAGCTGGCTGCTGGTCTTCGCGCGCGAACTGAATATCGGGATCGAACCGAAGATCGTGGGGCGCCACGAGGCCGGGGAGACCATCAGCGTGGTCATCGAAGAGGCGATCACGCGACCGGGCGACGTCGCTCCAACCGGGACGATCCTGATCAGCCAGACCTGGCGCTGGCTGGACACGGGCTGGCGCCTGCTGTTTCACCACGCCTCGCACGGGCGCCGGTCACCGCCGTCGCAGGACGGCATGTTCGTCCCCAATGGCGGCGGCAACACCCGCCACTAACGATCAGTGGGATCGACCACGAAGCGCACGAAGAAGGTCTAAAGCGAGTGCACCACAGAGAGCACGGACAAGGGCGGACGGCAGGTGTTTTCCGACGCAAAGGGGTCTGCTCACGGTATGGATGCGTGTCGTGAAGCGCCTCAACAACCGGAAACTGCCTCGCTGTGCTCCGCGTCCTCCGGGGTTCAAAACATCAGGTGACCACCGCCACCAGGCGTCCGGAAGATCGACGGAGCTCAGGGCCTTTCACTGTCCGCTGACCCGAATACGACCCCGCGTTGTGCCGGAACCGGCCACCGTGGATCGCTCGCGCCCTTACTTCGTGTCTTCGTGCGCTTCGTGGATAGAAACTAACCTTCGGAGCGCGGCTGGCAAAGGTCCGGGCGCTGCACCTGAAGGGCCGCGCATACGCCCTTGACCGCGTCGCGCACCCGCCGCCCCTTGCCCTCCAGCGTAAGGTCCGCGACCTCCTGATAGAGCGGATCGCGGACCGCGAACAACTCCTGAAGGCGGGCCTTCGGGTCCGCGGCCTCTGCGATCAGCGGGCGCTTGCGGTTACGTCGAGTCCGTCGAAACTGCTCCTCCACCGGCACCCGCAGGTAGATCACGAACTGATCGCGCAGGCGTTCCCGGTTCTCCGGGCGTTCGACAATCCCGCCGCCCGTGGCAATCACCGCCCCTTCGTATTGCACCAGCGACTCCAGCATCGCCGACTCGCGCTTGCGAAAGCCTGCCTCGCCCTCGAACTCGAAGATGGTCGGGATATCCACGCCGGTACGCCGCTGGATCTCCTGATCGGTATCGAAGAACGGCCGCCGCAGCAGTCCCGCGAGGCCGCGTCCGATTGTGCTCTTGCCGGCCCCCATCGGCCCTACCAATACGATGTTCTGCATGGGCGCCAAGGCTACTGGCTGGGCCGCCCAAAGAAAAGCCGGGGACAGGCCCCGGCTTTTAGCATCGTACCCGGAAGGGCACTTCCCGACGCAAAGTCCGTGCTCAATCGAGGATGCGCGGCGTCACGAAGATCAGAAGTTCCGCCTTGGTATTTTCGGCGAGATTATTCCGGAAAAGATTTCCCAGAAATGGAAGATCTCCAAAGAAAGGCACCTTTTCGATACGGTTGTTGCTCGTAATCTCATAGGTACCACCCAGAACGACCGTCTCGCCGTCGCCCACAAATACCTGTGTCTCTACAGTGCGACGGTTGAACGTCACACCATCACGAACGACTTCCCCCGGTTCATCCTTTGTGACGCGAATATCCATGATCACATTGCCATTGGGCGTAATCTGCGGCGTGACCTCGGTGGACAGATAGGCCTCAACCAACTCCGTTTGGGGGTTGCCCCCTTCATCTCGGACAATAATCGGGACATCAGTACCGTCTTCAATTAAAGCGCGCTGCCCATTCGTCGTGACAACGCGAGGGCTTGAAATAATTTCCCCCCGGCCTTCGACCTGCAGGGCGGACAGCTCCAAGTCCAACAACACACCGCGACGCAAGATACTGAAGGCCGCCGCGCCCGCATCAAAGTTCGATCCTGCCTGCCCAATCGACGGGAATGAGCTGCCTAGACGCTCGCCAAGAGCTACATCGCCAACCCCAGCCCCTCCGCGCGCACCACTCGCCCCCTCGAGTGAACCACTCCCTCCAATCTGAGTGTCTCCACGGGTACGTCCCCCACTTACGCCAAAACGAGCACCGAGTTCGCGACTGAAGTCATCGGTCGCTATAACGATACGAGTCTCAATCAAGACCTGCTGCACTGCCACGTCCAAAGTGGACACCAGCCGACGAACGTCCTCAATCCGACTCTGTGTATCTTGCAAGAGAAGGGTGTTGGTCCGGCTGTCCGTAGTTATGCTGCCGCGCTCGGACAGGAACTGACCACCTTCTTCGCTGCGAATCAGGGAAGCGATCTGCTCGGCCTGAGCAAAGTTGATTTGAACGAATTCGGTCCGCAAGGGCTCCAGTTCCTGTCGATCGCGCTGAGCCTCCATTTCCATGCGTTCACGGGCCGCGATCTCGTCGCTTGGCGCGACGTAGAGGACGTTCCCGTCCATGCGCTTGTCCAAACCACGCGCCTGGAGGATGACATCAAGCGCCTGATCCCAGGGCACGTTGTTGAGGCGCAGGGTGATGTTCCCGCCCACGGTGTCACTGACCACGATGTTCAGGTCGGTGAAGTCCGCCAGCAGCTGCAGAACCGAACGTACTTCGATGTCCTGGAAATTCAGGGACAGGCGCTCGCCAGCAAACTCTTCTTCCTCGCGGGCGCGCGCCTCACGCTCGGCCTCGGAGATCGGGGCGACTTCGAGGACGAACTGGCGATCACTCTGGTAGGAGATGATCTCGTACTCGCCGCGCGCCTCGATCTCCATGCGGACACGGTTGCGTTCGGCGACGGTGTCGATGGTGTGCACCGGGGTCGCGAAATCAACCACGTCGAGGCGACGTTCCAGCGACTCGTCAACCATCGCGCGCGGGAAGGTCATCTCGATCCGACCCGCCTGCTCGCGAACGTTGATCTCGGCCCCGGAGCGGGAGAGATCCACTTCGACGCGACCTTCGCCCTCGCTGCCGCGCCGGAAGTCGATCCCGGTGATCTCCATTGGACGGGCGCTGCGGGTCGTGGTGGTGGGTTCACCCGCACGATCCACGACCTGCTGGGTCCGGGCATCCGCCTCGGAAACCCCGCGGCCCAGCGTAAGGATGAGATTATTGCCCTCTACTCGAGTCTGGTACTCGGAGGCCTGAGTCAGGTTCAGGACCACCCGGGTGCGGTTGCCCGCCTCTACCGTACTCGCCCGCAGCACCGGCCCCACATTCAGGTCCGTCTCGCGCCGCGGCAGTGCGTTACCAACATTGGGCAGATCCAGGGCAATGCGCGGCGGTGAATCAATCGCAAAGGCTCGAATGTCGGAGGGTGGCGCCTCCGAGAAACGCAGATTTACCTGCACCCGGTCACCGCTCAGACTACCGGCCCGGATCTCTTCCAGTTCGGTGGCAGCCACCCCCTGGGACACCATGAACAGCAGGCCCGCAACGACCGTGCCTGCGAAAGCGCGCATGGAAGAACCCATGTTGAATCCCCTGTTGTTTGTGCCGACCGTGCGGCGAATGCTCGTCATCATGTTCTTCTCCCCCAACCGCTAATCGGTCAGCGCCACCGAGTTTTCACGTTCAACGTGACCGCCAAAGGCATCCGGCACGATCTCGACCAGCCGGATCCGAGTCGGCGTGATCTCGATGATCTCCCCGTGGTTCTGGCCCATGTAATTACCCGCGGTGACGCGTTGCACCCCACGGTCCGGAGTGCGCACCAGTGCGTAGCGCACGCCATGCTGCTCCAGCGCCCCCACCATCCGCAGCGAATCCAGCGGAAAGCCCTCGAGGAACTCGCGCGGGCGGTCAGGATCAATCTCGGCGTCTCCCGGCTGCCCCTCGGCCCCAGCCAACTCCGGCTGGGCGATCACCGACGAGTCGAAGGGCGACCGGGTATGCCCCGGATACATGTACGGCTCGTGCGGCTCAAGGGTGGGGATCGGTTCGATCCCGCTCCCCGGGCGTTCCTTGACCTCGGCGATGTACTGTTCGAGGTCACGGTTGTCCTGAGTGCAGCCCGAGATCAGGATCCCGCCGCTCAGGACCATGGCCAGTCCGGGCCACACCGCTCGCATGGAAGAATGCCTCATCAGTTCTCCTCCAGGTAGCGATAGGTGCGGGCGACCGCATCCATCAGCAGGTCGTTGTCGGAATCGCCCGGACGGACATGCATGTTATGCATGGTGACCACCCGAGGCAGGGCCGAGACACCGCTGACAAACTCCGCGAGATCCTCGTAATCGCCCCGGACGCGCAGACGGATCGGGACCTCGGCATAGAAGTCGCGCCGATTCTCGCCACGCGGCTCGAACAGCTCGATCTCGAGTCCGGCCTGCAGCCCCGTCTGCGAGATATCGACCAGCAGACTGGGGATCTCGGCACTACTGGGCAGCAGCTCGAGCAGCGAGGCGAACATGCGCTCCATCTCCTCCAGCTGATCCTCGTAGGCCTGGAGGTTGGCGGCCCGCTGCTGCTTGTCCTCGAACTCGCCGCGCAGCTGCAGCTCGCGGCTCTCCGCGCGTTCGAGCTCTGTCCGCTGATCGCCGATGAAGAGGTAGTAAGACAGGCCGAGGATGGCCAGGACAATCACGACCAGGATCAGGCCCTTCACGCCCCAGGAGGCTTCCCCGATGTTGTTGAAGTCGACCTGCTTGAGTTCATTGAGATCCATCAGGAATCCCCCTCTGCGGCATCCGGCCGGGTCTGTGTGGCATCCAGTCGGAAGTCACGCACCTGGAGGCGACCCTCCTCGCGGGTCTCGATGATCTGCAGGTTGGAACTGCCCAGCCAGGGCGAACCATCGATCCGGCGCATCAACGCGGAGATCCGGGTGTTGGACTCGGAGCGCCCGACCAGGCGCACATTCTCGCCTTCCTGGCGGATCTCGTTGAGATAAGTACCATCGGGCAGGGTCTCGACCAGCTGATCGAAAAGATGCACGGCCTCGGGCCGCTGCGCCTGCAGGGTCTGGATCACTTCCATTCGGGCAATAAGGGCCGCGCGCTGTTCGTCCAGATCGCGAATCCGGGCGATCTGACGATCCAGTTCGCGGATCTCGCTTTCCAGCATCTGGTTACGCGACTGCTGGTGGTCGATCAACGCGCCGATGAAGCTGTAGCCAACGAAGGCCAGCAGAACGCCGACCACCGCGGCGCCACCAACCGCGGCGAAGAACTGCTTGCGCCGCTGTTCGCGAGCCTTCTCGCGCCAGGGAAGGAGGTTGATATAAATCATGACGCATACCCCCGCACGGCCAGGCCACAGGCCGTCATCAGCGCCGGGGCATCATTGGCGAAACGTTCCTGGTTTACCCTTTTGGCCAACGCCATCCCACGGAACGGGTTCGCGATCGATACCGGCGTGCCGGCGGCCTCCTCGAGCAGTTCGTCCACGCCCGGGATGGCCGCACAGCCGCCACCCAGAAGGATGTGATCGATGGTGTCCTGCGGGCGGGTCACGTAGAAGTACTGCAGCAGCCGCTGGATCTGGTCGACCATGGTCTGCTTGAAGGGCTCGAGGATGGAGCTTGCGTAGTCGGTCGGCAGGTCGCCACTCATCTTGGCGGCGCCGGCCTCCTGATAATTCATGCTGTAGCGGCGCATGATCTCCTCGGTGAGCATGCGGCCGCCGAAATTCTGCTCGCGAGTGTAGACCACGCCCTCGTCCTGACTGACGACATACACGGCGGTCACCGAAGAGCCGACGTCCACGACCGCCACGATCGGCTTGCTCTCGCGGTCGGGGACCTGCTCCATCAAGCGCTCGGCGGTATGCTCGATCGCGTATGCCTCGACGTCGATCAGCTCGGGGGTCAACTTGGCCGCCTCGGCAATCGCCACACGGGAGTCAACGTTCTCGCGGCGCGAGGCGACCACCAGGACGTCGACCATCTCGGGGTTCTTCTCGTTCTTGCCGAGGACCTGGAAATCCAGGTTGACCTCTTCAAGCGTGTAGGGGATGTACTGATCCGCCTCCACGAAGACCTGACCCTCGAGCTCCGCATCGCCCAGCGCGGCCGACATCTGGATGGTCTTGGTGATCACGGCGGAGGACGGCACAGCCATCGCGCAGTGCTTGAGGCGGGTGCCGGAGCGCTTGACCGCCCGGGCGAGGGCATTACCCACGGCCTCGGTGTCCTGACAGACCTTGTCGACCATCACCCCATCGGGCAGCGGCTCGACCGCGAAGGCCTCGACCCGATAGCCCTTACCCTGTCGCGTCAGCTCCAGCACCTTGACGGCTGCCGAGCTGATATCCACGCCCAGGACCCCTTGTTTGGATTTTCCGAGACTCAGCACACATCCCCCTGTATACCCCGACGAAAGTAACTGGTAGCGTTACAATCACGTATGCTAGCTGGTTCACAATATACACCGCGACTTCAGGGTTGCAAGTCGCTTTGAAAGCGACTTCTCATCTTGGCCTCACTTTTTTTGCTGTCATGAATCCGCTCCTTAAGATTATTACGGCGCTGCTGGCCCTGATTCTGGCAGCCGGAATCGGCCTGTCCATCGCGGCGGCCGCCCTCTATGTTTACTACGCGCCGACCCTCCCGGAGGCCGACGCCGTACGCGATGTGCGCCTGCAGACTCCACTGCAGGTCCGCAGTGCGGATGGCCGCCTTATGGGTGAGTTCGCGGAAGAACGCCGCATTCCCGTCCCGATCGACGCGATCCCGCAGCAGGTTCGCGATGCCTTTATTGCGGCGGAAGACGAGCGCTTCTATGACCATCCGGGCGTGGATATCATGGGCCTCGCCCGCGCCGGACTGAATGTGATCTCCACCGGCGGCGAGCGCAGCCAGGGCGGCAGCACGATCACCATGCAGCTGGCGCGCAATATCTTCCTGACGCGCGAGCGCACCTACGAACGCAAGCTGCGCGAGATCTTCCTGGCCATCCGCCTGGAACAGGAACTCGAGAAGGACGAAATCCTCGAGCTATATCTGAACAAGATCTATCTGGGACAGCGCGCGTACGGGATCGAAGCCGCCTCGCGGGTATATTTCGGCCGATCGCTGGATGCGCTGGAACTGGACGAGATTGCCACGCTCGCCGCCCTGCCCAAGGCGCCGTCGACCACCAACCCGGTAAGCAATCCGCAACGGGCCGAGATCCGCCGCAACTACGTACTGCGGCGGATGCTGGAGACCGGGGTGATCGACGAGGACGCCTATGCCTCCGCGATCGAGCGCCCGGTGCTGTCTGAGCGCCACACCACAGCCACCGAGATCGACGCCCACTGGGTCGCCGAAATGGCCCGCCAGATGGTCGTGAACCTGTGGGGCGACGACGCCTACCGTCGCGGCCTGCAGGTGCATACGACGATCGACTCCCGCCAGCAGGAGGCGGCCAACCAGGCGCTGCGGGAAGGATTGCTGGAATATGACGAGCGTCACGGTTTTCGCGGTCCCGAGATGCGGATTCCGGGCAACACCCTGGAGGACGCCGAGGCACGCGAGCGCGCTCTGATCGCCATCGGAGTGCACGGACGACTGCTGTTTCCGGCCGTCGTCCTGGAACAGGGTGACGCCGGGGTACTGCGCGTCGACGGCGGCCGTATTGGCGAACTGGAGATCCTGCCGGAAGACCGCGAATGGGCTGGGTCACCGGCACTCGAACGCGGCGACGTGATCCGTATCCGTCCCTATACAGACGGCCGCTGGCGCCTGGCCCAAAAGCCGGAGGTCACCGGGGCCGTGATCGCCCAGGCCCCGCAGGACGGCGCCATCCTGGCTCTGGCCGGCGGCTTCGACTTCTTCGAAAACCGCTACGACCGCACGACCCAGGCGCAACGCCAGCCAGGATCCGCGTTCAAGCCGCTGGTCTACGCCCTGGCCCTGCGCGAGGGCCACCGGCCCGAAGGGCCCGTCATCGATGCGCCGATGGTCTTCAACGACCCCGCCCTGGGGGCCGAATGGCGCCCGCAGAACTACTCGCGGCGCTTCCACGGCGAAACCACCCTGCGCGAGGCACTCGCGAATTCCCGCAATCTGGCCTCCATCCGCCTGCTGGACCGCCTGGGCACCGGAAACGTGCACCAGGAGCTGACGCGCTTCGGTCTGGACCTGGAGAGGCAACCGAACAACCTGTCCATGGTCCTGGGCACCGGCTCGCTCACTCCGCTGCAGCTGAACAACGCCTATGGCGTGTTCGCCAGCGGTGGTCGCCTGAACAGCCCCTGGATCATCGCGCGCATCGAGACGGTGGACGGCGAGACCCTGTACGAGGCACCGACCGAACGTGCCTGTCCGGCGCCCTGCGCCAACCCGAAAGGACAGGATCTGCCGCTCGTCGCCAGCAGCGGCCCGCTGCAGTACACCGATCCGGTACCGGTCCTGGATCCCGGTGCCGCCTGGCAGATGAGCGACATGCTGCGCAGCGTGATCACCTCCGGCACGGGCCGTCGCGCCCTGGAGCTGGGACGCTCCGACCTGGCCGGCAAGACCGGCACCACCAACGACTACCGTGATGCCTGGTTCGCCGGGTTCAACGCGGAGCTGGTTGCGACCGCCTGGATTGGCTTCGACGACAACCGCGAGCTGGGCCGGCGCGAAAGTGGCGGTCGCGCGGCCCTGCCAATCTGGACCCGCTTCATGGGCAGCGTGCTGGCTGACCAGCCGGAGCGGCCCGTGGAGCGCCCCAACGACCTGGTCCGAGTCGCCATCCTGCCGAACGGCCAGCGCGCCCCCACCGACGACGCCCCGGGGGCGCGCAACCAGTGGCTGCTACCCCACCAGATTCCGGAACGCGGACACGTCATTCCAGGGAACGGCGACAACGGCAGCAGCGGAAACCAGCAACCCGAACTGGTCTTTTAAATGGCCAGCCCCTCGCGCGCGCGGAAGGAGCTGGCCCAGGAAGCCGCTCGCATCATGCTCGACGACGGCATCCGGGACTTCGGGCTGGCCAAGCGCAAAGCGGCGGAACACCTGGGCGTGGACGCCCGACACGATATGCCCGGCAACCTGGAGGTCCAGGAGGCCGCGATCGAACGCAGCCGCCTGTTCTCGGATCCGGCCAGCCGGGCCGCCTACCGCAGTCGTCTGGAGGCGGCTCTGGTCGTGATGGAACGCCTGGGACACCTGGAACCGCGCCTGGTCGGCCCGCTCCTTCAAGGGCTAGTGGAATCGCAACCGCTGATCAACCTGCATGCCTTCGCCGAGACGGTGGAAGAGGTCATCCTGGAGATGGGGGATCGGGGGATTCACAGCGAGACCGGCGAGCGCCGTTACCGCAGCCGGCAGGGGCGCGAACAGCGCATCCCCTTCCTCGCCTTCCGCGGACCGAACGACACCGACATTGAGCTCACGGTATTCCCGCTGAACGGCCTGCGCCAGGCGCCACCGTCGCCGGTGGACGGACGCCCGATGCAACGCGCAACCCGCGTGGACGTAGAGAAAATGCTGACGGAGGCCGGCGCCGACGAGGCACCGGCCGCGGCGGAGTAACCAGTCCGAACCAACGCGCCGGGCTACCGGCGATAGTTCGTGACCGTCTCCACCATCGCGGCGACCCGCTCGGGGTCGATCCCCGGATGAATGCCGTGGCCCAGATTGAAGACATGGCCGGTGTCGCGGTCGAATCCATCCAGCACCCGCTGGGTCTCTTCGCGGACCACCGCCTCGGGCGCGTAGAGCACCGACGGATCGAGGTTGCCCTGCAGCGCAACGCGATCGCCGACCCGCCGGCTGGCCTCGGCAATCTCGATGGTCCAGTCCAGCCCCAGGGCATCCGCCCCGGTGTCCGCCATCATCTCCAGCCAGGCACCGCCACCCTTGGTGAACAGGGTCACCGGGACCCGGCGGCCGTCGTTTTCACGGATCAAGCCATCGACGATGCGCTGCATGTAAGCCAGCGAGAACTCGCGATAGGCCCTCGGAGTGAGCGAGCCACCCCAAGTGTCAAAGATCATCACCGACTGGGCACCGGCGCGGATCTGCGCGTTCAGATAATCGGTCACCGCAGTGGCGACCTTTTGCAGCAGGGCGTGCATCGCCTGCGGCTCGCCGTACATCAGACGCTTGGTCTCGGCGAAGTCGCGCGAACCCTGGCCCTCGACCATGTAGGTCGCCAGCGTCCATGGGCTGCCGGCAAAGCCGATCAGCGGGACCTGGCCGTCCAGCTCGCGGCGGATCAGGCGCACCGCGTCCATCACGTAGCGCAGCTCCTGCTCCGGGTCCGGCACCGGGAGGTTCTCGATCGCCTCCAGCGTGCGCACCGGCTCGCGGAAACGCGGACCCTCGCCGGTCTCAAAATACAGACCCAGGCCCATCGCGTCGGGGATGGTCAGGATGTCGGAGAACAGGATCGCCGCATCCAGGGGAAACCGGCGCAGCGGCTGCATGGTGACTTCACAGGCCAGCTCCGGGTTCTGGCACAGGCTCATGAAGCTGCCGGCCTGGGCGCGGGTCTCGCGATATTCCGGCAAGTAGCGTCCAGCCTGGCGCATGATCCAGATCGGTGGGCGCTCCACCGGTTCGCGCAGCTGGGCTCGCAGGAGGAGGTCGTTCTTCAGGTTCTGGGACATCGAAAGGCTCAAACGCCGAGGTATTCAAGGATGCCTTCGGCGGCCTCGCGGCCCTCGAAGACGGCGGTGACCACCAGGTCGGAACCGCGCACCATGTCGCCGCCGGCAAACACCTTCGGATTGCCGGTCTGGAAGGCGCGCTCGCCCACGGTCTGCACGCGGCCGCCCTCGTCGATCCCGATCTTGTAGTCGGCAAACCAGTCGGACGGCGAAGGGCGGAAGCCGAAGGCGATCAGCACGCGGTCGGCCGGGATCACGTGCTCCGAGCCGGGAACCGGCTCGGGCCGCCGGCGGCCGCGTTCGTCCGGGGCGCCCATCTGGGTGCGCACGACCTTCACGCCCTCGACCTTGCCGTCACCGACGATCTCTACCGGCTGCACGTTGAACTCGAAATGCACGCCCTCTTCGCGCGCATGCACCACTTCCTTGCGCGAGCCGGGCATGTTCTCTTCGTCGCGGCGATAGGCGCAGGTCACCGACGCCGCGCCCTGGCGGATCGAGGTACGGTTGCAGTCCATCGCGGTATCGCCACCGCCCAGCACGACCACGCGCTGGTCGGCCATATCGATGAAGTCGTCGCCTTCCTCCTGCGGCCACCCCATCACCTGGCGGATGTTGGAGATCAGAAACGGCAGTGCAGGATAAACGCCTTGCAGGTCCTCGCCGGGGAAGCCGCCCTGCATCGCGGTGTAGGTACCCATGCCGAGGAACACAGCGTCGTATTCCTCCAGCAGGGCATCCATCGCGATGTCACGGCCGATCTCGGTGTTCAGGCGGAATTCGACGCCCATCCCCTCGAGGATCTCGCGGCGAGTGCGGATCACGTGCTTTTCCAGCTTGAACGGCGGGATGCCGAAGGTCAGCAGACCGCCGATCTCCGGGTAACGGTCATACACCACCGCCTGCACGCCGTTGCGTGCCAGGATGTCCGCGCAGCCAAGCCCCGCGGGACCGGCGCCGATCACCGCGACCCGCTTGCCGGTCGGGGTGACGTCGGACAGATCCGGACGCCAACCGGCCTTCAGGGCCTCGTCGGTGATGTACTTCTCGACCGAGCCGATGGTGACCGCGCCAAAGCCGTCATTCAGGGTGCAGGCCCCTTCACACAGGCGATCCTGCGGGCACACGCGGCCGCAGACTTCGGGCAGCGAGTTGGTCTTGTGCGAGAGCTCGGCGGCCGCAAACAGGTTGCCCTCCTCCACCAGCTTCAACCAGTTGGGGATGAAGTTGTGGACCGGGCACTTCCATTCGCAATAGGGATTGCCGCAGGCCAGGCAACGGCCAGCCTGCTGACCGGCAGTCCCAGGGTCGAACTGACCAATGATCTCGCCGAACTCGTGGATCCGGATCTCGGCGGGGGTCTTCTGGGGGTCCTGGCGCGGGAGGTCCAGGAACTGCATCGGATTGGAAGCCATGGAACACTCGCTCCGACGAAATCGGGATAGGGGCCGCGATGGGCCCGGGGAGTTCGGCCGGGGTCCGGCCCGTAGTCAGCCCTGCAGGGCGGCGCGCACCTTCTGGCTCACCTGGCCCATGTCCGCACGCCCGAAGACCCGGGGTTTCAGCACACCCATTACGCGGCCCATGTCACCCGGGGCGCTGGCGCTGGTCTCGGCAATTGCCTCGCTCACCAACTGGTCCAGAGCGGCCGCGTCCAGCGGCTCGGGCATGTATTCCTCGATAATGACGACCTCGGCGGCCTCGCGCTCGGCGAGGTCCTCGCGACCGCCCTTCTTATACTGATCGATGGAATCGCGCCGCTGCTTGAGCATGCGGTTGAGGATCGCCAGCACGGTGTCGTCGTCGGCCTCGCGCCGCTCGTCCACCTCGAACTGCGACACCTCGGCCTGAATCATGCGTAAAGCGGCCAGGCGGTCCTTCGCCCGGGCCCGCATGGCCTGCTTGACGTCATCCTGCAACCGGGCCTTGAGCGACATCTTTGGGTCCTCGGGTCCGGGCAGACACCCGGACGGGGTTCAGTACAGACGCACCCGGCGGGTCATGTCGCGGGAATTCTTCTTGAGCTGACGCTTCACCGCGGCAGCGGCCTTACGCTTGCGCTCGGTGGTCGGCTTCTCGTAGTACTCACGGCGGCGGACTTCCGCGACCACGCCGGCTTTCTCGCAGGTGCGCTTGAAACGGCGCAGGGCGACCTCGAAGGGCTCATTCTCACGAATTCGTACGTGCGGCATACAATCTCCGAAACGGATGCAGGATCATCTCGATCAAAAATAACAAAACCGGCCGCCAGACACTCCGGGCGACCATGCAGAACTCCCTATGGTAATCCAACCGGCGCCAATTGCAAAAGTCCGTGAAACGATCCGCACCATACGGAATGCCCGGCTTACGCCGCCGTCGGCCCGCACGCTATGATGACGGGCATGGAAAGTCTCAACGTAGAACTGGGCGAACGCGGCTACCCGATCCACATCGGGCCGGGCATGCTGACCGAACCGGAGCGGCTCCGCCCGGCGCTGCACGGCCGGCGCGTCGCCGTGGTGACCAACACCACGGTCGGTCCACTGTACGGCGACACCCTGCGCCGGAACCTCGCTGCATGTGACATCAGCGGGGAACCGCTATGGATCGAACTGCCCGACGGCGAACAGCACAAGACCCTCGCGACCGCGGAGACCATCCTGACCCGGCTGCTGGAGGCGCGCCTGGATCGCGGCAGCCGCATCGTCGCCCTGGGCGGCGGGGTGGTCGGGGATATCGCCGGGTTTGCGGCCGCGGTCTACCAGCGCGGTATCGACTTCGTTCAGATTCCAACCACCCTGCTCGCCCAAGTCGACTCCTCGGTTGGCGGCAAGACCGGTGTCAATCATCCGCTGGGCAAGAACATGATCGGCGCCTTCCATCAACCACGCGCCGTCGTCATCGACACCGACACCCTCAAGACCCTGCCCCAGCGCGAGCTGCAGGCGGGCCTGGCCGAGGTGATCAAGTACGGCCTGATCCGCGACGCCGAGTTCTTCGCTTGGCTGGAGGAACACATCGACGCCCTGCGCACACTGGAACCCGAGCCGCTGGCCTACGCTATCCGTCGCTCCTGCGCCTGCAAAGCCGAGATCGTCGCCGCCGACGAGCGCGAGGGCGGTATCCGCGCCCTGCTGAACCTGGGCCACACCTTCGGCCACGCGATCGAGGCCGGCATGGGCTACGGCGCCTGGCTGCATGGCGAGGCCGTAGGCACCGGCATGGCCATGGCCGCACGCATGTCCGAACGCATGGGCTGGCTGGATACCGCTGGTCGTGAACGCGCCGAGGCCCTGATCCAGCGCGCCGGCCTGGCCCTGGAACCGCCGGGGGCGGTGACCCCGGACCGCTTCCGCGAACTGATGGCAATCGACAAGAAGGTGGCCAGCGGCCGCCTGCGCCTGGTCCTGCTGCGCGGCATTGGCGAAGCCGTCCTCACCGACGCGTTCGATCAGGACGCCCTGGACGACACCCTGCACGAGCATGCCCGTGTCGCCTGAAACCATGGCCACCCCCAACGCCGCCGCACCGGGCCTGGCGCCCTACGCCTGCGACCCCGCACGTTCGCGCGGCCGCGCCCAGGCCGAGGCCGCGCCGCGTCACCGCAGCGACTTCCAGCGCGACCGCGACCGCATCGTGCATTCCAGCGCCTTTCGCCGGCTGGAGTACAAGACCCAGGTCTTCATCAGCCACGAGGGCGACCTGTTCCGCAACCGCCTGACCCATTCGCTGGAGGTCGCGCAGATCGGGCGCTCCATCGCGCGCGCCCTGCAACTGAACGAGGACCTGACCGAGGCCGTCGCGCTGGCGCACGATCTCGGCCACACCCCCTTCGGGCATGCCGGACAGCACGCGCTGAATGCCTGCATGCGCGAGCACGGCGGCTTCGAGCACAATCTGCAGTCGCTGCGCATCGTCGACCTGCTGGAGCGCCACTACGCCGACTTCGACGGCCTCAACCTCACCTACGAGACCCGCGAGGGCATCCTCAAGCACTGCGCACCCGAGAAGGCGCGCCAGCTGGGCGAGATCGGGGTGCGTTTCCTGCAGAAGGAACAGCCGAGCCTCGAGGCCCAGCTCGCGAACGTCGCCGACGAAATCGCCTACAACAATCACGACGTCGATGACGGCCTGCGCTCCGGGCTGCTCACCATGGACCGCCTCGCCGAGGTCACCCTGTTCCGCGACTGCCGCGAGACGGTCCAGGCCCGGTATCCGAACCTGGACCCGCGTCGCATCCAGCACGAGACCGTCCGGCGCATGATCGACGCCCTGGTCGGCGACCTGATCGAGACCAGCCAGGCCGCGATCGACCACCAGCGCCCGCAAACCCCCGACGACGTGCGCCGCGCCGGCGAGGCACTGATCCGTTTCAGCCCGCAGATGGCGGAACAGGCGCGCGAGCTCAAGGGCTTCCTGCGCGAAAACCTCTACCATCACCACCAGGTCCACGGGGTAATGCACAAGGCCCGCCAGCTGATCCACGATCTGTTTGCCGCGTTCGAGTCGGAGCCACGCCTGATGCCCGAGCACTACCAGCGGCATGCCGACGAGATGGCCACCCACGACGCGCACGGGCCGCAACGCGCCATCGCCGACTACATTGCCGGCATGACCGACCGCCACGCCATCCGTGAACACCACCGCCTGTTCGACCTGGGCACGCTGACCTGAAAAGGAATTCGATGGCGCTTTCCGAACAATGCCTGGAACACCTCGGCCTGCACGCGCCGCCGTTTGACGACGCGCCCGACGAGACCTTCATCTACAGCGACCCGCTGCTGGATGGCCTGCTCGAGTCCGCGCGGGCTGCCCTGAACGGCCCCGGCGCAGTCGTGCTGATGACCGGCGAGAACGGTTCCGGCCGCAGCCTCCAGCTAATGCGACTGCTGGCGATGCTGCCCGATCCGTTCGAGCTGATCGCCTTCCGTGCGCGCATCAACACCCAGTTCGAGTCGGTGGACAACACCATCCGCAATTACCTGCGCTCGCAGAACGCGGACGATCCCGATCGCCCTCTGACCGAACTCCTCGGCGACCGCGTCGCCGAAGGCGTCGACCCGGTTATCGCGATGGATGACGCGCACCTGGTCGGCACCGACATCGTCAACAACCTGATGCGCATGCGCAGCGAAATCCTTGCCAGGCAGGGCCGCGCCCCGCGCATCATCCTGGTCGGTTCCAGTGGGCTACTGCGCCGCCGCCTTTACCTGCCCGACCCCTCCGACGAGGACCAGGTCACTCGCGTCAGCCTCCGCGCGTTCAACCTGGAGCAGACCGCGGCCTACCTGCGCCACCGCCTGCAGGCCGCGGGCCTGGCCGACCCCGATCGCCTGCTGGATGCAGACGCCATCCATCACCTGCAGACCACCAGTCAGGGCCTGCCCGGCAACCTCAACCGCGAGGCCAACAGCTTCCTCGAACGCCAGTGCCGCAGCGAGCGCCGGGCCGGTGCCGCGGGCAGCACTGCCCCGGGGGTAGCCGCAGGCGACGCGGCCGAGGCAGACGCCGACATGGAACCGCAAGAGGGGGAGCCCGCGCTCACCCCCTCCACCCGCGAGGCCGAGCCGGCGAGCGAGACGCCCCCAGAGCCGACCATCCGCGCCAGCCGCGACCCGGACGACGACCACTTCACCCCGGCGGCCGAGGCCCTCGCCGCGTCCAATCCGACGCCCGACCCGCCCCGCGAGGCAGCCACCGATGCGCCAACGGGCGAGCCGGGCGGCATCGACGCCGACGACCGCATCCCGGAGCCGCCGGCGGCGGAAAACGTCGCATTCTGGAACCAGCGCTGGTTCGTCCCGGCAGTAGCCATCACCGTGGCCCTGGGCATCGCCGCCCCGGTCGCCTGGCAACTACTGGAGACGGAACCCGCGCCGACCGACAGCGAGATCATCGAACTGCCCCTGCCCGAGCCGCGCATCACCGAGGCCGAGCCGGAACCCGCGCCCGAGGGGCCGGGGCCCACCACCGACGACGAAGTCGCCGTGGCCGATCCACTGGACTTGCCGCCTCCGGCCGAGGCCGAACCGACCGAGCCGGAGACCGCTACCCCGACCCCGGGCGAGCCCGAACCCGAAACGCCCGCGGAAGCCGTGGAGCCGGAGCCCGCCTCCGAGCCCGAGCCCGAGCCCGAAACCACTCCGGAGCCCGAGCTCGCGCCGGAACCGACACCTGCGCCCGAGCCGGAACCCGCCACCGAAGAACCGGCCGCAGAGGACGCCGACGCCGGACGCCTGCGCAACGACCGCGCCTGGTTGAACGACCAGGACGGCGGCGCCACAACCATCCAGCTGCTGGCCGCGCCGAACATGGGGGCCGCACGGGCCTATGCCGATCAGCACGACCTGGGCGGCATCCGCTACATCCCCACGCAGGTCAACAACCGCGAATTCGTGGTGATCCTGGCCGGGGTCTTCCCCGACCGAGCGGCCGCCCAGCGCGCCGCGGAAGACCTGCCAGCCGCCGTGCGCAGCGACGAACCCTGGATCCGCTCCATCGGCTCGGTCCAGAACGCCGTCCGCGACTGATCCGGCCACCTGCGTCCACCCCAAAGCGCGCGAAAAAGTTCAAGGGCGATGCACCACAGAGGGCACGGAGAGGGAAGGTAATTCCTGATTGGAACGCCCCCTCCGCAATCGCCCCTGGATGGCTGACCTCCCGCGGTTCGACTCCGCAGGGAGCAGGATGCTGTTGAGCAAAGCGAAACGCATCGATCCGGGAACCTCGCCGCCGCGGGATGACGCTCCGCTCATCACATCCTACCGCCCCCTGGGAACCCTTCTTCCGTTTTTTCCGTGCCCTCTGTGGTTCACCCGCCCTTGACCTTCTTCGCCCCTTCGCGCGCCCCGTGGTGACCCGCCCTGCCGGACCTTAACCTGCGCCCCCGCCGTGCCTACTTGACCGGCCCCGGTTTGCCGGGAGAATGACGGTTCGGCTATATTCCTGCGCCTTTTTCCGTGTTCTTTTTCCAGGGACGGCCCTGACCAACGTACCGCGCCCGCGTACGGCCCCGCGCGCTGCGACCGGAGTTGATTGATGCGACAGAACCAACTGAACGGCACCCTCTACCGCCCCGCATTCGAGCGCGACAACTGCGGCTTCGGCCTCATTGCGCACATGGACGGCGTAGCCAGCCACTGGGTGGTGGACACCGCGATCAAGGCCCTGGAACGCATGACCCACCGTGGCGCGATCGCCGCCGACGGCAAGACCGGCGACGGTTGCGGCCTGCTGATGAAGGCCCCCGAGGCCTTCCTGCGCACCCTGGCGGGCGAGTCCGGCATCGACCTGACCGAGCGCTTCGCCGCCGGCATCGTGTTCCTCAACCCGGCAAAGATCGCCGAGACCCGTGCCGCCGTGGAAGGCGCGATCGAGCGCGGCCCGCTGAAGCTTGCCGGCTGGCGCGAAGTTCCGGTCAACCCGGAAGACGCCTGCGGCGCCGAGGCCCTGAAAAGCCAGCCACACATCCTGCAACTGTTCATCAACGCCCCGGCGGGGATGGACGCGGACGACTTCGAGCGCGCGCTGTTCGTGGTACGTCGCCGCGCCGAGATCGCGATGGGCGACGACCCGGTGTTCTACGTGCCCAGCCTGTCGGCGCAAGTGCTCTCCTACAAGGGCCTGGTGATGCCGGCCAACCTGCCGGTGTTCTACCCGGACCTGAAGCGCACGGAACTGGAGACCGCGATCTGCGTGTTCCACCAGCGCTTCTCCACCAACACCTTCCCGCAGTGGGGCCTGGCGCAGCCGTTCCGCTTCCTCGCCCACAACGGCGAGATCAACACCGTGCAGGGCAACCGTAACTGGGCAATCGCGCGCCAGCACAAGTTCGCCACCGAGAAGCTGCCGGAGCTGGCCGAACTGGAACCGCTGGTGAACCTGGAAGGCTCCGACTCGCAGAGCCTGGACAACATGCTGGAGGTGCTGCTGGCCGGCGGCATGGACCTGTTCCGCGCAATGCGCCTGCTGGTCCCGCCGGCGTGGCAGAACGTCGCGCACATGGACTCCGACCTGCGCGCGTTCTACGAATACAACTCCATGCACATGGAGCCCTGGGACGGCCCGGCCGGCATCGTGCTGACCGACGGCCGCTACGCCGCCTGCACCCTGGACCGCAACGGCCTGCGCCCGGCGCGCTACGTGATTACCAAGGACCGCCACATCACCCTGGCCTCGGAGATCGGCGTGTACGACTACGCCCCCGAGGACGTGGTCGCCAAGGGCCGCCTGAAGCCCGGGCAGATGCTGGCCGTGGACACCGAGTCCGGCGAGCTGCTGCAGCCCGAGGACGTCGACCGCATCAACCGCACCCGCCAGCCCTACCGCCAGTGGCTGCGCGCCCAGGTGAAGCACCTGAAGAGCCAGCTGGACGACAACCAGTTGTTCTCCGGCGAGCCGATGCCACCCGAGCGCCTGGAGACCTACGAAAAGCTGTTCGACGTAACCTTCGAGGAGCGCGACCAGATCCTGCGTGTGCTGGCCGAGGCCGGCCAGGAGGCCGTGGGCTCCATGGGTGACGACACCCCGTTCGCAGTGCTCTCCGGTCACACCCGTTCACTGTACGACTACTTCCGCCAGCAGTTCGCCCAGGTCACCAACCCGGCGATCGACCCGCTACGCGAAAGCATCGTGATGTCGCTGGAGACCTGCTTCGGCCGCGAACAGAATCTGTTCGAGGAGACCCCGGACCACGCCCACCGCCTGGTGTCCGACTCCCCGGTTCTGTCCGAGGCCAAGTTCCGCGAGCTGTGCAACCAGACCGAGGACGCCTTCCGCGTCGAGCGCATGGACCTCAACTACGACGTCCACTCCGGCTCGCTGGAAGACGCCGTGAAGGCCCTGACCGACCACGCGGTCGAGGCCGTGCGCGACGGTGCCGTGGTGCTGGTCCTGTCGGACCGCGGCATCGACCCGGAACGCCGCCCGATCCCGGCCGCGCTGGCCGTGGGCGCGGTTCACCATGCCCTGATCCGCGCCAAGCTGCGCACCGACGCCAATATCGTCGCCGAGACTGCCACCGTGCGCGACCCGCACCACTTCGCGGTGTTGCTGGGCTATGGCGCCACCGCGATCTATCCGTACCTGGCCTACTCCGCGCTGCACGGCATGTGCCAGTCCGGCGAGATCCCGAACGCGGACCCGCTGACCCTCGCCCAGAACTACCGCCGCGGCATCAACAAGGGCCTGTTCAAGATCCTGTCCAAGATGGGCATCTCCACCATCGCCAGCTACCGCGGCGCGCAGCTGTTCGAGATCGTCGGCCTGTCCAACGGGATCGTGGAGACCTGCTTCAAGGGCACGACCAGCCGCATCCAGGGCACCCGCTTCGCCGACATCCAGGCGGATCTGGAAACGCTGTCCAAGCGCGCCTGGAACCCGCGCAAGAGCGCCGGCCAGGGCGGTCTGCTGAAATACGTCCACGGCGGCGAGTACCACGCCTACAACCCGGACGTAATCCAGACCCTGCACCGCGCGGTGCAATCCGGCGACTACGGGATCTACAAGGAATACGCGGATCTGGTGAACCAGCGCCCGGTGACCGTCCTGCGCGACCTGCTCAAGGTGCGCGACGACATCGAGCCGATCGACCTCGAAGCGGTCGAGCCCGAGGCCGACATCCTGCCGCGCTTCGACTCCGCCGGCATGAGCCTGGGCGCGCTGTCGCCGGAGGCCCACGAGGCTTTGGCCACCGCGATGAACCGCCTCGGCGGGCGCTCCAACTCCGGCGAGGGCGGCGAGGCCGTCTCCCGCTACGGCACCGAGCGCATGTCCAAGATCAAGCAGGTGGCCTCCGGCCGCTTCGGCGTGACCCCGCACTACCTGGTCAACGCCGAGGTCCTGCAGATCAAGGTCGCCCAGGGCGCCAAGCCCGGCGAGGGCGGCCAGCTGCCGGGCCACAAGGTCAACAAGATGATCGCGGAGCTGCGCTTCTCGAATGCCGGCGTGGCCCTGATCTCGCCGCCGCCGCACCACGACATCTACTCCATCGAGGACCTGGCGCAGCTGATCTTCGACCTCAAGCAGGTCAACCCGGATGCGCTGGTCTCGGTGAAGCTGGTCTCCGAGGCCGGGGTCGGCACCATCGCCGCCGGCGTGGCCAAGGCCTACGCCGACCTGATCACCATCTCTGGCTATGACGGCGGCACCGGCGCCAGCCCGCTAACCTCGGTGAAGTACGCCGGCACCCCGTGGGAGCTGGGCCTGTCCGAGACCCACGCGACCCTGCGCGGCAACGACCTCCGCGACAAGGTGCGCCTGCAGACCGACGGCGGCCTGAAGACCGGTCTGGACGTGATCAAGGCCGCGATCCTCGGCGCCGAGAGCTTCGGCTTCGGCACCGGCCCGATGGTGGCGCTGGGCTGCAAGTACCTGCGCATCTGCCACCTGAACAACTGCGCAACAGGCGTGGCCACGCAGGACAAGGTGCTGCGCATGAACCACTTCATCGGGCTGCCCGAGATGGTCATGCACTACTTCCAGTTCGTCGCCCGCGAGACCCGCGAGTGGATGGCAAAGCTGGGCGTGCGCAGCCTGACCGACCTGATCGGCCGCACCGACCTGCTGGAGATCCTGCCGGGCGAGACGCCCAAGCAGCAGCACCTGGACCTGAACGGCCTGCTGGCCAGCGGCGACCTGGCCGACAAGCCGCGCTTCTGCAAGGCGCCGAAGAACGAGCCGTTCGACAAGGGCGAGCTGGCCGAAAAAATGGTCGCGGAGATGCTCCAGGCCATCGAGAGCAAGGCCGGTGGCGAATACCACTTCGACGTCGCCAACACCGACCGCTCGATTGGCGCGCGGCTGTCCGGCGAGATCGCCAAGCGCCACGGCAACCAGGGCATGGCGGACGCCGCGATCACCGTGCGCATGAAGGGCACGGCCGGGCAGAGCTTCGGCGTCTGGAACGCCGGAGGCCTTTACCTCTACCTGGAAGGCGACGCCAACGACTACGTCGGCAAGGGCATGACCGGCGGCAAGCTGGTAATCCGTCCGCCGGAGGGCTCCAGCTTCGCCAGCCAGGACACCACCATCATGGGCAACACCTGCCTGTATGGCGCGACCGGCGGCAAGCTGTTCGCGGCCGGCCAGTGTGGCGAGCGCTTCGGCGTGCGCAACTCCGGCGCGATCGCCGTGGTGGAAGGCATCGGCGACCACGGTTGCGAGTACATGACCGGCGGCGTGATGGTGGTGCTGGGCAATACCGGCATCAACTTCGGCGCGGGCATGACCGGCGGCTTCGCGTTCGTGCTGGACCGGGAGAACGACTTCCCGGACCGCATCAACAATGAGCTGATCGACCTGCACCGCCTCGACACCGAGGAGATGGAGGCGCACCGGAACTACCTGGAGGAGCTCGTCACGG
Organism: Thioalkalivibrio sp. ALMg11; assembly: GCF_000377905.1. Lineage (GTDB taxonomy): Bacteria > Pseudomonadota > Gammaproteobacteria > Ectothiorhodospirales > Ectothiorhodospiraceae > Thioalkalivibrio. The sequence goes on from NZ_KB898873.1 coordinate 110,858, forward strand.
AATTCGTGCACGAGACCGACAGCGCCTGGGGCCGCGAGATCCTGGAACGCTTCGACGACTACCAGGGCTCGTTCTGGCTGGTGAAGCCCAAGGCCTCCGAACTCCGGGGCCTGCTGGCCAACCTGCGCCAGGCCGCCTGACCCGCCACCCGGCGGCACCGCGATTCGGGCCCCTTACGGGGCCCGTTTTGTTTGCGCCGCCCCGAAACTCCCGTCATTGCAAGCGCAGCGAAGCAATCTCCAGGGCCAACCACCCGATCCCCACCCGTTTGCCCGCATCAAGCGATTGCTTCGAGGCGCTCGCAATGACGGGGTTTTGGGGGCTCGCACTGACGTGAAGGGATCGATGCCCTGACGGCTACCGGGCCCTCCGGGCTATCATGCGAACCCCACCACCGGCACGACCCTAGAGGAACGCGCAGCGACCCCATGGCAGGCCTCATCCCCCAGGCATTCATCGACGATCTGCTCGAGCGCAGCGACATCGTCGAGGTGATCCAGCGTCGCGTCAGCCTGAAGAAGGCCGGGCGCGAGTTCGCGGCCTGCTGCCCGTTCCATGGCGAGAAGACGCCATCGTTTTACGTCTCCCCGCAGAAGCAGTTCTATCACTGCTTCGGCTGCGGGGCCCACGGCACGGCCGTCAGCTTCCTCATGGAGTACGAGAACCTGAGCTTCCCCGAGGCGGTCGAGCAACTGGCCGAGCAGGCCGGTCTCGAGGTTCCGCGCGAGGCCGGGGATGACGACCGGCGTGAGGCCCATGCCCCGCTATATGACGCGCTGGACGCGGCCGCCGAGTGGTACGTACAGCAACTGCGCCAGACCCCCAAGGCGGTCGAGTACCTGAAAAACCGCGGCATCGACGGTGCCACCGCCCGCAACTACCAGATTGGCTGGGCCCCGCCCTCCGGACTGATCGAAGCGCTCAAGCCGCGCTTCACTCCACAGCAGATGGTGGACGCCGGTCTGGCCGCCCGGCGCGACGACGGCGGTATTCGCGAGCGCTTCCGCTCCCGCATCATGTTCCCGATCCGCGACCGGCGCGGGCGCATCACCGGTTTCGGCGGGCGCCTGATCGAGGACGGCGAGCCGAAGTACCTGAACAGCCCAGAGAGCGAGGTCTTCCACAAGGGCCAGGTCATCTATGGCCTGTTCGAGGCGCGCAAGGCCGGCACCCGGCTGGACGACATCGTGGTCGTCGAGGGCTACATGGATGTGGTCGGCCTGGCGCGCGCCGGGTTCCACCGCGCGGTGGCCTGCATGGGCACTGCGCTCACCCGCGCCCACCTGGACAGCCTGTTCCGCCAGGTCTCGCGCATCACCCTGTGCTTCGACGGCGACGCCGCCGGCCGCCGCGCCGCCTGGCGCTCGCTGGGCGAGGCCCTGCCGGCGATCCAGGGCCTGCGCGAGGTGCGCGTGCTGTTCCTGCCGGAGGGCGACGACCCCGACAGCCTGGTCCTGCGCGATGGCCTGGCCGGCTGGGAGGAACGCCTGGCCGGCGCCCTGCCCCTGTCCGAGACCCTGATGCGCCTGCAGCGCGAGGAGCACCCGACCGACACCGCCGAAGGCCGCACCCGCTTCGCCCACGCCGCGATGAAGCTGGTCGCCACCGCCCGCGATCCGCTGTTTCGTGACCAGCTCGTAGAGCGCATCGGACAGGAAACCGGACTGAGCCCCGAGCGCCTGGAACAGGTCCTGTCGGAACAGCCCCCCCAGCCTGTCCGCAGCCCCGAACCCGGCCCGGGCCACGAGCTCCCGGCTACGCCCGCGAGCGGCGAGAGTGCCCCGACCTTGTGGGGCGCCCTGCTCGCCCGCGTCCTGCAACACCCGGAGCTGGACTGGTCACAGCCCGAGTTCCGCCAAGTCGTCGAGCTGCCCGGAGCTGCCGCCGAGACCCTGCGTAATGTCCTCGCGGCCCTGGACGAGAGCCCTGGACGCCATACGGCCGGCCTGCTGGAGCGCTTTCGCGACCAGCGCCACTTTCAGCGGCTCATGGCCCTGGCCCACCAGGAGCTCAACGACGGGGAGCCGGCGGTCACTCACCAGACGGCGCTGGACTGCGCCCGCCAGCTCCTGCGTCAGCACTATCGATCGCGAATTCGTGAACTGACTCGCCCCGGTTCCGAACTCGGAACGGAACAACGCGCCGAGCTCGCCCGTCTGACCCAGCAGGTACAGCGGTTCGACGTACCCAAGTAGCACCGCCGGGGGCTTGAAACGCCCGGATTCGCCCTCAATATAACGGTCAAGGAGGTCGTCCCAAGGCCGGGTCGCGACCCAGCCTTGGCCCGAAAATCAGTCAGGCCACCGGCAATATAAGATTCTTCTGCTACAATACAGGATTGATTTTTCTGCGCCCCATTTTCCTTGAACCGTGTTGCCACGGCTCAAACAAGCACCTCGGAGTACGACCGCAATGAATCGTGAAGAGCAGCAATCCCAGCTCAAGGACCTGATTGCCAAGGGCAAGGAGCAGGGATACCTCACGTATACCGAGGTAAACGACCACCTGCCCGACTCGATCATCGACTCCGACCAGGTCGAGGACATCATTGCGATGATCAACGACATGGGCATCGCGGTGCATGAGCAGGCCCCGGACGCCGACAGCCTTCTGCTGTCCGACGGTTCGGTCTCTGCCGACGACGACGCCGAGGACGCCGTGGCGGCGCTCGCCTCCGCCGACAGCGATTTCGGCCGCACCACCGACCCCGTGCGCATGTACATGCGCGAGATGGGCACGGTCGAGCTGTTGACCCGCGAAGGCGAGATCCGCATCGCCAAGCGCATCGAAGAGGGCCTGATGCAGGTCCTGTTCGCGCTGGCCCATCACCCGGGCGCGATCGAGCGACTGATCCGTGATTACGACCGGATCGTCGAGAACAATGGCCGCCTGACCGACCTGGTGACCTCCTTTATCGACCCCAACAACCACGCCGATGGCGAGGCCCTGGCCCGCGGGCTGGTCACGCCGGAACAGGCACAGAAGGCCCAGGACGAGCAGAAGGCCGCGGCCGCGGCGGCCGCCGCAGCCGCCGCCGAACAGCAGGCCAGCGCCGAGCTGGATGCCATCGTCGACGAGGTCGAAGACGCCGAGGAAGACGAAGAAGCCGCCGAGCCGGTCGACACCGGCCCGGATCCGGAAGAGGCGCGCGAGCGCTTCGAGAAGCTGCGCAAGCTGCACGCCAAGGCGCACAAGGCCTTCGAGAAGGGCAACCGCGAGGCCTACGCCATGGCGCGCGAGGCCACCGCCAAGTACTTCATGGAGTTCAAGCTGATCCCGCGCGTGCTCGACCAGCTGACCACCCAGCTGCACGGCAGCATCAATCAGGTCCGCCGCCACGAGCGCCGCATCATGGCGCTGGCCGTCGAGCAGGCCCAGATGCCGCGCAAGGCCTTCATCGACAGCTTCCCCAAGAACGAGACCAATCTCGACTGGATCAAGGAAGCCTGCAAGGCCAAGGGCAAGTACACCAACGCCCTAGCCCAGCACGAAGAAGAGATCGTGCGCCTGCAGAAGAAGCTGGCCGAGATCGAGCGCGAAGCCAGCCTGAACATCGCCGAGATCAAGGAGATCAACCGCCGCATGTCCATCGGCGAGGCCAAGGCCCGTCGCGCCAAGAAAGAGATGGTCGAGGCCAACCTACGCTTGGTGATCTCCATCGCCAAGAAGTACACCAACCGCGGCCTGCAGTTCCTCGACCTGATCCAGGAAGGCAACATCGGCCTGATGAAGGCCGTGGACAAGTTCGAATACCGCCGCGGCTACAAATTCTCGACCTACGCCACCTGGTGGATTCGCCAGGCGATCACCCGCTCCATTGCGGACCAGGCGCGCACCATCCGCATCCCGGTGCACATGATCGAGACCATCAACAAGCTCAACCGCGTCTCCCGCCAGATGCTGCAGGAGATGGGTCGCGAGGCCACTCCGGAAGAGCTGGCCGAGCGCATGGAGATGCCTGAGGACAAGATCCGCAAGGTGCTCAAGATCTCCAAGGAACCGATCTCCATGGAGACCCCGATCGGCGACGACGAAGACTCCCATCTGGGCGACTTCATCGAAGACGAGAAGGTCGCCTCGCCGTCCGACTCCGCCGCACAGGAAAGCCTCACCGAGGCCACCCGCGAGATCCTGTCCACGCTGACCCCGCGTGAGGCCAAGGTCCTGCGCATGCGCTTCGGCATCGACATGAACACCGACCACACCCTCGAGGAAGTCGGCAAGCAGTTCGACGTCACCCGCGAGCGCATCCGCCAGATCGAGGCCAAGGCCCTGCGCAAGCTGCGCCACCCGACCCGCGCCGAACTGCTGCGCACCTACACCGACGCCGAGTAACCGGCGTCCCGGCCGCACGGCCGACCCTCGCACCACGCTGCGGCGCCAACCCCCTTGGGGGTAGAATGGCGCCGCATTTGTTTGCGCACCGCGCAAACGCTCCCGAGCACGGGCCTGTAGCTCAGTTGGTTAGAGCAGGGGACTCATAATCCCTTGGTCGCTGGTTCGAGTCCAGCCGGGCCCACCATAAAAACAGACACTTACCGATAATCCGGAACCTCCTTCTGTCCAATACGAAGGGGGGTGTCCAATAAATTCTGCCCCAAATGAAGGGCAGCTCGCCCCCGAACCGCCCCCTTCCTGAGAAGAACCCACCTCGCTCTATCGCCCTACTGAACCGGCAACACCCCTGCCGAGTGGCCTCATGGTCGCCTACAAACGGATGATGGCAACAACCGAAAAGCTCGCCCATTCAGGTGCGGGGTGCAGCGTCCCTACTCGGGCTTACTGCCGGATGATGTCGGTGTAACGCTCGAACAGGAAGCCAACCCGCTCAGCCTCCACCTTGAACTTCCGGCGGCCGTAAGCCTGATCCACGGCCTGATCGTTGGCTTCGTGGGCGCTCCGGAGATCATTCGGCATCGCCAGCGGATCATAGAGGTCTGCCAACGTGGAGTCGCGGTGGTTATCGCGGGCGTCAAGAATCCCCTGCGCCGTGGCTTCGATCTTCCGCTTCTGTGATTCCGTTGGATTCGGCCAGGGGAAGTTGTTGTAGACGATCTGGACTGAGTATCGGTATCGGCTTTCCAGCCGCCCGCAAACGGCACGAACCCATGCCATGTGCATGTACGAACAAAGAACCCCGAAGTGGTACGGCTCCGCATCGAACGCAACCTTCACCAGGTTGCTCGGAAAAACATCGGCGGGCAGATACCCGAAGGGGATGTATGGTCGGCGCTCAGACGATACCTCGGGCAGTACCAGATACCGACCCTCTGGAATGCTCTCTATGTGAAATCGCGTCGGCTTTCTCGCGAGCGCCTGCGTGGATGGCGGAGGCGTCTTCTTCGGCTCTTTCCCTTTCTTGTTCGGGCCTTCACCCAGCCGGACTTGTCGGACAGCATCAACCAGCTTCATCGCGTGAGGGAGTTTGCGCAGCTCGGCCGGGGAGCAGTCACCCAGCCAGAGCACCCACCGCTCGATCCCGTTGATGAACTCCTGCGAACCAACCCAGCGACGGAAATGGGGCGCAGCCAGGGGCTCCTTGGCAAGGAAGCTCGCCTTTTCTTCCGGGGTAAAGAGGTAGAAGCCACCGTCGATCGGCTTGTTTCCTGTGCGAATGGTTGGCGAGGGGCACAGCGGTTTGCTCCGGGATTCCAAGAGGACATTTGGCCCATCCACCAAGTAGGGGTTGATGTTCTCAACCTCTATCTCCATGGGCTCACCCGCCGGGTCTCCGTACTCGAACAAGCGCTTTTTCGGGGCATCTTGCAGGCCAAATCCGATGATGACGCAATGCACGGCGGCAACGCCCTTGGCCTCGTTGCGCCAACGGAAGGTGCGGTGAGCGAAATGGATCTTCAGACCTCGATCGAACAGGTAGCGGAAAAGGACGCCTACCTGTTCGCCCTGCGTGATTGAGTTCGTGGAGACCAGAGCGCATCTAGTCGTAAGGCCCTGAATGTAGTTAATGGCCTTGACGTACCATCCGCTGACGAAATCAAGGTCACCATGGCCTTTGACATCCTGGCAGGCGAAGTTCCGATCTTTCGCCTGTTCAGGCGTTAGGGTCTTGCTCCCGTTGAATGGCGGGTTACCGAAGACGTAGGTGAGCGACGATGGCTGAAGGACATCGCGCCAGTCCATTCTCAGAGCGTTTCCGTGGACGATGTTGGCGGACTTCACGAGGGGAATCCGCACGAATGCGTTACCGAATTCCCTCCCCACCAAGATATTCATCTGGTGGTCCATCAGCCATAACGCCACCTGGGCAATCTGCGCGGGCCATTCCTCGATCTCGATGCCATGAAACTGATCGACATCCACCTTGATGTATTTCTCGATCACGTCGAAAAGGTGAAGGGATCGGATTTCCTTGGCGTAAAGCCTTCGGATCACCTCCAGCTCCAGCAGGCGTATTTCTCGGTAGGTAATCACCAGGAAATTGCCGCATCCGCAGGCTGGATCAAAGAACTGGAGAGACCCTAGTTTTTCGTGGAGGGCTCTGAGCTTGGCCTTGTAATTCCCGGCAGCACCAAGTTCCGCTTTGAGGTCATCCAGAAACAGCGGGCCGATAACCTTGAGGATGTTCTGCTCAGACGTGTAGTGCGCGCCAAGGTTACGGCGGGTGGCGGCATCCATGATGCCTTGAAACAGCGACCCAAAGATCGCGGGGCTTACCTGGCCCCAGTCCAGGGTGCTGCAATCCAGCAAATGCTCTCGCATCGCGGAGTCAAAGGCCGCAGTCCGGAGCCTTTCCGCAAAGAGACGGCCGTTGACATAGGGAAACGCGGAAAGCTGCTCGTCGCGGCTCGTGAGGCGCTGATCCTCCGGCGTATTGAGCACGTCAAATAGCTCGGATAAGCGCGAACCCAGGTCGGACCCGTCCTCATGGGTCCGCTCTCGGATGAAGTCCTGAAAGGCCGCCTTGGGTGTGAATATCCCCGTGTCTTCTGCAAACAGACAGAACAGGATTCGGACAAGGTAGATTTCCAGCTCGTGCCCCGAGTACCCGACTTCCGTAAGTTCGTCATGGAGGCGCGCGAGCTTTTCGGCGGCCTTGATGTTTACAGGGTCTTGCTCCCGAAAAGTGCGGGCCTGGTATCCGGCGATGAACCCAAATTGCTCAATGTGATCGTGCAGATCGGACACCTGGAATTCCGTCTGCTCATCGGTATCGAGGTCGTGGACCCTCATTCGGGCGAAGTCCGACACGATTACATACCGTGGCAAATCTGCGTCACGGATGCCGGGGAAGTAGTCGATGGCCTGATCGTAGGCGCGAGACAGGTCTTTCCCGCGCGACTTGTGCTCCGCGATCAGCATTCCGGGCCAGAACAAGTCGATATATCCGGCGTTCTGACCTGCTCGCTCGACGCGCTGCTCGAAGGTGGCGATTCGGCGGCGGGGAACCCCGAAGACCTTGAAGAACTCGTCCCAGAAGGTCTTGGCTTCCGCGCTTTCGGAGGATTCGCCAGACCATTCGTTTGAGAAGGCGATGGCGCGAGCGCGGATTTCGTTCCAGCTAAGGGGCATCAGCAGCTTTCCATCCAGGGAAAGGCGCCAACTCTACCATTCGGGTCGGGCACGATGCCGAGAGGCTAGGTGCGGCGATTGTGCGCTGCGAGGCGGGTGACGCTTATTCCTTCCCGCCACCCTTGCGCTCGACCGGCCGGACCCGAACCGGAGCGCGCTTGTAGTGGCGATGGAGGGTTGCAGGGTTCTCGTGCCCGAGGAGGCGATCGTCGTCACCGTCCGAGGCAGCCTTCGCTCGAATGTCGTTGAAGGTGAAGCGCTCGGTCAGGACACCCTCCTCGATGGCCTTGCGCATGTAGCGTTGCCAGGGCGCGCGGAAGCCATCCCCCGTGAACGGCGAGCCATCCCGCTTGTGAACGACCCACATAGGCGAAACCTTCGACGGGAGGGCCTTTAAGGAGGCCATAATCGTTCGGAGCGCCGGGGTGGGCTCAAAGACGAGCGATTTCTTCGTCTTCCCGGTGAGAACGGTCAGGCCGACATCCTCGGACCAGTCGTTCCACTTGAGATTGAGAATGTCAGACTGGCGCAAACCCGTTGCGTAAGCGAGGTCCATCGCGCACTGATAGACCGGGGGCATGATGGCGCGCACGGCCAAAAACTCCTCGTCCGTGATGTACCGCTTCCGAGGGGCTTCCTTGTTCCTGGTGACCAGTCGGCAAGGGTTGTCCGTAGCGAGCCCCCAACGGATCGCGTAGGTGAAGACGTGGGATAGGAGCGACTTTTCCCGGTTGCCACGGACCCGCGCGCGGCGGTCCATGTAGCCGTAGATATGCTTCGGCTGGATGTCGTCGGGCTCCATTTCTCCGAAAACCGACCGCAAAAGGCCCAGCTCTTGAACCTGCTTCTTCTGGGTGGTGAGAGCCTTTTGCGGTAGGACTTCGCGCAGGTAGCGGTCCATGATCTGGCCCATCGTAATGACGGGGGCCTTGGTCGTATTCAGGCGGCTGTACTCGACCATTGCCTCGTGGAATTCCGAGCCAAGCGGATTCCACTTGCCGCTCTTGTCCACGAAGTAATACTTGCCCCGGCGGACGTAGACCCGCTCGGGGAGATTCTTGTCGCTTTTCCTCTTTCTGCCCATCGCTGTACAGCCCTATGCCAAGGCGGTGAAGTCCGGCCCCGCCTTCTTCTTTGGACTCGCGGCGGCGCTTGGCGCGTTGCCGCCCCCTCGCTTGGAGGCCCCAGGGTGATCCACCTGCGTCACGGGGACACGAGGATAGCCGTCAGCGGCCACAAAGTAATGCACCCCCTGGGATCGGAGCTGCTTGATCTGGGAACTGGGGCGGCGGTAGCCGGTCAGCTCCTCGACTTGTTCGCGAGATAGAAACATGGCTTATCTCATTCTCGATTCATACAGAGAAGGGCGGTGGGCCACCGAAGTCAACCCGCCTTCCTTTCCAGCTCGTTCTCGACCGCGTGCCTGGAGACAAACTCCAGGCGGGCCGAATCAAGGTGCTCGGCCAGGTCCGTGACCCGCACCATCCATGGCGACTTTGCCGACCCGGCCCGATAGGCCGGGAACGGCAGGTCGCCACGGTTGGCTCGGCGGAACGCCTCCTTTCGGCTGATCGCCAGGTACTTGTCGGTCACTCGTTCCAGCTCAATGTCGGCCGCCCCGTACTCGCGCATCAGGAGATCAACGGTGGACGTGCCAGCATTGCAGCGGTCGTTCGTCGTGTTGTTGGTCACTTTGAGGGTTCTCCTGCCGTCAGCGGGCTTAGCCCGCCGACCGGCTCAGGTAGCGGCGACGAATATCCAGCACCCATTCCGGAACGCTATCGAAGGTGAAGTCACGGGCCGGTTCGACGCGGCGCAGGTTCGTAGCGCGAGCGACCGTCTGAATCTCGCCGCCCCGCTGGACCGGCTCCATCAGCCCCTCGACAAAGATCGGGTTCCCCACTCGGATCGCCTTGCGGAAACGGATGCCCTGCTTGCCGGACATTTCAATCGGGATCAGGGACTCTCGGCTGTTGGCCTGCTGGAGCAGGAAGATCACCCGCTTGTCCATCTGGAAGGGCTCGCCCGCGACAAACCCGGCCAACTCGAAGTGGTTGGAGGCGCGGGTGAACGTCTCCGGCATGGAGATCGCACTGGTCGATTCGAGCGCTGCCTTCGCATCCGGTTCGGTATCGAGGATGCCAGGGCGCCCCAGGTAGACACCCTCCATGCGGACGTGGCGCCCCGCCTTCATGGCCGCCTTGTCGTCCATTTCTTCGGTCACTCCGGAGTAGAGGTGCGCGATTACCTTCACGGTATCGCCCTTGTTGAGCGAACTCGGGATTTGGTCATTCGGGAAAGCGACCTGCATCGCGTTCTCGGCGGATTGCTGGTCCGGGTTCTCGCGGCTCAGCAGGATCGTCTTGGCCTCGCGGTCGAAATCCATCGCGTAGCCGACCAGCCAGGTTGCGTTCCAGCAGCCCGACACGAAGGCGTAGCTGCTCGGGTTGTTGAGGTTGTGGTTCGAGATCATCTGGGTTCTCCGTCTGGTTTCCAGGGTATCCGGCACCCCTCCGGGCTCACGGTAAGAAGGTGACGAATATCACAAGAATACCGGCGGTATTCTGTAGAAACAAGCCGGAATACAACGAAAATAATTATACCGAACGGAACACAACCAGAATTCTGCCCGGCCGGATCGCCCTCTTGTGCTGTACAAAACACCAGTGCTTAACTGTTTAGGGCAACCACGAACCGGAGGGACCGGATGGAATACCGGCAGGCTTGGGTCCATCGGAAACAGGGGCGCTACTACAGCGCCCGTCTGGTGCGCGATCTGTTCAACGAGCTAACGGTCGTACAGGTGTGGGGCGGCCGGGGCACCCGGCGCGGCGGCCACGCGATCTCCCCCGTGGCCTCCGTTGAGGAGGGCATGAAGCTGATCGACGGGATCGACCGGCGCCGCGCCTCTCGGGGGTATTCGCGGGTCCACTAGGCACAAAAAAACCCGCCCAGGCAAAGCCAAGGCGGGTGTGAGGCTACGCAGCAGCCGTTCGGCGGCGGCGAAGCTGGTCGTTGATGTCCCCACTGGAGGGACAGCGAATGTCCACGGCGATGCCGTGTTCTTCATCGAGGATTTCCTTCAGGCGCTCAGCACCGTGGCGCCCGCCGGAATCACCATCGAAACAGATGGTGGTCTGCTTGTTGACGCGGTTCTGGAACCACTCGGGACGCCAGGCATTCGTTCCGGGAAGCCCCATCACGTCGCCTGTGTACCCCAGATCAACCATCGAGAGCACGTCGATCACGCCTTCGACGACCGCAAGGGACTTGGAGCCTTCCTGTTCCCAAATGGAGGGCTGGGCGGCAATCCCGTAGCGGAGCGCTTTGCGCTCGCCTTCATTGGCGCTTCGAGCAAGCCTGAACTCGATGGAGTCGAGCCCAGGGAAGAACCAGAGAAGCGGCCGGTAGGCCCCTGCTGGCATCTTCTTCCCAGGCTTCATCAGTCCCGCCTCAACGAGCTGATCGACGCCACCGGCAGCCTCCGCCATGAAGTCGCGAGCCCTGAAGGGGTTACCCGGAAGGAACCGGAGCAAACCCCGCTCGATGGCCTCGCGAATCACTCGCTCGGAAATGCCTCGGGAGTCCCGGAGGTAGCGGATGTGGTCCGAGGAATCCTTGAGGGATGCCTGAAACACGGCCGCCACCACGCGCTTGAGCGTTTCCGAGCTTTCCTGTGGCGCAGGGGGCGGGTTGTCCTGGACGCGAGGCCCCAAGGACTCGTGAACCCAATACTCCCGCATCAGCCGCTTGATCGTGTCGGAGATCGAGGCACCGTAGATCGCCATGGCGGCATCCACGACCGAGCCTTTCGCTCCGCACGAGAAGCAGTGATACCGACCGGCGCGAATGCCGAGACGGTTCGAGTGGGCCTTGTGGCCGCAGCTCGGGCAGGAGTCGGATCGCAGCCCAGAGTTTCCCCTGGTGAACCGGAACCCCTGATCGGTCAGGAAAGCCTCAAGGTCCACCTGCTTCTTGATCGTGTCGATCCAGCGCGGGGAGTCATTTTTCGCTTCCTCGTTCATCGTCGCCTCCTTGTGGTGACAGCAAACATGCGGGGCCGGTTGGCGCCGCTTCTGTTGAGGAATTGCGCCCACAAAAAAACCCGCCGCAGGCAAAGCCTGGGCGGGCCATAGGGTCTACTTGGCGAAGCGCTCACCGCGCATGAACGCGATGAAGTGCATGGCCTTCTTCTTCGTGGCGAATCCCGCATGGGATCGGCCGTCTGCGTAGACCATGTACCGAGGCCCATTGCCGACTCCCGGCCGAATGGTAAAGACCGGAAGGTAGTAGCTGGGATGGCGATAGACCTCCCTGCGGGACTCGATCTCAACGATCCGAACAACGTGTCGCGTCAGGATCGCGCCGCCGCCGTAGGAGCGGCTGTTGGCAATCAGGATGGGCGTTTTCAAGGGGCCGAGAGAACGGCTGACCGTCCCCATCACGTCCCATTCCTCAATCCAGTCCCGACCCGTGGTGCTGTCCCCGAGGAAAAGGCGAACTCGAACGCCACGCTTGCGGGCGGATTCGAGCGCGGTTTTCACGCCGTCCGGCGTTCCGGGCTCGAACCATGTCCCGAGATCGTGGTTCCGGGCCTGATCGACGAGGGCCTGGTATTCCATGTACTGCTCGATCGTGCCCCGCTCCTCCGGTCGAGGAGCGGGTTGCCCCAGGGCGCTCGCCAGCTCGCGAGCACGCTCGTAGCAGACATCGAACCCAAGGCAGGAATAGCCGGTACCGGCCGGGATCACGAAAAGACGCTGGGTGTCGTTGGTGGTTACGCTCATGGTGTATCTCCTTCGGAGTGCAGGGCCGGAATGGCCTGCTTCACGAAGGAATTGAGCCCATAAAAAAACCCACCGCTGGCAAAGCCAGGGTGGGCATAGTCGTCATGCGGCGTAACACGCCTTCCGGAACTCGATTGCCTCAAGCATCGCGTCCGTGTCGGAGAAGGTTTCGAGCGTCAGGTAGCCGTCAACGTAGGTGAGAATGGATTGCGCCTGAAGCGCGACCCAGACGCGCCGAGCCAGCGCGTCTCGCCAGTTGAAGACCTCGATGAACTCGGAACCCGCGTTGCGCAAGCGTCGCTCGATTGCCTCCGCGTCCGAGCGTGTGGGGCCTCGGAAGACGCCGGGGGCATACTCGCGCAGGCGATAATCATGGATCAGATCAGTCGTCGTCATGCCCGATCCTCCACCACCATCGCCTGAGCAAACGGCCCATGACGGTCCTCCCGGCGCTCGATGTAGATGGCGAGCACATTGGGGGGCGCCATGGTCGATCGGCCCACATACGCTTTCTGGCTGCCTTTCCACTCGTACTTGCACTTGTCGAGCGGCCGAGCGCCGAGTCGGCGCGGATTGTCGCCCAACAAACGGCGGGCGGCGTGGCGGGTGATGATTTTCACGGGTCGGCTTTCCACTGTCATGTTGTATCTCCTTCGAGGTGCAGACCGGAATGGCCTGCTTCACCTGTTATTGCGGGCGCAAAAAAACCCGCCACAGGTAGTACCTGGGCGGGTGTCGGTCTTCGGCAGATCAACGTGATCTGTTCAGGCGCTCATCCAGAGGTCGATGGTTTCGGGTTCCCGAGGTGCAACCCGGTTGCTCTCCATGCCCGTGATCCGGTGAGGAATGTACATGTCCTCTCCCAGCTCATCGGCCGCGAATTGGGCCGCAGGCAACCAATCCTCACGAGAGCCCGTGGAGGCGATGTCGAGGCAACCCGGTACGCGGGTGTAGATCAGGGTCAGAACCACGCACACGAAGAAGTCGTAAGGCTTCCGGGAGGTGTCGCAGAACTCGAATCGACCATCCGCAACCTCGGGCGTCAGCAGGAAGGTGTCGCCGCTGAGGCCCATCCGGCCAGTCCCGTTGAATCGGATCGCATCCGCCGAGAATTCAGGCGGCGCGTCCGGGGCGTTGCGATCGAGGGCGAGCCGAAGGGGCTCGTCGTCGAAGTAACCCCCCGCCGAGATCGAGTGCTCTGGCAGCCGTCCGGCGAGATACCGAGCGTCCCGGATGATCTGACGCCAAACGTGGGTCGGGATGGGGATTTTGCGCGTGAAGTAGTGGGTGTAACCGTTGCCCATGGTCTTCTCCTTGCGATGCCGCTCCGGGATGGAGGGCTTCGCAAAGGGGTTGCGCCCACAAAAAAACCCGCCCAGGCAAAGCCGAGGCGGGTGTGGTCTTCACGCGGCGAATGCCGCTTCCTGTACCGGAGAGTCCCGGAGCGCAACGAGCGAATGCCCCAGATGTTGCCCCACAGCCTCGAAGGCCGAATGGACAACGGACTGGCCGAGGATTTCATGCGCGCGGGTAGCGGAGAGCCCTGCAACCAGGGACTCGGGAACCGCTTTGACGCGGGCATGTTCCTTCGGAGTGAGCAGGCGCGAACGTTCCGGATCGGTCGGGTGCTGGATGAAGGGCTCGGTTGACCGAGCCTTCGCGTACCCTCGGCCGATGGTCCCAAGGCTGGCCTCGGAGCCATCGAGAAGCTGCCGCCGGAAGCCTTTTCCGGCTTCCTTGTCGCGGACTTCCTTCTCGGCCAGGTAGCTGTACTCCTTCCAGATCGGATCGTCGTGGCCGATGTCCTCCAGGATGTCCTGGATGCACGACTCACGCTCCCGAGCGGAACGAAGCCCCTCGAACGAGAAAGGCACCTCCGGGTTGGTCGCAATCATGCAGAACCGATTGCGCCGCTCCAGCGAGCCCAGCTCGAAGCCATCCAGGACCGTTTCGTGCAGCTCGTAGTCGAGACTGCGCAGAACCGACCGAATCACCGTCATGCTGGTCGTCGTGCCGTACTGAGGCACGTTTTCCAGCAGGATTACACTCGGCCGCAAGGTCTGGATCGCCGCGAGGAACGCGACGAACAATGGACCAGCGGTTTCGTGCTCCTCGGCTTTTGCCAAGCGGTTCTTCGCTCGACCCGAGAGTGAGGCCCCTGTGCAGGGGAGCCCCGCCGCGAGGATGTCGATGGCCGGTAGCTTGCGCCACTCCACATCCTGCATTGGAGCCTCGATGGCAATGGAATCCGACTTCCAGATCGGATTGTTCGCCAACGACGACTCCAGGTAGTCGCCGTCCGCCTCGTTGGCAAAGGCCAGCTCGACGGGGACTCCGGCAGCTTCCAGACCGCGATGAAGCGCGTGGTCCAGGATGCCGCCCCCGTGGGCCAGCGATCCGATACGGAGCGGCTGATGAGCCTGTAATCGCTCGATCAGACGCGAGGAGCGCTCGGCCGTGGCACGGTCATGGTGGTGAACCGTGACCTCGATCGAACCCGGCCGGATCACGACCCGGACCCGCTCGGCCGAGCCGAACGTGCGGACCAGCTCCTCGCCGCTCACGTCAATGACGGGAAGCTCCTCATCGCCCCGCTTGCGGCGGGAAACCTTGCGCTCGCCGGTATCGACGAAGCGCATGACGAGGCCCTTCCCGGCCTTGCCGCTCTGCTCGACATGAGACAGCTCGAAGTGCTGGCCGGGGGCAATCCCCGCGCGAGCAAGACGGCGGCCTTCCAGCCACAGACGCTTCTTGCCCTTGCGCTCACCGAGCTTGGTGTAGATCACAGTTGCCGACATGATGATTCTCCTTCGGGTATGCAGGACCGGAATGGCCTGCTTCCCTGGGGATTGCGGGCATAAAAAAACCCACCCAAAGCAAAGCTAAGGGTGGGTAGGGGTAATTCCGTCTCAGAACGGAATATTGTCGTCGGCGGGGGCGCCTTCGTTAGCCGGGGCAGAGTCGGACGGCGGATTGCCGCTGGAGGAACCGTTACCGGAACCACCACCAAGCATCTGAAGATCGTTCACGACGATTTCGGTCGTGTAGCGATCAGTACCAGATTGGTCCTGCCACTTGCGAGTCTGGAGCTTGCCTTCGATATAGACCTGCGAGCCTTTGGTCACATACTGACCAATGATCTCGGCGGTCTTGTTGAAGGCAACGCACCGGTGCCACTCGGTCTTCTCCTTGGTTTCACCAGAAGAAGCGTCTTTCCAGCGCTCGGAAGTTGCGATCGAGATATTCGCGATCTTGACGCCATTCGGCGTCTCGCGCATTTCCGGATCGTTGCCCAGATTGCCGATGAGTTGCACTTTGTTCAGACCACGGTTAGCCATTTTGATTCTCCTTACTTGAGTTCAAGCGTCACGAGGCGACATGCCTGTGATCGCAAGGGGATTGGCGGACAAAAAAAACCCACCCAAGGCAAAGCCGAGGGTGGGGTGTGGTCGAAGTCCCGCTACCTGGAATCAGGCAACGGCACTCTGCTGATCGCCTTGGTTGGCGATCTTCTTCTCCTGCTCATCGAGCATTTGCAGGGCCTTCTTGCGGGCTTCCTCGCTGATGCCGGTATCGGCCGAGGTAAGCCACTGGCGCGCGGTAGCGGCCTTGGTGGCGGTGTCGATGCCCCGAATACGCTGAACGAGATCATCCGGCGGCTCCTTGGCCTCCGGGCTAATCACGGGCTGAGCCGATTCAGCGGCAACCACAGCACTCGCACTCGCACCATCGTCGTCGTCCGCTGCGATCCCAGCGACAGCAAGCGCCTGATAGCGACGCATGTAGGTGACCACGGAGCCGAACAACTGCGGGCCGGGCGTCTTCCCGTTCCCGGTGGGAACGCGAAGCATGACCATCGACTCGATGAACCCGCCCGAGGCGTGCCCAAGGATCGTCCGAAGATAGTCACCACCCTGGGTCACTTCGCCGGATTCGTTGTCGATGCTTCCCGGCAGCGTCTCGATCCATTGCGTGATGAACAGGCCGTGACGGGACAACACCGGACGGATCGCCTGAAGCACAGCCGAAAGGTCGGCGTACTTGTTCTTCAGGTGAAGGTTCTCGGCGTTTTTCACCGCGTTCTCCATTTCCCCCTGCGCTTTCGCGAAGGCGGCCATGAAGTCGGGGTTCATTTCTCGGGTCTGCTGCATATCTGCTCTCCTTCTCAATGCGAATCCGGGATGGATCGCTTCGGGTGAATGCCGGGGAATCCGGCTGCACAAAGGTTTGCCAGACAGAAAAAACCCACCACACCGCCCCTCCGGGCTGTCATTTTCCGAGGCCCGTTGTACAATGTTGTTCATCAGTCAATCACAGACCAATGCAGTTTCCGGAGCCGGAATGAACTCTCGATCCAAGCTGGGCGGGCCTCTCGACACCCTTGCGCTGACCAGCGCCGGGATCGCGCTTATGAGCGCTCACCCGGCCGTCGCCCCCTATCTGCCCCACGCGGCCGCGCTCGGAGCCGCAGCGGCCGGGAGCGGCTGGCTCGCGTGGCGCGGGAGTGAGTTTGTCCGGCGGCGCTGGGCCTTCGAGACCGACATGAAGGTGCGCTCGGACGTGCCGCGCCTGAAGGCGGGCCTTGGGGAGCACGTCCCCGGCGCGCTGCTCATGGGGTACTGCCTCGATACGGGCGAGCCGATCTGGGTGCCGGACGAAGACCTCATGCGGCACGTCTACATCCGTGGTCAGTCCGGGGTCGGCAAAACCGTGATGGCCTCCTCGCTCATGTTCCAGCAGATCGAGCGCGGCGGCGGTCTCATGTTCGTGGACGGCAAGATCGACGTGGACAACCTCGACGCGCTGTATCAGATGGCCGCATGGGCCGGGCGCGAGAATGACGTGGAGATCATCAGCCCCGGCACCCCGGAAACATCGAACAGCTACAACCCGATCCTCTACGGCGACCCCGACGAGGTGGCGGCGCGCATCATCGGCCTCATCCCGTCTACCGAAGGGAGCGCCGGGACCGACTACTACAAGCAGGCGGCAAACCAGGGCGTCTCGACCCTCATCGGCGCGCTCCAGGCGTCCGGGATGGCGTACAACTTCATCGACCTTACGATCCTGCTTTCATCCCCGAAAGCGCTTCAGTACCTCGAAAGCCTGGTGCCGCCGGATCGGCCGGAAGCCAAGGCCCTCTCGATCTTTCTGGACCAGTACCGCACCGGAAAGGAAGGGATGGTGGACCTCAAGCGCCTCAAGGAGACGTTCGGGGGGATTGGCGGGCGCCTCTATATGTTCGGCACCGGCAAGTTCGGTGAGGTGATGAACACCTACGACCCGGAAGTGCGGCTCTACGACTCGGTGCGGAACAACAAGATCACCTACGTTGCGCTGCCCACGATGGGCAAGGACGTGGCCGCATCCAACTTCGGGAAAATGCTGATCGGAGACTTCCGCACAGCGGTTTCCTGGATTCAGGCGCTCCCGAAAGGAGATCGGCCGGACCCGCCCTATCTCGGCTTCTTCGACGAGGCCGGTTCGTACATTTCCGCGACATGGGACCGCATGTTCGAGCAGGCCCGCTCCGCACAGATCATCCTCATGCCTGCGATCCAGACCAACTCCAACTTCGAGGCGATCTCGCCGGAGCTGGCTGAAATGATCGAGGGCAACACCTGGAACAAGGCGTTCTTCAAGCTGGGTGCGCAGAAGACGGCCGAGGCAGCCGCCGAGTTCATCGGCATGAAGATGGGCGTCCAGCGGACCCTTACGCAATCGGATTCCCAATCGGAAACGGCGACCCTGGTGAACCCGGCGCCTACGCAATCGTCGGGGGATTCATCCGGATCGGGGTACTCCGAGCGAGAGCAGGAGGAATACCGCGTCAGCCCGGACGACCTGAAATCGCTGGCGAAGGGGGAAGCGATCATGGTGATCGGAGGGGACCGCATCTACCCGATCAAGGTACCAATGATCCAACTGGACCCGGCTTTCACCAAGCAGATCGGTACCGCGAAAACTTCCCACCGGAAGCGCCAGTTCCGCAAGGGCATCAACCTCTTTGGTCAGATTGACCGCTTCCTCACCAGTCGGGAGAAGGAAGTGCTCTCCGAGGAAGCCGGAAAGGCTCTCGGTGTGTGATGGAGAGCGCAACCATGGACGCAGCCACTATGGACCCAACGCACGAACTGAACGGCTTTTACTGGGACGCGAACGATGCTGGAGAATCTGAACGAGACGCTGGGAGCGACCTTCCTTCCGACGATACTTTGGTGGGGTGGGATTGGAGTGGTGGCGCTTCTGATTTTCCCTCCGACGAGGCCCTTGCTGAGCTACTTGGTGAGTCAGGTTTTCACGCCGAGCGGGAGGGGGATCATCGTCGTTCTCTGGCAATGGACGGTCTGGGCGATCAAGAGCCTGATCGGTTCCCACAAGGCGTACTTCCGGCATCTATTGACGCCTCGCTCCAAGCTATTCCCGACGCTCCGAGACGCGCGCAGAAGGGGCGACGGGAAAGCGGATCGAGACTGACCTTCCACATCCGCCCGGAGGATTGGGACGACCCGGTTCAGCGCGACCTCGTGCGGCTTCTTCAGCTCCGAATGAAGGAGATCATTGACCAGCGGCCCAGGGGGCGAGAATTCCTCGCGTGGGTCTTTTCCTGCGACCCCGAGGAGCCCCTGCCTTTCGATGAGTGCGCGAGGGCACTCGGGGCCGAGCCAAACAATATCCGGCTTCGCCTCCAGTCGTACCTCTATCGGCACTGGATTTACCTGAACCGCCCGCTGTCCGGGTTTTTCATTGCCCATCCCCCGCGCGACCTCATGGGGCAATGCCTATTCAACGGCGGCCCTCTCGGTGAGTTCATGGCGCTTCGCGTGTGGCTTCAGCCGGGCATCCCGTTGAGCCTCCTTATGCGCGCCGCGAAAACCGAGTTTCCAGACAGGAAGGAAATGGATTTCAAGGCCGCCGTGGAAGCGCTGCTCGAAAGCCGCCTCATGCTCGAAAACGCTGGCTCTAACCTCTACCTGGTCGGACACTATGGCTACCGCCTCGAACGAGAAGACCCCTGGCGATAACGCACCCGCGATCGAACCGGCGGAATGGCTCCTCCATCTGCCGAAGGATTTTGTGGACTATCGCGAGGACGACTACCCCTTCGGTGTGGGCGACCGCTTCTGCGGCCTTGCCCGCGTCCTGACAGCCCCGAAGGCCAAGCGCGGCACTCGGCGCCCGATGTGGCAGTTTGACGTGGCAACGAGCACGCTGGAGCTGCGGGTTACCTACTTCGGGAAACGCCCGGAACACACGACCGACTGGAAGGACGTGAAGCCCGGCGCCCGCATCCTGCTCAAAGGCACGATCAACCAGTTCGGCCGTCAGTTCGTCCTCGATGGCGCCGAGCGAGTATCCCCGGCGATGTACGGCCGGATTGCCGCCCGGTACCGCCGGGGCGCCCTGAAGCGAGCGGCCTCCGCCACCGTCGCCAAGCGCGTAGCCGAAGCACTGGAGGATGAGCGCCACCTGGAGCGGGCTTCCGAGCTTCTTCACGAGAGACTTGGCGCGGCCTCCCCTGGTCCCGCACCCCTGAATCAACTGCTGCTGGCCCTGCACGCCCCGGACTGCGAGCGCGACGGGCACCTGGCGATCCAGCGAGCCCGTCAGCTCTCCGCTCTCTCCATCCTGAAGCGGCGCCCTCCTCCGGTGTCGGGCCGCCCCGGCGCTTGCGTAGCCATCGAGGACTGGCTGCGCGATCGCGCCGTGAGGGTACTGGAGGAGCGCACGGGGTTCTCCCTATCCGAATCCCAGCTCAAGGCGATCCACGGCCTTGTGGACGCCCTCCGGCGGGATCAGCCCACCCGAGCCCTGATCTCCGGCGACGTAGGCTCCGGAAAGACGCTCCCGTACCTTGCGCTGGCCGTTCTGGCCCATACGGCCGGGGCGCGCGTAGCGGTGATGATCCCGAATGGGGTGTTGGCCGAACAGGTCTTTCGCGAGTGCCAGGAGGTGTTCCCCCGCGTGAACGCCACCCTGGTATCGAAGGGCGGCCTCAAGGGTGATCGAGACACGGGGCTCCTGATCGGAACGACCGCCATTTCCGCCTACGCCAAGCGCTCGGGTTGGCGGGCGGATGTGCTGATCCTCGATGAGCAGCAAAAGCTCGGGCTCACGCAGAAGCAACAGGTCATGCACGAGGACACCAACGTTATCGAGGCCACCGCGACGTGCATCCCTATGACCATGGGGCAGATCAAGCACGGCGACATGGACATCTACCGGCTCAAGCCGCATACCGAGAAGGACATCCGATCCTACATCCTGGGGGAGCAGGATCGGGCGCGGCTTGTCGATCACATCGAGAAGGAGATGGCAGAGGGCCGTCGGTGCGCGGTGATCTACCCAATCCGGAACCAGGACACGGAGCGCAAGCGCAGCGTCATCCATGCCGCCGAGGCATGGGCCGAGCGTTTCCCCGGTCAGGTGGCGTGCCTGCACGGGCAA
Source organism: Thioalkalivibrio sp. ALMg11 (assembly GCF_000377905.1). Classification (GTDB taxonomy): domain Bacteria; phylum Pseudomonadota; class Gammaproteobacteria; order Ectothiorhodospirales; family Ectothiorhodospiraceae; genus Thioalkalivibrio. The sequence goes on from NZ_KB898873.1 coordinate 131,623, forward strand.
ATGACGCAGGAAGAAAAGACGGCTATCCTCCAGGGTGTACGAGACAAGGACACGCCGCTGCTGGTCGCCTCCTCGATTATTGAGGTAGGGGTCACAATACCGGACCTCTCCACTTTGATTGTGGTTGATGCCGGGCGGTATGGAACGAGTACACTCCACCAGATGCGCGGACGGCTCGTGCGTCAGGGCGGCAAGGGGTTCTTCTTCATGCTGCCGGGCGTGGACACTCGTAACTCGGACGCGCTGACGGACGGCCAGGTGACAACGCTGGAGCGCCTGAGCCTTCTGCTGAGAACGCAGGATGGGTTCGAGCTGGCCGAGCTGGACATGGCCCAGCGGGGTTTTGGTGACCTGTTCAGCGAGGAAGCCGAGAAACAGCATGGGGCAACACAGGCCCCCTTTTATGGACTGAAGCTGACTCCCGAAGACTTCGACGGGGTGATCGCTCAGGAAAACGTGGCATGAGCACGAACCTGAAGAAGATACTGGACGACGATTTCGAGGCGAAGCACGCCCGGAAGGTCGCTGGCGTGCGCTTTGCGATCGCCTCCGCATATCGCGCGTTCGAGAAGGAGTGGGGTTGGATGCCCGCCAGTCGGGCGCACTGGATCAAGCAGTGGTCCGATGTCCTCGCGGACTTCTCGCCCGAGGCCATCCAGGCGGCCACCCGCCGCTGCACCGCCACCCTGAATCGCCCCCCCACCCTCGCAGAGTTCGACGGGTATTGCCGTGAGCAGGCAGGCGGGAAGCCGCTGCCGAGTCCCTACCCGAGACGAACCGTGGCGACGATGGCGCGCGAGATCGCCCTGGAAGCCGAGGAGGCCAGCGCAGCAGAGAATCGCTCCCCTCTGGAGCGGGCGGATGCCTACATCCTGGCGGCGGCGCTTCTGCTTGCACGCGCCAACGAGGCGGATGGGATTGAATGGAACGACCAGAGCCTCACGACCGACTACATCGAGCGTTACGGTCGCTACGGCGATGATTCCGTCAAGCTCGTTGGAGCTGCCAAGTCCGGATACGGGGAGTGGGCGGGCCTATTCGACGGCGACGACTTCGAGGATACGGACCCGTTCTGAGCGGCGGCGAAGCCGAAGACCGACCCCAAAAAGAAGCCCCGGATGTCCGGGGCTTCGTCGTTCAGCTCACCTTGAGCTGCTTGGACAATCGCTCGGTTAGCCGATCAAACCGCATGAGGGTTTCCGGGTCCGGCCGCGCCATCCCCTTTCGCCATCTGTAAACGCTATTGGCGTGTACCCCGATGAGGTCGGCGCCTTCCTTGTCGCTCTCGGGATCATCCAGAGGCAACCCGAGCTTCGTCCACCACTCGTTGACCAAATCGTTCATGTTCGCCGTCTTCAGGCGCTCTACGGCGTTCAGACGCTCGGGGTCTTCGATCAGCTCCCGTGCGGGCTGCATGATCTCGTCTTCGATGTTCAGGATGCGGCCATTCTCGATATTCACGAGCTTGTCGCGGGAAATCCCGATCGCCGCCGCGAACGACGCCTGAGACAGCCCCATCTTGTCGCGGATCGCCAGAAGCTCCCGCTGTTCCGGAGAACGGATGCGTCGCTTCTTCTCGCGGCGGGTCGCGCTCTCTGACGGGACCAGGGCGCCACCCAGGCGGCCCACGGCATTCATTCCCGAAGCTCGCTCCACCTTGACGCTACCCTTGGTGTTCTTCGGGAAAACGCTACCTGCGGCTCCCTTCTCTTTCATTTTGACGTTCCTCCGCTTGTTGGCTGAGCCAAATAAGCGAGAACGGCCGCGTGGCACTGAGCCAGGCCGCTCACCTTCGGCTTCTGATCTGCATTGTACCACCTCTGTAGCGTTTTGAACGTCTTGCCTGTGACTTCTTGTAGGAGTGGGTCGCACAGGGATACCCCCAGCATTTCCATCCACGACCCTACGATGTCCTTCGAGGAAGCGGTATGCAGCCAATCGAAATGCTGTGGCGGCCGAGCGCTCTCAGCGTAGTCCCGCGCGCGATCCTGGAATCGCTCGGGGGGCTTTGCCTTGCCGGTTTCGTAGGATTGGTACCTCCACGTTTCAATCCCGAGGCCCTGGGCCATTTCCTCTCGGGTGAGCCCCGCCCGATCCCGAATGGATTGCAGCGTCTCGTTCCCGCGCAGGTGCCGAGTGTCCTTCCGGCTCCGCTTCCGGGGCTCCAGCTCCTTCAAGGCTGAGCGCAGCGCCGAGGCGTCGATGCGGGCCGAACGCCGCGCCATTTCAACACCCTCGATCACCTCGAAGGGTCTGCTTTCGGCAGTCGCGGATTGACCAGCCTGGGCCGATGCCTCCACGGCATCGAAGACCTCGCCTACGCTATAGACCTCGCGATGGTCGAACCGCTTGGTTCGCGCATTCGCGATGTTCTGAGCGCAGCCAAACAGGTAGGAAGACAACGAAGCCCCTGCCTCCGGATTCCAACCCCGCTTCTCAAACAGAAGGGCGAGACATTCCTGAGCCAAATCCTCCTCGCTCCCGAACAGGCCAAAGCGGCCCGCGACGTTGAATGCAATCCGCTCGACACGCGGCTGCACAAGGCAAGCAAACTCATTGGCATCCATGCGGCCTTCAAGCCACTCGCAAGCCGCTTGGTCCAACGCCGCATCCTCCTCGCGATACGGCAACTCCATCACCTCCATCATCGCGAGCCCTCCTCGTACTGCGCGTACAAGTCGTCCTCGCTAAAACCCGCGCCTGACTCTCTGGCCGAGGCTGGATCGCTGGGGTTCCCGTCATTCTCTTGCTCTGTGACGGAAGCCCCCTCCGATGCCTCCTGCTCTTTGGGCGGAGCCTTGCGTTTCTTCTTGCGAGGCGGGAGAGCCTGCGACATGTATGCCGCAAAGGGGTCGTCGGCATCCTGGTCCGTCTCAGCCTCCTGGGGCTCGGCTTTTTCCTCGGCCTCACCCGCCCCGCGAGGGGGTTCCTCGGCCGGAGGTTCTGGACCCTCGGGATCAGCCTGCGGCCTCTCCTCGGCTTCTTCCGCTTCGGCCGGGCGCTTGCGTAGAGCGTGCTGCGGGAACACCGCACCCGTGATCCGGGGCGGCTTCGGCGCAGGCGACATGGTGCCAAGCACCACCGGGAGCGTGTCCGGCGTGAACTCCAGAACAATCGCACTGTTCCAGCCCTGGTTGAGCACCTTCCCGGTATCCGGGTCGGTCGATTTCACCTTGAACAGCGCGTTTTTCGCGTTCCACTCCCGCCCTTCGTGGCGGCGCACCAGAACCCCCTTGGCGTCCAGCGCTTCCAGGAGGGGGGTCGTAATCGGAAAGCGGCCGTCCCCGGCCTGCTCGAACGCTCGTTGCGCATCACCGTGGTACTCGCTCGCAAGCAGCTTCCGCGTGTCCGCCTCGTTGAGATACAGGCGCTTCCCGTCCCAAAAGCCGATCCGGTACTGCTTCTGTCGGCCGTTGATCGTTCCCGGCCGAGCAATGATCTCGCGGAGCCAATCCCACAACTGTCCGGCTTCGGCCGCCTGCTCGCGAGCGGCCTGCGCCTGCGCTTCGGTATCGCCCGAGGGGGTCGCGGCGGCCACCGAAGCGCCGGGCGCTGGATCGGCGCGACGCGGATTGTCGCCTGGGTGTGCTTCGCCGCCTTGCTCGCTCTCATAGAGAGAGCTGTCGCTTCCAGCTTCCTGCTGGGAGGGCGCGCGGGCGGCCTCAGCCTGACCCTCGGCCGGGGCCGGGGCCTCCGCAACAGGGAAGCGCTCGGGCAAGCCCTTGGCCCGCCGCCCCTCGTTCTCCGATGCCACTCGATCCGCGTGGATCAGGAACTCCATCAGCAAGCGCGCTCGATCCGTGGCGTGTTGCGGGATGTCCTGCGGGTGGTGCTCAAAGCTGAGCGCCATGATGAGATCGTTGTGCTCGTCCTCAGACAGCTCCCACGACTCCTCCATGAGCGCTACCAGCCGCGCGCTCTCTCGGTCGTGATATGCCTTGCGACCAATCACCTTGGTATCGTCGCCGTTTTCGGTGCGAAAAGCGACGATCTTGCCTAGATCGTGCGCCAGAAGGACCAGCGGCATCAGCGGGTATGCGTCGGCATCCAGGCGCCACCCATCGTTGGGGTGATTCTTTCGGCTCAGTCGCCATTGTTCGACTTCCCGGAAGCCGGTTTCCACGACATTCAGGCAATGCTCGATCAGGGTGCAGCCACCATGACCGCCTGGTTCCGGGGCCGCCGGGAGGTCTGGACGCGCCGCCATCGTTTCCAGGACCGCCCGGAACAATCGGCGGTGGGCCTCGAAATCCTTGGCCCCGCTCTGGAGCCAGGCGTGAGTCATGGGCCAGCGCTCCTTGCTGAAGGAGTCCACCTTGCACCGCTTCGGCGGCTGGTAGCCTGGCACTGGCCCGATCGTCGAGCGCGCCATCTTGGCCGCACCACCCTTGAGGATCGCGGCGTTCGCGCTGCGAAGCCCGTAGGCCAGCCCGAACACCAGCAGCCCGGTCGCCCCGGCCACCATCGCCACGTCCAGAACCCTGCCCACATTCGGGAGCGCGACCGGCATCCCGCCCCAGAACCAAAGGATTGCCCACCAGAAGGCGAAAACCACCATGGCGGGCCGAAGTACGCTTCTATGCACGCGACCTCCCGATCAAACCGTCAATAAGGGGCTCACGAGGCCCGTTCCGGACCTCGCGGCCAACAGCGCGACAAATGGGCGCTCAGATCGAATACGTCTCGCCCGACGCGATTTCTTTCTGCTTCGAGGACCGATCAAGGAATTGCTCTACCTGAGAGGCGCTGGGGTAACCGCACCCCGTCGCAGCGCGGGTTTCGTCGATCACGCGCTCCAGAGCCGACATGGCGAGCTGAACGAACGCGGTGTCCCGCTCCAGCTTGGTCATGGACTTATCGGCCCCGGAGCCGATCCGAAGCATGGTCGCCATCACTTCAGCGCGAACGGCGTCATCCCCGATGAGTTCGGCCGAAATGCGGCGCTTATCTTCTGTCTGCATCATTTTCTCCTTTCGTGTGTACATTGCACCTGCAACCTGTATTCTATATGACAGGCAGCATGGCGCACGCGCCGAAAGGCCATAAAGAACAAAAAATCGAGGTGACAGGGCGCGCGGCGGGGGTTGCGGCGAAAACCTCGCCCCTCCTCAGCCGGAGTAAGTGATAATGGTGAGCCTCTGCGGCGCCGAAAACGCCCGACCCAGCTCCATCGCCCACCTCTCTGCGAGAAAGGATTAAGTGATAATGACCATTAACACTTATAACGAGCCCGAAACGGATGCCAGGATCGGGGCCATCGGCTCCGAAGACGCCCAGACCCGCCTCCTGGGCGCCTTTTCGGACTGGCTGAAGGGCGGTGACTTCGCCACTCCGTACTCGGAGGCCACGATTCGGGCCTATTCCCGCTGCGCGCGTCAATTCATCGAGTTTGCGGCCTCCATGCACCTGATTCACGTCTCCGAGGCGACACAGCCGACCATCCGGGCTTTCGTGAACGAGCAGGCGCAAAACGTCAGCACCTCGACCCGGAACCTCTGCATTTCCGCCGTGGACGCCTTTTTCGACTTTCTGGAGTTCGAGGGCATCCGCGAGGGCAATCCGGTCAAGAAGTACCGGGCCGAGCTGAAAAAGACACGACGAGGCGGGCGGACTGCAAAACGCCTCCCGGCCTTCCTGTACCCCAACGAGGTCGATCTGGTCATGGACACGCTGTTTGCGCGCAACCACACCAACCGGCTGCGCGATCTGGCCCTTGTGGGGCTGATCCTCGACTCGGGGCTACGATCCAGCGAAGTCCAAGCCCTGCGGGTGCAGGACGCCAAAGACCTGCTGAACAACGGCGTACTGCGGGTAATCGGCAAGGGCGACAAGGAGCGGCTGGTCCGCCCTCTCGACCGGAACCGCGCGCACCTGATGGACTACCTGGACAGCCTGGGCGAGAAACCCGACCCCGAGGAGCGCCTGTTCCGGGTGAGAACGGGCGCGGCCATGCGCCAGTGCAACCTCCACCACATCGTTCAGCGGGCGGTTTCTGAGGTAGGAATCGCGAAGCCTCAGACCGGCCCCCACCTCTTGCGGCACACCGCCGCGACCTTGATGCTCGCCTCGGGGATGTCCATGCGCCGCGTGCAGGACAACCTCGGCCACGCGAGCCTGAACACCACGCAGCTCTACACGCATCTGGTGGACGTGGAGCCCAGCGAAGCCAGAGATTTCGACCCAGCAGCGGAGGAGGGCCGCCGAATCGAGGGAAAATAGCCCCTTCTTCTGCCCTCAAATGCAGATTTTGGGACGATTGACCCTGCTTTTACCCGACAAAACCTGCACCCCACCCCTCGCAAGAGACACATTTACGACTCGATGGGCTCGGGGTGGGATAGCGGTTACGCAAGGGTGGGATAGCACCTACCCCGGCCGATATGGGGAGGGATAGGTTGTCATATAGGGAGGGATAGGTGGTTGCGCTCTCAACGAGAAAGGCCCCACCCGAAAGGATGGGGCCTTCTTCATTGGAGCGGCTGCCGAGCGCCGGAGCTACGCGGCGGCCAGGTCTTCGGCCAGCTCATCCCGGAGGATCGTCAGCTCGCGCGGGGCCGTGATGGCGAATCGGGCGGCATCGGCCGAGCGGGGAGAGATTGCCAGCTCCACATCGAGGCCGGGGCGCCCGAGGTGGACCCGCTCTCCCCCGCCCACGCCGAGAACGAGTGTGCTGATCGGCCCGATATACTCGGGATCGCCCTGCTCGGCGGCTTCTTCAGCCTCCCTCTCCAGAGTCGCGGGATCAGGCAGCAGCGACTCCCGCCGCACCGGCATATCGCGCGGGGCCTCGACCATGATGCGAGGGCCGGAGGAGCCGACTGAGTAGGTCACCCGAACATCCGGGCCAATGCAGATCGCCTCGCCGGGGCGGCGGGTCAGCGCTAGGGTGGAACGGCCGTCATCGGCCTTGCTTGCGTCGTTCATGTTCACATTTCCGTGTGATTGTGTATTGGCGAGCCCCGATCCGGGACTCACCCCATACGCTACCGGGCGAAAAACGCGGGCGCAACCCCTAACTATGGTATAAATCACGGATTTTTGGGGGAATTTTCACCCTTTCTCGTGGCAAAATTGCCACAAGGGGGCTGTTGATCGGGGGTGGGGTGCCGTGGGAATTGTGCCGCCGAGAGCCTGCGAGCGCTCCAGTGGCGCTAAAAACACCGGGGAGCGCTCGTTGGCTGCCGGATGCGCCTTTCGGGCGAACAACACGCCCCTGGCTGGTGTAAACTGGACGCCGTGCAGGAACCGCTCGAAAAACACCTCGGATTCTCCGATCCCTAGCGGATCGAAATGGGGTGGGTGAAAATCACCGCTCGAAAGGGCGGTGGCTGAAAGCGGGAGGTAATCGCTGATGCCTGTTTTCCTGATTGGCCGTGAAAATCACCGCTCGAAAGGGCGGTGGCTGAAAGCGTCGATCACGGCCTCGACCTCCGCGCGCCCGTCATCAGGTGAAAATCACCGCTCGAAAGGGCGGTGGCTGAAAGATGAGAAGCGTGCCCTCATCCGTATCGCGGATGCCCGTTGTAATTCACCGCCTCGCAGAGTGCTGGGTGGTGGCTGGAAGCGAGACGGGAAGACCTCCATCGAACCGGAGATCGCTGGGAAAGTCACGGCCCTCATGTGAGGGCCGTGACTACCTCCGCGTGACCGCTGGGTTGGCACCTCGCGCAATCTGCGCTGGTTTCTTGATCGGATCGCGGCCATACAAATTGCCCGCGATGGAAGTCACTGATTTTTCGGTTGCAATTTAATTGATCGTTTCTTGATTCAGTGCCTTACTTGCGCTGCGCCTGGGGTCTAAGGGGAGCCCCGGTCAAGGTGACATGATCGAAAGAATAGACATGTTCGTTCGGGGCGTAATTACAGCGTCCGACGAACCGGCCGGAAAACTCTTTTCGCCCCCCGCTCACTAGGAGAGAGCCCCCGCAGACAGGGCATGTTCCCCTGTATAGCGCCAAATGGAGCGAATTTCGCCCCCCACTTGAACCGGGCCGAAGCTCAAGCAAATACCCATCACCCGCATCAAAACGAAGTGGTTGAAGCCACCAAGGCGCACGAATCAACCTATCCCTGCCGATCTTGTAAATCGGAAAAACCATCCAAAGCGCGGCTGCCAAGGCCATTAAAGAACCCGCCATACTTTGCGCGGAATCGCCGCCATCGAATGCAAACACCATGAACACCAAGATCGCCGCGATCGAGTAGAGGCCGATGAAGGCCGCTATGATGCCCAGCCCGGCCAGCCTCCATCCGTAAAGCCCCCCTCCAGTCAGGGTCGAGACGAGCAATCCTGGTGGGCGGGCGCCTTTCTCAAGGCGATACTCTACGCCGCCAATAGGGGGCGCATAAATTGCTTGGGGGGCGCCCGCCCACACAAGCCGAAACCCATAACTCGCGTGGCGTCCCGCTCCACCCAACCCGGAATCGTTCGTCAACTCCAGGGTTTCGCCCAACCCCGCCCTCCGGAACACGCCCTTTATCGCCTCAGACCTCTGCTCGCAAAGCCGCTTCCACGAGTTCCGAATGGCTCGGCTCCTATCCCCGCTCTCGTCGGGAATCGGCTTACCACCACTCGATGTGCGCCCCCAGAATCCCGTTTCCGGATCAATCGCTTCGGCTATTTCCTTCGTCGTGAACAAGGCTCTATCTCGATCGGGGCTAGAGCCCTGGGCCAACTCGCAAAGCGTCTTGAGAAGGACCACGGGGCGATCACAGGGGTCGGTCCAGCGAGAAACCTCGGAGGCAAGGATTCGGGCTGCTTCAGGAGTAGACAAAGGGGTTCTAGAACCCTTCTGCACCTGTTTCCTCGATACGCTTTCAACCATGTTTTCTCCATGTTCGGCTGCGATTTATCGCAGCCGCTAAGTTTAGCTGGTAGGGCGCTTGACCCATAAAACCAATCTTGACCGTGGAGCGACTTAATGGGTTACAGAGACGATTACCTAACCTGGGGGATTGACAGCTCAACCGGAGCGAGGAAACACATTGATGATGCCGCGCGAGGCCAGGGTTGCGACTGCCATTGCGAAGGGTGCGGGGCTCCCCTTGTAGCAAAAAAGGGGGCTATTCGAGTTTCCCACTTCGCCCACGCTTCAGGGTACGAACCATGCGGATACACACCAGAAACCAAAGTGCATTTATTAGCGAAAGCGATAATTGAAGAAGAATCTGCAATTTGGCTTCCAGGGCTCAAAATCTATATTAACAAAAAGGATGGGCGTGGAACCGCGAAGAAAGTAGAAATCCCTATCCATCGAGAAGGGGTGTTCCCCCTCTACGAAGTGAGAAGTGAAACGAGAGTCGGAGACCTTCAGCCCGACATTTACGCTGTTTGTAACTTTGAGCCTATATTTATCGAATTCGCGGTTTCCCATTTCTGCTCACACGAGAAGGTCAAGAAGGTTAAGAAATCGCGCGTCAGCACGGTTGAAATCGACCTTTCAGCAGTCCCTCAAGACATTAGCAAGGAGGGGTTGAGGAAAAGGATTATGAGCGGCCAGACGGGACCGCGCTCTAGGTGGATTTTCCATCCTGGAGAGGCTTTGGTGCGCGCCCGCGAAAAGCAGGACGAGGAACCGGCGAGCAAGTTAAGACAAGGAAAGGCCGATGCCCGATCAAGACGAGGAAAGGCCGATGCCCGAATCAACTGGCTTTACTGCAACCATTGTCATTCAGCATTAAGGATCGAGTCCCAATTCTGGATCGACGAAATGGAATGCCCGAAATGCAGGTGGCGGATCGTTGACCCAGCGGCAAACCTACCGCATGTGCGTTGGCAAGGATTGTCTGCTCAGACCGGATCAGTTTTTACTTCCTCTCTCGCCCCACCTGCCCCGGTACGCACCGGCTCTGGTCGGTCGTGAACTGCTCGCCATCCCAGACGAACATGGCCGTCACTACCGCCATGTCGTCGGTCAGCGGTTCGAGGCGGTACTGAGCGCAGCCCCGGTCGTCCCAGCCCGAGAAGACGAACGCCGCCACCGGCTCCCCGTGGCGATCGCGCTCGTATCCGTGGATGTCGCCGGTTCTGGTTTCCATTGCGCCTCCCGTGCAGGCCGTGGTGGCGAAGACGATGGCGGCCGCAAGGGCCGCCCGGTTTCCGTTCAGGAATCGCATGATGCGGCCCTCAGAAGCGCGCGGAGTACGTCGCCACTCCGGCCATGTCCGAACCGCTCTGGTGGTCCGGATGGCGGGAGTAGAGAAGGTTCAGGTTCAGGCGGCTGTCCACGGACGGGGCAAAGGCATAACCCAGCTCCACGTCCTGCTGACGGCCACCGGGGGCCAGCCCGGCGGAGCGCCGTTCACGGATCACGCTTCCGTCGAGATCGCGACCAACCGGCACGTCGAGCTGGGCTTCGCCCCCGGTTACCCGCAGCGGTTGGCTCACCATGAAGACGGCCTCATGGCGGTCATGCTCGAAGGTCAGCCCGAGCGCGGACTGCTCCGTGGTGAGCCCGTCGATGGACCGGATCATGCCCGGCCCTCCGGCCACGTCCGCGTAGCCCTGCTCGTAACGGGCCATGACCCCGAAGTGATCGCCCAGGGAGAGATTCACTCCCGCGTTCAGCAGGTTCATCCGGGTCTGGTCGCCCAGCGACAGCGCCCCGAAGCCGCGCGAACCCAGCACGCCGCCGTCCTCCTGGCGCTGGCCGTAACCCAGCTCCATTTCCAGATGGGATGCTGCCGCGAAGCGGAGCGCCACATCCGTCCGTGCCTGCCGGTATCCCCGGTACAGGCTGTCCTCCTCACCGCCTGCTGAACCGGCCCAATGGCCCACGTCCATGCTCCAGCGGTCATTGAGCGGCAACGTCGCGCCGAATCCCGCGCCTGTGTCCAGAAGGTGAGCCAGACCGCCCGAGCCGTCCGAAAGCATCGCCATCCCGCTCTCCGGGCTCCACGGGTCCATCAGGCCGGTTTCGCCCTGGTGGAAGCCGAAGGCCGACAGCTCCAGATAGCCGGTGTCGAAGCGCATTTCACTCGCGCCCAGCCCACCCCCGGCTGTATGGCGGCTGGTCATGGACAGGCCCGGCATAATGTCCGTGGTGATCGGACGGGGGTTCAGGCCCGCCGAGGCGATCCGCTCCACGCGATCCGCGAGGCGCTGGCCGTAGGGCTGAACCTGCTGGCTGTGCCCGGACAGGTCGAGGGTGTAGTCGCGCCCGAGCGCGTCGAAGGCCACCGCTCCGGTCAACGCCTGGGGATCGAGCCCGCCCCCAAAGCTCGACGACCAGGCCGCCCGGCTCTCAGCAGGAGCGTAGCTCGCCGTATTGACGGTTTCCTCCTGGCTTGCGATTGCCAGATCGCCGTCCGGCTCCAGGGCGGCCTCGATGTCGAGGTGCCCCTGGCCGAGATAGTAGAAGCCGCAGTTCAGGTTCTCGTCGGGACCGCAATCGTTCTGCTCGTACAGCTCGGAGCCCTGATCGGCCGTCTTCAGCAGGTGCCCCGTCGATTCCTTCGATGTCAGGTGCGGCCAGCGTGAATGCAGCAGGGCAAGCGCCCCGGAAATTCTCGGGGCAGACATCGAGGTTCCGAAGAAGAAACCCACGGCATCATCTTCGGTATAGCTGGCCGACATCAGCCACTCGCCCTGAGCCACCATGAAACGGTCCTGAATCCGCTCATCCTCCCCCGCGTAATTGCTGAAAGTTGAGAGGTCACCGTTTGCATCGCTGGAGCCCGCAATAATCAACTGGTCCCACACTTGCGCGGTCCATTCGAGCGCGTCGTAATCGAGCGCCGGAGGGTTCCCGTCTTCGCTTCGCGAGAGGTTCGTCGCGCTGTTCCCTGCTGCGACGACCACAGCCATTCCGGCGCCATCGTTGGCCGCTTGAATGCTCTGCACCGTTTCCTCACGGTTCATGGACAGCCACGCGCTCCCGTAGGAAACATTGGCGATCAGCGCGCCCGAAACCGCCGCATGTTCCAGTCCGGAACGAATGTCCGAGCCCCAGGCTGAAGTCCCCTCGGTTACCCGGATCAGCTCCAGCTCCGCCTCCGGGGCGACACCAAACGTATTGCCAGCGGCAAGGGCCGCCACGGGGGTTCCATGCTGTTCGGGGGCCAGGTTTCCGTCCGCGTCTTCCGCAGCCTCCATGTCGTCGTCCTCACCTACTACGTTGTGGACGCCCGCGATCCGCCCATCGAACTCCTCGTGGCTCAAACGAAACTCGTTGTCGAGAACCGCGATCTTTACGGCCTGAATTTCCTCGGTGCCTCCGTCTTCGGTGCCTCCGTCCTCGGTGCCTCCGTCCTCGGTGCCTCCGTCTTCGGTGCCTCCATCCTCGGTGCCTCCGTTTTCATCTACGTCTTCATAGCCAGAATCCGGCGGCGTCGGTCGCACTTGCGATGTGCCACCGCCCCCGCCACCACACCCGTAAAGAGTGAGTGTCGCGGCCGCAACCGCTATCGCCATCCTGCTTTGAACCCAGAGCCCTTCCATCACCTCACTCCCTGTCTCGGTTTCGCGTCTCCACCGCAATGTCGCGGATCGCGTATGGGTGCCTCAGCAAAGATCGACCTCGCTGACGATTGGCAAAGAACGCGCGCGATCGAAAATGAAGCTCGCGATTTCCTGTTCATTCATTCCATTCGAGATCGGGATGTCTCGAACCCAGTGCTCGCCTGGGTGCTTCCGACTGATCCAGAATCCGATGTATCCGGGTTTGTAATGCAAGAAGGCACCTTCGTTGGCGCCCTCGCAGGCGCGGACAAACCAGGCGGCTGCCGCCTGTTCAGCGGCCTTCGCAATGCGGCCATGAGCAGTCCAAGGGCGCCCGCTGACCGGAAAGCACTGAGCGGCAAGCCGGATCGCATCCCGGCCCAGCTCCGCGATCTTGCGGTTGCCCTCGGGGGTCTTGTACGTCCGGTTCCACGCCAGACCCGAGGTATGCGGCATCGGGATCACCCGGCGCCCCTCATACAACGGGAGGGCCTGACTGCCGCGCTGCTGCGCGTCAGCGATCATTCGGGCGACTTGCGGGAGGTAGGCCCCGGCACGCAGGCGTTCGCCGCAGAGAACGCGCCCTGCGCTCTCACCCACCGCGAGGATCACGCGCGGGTTCTGCCGCTCGATCGCCTCCTTCAGCTTGTCCGTGCAGGATCGAACCTCGTCCGCAAAAGGCTTGCGGTTGTTCGGAGGACGGCACCGCACGATGTTGGCCCGTGACCAGCCCTCACGGGGGAGCCCGGTGATGGCCTCGATCTCGCGCCTCAAGGTCCGCCCCGCCGCCCCGATGAAGCCCACGCCGCGCTCGTCTTCTTCGGCGCCAGGCGCTTCGCCCACGGCCAGGATCGAGTCGGTGGCGCCATCCGGCTCCACCATCTGCGTTCGGCACTCACTCAAGCGGCAAGCCGCACAGTCGTTTCGCATTTCGTTCTCCGCTTGGGACCGGGAAGCCCCATCCGTTATCTGAGGCGCTGTAGCAGCGCGCGAGCACACCACCGAACTAACCGCCGGGCCGCGCGCCGAATCTGGCGATCCAAGTCCCACCACGGGATCGGCCGCGCTTGCAGAAAAGTCGATTCCACCCAGGTTCCATTGTCGAGCTGCCATTGCAGACGCCCATCCGGCATCACTCGACGAGTTGATCGAGAGAGCAACCGGCACGACCGGCATACGCCCAGCGCCTCGATCACATGCGTATCGGGCACGGGCTCCTGGTGGCGGAATCGCGTGTCGTTCTTGGGGATGGGTTCGCCGCACCCTTCGCAGCCAATCTCCACCCCGGTCACCTTCTGTCCCTCGGGGAGCGTGATCGGGAACACCGCTTCGGCTTCGAGCCCGTCCCTCACGGCTTCACGGTCCTCCTCGGTGGCGATGCGGAAGGGCTTAGTCGCTTCCCGAGTCACCGGCTTCCGCCTCATCCGCCCAGGAGCCGGGCTCACCCGCCGTTTCCAGCAGGTTCAGCGGCTCCTCGGGCGCCTTCCATTGGGATACCTCAGCCCACTGGCCCTTGCGCCAATCCACGCTGTCCTCAGCCTCCTTGCGGGCTTCTTCAGGAGAGCGAGCCTCAAACCGAACCGCTCCAGTCACCCGGCCCAGCTCGACCAGCTTCGCGAGGTAGATCATTTCTCGGACCCTCCGTTGGCGATCTCCAGAAGAACGTCGCCGTGGCACGCCGCTGGGGCGCAGAAGCACACGAGGTCTTTCCCGGCCAGCTCGGCCCGTGCCCGCTCGACCAGCTCGGGTCGCGCGAGCAGGTGGCTACGGTACTTGGCGATCACGGTTTCCCGGTCGCCGTCGCGGCCCAGCACGAAGGGGTTGCCCCACGGGCCACCCCGACCGATGTACACCGCACCAGGCGGCACGCCATCACGGCGCTTGTTCAGCACTTTCGGCATTCGCTATTCCTCCCGCTCCTCATGGGCATAACGGTTCTCGGCGCTCAGTCGCCCAAGGCCCCACCAGGCAATCCGGGTCGTCAGACCGACCAGGATCAGCGCGCCGATCCAGACGCCAAGCGATCCGGGGCTCAGCTCGACTCCAGCCAGATACTTGAACCCCGCGATAATCAGCGCGGCGTGAATCAGCGCGAGGGCGCCAATAACCACCGCAATCAGCCCAATCGCCTGCGCACCACGCAGGTAGTAGAGCCAGCGGGATTCAGACTTCACGATGCGCGCCCCACCAACGGCCCGGCGGGCTGCCAGTCGTCCACGAGCGTCACAACGCCTGCGTGATCCTTCCCTTCGGGATCGCGGGCACGCACGAGCATCTGTCCGGGCGGGAGAGGAATGCTGACCAACGCCCGTTCCCGGACCAGCTCGACGGCTTCGCTGAGGCTCATCAGCTCGTCGGGATCAATCCCCTCGTCTTCCAGCTCGTGCTCCCAGCCATCTTCGTACCACTCAACCTCCGCGCTGGCCGCGTAGACCTCGCTCCCGGCCGGGAGGCCGAGCTGGCTCAGGGCGATGTTCGTGTAGCGCTCAAAAGGTGTGCTCACCGGGCTCTCCTTCGGTTTGGCGTGTGAATGGAATCCCCGCCGCGAGGGCGGGGAACAGGGGGCTGCTTACTGAGCCTCGAAGTTGCCTTCCCAGAGCGACGTGAAGACGCACCGGCCGCCCTCGGTGTCGCGGAACATGCCCGTCGATTCGTCCGTCCAGGCCACGCCCGGCGTGGTGGCGTTCACCTCAAAGTCCGGGTTGCTCTCCATGTCCACACAGGAATCCCTTGCGGTGAAGGTCATGGCAACCGTGGTGTGGCAGCTTTTCGTTTCACGGTCGTAGATCACATGCACGTCCTGGGTGCGGGGGACTCCGCCGCCCTCGCCGCCGCCATCCCAGGAGGCCGTTACCCGGCGCCACGCGCCAGAACTCGTCTTGGCACCGGCTGTACGCACATGCACGTTGTCGTTCTCTGCCGCCTGATAAACCACGGCGAGCGCACCCGCGCAGGCTTCCATCCCGTCCTTCGATCCCTGCTCAACGATGTATTGAGCCTCCCTGCTCAGCTCCGAATCCGCTGCGGCCGGGGCCGCCATCACGGCCAGCGCGCAGGCCAGCCCCAATTTGCTCCACTTGTTCATGCTTCTCCCTTCTCCTTGTTTTCAGGTAACGACCAGGCGCTATCTACCGGCTTAACTGCGAGCTGGAGTTGTACTCGATGGGAATGCGGAAAGTGCGCTCCGCAACGCTTAACGTCTCGGGCGGCGTCGGCAATCCGCTCATGGACTCCACAACCTCAAGGGCTGCGCGATCGAGATAACCGTAGCCGCTGGACTCGTCCACAAGGGCACCCTCAACCTTGCCGCTATCAGAAACCGTGAACATGACGGTCACCGTTCCCAGCCCGTACTGGTAGAACGGATTGCGGGTAGATTTTCCTTCTGCCGGGTGCTGCGCTGTCTCCGCCACATGCGCGTGGACGACTTGCCCGACCTCCTGCGTAAAAGCCTCCGAGTCCGCTGCGGCCGGGGCCGCCATCACGGCCAGCGCGCAGGCCAGCCCCAATTTGCTCCACTTGTTCATGCTTCTCCCTTCTCCTTGTCGTATTGCGCCGGAAGCCTTACACCCCGAGCGCGGGCCGCCCGGCAGTTGGCACGAGCGGGTGATCTGGCGCAGCCTGTGGAATACTGGAAACAACCACGCCTGACTCTATTGAATCACATTGTAACTCGGTAGATATTCTGAATCAACCACGGGTATTCCTAATGGACTACTTCCTTGCCCTTCTTCTCACCGTTTTCCTGTTTCACCTGAGCATCGCCGCCCACGAAGGCGGGCACGCGGCCTTCGGCTGGATGCGAGGGCACCGGCCGGATGAGGCCGTGATCGGATGGGGGTTTCCACTAAGGTTCAAAGCGCGCGGGGTTCCCATCAGGATCGGGATGTTCCCGATGGCCGGGTCGGTTGAGTTCCGGGCGCTTTTCGAGGCCGAAAACCCCGAGGGCAACCGGACCCTTGCCCGAGACAAGTTCCTGATCGCCCTGGGCGGCCCGGTGGGTTCCGTGGTGGCCGCGCTGGGCTTCTTCGCGCTGGGCGGGATCGACCCCGAGCGGGCGTTCGTCTGGGGCGTTTTCGGTGTCATCAACGTGCTGATCGCCGTGATGAACCTGGTGCCCCTGCCCCCGCTGGACGGCTGGCGCATCCTGGAGGCGGGGCTGGAGCTGAAGGGGATTCGTGTCTGGAGGGACCGCGAGCAGCGGGATCGCATCTACCGCGCAGGCTTCTTCATCGCCGTGGCCGGGATGATCCTCGCGATCCCGTTCCTCGTGGGAATCCGCGAGTCGGTGTCGTAGCTCAGGCGGTTTGCGCTGCCTCGGCCGCCTCGGCCTGGGCCTTCTCGAATGCCTCGACCCCGACATCCCCCGCGATTCCGTGCGCCATCAGTGGCAGCTCGTAGCTGTCTACCGGCGGCTCCGCGACCTTGGGATTCGGCGCGATCTCGACCGACATCGCCTCCAGTTCGGAGAGCGAGACACCTCGCGCGATGAGCTTCAACATCAGGGCAGGCAGGGCGCGCTCCGCCTCAGACGCATTCGCCGCCCACACGCGGCTCTCCGCGCCCGCACGAAGGACTTTCGCCTGGCCCTCGCGGGTGACGAACCGAAGGGTCGCCAGATACGGCTCCTGTGTCGAGTTGGAGTGCTCGCGGGCTTTCTGGGCAGCCAGCGCCTCAGCCTTGCGCTCAGCCGCGCGCGCCTCCCATTCTTCCAACGCCTCCCGGAAACGGCCTTCAGGCACCTCTCCAAGCGCCTGAATCGCAGCGAACCGAAGGTCCGCCCAGCGCGGATGTTCGTGCCAAGTGCTCGCGCCCCGGCCCAAGCCGTCCGTCAAGAGGACACGGCAGCCCAGCTCCGGGTGAAGCGCCTGCATCACCGTCAGCACTTCCCCGGTAAAGCGGTTCGTGACCGCGATCCCCGGCTCCGCATGGGGTACCGACCAGAACGCGACATTGACCAGATCGCCGCTAGGGGCGGAGGACGTAACAACGCCGTGCGCCTGAAGCGCCTGTTCTATGCGCTCGGGGGTTTCGCTGGGGAATCGCTCCCCCACTCGCTCGCGGGCATGACAGCCCAGGGTGAAAGTCTTTGCCAATAACATGATGTCGTCTCGCGCACAGCGCGGCTCCTGTATCCGTTTGCTATGGATACAATGTAGTTCAATGCCTGCGTAATTGCAACAGATAGTCTCGGAAATCTTCCCATCCGTCAAGGAGTTGGAAGCTCAATCCGATCCCACACTCCCAGCAGGAGGAGGCCGAGGATGCCCACGAGAACGAGCGTGCCCACCGGGTATCGGGCCGCGATCCGAAAATCCGTCCGGGACGGCCACCAGGACCACGCCAGAACCCCGAGGACATAACCAACCCCACCCTGAACCGGCAGGCTTTGACCGCTGCCGTAGGCATAAAGCGCGACGGCCAGAATCGGCAGGAGGTAGGCCGGAGCCATCGCTACGAACCCCGCCGTCAGCCAACCCGGCGCGAAGCTCACCGAGCCCAGCGACCAGTTCCCGCAGTCCATCCGGTGCGGGATAAGGCGCGGCAACCCCGGCCGCGATCCGGTCAGGAACGCGACCAGCCAGTGAGCCAGTTCGTGAGCCAGTGTGCCGGGAAGCAGAAAGAGCCAGTTCAAGGGGCGGTACAGGACGCCGCCGAGGGCAAGAAAGGCGGCGATGGCCGCCGTCAAGAGCATAGGGGCCGAGGCCATGAGAGGGAAGCATCCTCGACGTGGTTGAGGGGGAATGGCCCCCGACCCGTGAGCCGGGGGCCTGGAAGCGTTACAGCCCTGCCGCTGCCTTGATCCGATCCACGTCCTCGAAAGCGGCCGGGGCGGCCTCGGCCAGCTTGTCGCCCAGCTCCGCAAACGCGGCCTTGAACGCCTCGTAGCGGGTGTCCTCGATCTCCGGGGTCGGCTCGGTGGCCCGGCCATTCCGGTTGATCTCGTGCTGCTGGTTATAGCTGGCCGTCCGCTCCATCGAGCGGGGATCATCCAGCGACATAAACACCGCGTCCGTGGTCGTGTCGGCCTTGATCTCCCGCACGTCCAGCAGTTCACCCTCCGCGCTGAAAATGTAGAAGCTCTGGCCCGCCTCGACGTTGGCAACCCCCTGGAACGTCAGGGCACCGTTGCCGTACATGTTCATCGAGGAACCCATCTGCCGGAACGGGTTGGAGCCGGTGTAGTGCGGGTTCGGATTCTCCATTTCGCCCTCGTACTCGACCCGAATCCACGGCTCGTCCGCGACCACCATCAGACCCAGCGCCTCGCGCTGCATCGCCGGGCGAGAGGCGTTTTCCTCGATCCGGGCCTGCACCGCCGCCAAGGCCGCTTCTTCCCGCGCCACACCCAGCGAAAGCGGGGCATTCATCGTCTCGGAATCCGAGAAGCCAGAGGTCGTCAGGTGATCCGCCATCGAGGACAGCACCCGCTCCTGCCAGGAAGCGACCCACTCCGGCATATCGCGGGCCGTCAGGCGATCCGCGTAGGAGATCGCTTCATGGCGCAGGTTGTAGTTCCACTCCCGCACTGGCTCTGCCAGGGTGATCGGGCAGTTCCCGAGGTACGGGTCTTGGCCCTGCCCCGGATTGATAACGCTCATCTGCTGCTGGCAGGTCGTGGCCCACGACAGGCTCGCGCCGTCGATCAGGGTCACGGTGTCCGCCTGGGCGGCGGAGGTGGCGGTCACGGCCATCGCCAGGCCGAGAAAAATGCGGTTCATCTTCGTCATGGTCCTGTCCTTTTTACCGGCTGAATCGGGGGCCTTCTTCTTCGGCGCGCTCAACGCGCAGCTTCGTCCGCATGAACTCATCCGCTGCATTGGCCGCAATACTGGAAGCCTCTGCGGCGATCGCATCGCTGCGATAGCTGGCTCGGTCTTCCGGAAAATTGGGGTTCGCGGCCAGACCGCTGATCGCGGCCTGCATGAATTCCCCGTACTTCTGCTTCCATTCGCCGTTGTTTCGGGCCATTACTGAATCCTTCCTTTATTTGTCATTGAACTACATTGTACTTCAACCGAATTAACGTCGCAACTATGATCGCGCGTCAGATTCCCCGAGGAACAGATTGGCCGCCGATGGATGCGGCACCACCGAATATCGTGGCGGCCCGGCATCCCCGCTTCTGGAAACCTCTTTCACAAGGCCGAACGCTTGCCGGGCCGACTCGCTTCGCACGATCACTCCTGCGCGGATCAGGCGCTCAAAAGCCTCGTCCAGCCACTCAAAATCGGAGGGAGTCGCCGTCCTATTGATGGCACGCAGAAACGCCTCACCCTCGAAAGCATCCGGTGGCGCGCTGGAGCACACACGAAGGACTTGCTCCCATACAGCCCGATCCGAGAGATCAAGGGCCGGGCCGCTGTACAGAATCTCCATCCCCTCCTTCTTGAAGACCGGCACGTTATCAAGCCAGGAATCGGAGGTCCGTCGATCATAGCGCCCCATACCGAAAAGCGATTCAGCGAGGATGGAGCGGTCCCTGGGGTTCAGGGCAGGCCGCTTGATGCTCACCTCGACCCCCTTCCCGCCAAGCGCACGGCCTCGATGGCGGCCTCGATGTGCGCGGGGTGCTTGCGGTTTTTCGGACGGCGGCGGCTTCGGTCCTCCTGGGCGGGCGGGAGCACTTTCGGCGCAGTGTTCGGCGTCATCATCCAGACCCGGAGCGCGCCCGGCGTGGTGAAGGTCTTGCCGCCGATCTGGCGGCACGGCAGCTCGTGTTTATGGCGCATGACCCAATCCACCGAGACGCCAAGGACATCGGCAATCGTCGCGAGGCCACTGATGATTTCGTCGTCGTGGTACTCACGAGGCTCGTCATTTCCCGTCTCGTTGCTCATCGCGCCCTCCTTTCGATCACTCGCCACACACACGCTGCACGCTGCGATCCACGAGCAGCCCGTCATGGCTCACCGTCAGCTCCACCGGCATACAGCCGTTCCCGTCCGGAACGCCGACCCTTTCGGCCGCGTAGGTGTACCCCTGGTACTGGCTCCGGCCCGATCCGTACAGGAGCGCGCCATCGGTTGCGCTGCGCACGGCCGCCTGGTCGATCTCAACCGGCCCCGCCCCGAACGCGCCCTGCCCCGGCCGAGCCGGTGCGACCTCCTGCCGCCGGGTGATCTGCCCATTGCACACCGCGTAATGGCTCGTGAGATCGAAATTGCGGTTCTCGACCGTGACCGCCTGACAGCCATTGCGCTCCCCCACATACGTCGCGCTCAGCTCCGAATGACCGGAGAACCCGGTAACCGGCTGGCGTGCGTTGGCGGCCGCCAGGATCACCTCGACTTCCTGCGGGTCGTAGACGCCCTGGTGACCGCGCGGGGCTTCACGCGCGATCCGCGAATCCGCGCCCTGGCCCCCAATGGACCGGGTTTCCGCCTGCGTCGTATCCATCGACGCGCACCCCACGAGTGTTCCGGCAAGCGCCGCCATCACGGTCGCGCCCACGCCTCGGGATCGAATCGAATCCATGCTGCTCTCCTTGTGATTTCCTGTGACCATAAGTGGCCTCGATGAACGGTTCCTGACCTATCGAGGAATTCGTCTCTCCGGGGCACCGGGCCGTGGCTGGTAGTGCGTCACGGCATACCCGCCGCACCCCTCGGCAACACCGACCCGCTCTCCATCCGGGCCAATGTAGACATAGCCCCGAAAGACATCGCCCTCGCCGCGCTCTCCGGCACCCTCCGCCCAGACCAGCAGCATGATCCTCTCCTCGCCCGGCTCGCTGGCCGGGGCAAACTGAATCGGGCGCCAGCCATGACGATCCGGCCCCTTGGCACCCTCGGGGCACCCCTCCGGGTCGTCCAGATCGACCTCGCAGACCGGGCAACGACCCTCAACGGAATCCCTGTGCAGGTGGGCATCACAGCACGGGCACACATAGAGATCGGATTCCGCATCCACGTCCACGTCCCAGAAGCGAACCCGCTCGACATCCACCGTGCCGTTCACGACTCGCCTCCTTGGGTAGCCAGCTCCTCGGGAATCCAGTGCTCGAACAAGTCGTCGTCCCACGGGCCATAAATGCCGCTCTCGACGCACTCGCGGCGCGCTTCATCAAGGCTGTACACGCGGGTTTCTTCTTCCTCGATCTCCCCCGCTGCGTAGTAGGCTTCTTTCATCAGAACAGCCTCATTTCCATTCGAGAAATCGAAGACGATCGTGCTGTTCATTTCGATCCAGGCGTGGCCGTAACGCAGCCCCTCGACCGGGCCGGAGGAGCCGGTCACGATCCCGTGAACGATCCGCAGGGTATCCGGGTTCATCCGGTGAATTGTCACCAGCTTCTCCGCGCCCCAAAGGGCCGCCTCACAACAGTCACCGCCGTAGTGGCTTTCGTCGCTCATGCCTCACTCCTCACGCTGCCTGCCGGGAGCCAATCTGCTTCCACCACCGCAGCAGGGCAGCCAGCTCCGTGTTCACACCGAGGGTCTTCTGTGCGCGAGTCGCGGCGACATACGCCAGATACACCTCATCCGCCTCGATCGGGTCTTCGTTCGCGCCGCGCGGCATCCGGCTCTCGATCAGGGGGAATTGCTCATTGATCGGTTTCGACTGGTTCCCGATGAAAGCGGGGAAGTCTTCACCCAGGATCACATGCGCAAACTCGGACCCCTTGGATCGGTGCGCGGTCGTCAGCAAGGGTTCCCCGTGAACCACACGCTCCAGCGCCGTTCGCCGCAACTGCGTCACCTTCTGGGGGAGCTTCTGGCCGTACTTCTCAACGACCTTCACCCGCACGCTGATCTCGATGTCCTCGGCCTCGTCGGCGTATGTCTTCAGTTCTTCGAGCCCTCGGAAAGACCGAATCAGCCGGTCCTTAATCTCACTGTGCTGCCCGACCGACAGGCGGTAGACATCCATCAGCGTCTCCATGCCGTAGCTCTCGATGCCGCCGAGCCAGCACAGCCGTTCATAGCCCTGATCCAGCAGCTCAACGGCCTGATCGAACAGACCCGCATTGGTGCGGCACAGGTAGGCCCGATGATCGGCCGGTATGTCCTTGTCGTCACTCGGCACCAACCGGGTCGGTCCGCCAAGCCCTTCGAGGGTCAGGGACTCACCGAGGTAAAGGCCGAGCAGCACGTTGGCGGTGTACGCGACTGGCGCTCCGAAGCGGAAGCTGCCGGTCAGGGAGTACGGGTCTGCGTCCGACATTTCGGACATCACATCCATGCTCCCCCGGAATCGGTAGATCGACTGGTTTCGATCTCCGACCGCGACCCGCTGCATGTTCGTCTGCGCCGAGAAGATTGCGAACATCGCAGGGTTCGTGTCTTGCGCCTCGTCGAGATAGATCGCGTCGAACTGGCTGGAAAGGTCCGGCTCCGAAAGCTGATAGAGCTTCAGGTAGCCATCGTGCGTCATGGGCACATCCGGGCGCCCCGTGTCTTGCATCAGGCTCCAGAGGCCCAGCGCGTAGCTCTGCACGTCTCGCACATCAAAGCCGCTGGTCCGCGCCTTTGCGGCGGGAACGTGGCGATCGGAAAGCTCGGCGTCAGGGGACGCACAGAACCGCTTGACCGTCTCAGCACACAGCGAAGCAAAAACCATCGCTTGATCGTTGCGCATGGAGAGGCGCAGCGCGTTCTTCACCTGGAAGGGCCGCAGATTCCCCAGCTTCTCCTTGAAGGGCGCCCCATGCGTGCGGAAAGCCAGCGCGTGCGTGGTCTTGCAGGTCACGTTCGACGGGAACCGTTGGGCGGCCTCCTGCTGAACCGACTTGTTGAGCGCCACATAGAGGATCTTCTGGCGCGGATGGGCCTTTGCCCGCAACTCCAGCGTTGTCGTCTTGGCGGCCCCTGCAAGGGCGCTTACCGCAATGTCCCGATCTTCCGGTGCATCAATGATCGCCTGCTGCTCGGGCGTCGGGCGGATTTCCTGTTGTTCGGTCGCGGACATCGCGAGCCTCCTGTATCTCGTTGCGTCTCGATTGAAATACATTGTAGTGCTACGAAACACAGCCAGTCAACAACAACGATGGGCGGGTTTCGATCTTCCGGCAATACCCCGGTGAACGTCCGGCATCCCGCCTGGCGACACCCGAAGGAGATTCCCATGAAGAACGAGCGAACCCTGGCTTTCACCCTGGAACTGCATCACCTGGTCGCAGGGGCGGTTGCCCTCATCCCCCTCCTGAGCGGGCTCATCCTTGCCATCGCTCAAGGACTGGTCGTGATGGGTGCCATGCTCGCCCCGCTTACCGTCGCGTCGATTGTTGCCACGGTCCTGCTCGCGGACGTGCTGCACGACACCTACCGACGCACGATCGGGACGCAACGGCGCATTGCCCTGTGCTCCCGGCTCGGGCACGGTGCGGGACGCGAACGCCGTTTCTGGCCGGTTTTTGCGGACGAATTGAAGGCTAAAACGGGCCTCGATTCCTGACGAAAACCACCCACCCCTGGCTCTGCCCTGGGTGGGTTTTTTTTGTCCGGACAATACGGGGCACGCGGGACACAGAATCCATGCGGGAGACGCAAGGCGTCACACAATGACAAGAAAAGGCTAAGTATCTGAAACAGGAGAGAAACAGACAATGCGAAGCACGACCTACACACCCCCCGAGGGCAAGCGGCTCCTCCCCTGCGTCCAGGGCCGGGCCAAAAAGGCATACCGAGCCACCCCGGAGGAACTGGATAACATCCTGCCCGATCGAGGGTCGGAGCACCTGAGCAGCACTCCGGTCTCGAACCTGGGGTAGCGTCTCCCGCGATACCTAATGAGCCGGGCCTTCGGGTCCGGCTTTTTTTATGCCCATAACAAGGCTCGACCGCAGATGAATACCCTTGAACTCCCACCCTTCACGGAGTACAATGTAATTCAATGAAGCACTGTCTGTAACCAGCTCGAAAACCAAAGGACACCATGAGAGGACACACCGATGAACCTTCAGTACACCGAAACCCTGGCGGGCCATCAGGGCCGCCGCATCCCGGTCAGCATCCAGGTTGACCGCACTCGTCGCCCGCCGCTGTTGAGCGTCGTGGCGTTTGCCCGTGGCCGCCCGGTGCCGATGGGTCACTACACCGTGCGAGACGGCCGTGTAGAGACGCACACCAGCCCGAATGAGCTACCCCTGCGCCAGAGGATCGTTCTCGCCGCAGGAGCCGCCCTGGGCCTTCTGTACGTCCCGGATCGCTACGAGGTGCTGGGCGGTTTGCGCGAGGCGCACCAGGCATTCGACCTGACCCAGCGTAGCCCGGACATCGAGGACTTTACGGATCATCCGGGGCTGCCCCCGGAAGCGACCGGAGCTACGGATGATGCCTATGTGGCACACCTGGCCGCCCAGGAAAGTGCAGTGGCCCCGGCAGGCGTGCTCGGGCAAATGAGCCGCGAGAGCGACGAAGCCCTGTACGGCGACCTCACTCCGCAGCAGATCGCTGAGGAAAACGAGCGAGCTGTTGAAGCGATGCGCCGGGGGCTGGAAGAACAGGATCATGTGGACGAGCTATTGGAACGTCACCTGTATGACATCACCCTGGACTTCTGGCAGGACGGGCCTCTCGACACCCCTTCTAGCGTGGAATATGACGACCACCGGCTCTAACGCCAGTGGTCGTCAATCCGGGAATCTACCGCCCTCGGCCCGGAGGGCGCGGACCCTGGTTGCGCTTCGCCTCGATCATTTTCTCCTGGGCATCCTCGCGCCAATCCGATTGGGCGCTTCCCTGCTGCTGATCGGCGCGATCCTGCCGCTCGCCCCGGAGACGATCTTCCACGGCCTCACGCTCACTTCCCCCGCCTCCTGAACTGGCCCCATCGCCCTGATAGACCAAGGAGCGGTCGGCGCCCGGCTTCAGCTCCAGGCCACCGTTTTCGCCCACACGCCAATCGCCCAGGGTGCTCGGCGCCTGACTCCCGATGTTCTCAATCGCGATGTTCCGGGCACCGTCATGTTGGCCCTGGAGGTCTTGGCGTCCTGCGCGCACGTTGCCTTCGACGCCGGTGATTCCGCGGCCCTCAGCGTCGTCCGCGAGATCGTTCCGCGCCCCGCTGCCGAAGTCGCGGGCCTGATCCGCCCCCGGAACACCCGAGGCATAGCCTCCGTAAGCGGCATTGACGTTGTTTTGCGGGGCTCCCGCAATGCCAACGCCGAAGTACCGGCCCGCGATCTCCTCGCTGTTCTCGCGAATCATCCCCATCAGTGCGCGGCTGTCTGCGCTGTCACCGCCATCATTGGCGTTGGCAATCATGCGCTGGAGGTTGGCTTCGCCCACCTTCGGCGCGAGGGTGCTGTAGATCGCCCCGTCGAGCTTGCCACCCACGGAAAGCCCTTCCTTCTCGACGCGCGACTGAAGCTCAGACCAGGACTGCGATTCCTGAAGGGAAGCGCCCATGCGTTGCGACGCATCCCGTGTCTCAGCCACACCGGCCGAGCCCAGCATGGAGAAGGAATCCCCGAACCGCTCGGTCTGGGTATTGCCCACGCGCTCCCCAATTTGCCGGATGTAATCGTCCGACACCTGATACTCCTGCGAACGGGAAACCGTCTGAGCTTCCTCGACGGTACGGGAAGCCTGCTCCTGGCTTACACCCTGGGAAACCAGCGCGGCTTCGGCTCTTGCGGAGGCCACGGGCGTTGAAAGTCCGGCAGAAGTCGAGTGCTTCAAAGAACTGAGCGTGCTCCGCATATCCGATTCGGAAACGCCCGCGCGCTCTGCGGCTTGCTGGACCAGGCCCTCCCGCTGCCCATACGCCTGCTGGTACTTGAAGGATTCATCGCTGCTCAGCCCCATATCGGAGGCCATGGCACGATCACCCACCAGGTCGTTGAGCTGGGACTGCTGAGCCGCCGTGCCCTGCACCCGCTGGTCGAAGGCAAGGGCCTGTTCCTGCGCCGCCTGCTGGGCGCGCTGAGCCTGGGTCTGGATGCCCGACTCCAACGTGCCCTGAGCGGACGCAGAGACATTCCCGAGACTCGTTGCGCCAGGGCTTGCGTTATAGCTCGCCTGACCACCCTCACTCGTGCGCGCCGTGCCACCGGCCATGGTGGATTCCTCGATCGTAGCCGCCCCGAAGCGCATGTTGGGCGCGGTGTTGACCTGGTTGGCGCTCGCGGTGTTCACCTGCGAGGTATCCCACGACACCGATCCGGACTGCATCGAGGCGTCCGTCAGGGACGCGCCCGAGCGGGTCGCCGCCTGCGACATGGGCTGGTTCAGACTCGACGCCACGCTCGCCCCGATCATCGCCCCGCCACGGATCATCATGTAGGAGATCATCGGGATCGTGAGCGCCATGTACCCGGCCAACGCCACCATGTCGGTGTTCGCGTAGCTGACTGAGGCGGCCGTATCCAGCGTCAGCCCTGAGCTGCCGTCGCTCATTTCCGCCATACGCTGTGACTGCGGCGCTCCGTACCAGTACATGATCGAGTTCAGCACCGCGTACATCGGCGGCCAGAGCTGAATCCACATCATTACGATGATGTACTGGCCCAGCACCGACAGCCACGCCGGGGTCAGCATGAAGATCATAATGACCGGGAACAGGGCATACAGCAGGGCCTCGATCACCGCGCGCATCACCGGCAGGGTGCGCGAGGCCATGTTGCCCATGAGCATGTAGGTATTGCGCTGGGTCTGCTCGGCCTGAGCGGTGAACACCGACTGCGCGAGCGCAGCGTTATCCGTCTCCGATACGCCCTGCGCGAACGCATCCTGCATGGCGTTGATCGTCATGGCCTGACGGGTGAGGCTCGCGGCATCCTGGTTGATCCCGAGCATGTCCTGGCCGGTCACACCCCCGGCCGAGGCCAGGTAGCGCGCGGCCGCATCATCGACCGTGCAGGCCGACCAGATCGCGCCGCCATTCTGGCGGGCGGCCGCCTGAATCTGCGAAGCGCCATTACCCGTAATCTCGGGCGTCAGCTCGTCCCCCAGCGCCCGACAGGAGAGGACGCTACCATCGCTACGCGCGACCCAGCGGTTGTTCGGGAGCTGAGAGCTGATCGTCTGCCACAAATCGGTCGAACGGGTCGCTTCATTCAGCGGCAAATGGCCGCGCGCGATCATGGGGAACACGCAGCTCGTCATAAGCGAGGACATATCCGCCGAAAGCTCCGAATCGGCAATCCGCGTCTGCGTCAGCGTGCGGGCGACCTGGGAACCGAACAGCATCCCGTTCTGCGCGTACTGCTGGTCACCCGGCAGGCTGATGTACTGCTCGTAGAGGCGCGTGATGCCATCACCCAGCCCCGAGGTAACGTAACCGAACGCCGCGATCCCAACGGGAACGCCGGTCACGATCGCCGGGGGTGCCGTCCCGCACCCCGACTCGATCCGGTCGATCACGGCGACATCCACCTTCGGCACCATGAGTCCGAGGTAGATGAACCCGAACCCGAGGAACCACGACCAATCGACCTGCAATGACCCGCCGCGCGCGTTCTTGAACGCCGCGAGCATCACCCAGACGATCCCGACCACACCTGCTATCCGCGCGAGCGTGACCCAATCGCTGCTCCCCGCGAGAGCGGAGAGCGAGGTGAGCGTCTGCTGGACGTAGGAGCCCGAGCCGTAGGTGATGATTTCAAGCGCCATTGCGGTTCCCTGCTGCTTACCGGGCCAAGGTCTGAGCGAAGTTGATCCGCTGGGCCATGGTCGGGCTCATGCGGGTCGCCATGATGGATTTCAGGTCGCGCTGCATTTGGATGAACTCGTGCATCCCGCCCTGATTGCGAAGCTCCGTCTGGAACTCACGCTGCGCCTGATCGACCAGGCTCCGCGCGTTTTCCGCAATCTGGAGCGCCTGAAGCGTCCCGGTTTCCCCGCCCGGCATATTCGCCGTCGAGAGCAGCGCGGTTTGCAGGGGCGGGACGACCCGTTCCAGCCAGCGGAACATCAGTTCCTTCACGAGAAGATCGGTGTACTTCTCGCGAGTGAGCCCCGGATACCCGGCATCCGTCTCGGCCTGAATCATCTGGAAGATTGGCAGGCGCGACAGGGCCAGCACGAGGGTGGCGTCGTCCGAGAACCCCATGTGGGTCGCTGACGGCGGCTGCTGCACCGCATCCATGATCTCCTCAACCGCAAGCACGACCCGCGTGCGGAACACGTTGGCATCGCGGGCCGGGATATTGCGCTCCGAGGTTTCGAGGCAGCCGCGCCCTGGGTCGTTGCATTGCAGGAGCGTGACGTGCCCCGAAGACGTATCCGATCCCGATTCCGACAGCTCGCTCCATGTGAGAGTGGGCGGAATCGGCTGGTTCTGGAGCGCGCTGATCCCCGGCCCCGTGGCGCCTTCCGGCCAGACCACGGTGCCGACCAATGACATCACCAGCTCCAGAATCTCGTCGTCGGATACCTTGGCATTCTTGAGGGCCTGCCAGACGATGTTCCCGCGAAGGGCCTGTTTGACGGCATCCCCATCATCCTGCGGCTGGCCGTCGTCGTTCAGGGGGTTCAGCAGGCCCCAATCCCACTCCTTCTCGGAGCCGCACTCGAACCGCGAGGCGAACTCGTCCGAGGCCATGGACTCGCCCGAGTTGAAGCGCTGGCACACACTGTCCTGCATCCCCATCGCGCCCAGGGCGCCCCGGTTAATGTCCACGGCCGTCTGGCAGGAGTCCATGTTGAATTGGTTGGCCTTGTTGGCCCAATCCTGCATCTGCTTCATCAAGGCGCCGAGCTGCGGCGAGAGGGAATCGAGCGCCAGGTAGAACGCGGTCGATACCGCCTGCGATCCGACCTGCCGGGCCATCGCGACGATCTGATCCATGTTGATGAACGAGAACCCGCCCAGGAAGGCGTCGATCCCGCCGCAGCCGAACTCGGCGCGCGGGGCCTGAATCTGGATCGGCTGGTAGTACCGGGTGCCGGTACGAGCGGTGAGCTGGCCGAAGTTGACGAACCCGGCCGACTCCGACTGATAGAACCCCGGCTCGTTGACCGTGTAGGAATCCAGGAACGAATCCATCGCGCCATCAAGCGCCGCCGCATTGGAGAACCCCGCCACACTGGTTGCCAGCATTACGGCTCCGGCCAGCGGCTTCAGCTTCGCCATCACACCCTTCTTCGTTTTCATGCTCAGAACTCTCCAATTTCAAGCGACACGATCCGACGCAGGCGCTTACCCAGCTCCGCATCATCAATCACCCCGTACCCCACGGAATCCACCTCGCCGGTTACCGGATTCACGAGGAACAGGCCCGGCGCTTCCTGAACGCCGAAGGCTTCCGCAAGCCCATCGTCCTGACGCGCCTCCGGGAAGTATTCGTTGGTGCTCCCGTCGAGCGTGATGGCTCGGACGGTCAGGTTGTTTTCGCGAGCAAAACGCTCGACGTGGCGGGACTGCACTTCGCAGTACGGGCATTCCTCGCGGTTCATGTAGAAGAAGACCAGCCCCCTCTCGTCGCGAACGTGGTCCACGGCCTGAGCGATCTCCCGATCCTCGATCCGGCGCTGCTCCCGGACCCCGGACTGCACGACCGGGCGCTCGGTGCTGTAATCGAGGTCGGGGCGATCCCAGAGCGTGCGGCGCCAGGTGTCCGCGAAGACCATCGAGCGGTTCATCATCGCGTCCTGCATTTCGAGGTAGGCGGCGATGTTCTCCTGCGTCGGCTCCAGGATTGCGAGGGCCTTGGCCTCCTCGATCTCCTCCTGAAGCGCCTCAAGGCGCTCACGCGCCGAAAGCTCCGGAACAATCGGGACGATTTCCGGCTCGGGCTCGGGCTCCGGCGGTTTCGGCGGTTCCGGGGGCTGCTCGTACCAGAACCAACCCCGCTCGCGATCTCCGTAGAAACCCGAACTGGTGCCCGGATTGGCCTGCGCAAGACCGACGCTTGCCGCCACTCCGGCCATCAGCAGGCCGCGCACCCAACCCTTGCAAGTGATTCTCATGGTCAATCCATTCAGAAGAAGAACATTGTAATTCTATCAGAATTGAAAGCGGACTGTTCCGACGATGCGAGAATAACCAATCAGGCCGATGTCCGCATAGCGCGAGTCGTAGGAGTCTTCGTGTGGGGTCCAGACAAACACCTTCCCATCAGGAATGACGCCCCCCTCAACCACCTCCAGGGGGAGCCCGCGCCCCGACTCCGGCTTTGCCTTGGCGACCGGCTGACCGTCGATGTGAACAATCCGATTCTCGTCCACGCTGACGGTCTGCCCCGCCACGCCTCGGACCTCTTTCACGAACACGGTGTCCGGCCGATAGTGGTCGCGCGCCCCCTCTCCCACGAGGAAAGCGATACGATCCCCGAAGCTCAGCTCCTCGATGATCGCGCGATTGGACGGGTTGCCCTCGGACTCCACACGCTCGACCCAGAAAACCCGCTCCGGCAGGCTCTCGGTGAGATTGAGCGCGAACATGTAGCGATCCGACACCGCGCTCACGAGCGCATGGACCGGCCACGCCAGCAGGGCGGCCGCAACGAGCGCCGCCCGGAGCACCCGCACTCTCACGGGCACATCCGGGCGGCTCTCGGGCATCACGGAAGCCTCAGCACCCATGACGGCCGGTTCAGCGGGCAGGAGACGCCTGCGGCTCCAGAATGGCGCGCAGATCGTCCGTGTAGTCTTCAAGGCCCGCCTCGACGGCGACCGCCTGGGACTGGATCAGCACGAGGCCGGGGTTGCGCTCAGCGAGAACCAGCAGCGCTTGGTCCACGCGCTCTGCGAAAGCCGTCGCTTGGCTCATCGCGGCCATCTGCGCCTGCTCGTCCCCTTCGATGACGTGATCCAGCGCCGTGCGCTGATACTCCTCCATCAGCCCCGCCACATTGAC
Organism: Thioalkalivibrio sp. ALMg11; assembly: GCF_000377905.1. Classification (GTDB taxonomy): domain Bacteria; phylum Pseudomonadota; class Gammaproteobacteria; order Ectothiorhodospirales; family Ectothiorhodospiraceae; genus Thioalkalivibrio. The sequence continues at coordinate 162,806 of NZ_KB898873.1, forward strand.
GACGCCGATCTGGTGGCCGCCGGAAACCATGCCCTCCGGCATCGCGTATCGCGCCACCAGAACCAGCAGCACAACAGCCAGCGCGAAGTACACGCCGAACAGGATGAAGCGCATCGTGCGCTGTTTCGCGGCCAGCTCGGCCGTGTTGGGGGCCGAAGCGCCCTGGGGCGCCGGGCCAGCGTTTACGTTCTCGTTGGGATTCTCGTTGCTCATTGGGTCACTCCTTCTTGCCCTTTCGCTGCTCGATCACGATTTCGATGGCATCTGCCAGAGCGACCCCGTTCTCCTGGAGCTGGTTGATAGCGGCCACTTCGTCGGCCTTGGTCGAGTACATGAATTCGCTGAAGGGGTCCGCGATCAGGCGACCGATCCCCGAGCCCAGCGGACTCTTGACGAAAATCTCGGAATACTGGCCCTGCTGGGTCTTCACCGAGCGCAGCAGGCGCTCGGTGTACCCCTCCACCTTGAACCGGCCCGAGTTCTTCAGGTCGTCGATGGACTCCTCCTTCTGGCGAAGCAGGAACATCCAGTCCGCGTTTTCCCACGCCGCTCGGGAAGCGTCGTTCTTGAAGTAGTCGTTGACGCCCTGGGTCGCGGTCATAAAGCTCCCGCCATACTTCCGCGCCCGGCGGTACCCGGTCTCAATGAAGTCAGCCGCCTTGCCGCCGCTCATCAAGTCCCACGCCTCGTCGATGATGCAGATTTTCGGCTGCTCCCGATTTCCCGACTGGTGGGAGAGGTACATCGCCTCCTGAATCTGAAGCATGATGATGAGCAGGATCACCGCCTGAAGGTCTTTCCGCCCCTTCAGCTCCTCAAGCTCCAGCACCACAAGCGACGAGTTGAAGTTCAGGTTGGCCGGACCCTCGAAGTAGTCGGCATACATGCCGTCCTTCGTGTACGGATAGAGCATGTCTCCGAGGTCATGCGCACGCGCATCCGGGTTCACATGGATCAGGTGATGGGCCACGTCCGTCAATGTCGCCTGGTTGCCCTTTTCCGCCCACGCATAATTGATCGCCTGCTCGACCCACGAGCCCTCCAGGTCCGTGAGTTCGCGCTGGGAGGAGATCGCCTGGCTCACGATGTCTTTCAGCAGCCGGATACGGTCCTTATCGAGCGTGTCGATGAAGGTGAACGGGTTGACGTTGATCTTCGATTTTTCGCCAAACTCGATGAACTGGCCGCCCAGCAGCTCGCACGTCCGCTGGTACGACCGGCCCACGTCGATGATCCAGACCCGTCCGCCGGTGCCGACATAGGCCGTCGCCATTTCGTTCAGGAAGAAGCTCTTGCCGGAGCCCGAGGACGCGACGATCGCCGCGTTCATGTTCCCCGCCTGCGACACGTCGAACACGTCGAAGGAAAGAGGCTGCCCCCGACGCCCCATCAGCATCATCCGGGGCGTGCCCGTGCCACCCCATTCAGCCATCAGCGGCATCATGTTGGCCGCGTTCCATTCCGTCATTTTTCGGGTGCGCTTCATCGAGGCGAAGTCCGCAGCCATCTGTGAGTCGTACCCGAAAGGAAGGGACGCGAGGAAACCCTGCACCTGGAGAAAGCTGTCACGGCTCAGGGTCCACCCCTTCGAGCGCCACATTGAGAGCAGCTTGTTCTCGGCCGCATTCGCCGTCTCCGGACGCGAGAGCATGATGACCGAGTGCGATACCTCGACCAGATCGACGCCCTTCTCGACCGCATCGGAAATGTACTTCCACTCCTCCGCCTTCGCGCCCATGTCGGGCATGATCCGGGCCATCTGCGAGTCAGCCGACTGGACGGCACGCGCGGTCTTCATCTGCACCTTGCTCCGCAGCGCTTCCCGATCCGGAATCCGGATGTTGCAGCAGAGGAGGAAAGGTGCCGGAACCTGCATCGTTTCCTGAAACTCGTCACCGATCAGGCCCGTCATGTACGGCAGGAGCATTTCCTGGGGGTAACCCTGGACGGTATAGGAGCGAACAGCGGTGTCGTTGATCGTCATGCCCTGAGCGCCGACCCGATACACGGTATCCCGGTCGATCACCTGATCGCGGATCAAGGCTCCTTCGTCGTACTGCCGGGCCTCACGGACGTGCTCGGTCGCATTCGGGTTCAGGATTTCGTGCAGCAAGGTAATCAGGTCACGGGGCTTCATCTGGCGCGACTGAATTCCGGCCGTGCGCAGCGTCCCCTCGAAGCCGTCTCGGGCACTGATCGCGTGCTTGATCTCCGTCTCGGTCGGATCGTTGCCCGGCAGGCTGACGGTGATGAATAGCCGGAAGTTGCGAAGGCGATACTCTTGCCCCTCAAACAGCGAGTTCCAGCGCCCTTTCAGCAGATAATCGAGCCGCCGCCGCGCCATCCTCCGGTACACGTTGGTCGAACGCGGGGTGCGCCCGAGTCGGTCCAGCTCCTCGGGGCTGTACTCCTGATCGGGGAGGCGCATCTTTGCCCACTCCTTCATCACCGGAAGCACTTGGGGCGAGGCATAAAGCATCGTCTGGATCGTCGCTCCGGTCGGGAGGGACTGCTTGAAAAGCCCCAGCAGCACCCGGACGGTTTCCTCGGAGGCCCCGACCAGCGGGGCACACTCGAAGGCGAAGCCGTGGCTTGCCGAGTTGAAGAACAGGCTCGTCTCCTCGTCATAGGACTCGTAGTTCAGCAGGTCAGAGAAGCGGTGATGCTCCATGCACTGAGCCATTCGGGATAGCGTGGGCGGCAGCGCGCCCTCCATCACCTCGTCGTCCGGGGTGTCCTGAAGACTCGACCCAACCCACTCCTTCACCTGCCGTTTCAGCGCATTAAGATCAAACACGTCTGGCCCCTTACTGGTTCGCCTGCTGGTTCAGGAAGTCCACGGCCGACTGCGTGGCCTCCTCATCGGTCATGCGCTCCGGCGCCTCCTCCTCAATCACGAGGGGGCTGGTATCCGGCGCTTGCAGGTTGATGAAGCGATCGTCCTGCGCCTGGTGGTTGCGCTTGAGCACCCACTGACCCTCACGGACCACGGTGTAGACATAGGACTGGTCGTGGAACTGACCCACCTCGTCTTCCCACGGCCCGACCCAGACCCGGAGGATTTCCGGCTCGCTCAGGATCGGAGCGCCCGAGGGCAGGCGCGGCGGCATGGCCTGTTGTGGGAGCGCGGTCGGCGCCGCCCGAGCGGCATCACGCGCATCGGTATCCGCAATGGAGTTGGCGTAGGCGTCCTCCAGGCTCAAACACTGGTCACCCTCCGGGTACGGGCACGACAGGTTGCTTTCCCCCATCCCCATCGTGGAGGCACAGCCCGAGGCCAGCATCACGGCCCCGGCCAGCGCTCCGAAACGGATCGTGGTCGTGGTTGTTCCCTTCATCAGTTACCCCCCTTGGCCCAGGACTCGAAGCCCTGGGGATTGAAACCAATCCGGTTGTCGCCATCCGGGCGCACGAAGAACGGGGTGCCCCGGATGCCCGAGCGGGCGGCGAAGCGCTCCACCTCACCGATGTATTCCTGCGCCCGCGCCAAGCACGCCTGGTCGTCCACGGACGGGGCGCCCTGCCCGTTAATCAGGCGGGTATAGGCAGACATCGGATCAGCCGCGCACAGCGCCATCGCGGCCTGCTGGCGCGCGGCCGGATCACGGGAAAGCGGCATCATCAATCGGTAAACCCGAATGTCCCCCATCGAGGGAAGGGCCTGCTCGAAACGGGTGCAATGTGGGCACGCCGGGTCCGTGAACAGAGCAATGGCGGGTGCATCCTCCGGTCCCGTCACGATCATCATGTCGCTCGGCAGGTTCTCCCAAATATCGGAGCTTCCACCCGCCTGTACGGGCGCCGTCGCGGGTGCGGCCGACTCACCGGCCGAAGTGGCGGCCGACAGCCCCAGCTCGCGCTTACGCTCGGCTGTGATGTCCTGCTGGTCGTCGGTCGCAAAGATATGTCCCGCGACGATGTAGGGCTCACCTGGGCGGACGTAGAACACGTTGCTGCCCGCCACGACCTCGTAGAGCCCCGTGACCGGAGAGGGCGTGACACTCGCGATTCGGCTATTGGGGAACTGCTGCCGGATCACGGCCTCCGCCTCCGCCGCGCTCATCTGCTCCACGTCGAAGCTGATAATCTCCGCCACGGAGGCGGGTGTGCCGCCCCCGCGCTCACCTTCGGCCCAAGCCGGTGACTGGGCCATTGCCGCCGCAAGGGCGGATACGATCAGTGCCTTCTTCATCTTCCAAGTCTCCAGTTAGCGCACGTTCACACGAGAGCGAACACCCGTGCGGGCCAGCGCTCGATCTTCGTCGGTCACGATCGGCTCGAAGCCCGCCTCGCGACCCGCGTTATTCACATTTCCGTCCAGCTCCGCGCCACGCAGGAACACCACGGATACGTCGCGGCCTGCGGGCACTTCGATTACCGGATAGGTCTGCTCGGCTGCCTGGACGTAGTAATCAGCCAGACGCTCCATTGCGGAGCCCACACCGCTTGCGGTGCCGTACTCCAGGACATCCCCCGGATCAACGTCGCGGGTCGTCCCGGTTCCGGTCGTGCGAAGCGTGGTGCTGGCCTGCGAGAAGCCCTCGCCAATGCCGCCGACGATTCCGGCCATCAAGGCGCGAGCGATGAGCTGACCCTGCTTGCTGACCAGGCGGCCCCGGATGCCAGCCTTGCCGTCTTCACCGACGACATAGGCATCAACGGACTGGTCGATCACGGAACCATCCGGCAGGACACAGGACAGGCTCTCGACGCGAACGTAGGCACGCTCACTCGAAATGTCGCCGTAGCCCGCACCCGTCATAAAGCACTCCTTCACCTTGCCCCGGAATCGGTTGGGGAGGATGGAGTTGTCGGACAGGCGCATCAGCAGCGGATGGGGGTCGCCCTGGGCAGTGCCGCCCGTGGGGGCGTCGATTCCGCCGATGATGTTGGCGCGAACGAACGACCCGGAGGGGATGTAAGTGCCCACGTTCCGGGAGCCGGCCTCCTCCTGCTCACGCTGCTCGGCTTCCTCCTGCTCGCGCGCTTCGCGCGCCTCTCGGCGGGGGTCGCCAAGAGAGACGCGGGCAATGCCGCGAACCACGTCCGGCTCGCGCGGACGATCCGCGCGTTCTTCACCACCACCCTCCCGGCGAGAACCCGGAGGGGGCGGCGGGACCACGCCCCGCTCGGCCGTATCCGGTTCCGGGTCCGCTTCCAGGTTGTCAGGGGACGGCGGGGGCGGCGGAACAAACGGGCTGTCGATCGCAAACGGATCGCCACCTCCGCCACGAACGGCCGTCGATTCCGCCACGCGGTCGCGCGCTTCGTCGAGATCATCACGCAGGCGTTCGTTATCCCGTTCCATGCGGGCAAGCTGGCCTTCCAGCGAGCGGATCGAGTCCTGAAGGTCACCCAGAACCGCCTCGGAGCGCGCCACCCAGATTTCGGAATCCGTCAGTGACTCCCCACCCGAACGAATATCGGTGCGCTCGACCACCACCGGGTCCGGCCGGTCGCCATCGCCACCGCTTTCCGAAACCGCGATCAGGCCGAGGACGGCGAGAAACAGAGCACCGCCACCGCCGTACAGCATCATCTTCTGGCGCTTGAGTACCGCCGCCGGATCACGAACATTCACATCCTTCGCCATTACCGGCCTCCCGCAGACTGCTGAACGACAAAGACTCGGGCGGCTTCGCCCGGCTCCAGCTCGTGCTCGTCAATCGCGACGGCGAGGACGCCCTGGGTCGCGAACTCGGCTTCAGACAGCGAGAGGCGCTGGCTGGAGTCGTTGCGCACGGAATACTCCTGGCCCATCAATCCATCCCCGCTCCAATCGCGAATCAGGCGCATCGGTAGGCCGTCCCAGCGCTGGGTTTCGGTCCCGCGAGGGGTCGCCTGGTAGTGGCTCGAATCCTTGTCGTTTCGGTGCATGGTCCGGATCAGCCCCATCAAGCGCTGCTGGTACGGGGTACCCGGCCCGGTCGTGCGCTTGTGGTTGATCGTGTGCGGAAGCTGCCCAAAGGTGGGTCGCAGGATGATCGAAGTCGTGGATTGGCCGTCCGGGCGCAGAATCACGGTGTAGGTCGCCCCCCGGTCGTCGCTCACGAACAGGGAGATCGGACGCCATTCGGTGCGCTCGCTCGACCCGCTGCGCATCGTTTGCGGGTTAAAGCGGAAGAACACCTGGCCGCGCTCATCGTCGCCCTCGATCAACAGGTGCTCGGAGGCCCCGGTGACATCCGTGATCCGGCCGCCTTCGATCGCGAGGCGGTTTACCTCGCCGCGCGAGACGCTGACCTCAACGGTGTCATTCGGCTCTACCGGATGAACCTGCGTCAGCGCCGCCGGGGCGCCGGATACGGTTGGGATCGCCCCGGAGGAACGCTCGGGTGCCGGGGGCGCAACCGGGCCATCCGAGCGCTGGGTCGGCATACGCCCAGCCAGACGCTCGGGAAGGACCAGCTCCATCCCTTCCTCGATCTCGTTCGGATTCTGAAGGTCGTTCAGCTCGGCCAGCTCCGCCCAGGAAATGCCGTAGCTCATGGCGATCAGGTGGAGATTCTGGCCCGGCTCGACCGTGTGAGTGGGCGCGTCGGCGGCGATTGCCGTGGCCGAAAGGCCAAGAGCAGCCTGCACCGCCACGACTGCTACCAGCTTTTGCATCATTCGCATCGCTTAGCTCTCAAAGGGTTTGTTGGGGTCTTCCGCCTGGTTGTAGCGGGTGAGGTACACCCGGCCGCCGACCACGGTGAAGCTCATCACCACCGCGACTCGTTCGCGGCTTGTCTCGCGACTCCCCACCTTGCGGGTCACGTCACCGAACACCGCGACACGAGGGATACCCTCACCGCCGCGATCCAGCTCAACCCGCATCGGGGAGAAGTACATGGAGGCGTTCTCCCGCTTGATCCGGTTCGCCAGGCGCACCATGTCGCTGCGCAGCTCGCCGTGAATGCTCGGGTGAACCCAGTCCATAAAATTCTCGGTCTGATACTCGATTGACGATGGAGTTACATTGTACCCCAAAGACACAAGAAACATACCGAGAGATTCAATATATTTCCGGTCCACATTGTCCTGCGTGATCCAGAAGGGCTCGTCGATCCCAGGGGGCACCACCACGGTCTTCGTGTTGCCCGCCAACTGAAACAGCGCAACGATGAGGGCCAGATTGACGACGACCGCCGCGCCCAATGCGTAGCGCAACATCGCCTGAGTCCCCATCAGGGCCGCGACCTTGGATTTGTACTGCTCGCGCTTCATGTCTGCTCCTTAAAAGCCCCGCCCGGCTGGGCGGGGTGCCTTATCCCACAAATTCCCGAATATGCGACGGCGGGGTTCGCTTCAGCTTTGCAAGGCCGCCGCTGGGCAAATACCAGTAGGCGGCGCGCATCATAAAGCCGCTCCCCTGCCCCTTCTTGAGCTTCGCCAGGCCGTAGGCCATCAGCACACCCAAGACGATGCTAGTCAGGATGAACCCCGTGACAATGCCGATCCCAAGGGGCGCCATCGCCACTACGAACTCGTCGGCATCCCACATAAACACCTTGGGCTGCGCGTCGAGATAGCGCGGTATCCGGTTCGAGAACTCGGGGCCGCTGCCGCCCATCAGATCACCGCCGACGCAATGCCTTCGATGATGTCCGGGCCAAAGGCGACAAACAGCGCGAACACCACGCCGGAGATCGCCGGGATCGGGCTCTGACGAGCCACGCCCACACCGAGGCCCAGCAGGAAGGCGAACAGGGCGATGGCCTTACCGAGATAGCCTTCGGTCCAGCCCTTCACCTGGTCGTAGATACCCTGAAACTCGCCGCCACTCGTGCCCGCAACGGCCGCCGAAGCGTAGATCGCGGTCATTACCAGCAGCATCAGCAGCAGGCTCTTGTGGTTGGAATCGACGGCGGTTGCGGCCTTCATGCTCACGTTGTCCGCGTAGCGGATTGCAGAACGGATTGCGTTCATCTTCAGTCTCCCTTGGAGGATTTACTTGGGTGGATTGCAGTTCGTGATGTGATCGGGGACATCACGCCCCTCGATGAGCGTCCAGTCCTCATCGGTCATGCCCTGGCCGCCGTCGCAATAGCGCTCCCAAGCCAGAGCCAGACGACCCTCCTCACCGGAGACGGGGCCACTCGGATCACGGGTATCCGAACGCCCCCACCCCGGCTGAGACGGATCGTGTTCACGCGCCGCCGCGCGGTCGCCCACCCGGTCACGGGTCAGGCTTTCCTCGCGACTGGCGGCGCTCCAGACGGGATGCGCCACGTCGCAGACGTGATCGCCCCGAAATTGCTTCGTCCGCACCGGCACGATGCACTTCGCGTCCGTGTTCGCTTTCACGCCCAGGATCGGGTTGCCGATGGAATCGAACACGTCCACGGCTTCGTCATTGCTCGCCTTCGGTGTCGCGCAACCAGCCAGCACAGCCAGTCCCGCCGCCACCACCACCGCGCGAAGCGCTCCCTTGTTCGTCATGTCCTCAGTACCTCTCAAGGGCTGCATAGACACGCTCGGCATAGCCCAGCCGCAGCCGTTCTCGTTCTTCGCCTCGGCCGGTGCCCGCGTTGTAGGCCCCAATGGCCTGCCAGCTCCAACCCACCTGCTGAAAGTTCGTCGCGAGAATCCACGCGCCGACCTTGATGTTCATGCACGGCTCCATGAGGTCCGTTTCCGTGATGCCGTAATCGCGCTCCAGGCGCGGGAACCACCACGAATTGATCTGCATAACGCCTACGTCATAGGTGCCGTTGCCGTTGGCCCGGTTGATCGCGTCCGGGCGGAAGCTCGATTCCACCTCCGCGATCGCTTTGAGAAGGGGCGCGGATACGTCATAGCGCTCGGCCGCCTCCTGGAAGCAGCTCTCCAGCTCCGGCGGGGCGGCCTGCACCTGTCCCACTCCCCCGGAGAAGGCCAGAAGGGCCGCGGCCGCAAGTAGGGAGCGATCAGGCCGCACGGCGCCGGGCCTCGATGCAATCCTCGGCCTGCTTCAGCCGCCACCCATTCGAGCACCAGGTCACGACCCCGGCTTCGCGCAGCTCCATGAGAGCCGAATGCACACGGCCTTCATGCCGGGTCACCGTCACCTCACTGGCGATGGAATGAACAAGCGCTGCGCTCTTTCGCGCGCTCAAGATGCGGATGATCTGGCGATGCAAGGGCTGGTTCGTCTGCATTACTGATTCTCCCCAGAGGATACCTGAAAAGTACATTGTCTTGTGTGTGCGCGATTGATTGTTTCTCGCTGCATTTTTACCGGGCGCTTCGGTACTCCGGAATGTCCCCGTCCGCGCAGCGCTCGACGTGGTAGCGAATCTCGAACGGCTTGGTTCCGGCCGGATTCCCGTCGCGATCGACTACCGGGACACCCTCCTGCACGAAGTACATGAAGACCACCGCGCACCCCGGCTGGCCTTCAATCATGTTCTGGCGCTCGGCACGGATTTCCACGGGTTCGCTGGAGCCCGTGGTTCGCTCGAACATGCGCTGCATGTCGTCTCCAGCCGGGCCGCGCGAGGCACCCTGGATGGTCGCCTTCATCAAGTGCTCCTCGAAGGAAAGCTCCATCCACTCGCCCTCCCCGTGGGATTCGAGTTCCGTTCCCGCGTGGAGCAGACCCGAGAAACCAACGGTCAGCGCCGCGATCAGTGCGGCCACGCCGGGGCCTCGCTTATGCTTCTGGTTCATTGCGTTTCCTTCGTGTAATGTACAAGCTGATTCAATGGTAACGGGAGAACACACGCATGGCAAGTCTTTCATCAGGGATGGCACGAATCGCGGCGATTGGCCTCGTCGCCGTGGTGACGGCCGGGTGCGCCTCCGCTCCGAAAGGGAGCGGCGAGACACCGCCTCCATGCAAGGGGCCGCGCGTAGACCTGGGCATCCAGCACGAGCTGGGGCGCGGGGGCATGGGCGGCCTGGGCGTGGTGATGGCCTCGTTCCTGATCGACCGCTCGGTGAGGGCCACGCGACAAGCCACGGGCCGCTGCATCCCGAAACACCACCACCCCGACCCCTATGGCCGGGGAAAGAGCGCTGACGAAGACGAGAGCGCCTGATCCATGGCACGAAAAAGGGCGGCATCGCCGCCCTCGGATCACCCTGTTGAACCGGCCTGCCCGCTCTAGGCCACACTCGCCGCCTTCGCTTCCTTGAGCCGCTTCCTGCGCGCCTCCAGGCGCTTCGCCTTCTCCTGGCGCCGCGCCTCCATCTTGTCCTCGTGCGCCTGCTTCGCGTCTTCGGTCGTCGTCCGGCCCTCGTCGTCGGGCGTCCCTGCCGCTGGTTCAGGCTCAGGCTCACCCTTGGGGGCAGCCGAGCGTTCGGACAACCGCTTCGCGCCCCGCTTGGCAAGCGTCTCGGCGTGCTCGGCCATCGCCTCTCGCAAGTCCCCGCGCGTCGGCCGCCGCTTCTCCCGCTCGATCTGCTTCGCGAGGCGGTACACGCGGTCGTCGTCGTAGGCTAGCGCCAGAAACACCCGGAAGTGGTGGCCGGTCAGGCGTTCAGCCTGCCAGCCCTTCCAGAGAAGAAAGGCGCCCAGCGCCAGGGTCGCCACCGTGGCCGATACGGAAAGTGCGGCGCCAAAAAAACCGGGGATCACCAGCCAGAGCATTGCGGTGGGGCCCACAAAAGCAAGGGATAGAGCCCCAGAAACTATAAAAGCATAATGCTTCGAGAAAACCATTAGTTCTGGGTGATCGCATCCACATCGGAGCAGCCATCCACCCACGCCTCACCGGAGATCGTCGGTTCGGCGTTATAATTCACTAGGTAAGGACCATCCTCTCCAGTGCCTCCGCCATGCATATCATAGTAACGAAGGTAAAAAGACATAGTGCAAGCTCCCCCGCTACATGATTGCCGCCAATCTTCAGCGTTCACGGATACGTAACACTCCCCCTGTATAGGTTGAACGCAATAAATCCTAAAACCACTTGACCCCCGCCCCCCTTCGCCATAGTTTAGGCCCGTATCTAGCCAGCCATAATGATCGCTATGCGTCTGAACTCGCATACTGGAGTCACACCGAAAACCATCGGCAAACTGCTCACCAGGGCTACAGGCAGGCTCAACCTCAACTTCTAAGGTTTGGCTACAAGAATACTCATCCATCGAATATCCATCATCGCATTGGTAGACCACCTCACGGTCCACCTCGATCACGCGCTCCACATCGCAATGGCTTACGTTTCCGTGGCGAAACACGTCGCAGCTCTGCTCCACCGTCATGTCCGGGCCTGAGACGGTCGTGGTGACACACTCCGCTTCGGAGTCCATGTCCGGCCCCGCAATCGACTCCGCGTTGCTCCTGATCTCCTTGGCATCCTCAAGCAGCGGGTCGTCCCGGCTCACCGGGTAGTCCGGCGTCGGGTTCTGGTTCATAAAGTTGATCGCATTGCACTCCGGATCGTCATTCCCCTGCGCATCGCACTCCAGCACCCGCGTCGTACCCGGCCCGGTCGTGCTGCCCTGGCCGCCCTGGAAGTATCCGCGCTGCTGGGACGTGTCACCCTCCGCGTCCGGTAGTTCCGCCGCCGCATCCGTGCTGATCTCCTGGCGCCCCATGTCGCTCGAAAATGCACGCCCTTCCTCAAAGGCGCCTGCGTGAGCGAGGGGCGACAACGAGAGCAGCAACGCGCCATAAATTGCGTTTCGAGAAAATCTCATTGATAGAAGTCCTCGGTCCTTTGCTGAATCAGGTCTGCGTTCTTCTCGATCATTTCGTTCAGCAGCCCCTCATCCGGAACGTGCGCCGAGTTCAGGATGTCGTTGTAGAACTCGCTCATGTCGATCTGTGAGAAATCGAGCTGCTGGAACTCCTCGGGGCTGAAGCCGGAGCAGTCCTGCGAGCCGGGGGAACCCCAAGACTTTCCGATCTGCGGGCGGCCCTGGACGTTGATGATCCGGGCCAGCTTGGAGTTGTAGCAGCAGAACTCATCGTGACGGCGCACGCACCCGATGAGAGTCACATCGCGCGTGCAATGGCGGCCGATCTTGTGGCAGAGACCGGCTTCGACCTTGCCCCCGGTGATGATCTCGTCCTCGTCGCACGCCATCATTTCCGTAATGACATGGATTGCGACCGCGATGGCAAACGACCACGGATCAAACCCGAACTGGAGACCACCTGCGGCGGACCAGGACACCTCGAAGCCGTAGAACCCGATCCCGAAGTCGGTCCCGATGGAGTCCGGCCCCCAAGAGCCGGAGTACCAGGCATCCACCGCCTTGTCCGCCATCCACCCGGAGCCCTGATCGAACATGAAGTCGTACATGTAGTCGGATGCCATGGAGTACCCGGCATCCACGGCCGCGCGACCCGCGCCCATTCCTGCCTCCTGCATCACGGACTGGTTCGAGCGGGCGGTACCGCCTCCGGCGCTACAGCAATCGGGGTCACCGAAAATGCCGAGTACCGAGCCGAAACGCACCCACACGCGGCAGCGCTCGGCTTCACCTTTGAAAATCTGGAAATCGTCTTCGTTGAAGTATTCGCCCGCCTGACGCGCCGCCTCCATCGCCGTTGCGGCCTGAAGGAAGTCATCCGCCGCAGAAGGGTGGCTGGTGTCGAAGCAGTTGCCGTCCGCGCACACGCTATTGGTCCCGCAGGACTCGAAGGTACGGGTCGTACCTTCCTCGGGGCAGTCGTAGTACCGGCTGGTCGCCGTGCATTCCTCAACGCCGTCGATCTCGACCGTGGAGAAGCATTCTTCATGGGAGAACGTGCAGCCCGAGTCGATGGCATCACAGGTGTCGTCCCACTCCCCGAGGCAGTGATAGCGGTAGTCCCACTTCCAGCACTCGCGGTAGACATCCTTCCCGTCGATATTCCGGGTTTCCGGCCCCTCCAGACAGACGCGCTCGACATCCGCGCAGTAGGGGTCTTCGTTCTCCCCGTCGCACATCGAGTAGTCCAGCTCCTCGCTAGAGATCACATAGGCATCTTCCAGCTTCTCGGTCTGCTGCGGCTGCGGTTCCAATTCGTCGCTGCACTGAAAGGTCTTCGTGTAGCGAATGCACTGGCCCCGATGGTCCGTCTCCGCGCAGACGGAGCTAGTCTCGAAACAACCGTCCTCGCGCTCAAGCGGAGAGCAGTAATCGACATGCTCGGTGTAGCAGGCGTAGGTCTGCTCGTACTCCCAGCATTCACGGGTCAACGTCATGCCGTCGATGGTCTTCGTCCCAGAGTCCACGCACTCCGTTGACAACCTCCAGCACGTCTCGTACTTCGAGGCATCGAACGCCTGGGCGCCGGAGCCCCACGGGGCCATGAGCGCGGAGGCCGCTGTAAGCAGCATCAGCCCTTTCAGGAGGGCCAAGAGGAGCAAATACTGGGGTCGGGTCATATCGAAGCGTCCTGGCCTTGTCAGTCGCGCTCCAGCGCGTTCAGGTAGTTCTCGGCGGCGAAGCGCCAGTCGGAGTGCCCAGCGCGCCGCTCCATCGTCTCCAGCGCATACCGCACGGAGACATCACCGGAAACGGTGAGCGCCGGTACCTCGGTATCGGCCTGCTCGCACACCCCGAGCCCCTGGGTGCAGCTCGCCTCCAGAATGGAGTCGGGCTCATCCACCAGGGCGAACGTGGGCACTCGCTCGATGCCGAGAGTCACGAACAGGCGCGGGTCGATGTCGAACTCGAATTCGGTCGAGAGACCCACAATGTCGCGGACCTTCTTGGAGGTTTCCTCGAAGCTGTCCTCATGGAGCCCCTGCATCAACACAACGCCTCCGGCCCGGTTCACATCCAGGATCAGGCGCTTCAGGTTCTCGTCGGGAATCGAGAAGCTGGCAAAGGCGATCAGGCGCACCCCGCCATCGGCCAGGGCCGCCGGGTCGGGCAACGCGATCTCACCGGACTCCATGCGGTCCAGAAACGCCCCCATCGCCTCGACGCCAACCTCCGAGGGGTCAATGTCCGGAACCGAGACAGATGGCAGCGGGCGGTCCTGATCCGGCATTCGCTCCTCGGCCGAACCGTCAGCGGTTTCCCTCAACCGATCGTCCTGAAGTCGCTCGGACGACTCCCGCTGGTAGTCACCGATCCGGTCCTGGGCCTGCTGCAACACATCCGCCGAAACAGCGGCGGGAACGGCAATGCCTAGCGCCCCGGCAATCACCAGGGCGCGGGTCAGCGCGGTAGAAGTCATGGAATTCCTCATCAGAACATCGCCTCCAGCCCGCCCTGGCAGCAGTCGCGCTTACGGAACACCTGGAACGCGAAATCCTCGCCCTTGTAGGGATACTCCTTGCCTGCCGCCCACTCCTGCGTGGTGCGCCCGAGAGGCTGGCAGCACTCGCCCCGAATCTTCCGCGTCTGCGGGATCGGGTAGAGCATCGTGTACTTGTACTCGGTCTTGTCCATGATCGGCTGCGGGTAGTAGCCGCAGAGCCCATCCGAGCCATTCGCGCTCCAGAGTGCGAGCTGACGGTGCATTTTCGAGAGCAACCGCTGAAGAATCAGAGAAGCAGACTGAGGCCCGCTGGTGTGGTGCGCGATGTTGCCGGTAAGCGGATACAGCGGTCCTTGGCAGCCCGCACACCAGTACAAGTCATTACTCGGGAACCCGGCGGTGGCCTGGATGCAATCCGCTGTGCAGGCAATCGAAGCCGCCATGGATGTGAACAGGTTGGCGTCCGGGTTCAGGATCAGCGTCAGCTCGTCGTCGTTCCACATCGGATCGACTTCGGTGATGTAGGCGATGTCGAACGGGCTGCGCTCCAGGCAAGGATTGTCGAGGATCACTTCCAGCCAGTAGAGCACCGGGTCCATGTAGTAATGGGCCTGATAGAAGGCCGTGGTCTGGCCCGATTCCTGACCGGTTCCGGACATGGAGCGCCCGTGCTCCGGCGCGTCAAAGCCGGGATCGACCTCGATGCCGCCCAACGAAACCATGCAGTAGGGCTTGCGGTTTACGTCGATTCGGCGCAGGGGTTCCCAGAAGGAAACCGTGATCCCCAGGTCGAGCCCGCAGTTGCAAAGTGGGCCGGATGGGCCGTCGATGTCCTGCTGACCATCATCCATCAGCGTGACCCCACCGACCTTGATCGGGTACATGCAGCTCCAGCACAGATCGGTGATCGGATTGGCGAACTCCCCGGTGCAGGTCGTCGCACTCGCATTGGGAGCAGCGACGAGCGCCAGGACACCCAGGGCCGCCCCGGCGGCCCACTTCATCAGCGACTTCATCAGCGTGGCCCTCTGCCGGTCATGCTTTCGTATTCGAGCGTCAGCACCCGCTTACCGGCCTCTTGGTACACGCGGACCGGCACGGCCCCGATCCCGAGCTGCCGGATCAGCGCGCCGCCCTGGTCGTAGAAGACCTGCTCCTCCCATTCGCGCATCAGCTCCAGATAGGAGCCTGCAACGAGGATCGGCCGGGGCACCTTGCCCGCGTCCCGCGCTTCCTCCATGCGCTCGCGCGCCCACGCCACCTGCCGCCGGTCGCGGCCATCGAAGAACAGCATTTCGCGGGTCATGGTGATGGTGTCGAGCGGATTAACGGTGGTGCCTTTCTCCACGATCACCCGCCCCTCGTGGTCCCGAATGTCTCGGGTCGCCATGATCGACGGGTCGTGGTACTGCACCGTGTCGTAGTCCAGCGTCGGGAGGTTGTTCGGGTCCGGGTTCTCCAGCGAATCCAGCGCTTGCTCGACGGCCTCCTCCTGAAGCCGGTCCAGTTCGCCGGATTGCTCCCGCTTGAGAAGCTGCTGCTCGATCCATTCGAGCATGTTGGCCTCCGCGATCGGATACACCGGCCCCACAGCGCCGAGGTCTTCCCGACCCAGCGAGGGGGCCTGTTCAGGAAGGGGTTGCGGTTCGGGGGTGTCCGCAAACGCAGGTGCCCCGGCCAACAACACCGGGGCGAGAGCGCCTGCGATCTTCGATGGAATGGTCCGGCGTCTCACACTTCCTGCTCCTCGGTTTCGGATTCGAGCTGATCGGGATGGGCGTAGAACGCGCGCCAGATGATGTACTGGCAGCCGTACACGCCCTTGTCGGTGTACTCGCGAATCAGGCGAACGGTGGTGCTGTTCGGCTCCGTGGCGAGTTCGCCGCCCGCCTCGACGAGCTGGCCGCCCCAGGAGATCGGGGCGCACGCACGATCCATCCGCTGCTCGGGGGTCGAGGCGAGGAAAATCCAGCCAAGGAAGAACAGCACCCCAGCGAAAAAGATCATGTCGAACATCCGGAACATGCGTCGTTCTGCCGTTTGGTTTTAGCGTTGCATTGTAGTCTCGGTGTATTATAGCGCAACCCACAGACCATAACCATAGGCTCGACGCGGCATGAAATCCAGCTCACACAAGCTCGGCGGGATCGCCCTGGGCGGGGCAATTCTTGCCGCGCTCCCATCGGGTACGGGGGTCGTCGCAGCCGTGGCGGCCTACCTGGGGAGCACAGCTCCGGATGCGCTGGAGATTCCGCGCTGGAAGGAGGAAGGGTTCTGGCCCTGGAGCCGCCGCCGGGTTCGTCACTCGGCCGTTCCGCACAGGACCGCGACTCACTGGCTCGCGGCGTGGGTGCTGCTGGCTCTGGCTGGGGTAATCCAGGGGTGGCCGGTGCTCTGGGGCTTCGCCCTGGGCGGCCTGCTCCACGTCACCCTGGACTGGCTCACTCCCATGGGGATTCCCGTATGGCGGCCAGATGTCCGGCACAGCCTCCGGCGCGTCAGCGGCCCCGGTACCGAATTGCTCTGGCTGGTTGCCGTCAGTGCGGCCATGGTCGGCACGGGGCTGACAATTTCCCTCCTCACCTGACCACCCCCCCCTCCTGAACCGGCGGTCTGGCCGAAGGCGAAGCCGGAGGCGTCTCGCGCGCGCACGCGCGGGTGTGTGTGCGTACCCGCGTGCCTGCGCCCGCACGCGCCCGCACGCGCGTTACGCGCTCCCTTTGTTCCTTTGACCTTTGTGGTTTACTTTGCCTTTGCCTTTGGGGGGCGCGTAAGTCACTGAAAAGGCGGAGGAGGCGGAAACTCAGGGGGACAAATACCCCCTCTCAGGGGGACAAATACCCCCTCTCAAGGGGACAAATGCCCCCTTCTCAGGGGGACAAATACCCCCTCTCAGGGGGACAAATACCCCCTCTCAAGGGGACAAATGCCCCCTCGCTTCGCGGGGCGGGATGTCTCTCAGGGGGACAAATACCCCCTCGGTTTTTTGTGACTGTCACTGTCACTGTGCTTGTGAATGTTACGGGTGCTGAGGCCAGGCACAGGCTCTCAGGGGGACAAATACCCCCTCACCTTGGAGCCCCACCGCTCTCAGGGGGACAAATACCCCCTCACCTAGCCAGAGGGGCCGGTTTCTCATGCGTCTTGGTCGGGGCGCATGGGCTTCAAGGGGACAAATACCCCCTTGCGGCACCGCAACATGCTGTGCATACCGATGGTATTTCTGGCGTTCTTTTGAATCCGCTTGCACACCTGCTGATGCCTGGGTAGAATCTCCGGTCAATCAGTTAATGTTTTCGCATTGCACTACGTTGTAAAACAGGTGGTCACATGGGATCAGAAGCGGTCGAGGGTGAGGTTGCCCCGAAGAACCCCGAAAAGAGCATGGTGGTGAAGGCCAACGCCTTCGTTGAGGCGGCTTATTCGCTGAACATGATGGCAACGCGGGTTCTGTTGACGACGATCGCCCAGGTGGATCGCTCCAGCGAGATCACGGAGACGCGCATCTTCAGCGTGTCGGTGGAAGACCTGCGGCGCCTGTTTCCGCCTTTGAGAAACGCGAGCGGGGGGTGGCTTTATCGCGAGCTGAAGAAGGCCGCCGACGAGCTTTATGAAGCTCAGCTCGTGTTCTGCGGAAAACCGAACGAGAAGCCCGATCGCGGCGCGGAGCTGGACGTGGGCCGCTGGGTACAGCGCGCTCGCTACATTCCCTCGGAAGGCCGCGTCGAGCTTCGGTTTGCTTATGACGTGTTGCCGTTCCTCCAGAACCTTTCGGGCCATTTCCTCCAATACGACCTCCAGTTCGTCGCCCGGATGGGGTCGCCGTACTCGGTAAGGATGTATGAGCTGCTGGCGTCCTATCGCCGCTGGTCCGAGGTCACGGTATCGCTCGAAGACCTCCGAAGGATGCTCCGTCTCGAAGACAAGTATCCGGCCTGGAAGGACTTTCGGCGGCGGATCATTCAGCCAACGGTGGACGAGATCAACGCGATGTCGGACATGCGGCTGAGCTACAAGCCGGTTCGCGAGGCGAAATGGACCGTGGCGGTCTGTTTTCAGATGGAAAGGCAGACGCCCCCGATTCCCGAGCTGATCGACAGCGCTCTGGAGGCGAATCCAGAAGGCGACACCCGCAAGACCAAAGCTGAAAAGCCGTCACCTGCCGCGCAGCCGCAGGAGAGCGAGAACCCCGCCCCGGCCGAATACGCGGAGGCTGAAAGTCAGGCCGAGGCGTATGAGCCCCTACCCCTCCTCGATGCCGAACCGATGGAGCTGCCCCTGTACATCGAGGAGCCCATCCCATCCGAACCGGCACCTGAACCGGCCAAGCCGCAGGCCAACACCGAAACACCCCCCAAGAAGACCGTAAAGAAGACTCAGACCCAAGGAACCCGTCTGCCGGACGATTGGGTTCTGCCCGCCGAGTGGCGCGAGTGGGCCGCCGAGCAGGCCAAGGCCAAAGGGGCCGCCCTGAGTGACGCGGAGATCGAGGAGATTGGCGAGGTTTTCGCGGATCACTGGCGCAGCAAATCAGGAAAGGAGGCCCGGAAACTGGATTGGCTCGCGACCTGGCGGAACTGGGTGCGGCGTGAACTCCAGTGGAAGAAGGAGCGCGCGGGCCGGTTCGGAGGTGCGGGTGCAAAAGCCACGGGAGACCGGGTGAGTGCCGTGAGGACAGCCGAGCAGATGGCTGAGCAGCTAGAAAACGAGCCCGAAGACCTGCGTGCAGCGGTCTTCGGTCAGAGGTAGACAGGAAGGAGCCGAATCATGCTGAAGCATATTGGTGGAGCGCTGGAGATCAAGCGAGAAGACCGCGTGTGCCCGGAGCACGGGCCATACGAGGCGATGAGTTTTCGCGACAAGCCGTGGAGTCAGTGCCCGCATTGCATGGAGCGCGACAAGGCGGCGGAAGCGGCCGAAGAAGGCCGAGAACTGGAGCGCCACCGTTCCAGCATCCAGACGGCGAAGGCCCAAGGTGAGGCGGAAGTCCCGCGCCGGTTCAGAGGCTTGCGTCTGGAGTCGTTCGAGCCGCGAAACAGCGAGCAGGAAAAAGCCTTTCGGTTGGTGAAGGGCATTGTCCACGCCCTTCGGACCAACCCGGACGAGGCGCGCAATGTCGTTTTCCTGGGGGCGATCGGTGGCGGCAAGACGCACCTGGCATGGAGCACGGTGAACACGGTGAACGACTCCGGTGGTCGCGCGGTGTACACGAAAGCCTCGAAGCTGATGATGCGCCTGAAGTCGTCGTACTCACTGGATTCCGCCGAGCGCCCGGAAGACATCCTCGATGCCCTGGTGTCGGCCGATCTGCTTGTTCTCGACGAGATCGGCTTCACCCCGGATTCCGATTCGGAGCGCAAGACACTGGCCTACCTGCTCGACGAGCGCTGGGGGCAAATGCGCCCGACCATGGTGATCTCGAATGTCACCCTGACGGAACTTACTCTGAGCCTGGGCGGGCAAGCGAGTATGAGCCGCCTTTTCTCGGAGTCGGATGCGGTCCAATTCAAGGGCGAGGACCAGCGAGGCAAAGTGGTGACCCCTCCGGTACAGGAGGCCCTTCACTGATGGGCTCGGCGGTGCCTGCGGTGCGGATGCCTTCTCGCCTGATCGAGTCGGCATACCAGATGGACCTTACCTCCGCACGGCTGATTCGTGCGGCGCTTGCGCGCGTTGACCTCGCCGCGCTGCCGGTGTCGGCGCCCGTGCCGGATGTGCTGGTGTCGATGCCGGACGTGGCACCGATGATGCCGCCGAAAGCATCGGCGGCAGCCTATCGGGATGTGCGGGACGCGATCGACACCCTGGGGAGCGCGGAGCTTGCTTGTGCGCGGAAGGGTCTGCGCCTGCGCTGGCTGGACCGCGCCGACTACCGGGAGGGTCGTGGCGAGGCCGTTCTTCGGTTCTCCGAGGCGTTGCAGCAGCTCGTGGCCGAGAGCGACCGGGTGCTGATCTACGAGCCGAGCTTGATCCGGGGCCTGATGCCCCGCGTGATCCGCCTTCTCGAATGGATCGCCGTCAAGAGCGAGAACGGCCGGGCCTGTCTTGATCTCGCGGAGCTGAGGGAGGCGCTGGGCTTGGTCGGCCGCTACCCGGCGAAGGGGGATTTCCGCCGGTTCATCATTGCCGAGGGGCTGGATCGTATCCGAAAGCGGCTCGGGGTCGAGCTGGATGCGGCGCCGATTCGTGATGGCCGGAAGCTGCTGGGTGTTGAGGTCGATACGAGCGACCTTCGCGCGTTTCTGCGGGTTTCGCAAGTGGCTGAATATGAGAGCGAAAACGTGGAAGTGTCACAGTCACAGTTACAGGCGCAGTCACTATTACAGGCACAGTCACAATCACAGTCGCAAGTGGTTTCTGGGTGGGGTTCTGGCCGGGGGGTTGAGTGGGTCCGAACCGGGTCGCGTTGCCCCGCAATACCGAGTCCTCCCCTCTCATCCGAACCGGCTGGGCCGCAGGCCCAGGAAGACCATCATTGCGATCTCAATGAGAGCGCTGTGTGTGGTCCTGGTGAGTGGGATCGGGGCCGTGATCTTGATACAAGGGTGCCGGAAGTCTGGTTGAGCTGGGCGGAGTCGTTCTGCGAGGCCAGTGGGTTGCCGGGGGGTCGCGCGATGTTTCGGGCCGAGGCGGCTCGATGCCTGGCGTATTGGCGGGAGGAGTCCTGCGGCGAGGTGTCGGTTCCGGCTGCGATGCCGATGTGGCTCTGGAAGGCTTGGCTGCGCCGCCGGATGGCCGGTTCAGATGGGTTGCGGCGTGCTGTGGCCGGGTAGCTGTTCATTTGTACAGTATCCCGAGCCGGGAGGCATGGGCGGCGTGATTCGGGAAGGGCGTGGCCTGTTCCGATGGTGGGCGTTTGGTCCTGGGCGGCGAAGTACGCGGCGGGGCTCATCGACCTCCGAACCGGCGGCGGCGAAACGCCGCGCACCCGAACGGGCCGGGCAACCGGATTCGGCATCGCGCAAGAGCGCCTGTGGCGCAGGATCGCCTACGGCGGGAGTTTTCCTTTGACCCACTCGCTTCGCTCGTGGAGAGAAGCTGCTTTGCAGCCAGAAGGAGTGCTTGCGCACAGGGAGGAGCGCCTACGGCGCAGAGGATCGCCTGCGGCGGGCCAAGCAGCGCCTACGGCGCCGGGGTGGCACTTCAACCATTTACATTGCATTCGCAGTATCTTGGCGATTCTGACCATGTACAATGTGGCTATTCGGCCTTCTGGCGTAACGAGGTAGATCAATGGGGAATTTCATCGACTCGGTGGGTACGCACTCGGTTCTGTTTCAGCCGATCGCACCGCTCCCGTGGCAGCTATCGACGGATGTGGAGTATTACGAGCTGCTGTCTCGCGTCCAGAATCCGGGCGGCTGGGAATGGCGGCTGGAGGAGCTATTTGCGTGTCCCGATCGGACCCTCAAGGTCGATTTCGCTGTGATGGCCCAAGCCGTGTTAGCCGCCCGGACTCGGCCGAACGAGTGCTTCGGGATCAACGTGGCCCCGAGCAGCCTGATTCATCCTGAGTACCTGCCTCGCCTGACCGCTGCCGTTCAGAGCCTCCCCTCCCCCGAGAACCTGGTGATTGAGATTACGGAGTCATTCGATGCGAGTGAGGCGGTGCTGTTCTCGTTGGTCGCGGCCGTGGAGCGGATCGCGGAAATGGGGGTGAAGACGGCCCTCGATGATTTCGGCACCGGGGGCGCAGGGCTCGCGATCTTCAGCATGGCGCACTTCGATTACGTCAAGTTCGCCCCGGTGGTCGATGTCACTTCGGATCGAGGCCGCGCGGTTCTGGAATCGGTGGCCGATACGGCAAACCGCCTGGGCGACTTCTCCGTGATCCTGGAGGGCGTCGAGACTCAGGACATGCTCGATGTGGCGAACGATTGCGGGGCGTTCTTCGCGCAGGGGTACCACGTTGGGCGCCCAGCAGAACGGCCGATCCCGCCGCAGCCTTTGCGCCTGTCTCCTCGCTCGCGAGGTGGATCGTGGACTTCTCGCGCGGCGAGCCTTTAAGGCCCCTTCAGATGGCCGGTTCGGAGGGCTTTATGCCGCTTGATGAGTATGTGGAGGCGAAGCGTCGTCGGTATTTGCGGGCGCTGGAGCTGATTGCTGAGGCGGACCCGGATGGGAGTGATGTGGACCGGGTGCTGTATCGGTGGATCGAGGTGTATCACGAGAGGGATGCCGGTTCAGATGGGCCGGTTCAGATGAGGAAGGTGGCGTGATTCGCTTTGTCACGGATCAGTGGCTCCACGAGCCGGACATTTTGGCTCCGGTGCGTCACCTGGAGCTTTCGGTGGTCGATCTCGACGGGAATCTGCTGGCTCAATCCTTGCCGCCGGAGACGGGGTGGACGCACGAGCGCCTGGAGGCTTTTGCGGAGGAGCTTGCCCCGTTGACCGAGGGGGGCGCTGAAGCTTATCTCGGGCGCGTGTGGGTTGGGGGGACTGAGGTGTAGGGTTCCCGGAGTGACAGGCAAAGAAAAAGGCCCCGTGTGGATTCCACCGGGGCCTTTTTCGTGGGCCGGTTCAGATGGCCGGTTCAGATGGCCGTCAGTCGCTCTCCACGGCCTGACGGGTGCTTGCGGCCTCGGATGCCGCCTTGATGCTCTCCTGGGCCTTCAGAGGCCGGGAGAGGCCCTTCATGGCGACCTCGGCCTCGTTGGACCCTGCGGCATAGATCAGGATGTCTCCGATGCCGAGGATGCGCTGCATGATGCTCTGCTTCAGTTCGACCGACCGGATGGCTGCGAGGCGGATGCTGTGCTGGTTCCGCGCCACGATTCCGTGGCGATGGGCCACCCGGTTCTCGTCGAGACGGAAGTGATCGACGTAGCGCAGGTACAGGACGCGGAGAATCAGGAAGCCCAGCGCGCCCCACGAGGCGACCAGCAGCGAAGGAATGGATGCGCTGGCGATCGCCGCGAAAAGGCCCTGTGGGGGCGGCAGCGGCAGGCTGAGCCCCGGCAGGGTGTACCACGCCGTCACCCAGACCGGGACCGCTGCGACGAATGGAAGGGCCGCGAGGCTCATCCATTGGTTTCGCCACGCGGGCCGGGCCTCGATGATGGCCTGATTCGTCTGGGTATCCTGGTTCTCCATCGTGTCCGCCTCAGTTCACCGCGTCCTTGAGTGCCTTGGCCGCCTTGAACGCCGGGGCCTTCTTGGCGGGAACGGTAATCGACTCTCCGGTGGCCGGGTTGCGAGCGGTGCGGGCGGCCCGGCTCGCCACGGAGAATTTCCCGAAGCCGGGGATGGTGACTTCTTCGCCGTGGCCGAGGGCGTCGGTGATGGCCTCGAATGCGGATCGCAGGTTGCGTTCCACCTGGGCTTTCGAGGACTCGTTCTTTTCGGTGTCGGCCACGATGTCGGCCAGCTCTTTCATGTTCATGTCGTGCTCCTTTTCGGTTGGTGATGGATGCTCGCGGCATCCCGGAACCGCCCCCACCGGGCGGCTCGGGGATGCCCCGGAGTCCGGGGCGGGCGTTATTCCGTAATCACGATCTGTTCGAGGATCGGGGCTTCGGGGTTGCGCTGGCTGGGGTGGAACCGCCGGATCGCGAACCGCATGAGCGCGGCCGGGCCTTTCTCGGCGTCCTCGCGGGCTTCGGCCTGTAGGTAGTCCCGCATGGGGCTTCGTGTTTCGGCGCGAAAGCCCCGGAGCACGAGAGCGCCCTTCCCCTTCGGAGCGTCGAGGGGCTGGTTCCGGTAACCCTCGCGATCAATGACCAGCTCGCTTTCCGGATCGGGGTCGATGCGGAGTGCGTAGTTCTGGCGGCGGAAATCCTCTTGAGTCCCCTTAAAGTTCTGCATTGGAGTCCTCCTGTTGGCTTGGGGGGTTGAGGGTGGATTCATCCCCCTGTGCATGGGGGTGTGACACGACACCGGGACCGTTTTCGAGGTGGTCCCGGATCAGGGCGAGTGCTTCGCTTTGGACGAATCGGGAGCGGGATCGCTTGCCCGATTTCTGGGCCTGTTCGCAGGCGCGCGAGAACGCGCGATCTCGAATCCAGACCGCTACATCGGTGGGGTCGTCGTTGAACAAATGCAGGAGGATCGCGTAGAGGTTCGAGTCCATCGAAACGGTCGTCTTGAGGCGACCATCCCGCACGGATACGAGGCGGATATTGCGATCCCGGAGGTTGGTGGCGCGGGGCTCACTCATGCCGCCCGATCCCTTTGTGAGCGCGAGGGCTGGATGCCTTCATCCGAACCGGCCAACCAAGAACGAATCGAGGAGAGGATTTGACGGGCAGAATGCTCATACGGCCCCGAAAGAACGATCTCCGGCTTCTGCATCCGATGGGAGGGCTTGTAGACCAGCAGGGCCATACGCTGCCTGCCTGCCGGGTGCTGAAACTGCTCCCTCATGGCTTCCCGGTAGTCTTCATCTGAACCGGCAAAGTCGGCCGGGGGTGCCAGCAGGCACCCGGAACCGGGGGTGGTGTCTTGCACCGTGTCGTCGATGATTCCGTAGGTCAGCATCCGAACCGGCCCTCAGTTCGGGAGACGAGTCAGGTTGAGAATCGTGATGTAGCGAACGTCCTCGGGATCGGGGCTCAGGCCCTCCACCTCGCGATTGGTGAGCGCTTCCTGCGTCGTGGCCCAGACCCCGCTCCGGAGCGTGTCGAATGCCTTGGAGTTCAGCTTGCCGGGCACGCGGAACGACCCATCCAGCACAAACTCCTGTGGCGCCTGGCCTTTGCGGGCGGTGTCCGGAAGCGCGTACACCTTCCAGGTGACGTGCCACGTCTGCGAGGGCGCGATCCAGTCCCGAAATCGACGTAGGGGGTTGCGCTGCTCGGGAGGGTTCCCGTTGTCCATGTCCTGTATCCAGCTTGCGCGCACGATGCGCCTTGATGAATACGAGGATAATCAATTAGGGCACGAGTTACAATGCAGCGCAATGGAATTCTTGAAACACCAGAGTTGAAGATTGCCGAACAAGCCGCTAGGATTCGTCCTGTTGCCGGAAGGTTGCTCCCCTGTGGCCTTCCGGCTTCATCCGGGCAGGTATTTCTCCTGTTGTGCGTCTGCCCCGGCGACTGGCCGCCGTAAGCGGCCCTCCCTATCGACGTGGGGAGGAAGTCTCCTCTACTGGTAAGCCTCCAGAAACGCATTGGCCGCCTCCGGGCGGCCTTTTTTATGCCCGGCTCCACCCGATACAGCGTCCAAACATGTTATCGGAAAGCCCCGCGCCCCAGGCACCGACCGCCGCGCCCTCCCGGTAGGAGGTCCAAACATGTTGTCTCCCTCGCCCCGTCTCCAGCGGTATCCAGGAGCCCGAGGTGCCACGAGCCCTCCTCCTATCGAGAAGCCCAAACTCCCGCCGGGACACCCCGGTATAGCGTCCAAACATGTTACGCACGGGACGCGCACCCCAGCCCATCCGAACCGGCCCCACAAGACCGATACAACGTCCAAACATGTTACGACGATGCTGAAGGAACCCCACCCGAACGACCGCGCGCAGACAAGACACCCCAC
The DNA here is from genome assembly GCF_000377905.1 of Thioalkalivibrio sp. ALMg11. Classification (GTDB taxonomy): domain Bacteria; phylum Pseudomonadota; class Gammaproteobacteria; order Ectothiorhodospirales; family Ectothiorhodospiraceae; genus Thioalkalivibrio. Next base: position 188,399 of record NZ_KB898873.1, read on the forward strand.
CCAGCCGAATCAGCGTCCAAACATGTTATCCATCCGAACCGGGCCGGTGCCCGATCCAGCCGCCTAAGCCGACCACTCACCCGTCAGCACATACGAAAGGTCCAGCGGCTCATCCGCCTCCCGCATCCGACCATTCGCCTCCTCCACGATCCGCTCCAACTCCTCCTGGGCTCGGCTACCCATCAGCTCACCCGAACGGGCACGCTCCGATCCGGAAAGCTGGAAATCCCGGCCCCGCTTCACCACCTCCGCCCGCCGGGCAATCAACCGCTTCGCCAAAAGCACAGCATCCCGGACCTCATCTGAATGGCGCTCAAAGCCGCCCCAGCGCGTGACGCTATTCTCCGCACGAGGCCCCAACCGCTCCGTCTGCCAGCCACCACGCACCTTCTTCCACCGCACAAGGATCGGCGTCAACGAACGCCCATCCGAACCGGACTTGCGCTCCCACCGAACCCGAATGCGCCCCGTGGCCGGAGGCTGCAATCGCCACAACACCCGATCCGTCGCCACGATCCAACGGTTCAACATCTGAACCGCCCGAGCCAGATCATCCGCACCCTGCCGAATCCGAGCCGCAAATGCCGCCTCCGAATCGGCAATGTCCCCGAGCATCTTCGTCTCGTAATCCAGCTCCTCGGGTGCCTCCGGTGACCACTCGAACCGGCCCAGGCCACTCGACTCCACTCCCGCCATTCCACTCCTCCATGTCTCTCGCTGCTCATCCGAATCGGCCCATCCGAATCGGTGAGAAAGCCGCCATCGCCTCGGTCGCCACTCCTGTCTGGTGAGGGGCATCCGAACCGGCGTCGAGGCCGCTCCTGTGTCTCCGGTTCCGGTGGGATTCGAGGCCATCGGTGCCTCGGCTACGACCATCCGAACCGGGTCTTTTTGGCTGCTCGTTGGGCTGCTTGGTGCTGTTGTAGATCAGCCTTCGGTCCCGCCCTGTTCGCTCGGCGCTTCGCGGGTGCGCCCCCGTGGTGGCGGACCTCTTGAGGGCCATGGTTCCGGGGCAGGTGTTCAAGCTCTTGGCACCGACCATTCCCGCTCTGGAACAGGCCACGGTCACAGTATAACCACCTGTCACTTCTGTTGTGACTTGCACCTGCTTGTATTACTGTATGTGTCACAGTACAAGGAACAGTCACTATCACTGTCACTGTAACAGTCACAGTCACAAGCACAGGAACAGTCAATGTCACTGTTACTGCGCCTGTAACAAGCACAGGGGAAGCCCCCCTACAAAACGGCCAGAAACGGCCTCACAGAGCCAATACAGGAGAACGGAATGGCGACCCAGGTAATCGGCCTCGACATCGGCCATAGCGCAGTCAAAATGACTTTCGACAAGGCGAACAGCGTGAACCGCTACATGTTCCCTTCCGTGGCCGCCCCGGCCATCCACATCAGCAACAGCGAGGAAGCGCAGCGGGCCGCGCGCGAAACCGTGAAGGTCCGGGGGCGCGAATACTTCGTGGGGGATACCGCAACGATCCAGGCACGAGGTTCCGTGGCCGCTGGCCTGACCCGTGAATGGCTCCAGTCGAACGAGCACATGGCCCTCATGGCGCACGCCAACCGGATCGCGGGCGAGGACGCGGACGCCTTCTCCCACCGGATCGTCGTGCTGGGTCTGCCGGTCACCGAGTTCGACCAGCGCCGCGACCCTCTCAAGGAGATCGCCACCGAGGTCTTCGGGGATGGTGTTCAGATTCGGGTGATGCCGCAGCCGATGGGCACCTACCAGAGCGTCATGCTCGCCCGTACCGGCCTGCCCGCCGATGGGCGCGTCATGCACGACGAGTCGTGGGGCGTGATCGACGTGGGTTACTACTCGACCGACATCATGGTTCTGGTGAACGGTCGCTGGGTCGAGGCAGGCTCCGGTGGCGGCCCCGGCGTCTACGTCGCCGCTCAGGCGCTCGAACGCATCCTGCGGGATCACGACATCGAGGCCGACATTTTCGAGGCCGAGAAGGCGCTGCGCGAGGGCACCCTGAAGCAGTACGGGCAGCGAATCGACGTGCAGGATCACGTCACGAAGGCGCTGGGCACCATCACCAACCAGGTGATCGACACCGCCAACCAGCTCATGCAGAGCCACGCCAAGCACCTCGACGGGATCATCGTCACCGGGGGCGGCGGCTCTCTTGTGCTGGATCAGCTTCAGGCCAAGTGGCCGCACGCTCGCATGGCGGAGGACACCGAGGCCGAGGGCACCCGTTACAAGGGCCATCGCTTCGCCAACTCCGAGGGCTACTACCGTTTCGGTCGCATGACCGACCGGCTCGGCCAGAAGGCGAAGGCGTAATCATGGCGCGCTGGAAGCGAGCCCGAAGCAATGGGCCAGAACGCATCACGATTCACGTCCAGCCCGATCGCGACCCCGAGCTGTATGAGTGGCTGATGGCGCAGCCGTATGGCGCCGCGTCCAAGAAGGCCCGATCCATGCTGATCGACGCCATCCGCGCGGAGAACGATGGGGGGCAGGAACCAGCCGACCCCCCGAAGCGCAAGGAGGCACCGGCCGCACAGGCGGCCCCCTCCGAACCGGCCCGTTCAGAGGTCGCATCCGTCCCCGCCGAAGCTCCGGAGAAACCGCAACCGCCGGAAACGGCACCCGAGCCCTCATCCGAACAGGCTCCGCCGCAGGCGGCAAGAAAAGCATCGCCAGAAGGTGAAGGGACAGGACAGGAGGGTGGGACAGAAGACATTGACCCGGAAACCCTGCGCATCATGCAAGACTCCATGGATCAGTTCTGATGGACAAGCTATTCATCGCAGAGAAGCCCTCCCTCGGGAGGGCCATCGCTGAAAACCTCCCCGGCCCCAAAAAGAACGGCGACGGCTACATCCAGGCAGGCAATGACGTGGTGACCTGGTGCTTCGGCCACATCCTCGAAATGCCCTTCCCGGAAGCCTACAACCCGGAATGGAAATCGTGGGACTTGAAGCACCTCCCCATCATCCCTCCCCGGTGGAAACTGGAGCCGAAACGGGACAGCAAGGACCAGCTCAAGACGATCAAGGCCCTGCTCGCCAAGGCATCCACCGTGGTCAACGCAGGCGACCCCGACCGCGAGGGCCAAATGCTCGTCGATGAAGTCCTCGAATACTTCGGGAACGACCGACCCACCAAGCGGCTCCTGCTCTCCGCAACCGATCCCGCGACCGTGAAGCGCGAGCTGGGTCGGATGCAGCCCAACGACCGCTTCCGAGGGCTCTACCAAGCCGGGCTTGGCCGCTCCAGGGCGGATTGGCTTGTCGGGATGAACCTCTCCCGCGCGATCACGAAGACGCTCTCGCGGGAACACATGATCTCGATTGGAAGGGTGCAGACCCCGACGCTTGCCCTGGTCGCGCGCCGCTGCGATCTCATCGAGAACTTCAAGCCTCGGGACTTCTTCGACATCGAGGCCACGGTCTACGAGTCCAGCCGCGATCCCGCCGACGAATCGACGCCCCGGCTGGGCCTCGCGTTCTCCCCGCAGAAGGACGAGGACCGCCTGTGGGATCAGGACGAGGCCAAGGCCATCGCCAAGGCCCTAAAGGGCCGAGACGGGGCGCTGTCGAAGACAACGGAGCGGAAGAAAGAGCGCCCTCCCCGGCTGTTCACGCTGCCGGAACTCCAGAAATTCGCGAGCAAGAACCTGAAGCTCTCGGCCTCGAAGACGCTGGCCGTGGCGCAGGAGCTTTACGAGAAGAAGCTGACAACCTATCCGCGAACCGAATGCCCTTATCTGCCCAAGGAGCAGGAGGGGGACGTGCCGGACATTCTCGACGCGATTGGGCAGGCGGCCGACGACTCCCTGGTGAGCGCCAGGGGGCGACTCCAGAATCCGGAGCCCCGTTCGAGCGTGTTCAACACCTCGAAGGTGGAGGAGCACCACGCCATTATCCCCACCCGGAAGCCCCTTCCGGATGGCCTCTCGGGTCAGGCCGTGGCGCTCTACAAGGCGATTGCCATGCGCTACCTGCTGATGCTCGCCCCCGACCGCGTATATGACGAGACGCTGTACACCGCTTCCTGGGACGGCCGGACGTACAAGACCAAGGGCCAAGTGACCGTTTCGCCCGGATGGACCGCCGTGGCGGGCAAGGCCGCGAACGACAAGGCGCTACCGGACCTCCCGGATGGCGCCCAGGTGACCGTTGCGGACGCGAAGCCGCGCAAACGCACCACGCGCCCGCCGGACTACTACACCGAAGGCACGCTCATCGAGGACATGGGATCGGTCGCGAAGTACGTCCAGAACGACAAGCTGAAGGCCGTTCTCAAGGAGAACTCGGGGATCGGCACGGCCGCCACCCAGGCGCAAACCATCGAGACGTTGAAATCGCGCGGGTACATCACACTGGATCGCGGCAAGCTGAAGGTGAGCGACTTGGGGCGTTCCATTGCGCAGACGCTACACCCTCTGCTCGTGAACCCCGATCTGACGGCGAAGTGGGAAATGGACCTGAAGCGGATCGCGGACGGCGACATGGAGCTGTCGGAATTCGAGGGGAACATCCACCGCTTCCTGGACTACATCCTCAAGTGGGCCAAGGACCGGAAGGGCGAAGTGGAGATCGCGGGGGAGCCTGCGAAACCGAAGGGTCGGGCGCCGAAGAAAGGCGGCACCAAGCGACGTAAGGCGGCTTGAAAGGAAGGCGGCCCCGCGAAGGGGCCGCCCACGGAGGCGAGGGTTACCCCTGCGCCTCCCCGTCTTCCACCTCGATCATGCTGGCAACTTCCAGCATTTCCTCATTGGTGAGGCGCTGGAACATCATGCCGAGGACGATCTTCACCTGGCGGGGCGTATTGGCCCAATCCTCATCGGTAGGGGCAAGGCCGCGCCACTCAGGATGCCGGGACATCGAGGCGTAGACCTGTCGGATCGAGGCGTCGATCGTCTCCTCCTCTCCCACGATGAAGTCTTCCGGGCGGAGGACTTCCGCGAGCATAAGCACCTGGGCGAACGGGATGCCGAGGAAGCGCCCCATGCTGCGGAGCTTTTCGTCCGTGATCTTGCTGATGTCCCGCCCACCGTTAAGGATCAGGGTGAGGTAGGAGTAGGTGATGCCGATGGCGTCCGCCAACTTGTAGCGGTCCATTTCCAGCTCCTCCGCTCGCTCCAGCAGTGCTTTCGTGAGCGCAGAGCCTTTGATGTGGCCGGTGGGAGCCGCGCCACCTCCATCTTCACCCGTCTTCTCTTTGGAACTGCCTTTGGGGGCCATGCGTCGTTCCTTTGTTTCTGGATAAAAGGGCGGCTTCTCGATTCGCCGCCGTTGGGGGTTCGGTCGGGAAACGCGCTACATAAGCGTTTCCTGTTGTAATTTTTCCATCGCCTCTCGGTGCATTGTATCTACAAACTGCGTACACGACATCACTTCCAGACACCCGAAGGTATTGATTTCTACACGTTCTGGCGGTTTTGTTGCAGATTCGAGGTTTTGCAGCCCTGCCCTGGAGCCGTCTGCGCTCGCTCCTAACGAGAGCGAGAGGCTTGGCGAGTCAATCAGTTACAGGGTCACAGGCATAGTGACCGGGGAACGGTCGGGGTCTCCCGGCGATCCCGCCAATTCTCTCGGGCGGGTTTCTTTCGTCCGGCAATTCCTTCTCGAAGCAGGCCATTTCGGCCTTGCACGAAGAAGGAGATCGCTATGACGCAATCCACCATGCAGCAGTCCCTCGGTGTGACCGCGACCATGATGGTTGAGCAGATCAACCGTCAGGGGAGCGGCAACATCCGCGTTTCCGTGGATCGGTATGCCGCTACGGCTTCGACGGATGGCAACCACATCTGTCTGCCGGTCGTGGAGGACGACAAGCGCTTCATCGCGCTTGCGTATCTCGGCCACGAGGCCAGCCATGCTCGGGTGACCGACATGAAAGCCTTTCGTGCATTCGCGAAGCAGGGTCCGCTCCACCAGGGGGTTCTCAACATCATCGAGGACATCCGTATCGAGCGGAGCATCGTTCGCGTCTACCCCGGCCTTCGCAACCTTCTGGGGCAACTCGTAGCTCATTTGGTGCAGGAAGGCACGATGGGCACAACGGATGGGGAAAAGCACCCGGTTGTCGTTTTCGTCAACTGGCTGCTCCACACCCGCCGCGCCTGGGTGCTCCGGCAATCCGCTCTCGATGACATCGCCAAGGAAGACGACGCGCTCGCGCGTTCAATCCTGGGTGACGACATCATGGATCGGGCCGAGGGGATTCTTGAGTGCTTGCCCACAATGGGCCTGGACTTCAAGGCAACGGCGGAAGCCGTTGCGGTCGCTGAGCAGATCATCGACCTCATTCGTGAGGCCGAGGAGCAGCACAACGACCAGTCCCAGCAGGAGGAGCAGAAGGGCGACTCCGGTGACGACCAGGACCAGGGTGAAAGCCAAGGTTCCGGTCAGGGCTCTCAGGATGAGGGCTCAAGCGGCGACGCGGAAGGTGACTCAGGAAGCTCCAGTGAATCGGATGCTGGTGAGGGCTCGGATTCGGGTTCTGACTCCGGTGACTCCGGTTCCAGCGAGGGCTCCGACTCCGGGAAGGAAGACGATCTTGAGCAGAATGGCGGCAAGTCCAGCCGGAAGTTCAAGAAGATCGTCCAGCCGTGGATCAACACGCCGGTACCGGATACGGACCTTGGTGACGTTCTCCAGAAGCACGGTCACCTGGACCGCAGCGGGAGCCCGGATGTAGAGCTGAAGGACACCTTCTCGTTTGCAAGGTTCTCCCATCTGCCAACCTACACCGGGGAAACCCGAGGGGTGCTGGCTGCGGAGGCAAGCGCTCTCGCGGGCGCTGTTCGACGTAGCCTGCGGGCTCTGCTGGAGGGTCAGGCTCGAAACCGCCGCGATCCGCGTCGGCAAGGGCGCCTCAGCAGTGGCTCTCTGCCAACGGTGATGACCGGGAACCATCGGGTCTTCTACCGGGAGGAGTTTGCGCGCGCGCAGTCTTGCGCAATCCATATCCTGCTGGATGTTTCCGGGAGCATGACAGCCGCCGAATCGGAACGCGGTTTCTCGCTGATGGCCGAATCCGTCATTGCGACACACGCGATGATGGAGGCTCTGGAGCCCCTGAAGGGGGTCCGCTCAGCACTGTCCGTTTTCCCGAACGGAGAGGAGATGGAGGTCTGGAGTCCTGTTCCCTTCTCCGAGACGTTCTCGGGGGTCAAAAGGAAGCGGGCTGCAAGCCTGTACCCGGCAGCAGGAGGGGTTTGTACGCCAATGCTCCAATCGCTGCGGGCTGTCGCGGGAAATCTGCTTGCTCAACCCGAGCAGCGGAAGATTGCGATAGTCGTGACCGATGGTGAGCCGGATCGCACGGGTGAATGCCCGGCTGAGGCGGTCGAGGAGGTCCGAAAGATGGGCGTCTCCGTATTCGGCGTCGGTCTGGGCGTTGATCTGTCCCCGATTTTCGGGGATCAGTACGTCACCGTGGATAAACTGGAAGCCCTTTCGGGCGAGCTGAGAAAGGCGGCAAGGACCGTCCTGCGTTGAAACCACACCCACCCTCGGCTCTGCCTTGGGTGGGTTTTTTTATGGGCTCAATCCTCCGGTGAAGCAGGCCATTTCGGCCCTGCATACCCGAAGGAGAAAAACCATGGCTGGATTCGATGAAACGAACGTGATGGCACTGCTCGACAACGTGACGGGGCTCGACGAAGACACCGCAAACGTGCTGGGACAGGTCGAAAACATGCTCTCTCGCGTAGCCTTCGAGTGCCACGAAATGTTGTCGAAAATCGAGCGGGAAGGTATCCAGCAGTCGGAAGGCGGGGAACTCGCTCTCGCCCTCGAAATACTGCGCAAGATGAAGGACTACCGGCGATGAGCCGCCCGGAACTGCGCTGAAACCAACCCGCCCTGGCTTTGCCAATGGCGGGTTTTTTTATGCCCGCAATCCTCTCGTGAAGCAGGCCATTCCGGCCCTGCATCGTGAGGAGAAAGAGCATGATCGACTTCGATTACACCTGCTATGCGGTCGTTACCGAGCGCGACACGACCAACCCGTTCCTGAGTGGAGGGGCGACCCTGATCGAGACGCACATCAAGGATGCCCAGCGCCTCGGGGATCAGCAGTCGCGGGCGTACCGTTTACAAGGGCCGATTGGTGGAGGCTACGGCCGCACCCTGGTCGTAGAGCTTGCGGCGATCGACCAGCGCGAGATCGACGCTGGCCTTTCACAGCGGCCGTCGCATGACGGGAGCGTGCTGTACGCACCGGCCGTCTGGGATGCCAACGACCCGGATGGCCCCCTCATCCTCGAAACCCAAATCCGGGATGCCAGTTCGCTCAAGAAACAGCTAGAGCGAATCGAATGGCTCAGGAGCCAGGGGTCAAAAGACCTGCTGGATTCGAGAATCCTGCGATTCCACGTTTGACGGCTCAGGCCACGAAGAAACCGCCCGCCCTGGCTTTGCCAGCGGCGGGTTTTTTTGTGGGCGCAATTCCTTCGCGAAGCAGGCCATTCCGGTCCTGCATGACGAAGGAAAAGACGATGATTGACTCGTTGCAGTTCTATCCAACCCCGAAGTCCCTGGCCGAGAAGGCTTGGTCCATGTTCCGGGAACGCGATTTCACTCGCGTCCTGGAGCCCTCCGCCGGAAACGGCGACCTGTTGGCTGCCGCGCCCTCGAATGGGTGGATGGGGAGAACCCCCATCGACTGCATCGAGATCGACATTACCCGACACCCGCGTTTGCGGGAGGAAGGGTACTCGGTCGTTGGGCTCGACTTCCTCCAGTTCGACTCCGGTTCCATGTACAGCCACATCATCCTCAACCCGCCCTTTGCCCAGGGCGCGCTTCATGCGCTGAAGGCGTGGGATTCCCTATGGGATGGGGAGGTGGTCGCGATCCTCAACGCCGAGACGATCCGTAACCCGTGCTCGAAAGAGCGGCGGCGGCTCGTCCGGCTCGTGGAGGCTCACGGCGAAGTGGAGTTCGTGGAGGCGGCGTTTGCCGAGGACGACTCCATGCGGAAAACCAACGTCGAGGTGGCGCTGGTGTATCTGCGGAAGAACGCCGACCTGGAGCACGACCTGGCCGGGACCATCATGGAAGACCTTGAACGGGACTCCATGACGGCCGCAGGGCTCGCCAGCGGCTATCACGAGCCGCAAGAGCTGGCATTGGGCGCCTCGACCATCGAGAACGCCGTGACGGCCTTCAACGCGGCCGTGAGGGCGTCTCGTGAGTCGGTCTTCGCGGATGCGAGGGCTCAGCGGTACAAGGCCCGGCTGGGGCGTTCGATGGGCGCTGTGACAGGCGGGTATTGCGATGACGCCTTCGGGGACCGCTCCTCTGTGGAGTATGTACGGCGTGAGCTGTTCAAGCGCTACGAAGACCTGAAGGACCGCGCGTGGACCGGGATTCTCCGATCCTCGCGCGTGACGGACCGGCTCTCGTCGGCCGGGCAGAAGCAGGTCGAGTCGCAATTCGCCCAGATCAAGACCCTGGAGTTCACCGTGAGCAACATCTACGGGTTCCTCTTGGGAGTGATCGAGAACCAGGGCGACATCCAGCTCGAAATGGCGTGCAGCGTGTTCGATCAGATCACCCGGTATCACTCGGATAATGCCGTGTACTACCGGGGGTGGAAGTCGAACGATCGTCACAGGGAGGCCGGAATGCGGATCAAGATGACCCGCTTCATCCTTCCGGGCCACAACTGCGAGCCATGGCGGACCGGGATTTCCTGGGACTCCCAGCGGCTACTCAGTGACTTCGACAAGGTGTTTGCCATGCTCGATGGCAAGCAAAAGCCGGAGTACGGCATCGCGGAAGCCTTCGACCAGGAGTTCGAGGCATTGAAGGACGGCGAGCGTATCCAGAGTTCGTACTTCGATCTCCGGTACTACCCTGGCGCCGGGACGATCCACTTCTTCCCCCGCAACAAGGAGGTAGTGGACCGCCTCAACCGCTTGGTCGGACGGCATCGCGAGTGGCTGCCGCCGGAAGATGCTCGCGTCAGCGAGGACTTCTGGCTTCAGTACGAGAAGGCGGAGCGCTTCGACAAGGAGCTGCGTGAGGAGGTCCGGAAGGCCCCCGTGGACCGCTCTTTCTGGGGTTCGCCGTTCGATCAGGTTTGTTCTGCGCACGAGGATCGACGGAACCACGGAAGCGAAGTAGTGGACCAGGCGCTCGGGCGCGTGCTCGAACGCCATGGCATTGACGTGGATAAGGCGCTTGAAGCGCCCCAGAAGCGTCTCACTGCATGACGACCACACCCGCCCTGGCTTTGCCTGCGGCGGGTTTTTTTGTGCCCGCAATCCCTTCGTGAAGCCGCGCCATCCCGGCCCGGCACCATTACGGAGGTATCGCCTATGAAGAAACTGACCCAGCGCCTCGGGGCTCGTGTGGCGGGAGCCCTGACGCGCAAACAGCTCAAGCGGCTGTTCCGCCCGCTGCCGCAGGCAGCGATGGCCGCCACCGTCTTCCTGTTCGGGAAGATGGTCTACGAAGGGGCGTTTGACCCCCTGGCCCTGCTGCTGGCCGTGCTCGCCGTTTTCGTGCTGCAAGTCCTGTTGTACGACAACGATGAGTGACGGGCGAAGTGCTAAAATCGTGAGAGGAAGACAACCATGAATGTCGATATGAGCAATCTGTCCATCGCAATCGTCGCCGCCACGGTCGCCGTAATCGCGGCGTATTTTGGCCTTATGCGGCTCGGGAAGTGGGCTGAGAAAAAGCACGAGAAGCTGAAACACGAGAGCTGACGGCCTATTCTCCCCGCAACGGAACCAGCACCCGCCCAGGTACTACCTGTGGCGGGTTTTTTTGTGCCTGCAATCCCTTCGTGAAGCCCGCCAATTCCGGTGCGGCATGAAGAAGGAGCAAGGCCATGAGCAATTCCAACAACTCCGTGACCGTCACCGAGGCAATCTCGGTTGTGACCCTCGACATTTCCACCTGGTCGGGCGGCGTCACCATGAAGCAGGGGGAGCTTGGCGTCACGCTTCCGGAGAAGGCGTTTACTCGCGGCCGGAAGATGCTGGTGAAGCCGGAAACCCTGAACCCCGCCCTGACGCTTCGGCGTCGTGCGCGGGATCGGTGCCTGAAAGTCGGCACTCGCTTCCTCGGAGGCTTCGCTGTCCCGAAGGAAGCCCTCCCCGATCTCCTCGTGGACCTCGCTGCGATGCAGACCGAGTTCAACGACTTCGTGGAGGACTTCGTGCAGCGATTGACCAAGGAGGTCGATGAATGGGTCGATCAGGACTGGTGTACCGACGAAATGGAGGACGCCATCCGCCGAGGTGTCCCGAGCGCGAACACGCTTCGCAATCGCTTCGGGTTCGACTACGGGGTGTTCAACATCCAGCCTTCCGATGAGGAACCGGAGAACCTGAGCCGTCACGCCGAAGGGATGAGCGGGTCGGTTTTCCGGGAGGTCGCCCAGGCGGCCGAGCGCGTCTACGACGACTTCATCGAGGGTTCCCGCAACCGCGATGAGCCTCGGTTGACCCAGCGGTTGATCCGGGGCTCGATCACGAGCCTGCGGGACAAACTCTCGGGTCTGGAGTTCGTGGACAAGCGGATTCCGCCGATCGTGATGGAGCTGGACGATGTGCTGGGACGGATGCCCTCGAAGGGTGACATCACCGGGCAGAATCTCGGTGAGGTCGTGTCGATCCTGATTATCCTCTCCGATGAGGAGAAGATGCAGAAACTCGGCCAGGGGCTTCTCACCCGGCAGGAGTTTTTCCCGCATCAGATGGTCGGGAGCACGATTCCAGGCTCCTCCCCGAGCAATTCGGCCGACACCACGGCCGAAGCAGGCGAGGACGATGCTGAGGAGGGTGACACCGATCTTGGTGCCTCCATGCCTCCGCCCACTCCGAAGAAGCAGAACAGCGCTGGAAACAGCGTCTATGTGAGCTTCTAGTCGAGGTCTATGACCACCAACCACCCGCCCAGGCTTTGCCTGTGGCGGGTTTTTTTATGGCGGCAACTCCTTCGTGAAGCAGGCCATTCCGGTCCTGCGCCTCGAAGGAGATACCACCATGCAAGAACAGATGATCGACCTGACCGTTTTCGGTCTTCCTGGCGGCCAGTTTCCGGGCTTTGCCCCGGATCACGAGCTGGCCGAGCTGGTGCCCGAGTACAGCCCTCACCATGTCTTCGATACCGATGCCCTGCGGGACTTCCTCGCCTGGGTGTCGCAACCGGATGGTGACGGGTTCTACATCCACGGCCCGACCGGATGCGGGAAGACCTCGATGATTGAGCAGACCGCCGCTCGGCTGAACTGGCCCGTTCGCCGGGTCAACGCGACCGAGCGGATGGAGCTGGCTGACCTGGTTGGGGACAAGTCCCTCGAAACGTCCGAGTCCGGGAATGGCCCGGAGACGGGTTTCCAGTACGGTCCGCTCGCACTCGCGATGAAAGAGGGGGCGATCTTCATTCTCGATGAAGCCGACATCCTCAATCCTGCGGTCTTCGCCGCACTCAACCCGGTCCTGGAGGGTAACGCCCTCGTTCTGGACCGGAACGGCGGGGAGGTGATCCACCCGGACGAGAGCTTCCGATTCGTGGTCACTGGCAACACCGCTGGTCTGGGCGATGACACGGGCAACTACGTTGGTACCGCCCAGCAGAACCTCGCGACCATGGATCGCTTCTGGACGGTCGAGCTTGGATACCCCCAGCACGAAACCGAGAAGAAAATCCTCACGTCGCGGTTCAGCGGCAAGATTGATCCGAAGGTCATGGATCAGATGATCTCGCTGGCTACTCGGGTTCGCTCAGCGTTCGAGGAGGGCACGATGTCCGCCACATTCTCAACGCGAACCCTGGTGCGCTGGGCCTCGATGATCGACCGCTACCGCCGAGCGTCTGTGGACGATGTTGTGGCCTACACGCTCAAGCGGGCGATGGCGGGCCGACTGCCTCAGCACGAGCAGGAGGCTGTGTTCGACATGAAGAAGGTGATCTTTGAGTAAGCGCGTTCGCGAACTCAATCCACCAAGCTGACCTACGCCACCCTTGTCATTGACTTGGGTGGCTTTTTTTCGCCTTGCGACTGTCACTGTGACTGTCACAGTTACAAGCAATGTGACGGTGACAGTCACAGTAACACTCACAAGAAGAACGCCCGGATGCGGCGCCTGGGTGGGTTCTTCCGTCACCGCAACTCCTTCGTGAAGCAGGCCATTCCGGCCTTGCATGACGAAGGAGAAGGTATGTCCAACCTCACCCGTTACCTCCACCTGGAGCAGCGCTCTCCGGAGTGGTTCGAGTGGCGCCGAAGCCGGATCACGGCGTCGGAAGCCGCCGCGATCCTGGGGGTGTCTCCGTACACCTCTCCGTATCAGCTCTGGATGCGAAAGAAGGGCCTCATGGCCGAGCAGCCGGATAACCCGGCGATGGCGCGCGGCCGACTTCTCGAACCGCTCGCGTTGCAGCTCTACAACGAGTACACGGCCAACATGGCCGCGCCTGTGTGCGTGGAGCGGACGGACGTTCCGTGGCTGGGAGCCAGCCTTGACGGGCTGGATTTCTGGGGCGAGATCATCGCGGAGATCAAGGTGCCCGGCCTTGAGGACCACGAGAAGGCTTGCGAGGGGATCGTCCCCGAGAAGTATTACCCGCAGCTCCAGCATCAGCTCGTGAATGTTCCGTCTGCGAAGGTGAACCACTACTGGTCGTATCGGCCGGGGCACTCGCAGGAAACCGCGCTCGTCGAGGTTCCCCGAGACGAGGCGTTCATCGAGTCCATGCTGGAATCGGTGGAAGCCTTCTGGCGCTCGCTCTCCGGGGATACACCCCCCGGCGGCCCCCACTGGGCCGAACATGAGCAACGCTACCTGGAGGCCCTGGAGCAGCAGCAGCTCGCGAATGAGCGAGTCGCTGATGAGAAGGAGGCACTGATCTCCCTGGTGCCCGATGGTCACCGCAAGCTGGATGGAGAACGCCTGTCTGTGTCGCTCTCGGGTGGCTCCAATGGCTCTCTGGACTACAAAAAGGCGTTCGAGGCGGCGCTTGGTCTTATGACCGAGGAGCAGCAGGAACAGCTCGGTAGTCTGGAGCGTTTCCGGGGTTCCCCGAAAAAGGGCTCCTGGCGCGTCACCGTAAAGAAGGGTCCGCAAGCGGCCCACTGACCACGCCCGCCCTGGCTTTGCCAGCGGCGGGTTTTTTTGTGCCCGCAATCCCTTCGTGAAGCGATCCATTCCGGATTCGCACACAGAAGGAGATCGACATGAAGACCCCCGAAGAAACGACCGAGTGCAACGCATATACCAGCCGCATCCGCTGGAATCGGAGCAAGCTGCACAAGGACGTACCCCTGGTGCGAGCGGGCTCCTACACCGGGACGCTGTGTGGGATTGCTTTTGAGGTCCGCATCGCCAGCAATCCCGGTGGGAGCTACACCCGCTCCGGCTGGAATGTCTACCTGACGGTGCGTGGGCAGAAGTCTCGCCGCTCGGGCATCCAGGGCGGGCTGAAACGTGCCGCAGAGGTCGCTCGATCCGCAATTCGGGACGAGGTGGCCTATATCCGTGGGGACTCAATCCCCCGGCGGTAGAGCCCTTACGGTTCCTTCTGTGGGTGGGTTTTCCGTGCCTCCCAACTCACCAGCAGAAGCACGCCATCCCGGCGCTGCCCGATGAAAGGAGCTATTCCTATGTCGAAGCATCTTGAGGGCGCCTGCTGCCCGAATTGCCGATCCTCCGAATCCATGCCCATCCATCGTTCGCGTGACGCTGGTGAGTTCTGTGAGTGCCCCGATTGTGGACACACTGAAGCTCCCGGTGCCTTTCTTGAGGCGAAGGCTGAGCTAGGCAATCCCTTCCGGCTGACCGTAATCGTCGTGCTTGTGGTTGCCTTTGGGTGGTCTTTCCTTGGAATCGGATTCTGACCGACACGAGGATTCGATCTTTGGTCGAACACCTCTCTGCCCACCCTCGGCTCTGCCTTGGGTGGGTTTTTTTTCGCCCTCAATACCTAGTGAAGCAGGCCATTCCGGCCCTGCACGCTAGGAGAAGTCCAATGAAGTACGCCATTGCCTTCGCGCTCGTCACCGCCGTTTCGGTTGGTATCGTGAATATCACTGCCGCTTCCGTGGCTGATAGTGTGGATCAGAGCGTGTCTCTGACCGAACAGCGCATGTCTGCCGCTGGCCTTTGATTTCCGGGTATCTCTGATATTCCGGGCTCACTACACCCACCCTTAGCTTTGCTTTGGGTGGGTTTTTTTATGGGGAGGGGCAAAGAGGTAGGGCTTGCGCCCAGGAGGGCGACTGAAGCGGGCGACCCAGGGTGGATCGCCCGGCAGAGAGGGTTTACGCCTGTCCGGAAAGGTCCTGGTGTACGCGGCGGACAGCCAGCCAGCCCGAGGCGAGACCGATCTGGAGACCGATGATGGCCTGAATCTGGGTCTGCTTGACCTGGAGAATGAAGTCGTTGGCTTGGATCGAGCTGAAGGTCAAGGGGAGCCCTGAAAGCACTCCAATGAAGACCAGCAGCGCTCCGTTGGCGACCAGGGCGGCGAGGAAAAGGTATTCGATAACGCCAAGAGCTTGTTTCATGTCATTCCTTTCTTGTTGTGAGTGCCTTCCGCTATGCGTTGGCGGTGGATGCCCGGCGGATATGGCCGCCGCGCACGGACAAAAGGGCGCGTATCCGGCTGGTTACCGTGCCCTCGGGGTGGTCGTTGGCCTCGGATCGGGTCAAGGCCCGCCCGAACTGGAAGTCGGAGTTAAGCGCGCGGTGCCGTGCCGCCGGAAGCTCATCAGGAGCGGGCAGAAACGCCACCCCGATCCGATAAGGAACATGAAAGTCGAAATCGACTCCCGGCAACTCCACCCCCCTCATCAGCTCCGGGCGATTCGCGAGAAGGTCCAGATGGTAGAGCCCCGCCTTCGTCTCGTGCTCGATGAGCCTGGGGCCGCAAACCGGGCAGGATCGTAACAGGCTCCAGTGCGACTCGATGTACTGGTCACGCTCGAAGTATCCAGCCCCGATCCACTCTCTCTCGTGCCGGTCACACAGCTCGGGAAGGGCGATTTTGCCCTCCAGCCGTCCTCGGCCGATGTCGAGCTGCTGAAAGGATGGCACCCAGGAGACTCGGACGTGCGGGGCTGCGGCCAGGCACTCCATCGCGGAGTGCTTGAGGTCGTAACACCGCGTCCGGCCCTCTCGGTTACCCACCCGTTCATGCGCCTTTGCCCAGCACGAAACCCAGTGGGTCCAGTGGGCCAGCTCCATGAAGTAGGCAGCGGTGGCATCCACTCGGCGCCACCGCTCCGTGGCTGTTGCGATCGCGCTCATGCAGCCCCCCCCCCCCCCTAGAAGGGGACCGCCCCGGACGCGGGCGCTAAAGCTGGGGCGGCTGGGGGCGTAACCGCCGCCGGGCCTGACTCATGGCTGCTCGGCTGCTCAGTCGCCGCCACAGGGGCGCTCTCCGGCGTTCGAGTCTCAGCGGCCGGGGTTGCGCTGGCGCTGGACCGATTCGGCTCCTCAGCGCCCTCTCGTTCGCTCCCCTCGCCCTCGGCTGACTCCTCCTGAGCCTCAGCGCTGGCATCCTCCGGCTCGTAGAACACGGAGATACCGGGGAGGCCCTGGCTCATCGAGCGGATCGCTTCGCTCAGCTCGTCGGCCTTGGCCGTGGACTGCGACTCGATGCGGAATAGCTCGTTGAACAGGGTGGTGCGCGCCCGAGGGGCCGAGTAGGCATCGACATAGGCGGTCTTGTGCTCGCGCTCGCCGGGGGCGGTAGCGCTGGGGATCGAATACTCGATCTTGTGAATGCGTCGTTTCATGCGTTCGTTCTCCGTCAATGGTGGCTGCATTTATCAGCAGTCCCATTATAGCACTACACCATTACATTGCACTCGCGCCTGTGCATTTTCACGGAGGTATTTGCCTTTATCCCGGCCGCGTTTCGGTGTTTGCATCCACGCTCCGGTCTGGGCTGGGAATAGCGCAAACAGGGGGGGGTGGCTCACGCGCAATGAGCCACCGATACCGCCACTCACTCCCAACCGGAGGGAAGCGCTATCGCAGTCGAACCCAGGATCGTTTTTCCATCAGTATCCAGGAACGACGCCGAGTTGAGCAGGGGTAACCCCTCCCCCCTGTATCATCGGGATTCTGCTGGAAACGGTGTACCTGAGCGGCCTATCCCGCAGGCCCTAAGCACCACACGGAAGCAGTTGAGAGCAGGGGAAAATCCGTCCAATATCAAGTCCGGAGAACCTGCAAGTTCCTGACAAAAGGGGTCTTTTCTAAAACCGATATTGGACGGATTTATGGCGTAAGACACTGAATCAAAAGGAAAAGCGGTAGAGACTCATAATCCCTTGGTCGTCGGTTCGAGTCCGACCGGGCCCACCATTCGCTTCGCTCCTGCTGGGCGGGTCGGACTATTCCAGTCGCGCGCCTCCCGGCGCACGCCGTTCCGGCCTCGCGAAGCCAGGCTTCGCGCCGCTACGCGGCCGGCCTTCCACCCAACAGGGCCCACCACTCCCATCCGAGATTTACGGCACAAGGCCGCCCCCGAGACGGGCCGGCATGCATCCATGTCCACCTGCACGGGGCAATCCGCCCCCTGCGGCGGCGACCCCGCGCGGGACGTTGCGCTCAGGGCGCCTCGGCGGTAATGAGGCCTCGCTGGAGGTCGACGGTGATCCGCTGTCCCTCGATGACCGTGGCGCTGGCCAGCAGGAAGATCTCCACGAACTCGTTTCGTTCCTCCTCCGGCATCTCCGAGGAGGCACTGGAGGCATTAAAGGTGCCGAACATGGTGTCGTGGGCGCCGGCCGAGTACAGGATCAGTCGCTGCATGGCGGCCTGGTCGTCCGGCGATGGTGCAGCAGTATCCAGGACTGGTTCGCCCAGCTTCTGCTTGATGGTGGAATAGAGATGAAACAGGTATTCCGCAGCGCTTTCACGCCCGCGCCGATCCTGCAGGGTGAAATCGGCGGAGACCGCCTGGCCACTGCGTGCACGTAGCACGATATGCTTCGACTCGGGCTGCTCGTCGGCGTACGGGTTCAGGATGTTGGCCACGATGTCTCCAGAGCGGAATGGACGAGCCGGGGAGACTACGAGACCCCCTTTGAGATTTCCACGGCGGCCCCACCAGCCGAGTAGCTATCCACTTTGGTGGATGCGGTAATGCGGGCGGACCTTGCCTCTTGCCTACGCCGCCGTCGGCAGAAGCAAAACGCAAGGTCTGACCCCGGTTGTGCTCGGCTTAATGACATGCCTTGCACCTCATAGAGCCAGACGGTATCTACGCCGGCTCGATAGAGGCGCGTTTCCCCAAGGCGAACGACGCGATTGGCCGGGGAGGCGCAAACGGGCTCGGCCCACCTTCCCGGACCGTCGGGTTCGTTACTTACTTAGTCGGTTTCGAATGGTTCCGATCGACTGCTGGATCCTCATCCTTCGCGCGATCCTTACCGGCCTTCTCGGCGCGCTCCATTTCGTCCTTGTCGCCTTCTCCCGCTTTTTTGGCCGCGTCGTCAACCTTGCCCGACTCAACGAAATCCTGCGTGTCTTCATTGTAACGCTTCGCGGATTCTCGGTCGCCTTCACCCTGCATTTTCGACTTGTCTGCCATGAAACACCTCCTGTCGGATTGGATTTTCGATGGAAGCCGCGTGCTCATGGATCCCATTGCGCCGCCCCGGGGAAGACCGCCTGAGGTCATCGCCGTCGGCTCCGCGGTGCGTTCAAAGTCGCGCCTGCGGCGATAGGTGGGAACGGCTCGTCGTGCGGCGATGTTCATGGTGGTGAACCCGGCCTGTGGCACGGGCGCGAAGCCGCCGTTCAATCTCGCTACGACGCCATTCCCCTACGGCTGAAACTATCCACATCCTGCCCAGACCCTTCTGTGCGGTGGACAACAGAAGGCGACGGCGCACCAGGAGACACTCGATTCGCCGGGCCCGCAGCTCGAACAGGAAGGCCGAGAGCGGCAGCGTCCGGCGTTCACGATCATTGCCCATAACTCCGCGATAACGGGAAGCCTTGGACGGCCGAAACGCCGCCCTATACTCCAGCAGAAGGAGAGCCCTCCGGACGGTTAGGGGTTCTCGCACGGCCGGGTCGCCCGGAGGGCTCGCCTCCTGCACCCGCGCCCGATGAAAAATAGGCGAAGCGAACCACCGACGGGACACTCATGAAACCCAGCGTCCTAACCCCCAAAACGATAGACGAGGGGACCCTTTCCCAGGGACTTGGCGGGACCAGGACTGGCTTGTGTTCGACACCGAACAGACCCAGCCCTCGATCTTCCACCACCTTCCCTCCCCTAATCAGGTCCCCAGCGGACGACCAGGCATGCCGCCTGATCTTTCTCGGCACCCGCACACCCATGCAGGGCCCCGACTCAGCCACCTTACTCATCGATGGGGAACGAAACCATGACATTTGAATTCGGAAAATCCCGACTCCTGGTTCCAGCCCTGCTGGCTGCGTCAATCGGCCTAAGTGGCTGCGGTGGCGGCGGCGGTGGCACCACGCCTTCGGCCGGGATCACGGTGGTGCCCGACCGTTTCAATTTCGGGACCATTACGGAAGGCAACGAGAATCACGTGCTCCCTCGGCAATTCATCATCCGCAACGAGGGAACGACGTCCCAAAGCATCTCAAGTATGAGTCTGTTTGGGCGCGACCCAGGCCAGTTTGTTCTGGACGACTCGGGCGGCAACGCCCCCTGCGGAGCGCCGCCGTTTGACCTCCCGGGCGGCGGCAGCTGTACCGTTGTGGCCGAATTCAAACCCGCGCGTATCGGCGAGTTCGAGGCCCTATTGATCGCGGAGAGCGATGACCCCAACACCCCCACGGTCGGGGGCACTCTGGAGGGCACCTACGAACCAATCAAGTCGATCCACGTCAACGTCAACCAGGTCAACGCGTGCGCCTTCCCCCCCAAGGCCTTTGTGTCCGTCACCGACCAGGCCGACTTCCCCATTCCGAACTTGGTCGCTGGCGATTTCACTCTTGCAGGGTTCGCCCCCGGTAGTTATGACGTGCAACCGATCAGCCGAAACTACACCGACCTCTCTCTCAGCATCACGATGGACTATAGCGGCAGTATCACCGACTTCCCCGACGCTGTAGACAACATGGAGGCGGGCGCGACATCGCTGGTGGTCGCGATGCAGGACAAGGATGAGGCGGACATCATCAAGTACGCCGACGACGTCCAGCCCATGACGACCGACGGTTTCACGTCCGTAAAGGGCGACCTGGAGGCCGCGATCAAGAATCCGCCCGACCTCGGCAGAGACACCGCGTTCTACGGCGCAACCGAGGAAGCCATCGCACGGTTCGACATTCCCGGCAGCAACAACGACAGGAAGGCCGTCATCGCCTTGACCGACGGCGAAGATACTGTTGTTGAGGACACGGAGGCCGCGCTGCACGACACTATCGGTCAGGCGGTAGAAGAGGATATCCCTGTTTTCACCATCGGGTTCGGCGAATTCCTTCAGGAAGCTCAGAAAAATGAACTACAAAGGCTCGCGGACGGCACGGGCGGCCTATTCTACCAGCCGGCGAGTGACGCCAACCTCCAACAGGCCTTTCTGCAAGTGGCCCTGTTACTCTTTGAGTATCAATATGTAATCGAGTTCGACAACCTCTCAGATAAAGAAGGAACCAAACTTGAGGTCACCGTAGCGTACGCGGGTGTCGAGGACGCGACAGGGACCAAGACCATCCAGGCTTGTTCGGGACCGTAATTCCGGCATTCGCCCGAAAGCCATTTTCGGTGCGGGGACGGCGCTTGTTGCGGAAGCCGTCGATGTCGTCGGTGATGTCCGTCAACCAGGCCGCGTTCGGACGCAGTGGATGGAGCCGCCGGTCCAGGTGGCTCCCCTTCACTGGCTGGCGCGGCCTCATCCCATCGTCGTCACGACGAACGCCCGCTTCCAGACCGGGCGCAGCCCCTGTTCCCGAATCCGATGGCAGCCCCGGTAGCGGCCGCACCAACACCGGCGGCTCCACCAGGAGCAATCGGCTTGGGAGCCGCGAGACACGATACCTTCGCGCCTCCTCCAGGGCGTTCGCCTCCGCGCACGGGCGCGGGGCGTCTCCGGAAAACCGGGAGCCGCATGGCCCGGGACTCGACCCCACTTGGCGAAAGCGGCATGCTGAACAATGCAGGATCGGGGAATCAGGGGCATCCACGCGAACGGGTACATTAAACCGTGTTCCCCCAGGCCCTCTTTCAAGACGCGATCCGACTCGACCTAGCGAGAACCGCCGGGGCCAGCCAACCGAATAAACCGCGAACGCCGTTGACGATGCCATCTTCGCCCCGACTTGTGCCATTGCCCCTGCCCTGGATACTCAGTGCCGGGCTGCTGGCGGTCACGGCATGGCTGATCGCGGGTCTGGTCTGGTCGATCGCCGTTCCGGGGTACACGTACCCGTCGGGCACCACGGTCCACGCGGAACGGGCAACCGCCAGTCGCCCCGCCCCGTCTCCCGGAGCCGATACCTCTGCCCGGTCCGGCTTTACCCGAAGCGCCGAATTCACTCCCTTCGGCAGCCCCCGGCAAGCGGGCCAACAGGCCATCGAGAACGCGCCGGAGACCCGCCTGAGTCTGGAGCTGCTCGGCATCCTGGCGACCGGACAGGGCAACGGCAGCGCGATCATTTCCGCAGGGAGGGCCAATGTCGAGCTCTATCATGTGGGCGACACCATCGGGAACCACCTGGCGACGCTGCACCAGGTACACGCGGACCGGGTCATCCTGGAGCGCGAAGGTCGACTGGAGACACTACGGCTCCCGCGGGGCGACGAACTGCGAGTCGATGGCAGCCGCTCCGATAACGATCAGCGGTCATCGCAGGTCGCCGCCTCCCCGACGCCGATCACGGCCAACATCAGCCGATCCCGCTGGCTCGACGACCCGCAGCGCGCCATGAATTCGCTGCGTGCCCAGCCCGTACTGCGGGATGGCGCACTGCTGGGGATTCGGGTCACCCCAACGCGCAACCAGCGCGAATTCGAACGCGCCGGCCTTCAGGAAGGCGACATCATCACCTCGGTCCAGGGGCAGCAGATCCGTGACATTGAAGACCCCGAGCAAATCCTCTCTGGACTCGGCAACACCGACCGGGTGAACATCACCATAGAACGTGACGGGCAGACCCTTCCGCTGACCATCGAGTTAACCGAATGAGCCTCCGACTCCGCCTTTTCGCCCTCGCACTGTCCCTGGTCTGCGCAGCGGGGTCCGTCGCGGCGGACGAGCTGACACTCAATCTTCGCGACACCAACATCAGCAACCTGATCGACCTTGTGTCGGAGGAAACCGGGACCAACTTCATCGTGGACCCACGGGTACGCGGCAACATCACGGTTGTTTCCAGCCGCCCCGTGCCCCGGGACGAGCTGATGGACCTGTTCCACGACATCCTCAAAATCCACGGATTCGCGGCCATTGCGGGCGAATCGTCCACGCGCATCGTGCCCGACGCCCAGGCCAAGCAGGATGCCCCCACGATCCTCGATATCGAGACAGAACCGGACGCCGATGTGCGTGGCGGAAGTATCGTCACCCACGTGATGGCGTTGCGACATGTTTCTGCCGCCCAGCTCGTTCCCGTCCTTCGTCCGCTGATCCCGCAAGGGGGACACCTTGCAGCGGCCACCGAGCCCAACACCCTGCTGATTTCGGATACGCGCAGCAACGTGCATCGCATCCGCGCCCTCGTCGAGCGCATGGACCGGCCATTCGCGGACGACTTCGAGGTCATTGAACTCCGGCATGCCCGCGCCGGGGAACTCGCCGAGCAATTGCAGGTTCTGGCCCGGGAGGGCACGGGAGAGCTGGCCACACCCCAGGTCCTGGCGGATCGCCGCAGCAATGCCATCGTTCTCTCCGGGCGCGAGGAATCTCGCTTGCGCCTGCGCGGGCTCATTGCCCAGCTTGACCGGGAGATGGAAGAAGGGAACGCGCGCGTGCACTACCTGAAGTATGCGCGGGCCGAGGAGGTGGCCGAACTGCTGCGCAACATCGCCGAAAAAAGCCCGGATATCGACCCCGACGCACGGAGCGGAAGCGGGATCCATATCGAGGCACACGAGTCCACCAACGCCGTGGTGACCTACGGGCCCTCCGAGTTCATCCGCGACTTCGACATTATCGTGGAGCGGCTCGATATCCGGCGAGCGCAAGTCCTGGTCGAGGCCGTCATCGCGGAGGTCTCGTCGGATCGCGTGCGGGATCTCGGCGTACAGTGGGGCGCCATCGGAAGCAGTGGCGCCGGGGTCCTCAACTTTTCCGGCCCCGGGTCACGCGGGATCCTCGAACTCGCTGCGGGCGTGGAAGGGTTCCTTGACGGAGCCGTGTCATCCCCCCCTGACATCGGGGACGGCCTGACGGCCGGCGGCGTGGGGTCGACCGGAAGCACGCGGATCGCCGCCCTGATCAACATGCTGCAACGCGACACCTCCAGCAACATCCTGTCCACCCCCAGCCTCCTTACGCTGGACAACGAGGAAGCCGAGATCGTGGTGGGCCAGAATGTGCCGTTCATCGTCGGGCGCTCGATCGAGGATTCGGGCCAGGCCTTCGACACGATCCGTCGCGAGGATGTCGGGGTGAAGCTTCGCGTGCGGCCTCAGATCAACCAGGGCAATGCCGTGCGCCTGGAGATCGAGCAAGAGGTCTCGCAGTTGGCGCCGGGTACTTCCGGCGCGGCCGATCTCATTACCAATACCCGGACACTGAAGACGCACGTCCTGATCGATGACGGCGACATGCTGGTGCTCGGCGGGCTGATTCAAGAACAGCAAACGGACAGCGAGGCGCGCGTCCCCGGGCTGGGCAGCATCCCCGGGGTTGGACGACTCTTCCGGGCGGACCGCAACCAGACCGAGAAACGGAACCTGATGGTGTTCCTGCACCCGCGCATCGTCCGGGACAGCGCCCGCGGCGCCGAGTTGACCAGCGAGAAGTACAGCTTTATCCGCGGCGAGCAACTGCGCGAGCAGGCGCGCACCCAGCAGCGCAGAAGCCCGGTCCTGCCGGAATGGGAGCGCCTGACCCAGCTCCCGCCGAGCTTCGAAGATGTCCATGGCAAGCGCGACTGAATGGCCGAGGGTACCCAGGCCATGAACGCGGGGGCGACCCGGGAACCCGTGCCGGACGACCCGAACGCGCCCGGGGCACCGGTAGCCGGTACGTTCGCCGTGAGCTACACCTTCGCCCGCCGGGTCGGCGCCGTGCCCGGCGATCTGGTCGCGGGCCAACGCCAGATCTTTCTGCGCCACGACGCCGATCCGCAAGGGCTCCTGGAACTTCGCCGACGCAGCCCCGAGCCGCTGAACCTGGAAACCGTCGATGACAAGACCTTCGAGCAGCGGCTGCGCGAGCGCTACGAATCCTCCAGCTCGCGGGCCATGCAATCGATGGAGGAGCTGGATGGCAACCTCGACCTGTCGAGCGTGGCGGAATCCCTCGCCGAGCCGCAGGACCTCCTGGAGGCCGAAGACGATGCCCCGATTATCCGGCTCATCAATGCGCTGCTGACGGAGGCGGTACGGGAAAACGCGTCGGACATCCACATCGAGCCCTTCGAGAGTCGCCTGGCCGTCCGGCTGCGCGTGGACGGCGTCTTGCGCGAGATTCTGACCCCGCCCGCGGGGCTTGCATCGCTCATCGTCTCGCGCATCAAGGTGATGGCACGGCTGGACATCGCGGAGAAGCGACTGCCACAGGACGGACGCATCTCCCTCAGGGTCGCCGGCCGCGCGGTGGACGTGCGCGTCTCCACCCTGCCCTCGGGCCACGGAGAACGCGTGGTGATGCGACTGCTGGACAAGCAGGCCGGTCGCCTTGACCTCACCCACCTGGGCATGGATCCGGATACCCGTGACACCCTGGAGCAGATTGTCACGCGACCGCACGGTATCGTGCTGGTCACCGGCCCGACCGGATCGGGCAAGACGACGACGCTGTACGCAGCGCTGACCCGGCTCAATGACCGCAGCCGCAATATCCTGACCGTCGAGGACCCGATCGAGTACTACCTCGACGGGATCGGGCAGACCCAGATCAACAGCCGTATCGACATGACCTTTGCCCGCGGGCTGCGGGCGATCCTGCGTCAGGACCCGGATGTGGTGATGGTCGGCGAGATCCGCGATGTCGACACCGTCCAGATCGCGGTTCAGGCGAGCCTGACCGGTCACCTGGTGTTTTCCACCCTGCATACCAACTCCGCGATCGGGGCCATCACGCGCCTGCGCGACATGGGCGTGGAGCCCTTCCTGCTGTCCTCGACCCTGAACGGGATTCTCGCCCAGCGGCTGGTACGGGTCCTTTGCAAGGACTGCCGCGAACCGCACCCGGCATCGCCACGGGAATGCGAACTGCTGGGCGTAGCCTCCACGGAACCTCCCACCCTCTACCATGCACGCGGCTGCCCGAGCTGCAACGAACTCGGCTATCGGGGCCGGACCGGCATCTATGAGCTGGTGGAGGTGAACGAACGCCTGCGCACACTCATTCATGACAATGCCAGTGAACAGGCCATGGTCCGCGCCGCACGCGAGAACAGTGTGAGTCTCCGCGCCGATGCCTGCCGACGGGTTCTCGACGGCACGACCAGCCTCGAGGAAATGCTGCGCGTCACCGAGGCGGGCTAGGGCCATGCCCGCCTTCGAATACCAGGCGCTGGACGCAGCCGGCCGAACGCGCAAGGGCGTGACCGAGGGGGACACAGCCCGCAGCGTCCGGTCCCAGTTGCGCAGCGAAGGCCTGACCCCACTGGATCTGCTCGAAATCGGCGAATCCTCGGCCGCCACCCGGGGCACCCGGACCCACTCGGGACGCGGCACCGGCGGCATCAGCGCGCTCGACCTGGCGCTTGCGACACGCCAGATGGCCACGCTTGCGCGCGCCGGCCTGCCGGTGGAGGAATGGCTGGCGACCGTCGCCCGGCAGTCCGAAAAGCAGAAGGTGCGCAACATCTTGAGTGCCGTGCGCACCCGGGTCATGGAGGGGCACTCGCTGGCCCAGGCACTGGGCGCATTTCCGCGCGCGTTCCCCGAGATTTACCGCAGCACCGTCGCGGCCGGCGAGGCCTCCGGGCATCTGCACCTGGTACTGGAGCGCCTGGCCGAATACCTCGAGAATCGCCACGCGTTGCGGCAGAAGGTCATGCTCGCCCTGATCTATCCGATCATCCTGACCCTGGTGGCCCTGGGCGTGACCGTGGGCCTGGTCGTCTATGTGGTACCCGAAGTGGTCCAGGTCTTCGAGGGCCTGGACCAGCAGTTGCCCACACTGACCCGCATGCTGATCAGCACCAGTGACCTCTTGCGAACCTATGGTCTATACGCGCTGATCGCCCTGGGCGTGCTCGTGGCGCTGCTGGCCCGCTGGCTGCGCAAACCCGGGCCGCGCATGCGCTTCGACCGGCTGGTACTGCGCCTCCCGCTTGTGGGTCGCCTGGTCCGGGGGCTCAACACGGCCCGGTTTGCACGTACCCTCAGCATCCTGTCCGCCAGCGGGGTGTCGCTCCTGGATGCGCTGCGAACCGGCGCCGAGGTCATCGACAGCCGCCCCATGCGCGCCGCAGTGGAGGATGCCTCGCTGCGAATCCGCGAGGGCCGCAGCATTGGTCAGGCCCTGGAGGAGACGGGATACTTCCCACCGATCACCGTACACTTGATCCGTAGCGGCGAGTCCAGCGGGCGGCTCACCGAGATGCTGGAACGGGCCGCCGAGACCCAGGAACAGGAGGTCGAATCCCGCATCAGTATCAGCATGGGCCTGTTCGAACCCTTGCTGATCCTGACCATGGGCGGCATCGTCCTGACCATCGTCCTCGCCATCCTGCTCCCGATCTTCGAACTCAACCAGCTGGTGAATTGACCATGCAAGAACCCCGCTCTGCCTGCCTTGCGCGTACCGGATTCCGCGGTGCCCGAGGCTTCACCCTGATCGAGATCATGGTGGTGGTGGTCATCCTCGGCATCCTCGCGGCGATCGTGGTCCCTCGCGTGATGGACCGCCCGGACGACGCCCGGATCACCAAGGTCAAGCAGGATATCCGCATCCTGGAAACCGCCCTGAATCTCTACCGTCTGGATACTTCCCGGTATCCGACCACCGACCAGGGACTGGATGCGCTGGTGGAACGCCCGCGCAGCGGGCCGGAACCCCCCCAGTACCGCCAGGGCGGCTACATGGACCGCCTGCCGAGCGACCCCTGGGGCAACCCGTATCAGTACCTGCACCCCGGGCGACATGGCGACTTCGACGTCTTCAGCTACGGCGCCAACGGGCGCCGCGGTGGGGAGGGCATCGAGGGCGAGATCGGCAACTGGAACATGGACGAATTCTGAGGACGCCAATGGCGACCCGCCGCGCACGCCCCACCGGCTTTACCCTGATCGAACTACTGGTCGTGATGTTCGTGATCGGTGTGGTCGCCAGCATCGGCGTGCTGTCCATGAGCCAGCTGGGCAGCCGGAGCCTCGAACAGACCGCCCGCCAGCTGGCGGGCCAGATCGAACTCGCCCGGGAACACACCCTCTTGACCGGCCAGGCGCTGTCCATCGGTATTGGCACGCAGGGGCTGGTCATCCTGGAGCGCCAGTGGATCGACGATGCCCAGGTCACCTGGACACCGATCGAGAGGGGGCCGCTGGGTCCGCGGGACTTTCGGCAACACGGGCTGCAGCCACGGCTTTATGTGGACGGCCGGCGAAGCAGCCTCCGCGAAGGGCCGGAACACAACCGCATTGCCATTAGCAGCAGCGGACACATCGAACCCTTTGAATTGGTTCTGGAACACCCTGGCGGGCAAAGCGGTCTCATGTTGCGGGTCGAACGGGGCCAACCCATTCAGGCCTTCGAGCACCCACCACCGGTTGGCGGCGAGCCCCGCCACCTGTTGATGGCCCGCCCGGGACACCCCAACTAGCCATGTTGGCACGCGGCGCACGACGCGGATTCACGTTACTCGAGGTTCTGATTGCCCTGGTGGTGCTGGGCGTCGCCCTTGGGGCCCTCATCAAGGCAGGCAGCGAACACGCGCGCAATACTGCCTACCTGCAGGAACGCACGTTGGCCGGATGGGTGGCCAGCAACCTGCTCGCCGACTACGAGGCCGGGTTGCGGCGAGTCGACGTTGGCACCGAGCGCATTCAGTCCACACTCGCGGACCGCGAATGGGAGGCCCGCATCGAGATCACCGACACGGTGATCGACGCCCCGCTCGAGCTCCCGGCGGTGCGCCGCATCGAGGTCCGGGTGTGGCCGCTCGATGGCGACCCCGACCATCCCCTCGCCCAGGCAACCAGCTATGCATTGCCCTGACGTGCCGGCACGTCGGTCATGTGCATCGGGCGCCGCGCGCGGCTTTACCCTGCTGGAGCTGCTCGTGGCCGTGGCCGTGTTCGCCACCGTGGGCGTGCTGGCGATCGGCGGACTGCGGGCAGTGCTGATGGCGGACCATGCCACGCAAGCCCAGAGCCAGCGCCTGGCGGAGCTTCAGGTCACACTGGCCGTGCTGGAACGCGACCTGCGCCACAGCATCGAGCTCCACCCCCGCGACGGCTACGGCGATCGCCTCCCCGCCCTGCGTTACAGCCCGGTCACGGACCCGCGGCAACTGGAACTGGTACGGGCGGGAAACGGGGAACACGGCCGCCTGGCGCGGGTCGCCTGGAGGGTCAGTGACCGGGGGCTGGAACGGGTCACCTGGCCGGTGCTGGACGGTGCCCTGCCGGAATCCGAACAGGTGCGCCTGTTTCTGGATCGGGACGCACACGCCGGGAGAGCGTCCACGGCGAACGGCCAGATGGCGCAGGACGCGGGAGATGAACTGGAAATCCGGTTCGACTTTGTCGATGGCGACACCCAGGACATCACGGACAGCTGGCCGCCGCTGGATGGCGGCGAACGCCGTCCGGCGCAGGTGATCGTGAGCCTGATCGTTCCGGGGCTCGGGCCCATCGAGCGCCGCATCGCCCTGCCGGGGGTCCAGTGAGGGGCCGGCATTCGGGGGCCGCGCTGATCACGGCCCTGCTGGTGGTCGCGATCGCCAGCGTGACGGCGGTCACCATGACCATGCGTGACAATCAGCAAGTGTTCCGCGCAGCCACCATCCAGGACCAGGATCGGGCGCAACACCTGACGCAGGGGGCCGAAACCGTCGCCCTCCACATGCTGGAAAGGCTGCGAAACTACGACGACCTGCCGTGGGATGGCTGCACGTCGCCCACATTGCCACTGGAGTTAGAGGGTGTCGGCGTCCGCGCCCGCCTGGAGAATCTTCACTGCCGTTTCAACATCAACAGTCTCGGGCGTGCCGATGACCCGCCCCTTGAGGCCTTCGCTGGCCTGATCGAACAGGCCCTCGCGGCAACCGACGGACAATCGGGCAACGCCCAACGCCTGGCGGTCGCCGTGCACGACTGGATGAACCCGGAGACGGACGATCCGGTATACCGCGGCCTGGAACCGCACCGGCTCAGCGGCAACCGCCCGATGCGCTTCGCATCGGAATTGCTCCAGGTACACGGGTTCGACCCGGACCTCTGGCGGACACTGGCACCCTGGGTCGTGGCCCGGCCGGGCACGGACAATGCCATCGACATGGAACGCGCCCCGGACCCCGTCCAAACCGCAGCGCTGGGTCATGCGACCGAACAGAGCCGCGACATTCGCTATTACCGCCTGCAACTGGTTGTCCGCATCGCCGGACGGGATTATTTTCACTGCGCGATCCTCGATGGCCCCAACGGGCGTACCATTCTTCGCGAACACGCCCCCTGCGAACCCTGAACAAGAAACCGGATGCTTGCAGACGCTCTTCACTCACCGGACTCGGCATGAACTGGTTCCTCTTCCAGCTGCCAGAACCCGAAATGCTCGGCGCGGACACGCCGCTTCGGCTGCGCTGGCTGCGGCTGCGCAGAAACGGAGCGCTCGCGGATCAGGGGGAGGCGGCGCCGGACGAGCTGCGCACCTTGCTCGCGGCGGACGACCATGCGGTTGCACTACTCCCCGGGGAACGCGCGCCTCTTCATCGGGTGTTCGTGCCCGGGAAGTCAGGCCGCGTGCGTCGCCGAGCGCTTCCCTTCGCCCTGGAGGATCGCCTCAGCGAAGATCTGGAACAGCTCAGGATCGTTGCCGGCCCTCGCCACGGTAGCGAGACCCTGGCCGGCGTGGTCGCTCAGCGAGACCTGGAGTGCTGGGAAGACTGGCTTCACGAGCACGGCATCCGCGTGTCGCACATGATCCCGGACCTTGCGCTGCTGCGAAGCCAAGACCTGGGCGGTCAGGTCTTCCTGCTCTCGGGAACACAACGCAGCATCGTGCTTTCGCCCGAGGCCGAACCGCTCGCGATGCCCCAGGAAGTTGCCAGCTGGTGGTTGCAGCAGCGCGCCGCCTTGACCACGCCCCCCGATGACGCCCGCACCGACGAAGCGCAGCCTCCCCAGAACGCTGTTCATGTGGTGGACCCGGCCGCCGAACCCGACCCGCGCGCACCCCTCCAGCCGCCACCCGGATGGTCCGGCGACGTCCTCGAGCTCCTGCTGGTCGGGGTGCAATCAGGAGAACTGCCACCGGCCGAGCTGCAGCGCGCCGTACGGTCTGCCCTGGCCTTCGACTTCGCATCGCCCGCCGAAAGCCCGACCGCGTTCGGGGCACTTCCCGCCCCTTGGCGTGTACCGGCGGCGCTGGCACTCGTTCTGGCCGTAATCTGGCTTGGGTCCGTGTGGCTGGAGGCCGGGCAACTCGAGCGGGAATACCGGGCGACCGAACAGGACATCGCGGCCCTGTTCGAGGAAACCCTACCGCAGGCCCGCATGGTCGACCCCGTGGCCCAGTTCGAAAGCGTGCTGGGACAGGGCGAATCGGGCACCACTGCGACCGTACACAGCCCGCTCGGTGAAGCCCTTGCCCGCATCATGGAGGGCCTCGCCGCGCGCGACCTCACCCTACAGCGCCTGCGGGGCGATCACGATCGCCTCGAGCTCGAGCTGGAGGGCAGCGGAATCGCGGAACTGGAACAGTTGCGCGAGGGCCTGCGCGAAGCCATGAACGCACGTGTCCGGATCGTCTCGGCCGAAACCGGCGAGCAGGGTGTCCGGGCACGCATGACCATCGAGAAGCAACCATGAAGGCCTACTGGGACGACTTGCGGACGCGCGAGCAACGGCTCCTGCTGGCAGGCGGTTTGGTCCTGCTGATCGCGGTCGTGTTCCTGGGCGTTGTCGAGCCCCTGCTGGAAAGCCGCGAACAGTCCCGCGACCGACTCGCCGAGGCGCGCGCGGAGCTGGCCTGGATGCAGGCCAATGCCCCCGAGGTCGCGACCGCCCGCAGCCGCGAACCGACACAGGACAATCGACAACCGCGCCTTGAAGGCCGCTCGCTGATCGCCCACGTGGATGCCTCCGCGCGGGCCTTCGGTCTGGGCGAATACCTGGCACGCGCGCGACCTGGCGAGGCCGGCGTGACCGTACACCTCGAAGGGGCGCCCTACAGCGACCTGATGCGCTGGCTCGGCGAACTGGAACGCGAAGACGGCGTCGTCCCCGGTCGAATCTTGCTGGAACGTGCCGTCGAGCCGGGGCGCATCAATGCCGAACTCTTCCTGACCCGCGAGCCGTAGCGTGACCATTGCCGCCGACAACCACGTCGACGAACGCCGCCCGGATCGCCGTGCATGGTTCGCGCTGGGGGCCGTTTTTATTCTCGTCCTGCTGCTTGCGTTGATAATACGCGCGCCCGCCTCCGTCGCGCTGGCGGCTGCCGAGCGGTGGGGCGGGCTGCCGGACACGATCACCTGGGAACAGGTGCACGGGTCCATCTGGCAGGGTAGCGTCGAGGGGCTCCAATCACCGGTGGGACCGATGGGCCGCCTGGACTGGGATGTGCGGCCCGGCGAGTTTCTTCGCGCCGCGCTGGGCGCCGACATCCACTGGGCCCCGCCCGGCGGCGGCGAACTCCGTGGAGGCCTGCGGCTCGGACTCGGCAGCGTACAGCTCTCCGGGCTTGAAGGCTCCCTGCCCGCTGCTGCGCTGCATCAGTGGGACACGGGCATCCCGCTCGTGCTCGACGGCCGGCTGCAGACCAGCGACCTGCACCTCCGGATCCATCGGGACGGAACGGTGGAGCACGCCTCGGGGCGGGTCAACTGGCAGGAAGCGGCCGCGGGACTCCCCCGTCCCTTGCCCCTGGGCGAGCAACGCGCCACCCTTCGCGAAGAGGACAAGCGTTTGGGAATCGACCTGGATGCCTCCCCGGATGCCGAGCTGGGAATCACCGGCACCATTCGCCTGGACCTGCGCACGGATCCTCCGGGCATAGATGCGCGGGTCTTGCTGGATCCGCGCGCCCACGCCGATGCCAACATCCAGCGCCTACTCGAAAACAATCTCCGCCGTGACGATCAGGGAAGGTATCTATGGATCGCAGGATCAGCCCCGTGACCCCCGAACAAAACCCGATAACCCCCCGCTGGTTCCGGCCTGCCTCCCCGGCAGCCGCGCTGACGGCCGGCGCACTGTTCGGGCTGATTCTGGCGGGTTGCGCCACCACCCCGCCAAACGGGTCCGAGCCCCCGCCAGAGGATATCCGCTATGCCCTGGAACGCGGGGACTGCCGCGCGGCCTACAGTGCGCTGGATGCGGCCGATGCGCCCGCCTCGGTCGACGTCCGCCTGTCGGTCGCCCGGGTATGCCTGCAGCGCGGCGAATTCGCACGCACCCGCAACCTCACCGATACCATCCGCCAGGAAAATCCGAGCCATCCGGATATCGACTACGCCGCGTATCTCGGTGCCCTGGCACATCTGGGAACGTGGAACAGGGCCTCGTCCGCGCCACCGAAACAACGCAGCGAGCAGGGCCGCCAGGTCTTCCTCCAGCTTGCCGCTTTTCTCAACGACTACCCCATGTCGGAGTACGCGGAGTCCATTGCCCCACGCCTGGCCCGTATGCGCGAGAACCTTGCCACCATCGAACTGGAGATCGCCGACCAATCCGCCGCGGCGGGACACACAGACGAGGCCCGCGCCCGACTCGAATACGTGCGCGACTACTACCCGGGTACCACGGCCGCACAAACCGCCGCCGAGAGACTGGAGGCACGAGACGCCGATGAAGACGATGCCGGCAACTAACCGGCCTAGCGACACGCCCTGACCGCCGACAGGGTCCGCCGGATTATCCCAAACGACCGTAACCGCCCCCGCAACTAAGCGGAGCTTTCCCGCGCCTCACTACGGCAGACGAGTCGCCCACCCCTCGGAAGGCTCGGCCAAATGTGGTCCCCCAAGGACGTCCGTACGGGGGGTTATCCGTGACCGATAGCGGGTTTCCGGTACACCGCTTTCCATCCGATCCTACAAAAAAGGCCCGGATCCATCTGGATTCGGGCCTTTGTGGAAAGGCTGCCAAAGCGGTTCATCTGAACACGCGATGCCAAGCCCCAGGGTTGGCCAATATCACGGCACTGGCTGCAACGGCCGGAAGACAATGGCATCCTGGTTGGAAACCACGATCTGCAGAATCTCGCCCATACCCGGCTCCTCCAGCAAGGCCGCAAAGCCAGTGTAGTCACCATCCAGATCGCCACACAGCTCAACCGTCATATCGACCGAGTAGAGATTCTTGTCTGGATTTAGAGATAGCGCCTCCCCGGAATAAACACACCCCACACCGTCGTAGGCATAGAAGACGCCCGAAGCGTCGATCTCAACTATCGCTTCGTATCCTGGTTCGTCGTAGTGCCACATCCCTTCGATCATATCCGTATCCGAAGGCTGATCGTATTGGGTGTCATATTCGAGAGAGACCGAACCCTTGGTGTCCAGTGAGGTTTCAAATTCCAGACTCATGGAGTCTGACGTCGTCACCGTGCCTTCCAGCGCAGCATCCGCGAAGTACCACCCATTGATTTGGTAAGCACGGACCTCGGCCTCCACCCGGTCACCCGTCACCGAGTACTCGCCATCGTAGATGACCCCCGCATCCTCGCTGATTGCAAACACCCGGCCATCGTAGAAAAGCCCTTGGGCATCGAACATCCCAATGCCTTCCTCGGTGAAGGTGCCACGCCAGATGCCTTCTACAGACGCTTGTTCCTGGTCATCGCCGGCTCCCCCGCCACCACCGGAGGACCCTCCGCCGCAGCCTGTTACCAAGGCGATGGTCACGGCCGCGAGGCCGAGCTGCCATACAGATCCCTCTGCTGATTTCAGATTCCACATACTTCCCTTCTCCCTTTTATTTTTTTCCATAAACCCTGTGCGGGCTTACCCGAGTCTAAAGAACCAGCGATTCAATCGCCAGCCGTGCGAGCGAACTGCCGGCTCCCATACGGAACGCCATTCCCGACCGACACTAAAAGACCAAATTGGACGAGGGTTGACAGCCCGAACCGCCCGGATCTGCGATTCTTAATCGAGAGCGGCGAGTTACTGATCCCGTCGGCGGCCGGCGGGAGATGAAAGACGGCTCGTTAATCGAAATCGCCGCTTCCCCCAGACTTTCTGGTAATCCGGAGGAACCTTCGAGTGGAGCAGGCATTCGGCCCATCAAATGGCGCGTTACTTCACCATGATCAAGCGCGCGCAATGCGCCGGGCCTCCGCATGGATCGCGCTGGCATTGTCTTCGGCGCTTCTGGCGGTCGGGTGCGGGGGCGGCGGATCGTCCAGTGGGGGCTTTGTCGTGTCCGGGAGCCTCGAGGTGCAGGCCTTGCATCATGTCGACTCCGATACGAACGACCCGCAAAGCCAGGTCTTCAGAAACAACGACCTTACCAATGCGCAGGAGGTACGCGTGCCCGCCATCATCGGCGGGTTTGTGGCCAGCCCCCTGACCGACAGCCGCTTCGGGTCGGCTGGAGACCCGGATGACGTATTCGTGGCCGAGTTCAACGCCGGCGACCAGGCCTTGCTGGAGTTTCCGGATCCAGCACGGGCCGATCTCGACCTGTATCTGATCGATGACACCGGGATGGTGGTGGATGCCTCTATTGGCATCGACGGTTTCGAGCGCGTCGTCGCACCCGAAGCCGGCCGATACTATGTCCGGGTATCGGCCTATTCGGGCCAGTCCGCGTACCACTTGCGTCTCGACTCCTCGCAGATGCTGGACCCCGCGCATGCGGCAAGCCTGCGCCTCGCGGATGACTTTGTACCGGACGAGATCATTGTGCGCAGCGCGGACGAGATTCGCCCGTTTGCACTGGGAAAAAGCCCGGCCGACATGGGCCTGCAGAGGGTCTCCGGGGCACCGGGGCGCGAGCAGCTCTGGCGGATCCCCGGAGGTCATGCGGAGGCAGTCATCAGCTCGCTGGGCCTGCATACGCCCTCGATTTCGCCCGCAGTGGCCTGGCGCACCCCGGAACAAGCCGCGCGCTATGAAACCCTGCGCGTAATCAAGGCGCTGCGGGGGCAACCGGATATCGTCTCGGCGTCGCCCAACTACCACATGACCCCAATGCTGACGCCGAACGACCCGGACTGGCACCTGCAGTGGTTCCACGAGGCCATCAACCTGCCGCAGGCCTGGGATATCACCACCGGCGAGGCGCCGGACGAGGAGGTCGTGGTGGCCGTCGTCGATACCGGCGTCTACCGCGAGCACGAAGACCTGGACGAGGACCGACTCTTCCCGACCCAGCGGTTTGTCTGCGACCCGGAAGACAGCACCTGCGATGAAGAGCGCTCCTGGCATGGCACGCACGTCACCGGAATCATCGGGGCGGCAACCGACAACAGTCTTGGTGTCGCCGGCGTCTCCTGGGGAGTGGACATCCTCCCCGTCTGGACCCTGAACGGCACCGGAACCCTGAACGACACGCTACAGGGGATCCGCTATGCAGCCGGTCTGCCGAACGACTCCGGCACCAAGCCCAGCCCGAGAGCCGACATCATCAACCTCAGCCTCGGGGGTGGTGGCTACAGCGCGGAGGCCGATGAACTCTTGCAGGAGGTACGCGAGCTCGGAATCCTGGTGGTCGCGTCCTCGGGCAACGATGGAACCAGCACGGTCGGTTACCCCGCGGCCTACGAATCCGTACTTGCAGCGGGCGCCACGGACCGCAACGCCGATCGCGCCTGGTACAGCAACTACGGCCCCCGTCTGGACCTGGTGGCGCCCGGGGGCGTCATGATTCACTCCGAAGACGGCATCCTGAGCACCTGGGTCAATGACACGGGCGAAACCCTTGCATCGGACTACGCATTCCTTCAGGGCACTTCAATGTCCACAGCGGTCGTTTCCGGCGTCCTTGCGCTGGGCCGCGCGGTGAATCCGGAGCTCTCCCCGGGATTGCTGCTGGAGCTGCTCGAATCGGGCGCGCTCACCAAGGACCTGGGACCCACCGGTTGGGACCCGGAAACCGGATGGGGCGAGATCGACGCGTATCAGGCGGTCCAGGCGTTCGCGGAGCGGACCGACACGGGAGAGCTGGCGCCCCGGATCTCGGTCACCCCACAAGTCCTGAATTTCGGCTTTACCGGAACGAGCCTGGATCTGCGGCTGCGCAACGGGGGCGATGGCAGCTTGCAGATTGAAGACATCGCCACGCCCGCGACATGGCTGACCGTGGAACCATACGACGTCACCGAAGACGGCCTGGGGCTTTATCGCTCCTACGGACAGCGCGATGCGCTGAGCCCGGGCGACTACGAGTCTCGCTTGCGCATCACCGCCGACAACGGCGATCAGCGCGACATTCCGGTCGGCATCCGGGTCGCCGAGCGCGACCCGCAACGCGATACCGTGGGACGGGTCTACGTACTACTGCTCGACCGCGATGATCGCGTCGTGGCGCAAACGGCCCTGGAACCCGAGTACGGGACCTACCGCTATCGCTTCGAAGGGGTGCCCGCCGGGGATTATCGCGTGGTCGCCGGCACCAACATCGCGGGCAATGACCGGATTTGTGCCGGCGCCGAGGCCTGCGGAGCCTGGCCCCAACATGGAGCCCGCGAGACCTTCCGAGTGGATCGCGACCGTACCGGCCTCGACTTCGGAATCGCCTGGCGGCCGTTCACAGACGGTGGTTTCCCCCTGTAGCCCCGCTGCCCAATGCCTTGGGTGAACGCGACAATCGGGCCGCGCACCAAGACGCGGAAAACGATTCACCTCCAGAAACAGCAAGGGGCGCCGGGTGAGAACCCGGCGCCCCTTTTCCTTTCCCCTTCTGGCAGGGAGTGGCCCCGAAACGGTGGCCCAAGCGAACGGTCGATACTAGCTATCCGGGAAATTCACTTCCGTGGTCTCGCCGGCCTCGACTTCGGCGTTCACCTGATCAACAAACTCGATCGGAGTGGCCTCTTCCGGATCGTCCTGGCCCGCCTCGAAGGTCAGGGCCACCGTGTAATCGCCCGCCTCCAGGAATCCTGCGGTGTAGCGATACTCCCAGTCACCGGTCGCCTCGACATGGCGGTAATGCACATTGGCCGTGGTCACCGCATCGTCATCATCATCGCGGAGATCCCGCGGCTCACGGTCGAGGCCCTCGAACACATAAACCGCCGCGCCCGGACAGGCGTGCAGCCCCGGTTCGCGCTCTTCGCAAGTGAAATCCGCGGGGATGAGCCCAGGATCCACCGTTCCAGTAATGGCGCCCGCTTCACGGTTATCCACCAAACGCAGCGAACGCCGCATGCGATGGTACCCCTCAAAGCGCGTGTCTTCGCGGATCGCCTTGCGCAGATCAAAGTCCACGGTGAACGAGGCCTCTTCGCCCTCCGCAATGCTGAAACCGCTGGATAGCTGCAAGCCTGCTTGCAGTCCACCCGGAATGATCAGGTTCTCGCTGTAGCCATCCACGAACTCGATAAACGAGCTGGTGGCGAAATTGGAGAGCGGAGGCGCACTGACACCCTCTTCTGGCTCCAGATAAAACCGGATCCATTCGTAATCGCCTGCCGGGACTTCTTCGTCCTCGAACAGGAATTCAGAGTCTTCGCCTTGTAACGCGAGCAAATCGATCTCGCGAACGGATTCGTCCTCACCCAGATCGATGCGAATGCGTTCGCCGTCGGAGGGCTGTAGCTCGATATGGGTGAAGCGGACCACGACCCGGCTGGCCGAATCGACCGGGGCATCCGTCACGGCGAGGCTCATCTGCCCGGTGCCACCACTATCCTCGCCGCCGCTACCACCGCCACCACCACAGGCGACGAGCCCTGCAGTCGCGATCCCCAAACCCACCAAACGAGTCAAATTGCCAATCTTGTGCATCACGGCCTCCCTCTAGCCAGGAACATCCATTACGAGCCCAGGCAGTTTGCCAGGCCCAATGAGGCACAAAGCCGCAAGCGCAGCGGAAAGGGTCGGAAACCGGAAGCACGTCACATGAACCGAACAGCATGAGGGTCGATATCGGCGTGATGCGCGCGCGCAAACCGAATTGTCAGAAGCGGTTGAGGCTGGCGAGGGGGCCGGAGAGGTCGCGGATGCGCATCCAGGAGGCGATGCTGGCGCGCCAGCGACGGGTGGGCAGGACCGCATGGGGTACGGTCTGGCTGAGGAACAGCACCAGTGTTCCCGCGCGCGGCTGGATGCGGTGGATCTCGCGCCCTTCGTTGTCGTAGATCGCGAGCTGGCCACCGTCGCGTTCGCGCCAGTGGCGGTTCAGGTAGAACACCAGCGACAGGCGGCGGCAGTTGCCGGCCTGGAAGGCGTCCACGTGCCGGGCGTAGTGCGTGCCAGGCGGGTACAGGGCGAAGTGGGACTCCGTCTCGAACAAGCCCGGTATCAGCGCCCGGCTCGCCTGCAAGCGAATCTCGTCGAGGCGCGCCATGAATGCCTGCTGCGCAGGACTCGCGCCATCCAGCCAGTGAATCCAGTCGCCACGGGTCGCCCGGTCACGATGGCGCTCGCCCGCACGGCCGATACGCGCCTGCGCCAGTTGCGCCGCATCACGCAGCGCATAGACCTCGTCTCGCAGGGCGTCGACGGTCTCCGGCGGCAGAAAATCGGACCAGACGAACAGATGCTCGTTCGCCAGCGCATCCAACCAGCCGTCGGGCTCGCAACATTCGGACAAAGAGGAGTCGGCTACGACCGGCACGAGGGTCGGCGCGGTCTCGGCGGATTCCAGCCATTCGGGGCTGAGGGCAGGCAGGTTCACGTACTCGGGTCTTCCATTCGGGCCGCGATCGCGGCGCGCAGGCGGGCGCCTGCCAGGCAGACACCTATATCAGCATCTCCCCACAGGATATATACCGGGAACGCCGGAATGCGCAAGGGCTTTGCATCGCCATGGGCCAACGACCCTTAGTGCGTCAGAAAACCGCCAGCGATCAGGTGCTGGCGCAGGGCGGCCTGGGCCTCGGTGACGCGGGCGCGGGGGCCGCGCAGGCCCAGCTCGACCTGCGGCGCATGGCGGTCCATGCGCGGGAGGCAGGAGATGCGCAGGTCGGGGAATGCGGCCTCCATGGCCTCGAGCACCGGGACCAGGCGGCTCTCGGTGACATTCTCCAGGCGCAGGACCTCTTCCACGGCGCCCGCCGCCGCGTCGCGGTCGGGGAAGCGCTGCTCCAGGACCCAGCGGGCCATGGGCTCGGCCATGGCCGGGAAACCGGGTACGCAGTGGTGCTGCTGGCAACTAAACCCGGGGATACCGTTGACCGGGTTGGGGATCAGGCTGGCGCCCTCGGGGAGCTCGGCCATCCGTACGCGGTGGGGCCAGGCGTCCGCGCCAAAGCGTTGCTCGAGGATGGCCATGAACTCGGGATGGGGCGCCAGCGGGCGGCCCAGCGCCTCGGCCAGGCAGGCGCGGGTGCGGTCATCCGGGGTCGCGCCAATGCCGCCGAAGCTGAACACCTCGGCGCCGCTCGCCAGGGTTTCGCGGAAGGTCTGCGTCAGCAGGCGGGCGTTATCGCCCACGATACGGATCCACGCGAGTTCGAGCCCCTTTTGCGCCAGCGCCTCGGTCAGGTGGCCCTGGTGGCGATCGCGGCGCTTCCCGCTCAGGAGCTCGTCGCCGATGATCACGGCGCCGATCTCAATTGTGTTCGATCCCCGGCCGTCCATCGCGGGTCGATCCATCGCCGATCTACTGCTTGGCGCCCATGGCCAGCGCGCGCTCGCGGGCGGCCGCACGCGCCTCGGGGGCGTTGTCCGGATCATTGAGCCATGGCGCCAGATGCTGCTGCAGCAGCCCGGTCAGGAAGTCGAGGTGATCGGCGCGGTCGTTCAGCGCCGGGATGTAGTGGAAGCGCTCGCCTCCGGCCTCGGTGAAGATCTCGCGGTTCTCGTCGCCGATCTCCTCAATGGTCTCCAGGCAATCCGCCGAAAAACCAGGGCAGATCACATCCACCGAGCGCACGCCCTGCCCCGGCAAGGCCTCCAGCGTCTTGTCGGTGTAGGGCTGCAGCCACTCCTCGCGACCGAAGCGCGACTGGAAGGTGACCTGCCACTGGTCATCGTTCAGCCCCAGCGCCTGCGCGAGCTTGTGCCCGGTGGCGTGGCACAGGCAGTGGTAGGGGTCGCCCTGCAGCAGGTAGCGCTTGGGGATACCGTGGAAAGACATCATCAGGCGATCGGCCTGACCATGCGCCTGCCAGTGCTCGCGCACGCTGCTGGCCAGGGCCTCGATGTAGCCGGGCTGGGCGTCATAGGCGGCGATGAACTGCAGATCCGGCACCCAGCGCCAGCCCTTGAGCACGTCGGCCACGGCATCGAAGGTGGAGCCATTGGTGCTGGCCGAGTACTGAGGGTACAGCGGCAGGACGACCACACGCCGCACGCCCTGGCGGCGCAGTTCGTCCAGCCCGGATTCAATGGACGGGTTGCCGTAGCGCATGCCGAGTGCGACCGGGACATCCTCTCCGATCTGTTCGGCCAGACGCTGGCGCACGCCCTCCGCCTGGCGTTTCGAGATCGCCAGCAGCGGCGAGCCCTCGTCGGTCCACACGGTTGCGTATTTCGCCGCCGAGCGCTTGGGGCGGATGTTCAGGATCACGCCATTCAGGATCAGCCACCAGATGGGGCGCGGGACCTCGACCACGCGCGGGTCCCAGAGGAATTCCTTCAGGTAGCGCCGCAAGGCGGGCGCGGTGGGTTCGTCCGGCGTCCCCAGGTTGGTCAGCAATACGCCGACGCCGCGCGCCTGGCCGTGGCGATAATCCGCTTCTCCGAAGTACTTCATGGGGCTCCTTGCAGGCATGGGGGGCGGTGACTTCCTGTCGGAGTCACCGTTTGTCGCTTTGGTTCAGCACCGAATCAAGTTCGGGGAAGGATACCGCGGTAGTGCGATCTGGCGCGCGGCAGGTCCGGATCAACCGAGGCGGCCACGCAGGGGGCTGGTGCGCGGGAAGTGCGCCTGCAGGAACTCCATCTGGTCGGCCAGCACGCGCTTGCCCTTGAGGAAGATATATTCCGCGTGGGTGGGCGTGAACGGGATGGCAAGCAACTGCATCCCGGCCTCTTCCGGCGTGAACCCGGCCTTGTGGTTGTTGCAGCGCTTGCAGGCGGTGACCACGTTGGTCCAGGTGTCCTCGCCATCCTGACTGATTGGGGTCACGTGATCGCGCGACAGATCGCGCTCGAGGAACGAATGACCGCAGTAGAGGCAAAGATGGGCATCGCGGCGGAACAGCGTGGTGTTGTTGAGCGGGGGGATGTAGTCGTTGAAGCGGGACTGGCGGGTGCCGTGGGTGGCGATGATCGAGTTGACCTCGACCCGCGACTGCAACCCGGTGCGCGCGTTGATGCCGCCGCGCATGCGATAAAGCGGGCTGCCACAGGTGTAGGCCACCTGCTCGGTGTAATAGAGGCGCACGGCCTGCTCCAGGCCGATCCACTCCAGCGGCATGCCCGCGGCATCCGTGCGCAGGACCTGATGCTCATTCGGCAACATGACCCCGTCCCGTCTCAAGGAAACACGGATTTGCTCACGCGGCGTACGGGTGAGCAAATCCATGCCGCCTTCGATACCCGAAAAACAATAAACAGCCTTCAGGAACAAAGCAATTACAACACCATGACTCGCGGTATCGTAAGCTCGCCCGACTTGACGGCCCCTGCAATGAGCGTGGACACGGTTTAAGCACGAGGCCGGATCCGCTACACTCGCGGGTCGTTTTTTGTGCGGCACGCTCGAATCACGCGTGCCGCATCCGATTTCACCACCCGCGAGCGCGGCTGATCGTCCCATAGGGAATACGGGAACGCTTGGCCCGGGGAGAGAGCGCATGGCAATCAAATTATCCGTTCCCAAGGAATCCGCCAGTGGCGAGCGCCGCGTGGCCCTGGATCCGTCGGTAGCGGCCAAGTTCAGCGATATGGGCGTCACGGTGCAGCTGGAAAAAGGTGCCGGTTCCGAGGCCCATTTCCCGGACGCGGCCTACGAGAAGGCCTCCGTGGTCGACACCGAAACCGCCTACGGCCAGTCGGACCTGATGGTCCGCGTGGCACCGCCGACGGTCGAGGAGGTCAACCAGCTGCCGGAAGGCTCGACCGTGGTCAGCCTGTTCCATGCCCACCGTAACCCGGACGTGGTCAAGGCGATGCAGGAGCGCAAGATCCTGAGCTTCGCGATGGAGCTGATCCCGCGCATCTCGCGCGCCCAGAGCATGGACGTGCTGTCCTCGCAGGCGGCCGTGGTCGGCTACAAGGGCGCCATCATGGGTTCCGATCTTTCCTGCCGTTTCTTCCCGATGCTGACCACCGCGGCCGGCACCATCCGCCCGGCCAAGGTGATCGTGATCGGCGCTGGCGTGGCTGGGCTGCAGGCGATCGCCACGGCCAAGCGCCTGGGCGCGATGGTCGAGGCCTATGACGTGCGCTCCGCCACCAAGGAGCAGGTCGAATCGCTGGGTGCGAAGTTCCTCGATCTCGGCGTCTCCGCCGAAGGCGAGGGCGGCTACGCCCGCGAACTCACCGCGGAAGAGAAAAAGCAGCAGCAGGACGCGCTGGGCGAGTACATCGCCAAGGCCGACGTGCTGATCACTACCGCCGCGATCCCGGGTCGCGCCGCGCCCAAGCTGATCCCCAAGACCATGGTCGAGGGCATGAAGCCGGGTGCCGTCATCATCGACCTGGCGGCCGAGGGTGGCGGCAACTGCGAGCTGAGCAAGCCCGGCGAGACCCACGACCACAAGGGCGTGATCATTCATGCCCCGTTGAACGTGCCCTCGCAGGTCCCGCTGCATGCCTCCGAGATGTATGCCAAGAACCTGCTGAATTTCCTCACGCCGATGATCGCCGAGGGCGGCGAATTCCAGCCCGACTGGGATGACGAGGTCATCGCCAAGAGCGTGCTGACCCGCGACGGCGAGATCGTGCACGAGGCCACCCGCGAGGCCCTGAAGGGAGCGCAATCATGACCATCGAAGGCTTTATCGCGCTGTACATCTTCATGCTCGCAGCCTTCACCGGCTACGAGATCATCTCCAAGGTCCCGGTCATCCTGCACACCCCGCTGATGTCCGGTTCCAACTTCGTCCACGGCATTGTGCTGGTCGGGACCATGGTCGCACTCGGCCAAGCCACGACCCCGCTGGAACAGGCGATCGGCTTTGTCGCCGTCATCCTGGCCGCCGGCAACGCCGTGGGTGGCTATGTCGTCACCGAACGCATGCTGGAGATGTTCAAGACCAGCAAGAAGGACGACAAGAAGGGAGATAACGCATGAGCCTGATTATCAACCTCGCCTACTTTGCGGCGGCGGTCCTGTTCATCGTCGGCCTCAAGCAGATGTCCTCGCCGACCACCGCGCGGCCGGGGATCATGTGGGCCGGCGTGGGCATGGTGCTCGCCACGGTCGTGACCTTCGTGCACCCGGAGGTCTCCGGGCGCGTGAACTACACCCTGATCGTCCTGGGTATCGTCATCGGTGGCGGTCTGGCCTGGTGGAGTGGCAAGAAGGTCGCGATGACCGACATGCCGCAGATGATCGCGCTGTACAACGGCATGGGCGGCGGCGCCGCGGCCGGCATCGGCGCGATCTACCTCCTGCAGGCCAGCCCGGAAAGCGTCACCAATACGGGTCTCGCGATCGCCACCACCGGCTCACTGATCGGTTCGGTGGCCTTCTCCGGCTCGCTGGTGGCCTACGCCAAGCTGCAGGGCCTGATGAAGAAGACCTTCCACTTCCCGGGCCAGCAGGTGGCGAACATCGCCATCTTCGCCATCACCGTGATCCTCGGCTTCATGCTGGCGACCGGTGGCGGCGAGATCGGCTCGGCCACGCTGCTGCTGTTCTTCATCCTGTCGCTGGCCTTCGGCATCCTGATGACCCTGCCGATCGGCGGCGCCGACATGCCGGTGGTCATCTCGCTGTACAACGCCCTGACCGGCCTGGCAGTCGGCCTGAAGGGGATCGTGCTCGACAACCCGGCACTGATGATCGCCGGCATCGTCGTCGGCGCGGCCGGTACGCTGCTGACCCAGCTGATGGCCAAGGCGATGAACCGCCCGATCAGTAACATCCTGTTCAGCCAGTTCGGTGGCGGCGGCGGGGGTGCCGAGGAAGCGATCGAGGGCACCATGAAGGAGGTCCAGGCCAACGACGCCGGGATCATGATGGCCTTTGCCGAGAAGGTGATCATCGTGCCGGGCTACGGCATGGCCGTGGCGCAGGCGCAGCACAAGGTCTGGGAATTCACCC
Source organism: Thioalkalivibrio sp. ALMg11 (assembly GCF_000377905.1). Lineage (GTDB taxonomy): Bacteria > Pseudomonadota > Gammaproteobacteria > Ectothiorhodospirales > Ectothiorhodospiraceae > Thioalkalivibrio. The sequence continues at coordinate 232,952 of NZ_KB898873.1, forward strand.
AGCTGCTGCAGAAGCGCGGCGTGGACGTGAAGTTCGCGATCCACCCGGTCGCGGGCCGCATGCCCGGGCACATGAACGTCCTGCTGGCCGAGGCCGGCGTGCCCTACGACATTATCTTCGACCTCGACGAGATCAACGAGGAGTTCAAGACCGCGGATGTCGCCATGGTAATCGGCGCCAACGACGTCGTGAACCCGGTGGCCCGGACCAATCCGGACTCGCCGATCTACGGCATGCCGATCCTGAACGCGGACCAGGCGCACAACGTCATCTGCGTGAAGCGCGGCAAGGGCTCCGGTTTCTCGGGCATCGAGAACCACCTGTTCTATGCCGACAACAACCAGATGCTGTACGGCGACGGCCAGAAGGTGGCCGCCGAACTGGTGGCATCGGTGAAGGCCCTCGGCTAGTCGGCCTGCCCCACTCGCGGGGCCCGGACACCGGGCCCCGCAACCCAAACCCGGTCACCGTTTTGCGGTGCCGGGTTTTTTGTTGTTCGCCCCCTGGGGCCAGGATTGAACCCGGAAATCTGTACGCTTCCTGTACAGACTACCCACAAGGGCCGGGGTCAGGCGTCGGTTAGCACACACAGCGCGTACGCGGTTTCATATAGCTATCGTAACTCACTGTTTTACCGATTAAAAATGGATGTGGTCGATATTTGTCCAATCCAAGCAGGCTCCAGCAGTAACAAGCATTTAGGGGTGTTCATACCGATTCACCCACAGTGTTATCCACAGCTTCTGTGGATAACACCGCTACCCGCAGTGCTACCACCCACTCCCCCTCCCCGGGACCCGACGCAGTAGACTGTGCGCATGCCTGCCGCGCCCCGAATCGCCCGCATCGCGCTGGATCGCCCCCTGGACCGGCTGTTCGATTACCGCATCCCCGAGGACCTGGCGCTTGCGCCCGGCCAGCGGGTTCGCGTGCCCTTCGGACGCGGGTCGACCATCGGGGTCGTGGTCGAGCTGGCAGCCACCAGCGAGGTGCCGCCCGGCCGCCTGCGTCCGATCCAGGCAGCACCGGAGGCGGAACCGCTCCTGGGCCCCCACCTGCTGGAGCTTCTGCAGTTCGGGGCGCGCTACTACCACCACCCCCTTGGCGAGGCCCTGCTGGGGGCCCTCCCGCCGGCCCTGCGCCACGGCGACCCGCTGCCCGCTCTGACCCCGGAGACGCTGTGGCGGCTGACACCCGAGGGCGGCCGGGCACTGGCCGACGGTGACGCCCGCGGGCGACGCCAGCAGGCCGTCCTCCGCGCCCTGGCCGACCCGCAACCCACACCGCACACTCTACCGGCCCTGGATCGCGCCACCCTGGCCGCCACCACCGGGTTGCAGCTGGCGCCGCGCGAACTGCGCGGGTTTGCGGAACGCGGATGGCTGGAGGCGATCACGCCCGACCCGGCGCACCCGCCACCCCCGAACACCAGCGACCACACCCTGACCGCCGAGCAGCGCGCCGCGGTGGACGCCCTGACCCCGGATCCCGGCGCACCCCTGCTGCTGGAGGGCGTGACCGGCAGCGGCAAGACCGAGGTCTACCTGCAAATGGCCGAACGCGCGCTAGCAAGCGGCCGCGCGGTCCTGTTCCTGATCCCCGAGATCGCCCTGACACCTCAGCTGAGCGCGCGCATCCAGCAGCGCTTCCCCGGGCAGGTCGCACTACTCCACTCCGGACTGGCCGAGGGCGAGCGCCTGCGCGCCTGGGAGGCCGCCCGTCAGGGGCAACGCCGCATCGTGGTCGGCACCCGTTCCGCGCTGTTCACGCCCCTGCCCGATCTCGGCCTGATCATCGTCGACGAGGAGCACGACAGCGCCTTCAAACAGCAGGACGGCTTTCGCTACAACGCCCGCGACCTGGCCATCAAGCGCGGCCAGCTGGAACAGGCCGCGGTGGTCCTGGGCTCGGCCACGCCGACCCTGGAGACCCTGCATGCAGCGACCACCGGCCGCTATGCCCACGCCCGCCTGGCCACGCGCCCGGACGGCTCTCAACCGCCCACCGTCGAGACCGTCGACACTCGAGTGCATACCCCGGACGAGGGCCTGACCGCCCCGCTTCTGGATGTCATGCAGCAGACCCTCGCGGCCGGCCACCAGTGCTTCCTGCTGCTCAACCGGCGCGGCTTTGCCCGCGTGCTGGCCTGCGACGCCTGCGGCTGGGTCGCCGAATGCCCGGACTGCGACGCGCGCCTGACCATCCATGCCCACAATCCACGTGCCGTCTGTCACCTCTGCGGCCACCAGGAACCGCGCCCCCAGCGCTGCCCGCAATGCGGCGAGGCCCTGGCGCAGCGCGGCCTCGGCACCCAGCGCCTGGAACAGGCCCTGGCCCGCCACTTCCCGACCACCCCGTTGATCCGCCTGGACCGCGACAGCATCCGCCACAAGGGGGCGCTGGAGGAGGCACTGGACCGCATCCGCCAGCTGGATGCCGCCATCGTCGTGGGCACCCAGATGCTGGCCAAGGGCCACGACTTCCCGCAGGTCGGCCTGGTCGGCGTGATCGACGTCGATCAGGGCCTGTTCAGCGTTGACCTGCGCGCCACCGAGAACACCCTTCAGCTGATCGTGCAGGCGGCCGGACGCGCCGGACGCGGTTCCGGCGGCGGCCGCGTCCTGCTGCAGACTGGCCACCCGGACCACCCCCTGATCCGCGGCCTGAACGCCGCGGACTACCCGGCGATGGTCGCGCCCCTGCTGGAGGAGCGCGCAGCCGCCGAGATGCCGCCCCACGGCCACCTGGCCCTGGTCCGCGTCGAGGCAGGCGATGCCGAGACCACCCGCCGCCACGCCGAGCGCGTCGCCACCCACCTGCGCAACGCCGCTGCCGAAGGCCTGCGTGTGCTGGGCCCGGCCCCCGCGCCGCGCCACCGCGTCAATCGCCGCTTCCGCGAACAGATCCTGCTGCAGTCCACCCAACGCGGCCCCCTCCATCGGAGCCTGACCCGCGCCCGCCACGCCTGGCAGGCCGATGACCTCCCGCGCGGCACCCGCATCGCCATCGATATCGACCCGGTCTCGCTCGCGTAAGCCGCTACCCGATTCCCTTCGAGCAGGCGCCGCCGGGGCGGCACGCCCAGCGCTTCCGGGTTAGAATGCGGCCCTTTTTACACGACGGATCGAGTCCCTCTTGAAAGACACCCTGACCGAGGCCCTCGCGGCCGCACTGGAGACCCTGGTGGCCGATGGCCGCGTACCCGCCGACCACGGTGTCGAGGTACAGGTCACGCGTGCCCGCGACCGCGAACACGGCGACTTCGCTGCCAACCTGGCGATGCAACTCGCGCGTCCGGCGAAATCCAAGCCGCGCGATCTGGCCGAGGCCTTGTGCGCCGCCATGCCCGAGGTGCCCGGCCTCGCCGGCACCGAGATCGCCGGCCCCGGTTTCATCAATTTCCGCCTGGCCGCGGATGCCCGCACGCTGGTGCTGGGTCGCGTCGCCGCCCAGGGCGCCGACTTCGGCCGCTCCAGCGTCGGTGGCGGGCGCCCGGTTCAGGTGGAGTTCGTCTCCGCCAACCCCACCGGGCCGCTGCATGTCGGCCATGGCCGCGGCGCGGCCTTCGGCGCCACTGTCGCTGACCTGCTGGATTTCTGCGGCTTCGACGTCACCCGCGAGTACTACGTGAACGACGCCGGACGGCAGATGAACATCCTCGCCGCCAGCGTCTGGCTTCGCTACCTGGAGCAGCACGGGGTCCAGGTGCCGTTTCCGGCCAACGGCTACCAGGGCGAGTACATCTACCCGGTCGCCGACACCCTGACCGCGCAGATCGGCGAACAGGGCGTGCGCCCGGCCGAGGCCGTCACCCGCGATCTTCCGGCGGACGAGCCGGACGGCGGCGACAAGGAAATCTTCATCGACGCGGTGATCGCCCGCGCCCGAGAACTGCTGGGCGCGGAGCTCTACCGCGAGGTATTCGACTGCGGCCTGAATGCGATCCTCGACGACATCCGCGACGACCTGCGAGAGTTCGGCGTCGAATACCAGTGCTGGTTCTCCGAGCGCAGCCTGGCCGACTCCGGCGCGATCGACGCCGCGGTGGAGGATCTGCAGGGGCGCGGCGCGCTGTACGAGCAGGACGGGGCCCTGTGGTTCCGCTCCACCGAGTACGGCGACGACAAAGACCGCGTGGTGCGCCGCGAGAACGGCGACTACACCTACTTCGCCTCCGACATCGCCTACCACCGCGAGAAATTCCAGCGCGGCTTCGAGCGTGTCATCAACATCTGGGGCGCCGACCATCACGGCTACGTCGCTCGTGTGCGCGCCGCACTACAGGCCCTGGGCCTGAATCCCGATCAGCTCGACGTGCTGCTGGTGCAGTTCGCGATCCTCTATCGCGGTGGCGAGCGCCTGCCGATGTCCACGCGTGCCGGGCAGTTCGTGACCCTGCGCGAACTGCGCGACGAGGTCGGATCGGATGCCGCGCGCTTCTTCTATGTGCAGCGGCGCTGCGACCAGCACCTGGACTTCGACCTGGATCTCGCCAAGTCGCAGTCCAACGACAACCCGATGTACTACATCCAGTACGCCCACGCGCGCATCGCCAGCGTGCTGCGCACCGCCGCCGAGCGCGGGCATGCCCCGGCCGCGGCCGACGCCGCGGGCCTCAGCACGCGCCTGACCGAACCACAGGAAGATGACCTGCTGGATCGCCTGGATCGCTTCCCCGAGGTGATCGCGGCCGCCGCAGAGGCCTGCGAGCCGCACCAGATCGCCCAGTACCTGCGCGAGTTGGCCGCCGGCTTCCACGCGTACTACAACGCGGTGCCCTTCCTGAATGCGCCGGACGCCGACGTGATCAGTGCGCGCCTCGCGCTGCTGACCGGCGCAAAGCAGGTACTGCACAACGGCCTGCGCCTGCTGGGCGTGACCGCCCCGGAACGGATGTAAACCATGGCCCAGGCGCGCAAGACCCGTCGCAAGTCCACCTCCGCCAGGGCCTCGCGGCCCATTCCTGGCTGGGTGTGGATGCTGCTTGGCCTGCTGATCGGCCTGGGGATTGCCGCCATGCTGTACCTGCAGGGTGCCGACCGCTCGCCGGATCTGGGTGCGCTATTCGGCGAGCCGGCGACCGAGACCGCTGCCCCGACCCCGGCACCGGTGGAGCGGGACACCGTCCCCTCTGACGACGAGCCCCGCTTCCGCTACTACGAGCTACTGCCCGAGGACGAGATCCGGGTGCCGGAGTCCGAGCGCGACGCGCCCGCCCCCGCCGTGCCACCGGCCGCATCGCCCAGCGAAGGCGAGCCGGTGGTCCTCCAGACTGGCTCGTTCCGCCGCTTTGCCCAGGCCGACGAGATGAAGGCGCGGCTAGCCCTGCTTGGCCTGGACCCACAGGTGCACGAGGTCCAGATCCAGGGCGACACCTGGTACCGCGTCTACCTGGGGCCGTTCAGTGACGAGGACCGCGTGCGCCAGGCGCTGGAGCGTCTGCGCACGGAGAACATCGAGGCCCTGCGTCTGCGCTATCAGGGCTAAGACAGACCATGCCGGGCACCGCTCCCGATCTGGAGGCCCTCGCGGCGCGCATCGAGGCGCTGGCCGCCGGCCGCGAACGCAAGGACCTCGCGGACCTGCTGCGCCGGGCCCGCCAGCGCCAGAAACGCGGGCAGCCGTGCGACCGCATGGCCAGCACCCTCGCCGAGCGCCTGGCCACCGCCGAAGGCAGCGGCACTGAAGGCGGCACCACTGAGCGCGCCCGCCTGCGGCCACAACCCGTCTACGCCGGCGACCTGCCGATCCACGCCGAGCGCGAGCGGATCGTCACTGCCATCCGCGAGCACCCGGTGTTGGTTCTATGCGGCGAGACCGGCTCCGGCAAGACCACCCAGCTGCCCAAGCTGTGCCTGGAGGCCGGGCGCGGCGAGACCGGGCTGATTGGGCACACCCAGCCGCGCCGGATCGCCGCGCGCTCGGTGGCCAGCCGCATCGCCGAGGAACTGGGCACCACTCTGGGTGGCGATCGAGACTCCACGGTCGGCTTCAAGGTGCGCTTCTCCGACCAGACCGGGCCGAACAACTGGGTCAAGCTGATGACCGACGGCATCCTGCTGGCGGAAATGGCGCATGACCCGGAACTGCGCGCCTACGACACCATCATCGTCGACGAGGCCCACGAGCGCAGCCTGAACATCGACTTCCTGATGGGCGTGCTCAAGCGCCTGTCGAAGAAGCGCCCCGAGCTGCGCATCATCATTACCTCGGCCACCCTGGACCCCGAGCGGCTGTCGGCGTTCTTCGACGACGCCCCGATCCTGACGGTGGCCGGACGCACCTACCCGGTGGAGCTCCGCTACCGCCCGATCGAGCAGGAGGATGCTGGCGACGAGGGCGACGAGCAGGGGCGTGGTGAACGCGACTTGTTCGACGGCATCCGCGACGCGGTGGCCGAGTGCGAGCGCGCCGGGCCCGGCGACGTGCTGGTGTTCCTGCCCGGCGAGCGCGAGATCCGCGACGCTCACAAGGCCCTGCGCGGCCAGGTCCGCGCGGATACCGAAATCCTGGCGCTGTACGCGCGGCTGTCCGCGCGCGAGCAGTCGCGGGTATTCCAGTCACACAGCGGCCGCCGCATCGTGCTCGCGACCAACGTCGCCGAGACTGCGCTGACCGTGCCCGGCATCCGCTTCGTGATCGACTCCGGGCTCGCGCGCATCTCGCGCTACTCCTGGCGCTCGCGGGTACAGCGCCTGAGCCTGGAGTCCATCTCGCAGGCCGCCTGTGACCAGCGCGCAGGGCGCTGCGGCCGTCTGGGCCCCGGCATCTGCATCCGGTTGTTCGCGGAAGACGACTTCAACCTGCGCCCACCCTTCACCGACCCGGAGATCCAGCGCGCAAACCTCGCCTCGGTGATCCTGCAGATGGCCGCGCTCAAGCTCGGCCAGCCACGCCAGTTCCCGTTCCTCGACCCGCCCGACCCGCGCCTGGTCAAGGACGGCTACCACCTGCTGGAGGAACTGGGCGCGGTAGACGACCGTGGCCGGATCACCCCGCGCGGGCGGCAGCTCGCGCGCATGCCCATCGACCCGCGCCACGCCGCGATGCTGCTGGCCGGCCCCGACCACGGCTGCGTCACCGAGACGGCCACCATCGCCGCCTCCCTGTCTCTGCAGGACCCGCGCGAGCGCCCGGCCGAGGCCACCCAGGCGGCGGACCAGGCCCATCGCGAGCTCCAGGTCGAGGGCTCCGACTTCATGGGCATGCTGAGGTTGTGGGACGCCTGGCACACCGCCCGCGAGGATCTCGGGTCCAGTGCGCTGAAGCGCTGGTGCCGCGAGCACTTCCTGAACTTCCTGCGCATGCGCGAATGGCAGGAACTGCGCGTGCAGCTGTTGCGGCTGGCGCGCGAGATGGGCCTGCACCCGAACCACCAGCCGGCGGACGCCGAGGCGGTGCACCGCGCGCTGCTGACCGGGCTGGTCAGCCAGGTCGGGCAGAAGACCGAGCGCGGCGACTACCTGGGTGCGCGCAACCGTCGTTTCCAGATCCATCCCGGCTCGGTGCTGGCGAAGAAGAAGCCGGCCTGGGTAATGAGCGCGGAGATCGCCGAGACCACGCGCGTCTACGCCCGCGACAACGCCCGCATCGAGCCCGACTGGATCCTGACCGCCGCCCCGCATCTGCTGAAGCACCACATCTTCGAGCCGCACTTCCAGGGCCGCAGCGGGCGCGTCGGGGCATTCGACCGCATCACCCTGTACGGCCTGGTCGTGGCACCGAAAAAGCCGGTGGACTTCGCCAAGCACGACCCGGCCGAGGCACGGCGTATCCTGATCCGCGAGGGCCTGGTCGGCGGCGAACTGCGCTCGCGCTCCAACGGCGTGCGCGCCAATCGCGAGGCAGTGGCCGAGATCGCCGAACAGGAGGCGCGCGGGCGCCGCCGCGACCTGCTGGTGGAAGAGGAGCGCCTGTTCGACTTCTACGACGCCCGCCTGCCGGCCGAGATCACCGACGGCACGAGCTTCGAGACCTGGGCGCGCAAGACCGAAAAAAATGACTCGGATGCCCTGAAGATCGACCGCGCCGAGCTTCTGAACGAGCCAGAGGCCACGCTCCCGGAAGGCGCCTATCCCGACCATCTGGAGCTCGAGGGCCTGCGCCTGCCACTCGCCTACCGCTTCGAACCCGGCCAGCCGGACGACGGCGTGACCGTCACCATCCCCATCGCCGCGCTGAACGCGGTGCCCGACTGGCTGGGCGACTGGCTGGTGCCGGGGCTGCTGGAGGATCGCGTGACCGCCCTGCTGCGGAGCCTGCCGAAGGCCCTGCGCCGCCAGTTCGTGCCCGCCCCGGACTTCGCCCGCGCCGCGCTCGCCCGCATCGAACACCGCCAGGGCCCGCTGATCCCAACACTGGCCGAGGCCCTGCGCGCCATGACCGGCACCGAGATCCCGCTGGATGCCTGGCGCCCGGAGACCCTGGAGCCGCACCTGGTGATGCGCTTTCGCATCCTCGACCCGGAAGGGAAGGAAGAGACCAGCGGCCGCGACCTGCCCGCGCTCAAGGCACGGCTGGGCGGGAGCGCCGAGGCCCACTTCGATGCCAGCCGCCCGGACGAGATCACCCGCGAGGGCATCACGGAGTGGGATTTCGGTGCGCTGCCGGAGAGCGTCGAATTCGACCACCAGGGGGCACAGCTGCGTGCCTTCCCGATCCTGGTCGATCGCGGCGATTCGGTCTCGCTGGAGCTGGAACCCGATCCAGCGAAGGCCGAACGCGCCCACCGCGCGGGTCTGCGGCGGCTGTTCCTGCTTGGCAGCCGCAAGACCGCGCGCGATCTGCGCCGCCAGCTCCCGGAGATCGAACGCGCCTGCCTGAACTACTCGACGCTGGGCAGCTGCGAGACCCTGCGCGACCAGATCCTGGAGGCCGCCGCCGACCGCGTGTTCCTGGCCGCGCCCTGGCCACGCGACGCCGAGGCGTTCGCCCAACGACTCAACGAATCCCTGCCGGCGTTCTCGCCCACCGTAATGGAGCTCTCGCGCCTGACCGCCGAGATCCTGCGCCGCTGGCACGACCTGCGCACCCGGTTGCAGGGCGACCTGCCGCTGTCCTGGATCGAGGCCGCGCGCGACATCCGCGGGCAGCTGGACGCGCTGGTCCCGGCGGATTTCCTGCTGCGCATCCCGCATGATGTCCTGCCGGAACTGCCGCGCTACCTCGAGGCGATCGAGAAGCGCCTGGAGCGCCTGACCCAGGCCCCGGACAAGGACCGCGCCCGCCGCGTCGCCGTGGAGCCGCTGTGGCAGCAGGCGCAGGAACTGATCGCCCGCGCCCCGGACCACCCGGACGTCCTCGCCTTTCGCTACCGCATCGAGGAATTCCGCGTCTCGCAGTTCGCCCAGGAACTGGGCACCCGCGAGAAGGTTTCGCCCAAACGCCTGGAACGCGAATACGCGACACTGATCCAACGACTGGCCAGTGGCACATGAGCCACGACAATGGAAGGACCAACGGATGCGTGTAGTGGTCATCGGCGCCGGGGTGATCGGTGTCACCACAGCCTGGTACCTGCAGGAGGCCGGGGCGGAGGTCGTGCTGCTGGACGCCGCCACGGCGCCGGCCAGCGGATCCAGTTTCGCCAATGGCGGCATGCTGCATGCCAGCCATGCCGAACCGTGGAATGCCCCGGGCGTGGGTCTCGACCTGCTGCGCTATCTGGGGCGCAGCGACTCGCCCCTGCTGGTGCGCCCGCACGCCATACCGGGGCTGATCGGCTGGGGCCTGCGCTTTCTCGGCAACAGCCGCCGCACGCGCTTCGAGGAACACACCCGGATCAATGCGCGCCTGGCCGCCTTCTCCCTGAAAGAGATCGACCGCCTGCAGCGCGAGCTGGCACCCGAGGGGCTGGACTTCGACTTCCGCCGCAGCGGCATCCTCAAGCTGTTCCAGGACCCGGCCAGCCAGGGCCGCAATCGCACCGCCAGCGAGGACATGGCGGACGCCGGTGTGCGCTTCGAGGACTGGACCGTCGAGCGCATCATCGCCGAAGAACCGGCGCTGGCACCCGTGCGCGATCAGTTGTGCGGCGGACTGTACTTCCCCGACGACGCCATCGGTGACGCCGCCCGATTTACCATGGGCCTGCTGGCCATCGCCCGCCGCCGCGGACTGACCTATCGCCCGGGCGTGGCCGTGCGCCGCCTGCGCACTTTCCGCGGCCGCCTCGATGCACTGGAGACCTCGGAAGGCCCGATCGCCGCGGATGCCTGCGTCGTTGCCAACGGCTACCAGGCGCCCGATCTGCTGCGCCCGCTCGGGATCCGGCTGCCCGTGGCACCGGTCAAGGGCTACTCGCTGACCCTGCCGATGGATGCCGGAACCCGGCTCCGCCTGCCGCTGATCGACGACGCCAACAAGGTGGTGATGACCCCGCTGGGCGAGCGCCTGCGCCTGGCCGGAACCGCCGAGTTCGCGGGTCGCGACGGCAGTCTGAACCCGCAACGAGCCGCCAGCGTGCTGGACCATTGCCGCCGCACCCTGGCCAGCCTGCCCGAGCACATGGATGCCGAGACCATGGCCGCGTGGACCGGCCTGCGCCCGATGAGCGCACGCGGCACCCCGATCCTCGGAGCGACCGCGGTGCCGGGGCTTTATCTCAACACCGGCTCCGGCCACCTCGGTTGGACCTTCGCCTGCGGCGCCGCCGCGCTGGTGCGCGACAGCGTACTCGGCGAACCCCCGGCGTTGGCGATGGACGGCCTGACACTCTGATTTCGCACGGTTTGGGGAGCGACACGCCCTGGTTGATGCGTTTCGCGGTGCTCAACGCATCCTACGGGGGGCGATGTCCAGCCGCGCGGTGTCGTTGCGGAGCTTTGTAGGATGCATTGAGCACCGCGAAACGCACCATGGAAAACCCCGACTCCGCCCGCACCGGTTTCAGGACGCGGAAAACACCATGCGGATGCGTGCGCCGTGGAGCTCCGGGGCCTGCTCGATGAACAGCTTTCCACCGTGGTCGGTGACCAGGGTGTGGATGATGCTGAGCCCTAGCCCCTGCCCCTCGGCGCGACCATCATCCTGGTCGCCGCGGGTATCCGCGCGCTGGCCGCGTTCCAGCACCCGGGCGCGGTCGGCCGGCGGGATGCCGGGCCCGTCATCGTCGATCATCAGCATCACCTCCCCCGGCTGACAACGGGTGGTAACACGCACCCGCGTGGTCGCATGGCGGATGGCATTGTCCAGTGTGTTGCCAAGGAGCTCGAAGATCGCCCCGCTGTCCATGCGCAGGACGCAGCCCGCAGCCAGATCGGTCTCCAGCGCCACCCCTTCGTGGGCCGCGAGCCGTCCCAGTGCCTGGCCTGTACGTTCGATGATCGGCCCCAGCGGCTCGGCGGCCTGGAACGGGGCCGGACCGAGCCGCTGCGCCTGGTTGAGCTGGTGCTGGACGATGCCCTGCAACCGGTCGACCTGGCGCTGCATGTCGTCATTATCCGGTCGCGCGCTCTCGAGGTTCAGACGCAGGGCGGAGATCGGGGTCTTCAGGCTGTGGGCCAGGTCCGCGAGGGCATTCTGCTGGCGCGCCAGTCGAGCGCGTTCGAACTCGACCAGGTCGTTGATGCTGCCGGTCAGGGCGCGAACCTCGGTAGGGTAGTCGCCAGCCAGATGCGCATGGTCGCCGTGGCGCAGGGCGTCGAGGTCGCGCCGGACCTGACGCAGCGGGCGCAAGCCCCAGAACCACAACGCTAGCGAGAGCACCAGGATCATGGAGAGGGTCATGGTCATCAGCCCCTGCCAGAGGCTGGTGCGGTACTGCTCGACCTGTTCGCTGAAGGCCTCGCGGTCCTCCAGTATCTGGAAGGTCAGGCCGACCTGCCCGCCCTCCAGCTCCCACTGCACCGGCAGACTGAAACTGAAGTAGTCGTCTTCCGACCAGCCGCGCAGGGAGACCCCGACCGCCGACGGCGAGCGCCAAAGGGTCTGGCCCTCCTCCCCAAGGATGCGTGCGTAGAGGCCGCTGACCGGCAGCTGCAGCCGGCTCTCGGGAAGCATCTCGGGGACGCGGACATCGGCCGGGCCAACCACCTCGGCCAGCCCCATCAGCAGCAGGACTTGCGCCTCGAGGCGGGTCTCCACCGCATCCGCCGCATTGTCGCGAAAGGCGGCCTCAAGCACCCAGGCCGTCAGCAACGAGAAGATCAGCACGGTGATCGCCGTGACCCCCGCCAGGCGCAGGACCAGACTCCCACGCAGCTTGCGCAGGGCCCCTCTCATGCGGACCGGGCAGCCTCGCGGCAGGTCATCGGGGGCTGGCCGACTCGTTTTCCGGCGCGGCGTCGGGTTCGCGGGCAAAGCGATAGCCACGTCCGCGCAGGGTCTCGATCAGGCCCAGGCTGCCGTCGCCATCCAGCTTGCGCCGCAGGCGCCCGATCAGGACCTCGATCACGTTGCTCTCGCGGTCCTCGTCGTGATCGTAGAGGTAGTCCGCCAACGCATCCTTGCTGAGAACCCGGCCCGGCTGGCGTACCAGGGTCATCAGCAGGCGGTATTCGAAGGTGGTCAGGGTGACCGGCTCACCATTCAGCCAGACCTCGTCACCCGCAGTGTCGATCACCAGCGGCCCAAACGCCAACCGCTCCTGGCCCGACTGCAGGCTGCGCCGTGCCAAGGCACGCAGCCGCGCCAGCAGTTCCTCGATGTGGAAGGGCTTGGCCAGGTAGTCGTCGGCCCCGGCCTCCAGGCCCTCGACCTTGTCCTGCCAGCGGTCGCGCGCGGTCAGGATCAGGATCGGCAGGCGCGGCTTCGATTCGCGGGCCTTGCGGATCACGTCCAGCCCGTCCATGCCGGGGAGCCCGAGATCGACCACCGCGATATCGCAATGGTACTCGGTCAGCAGGTAAAGCCCGGTCTCGCCGTCCGAGGCGGTATCCACGCGGCAGCCGCTGCGGTCCAGCTCCTCGCCAATCTGGTTGCGCAGGGCCACGTCGTCTTCGATCAGTACCACGCGCAGATTCATTCCGGGAGCTCCACTTCGGTGCCTTCCTCGATCCGGAGGGTACGCACTTGTTGATCGTTGGTCAGGATACGGATGATGAACAGACGCGCCCCAAACTGGCTCACATCCTCGCGCGCGTGGAGCACCCGGCCCGGGTAGTGCGCCTCGATCTGGGCGACGGCCTCGTCGAGATCCCAGACGGCAGCCTCGGGGTCATCCGTGTTGAACTGGCCCTGCGCCGGAAGCGCCACGAACAGCAGCGTCGCCAGCACCAGCGCGCGGCCCGCGCGGGGCCGCGTAAGGTCCCGCACGCGGCATCCGGGCTGGAGATCCGGCGTGGGTCGCATATCGGTGCATTCTCCGGACGCGTGCATGGGCAGGTGTTGAAGATACAAGGGTATCGGCCTAGCCTGAACGATATCTGAAACCGACTGGAACCGTTATGCACGACGCCCCTGCCGAACAACCCGAAGTCCCTCTGGAAGAACAGGCCGGCCCGCTGCCGTGGAAGGACCTGATGCCCCATTTCGCCCGCGGCGTGGTGATCCGCGTGGCGCCGGAACTGGACCTGATCGAGGTGGCCCGCGCCATCCGCGACGATGCGACCCACCAGGTCAGCGAATGGCTGGCCAACGACCAGGTCGCGCGCGCCTCGGATGACGATGCCCGCCGCTGGGCCGCGAACGACCCGATCTTCACCGCGCTCGTGGCTGCCCCCTGGGTTCTGGCCCAGGAGCGGACCCCGGCCCACTAGATGGCCATCTCCCTCGGCATCCCCGGCGAGACGATGGAACGGCTGATCCAGGCCGCACGGGAATTCCATGCCAAAGAGGATGTGGTCTTCCCGGATACCGGGAGCGAGGGTAGCGACGACGACTGGGCGATGCAGATCCTGGCCGATCACGCCAGCGACCTGACCCTGCAGGAACTGGAAGGCACGCTGCGCGACCTGGGCCAGGACCAACAGGCGGAGTTGCAGGCCCTGAGCACCCTGGGACGCGGGGATTACGTGGCAACGGACTGGGAAACCGCATTACAGGACGCGCAGGATGACTGGAGCCCGGACACCGTGCACTGGCTGCTGACCAACCCGCTGATCGCCGACGAATGGGCCGCGGGGCTGGAAGAGATCGAGCGCGAGGCCTAGCGATCCTCGGGGAGACGCTGATTCGTTCGCACGTCCGCGGTCGAGTCGATTTTGCTTGCTGACAACAAGAGGCGGTGAGCGAAGTGTAACCGAGCTTTATTCGCGAGCCGCTACGCCCACCGCGCAAGATCGGCCGCGCCCTCAAGGGGGTAGCTATTCCAGTTCCGCGGGGTCGAAGCGCACGGCAATCCCGCCGTCCATCACCCGCACCACCTGCGCCTTGACCCGCGGCGCCTCGCCGCCATCCCCGAGCATGCCGAACACCTGCAGCATCAGTTCGTCGTCCGAGGCGAGCTTCATCAGGTGCCCCACGCAGGCATTTTCCGGGTCTTCCCACTCGAGGAAGGCACCCCCACCGGAGATATCGTTCGTGGTCAGGGTGACCGTGTCCCCGCTCTCGCACTCGGCCACAACCTCGACCGTCATCGGGATCCGTGGATGACGACGTCGTTCCCCTGTCATGGCACTCCTCCTGGCAGCATATGCCTTTGCAATGTATCGAAAAGGCGTTTTTTCTGTGCTATACGAGATTCATGATCGTTGGTTTTCGCGATCAGGCGCAACTGCCGGGCTCGAACCCGGAGGCGCAATCACAACCCGGATCTTCACACCGGGCCAAAGGATGAAGGCAGTACTTGCACAGCTGTCGCTCGCTAAAAGCCACTTCTTACGGAGGAGTCCGTTTCAATGAAGAAATCGCACTTGTACCTGGTGGGGCTTGCCGCCTCGCTGGCGATGGCGGGCACTGCTACCCAGGCCCTTGCCGACGACGAAATCACCCGGGGCCAGCTGATGGCCGCCTCCTGCAAGGCCTGCCACAACGCAGCCGCTGCAGACGACGGCGTACCGGAACTGAACCGCATTCCCGCTGAAGTCATCGAGAGCCAGATGAAGGCATTCCGCGACGGTGACCGCGACGCGACGATCATGGATCGTCACGCCAAGGGCTACACCGACGAGGAAATCGAATCGATGGCCGGCTACTTCAGCCGCTTCTGATCAGGGGGAAACGAATCATGCATGACTTTAATCGACGTAATTTCCTGAAGGTCGCGGGCGTCAGCGGCGCCGCGGCCCTCACCGGTATCGGCTGTGCCACCAATGGCATGCGCGAGGCCGAAAGGGCTCACGTGGTGGTTGTCGGCGGCGGCTCCGGCGGCGCGACCGCCGCCAAGTACATCAAGCAGTTCTCGCCCAACATGCGCGTCACGCTGATCGAGCCAAACGCCACCTACTACACCTGCTACGGCAGTAACTGGGTCATCGGCGGCTTCGCCGGCATGGACGACATCGCCCAGGGCTACGACACCCTGCGGGATGAATACGGCATCGAGATTGTCCAGGACCGGGTCACGGCCGTGGACGCCACGGCGCGCAGCGTGCGCCTGGCCGGCGGCGATAGCATGGGCTACGACAAGCTCGTGATGTCCCCGGGGATCGACTTCCGCTACGACGACATGCCCGGCATCTCCGAGGCCGATGCCGACCGCATCCCGCATGCCTGGAAGGCTGGTTCGCAGACCGAGTTGCTGCGCTCGCAGCTGCACAGCATGCCCAACGGCGGTGTATTCGTCATGGTCGCCCCGCCCAACCCGTTCCGCTGCCCACCGGGGCCGTACGAGCGCGTCTCGCTGGTCGCGCACTACCTCAAGCAGGAGAAGCCGCGCTCCAAGATCATCATCCTCGACCCGAAGGACGGCTTCTCCAAGCAGGGCCTGTTCGAGGAAGGCTGGGCCGAGCACTACGGCGACATGATCGAATGGCGTGCCGGCTCCTCGGGCGGCCGCGCCGAGGAGATCGACGTCTCCAACATGACCGTATTGGCCGACAGCGGCTTCGAACGCGTCCGCGCCGACGTGCTGAACTTCATCCCGGCCCAGCGTGCCGGTCAGATCGCTCATGACGTGGGCCTGACCAACGACGCCGGTTGGGTGCCAGTAGACCAGCTGACCTTCAAGTCGGAGATGGACGACAACATCTACGTCCTGGGGGATGCGAGCGTGGCGGGCGCCATGCCGAAATCCGGCCACTCGGCCAACAACCAGGGCAAGATCGTGGCTGCCGCCATCGTCCGCGAACTGGCGGGGCAGGAGCCCATCAACCCGTCCTCGGCCAACACCTGCTACAGCCTGGTGACCCCCGACTACGCGGTCAGCGTGGCCGCGGTCTACCAGTACCAGGATGGGGCGCAGGCCGGAGTGTCCGGTGCCGGCGGTGTCAGCCCGTCAGGTGCCAGCGCCAGCTTCCGTCGCCGCGAGGCGGGTTACACCCGCGCCTGGTACAACGGCATCACCAGCGACATCTGGGGCTAAGCTCCAGCGTTCCACTACGGAACACACTCAAACGGCGCCTCCGGGCGCCGTTTTTTTTTGCTCACCACGTAGGCACGAAGATGGACTAAGGGCGTTTGAACCACAGAGGACACGGGGGCCTCGGAGAAAACCGGAGATGGTGCGCAAGAAGGGTAGGATCCGGATGAGCGCAGCGAATCGCATCGGTTCCGCGGAACGGCCGTCCCCTGATGCGTTTCGCATGGCTCAACGCATCCTACTCGCTGCCCTTCTCCGTGCTCTCTGTGCCCTCTGTGGTTGAACCGATCTTGACCTTGCCCTTCTTCGTGCCTTCGCGCGCTTCGTGGTAAACAAAGGCGCGTCAGGCGTTGAGGTCGGGGATCAGGCGGCTGCGCAGGCGCTGAATGGAGTCCTTCAGCTGCAGCTTGCGCTTCTTCAGGCGCTGGATGGCGAAGATGTCCGGTGCGGCCTGCTCGTGCATCACGCCGATCGCGGAATCCAGGGCCCGGTGCTCGGCCTCCAGCTCGGCCAGGTGTGCGCGAATCTGACTCTCGGTTTCCAAGCCGGCCCCCAGTGGTCCCGTGAAGTGGTGGCCGTGTGCCGGGAGACACCCCGCGTGGCCATTCGGATGGTCAAACCCGTATGATCGCAGACCGTCCCCGGCGGGACCATAGCAAGCCTTCATTCATCCGGAGCCCACCCGATGGCGACCCACAACACGCCGCTGACCGTTCAGACCCCGCGCGGCATTCGCCTCGGCGGCGTAGTCGTCGCGCCCGAGGCGGATGCCATCCGCGGACAGGCCTGCATTGCGCACTGTTTCGCCTGCTCCAAGGACTTCCCCGCCACCGTACGCCTGGCGCGCGCCCTGGCCGCGGAGGGCATCGCCACGTTGCGCTTCGATTTTATGGGGCTGGGCGACTCCGAAGGGGAGTTCCGTGACAGCACGCTGGAGACCTACTGCGAGGATCTCCACTCCGCCATCGAGGCGCTGGAGACCCACACCGGGCGGCATACCAACCTGCTGATCGGCCATAGCTTCGGCGGGGCCATGGCGATCTATGTAGGGGCGCAGCGCGAGTCACTGGACGGCATCGTGACGATCGCCGCCCCCAGCCGCCCCGGGCATGTCGCCCACCTGTTCGGCGATACCGCGGAGGAGATCCGCCGCGAGGGTTCCGCCCGTATCAGCATCGGCGGGCGGCCGGTGGAGATCGGTCGCGCCTTTATCGAGTCGATCGAGGAGCCGACGCTGGATTCCGCACTGGAGACCCTGGAGCAGCCACTCCTGCTGCTGCATGCACCGGGCGACACCGTGGTCAGCGTCGATCACGCCCGCAAGATTTTCCAGCAGGCCCACCACCCGAAGAGCTTCGTCGCCCTGCACCAGACCGACCACCTGCTCTCGCGCCCGGAACACACCCGCTACGTCGCCGGCCTGATCCGGGCCTGGGCCGCCAACCTGCTGGATTGACCGCCGGGACACCCGAGAACGGTGGAGGCCAGCCCTCTGGCCGATCGAGCCTTACCCGCGCCGCAATCGCCGAGAGGGCCCGGCTCCTACAACTCCAGAGCCACGGATGCCTCCTCGGATGAAGGCGCCTTACCAGTAATTTTCGGTCGTGATCTGCCCCGGCTTGCGCCGGCGGTTCTTCTCCAGCCCACGCTCTTTCAGGATGTCGGCGGTGTCCTTCACCATATCCGGGTTGCCGCACAGCATGACCTGGGAATGCTCCGGCGTGATCTTCAGCCCGGCGTGATGTTCCAGGCGACCCTCGGCAATCGCGGCCGGCACGCGGCCCTCGAGCCCACCCGGACACGGTTCCCGGCTGACAAACGGGATGTACTGGAACCGTTTCGAATCACGTTCCTGGAACTGCCGGATCGTGTCCTGGTAGGTGAGTTCTTCTGCCTTGCGCACCGCGTGGATCAGGCGGATATTCTCGAAGCGTTCCCACGGGGTATCGGTCTTCAGCATGGACAGGAACGGCCCCAGCGCAGTGCCGGTGGAGAGCAACCACAGGTCGCGGCTGTCCGGCAGCTCGTCCAGGGTGAAAAAGCCGGTCGCCCGCGGCATCAGCTCCACCGTGTCGCCCGGCTCCAACTGCACCAGGCGGTTGGACAGTGGCCCGTCCGGAACGGTAATCAGGTAGAAGTCCAGCGGCGTTTCACCCGGCGCATTCACGTAGGAGTACGGCCGCGCCACCGGCTCGCCGTCGATCTCCAGACGCAAGCGGTTGAACTGCCCGGCCTTGAACGACTCGACCTCGGCATCCACGCGCAGCGAGAACAGCCGATCGGTCCACTGCTTGCGCTCCTTTACGACCCCGGTCACCCAGCCCATATTCCTTACTCCATTACTCGGGTATTATCTCGAAGAGTGCTGGCGCGGCCGGAAGGTTTCAAGCACCCCCGGCCAACACCGTATAATTGTCGCAAATCCGAACACTGGAGCAGTCATGGCCCGCACCCCCTCGCAGATGATCGAACTCGGCACCGAGGCACCGAACTTCTCCCTGCCGGACGTCGTCTCCGGCGAGACCATCAGCCTCGACAGTTTCCCCGATGCGAAAGGCTTCATGATCGCCTTTATATGCAATCACTGCCCGTTCGTGCAGCTGGTCCGCCACGAGTTCGCCCGCTACGGCCGCGAATACTCGAGCAAGGGCATCGCGGTCATCGCGATCAACTCCAACGACATCCAGGCCGTCCCGGACGACGCCCCGGACAAGATGAAGGACGACGCCCGCCGCTTCGGCTACAACTTCCCCTACTGCCTGGACGAAGACCAGTCCGTCGCCAAGGCCTATCACGCCGCCTGCACCCCGGACTTCTACCTGTTCGACGCCGAACGCAAGCTCTATTATCGCGGCCAGTTCGACGCGTCCCGCCCGGGCTCCGACACCCCAGTCACCGGACGCGATCTGCGCGCCGCCAGCGACGCGCTCCTAGCCGGAAAGCCGGCGCCTGAGCCGCAGCACCCGAGCCTCGGCTGCAACATCAAGTGGCGCCCGGGCAACGAGCCCGACTACTTCGGCTGAACCGGGCACTCCTGTTCAAACAAGCCTTTGTTGGGAACAGCCTTGTGGGAACGGGCCTGCCCGCGAATGCCCCTGCCCGCGCCAGATCCTGGCCGGAGCATTCGCCCGCGGGCCGCCCCTAACAAACACCTCGCTGCGCCGTATACTGGCCTCATCCACCAGCCGGGGATCGTCGCATGCCGCCCAATAACGTAATCGACGGCCCGCGCGTCACACCATGGCGCTGCCCGTCCTGCCAGGAGTCGGTCCCGCGCCTGCTTCCGAACGGCGCGCCCAACCGCATCCCGGTCGCACCCGAGCGAATGGCACTGCCGGACGCCACCGTGCACCAGGCCTGCGCGCGCGTGCAGGGCCTGCGGGCGCCGGAGATCTGCTATGCCTGTGACCAGGCCTATCAGGAGCTGCTGGGCACACTGGTACGCCCACCCGCCGAGCTGGGCGATGCCCGTAGCGACCCCGGCCTGAACGACACCGGCCTCATCGGCGGCCTGCTCCCCATCGCCGACCAGGGCACACAGATCCTGATATTCAACATCATCAACGAGGAACTGCGCTGCACGGAGATCGAGCGCCTGACCAGCTTCAATCCCGACCGTCTCACCTACCCCGGCTCACGCGGCGCCATCGCCCCACGCATCTGGGCGCTCTACGAAGACCACCTGGCCCAGCTCCACGCCCGCGCACCCGTCCCCTACCACCCCGAGTAGAACGGCCCACCACCCACTCCGGCCAGGGCGGTGGCCCCTTCATTCCCGGCTTACGTCTCCCCGCTCGATGCCGTACCGAGGGCCACACCCCTCGTTCCGTCATTCCGGAAACCGAGCCGCCCCGCCCGACGTCATCCCGGAAACCGCGCAGCGGTTATCCGGGATCTCCTCGCCAAACCCCACCCGCGAAGCATCGGGGTTTCGGCTGGAGATTGCCACGGCCCCTCGCGGGGCCTCGCAATGACGCAGGATATCGTCGTCCCGGCCGAAGCGAAGCGTAGAGCCGGGATCTCGCCGGTATGGGGCAGGGTCAGGAGATCCCGGATAACCGCTGCGCGGTTTCCGGGATGACGAACGTGGAGAGGATGCGTCAGGCGTCGTCTTCGGCGTCCACACGCGCGAGCATGCGCATCCCGCCAACCATGCAGCGCAACGCATCGACGGTCTGCAAATCGAACGCCGCCCCGGTCTCGGCGGGCAGCCCCCAGTACTTCGGGCGACAGGTGGCCGGACGATCCTCGGGCATGACACGCGCCGCAGCCGCGTCGACCGCCACGAGCAGATCGGCCCAGGCCAGATCCTCGTCCGTCACCTCGGCCATGGCCCGCGCCGGGCGCACCTCGATCCAGTCCTCGAACTCCGCTGCGGCGCCCAGCTCGGCCACACGCGCGGCCCGCCCGTCGGGTCGCGCGGCCGCCACCAGCAGACGCGCCCGCCGCTTAAACATCTCCGACGCCCCGAAAGCCCATTTGTCCAGCCACCGAGGTCAACGCCAAGCTATATTCAGAGATACTAATTACCCATCGCATACGGAGAACGGACACCATGGCCCACCTCGACTGGTCGCATTATCCGGTGAATGAACTGAAGCTCGTCTACAGCACGCTGCACGCGCAACTGACGCTGGAGCCCGAGCTGATGGATTCCGAACTGATGGCCGACCTGCAGACCCACCTGCAGCAGGCAGCAAAGGCTGCCGGCGTGGACGCCTCCACCCACTCGCAGTGGGCCGCGTGGCTTAACGACCGCTAACCCCGACAACCCTTGTCGTACAGTCGCCCGCCCATCTTTTGACCAATGGGCGCCAAGGAGCGCCCAAACACCGAGGGGGCGCGACGCCTAGAATCCGGTCGATACGGGTTAATCGACCTCGATAAGCAAATCACCCCGCTCCAGGGCTTCCAGGACCCGGGGCAACAAGGGCTCAAACCATTGAAGCAAAGCCGCCTTCCGGGTGTTGCCGACTCTGAGCCACACCACAGCCGGTTGATCGGACGAGCCCGCAGATCGCCAAACGGCGAAATCTTCATCCTTGGTCAAGATCACGGCGCCCGTCCGGGTCGCTTCCGCCCAGATCGCCTTGTCAGAGGCAGACAGCAATCCCACATCCGCGACATGATCGGCTTCCACACCCCGATCAACACGCCAGCGCGCCAGCGCCGGCGGCAACTGTGCGTCGACCAGAAAGCGCATTCAGGCTACGTGAAGGACAGGGTGGTCCGTCTGTCGCGCAGCAAATTGCAACGCTGCGGTGATATCTTCAGCTTCTAGATAGGGGTAGTCCTTGAGGATCTCTTCCCGAGAAGCCCCCGCAGCCAGAAGATTCAGGACATCCTTAACGCGGACACGCGTCCCCCGAATACACGGCCGGCCGCCACATGTCTCGGGATCAAAGGTGATGCGCTGCAATTCGCTCATGCCAACCTCCTGCACATGCCACGGAACGACTCCCGTTAGAGTGTACCCGCATAGCTGAAAGTGTTCGCGCGCACCCGCAGCTTGCGCGGGAAGGGATTGCTTCGCCTGCTGGCAATCCGCTCGCTACCGCTACGCGTCGCCTTCGGTAGCCTTGCGGTGTTCGGCGGCGAAGTCGAGCATGCGCTGCGTGGCCACCAGGGCCTTCTGGCGCGCGGTCTCGTCGACGAAGATCTCGTTCTTGGCCGGTTCGTTGGTGTCTTCCAGCGTCTCGGCCAGAGAGACCAGATCGTTCATCGCCATCCACGGGCAGTGCGCGCAGCTGGTACAGGTGGCGCTTTGCCCCCCGGTCGGGGCCTCGATCAGCGTCTTGTCCGGGGCAGCCTGCAGCATCTTGTAAAAGATCCCCTTGTCCGTCGCGACAATGAATTCCTGCTCCGGGCGATCCTTCACCGCCGCGATCAGCTGGCTGGTAGAGCCGACCACGTCCGCCTGGTGGATCACCTCGCGCGGGGATTCCGGATGGACCAGCACGGCGGCGCCGGGATGCCGGCCGCGCAGGTCTTCCAGCGCCCAGGATCGGAACTCGTCATGCACCACGCAGGAGCCATCCCACAGCACCATGTCGGCGCCCGTGGTGCGGCGGATGTAGTCGCCCAGGTGCTTGTCCGGGGCCCAGAGAACCTTCTTGCCCTGGTCGCGCAGGTGCTCGACCAGCGGCACGGCGATGCTGGAAGTGACGACGTAATCGGCCTGCGCCTTCACGTCCACCGAGGTATTCGAGTACACCACCACGGTGTGATCCGGATACTGCGCACGGAATTCCGCGAACGCGTCTGCCGGGCAGCCGAGATCCAGCGAGCACTCCGCCTCCAGCGTCGGCATCAGCACACGCTTCTCCGGACTCAGGATCTTGGCCGTCTCGCCCATGAAGCGCACGCCGGCCACCACCAGCGTCTCGGCCGGGTGTTCCTTGCCAAAGCGCGCCATCTCCAGGGAGTCGGACACGCAGCCGCCGGTCTCGTCCGCGAGCCGCTGCAGGGATTCGTCCACGTAGTAATGCGCAACCAGCACCGCATTGCGTTCGATCAGCAAGCGCTTGATGCGGCGCACCAACTCGTCGCGCTGGGCGTCGGTCAACGCGTGCAACGACGCCGTCACATGGTCCGTGCGCGGCACGTGGAAAATCGGTTTTTCGGCCACCGGTGCGTTCATCTGCCCTCTCACCCCAGCATCCGGGGTAGATCATCGTCTGCTAATAGTACGACAGGGCCCAGGCCGCTGTCGTTCCTGCACATTGTGGGGTCGTACCCACGCATCCCAACCACCCCGCCTATAATGCGTCCGCCATGACCGACCTAAAGCAGCACTACAAGGCGATGACGTTCGAGGAACGCATGGACCTGGCCCTCTCCGCGGACCTCGAGGCGCGCTGGCGCCCGCTGCTGGTGCGCGATCAACACGCCCAGGTGAAGGCGTATTTCTCGCGGCGCATGGACCTGACGCCGGAAGAGGTCGTCCTGCTGCTGGCCGACCCCAACCAGACCGTGCGCCTCAACTGCGCCAAGCGTCCGGATCTGACCCCGGACCAGGTGGAGGCCTGCGTGAACGACCGCGACCCCAATCTGCGCTACTTCGTCGCGCGCAATCCGCTGTTGAACGAGGCCCAGAGGGAACGCCTGATGGAAGATGAGGACGAACTGGTACGCATCGCGGTGCGCAAGGGCCCGAAGAAACGTGGTACCCGCGCCCGCCCTGGACAAGCCGAGATGATCCGTTGACCGAGACCCAGCCAGAAAAACCGAAACGCCCCAAGCCCTCCCGACGCCGCCGCGCGCTCAGCTGGGGCATTCAGATCGGCCTCGCGCTGGTGATCTTCCTGGCCGTGCGCGCCTGGATGGCCCGCGACATGGTCGAAGGCCCGGCCCCAGAGTTCGAGGCCCTTCTGCTGGATGGCACGCCGGTATCGCTTGCGGACTACGCGGACGAACCCATGCTGCTGCACTTCTGGTCCACCTGGTGCCCCATCTGCCGCCTGGAAGAAGGCGAGATCGTGCGCCTGTCGCAAAGCCACCCGGTACTGACGGTCGCGATGCAATCCGGCACGGAGGAAGATGTGCTCGATCACCTGAACGAGCGCGAACGGGAATTGGCTGTAATCAACGACCCGGACGGCGCCCTATCCGCGCGCTACAACGTTCGCGGTGTGCCGGCCACCTTCATCATCAGCCCCGACGGCGAAATCGTCTTCCGCAAACAGGGCTACGCCCCGCCTCTCGAACTCCGCCTGCGCCTCTGGCTCGCCCGCTGGCTGTAGCGCCTTCCTGCAAACGGTGCAGTTCGCTTCGCTCAGTGCACCCTACGCGCCGTAGTCCGACTGTAGGATGCGGTTGAGCGCAGCGAAACGCATCACTCCCCAACCCGCCCCAATAAGCGTCCATCAACGATGGGCCGTCCGCTTGCGGCGGGTCACGCTAGGCCGTACATTATCCCGTACATGTACAGCCATGTACCGCAGAGGCACCCCATGGACGCCATTAGCTACACAGCGGCCCGGAGCAATCTGGCCAAGACGATGGAAAAAGTCTGCGAAGACCACTCCACGATCATCATCACCCGTAACAAGGCGCCCTCCGTGGTCATGATGTCGCTGGAAGACTATGAAGCCCTGCAGGAAACCGCCTACCTGCTCCGGGCGCCGGAGAATGCTCGACGCCTGCTCGCAGCGGTCGCCGAACTGGAAAAGGGAGGGGGCAAAGAACGGAGCCTGGACGAGTGAGGCTGCTCTTTGCAGAACTGACCTGGGAGGACTACCTCTACTGGCAAAGACACGACAAGAAAACACTTCGCCGCGTAAACGAGCTGGCCAAGGCCATCCAGCGCGCCCCGTTCACGGGCATCGGGAAGCCCGAGCCCCTGAAACACAACCTCGCTGGCTACTGGTCCCGCCGAATCGATGGTGAGCATCGCATTGTCTACAAAGTAGACGACAACACCCTGCTGATTGCGCAGCTCCGCCACCACTACTGACCGAAACATCGGGCGCGCCACAGTTCGCAACCAAGCAAACGGTGCAGTTCGCTTCGCTCAGTGCACCCTACGCCCCACCATCCCCGAGTAGGATGCTGTTGAGCGAAGCGAAACGCATCAAAATGGCCGTGGCCAGCAACCCAGCTTCTTGCCCCCCAACGCGCACAAGTTACACTTCAAAGTGTAACCAACGGAGGCCGCCATGGAAGCCACCACCAAGGACATGCGCCTGCACAGCCGCGAACTGCTCGCCGCCGTGGACCGGGGCGAGGAGATCGAAATTACGTATCGAGGTCGCCTGCGCGCCAAATTGGTCCCATACCAGCGCACCGTGGCCCCGCATACGCGCGCCGACCATAATCCACTGTTTGGACTCTGGCGGGACCAGGAAGGCTCAGTTGACGAACACGTCCGACGAATCCGGCAACCGAGGAACTTCAAGTAATGCTAGTGGACACGGACGTCCTGATCTGGAATCTGCGCGGGAATCAGCGAGCCAGCGAATGGCTCGACAGCTCACCCGGATTCACAGTGTCCGCCGTAACCTACATGGAACTCATCCAGGGCCTCCGCGACCAGACCGAATTCCGCGCGCTGCGCCAGGCCGTCCAGTACTGGGATGCCCGCATCCAGCCGGTAAGTGAAGCCATCTCGAATCGGGCGACCTTCCTTGTCGAGACCTACGCCCTCAGCCACAACATGCAGATGGCGGATGCCCTGATTGCCGCGACAGCCACACAGCTGGGCCTGCCACTCGTCACGGCCAACGACCGGCGCTATCGGCACATTGAGGGTTTGGAAATACACCTGTTTCGACCCGAATAACGGATCGGTGCAGTTCGCTTCGCTCAGTGCACCCTACGCTCGATAATTACCCGAACGCCGTAGGATGCGTTGAGCGCAGCGAAACGCATCGCCCTCGGGCGAAGCGACTAATCGTCCAGCTCGCGCAGGACGCGGAAGCCCAGATTGGTATCCATCTCGTCGATGTTACGCCGGCGCCGGGCGGCGCTTCGGGTATTCACGGCGGGGTCGAACCAGGAGCCGCCCTTGGTCACCACCCACTCGTTTTCGGGGTCTCGGCGATAGACGCCATCGCGCGGTAGCGATTGGTGCCCGTCGCGCCAGGGAGTGGAGGTGAACTCCTGCACGTTGCCGTGCATGTCGTACAGCCCCCAGAGGTTCGGCTGGAAGCTGCCTACCTCAAGCGGTCGTGACAGCGGAAAACAGGCGGGTAGATACCACCTGCGCCGCTGGCGTCGCTCCTCGTACGGGAACAGCGAATTGAAGTGCACATCGCGGCACCCGACCACCTCGCCAAAGGCAAACGGCGTGCGGGTGCCGGCCCGGGCGGCATACTCCCACTCCGCTTCGGTCGGCAGGCGGTAGCGCTTGCCCGTCTCCTCGCTCAGCCAGTCGAGATACTGCTGGATGCTATCCGGCTTGACGTTGAAGACCGGCATGCGCGGGCTGCCGGGCCAGACCAGCCAGTCCCAGGGCTCCCAGCCGGTCGCGGCCTGGAACGCCTCCCACTCCTCAAGGGTGATCTGATAGCGCCCCAAGGCAAACGGTCGCTCCAGAACCACAAAGCGCCGCGGCCCCTCATGCGGCTGATAGCCATACTCCGAGGCATCCGAACCCATCTCGAACTCCCCGGCCGGGATCACCTGCAGCTCCGGCGTCGGCGCGCCGGAGCGCGCCTCATCGCGAAAGCCGACCGATCCGCCCACCTTGCGCGCCGCCTGCTGCTGCAGATCCAGCAGATCCGCCTGATCCATCCGCTGCACGTCCGTCACCATGAGCCTGTTCACCTCCAGCACCTTCAATTTCCCAGCACATGCCACGCCGCGTCATTACGGACCCGCCGGCCCGTCATTGCGAGCAAAGCGAAGCGATCTCCTGCCGCATCCGCAGCATCCAGTCAGAAGCACCGCCCGCATGCCTGCCGGGACCTCTGACTTGTAGGCAACCTGTCGCCGGCAACGTTCCAGCACCACCCGAACGGGCTCGTGGTCCCAGGCGCCGCGCTCGTCTATGCTCTCGCATGCACGCGATCTCAGGGAGGAGACGACGATGCAGACTTGCAAGGGAATCACGGCCATCGAGCTGATGGTCGCTTTGGGTGTGCTATCCATACTGGCCATGCTCGCCGCCCCTAGCTTCGGCCAGATGATCGAGCGTCAACGCGTCATCGGCGCCACCAACAGCCTGCTCAACGCCATGCACCTCGCACGCAGCGAGGCCCTCAAGCGCAACGAGCGCGTCACCCTCTGCCCGTCGGCCGACGGCACTACCTGCCGCACCGATGGCGACTGGTCCGAGGGCTGGATCTGGTTCGCGGATCGAGGAAATTCGGGGGAACGGGGCGAAGACGACCCACTACTCGGCCACGCCGCCCCACACCTCTCGGACCTGCACGTGACCGGCAACACACCGGTACAGGACTACGTCTCCTACGTGCCGCGAGGAACCACGCAGCGTGTCAACGGCGCACTACAGATGGGGAGTTTCCGGATCTGCGGTGGCGCCACCGAGGGCCGCCGCGTAATCGTCAGCAGCCTTGGACGCCCGCGCAGCGAAATCTTCGTTTCCTGTTGAACAATACCGCTACCAGCACTCTTCCGGAGTCCCCTTGGAAGACCCGCCAGTGACCTCCAGCTCAATAGGGTCGCAGTTGGTGTCATTTTTCTGTCGTCCCTGCGGAGAAGCGACAGCGGTGTAACGGGAACCCTTTGTAGCCTCTTTGATCTCTATAGCGAGTTCGTAATGAGTATCAGTCGAAGTGGTCGGCAGCCCCAACGTCCCAAGATCTGATGCGTATGCCCGATTGTTCGCTCGCCAGCGCTCCTGCTCCAGCTGAATACGCAGCAGCGAGTCATGCGCATCCGCCCGCTGCGACTTCAGTATGTAGTTCTGGTAGGACGGGTACGCGATTGCCGCCAGGATGGCCACGACCGCGACCACGATCATCAGCTCGATCAGGGTAAATCCCAGCGCCTTCGTGTTTGCTGCCTTCATCGCTCTATCCCCTCGGAGACTTCCGTTTTCGCCAAACCCGATTCCACCACAATCGCCCGCCAGCGAGCCCTGTCAATATCGCGAGTGGAAGCATTCGCACCACGAGCGGTAGCCAGACGACATGCCCAAGATACCCCAAACCGTATAATGGGAGTCGAGACCTCCCTTCCTCCTGCCCGGGGACCACGCATGGCCGCACCGCTAAAACCCTTCGGCTTCACCCTGATCGAGCTCATGATCACCATCGCCGTGCTGGTGATCCTGGTCACGCTGGCCGCTCCAGCCTTCAACTTGGCCGAGCAGCGCCGTGTAATCGGGGCCGCCGAAAGCGCCCTTGATCAGATCCAGACCGCCCGCAGCGAGGCCATCAAGCAAGGGCGCGATATCCACTTCGTGAGCCACCAGGTGGACGACGACGGCAACGCCTGGTGTCACGGCATATCCAGCACCCCCGCCTGCGACTGCACCGTCGACGACGAGACCTCCGCGGACGCGTGCACCATCGTGATGGCAGGTGACGAAGACGCAGTGCTGCGCACCACCAGCTCGGATGATTACCGCAACGTCTCGATGAAGGGCGAACAGACCATCACCTTCAATCACGTGCGCGGCACCGTGCAGGGCGACCGGTCCGATCTCGTCTTCACCTCATCGCCCAACGCCTTCGAGATGCAGGTACAGATCAATCCGATCGGACGTCCTCGCGCCTGCGGAACCAACCGCGCCATGGGGGCCTACAGCAAATGCTGAACCATACTCGCCTCATTTTGACGCCGCGCCTACCCAACGTCGCCCGCCGTAGTAAAGGCTTCACTCTCGTGGAGCTCATGGTCGGCATCGTAGTGGGCATGATCGTGATTGCTGCGGCCACCTCCCTCTACCTGACCGTGATCCAGAGTAGCGCCTACACGACCCAGGAAGCTCGATTGACGCAGGAAACCCGCATCACGATGGATCTGATTGCCAATGACATCCGGCGCTCGGGATATTCTCATCCCGAGCGCATCGCAGAGGACCCCGACGAGGAACGAATCCCAGCTAACCCGTTCATGGAGTCTGCCCAATGGCTGCAGGCCCATGATTTCGATGGCAACAGCGGGAGCTGCATCCTGGTCAGCTTTGACCCGACTTTTCGCTACGATCCGACCGCGGTGACGCCCACGCATGATCTTAGCGATCTCGTGAACGACGGAGAGCAGTACGTCTTCGGCTATCGGCAAAACAAATATACCGTCGAAATGTTGACGGGCGGCCTGACCGACACATCCACCTGCGAAGGCGGCACATGGGAACCCCTGACCGACCCGCAGACCACACAAGTCAACCGCCTCGAGTTTGATTCCAGCCCTTCCAGCTGTATGAAAGTAGACGCGGACGGTGACGCCTCCGGACCAGTTTACGGGCCCTCCCCATGCAACAGTCTGGGCAATAACGACGGCGATGTCTTCGCCGAAAGCGCTCGTGTGACGGTAACACTCGAGGCCGTACATGCGGACAGCAACACCACGCAGGTAAATCACTCCGACACCGTGAGTGTGCGGAACCTGCGGATTTTCGACTAACGGCCCGCTCCGAGGGAGCCTGAAGATGCCCCAGAACACCTCTTGCAATCATCTCGGCCGGCGACAGGGAGGTATGGCCACCCTGCTGATCGCGCTGATCATCATGATCAGCGTGACACTCGTAGTCATCTTTACCGCGCAGACGGCCGTGCTCGAACAACGCATGTCGGGCAATGAAGTCCGCATGAAACAGACCAACGTCGCCGCGCAGGCTGGCCTGGAACGGGCAATGGCCTACATGCAGCAGAATTCAGTGCCCACCGTACTCTCTGAGGACCAAGGTTTCGCTACCGGCGAATACCGCGTGGCATTCCTCGATGCAGAGGTTTCGGGCGACGCCCTTGGCACGATCGACGACGTGTGCCCCGCGGATCCGAACAACTTCCCGGCTCAGAGCACGATCAACCAATTCCGCAAGACCTGGGACGGAACCTCTGAACCTCTGGAGGGCGACACCCTGCAGGAGGCTGTGGTGTTCGCCTGTGGCTGGAGCGACGACCGCTCCGGCCGCAAGGCGCTGATGGTCGGGATGCAGGCCGGGCCGGCCGTAGCCAACCCCCCGGACAATCCACTGCTGGCCCGGGGCGGGATCGACGTGGCAGGCAACGTGGGGATCTACAACGCCTACACCAACCTGACTATCCGATCCGGCAGGGAGGCAGACATCTCGGGCGCAGCGGGCACCACCTACATGCGCGACCCGACGGAGCCACCACCAACGCTGGAGGAAGACGTCCCCGCTCCCGGGCCGAACAATATGGATCCGCGCTACCTCGAAATGAGCGCCAAGGACCAGATCGGTCTTGATGTTGTCGACTTCGACCCCGGCCTGAACCAGGGCAGCGGAGACGATTTTTTTGAAAATTTCATGGGCTACACCAAGGAACAATACCGCGAGAACGTCGCCGCCCACCGACTCGACCAAGGCGATCTCGACCAAACCGATGGCGATGGCAACTCGATTTCCTACGACAAATGGGGGCAGACGATCTGGATCGACGGTCAAGGCGGGGAAGTCACGATCAGAGGCCAGGTCGGCAACCGCGATAACCCGGTGGTCCTGGTTGTCGACGGCGACCTGAGGTTGGCCGGCTTCTTCGAGGAATTCCACGGGGTGCTGTATGTCGCCGGCAACCTTACCGGCTCGGGGAACCCAGAATTCTACGGCGCAACCATTATCGAAGGCGATGCCGAGATCACCGATGACCCCACCGCGACCGTCAGCGGGCGCCCGAATTTCGTTTTCGACCCCGTGGCTGCAGGTGGCGGTGCTAGCTCGGGTGCCAAGGGCATGATGTCCGGCACGTGGCGCGACTGGAGCAACTAGTCCGCGCAAACCAGCGTTCGAGGGAAAACAATGAACCACCATCGAAAGAAACAGTCACGCGGCATCAGCCTCATCGAGGCGTTGATCGCCCTCGCCGTGCTGGGCTTTGGGCTCCTGGCCATTGCCAAGCTGCATGGCGAGCTGACCGCCAGCACGGCGGAATCCAAGGCGCGGGCGGAGGCCATGCAGATCGCCGAATCCCGTATGGATGCCCTGCGCAATCACCTGGAAGCGGGCGATAACCAGGACGACACCCACGGGTTCGCCGTTGTGGCCACCACACTGGAAGAGACCGGGATTCCCGGGATCAACGCGACATTCAACGTGTCGGTGAACCCTTACCCCATCAACACCTCGGCGGTACTCGATCCTTCCGACCCGGGTTATCAAGGCTATGCCGACGTCGAAGTCGAGGTAGCCTGGACCGATTCGCGGGGTGACCCCCAGAACGTCACCCTGAGCAGCGCGGTCGCATGGAACGACCCCCTGAATTCGATCAACCTCGCCCGCGGCCGCCTGGCCGGCGAGAACCTGATCGGCAGCCCGTCCGGGGCCGCCCGCCGCCCCGGTGAGCTCATCGAAAGCGCCGACGCCGAAACGACCACGGAACTCCATGGCGGAGACTACGAAATCCGCGAAGTCGACGGCCGCATCCAACTGGTGGATACCACCGGTGCCGAGGACACCCCCCTGCTGGAGACGCGCACCCCCGGGTTCAGCACCATCAGCGGCCTTCTGCTCGCCTACGACATGACGTCAGAAGAACTGGAAGACATCCGCGTCGATCTCTCCGACTCCGGACACTGTGTAAATACTCCCCTCACTGATGGAAACCCGCCAGGTTCCGTCGGCAATGAGGACCATCCACACTACTCCAATATCCAAGGCATCTTCTATCGGTGCTACGTCGGGGTTGGCTGGTTCGGAAACATCGGGGTGGTCAACCAAGACGGTGGCGTCACCAACATGCCCAACGACCTCTGCGTGGGGGATCCCACGGTCAACGATACGGTGGCTTGGAACTCCCGCGAGCCGGTGGAATCCCTACGACGCCGATACCGCGGCTACGATGGGACGCGGGCCTACGGCATCGGAGACGGCCCAGAAATCACAACGCCAGAGGTCATGCATCTCGGTACGCAGGTTCCAGACGATGCGCCACAGGCGATCACGGCACTATTTGACGAACCCGGCCTGTATGGAGACCCCTTCGTTCCGGATGACTACGTAGGGCACTTCTTTTTGCTCGCCGGCACGGGTGGCAACAACAGCTGCCGAAGCCGTATGTTGGACACCCAAGGCGAAGAAGCTCCCGGACACAACGTCACTTGGTTCGAGGAAACGATCCAAAATGACTACACAGGCAACAGCGGCGAAAACTACTGCTTCCTGGAGATCGACCCGATCGGAGGCGAATGCGAAGCGCCACCCGGCGACGAGGGTTAAGACTCGAACCAGAGGTTTAACGCCTTGCACAGGCCCCACACGCCCGTGTGGATGCGACGCCTACGACAGTAACGGGGAGATGGATTTAGCCCCCTGCAGGACCCAGCCCTGGCTTCGATAAGAGGTCAGGGCTTTTTCTTGTTCACGTCACACGTCAGCGGGCTACGGGGTCAACGCAGCGCCGGGGTCAAACCTTGCCTTTTGCCCCATGACCTCTGCCTTGCCCACCAGTCCGCCCCATCCCCGTTCGGCCTTAACATGCCCCTTGAGCGTCAAGACGCTTCGCAAGGACCAGCGCGAAGCTACGGGGTCAAACCTTGCCTTTTGCCCCACATCCCACGGACCCCGCCGCCCCGCAAACGCGATTGCTCCGCACTGCGGCGAGGGATAGACTAAGTCTCATGACTAAGTCGTATCGAGGACAATCATGAGCACAACGGTCAACGTACATGAGGCGAAAACGCATCTATCGCGACTTCTGAAGCGCGCGCATGACGGCGAGGAAATCATTCTGGCCAAATCGGGCCGCCCCTATGCGCGTCTGGTTCCATTAGAAACCGCTCCTCCGCAGCGTCAACCCGGGCGTATCAAGGGCCGCGTCGAGGATGCCTTCTTTGACGCGTTGCCGGAAGACGAACTGGCCGCCTGGGAAAGGTAGTGCGCACCCTGCTCGATACTCATGCCTTGCTTTGGTGGTTTACCGACGACGCACGGCTCTCCACGAATGCGCGCGAGGTGATCGGGGACGTGCAAAACACCGTGCTCGTGAGTGCCGCCAGCGCATGGGAGATTGCCACCAAGCACCGCCTGGGAAAGCTCGATATCGGCGGCGAAATCCTTCAGAGATTTGATGAGCTAATCATCGCCGACGGATTCACGCACATGGCCGTGAGTTACCGACATGCAATCCATGCCGGGGCTTACACCGTGAATCACCGCGACCCCTTCGATCGGATGCTGGCGGCACAGGCAGAGCTGGAAGGCGTCCCATTGGTGACGGTGGATCCCGCGCTCCATGCCTTCCCGATACGGTGCCTTTGGTAGCAGCCTTCAGGCGTTCGCCAGCATCCGGGTCACCCACGCCTTCATCCCGGGTACCGCGCAGCGGTGAGCCGGGATCTCCTTCATACGGGCGCCGTTTCCACACTGCCCCGGGTACCCCGTAGAGATCCGGGATAATCGCTTTGCGATTTCCGGGATGACGTAGGCCTTCATTCCGGCGGCTCGATACACAACGAAAAGCGCCCGGCGGATGAACCGACCGGGCGCTTTTTTTGCCTTGGCCCCTGGAGGGGCGTTGGCGCTAGCGGTTACGCCGAGGCGCGGGAGGCCTTCTTGCGCTCGTGTTCCACCAGGAACTTCTTGCGGATGCGGAGGCTCTCCGGGGTGACCTCGACCAGTTCGTCTTCGTCGATGAACTCGATGGCCTGTTCCAGCGTCATGCGAATCGGCGGGGTGAGCTGGATGTTCTCGTCGGTACCGGACGCACGGACGTTGGTCAGCTGCTTGGCCTTGAGCGCGTTTACGACCAGGTCGTTTTCGCGCGAATGCAGTCCGATGACCATGCCCTCGTAGACCTCTTCGCCGGGGCCGATGAACATCTTGCCGCGGTCCTGCAGGTTAAACAGGGCAAAGCCCAGCGCCTTGCCGGTGGCGTTGGCGATCAGCACGCCGTTCTGGCGCGAGGCGACCGAGCCGGGCTGGTACGGGCCGTAATGGTCGAAGATGTGATGCAGGATGCCCGTGCCGGAGGTCGCGGTCATGAACTCGGTCTGGAAGCCGATCAGCCCGCGCGAGGGGATGATGAAGTCCAGGCGCACGCGGCCCTTGCCGTCCGGGACCATGTTGGTCATGTCGCCGCGGCGTTCGCCGAGCTTCTCCATGATCGTGCCCTGGTGCTGCTCCTCGATGTCCACGGTGACGGCCTCGTAAGGCTCCTGCCGCACGCCGTCGACTTCCTTGATGACCACCTCGGGGCGCGCCACGGAGAGCTCGTAGCCCTCGCGGCGCATGTTCTCGATCAGAATGCCCAGATGCAGCTCGCCGCGGCCGGAGACCTTGAACTTGTCCGGGTCCTCGCCCTCTTCGACGCGCAACGCGACGTTGTGCTTGAGCTCTTCCTGCAGGCGGTCACGCAACACGCGCGAGGTGACGTACTTGCCTTCGCGCCCGGCGAACGGCGAGGAGTTGACCTGGAAGGTCATGCTCACGGTCGGCTCGTCGACGGTGAGCGGTTCCATCGCCTCGACGTGGTTCGGATCACACAGGGTGTCGGAGATGAACAGCTTGTCCATCCCGGTAAACGTGATGATGTCACCAGCGCGGGCCTCTTCGACCTCCACGCGCTCCAGGCCGTGGAAGCCCATAATCTGCAGCATGCGGCCATTGCGCACGCCACCCTCGCG
Source organism: Thioalkalivibrio sp. ALMg11 (assembly GCF_000377905.1). Taxonomy (GTDB): domain Bacteria; phylum Pseudomonadota; class Gammaproteobacteria; order Ectothiorhodospirales; family Ectothiorhodospiraceae; genus Thioalkalivibrio. Next base: position 267,564 of record NZ_KB898873.1, read on the forward strand.
GTCCACCACTTTCACCGGGCTATTCGGCTTGATGTGCCCGCGCTTCACGCGGCCGATACCGATCAGGCCCTGGTAGCTGTTGTAGTCCAGCGAGGAGACCTGCATCTGGAACGGGCCTTCCGCGTCGACGTTCGGCGGGGACACATGCTTGACGATGGTCTCCAGCAGGCAGGTCATGTCGCCTTCGGTGACGCTGGAATCCATGCCGGCAAAGCCGTTCAGCGCCGAGGCGAACACGATGGGGAAGTCCAGCTGCTCGTCGGTCGCGCCCAGGCGATCGAACAGGTCGAAGACCTGATCCACGGCCCAGTCGGGGCGCGCGCCGGGGCGGTCCACCTTGTTGATCACCACGATCGGCTTGAAGCCCATGGCGAAGGCCTTCTGGGTGACGAAGCGGGTCTGCGGCATCGGGCCGTCGACCGCATCTACCAGCAACAGCACCGAGTCGACCATCGACAGCACGCGCTCGACCTCGCCACCGAAGTCGGCGTGTCCGGGGGTGTCGACGATGTTGATGCGGTAGTCCTTCCACTCGATCGAGGTGTTCTTGGCGAGAATCGTGATCCCGCGTTCCTTCTCGATGGCGTTGGAGTCCATGATCCGCTCGCCGTGATCGCCACGCTTGTCGAGGGTGCCGGACTGGCGCAGGAGCTGGTCGACCAGCGTGGTCTTGCCATGATCAACGTGGGCGATGATGGCGATATTGCGAAGCTTCTCGGTCATGGAATGCAAACTCTAGATACTGGCAAAAGGGCGGACACTATACAGAGTTATGCGTTGGCGCGCTGCTACTTCCACGTTTTCAGAGCAGATTCCGCGCCGATCCGTGCCCACCTCGCCCGCCATGCCGGTCGAAGCACAGCGCAGAGCCCGGATCTCCCGCGGCCGTCTCCTCGCTGGGGAGATCCCGGATCACCGCTTCGCGGTGTCCGGGATGACGGAGTGGGCCTGGCCCCCGCCGACGGAAAGGCCGGAGCGGATGGGTCAGGGCTAGCGGTCTTCTTCCGGGGGCGGGAACTGGAGGTGGAAGCCCTGCTCATCCAGGTTGGCCAGGACCTTCTGCGGGTCTTCCTGGGCCAGGGTGCGCTCGGGGGTCAGCTCGAGTTCGAGCGCGAATTCCAGGCGACCGAGCGCCCGAACCACGCCCTCTGGGAGCTCGGAGAAATCATCCTTCTCCGGGAGGTACACATAGGTGTCGGCGCGCTTGGTCGCGCGATAGATGTAGCACTGCATCGGTTCAGTCCTCGAGATAGGTGTAGCCGGTCAGGCCGTGTTCCAGTTCCGCCAGCAGGCGCCCGGCGGCCTCGCCGCGCAGGCCGATGGCGTCGATCTTGGCGCGGAAGGCGCGGCGCAGGTCGTCCGGGGCAAAGTGCACGTAGGAGAGCAGTTCGTCCACGGTATCGCCGCGCTCGGGGTTCAACAGGCGATAGCCACCCTGCTCGGTCAGTTCCACGTTCACCGTGTCGGTATCGCCGAACAGGTTATGCAGATCACCCAGGATCTCCTGATAGGCGCCAACCAGGAAGATCCCGAGATAGTACGGCTCGCCCGGGTGCCACGGGTGCAGCGCCAGGGTGGTGTGCGTGCCCTCGCGCTCTACGTAGTGCTCGATGTGGCCATCGGAGTCGCAGGTCAGGTCCTGCAGCACGGCGCGCCGGGTCGGGGCCTCGTCCAGGCGGTGCAACGGCATGATGGGGAAGATCTGGTTGATCGCCCAGGTATCCGGGATCGACTGGAACACGGAGAAGTTGCAAAAGACCTTGTCCGCCAGCTTGTCGGTCAGCTCCGCATGGATCTCCGCCGGCAGCGCGTCCGGCTGTGCCAGCAGGCGCTGGCACAAAGCGAAATAGATCGCCTCGGCGCGCGCCCGGTCCGCGAGCGACAGCATCCCGCGGGCGAAGCGCGCCTGCAGGTCGGCCAGGCCGAAGGCGGCGTCGTGATAGATCTCCGAGGCCGGGCGCTCGTGCTCGTCGAGCAGCGCGCGCATCGCGGCGATCTCGGGCAGCTCGTCGTCCGGCGCGGGCGGCACATCGCCGTCCCCGGGGGCCGGCTCGCAGTCGATCACGTTGGTGATCAGCACCGCGTGGTGCGCGGTGAGGGCCCGCCCGGACTCGCTGAACACCTCGGGCATGGCCAGGCCGTGCTCCTCGCAGATGCGCTTGAGCGGGCGCAGGATGTTCAGCGCGTACTCCTCCACCGAGTAGTTGATGGAGCATTCGTTGCGCGAACGCGAGCCTTCGTAGTCGATCCCGAGGCCGCCCCCGACATCCACCACCTGCAGTGCGGCCCCGGCCTCGGTCAGCGCGGCGAAGTAGCTGGCCGCCTCGCCCATCCCGTTCTGGATGTCGCGGATGTTCGCAATCTGCGAGCCCATGTGAAAGTGCAGCAGCTGCAGCCGGTCTAGCCAGCCAAGGCCGCGCAGGCGCTCCAGGATCCCCAGCACATCCGCCGCGGACAGGCCGAACTTGGCCTTCTCGCCCCCGGTGTTCTGCCACTTGCCCTTGCCGATCGAGGCCAGGCGCACGCGCAGCCCCAGCAACGGCGCAACGTCCATATTCTCGGCCTGGCGGATCACCTCCTCGAGCTCGGAGGGCTTCTCGATCACGATGTTTACGCGATGCCCAAGCTGGCGCCCGATCAGCGCCAGGCGCACGTACTCGCGGTCCTTGTAGCCATTGCAGATGATCGCGGCGCCCGGACGCGACTGCGCGAGCACGGCCATCAGTTCCGGCTTGCTGCCGGCCTCCAGCCCCACCCGCGGGGTAAAGCCATCGGCATCCGGCGCATCGCCCGCTGCCAGAATCTGATCCACCACGCTGCGCTGCTGGTTCACCTTGATCGGATAGATCGCGGTGAATGCGCCCTGGTAGCCCAGCTCGCGGGCCGCGGCATCAAAGGCCCGCGCCAGACGGCGCACGCGCCCGTCCAGCACGTCCTGGAAACGCACCAGCACCGGCGGCCCGATATGCTCCTCGCGCAGACGCCCGGCCAACTCATGCAGATCGACACCCGGGTGATCCGGCCAATCCGGTCGCCGCATCGCCACATGGCCAGCGTCATTCAGATCGAAAAAGCCACCATTCCAGTGGTCGATCCCGTAGGTGGCGCGGGCCTCATCCAGATTCCAGGGCGTGACGGTCATGGCGATACCGGGTTTTCAGAGCTAGGAATGCCCCGTCATTGCGAGGAGCGAAACGACGAAGCACATAAGCAGCGTAGCTGCATTGAACGGCCACAGGCCGGCCCGAAGGGCGAGCGCAGCGAGTAATCTCTTGTCAAAATCACCGGATCCCAGCGCCGTGCTCGCTTCGGGAGATTGCCGCGTCGCCTGCGGCTCCTCGCAATGACAGGTTGAGCAGAGTTGCCCGCAGGATACAGGGCACTATCATAGCGGCGCATCATACCGTCCACCGCATCCGCAAGGGGAGCCGCCCAATGGCACTCGACAACAACTGGTTCAGCGAACCGCACGAAAACATGGCGCTGTCCCTGCGCATCAAGCAGAAGCTGCACGAGGAACAGACCCCGTACCAGAAGATCGAGATCTACGAGACCGAGGCCTTCGGCAACCTGATGGTGATCGACGGCTGCGTGATGCTCACCGGCCGCGACAACTTCATCTACCACGAGATGATGTCGCACCCGGTGCTCTACTCGCACCGCGCCCCGAAGAACGTGGTCATCATCGGTGGCGGCGACTGCGGCACCCTGCGCGAGGTGCTCAAGCATGACGAGGTGCAAAAGGCCGTGCAGGTGGATATCGACGAGCGCGTCACCCGCCTGTCCGAGCAGTACTTCCCGGAGCTGTGCGACGCCAACGACGACCCGCGCGCCGAGCTCCTGTTCGACGACGGTGTGCAATATCTGCAGGACGCCACACCCGGCTCCGTCGACGTGATCATCGTCGACTCCACCGACCCGGTCGGTCCAGCCGAAGGACTGTTCTCCACCGCCTTCTACCAGGACTGCGTGAAGGCCCTGGGCCCGGATGGCCTGCTGGTGCAGCAAAGCGAATCGCCGCTCCTGCATACCGAGAGCATCATCCGCCCGATGCACGACAGCCTGCGCGCCGCCGGCTTCATCGATGCGTTGACGATGCACTTCCCCCAGCCCACCTACCCCTCCGGCTGGTGGACCTGCACCATCGCCGCGAAGGACTGCCCGGCCTCGTTCCTGCGCGAGGAGGCCGCCGAGGAGGCGACGTTCATCACCCACTACTACAATGCCGCCATCCACCGCGCTGCCGGCGCCACACCCGAGTTCTTCCGCCGCAAGCTGTTCGCCTGACGGGACCAGCCGCCCCGGTGGTTTGCCAGCCCAGGGGCCCCAGCCAACGCCTGTGATGCGGTTCGCTGCGCTCAGCGCATCCTACGGGGGCTCCGCTCCGCCTGGCGTCGTAGGGTGCATGGAGCGCATGCGAAATGCGCCCTACGGCGCCCGGCTACGTGTGGCGGCCGGGCTTGAGGCGGTCGAGGCGCAGGCGTTCGCGGGTGTCGAACAGGCGGCGGGAGGCGAACCAGACTGCACCGAGGGTGCCGAAGCCGGTGCCGGCGGTGATCAGGAACATGATCAGGATCTGGTACTTGACCGCCTCTACTGGCGGGGCGCCGGCGAGGATCTGGCCGGTCATCATGCCCGGCAGGCTGACGATGCCGGCGGCCGCCATCGCGTTAATCGTCGGCATCAGACCGGAGCGTGCGGCTTCGCGGCGCATCGTGGCGACGGCCTCGCTCCAGCCCGAGCCCAGTGCCAGGCGGGCCTCGATGGTGCGGCGCTCGCGCCAGACCGTCTGGGTCAGGCGGTCCAGCCCCAGCGCGATACCGGTCATGGTGTTGCCCAGCAACATGCCCAGCAGCGGGATCGCGTACTGCGGCTCCCACCACGGCGAGGGGCCCACCATCGTGGTCAGCGCGAGCACGGTGACGGCAAAGGCCGAGACGAACATGGTGACCGCGCCGATCCCGTAGCCCCACAGGCCGGCGAAACGGCGCTGCTGGCGGGCCATCACCTCGTAGCCGGCGATCGACACCATGATCAGTGCCATCAGCGCCACCCAGCCCAGGTGCGCGTGGTCGAACAGCGTCTGCAGCACCAGGCCGATCAGCAGCAGCTGGATCACGGTGCGCGCACCGGCGATCAGCAGGCTGCGCCCCAGCCCCATGCGCGCCCAGATGGTCAGGCCAGCCAGGGCAACGACCAGCAGCGCCGCCAGCGTCAAATCCAGCGCGGAAAGCGAGATCAGGTCCATGCGTTGACCTCCAACTGGCCGTCGCGGATGGTCAGGATGCGGCCACCCAGACGCTGGCGCTGCAGCGTGTCATGACTAACCCACAGCGCCGCCGCCTCTTCCTCGGCCAGATACGCCCGCACCGCGCGCTCGATGCGCTTGGTGTTCTCCAGATCCAGGTTGGCGGTGGGCTCGTCCAGCAGCAGGACGCGGGGTCGGTTCAGCAGCGCGCGCACCAGGCCCAGGCGCTGTTTCTCGCCGCTGGAGAGGCGCTCGACCTCCCAGCCCAGCGAGGCCTCCGGCAACGCGACCTGTTCCAGCAGGTGCAGGGCCGTCTCGCGCGAGAAGTCGGCCGGCAGGTGCTCGTCCACGCGCTCGCCCCACCAGGCGGTCTCGGCCGGCACATAGGCAACGCGCCGGCGCCACTGGACGGGCAGCATGGCGTCGCGCGCCTCGCCGTTCAGCATCACCTCCCCCGTGTTGGGATCGAGATCCGCCAGGGCGCGTAATAGCAGGGACTTGCCGGCACCCGAGGCACCGGTGACCTGCACCAGCTCGCCCGGCTGAACCGCCAGGTCCAGCGGGCCCAGCTGTGGCGTCTTCAGTTGTCGAACGTCCAGCAGGCGATCCATGCGACAGGGTTCCGGTGCGGCGAAAACCGGATCGTAACCGAAGCCAGGGTACTGGGATGAATGGCCGGACCGGGAGACGCTGCTTGCGCGGAAAAGGCGCGGACGCGGGATCGGGTTGCAGAGGGATGTTACCTGCGAGTCCGGCGCGGGCAGGGGCTTCGCGGGCAGGCCCACTCCCGCCCGGTATGGCCAACAAAAAAGGGCGCCCGGGGAAGGGGCGCCCAAAAGGCCAACATCCAAGTCGTGGGAGACTGTCTTGTCGGCGTCGGAGGAGACTTGTTCAGGATCGAGCCGCCGCGCGGCCCGATCCCGGTTTCAGGTTAACGAGGGATCAACTCTTCCCCGTGAACTCCGGGTAGGCCTCGAGACCGCACTCGGCGATATCGGCACCCATGGCCTCGTCTTCTTCGCTCAGGCGAATGCCCATCACCGCCTTGAGGATCGCCCAGACAATCAGGCTGGCCACGAAGACGAACACGAAGATGGCGAGAAGACCCACGATCTGGCCGAAGAAGGTCGCATCCGGGTTGGACAGCAGGACCGCCATCACGCCCCAGATACCGGCGGTACCGTGCGCGGAGATCGCACCAACCGGGTCGTCGATCTTCAGCTTGTCGAGGGCGACGATGGAGAACACCACGATCACGCCACCAACGGCACCGATGATCATCGCCAGGACCGGGCTGGGCATCATCGGCTCGGCGGTGATGGACACCAGGCCCGCAACCGCTCCGTTCAGCGCCATGGTCAAGTCGGCCTTGCCGAAGATCAGACGGGTGGTGATCAGCGCGGCAACCACACCCCCGGCCGCGGCCAGGTTGGTATTGGCGAACACGGCGGCCACGGCGTTGGCGGACTCGATGTCCGACACCTTCAGCTCGGACCCGCCATTAAAGCCGAACCAGCCCAGCCACAGGATCAGCACACCCAGGGTCGCCAGCGGCATGTTGGAACCCGGGATGGCGTTGATCTTGCCATCCGCGCCGTACTTGCCCTTGCGCGCCCCGAGGAGCAGCACACCGGCCAGCGCAGCAGCGGCACCGGTGAAGTGGACGATGCCGGAACCGGCGTAGTCCAGGTAGCCGATCTGGTCGAGGATACCGCCACCCCAGCTCCAGAAGCCCTGGATCGGGTAGATGAAGCCGGTGAGCACGACGGCGAAGGCCAGGAAGGCCCACAGTTTCATGCGTTCGGCCACGGCACCCGAGACGATGGACATGGCAGTGGCCACGAACACGACCTGGAAGAAGAAGTCGGCACGATCCGAGTAGTAGATGTCGCCACCGCTACCCAGTACGTCCGCGACTGCGTTGTCGCCGCTGATCAGGAAGCCCAGCCCCGGGATAATGGAGCTCAGCCCATCGCTGTACATGATGTTGTAGCCGATCAGCATGTACATGATGCTGGCGATCGAATACAGGGCGATGTTCTTGGTTGCAATTTCGGCCACACTCTTGGTGCGCACCATACCGGCCTCGAGCATGGTAAAGCCCGCGGCCATCCACATCACCAGTGCACCGGCCACCAGAAAGTAAAAGGTGTCCATCGCATAGGCGAGTTCGACAACTTGCTGTTCAATTTCCATGATTGAAATCCCTCATTCGCTGGAAGGCAAAGGTTTAAAGCGCTTCCGGTCCGGTTTCGCCCGTGCGAATACGCACGACCTGCTCCACCGGCGTAATAAAGATCTTTCCGTCGCCGATCTTGCCCGTGCTGGCGGACTTTGAAATGGCCTCGACCACCTGATCCACCAGGTTTTCGTCAACAGCCACTTCAAGCTTCACCTTGGGCAGAAAATCGACTACATACTCGGCACCGCGATACAACTCGGTATGACCGCGCTGGCGACCAAAACCCTTCACTTCGGTCATGGTCATGCCCTGCACGCCGATCTCCGAGATCGCCTCACGAACATCATCAAGCTTGAACGGCTTGATCACGGCGGTAATCATCTTCATGTCAGACTCCTGTGGGCGGGCCCGTGGAGATACGGACCCGCCTTTTGGTTGAGAGGTAAGGCCGGGATTCAGAACGTCTTGGACCAGCCCACCCAGGCGCCCAGGTCCTCGTCGGACTCGTCGACGTACTCGAGGTTAAGGCTGAACTCGCCCCAGTCCCCGGCGTCGCGCGCCAGGCTGGCGGTGTAGTGGGTGTAGTTTTCGGCATCGGAATCGTCGAAGCTGGTACGACCCACGAGGAACCCGGCGCTGTAGACATCCATGAACGGCACATCGAGCCCGGCGTAGTAATACATATCCTTGCGCTCCAGAGCCGAGTCATCGCTGTCGTTCACGACATAGGCAAGACCGCCGTACAGGCCAACGGCACCAGTGTCGAAGCTGACTTCACCGTAAACCTCGCCGAAGTCGGCACTCAGCGAGCCAGTATCGTCACGGGCATCCGGGTAGGCGTAATAGAGATACCCAACGTCATATCCGAAGCCATTATCGAACTCATCGGAAAACCCAAAGTAGAGATCGAGCTCGTAGCTGGTGTCATCACCAAAATCGACGTTCGATAACCAGGTCCCGGTATAAAACCCGGAAGCGTGCTCGTAGTCGATTCCACCCTGAATGGCGGCACCATCATCGGTTTCGGAAAAACCACGGAAGTAGTAGTTGGAGACCGCACCGATGTTCACGGACAGCTCCGCGGCGGCAGTCGAGGTAAAGGCGACGCCACCGGTGGAACCTACCGTGAGGACAGCAGCGGCCAGCGCGGAACGGGTGAACTTCTTCATGTTGGTCTTCTCCCAGATTGGTCAATCGAGTGTCGCGTAGTCGACACCCGGTCCTTGCACGGGCTGTGCCAAGTACCAAAAGGGAGCAAAATCGGCTTTTCACAACACGTGTTGCGGCCGAACCACGAGGTTTTGCCTCTGAATGGTGCGCACTAAAAGTGCACACGCACCAAAAGCGTGCGATCAAAGGAAAGTGTGAACACGGTCCTGCCTCCGCACGGGGCGGATACGGAGCAGAAGGAAGGTGCGGGCCGGGATGGCCCGCGGCAAGAAGCGGGGCTAGTCGGGGGACGCGAGGGTGCCGCGCTCGATCTCGATGCCGACCTCGCGCACGCCGGGGACGGCACCGGGCTTGCCCAGGTTGATGCGCACCCAGGGGGTGCCGAACTGGGTCATCAGGGCCTCGGCGATCTCTTCGGCCAGGGATTCCAGCAGCGCGTGCGGCTCGCGGGTGACGATCGCGCGCACCGCGTTGGCCACCGCCTCGTAATCGACGGTATCGCCGATCTCGCCGGAATAGGCGGCGATACGGGTATCCGCCGCCAGTTCGATATCGAATCGCAGGCGGCGCTGGATCCGCTGTTCCCAGTCGTAGACACCGACAACGGCATCGATTTCGAGGTCGCGCAGATAGATTCGATCCATGGGCTCGGCGGGCTCCTGTAGGTCGGCGCCTATCCTACTGCCCGGGCCGCACGAGGTACACCGAGCCGTTATCATGGAGGCCTCCTTGCACGGCTTCGAGACACGCATGAGCGAGCCTTTCCACGACCTCCCCTGGCCCGACAGCCCCGAGGGCGAACCGCGTCGCATCGGGGTAGAGATCGAGATGGCCGGGGTCTCGCTGGAGATTATGGCCGAAGCAGTAAAGGCCGAATTCGGGGGGCAGATCGAACCGGACAGTGCCTTCGTCGCCCGCGTGCGCGATACCGACGTCGGCGACTTCCAGCTGGAGTTGGACGCCCGGGTGCTGAAGGACCGTGCCTACCGCGAGCATCTCGCACGCCTGGGCATCGAACTGGACGACTCCGACAAGGCCGCGCTGGATCGCTGGCTGGCCGACGCTGCCGGCCGTCTGGTCCCGCATGAAATCGTGGCCCCGCCGATCCCGGTGGCCGACCTGCCCCGCCTGGACCGGGTACGCGCGGCCCTGCAACAAGCCGGCGCCCAGGGCACCGAACGCTCGTTTCTTTACGCCTTCGGGTTGCAGATCAATATCGAGATCCACCGCACCGATGCCGAGTGGCTGCTGGCAATCCTGCGCAGCTTCCTGCTGATGGCCGAGATCCTCACCGCGGCCGGCGCGATCGACCTGGCACGGCGACTGTCGCCCTACATTCGGGCGTTCCCCGGGCCCTTCGTACGCCACATGCTGGACCCGGACTTCCAACCCGATCAGGCCGGCCTGATCGATGCCTACCTGGCGCACAGCCCGACCCGCAACCGACCACTGGACCTGTTGCCGCTGTTTGCCCACCTGGACCCGGAACGCATCGACACCGCGCCGGTGGAACATGAGCTGATCAAACCGCGCCCGGCCTTCCATTACCGCCTGCCGAACTGCGAGATCGACGATCCGGACTGGAGCCTGGCGCGCCCGTTCAATGGCTGGGTAGAGGTGGAACGCCTGGCGGCGGATCCGGAACGCCTGGAGCGCCTGTCGCGAGAATATCTGGAACGCCCCGGCCAGGCCCTCGGCCGCTGGGCCGACGACTGGAGCCAGCGCCTTCGTGACTGGTTCTGAACCCGCTCCCAACACAACCGACCGGGTCGCACCCCGCCCCCGCCGTCCGGTGATCGCGATCACCGGGCCGGACCAGGGTGGAGGCCCCGCCTGGCTGTTCACCGCACTTGCAGTGTGGCGCGCCGGGGGCCGCCCGCGGCGGTTGCGTCCGGGAAAGCCGCACAGCCATTGCCGGTTCGACGGCCTGGTCGTCGGCGGCGGGGCGGATGTTGACCCCGAGCTCTACGGCGAGACCCTGCCCGAGGGTCCGGATGCGGCCGCCATCCGCCAGGCGGAGCGCCGCCTCTCGCAGCGCCTGATCGGCTACCTCTTCTACCCGGCCCTGTGGCTGCTGCGCCGGCTGTTCCAGTCGCACGGCGGCGTACTGGACGTCGACCGTGACCGCCTGGAGAAGGCCCTGATCCATCGCGCCCTGGACGACCATCGCCCGATCCTCGGCATCTGCCGCGGTATGCAACTGGTCAACGTGGTCCGCGGCGGTACACTGCAGCGCGATCTCGCCGAATTCTATGTGGAAACACCGCAGGCCCGCAGCCTGTTGCCGGTCAAGCCGATACAGCTGGAGCCACGCAGCCACCTGGCCGACATCCTGGGCAACGACACCCTGCGCGTGAATGCCCTGCACAACCAGGCGGTGGACGGCCTGGGCCGCGGCCTGAAGGTCGCCGGCCGCGAGGCCAGCGGCGTGGTACAGGCGATCGAGGCCGAACGCGGCTGGTGCATCGGCGTCCAATGGCACCCGGAATACCTGCCCCAGAAGCGCCGCCACCAACGCCTGTTCCACGCCCTCGTCCGGGCCGCCGCCAATACCAGCTAAAAACGCGATTCACCACGAAGCGCACGAAGACACGAAGAATCGGGCAGGCGCTCAGGCCGGGTAAGGCACTGAGAGGCCGCCGAGGCCGCAGTAGCCGTTGGGGACCTTGGCCAGGTATTGCTGGTGATCCTCTTCGGCGAAGTAGAACGCCGGGCCTTCGGCGATCTCGGTGGTGATCGCCCCGCCTCGGGCCTTGTCCAGCGCGGCCTGGAAGCGTTGGCGGCTGGCCTCGGCGGCCGCCAACTGGTCCGCATCGGTGGTGTAGATCGCGGAGCGGTACTGGGTGCCGACATCGTTGCCCTGGCGCATGCCCTGGGTCGGGTCGTGCCCTTCCCAGAAGGTGCGGAACAGCGCATCCAGCTCGATTCGCTGCGGATCGAATACCACCCGTACCAGTTCGGTGTGGCCGGTCTGGCCGCTGCACACCTCGCGATAGGTCGGGTTGGGGGTGTAGCCCCCGCCATAGCCAACGCTGGTGGAGTACACCCCGTCCAGCTGCCAGAACAGGCGCTCGGCGCCCCAGAAGCAGCCCATGCCGAACTGCATCACCTGCATGCCTTCGGGGTACGGTGGTGCCAGCGGGGTTCCCAGCACCATGTGGCGCTCGGGCACCGGCATCGGCTCCTCGCGCCCGGGCAGGGCCTGCTCGGGCGCGGGCATGCGCGGCTCGGAAAATGCGAACATCGGCGACTCCGTCAGTCGGCCGGGGTGAGCCGGATCAGCTCCCCCGGGTTGTGGTCGGTAAGTACGTAGATTGCGCCCTCGTGCACGCGCACGTCGCGCACGCGGCGATCCAGATCGGGCAGCACCTCGGACTCATTGACCAGTTCGCGCCCGTCGAACGTCAGGCGGCGCAGCGTCTGATGCGCCAGCCCGCCGACCAGCAGGTCACCATCCCAGTCCGCAAAGGCCGGATCGCGCAGGATCGCCATGCCGGACGGGGCAATGGAGGGCGTCCAGTGATGCAGCGGCGACTCCATCCCCTCCTTCTCGGTCAGCCCCTCACCCACCTGGCCGCCGGAGTATTCCTGACCGTGGGTGATGACTGGCCAGCCGTAGTTCAACCCGGGTTCGATGATGTTGACCTCGTCGCCCCCGCGCGGGCCATGCTCGTTCTGCCAGAAGGTGCCGGTCTCGGGGTCCATCACCATGCCCTGCGGGTTGCGCATACCCCAGGCCCAGATCTCCGGGCGGGCGTCGCGTTCATCCACCAACGGGTTGTCGTCCGGCACCGAACCATCGTCATGCAGCCGGATGATGCTGCCGATGTGAGTGGAGGTGTCCTGCGCATGATCGCGATCGCCTCGGTCGCCCACGCTGATAAACACGTACCCGGCATCGTCGAACACGATGCGGCTGCCGAAGTGGCGCCCGCCGCGCACGCCCGGCTCGGCGGTGAACAGCGTCTCCACGTCCTGCAGCTCGCCATCCTGGAAGCGCCCACGCGCCAGGCGGGTGGTCAGCCCGCCCTCCACGCTCGCCGAGTAGGTGAAGTACAGCCAGCGGTTGTCGGCGAACTCCGGATGCAGGGCAAGATCCAGCAACCCGCCCTGGTTGCGCGCCTGCAGGTCGTCCGGCAACCCGGGGACCAGCGCGCCCCGCCCGTCGAAGGACTCGGCGTCCGCGAACCAGCGCAGGGTACCCGGGCGCTCGCTGATCACTGCACCGCCCCCGGGCAGGAAGGCGATGGCCCAGGGGTGATTCAGTTCTTCGTGCAACACGCTGACCTGCAGATCCTGCTGCCCGGCCTCCAGGCCTTCGGCCGAAACCCCGGAGGACCCGGTGCATGCCACCAGTAGGCCCACGGCCATTGGAACCACCGTTACACGTCCCAGGATATGTCTGCGCTTGCTCATGGTTCGCTCCTTGTTCGGTCCGATGTCCATTGGTACCTGCGTTCAGGGGGCGGGTTCCCTCGGCTGGCAGACAGGGCACCAGTACGTCGAGCGGCCGTGCTCGCCCAGCAGGGCGTATTCGACCGGTGCGCCGCACTGCCGGCAGGGCTCGCCACGGCGGCCATAGACGTTCAGGAACGCCCCCGCCTCCGCACGCTCGCGGGTGATGCGCGGACCCGGCTTCAAGTTGCGCCGCAGCAGCCGCTCGGCATCGCGGTACAGCCCCTGCAGCACCCGCTGCGTCACCTGCCCCAGGGGCCACAGCGGGTGACAGCCTTGCAGGAACAGCACCTCTGACTTGTAGATGTTTCCGATGCCCGCCGCCAGCGACTGATCCAGCAGGACGTCCAGGACCGGCCGCGCCGGGTCGGTGCCGGCCCGCACCCGCGCAACCACGGCATCCAGGTCGATCGCCGGGTCCAGAAGATCGGGGCCGACACGGGCATCCAGACGCGGGACATCCGCCGCTCCCGCCGCGCGCGGGCGCCACTGCAACTCGCGAGGATGAAAGCAGACCAGGACCCGGTCCGGGAGGCCGAGGACGGCCCAGGCACTGGAGGCCGGCTTGTGCCAGGCGGCACCCGGGGGGTACTGGTGCCAGGTCCCGTACATGCCCAGGTGGGTGCGCAGCTGCCAGGGCCGGCCATCCGCGGCCTCCAGATCCAGCAGCAGGTGCTTGCCCCGGGCCTGCACGGCGCCGGCAGTCATCGCGCCGTGCTCGAGCAGCGGGTCGCCGCGCCGGCTGCGGGTCGCTACCGCATTCAGCGTCGCGCCCTCCAGTACCGGGCGCAGCGCGGCGGCCAGCTTGTGGATCGTATCGCCCTCGGGCATGAGCGCCGGGATCAGCGCTTGCGCGCGGGGTACAGGCGGGCTTCGCCTTCGGGGCGGGTGCGAAACAGGCGCATGGACCACAGGTACTGCGCCGGGGCCTGATCGATGCCACGCTCGATGGCGGCGTTCATCTGCCGGGCATCGGCGGCATCATCGCCGGAGGGATAGTCTTCCAGCGGCGGCCACAGGCGCATCACGTACTGGTCCGCGGCTGCGTCGTACCAGGCGAAACTGGGCAGGACCGCCGCCTTCGACATGCGCGCCAGGCGGCCCAGAGCGGTCAGCGTGGCCTTCTGCACGCCGAAAAAACCCACGAATACCGCGCCCTCCGCGCCCAGGTCCTCGTCCGGCAGGTAATAGAAGAAGCGCCCGCGCTTGAGCTGGCGAATGGCCGGCCGCAGACCCTGATCGCGGGCAAAGATGTCGCCGGAATAGCGCGTGCGACTGCGATGGTTGATCCACTCCAGCACCAAATTCTTCATCGGCTTGGCGAAGGACACGCCGTCAAACATCTGGCTCATGCGCACGCCGCCATAATCCAGTGCCAGCGAGTGCGGCGCGAGGATGATCACCGGCGTCCCGCCGGAGCGCAGGCGCTCGTAGTGTTCGAGGCCCTCGATGCGAATCCTCGCGGCATGCTGGCCGGGGTTGCCGAACCACAACAACCCGTAGTCCAGCACCGCCTGCGCCTGATAGCGGTAATAGGCCTCCAGGCGCTGGGCGCGCTCGGCGGCAGTCATCTCCGGGAAGCACAGCTCCAGATTGCGTTCGACCACCGCGCGGCTGCGCCCGGCCAGCCGGCGAATCAGCCGACCCAGCCCGCTGGCCAGACCGCGCACGGCCGGGCGCGGCAGCTCCTGCAGTACCCAGGCCAGGCCCAGCAGCAGCCAGCTACCCCAGTAACGCGGGGCGAAGTGTGCGGCGGTCAGCGGGGCCTGGTAGGCGCCGGCGTCCTCGCTCCGGGTTGGGTCGTTGCCGGTTGCGCTCATGTGCCCCCGGACCCATCGCCGGGCCCGTCCGTGGCGGCCTGCTGCTTGCGGGCGCGCTTGGCGTAGACCTCCATCTCCTTGGCCGCCTGCAGGTCACCCTTCTCGGTGGCCACGCGGATACCGCGCTCGCAGGTGGACAACGCCGATTCGGGGCGCTCGAGCGCCACCAGCGTCTTCGCCAGAAGCTTCCAGGCGGCCGAGTAGCCGCCATCCAGGTCCAACGCCCGCTGCAGATGCAGCACCGCGGCCTCCAGCTGGCCATCGGTCGCGAGGGCATTGCCCAGCGAGAAGCGCAGCATGGCGGAATCCTGCCCGCCGTCGAGCATATTCTGGAAGCGTTCGATCATGTCGTTCATGGGGCACCTCCCTCGGCGCGCGCCGATCCGTACAGTCAGGCTAACGCCGCCAGAAGGCGGGCGACAGAAGTACCAGCACGGTAAAGATTTCCAGGCGCCCCATCAGCATCGCAACCACCAGGACCCACTTGCTGAAGTCGTTGATGGAGGCATAGTTCGCGCCCACCTCGCCCAGACCGGGCCCGAGGTTGTTCAGGGTGGCCGCCACTGCCGAGAACGAGGTGACCTGATCCAGACCGGTCACCATCAGCAGCAGCATCATCACCACGAACACCATCACGTACGCGGCCAGGAAGCCCCACACCGCCTGCACGACACGATCCGGCGCCTCCTTCCCGTTCACCTTCACGGCGATCCGCGCGTGCGGGTGGATCAGACGCTTGATCTCGCGCAGGCCCTGCTTCACCAGCAGCAGCACGCGGATTACCTTCATGCCGCCGCCAGTGGAGCCGGTACTGGCCCCGATGAACGACAGAAAGAGCAACAGCACCGGCAGAAAGCCTGGCCACAGGTAGAAGCTGTCAGTGGTATAGCCCGTGGTGGTCGCGATCGCGACCACATGGAAGATGCCCTTGCGCAGGGCCTCCGCGGTGTCACCGGCAAAGCCAGTCCAGAGCATGAAGGTCACCACGATCACGCTGGCCCCGGCCAGCAGCAGCAGGTAGGTCCGCAGCTCCTCGTCGTGACGATAGGGGGCGACGGTGGCGCGATGGATCACCAGGAAATGCAGGGCGAAGTTCATCCCCGCGATGATCATGAAGACAATGGCCACGCCCTCGATCATCGCGCTGTCGAAGTGGCCGATGCTCGCGTCGTAGGTCGAGAAGCCGCCGATCGCCACGGTGGAGAAGGCATGCGCAACGGCATCGAAGGCGTCCATGCCCGCCGCCCAGTAGGCCAACGCACAGGCCACGGTCAGGCCCAGGTAGATGTACCAGAGGTTGCGCGCGGTCTCGGCGATGCGCGGGGTCAGCTTGTTGTCGCGGATCGGCCCCGGGGTCTCGGCCTTGAACAGCTGCATGCCACCCACGCCCAGAAGCGGCAGGATGGCCACCGCCAGCACGATGATCCCCATGCCGCCCATCCACTGCAGCTGCTGGCGATACCACAGCAGCGCCCGCGGAAGATCATCCAGACCGGTCAGCACCGTCGCGCCGGTGGTGGTCAGGCCGGACATCGACTCGAAGGCGGCATCGGTGAAGGACACATGCAGGTTCGGATCGAGGTACAACGGCGTCGCCCCGGCGAGACCCAGCCCCAGCCAGAACAGCACCACCAGGATGAAGCCATCGCGCGCCTGCAGCTCCTGGCGCATCCGGTACAGCGGCGCCCACAGCAGCCCGCCGATCAGCAGCAGCAGGGCGAAGGCCTGCAGGAACACGAACGCGGTCGACTCGCCATAGAGGAAACCGATGGCGGCTGGAGGCAGCATCGCCAGGCTGAACAGCGTCAGCAGGACGCCCAGCAGCCGGGCCGTGGAGGCGAGATGCAGCATCGCGGGCGAACTAGAAGAACAGCGCCGTGGGCTGGAACAGGCGCTGCACCTGCTTCACCTTGCGCCGGTCGGTCACGAACAGAATCACGTGGTCGCCGGCCTCGATGACCGTGTCGCGGTGCGGGATGATGACCTCCTCGCCCCGCACCACGGCCCCCACACTGGTGCCCTCGGGAAAGTCGATCTCGTCGATCCGGCGGCCGACCACCTGCGAGGTCCGGGCGTCGCCGTTGACCACGGTCTCGATCGCCTCGGCCGCACCGCGGCGCAGGGCATGCACCGTGGCGGTACCGCCCTCGCGCACCCGTGCCAACAGCGCACCAATGGTCGCCTGCTGTGGCGAGATGGCGACATCGATGGTCCCGCTTTGCAGCAGGTCCACGTAGCTCGGCCGATTGATCAGCGACATCACCTTGCGCACGCCCCAGCGCTTGGCCAGCATCCCGGCGAAGATGTTCGCCTGGTCGTCGTTGGTGACCGCGCAGAACACATCGCTGTGCTCGACGTTGATGGACTCCAGGAAGCGGTCATCCGAGCTGTCGCCATGCAGCACCAGGACGTTGCCGGGCAGGGTGCGCGCCAGATGGTCCGCGCGTTCGGAATCGCGCTCGATCACCTTGACCCGGTAGCGTTTGCTGAGGGTCTCGGCCAGGCGCTCGCCGATGTTGCCGCCGCCCGCGATCATGATCCGCTTGTAGGGCTTCTCCAGCTTGCGCAGCTCCGAGGTCACCGCGCGGATGTTCTTCTTCGCCGCGACGAAGAACACCTCGTCATCGGCCTCGATCACCGTGGAGCCATCTGGCTGGATCGAGCGATCCTTGCGGAAGATCGCGGCCACCCGGGTCTGGATGCCCGGCATGTCGCTTTGCAGGTTCTTCAGCTCATGGCCGACCAGCGGGCCACCATAGTAGGCGCGCACCCCTACCAGCGAGACCCGGCCCTCGGCGAACTCCAGCACCTGCAGCGAGCCGGGGTGCTCGATCAGGCGCCGGATGTGGCTGGTCACGATCGCCTCGGGGGAGATCAGCATGTCCACCGGCATCGCGTCCTGGGCGAACAGCTCCGGGGTCTCGTGGTAATCGCGGGCCCGCACCCGGGCGATCTTGGTCTCGATATTGAACAGCGTGGACGCCACCTGGCAGGCGACCATGTTGGTCTCGTCCGAGTTGGTGACCGCGATCAGCATCGACGCGTCCTGCGCACCGGCTGCCTCCAGCACCGAGGGGTGCGCGGCAAAGCCGTGGACCGTCTTGATGTCGAAGCGATCCTCCAGCTCCGCCAGCATCTCGGCGCGGTAATCGACCACCGTGATGTCGATCCCGTCGGCGCTCAGCGCCTCCGCCAGCGACTGACCGACCTGCCCGGCCCCGAGGATGATGATGTGCTTCATGCGTCTCCCGTCCCGGAGCGGGTTCAGCTATCGGATTTCACGCGCTTGGGGTCGATGCCCAGCGCCTTGAATTTGCGGTACAGGTGCGTACGTTCCAGCCCCACCCGTTCCGCCAGGCGCGTCATGTTGCCCTCGGAGCGCTCCAGCTGTTGCTGCAGGTATTCGCGCTCGAACTGTTCGCGCGCCTCGCGCAATGGCAGATCGGGGATTGCGACTACCCCCTCGCCGCCTTCCTCGGCGCGCTGCGGCTGCCCGCTGAGGGTACGCTCCACCTCGTCGCGGGTAATCTCGTCGCCGGAGCCGAGGATCATCAGCCGCTGCACCAGGTTGCGCAGTTCGCGCACGTTGCCCGGCCAGTGGTACTGCTGCAGCCGCTCCAGGGCCGGACGCTGGAAGGCGCGCGGCGGCAGCCCCTCCTGCTGGTGCAGGTGGCGCATATGGCACTCCAGCAGCTCCGGGATGTCGTCGGGGTGCTCGCGCAGGGGCGGGATGGTCAGTGGCAGGACATTCAACCGGTAGTACAGGTCCTCGCGGAAGTGGCCCTGCTTGACCGCCTCGGCCAGGTCGTACTGGCTCCCTGCGATCACGCGCACGTTCACGCTGATCGGCTGATTGCCGCCAATGCGGGTGATTCGCTGGGTATCCAGCGCATGCAGCAACCGCCCCTGGGTCTGCAGGTCCATCTCCGCGACCTCGTCCAGGAACAGCACGCCACCCGCCGCCTGCTCCAGCAGGCCGTAGCGCACATGTTCGCCCTGCTCGCTGCCGAACAGCTCGGCGATCGCCTCCTCGCCCGAGAGCGACCCCACCGAGACCACGATGAACGGGTTCTCGCGGCGCGCGCTGCGCGCATGCAGCAGCCGTGCGAAGGTCTGCTTGCCAACCCCCGGCTCGCCGGTGATCAGCACCCAGGTATCGTGCTGCGCCATGCGCTGCACCTGGTCGCGCAGGTTCACCATGGTGGCGCTGTCGCCCACCGGGTCGGCCACCGTACCCGCATGGCGCTTCAGGCCCACGTTCTCGCGCTGCAGGCGTGCGGCTTCCAGGGCATTGTTCAGGGTAATCAGCAGCTTGTCGATGGACAACGGCTTCTCGATGAAGTCGTAGGCGCCCAGACGCGTGGCATCCACAGCGGTCTCGACGTTGCCGTGACCGGAGATCATCACCACCGGGCAGGGCAGCCCCTCGTCATCGCCCCACTCCTTGAGCAGAGAGATTCCGTCACCGTCCGGCATCCAGACATCCAGCAGGATCAGGTCCGGGCGGCGACTGCGTCGCTGCGCCTTGGCCTCGGCCACGGAGCCGGCGAGTGCTACCTGATAGCCCTCGTCCTCCAGCACATCCTGCAGCAGCATGCGGATGTCCGGCTCGTCGTCGACTACGAGTATGTAGGCTTCGCTCATTCGGGCTCCTCGTGAACCACCGGACCATGCTCCACCGGGATGCGGATGCGGAAGACCGCCCCGCCCGGCCCGGACTCCGCATTATGGCACTCAATCATGCCGCCATGCTCCTCCACGATCTTCTGCGCGACGGCCAGACCGAGACCGGTTCCACGCGGCTTGTCGGTGGTGTAAGGCTCGAAGATCCGCTCGAGGAACTCCGGCTTGATGCCCGGGCCGGTGTCGGTCACGCGCAATTCGATATGCGGCCCGGCCGAGTCGTCGAGATACGCAGTGGCGACGTGCGCCTCCATGTCCTCGTGGCCCTCGCCCGCCTCCAGGGCATTCTTGATCAGGTTGTGCAGCAACTGGCGCAGACGCCCGGCATCGCCCTGGATACGCGGCAGAGACGCATCCAGCGTGACATCCACGCGCGAGCGCCCGTCCTGGTCCAGATACAGCTCGCAGACATCCTGGATCAGCTGGTTCAGATCCACCGACGCGCGCTCCAGGTGCGGGGCCTGGGCATAGTCGCGGAAGGCGTTGACCAGGGTCTTCATCGCCTCGACCTGCTGCACGATGGTACCGGTGGCGCGATCCAGCACCTCGCGATCCGCCCCCTCCAGCACCTTGCCCAGACGCCGCGACAGGCGCTCGGCGGACAGCTGGATCGGGGTCAGCGGGTTCTTGATCTCGTGCGCCAGACGCCGCGCCACCTCACCCCAGGCTGCGTCACGCTGGGCCTTCAGGAATTCGGTCATGTCGTCGAACACGATCGCGTGCAGGCCGCGGCTAGACCCCGAGGTCGGCAGCCACACCGCACGGGTCATCAGCACCTTGCGCCCGCTACGGGTGAACACCACTACCTGGCGCGACCATTCCTCGTCCTGGCGCACCAGGGCATCGCTGATCGCCTCGAAGAACTGCGCCACCAGCGGGCACTCGCTGCCCAGCTCGGACATCACCCGGGTGCGTGCCCGCTGCAGGTCGCACTCCAGGATCTCGCTGGCCGCGGCGTTCGCGGTACGCAGACGCAGGCTGCCATCCAGCGCCAGCACGCCGGAACGCAAGTGCTGCAGCACGCTCTCCAGGTAGGCGCGCTCGGCATCCAGCAGACGCCGGTTGCGCTCGGCCTCGTCGCGCGCCTCGTTCAGCGTGCGCGTCATGGTGTTGAACGACTGCA
The DNA here is from genome assembly GCF_000377905.1 of Thioalkalivibrio sp. ALMg11. GTDB lineage: Bacteria > Pseudomonadota > Gammaproteobacteria > Ectothiorhodospirales > Ectothiorhodospiraceae > Thioalkalivibrio. The sequence continues at coordinate 288,245 of NZ_KB898873.1, forward strand.
CCAGGAAGCCCAGCTCGTCGGCACGCTGTACCGCCAAGCGGGTGCTGTAGTCGCCCTCGGCGACCATGCGCGTGCCCCGCACCAGGTCGGAGATCGGGCGCACCATGCGCCGCGCCACCAACAGCCCGGCCCACAGCGCGGCCATCAGCGAGATCGCCAGCGCCAGTGACAGGGTGAACACGAAGCCCTGGATCATCGGCCCGCGCAGGTAGGCGAATTCGCGGTAGTCGGCGAAGGCGTCCTGGACCCGCAGCGACAGCGCGCTCATGCGCGGGTCCACGGGGTAGATGCCCTGCAGGATGCGGTTCTCCGAGCCCGGGCGGCGGCTGCTGGTGGTCGCCACCACACGGATGATCAGCGAGCCGTCGGTCTGCGGCTCCAGCCGCGAATACGGCTGCTCCGGGCGCACCCGCATCAGGATGTCGGACCCGGGCGGGGTCGGCAGACGACGGATCGGACTGTCCGTGCTGGAGGCGATGATGCGGTTGTTGGAGCCGACCAGGGTCAGCTCCTGCGCCCCGACCTGGCGGCGATAGTCGTTCAGGGCCAGCGGCACCAGACCCTCCGATACCCCCTCGAGATCGCTCATGAGCTCCTGAGTCTCGTTCGCCAGCTGGCGCACCCGCAGATCCAGCGACGAGCGCGACAGCTCCAGCGCATCCTCCAGCGCCGATTCCACGCGCACGTCGAACCAGGAATCCACGCCCTCGTTCAGGAACTTGAAGGAGAAGTAATAGACAACCGACACCGGCAACACCGCCACCAGCATGAACACCGCCACCAGGCGCAGCGTCAGCCGGCTGCCGGGCACCCCACGGCGATACTGGATCGCCATGCGCGCGACCTGATAGATGATTAACCCGCCCAGCGCCACCAGCACGGCGACATGGAACACCAGCAACCACAGGAACAGCTGCTCGAAGCGCGCCTGGTTCTGGGCGGCATCGCCCATCACCACCAGCGAGGTCAGCAGCAGCACGAACAGGAGCCCGATGCCGAACAGCCCCCACGGGAAGCCCCTTAGGGAAACGCTGATCAACGTACACCCTCGCGTTGGTAACCCAGGTTTTCCGAAACAAGGCGCGGTCCGCAGCCGGTAGCCATTCTACCGGCAAGGGCCGCAACGCCGGATCGGAGAACCTGGGTTACCAACCCCACGAACCATTTAAAGCAGGGGCTCGGCCGCCCGTTGTGATCAAAAACGGGCCTGCGCACGGCGTTGCGGCTCCCTTGTGCAGAATGACTGCACGGCAGTCGCCACGCCTTGTTCGCACGCAAAAGCGACTCGAGCGCGAGCGTGTACGTTGACCAGCGTTTCCCTAATCCAGTGACCATCGCCGCCACTCCTGTCGCGTCGTCAGATCACCGCGCAGCCCGGCATCCAGCTGCAGAGGCAGCGGCAGCGCCGAGTACACCAGCATCAGGCGCGCCGCCAGGTCGAACTCCCCGGGATTCGCGCGCGCCGACTCGGGAATGCCATCCAGGCGCAGCCGACCCAGCCGCCGGGCGACCTGGTCCAGGGCATCCCCCAGGGTCGGTTTCAGATCCATGCGCTCGTCGGTCACCGCGGTTACCAGGTAGTGCCGGTTCAGCGCAAAGTATTGCAGCTGGACCCGGCGTGTCTCGCTCGCCAGGGTGTCGCGCCCCACCCGGCGACCGCGCTCCAGACGGGTCTCCGCCTCGAATTCCAGGGTCACGCCGTTGGCCAGCGCATCCTCCAGCACGGCGGGCAGACGCATGTCGATATCCAGACGCACCAGCACCGTGGTGTCGTCCAGCCATAGATGATTCGCGCCACGGATCTCCACCGCCGCGGCCGGCGCAGGCAGCGCCAGCAGAGCAAACAGGCAACACAGCGCCGCGAGGGGCCCGCGCCACGGGGAAGCGCCGCTCGGCATCAGGGGGCCTGCTTCTCCAAGAGCGCATAGTAGAAGCCATCACCACCCTCGAGCCCCAGCGGCAGCGACACGCCGACCTCGCGCGGCCGGCCTCCGGGGATACCCGCATCGCCGTTCACGGGAAGTACCCGCGCATCCGCGGTCGCGGCCACGAACGGGGCCACAACGGCCTCGTTCTCCGGCGACAGTAACGAGCAGGTGGCATACAGCAGCCGCCCGCCCGGGCGCAGCAGGCGCCAGGCGCCGGCCAGCAGGCGGGCCTGCTCCGCCGCCAGACGCGGGATGTCCTCGGCTCGGCGCAGGATCTTGATATCCGGATGACGCCGGATCACCCCGGTAGCAGAACAGGGCACGTCCAGCAGGATCGCGTCGAAGGCCTGGCCGTCCCACCAGTCGTCGGCGGCCTCCAGGTCGGCCGCGACCAGCCGGGCGTCAAAGCCCAGCCGGTCGAGGTTCTCGCGCACCTGCTCCAGGCGTTCCGGGTCATTGTCCAGCGCGGTGAGGTCCAGTTGGCCGCCGGCGCGCTCCAGCAGGTGCCCGGTCTTGCCGCCCGGAGCCGCACAGGCATCCAGCACCCGCTCGCCCGGCTGTGGGTCCAGGAGCTGCCCGGCCCATTGCGCCGAGGCGTCCTGGACCGAAAGCGCCCCGTCGGAAAACCCTGGCAGCGCCCCGACGTCGACCGGGTTCTCCAGGGTCAGCGCACTGGCGAGTACCGGGTGCGGCTGGGCCGGCGTCCCCGCAGCGGCCAGGGCCTCCAGGGCCGCCTCGCGGCTGCCACGGTGGAGGTTCACCCGCAGGGTCATCGGCGCCGGCAGCGTCGAGGCCTCCAGCAACGCCTCCCAGTCCTCGGGCCAGGCCTCGCGGATTGCCTCCAGCAACCAGACCGGGACCGCATAGCGCAGGCCCGGCTGCGCGGCGATCCGGGCGGCCAGCGCGTCCTGCTCGCGCAGGGCGCGACGCAGCACCGCGTTGATCAGCCCCACCGCGCCGGGACGATGGATCTCGCGCGCCAGCTCGGCCGTCTCGCGCACCGCCGCATGATCTCGCGTACCGAAATGCAGCACCTCGGCCAGGCCCTGTGCCAGCAGCACCCCGATCACCGCGTCCTTGCGCCGCAGGGGCCGCTCGAGAAAGCCACCGACCAGGCCCTCCAGCTGCGGATACCAGCGCAGGGTGGTGTAGGCCAGGGCCTGCACCCAGGCGGCATCGCGCGCCGCCAGGCCTTCGGTCACCAGCTCCACCGCCCGGGTCAGCGACTGCCCCTGCAGCACCACGCGTTCGACCGCCTCCAGCGCACGCTGACGCGGCGAACGCGAATCCACCCGCGAGGGCACTACGCGTTTTTTCCTACCCGCCATCAGACCGCCCCCGTCAGGGTCTGGCCAACCAGATCGGCATTTCGAGCCCAGTCGGCCGCCGCCACCGGGCGACGTCCCGGCAGCTGCACCGTTTGCAGCCGCAGGATGCCGTCGCCCGTGGTTACGTCCACACCATCCGGCCCGGCGGCCCGGATCGTGCCCGGCACCGCCTCGGCCGCACCGACAAGCGGGGTCGCGGCATACACCCGCACCACCTGCCCCTGCCATCCGGTCTGGGCGACCGGCCAGGGATTGAACGCACGCACCTGGCGATCCAGGGCCGTGGCCGGCTGCGACCAGTCCATCCAAGCCTCCTGCTTCTCCAGCTTGCGGGCATACGTGGCCTGCTCGTCATCCTGTGGCCAGGGCGCGGACTCGCCCGCGGCAATCGCCGGCAGCTGCTCGACCAGGAGTTCCGCCCCCTCACGGGCGAGGATGTCGTGCAGGCTTCCAGTCGTGGTCTCCGGCGTGATCGGGACACGGCGACAGGCATGCACCGGTCCGGTGTCCAGCCCCGGGGCCATCTGCATGAGGCAGACCCCGGTCCCGGAATCCCCCGCGAGGATGGCGCGATGGATCGGCGCCGCGCCGCGCCAGCGCGGCAGCAACGAGGCATGGATATTGAGACCGCCCAGCGGCGGGATCGCGAGCACCGCGCGCGGCAGGATCAGCCCGTAGGCGGCCACGATCAGGATATCCGGGCGCCAGGCCGCGAGTTCCGCCTGGGCCTCGGCGGATTTGAGACTCTCCGGCTGCACCACCGGCAGGCCCGCGCCCTCGGCGACCTGCTTTACCGGGCCGGGGCGCAGCTTGCGCCCGCGCCCCGCGGGACGGTCCGGCTGGGTGTAGACCGCGACCGGCGCATGCCCGCTCTCGATCAGGGCCTGCAGAGCCGGGACTGCAAAATCGGGCGTCCCGGCATAGACGATGCGCAGGGAGTCGACGTCCGTGTCCGCCACCCCCATCAGACCGCGGGGACCGCGGCCTTGTCACCCGCCCCGCTGCGGACGCCCTGCTTCTCCAGCTTCTTGCGGATGCGGCTGCGCTTCAGGCTGGACAGGTAATCGACGAACAGCTTGCCGTCGAGGTGGTCGATCTCGTGCTGGATGCACACCGCGAGCAGGCCCTCGATGTCCAGCTCGAAGGGCTGGCCGTCGCGCCCCAGGGCGCGCACACGGATGCGGTCGGCGCGCTGCACCTTTTCGTAGAAACCGGGCACGGACAGGCAGCCCTCGTCCATCTCCTCCTCGCCGGAGGTCTCCAGGATCTCGGGGTTGATCAAGGCATGCGGCTCGCTCTGATCATCGGAGACATCCGCCACCAGCACACGCTTTTGCACGTTGATCTGGGTGGCCGCCAGGCCGATGCCCGGGGCCTCGTACATGGTCTCGAACATGTCGTCCACCAGGGTACGGATCTCGTCATCCACCTCGGCGACCGGCTCGGCCTTCAGGCGCAGCCGGGGATCGGGGAAGTGCAGGATTTCACGCTTGGCCATGAAAAAACCTCAAACTTTGTACTGTACAGACGTCGCAATTCTGCTAACGTTGGACCGCATTATCCGCGGAGTTGCGTCATCCGATTGGGGCCGGGCCACAGGAAGGCTCGGGGAGCGCGCGGACCTGACAGGGGACACCAAAATGTACAAGACCAGGGCCACCACGACCTTCATTCTGCCGGGCATTCTCTTCAGTGTAACGCTGTTGCTGAGCGCCTGCGCGGCCACGCCGGAGAACGGCAGCGCAGAAACGGCCGCGTCCGAGACCAGCGAGACGCAAGCGACCGCCCGCGAGTCGCGCAACGCACTGAAACAACGCAGCTCCGCCGAGGCCGAGCCGGAGATCCGCGAATCCGCGCCGGAACGCTACGTCGTCAAGAAGGGCGACACGCTCTGGGATATCTCCGCGATGTTCCTGCAGGACCCCTGGTACTGGCCGGAGATCTGGCTGGTAAACCCCGAGATCGACAACCCCCACCTGATCTATCCGGGTGACGTACTGAGCATTCATTACGTGGATGGCCAGCCGCGCATCATGGTCGACGGCGGCCCGCGCGTGCGCCCGACCCATCGCCTGTCGCCCGAGGCGCGGGTGGTGGAGCGCGACGAGGACATCTCCCCGATCTCCACCCTGCAGTCGTTCATGTTCCGGCCGCAGGTGCTGGACGATGAGACCCTGGACAATGCCCCATACATCCTCGCCTCGCAGGACGAGCGCGTGATCTTCGGCCCCGGCGATCGCGTCTACGTGCGCAATGCCGAGGACACCGAACGCTACGATCTCTACCACATCGTCCGCCACGACGGCATGCTGACTGACCCGGATACCGGCGAAGAGCTGGGTGTCGCGACCCTGCCGGTGGGCGAGGCCGAGATCATCGAGCCGGGCAACGTCGCCCGTGCCGACATTCGCAAGGGCGAACGCGAGGCGATCCGCGGCGATCGCCTGGTGCCCTACGCCGAAGAGCAGGACCGGCTGTTCGACATTGGCCGCGCGCCGGCCGGCACCGAGGGCACGATCATCTCGCTGTTCGACGCCATCAGCCAGATCGGCCAGTTGCAGGCGGCCATCATCAACCGCGGCGAACGCGACGGCATCGAGAACGGTCAGGTCTTCGCGGCCTTTACCGCCGGGCGCGAAGTGCGCGACCCGATCAGTGATCGCAACAACGACGTGGTCACCCTGCCGGAAGAGGAAGTCGCCACCGTGATGGTCTTCCAGACCTTCGAGAAGGTCTCCTACGTGCTGGTAACCGAGGCCGAACGCACCCTGCGCGAGGGTGACAAGGTTCGCGCCCCCTGATCGGACTTGCGGTCCGGCCGCATGCGTGATGCCGGAACGGCAGCCGCTCCGCACCAGGACTGGCTACGCCTGATCAACACCCCCGGCCTCGGCCCGCGGCGCATGCTGCAACTGGTCGAGGCCTTCGGCACTCCGGGCAACGCCCTCGACGCCACTGCCGCCGAATGGCAGCGCGCGGGCATCGACCTCAAGCTGGACGATGCCGCGCGCCAGGCCCGCGACACCGGGGCCGAAGCCGACCGGGCCTGGCTGGATGCCGATCCCCGGCATCACCTCCTGTGCCTCGACGACCCCGCCTACCCACCGCTGCTGGCAGAGCTCCCCGACCCACCACCGGTGCTGTACCTGAACGGCGATCCCGAACTGCTGCGCACCCCGCAGGTGGGGATCGTCGGCAGCCGCGAGGCGACCCCGCAGGGCGAGCGCCTGGCCACCGAATTCGCGCGCGAGCTGGCTACGGCCGGGCTGACGATCACCAGCGGCCTGGCGCGCGGCATCGATGGCGCGGCCCACGAGGGCGCCCTCGCCGCGCCCGGCGGACGCACCATCGCGGTGGTCGCCACCGGGCCCGACCGCATCTACCCTGCCCAGCACCGGCGACTGGCCCATCGCATCGCGGACCACGGCCTGGTGGTCTCGCTATGGCCCACCGACACGCGCCCTCTGGCGCGGAACTTCCCGCAGCGCAACCGGGTGATCAGTGGGCTTTCCCTGGCCACCCTGGTTGTCGAGGCGGCCCTTAAAAGCGGGTCGCTGATCACCGCACGCCTGGCCGCCGAGCAGGGGCGCCAGGTCTATGCGGTCCCCGGCTCGGTGCTCAGCCCCGCCAGCCGCGGCTGCCACCGGCTGATCCGTGACGGCGCGCAGCTGGTGGAGTCGGCCGACGAGATCCTCGACGACCTCGCGGACTGGCTGGGCGTGGCGCCCAACGCCCCGGTTGTCCCGGCCGAGTCCGCCAGCGAACCGCTGGACCCGGAGCAGGAACGCGTGCTGAACGCGATGGGTTTCAACCCGGTCCCGCTGGAAACCCTGCGCGAACGCACCAAATTGACCATCGAACAGCTTTCATCCATGCTGGTTTTGCTTGAACTCCATGGCCGCGTGGCCGCTCTCGACCACGGGCGTTACCAGCGCCTCGACGCAGGATCCCCCGAATCATGAACGAGAACGTGCTGGATGTGCTCATGTATCTCTTTGAGCACACCATCGACGAGGAATCCGACGAGGAGCCGGACCGCTCGGAACTGGAGCGCCACCTGGTGGAGGCCGGTTTCGCTCGGCGCGAGATCGATCGCGCCCTCGGCTGGCTGGACCGCCTGATGAGCGAGGCCCCGCTGGCAGGCCGCGGCGGGGACGGTGCCGCCCAGCGGATTTACGCCCCCGAGGAGCGCAAGCGCCTGGACACCGAGTCTCACGGCTTCCTGCTGCACCTGGAGCAAAACGGCCTGCTGACCGCGGGCACCCGCGAACTGGTGCTGGACCGCGTCATGGAGCTGGATGCCGAGGAGATCGACCTCGACCAGCTGCGCTGGGTCGTGCTGATGGTGCTGTTCAACCAGCCCGACGACGCGATCGCCTATTCCCGCCTGGAAGAGGTCATGCGCGACGACTCGGGCCCCAGTGCCGTGGATTATCTGCACTGATTTCTCCGTCCTCCGCGAACGGGTCGGTAGCCAACCGGCAATTCCTCCACTAGTCTTTAGCGCCCGTGAACCCGGTTGCATGCTTGCAACCGCCACCGCCCCGACACGGAACCCGCTGCCACGGAGACGGTCCCGAGCCACATGAGCAAGCACCTCGTTATTGTAGAGTCCCCCGCCAAGGGCAAGACCATCGAGAAGTACCTGGGTCCCGACTACCAGGTCCTCGCCTCGTATGGCCACGTACGCGATCTCGTACCCAAGGAGGGCGCCGTGGATCCGGAAGACGGCTTCCGGATGAAGTACGACATCATCGAGCGCAGCGAGAAACAGATCGAGGCGATCGCCAAGGCGCTGAAGAAATCCGACGACCTGATCCTCGCGACTGACCCCGACCGTGAAGGCGAGGCGATCTCCTGGCACCTCCACGAGGTCCTGCGCGAACGCGGCCTGCTGGAAAACCGGGACGTGCACCGGGTGGTGTTCCACGAGATCACCAAGAAGGCGATCCAGGAAGCGATCGAGCACCCGCGCGCCCTGGCCCAGCCACTGATCGATGCCCAGCAGGCGCGCCGCGCGCTGGACTATCTGGTCGGCTTCAACCTCTCGCCGCTGCTGTGGCGCAAGATCAAGCGCGGCCTGTCCGCCGGACGCGTGCAGAGCCCAGCCCTGCGGATGATCTCCGAGCGCGAGAACGAGATCGAGGCCTTCGTCGCACGCGAATACTGGACGCTCGACGCCCTTACCGAGCGCCAGGGCCAGGGCTTCACCGCGCGCCTGACCCACCTGGACGGCAACAAGCTGGACCAGTTCGACCTCAACAGCGCCGAGCTGGCGCATGACGCGCAGAAGCGCCTGACCGACGCCGCCAGCGGCGAGCTGCGGGTTGCCAAGGTCGAGAAGAAGCAGCGCCGCCGCAACCCGGCCGCGCCGTTCACTACCTCGACCCTGCAGCAGGAGGCCTCGCGCAAGCTGGGCTTCACCGCCAGCCGCACCATGCGCACCGCACAGCAGCTCTACGAAGGGATCGATCTGGGTTCCGGCGCGGTCGGCCTGATCACCTACATGCGTACCGACTCGGTGACCCTGGCTGGCGAGGCGATCGCCGAGATGCGCGGCCTGATTGAAGAGCGCTACGGGGCAAACAACGTCCCCGACAGCCCGCGCCAGTACAAGACCAAATCCAAGAACGCACAGGAGGCCCACGAGGCCATCCGCCCGACCTCCGTGCGCCACGTGCCGAACGAGATACGCGATCGCCTGAGCAGCGACCAGGCACGCCTGTATGACCTGATCTGGAAGCGCACCGTCGCCTGCCAGATGATCCACGCGACCTTCGACACCGTCGCTGCCGACCTGGTCCCGGGCGAAACCAAGCACCAGTTCCGCGCCACCGGCTCCACCCTGGTCGACCCCGGCTTCATCGCGGTCTACCAGGAGGGCCGCGACGACACGCAGGACGACGACGAGGACAAGCGCCTGCCGGAAATGGCCGAGGGCGACAGCGTCAAACTGAACGAAGTCACCGCCGACCAGCACTTCACCGAGCCGCCGCCGCGCTACACCGAGGCCAGCCTGGTGAAGACGCTGGAGGAATACGGCATCGGCCGCCCCTCCACCTACGCCAGCATCATCTCCACCCTGCAGTCGCGCGAATATGTGGAGATGGACGGCAAGCGCTTCATCCCGACCGACACCGGCCGGATCGTGAACAGCTTCCTGACCCAGCACTTCGACCGCTACGTGGACTACGACTTCACCGCGAAGCTGGAAGACGAGCTGGATGCCATCTCGCGCGGCGAGAAGGACTGGGTCCCGGTGCTGGAAGCGTTCTGGGGCGACTTCCGCGACCGGGTGAAGGAAAAGGAAGAGAACGTCACCCGCGCCGAGGCCGTGCAGTCGCGCGAACTGGGTCCCGACCCGCAAAGCGGGCGCCCGGTCAGCGTACGCCTGGGCCGCTTCGGGCCGATCGTGCAGATCGGCACCAAGGACGACGAGGAGAAGCCGCGCTTCGCCGGCCTGCTGCCCGGGCAGAAGATGGACAAGGTCACCCTCGACGAGGCGCTGGAGCTGTTCAAGCTGCCACGCGATCTCGGCGAGACCCCCGAGGGCGAACCGGTGATGGTCAACATCGGCCGCTTCGGCCCGTACGTGAAATACGGCTCCAAATACGCCTCGCTGGGTCCGGACGACGACGTCTGGACCATCGAGCTGCCACGCGCGCTCGAGGTGGTTGCCGAGAAGAAGAAAAAGGACGCCGAACGCTTCATCATGAGCTTCGACGCGGAAGGCATTCAGGTCCTGAACGGACGCTACGGCCCCTACGTGACCGACGGCAACAAGAACGCCAAGATCCCGAAGGAGACCGACCCCAAGTCCCTGACGCTGGAACAGTGCCAGGAGCTGATCGCCGCCGCCCCGGAGCGCAAGGGCCGCGGACGCAAGGGGGCGACCAAGTCCACGGGCAAGACCGCTGCCAAGTCCTCTAGCAAGGCCGAGGGCAAGACCGCCAGCAAGACGTCGGCCAAGTCGACCGCCAAGTCGACCGCCAAGTCGACGACCACGAAGAAAACGGCGACCAAGAAGAAGGCCACCGCCAGCAAGACGGGCGCAAAGAAGGCCACCGCCAAGAAGACCCCGGCGAAGAAGTCGTCTACTGCGAAGTCCGCCAGCGCCGACGACAACCGCCTGAGTGCCGAGCCCTCCGGCGATCGTGGATCGGAATAACGCCCCGCTGCTGACCCCCGAGATCGACCCCGTCGCGCACCGCGTGCGCGACGGGGGGGTGATCGCCTACCCCACCGAGGCGGTGTTCGGCCTTGGCTGCCGTCCGGACGCCCCGGAGGCCATCGAACGCATCCTGACACTGAAGGGCCGCCCGGCCACCAAGGGGCTGATCGTGGTCAGCGACCGGCTCGACCGCCTTGCCTCCTGGCTGGCCCCGCTGCCCGCCGACCGCCAGGCCGAGATCGACGCGAGCTGGCCCGGTCCCACGACCTGGCTGCTGCCCGTAACCCCTGACTGCCCGCTTCTGCTGCATGGCGAACACGACAGCCTGGCCGTGCGCGTAACCGCCCATCCGGCCACACGCGCACTGTGCGCCGCCGCCGACAGCGCCCTGGTCTCGACCAGCGCCAACCGCGCGGGCGCGGAGCCTTGCCGCACCTGGGATTGCGTTGCCTCACAACTTGGGGCGGGCGTCGATGCGATCCTGCAGGCAGAATGTGGCGGGCGCGGCGCCCCCAGCGCGATCCGCGACGCCCGCACCGGGGCCTGGCTCCGGGGCGGACCGGACAACGCAGCGAACAACACCAACAACTGATCAACCGGGACGCAACATGAGCCAGGACCCCGTCTCCATCGAGCGCGTAATCGACTATCTGCAGGGCCTGCAGGACCGCATCTGCCAGGGCCTCGAGGGCCTGGATGGCCAGGCCCGTTTCGAGGAAGACGCCTGGGAGCGCCCTGCCGGCGGCGGCGGTCGCACCCGCGTACTGCGCGAGGGTGCAGTGTTCGAGCAGGCCGGGGTGAATTTCTCCCACGTAATGGGCGACAACCTCCCCGCCTCGGCCACCGCCCACCGCCCGGAGATGGCCGGGCGCTCGTTCCAGGCCACCGGGGTGTCTTTGGTGATCCATCCGCACAACCCCTACGTGCCGACCTCGCATGCCAACGTGCGCTTCTTCATCGCGGAGAAGCCCGGCGAGGACCCGATCTGGTGGTTTGGCGGCGGCTTCGACCTCACGCCCTACTACGGCGCGGATGAGGACTGCATCCACTGGCACCGCACCGCCGAGGCCGCCTGTCGCCCGTTCGGCGAGCACCTCTACCCAGCGCACAAGAAGTGGTGCGACGAATACTTCCATCTCAAGCACCGCGACGAGCCGCGCGGCGTCGGCGGGCTGTTCTTCGACGACTTCAGCGAGGGCGGCTTCGAGCACGCCTTCGGCTACATGCAGAGCGTCGGCAACGCCTACCTCGACGCCTACGCCCCGATCGTCGAGCGTCGTCACGCGACGGAATACGGCGAGCGCGAACGCCAGTTCCAGCTCTACCGCCGCGGGCGCTATGTCGAGTTCAACCTAGTGTATGACCGCGGTACCCTGTTTGGCCTGCAGTCGGGCGGGCGCACCGAGTCGATCCTGATGTCGCTGCCGCCGCTGGTGCGCTGGGAGTACAACTACCAGCCGGAACCCGGCACGCCCGAGGCCGAACTCTACGACCGCTATCTGAAGCCGCGCGACTGGCTGGCCGAGGCCGCCGACTGAGTTTCAACACCCAAGGACCTGGCATGACCGCACCGATCGCCCCCTATCCCGCCGGCCGCCCTCGGCGCATGCGCCGCGACGCCTTCTCCCGCCGCCTGATGCGCGAGCACCACCTGCGCGCGGACGACCTGATCCTCCCGGTGTTCGTCACCGAGGGCGACGGCGTGCGCGAGGCGGTGCCGTCGATGCCCGGCGTGGAACGCGTCTCCATCGACCTGCTGCTGGAGGAGGCGGCCGCCGCCGTGCGCCTGGGCATCCCGGCGCTGGCGCTGTTCCCGGTGGTGCCGGCCGACAAAAAAAGCCTGGACGCGGCCGAGGCCTGGAATCCCGAGGGCCTCGCCCAGCGCGCGGTGCGCGCACTTAAGGCGGCACACCCGGAACTTGGCGTGATCACCGACGTGGCCCTGGACCCGTTCACCACCCACGGTCAGGACGGCATCATCGATGACGACGGCTATGTGGTGAACGACATCACCACCCAGGCCCTGGTGAAGCAGGCACTGTCGCACGCAGCGGCCGGTGCCGACGTAGTGGCCCCCTCCGACATGATGGACGGGCGCATCGGCGCGATCCGCACCGCGCTGGAAGACGCCGGCCACGTGCACACGCGCATCCTCGCGTACTCCGCCAAGTACGCCTCCGCCTTCTACGGCCCGTTCCGCGACGCGGTAGGCTCGGCCGGCAACCTCGGCAAGGGCGGCAAGGAGACCTACCAGATGGACCCGGCCAACGGCGACGAGGCCCTGCACGAGGTCGCCCTCGACCTGGCCGAGGGCGCGGACATGGTGATGGTCAAGCCCGGCATGCCCTATCTCGACGTGGTCCGCCGCATCCGCGACGCATTCCAGCGCCCGACCTTCGTCTATCACGTCTCCGGCGAGTACGCGATGCTCAAGGCCGCCGCCGAACGCGGCTGGCTGGACGAGCGCGCCTGCGTGCTGGAGGCCCTGACCGGGATGAAGCGCGCCGGGGCCGACGGCATCCTCACCTACTACGCCCGCACGGTCGCCGAGTGGCTGGCGGAAGACGCAGCCCGATGAGCAAGCCACGCCCGGATCGCTATGCGGTGGTCGGCAACCCGATCCACCACTCGCTCTCCCCGCGCATCCATACCCTGTTCGCCGAACAGACCGGGCAGGACCTTGTCTACGAGGCCCGCCAGGGCACCCCCGGGCAGTTCGCCGAGGAGGTCAACGCCTGGTTCGCGGAGGGGCTCAAGGGCCTCAACGTGACGGTCCCCTTCAAGGAGGAGGCCTTCGCCCTGGCCCGGGCGCTGACCGACCGTGCGCGCCACGCCGGGGCTGTGAACACCCTGTGGCGTGACAGCAACCACCGGATCCATGGCGACAACACCGACGGCGTCGGCTTTTGTCGCGACCTCGACCGCCTGGGCTTCGACATGCGCAACCGCCGGATCCTGATCCTGGGGGCCGGAGGCGCCACCCGCGGCCTGCTGCAGCCGCTGCTGGAAGGCGCGCCGGACACGCTGATCATCGCCAACCGCACCGTGGCCCGCGCCGAGGGCCTGATGGATACCTTCCGCGACATCGCCCCGGCCACCCGGCTCGCCGCCTGCGGCCTGGACGCCCTGCCGCAGGGCCCCTTCGACCTGGTGGTCAATGCCACAGCCACCGGCCTCGGCGAGGACACGCTGGCGCTCCCCGACCACCTCGTCCACGTGGACAGCCTGGCCTATGACCTGGTCTACGGCGCCGGCGCGCAGCGCTTCCTGGACTGGGCCGCCGGCGCGGGCTGTGTACGCGGCAGCGACGGCCTCGGCATGCTGGTGGAACAGGCGGCCGAGGCCTTCTCCATCTGGCGCGGCGTGCATCCCGAGACCGATCCCATTCTGCGTCAACTGCGTCACGAAATCGCCGATAAATAGCCCACTCGCCACCCGGGTTCATGGACGGTTCACGCGCCACGGCGCAACCTGAGCCTATCGTTCCCGCATCCGCGCGGGGCCACCGAACACCGGGAGTTTCATCATGCAACGCATTCTCGCTCTGGCCGCTACCAGTGCCCTGGTACTCGTGATGGGTTGCACGACCACCGATCCGTACACTGGGGAAGACCGCGTATCGCGCGCCACCATCGGGGCCGGCATCGGCGCGGCCGCCGGGGCGGTACTCGGCAGCGTCACCAGCAGCCGCAACCGCACCCAGCGCGCGATGATCGGGGCCGGCATCGGGGCGTTGGCGGGCGGCGCCATCGGTAACTACATGGACCGCCAGGAGGATGTCCTGCGCGAGCAACTGCGCGGCACCGGCGTCAGCGTCAGCCGCGACGGCGACAACATCATCCTCAACATGCCGAGCAACATCACCTTCGATTTCGATCGCAGCGAGATCAACCCGCAGTTCCATGAGGTCCTCGACTCGGTGACGCTCGTACTGGAGGAGTTCGACCAGACCGGGGTCGAGGTCGCCGGGCACACCGACAGCACCGGCCGGGTCGAGTACAACATGGACCTCTCCGAGCGCCGTGCCGAGAGCGTGGGTCAAGCCCTGATCCGCCGTGGCGTACAACCGGTGCGCGTGCACACCATCGGCCTCGGGCCGCATCAGCCGGTCGCTACCAACGACACCGATGCTGGGCGCGAACAGAATCGCCGCGTCGAACTCACCCTGTTCCCGCTCACCGCCGACTAACCCGCACTTTCCGGCCCGGCACCCAACGCCGGGCCGGGCCGGGCCGGGCCGGGCCGGCCCCATCTTCGCGACGTCTTCAGCGCGCCGCGCTGGACACCCCCACCCTTCCTGCGGCAGAATCCCGATCATTCGCCGCATCGTGATTTTTCGGTGCAATCGCGTCCATTCTCGACAGGATCGCTACCGATTCCCCCTGCCATGGCGTCCATACTGCTGCTCAACGGCCCCAACCTGAACCTGCTGGGACAGCGGGAGCCGGAGCGCTACGGCATGCAGACCCTGGCGGACATCGAGACCGACCTGAAGGCTCGGACGGAACAGGCCGGCGCAACCCTCGACTGCTTCCAGAGCAATCACGAAGGCGACCTGATCGACCGCATCCATGCCGCCTCCGGCGAGGGCGTGAAGCACATCCTGATCAATCCGGGCGGCCTGACCCACACCAGCGTCAGCCTGCGCGATGCCCTGCTGGGCGTCGCCATCCCGTTCTACGAGATCCATATCAGCAACATCCACGCCCGCGAATCCTTCCGCCAGACCTCGCGTCTGAGCGATGTCGCCGCCGGCCTTGTCAGTGGCTTCGGCGTCATTGGCTACCGGCTGGCGCTGGATGCGGCGCTTGCAGCTATCAAGGAATAAGAGGCTTCCATGGACATTCGCAAGGTCAAGAAACTGATCGACCTGCTCGACGAGAGCGGTATCCACGAGATCGAGATCCACGAAGGCGAGGAGTCGGTCCGCATCACCCGCTCCGCCAGCGGGACGCCCATGGCCGCAGCCGCCCCGCCGCCCCCGCTGCCCGCAGCGGCGCCCGCCGCCGGGGCGGCCCCTGGCACAGCCCCGGTGGCCGCGACGGAGGCCGCACCGGAAATGGATGGCCATCGGGTCACCGCACCCATGGTCGGCACCTTCTACCGGGCCCCGAGCCCGGGCTCCAAGCCGTTCGTGGAGGTCGGCCAGACCGTGGAGGCCGGCGAGACCCTGTGCATCATCGAGGCCATGAAGATGCTCAATCCGATCGAGGCCGACCAGGGCGGCACCATCCGCGACATCCTGGTCGAGAACGGCAACCCGGTGGAATACGGGCAGCCGCTGTTCATCATCGGATGAACCCATCCGCCGGGCCTCACACCCCCGGCTTCGCTGGAAACAGGTTCGAGCATGTTTGAAAAAATTCTGATCGCCAACCGCGGCGAGATCGCCCTGCGGGTCCTGCGTGCCTGCCGCGAAATGGGCATTGCCACCGTCGCCGCCCACTCCAGCGCCGACCGCGACCTGAAGCACGTTCGCCTGGCGGACGAGTCGGTCTGCATCGGCCCCGCGGCCTCGGGCGAGAGCTACCTGAACATTCCCGCGCTGATCGCGGCCGCCGAGGTCACCGACGCCGGCGCGATCCACCCGGGCTACGGCTTCCTGTCGGAAAACGCGGACTTCGCCGAACGCGTGGAGTCTTCGGGCTTCGCCTTTATCGGTCCGCGCGCCGAGACCATCCGCCTGATGGGCGACAAGGTCTCCGCCAAGCAGTCGATGCTGGAGGCCAACGTGCCCTGCGTACCCGGCTCCGGTGGCGCCCTGGGCGACGACGCGGACGCCAACCTGGCGCTGGCGCGCGAGGTCGGTTACCCGGTCATCATCAAGGCCGCCGCCGGCGGTGGCGGCCGCGGCATGCGTGTGGTGCATACCGAGGGCGCGCTGCTGAACGCCATCTCGCTGACCCGCAACGAGGCGCAGCAGGGTTTCGGCAATGACACCCTGTACATGGAGAAGTACCTGGAACACCCGCGCCACGTGGAGTTCCAGATCCTCGCCGACAGCCACGGCAATGCCGTCTGCCTGGGCGAGCGCGACTGCTCCATGCAGCGGCGCCACCAGAAGGTCATCGAGGAGGCACCGGCCCCGGGCATTACCGACGACCAGCGCCAGGCCATGGCCGAACGCCTGATCCGCGCCTGCCAGGAGATCGGCTACCGCGGCGCCGGGACCTTCGAGTTCCTGTACGAGAACGGGGGGTTCTATTTCATCGAGATGAACACCCGGCTGCAGGTCGAACACACCGTCACCGAGCAGGTCACCGGCATCGACCTGGTGCGCGAACAGATCCGCATCGCCGCCGGGGAACCCTTGGGCTACACGCAAGACGACGTGCGCATCACCGGCCACGCGATCGAGTGCCGCATCAATGCGGAAGACCCCCGTACCTTCATGCCCAGCCCCGGCACCATCCAGCAATACCACGCGCCGGGCGGACCGGGCATCCGCATGGATACCCACATCTACAACGGCTATGTGGTGCCGCCGTACTACGACTCCATGATCGGCAAGCTGATCGCCCACGGCAATAACCGCGAGATCGCGCTCGCGCGCATGCGCGGCGCCCTGGGCGAGATCGTGGTGGACGGCATCCAGACCAACGTCGCGCTGCACCACGACCTGATGATCGACGCGAACTTCCAGCGCGGCAAAACCGATATCCACTACCTCGAGAAGAAGCTCAAGGCACAGGCCTGATCCTTCCTTCCTCGCGCCACGAGCCTGATGCCATGAGCCTTGCCGAACTCGAATGCCAGATCAGCCCGGAACAAGCCGAGCCGCTGGAGGACACCCTGTTCGAACTGGGCGCCGTCAGCGTCGAGCTGTTCGATGCCGCCGACGAGCCGCTGTTCGAGCCGCCACTGGGCACCCATCCGCTGTGGTCCAGCGTGCGCCTGAAGGCGGTGTTCCCGGACACCACCCAGGCGGACCTCGCGGCGGCCGCGCTGGCACGCCAGCCGCAGGCCCCGGAGGCGATCCAGGTCCAGGCGATCGAGGACCAGGACTGGGTCCGCGCCGGGCTGGACGGCCTTGGTGCCATCCATTGCGGTGGCGCACTGTGGATCGTGCCCTCCTGGGAGGACGAACCGGCGATCGAGGAAGGCACCTTCGTGCGCCTGGACCCCGGTCTTGCCTTCGGAACCGGCAATCACCCGACCACCGCGATGTGCCTGGCCGCCCTTGCCCAGCAGCCACCGCGCGATCAGGAGGTCCTCGACTACGGCTGCGGCTCCGGCATCCTCGCGATCGCCGCCCTGAAGCTGGGCGCACGCCATGCACTGGGCATCGACATCGACGAACAGGCCATCCAGGCCACCCGCAGCAATGCCGACGCCAACGCCATCCCGCCCGCACAGCTGGAGACCGGGCTGACCGATCACCCCGTGCCCGGCGCGGCCTATGACCTGGTGCTGGCCAACATCCTCGCCAAGCCGCTGATTGATCTGGCACCGGAGTTGGCACGGGCAGCGAAACCGGGCGCGCGCATCCTGCTCGCCGGGCTGCTCGAACGCCAGGCAGACGAAGTCATCGCGGCCTACTCCGACACCTTCGATATCGGCGTCGAGGACTGCCGCGAAGGCTGGGCCCTCCTCGGCGGCCGCCGGCGCTAGGGAGACGCTGATTCATGTACGCGCCCGGCCGAGTCGATCACGCTCAACGGCAAGGCGCCGCAAGCACAGGATCGCCCGGCTACACGAACGACCATCAGCGGGCCCCATCGAGCGAATCCTCGCAACACCTGACGCCCGGCCCGTAGGATGCTCGCCCGCTGCCCCCAATGCGGCGTCACCCACGCCCTCGCCCGCGGGGCCAAGCTCCGCCAGAGGCGAGTGCACTGCTCCAATTGCGACGCCGAGTTCGATCTGTTCCCGGCACTGGAGATCGGCGGCGCGGGCGAACGCGTGTTGGGCCAGGGGCTCCTCCCGGCGCGGCAGGCGCCACTCCACGCCATCGAGAGCGCCCCGGGCGTTGCAATACCCCTCAACATCGAACGCCACTCAAGCCCCCTGGGCTCGGCAGACGCAACCCGCCGGCGTTCCTGGCCGGGGATCGTGCTGGCCGCCGCCCTGATGCTGCTGCTGGGCGCGCAACTACTGGCAATCCCGCCCGTGGCACCGGACCAGAGCGCCCACCTGGACCAGGCCCGGGCGCAAGTGTGCGCGGCCCTCCCCTGCCCGACCTGGCACCCGAGGCGCGCCCCTGGACAAATCCGGACCTCGGCGCCCGATTTCTTCACCACCACCGATGGCACTCTGCACCTGCAATTCGTCCTCGAAAGCCCGATCCGGCAGGCCTGGCCGATCCTCGATATTCGCCTGACCGACCAGCTTGGGACGCCCCATGGCACCCTCCGGCTGACCCCGAACGACTACACCGACACCCACGCACCGATGAACGCCCACTCCCCCCACTCCGTGCGCCTGGCCGTCGCCAGTCCTCATGGCCACATCACCGGCATCGAGGTCCAGCCCCGGTAATCCTCGGGTCCGAGGCCGCGGGCGTTCACATCGTCTCGCGATTGACCGCACCGGAAACCGCGCAGGTTAGCTGCTAGACTGGCCCGCTTGCTCCCGACCCGATAGCCCCGATGCAGCTCGGAATTCACCACTTCCCCGACCCTGTCGTGTTTCTGGCGCCGATGGCCGGGGTCAGCGACCGTCCATTCCGGTTGCTGGCACGCCGCCTGGGGGCCAGCGCAGCGGTATCCGAGATGGTGACCTCCGACACCCGACTATGGGCCAGCGACAAGAGCCGCCACCGCCTGGATCATCGCCAGGAGCCACGCCCGCGTATCGTGCAGCTGCTGGGTAACGAACCCGAGGCCCTGGCCGAGGCCGCGCGCGAGAACGTGCGCCGCGGCGCCGATGTGATCGACCTGAACTTTGGCTGCCCGGCCAAGAAGGTCTGCAGCAAGGCCGCCGGCTCGGCGCTACTGGGCGAGCCGGAACGGGTGCGCGAACTGCTTCAGGCGCTCACCACCGCGGTCACCGTCCCGGTGACCCTGAAGATGCGCCTCGGCCTCGACCGCGAACGGATCAACGGCGAGACCATCGCGGCCATCGCCGAGGACTGCGGTATTGCGATGCTGACCGTGCATGGCCGCACGCGGGCCGATGCCTATCGCGGACAGACGGACTACGCCGCCATCGCGCGCATCGTCCGGGCCGTTTCCATCCCCGTGCTCGCCAATGGCGATATCACCGGCCCCGAAAAGGCGATGCAGGTACTGGAGACCACCCGCGCGGCGGGCGTGATGATCGGGCGCGCCGCCCAGGGCCAGCCCTGGCTCCCGGGCCAGATCCGGGCCGCGCTGGCCGGCGAACCGGTCCCGCCGGCACCCGAGCGCGCCGCCCGCCTGGCCCTGATTGAGGAGCACATTGGCGAACTGCACGCCCAATACGGCGAACCGCAGGGCGTGCGTATCGCGCGCAAGCACCTGGGCTGGTATCTTCAGGGCCTGGGTCTCGACGAGGCCCGCACCCGGGCGGCCCGGGCTGACCTTCTCGCCGCCCCCACGGCCAGCGAACAACTGTGGCGCCTTCGGGACCACCTGACGGGAATCGCAAGCGAGGCTGCATGAGCATGAACATGCCACTCGAACAGGACCCTGAGGTCCACGAGACGCCGGTTGCCGGCGTCCTCCCGTCCGATTGTGTGCTCGCCGAGTCCGTGCGCCATGCGCTGGACCAGTATTTCGAGACCCTGGATGGGCAGAGCAGCCACGATCTCTACGCGCTGGTGATGAACGAGGTGGAGCGCCCCCTTCTGGCCAGCGTGCTGGAGCGTTGCGGGGGCAACCAGAGCCGCGCGGCGGCCCTGCTCGGGCTCAACCGCGCCACCCTGCGCAAGAAGCTGCGCACCCACGGACTGGTAGGAACCAACGGGAACGGCGCCGGAGAATAACCCCCGGCGCAGGCAAGCCCATGCGCCCCGACCGGGGCGCTGGGGAGTCGCTGACTAGCCCTTCCAGCCCAAGCGGGTCAGGGCCGTACGATGCAGTTCCGGGGTGGCCGCGGCGAGGACATTCGCGGTCTGCAGGTCCAGTTCGCCACCGGAAAGGTTAGTGAACACGCCACCCGCCTCGCGCACGATCACCGCCAGCGCGGCAATATCCAGGATATTCACGTCCGACTCGACGATCAGGTCGATGCTGCCGCGCGCCAGCAGGTGGTAGTGGTAGAAGTCGCCGTAGCCACGGGTGCGGTTCACCTCGGCCATGATGCCGCCTAGTGCCTTCCAGCCTTCGGCATTCTGCGCCAGGGACTTGAGGTTGCCGGTGGACAGGGAGGCCCGTCCCAGATCGGTGGTCTTCTCGACCGCGATCGGGTCGCCATTCAGGAACGCGCCCTGCCCCTTTTCCGCCCAGGCCCGCTCGCCAAACTGGATGCCATTGGACAGCCCCAGGATCAGGTCGCCCTTGTACATCAGCGCGATCTGGGTGGAGAAGAACGGGTAGCGGCGCACGAAGCTCTTGGTGCCGTCGATCGGGTCGATCAGCCAGACATAGTCGGAATCCATATCCGACTGCCCGGTCTCCTCGCCGTAGAAGCCGTGATCCGGGAAGTGCTCGCGGATCACCTGGCGGATCGCCTGTTCACTCTCCACGTCGGCGCGGGTCACCGGGGTATCGTCGGGTTTGGTTTCGACGTCGACACCCGCCTCGTAATAGTGGCGGATCACCTTCTCGGCGGCATCGGCGGCGGCCTGGGCGGCCTCCATGAACGCGCTTCGCGACATGTTCGTGTCCCCTCGACAAAAGCCGATATCTTAGCATGTGGCGCATTCGTCGCTGACCCGGCGCGACCCTGCCGCCTTCGCGGGTTGGTTGTCGCCACCGGATCATGCCCCGATAATGCCGCCAATATTCCGAGGAGCCCGACATGTCCAAGAAGCTGCCCGACGTCAGCAATATCGAACGCCTGGAATTGTTTGGCGAAGACTACAACCCCACCGCGACCATCGAAAACGCGGAAGGCCAGAGCCTGTCGCTGCAGATCTACTATCAGCTGGCGCTGGACTTCGGCGGCATCGGCCCCAAGGCGGCCAACTCGGGGCTGCTGATGTACGGCAGCCACGCCGATGACGCCCGCGCCAACCCCGGCAAGCATCCGAACATCGATCGTCTGATCGACGTGCTGAACAACGACTTCTACCTGTCGGTGAAGGCCGTTCCCAAGCGTAACAACCAGGCCGGGTGACCGGAGCTGCGTCCGACTCAAACCCGGTTGGTGTGGATCAGGCGCCAACCCCGGGTCGGGTGCCGGTGCAGGCGGGTGCGGCTGGCGTAGTCGCATTCCAACTGGAACAGCCGCTCGTCCGGCACCCCCATCACCCAGCCCACCAGTGCACGGATCACCCCGGCGTGCACGACCAGCAGCACCCGCTCGGCCTCCTGGGGCCGCAACGCCGCCTCGAAGCCGGTCTCCACCCGCCGCCGAAAGGCCGCCAGCGGCTCCGCCCCTGCGGGCCGCGAGTGCACCGGATCGGCGTAGAAGGCTCGGTACTCCTCCGGCCGGTCACGCTGCAGTTCGACCCGGGTCCGCCCCTCCCAGTCGCCGAAGCCCACCTCGCGCAGATCCGACGCGAGGGAGAGCGGTAAATCCTGCCCTGCGGCGAAGTCTTCCGCGAAGGCGCGGCAGCGTTGCATCGGCGAACTGATCACGTACTGCCAGCCGGCCGCGCCCTTCACCGCCTGCTCCATCTGGGCCCATCCGCGCGGGCTCAGCGGGTCGTCGCAGCCATGACCGCGATAGCGCTGACCGCCCTCCGGCTCCCCGTGGCGCAACAAATCCACGATCATGCCATCGCCTCCTGCAATTCCCGTCGCAGGCGCGCCCAGTCGAAGCAGGGCCCGGGGTCGGTCTTGCGCCCCGGCGCGATGTCGCTGTGGCCCGCCAGCGCATCCGGGCCAATACCGGGGTAACACGCCCGGAGCCAGCCGACCAACCGCGCCAGTGCGGCGTACTGCGCCGGGGTGAACGGATCCTCGTCGGTCCCCTCGAGTTCGATCCCGATGGAGAAATCGTTGCAGCGCTCGCGTCCGCACCACTGCGAGGCCCCTGCATGCCAGGCACGGCGAGAGAACGGCACGAACTGGGTGGCCCGCCCGTCGCGGTCAATCAGCACATGGGCGGAGACATGCAACGCCGCGATCTCGGCAAAGTAGGGATGGGCCCGCGGATCCAGCCGGTTCTGGAAGAGTTCGGCGACATGCGGTCCGCCGAACTCGCCGGGCGGAAGGCTGATCGCATGCACCACGATCAATTCCGGGGCCTGCCCCAGCGGCCGGGCATCTTGGTTCGGGCTTTCCACCACCTGCGCAGGCGGCCACCAGTCGGGGTCGATGTCACTCGCGGTCATGGCGCCTCCTCGGGAGGGCGCGCGAGGCAGGCCATCAGCGCCTCGCGCAGCAGGGGCAGCCGGGGCGGGGCCTCCAGGCGGCCGTGGTAGGCGCCCGCCTGGAACACGAACAGCGCCGGCAGATGGAAGACCTCGAACTCGCGCACCAGGGCGGTATCAGTCTCGGCGTCCACCACGAACAAGGCAGGCGCATCCGCGGCCGCCTGCCATTCCGCCAGGACCCGCCCCATTACCTTGCAGGCGCCGCAGCCCTGGCGCGTGAACAGAATCACCGCCGGGTCCGGCACATCCATCAGCCGCTGATGAAAATCAAACTGGGTCAGGCGCGGGAGCGACACGTCCGCCCCGGCCGAGGCTGCAGTGCCCGACGCATCGGTCAATGGCTTATCCTCACCGTTACTGTCTTTATGAATGCTGGATCGTGGGTTAGTTTACGCGCCCCGCTGAGAAGGAATCGACCGCCCCGGTGTCTGAACTGAATCCCCAACAACAGGCCGCCGTGACCACCACGGACCACCCACTGCTGGTGCTGGCCGGAGCGGGGTCGGGCAAGACGCGCGTGATCACCGAGAAGATCGCGCACCTGATCGAGCAGCGTGGACTCGAGGCGCGCCGCATTGTCGCCATCACCTTCACCAACAAGGCCGCGCGCGAGATGCGCGAGCGGGTGCAGGGCCGCCTGGCGCGCGAGCAGGCGCGCGGGCTTAGCGTCTCCACCTTTCACACCTTTGGACTCAATTTCCTGCGCCGTGAACTGCAGGCGGCCGGGCTGCGTGCCGGCTTCTCGATCCTCGATCCGGGCGACTGCCGGCAGTTGCTGCGCGAGATCACCTACCGCGACGACACCGGGTCCGAGGTGGACGCACTGGTCGGCCACATCAGCCGCTGGAAGAACGACCTGATGACGCCGGCGGAGGCGCTGCACGATGCCGGTCAGATGACCGACGCCCCGGAGGCGATCGCCGCGGCCAACCTCTACCCGCGCTACGAGGACGCCCTGCGCGCCTACAACGCGGTGGACTTCGACGATCTGATCAAGCGCCCGGTGGACTGCCTGCGCGACGATCCGGAGCTGCGTAACCGCTGGCAGGACCGCATCCGCCACCTGCTGGTCGACGAGTACCAGGACACCAACTCCGCGCAATACCAACTGGTGCGCCTGCTGGTTGGCGTCAGCGATGGACTGACGGTGGTCGGCGATGACGACCAGTCGATCTACGCCTGGCGCGGCGCGCGCCCGGAAAACCTCGTGCGCCTGCAGGACGACTTCCCGCGCCTGGAGGTGATCAAGCTGGAGCAGAACTACCGCTCCACTAACCGTATCCTGCACACCGCGAACGCGCTGATCGCGAACAATCCGCACGTGTTCGAGAAGCGCCTGTGGAGTGCGCTTGGCGAGGGCGAGAAGATCGAGGTCATCGGCTGCTCCGACGCCGACACCGAGGCCGCACGCGTGGTCTCCGAACTGATGCGTCGGCGTTTCCGTCACAATGCGGGCTGGGGGGATTTCGCCATCCTCTACCGCAGCAACCACCAGTCCAGACTGTTCGAGAAACTCCTGCGCGAGCAGGGCATCCCCTACCGCCTGAGCGGCGGCCAGTCGTTCTTCGAGAAGGCCGAGATCAAGGACCTGGTCGCCTACCTGCGCCTGCTCGCCAACCCGGACGACAACACCGCGTTCCTGCGCGTGGTCAACGTGCCGCGCCGCGAGATCGGTCCGGCGACCCTGGAGAAGCTCGGCCACTACGCCAACCAGCGCGGCACCTCGCTGTTGCAGGCCGCGCGCGGCGCCGGTCTTTCCGAATACATGGATGCCCGCGCCCATGCCCGACTGGAGCGCTTCACTGACTGGATTGACGGCTTCCAGCGCCGCGGCGCGGAAGAGTCCCCGGACGCACTACTGCGCGCCCTGGTCGAGGACATCGACTACGAATCCTGGCTGCTGGAAAACAGTCCCAACCCGCGCGCCGCCACCCGGCGCATGGACAACGTGCGCGAATTCATCGACTGGGTCGGGCGCATGGGCGGAGCCAACACCACGGCCGAATACGGCGACGACGAGGCCGAGGACACCCGCAGCATGGGCCTGGCCGACATCGTTAATCGCATCAGCCTGATGGACATCCTCGACCGCAACCGGGATTCCCAGGACGGCAACGAGTCGGTACAGCTACTGACCCTGCACACCGCCAAGGGCCTGGAGTTTCCGCATGTCTGCCTGGTCGGCTTCGAGGAGGAACTGCTGCCACACCGGGTCAGCGTCGAAGACGACTCCATCGAGGAAGAGCGCCGCCTGGCCTATGTCGGCCTGACCCGCGCCCAGCAAACCCTGCTGATCACCTACGCCCAAAGCCGAAGCCGCTACGGCGAGAGCATCGACTGCGAGCCCTCGCGCTTTCTCGACGAACTCCCCGAGGAGCATCTCGACTGGCCGGACGCCAAGCCGCCGGACCCCGAGACCCAGCAGCTCACCGCCCGCGCCCACCTCGCCGGCCTGAAGGCCATGCTCGAAAAGTAGGGCCCTATAGAGAACCGGACCTTGCACCGCCGGACTTACACTTAGGAAGGCTTCAGCAGCTTCAGACCGACGCGGGTGATGCGGGCGCCGTCCATCTCGCGGATGACCAGGCGCATCGGGCCGAGATCGACGGCATCGCCGACGACCGGTTCGGCCTGGAGCTCGCGACGCAGATAGACCTCCAGGGTTTCACCCTGGCGTTCTGGCGGGACCGGGGCGCCGTAGGCCATGCCGACCGCGCCCAGCTGGGCGTCGCCGTTGAGCGCGAATTCGCCGAACACGCTGCGCTCGGTGAGGCGTTCCGGCACCTCGTCCTTGGGCACGAACAGGCGGTCAAGGTCATGCAGGTCCGCGGGTGTAACCATGATGTAGAGGTGGTCGCCGGCGTGCAGATCCAGCAGCTCCAGGGTCTCCAGCAACTTGCCTTTGCGCAGGTGCGCCACCACCCGTGCGCTGCCCGGCAAACGGAAGTTCGACCAGGCCTCGCGCACCACCGGTGTGGTCTCCGCCAGACGGTAGCCGACCAGCTCCATCTCCTGCTGCCCCGGGATGTCGAGCTCGGTGCGCTGCACCCGCGCGGTGGTGGGTGGCAACTCCAGCCCCAGCCAGCGTGCCGAGGTCGCGACGGTCCAGCCCTGCACCAGCAGCGAGATCAGCACAACGAAGAACACCACGTGGAAGAAGTAGCCGGCCAGCTCCAGCCCGGCCAGCAACGGGAAAAGCGCGAGGATGATCGGCACCGCCCCGCGCAGACCGACCCAGGAGATGAACAGCTGCTCGCGCCAGGGAAAGCGGAACGGGTAGAGACAAATCCACACCGCCAGCGGCCGCGCGACCAGGATCAGCACGGCGGCGACCAGGCCGGCGTCCAGCGCCACCGGCGGAAGCTCCGACGGGGCGACGATCATGCCCAGCATCAGGAACATGCCGATCTGCGCCAGCGAGGCGATGCCGTCATGGAAACGCTTGATGTTCTGCGAGGCCTCCAGCGGACGGTTGCCGAGCAGCAGCCCCGCCAGGTACACGGCAAGGAACCCGGAACCACCAACCAGCCCGGTCAGCCCGAAGATGGCCAGGGCCCCGGCCATGGCAAACAGCGGATAAAGCCCCGCCGCCATCGGCACCCGGTTGATCAACGCGAGCAGGGCAAAGCCACCGCCCACGCCGAGCAACGCGCCCAGGCCCATCTGCTGGACGAACTCCACCAGCACCACCAGACCGAACTGCTGTTCCGGCATCAACAACAGCTCGATCAGCACGATAGTCAGGAAGATCGCCATCGGGTCGTTCGAGCCGGACTCGATCTCGAGCGTCGCCCCTACACGACTCTTCAGCTCCAGTCCGCGCGAGCGCAGCAGGGAGAACACCGCCGCGGCATCGGTGGAGCCGACGATCGCCCCGAGCAGCAGCCCCTCCAGCCAGGACAGCCCCAGCCACCACACGGCAAACGCCCCGGTCAGCCCCGAGGTGACAATGACCCCGAGTGTGGCCAGCCCCAGGGCCGGCTTCAGCCCGATGCGGAAATTGCGCGCCGGTGTGCGCATCCCGCCATCAAACAGGATGATCGCAAGGGCCGCCGAGCCGACCAGGTAGGCAACGGTGATATTCTCGAACACCAGGCCACCCGGACCTTCCGGGCCCAGCAGCATCCCGATGACCAGGAACACCAGCAACAGGGGCACCCCCAGCCGCGAGGTGATGACGCTCGAAAGGATGCTCCCCAGCAACACGATCGCGGCCAGGAAGATGATCTGGTTGGAGAGATCCATGCGCCAATCATACCGGAACACCCCCGTAGCCCGCGGGCATACGCCTCGCCGCACAAAGGGTGCGCTGCTGGCCGGGGCGGTCCTGTGCGCGGCCAGCGCCAGCCCGGCCGCACTGGCCGGAGGCGGCGTGGACGCCCTGCACTTCGAGTTCGAGAACGACCTGTTCGGCGGCGAGGATCGCTACTACACCAACGGGCTTCGCATCGGCTGGACCCGCAGCGAGGGCCGCGTGCCGCCCTGGCTGCGAACCGTCGCGGACAGCCTGCCGTTCTTCGTCAGTCGCGAGGAGCCCGGACGCCTGAAGGCGGCGATCCACCTGGGCCAGAACATGTACACCCCGGAGGATATCGAGCGCGCGACGCCGGACCCGGATGATCGCCCCTATGCCGGCTGGCTGTACCTGAATTTCAGCATGGCTGCGGAACACGACGACCGCCTGGACCGCCTGCAGGTCACCCTGGGCACGGTCGGCCCGGCATCCCTGGCCGATCGCACCCAGAGGGAGGTCCACAGCTGGTCCAGCGCGCCGGAGCCGCAAGGATGGGATCGCCAGATCGGCAATGAACCGACCCTGATGCTGGCCTACGAGCGCCAGTTGCGCGGCCGGTCCCATCGCACGCAAAACGGCTGGGGTGCCGACCTGACCCCGCACTGGGGCGTGGCGGCCGGGACACCGTTTACCTTCGCGAATGCCGGTGCCATCGTGCGCGCGGGACGCAACCTGCCGGGCGATTACGGCCCGCCCCGGATCAGGCCGGCCCTGTCCGGCACCCACACCTTCGAGACCACTGCGCGTGCAGGCGGCTATGCGTTTGCCGGCGTGGATACGCGGCTAATGCTCTACGACCTGTTCCTGGACGGCCCGGTCTTCCGTGACGGGCCATCGGTGGACAAGCACCCCGTAGTGGGCGAGCTCACCGCCGGGTTCGTGTTCCACGTGGGCGGGGTGCGTCTGGGCTACACCCATGTCTGGCGCTCGCGCGAGTTCAGCGGGCAGGCCAAGGGCGCGGCGGAGTTCGGCTCACTGCACGCCACCTGGCAGTTCTGACAACGGGATTCAGAAGACCGCCGCCTCGACATCCGGGTAGGTAGTGGCCACCGAGCGGTCGATCTTGTCGTCGAAGCCGGGGTAGTGATCAATCAGGTCGCCCATACGCTCGCGCACCAGCGGCACGGTCTCGAAGTCGGCCAGCCCCTGTTCCACGCCCTCCTCGATCGCCTCCCACAAGGTGACCAGATAGCGCTGCAGTCGATCCAGCGTTTGCGCGTCCTCCAGCCCACCGTGCCCGGGTACGACGACCGCCGGCTCCAGCGCGATCAGCTCGCCCAGCAGATCGATCCATTGCGCGACGTCGCCATCCCAGACCGATGGCGCACGATCGCTGTAGACCACGTCCCCGGCCAGCAGGACCCGCGCCTGCGGCAACCAGACGCTCAGATCGCCCGGCGAATGCGCGCCCCTGGAGGGAAGGATCACGACCTCGGTACCCCCGAGGTCACGGGAGATGCGCTCGTCCACCGCAAGATTCGGGAGCAGCGGCGTGGTGTCGCCGGTCGCGCCCTCGGTCATCTCGCGGAAGTTCTCGACCCAGCCTTCGGCCTCCGTCTCCATACGCGCGATCGCGGCGGAACCGGCCATGATCTCCGGGTCGGAGTCGGCGAAGGCGTGATTGCCCAGCCAGTGGTCGCCATGACTGTGGCTGTTCACGATCCAGCGCACCGGCTGGTCGGTGACCTCGCCAATCGCCTCGCGCAGTGCCACGCCCATGGTCTCGGAGGAGCCGGTGTCGAACACCAGCACGCCGGCGTCGGTCACCACGAACGCCATGTTCGCGTTCCAGCCGAGATTCTCGCGACTGGGGAGATCCCGCGCCGGGGTCATCACTGCATAAACCCCCGGCGCCACCGCCTCGGGGGTCATCGCGTAGTCCTCGGGCGCCGCTGCGTCCGATGGCCCCGCGACGGAGGCCTGCGGTAACGCAACCACCGAGACTACCAGCGCCAGAGCGCCCAACCCGGTCCATCCCATCGTCCGCTCCTATCTCGCCAAGAAAGCCGCTCAAGCCTGTTGCATAGACTGTACCCATTCACGGAAGTGCCACCCCCGAGCTTGGGTGGCCAACGGCAGACCGTGCAGCGGCCACGAATGCGTTAGCATCCGGAGATCATCCCTGCACGGAGCCTGCTGTGCGCCGAATCTCCCGCACCTTCCTGACCGGCCTGGCCGCGATTCTGCCGGCCGCGATCACGCTGGCCCTGCTGTGGTGGCTGGGGAGCACCGCCGAGGAGGTCCTCGGGGGGCTGCTGCAGGCCATCCTGCCGGATCTGCTCTATTTCCCGGGCATGGGGATCCTGGCCGGCATCGGCCTGGTCTTCGGCCTGGGGGTGTTGCTCCAAGCCTATGTCGTGCGCTGGCTGTTCGACTGGATGGAGGGGCTCATGCAGCGCATCCCGGTGGTCAAGACCATCCACGGCACGGTGCGCGACGTCACCAACCTGCTCTCCGGCGACATCCATCAGCGCTTCGGGAAGGCCGTACTGGTCACCTTTCCCGGCAGCGACTTCAAACTGGTCGGCTTCGTCACCCGCGAGGACTTCGAGGGCCTGCCGGACAACCTGGGCGGGCCAGAGACGCTCGCGGTCTACATGCCCATGAGCTACCAGATCGGCGGCTACACCCTGATGCTGCCGCGCGAGCGCGTCGAGCCGCTGGACCTGCCGCTGGAGGACGCGATGCGCTACGCCCTGACCGCCGGCGTCTCCGCGCGCCAGGACAAGGGAACCGGGTAGAATCCGGCGCATGACGGAACACGACACCCAGCCCCGGATACTGGTCGGCGTCAGCGGCGGCATCGCCGCCTACAAGGCCTGCGAACTGGTGCGCGAATTGAAGCGTGCCGGCTGCGAGGTGCGCGTGGTGATGACCGCGGGCGCCCATGCCTTCGTCACCCCGCTCACCTTCCAGGCCCTTTCCGGTGCGCCGGTGCGCACCGAGCTGCTGGACGCCGAGGCCGAATCGGGCATGGACCATATCGCCCTGGCACGCTGGGCCGATCGCATCGTGGTCGCCCCGGCCAGCGCCAATCTGATCGGCCGCTACGCCCAGGGCCTGGCGAACGACCTGCTGAGCACCCTGCTGCTGGCGACCACCGCACCGGTCGCCCTGGCACCAGCGATGAACCACCGCATGTGGGCGCACCCCGCCACGCAGGCCAATATCGCGACCCTGCGGGCGCGCGGCGTCACGCTGATCGGACCGGACAGTGGCGACCAGGCCTGTGGCGAGCAGGGCGAGGGCCGCATGCGCGAGCCGGCCGCGATCGCGCGCGAACTCCTGCAACCGGCAGATGCCCCGCTGGCCGGTCGCCGCGTGCTTATCACCGCCGGCCCCACCTTCGAGCCGATCGATCCCGTGCGTTTCATCGGCAACCGCAGCTCCGGGCGCATGGGCTTCGCCCTGGCCGCGGCCGCGCGCGATGCCGGGGGCCGCGTAACCCTGGTGCACGGCCCCACCGCGGAGGCCGTGCCCGCCGGCGTCGAGGGCATTGCCACCGAGACCGCTGCCGCCATGCATACGGCGGTGATGGAGCGCCTGCCCGCGACTGACATCCTGATCGCGGCGGCGGCCGTGGCCGACTACCGCCCGGCCACACCACAGGCCCAGAAGATCAAGAAGTCCGATTCGGTGATGAACCTGGCCCTGGAACGCACCCAGGACATCCTCGCCGACGCCGCACGTCGGGCGACCCACCTCCCCCAGCGCCCGTTCCTGGTCGGCTTCGCGGCCGAGACCGAGCACCTGCGCGAACACGCCGACACCAAGCGCCGCACCAAGGGGCTCGACCTGATCGCGGCCAATCGCGTCGGCGAGGGCCTCGCCTTCGGCACCCCCGACAACGAGCTGCTGTGCCTGTGGGAGGGCGGCGAGCGCACGCTGCCGAACCAGCCCAAGGCCCAACTGGCGCTGGCGCTGATCGACCTGATCATCGAGCGCCTGAACCCACGCGAAACAGATTAGCAAAAATCCGCGTAAACCCTCGCCCACTCGGGCGGGGATACAAGCGGGCAGCGCGATAGCGCTGCTGGGTTTACGGTATGGGGTCCGGCGGCATAAGCTGTACACGCATCCATGCATCAATGGCGCGCCATGCGGAAGGCCACCAAGATACGCATTTATCCCACAACCGAGCAGGCGGCGTTTCTGAACCGCCAGTTCGGCGCGGTGCGTTTTTGCTATAACACCGGCCTTCGCATCATGTCCCATCGCTACCAGCGCCACGGCCAGTCGTTGAGTGCAAAGCACGACATCAAAAAGCTGCTGCCGGTGGCCAAGAAATCGCGCAAGTATGGCTGGTTGAAAGAAGCGGATTCCATCGCACTCCAGCAGGCGTGCCGGAACCTCGATAATGCCTTCCAGCGCTTTTTTGACCCTGCGCAGAAGGCCGGCTATCCGCGCTTCAAGAGCCAGCGTGGCAAGCAGTCGAGTTACCACTGTGTTGGTATCCAGGCTGACGGGAACTGGATCAGGGTGCCCAAGCTCGGTCCGATCAAGGCCAAGGTGCATCGCAAGGTTGAAGGCAAGCTGAAAAGCATCACCCTGACCCGGACGGTCACCGGGAAGCACTACGCCTCGCTGCTCTTCGAAACCGAACAGGCCGCCCCGGCACCGCTGAAGGATGTCGACGCCGCCGGTGTCGTCGGCCTCGACATGGGGTTGTCGCATCTGGCCATTGACTCCACCGGCCATAAGACCTCCAACCCGCGCTTTCTCACCCAGGCCGCAGCCAATCTGCGGCGTAAACAGAAGGCGCTCTCTCGCTGCCAGAAAGGTAGTCGCCGCCGCTCCCGCGCGCGGCTGCTCGTGGCCAAGGCTCACGAACGGCTGACCAACGCCCGCAACGACTTCCAGCACAAGCTCTCTCGACAGATCGTTGACGACAACCAAGCGGTGATCGTCGAGACGCTGAAGGTCCGCAACATGATGAAGAACACCCGCCTCGCCAAGCACATCGGCGATGCGTCCTGGTATGCCTTGGCCGCTAAACTGGACTACAAGGCCATGGAGAAGGGCAAACGTCTGGTCAGGATCGACCCGTGGTTTGCCAGCTCCAAGACCTGCCATGTCTGTCATCACAAGATGGACGCCATGCCGTTGAGCGTCCGGTCGTGGAAGTGCCCCGCCTGCCAGACTCATCATGACCGGGACATCAATGCGGCACTGAACATCAAGCACCAAGGCATGATCCATTTGAAGGCGGAAGGGCTGTCCGTCTCTGCCCATGGAGGCTCGCGTAAATCCGGCATGTCGCCGGTTGCTGCCTAAGAAGTGGGAAGCCTTGCCCGTGGCGCGTCAGCGCTTAGGGCGGGGAGCAGTCACTCATTGCCAAGGAACCCCGAATGCCCGTCCCCGAGATTGACCTGAAGATCCTCGACCCGCGCATGGGCGTGGACTTCCCGCTGCCCGCCCCGGCCACCGACGGCTCGGCCGGCGTGGACCTGCGCGCGATGATCGAGGCCCCACTGACGCTGGAGCCGGGCGCGGCCGAGCTGATCCCGACCGGGCTGTCGATCCACATCGAGGACCCGGGTTATGCCGGGATGATCCTTCCGCGCTCCGGGCTCGGCCACAAGCATGGCCTGGTGCTGGGGAATCTTGTCGGCCTGATCGACGCCGACTACCAGGGGCCGTTGATGGTCTCCTGCTGGAACCGGGGCGCGAACGCCTACACGCTCGAGGTCGGCGAGCGCCTCGCCCAACTGGTGATCGTCCCGGTCGTCCAGCCGCGCTTCCGCGTGGTCGAGGACTTCGAAGAGACCACCCGTGGCGCGGGCGGCTTCGGCTCCTCCGGGCGCGGCTGAACCGGCGTCAGGTCTCCAGGGCCGAGGCCGGGCCGAAGAACTCGTAGTTCACCCGCTCGTCCGGGATGCCTAGCCCGCGCAGGTGGGCGCGCACCTGCTGCATGAAGGGCTTCGGCCCCAGGAAATAGACATCCACCTCGCGGCTGTCGGGCAGCCATTCGGCGAGCTGCTCACGGGTCAGAAAGCCTTCGGCATGCGGCTGATCGCCGGCACGCGGCTCGCTATAGCAATAGCGACGGGTCAGACCGGACATCTGTTCTGCCTGACGCTCCACCCAGTCGTGAAACGCGTGCACGCCACCGTGCCGCGCACAGTGGAGAAAGTGCACCTCGCGACCGTCCGCCAGCGCCGCCTCGGTCATCGCCATCGCCGGCGTAATCCCGACTCCTGCGGTCACGAAGGCCACGGGACGATCCGACGCCCGCAGCACGAAATCGCCGGCCGGAGGGAAGACGTCCAGCGCGTCACCCTCCTGCACCCGGTCGTGCAGGAACGTCGACGCGACACCGCCCGGCTCGCGCTTGACGCTGATGCGCAGGCTTTTTCCGTTCGCCGCTGCGGACAGGGAATAGTTCCGCCGCACCTCCTCGCCATCGATCATCAGGCGTAGCCCGAGGTACTGCCCTGGCTGGTGCGGCGGGACAGGCTGACCATCAACCGGCTGCAGATAGAACGAGGTGATCTCCTCGCTCTCGGGGACCTTGCGCTCCACACGAAAGGCGCGGGCACCACGCCAGCCGCCGGGTTGCTGCTCGTGCGCGGTGTACACGCCCTCCTCTGCCTCGATCAGGATATCTGCCAGTTGCTGATAGGCCGCCGCCCAGGCCTCCAGTACTGCATCGGTCGCCACGTCCTCGCCCAGCACCTCGCGCATGGCCTGCAACAGGCAGGTGCCGACAATCGGGTAATGCTCGGGCTGCACCTGCAACGAGACGTGCTTGTTGACGATCTGGCCCACCAGCGGGCCCAGGGCCTCCAGTTGGTCGATGTGCCGTGCGTAGTTCAGGACCGCATTGGCAAGTGCCCGTGCCTGCTCGCCACTGGCCTGGTGCGCCTGATTGAACAGCGGCTGCACCTCCGGGTAGTCGCGCAACATGATCTCGTAGAAGTGGCGGGTGAGGGCTTCGCCGCCGGACTCCAGCAGCGGCACGGTTTGCTGGATGATCGCCTTCTGTTCAATCGAGAGCATGTGACACCTTCATTTGTTGTATGCAGTGCGCAGCTTTATACCCACTCAGACTCCCGGGGTCAAACGATATACCGCAAATACATCTTAGTGGGGCAGCTCATCGCGCCCGCGAGGCGGGGTGCTAAACTGCGCGGCTGCGAAACCCGACAACCGGACCCGCCATGGATACCCAGACGGCCCATTCCGTTGCCCACGTACTGATCGAAGCGCTGCCCTATATCCAGCGCTTCGCGGGCAAGACCATCGTGATCAAATACGGCGGCAACGCCATGACCGAGGACCACCTGAAGGCCTCGTTCGCGCGCGACATCGTGCTGCTCAAGCAGGTCGGCGTGAATCCGGTGGTGGTGCATGGTGGCGGGCCGCAGATCGGCGATCTGCTGAAACGCCTGGGCAAGGAGACGGAATTCGTCAACGGCTTGCGCGTGACCGACCGCGAGACCATGGACGTGGTGCAGATGGTGCTCGGCGGGCTCGTGAACCAGGAGATCGTGTCGCTGATCAACCGCTTCGGCGGCCGGGCCGTCGGCCTGACCGGCAAGGACGGGCAGATGATCCGGGCGACCCCGCTGCGCGACTACGGCGCGGCCGAGGGCGAACCCAGCGTGGACCTGGGCCATGTTGGCCAGGTGGAGGGTGTGGACCCGAGCATCGTCCACACCCTGGACCAGGGCGACTTCATCCCGGTGATCGCCCCGATCGGGTTCGACCGCGATGGCAAGGCCTACAACATCAATGCCGACACCGCGGCCGAGAAGCTCGCAGTGGTGCTGGATGCGGAGAAGCTGTTCCTGCTGACCAACACCCCGGGCGTGCTCGACGGCGACGGGGCCCTGCTACCGCGCCTGGCCGCGCCGGAGGTGGATGCGATGATCCGCGACGGCACCATCCACGGCGGCATGATCCCGAAGATCCGCTGTGCGCTGGATGCCGTGCGCAGTGGCGTGAACGCCACCCACATCGTGGACGGCCGAGTGGAACACGCGGTGCTGCTGGAGCTACTGACCGACCAGGGTGTGGGGACGCTGATCAGTCGTTAGGCCAGCCTGCACCAGGCTTCGTCACCCTAACCGCGACCGTTCATCACCAGAGTCTGGAAGTCGCGGCGATCCAGGTCCAGACGCTCGTGGATCGCGGCCAGACGGTCACGCTGACCCCGACGATACTGGCGCTCGCGGGCAATGCGCGCATCCAGCTCGTCCAGCTCCGCCCGGTAACGATCCGCCAGCGGGGAGTTGTCATTGGCTCCATCCAGCTGCCGACGGATGCGCTCGCGTTCACGCAGCAGGGTCTTTTCCTGGGCCTCGCTGCGCAGGACGTTGCCGCCGATCGAGCGCGCGCGGCGCTCGCGCAGCTCTTCGATCTCTTCCAGCGAGGTGTAGGCCCGGCGCAGCTGGTGCTCGCGCGCGACGCGATCCTGACGCGCCTGCTGCGTGGCCTCCAGGTCGCGCTCCGCCTGCTCGCGCTCGGCCGCAGCCTGCGCCCGCTCCTCGGCGCTCATCGGCGCCGGCAGGATCTCGCGCATGCGGCCCTCGGAGTCATAGATGCGCCGCTCGCGCTGACTGGTCTCCGGCTCCGGGGTGCTGGAATAGTGTACGGTCCCGTCATCATCCACCCAACGGTAGATATCCGCCTGGACCGGGACTGCGAGCCCCAGCAACAACGCACCGGCCATCGCCGAACGCAAAAGCCCTGACCGCTGCCCGTTCCACACACCCCAAATGACCATTCTCGAACACCTCGGACTCGTCTTGATCGCCATTGTGGCCAACGGTTTCTCCGCCTTGGCCGGTGGCGGGGCGGGCCTGCTGCAACTGCCCGCCCTGATTTTTCTGGGCCTTCCCTACCCCGTGGCACTGGCCACCCACAAGATCGCCTCCGTGGCCCTGGGCGCCGGTGCCGGCCTGCGCCACTTCAAGAAAAGCACATTCGAGCCGGCGCGCCTAGCCATTATCCTGCTGGCCGGTCTGCCTGGGGTGCTAATCGGTGCCTGGCTGGTGTTGGGGATCCCGCCGCGGGCCGGCGAAATCGCCCTGGGCCTGCTGACCATCGGCCTCGGCTGGTACTCCTGGCGCCGCCCGCAGCTCGGGCAAATGGTGCGCGAGATCCGCTTTTCCTGGAGCCACGCCCTGATCGGTGCGGCCGGTCTGTTCCTGATCGGCATCCTGAACGGCTCGCTCGCCTCGGGCACGGGGCTTATGGTCACCCTGTGGCTGGTGCGCTGGTATGGCATGAACTACACCCAGGCAGTCGCCTACACCATGGTCCTGGTGGGGCTGGTCTGGAACGGGGCGGGCGCCCTGATGCTCGGGACCTTCGGCACGGTGCAGTGGGACTGGCTACCGGCACTGCTCATCGGCAGCTTTGTCGGCGGCTATCTGGGGGCCTGGGCCGCCCAGCACTACGGCAACCGCCTGGTCAAGCGCGCCTTCGAGGTCGTCACTGTCCTCACCGGCATCGCCCTTCTACTGCCCGTGCCCTGACGACCTGCCTCGCCAGGGACGCCCATCACGAAGCGCACGAAGAAGGGCCAAGGCGGTTGTACCGCAGAGGGCACGGAGATCACGGAGTGGGTGGATGGCGACCCCCACCCCCGTTTCGCTCTATGGATTGCCGGGATCGCCCAATCACTTCCCGACCTCGCCATTTCTCCACAAAGCGCATATCCCCTTCTTCGTGCCTTCGTGTGCTTCGTGGTAGCAAATTGGACTATTCGTCAGCCCCGGCGTCGGCGGGGCTTTCGCAGCGGTTCAGAAGATCGAAGTGCTCGATCCCTTCGAGGAGGCCACGGGCGTGGGTGGCCCCGGCGAAGAAGATGCGCTGAAAGCCACGCAGGCTCTCCAGCTCCGGCTGGTGATTGCCCACGACCGTCCCCAGCAGGCGCCCGCGCAGCATGTCCTCGTCGTTGCCGGAATCGCCGGCGACCAGTACGTGTTCCAGCGGGATGCCCCACTTGTCGGAGAGATAACGCACCGCCAGCCCCTTGGAGGCGCGCACCGGCAGCAGGTCGAGGAACCGGTCGTGCGAGTAGATCACCCGGGCGTGCAGGTCCTCGCGGTACAGCTGCGTCTCGACCGTCTTCGCATCCAGACTGCCGGGCGGTTCGACAAAAAAGCTGACCTTGAACGCACGCTGATCCACATCCGGCTGCAATACCAGGTTCTTCTCCTGCTGCAGGCATTCGCGTAGCCGCTCCGGCTCCCAGCGGTGGCTGATGTGCCGGGCCCAGCCGCGGTCCTCAGTCTGCTTGGTGCCGTAATGGATCTCGCTGCCCACCGAGGTGATCCAGACATCCGGCGTGGGCACGCCGTGCTCTTCGAGGATCGCCGCGGCCGAGTCGATGCGCCGGCCAGTGGCCACGCCGAACGCGACCCGCTTGCGATTGCGCTTGAGCCAGGCGACGAAGGCACGGGTGGCCTTGTCGTCCCCCAGCAGGGTGTTGTCGATGTCGGTGATCACGGCGCGATCCATCTGCGCCAGGTGGCCGGAGACCCGGCGTTCGTGGTGGCGCTCCTGGCGCACCTCGCGGGTCAGCGACTTCACCAGCTTCACGTATTTTTCGGCGTGGCCGTCCCAGGAATAGTGCTGGCGCACGCCCTTGAGCCCGGCGCGCGAGTAGCGCTGCCAGCGCGGACGGTCGGCGAGGATGCCCTGGATCGCGTCGGCGATGCCCTCCGGGTCCAGCGGGTCGATCAGCTGCCCGTTGTGGCAGCGCGAGATGATCTCCTCCGGCCCGCCGTCATTGGTAGCCACGATGGGGGCACCGCTGGCCGCGGCCTCGATCAGGGTCAGGCCAAAGGGCTCGGTCAGTGCCGGGTTCACGAACACGCCCTTGCTGGAGGCCACCAGGCGGTAGAGATCCGCCACGTCGTCGGAGTCGTGATGCTTGGGATAGGCCACCAGGCCATGCAGGTCGTGGCGATC
Source organism: Thioalkalivibrio sp. ALMg11 (assembly GCF_000377905.1). GTDB lineage: Bacteria > Pseudomonadota > Gammaproteobacteria > Ectothiorhodospirales > Ectothiorhodospiraceae > Thioalkalivibrio. Next base: position 326,292 of record NZ_KB898873.1, read on the forward strand.
GATCCGCAGCAGCAGGTCGGTCATGACATCGCGCGCACCCTTGTCGAGGTCGGCGATGTCGTCACGGTTACCGGCGACGATCAGCAGGTTGGCGTTCTCGCGCAGCCAGTCACTCCCGGCGTAGGCCTCGATCAGGGCGCGGATGTTCTTGCGCTCGTCGGCGCGCGACAGTGCCATGATCAGCGGGCGATCGGGGGTTTCCAGGAAGCGCCGGATGGCCGCCCAGATCGGCGGCTTGCGCTGGCCCCGCTTCGGCGGATGGAAGCGCGTCAGGTCGGTACCCGGCGGGATCACCTCCATCCGCTCCGGCTGATAGTTGTCGTAGGTCGCGTACTGTTCGCCAATCTCCTGGCGGGTACTGGCAATCACGCGGTGGGCGTGGGCCAGCGCCTCTTCCTCCGCATGAATGCGGGTGGAGATGTTGTAGCGTGCCTCGATGTCGGCATCCGACATCCCGCTCTCGCGCAGGCGTTCGCGCTTGACCCGCCCCAGCGAGTGGCCGGTCTGCAGCATCGGCGCACCCAGCAGGTTCGACAGCTGCACCGCAACATGCCCGGCATCGGCGTAATGCCCGTGGATCACGTCCGGGCGTAGCCCCACCCGCCGAATATGCCCCAGGGCGTTGTCGGCGAAGCAGTCCAGATAGGGCCAGAGCTTCTCCTTGCGCAAGTAGCGCCGCGGGCCGCAGTCCAGGCGCACGATATGGGCACCATCACCCAGGTCCTCTTCCGGCTCGGCATAGTCGGCGGATACCTTGCTGTCGACCACCCGCCGGGTCAGCAGGTCGACCCGGCCAACCTGCGGATGACGGGCCAGGGCCCGTGCCAGCTCGACCACGTAGAGCGTTTGCCCGCCGGTGTCGGCGTCGCGGCCGAGCTCCATCTCCCGCCCGCGGACCAGGCCGTGGACACTGATCAGGACGAGATAAAGGCCTTCGCCGTCGCGTGACTTGCTCTGGGTCTTTTTCATGGCACCTCGGGTTCCGGGCTGTCGAACAGGCTAAGGGTCTCGGGGTTGTCGATCAGGCCCTGCGAGACAAGCACCGCGGTCGCCGACCAGGTCTGGCGGTAGTTGGCACGCCGGCCGACGAGACGACCGTGGCGCCCGTCGTAGTACTCCGGCCAGTTGTCGCGATGCAGGCGCTCGGCCGCAACCGCATGCACGCTACGTGCGAGATCCGGCCGGCCGACGCGCAGGGCCGCGCCGGTGAACGCCCACAACAGCGCTGGCCAGTTGCCGCCGTTATGGTAGGACCACGGGGTGTTCTTGGGATCGGACCCGGTCAGCAGGCGCCACTCCTCGCCAATCATCGCCGGATAGCAGATCTTGACCGGCATGGTCCCGATCAGGTCCTCGAAGCGCTGTTCGAAGGTCTGCATGATCGAACGCGACTGGTGTTCGTCCGCCAGCCCGAACAGCACCGCCAGCAGGTTGCCGAAACTGAAGAAGCGAAAGTCCATGCGTCCGGGGCCGAGGTTGCCGACCAGGTAGCCGCTCTCCGAGGGGATCCAGTCCACCAGCCAGTCGGGGATGCTCTCCGGGTAGATGTTCAGCGAGTTCTCGGACTCGTGACCAAAGTGCTCGGTGCGATAGCGGTGGATATCGTTCAGTCGTTCGAGATCGAGCCAGTAGTAGTTGCGAATGTAATCGGACAGCTGCCGCGTACGGATCGCGGACTGCTCGCACAGCAGCTCGGAGTCCTTGTCACAGGGCTCCAGCATCGCCAGCGAGGCCTTCAGCATCCCGTAGAACAGGGCCTGAATCTCCAGCGGATGGCCGAACACCCCCATGCGCCGATCGATCATGAAGCTGCCGTCCGGTACCAGCAGGGTCGGGAAGACCTCGAAGCGGTCCTGCAGGCAGATGCTCAGGATCAAACGGATGCCCCGCTGCACGTCGGCACTCTTGATGAACGCGTGGTCGCCGGTGCGGTTCTGGTAGGCGCGCAGCAGCAGCACCCACCACATCATCGAATCGACCGGCGCCACGCGCCCGATCGCGCGGTCGCCGAAGTCCGCCGCCAGGCTCTCACGGCCGTTCTCGTCGGTGAACACACGGAAGCTCGCCGGCATCACCCGCGGCAGACGGCGGTGGCCCTCGATCTCTTCCTGGGTATCACGGATCTGCAGGATCAGCGCGAGGAAGTCGCGCACCACCTCGGGCTCGTCGTTCAGCAGATAGACCAGCCCCGACGGCACGAAGTCGCGGATGAAGCAGTCGGCATAGTTTTCCGCTGGCGCGCGCTCGTCCAGGCTCGCCACGGTGCCCACCGTGCGCCCGCGATAGCGCACCTCGGCATCGTGCAGCAACTGGTAGGCGGATTCGAGCGTCGGATTGCGGGCGTCGGGGGGGAGTTGATTCATAACCACCAAGTCTATGGAAACACGTGCGCTTGTGCACGCACCCCAGCCACTTGCAACGCCCCCATAAACTTCATACTCTTTGCATCATCAAGAACGAAAGCGATTACTTACTTGCATGCAACGAAAATCCGGCGAAGAACGACGCGAAGAGATCGTTCAGGCACTGCTCGACCTGACGGCCGAGCACGGGGCGCGGGACGTCTCCACCCAGGCCATTGCTAATCGGGTGGGGATCGCCCAGCCCACGATCTTCCGGCATTTCCCGACCCGCGACGCGATCTTCCGCGCGGCGCTGGATTCCATCGGCCGCAAGCTCCTGGACGTGCTTACACCGATGCTGTCCGGACGGGGATCGGCAGACGCCCGACTGCGCAAACTCCTGACCCGGCAATTGCGATTCATCAGTCGTCGCAAGGGGCTGCCGCGCCTGATCTTCTCCGAACGGTTGCACCTGGAAGACCCCGAGTTGAAAGCGGTGGTCCGCGACATCATCGACCGTTACACCTCCCGGCTGGAGGAACTGCTCCGGGAAGGCGTCACCCAGGGATGCTTTCGCCAGGACCTGGAACCTGCCGAGATCGCCCGCCTGATCGTGGCGATGATCCAGGGGCTGGTCATGCGCTGGTCACTCTCCGACTTCGAGTTTCCGCTCGACCAGCAGGGCGACGTGCTGTGGCGATTGCTGGAGCCCGCACTGCAGGCACCGGACAGCCGACCGGCTCGTGGATCCGGTTCGCACCCGAATACGCTCGACTAACCCACAGGAGACTGGACATGTCTTTCATCCGCACCCGCACCACCGGCAGTGCCACCCTTGTACTCGCCCTTCTCGTCATGCCCTTGGCCAGCACCGCATCGGCCGAGAGCTTCCAGTCCGTCATGCAGGACCTCGCGGACGACATGAACCGGGTCCAGTCCGCGCTGTTTGTCGAGGACTTCGATGCCGTCACCGAGGCGGCGGAGGCGATCGCAGACCACCCGAGGCCCTCGCTGGGTGAGCGGCGACGCATGCTGTCAGCAGTAGGCACCCGTGTCGGCGAATTCCGCTCACTGGATCAGCAGGTGCACGAAGCCGCCAAAAACCTTGCGGACGCGGCGCGTGATCAGGACCTGGATACGGCCATCCGCTACCACGGCAGGCTGGTGAATGCCTGCATCGCCTGTCACAGCGCATTCCGGGACGAGGTGGTCAACGCCCTGTCTCCGGAAGCTGCCGCGGAACGCTGAGCACAACATGAACGCCCCCCGGACCCCATCCAGCCGCCGCGGCCTGCGGCGGACCCTTGGCCTCGTCGCGCTGGGCGGGGTCATCGTCGTAACCGCCTGGAGCGCGACGGACCGGCTGGCGGAACGGTTTTCTCCCGATGCCGCGCGCGCCACGCCACCCCCGGCGGTCACCACGATCCCCGCGCAGCCAACAGGCGTCACGCTCTACAGTCCCGCGTATCGGGGCAGCATCGCGACCCACCACGAGACCACCATTTCGGCCCGGATCACGGCCCGGGTGCTGGAAAGCCCACTGAATGCCGGGGACCGGGTCGAGGCGGATGGACTCCTGGTGCGCATGGATCGCGACGAGACGCGCCTGGAGGTCGAGCAGCGACAGGCCACCGACCAGCGCCTGGACGGAGAGCGCGCAACCGCACAGCGCAACCTTGATCGCCAGCAGGGCCTCTTTTCCCGGAACCTGATCCCGGAAAGCGAGCTTGATGACGCGCGCCAGCGCGTCGCCACGCTGGAGGCCCAGGTCCGCGAAAACCAGTCGGCGCTGGAACTGGCCCGCACACGCCGGGAATACACAACGGAACGGGCCCCCTTCACCGCCCAGGTTCGCCGTACCCATGTCCGTCCGGGCGACCTGGCCGTTTCGGGCCAGCCCCTGATCGACCTGGTCGGCTTCGATGACCTGCATGCGATTCTGCGCGTGCCGGAGCGCGACACCCTGCTACTGGAACCCGGCCTGGACGTGGAGCTGACCATTCCCGCCCTGGACCACAGCGTGACAACCCGGCTGGACCGGATCCACCCCACACTGGATACCGGCCGGCGCAGCGGGAGCTTTGAAACGCGCCTGCCCGAGGCACCGGAGGCGCTGCGTCCCGGCATGGCCGTACAGGCACGGGTCGTTCTGGAACATCTGGACGCGGCCATCCGGGTACCGGCCCACGCCGTCTGGGGCGACGCCGACGCCCAATGGGTCTATCGGCTGGAGGACGGACACGCCGAGCGCAGGGAGGTGGTGACACGGTCATTGCCAAATGGAGAACGGGCGATCCTCGAGGGCATCAACGCGGGTGATCGCATTATCGTGACTCCGGATCGCCGGGTCCGGGACGGGATGCCCGTGCACGACGTGGACGATACTCCCTGATGACCTGGGTCGAAGGACTCCTTCGGTACCGACACACGGTGCTGGCACTGCTGGCCGCCGCCTTGATCCTGGGCCTGCAGGCACGCGTCGAATTGCCCGTACAACTCTTCCCCGACACCGACCCGCCGACCGTCACGGTCATCACGGCATACCCCGGCATGGCGGCTCTGGACGTCGACCGCGAACTCACGCGCCTGCTGGAGGAGGAGTTTGCCAGTCTCGACGGCGTCACCCGGATCAGCTCCTCCAGCCAGACGGGGCTGTCCGTGGCGCGCGTGGAATTCGACTACGGCATCACCAGCGCCCTGGCTGCAGTGGACGTCCAGAACGCAGTCGGCCGGCTGCGGCCGGACCTGCCTGCCACCATCGACGAACCGCAGATCCTGGAATTTTCCACGGCGGACAAGCCGATCATCACCATCGCCCTGACCAGCGACACACTGCCGCTCGACGCGATTCGCGAGCAGGCCGACAACGCGGTCCGCGAAACCCTTGAGTGGATCCCCGGTGTCGCTGCGGTCGATGTGGTCGGGGGGCACAAGAGAGAGCTGCATGTTGCCCTCGACCCAGAGCGCGCCGAGGCCCTCGGGATCGACATGTCCCGGGTACTGGACGCCCTCGACGACTGGAACCTCATGGCGCCGGGTGGACGTGTCCGGCTCGGTGACCTCGAGAGCGTCGTGCGCTTCGATGCGCCGCTGCAGAGCGAAGCCGATGCGCGCGGGATCATCCTGGACGCGGACGGCGATACCCGCGTGCGGCTGGGTGATGTCGCCCGCGTCAGTCTGGAGCCCGGCGAGCCCCGCTCGGCCTACCGTCATGACGGCCGGGCGGCCATCGCCATCCAGGTGCTGCGCCGGGACGACGCCAACACGGTGGAAGTGGCCGCGCGGGTTCGCGAGGCGCTGGACGCCTTGCGCGCGACCTCGCCCGATCTGGACATCGTCGTCGCCGACGATGATTCGGTCTTCACCGAGAAGGTGATCGCCGACATGACGCAAACCGTGATGATCGCCATCGGGCTGACGATGGTGATCGTCCTGCTGTTTCTCGCCAACCTGCGTCAGGCCGGGATCATCGCCCTCTCCATCCCGGCAGCCTTCCTGGCAACCTTCGGTCTGATGCAGCTGGCCGGTCTAGACCTGAACATGGTCACCATGTCGGCGCTGATCCTGGCCATCGGCCTGCTGGTCGACGACGGCATCGTGATCCTCGAGAACATCCACCGCCACCTGGACGAAGAGGGCCAGCCCCCGCGGCAGGCGGCCATCGAGGGGGTCGGCGAGGTGTTCGGCGCCAAGCTGGGCGGCACACTGACCACGCTCGGCGTACTGCTGCCTCTCACGTTCATGGGCAGCTTTGTCGGCGAGCTGTTCCGTCCGCTGGCGCTGACCCTGGCGTTCGCCCTGAGCGCGTCGTTCGTGATGGCTGTCACCCTGATCCCGCTGCTGGCCACCTACTGGCTGCGACCCGCAACGTCCACCACCACCCCGCGCTGGAGGGAGACCCTGGAGGCGCCGGCGCGAGGGGTACGCAACCTCTATCTGGACATCCTTGCCCTGGCGCTGCATCGTCCGCTGGCGACGCTGGTGGTGGCGGTCATGCTCCTGGTCCTCAGCCTGGGCATGCTCCGCATGACCGGAAGCGAGATGCTGCCGCGTTTCGACTCGGGCAGCTTCCAGGTTCTGGTCGACATGGCGCCGGGCACCCGGCTCGACACCACCCTGACAACCCTGGAACCCGTCGAGCGGTATCTGGCCAACCACGAGTACGTGGTGGATGTCAGCAGCCAGGCCGGGCACGAAGCCGGCGCCCGCTCGATGGGCGACCGCGGCGCCATGGGCGTCAACCAGGCCGAAATCACGGTGACGCTGGTGCCGCGGACGCAACGCCCCCTCACACAGTGGGAGATCATGGACGACGTGCGCCAGCGCCTGGAGGCCACCCCCGGGGTCACCCTGGCCGTGCCCCGGGAACTCGGCGGCACCGCGCGTTCGTCAACGGCCGCGCCGATCATCGCCCGGATCAGCGGCGAGCAGGCCGCGGCCCTGGACCGCACGGCCAGCGAACTGCTGGACCATCTTTCGGGCATCCCCGGCATCACCGACCTGTACAAGGACTGGGCCCTCGACACCCCCGAGGTCCGGGTCCGGGTCGACCATGACCGGGCGGCCGAACTCGGCCTCACCGGGGGCGCAATCGCCCGCGCGGTCCACCAGGCCATGGATGGGGCCGTGGCCACACGGTTCCGCCAGCCGCCGAAGCGCAATCTGGACGTGGTCGTGCGCTACGAGGCCTCCGAGCGCCGCTATCTGGAAGACCTGGAAGGCATCCTGCTGCCCACCCGCGAGGGACCGGTACCCCTGAGCGAGGTCGCAAGCCTTGAACATACCCTCGGTCCGCGCATCGTCACACGGGAAAACGGCCAACGAACACTGGACGTCCTCGGCTTCCACCTGGGGCGTCCGCTGTCCGAGGTCGTGGCCGACGTCCAGCAACGCCTGGACACGTTCGACGCCCCGAGTGGCTACTCGGCAACGCTGGCGGGCGAGCAGGCGGACTTCGACGAGGCCCGTGACCACATGATGCGGGCACTGCTGCTGGCCGCCCTGGCGGTCTACCTTCTGCTGGTCGTGCAGTTCCGCAGCTTCGCCCACCCCGTCATCATCATGACCGCCATTCCATTGCAGTTCATCGGCGTGGTCGCTGCGCTGCTGATCGCCGGAAAGTACGTATCGATGCCGGCGCTGCTCGGGATCGTCCTGCTGATCGGCATCGTCGTGAACAACAGCATCATCCTGCTCGACCTGGCCCGGCGCCGACTGGCCGAGGGCCGGGACGTTTACGCCGCCGTCACCGAGGCAGTGGAAACCCGCATGCGCCCCATCATGATGACCGCCCTGTCCACCATCGCCGGGATGTTGCCGCTGGCCCTGGAGATGGCCGTCGGGGCCGAACGTTTCTCGCCGATTGCCACGGTGATCATCGGCGGCATCCTGGCCGCGACCCTTCTGACGCTGGTGGTGATTCCGACCCTGTTTGTGCTTCTGCACCGATTCTGGCCTACAACCGCCAGCGCCAGGGAATAGAACGGATGCGCTGTCAGGACTCCGGGTGGTTCGGCAGCGGCGGCTCCGCCGCCGGGCGCGCGAACAGGTAGCCCTGGCAGAGATCCACGCGTTCCTTCAACCAGCGCCATTCGTCCACGGTCTCCACGCCCTCGGCCACCACCCGGGTATTCAGATCCCGCGCCAGTTCGATGATCTTCTCGAGGATCTTCTGCTGGTAGACGTCCTGGTCGATCCCGCTGACCAGCTCGCGGTCGATCTTCACGAAATCCGGGCGCAGCTGCGACAACATGTTAAGCGAGGCATAACCGGCGCCAAGATCGTCCAGGGCCACCTGAAACCCGGCTTGCCGATAGCGCTCGACGATCCGCGACAGGTGCTCCATATCGTTGACCTGATCGCTTTCGATCACCTCGAACACGAAGCCGGCCGGTCCCGGTTGCTCCGGCGCGCCCGACAGGATCTCGCGCACCGTGGTCTCCAGGCAGAAGGCCGGGTCATAAATCGCGGTGGGGTTGAAGTTGATGAACAGATGGCTGCCGATTCCGCGTTCGCGGGCGCGCCGGATCGCGTTGATCCGGGCGGAGCGATCCAGATGAAACAGCAGCTCGGCGTTGCGCGCCGTCTTGAACAGGTCCAGCGGCGGGATGATGTCGCCGCCCGGCGTGGAGGCGCGCACCAGGGCCTCGTAGGCAAAGACCTCGGTGGGGTTCGCGGCATGCACAATCGGCTGGAAGTGGAAATCCAGGGTGTCGTTGGCCAGGATCGCCGAGAGGTCGCGCGCATTGTGCCGCGCGATCAGCGTGGACAGCAGGTGGGTGTCCTGCAGATGCCCCAGCCCGAAGTCCTCGCCCTTCGGCACGAAGGTCGCGCGACAACCGGCCTGCTCGGAACTGCTCAGGACCTGCTCCAGCCGCACCAGCATCTCGCCCAGCCCGCCGGCACCCCTGACCGGCAGGGCCAGGATGCCCGAGGTCGGCTCCGCACAGGGCAGTTTCTCATCCACCATGCGTTGGCGCAGGGCCGCACGGGTGTGCGCCAAAACCGGCGCCAGGTAGAGGGTGCCGGAGGCGGCCGGTAGAAGATCGATACGTTCGCAATCGGAACAACCCACGACCACCTCCAGCGGTCCAGTCTTTGGCCAGCCGGTCGAGAACCGGGGATAATTTTCCCGGTCCACCGGAAGACCCGTTCTCGGTTCGCAAACAATAGCACCAACCCGGAGGTTGCATGAGCTCATCCCACCGCCCCACCGACGCCGAACTGCGCGAGCGCCTGACGCCGGAGCAGTATCGCATCGCCCGCGAAGGCGGGACCGAACGGCCATTCACCGGCGCCTACAACGACCACAAGGCCGACGGCGTCTATCACTGCGCGGCCTGCGGCGCGCCGCTGTTCGACTCCGCGGCCAAGTTCGACTCGGGCAGCGGCTGGCCCAGCTACACCGCCCCCGTTTCCGCTGCCGCCGTCGACGAACACCGCGATGGCGCGCTCGGCATGGAGCGCACCGAGGTGCGCTGTGCCGCCTGCGACTCCCACCTGGGCCACGTCTTCCCGGATGGCCCGGCGCCCACCGGATTGCGCTACTGCATCAACTCCGCTGTCCTGGAATTCCGCCCGCGCAGCTGACCCAGTCACCCCAAACCGGGCCATGATGGCCCGGGCCCTCGAAGGGAATCTCATGTCCGGCCAGACCACCCCGCGCGAGCGCGCGAACGTCCTGATCCTCGCCCTCGGGCAGGCCCTGTTCCTGATCGCCGCGGTGACCGTGATGACCCTGAGCGGCGTGGTCGGCGAGCGCCTGGCGAGCGATCCTTCGCTGGCCACCCTGCCGGTCGCCGCCATGATGATCGGGACCCTGGTCATCACCCTCCCGGCGTCATTGTTCATGAAGCGCTTCGGGCGGCGCACGGGCTTCCTGCTGGGGGCGGGCATCGGCGGCTTCGGCGGGGCGGCAATTGCCGCGGTCGGGGTATTCGCCGAGGCCTTCTGGATCTTCGTCCTCGGCAATCTCCTGCTGGGCGCCTACCAGGCCTTCGCGATGTACTACCGCTTCGCCGCAGCGGATGTCGCCAGCGAGGCCTTTCGTCCCCGGGCGATCTCGCTGGTCATGGCCGGGGGCGTGGCGGCGGCATTTCTCGGCCCGTGGAATGCCCATCATGCCCAGGCTCTGCTGCCAGACACGCCGGAGGCCGGCCCCTACCTGATGCTCGGGGCGCTGGCCCTTCTGGCCATGCTGTTGCTGGCCTGGCTGCGCGTGCCGGCCCCGCCTGCGGCGGAGCGCGCCGCCTCCCGCCCTCTGCGCCAGATCATGCCGCAGGGGCGCTTCATCGTCGCGCTGACAACCGCTGCCCTGGGCTATGCCGTGATGATCCTGCTGATGACCGCGACCCCGCTGGCCATGCGCCAGGCTGGCTTCGAAATGGGCCAGGTCGCACTGGTGATGCAGTGGCACGTGCTCGGGATGTTCGCGCCCTCCTTCGTGACCGGGCACTTGATCACGCGCCTCGGCCTCACGCGGGTGCTCGCGCTCGGCAACGCCCTGGTGCTGTTCAGCGTAGCCATCGCCGCCCATGGCGAGACCCTGGCCCACTTCTGGCTCGCGCTGTTCCTGCTCGGCGTCGGCTGGAACTTCCTGTTCATCGGCGGCAGCACGCTGCTGACCACCACCCACACGGCCGGCGAAAAGGGCAAGGTCCAGGGCATGAACGACCTGACGGTGTTCGCCCTGGTCACCGCCGGATCGCTGCTCGCCGGGGCGCTGCTGCGTCCTCTCGGCTGGGACGGCCTGAACCTGGCGATGCTCCCGGTAATCGCCGTGCTGACCGCCGCCATCCTCTGGCTCTGGCGCGACGACTCCCGCACCCCGGCACGCGGCTGACCCGTCCATTCCCTCAGGCCGCGCTCGGCCTGCCGCCGTCCGGTCCGCGGGCATGGCTCATCATCGCGTGTTTACGGTGCCTTCGGTCCGCCACCTGCCTTGTTGTGGCTGGCCTCGGTTCGTCATCGGTGTTTACGTGCCTTCGTCGGGCCGCCTGCCACGCGCTCTCTCGCGAGCGCGCCGCGCCCGTTGTTGATCAACAACGGGCTTTCTTGCTTGCCCAAGAAAGGACCCAAAGAAGGGCACCCGGATTCCACCCGGGAACCTCGCTCCCGACGCGCTGGGCTCCATACGGGAAGCGAAAGTCAAAACAGGCGGTATCCAGACACCAGCAGCAAGCCCGCACCCCGTAGGGTGCGGTTGAGCGCAGCGAAACGCACCGTCCCCCACGCCGTGCGAAATCCTGATGCGATTCGCTGCGCTCATCACATCCTACGTTCCCCGGCACCCGCTCCGCGGGTGCGGCACGCAACGGCCGAAGGCCGAGCGTGCCCAGAATGCCCGAAGACCTAGCCTTCATCCATGAGCACAGCGGTCGGGCGTGTTTCTTGGGTACTTCTTTGCACGAGCAAAGAAGTCCGTTGTTGATCAAAAACGGGCGCGGCGCGCTGGCGAGTCAGCGCCTGGCAGGCGGCCGGACGACGGCACGTAAACACCGGATGTCGAACCCGGCCTAGCCACCGCACCACAGGCTGCAAGAGACGCCGAGCGATCAGGGCTCGGCGCGTGGGGCAGCGGTGGCGCGGGCGCCACGGCGTTCGCCGTCGACGTCCTCGACCTCGGCATCAAGGTCGTTCAGGCGGCGCGTGGTGGCCAGCGGCGAGGTCGTGCCGCGGGCGACCAGGCGGTAGGCCGCCGGGATCACAAACAGCGTAAACAACGTGGCAAACAGCACGCCGGAGAATACCGCCACCCCGATCACGAAGCGCGTCTCCTCGCCCGGGCCGGAGGCCAGGATCAGCGGGATGGAACCGGCCACGGTGGTCAGCGCAGTCATCAGCACCGGACGCAGGCGCATGCGCGAGGCCTCGAGGATCGCGGTGTCGAAGTCGCGTCCGCGATCGCGCAGCTGGTTGGCGAACTCCACGATCAGGATGCCGTTCTTCGCTGCGAGACCGATCAGCATGACCATGCCGATCTGACTGTAGATGTTCAGCGTCTGCCCGGTGACCGTCAGGCCGATCAGCGCCCCGACCACCGCCAGCGGCACGGTCAGCATGATCACCAACGGGTGCACGAAGCTCTCGAACTGCGCCGCCAGAACCAGGAACACCACCAGCAGGGCCAGCGCGAACACGAACAGGATGGCCTCGGAGCCGGTGCGCAGGTCCAGGGACTCGCCCTTGTAGTCGATCCCCGCCTCTGCCGGCAGCAGCTCGGCCGCCTTCGCGTCCAGCGCATCCAGGGCCTCGCCCAGGGTCATGCCGTCGCGCAGCCCGGCGGTCAGGGTGACCGCCCGCGAGCGGTTGTAACGCTCCAGCGACGACGGCCCGGCCTGCTCCTCGTAGGTCACCAGGCTGGACAACGGCACCATCGCGCCGGAGCTGGAACGCACGTAGAGGTTGTCGATATCCCCGGGTGTTCGGCGCTGGTCGGCCAGCCCCTCGATGATCACGTCGTATTCCTCGCCGCGATCAACAAAGGTGGTCACGTCGCGCCCGCCGAGCACGATATCCAGCGTGCGCCCGACATCGCGCATGGAGACACCCAGATCCCCGGCACGGTCACGATCCAGACGCACATTGAGCTGCGGCTGGGTGGGCTCGTAGTCCAGATCCACGCGGGTCAGGCCGTCGATGCCCTCGGCGGCCTCGCGCATGATCTCGCCCCACTCCTCGAGCTGATCGTAATCCGGCCCGGAGATCACGAACTGCACCGGCGGCCCGATACGGCCACTGGAGAGTCCCTGGCGCATGACCACCCGTGCCTCGACCCCTGGCATTTCGCCGATGATGCCGCGGATTTCGTCGATCACCTCCTGGCCGGAGACGTCACGGTCATCCCAGTGGTCCAGGATCGCGATCACAAAGCCGTTGTTCATCAGCTCGGAGCCACCAAAGCCGCGCGGCGTGCGCACCAGTGCTCGGCGAATCGGGCCATCCTCGATCAGCGGCTGGATGCGCGCCTCGACCTCGGCCATCTGCCGGCTCATGTAGTCGAAGTTGGCCCCCTCGGGACCGTCCACCAATACGAAGAAGGACCCGCGATCCTCCTGCGGCGCGAATTCTTCGGGCAGTTCCGCGAACAGGTACCAGCCTCCGGCCAGCACCGCGGCGAGAAGCGGCACGACCAGCCAGGAGCCCTTGAGCCCCTTCGCCAGCATCCGGCCGTAGCCGGCCTCCAGCGCGGCAAATCCGCGACCGATATAGCGCGCGGCACCGGTCTCGTCGTCGCCCTTGTGCATCAGGCGCCCGGCCAGCACCGGTGCCAGGGTCAGCGCCACGATGCTGGAGAAGAACACGGCGATGGCCATGGCAATGGCGAACTCGGTGAACAGCTGGCCCACCGTGCCGTCGAGGAACGCCAGCGGCACGAACACCGCGATCAGCACCGAAGTCGTCGCAACGATCGCGAAGCCCACCTGCCCGGCGCCGCGATAGGCCGCCAGCAACCCCGGCTCGCCGCGCTCGATGCGCCGGTGGATGTTCTCCAGCATCACGATCGCGTCGTCCACGACCAGTCCGACCGCCAGCACCAGCGCCAGCAGGGTCAGCAGGTTCACCGAGAAGCCGAACAGGCTGATGCCGATGAAGGCCGCGGTGATCGCCACCGGCACGGTGACGGCCGGGATCAGGGTCGCGCGCCAGCTGCCCAGGAACAGGTAGATCACGAACACCACGGCCGCGGTCGCCACCGCCAGGGTGATATAGACCTCGCGGATCGCGCCCTCGATGAACACCGATTCGTCGTAGGTGGTCACCAGCGAGGTACCCTCCGGCAGGGAGCCCTGCAGGCTGGCCGCCATCGCCTTCACGCCGTTGGCCACCTCCAGCACGTTGGCGTTGGACTGGCGGATGATCCCCAGCCCGATCATGTCCTCGCCATTGCCGCGGAACTCGCTACGCTCGGTATCGGCGCCGATGTTCACCTCGGCCACATCGCCCAGGCGCACCAGTTGCCCGCTCGCCCCGCGCTTGAGGACCAGGCCGGCGAAGTCCTCGGGGGTGCGGTACTGGCGTTCCACGCGCACGGTGAACTCGCGCTCCTGCGAATCCAGGCGCCCAGCCGGCAGTTCCACGTTCTCCTGCTGCAGCGCGTCGGCGATGTCGGTCACGGTCAGCTCGCGCGCCGCGAGGGCCTCGCGGTCGACCCAGATGCGCATCGCGTAGCTGCGCGCGCCACCACGGCGCACCAGACCCACGCCGTCCACCACCGAGAACCGGTCGATCAGGTTGCGCTCGGCGTAGTCCGCCAGTTCCAGCGCGTTCATCGTCGTGCTGGAGAGGTTCAGCCACAGGATCGGGCTGGCGTCGGCATCCGCCTTGGTCACTTCCGGCGGATCAACCTCGTCGGGCAGATCCCCCAGCACGCGGCTGACCGCCTCGCGCACGTCATTCGCCGCGGCGTCGATGTCGCGGCTCAGATTGAACTCGATGGTGATGCGCGAGCGCCCGTCCTCGCTGGAGGACTGCATGAAGCGAATCCCCTCGATCCCCGCGATGCGGTCCTCGATGCGCTGGGTCACCTCGCGCTCGATGATCTCGCCACTGGCACCCGGGTAGATGGTATCCACCGACACCACCGGCGGGTCCACGTCCGGGTATTCGCGCAGCGGCAGGCTGTCGTAGGCGATCAGGCCGAAGGTGATCAGCAGCAGGTTGAAGACAATCGCCAGCACCGGCCGGCGATTGGCGACGTCCGAGATGATCATGCGCCGGCCCCGGCCTCGCCGTTATCGGACTCCTGCACGCGCGGCGGCAGTACACGCACCTCGCGGCCGTCGCGGACCCGCGACACACCCTCGGAGACCACCGTATCCCCCGGCTCCAGACCGTCCAGGATTTCGGCATAACCCGGGTCGCGGCGACCGATGCGGATGCGCACGCGTTCCACCGTGCCGTCGGCGCGCAGCCGGAATACGAAGTGCTGATCGGCGACCTGCTGGATGGCTCCCTCCGGCACCCCCGGGCGTTCGACCGGGTCCAGCGGCAGGCGGATGTTCACCAGCATGCCGGGACGCAACAGCAGATCGGGATTCTCGACCCGGGCCCGCACGGTCAGGGTGCGGGTAGCCACGTCCAGACGATTGCTGACCGCGGCAACCTGCCCCGCGAACTCGCCGCTCGCACTGTGGCCCGCCACCTCCATGCCCAGGTCGATGGCTGAGACGTGGCGCTCGGGGACGGCGAAATCCACCTTGACCACCGATACGTCGTCCAGCTCCACGATCGCGGTACCCGGGCTGACCAGCGAGCCGGGACTGACCTGGCGCAGGCCCAAACGGCCGGCAAACGGGGCCCGGATCACCCGGTTTGCCACCCGGGCCTCGGCCGCCGCCACCCGGGCCTCGGCCTCGTTCAGCCGCGAACGCTGCTGATCCACCTGCTGTTGCGTGACCACGCCATCGGCCACCCGATTGCGTACGCGGTCCAGTTCGCGCCGGGCCTCGTCCACCTGCACGCGGATCTCGCGCAGGGCCGCGCGTTCCTCGTCGGCGTCCAGGCGCACCAGCACATCGCCGGCCTCCACTGCATCGCCGTCGTCGAACAGGATCTCGACCACGCGCTCGGTCACGCTCGCGGTCACCACGACCGACTCGTTGGCCTCTACCGTGCCCAGGGATTCAACCATGGTTTCGAAGGTGCGCGGGGCCACCTCGCTGACCCGCACCGGCGTGCGCTCGTCGCGTTCGGACGCGGCCGGGGCATCGCCCCCCTCGTCGCGGGCGCCATCCTCGGGGCCAAACGCAAACCAGGCCGCGGCCACCAGCGCCACGACCAGGACCAGCCCCAGAAACCCGCCAATCGCCTTCACTTGCCTCTCCCCTGACACGAATGCGGCCCGGCAAGCTGCCGGGCCACGGTTCTCTGTGCCAACAGTGTAACGACCGTCACGCCTCGCCCGTGTTCCGAAGCACCGCCGGCAGCGCGCCCAGTGGCCGCCCGTGTGGCTGGTTGTAGTCGATCAACGGCCCCTTGGGCACGATCCCGCTGGGGTTCAGCATCGGGTGGCTGCCGTAGTAATGCGCCTTGATGTGATCCATGCGCACGGTCTCGGCCACCCCCGGGCGCTGGTACAGCATGCGCAGGTAGGCGGAGAGGTTCGGGAAGTCCAGCAGCCGCTGGCGGTTGCACTTGAAGTGGCTGTAGTACACCGGGTCGAAGCGCAGCAAGGTGGTGAACAGCCGCCAGTCGGCCTCGGTCAGTCGCTCGCCAACCAGGAACGGCTGGCGTGCCAGGCGCTCCTCCAGCCAGTCCAAAGTCTCGAACAGGCGATCGAAGGCCGCCTCGTAGGCCTGCTGGCTGGTCGCGAAGCCGGAGCGATAAACCCCGTTGTTCACGTTCTCGTAGACCCGATCATTGACGGCGTGGATCTCCTCGCGCAGATCTTCCGGGTAGAAGTCCAGCGTGTTGCCGGTAATGTCGTCGAACGCACTGTTGAACATGCGCACCAGATCGAGCGACTCGTTGTTCACGATGCGGTCGGTCTGGGTGTCGAACAGCGCGGGCACGGTAATAATGCCGGTGTAGTTCGGGTCGGTACGGGTGTAGAGCTCGTGCATGTAGCGCGAGCCGTGCACCTGGTCGCCGGTGCAGCCGTCGCAGTCATCGAACGACCAGCCGGCATCGCCCATGTAGTGATGCACCACCGATACACCGACATGCGGCTCCAGCCCCTTCAGCTTGCGCAGGATCAGCGCGCGGTGTGCCCAGGGGCAGGCGTAGGAGACATACAGGTGATAGCGGCCGGACTTGGCCGGGTACCCGCCTTCGCCCAGGGGGCCAGCCGATCCATCGGCGGTCACGTAATTGCGGTATTGCTGGTCCTGGCGCACGAACTCGCCGTTCTCGTCCGACTCCTCTTCCAGCCAGCCCTCGCGCAGTTCACCATTGATCAGAAGACTCATGCCATGCCCCTGCCGCCCGTGCCCGGCACTGGATGTGCGCATGCGTCGGCGGCTGCTTTTTCGATTGCTGGAATGATCCCATCGATTTTGTCGAAGATAAATCGCGTTAGATGCGGTCGATCATTCGATAAAAACGGAAGAACCCGGTTCAGGAGGCGCGCAACGTGCCGTCGAAGTAGCGTGCGAGGAAAGTATCAAAGTCCAGCTCGTCCGCCTGCTCGATCGCCGCCTGATCGGCCAGGCTCTCGCGGGCCAGAGCCTCCAGGGTCTCGGCCCGCGGCAGGGGCCCGTTGAAGCGAAAGGCTTCGCGGTGCTGGGCGGACAGGCGACTCGCGTAGCGATAGAAACCTTCCTCGCGCGCCATCATGTCTTCCAGCATGCGCGCGGACGGGGTCAGATCGGCCTGCTCGACCTTGCCCCACTGCTCGCTGAGCGCTCGGCGGTAGGGATCGCCCGGCAGTTCCTGATCCAGGACGGCCGCCACCGGCCGCATCAGCGCCAGCAGCTCGCGCGCCCAGGCCTGCAGCGCAACGCTCTCGCCCTCCCGGCGCAACTCGAGGCCGGGGCGGCGCCCGTAGTGCGCGACATCCAGCAGGTTGCGATCGATCGCGTCCAGTTCGCCGTCCTCCAGCAGCGGGCTCGGCTGCAGCAGGCAGGCCAGTGCGAACACCTCGAGAAAACGCAGCTGGGTCTCGTCCACGCCCAGCGGGTGCTGGGCGTTGATGTCGACGGAGCGCAGCTCGACGTATTCGATGCCGCGCGCCTCCAGCGCGTCGGTCGGCTTCTCGAAGCGCTCCAGCGGCTGCTTGGGTCGGACCGTGGAGTAGTACTCGTTCTCGATCTGCAAAATGTTGGCGTTCAGCTGGCGGTACTCGCCATCCACCTTTACTCCGATGTGTTCCCACTCCGGGCTGGGGGTGTTGATCGCACAGCGCAGGGAGTCGACATAGCCGGCCAGCGAGTTGTAGTCCGCCTTGATGCCGGTATCCGCCTCCTTGCGGTTGGTGTAGCCGATATCGCCCATGCGCAGGCTGGTGGCATGCGGCAGATAGGAGGTGTCGTCGTCGAAATCCTCCAGCACCGCGCCGTGGCCTTCGAGAAAGGAGTTGCAAACCGCCGGCGACGCCCCGAACAGATAGGGCACCAGCCAGCCGAAACGCAGCAGGTTGCGGATCATCCCCATCATCCGCTCGTCGCGGAAGGCGCGGCCATCGGTCGCGCCCAGCACCTCCGCCAGGACCGGCCAGAACTCCGGACGCGGGGAATAGTTGAAGTGCACCCCGGCGATCACCTGCATCTTGCGCCCGTAGCGGTGGCCCAGCCCGATCCGGTAGACGGTCTTCATGCACCCGGCGTTGGAGCGGCCATACTCCGCGACGGGGATGGCATTGTCGTCGGCGGTCACGCAGGGCATGGAAGTCGACCACAACGTCTCGTCGCCGACATTCGCGGCCGCGAAGGCCTGCAGGTCGTGCAGAAAACCCAGCGTCTCGCGCACATCCTCGAACGGCGGCGTCACCAGCTCCAGCAACGCCTCGGAGTAATCCGTGGTGATGTACGGATGCGTCAGCGCGGACCCCAGCGCGGCCGGGTGCGGGGTAAGCGCCGGTGAACCTTCCGGCCCGACCCGCAGCGTCTCCTTCTCCAGCCCGATCCGCCCGTGCAGCCCGACACCCGCCAGCGCCTCGGCCAGCTGGTGCGTCAGGTCCTGCAGATTGCGCTCGTCCGTACCCACGTGATGGTAACCCTGCGGTCATCGAAACCCGGCGAACATACCCGAATGCGGCGCCAGGGTCACATACGACCCGGTGCAGTCGACGAGGTTCGCACTACGCCGACCGGGCTGCCCGCATCCGCGACGGGTTGGCCCAAAATGGCCTATAACAACGTTGCGAGGTGAGGCAAATGCTGCAACGTTCATCCAGCATGCTCGACTTCTTCGCCCGGGGACGTGATGCGCCATTCCTGGAGGAGGCTCGTGCGCGGCCCGATCTCCCGGTGCGGATGATCGAGAACGCGCACCCACCCGGTCACCTGGGCACCCCGCCGGTCCGCGAACTGATGCTGAGCCAGACCGTGGGCAACCCCTTTCGCTACCGCTGTGACATCGGGGCCGGTCCGTTCTCCGGCTGCGCCGGCCCGCGCGAGTTCGTGGTGATCGCCCCGCAGGTCGCAGGACGCTGCGACATGCGGGACCCGGCACGCATGCGGTTCTTCGGCATCCCGCCCGAGCTGGCCCGGGACTGCCTGGAACGCGCCCCCGGCGATCCGCTGGACTTCGGCCACCTGCACACCCGCCAGCACCAGGACCCCCTGATCACCCAGGCCCTGGACGCCCTGTGGCAGGAGATGGGCCGCAACGACCCGGCCGCGCAACTGTTCGTCGAGAGCATGCTCGCCGTTCTGGTCGTGCGCCTGGCCCGCATGGCCGAACAGGACCGGGACCTGGAACGGCGCCGCGGCGGCCTGGCACCGCACCAGTCGGCACGGGTGATCGACTACATGCAATGCCACCTGGACCAGCGCATCACATTGCGCGACCTGGCGGCCCTGACCGGGCTCTCGCCCTGGCACTTCGCCCGCGCCTTTCGCGAGACCCACGGCCTGCCACCGCATCGCTATCTGACGCGTCTGCGCGTGGAGCGGGCCCGCGACCTCCTGACCCGGACCTCCCTTAATGTCACCGAGGTCGCCTCCGCAACCGGATACTCCCCACAACAACTGGTCCGCCATTTCCGCCAGGCCCTTGGTGTGGCCCCTGGGGCATACCGCCGCCAGCAGGAACACGGATCATCTCTCCCCTGAAATCCACCGCAAGATTCGCCCCACCCCCGCAAGATTGTGACCACCCGAAAAGACTTCCCGGCCTAGGCTCGAAGTAAAGCCGCTACCCGGCCCGGTTTGTCCTGACGGAGGGCCACCGCATGTCGTCAGTCTCGGAAAGCCTTTCCCCCCCATATGCCGCCGAGGCATTCGGCGAGCATCTGGTCAACGTGCTCAACCACGGCGCGCTGTGCCTGACACTGTCGATCGGGCACCGCACCGGGCTGTTCGACCACATGCGCAACCGGCCGCCCGCCACCTCCGGCGAGATCGCTGCAGCCGTGGGCCTGAACGAGCGCTACGTACGGGAATGGCTCGGTGCCATGGCCACCGGCGGCATCGTGACGGTGGATACGGGAGGCCCCCGATTCACCCTGCCCCCGGAGCACGCCGCCTGCCTGACGCGTGCGGCCGCCGCCGACAACCTGGCCGTGTTTTCCCAGTACATCGGCCTGCTGGGCGGGGTGGAGGACGCGATCGTCGCCGCGTTCCGGGCCGGCGAGGGCGTGGGGTACGCGCACTACGCCCGCTTCCACGAGGTGATGGCCGAGGACAGCGGCCAGTCCGTGCTGTCGTCGCTGGAGAGCGACATCCTGCCACTGGTGCCAGGGCTGACCGACCACCTCGAACGCGGCATCCGGGTACTGGATATCGGCTGTGGCAGCGGGCGCATCCTCAACCGCCTGGCAACACTTTACCCACGCAGCCAGTTCACCGGCCTGGACCTGTCGGCAGAGGCCATCGAGCGGGGCCGCACCGACGCACAGGAGGCAGGGCTTGGCAACGTCGAGTTCATCCAGGCCGACGCGGCCGAACTGGATCGGCATGTCACCGAGCAACAGTTCGAGCTGATCACGACCTTCGATGCCATCCACGATCAAGCCGACCCGCTGGGCGTGCTGACGGGCATTCACCGCGCGCTCAAGTCCGAAGGGATCTACCTGATGCAGGACATCCGCGGCTCCGGCCAGATCCGTGGCGATCTCGACCACCCGCTCGGTCCGTTCCTCTACACCGTCTCCTGCATGCACTGCATGCCGGTATCGCTCGCCCAGGGCGGCCCCGGCCTGGGCGCGATGTGGGGCGAACCCCGGGCACGTGACTACCTGGAACGCGCCGGCTTCCACGACATCCAGGTCCACCAACTGACTCACGACCTGCAGAACAACTGGTACGTGACCACGCGTTAACGATCCCGCAAAGAGGACTCCACCATGACTGAAACCAACCTGTACGAACGCCTCGGTGGTGAGACGCGCATCCGCGAACTCGCCAATACCATCTTCGACAAGCACACGCAGAACGCGACCATCCTCAACCGCTACGTCGACAGCGATCGCGACGACGTCATCCGGCTGGTTACCGAGTTCATCTGCAACGGAACCGGCGGCCCGCAGGCCTACACGGGCCGCGACATGCTGACTACCCATCGCGGCATGAACATCAACGAGGAAGAGTTCGTCGCCGTGGTCGACGACATTGTCGAGGCCCTGGACGAACACGGGGTTGGCCAGCGCGAAAAGGAAGAGCTGCTGATGATCTCCTGGTCGCTGAAACCGGAGATCGTTCGCGTCTGACCCCCACCCCTGCCCACACACCTGGAGGACACGATCATGAAAACACTGACACCCATCACCGCTCTCACGCTGGCCACTGCACTGGCGCTGTCCGCCCCGCTGGCCGCCGCCGAACCGGACGACCACTTCATCATCCGCGACTGCGAACAGTCGCGCGAGGACCTGGCGGGGGCGATTCGCGAATACGCCGAAAACGAGGAGGACTGGATCTTTCTGGCCGAATTCGACCTGGCGGGCGGTGACATCACTGCGCTCAAGGTCTGCTACCTGCCGCTGGGACCGGACATCCTGGATGCCGGACTGCACGTCGGGGCGATGATGCCCTGCGGCCACATCGGCCTGTACGAGGAGGACGGAGGCACGAAGCTGTCCATGCTGCACCCGAAGTTCATGACTACGCTGCAGCCTCACCCGAGCCTTGAACGTGCAGTGGAACGCGCCGAACCGGCCTTCGAGGCGCTGCTGGATCATGTCCTGGGCGGGCCGTAGAGGAACAGTCCGGTTTGCGTGCGTCGCCTGCCTACCCGGATACCGCGACCCGCCCGGTATCCCGATGTCACCCGGCCTTGTATATTAGAACTCACTAATAAGACAAGGGTGAAACGTGCAATCGTCCGGAGAACATCGCAGCTGGGAGGACCGGGTCGTGGATGCGTTACGCGCACCCGCGACCTGGCTGTTCGTGCTGGGGCTGGTGCTCGGCGCCGCCGCCGTGCACTGGGGCGTCGAGCGCCCTCCGGCCGAGGGGGCGCTGATGGTCACGGTGCACAACGACAGCGACGTGCTGATCCAGGCGATCCACTTCGACTTCGGCCACGACCTGTCGGAATCGAGCATCCGCGAGGGCCAGCTCCGGCCCGGCGAACACCGGCGGGTGGCGCTGAACCATGTCCCCGCAGCCGGCTTCAACATGGAGATCCGCTACGCTGACGGTGAGGTGCAGGAGTTTTGCGCCAACCGCGGTGTGGAGGGCTGGGAACAGGAGGTCCGGGTCTACCGCTGAGCGGGCCACCGAGCCGGCAAGGGCTTCAGGCGTCGGGCAGCCACTCACTGGGCGCAGCGGTATGGGTCAGGACGAGCCGGTGCATCGCCCGGGTACAGGCGACATAGAGCAGGTTGCGGTCGAGCTCCGTGGTGTAGTGCTTGGCCGAGACCTCCGGCACCAGCACGGTGTCGAACTCCAGGCCCTTGGCCATGTGCGCGGTGGTCACGATCACGCCGGCGCCGAAGTGCTGGCTCCCGGCGTCCAGGATCTGCAGCTTCTCGTGCGTACCTGTCAGTGCCTCGTACACCCGCCGGGCCTGCTTCTGCGTCTTGCAGATCACCCCCAGGGTGTTGAAACCGGACTGGCCGAAGGCCTCGACCTCGCCGCGTAACGCCTCCGTCTCGGCCGGACGCGTCTTGCAACGCAGGACCCGTGGTGCTTCGTCGTGGCGCTCGATCGCGCGCAGCTCGGGGTTGGGCACGATCTGGCGGGCGAACTCCATGATCTCGTAGCTGGAGCGATAACTCGTGTTCAGCGAGACCTTCTTGGCATGGCGCAGTGCGGCCTGGATCTGGTCGGCGTGCGAGGAGCTGTACGGGTTTACCGACTGGCTGGCATCCCCGAGGATCGTCTTGCGGCAATCGAACAGCTGCCGCAGCACCGCGTACTGCACCGGGGTGTAGTCCTGCATCTCGTCGACCAGCAGGTGCTTCACGTTGCGGTACGGCGAGCGGATGCCCTCCAGCTTCATCTTCAGGTAGATCAGCGGGAACACGTCCGCGTATTCCAGGCGGCCGCCGGCGGCCCTGCGGAACAGCTCCGGCTCGCCCAGCCAGTCGAAGAAGACGCGGTAGGTCTCGCGCAGCGTGGATTGTCGGATCATCCCGCGCACCCCCTCCTTCAGCTGCTTGCGGTTGTCCGGGGTCAGGTCGTAGCGGTATTCCATCGCGACCTTCTGTTCCACCTCGCGCAGCAGCTGTTCGATGCGCTCGCGCACCTGCAGGGTCGGGTGCCGCTCCCAGATCTCCTGCAGCAGGAAGGCCGGGATCAGGCGCCGGGCGATCCACACGTCCTCCGCCTGAAAGCGGTTCTTCTCGACCTGCGCGGCGTAGGTATCGAGCTGCTTGAGGAACTCGGGCGCGGCCTTCACCTGCATACGCCGCTTGAGCGCCGGGTCGTCCTTTTGCAGCAGCACATCGGTCTGCTCGAAGAATGTCTGGAAGCGGTACTGCCCCTCCAGCAGGGTGTCGGCCACCTCTTCCATGCCCATCTCGCGCACGCTCTCCTCGCCCAGCTCCGGCAGCACGTTGGAGATGTAGTCGGCGAACACCCCGTTGGGCGAGATGATCAGGATGTCCTCGGAAGACAGCGTGTCCTTGTAGCGGTACAGCAGCCAGGCGATCCGGTGCAGCGCAATGGAGGTCTTCCCGGAGCCGGCCACGCCCTGGATGATCAGGGCCTGCGCCTCGTCGTCGCGGATGATCGCGTTCTGATCGCGCTGGATGGTCGCGACGATGTTCTTCATGCCCTCGTCGGAGTTGCGCGCGAGCTCGTCCTGCAGCACGTCGTCGACCACGTTCACCGAACTGTCGATCATCAGCTCGATGCGCTCGCCAGCAATGCGGAACTGCCGCTTCAGGTGCACGTGGCCATCCACCGTGCCCTCCGGCGCCTCGAAGCGCACCGGGCCGGTCTCGTAGTCGTAGAACAGGCTGGCGATCGGGGCGCGCCAGTCGTGGATCACGTTTTCGCCGGCCGCGTCATCGAAGAAGTGGTGCACGCCGATGTACACGGGCTCCGGCGCATTCGCGTCGGCGCGGGCGAAGTCGAAGCGGCCGAAATACGGCGAGCGCTGCAGCTTCTGCAGGTGGCGCCGCCGGTCCGCGAGGTTGCCGGCACTGCGCTCGGACTGGTCGATGGATTCGCGTTGCGCGATCTTCTCGATGTGGTCCATCTCGTCGCGCGCGTCCCACAGATAGCGCTTCTGCTCCCGGATCTCGCCGGCGTAGTCCTGCAGCCGCACCTCGATCGCACGCAGGTTGCGAGCCAGGCGCTCGTGCACCTCGGCGAGGCGGGCCTGCTCCTCGTCGCGGGCCTGCTGCTCGGCGGTGGCGGCGTTCGGATTCGCGCTCATGCGGTCGCTCCGGGCAACGGAAAGAGGCAACCTTAAGACAAGACGGACGCCGCTTCACCCACGGACACGCAACGTGCGGGAACCGGCAGCCGCTTTACTCCAGAAAACGGCGCCGGAAGGCGTGGACGGTATCCAGCAGGTCCGGCGGCAATCGAGCCTCGGCCTGCGTGCGGATCACCTCCGGCACGCCGAAGTACGCCTCGGCGATGCCGCCGGCAATGCAGGCCTGGGTGTCAGCATCACCGCCCAGCGATACCGCATTGCGCACCGCGTCCTCCCATGAGTCCGCCTCGAGAAAGCTGATGATCGCCTCCGGCACCGAACCCTGGCACGACACGTCGAAGCCATAGCCGGGCCGGATATCCGCGAGGCACCGGTCGAGGTCGTAGCCAAAACGCCGGGTGAGCTCCTCGCGGATGACCTCGCGATCCCCCGTCGTACGCGCAAGAAACACCGCCAGGGCCACCGCCTGCGCCCCCTTGATGCCCTCCGGGTGATCATGCGAGATCGCGGCCGAACGCGCCGCCTCGGCCAGCACCGTGTCGACATCGGCGAATGCGAAGCCGACCGGGCTCACGCGCATCGCCGCCCCGTTGCCCCAGCTCCCGTAGGGCTGCGGATCGGCCTCCTGCAGCCAGCCGATAAAGCGCGCCCCGTAACCGGCATCCGGGTAGCGCCACCCCAACGCATGAACATGGTCGCGGTAATCCTCGTTCTCCAGGATCGCCCGCGCCACCGCGACCGTCAGCACCGAGTCGTCGGTGAACCGGCTGCCCGGCGCGAATAGCGGGAAGTCCTTCGACTTGACCGGCCGCACCTCGAAGGTCGACCCGATGATATCCCCGGCGATCGAACCAATCATTACGCCTCCTCCAAAGAAGCATTAACCCGTGTTGCCGTTGCAATATTTCCGCAAGAACGGCGTCATCACGCGGTCATGCATCTTGCCCAGACTACGGGACTCGAGCCCCGTGACAGGTGCCGCCGTGCACATTCTGATGCTGAGCGATGTGTACTTCCCCCGGATCAACGGGGTCTCCACCTCGCTGGACAGTTTCCGCTCACAACTTCAGAAACTGGGCCATCGCGTCACACTGGTGGCCCCGGCCTATCCTGGACTGGGCGCCCGCCCCGGCCCCGCGCCCGACGATCCGGACCTGATCCGCATCCCATCGCGGTACCTGATTGTGGACCCGGAGGATCGCATCCTGAAGGGCGGTCTCATCCGGAGGTACCTGCGGGAAGCGGGCATCGAACGTACCGACCTGATCCACATCCACACGCCCTTCGTGGCTCATTACGCCGGGCTGAATCTCGCCCGGCGCTGGCAGGTACCTGTGGTGGAGACCTACCACACCTTCTTCGAGGAGTACCTGCAGCACTACCTGCCGTGGCTGCCCGCCACTTGGCTGAGGGCCTTCGCACGCCGAATATCGCGCAGCCAATGCAATGCAGTCGACCGGGTGATCGCCCCCTCCACGGCGTTGCGCAAGGCACTACTGGACTATGGGGTCAAGACACCGATTGTCCGCCTGCCCACCGGTATCGACCCGGAGGCCTGGACCGGGGGCGACGGACACCTGTTCCGGGCCGAGCGAGACATCCCCTACGGCCGCGAGATGCTGGTGCATGTCTCGCGCATCGCGTTCGAAAAGAACATTGGTTTCCTGCTGCAGATGCTGCAGCACCTGCGCGAGCGACGCCCCGACATCCTGCTGCTGATTGCGGGCGAAGGGCCGGCCAAGGATGGCCTGCAGCGCCAGGCGGAACGCATGGGACTGGAGGACAACATCCACTGGTGCGGGTATTTGGACCGCACCACGTCCCTCGTTGACTGCTACCGCGCCGGGCATGCCTTCGTGTTTGCCTCGGCCACCGAAACCCAGGGGCTAGTGCTGTTGGAGGCGATGGCCAGCAGGTTGCCGGTTGTGTCCACCGCGCGCCTGGGGACGATCGACATCCTGACTGCGGAATCCGGCGCCGAGGTCGCCCCCGAGGACCCCGCCGCCTTTGCCAAACGGGTCGCCGCGGTACTGGATGACCCGGAACTCCAGCGGGCGATGCGCGAGGCGCACGGGCGTTGGGTGCAGCAATGGAGCGACCGACGCATGGCCGAACAACTGCTCGCCCTGTATCAGGACCTGGCGGGCACTCCCGACTCGGTACGCGGCCCACAGCCAGCTTCCGACCGATCCCACTGACCCCCTTCTGAACCATTTTCGAGAACACCACGATGGCCAACGGCGGAGCGACCGGCATTGACCGCATCTTGCGGGCCTTCGTGTACTCCTGGCGCGGCCTGCGGGCGACCTTTCGCCATGAGGAGGCCTTTCGCCAGGAACTGATCCTGGTGGTCCTGCTCGCGCCACTGTCGCTGGTCTTTGGCGAAACCCCGACCGAGCGGGCCCTGCTGCTCGGAAGCCTGTTCCTGATCCTGATCATCGAGGTGCTGAACTCCGGCATCGAGGCCACCGTGGACCGTTTCGGACCGGAACAGCACAAGCTCGCGGCGCGCGCCAAGGACATGGGCTCCGCCGCGGTCCTGCTCGGTTTTCTGCATGCCGCCGTGATCTGGCTGCTGATCGTCTGGCCCTGACGGGATCCGCTCCATCACCCAATCGTCATCGTCTCGCCACAAGCCAGTCACTCCGTCGCGCGATGCTGACGGCACGCCTCAGCGGGAGTACCCGATGGCCACCCTGGATTGCCGCACCCTGTTCCTGTCCGACCTGCACCTGGGCACCCGCGAATGCCGCGCGGAATACCTGCTGGACCTGCTGCGCCAGGTGAACTGCGACCGTCTGGTGATGGTCGGCGACGTGTTCGACCTCTGGGCCATGCGCCGGCGCATCTTCTGGAACGCGACCCAGGCGGCGGTCGTCGAGCAGGTCCTGTCCCTGGCGCTGCACGGGGTCGAGGTGATCTACATCCCCGGCAATCACGATGAAGTCGTGCGCGACTTCGTCGGCTCCGAGATCCGCGGCGTTCGCATCGAACGCGAACTGGTGCACTGGACGGCCGACGGCCGCCGCTTTCGCGTAACCCATGGCGACGAATTCGACGGCGTCGTGCGCCATAGTCGCCTGGTGCACTGGCTGGGCGACCTGGGCTACAACCTGCTGCTGCGCGGCAGCCGCTACCTGAACAGCATCCGCCGCCGCCTCGGCCACCCGTACTGGTCCCTGTCCGCCTGGCTTAAGACCCGCGTCAGTCATGCCGCCCGCGAGTACATCCGCCGCTTCGAGCACGCCGCCGTCACGACCGCGCGCAAGGGCGGATTCGACGGCTGCATCTGCGGCCACATCCACAAGCCGAACGTCGAGTCCTTCGGTGACGTCCTCTACTGCAACGATGGCGACTGGGTCGAGCACTGTACCGCCCTGGTGGAAGATCGCGCCGGCAATCTCAGCCTGCTGCACTGGTCGGATCATGGCGCTGTACAGAGCGCGGAGGCGGGCGCATCCACGGTCGATGCACTCGATCTCGAGTCGCTCCTCGCCAAGCGGTAACCGGCCCTTGTCACCGGGCTGTCATGGGCCTGTAGTACCGTGGACACATGAGCGAATCACGATCGCGTCACTGGGCGGGGGCCGGCGCCGACCTGCTCCTGCTGCTGCAATCCATCGAGAACAGCGAGCAGGCCCAGCGCCTGGCGCGCGTGGCCGGCTGGGTGCTGGTATTCGCCGGGGTCGTGGTTGTGTTGCTGGGCGTCCTTGTGCAGCACACACCCACGATGATCGAGGGCACGCTAGTCGCGCTGCTCGCACTGGTGGGCGGCTGGCTGCGCAGCCGGGCCGCCGCCACGTTGCTGATGCTGCTGATGGCACTGGGGCTGGCCACCGGCCTCGCGCTGGGCGCAGCGACCGGCGGACTCCTGCTGCAGGTCGCGTTATTCGGCGTCGCCCTGCGCATGGTCGAAGGCACCTTCCGCTTCCGTCGCCTCGCAACCGACGAGTAGCCCGTATAGACAAGTACCGTAAGCAGCGGAGCACCAGAGGTCGAAGCGCGTTAAGGAAACGCTGGTGCCTCCGGGCAGCGATTGCTTCGTCGCTGCGCTCCTCGCACTGACGGGCAGGTAGCAGAACGCAACACCCAGGGACTGCTCGGCAGTCCGCCCTCGGCCGCGCAAACTTGAACCCGGCGGGCGGGGCGGACAGGATGGAGGCCCTCTACACTCCGCCAAGGAAGCGCGAACGCGATGTCCGTCGTCGGCCGCCTGCAAACCCGTCTGCGCGCCTTCATCTGGCCCGCCTGGGCCAACCGCATCCTCGGGACGCTGTCGATCCCGGGGCTGATCCTGGCCACGCTGTTCTTTGCCGCCTCGCTGACCCCCAGCCTGATCCCGCGCACCGATGACGTACAGGGCATCCTGTCCGGGGTTTCACTGGCGGCCGGCTACGGCGTGGGCGTGTTTTTCCACTGGCTGTGGTCCTACCTGGAGCTGCCGGAGCTTGGCGAACGCACCCACAACACCCTGGTGGTGATCGCCGGCGGCGGGGCCGTGCTGATCGTGCTGATCTTCCTGTGGCAAGCCACCGAGTGGCAGAACAGCATCCGCGCGCTCATGGAACAGGAGCCGGTGGACGGTGGATTCCCCATACGCCTGGGGCTGATCGCAGCGGCGGTGTTCATCGCCACGCTGGCCGTGGCACGGCTGTTCCAGTTGCTGGTGCGCTTCCTCGCGCGGCACCTGCGCCGCTTCATCCCGCGCCGGCTGTCCAACGTGATTGGCGTGCTGGTGGCGGCCGGGGTGTTCTGGGCGGTGATCGACGGGGTCATCCTGGAATACAGCCTGCGCGCCGCCGATCGCAGCTTCCAGCAGTTCGACGTACGCGAACACCCCGGGGCGGAGCAGCCGGGCGCGGCCTTCCGCACCGGCAGCCCGGCCTCGCTGATCAGCTGGGACGAGGGCCTGGGCCGCCAGGGCCAGCGTTTCATCGACCAAGCCCCGGACGCCGCCGCGATTAGCGACTTCACCGGTGACGGAGCGCTGGACCCGATCCGCGTGTATGTGGGGCTGAACGCCGCCGAGACCATCGAGGAACGCGCGCGACTGGCCCTGCAGGAGATGCTGCGGGTCAATGCCTTCGACCGTTCGGTGCTGGTGCTGGCCACGCCCACCGGACGCGGCTGGGTGGACAACCGTGCGATCCAGCCGGTCGAGTACCTGCACGGTGGCGATGTGTCCACCGTGGCCGTGCAGTACTCCTACCTGCCGAGCTGGTTGTCGCTGATGGCGGAATCGCAATACGGTCACGAGACCGCCCAGGCGGTCTTCGCTGAGATCTACGGCTACTGGAAACAGCTACCGCCGGACGCCCGCCCGGACCTGTACCTCTATGGCCTGAGCCTCGGGGCGCTGAACTCCGAGCGGGCGGCAGACCTGTACGACGTAATCGGCGACCCGTTCTCCGGCGCGCTGTGGGCCGGCCCTCCGTTTCGTAGCGAGACCTGGCACGACATCGTGCGCCAGCGCCAACCCGACTCGCCGGCCTGGCTGCCGCGCTTTCGCGACAGTTCGGTGGTGCGCTTCACCAATCAGGGAAACCACCTGGATATCCCCGGCGCCGAATGGGGCCCGATGCGCATCGTCTACCTGCAATACGCCAGCGACCCGGTCACCTTCTTCGAGCCCCAGGCCCTGTACCGCCAGCCGGAATGGATGCAGGCTCCGCGCGGCCCGGATGTCTCCCCGGACCTGACCTGGTACCCGGTGATCACCATGTTGCAGCTGGCGGTCGACGTCGCGATCGGCGACGCCGCCCCGCGCGGCTACGGCCACGTCTATGCCACCGAGCACTACATCGATGCCTGGCAGGCGGTGACAAACGTGGACAGGTCAGCGGACGAGATCGCGTGGCTCAAACGCCACCTGGCCGACTGAGCGGCTACTCCACCGCCGGGTCCGGCTGCAGGCCGAACCAGACGATGGCGTGCTCGTCCGACAGCGCCGCCCCCAGCGCCCGCCATTCGCGGGAGGCCCAGACGCCCTCGTTCGCCAGCACGGCATAGTGGGCGGGGCTGCGCCGCCAGATGCCCAGCGCGGCCTCCTCCGTCATCGCCTCGCTGCGCCAGGCCACGATCTCGAATCCGGCATGCGGATAGTCATCGCCTGTCAGTTCGCCCGGCTTGTCGCGCATGCACTGCGCCGAGGCGGAGTCACCGGCCTCGTAGCAGCAGGGCGTCCATGCCCCTTCATCCGACCAGCTGTGCAGCGAGCACTCGCGGGCAGCCGGGTCATGCGCCTCGATATCGGCCAGGTGCACCTCGGCGACCTCGGCCAGCGTCGGCGACCACGGGATCGCCGACAGCCCGCGCGCCTCGCGATAGTCGTTGATCTCCTCCGCCAGGTCGTGCCCCGGCGGTGTCGATGCACAGCCGGAGAGCACCAGTAGCACGGCCACGAACCAACCGACTCGCGCCGCCTCATTCATCTTTCGCATATCGCCTCCCTGCGCATGCCGAATTAACGTTCGCTGAAGCGGGCACCCTCGATGATCACCGGGTAGGTATAACCCGCCCCGAAGTCGCGATCCAGGATCAGCGTTCCGGTCACCGAGACCCGGTCACCCGCCTCGGGACGCTCGGTGGAGGTGATGGTGATGTAATCGCCCTCGCTGCCGGTGCCGTCCACCAGGTGGATGAAGTTGCGCCCCATGATGTCGTCGTTTACCCGGCCCACGATGCCCTCCAGGCGCACTTCCTCGCCCGCCAGCTCGGCCGGGGCCTGGTTCAGCTGCGCAACGGTATGTACCTCGTCGGCCGCCAGGGGTGCAGCCCCCATCAGCATCACCGCCAGCAGCACGCCACTCCCGATCATTCGACCCATCCCGTTCCCCTCGTCGTCTTTCATGATTTTCCGAATGGCCGGCATCCTAACCGATTGTCCCGGCATCCGAAGGCGCTCGCGAGCGTCCACCCAGTGTTTCCTTCACGCGCTCCGCGGCCCGGTTTACCACCAGGTACAGGCAGGGCACCACCAGCAGCGTCAGGATCATCCCGGCGATCAGGCCACCCACCACGGTCAGTGCCAGCGGGCGCATGATCTCCGCCCCCTCACCCATACCGATGGCCAGCGGCAGCATGCCCAGCACCGTGGTCAAGGTGGTCATCAGGATCGGCCGCAGGCGCAACGCCCCGGCCTCCACCACCGCCCGCGCCGGGCTCAGGCCACGCAGTCGGCGGCCCTGCTCGATGTACTCCACCAGCAGGATCGCGTTGTTCACCACCACCCCGATCAGCAGGATCGCCCCGATCATCACCGGGGCAGAGACCGGTGTACCCGTCGCCCACAGGATCGCGACCAACCCGGTCAGCGACAACGGCGCGGCCGCCACGATCACCAGCGGATTCGCCAGGCGCTCGTACTGCACCGCCAGCACCACCAGCACCAGGAAGATGGCGAGCGCCACCACCGTGGCCATCTCGCGTTGGGTCTCCTGAATGGTCTCCCACTCGCCCCCAATCAGCAGGCTGTAGTGCTCGGGTACATCCACCTCGGCCAGGCGCTGTTCGACCTCGGCCATCACGGAACCGACGTCGCTCACCTCGGTGTTGATGTCGCCGTTCACGCGCACCACCCGGCTCTGGTTCTCGCGCTCGATATGCGCGGGCCCCTCGCCAATCGCGAACTCGGCCACGTCCGCCAGCCGCACCGGGTCGGCCCCGTCGCGGAACAGGATCATCCGTCCCAGGGTCGCCGTGTCCTGCACGTCCTCCCGCGGCAGACGCACGCGCAAGTCGTATTCGCGATCGTCACGGACGTACTGCGTCGGCACCGACCCCTCCACCGCATCGCGGATCGCCTGCCCAACCGGGCCCACCTGCAAGCCCAGCGCGGCCGCCCGCTCGCGATCCACATGCACGCGCAGGATCGGGCTCTGGTCCTCGCGCCCGACCTCGACGCCCTCCAGGCCCCGGACACCCTCCAGGCGCCCGGCGATCTCGCGGGCGATGCGGCGCATCTCGACGAGATCCGCCCCCACCACCGCAATCGAAAGGTCGTCCCCGGTTAGGCTGAACTGCAGGCCCTGGATGCGCGGCGGGCGCACGGTGATCCGTGCCCCAGGGAGATCCAGCGCATCCATCGCCGCCTGCGCCTCGGCCACCCACTGCCCCGCGCTCATCTCGCGCTGCCCGGCAGGGGTAAGCTGCACAGTGATATTGGAGGTGCCCGGGCGCTCGTTGACCACACCGCCCCCGAGGTGCCCGCCGACCATCGCGAACACACTCTCCACATGCGGCAGCACCTCCAGCGCGGCCTCGATATCGCGCGCGGCGGCATCGGTCTCGTGCGGCGGGGTCCCCGGCGGCAGGACCATGCGCACGCTGACCTGGCCATCGTCCACCTGCGGCAGGAACTCGGTGCCCAGTTCGCCGCCGATCTGCACCGCACCGGCCAGCAACACGACGGCCCCCGCCAGCACCGCCCAGCGCAGGCGCAGGACCTTCGGCAGCAGACGGCGATAGCGCCGGCGCAGCCCCTGCACCCCGCGATCAAACCCGCGCAGCAGCCAGGTCCGGTCCAGCCCACTCTCCCAGCGGATGCGCGAAAGCAGGGCCGCGAGCATCGGCACCAGGGTGATGGCCGCCGCCAGCGTCGCGATGATCGCGAACGACAGGGTCAGGATCAGCTCGCGGAAGATCAGCGCCCCGATCCCGGTGATCAGCAGGAACGGAAGCACCGCGGCCAGATTGGTCAGGGTGCCTGCGATGACCGCCGAGACCACCTCGCCGGCTCCATCATGGGCCGCATCCGCTGGCGATTTCCCGAGCTTGTCGCGATGGCGGTAGATGTTCTCCAGCATCACGATTGCGTTATCGAGCAGCAGCCCCACCCCCAGCGCGAGACCGCCCAAGCTGATGATGTTCAGCGTGAGTCCGCCCAGACCCATCATGGCGAAGGTCGCCATCAACGCGATCGGGATCGACAACCCGATAATGAAGCTCTTGCGCAGGCTGCCGAGGAACAGGAATACCGCCAGCATCGCCAGCACACCCCCCAGGATCGCGGCGGTGCCGACCGAGCTGACCGCGCCGCGGATGAACGGCGCGGAGTCGCTGACCACCTCCCACTGGATGTCCTCGGGGATGAATCCCGAGCGCTCGAGCCGTTCGAGCGTGGCGCGTACCGAGTCCACCGATTCGACGGTGTTGGCGTCCGGCAGCTTGAACACGGACACGCGCGCGGCCGGCGTCCCGTCCAGGCGGATGAACAGGCGCTGCACGCGGTGGCCATCGCGCACCTCGGCCAGCTCGCCCAGGCGCACATGCGCGGACTGCGGCCCCGGCAGCGGGATCAGCACGTTGCGCACGTCCGCCTCGGAGGTGAACAGGCCCTCGGTCTTGGCCATCACGTCGAAGGTGTCGGAGGTCACCCAGCCACCGGCCACCTCCCGATTTTCGTCCGCCAGCGTCTCGCTGATCGCGGCCAGCGACAGGCCATAGCCGCGCACCCGTTCCTGGTCGAGGATCACCTCCAACTCGCGTTCCTGCCCGCCGGAGGCCTCCACCGAGGAGATGCCGTGGATCGCGATCAGCTGCGGCGCCAATTGGTGTTCCACCCAGTCGCGCACCGCGGTCTCCGAGCGCACGGTGGAGGAAAACCCCGCCTCCCAGATCGGGTCCTGCGAGGGGTCGTACTTGTACAGGCGCAGGGATTCGAAGTCGTCCGGCAACTGCGTGCGCGCCAGCTCCAGGTGGCGCGCCGCGTCCTGCAGCGCCAGATCCAGGTTGGTCCCGTACTCGAATAGCAGATTGACGTTGGTGCGCCCCTCGGAGGCACGGCTGTAGATGCGCGTGAGGTTCTCGGTCGCCGCGAGGTTGCGTTCCAGTACGCGAGTGACCTGTTCCTCCATCACCTCCGGCGAGGTGCCGGGATGGTTCACGGTCACGCGGATATGCGGGTACTCGACGTGCGGCAACAGGTCCACCGGCAGGCGATCGACAAAGAACATGCCGAGCACGATCACCACCGAGGCCAGCGCCATGATCGCCACCGGCCGGCGGATGGAGAAACTGGTCACCCGTCCGCGCGGGCGGTCCTCCGGGTCGGCTGCCATGCTCTAGCCCCGCCAGCCGACGATGCGTACGCGCTGGCCCTCGCGCATGTCGATCGGGTTGGTCGCCAGCACGATCTCGCCTGCTTCCAGGCCGTCGGTGATCTCGGTCCACGGGCCGCGGGTCACGCCGGTCTCGACGGTGCGGCGCTCCAGCTGCTCGTCCACCACCACGTAGACATAGCGCTGGTCGCCGTCCTCGCCGATCGCGGCGGCCGGGACCGCCAGCGCATCCGGGCGATCGTCGACGGTCATGCGAATACGGGCGAGGTTGCCCGGACGCACGCCATTCTCCGCGGCCTCGGTCGGCAGGGCGATCTCGACCGTCACCTGCTGGGAGGCCGGCGAGGCCACCGGGAAGATGCGCCGGATCTCGGCGACATAGTCGGTATCCGGAAACGCGTCCAGCCGAATGGGCACATCCTGGCCGACCACCAGATCGCGTACGTCCAGTTCGGAGACCCCGGGACGCAGGACCAAGGTGGTGACATCGACCAGTTCCAGCAAGGTATCCCGCGCGGCGACCGCCTCGCCGGGCTCGACCATCCGCTCGGTGATCACACCGTCGCGCCCGGCGGCGAGCGTCCCGTAGTCCACCCGCGCCTGCCACAGCGCCTGCTCGCTCTGGGCCGAGCGCAGCGCGGCGCGAGCCCGCTCGTAGCTGGCACGGCTGGCAATCCCCTCGTCGCGCAGCTCGGAACTGCGCGCATACTCCAGCCGGGCCTCTTCGGCATGCGCCTCGGCGCGCGCCAGCTCCGCGCGTTCCTCGGCCACGTCCAGCTCGACCAGGGTCTCGCCTTGTTCCACACGGTCGCCTTCCTCGACATGCACCGCCTCGACCACACCATCGGTGCGCGCCGCCAGACGCACCCGCGCCATCGGCTCGACCCGCGCGGACACCATCAGCTCGCGTGACAGGTCCCGCGGCTGGAGCTCCACCGCCGCGATCGGCGTAGCCGCCTCGCCGCCTTCGTCATTGGCCCCGGCCTCGTTGCCGCTCCCGCAGGCGGTCAGCGAGAACACCAGCGCAAGGGCCAGCGTGACTCCCGCCCAGCGGGTCGCGCGCGAGGACCGCGCGAATAAACCACCCTGGATGTTCGGCATGTGCAGCGACCTGTTCGGCGACGGGGAGCACGCGGTGCCATCGTGCTCCCGCGGGCGACCGATCTTTGGGGCTGATCCCCATGGTAGCGGTTCCTGCCCACGCCCCGCAGGCCAGGGAGGCGCTCGGGGTTCGCGCGGGTGCCCCATGATTTTCCGGCCCTGCACGGCGCCCGGCTGGCAAACATGCGACGATTGGACGATGCATTCGACACCACATTTTCCTCTGCGCGGCCTGTTCCGCCGCCTTCTGGGGCCCTTTGCCGGCCTGGAACCGGAGGCCGTGCAGCTGGACAACGACGAATGGGAAGTCCTGCGCCGGCGGGTCCCGTTCATCGCCAGCCTCACACCGGAGGAGCGCTCCCGGCTGCGCGAACTGGTCGGCCAGATCCTGGCGCAAAAGGAATTCATCGGCATCGCCGCCGAACCGGAACCCTGGCAGTGCCAGGTAATCGCCGCCTACGCCGCGCTGCCGGTGCTGGAACTGGGCCTCGAGCCCTACCGCGACTGGCGTACGCTGATCCTGTACCCCGACACCTTCGTGCCCGAACACGAGTGGGTGGACGAGGCCGGCGTCGTCCATCAGGGGGCGATACCCCAGTCCGGCGAGGCCTGGGAGCGCGGCCCGGTGATCCTGTCGTGGAACGATGTCGAACGCGACGGTGCCGTGGTCGTGCACGAGATGACCCACGTGCTGGACGCCGGCAACGGCGAGGTCAACGGCTTTCCACCTCTGCCCCACGGGCAGGCGGCCCGCGCCTGGACGGAGGATTTCTCGCGGGCCTTCGAGGCATTCGTGGAGGCGGTGGAGGCCGGCGAGATCGCCGAGGCGGAGCTGCCGCTGGACCCGTATGCGGCCACCGCGCCGGAGGAGTTCCTGGCCGTCGCGGCGGAGTCCTTCTTCTTCGAGCCGGCGCGCCTGCGCGAGGCCATGCCCGAAATCTATGAGCATCTGGTGGCATACTTTGGTCAGGAGCCCCATCGACGCGGCGGCCTGATCGCCTCCAGCACGCAACCCGCCCCGGAGCACACGCCATGATCCGAAGCCCCTTTCGTTCCCTGCACCTCGCTCTTCTGGGTGTTGCCCTGATGCTGGCCGCGCCCCTCGCGCTCGCCGTGGACGACCTGGACAGCCATTACGTGACCCTGGAGCCAGTGGTGGTGAACATGGAATCCTCCGACCGCGGGCGCTACCTGCAGGCCTCCATCCAGCTGGAAGGAAACGATCTGGAAGACGCCCGCGCGATTCGCGAGCACATCCCCGCAGTGCGCGACCGACTGATCCGCATCCTTGGCGGGCGCAGCCCGGACAGCCTGACCGGCGGTGGCGCCCGAGAGGACCTGCGCACCGAGGCCACGGATGAGCTGAACGAACTGCTGGAGGAGATCACCGGGGCGCCCCGGATCGCAGCGCTCTACTTCTCGGATTTCATCCGCCAGTAATCCTCGCTCGCAAGCGGACCGCTCACCGGCAGGAAAAAGCCCCCGGCAGCACAGGCTGCCGGGGGCCGATGATCCCGCCAGTACGTGACGGGATCGAGCCCCGATGGGGGCTCACTCCAAAATCAATAATCGCTCCACGATAGACCGATCAGTGCGGCCGATGCAGCAGCGGCATCTCGCCACGCTCCATCATGTGCCGGATCAACGCGGCCCGGCCGGGCTCTTCCTGCTCCAGCTCGTCGGCACACTGCGAGGGCTCATGCGCGGCCTCCGCCAGCATCACCTCCAGCTCGCGCAGGTCGACCTTGGGTTCCTGCAGGTCTTCCGGCTTGGGATTCTCCAGCATGTGGGTCTCCCAGAACATGCGCGGGTGCCAGCAATGCAGCTTTGCATCGGGGTTGTGAAAGAGCTCGACACAGCGACGATTCAGTTCCTGTGCATTCATGGGGATCACTCCTCGCTCCAATGTATTCACCCCCATGTATAGACCCTGCAATACCCGACTTCAAGGGTGGGTCTTTGACGAGCCCCTCATTCGGTAGTTTCTCCCTGCGCCGCCTCAAGGGCCTCCAGCGCATCCATCCACTCGGCCTCCGCCGTTTGCAGCCGGCTACGCAGCTCGCCCTGCTCCCGGGTCAGCTGCGCCAGACGATCCGCGGCGTCGTCGGCATACAGCGCCGGATCGGCCAACTCGATCTCCAGCGCATCCAGTCGCTCCTGCACGCGAGCGTGCTCCTGCTCGGCAAGGTCGGCAGACTTCTTCAGCGGCTTGAGTGCGGCGCGTGCCTGCGCCGCCTGCTGACGCCGCTCCTTCGCGGACAGTACCGGACCACTTGTGGACGTCGTGGCAGGCGTTTCCGCGGCGTTCGTGGCGGCACCCTCCCGCTCGCGGGCCTTCAGCTCGCGGGCGTAGTCGTCCAGATCCCCGTCGAAGTCGCTTAGATGGCCGCCTTCAACCTTCCAGAAACGGTCGCAGACCCGAGCCAGCAGTTCGCGGTCATGCGCCACCACCACCAGGCCGCCGGCATAGTTCTCCAGCGCCTCGGCCAGCGCCTCGCGCATGTCCAGATCCAGATGGTTGGTCGGTTCGTCCAGCAGCAGCAATGACGGCGCCTGCCAGATCAGCAGGGCCAGCACCAGGCGCACCCGCTCCCCCCCGGAACACTGATCGACCGGACGTTCCGCCTTCTCGCCGGGAAACCCCATGCCACCGAGGAAGTTGCGCAGGCGCTGCTCCTCGGCACGCGGGTCCTGACGTTGCAGGTGCACCAGGGGCGAGGCATTCAGGTCGAGTTGCTCGCTCTGGTGCTGGGCGAAATAGCCGACCTTCAAGCTGGGCTCGACCCGGCGCTCGCCCGCGGTCGGGGCCAGCTCGCCGGCCAGCAGCGTCAGAAGTGTCGATTTCCCGGCACCATTGGGGCCCAGAACGCCGATTCGGTCCTCCGGCCGCAGACGTAAAGTCGTCGGATGCAGGCGGACGCGGTCCCCGGAGCGCACCTCGGCATGATCCAGCGCCAGCAGCGGGTCGGGCAGACGCTCCGGGGTCGGGATCTCCAGGTGAATCGGCCGTGCCGCGCGGATCACGGCCACCTCGTCGAGCTTTTCCAGACGCTTCAGGCGGCTCTGTGCCTGGCGCGCCTTGGTCGCCTTGGCCCGGAAGCGGCGGACAAAGTCCTCCAGATGGGCGCGCTCGGCCGCCACCTTTGCGGCAGACGCCTCGCTCTGGGCCATCGCCTCGGCGCGCTTGGCCTCGGCGTGGGTGTAGCTCCCGGCGTACAGCGCGATGCCACCACGCTCGATGTGCGCGATATGGGTACACACGGAATCGAGAAACCGCCGGTCATGCGCAATCACGATCACCGTGCCCGGATAGCGCGCCAGCCAGTCCTCCAGCCACAAGATCGTCTCGACATCGAGGTGGTTGGTGGGCTCGTCCAGCAGCAAGAGGTCCGAGCGCGTCATCAGCGTGCGCGCCAGGCCCAGGCGCATGCGCCAGCCGCCGGAGAAATCGCTCATTGGCCGATCCGCATCCGCCGCAGCGAACCCGAGGCCTGCCAGCAGCCGCCGCGCACGGGCATCCGCCGTCCAGCCGTCGACCGCCTCCAGCGCGCCGAACAGGCGGGCCTGCTCGGCGCCATCGGACACCTGCTCCAGGCGCTGTTGCAAATCGCGCAGTTCGGTATCGCCATCCAGGACGTAGTCCACGGCCGAGCGCTCGCTCCCCGGGACCTCCTGCGGCAGATGCGCCACCACCCACTCCGAGGGCTGGTCGATCTCGCCGGCATCCAGGCTTAATTCGCCTTGCAACGCCGCCAGAAGACTGGATTTTCCGGACCCGTTGGCGCCGGTCAGGCCCACCCGCCAACCCGCATGCACCGTCAGGCTGGAGTGTTGCAGCAGGATCTGCCGGCCGCGACGCAGCTCAATATCTTGTATTCGAATCATGCGGCGCAGTGTAGGGCAAGCGCGCGCCCGGCTCATGTAGGCCGCCCATCACTCGGGGATCGTGCCCCATCGCCGGGGCGTCAGAATATTGCCACCCGTTGCCGCCGCGGCGGTCAGGACCTGCCGGGGGCGGCGGAAAATCGCCGAATTTCCGTCAAAACCTCCGTTATCCGTGATCCAAGTCTCTGTTTTACCGAAATATACGATAAGTGGCATGGATCTCGCTTTACTCTCGATCCAACGATCGATGCGAGCGAGACGGCCATGAACCGCGACGGGAACGCCCACAACCTGCGACTGGTATCCGCCAAGGGCAAGACGACTGGCGATGCCGGAACGCCCTTTGATGCCCTTGCCTTCGTGCAGGCCCTGTCCTCCAGCCTCGAGCTCGGGACGGTCCTCGCCCGCCTGCAGGAACACCTGCACGCTCAGGTCCACCATAGCGGCTGGTTCTTCATCCGGCAGGAGAGTGACGAGACCTGGTCCGGCGGCGACGAGGATCGCCATCGCATCGAGTACGGGATGAGCTTCAACGGCGAGACCATGGGTTCGCTGATCCTGATGCGCGGGCGCCGCTTCACCGACGAAGAACAGCAGCTGATCGAGGCGCTGCTGGGGCTGGCCGCGCCCGCGCTGGCCAACGCCCTGCGCTTCCAGCGCCTGAACGAGAGCCTGGAGACCGATGAACTGACCGGACTCGGCAACCGCCGCGCCTTCGAGAAACAGGGGGCCCAGTGGCTGGCCGACTGTCGCCGCCAGGATCGCCCGATGTCGGTGCTGGCCATCGATCTCGATCACTTCAAGCAGATCAACGACGAATACGGCCACAGCGTGGGGGACGATATCCTGCGCCTGGTGGCGCAGACCCTGCGCAGCACCACCCGCGAATCCGACCTGTGCGTACGCATGGGCGGCGAGGAGTTCCTGGCGGTGCTGCCCGGCGCGGATCTCAGCCGCGCAATGGAATGCGGCGAGCGCATCCGCCTGGCCATTGCCGCCCTGCGCACCTGCGCCACCGCCGGCGACCAGTCCGCGCTGGAGAGCGCCGGCGCGGTCAAGGTCACCGCGAGCATCGGCGTGGCCGGCATCGGGCGCGGCGCCACCCTCCAGTCCGCCTACCAGGCGGCGGACGAGGCCCTGTATGCGGCCAAGCAGGCCGGGCGCAACCGCGTCCTCGCCGGCAACTGAACCGCGGCAGAACATCCCGCCTCAAGCAGTGTTTCCTTAAAGGGGCCTACCCCGCGCCGGGCTGGATAAAATCGACGCAGGTCAGCGGGGTCGAGAGCACCGCGCGACGCAGCGCCTCAATGGCCTCCGGACGCGGGAAGCTGGTCCGCCAGGCCAGGGCCACACGCCGGCTGGGTGCCGGATCCTGAAACCGCCGCACGGCCAGCAGCCGCTGGGCA
The DNA here is from genome assembly GCF_000377905.1 of Thioalkalivibrio sp. ALMg11. GTDB lineage: Bacteria > Pseudomonadota > Gammaproteobacteria > Ectothiorhodospirales > Ectothiorhodospiraceae > Thioalkalivibrio. Next base: position 367,014 of record NZ_KB898873.1, read on the forward strand.
TAGCGATCCGCTCCCACCGCAGTGCACGGGAGGATGGTTACCCCCATCCCCGAGGCCACCATGTGGCGAATCGTCTCCAGCGACGACCCCTCCAGGTTGCGTGGGGTACTGCCATCCGCAGTCACCGTGCGCTGGCAGTCCGGGCAGCGCTCCAGCACCTGGTCGCGGAAACAGTGTCCGGCGCCCAGCATCAGCAGGGTCGCATCGGCCATATCCTCCAGGCGCAGGGGTTCCTTGTCCTTCAGCGGATGCGCCGCCGGCAGCACGGCCATGAACGGTTCGTCGTACAGGGGCAGCGTGACCACCCCCGGCTCCTCGAACGGCAGCGAAATGATGATCGCGTCGAGCTCACCCTGCTTGAGCCGCTCGCGCAACCGCCCGGTATAATTCTCATCGATCACCAGTGGCATGTTCGGCGCGCGCTCGTGCAGCGCGGGGATCAGTTCCGGAAGCAGGTACGGACCAATGGTGTAGATCGCGCCCAGGCGCAACGGACCGGAGAGTTGATCCTGACTCTGCACGGCAACCGAACGCAGCTGTTCGACCTCGGCCAGCACGCGCCGCGCCTGCGCGATAATCTGCTCACCTGCCGGCGTCACGTTCACCTCGCCACGGCCGCGCTCGAACAGGGTCACGCCCAGTTCTTCCTCGAACTTGCGCACCGCCACCGACAGCGATGGCTGGCTGACATGACTGGCCTCGGCCGCTCGCCCAAAGTGGCGGGCATTTGCGACGGCCACCACATAACGCAGCTCGCTCAGGGTCACCGGGGCGCCCCTCCGCCCTCGTCATCGCTGTCCGGCCCCTGAAACTCGCGGCCGCCGTCCGGCCAGTCCAGGGTCACGCGCTTCAACTGTCGGCCTTCCAGCGATATCTCGCCGGGATGTCGCTCCGCCCCATCGGCGGAAAATTCGAAGCGGTAGCGGCGTTGCAGCGTCAGGCCACGGTCGCCCCAGAGCAGACGCTGGCCGGTACGCACGACGGTGGCATCGAGCAGCTGCACCCCTGCCCGCTCGCAGGCATGGCGCCCAACCCGCCGGGCACGCTCATTGGCACGCCAGGTGTCATTAACGTAAAACACCACTAGCGCAATGGATAATATAATGATCAAGCCCGTCATGGACCGGTATGATAAGCGCAATCGAACCGGAGTTTGTCCGGGCCTACCCGGCCGCCTCCGGCTCGCTCACCTTGCCACTAGCGTTTTCAGGCCTGCATGACTTCCACTGCTCTCCCCTTCTCCGATCTCGCGCAGGGTCTGCGCGAGATCGGGCGGCAAGAACTGCTGCCCCGTTTCGAGGCCGATATCGCCGTGGATTACAAGGCGGACGGCAGCGTGATCACCGAGGCCGACCACGCGGTGGATGCGCGTGTGCGCGCCCTGCTGGACGCATACGGGCAGAACGCGCCGGTACTGAGCGAGGAACAGGCACGCGGCGAACAGGCACGCATACTGGAGACGGCCCCCACCTTCTGGCTGGTGGACCCGCTGGACGGCACCTCCAATTTCGCCGGCGGCATGCCCTTCTTCGCCATCTCCATCGCCCGCATCGAGGGCGAACGGGTCACCCACGGGGCCACTTATGACCCGGTACGCGACGAGCTGTTTACGGCGACCGAGGACACCGCACTGACACTGAACGGGGTCGCGCCCCCGGCGGCCAATCGCCTCCCGGCCACGGAGCTGGGCCGCGCCATCGCCCTGGTGGACTACAAGCGCCTGGATGCCCCCCTGGCGCGCGAACTGGCCTGCAATGCGCCGTTTCGCTCGCAACGCAATCTCGGCGCCTGTGCCCTGGAGTGGGCCTGGCTGGCGGCCGGGCGCGCCGATCTGTACCTGCACGGCGGCCAGGCCCCGTGGGACAGCGCGGCCGGCGGGCTGATGCTCGCCCGCGCCGGCGGGGCCATGTGCAGCCTCGCGGGCGACCCCGTATTCGGCCGATCGCTGACCAAGCGCTCCGCCGTGGCAGCGCGCTCCGACACCCTGCTCGCCGACTGGCGGGCCTGGCTGACCCCATGGACCGCGAACCAGGACCCGATCTCGTGATCCGCCGCCGCAAGTCCGGCGGCGGATCACGCCTGGGCGTGAGCAGCGCCGACTTCACCCCGCGCTACCTGCCGATCGCATGGAAGATCGTCGCGGCGATCGCCGGGCTGACGCTGGCCGGCATCGTGACCCTGTCGGCCGTGGTCCTGAACCAGGTCAGCAACGTGCTGGACAACCAGATTCGCGCCCAGGCCGAGAGCACCGTGGCGCCGGTCGCGCGCACCTCGGCCGAACTGATGCTGGCCGAGGACTACCTGACCCTGGAGACCCTGCTGAACTCACTGGTGGAGGAGGGGCGCGTCGAGTCCATCACCGCCTACGCGATCGACCGAGGTCAGGTTGCCAGCGCCGGGACACCTCCGGAGCAATCCCTCACCGACGGAGTGTGGCCGCTGGCACCGACGGTGGAACCCTACCGACGCAACGTGCGCTTTCAGGACGTGCAGGTGGGCCACATAGAGGCCTACATCGACACCTCGCCAATGCAGGAGCTAATCCGCAACACGCTGAACGCCGGGATCGCGACGGCCGTCGGGATCTTTCTCCTGAGCCTGATCCTGGCGATCGACATCAGCAAGCGCCTGGTGCGCCCGCTGGAGCGCCTGGCCGAAAGCATGCGTTCGCGCGGGCAGCCCATGGACGACCAGGGGAACCCGCTGCCGATGGTGCGCCAGGACGAGATCGCCCAGCTGACCGACGCCTTCAACGATATGGCGCGCGACCTGCTGCGCAAGGACCAGGTCGAGGCCGCCCTGCGCCGCTACGTGTCGGATGCCATCGCCCAGGACATCCTGGAAAACCTGGACCGGGTGGAGCTGGGCGGGCGCGCACTGGACGGGGCAGTACTGTTTGCCGACATCCAAGGCTACACGGCGCTGTCGGAGCGCTGCAGCCCGGAGGCCCTGGGGCGCATGCTCAACGAATTCTTCGGCCCGATGTCGGAATGCATCGCCCGTCACGGCGGCACGGTGGACAAGTACATGGGCGACTGCACCATGGCGGTTTTCGGCCTCGGGGCGGATGCCGGAAACCATCGCCTGACCGCCGTGCAGACCGGCCTGGCCCTGCTGGACACCGTCGCCTCGATCAACGCCGAACGCGAACGCCGCGGCGATACCCGGGTGGAGTTCCGTATCGGCCTGAATGCGGGCGAGATGCTGGCCGGCAACATGGGGGCCGAAGACCGCATGCAGTTCACCGTGGTCGGCGATACCGTCAACCTCGCGGCCCGCCTGGTTACGGTCGCTCCCCCCGGCGGGCTGGTCACGACCGCCGCATTCATGGAGCATGAGCAGGTGAAGGGGCGATTCCGTACCGAAGACTGGGGCACCCACGAGCTGCACGGGGTCAGCGAAGCCGTGCCCACCGCCCGGGTACTGAACGCCACGGATCGCACATGAACGCAACCCGCGCCCTGTTCCCGCTCGCGGGCATCCTGCTGGCGCTTCTGCTGGTCCAGGGCTGTGCCGCCCTGGACCCCTTCGCCCCGCCCGAGCTGCGCATCGAACGCGCGCTGGTGGCGGGTGAGTACCAGCGCGCCCTCGAGCTGATCGACCAGCACGCCCCGGAACCGCGCGCCGAATGGGCCGAACGACGGGCGGCCATCGAGGACGAGGCTGCGACCGCCGCGACCGAGGCGATGCAGGAGGCGCGCGCCGCCTCGGCCGAAGGCGCGGTCGCTCAGGCCCTGGAGATCCTCGAGACGGCCGAGGAACAACTGCCGCCGGACAGCGAACGCCGGGAATTCATCAGCCAACTGGAGCGCCAGCGACAGATTGGATTGCAGACCCTGCAGCAACGCCACGACATCCTCGAGGCGCGCGCCCTCGTCCAGCGGCTGCGCCTGCTCGAGGTCATGCGTCCGTTGGTGCGCCACAGCGAACGATTGCCGGACGATCCCGACCGCCTCGCCAATCGTCGCGAGCCCCTGGCGCGGTCGCTGGATCGCTACGCCGCCGATACCCATGGCGAGGAACGTCTGGAGCTCCTGCACCTGGCCCAGGGTCTGGCCTCGGACTCCGAACGCGCAGAACGCATCGCGCGCCTGGAGCGCGAACTGCGCCAGGCCGAACCCCCCGAGATCGAGGAAGAAGTCCCGCGTTCCACCATCAATGCGCGCCTGCGCCAAGCCCTGGAGGCCGACGACCTGGTGACGGCGGCGCGCTGGTGCCGCAACGAGATCACGCCCGACACTGACGCCTCCGGCCCGGACCAGGCCGCCCAGCGAGCCCATCGCGTGCTGTGCGAGGAATGGCGCGAGCGCCGAGACGCGCGCGCCGAGGCGCTGCTGGAGGAGGGCCGCAGCCATTACTCCGCCGGTGACATCGAAGAGGCCCTGGGGCACTGGAAAGAGGGGCTCGAACTGGCGCCCGACCATGCCGGACTGATCTCGGCCCACGAGCGCGCGCTGCGCGTGGTCGAACGCCTGGAGAGCCTCCGCGTGCCGGAACCGCTCCCTGAAGCGGACGAAGACAGCCCGCCCGACGACGTGCCACAGGCCGATCCCGATGCCCCGTAACGCGCGATCCGGCCGCCGGCGCTGCGGGCCGCGCGCATTCGCCGTAGAATACGCCCCGCCCTCCGGAGCAAGAGCCCGCCACGCATGAATCCCGCCGTCCAGGAACTGATCGCCGACGAACCCCACCGCGTCCTGCAACTGGGCGACACCGAGGTCGTGGTGCTGGGCACCGCGCACGTGTCGCGCGCCAGCGCCGACAAGGTACGCGCCCTGATCGACACGGGGGCCTTTGACAGCGTGGCGGTCGAGCTGTGCGAAAGCCGTCAGCGCGCAATGCTGGACCCCGACGCGGTCGGGCGCATGGACCTGTTCAGCGTCATGCGCAAGGGCCAGGCCCCGATGATCGCCGCCAGCCTGGCGCTAGGGGCCTACCAGCAACGTCTGGCCGACCAATACGGCATCGAGCCCGGGGCGGAGATGCGCGCGGCGATGGATGGCGCCCTGGACAATGGCCTCCCCCTGGCCCTGATCGACCGCGACATCGGCCTGACCCTGCGCCGCACCTACCGCGCGGTGCGCTGGTGGGAACGCATGGGGCTGATCGGCGGGCTGTTCAGCTCCGTCCTCTCGCGCGAGAAGATCGACGAATCCGAGATCGAACGCCTGAAGGAAGGCGACATGCTGGAGTCCACCTTCAGCGAGTTCGCCGAGCAGTCCGAGGACCTCTACCGCACCCTGATCGAAGAGCGCGACCACTACATGGCCGCCCACCTGCGTCGCCTCGCGGCCAACCCGGAAACCCGGTGCATCCTGGCGGTGGTGGGGGCCGGCCACCTGCCCGGGATTGCCGAACAGGCCGAGGATCACCTGACCCCGCCCGACGCGATCCTCGATGCCCTGGATCAGGCCCCGCCCAAGGCGCGCTGGCCCAAGGTCGTTCCGTGGGTGGTGATCGGGATCATCCTCGCCGGCTTTGCCATCGGGTTCTCGCGCAACCCGGATATCGGCCTCCAGATGGTGATCGACTGGGTACTGATCAATGGCGGGCTGGCGGCCCTCGGCGCGATCATCGCCCTGGCCCATCCGCTGACCGTACTCACCGCCGCCCTGGCGGCCCCGCTGACCTCGCTGAACCCCACCATCGGGGTCGGCTTTGTCGCGGCGGCGGCCGAGCTGTACCTGCGCAAGCCGCGGGTCTCCGACTTCGCCAGCCTGCGCCAGGACACCACGACGCCCCGCGGCTGGTGGCGCAACCGCGTCTCGCGCGTGTTGCTGGTCTTCCTGCTGACCACCCTGGGCTCGGCCGCCGGCACCTACATCGGCGGCGCCCGCGTCTTCAGCCACCTCTTCGGCGGCTAACCTTTCTGGTCCACCACGAAGCACACGAAGGCACGAAGACGGGCAAGGTCAAGATCGGGTTACACGAAGGTTGGACGATCGGTTGCCGGGGCCGAGTGGCAACCGTGTAGGTCAACGCATCACCGGTGGACCGCAAAAGGGCGCCCACACCATCCTTCTTCCGACCGACCTTTCTTCGTGTCTTCGTGTGCTTCGTGGTTGCAAGACCCGCTTATTCGGGGATACGCAGTACGAGCTTGCCACGGCGGCCGCCGGCTTCGATGCGGCGGTGGGCCTCGGCGGCCTCGGCCAGCGGAAGGGTGTCCTCGACGTTGACCTGCAAGCGACCGCTGGCCAGCCGGGCCAGACCCTCGCCCACTAGAGTGGCCTGGTGCTTCAGACGGCGGCGATCATTCTCCAGCATCGGCGTCAGCATCAGCTCCAGACTGATGCTCGGGTTGCGCAGCCGCGCCGGGTTCCAGTCGGTGTCTGCCGGGGGTGCCAGCAGGGTAACCAGATCCCCGCCATAGGCCACCTGCGTCAGGCCCTCGCGGAAGACCTCGCCGCCAACGGTGTCCAGCACGATGTCGAAGCCGCGACCGTCGGTGTACTGCATGATCGCGTCCGCGGCATCCGGCTTGCGCAGGTCGACGACATCGCCCCCAAGCGCGGTGACAATCGCGGCCGCCTCGTCGCGCCGCACCAGGCCCAGTACCCGGCCACCGGCGGCGCGCGCGATCTGCACGGCCATCTGCCCGACCCCACCGGCCGCCGCATGGACCAGCACGCTCTGGCCGCGCTGCAGGTCGGCCCGCTCGAACAGGGCCTCCCAGGCGGTCAGCCAGGTCAGCGGCAGGGCGGCGGCCTGGGCATCGGATACCGCCGCCGGTACCGGGACTACCGCGGCCTCGGGCACCACCACCTGTTCGGCGTAGGTCCCGGGGTCGGCCCCGACCCCGCCAAAACAGAAGGCGACCCGCTGCCCCGGCCGCGCGTGATGCACGGCGCTGCCACATTCCTCGATGATTCCCATCCCATCGCAGCCCGGCGTGTTGCGCGGCGCGCCGGGGACGATCATGCCTCCCGCGCGCACCTTGGTATCCACCGGATTGACGCCGGCCGCCAGCATCCGAATGCGGACCTGGTCGGGGGCCGTGAGCGCCGGCTCCGCCACATCGTCCAGACGCAGGGTCTCGGCGGGTCCGGGTTGGTCGAACACGACTGCTCGCATGAATACTCCTCGTTGCATGGGGATTCGTGGAAACGCGCGCCGGCCGCCCCGGGACGGCCTACAAGCCGATTCCGATGCCTATGCCAAAGCGCACACCGCCGGAAGAACGCGCCGGCTCGGGCTCCGGCCACAGGTGCACCGAGTGGGCCTCCAGCACCGGGAAGACATAGTCCAGCTCGCCGATCCGACCATCTTCGACCCCGGTCACCGTCCCGACACCGGTAATCCGGCGCCCGGCACGATAGTCCACCGGGTCGGCGAAGCCCTCCACACGCAGGCGGAAACGCCCGGTGGTGGACTGCCGCGTCTGCGGCTCCTGGCGACTAAGCGGGTAACCGACCACCTCGATGAAGGTCGCTTCGGCGCGATTGTGGACGCGCGCGATCACACCGCCCCATACCTGCTCGTCGGGCGGCAGGCTATCGGCGGTGACTCCACGCGGCTCAACCTGCACGGCCGGGTCATCCGGGGCCTCCAACGGGCCGGAGGCGCACGCGGCCAGGAACACGGACAGCAGCAATGCCAGGAAAGGACGCAAGAATCGGGTCATGCTCACCAATACCAGGGATGCGGGTGATAGCGCCCGTAGAGGCCGTAGCGCGGGCCCCAGGGACTATAGAACGGGTCATAAAACGGATCGTAGAACGGATCGCGGTAGCCGCGCTCCGTCGGTGGCGGGCGCCGCGGCCACAGGTAGACCGCATCCGCCTGCAGCGTAACGAAGGTGTAGGCGTAGTCGCCGATGCTGCCTTCCTCGATTCCGTGGATGACACCCCGCACGGTCACTTCGCGGCCTGCCTTGTAGATCTGCGGGTCGAGGAAGCTGCTGCTGACCACGCGGAAGCGCCCGGGTGAGCGGTCCGCCTCCTGCGGTCGCCCCTGGCGATCAAGCTCGCGGGCCACCACCTCCAGCCGGGTACCGCCCGAGGTGTTGTCGATGTCCGCAATCACCCCACCCCAGACCACGGTCTCGCCCTTCACGGCCTCGGGATCCGCCAGCACCTGATCGCGATCGGGGGCGGCAGCAGGCAACGGGGAAAGGGCCGCTGGAACCCCGGCGCAACCCGTCAGCAGGAGCAGCAGCCCCGTCAGGACCAGAGCGCGCAATCGACCAAGCTGGAATGCCCGACTCTGCATAGTCGATGAGACTCGAGCGCCGCCCGCAGGTTCACGGCGAGCGATCATGGCCGCGGCTCTCCGTCGTGCGCTGGATCGCAAAGATCCTGCACCGCCAGGACCTCGTGCTGGGCCTCCTCCACCGCGGCGAGCAGGACCTCGGGGGCCAGGTGCAGGGCGACCCACACCGCCGGATCTACCGGAGGTGCATCCGCCCAGTCGCGCGAATCGATCTCGGCCAGATGGGCACCGGTGTTGGCCAGGTGCACCAGCATCACTGCGGTGCGGTTGCGCTCCGGCGCCTGCAGCGGGTGATGGTGACCGGCGAGGCAGTCGACCAGGAGTTCCGGCAGACCCCAGTGCGCGGCCAGGGCCCCGCCCAGCTCCGCATGATCGAAGCCCAGTTGGGCCCGCTCCGCGCCCTGCGGGCTCAGGCCGTCACCAACATCCAGACTGGAGAGGAAGGCCCGGTGGGCCGATTCCGGCGACTGCGAGAACAGCAGCAGCTTGCCGAGGTCATGCAGCAGACCAGCCAGGAAGATGCCGCTGGCCTGGCGCGGCAGCACGCGCATCGCCAGTTGCCGTGCGATCACCGCGCAATAGGCCGAATGGCGCCAGAAGACCTCCAGCGGCAGGCGCTCCTGATCCGGGATGCTGGCCGTGGCACGGGTGATCGCACTCGCCACCACCAGACGCTGCAGGGCATCGCGGCCCAGCAGGGCAATCGCGCGGTCCACCGAGTCAACCGGACGCGCCGGGGCATAGGCGGGGCTGTTGGCGATACGCAGGACCAGGGCCACCAGGCCGGGATCGCGCCCCAGGCTGCTGGCGATCTTGACGGCCGTGGCGTCGTCGTCCTCGAGCAGGCGGGCAACCTCGAACACCACCTGCGGCATGGCCAGCAGCTTGTCAGCCGACTGGACACGGGCCTCAAGGGAATCGTTGGCGGAACGGTCGGACATGGGTGGATCCTCTTGCCGAGGCGGAACGGGGATCGCTGCGCCTCACTCGTCCTGGTTCGAGGCCGCCTCGCGCACGTGGCCCCGACGTCTCTACTGTAGCCGCTGTCCCCTCCGTTGTAACCCGGCCGGGGGCGAACCATACTCGGGGGTCCGGGTCGAAAACACGACGTTTCGACCTCCAAGGAGGTGTCCAATGTTTAGCAAGTCCGCATTTGCGCCGTTGGCCGTTTTGCTCGCCGGCCTGCTCCCCGGCATGGCCCTGGCCGGTATCCAGACCGAAGAGATCACCTACGACCATGACGGCGACGAGATGACCGGCTATCTGGCCCATCCCGAAGGCGACGGGCCGCACCCCGCGATCCTGGTCATTCACGAATGGTGGGGCCACAACGACTACGCTCGCGACCGCGCCGAGCAGCTGGCCCACGAGGGTTACACCGCCTTCGCCCTGGATATGTACGGCAGCGGCAAGCTGGCCGATCACCCGTCTACCGCCGGCGAGTTCGCCGGGGAAATCCGCGAGAATCGCGACCTGATGCTGGGCCGCTTCCAGGCCGCCTACGACTGGCTGCGCGCGCATGCTGCCAGCGCCGATGCGCCGCCCTCCGCGGTCGGCTACTGCTTCGGCGGCACCGTGGCCCTCGAGGCCGCGCGCGCGGGGATGGACCTGAACGTGGCGGCGAGCTTCCACGGCGGCCTGGGAACCGAGCACCGGGCCGAGGCCGGCAAGGTGTCGGCCGAACTGCTGTCCTTCACTGGCACCGCAGACCCGATGATCCCGCCGGAGCAAGTCGCCGGTTTCCAGGAGGAGATGCAGGAGGCCGAAGTACGCTACACCGTGGTGGAATTCTCCGGCGTGAAGCACAGCTTCACCAATCCGGGGGCCGATGCCATTGCCGAGGAGTTCGGCATGCCGGTCGGCTATGACGCCCGCGCCGACCACGACTCCTGGAACCACCTGCTGGGTGTCCTCCGCGACCGACACTAAACCAGGCGAACGCCGGGCACCGCCAGGTGCCCGCTGCGTTCACACGGCGCTTCAGGCCCCGCGCAGATAGATCGCCACCCCCAGGACCACGATCACCGCCAGCACCCCGACAAACGCCAGCCGGAACCAGCGACGACGCCCCAGACGCGCGGGTTTCGCATCGAACAGGGAAGCTCGCGGGCGGTCCCCCGGCTCCGCCTTGACCGGTTCCCCCCGACTCGGCTCGCTCATCGGCTCCGCAGCAGCGGTGGTGCTGTGGCCGGTCAGGGCGTGCTCCAGATCACGGATGCGTCCACGCAGATCCTGGTTGCGCTGCTGGGCCTCCGCCAGTTCCCGCTCGCGGGCCACCAGGCGATCACCCAGATCCGAAGCCGAATCCTGGCTATCCGTACAGCGCTGCTCGGCCTCGGCCTGGGCCTTCTCGGCCGCCGCGGCGCGCTCGCACTGCTGGTTGCGCTCGCGGCGCAGGCGCTCGGCCTCGCCCCGCGCCACCTTCAGTTCCGTCTGTTCCTCTTCGCGCTGGCGCTCCAGATCGACAAGCTCGTGGTCGAGGCGAACATTCTCTGCCTCGAGCTCGTGCAGACGGGTGCGCAGCGTCTCTGACGCGGAATTGGCCTCGACCGGGGACGCGTTCGAGTCGGCTTCCAGCTCCTCAACCCGCGTACGCAGGGCCTCGAGCTCATGCTCGCGTTCCTCGGCCTGCGCGCGGATAGTCTCCGCTTCCGCAGCGCTGGCCTGCGCCTCGGCCATGGCCGCCTCGGTCTCCTGCAGACGGGCCTGCAGGGACTCGATCTCGCCTTCGCGCTCCTCCGCACGCTGAAACGCCGCCGTCGATTCGTCGCGGGCCTCGCCCAGGGCGTTGCGCAGACGCTCCAGCTCCTGCTTTGCTTCGCGCTCGTTGGAGGATTGCTGTCGCAGCATCAACTCGCGGCGCAGGCGCTCGACCTCGTCCCGCAGCGCCTGATTCTCGGCGGAGTCGGGTGCGGTCTCGGCGGGGGGTGCGGGCTCGGGTGCCGGAGGCGGTGGCAGGAGTTCGGCCACGACCTCGCGCACGCGGGTGGGAACAAACGGCTTCATCAGGACGGCATTGGCCCCCAGTGAACGCCATTCGTCGCTGGCCGCCTCGTCGCTCTCCTGACCGGTCACGATCACCACTGGGAGGTCGGTGGGGACTTCATCGACGCCATCGCGAATACGCAGCAGGAGATCCTGGCCGTCGATGCCCGGCATCGAGAGATCGGTCAGCACCAGCCCGATATCGGGATACTGCTGCAGCAGCTCCAGGGCCTGTTCGCCGTCGGCCCCCTCGTAGACGGTGTTCTGACCCTGCAGAATGCGTTGCAACGCAACCCGGATGACCTTGGAGTCATCCACCACGAGGATCGCGGCGCGTTTCGGGTCCGGTATCTGATCGCTCATGCTTCCCCCTGACTGACATCCGCCCGCCTGACGGCGGCACGGCCGTCGACCACGCTGGATTCCCAGTGGCCGAGCATCCCTAGAGTCGCAAGACTACGGGCCCCCGCTCCCGGATACCAGTGGGGTCGCCGGGGCAACCGGAACCGGTTCACACTTTCTCGCTCGGGCCGGTCGGCCAGCGGGGCGTCATCCGGGAACACCGCTCCGTGTTTCCTACACTGGCTTCGACTTCCACTTGACCGAATAGAGGTCACGCCGGCGATCACGCAGGTTGCGCACCGAACCGTGATTGCGCAGCTCCTTCAGGTTGTCGAGGTCGAGATCCACGATCAGGGTCATCTCGGTGTTCGGGGTCGCCTCTGCCGCCACCGCGTCGTGCGGGAAGGCGAAGTCGGACGGGGTGAACACCGCGGCCTGGGAGTACTGCATATCCATGTTCTCGACCTTGGGCAGGTTGCCCACAGAGCCGGAGATGACCACGTAGCACTCGTTCTCGATCGCGCGGGCCTGGGCGCAACGCCGCACCCGCAGGTAGGCGTTCTTGGTGTCGGTCCAGAACGGGACGAACAGGATCTGCAGGCCGTGATCGGCCATCACCCGCGGCAACTCGGGGAACTCGACGTCGTAGCAGATCAGGATGCCGATCTTGCCGAAGTCGGTATCGAAGACATGCACTTCGTCGCCGCCCTGCAGGCCCCAGTAGGAGACCTCGTCCGGGGTGACATGGACCTTGTACTGACGGTCCCAGGTCCCGTCGCGACGGCACAAGTACGACACGTTGCGCAGGACTTCGTTGTCGTACTCGGGCATGGACCCGGCCACAATGTTGATGTTGTAGGCCAGCGCCAGGCGCACCATCTCCTCGCGGATCGCGTCGGTGTACTCGGCCAGGCGGCGCACGGCCTCGGCGGGGTATTCCTGGTTGAACGCCCCCATCAACGGGCCGTTGAAGAATTCCGGGAACAGCACGCAGTCCGAGCGATAGCCGGAGACCGCGTCGACAAAGTACTCCACCTGCTGGAACAGGGAGTCCAGGTCCACCGTCGGGCGCATCTGCCACTGGACCACGCCGATGCGCACGTCCGAGCGGCTGCCGCCGATCAGCTTCTCCTTCTCCTCGTAGTAGATGTTCAACCACTCGATCAGGGTCGCGTAGGCCCCGGACTTCTCGTCATCCGGCAGATAGTTGGTGATGATCTTGCGGACGTGGAAGTCGTTCGCCAGCTGGAAGGTCAGGATCGGGTCGGTGATCTCGTGGTTCTTGACCTTGCGCACGTACTGCTGCGGGGTCAGCTCGTCGCGGTATTCATCAAAGCCGGGGATGCGCCCACCGGCGACGATGGCGCGCAGGTTCAGCTTCTCGCACAACTCCTTGCGCGCGTCGTATAGCCGCCGCCCCAGGCGCAGCCCGCGATAGTCCGGGTGCACGAAGACGTCCACGCCGTAGAGCGTGTCGCCGTCCGGGTCGTGGGTGGTCAGGAAGCCGTTGCCGGTGATCTGCCAGTAATTGTGCTGATCGCCAAAGCGCTTGTATTCGATGATCAGGCTGATCGCCGCGGCGACCACCTTGCCGTTGTCCTCGATGCAGATCTGACCCTCGGGAAAGCGCATCACCTGGGAGCGAAACTGCGCCTCGCTCCAGGCGCCGTCGAGGTCGTGATAGACCCGCTCCATGATCTCGCGGATGTCCTCGTAATCCTCGACCCGCGTCGGGCGCAGGGTCAGGTGGTGCTGGGGGTTTGACTCGTTGTCCGCGTCAGTGGTCACGCTCGGGGCTCCGGGGATTGAGAGGGAAAGGCAGGATGCACGGGGAGTGGTCGCGGATCAAAAGATCCAGGCCAGCATCAGCCAGAAAAACACGAAGAACAGGAAGAATCCGGGGATCATGAACTGCAGCTCCCCGATCAGTCCCTCGCCAGCCGCCAGGGCGAACACGATCGACACCAGCACCGAGACAATGGCCGCCACCAGCGCCGCGCTCTTCAGGCCCATGCCGTCATCGAAGGTGAGGGCGACCCACTCCGACAGTCCCGGCAGGGAGACCGCCGCCGCCAACACCAGCAGCGCCACCAGTAACGCGACCAGCGCCGAGGTGCCGAGCAGGATGCGCGACGCCAGGCGGCTGTCGCGCCGGTCCGCGCCGCTCATGCCACGCCCTCGCGCCGCCCCCGCACGTATTCGCGTACGCGATGGGGGTCCGGAATGCCGTTGACCCGGAACTCCGGGTTGTCCCCGGTGGTGTACACCGCGATGCGGCCGACACGGAAGATGCGGTCGAAAAAGCTCTGGTCCACCTTCACCGTACGGATCTGGCCGATGTCGAGGTCGACATGCGACTTCGACAGCAGGCCCCGCTCCAGATGCACCTGATCGGCGTCAATACGCAGGCGTACCGAGCGCGTCTGTAGATACCACCACAGCAGGATCAGCAAGCCGAGGCCGAAGGCCGGGATTAGCACCAGGCTCAGGATGAAGCCGAACGGGTGATTGCGGAACATCGCCGGTCGGGCATCGATCGCGGGTTCGCGGGCAGACATGCGCAGACTCCGGTTGGGGGCAGGCCCATCCGAAAGGGGACGGACCCGTCCAGTTTGGCGCGGCGTCCCAAACAAAGCGAGCCCCGCACGGGGCGGGGCTCGAAGTTTGCCGGGCAAGGGCCGGTCACCCGGCCCGCCCGGAGGCAGGCTCGCGAACTTACGCGGTCCGGGCCTCGCGCTCGGCCTTGGCATCTGCCTTGGCCTCGTCACTGTCGTCATAGCCGATGTTCGGCGCAAGCCAGCGCTCGGCATCCTCGAACGACATGCCCTTGCGCTTGGCATAGTCCTCGACCTGGTCGCGGTTGACCTTGCCGAGACCGAAGTAGCGGGACTCCGGATGCGCGAAGTACCAGCCGGAGACGGCCGAGACCGGCAGCATGGCGTAGCTCTCGGTGAGCGTCATGTCGGCGTGCTCGTCCGGTTGCAGCAGCTCCCACAGGGTCGCCTTCTCGGTGTGCTCCGGGCAGGCCGGATAACCGGGCGCCGGACGGATACCCTGATACTTCTCCTCGATCAGGTCCTCGTTCTCCAGCGACTCGTCCGGGACATAGCCCCAGAACTCGCGACGCACATGGTAGTGCATGCACTCGGCAAAGGCCTCGGCCAGACGATCTGCCAGGCTCTTCACAAGGATGGCGCGGTAGTCGTCGTTGGCCTTTTCGTATTCCTTGGCCTTGACGTCGACATCGCCGCCGGCACTGACCGCGAATCCCCCGATGTAGTCCGGACCGCCCGCTTCCTTGGGCATCACGAAGTCGGCCAGGGAGTGGCTCGGCTGGCCGCGACGCTTCTCGGTCTGCTGACGCAGGTGGTGCAGCTTCTTCAGCACCTTGGAGCGGCTCTCGTCCGTGTACACCTCGATGTCGTCGTCATCGACGGTGTTCGCCGGGAAGAAGCCAACCACGCCACGCAGGGTGACCCACTTTTCGTCGATCATCCGCTTGAGCATGTCCTTGCCGTCCTTGAACAGCTTGCGCGCCTCTTCGCCGACCTTCTCGTCATCCAGGATGCGCGGGTAGGCGGCGTGCAGCTGCCAGGAGTGGAAGAACGGCGTCCAGTCGATGTACTCGGCGACCTCGTTGAGATCGTAGTCATCGAAACGCAGCAGGACGGAGCCGTCGCCATGCGGGTGCAGCACCTTCGGCTGCCCCGGCAGGTTGTCGGTCTCCAGCGCCTTGGGCTTCGGCGGCGTGTACTCGGACCAGTCGATCGGCGGCTTGTTGGAGCGTGCCTTCTCGAGCGTGACCCACTGGACCTTCTTCTTGCGCCCGGCATTCTGCACGCGCAGCTTCTCGTACTCTTCGCGGATGTCGGCGGCGTACTTCTCGCGCAGCTCGGGGCTGATCAGGCTCTGGGCCACGCCCACGGCGCGCGAGGCATCCTTCACCCAGACCACCGGGCCGGAGTAGTTCGGCTCGATCTTCACCGCGGTGTGGGCGCGCGAGGTGGTTGCGCCGCCGATCATCAGCGGGGTCTTCAGGCCTTCGCGCTCGAGGTCGGCGGCGAAATTGGCCATTTCCTCCAGCGAGGGGGTGATCAGGCCGGACAGACCGATGACGTCAACGTCATGTTCCCTGGCGGCCTTCAGGATATCGGCCCCCGGCTGCATCACGCCGATGTCGATGACCTCGAAGTTGTTGCACTGCAGCACCACGCCGACGATGTTCTTGCCGATATCGTGCACGTCGCCCTTCACAGTGGCCATCAGGATCGTGCCGTTGTTTTCGGTGCCGGTCTTCTCGGCCTCGATGTACGGGATCAGATGGGCCACGGCCTTCTTCATTACGCGGGCGGACTTGACCACCTGCGGCAGGAACATCTTGCCCTCACCGAACAGGTCGCCGACCACGTTCATGCCGTCCATCAACGGACCCTCGATCACCTGGATCGGGCGGTCGTATGCCTGGCGGGCCTCTTCCGTATCGTCGACCACGTAGGTGTCGATGCCCTTGACCAGGGAGTGCTCAAGACGCTTGGAGACTTCCCATTCGCGCCACTCGAGGTTCTCTTCCCTCTTGCTGCCGCCCTGGCCCTTGTAGTCTTCGGACGTCTCGAGCAGACGGTCGGTCGCATCGTCGCGACGGTTCAGCACCACGTCCTCGACCCGCTCCTTCAGCTCGGCGTCGATGTCGTCATAGACCGCCAGCTGGCCGGCGTTGACGATACCCATGTCCATGCCCGCCTTGATGGCGTGGTACAGGAACACGGCGTGGATCGCCTCGCGTACCGGCTCGTTGCCGCGGAAGGAGAACGACACGTTGGACACGCCACCGGAGATCAGCGCGTGCGGCAGGTCGTTCTTGATGCGGCGCACCGCCCCGATGAAATCCATGCCGTAGTTGTTGTGCTCCTCGATGCCGGTGGCGATCGCGAAGATGTTCGGGTCGAAGATGATGTCCTCGGCCGGGAAACCGACTTTCTCGGTCAACAGCTTGTAGGCGCGGGTACAGATCTCGACACGGCGGTCCTCGTTATCCGCCTGGCCATCCTCGTCGAAGGCCATGACCACGATCGCGGCGCCATAGCGGCGGCACAACTGGGCCTGCTTGATGAAGTTTTCCTCGCCCTCCTTCATGGAGATCGAGTTGACCACCGGCTTGCCCTGCACGCACTTCAGGCCGGCCTCGATGATCTCGAACTTGGAGGAGTCGATCATCACCGGCACCCGGGCGATATCGGGCTCGCCGGCGAGCAGCTTGAGGAAGCGGACCATCGCGTCCTGCGACTCCAGCATCCCCTCGTCCATATTGATGTCGATGATCTGCGCGCCACCCTCGACCTGGTTCAGCGCGACTTCCAGCGCAACGTCGAATTCCTCGTTCTGGATCAGGCGCAGGAACTTGCGCGAACCGGTCACGTTAGTGCGCTCGCCGACGTTCACGAACAACGAATCGTCGGTGATGTTGCACGGCTCGAGACCCGCCAGACGGCAGGCTGCCTCGACCTCCGGTACCTTGCGCGGGGCGTGCTTCTCGACCGCCTCGCGCATGGCGCGGATGTGCTCCGGCAGCGTGCCACAGCAGCCGCCAATGATGTTCAGCAGGCCCTGTTCGGCCCACGGGCCGACGTCCTCGGCCATCTGTTCCGGGCTTTCGTCGTAGTCGCCGAACTCGTTCGGCAGGCCGGCGTTCGGGTGCGCCGAGACGAAGGTGTCGGCGATGCGCGACAGATCTGCCACATACTGGCGCATTTCCTTCGCGCCCAGCGCACAGTTCAGACCGATGGAGACCGGCTTGGCGTGACGCACGGAGTTCCAGAATGCCTCGGTGGTCTGGCCCGACAGGGTGCGGCCGGAGGCGTCGGTGATGGTCCCGGAGATCATGATCGGGAGTTCCTTCCCGAGCTCGTCTTCCAGCGTCTTCACCGCGAAGATCGCGGCCTTGGCGTTCAGGGTGTCGAACACCGTCTCGATCAGAAGCAGGTCGACGCCGCCCTCGACCAGGGACTCGGCGGCCTCCTTGTAGGACGCAACCAGGGTGTCGAAATCGACGTTACGCGCGCCCGGGTCGTTCACGTCCGGGGAGATCGACGCGGTACGGTTGGTCGGGCCGAGGATGCCGGCGACAAAGCGCGGCTTGTCCGGGGTCTTCTCGGTCCAGGCGTCGGCCGCCTTGCGTGCGAGCTTCGCGGATTCGCGGTTCAACTCGGGAACCAGATCCTCCATGTGGTAATCCGCCATCGCAATGCGGGTACCGTTGAAGGTATTGGCCTCGATGATGTCGGCACCGGCCTCGAGGTAGTCGTTGTGGATCTGTTCAATGATGTCCGGACGAGTCAGCGACAGCAGGTCGTTGTTGCCCTTCAGGTCGGATTTCCAGTCCTTGAAACGCTCGCCGCGGTAATCGGCCTCGTCCAGCTTGTACAGCTGGATGGTGGTACCCATACCGCCGTCCAGGATCAGGATGCGCTCTTTCAGCGCGTTCTCGATATCGTTTCGTGTTGCCGTCATGTGCCGTACACCATTGGTTTCGAATGGGATAAGTGTACACGCCAGGGTTCCATCCCCGTCGTGGAGCCCACCCTGTTGGCAGGCTCTTTCAAATTGCGTCGCAGCCCCGGATGCGGCCTGGTTGCGCCCGTGAACAGAGCTGTCACGATAGCGCCATGCAGGAACACCCGATCCGCTGGTTCATTACTGCCCCGCAGGCCTGCCCCTATCTGGACGACCGCGAGATGCAGAGTTTGCTGGTCGACCCCGCGGTCAGCCTGGGCGGCGCGCGCTTCGGCCAGCTACTGGCCGAGGGCTTTCGCCGCAGCGGTCAGTTTGTCTATCGGCATCACTGCCCCGAGTGCGCGGCCTGCGTGCCAGTGCGCATCCCGGTTGCGGCCTTTCGCCCGAACCGGAGCCAGCGCCGCTGCCTGGGCCGCAACCACGATCTCGCGGTTGCCATCCGGCGGCCGCCGGAGCAGCCCGGACCATCGCCCGCCGCCGATCTCGGCGAGCACATGCCGCTGTTCTCGCGCTACCAGTCCGCCCGTCACACGGGCGGCGGCATGGAACAGATGGGACACGAGGAATACGCGGGAATGCTCGCCCACCGGAACGGTCCAGTGGATCTGATCGAATTCCGCCAGGCCGACACGCTGGTCGCGGTGGCCGTCACCGACCGCACCCCGCAGGGGTTGTCGGCAATGTACAGCTTCTTCGATCCGGATCAGCCGCGCCGCGGACTGGGCACCCTCGCGATCCTGACCCAGGTGGCACATGCGCACCGCCTGGGCCTCCCTCATGTCTACCTCGGCTACTGGATCAACCAGGCACCGAAGATGGAATACAAGACCCGTTTCCAGCCGCTCGAAGGCCGCATGGACGGGGTCTGGAAGCGGCTACCCGCCTGACGGCGGATAGCCCTCCCGGTCTTTCTCCGCGACCGACCTAGCGGGCCGGCTTGCGGAAGCGGAAGATGCCCCAGGTCAGGTAGCCCGAGTTGCCGCCATCGACCCAGTGCTGCAGGCCCTGCTTCATGCGGTCGATGTAGTCCTGCGAGATGTAGTTCTTCAACTCGTCCTCGCGGGACTCGAGCTCCTGCTTCACGCGGCCGTAATGGGTCGAGATCTGGCCGGAGTGCTCCTCGAAGCTGACTTCCTCCAGACCCGCCGCCTTGGCCGCCTCGCGGTAAAGCGCGGGGCTCGCCAGCGAATCCAGGTGGATGCGGGCGAGGATCGGGTCCAGCACGCCATCCGGGCAGTCGTCGGTCTGCATCGGATCGGTGAAGATCAGCCAGCCACCCGGCTTCAGGACGCGCGCGGCCTCCTGAATCACCTTCTTCTTGTCTTCGTTCTGGCTGTGCAGGAAGGAGTCCTCGGACCAGACGACGTCATAGGACGCGTCCGGCTCGTCGACCTTCTCGAAGCTGCCGTCGACCACGGTGATCTTGTCGTCGAGGTGGCGCGCCTTGTTGATCTCGCGATCGCGCTCGTTTTCCTTCTCGGACAGGTTCAGCGCGGTGACATCGCAACCGTAGTTTTCCACCAGGTAGCGGGCGACACCGCCGTAGCCGGCGCCCATGTCGAGCACGCGCCATTCCGGCTGCGGCTCGCCCAGGAGGTCGGACATGTGCGCGACCGTGCGACGGCTGGCGTCGCCGATCGGCTCGTCCTTGTACTCGTACAGCCCGATATGGAGGTCTTCACCGCCCCACACCATCTTGTAGAAGGTGTCGGCGTCCTCGCTGTTGTAGTAGTCGCGAGCGGTTTCGACTACGTCGGAGTAGTTCTCGCTCATCGTTCCTCGCCCTCGATATAACGCTTGTCGGCCACGTGGATGAAGAAGTCCGGATCGCTCTCGCGATAGGTCTCCTGGAAGTCCCCGTAGGTCTCGATATGCTGGAAACCGACTTCGCGCATCAGGCGGCGGACATAGGCCTTGCGCAGCGGGAACATGTTCAGGAAGTACTCGGAGCCATCCGGGAACTTGTACTGGAAGCGCGCCAGGCCTTCGTCGACGTGGGCCGGCTGCACCTGGACGTTGTCGCCGCAGTAGTAGTAGGTGTGCTTGGACGAATAACCGTGGTCCATGATGGTGTCGTAGTTGCGCTGGTCGAGGATCAGCACACCATCGTGGTTCAGGGCGGAGTAGAACTCGGCCAGGGCCTTGCGACGGTCGTGTTCATTGAACAGGTGGGTAAACGAGTTGCCCAGGCAGACGACGGCGTCGTAGCGGCCGTAGATGTCGCGGTTCAGCATGCGCCAGTCGGCCTGCACGGTGCGCAGGATGTGGCCCCGCTTGCGACCGTTCTCGAAGGCCTTGACGAGCATCTCGGGGGCGCCGTCGGCGGTCACCACGTCGAAGCCCGCCTCACGCAGCTGCACGGAATGGAAGCCGGTGCCGGCGGCGACGTCGAGCACGCGCTTGGCGCCGCGCTTCTTCAGTTCTTCGATGAAGAAGGTGCCTTCGCTCTTGGCACGGTTGTCCCAATCGATCAGGTCATCCCACTTATCGACGAAGCCGGTGGTGTACTCGTTGAGATAGTTCTCGGTATTACGGCGCTCGGTCGGCTTTTCGCCGAAGTCCTGATCATTCTTGATGTTCGCTGCCATGCTGGTTCCTCTTGGCTTTGCTGCTGTTGTAAGCGTGACCGGACCGGCCCCAAGGCCGATCCGCCGGCACAACACCCCGCAAACGCAGTGAACCGCGACCTCCGCATCACTCGGCGGTCTCGCCAGCAGCCCGATCGAGCCAGGCGGGTTACGCCCGGTGTTCGGGTATCAATGCGCCAGGTGCGTTGTTCGCAGCACCCGACACCGGCCTGGCCGGTTCTTCCTGCACATCCGGAGGGCAATCGGTACCCGGATGCCGAGCCGTGGTCTGGCGGGCCCATCCCGCCTGGCTCGGGGATCGTTTACGGCGCCTCGCGCTGCGTCTGAACGCGGGCGTTGTGTCCGAAATCGTTTTTATACCCTGAAGGTTTTGCGCAAACATTACAAGTTGAGAGCCCGTCCGGCGGCCCTGTCTGCGCGGCCCACGATGCCAGTCCATCCGTGCCGCGCGTTCGATATAATGCTCGTTTTGCAGCGATCCCGAGGCCCCGCATGACCCCCAGCCGCCCCATCCAGCGCGCCCTTTTGTCGGTCTCCGAGAAGACCGGCGTCGTGGAGCTCGCCCGCGCCCTGCACGAACGCGGCGTCGAGCTTCTGTCCACCGGCGGGACCGCCCGCCTACTGGCCGAAAACAACCTTCCGGTAACCGAGGTTTCCGGACACACGGGCTTCCCCGAGATCATGGATGGCCGGGTCAAGACCCTGCACCCGCGTATCCACGGCGGCCTGCTGGGTCGGCGCGACATCGACTCCGCAGTGATGGCCGAGCAGGACATCCCGCCGATCGACCTGCTGGTGGTGAATCTCTACCCGTTCGAGGCGACCGTGGCCCGCCCCGGCTGCAATCTGGAAGAGGCGATCGAGAACATCGACATCGGCGGTCCGGCGATGCTGCGCGCGGCGGCCAAGAACTACCGCGACGTAGCCGTGGCCACCAGCCCCGACCAGTACAGCGAGATCGCCGCGGCCATCGGCGACCATGGCGAGGTGCCACAATCGCTGCGCTTCCGCCTGGCGGTCGCGGCCTTTGATCACGTGGCGCGCTACGACGCCGCGATCAGCAACTATCTCTCGGCTCTCGACGACGATGGCGAAGCGGCCCCCTTCCCGGGGCAGCTGAACGCCACCTTCGAGCGCGTCGAGACCCTGCGCTACGGCGAGAATCCGCATCAGCGCGCCGCGTTCTACCGCGATCCGCAGCCCGCCCCCGGCACCCTGGCCAGCTACCGCCAGCACCAGGGCAAGGCGCTCTCCTACAACAACCTGGGCGACGCCGATGCCGCCTGGGAATGCGTGCGCCAGTTCGAGGCCGGGGCCTGCGTGATCGTCAAGCACGCCAACCCCTGCGGCGTCGCAATGGCCCCGACCCAGCTGATGGCCTATGAGCGGGCCTTCCAGACCGACCCGACCTCGGCCTTCGGCGGCATCATCGCCTTCAACCGGCCGCTGGACGGCGATACCGCGCACGCGATCGTCAGCCGCCAGTTCGTCGAGGTGGTCATCGCCCCCGAGATCACCCCGGGCGCGCTGCGCGCCCTGGCCACCAAGAAGAACGTCCGCGTGTTGGAGATCCCGCCGGCGGGTGTCGGCCCCGGCCTCGACTACAAGCGCATCGGCGGCGGCCTGCTGGTGCAGGATGCCGACCGCGGCAGCCTGGCCGACGTGGAGCTGAAGACCGTGACCGCCCGCGCGCCCTCGGAGCAGGAGATGAAGGACCTCTGCTTCGCCTGGCAGGTGGCCAAATACGTGAAATCCAACGCGATCGTCTACGTTCGTGACGAGCAGACCATTGGGGTCGGCGCCGGGCAGATGAGCCGGGTGTATTCCGCGCGCATCGCCGGCATCAAGGCCGCCGACGAGGGCCTGCAGGTGGCCGGTTCGGTGATGGCTTCGGATGCCTTCTTCCCGTTCCGCGACGGCATCGACGCTGCCGCCGAGGCCGGCATCACCGCGGTGATCCAGCCCGGCGGTTCGATGCGCGACCAAGAGGTGATCGACGCCGCCAACGAGCACGACATCGCCATGCTGTTCACCGGCATGCGCCACTTCCGTCACTGATCCGGGACATCCCATGAACGTACTGGTAATTGGCAACGGCGGCCGCGAGCACGCCCTGGCCTGGAAGCTGGCGCAATCGCCACGGATCGAGCGCGTCCTGGTGGCCCCCGGCAACGCCGGGACCGCGCGCGCGGCGAAGTGCGAGAACGTCGACATCGGCGTCACCGACATCGACGCGCTGCTGGCCCTGGCCGAGCGCGAGGCAGTGGCCTTTACGGTCGTCGGCCCGGAGGCCCCGCTGGTGGCTGGCGTGGTGGATGCGTTCCGCGCGGCGGGGCGGCGCTGCTTCGGCCCCACCGCGAAGGCGGCGCAGCTGGAGGGCTCGAAGAGCTTCGCCAAGGACTTCATGCAGCGCCACGGCATCCCGACCGCTGCCTACGGCAGCTTCGAGGACGAGACCGCGGCGCTCGACTTCATCGCCGCTCACGGCGCACCCATTGTGGTCAAGGCTGACGGCCTGGCCGCCGGCAAGGGCGTGATCCTGGCGCAGACCGAAGACGAGGCCCGCGCCGCGGTACACGACATGCTGGCCGGCAATGCCTTTGGCGAGGCCGGGAACCGGGTCGTCATCGAGGAATTCCTGCGCGGCGAGGAGGCCAGCTTTATCTGCATGGTGGATGGCGAGCACGTCCTGCCGCTGGCCTCCTCGCAGGACCACAAGGCGCGCGACAACGGCGACCAGGGCCCGAACACCGGCGGCATGGGGGCCTACTCGCCCGCCCCGGTGGTGACAAATACCCTGCACGAGCGCATCCTGCGCGAGGTTATCGAGCCGACCGTGCAGGGCATGGCCGCCGATGGCGAACGCTACACCGGCTTTCTCTATGCCGGCGTGATGATCGACGCCGCGGGCAACCCGAAGGTGCTGGAGTTCAACTGCCGCTTCGGCGACCCCGAGACCCAGCCGATCCTGAGCCGTCTGGACTCCGACCTCGGCGAACTGGTGGAGGCCGCGCTGGACGGCCGCCTGGACCAGGTCCGGGCCGAGTGGGATCCGCGCGTGGCGCTGGGCGTGGTCCTGGCCGCCGGCGGCTACCCCGGTACCTACCGCAAGGGCGACCCCATCACCGGCCTGGAGGCCGTGGAGCGCGATCCCGATGCCCACGTGTTCCACGCCGGGACCGCACAGGGCGGAGACGGAACGATCGTCACCGCCGGCGGCCGCGTGCTGTGTGTGGTCGGCCTCGGCGAGGACGTGAAGGCCGCGCAGAAAAAGGCCTACGCGGCCGTACAACAGATTCATTTCGACGATATATACTGCCGAACAGATATCGGCTATCGCGCCGTCGCCCGGGAGGGATAACCCCGGGCGACGGCGCGTCTACCCCTTTTTTTGGAGATCCACCCGATGGCCGCCCCCGAAGTCACGCACCTGCCCAACCTCCCCAACGACGCGGAGGGCCTGCGGCAATCGATCCGCGATGCCTTGGTCCGTGTGGTCGGCGAGGACCCGCGCAAGGCCAAAGAGCGCGACTGGATGGAGGCGCTGGCCTTCGCCATTCGCGAACGCATGGTCGAGCGGCGGCTGCTAACCCGCCGGCAGTTCACCGACGAGGACGTCAAGCGCGTCTATTACCTGTCGATGGAATACCTGGTGGGGCGCATGCTCGAGGCGAACCTGCGCAACATTGGCATCCTCGAACCGGCGCGCCAGGCGATGGCAGACCTCGGCGTAGACCTGGATACGATCCTCGACCTGGAAGACGATGCTGCCCTCGGCAACGGTGGCCTCGGGCGGCTCGCAGCCTGCATCCTGGAATCCCTGGCGACCCAGGGCTATCCCGGCTATGGCTACGGCATCCGTTACGAGTTCGGGATGTTCCGGCAGGAGTTCGAGCCGTACCGCCAGGTGGAGCATCCGGACAACTGGCTGCGCTACGGCAACCCGTGGGAGTTTCCGCGCGCCGACCGCAAATACCCGATCCACTTCTACGGCCACGTGGTCGAGCACCATCATTCCGATGGCACCACCCGCTACAGCTGGGAGGATGGCGAGGAAGTCCTGGCCATGGCCTACGACTACCCGACCGCAGGCTATGGCCGGCGCAACGTGAATAACCTGCGGCTGTGGGCGGCCAAGGCCACCCGCGACTTCGACCTGCGGTACTTCAACGAGGGCGATTACATCCGCGCCGTCTCGGACAAGGCCGCGTCCGAGACCATCTCGATGGTTCTCTATCCGAACGATGCCACCGCGATCGGCAAGGAGCTGCGGCTGAAACAGGAGTATTTCTTCGTCTCCGCCTCGCTGCAGGACATCCTGGATCGCCATCTGGCGCTTGGCTACAGCCTGGATGACGTACCCAACAAGATTGCGATCCAGCTCAATGACACCCACCCGGCAATCGCCGTCGCGGAAATGATGCGCTTGCTGGTGGACGGCCACGAACTGCACTGGAATCAAGCCTGGGACCTGACCCGGCGCACCTTTGCCTACACCAACCACACCCTGATGCCCGAGGCCCTGGAGACCTGGCCGGTGGAGCTCATGGAGCGCGTGCTGCCACGCCACATGGGGATCATCTACCGCATCAACCACCGTTTCCTGGAGGAAGTCCGTCACCGCTATCCCGGGGACAACGACCGCCTGGCCCGACTGTCCATCATCGACGAGGCCAACGGCCGCCGCGTGCGCATGGCGCACCTGGCCGTGGTCGGCTCGCACCACGTCAATGGCGTGGCGGCACTGCACACTCAGCTGCTGCAGGAGACGCTGTTCGAAGACTTCTACGCCCTGTGGCCGGAGCGCTTCGTCAACGTCACCAACGGCGTGACCCCACGCTTGTGGATGATCCAGTCCAATCCCTCGCTCACCCAACTGCTGGGCCAGCGCATTGGCGACGACTGGCAGTACAACCTGGACGCCCTGCGTGAGCTGGAACCCTACGCCCAGGATCCCGACCTGCAAAAGGCCTTCATGGATGTGAAGCGCGCCAACAAGCAGCGCCTGACGGACCTGGTGCGCGAGCGCACTGGCGTGGAACTGAACCCGGACGTGATGTTCGACGTGCAGATCAAGCGCATCCACGAATACAAGCGCCAGCTCCTGAAGCTCCTGCACGTGGTGGATCTCTACCGGCGCATCCGCGCCGGTGAGGACGTCCCGCCGCGCGTGGTCCTGTTCGGCGGCAAGGCAGCGCCCGGCTATGCACGCGCCAAGGGCATCATCCAGGTGATCAACGAGGTGGCCGACATCGTGAATAACGATCCGGCCGTGGGCGACCGCCTGAAGTGCGTGTTCTTCCCCAACTACGAGGTCAGTTCCGCCAGCATCATCATCCCGGCGGCGGATGTCTCCGAACAGATCTCCACCGCCGGCTTCGAGGCCTCCGGCACCGGCAACATGAAACTGGCGCTGAACGGGGCCCTGACCATAGGCACCCTGGACGGCGCCAACATCGAGATCCGAGACGCGGTGGGCGAGGAATCCATCTTCATCTTCGGCATGACTGCCGACGAGGTGGTCGAGCATCGCCGCAACGGCCCGAGTCCCGAGGCCATCCTGGCGCAGCAGCCCAACCTGGCCGCTGCGGTGGAGATGATCGAATCAGGGTTCTTTACCTGCGACGACCCGGGGACCCATGGCGACCTTGGGCGCTACCTGCGCCACGAGGATCCGTTCTTCGTAATCGCCGACTATCCGGCCTATGCCGAGGCCTGCGACCGGGCGGATGCTTTGTACGCCGACCGCGCCGCGTGGGCCGAGGCGGCCATCCTGAATGTCGCACGCATGGGGTACTTCTCCATCGACCGCACCGTTCGCGACTACGCCGACCAGATCTGGAACCTCACGCCCGAACCGGTGGCCCCGTCACAGACCAACGGCGCCGCCTGACGCGGAGCGGGTTCTCAGGCGTCGGGAAGCCCCAGGCGGCGCAACCAGCCGTCGGGGTTGCCCGCGCACACCAGGAACTCGGGGTTCAGCAGGCTTTCGCGCGTGTTGTAGCGCAGTTCTTGCCCGTGGAGATCCGTCACCCGTCCGCCTGCGGCCCGCACCACGGCATGCGCCGCGCCGGTATCCCACTCGCTGGTGGGACCCAGACGCGGATAGATGTCGGCGGCGCCCTCGGCCACCAGGCACAGCTTCATCGAACTGCCCATGCTGACCAGGTCGTGGGGACCCAGCCGGTCCAGCGCGACCTTGAGCCGCTCCGCCCCGTGCGAACGGCTGCCCGCCACCAATGGGTGATCGGTGCCAATACGGTCGCGCGCCACTGCGATCTCCCGCGGGGGTTGGTCCTCGTCACGGCGAATCGCCACGCCATCGCGATGACCGGCGTACAGGCGCTTGAGCACCGGGGACCAGACGACGCCCAGCACCGGCTCGTGGTCGTGGATCAGGGCCACGTTCACGGTGAACTCGCCGCTGCGCTTGACGAACTCGCGGGTGCCGTCGAGGGGATCGATCAGCCAGTAGGTCTGCCACTGGCTGCGGCGCTCGAAGGGCACGTCCTGCCCCTCCTCCGACAACACCGGCCAGTCGGGGTCGATGTCGGCCAGCCCCCGGGCGAGGATCCGGTGGGCCGCCAGATCGGCCTCGGTCAGCGGCGAATGATCGGCCTTTTCGGTGACCGCGAAGCGCGTCTCGTAAAGTTCGAGAATCGCGTGGCCGGCCTGGTCGGCCAGCGCGGCCACCTCGTGCATCAGGGCGGTAAGGGCCGCGTCCTTCGGCGGAGCATGCATGGGGAACTCCTGTTTTCCCGGTACCAAGCCCTAGCTTGGCAGGCTCGGGCTCAGGCGTCGAGGTAGTCGCGCACCATGTACAGCGCGGCGATGGAGCGCGCCTCGGTCAGATCTTCGCGGGCGACCAGCTCGGTCAGCCGGTCCAGCGACCAGGGCACCACCTCGAGCGCCTCCGGCTCGTCACCTTCCGCGGTCTGCGGGTACAGGTCCTCGGCCAGCACCAGATGGGTCTGGTGGGCCATGTAGCCGGGCGCCACGGTCAGCGCACCCAGATGGGTCAGGCGATGCCCACCGTGGCCGACCTCTTCCATGATCTCGCGATTGGCGGCAGTCAGGATGTCCTCGCCCGCCTCCATGCGGCCCTTGGGCAGACCCAGCTCGTAGCGGTGGGTGCCGGCGGCGTATTCACGGATCAGCAGGACGGTCCGGTCAGCCTGCACCGGGGCAATAATCACCGCCCCGTGGCCGCGACTGACCAGGCGCTCGAAGCAGGTGCGCGCACCATTGCTGAATTCGAGGTCCAGCTCCTCCACCTCGAACAGGCGGCTGCTGGCGACCGTGCGCCGCCCCTGGACATCCGGCTTGTCTCGGCTCATGCGCCCTCCGGGCGAGATTCAGTGGCTGTTGCGTAGCCGCACCAGGGTACGCAGTTCGCCCTCGAACAGGGTGTCGAACATGAACCCGTGATCGGAGGTGACCACCTCGAACCCTTCCTGGTCAGCCGGATCGGTATCCGCCAGGCGCAGATCGAGATCGCCCCAGCTCACGGCCATGGTGACGCGCATCGGGAAGTAGCCATCCAGGAAGCGGCGCACGAACGGGCCGTTCTCCAGACGATAGACGCCATCCCCCTCGTCCTCGACGATCTTCATGCGCGCGGTCACGCAGACCTCGGCGTCCCGCTGCACCCCGCGCAGGTCCACGCGATCGCCCTCGGCACGCGCGGATTCGATGTTGCGGGTGGACTCGACCTGAAGCTCGTCGATGGTCGCCTCATTGTACACAATGACCATGCGCCGAATGGCCGCCACATCGTTGTGGCACTGGCGCAGATCGGCCCAGCCGTCCTCCAGCGAGGACTGCGTGATGCGGATCTGATTCTGGTGGTGATGGGGGATGCGATCGGGCTCCTCCAGCAGGAATTTCAGGTCGGGGCTGGTGGTCTGGGTCTGGTCCGGCGAGACCGTCTCGCCCCACAGGCTGTCATCCTCCAGCGGGTCGTAGTCCGGGTCGCCGGCGTCCATCCCCTGCACCGCCAGCGGCAGGGCCATTAGCGCAAGAAGCAGGGTCGCGGGAAGGAACCGCGATTGGGGTACCATGGGGGCCATCGTCGTCACCCTCTTTCGTGTAGCCGTTAGCTGTGGACCTGCAAAACCCCGAAAAAAATCCGCACCCGCCCGCGGCCCCCGACGCGATCGCCTGGGATCGCGTCGACACCGTGCTGTTCGACATGGACGGAACGCTGCTGGATCTGCACTTCGACAATCGCTTCTGGCGTGAACTGATCCCGCAGGAATACATCCGCTGCCAACCGGATGACCCGGAGTGTGCGCGCCGCCGCCTGGAGGACGAGATGCAGCGGGTGCGCGGCAAGCTGGAGTGGTACTGCGTCGATCACTGGACCCGCTTCACCGGTCTGGACATCCTCGGCCTGAAACGCGAACTGGCCCACCACATCGTCCTCAAACCGCATGCCGACCAGGTTCTGGCCGCCCTGCAACGCGCCGGACGACAGCGGGTGCTGGTCACCAACGCCCACCCGCAGGTCTACGCCTTCAAGCATCGCCTCACCCGCATTGGCGACCGCCTGGATACCATTGTCTCCGCCCACGACCTCGATTGCGCCAAGGAAGACGGCAGCTTCTGGGAACGCCTGCAGCGGGTCGCACCGTACGATCCGGAACGCACCCTGCTGGTGGACGACAACCTGCTGGCGCTGGCCAGCGCCGCCGGGGCGGGGATCGCCCAACTGCGCGGGATGCGCTACCCGGACGAGCGCGGCGAACCCATGCACTCGGAGGACTTCGAGCTGCTGGAATCGCTCGCGGACCTGTTGCCCGGCCTGACCGACCCGGGAGGCGTGGCGGCTACTTGACCGGTGTCGGCAGGTTGCGGATCAAGTCCAGACGGATCTGCACCGTACGGCCCTCGCATTCCCCGTCGAGCCAGTGGCACCCGTCCGCCTCGCGCACCTCGCGCGGGGCCACCTTGCCCCACCAGGCCTGGCTGGAGTTGGGCTCGACCCAGTTCAGTTGCAGGGTCTCGCCGGTGAGGATAGCGATCTCCAGACGCTCGGCGACATGGCGGGGAATGGCGGGATCGGTCATCGGGGGGCTTCGCGGTAGTCGGTCGGGTCGGGGATGCCGGCCACGGCAAACGCGGCGCGCCGGGCCTGGCACTGCGGGCAGCGCCCGCACTGGCGCGATTGTGCCAGAAGGCAGCTCCAGGTGCGGCGCCAGTCGATCCCCAGCGGGTCGGTGGCCGCAATGATCTCGGCTTTGGTCCGGTCGATCAGCGGGGCCTCGACCTGCAGGCCGGGCACCAGGCCTGCAGCCAGGTCCGAGACCTGCTGCACGAAACTCGGTTGCGAACCCGGACCATGCCCCTGATCCTCGCGGTTCAGCGCCAGCAGGATGCGCCCGGCGCCGTGATGCTCGGCCAGGTTGACCGCCAGGGCCAGCACCAGCAGATTGCGTTGCGGCAGCGGCACATGCCCGACCCAGTCGTTGCGACGGGTAAACGCCGTGCGCAGGGACTGCAGATCCAGGGCAATGGGCATGCACGCGTACACGCCCGCCAAGTGTTCCACCGCGGCCCATTCGCGCGCGGCATTGCGCTGGCCGTAGTCGACCCACACGGCACGCAACGAGCGGCCGGCGGCATGCTCCTGCGCCAGCAAGGCGCTGCTCTCGATGCCGCCGGAGAGCAGGAGCAGATCGGGGGATTCGGGCCGGACGGATTCCATTCGGGCACCATACCGCACAGCGCAAGACCACGGAGAGCACGACTTGATCGAACAACTACGCAGCCACTGGCAGCGCCTGCTGGGCGCCGAGCGCAGCGACCGCGCCGAGGGCGCCCCCGAGGACCGCCTGCAACGCGCCGCGGCGGCGCTGATCATGGAGGTCTGCCGGGCCGACTTTCATCTGCACGCGGAGGAGCTGGAGTCGGTGCGCGCCAGCCTGATCGAACTGTTCCGGCTGGATAGCGATACCGCCGATGCGATGCTGGAGATCGCCCGGGAGGAGAGCGACGAGCTGATCTCCATCCACCCGATGGTGCGCGAGGTGAACGCCGCCTTCGACGCCGATCAGAAGGCCGATATCCTGCGCGCCCTGTGGCGTGCCGCCTGGGCCAATCGCGACCTGCACAAGCGCCAGGAGGCGATCATTCGGCACCTCGCGGACCTGCTGTACATCCCGCACTCCACCTTCATCCGTACCAAGCACGAGGTTCTCGGCGATGCGGCCGACCCGGACTGACCCACGTGCGCGTGTCCATGGAACAACGTCTCGCTAATGGGTGATCCGGGCACCCTGCTGGCGGCGTTGGCGGTGGGCATCCTGGGCGGCGTGCACTGCCTGGGGATGTGCGGCGGCATCGTCGGCGCGATCTCCATGGGCCACGGCCGCCGTGGGCCGGGGCTCGACCTCCTGCTGGCCTACAACCTCGGGCGCATGGCGAGTTACGTGGTCGCCGGCGCGCTGGCGGGGTGGCTGGGGGCAAGCCTGCTCGGCGGCCTGCCCGCCGGGCAGGCGATCCTCCAGGGCATCGCCGCAGTCTTCCTGATCCTGCTCGGGCTTTATCTCGGGGGCTGGTGGCCGATCCTGGCCCGTCTGGAACAGGCCGGTGGCGTACTGTGGCGCCGCATTGAACCGCTGGGCCGGCGTTTCCTGCCTGTGCGCCATGCCGGTCAGGCGCTGATGGTTGGCGGGCTGTGGGGCTGGCTGCCTTGCGGACTGGTATACAGCGTGCTGGCCTGGGCGCTCAGTGCCGGCGGCGCGCTGGAAGGGGCCGCACTGATGGGGGCCTTCGCCCTGGGGACGCTGCCGAATCTGCTGCTGATGGGGGTGTTCGCCGCGCGCCTGGCGGCCTTCGTGCGCCGCCCCTGGGTCCGCCGGGTCGCCGGCGGCGGGGTCGCGCTGTACGGCACATGGATGCTGCTGCGCCTGATGATGTGATGCCCCGCCCGGACGAGCGGGGCATCGTTCGCAAGCGCCGGGGCGGGGCTCAGTCGGCGTAAAAGTCGCGGGTGAAACGGATCGGCAGCGTGCGGTCGCTGTCCGCCGGGCTAATGTCGATCTCGAACTCGAGGGTCTCACCACTCCGCACAGTCACTTCGGAGAGGTGATAGATCGCGTCACCGTCCTGAATCTCGCGGAAACGCAGGCTGCGCATCTGGTCGTTCATGTTGGTGGCCGAACCACTGACTTCCGCGGAGACCGCCTGCAAGCCGTTGTCGCCCCGCTCCATCACGCTGATGTTGACCATGGCCCGGTTGGAACTGCGCCGCACGTCATAGGCCCGCGCGACCTCCGGGGACAGGAAGGTGGTGTTGATCACGTTGTAGTAGACGACGTAATTGTCGAATTCCGCCTCGTTGGCGGATGCGATCGAGCTTCCGAGAGCAACCGCCGCCAATGCGACGAAAAAGCCGGTGATGACCCGATGCACTCTTGCCATGGCTGACTCCTGTTCCGTTTGATAAACGGGGACCTGGCGGCGGCATTGCCGCAGGGGCCCCTCGTCCCGAGTCTAGCCCGTTTTGCACCCGAACAGGCAAGGCCCCCTCGCGCATCTCGCCCGGGCGTCGATCCACCTCAAAAAGAGCGCACGATAATCAGCAAGATATAAAGCCCGACCAGGGCAATCATTGGCGAAAAATCGATCGCGCCGGTATTTGGCAGGGCCCGGCGCAGAGGGCCGAGGATGGGGCGGTTCACCGCTCCCGCCAGACGCATGATGGGATTGTTGGCGGAACCGCCCCCGGCCTGAAGCCAGCTCATCACCACCTCGGCAATGAGCGCGATGATGAAGACCCAGATCACAGTGGTCAGCAATTCGCGGATCGCCACGGCAAGGATGATCCCAACCCCGACATCCACGCCCACAATCAGCACGCGCAGCCAGATTTCGATGAACTTGAGCACGATCATCAGCACGATCGCGGCCAGGTCGACCCGCCCGATCGAGGGGATCACGGGCCGCAACACCCGCAACGGCGGGTCGGTCAGCATCACGATGGTCTGCGAGATCGGATTGTAGTAATCGGCCCGCACCAGGCCGAAGATCGTCCTCAAAATCAACAGGATGATATAAATCCCGAAGACAACGCCAACGAGGAAGATGGCGATCTCTTGTCCGGTTCCGGTGGCGGGCATGCAGACTCCTTGCGATGCAGCGAGTTAACCGCGCCCATTCTCCGGCAAGCCCGGCGGGATGCCAAGCCAGGGAGACGCGGATCAAACGCCGCGGCGGGTATCCATGCAGTCGCGTACCCGGGTCGCGATCTCCTCGATCGACAGCTCGGTCACATCCAGATGCGGGATCTGCCAGCTGTCGAAGAACTCCTGGATCGCCGCACACTCGGCCCGGCATTGAGCCAGGCTGGCATAGCGGCTGTCAGGCCGTCGGCCCTCGCGGATCTGGGCGAGCCGCTGCGGGGTGATCGTCAGCCCCACCAGGCGCCCACCCAGGCCCCGCAGCCCTTCCGGCATGTGCGGGATATCGCCCTGGCGCAGGTCCTCCGGGACCAGCGGGTAGTTCGCCGCGAACAACCCGTAGTTCATGGCCAGATAGAGGCTGGTCGGCGTCTTGCCGGAACGCGAGGCACCCAGCAGCACGATATCGGCGACCGACAAATCCTGCACGGCCAAACCGTCATCATGGGCGAGGGTGTAGTTCAGGGCCTCGATGCGCCGGTCATAGCGGCTGACATCGCCCATGCCGTGGGCGCGCCCGGAGACCGATTGCGAGGGCACCCCCAGCAGGCCCTCCAGTCGCTCGACCTGCTCGCCAAAGACATCAATTACCGGCACCGAGCTCTGGTGCAGATCGGCCCGCAGGTCGGCATTGGCCAGGGTGGCCACCACCAGCGCGGGCTGCGGCCCGGCCTCGACCCGGGCGAACACGGCGGCCAGGCGCCCGGGCGTCTGCACGAAGGGCAACCGGTGCCAGGCCGGGTCGACATCCGGAAACTGGGTGAACAGCGAGCGCGCCAGGGCCTCCGCGGTGATCCCGGTGCCGTCCGAGACCAGATAGACCTGCGGGCATTGGGCGACGGAATCAGTCATCTCTCGGACCCCCGACCTTCGCCAGTTGCTCCCAGGTGGAGAGCAGCGAATCGGGATTCAGCGACAGCGAGTCGATACCCTCGTTCATCAGCCAGACCGCCAGCTCCGGATAGTCGGAGGGGGCCTGGCCACAGATTCCAACGTACTTGTCGGCGCGACGGGCGGCGCGGATCGCCATGCTCAAGAGCGCCTTCACCGCATCGTTGCGCTCGTCGAAGGAGTCGGCCACCAACCCGGAGTCGCGGTCGACCCCCAGGGTCAGCTGGGTCAGATCATTGGAGCCGATGGAGAAACCGTCGAAATGCTCGAGAAAGCGCGCCGCCAACAGGGCATTCGACGGGATCTCGCACATCATCACGATCTTCAGGCCCTTCTCGCCCCGGCGCAGACCCTCCTCGCCCAGCACCCGGATCACGTCCTCGGCCTCGACGAGCGTACGCACGAACGGGACCATGACCTGCACGTTGTCCAGCCCCATGTCGTCCCGCACCCGCCGCAGGGCCTCGCACTCCATCGCGAACGCCGGGCGGAAGGTCGTGGAGCGATAGCGCGAGGCCCCGCGAAAACCCAGCATGGGATTCTCTTCGTGCGGCTCGTAGCCGGCGCCGCCGATCAGGTGGGCGTACTCGTTGGACTTGAAGTCGGACAGGCGCACGATCACCGGCTCCGGCGCGAAGGCCGCCGCCAGCGTCGCGATGCCCTCGGACAGCTTGCGCACGAAGAACTCGCGCGGGCCGTCGTCAAAGCCACGCAGGCGTTCGGCAATCTGCTCCTGCACCTCGGGCTCGAGGCGGTTCGGGTCCTCGCCATAGTCCAGAAGCGCCAGCGGATGCACGCCGATGGTCCCGTTGATGATGAACTCCAGCCGCGCCAGACCAATCCCGGCGTGTGGCAACTGCGAGAAGGCATAGGCCCGCCCGGGGTTGGCCACATTCAGCATCAGCTTGACCGGCAACTCCGGCAGTTCGCCGATATCGGTCTTCTTGACCGTGTAGTCGAGCCTGCCGGGGTACACGTGCCCGTCGTCGCCCTCCGCGCAGGAAACCGTCGCCTCCATCCCGTCGGAGAGCACCTCGGTTGCGTTACCGCAACCCACCACCGCCGGTATGCCCATCTCGCGGGCGATGATCGCCGCGTGGCAGGTTCGACCGCCGCGGTTGGTCACGATCGCGGCGGAGCGCTTCATCACCGGCTCCCAGTCGGGGTCGGTCATGTCCGCAACCAGGATGTCGCCTTCCTCCATGGCGTGCATGGCATCCGGTGAATCCAGCACGCGCACGATACCGGCCCCCACCTTCGAGCCGATTGCACGGCCGGTCACCACCGGCTCGGCGTCGTGCGGGGCCAGCTCGTAGCGCTCGCCCGCACCCAGCTCGACGCGGCTCTCCACCGTCTCCGGCCGCGCCTGCACGATGAACAGCTCGCTGGTCTCTCCATCCTGGGCCCACTCGATGTCCATCGGCCGTTCGTAATGCTGCTCGATGGCAACCGCATAGCGGCCCAGCTGCTCGGCATCGGCATCCGACAGGCAGAAGCGGTGGCGCAGGTCGGTCGGGGTGTCCTCGGTACGGGTACCGTCCTCCGTGAGCACCATGCGCACCGCCTTGGTACCCAGGGCACGGCCAATGATGGCGCGTTTTCCGGCCGCCAGCGCCGGCTTGTAGACCTGATACTCGTCGGGGTTCACGGCACCCTGCACGACCGTCTCGCCGAGCCCCCACGCCCCGGTGATGAACACCGCATCGCGAAAGCCGCTCTCGGTATCCAGGGTAAAGATGACGCCGCTGGCGCCGACGTCGGAGCGCACCATGCGCTGGATGCCGGCCGACAGCGCGACCTCGTCGTGGGCAAAGCCGTTATGCACGCGGTAGGCGATCGCCCGGTCGTTGTAGAGGCTGGCAAAGCACTCGCGCAGCCGCTGCAGCAGCGCATCAACGCCGCGCACGTTGAGGAAGGTCTCCTGCTGCCCGGCGAACGAGGCCTCGGGCAGGTCCTCGGCGGTGGCCGAGGAACGCACCGCCACCGGGACGTCGTCGCCCAGTTTCGCGTAGTGCTCGCGCACCGCCTCCTCCAGCTCGCCCGGCAGTTCGGCCTGCTCGACCCAGCCACGCACCTCGCGCCCGGCCGCGCGCAGGGCCTCGATATCGTCGATATCCAGATCCGCCAGGCGTGCCTTGATCTGCTCGTCCAGCCCGTCCTTCGCCAGCAATGCCCGATAGGCGTCCGCGGTCGTGGCAAAACCGCCCGGCACGCGCACCCCGGCGGCACCGAGCTGCCCCAGCAGCTCGCCCAGCGAGGCATTCTTGCCACCCACCCGGGCGACATCGTTCATGGTCAGATCGGCGAGATCGACTACCCAGCTCATGGCAACTCCTGAACTCCCAGGGCCACACTGATCTAGTGCTTCCCTAGGCTTTGTGAACCCCTTAACACGGGGTAACAAGCGTGATCAGCTACACTTCAGTGTTTTGTAACCTTCAGGAGACTGCGTGACTGCTCCAGCCGCCCGTCGTTCCAGCTTAACCCAATCCATCCTGCCGACCATGCTGCTCGTCCTGGCCTTCCTGACGCAATCCGCAGGGGCCCAGGAGTCGGGGGGGGCCATGGCCATCCTGGGTGTAGTGGAGAACGTCCGCATCGCCGAGGAAGACATCGTGCTGGAGGCGCGCATGGATACCGGTGCAACCTCCTCCTCCTTGAACGCGCTGAACAAGGAACGCTTCGAGAAGGACGGCGAGGACTGGATCCGCTTCGAGATCATCGATCCGGAAGACGAGGACGCGCGCATCACCCTGGAGCGACCGATCGAGCGCATCGTGCGCATCCGCAGGCACAGCGGAGACTCGCAGGAACGCCCGGTGGTGCGCATGGAGTTCTGTATCGGCGACCAGCTCCTGAGCGCCGACACCAGCCTGATCGACCGCACGGCCCTGAAATACCAAGCCCTGATCGGGCGCAGCCACATGGCCGGGCACATCCTGGTGGATTCCGGCGCGGAGCACCTGCGCGCGCCCGACTGCGCGACGGATGACCAGTGAAGCGTTTCCACCTGCCGATCCTGATCGTACTGCTGAGCGCGATCGGACTCGGGGTCTTCGCCTACAAGGTCAGCGCGCTGGGGATGCCCCTGCAGCCGGACGCCACCGCCGAGACCTGGCAGGTGGAGGCCCGCGTGCGCTTCCAGGCCACCGGCGAGGCCACCACGGTGCAGCTTCGGATCCCTCACCGCCTGCCGAACTTCTCCATCCTGGACGAAGGCTTCGTATCCCGTGGCTACGGCCTGAACACCATCACCCAGACGGAGGATCGTCTGGCGCAGTGGACCACACGCCAGCCACGCGGCGAGCAAGTACTCTACTATCGCGCCACGCTCTACCGTGACGGAAACGACCGCTCCGAGGCCGACTACCCGGGGCCGGTGGCCGTGCCCGACTGGGCCGAACCCTTCCGTTCGGCGGCCGAGGCGCTGATCGACGACGTCCGCGGGCGCTCATCGGATATCCAGAGTTTTGCCTCGGTGCTGGTAAACGACCTCGCCAACGCCGCACCCGCTTCAAATGCGGCCGTATTCATCGAGAGCACCGACAATCGAACCCGCCGGGCCGAGACCCTGATCGAGCTGCTGGCCACCGCACGCATCCCGGCCCGGCAGGTGACCGCCCTGCGCCTGGTCGACGGGCGCCGCGACATCGAGCCGCAGACCTGGCTGGAGGTCCACAACACGCGGCGCTGGGTGCCCATCGACCCGGAGAGCGGCGAGATCGAGTACCCCGCCGATGTGGTCGTGTGGTCGCACGGCGACGCCCCACTCCTGGAGATAACGCACGGCGAGAACGCAGAGGTCCGCTTTGCGGTGGCGCGCGGGGTGCAGGATGCCCTGGCGACCATCCAGCGCTTCGGGGACACCCTGGACAGTCGTTTCCTCGATTTCTCCACCCTGAACCTGCCGCTGGGCACGCAGAACACCTATCGGGTGCTTTTGATGGTGCCACTGGGTGCGATGATTATCGTCTTCCTGCGCAACGTGATCGGCGTACAGACCTTCGGCACCTTCATGCCGGTGCTGATCGCGCTGTCCTTCCGCGAGACCCAGCTGCTGGCCGGGATCATCCTGTTCACGCTGATCGTGTCACTGGGTCTCGTGGTGCGCTTCTACCTCGAACACCTCAGACTGCTGCTGGTCCCGCGCCTGGCGGCGGTCGTCAGCGTGGTCATCATGCTCATGCTCGGCATCAGCATCTTGTCGCACCAGCTCGGCTTCGAGCGCGCCCTGGCGCTGTCACTGTTCCCGATGGTCATCCTCGCCATGACCATCGAACGCATGTCAGTGGTCTGGGAAGAACACGGCCCCGCCGATGCCATCACCCAGGGGATTGGCAGCCTGGTCGTCGCGGCCGCGGCCTACGGGTTGATGGCCAACCGCCAGCTGGAACACCTGCTGTTCGTGTTCCCTGAATTGCTGCTGGTGCTGCTGGCCGTGACCCTGCTGCTGGGGCGCTACACCGGCTATCGCCTGACCGAACTGTTCCGCTTCGGACGCATCCAGGATGCGATGCGGAGGACCGACTAATGCGCGCCTGGCTGCCGCGCTTCGTTCGCCCCAAGCTGTTGAAGGAGCAGGGCATTGTCGGCATGAACACCCGCAATGCCCGCTACATCTCCGTCTGGAACCGACGGCGCTTCTACCCGCGGGTGGACGACAAGCTCCAGACCAAGCAACTCGCCCTGGATGCCGGGCTCTCGGTGCCGGACCTGTACGGCGTCGTGCGCACCCTGCGCCAGATTCGCGACGTGCGGCAGCAGCTGCGGAACTATGAAGACGGCTTCGTCATCAAGCCTGCCCACGGCGCGGGCGGCGACGGCATCCTGGTGATCGACGGCTGGCGTGGCGATCGGCCGCGCCGGGCTGGTGGCCGCGCCATGGAGCTGAGCGAAGTGGACGATCACATCGCCAACGTCCTCTCGGGCATGTACAGCCTGGGTGGCCAACCGGACGCCGCAATGATCGAGCAGCGGGTGCGCTTCTCCTCGATCTTCGATGAGGTCTCGCACCAGGGCGTGCCGGATATCCGCACCGTGGTCTATCGCGGCTACCCGGTGATGGCGATGATGCGCCTGCCGACCCATGACTCCGACGGCAAGGCCAACCTCCACCAGGGTGCCGTGGGGACGGGCATTGACCTCGGCTCCGGCCGCACCATCGGTGGCGTGCGCTACAACCGGCCCTGCCGCGAACACCCCGACAGCGAAAAGAGCATCGTCGGCCTGCAGATCCCCGGCTGGGATCAACTGATGGAGCTGGCCGCCAGCTGCTACGAACTGAGCGAGCTCGGCTACCTGGGGGTGGACGTGGTGATCGATGCCGACCGCGGGCCGCTGATCCTGGAGCTCAACGCCCGCCCCGGGCTCGCCATCCAGATCGCCAACGGCGAAGGCCTGAACCACCGCATCCTCGCGGTGGATGCACACATGGTGTCCCGCGACATCGAACCGGCCGCCGAACGCGCCCGCTGGTCCGCCGAGGTCTTTGCGCGCCCCGAGGCGACCCGCCCGACCGAGCCCGACACCGAAACCACCCGGGCCGCCGAATCCGCCTGATCAGCGAGGCGGTTACGGGCACAGTGATCGTTTGGGCTATCCTAGGCGCATGACAGCCGCCGCCGAGACCAAGACGCCGGACATCGAACAGGCCCTGGCCGACGCCGAGCGCGTCTGCGCCCGCCACGGTGCACGCCTGACCGAGCAACGCCGGCGCATCCTGGAGCAGATCCTGCGCACCGAGGGCGTCATCAAGGCCTACGACCTGATCCATGCGCTGTCCTCCGATGATCACAGCATCAAGCCACCGACCGTCTACCGCACCCTGGCCTTTCTGCTGGAGCAGGGCCTGATCCACCGCATCGAGAGCCTGAACGGCTTCGTCGCCTGCTCGCACCCCGGCGAGCGCCACGAGTCGGCCCTGATGATCTGCGACGGCTGCGGCCAGATCACAGAATTCCACACCCCGGAACCGGCCAGCCAGGCACTGGAGCACGAGGCCGAGGCCCAGGACTTCGCCATCGACTCGCGCATGGTGGAGCTGCATGGCCAGTGCGGGGGCTGCCGCCGGGGTCAGCAGGACCGCGCCTGACGCCCCTGAAGCGGCCCGACCCCGCCCTCCGATGACCGCCACGCCCGCCCTAGGGAAACACTGATTAATGTACACGTTCGCGTTGGTGCCCCAGGTTTTCCGAGACAAGGCGCGGTCCGCAGCCGGTAGTGGTTCTACCGGCAAGGGGCGCAACGCAGGATCGGGGAACCTGGGGCACCAACCCCACAAACCATTGAATGCAGGGGCTCGGCCACTTTTGCGCGCGCACGGCGTTGCGGCTCCCTTGTGCAGAATGACCGCACGGCAGTCACCGCGCCTTGTTCGCACGCAAAAGTGACTCGAGCGCGAACGTGTACATTAATCAGTGCTTCCCTAGAGGCCTTCCCGCCCATCCTGCGGGCGGACACCCGCCTGGTCGTGCTGGGCAGCTTTCCCGGCGTCGCCTCGCTCGAGGCCCAGGCCTACTATGCCCACCCGCGCAACCAGTTCTGGCCGATTGCCGGGCAGATCCTCGGCGAGTCCTTCCCGGAACTGGACTACCCGGAACGCATTGAGCGCCTGCTCGCGCACGGCGCTGGCCTCTGGGACGTCTACGGCGCCTGCTCGCGCGAGGGGAGCCTGGACAGCGCCATCCGCGATCCGGTCCCCAACGATCTCGCCCGGCTGACCCGCGAGGCCCCGGACCTGCGCGTGATCATCCATAACGGCGCCGAGAGCGCGCGGCGCATCCGCGAGACCCGCGCCCTGGGCGTCGAGGCCCTGCGCCTGCCCTCCACCAGCCCCGCCAACGCCCGACTGAGCCTGGACGAGAAGCTGGAGTCCTGGCGCGATGCCTTCGCCCGCGCCGGCCTTCCACGCGACTAACCGGCAGCACACCGGATCGCCCGATCGGGGGTTGAAACCTGAATTGTTATTGTATAACGTTCACCTTATCAGACGTTACGCTATAACAGTCCAATTTCGTTGCTTGGCACTGCCCCGAGCGGCAGACTGCCGCACAACAAGGAGCCCGACATGCCCCTCACCCCGTTCTCACGCCCCGTATTTAGCGGGCTCGCCGCCCTGACACTCGCCGTGCCCGGCGCCGCCATGGCGCAATGGACCGCCGGTGACGGCGACTCGGCCTGGGGCATGGACGTATCCCTGATCCTCGATGGCATCTACTACAACGAGCTCTCGCACGGTAATGATTCGCCCGCCGGCTTCGACGACGGCCACGATCACGGTGATGACGGCGACCACGGCTTCGACGACGGCTTCAACCTTGGCCATTCGGAACTGGGTTTTCAGGCCCGTCTCGGCGACCTCCTGGACGCCACCGTGATCATCGAATTCGACGACCAGGACATCCAGGTCGACGAGGCCTACCTGACCACCCGCGCCCTGCCCGGCGGCCTCCAGCTCAAGGCGGGCAAGTTCCTGTCGGACATCGGCTACATCAACAACCGCCACCCCCACGAGTGGGACTTCGTGAACCGTCCGCTGGTCAACGAATACCTGTTCGGCGACCACGGTCTGCTGGAAAAGGGCGTACAGGCGACCTGGCTCGCCCCCACCGCGACCTACACCCAGCTGGGTGTGGAGCTGCTGCAGGGTAAGACCAGCGGGATCGCGAACTATGAAGGCAGCCAGTCTGCGCTGAACGATCAGGACCGCATCCTGCGCGACCGCTCCGGCCCACGCCTGGTCACCGCCTTTGCCAAGGTCGGACCGGATCTCGGGCCGGACCACGCCGCCCAGTTCGGCCTCTCCGGCGGCTACGCCCGCAGCTATCAGGTCACCGACGAGCACACCACGCGCTTCGAGGACTGGGACGGCAGCGCCTGGTTCGCCGGGCTGGACGCGGTGTACAAGTACAGCGCCGGCCGCGCCTACGGCCAGGGCGACTGGCGCCTGCAGGGCGAGTACTTCTACCGCGAGATCGACGTCGACCGCCGCGACGTGAATTTCGCAGCCGACGGCAACGGACCAGAAGGCTTTGTACGCAACGAACAGTCGTTCAAGAACAGGCAGGACGGGATCTACGTCCAGGGCGTCTATGGCTTTGCCCCGCGCTGGGAGGCCGGCCTGCGCGCCGAGGCCCTGGGCCTGAGCAACGACGTCGGTCGCGGTGACGGCGAGTCCTTCGGCACCTCCTACCGCCACACCGCCCAGGTCACCTTCCGCCCGGTGGAACCGGTCTTCCTGCGTGCCCAGCTGGCGCAGAACGACTTCATCGATGACGACGGCCACCGCGATCGCGGCCTGGAGTTCATGCTGCAGCTGAACGTGGCCCTTGGCGCACACGGCGCCCACCGCTTCTAACCACCGCTCGACCTCGCGAGGCCGGCAGGGCTGCTCCAGCCCCTGCCGGCCTCCACCCATATCCAGACCTGAACGGAGTCCCGCATGTCCGATCGCAAGACTCGCACCCGCATGACCCGGACGCTCGCCACCCTCGCCTCGGTGGTGCTGCTGACCCTCCTCCTGCTGCCGTCGCAGGCCGCCGCCGGGCTGAACATCGTCGCCACCACCTCTACCCTGGGCGTCCTGGCCCGCGAGATCGGCGGCGACGAGACCGAGGTCCGCGTCCTCGCACCGCCGGATCGCGACGCGCATTACCTGGACGCCCGCCCGAGCTTCATGGCCGCCCTGCGCCGCGCCGACATGCTGCTCGAGATCGGCGCCGGACTTGAAGAAGGCTGGCTGCCGGCCGCCCAGAGCGGCGCCCGCAACCGCGCCATCAACTCGGGCCAACCGGGCCACTTCCGTGCGGCGGACATGATCGAGCTGCGCCGCTCGATCACCGTGGACGGCCCGAACATGGGCCACGTCCACGAAGAGGGGAACCCGCACTTCAATGCCGATCCGCTGCGCATGGCGGAGATCGCGCTGGCACTGGCCGAGCGCATGGGCGAGCTGCGCCCGGAGCATGCCGCCATGTTCACGCAACGCGCCGAGCGCGCCGCCGAACGCCTGCGCGAGCAGGCCAAGGCCCTGGCCGAACAGGTCGAGCCGGGCCAGCGCATCGTGGTCTACCACGAGGACCTCGACTACCTCGAGGAGTGGCTGCCGGTCGAGATCGTGGGCTATCTGGAGCCGGCCCCGGGCATCCCGCCCACCGCCCGTCATCTGCGCAGCCTGGTGAGCGACCTGGAAGGCACCGAGGGCACGGTCCTCTACGCGGCCTTCCAGCCCGCACGCGGCGCAGAGTTCCTGGAACGTCACCTTGGCTGGCCGACCCATGCCGTAGCACTCGAGCCGCCAGCCGACACGGCGCTGGACGGCTACCTGGAACTGATGACCACCTGGGCGGAGACCCTCCCTCAACGGTAATCACGCCGCGGCCACCCGCAACGCGATGGCCCTCATCCCCTGACGACGGACCCGAATCGCTCTACCGGTCCGTTATCATTCGCGCACCCCGTCACCGGAACCCGGATGTCTCCCGACCCCGCTCAACCGATCCTTCGTTTCCAGTCGGCCCGGCTGGGGTTTGACCGGCCGGTGCTGGGGCCGCTGACCCTGGAATTGCCGATCGGCTCGCGCTGGGCCCTGACCGGGCCCAACGGCATTGGAAAATCGCTTCTGCTGAAGGCCCTGACGGGACAGGCGCGGGTACACCACGGTCGCCTGGAGCTTGCTCCACAAGCCCGGATCAGCCTGCTCGCGCAGGACCACCCGCGCCGCCAGCCCTGGCCGCTGTCCGGACACGACTGGTTCCGGGCGATGGGGGCGCAACCACCCGAACAGGCACGCGTGCGTGCCCTGATGGACCGGCGACTCGATCGACTAAGCGGAGGGCAATGGCAGCTGCTGCGCCTGGCCGCGGCACTTTCCAGCCATGCCACGCGCCCGCCGGCGGAACGTCTGGTGCTACTGGACGAGCCGGCCAATCACCTGGATGCCGAGGTTCGCCACGACGCGATCGAGCTGATCACCAGCCTGCCAGGCGGCACCACACTGCTAATGACCAGCCATGACGACGATTTCCTCCAGGCCGCCGGGGTCGAGCGCCACCCCCTGACGGAGTACATCCATGCTGGGTGACCTGCTACTCATGCCCTTCGTGGCGGGCCTGCTGATCACCGGCGTGCTGGGTCTGGCCGGCGCCGGACTGTTTCTGCGCGGCTCGGTCTGGCAGGCACTCGCGCTCGGCCAATGGGCCGCCGTCGGCGGGGTCCTGGCCTCGGTGCTGCACTGGCCGGTCCTGCTCGTGGCCCTCATCCT
Source organism: Thioalkalivibrio sp. ALMg11 (assembly GCF_000377905.1). GTDB lineage: Bacteria > Pseudomonadota > Gammaproteobacteria > Ectothiorhodospirales > Ectothiorhodospiraceae > Thioalkalivibrio. The sequence continues at coordinate 410,984 of NZ_KB898873.1, forward strand.
GGGGACCGGGGTAATGGCCCTGCTGCAGCGCAGCACGGACCGCGAGCGCCTGCCGCTCGGGGTATTCCTGGCCGGCCTTGCGGCCGTCACGCTGCTGGCTGCCAACTTCTCCCAGGCCAGCCTGGCGGCAGCCGCCTGGGCCGAAGGCCAGCTGTACTTTGCCGGGCCGAACGAACTGTGGGCGGTGGCAATGCTGGCGGTCGCCAGCATCCTGCTCGCGCCCGGACTATACCGCGTATGGCGACATGCGCAGCTAGCCCCCGATGTCCCTGCCACACGCCCCCCGACCGCGTGGCTACGGCTCACCGAGATCGGCTGGCTGGTGGCGGCGGTCGTGCTGGGCAGCATGGTGCTGGGTGTGCCCGCCGCCCTCGCCACCCTGCTGCTGCCCGCCTGGGGGGCCGCCTACCTCGCGCACAATCTGCGTGGCCTGTTCCTGTGGACCCAGGGTATCGCCCTGGCGGGCTTCCTGGTCGCCTGGGGCCTCAGCCTGTCTCTGGACCAACCCTTTGCCCCGGTTTTGGTACTGGTGAACGCGGCTCTCGCCAGCGGCGCCCGCCTGGCCGCGTCGGGATACCGCGAACGCAACCGCTGAACAAGGTGGCTACGGCTCGGCCATGCACGCGGCGCGACCCATACGCTGCGGCTTGCGCCGCGGGCGGGGCTGCTCAGAGGGCGGCCAGGGCGCGCATATGGGCCACCACACTGCGCCCCAGGGCACTCAGGGCGTAGCCGCCTTCCAGCATGGAGACCACACGCCCATCGGCGTGGCGCTCGGCCACGGCCACCAGCTCCCGGGTCAGCCAGGCATAGTCTTCCTCGGCAAGCGCCAGGCGCGAGAGTTCGTCCTCGCGATGGGCATCGAATCCGGCGGAAATCAGCACGAGTTCCGGGGCAAAGGCGTCCAGCGCATCGAACCAGGCTGCAGCCACTGCCTCGCGCCACTGCGTCGCCGACGATCCCCCGGGCACGGGGACGTTCAGGCAGTTGTCCGCCAACGGCGGGATGCCGGATCCGGGATAGGCCGGATGCTCGAAGGCGGAAGCGAACAGGATGGAGTCATCACCGGCCACCAGGGACTCGGTGCCGTCGCCATGGTGCACGTCGAAGTCGACGATGGCGATGCGCCCCACGCCATGGCGCTCCTGTGCATGGCGGGCGGCAATCACCACGTTGTTGAACAGGCAAAACCCGGCAGCCCGGTCGGCACGGGCGTGGTGTCCCGGAGGCCGCACCGCGCAGAAGGCCCGCCGGCTCGCTTCCCCCATCACCCAGTCCACCGCGCCGATACCCGCGCCCGCCGCCAGCAATGCGGCCTCCCGACTCCCCGGCGACAGGGCCGTGTCGCCATCCAGCATCACCCGCCCCCCTTCCGGGACGTGCTGCTGGATGGTGTCGATGTAATCGCGTGCGTGAACCCGGCGCAGATCCGCCCGACTCGCCGGAAACGCCTCGCGATGCAGGACCCACGGATCCAGCCCGCTGGCCACCAGCTGGTCACGGATCGCGGTCAGCCGCTCCGGACATTCCGGGTGTCCCGGACCATTGTCGTGCTCAAGGCCGGCGTCCGGCGAGAAAAACGCTAGATTCATGCTATGAAGACATTTGGTACGCCATAACCGAGAGCATGCATGGGAACCCATATCCTGGACAAGCTGTTCAATCCGCGTGGCGTCGCCGTGTTCGGCGCCTCCGAACGCGAAGGCAGCGTCGGCCGCACGGTGCTGGCCAACCTCCTGGCGGCCGGTTTCGAACGCACCCTGCTCCCGGTAAATCCCAAATACGCCGAGGTACAGGGCCTGCGCTGCGTGCCCGAGCTGAAACCCGGCGAGCACATGGTGGACCTGGCGCTGATCGCCACTCCGGCCCGTGCCGTCCCCGGCATCCTGCGCAACTGCGGCGAGGCGGGTTTGCGCGGCGCCGTCATCCTCTCGGCCGGGTTCGCCGAAGCCGGCCGAGAGGGCGAACGCCTGCAGCAGGAATGCGTCGAGATCGCGCAGCGTTACCGCATGCGCCTGATCGGCCCCAACTGCCTCGGCATCATGCGCCCGGGCATCGGGCTCAACGCGACCTTCAGCCACAACCAGGCGCTGCCCGGAAAGCTCGGACTGATCTCCAGTTCCGGAGCGCTGATCACCGCAGTCCTGGACTGGGCAGAGCCCACCGGCATCGGGTTTTCCAGCGTGGCCTCCACCGGCGACGCCGCAGACGTCGACTTCGGCGAGCTGCTGGACTACCTCGCGGTGGATCCCGAGACCCAGGGCATCCTGCTGTACGTCGAGGGCATCCGCCACACGCGACGCTTTCTTTCGGGCTTGCGTGCCGCCGCGCGCATGAAGCCCGTAGTGGTCCTCAAGTCCGCGCGCCATGCCGCCACCGCCCAGGCGGCCGCCACCCATACCGGGGCGATGATGGGTTCGGATGCGGTGTTCGACGCAGCCCTGCAGCGGGCCGGCGTCGTCCGGGTGGAGCGGGTATCGCAGTGGTTTTCCGCCGCCCAGACGCTGGCCAGCGGCGTGCGCCTGCGCGGCGAGGACCTGGCCATCGTCACCAATGGAGGCGGACCTGGCGTGATGGCCGTGGACCGGGCCGCCGACCTCGGCCTGAACCTGGCCGCATTGACCGACGGCACGCTAGAGGCACTCAACGCCCTGCTGCCCGCCCACTGGTCCCATGGCAACCCGGTGGACATCCTCGGCGATGCCACCCCCGAACGATATGGCGAAGCCCTGCGCATCGTGCTCGCGGACCCCGGGGTTCACATGGCGAGCGTCCTCCTCACCCCCCAGGCCATGACCGACCCCGACGCCTGTGCCGAGGCCGTGATCGAACAGACCCGCAAAAGCCACAAGCCGGTGCTGGCCTGCTGGATGGGGGACCCGCTGGTAGCCCGCGCGCGGAAACGCTTCGACGCGGAAGGTATCCCCCAGTTCCGCACGCCCGAGGGCGCGGTCGAGACCTTCGCATGGCTGATCGAACACCGACGCAACCAACGCATGCTGCTGCAGGCCCCCGGCCCCCGCAGCGATGACAAGCCCGCGGATGTCGAGGGCGCGCGGCTGATCCTGCAGCACGCGCGCAGCCAGGGTCGCAAGGTCCTGAGTATGCGCGAGTCCCGGGCCGTGCTGGCCGCCTTCCACATCCCCTGCAGCCCCAGCATCCTCGCCCGCGACCCGGCCGACGCCATGCTGGCTGCCGAGACCCTTGGCTTCCCGGTCGCGCTCAAGATCAGTGCGCCCGACCTCACCCACAAGAGCGACTTCGGCGGTGTACGGCTCAACCTGCGCAGCGTGCAGGCCGTGCGCCAACAGGCCCAGGAGATGCTCGACCAGATCCACGAGCAATTCCCGGAGGTCGAGGTCGAAGGCGTGAGCGTGGAACGCATGGCCGAGGTCGGGCATGTTCGCGAACTGCTGGTGGGGATCTCGCGCGACCCGGTGTTCGGCCCGGTGATCGCCTTCGGACTGGGTGGGACCGCGGTGGAGGTCATCGGCGACCAGGCCGTCGCCCTGCCGCCGCTGAACCCCTCGTTGGCCCGGCGCCTGATGGCGCAGACCCGCGCGGCGCGCACCCTCGGCACTTTTCGCGGCGCGCCCCCGGTGCGCGAGGGCGCGGTGGAACAGGTCCTGCTCCGGGTCTCGGAGATGGCCTGTGAACTGCCCGAACTCGCGGCGCTGGATATCAACCCCCTGCAGGCCGGCGAACACGGCGTGATGGCCGTGGACGCCCGCATCGAACTGGCCGATCCGGCGCACGACAGCCGTGACTACGCGCACATGGCCATCCACCCCTATCCCGGCCACATGGCCCGGAAGGTCACCACCCGCGACGGCCATGAGCTCGAACTCCGGCCGATCCGACCCGAGGACGCCGCCATCGAACAGGAATTCGTGCGCAGCCTGTCGGAGAAGTCCCGCTACCTCCGGTTCATGCGCTCGATGGACGAACTCACGCCCGAGATGCTCGTGCGCTTCACCCAGATCGACTACGACCGCGAGATGGCCTTCATCGCGGTCGACCACCACACGGGCCGGGAGGTGCAGGTCGGCGTAGCCCGCTACACCACCGAACCCGACGGCGAAAGCGCGGAGTTCGCCGTGGTCATCAGCGACGCCTGGCAGGGCCGCGGCGTGGGCAGCCTCCTGATGGAGGCCGTCATCGATTCCGCCCGCAACGCCGGCCTGCGCGAACTGTTTGGCGAGGTGCTGCGCCACAACGGCGGCATGCTCGCGCTCGCCCAACGCCACGGCTTCCAGCGCGAGATCCTCGCCTCCGACGAGGAGATCATCCGCGTCAGCCGGCGCCTCCACTGACCGCGGGGACGGTCGCGCGCAGTCGCCGCACCCGGTCCGGCGGGCATCCGGCACCCCGGCGCGTCGCTTGCGGGGCCCCGGACGAATGGGTAGCGTCCCGGGGCATGCATCCACCCCTTACCCGCCCGTGAACCGCGCCGAACGCATCTTTCACCTGCACCGATTGCTGCAGGGGCGGCGCCCGCCCTCGCTGGCAGACCTGATGGACCGTCTCGAGGTATCCCGCGCGACCATCAAGCGCGACATCGAATACATGCGCGACTTCATGCAGGCACCCATCGAATACGATGCCCAGGCCAATGGCTACTGCTACACCGAGGATGCCCCGGCCTTCGAGCTTCCGGGGCTGTGGTTCAACGAATCCGAACTGCTCGCACTGCTGACCATGGAGCAGCTGCTGGAGGACGTGCAGCCCGGCCTGCTGGCGCCCACGCTCGGGCCACTGAAGGGCCGTATCCGCGAGCTGCTCGCCAGCGGTGGGCACCAGCCGGACACCGTGCGCCGCCGCATCCGCATCCAGCCGCTGGCCCAGCGCGGCAGCCGTGGCGAAAGCTTTCAGGCCGTGGCCTCCGCGACCCTGGATGAACATCCCATCGAGATCGAGTACCACGGGCGCGCCCGGGATGCGGCCACCCGGCGCGTCGTGCACCCCCAGCGCCTGCTCTACTACCGCGACAACTGGTACCTGATCGCCTGGTGCGAGCAAGCCGGAGACCTGCGCACCTTCGCCCTGGAGCGCATCCGCTCGGTACATCCAGCAGAGGCCGCCTACCGCTCCATCGACGAGACCACCCTGGACGCGCACACCGGGGACGCCTTTGGCATCTTCACCGGTCCCGCACAGGAATGGGCGATCCTGCGCTTCACCCCGGAACACGCCCGCTGGGTCGCCGACGAGACCTGGCACCCGGAGCAAATTGGCGAATACGAGGGCGACGCGTATCGCCTTCGGATCCCCTACGCCGACCCCACCGAGCTGGTCCAGGAGATCCTGCGCCACGGCCCGGGCGTGGAAGTTCTGGCGCCCGCCGGCCTGCGCCGGCGCGTGGCCGACGACCTCGCGCGCGCCGCACACCAGTACGACGCGTCCGGCTGAGGGAGCCGGATTTCAGGGGTGGCTCATCCTGTGAGCCACCCCCGGTGCTACAACGGACACCCAGGCAACACCAAGGAGTCCGGACATGTCGCAGCCCATTCAAGCACGCCCCGTCCCGCCGCTGGCCGGCTACTACGCCAAGCGCGGCACCTACAACCGCACCGCCAACACCGAAGAACTGCTGGAGCGCATCCCCCTGGCCGGCTTCCGCCACCACGAGGCGCCGAAGCTCTGGGGCATCCTCAAGCGCGGCCAGGCCCTGACCGTGGAACGCGAGCGCACCAACACGCACGACGGCCAAGCCGTCGCCGTGCGCTGGATGGATCACCACCTGGGCTACCTGCCCCGCGACCGCAACGGCCTGGCCGCCCAGCTACTGGACCAGGACCAGCCCCTGATCGCCCGCATCCTCGAAAAGCGCGACCACGCCGACCGCCACAGCCGCCTCGAACTCGGCCTCTACCGTGCGAAGTCGCGGCCCAGCTCTGCCCACTAGGCCGACGCCCTCAAGACGCGGACAAACCTTCGACGGGCATGAATCAACCCACCCAGATGGTCTTGGCGTTCTGGAATTCGCGGATGCCGAGTTCGGAGAGTTCGCGGCCGTAGCCCGAGTCCTTCACGCCGCCGAAGGGCAGGCGCGGGTCGCTCTTGACGATGCCGTTGACGAAGGCGCAGCCGCATTCCAGGCGTCGGGCCAGGGCCTCGCCGCGCGCCGGATCGGCGGTCCAGACGCTGCCGCCGAGGCCGAAGCGCGAGCGGTTGGCGAGCTCGATGGCGTGGTCCGCGTCGCGCGCCCGGGTAACCGCCGCGACCGGCCCGAAGGTCTCCTCGTCGAAGGCCGCCATGCCGGGTTCCACTGCATCCAGCAGCGTAGGCGGGTAGAAATACCCAGGCCCATCGCGCATTTGGCCACCCGTGACCAGGCGGGCGCCGGCCGCCACGCTGCGGGTCACCTGGTCGTGCAGCTCACTGCGCAGGTCGTCGCGCGCCAGCGGCCCAATGTTCGTGGCCTCATTCATCGGATCACCGATTACCAGCGCCTCGATGGCCACCTTGAAACGTTCGACAAAGTCCTCCGCGATCGTCTCCTCGACGATGAAGCGCTTGGCCGCGATGCAGGTCTCGCCGTTGTTCTGGAAGCGCCCGCGCACCGCCTGCTCCACGGTGTAGTCGAGATCGGCATCCGCCAGTACGACGAAGGCATCCGAGCCACCCAGCTCCAGCACCGAGGACTTCAGCGCCTTGCCGGCGGCCGCGCCCACCGCGCGGCCAGCGCCCTCGGAGCCGGTCAGACTCACACCCTGGACGCGGGCATCCGCGATGATGCCTTCCACCGCGTCGGACCCGACCGGCAGGTTGCGGAACACACCCTCGGGGAAGCCGGCCGCAGTGAACACCCGTTCCAGGTGCTCGGCACAACCGGGGACATTGGAGGCATGCTTGAGCAGCACGGTATTGCCAGCCAGGGTCGCCGGGATTGCCTGGCGGAAAGCCTGCCAGTAGGGGAAGTTCCACGGCATCACCAGCAACACAGTACCCAGCGGCTGCCAGGCGATGAAGGAACGGCTCGCATCCGAGGCGATCATCGTGTCCTGCAGCAAGTCCGGGCCGTGCTCGGCGTAGTACTCGCAGGCATTCGCGCACTTGTCGACCTCGACGCGCGCCTCGGCCAGGCGCTTGCCCATCTCGCGGGTGGCGGTGGCCGCCAGCGTCTCGCGCTCGTCGCGCAACACCCCGGCCAGCGCGCGCAGGCGAGCGGCACGCTCCGCCACCGGTTGCCCAGCCCACCCCGGAGCAGCGCTGGCAGCGCGCGCCAGTGCTGTCTCCAGCCCGGCCGAATCCATGCGCGGGTAGCGCGCCAGGGTCTCGCCGGTGGCAGGGTTGATCGCGGTCATTTCGGTCATGTTGGTGCCTCGGCGTTGCGGCCCGGAAACAGGCCCTGGGAAACATTGATCAGTGTTTCCCTTGTTTGAACAATGCGAATCACCCGAGTATAAGACGATCCGCACTCGCTTTCGGAAGGACCTTGCCCCATGTCGATCGATTCGATTCGCAATGTCTGCCTGCTGGGCGGCACCGGCTTCGTCGGCCACCACATCATCCGCCGACTGATTGACCGCGGCCTGAAGGTCCGCGTTCTGTCGCGCCGTCCGCACCGCCACCGCGACCTCCTGGTCAACCCGGAGATCGATCTGGTGGAAGGCAGCACCCATGATCCCGCCACCCTGGAACGCGTGTTCGCGGGCCAGGACGCGGTGATCAATCTGGTCGGCATCCTCAACGAGCGCGGTCACAGCGGCGCCGGGTTCCGCGTCGCCCACACCGAGCTGACCGAGAAGGCCCTGGCCGCCGCCGAGTCACAGGGGGTGCGCCGCTTCCTGCAGATGAGCGCACTGAAGGCGGACATGGAAGACGCCCCCAGCCACTACCTGCGCAGCAAGGGCGCGGCAGAGCAGGCCGTGTTCGCCAGCGAGTCCCTGGCGGTCACGGTGTTCCGGCCCTCGGTGATCTTTGGCCCGGAAGACTCCTTCCTGAACCGCTTCGCGACGCTGCTGAAGTTCTCGCCCATGATGCCCCTGGCACGTGCCCAAGCACGCTTCGCCCCGGTCTTCGTCGGCGACGTGGCGGAGCATTTCGTCGAGGCCCTGGAAGACCAGGACACCTTCGGCCAGGGCTTCGAGCTGTGCGGCCCGAAAACCTACACCCTGGGTGACCTGGTGCGCTACGTCGGCCGGGTCTCCGGCCACCGGCGCCCGGTGATCGGCCTGCCCGACTGGGCCGGCAAGCTGCAGGCCAGCGTGCTCGAGTTCGTGCCCGGCAAACCGCTGTCGCGCGACAACTTCGCCTCGCTGACCATCGACTCGGTCTGCGACGGCGAACAGCAGCTGCCCTGTCCGACCCGCCTGGAATCCATTGCCCCCAGTTATCTGGGCGGCGGGGGCGCCGGGCGCGAGGCCCGCATGCAGCACCTGCGCACGCTCAATCGCGGGGCCAGCCGCGGCTGATCCGAAGGGTGAACCGGTAGCCGCCATGCAGACCTACCTCGTCGGCGGTGCGGTTCGCGACCGCCTGCTGGGGCGCCCGTTCACGGAGCGCGACTATGTCGTCGTCGGCAGCTCGCCGCAGGCGATGGAAGCCGCAGGGTTTCGCCCGGTCGGGCGCGACTTCCCGGTCTTCCTGCACCCCAGGACCCACGAGGAATACGCGCTGGCGCGCACCGAGCGCAAGACGGCGCGTGGCTACCACGGCTTCCAGTTCAACGCCTCGCCCGAGGTCACGCTGGAAGACGACCTCGAACGCCGCGATCTCACCATCAATGCGATGGCCGAGGATACCGACGGCACGCTGATCGACCCCTACAACGGCCAGGCCGACCTGGCGGCCCGACGACTGCGGCATGTCTCCCCCGCCTTCGCCGAGGATCCGGTGCGCCTGCTGCGCGTGGCCCGGTTTGCCGCGCAGCTTGCGCCCTGGGGTTTCGAGGTGGCCGAGGACACCCGCGCCCTGATGCGCGAACTGGTTACCTCCGGCGAAGTCGACGCCCTGGTGCCCGAACGCGTCTGGGCGGAGTGCGAGAAAGCCCTGAAGAGCCCCGCACCGCGCCGCTTTCTGGAGGTACTGCGCGAGGCCGGGGCGCTCGCGGTCCTGTTTCCCGAGATCGAGCGGCTGTTCGGCGTGCCCCAGCCCGCGCGCTACCACCCGGAGATCGACACCGGCGTGCATACCCTGATGGTCCTCGACCAGGCGACACGGCTTTCCGATGCACCCGAGGTGCGCTTCGCCGCCCTGGTGCACGACCTCGGCAAGGGCACCACCGCCCCGGAAATCCTGCCCAGCCACCACGGGCACGAAGAACGCGGGGTGGGCCTGATCCGCGCCCTGGCCGAGCGCCTGCGGGTACCCAATCGCTATCGCGACCTGGCGGTGCGCGTGGCGCGCTACCACGGGCTGGTGCATCGCGTGTTCGAGCTGCGCCCGAAGACCGTGATGAAGCTGGTCGACGGCCTGGACGTCCTGCGCCGCCCGGAGAACGTGGAGCCCTTCCTCCTGGCGGTAGAGGCGGACTTCCGCGGCCGCACCGGGTGGGAGGACAAGCCCTATCCGCAGGCCGACGCCGTGCGCCGCGCGGTAGCGGCCGCACAAGGCGTTCAGCCGGCGGCCCTGATGGCCGAGGGACACAAGGGCAAGGCACTGGGCGAGGCCCTGCAGCGCGAGCGCATTCGCGCCATTGCCGACGCCCTCCCGGATAACCCCGAACCGTAGGAGCCCAGCCTCTGGACGATGGGGCCTCTCCAGCATCCAATCGCCGAGAGGCTCGGCTCCTACAGCTCCAGGGGCCACGGCGGATGTAGGAGCCCAGCCCCCTGGGCGATGGGGCCTGTCCAGCATCCAATCGCCCAGGGGGCTGGGCTCCTACTTGCCTGTCGGGGCGCGCGAACGTACTCTTTCGCGGCTGTCGAGCGCACTGAGGAAACCGCGATGGATTACGCCAAGGCCCGGATCAACATGGTCGAGCAGCAGGTCCGCCCCTGGGACGTGCTGGACACCCGTGTACTGGACGTAATGGAAACGCTCCCGCGCGAGCGTTTCATGCCCGAGCCCTATCAGGCCCTGGCGTACGCCGATTCCGAGATCCCGCTGGGGCACGACGAGAACACCCTGCCGCCGGTCGTGATCGGCCGCCTGCTGCAGGCCGTGTCGCCGCAGCCTACCGAAACCGTGCTGGAGATCGGCACCGGTTCCGGCTACGTCACGGCCTGCCTGTCCCATCTGGCGGCCCAGGTCGACAGCGTCGAGCGCATCGACGAGCTGCGCCTGGCCGCCCGCAACCGCCTGAGTGATCTCGGCATCGACAACGCGCAACTGCGCACCGCCTCGGTGACCCCCGACTGGACCCCGCCGCGCCCGCGCTACGACGCGATCATCCTGACCGGCGGCATGACCGAATACGACGACTTCCTCGAGCCCTACCTGACCCTGGGCGGGCGACTATTCGTGATCACCGGTGACGGTCCGATCATGGGGGCCCAGCTGATCACCCGTACCACCGAGGACGGCTGCCACCACGAGGAGCTGTTCGAGACCCGCGTCAAGCCGCTGGTTGGCTTCGAGCCGAAGCCCGCCTTCGAATTCTGAGCGGCACCCCGGGCGCCCACTTCAGGCGCGGGCAGCATGGGGTGGAGATCCCATGCCCGAACCGGCTCTGATAGGATAGGCTTTTCCTAATATCCCTCCGGAGTCGCGTCCATGAACCGTCTGCCGTCGCTTCTCGCCACCGCCGGGCTGGTCCTTGTGATCTCGGCCCCCGCCGCCGCCTCGAGCCTCCTGGAAGTCTACGAGCGCGCCGCCACGGAAGACGCCGAGCTGCGCACCGCCGAGGCGGAATACCGCGGCGTGCTGGAAAACCGCCCGATCGCCCGCTCCGCCCTGCTGCCGCAGATCTCCGGGCAGGCCGAGGCGGGCGCGTTCTACCGCGACGACCGCAACCGGCCCGGAAGCGATGACGGTCGCCAGACCAGCTTTGGCGTTAACCTCTCCCAGAGCCTCTACGACCGCCGCAACTACATTGATCTTGTGCAGGTGGATCTCGAGATCGCCCGCGCCGAGGCGGAACTGGATTCCGCCCGTCAGGACCTGATCCTGCGCGTCTCCCAGGCCTACTTCGACGTGCTGATCGCACAGGAGACCCTGGACTTCCGCCGGGCCGAGGTCGAGGCAATCGAGCGCCAGCTGGAACAGACCGAGCGCCGCTTTGAGGTCGGCCTGGTCGCCCGCACCGACGTCACCGAGGCCCAGGCCCAGCGCGACCTTGCCGAGGCCGAACGCATCAGCGCCGAAAACCAGCTGGACCTGACCCGCGAACAGCTCGCGGTGATCACCAACACCTACTGGGACCAGCTCGACATGCTGCGCGACGACGCCGAGCTGACCCCACCGGATCCGGCCGATCCGCAGGCCTGGGTGGATATCGCCCTGGCGAACAACCTGGAACTGGCCGCCCAGCGCCTGAGCACGGAGAGCGCGCGCGAACAGATCCAGCGCCAGCGCGCCGAGGGCCTGCCACGCATCAACCTGAACGCCTCGGTCAACGAGAACCGCTATCACGGCCTCGATGCCGGCGCGACCGGCGGCATGTTCTTCGAAGGCACCGAAGCCCAGGTCGGGATCCAGCTGGAGATCCCGTTCTACACCGGCGGTCGCGTCAGCGCCCTGACCCGTCAGGCGCGCGAGAATTTCCAGGCCGCGCAGGAAGGGCAGTCGCTGGTCGAACGCCGCACCACCCAGGACACCCGCAGCGCCTATTTGTCGGTGATCTCGAACAGCTCCCGCGTGCGCGCCCTGGAACAGGCCCTGGCCTCCACCCAGTCCGCGTTCGAGGCCGCCGAGGCCGGCTTCGAGGTCGGCACCCGCACCCAGGTCGACGTCCTGCTCGCCCTGCGCGAGGTCTTTCGCGCCGAGCGCGACTACGCCGAGGCCCGCTACGGCTTCCTCAGCGAATCGCTGCGCCTGCAGCGCGCCGCCGGCCGCCTGAGCGTGACCGATCTCGAGGCCATCAACCGCCTGCTGGAGTAATGGCCGCTGCCGCTGCCAATCCGGGAGCCCGCTGCGAGCGTGCGCGCTCGCGGCTGGTTCTGATCGACTTGCAGGAACGCCTGCTGGCCGCCATGCCGGAGGCCGCGCGCGCCGAGGTCGAGCGCAACACCGCGCGCCTGATCGAGGCCGCGCGCAAGCTGGAGATCCCGATCGAGGTCTCGCGTCAGTATCCGAAGGGCCTGGGCGAAGTCACCGCCACTCTGCAGCAGGCACTCGACGGTTACGGCACGGTCACCGACAAGACGGCCTTCTCCTGCTGCGCCGAGGACGGCCTGCGCGTGCGCCTGACGGGCGGCGACCAGGTCATCCTGACCGGCTCGGAGACCCACATCTGCGTGACCCAGACGGCGCTGGAGCTGCTGGACGCAGGCGTGACCGTGTTCGTGGTCGAGGATGGGGTCTGCTCGCGCGACGCCGGGCGCAAGCGCAACGGGCTGGAGCGCCTGCGCGCGGCCGGCGCCATCATTACCAACCACGAATCGGTGCTGTTCGAATGGCTGCGCGACGCGGCCGATCCGCAGTTCCGCGAACTGAGCCAACTGATCCGCTAACCGGAGGATTCCGCAGGGATGCGCATACTCGGCAACATTCTATTGGGCGTCTGGCTGATCCTGTTCGGCCTGCGCGGCCTGCTGGGGCTGCAGTTCCAGTATGACCATTACGTCATCAGCGGCCTGGCGGTGATCGCCGGTATCCTGTTCATCCTGCGACGCTAATCGAGTTCCCATGCGCCTGACACCCGACGAATACCGTAACCAGGAACATCGCCGCATCACCCTGCTGGGGATGTCCGGTGTCGGCAAGACACGCCTGTCCAACATGCTCCGGCAGGAGGACTGGTTCCACTACTCCGGGGACTACCGCATCGGTACGCGCTACCTGAGCGAGCCGATCCTGGACAACATCAAGGCCCAGGCGATGGCGGTGCCGTTCCTGCGCGACCTGTTGCGCTCGGACTCGATCCAGATCATCAACAACATCACCGTGGACAACCTGCACCCGGTGGCCAGCTTCCTCGGCAAGCTCGGCAACCCGGAGCTGGGCGGCCTTCCGCTGACCGAATTCAAGCGCCGCCAGACCCTGCATCACGAGGCCGAGGTGCAGGCGATGCTCGACGTGCCGGACTTCATCCACAAGGCACAGATGCTGTTCGGCTACCCGCATTTCGTCAATGATGCCGGCGGCTCGGTCTGCGAACTGGACAGCCCCGGCGTACTGGAGACACTCGCCGAACACACCCTGATCCTCTACATCAAGGCGACCGACGAGGACGAACGCCAGCTCGTCGAGCGTGCGGAGCGTGACCCCAAGCCGCTGTACTACCGCGAGGCCTTCCTCGATCAACAACTGGCCGAATACATGCGCGACGAGGGGCTGGACTACGTCGCCCAGATCGATCCGGACGCCTTCGTGTGCTGGGTCTTCTCGCGCCTGTTCCGCGCGCGCCTGCCGCGCTACGAGGCGATCGCCGAATCCCACGGCTACACCATCAGCACCACCGAACTCGCGCGTGTACGCAACGCCGCGGACTTCGATGACCTGGTGTGCATGGCCCTGGAACGGGAGGCGCGCCTCTAATGCCACTTGTCGCCTATTCCGATCTGCCCACCTTTGCCCGCCTGAAGAGCGAGGGCGAGACCGTCCTGCCCAGCGACTTCGCGCAGCAGCAGGAGATCCGCGCGCTGCACATCGGGCTGCTGAACATGATGCCGGACGCCGCCTTGTCGGCCACCGAGCGTCAGTTCTTCCGCCTGATCGGCGAGAGCAACCAGATCGCGCAGTTCTACATCCACCCGTTCACCCTGCCGCAGCTCAAGCGCGGGCCGAAGGGGCGCGACCACATCAAGCAGTACTACGAGGACTTCGAGGACCTGAAGAAAGAGGGCCTTGACGCGCTGATCATCACCGGGGCCAACGTGACCCAGCCGGACCTGGCACTGGAGCCGTTCTGGGAGCCGCTGGCCGAGGTGGTGGACTGGGCGTGGGAAAATGTGACCTCGACGCTTTGCTCCTGCCTCGCCACCCACGCCGTGCTGCAGGCGCGCTACGGCGAGCACCGCGTGCACATGGGCGAGAAGCTGTGGGGCGTGTTCCCGCACCGGGTGGTGGACCGCGGGCATCCGCTGGTCACCGGCGTGAATACCCGCTTCGACGTGCCACACTCGCGCTACAACGATGTCTCGCGCGAGCAGTTCGAGCGCCACGGCCTGCGCGTGCTGGTGGACAGCGAACAGTCCGGCATTCACCTGGGCGCCTCGCCGGACGGCTTCCGCATGGTCTTCTTCCAGGGCCACCCGGAATACGACTCCATCAGCCTGCTCAAGGAGTACAAGCGCGAGGTCGTGCGCTACATCCGGGGCGAGCGCAACGCCTACCCGCCGTTGCCGGAGAACTACCTGATGCCACAGGCCGCCGCCATCCTCGACGAGCATCGCGAACAGGTCGAGGCCGCGCTGGAGCACTGCACCGAGATCCCGGCACTGCCCGAGGCCCTGCTGCTGGACCGCCTGGACAACACCTGGCACGACACCGCGCTGGCCGTGATCAACAACTGGCTGGGCAACGTCTATCAGCTGACCAACCTCGACCGGCGCAAGCCGTTCCGTGACAGCGTCGACCCGAGCGATCCGCTGGCCGGACGGCGATAAGACTACGCGGCGGGGCCCTGCCCCCGTCATTGCGAGGAGCGCAGCGACGCGGCAATCTCCTTCCGAAACCACCAAATCCCGGCGCTTCGCCAGCGTCCGGAGGTTGCCACGTCGCCTTCGGCTCCTCGCAATGACAGGGCAGAAGACGAGCACCTCGATAGGGAAGATGCATGGCCGAGAGTGACCAGGACAAGCTGCCGCGCCCGCTGATCTCCCTGTACGAAACCATTGCCGGGGACGAGGACGCACGCGTCTGCAAGGACATCCCGGAAAACGCCTGCAGCGCCCAGCCGACCAACTTTTTCGTCCATCTGGTCTCCAATACCCTGAGCAAGATCGGCGACGAGCTGGCCTCGGCCCGCCTGGTCCTCGCCTGGCTATTGGGCGCCCTGGGGGCCCCGGCCGCCTTCGCCGGCTTCCTGGTCCCGATCCGCGAGTCCGGCTCGCTGCTGCCGCAGTTGTTCGTCGCCGCCGCCATCCGGCGGCGGGCGATCCGCAAGGGCTTCTGGATCCTCGGCAGCCTGCTCTCCGGGCTCGCGGTGGCCGGCATGGCCGTGGTCGCGCTGACCCTGGAGGGCGTGGCCGCCGGCTGGGCGATCCTCGGGCTGCTGGTCGTCTTTGCCCTTTCCCGCGGGATCAACTCGGTCGCGGCCAAGGACGTGCTGGGCAAGACCATCGCCAAGCATCGGCGCGGGACGGTGATGGGCTATGCCGCCTCGCTGGCCGGGTTCTTCACCCTGGGGCTGGGCGTCTACCTCAGCCTCGCGAACCTGGAAGAGGCCGGCATCGGTGTATTCGTGGCCCTGCTGGCCGCCTCGGCCGGCGCCTGGTGGATCGCCGCCGCGACCTTCACCCGGCTGCGCGAGGATCCGGGTGCCACCGAAGGCGGCGGCAACGCCGTCACCGAGGCCATCAAGTCGATGCGCCTGCTGTGGACCGACCGCGCCTTCGGCCACTTCGTGCTCACCCGGGCGCTGCTGATGAGCACTGCCCTCGCGCTGCCCTTCTACGTCCTGCTCGCGCAGGACGCCACCGCCGGTGACCTGGGCACCCTGGGCCTGCTGATCCTCGCCAGCGGCCTGGCCTCGGCCGTCAGTGCGCCGGTCTGGGGCCGGCTATCCGACCGCTCCGCCCGCTGGGTCCTGATCCTCTCCGGGCTTCTAGCGGCCGGCCTCGGCATTGCCGTCGCCCTGAGCGTCTGGTTTGCACCGGTGGATACGGACCATGCATTGGTGCCCGGGGGCTGGGTCTACGCGACGCTGTTCTTTCTGCTCGGGGTCAGTCATGCCGGTGTGCGCCTCGGCCGCAAGACGTACCTGGTCGACATGGCAACGCAGGAGACACGCGCCGCGTTCACCGCCGTCAGCAACACGGTCATCGGTGGCCTGCTACTGATCGGTGGCCTGTTCGGCCTGCTGGCCCAACTGGCCGGCACCGAAGTCGCCATCTTCGTGCTCGCCCTGATGAGCCTCGCCGGCGCCTTCAGCGCCTGGCGCATGGGCGAAGCCTGAGGCCCGCCTCTTTCCCGCCGCCTCCCCCGACTGGCCACTGTTCGTCGTCGGTGTTTACGTGTCTTCGTCCGGCCGCCTGCCATGCGCTCTCTCGCGAGCGCACCGCGCCCGTTTTTGATCAAAAACTGACTTCTTTGCTCGTGCAAAGAAGTACCCAAGAAACACGCCCGACTGCCGCGACCCCGGCCCGAGGCTTTTCGCGGGCGGCGCTGAACTCGCTACGCTGCGCCTCGCTCAGACATCCAGCGCCTCGTGCCTATTTAGAATCGTCCCGCGAAAAGCCTCTCCACTCGGCGCGACGACAACGGGGTCAAGATCCAAACAACGGCTATTCCGGCGCTTGTGCTCATGGATGAAGGCTGGGTCTTCCGGCATCTCGGGCACGCTCGGCCTTCGGCCATGGCGTGCCGCACCCGCCGAGCGGGCGCCGGGGGACGTAGGATGTGATGAGCGAAGCGAATCGCATCAGGGTTTCGCACGACGTCGGGAACGGTGCGTTTCGCTGCGCTCAACCGCACCCTACGGGATGCCGTCTGTTTTGACCTTCGCTTCCCGTATGGAGCCTCTTGCTCCAGGGTCCTCGGGCCGGCCAGTTAACAATAGACACGGGGCGCTGGATGTCTGAGCGTAGCCGCAGGCGTAGCGAGTTCAGCGCCGCCGGCCCGAGGGCCCTGGAGCAAGGTTCCCGGGCGGAATCCGGGTGCCCTTCTTTGGGTACTTTCTTGGGCAAGCAAGAAAGTGCCTCGGGCGCGCTGGCGAGTCAGCGCGTGGCAGACGGCGGACCGGAGCCACCGTAAACACCAGATGCCAAACCATGCCCAGCCCTCCCCCGGCATACCCTCAAACGAGGGCAACCCAAGCGCCGAAAGGCGAGTCTGCAAGGCATCACGGTGCGCGCTACGGCGCGCCAAGGTGATAGGCTTGGCGCCCGCAACAACACTCGCTCGCGACCGGAATTCGAATGGCACTTCTCACCCTGCGCAACATCCACCTGGCCTATGGCATGGCCTCCCTGCTCGACGGCGTCAACATGAGCCTGGAGCCGGGCGAACGCGTCGCCGTTGCCGGGCGCAACGGCGAGGGCAAGTCCACCCTGCTCAAGGTGATCACCGGCGAGGCCCAGGCCGATTCCGGCGAACTGACCCGCCAGGATGGCCTGACCACCGCCTACCTGACCCAGGAACTGCCCCCCGGGATCGAGGGCACCGTCTTCGACGTGGTCGCCGAGGGCCTCGGCGAGGCCGGCCGTTTGCTGGAACGCTTCCACCACCTGAGCCAGGCCGCCGCGTCAGGTGACATGGACGCCCTGGACAAGATGGGTCCGGTGCAATCGAAACTCGACGCCATCGACGGATGGAGCCTGCAGAACCGAGTGGAGACCACGATTTCGCACCTGAGCCTGGATCCGGAGGCGCAGTTCGCCGCGCTGTCGGGCGGACTGAAGCGACGGGTGTGGCTGGCGCGCGAGCTGGTGCAACGCCCGCAATTGCTGCTGCTCGACGAGCCCACCAACCACCTGGACGTGGCCGCGATCCGCTGGCTGGAGCAGTTCCTGATCGAGAGCGGACTGACCGTGGTGTTCATCAGCCATGATCGGCAATTCATGGAGAGCGTGGCCACCCGCATCCTGGAGCTGGATCGCGGGCATCTGTATGAACACCCGCCGTCCATCGAGGCCTTCCGCGAACGCCAGGCCGAGCGGATCGAAACCGAGGCGGCGCAGCGCGCCGAGTTCGACCGCAAGCTGGCCCAGGAAGAGGTCTGGGTGCGTCAGGGCATCAAGGCGCGGCGCACCCGCAACGAAGGCCGCGTGCGGGCGCTGCAGGCATTACGCCGCAAGCGTGCGGAACGCCGCGAACTCAGCGGTCAGGTGAAGATGAAACTGAGCCCGGAACAACGCTCGGGACGTTTGGTGATCGAGGCGGAGCATGCCGACTTCGGCTACGACACCCCCATCGTGCGTGACGTGAATCTGCTGCTGCAGCGCGGGGATGCCCTGGGCATCGTCGGACCCAACGGGGCGGGCAAGACTACCCTGCTGCGCGGGCTGCTCGGTCAGATGGAACCGCTCGCAGGCAGCGTCAAGCTGGGGACCCAGCTCGAGATCGCCTACTTCGACCAGGCCCGGGCCCGCCTGGACGAGGCGACCACCGTGCAGGATGCGGTCGGCGAGGGCCGCGACCGGGTCATGGTCAACGGCGAGAGCCGCCACATCCTGTCCTATCTGGAAGACTTCCTGTTCCCGCCAGCGCGTGCGCGCCAGCCGGTATCGGCATTGTCCGGCGGCGAGCGCAACCGCTTGCTGCTGGCCAAGCTGTTCCTGCGCCCGGCCAACCTGCTGGTGCTCGACGAGCCCACCAACGACCTGGACGTGGAGACGCTGGAGCTGCTGGAGCTGCTGCTGATCGAGTACACCGGCACCGTCATCGTGGTCAGTCACGACCGCTCGTTCCTGGACAACGTCGCGACCTCGACCCTGGTGCTGCCGGGCGACGGCGCCGTCGAGGAATTCGTCGGCGGCTGGTCGGACCTTCCCGAACGGGTCACCCGACGCCTGCTGGAGGGCGAGTCCGGAGCCACCGCGAAGGCCGAGCCGGCGGCCAAGCCTTCGGCACCCGCAGCTGAGCCGGCACCGGCCGCCCCACGCAAACGCTCCTACAAGACCGCGCGCGAACTGGAGGCCCTGCCGGCACAGATCGAGGCCCTGGAACAGGAACAGCAAAGCCTGACCACGGCCATGACCGAGCCGGATGCCCTGCGCGACGGTGACCGCATGCGCGAACTGCAGGCGCGGCTCGAAACCGTCGAGGCAGAACTGGCCCAAGGCTACCAACGCTGGGAACAGCTGGAATCCGACTGAACCCCGGCACGTCTACAATCCGGCGACTCCCTGGATAACGGCTCAACTCTGAGTGCGGTCGGCCGTAACAGGGGTTGAATAACCACCTTTCGAGTCCGCGATCGTAATGGCCGCGGCCGGTTCGTGAAGCGCCGGACACAAGGCGCCCAGAAGGAGTCATCGCATGCTGGACAAACTCTCCATTCGGGGGCTGCTGATCGCCGGCTTTGGCCTGGTGGTTGCCATCCTGATTATCAACTCCCTGCTGGCCCTGCGCGCGATGAGTACGGGCAGCCAAGGGGTTGAGCAGCTCACCCAGGCCGACTACCCGGCAGTGGCCCGGGTCAACGACGTCGAGCAATTGCTGCAGGAGAGCGCGGCGTTTCTCGGCTTCTACCTGATGAGCGAGGAGCAGTCCCATCGCGACGCGTGGCAGAACGCGATGCGTGAACTCGATGGCGCAACCCGGGCCCTGAACGAGAACCCGGTGATCGCGGCCGACGAGGAACTGTCCGCCAGCGCAACCGAGGTCCGCCGGCTGGTCAACCAGTTCGCCAGCTTCGAGGACCGACTGATCGAGGTGGCCGAAAACCCCGCCGAAAACATGCCGGCGCTGGGAATCGCCAATGCCCGGGCCAATCCCGCCAGCCGCGAGATGACCCAGCAAACCAACATGATGATCAGCGCCGAGATGGGGCTCCCGCGCTTCCAGCGGTCCTGGGATCGTCTCGATACTCTGCATGATCTGCGCATGTCGGTGGTGCAGGTCACCTCCAACCTGCGCGGCTTTATCGCCTTCCGCGATGATGCCTTCCGCGCGAATGTCCGACTGTTCTCGACTCGCACCAACGACATCACCGCACAGCTAATGGACCAGTTCGACGATCTGGACTTCGAGCAGCAAATCGCGCTGGAGGACTTTCAGGGGGCGCTGGACACCCAGAACACCGCGCTGGATGACCTGATCGAGATCCACGGCAGCGAACAGGCACTGCAGGACGCCTACCTGATCCGCACCGAGATCGGGCCCGTGCTGATCGAGGCCCGTGACCACCTGCAGGGACTCAGCGAGCGGATTACCCATCGCGCCGAGCGCAGCGCCGCCGCGCTGACCGCCGACATGCGTGCGACCCAGACCACCCAGGGCGTACTGGCCCTGATCGGCGTGATCCTGGGCGTGGCCGGCGCGGTGTTCATCATCCTGGTGGTCCGCCGCGCCCTGGCCCATTCGACCGCGGCGCTCGAGGAGATCGCCGACGGCGACGGCGACCTGAGCCGCCGCCTGGACGAGAACGGCCTGATCGAGACCGCACAACTGGGCCGGGCCTTCAACCGCTTCACCGACAAGATCGCCCAGGCCATTGGCAATGCCCGCGGTGGCACCGAGACCCTCAACCGTGCCACCGAGAATCTGAACCAGGAGGCCTACCAGGCCCGCGAGGCCGTGTCGCGCCAGCGCGACGAGACCGACCGCGTCGCCACCGCGATCAACGAACTGCAAAGCAGCGCCGAAGAGATCGCCCGCAACACCGATGCGACCTCCCAGGCTGGCCAGGAGGCCGGGAATGCGGTGAACAACGGCTCCGAGGTGATGAGCAAGAACATCGAGTCCATGGCCTCACTGCTCGGGACGGTCGAACAGGCGGCCGACACCGTGGCCAAGCTGGGCGAGGACTCGAAGCAGATCGGGACCATCCTCGAGGTGATCCGTGGCGTGGCCGAACAGACCAACCTGCTGGCCCTGAACGCCGCCATCGAGGCCGCCCGCGCCGGCGAACACGGCCGCGGCTTCGCGGTGGTGGCCGACGAGGTGCGCAAGCTGGCGACCCGTACGCAGGAATCGACCGACGAGATCGAGACCATGATCGCGCGCCTGCAGTCCGCCACCACCAGCGCAGTGAAGGCCATGCAGCAGGGTCAGGAGGAGGCCGAGGCCACCATGGAACATACCGCCGAGGTGAACGGCGCCCTGCAGCAGATCCGCCAGTCGGTCACCACCATCGTGGAGATGACCGAGCAGATCGCGGTCGCCTCGCGCGAGCAGAGCACGGTGGTCGAGGACATCAACCGCAACATCGTGCAGATCTCCGACGAGGCGGATCAGTCGGCCAATACCGCCGACCGCGTCAGCGCCGCCTCCGACGAGCTCAAGCAGGTGGAGAAGGAGATCCAGCAGGCACTGGCCCAGTTCCGGCTCTGATCGGGCCTACCCCGACCTACACCCCCCGCGCCTCCAGCCAGGCACGGGCGGCGAGGCGCAGCCTTCGGGTCACGCCCCGCCGCCCGGAGACCTTCAACTCGCGAGCCAGTCGGGCCCAGTCGATGGGCGCCGCCAGGCTGGCCGCGAGCAGGTGGCCTTCCGGCTCGTCGGGCGGGGACGCCGCCATCTGCCGCAGCAGGGCCGGAAGCGCCCACTCCAAGGGCCGCGAGCGGTAGGCAAAGGCCCGGACCTCCTCCAGATCCGCCCCCGGATTGGCCGGCGGCAAGGGGCGATCCGGATCGCCATGCCTGGCCCCGAGGGTTTCGCCCACCATGGCCGCGGTCGTGGGCGGCAGGAACCGTCGATGCCAGGCCGGCCAGTCGCGCCGGAAGGCCTGCAGTGTCTGCCCCAGTCGGGGCTGTAGCGAGGGGGCGACCGCATTCAGCACCACTCCGCTGACCCGGCCACTGGCCGCATCCGGCTGGATGCCGACTCGCACCAAACCGTAGCCGGCCTTCTGCCACAGCCGCAGCAAGCTCGGCTGCAGGCCAAAGCTGGCCCCGGTCAGCGCCACGCCCACGGCACGCGCCCGGTCCGCAACCGCACGCAACAGGCGGCCGCCCAGCCCCCGTCCCTGCCAGTGCGGGTGCACCGCGATGCGCTGGATGCGCCAGTTCCCCTCCGCCGCCAGATCAAAGTCGCCCTGCGCCGCGAGGGTACAGGGCAGGAAATGGCCCTGCGGGCGACGATCCCCCGCCCAAACGGCCTCGGCCAGCTCCGGGTCCAGTCCGGCCTCTTCCTGAATCAGGGCCACGCCGAACAGCGCGCCGTCGTTCACGCCCTCCAGCCGCAACAGGTGCACGCCGGGGTCGTCCAGCCAACGGGCCAGATCGGAGGGGCGGGTACGGTAGTGAGCATCCGCCAGCAGGCCCATCACCGCCTCCAGGGTTTGCGGCGTGTCCGCTAGGGCCGCAACCGTACTCCAGCGCAACCGCACGGCCTGGGCGACCGGGGCCCGACTCTCCGCCTCTAGTAGAAACAGCCGATTCAGCCAGTCCTCGAGCGGATCGCCCGGGGCCCAGCGGACCGGTGTTTCCAGTGTCTGTGTCCGTAGCCAAAACCCCGCAGCCCCCAGGGCCGGCAAGGCGCGCAGCCGGAAGCCCTGCCCGCTCCCCTCGAAGCCACCGGTCGTGGTCGCCAGGACCAGACGGCGTGCCAGACCCGCCAACCGCAACAGCCGCTCCACCGGCAGATTTGCGGCCTCATCGACGATCAGGGTATCGAGCGGTTCCGGGGCCTCCAGCAGGACGTCGGCAGCCCGGTAGCGCCGCTCCGGTTCGTCCGTCCACTGCCGGGCGCGTGCCAGCAACGCGTCCACGGCCCGCGGGCCCGGCGCGGTCAGCGTGATCGTGGATTCGCCCCGTTGTAGCGCCGCGCCCAGGAACTCGCCCAGCAGGGTCGACTTGCCACGACCGCGCGGGGCAATCAGCGCCAGACATTCGCCCGAGACGAGCGCAGCCAGGTGCTCCAGCGCAGTGGTCTGATCCGGCGTCCACTCGAACCGACGCTCCGTCCTCTGCGTGACCTCGGGCAATTGGTGCGCCGCCACCGTCTGCACCCACGGCTCGGCGAGCGCGCCCTGCCAGCGGCGGGCAAATACCTCGTCTCCGTCGACGCCGTCGAGGATCACCAGGGTGCCACCGCCGAGCAGCAGGCCCGCAACCGAGACCAGGGCATCCACCGCGAGTGGTTGTTCGGCCTCGAACACCAGGGCCTGCACCTCGTGCCCCAGCCAGTGTCCGGCCTGCGCAGGCGCCACATGCGGCACCCCGTCGGGTGCCGAGCGGCCCACCCACAGAACCGGTCCCTGCGATGACGCAGCCCGCAACCAGTTCGCAGTCGCCTGACAGGCTGCGGTATCGGCAGCCAGTCGGTAGAGCGAACGGGCCTGCATGTCAGTGGCTCTCTGAGATCAAATGACACATGGAAAAAATGGGTTTCCGAGGGTAAAAATGGCAAGATCCTCGCACTGCCGAGGCGAAAGTCCAGCCCTTTATCGCGTAATCGAGGTGAAGCGCGTCTCAAGTTTTTGCGCTTCCAGCCGTACTAGAGTCTAGGAAAGGCTGGAATAGGCCTGTACAAAACCTGTACAGTGTGACCGTGTTCATAGAAGGGTACTGCAGATGACCACCATTGCGTTGCCGGAACGCCTGCGCATCGACACCGCAGCCGAGTGCTGGCAGGAACTGCGCGCGGCACTGGATGCCGGCGAAAACCTCCAGGTGGATGCCGCGGGCGTGACCGATGTGGATGCCGCCGGCGTGCAGGTCCTGCTGATGGCTCGCCACTCGGCCGCCCGCAATGCGCAAGGTTGTTCGCTGATCGGGACCAGCGCTGTGCTGGCCCAGGCCCTGCACGCCCTGGGCGTACCCGACGACGGATTCGCGTCGAGCGCCGAACAAAACGACGACAAGGATTCAGGAGACATCAATGGCTAAGGTTCTGGTGGTGGACGATTCCGCCTCGATGCGCCAGATGGTTGCATTCACCCTCAAGCAGGCCGGGCACGAGGTCATTGAGGGCCGTGACGGCAAGGATGGCCTGAGCAAGGCCCAGGGTGCCAAGGCGGATCTGGTGATCACTGACGTGAACATGCCGGCCATGGATGGCCTGCAGCTGACCCGCGAGCTGCGCAAGCTGGGCGACTACAAGTTCACGCCTATCCTGGTGCTGACCACCGAGGCCGGGCCGGAGAAGAAGCAGGAAGGCAAGGCCGCGGGTGCGACCGGCTGGCTGGTGAAGCCGTTTGACCCCGATCAGATGATGAACACCGTCAACCGGGTGCTGCGCTAATCATGTCGATCGACATGGCCCAGTTCATCGATGCCTTTCTCGAGGAGAGCTTCGAGGGGCTGGAGCGCATGGAGACCGAACTCCTGGCGCTGGACGGCGGCGACCCGGAGACGCTGAACACGATCTTCCGCTGCGCCCACTCGATCAAGGGCGGAGCCGGGACCTTCGGGTTCGGCGCGATCTCCGGGTTCACCCATGGTGTAGAGACCCTGCTGGACCGCATGCGGAACGGCGAGCAGGAGGCGGCCCCGGAAACCGTGAACCTCCTCCTGCGCGCAGTGGATACGCTGCGAGCGCAGTTGCATGCCGCCCGCGATGGCGGCGAGGCAGACGCCGCCGAAGTCGCCGAGGTCCGGACCCTGATCGAGGCCCACCTGGGGGATGCAGCGCCCGCCAGCGAGGCCGGGACCCCGCCCGCAGTCGATGGCGACGACGGTATCGACACCTCCAGCGGCGCGCACGACGGTGGCCCGCGCGGCTGGCGGATCCACTTCCAGCCCTACGCGGACCTGATGCGCACCGGCAACGACCCCCTGCGGATGTTCGAGGTGCTGGAGGAACTCGGCACGCTCAGCGTGCACTGCGAGACCGATCGCCTGCCGGACAACGCGGATGCCTTCGATCCGGAGGACTGCCACCTCGCCTGGACCCTGGAGCTGGAAGGCGATGCCACCCGCGATCAGGTCCAGGAGGTCTTCGAATGGGTCGAGGACGAGTGCGATCTCCTGATCGAACCCCTCGACGCGGACAGCGAGCCGACCACTGAAGCGCCCCCACTGACACCGGAACCGGCAGAAATGGGCGCGACCACCCCCCGTCCGCCGGAGGCCTCCGCTGCACGCGGCGGCAGCGGTAACCGTGGGGCGGAATCCAGCTCCATGCGGGTGAACGCCGGCAAGATCGACGCCCTGATCGACATGGTGGGCGAACTGGTGATCACCCAGTCGATGTTGACCGACATCAGCGAACAGCTCGAGGAAGACCCGTCGAAGATGGAAGCGCAGATCGAGCGCCTGCGCACCGGTCTGGGCGAGTTGGAACGCAATACCCGCGAGCTGCAGGAAAGCGTGATGAGCATCCGCATGGTGCCGATCGCGCAGGTATTCAACCGCTTCCCGCGCCTGGTGCACGACATCTCCGGTCAGCTGGGCAAGCAAATCGAGCTGACCCTGAAGGGCGAATACACCGAGGTCGACAAGACCGTGATGGAGCACCTGGGCGACCCGCTGGTGCACTTGGTGCGCAACGCCGTGGACCACGGCATTGAAATGCCCGAAGAACGCGCGGCGGCCGGCAAGCCGGAGACCGGCCAGGTCACACTGGAGGCCTTCCACCGCGGCGGTAACGTGGTCATCGAGATCCGCGACGACGGCAAGGGCATGGATGCCGACCGCATCCTGGCCAAGGCCCGCGACGCCGGGCTTGTCGGACCTAACCAGCATCTGGACCGCCACGAGATCCTGCAGCTGGTCTTCGAGCCGGGCCTGTCCACGGCGGACCAGGTCAGCGATCTGTCCGGTCGCGGGGTCGGCATGGATGTGGTCAAGAAGAACATCCGCGGCCTGGGCGGCAACGTGGAGCTGGAGTCGGAGCCCGGCAAGGGCTCGCGCCTGACCATCCGCCTCCCACTGACGCTGTCGATCATGGATGGCCAGCTACTGAAGATCGGCGATGAGACCTTCGTAATCCCGCTGATCGCGATCGTCGAGTCGCTGCAGACACTGCCAGAGAGCGTGAAACAGGCCTTCGGCAAGCTGCCGCTATACCGCCTGCGGGACGAATACATCCCGATCGTCGACCTCGCGGCCCTGTTCGGCCGCACCGAACCCAGCCCGCTGCCGGAACGCGCCCTGCTGGTGGTGGCCGAGGCCGACGACCAGCGTGTGGCGCTGCGGGTCGATGACCTGCTCGGTCAGCAACAGGTCGTCATCAAGACGCTGGAAACCAATTTCCGCAAGGTCCCCGGCACCGCCGGCGCCACCATCCTCGGGGACGGCCAGGTGGCCCTGATCCTGGATATCGCCGGGATCGCGCGCATGGCTAGCGGGCGCGATACCCGCGCAGCCTGATCATCAAGGAGCCGAACGCAATGGCGAACGACGCAACCCAATCGATCCACGACCCGGCAACCGCCGGCGAGGACCAGTACCTCACCTTCATCCTCGCGGAGGAAGAATACGGCGTGGACATCCTGCGGGTGCAGGAGATCAAGGGCTGGGAACGCCCCACCCCCCTGCCCAACACCCCGGACTACATCCGCGGCGTGATCAACGTGCGCGGCATGATCGTGCCGATCATCGACATGCGCATGCGCTTCGGCATGGAGCCGATGGACTACGGCCCGACCACGGTGGTGATCATGCTGCGCGTGGTGGGTGAGGAACGCGAACGCGTAATGGGCGTGGTCGTGGATGCGGTCTCCGAGGTCTACAGCATTGGTGCGGACAACCTGCAACCGGCACCCGACTTCGGGACCCGCATCGGGGTCAACTTCGTGCGCGGCCTGGCAACCGTCGAGGAGCAGATGATCCTGGTGCTGGACATCGACACCCTGCTGGGCCCGGGGCTGATTGCCAGCACGGATGCCATCGAGGCCGAGGCGACGGCGTAAGCCTGACCTCGCACACGAACCATGCGAACCATCGCGGTGATCAACCAGAAAGGCGGGGTCGGAAAGACGACCGTAACCCTGAACCTGTCGCATGCCCTGGCC
Organism: Thioalkalivibrio sp. ALMg11; assembly: GCF_000377905.1. Lineage (GTDB taxonomy): Bacteria > Pseudomonadota > Gammaproteobacteria > Ectothiorhodospirales > Ectothiorhodospiraceae > Thioalkalivibrio. Next base: position 437,754 of record NZ_KB898873.1, read on the forward strand.
CTGCAGGGGCACCGGGTGCTCGCGATCGACGCCGATCCGCAGGGTCATCTCAGCATGGCCTTCGGGCTGGAAGACCCCGCCGGCCTGGACCGCGTACTGCAGGACGAAGCCCTGCTGCAGGATACCTTCAGCGAGGCCGGCAACGGGCTGCAGATCGTCGCTGCCGGGGATCAGCTGCAGGAGGTCGAGAACCTGAACCAGGGCGGCGCCGAACGCGGCTGGCGCCTGAAGAAGGCCCTGGACGCGCTGGAGCAGGCATTCGATTTCGTTCTAATCGACTGCCCGCCCTCCGCCGGCCTGTTGGGCATGAACGCGATCATCGCGGCCGACGAGATGCTGATCCCGGTGGCCGGTGACTTTCTGGCCCTGAATGGACTTTCGCGGCTGATGCGCATCCTCCAGGGCGTCGAGGCGCGCCTGGGCTCGAGCCGCAAGAAGTGGATCGTGCTGTCGCGTTTTGTCGAGCAACGCCGACACGCCCGCGAAGTACGCCAGCGCATCCGCGAGCACTTCGCCGATGCGCTGCTGCCGACCACCATCCGCGAGACGGTGGTACTGGCCGAAAGCCCGAGCTTCGGGCAGACGATATTCGAGTACCAGCCGCGTCACCGCGCGGCCGAGGACTTTCAGCAGCTGGCCGCCGACCTGGTCGCGGCCGGGGCACAAACCACCACCCGCCCGACGGCGGCACACGCCTGAGCCTCGAGCCAGGGAGAACGGGCCATGACGACACGCAAACGCAACAAGCTGGGCAACGACCCGCTGGGCTGGCTGGACGAATCCAGCGAGACCGGCGAGCCGAGCGGGGGTGAGGCCACGCACTCGAGTGCGCCGCCCGATGCCGCCGCATCCGGACCCGAATCCCAGCCTGGCCCACAAACCGCCACGACACCGAAAGCGAACAAACCCGTGCGACGCCGTACCGCGGCATCGCGCCAGACGAACAAGCAAAGCGAGGACACCCCCATGGCCGCCAATCCGCAAACCCACACCGGCAGTGACCAGAACAGCCTCTTCATGCGCGCCGCCGTGCAAGGTGCCCGGACCGCGCTGATGATGTGCGACAGCGAAATGAACATCATCTACGCCAATCCGGCCGTGGTCGAACTTCTGCGCAACCGGCGCGACACCCTGCGCCGGGAGTTCCCGGGCTTTGATCCGGACAACCTGGTGGGTCAGTCGATCGACCAGTTCCACAAGGACCCGACGCACCAGCGCGCAATCCTTCAGAACCCCAAAAACCTGCCCTTCGAGGCCCGGATCCAGGTCGCCGACCTCAAATTCCGCTTGAACGCGACGGCGGTACTGGATGATGCCGGCGACTACCTGGGCAACATGGTCGAGTGGCAGGACATCACCGAACAGGAACGCGTGGAGCAAGAACGCACGCGAATGCGCGCCGCGGTCGAGGGTTCGCAAACCGCGCTGATGATGTGCGATCCGGACATGAATATCGTCTATGCCAACCCTTCCGTGGTGAGCCTGCTTCGCAGCCGTAGCGATGTCTTGCGCCGGGAGTTCCCGAACTTCGATCCGGACAACCTGGTGGGGCAGTCGATCGACCAGTTCCACAAGGACCCGACGCACCAGCGTGCGATCCTCCAGAACCCCGCGCGTCTGCCCTTCGAGGCAAACATTCAGGTCGCGGACCTGTATTTCAACCTAAACGCGACCGCCATTATCGATGCCGACGGGAACTACGCCGGTAACATGGTCGAATGGCGTGACACCACCGAGATGCGTCGGGCCGAGGATGCCATTGACGCCCTGATCAAGGACGCGGCTGCCGGCAACCTCGGCGAACGCCTGCTGCCGGAGGACTACCAGGGCTTTGCGCGCAATATTGCCGAGGGTGTCAACGAACTGTTGGACGCGGTGGTCCCGCCGCTGCGCGAGGGCTCCCGGGTCATGCAAGCGATGTCCGAGGGCGATCTGGCCGTGCGTATGGAAGGCGACTTCCAGGGAGAGTTCGGGAAATTCCGCGACGCCATCCACACCTCGCTCGAGAACCTCGACAACCTGGTTGGGCAGATCCTCGAGGGCGCCGGCAACGTGCGCTCGGCCTCGGCCGAGATCGCCCAGGGCAACACCGACCTGTCCCAGCGCACGGAAGAGCAGGCCTCCTCGTTGGAGGAGACGGCCTCGTCGATGGAGGAGATGACCTCCACGGTCAAATCCAACGCCGACAATGCCCGCCAGGCCAACCAGCTCGCCAGTGCCGCGCGCGACAAGGCGCAGGAAGGCGGCCAGATCGTCGAGAAGACGGTCTCGGCGATGGGCGAGATCAACCAGTCGTCAAAGAAGATCGCCGACATCATCGGCGTGATCGACGAGATCGCGTTCCAGACCAACCTGCTGGCGCTCAACGCGGCAGTGGAAGCCGCCCGCGCTGGCGAGCAGGGGCGTGGCTTTGCCGTGGTCGCCACCGAGGTGCGCAACCTGGCACAGCGCAGTGCCCAGGCCGCGAAGGAGATCAAGACCCTGATCAACGACTCGGTAGAGCGCATTGGCGAGGGCAGCAAGCTGGTCGACAACTCCGGCAAGGCGCTGGAGGAGATCGTCGACTCGGTGAAGAAGGTCTCCGACATCATTGCCGAGATCGCCGCCGCCAGCGAGGAGCAATCCACCGGCCTCGACGAGATCAACAAGGCTGTGACCCAGCTCGACGAGGTTACCCAGCAGAACGCCGCGCTGGTCGAAGAAGCCGCAGCCGCCAGCGAGTCGCTGGACGACCAGTCACGCGAGCTGCTGGACCTGATGGGCTTCTTCAAGGGCGTTGAGGCACCGATGGCCCGCCAGGCCATGCCGCAGTCGACTGCACGACCAGCCACCGGCAGGGCGGCTAGTGGCACGCCCGGACTGAAGCGCCCGGCCTCCGCCGGCGGCAACCACGAAGGCGGATCGGCCAAACGGCCGACCCCGGCTCCCTCGCGCCAGGCGGCGACCGAAGAATGGGAAGAATTCTAAGGCCCCGCAATCAATCCATCTCAGGGAGACACTGATTGGCCGCCTCCGACCGCCTGAGCGAACGCGACTTCCGGCGCGTTGTCCGCCTAACGCAGGAACGCACCGGAATCATGCTCAACGAGAGCAAGAAGGAGCTGGTATTCAGCCGGCTCTCGCGGCGGCTGCGCGTGCTCGGGCTGGATGCCTTCGACACCTATCTGGACCGAGTCGAAGGGGATGACGAGGGCGAAATTGAGGAGTTCATCAATGCGCTGACCACCAACCTGACCGCGTTCTTCCGCGAACCGCATCACTTCGAGATGCTGGGTGGCCCAGTGCTGCAGGAGATCCGACGGCTCAACCCGAACGGCCCGCTGAAGGTCTGGTCGGCGGGGTGCTCCACCGGCGAGGAGCCCTACTCCATCGCCATGACCCTGGCCGAGGCCCTGCCCTCGCCGGATGAGGTACGCATCCTGGCCACCGATATCGACTCGCGCGTGGTCGAGCATGCCGACGCCGGGGTCTATGACGCGAAGCGCGTCACCGGCATCCCGGGCGCACGCCAGCAACGCTGGCTGTTGCGCGGCAAGGGGGCCAACGAGGACCGGGTGAAGATCCGCGACGAGCTGCGCGCCATGGTGCATTTCAAGCAGCTGAACCTGTTCGACCCCTGGCCGATGAAAGGCCCACTGGACGTGATCTTCTGCCGTAATACGTTGATCTACTTCGACAAGCCGACCCAGAAGCAGCTGGTGGAGCGTTTTGCCAAGCTGCTACGCCCGGAGGGCTATCTGTTCATCGGTCACTCGGAGTCCCTGTTCCGCGTGACCGAGGACTTCCGGCTGCTGGAACAGACGCTGTACCGGCGGGCCCGCTGATGTCCGCCCTGCCGCAGCTGCACGATGACGCCTTCGCGCACATCAACCGCTACTGGGATCGGGTGCACGCCTGCCCGGCCGCGAAGCTGCTGCCGGGGGAATGCTATGTGTCGGTTTCGCGTTCGGAGCTGATCACCACGGTGCTCGGCTCCTGCGTCTCCGCCTGCGTGTGGTCATCCGAAGCCGGGGTCGGGGGCATGAACCACTTCATGCTGCCGGACGGCGACCGCGACAGCGGCTGGGGACCGGCCGTCTCCAGCGCCACCCGCTACGGCACCCACGCGATGGAGTTCCTGATCAACGAACTGCTCAAGCTGGGGGCCCGCCGCGAGGATCTGCGCATCAAGATGTTTGGCGGGGGCCGCGTGATGGCCGGGATGAGCGATGTCGGCGCGGGCAACATCGCCTTCATGCGCCGGTTCCTGCATGACGAGAACCTGGAATTGGTGGCGGAAGACGTGGGCGGGCGCTGGCCGCGCAAGGTCGTGTTCTTTCCTGCCACCGGGCGGGCACGGGTCAAGAAGCTCGTATCCCTGCACAACAACACCCTGCTCGAGCGCGAGCAGGACTACCGCCGCCAACTACAGGACGAACCCCTGCACGGCGACGTGGAGCTTTTCTAGATGCCCGCTACCCCCAACTCCATTCGCGTCCTGGTCGTCGACGACTCGGCCCTGATCCGCAAGCTGCTCACGGAGATCCTGTCCCAGGCGCCGGACATCGAGGTCGTGGCTGCCGCCGCGGACCCCTACGACGCCCGCACCAAGATCAAGCAGCACAAACCGGACGTGCTGACCCTGGACGTGGAGATGCCGAAGATGGACGGCATCACCTTCCTCCGCAATCTCATGCGGCTGCACCCGATGCCGGTTGTGATGGTCTCGTCACTGACCGAGGAAGGGGCCGACGTGACCCTGGAGGCGCTGGAGGTCGGCGCGGTGGACTTTGTCACCAAGCCCAAGGTGGACGTCTCCCACGCCCTGCAGGACTACGCCGACGTGCTGATCGACAAGGTCCGCACGGCGGCCGGTGTCCGCCTGCAGGCGCGCAGCGCGACACCCGCCCCGGCACCGCAAAGGCTGGCCGCCGCGGGCAGTGGACGCTTCCGAACCACCGACCGGGTCATCGTCCTGGGCGCCTCTACCGGCGGCACCGAGGCCCTGCGCGAGGTGCTGGTCGCGCTGCCGCCGGATGCCCCGGGTATCCTGATCACCCAGCACATCCCGGCCGGTTTCAGCCGCGCCTTCGCCGAACGCATGGACCGCAACACCGCGCTCAGCGTGAAAGAGGCCGAGGACGGCGATATCGTAATGCCCGGGCATGCTTATGTGGCCCCGGGCAGCGACTACCACCTGCGCCTGGCACGCGACGGCGCGCGCTACATCTGCCGGCTCGACCAGAGCGGCCCGGTGAACCGCCACCGCCCTAGCGTCGATGTGCTGTTCAACTCCGCCGCGGAGCAGGCGGGCGCGAATATTGTGGCTGCCCTGCTGACCGGCATGGGCGACGACGGGGCCCGCGGTCTGCGAGCGCTGCGCGAGGCCGGGGCCCACACCATCGCCCAGAACGAGAACACCAGCCTGGTTTGGGGTATGCCCGGCGAGGCTGTCAAACGGGACGCGGCCATCCAGGTTCTGCCGCTGGGCGGTATCGCCGCTGCGCTGATTCGGGATCACCGCAACGCCGCCGCATCCGGCCAATAGGAGCAACGTGAATGGACGACCGCATGCAATGGCTCACCCGTGATTCGGTCCAGAAAGCCCTCGCGCTGGCGCTGACCGCCCTGCTCCTGCTCGCGGCCATCATCACTGGCTTCTCCGCCGCCTGGTGGCAAGCGCTGGGCGCCGTGATCATGGCCGGGCTGGCCGCGCTGCTCACCCTGGGTATTCACCAGCGCGAGCGGGCGGCCACTGCCACCACGTCCGGCAAGGAAACACGCCCGGGTCAGCCCACCGGCGGGAGCGAACTCTCCGACGAGCTGGATCAAGCGATGGATTTCGAACTGGGGCAGCTGTCGGCCGAAATCGGCCGACAGCGTGGCCTGATCGCCGAGGCAGTGAAGGACCTGGGGTCCAGCTTCAACGAAATGCACGAAATCGCCGCACGTCAGATGGAGCTGATGACCAACGACATTGCACAGGGCAACGGCGACCAGGAGATGACCCAGGCCCAGATCATCACCGAATTAACCCGCAAGTCCGACGAGACCCTGCAGATGTTCATCGACACCCTGGTCGAGATCAGTCGCCAGAGTGTCGAAAGCGCCCACCATATGGAAGACATGAGCCAGCACATGGATGGGGTCTTCAAGCTGCTGGACAGCGCCGGCGCGATCGCCGGGCAGACCAACCTCCTGGCGTTGAATGCCAGCATCGAGGCCGCCCGCGCCGGCGAGGCCGGGCGCGGTTTCTCGGTGGTCGCCGACGAGGTCCGCACGCTGTCGCAGCGTTCGGCCACCTTCCACGACGACATCCGCAAGCAGATCGATCAGGCGCGCGAGTCGATCGTCAAGGTACACGGCACGGTGCATGACATGGCCTCGCGCGACATGAGCGACACCATGGGTGAAAAGGAGCGCATTACCGAGCTATTCGAATACGCCCAGCGCTCCACCGACGAACTGGACGCGCGAATCCGCGAAGAGGCCGAGTTGAGCGAACGCATGAACCAGGCGGTCTCCATCGCCGTACGCTCACTACAATTCGAGGACATTGCCCGACAGTCGCTGGGCACCGCTGACGAGGCGGTTGCCCACCTGCAGGAGCTTCAGGGCATCCTGCACGAGGCCCGCTCGACCGAGGACGCCCGGGCCATGGCGCAGCGCGTGCACGAGTGGCGCGAGCGTCGCCAGGAGAATTACCACCGCGCGGTGGACCAGCAGAACATGGCCACCGGCGACGTGGAATTATTCTGAGATTTTGCCATCCAACCTCCCCGCCGACGTCGCCCTTCCGGCATCATGCCGGCCATCATCCGCCAGGGGAACGCAGCTTCATTCGCGCCTCCCCGCAGCACACCGGATGTGCCGCCAGAATCGACCGGACCAAACGGTTGATTCCGGCACAAGCTGCGACTCGGATTTGCAGCGTCGCTTGCGCTGAACAAGCCAGGGTGGCTTTGTTCAGCGCCTACTCCACCGGGCACGAAGCCCCCCATAGCGCCAGGAATCGCATATGAGTATCGAGCAACACACCTCCGACGACGGCAAGGAAGTCCGCATCCGGGTCAAGGGTCGCTTCGACTTCGAACAGCACCAGGACTTCCGCGCCGCCTACCGCGACACCGCCGGGACCGGCGTGCGTTACACCGTGGACCTCTCGCAGACCGAATACATGGACAGCTCCGCTCTGGGCATGCTGCTCCTGCTGCGAGAACACGCCGGAGGCGAGTTCTCCGATGTCACCGTCACCAATGCCTCCCAGGGCGTGCGCAAGGTGCTGGATATCGCCAATTTCGGCCGCCTGTTCCGCATTCAGTAGCAGGGTCGTGGACGAACAGACCAACATCCCGACCAGCAACGAATCCTCGCCGGGCGATCTGATCTGCGGCGAGGGACTGGTGCTGGTGGTCGACGACGACCCGCACAACCGCCGCCTGCTGCGAATGATGCTGATGGGCGCCGGATACCGAATCCGCGAGGCCAACAACGGTCTTGCGGCCGTGGAGGCCTGCCGCGAGCAAGTGCCGGACCTGATCCTGATGGACGTGATGATGCCGGAGTTGGACGGCTACCAGGCCACCTCCCGCATCAAGGCCGCGATGGGCCATCACTTCGTCCCGGTGATCTTCCTGACCGCCCTGGACGATGAGAACGCCCTGCTGCGCGGCATCGAGTCGGGCGGGGATGATTTCCTCAGCAAGCCGCTGAATCTCGCGGTCCTCAAGGCCAAGATCCATGCGATGGAGCGCCTGCGCGACCTGCACGCGGGGCTGCAAAGCCGCAATGAGGCCCTGCTGCGCGCCCAGGCTCGCCAGGCCTGGGAAGAAGAGACCGCCGAAGGCCTGTTCTCGCGCGCCATCACCCGCCGCAACCAAGGTCTGGACCGGTTGCGGTTGCATCGCTGCGCTGCCTCCACCTTCAGCGGCGACGTAGTGCTCTCCGACTACACCCCCGACGGGGCGCTGCGCGTCCTGGTAGGCGATTTCACTGGCCACGGGCTGACCGCCGCGATCGGGACATATCCGGTCAGCGAGACCTTTCACACCCTGACCCAGGAAGGCGTGGACGACCAAGAACTGCTACACGAGTTGAACCACGTCCTGCACGATTTCCTGCCAGCCGCGATGTTCATGGGTGCGCTGCTCGTCACGTTCTCCGCCGACGGCCGCCGGGTCCGCCTGTGGAACGGCGGCATGCCCGACGCCTGGCTGTGCAACTCGCAACGGGACCGGGTGCGGCGCATCCAGTCCCAGGCCATGCCACTGGGCATCCTCGACCGCCTCGACGCTGATACCGGAACCCGTTCCTTCGATCTAGACGAGGGCGACTGGCTCACGCTGGTCAGCGACGGGGTGCTGGAGGCCACCGATGTCGCTGGCACCGCGTTCGGCGAAGGCACGATCTCTCGCCACTGCCAGTCCAGCCAGTCCTCTGCGGATGCTTTCGAGCGCATCCGCGAAGCGCTGGACACCCACTGCGGGGAAAAGACGCCCGCCGACGACATGACCCTGGTGACCATCGACTGCACGCCCGCGGTAGTCACCGAAAGCGAGCGCCCACAGGGTCGCCAGCTAGGGGGCACCCTACGTTGGTCAGTGGAGGCCAGCGACCAACGCCTGGCCGAGATTGACTTGGTCGGCGCGGCCCGATCCCAGCTGCTCGAATGGCTGCCGAACCTGGGAGGCGGCCACGCCGAGGCACTACAGACGGTCATCGCCGAGCTTTGCAATAACGCCTTCGAGCACGGTGTGCTGCGCCTGGACTCCGACATGAAGGCCACGGTAGAGGGCTTCGAGCAGTACTACCAGCAGCGGACCGAGGGCCTGCGTGACATTCGCGGCCGTATCGGCATCTCCCTGCGCTACCGGCCCATGGCCGGTCAGCACTGCATTCGCATCCGGGTGCGCGACAGCGGCCCGGGCTTTGACCACCGCCAGATCCAAGAGGCCCTGGAAGGCCATGGCGAGAAGCGGCTGTGGGGGCGCGGTCTGAACCTGGTGCGCCAGCTCTGCGAGCAGGTTCGCTATCACGGCAGCGGCAACCTGGTGGAGGCGGACTATCGTTGGCGCGCCGCCACGGGTACCGGGTCCGAGGGTGGAGAGTCAGGATGAGCTACGCCCTGGAAGCCATGCACAGCCCGGCGCCGATCGATCTGGTCAACGCCCTGAGCGAGGCGGTGCTGTTCGTCACGGCCGATGGCCACGTGCGCTACGCCAACCCGGCGGCGGAACGCCTGTTCGGCACGACCGCCTGCAGCCTGGACGGACGCGACCTGGCTGCCCTGATCACACCCCGCGATCCGGCCTTCGATCTGCTCGAACGCCTGCGCGAATCGACCCGCGCGGATGGTTGGATCCCCCGCCGCGATCCGGTTGAACTCCTCTGCGAGGATGGCCAGTCGCGGCCGGCCCTGCTCGATATCGGAACCTGCCAGCACACGCAGGAACACGTGCAGTTCGTGGTACTGCGCGAGCAGCGGCCGGGGCACCCCGCCGACACGCCGGAACAGGCCGAACACCTGCGCGAGGCCATCGACCTGCTGACCCGTCAGGTGCAAGAACGCATGCGCGCCGAACAGGCCCTGCAGGACAGTCATCGGCGCCTGGTGGCCGCGCAGCGGGTAGCCCGGATCGGCCACTGGGAGTTCGTACTGGAGACCGACGAACTCCAGCTGTCACCAAGTGCCAGCGTCCTGTTCGGGCATGACGACCGTCCCCGCTCCATGCCCCGCGAGGCGCTGGTCGAAGCCACCCATCCGGATGACCGCGCGGCCATGGCCTTTGCCCTGCTGCGCCTGGCCAACGGGGAAACCGAGCGTTTCTCGATTCGGCACCGCCTGCTACTACCCAACGGCGAGGAACGCTACATGCTGGCCGAGGGCGAGCGCGCCGAGGATTCGCCCGCCCGCATCCTCGGCATCCATCAGGACCTGACCGAGCGCGAGAAGACCGAGCAGGCGTTGTTCAAGCTGGTGAATTTCGACGCCCTGACGGGCCTGCCCAACCGCACCGGGCTGCGCACCCGATTGCGCACCGCCCTGGACGAGGCCGAGCGCCAGGGGGAATCACTGGCGGTGCTGCTGCTGGACATCGACCGTTTCACCTCCATCAACAGCACCCTGGGCCACGACGCCGGGGACGCTCTGCTGAACGCGCTGGCCCGGCGCTTGCAGAACCTGCTGCGCCCGCGCGACACCCTGGCCCGACTGGCCGCTGACGAGTTCGCAGTGATCCTGACCGAGATCGAGGACCTCGCCCAGGCGCAGGCACGCGCGCAGACCGTTCTGGATCACTGCTCGGAACCGTTTGCCCTCGGGAAGGGTCAGCATGTCGCCACCAGCAGCGTGGGCATCAGCCTGTTCCCGCAAGATGCGCGCGGCAAGGATGACCTGCTGCGGCAAGCTACCAGCGCCCTGCACGAGGCCAAGGCCTCGGGCGGCAACACCTGCCGCTTCTATACCCAGGAGCTGAACACCCAGGCGCGCGAGCAACTGGAGCTGGAACAAGGCCTGCGAGCCGCGCTTCGCCAGCAAGAATTCGAGCTCTACTATCAGCCCCAGACCGGCCTGAACCACGGCGATACCGTCGGCGTCGAGGCCCTGATTCGCTGGCGCCACCCCGAGCGCGGGATGATCTCGCCGGGCGAATTCATCCCGCTGGCGGAGAAGACCGGACTGATTGTGCCCATCGGCGACTGGGTCCTGCGCACCGCCACGCGGCAACTGGCGGAATGGGATCGCCAGGGCCTGCCACCGCTGCGCCTGGCGATCAACCTCTCCGCCCGTCAGTTCGCCGACCCCGAGCTCCCCGAGCGCATCCTCGAAACGCTTAATGCGGCCGGACTCGCCCCCAAGCGCCTGGAGGTGGAGATCACCGAGAGCGTGCTGGTCGAGGACATCGACGCGGCCGCCGAGATGCTCCAGCGCCTGGTGCACCTCGGCGTCTCGGTGGCGATCGACGACTTCGGCACCGGGCAGTCGTCCCTGCGCTACCTGCGGCGGCTGCCGCTGACCACGCTGAAGATCGACCGCGAGTTCACCTGGGGCATCGGCAACGACCCGGACGACGAGGCGATCACCCGCGCGATCATCGGCCTGGCCAAGACCCTGAAGCTGCGAGTCCTGGCCGAGGGCGTGGAGACCGAACAGCAGCACGCCTTCCTGCGCGACATGGGCTGCGACGAGGTCCAGGGCTTCCTGCTCGGCCGCCCGATGCCCGCCGCCCAGCTCGAACGCGAATGGAAGGAACGCACGCGCACACAGGGATAATCGCTTTTGGTGTGCCCCACAGAGGACACGGAGAAAACCGAGGATGGTCTTGTAGCGAGTAGGATGCTGATGAGCTATGCGAATCGCATCGATCCCACGGGGCAGCCCGCCCCCGATGCGTTTCGCATAGCTCAACGCATCCTACCGCTGCACGCCGCGAATCCGCCTGAAGGCCTTGTGGTGTCCTCTGTGCCCTCTATGGTGAAAACGCTTTTCACCTGACCCTTCTGCGTGTCTTCGTGCGCTTCGTGATAGACAATCCCTCCATCGGCAAAACCAAGGAGAAAGAGCATGCAGGACAGCGGCATTGGTTCGGCACTCGTAACGGGCAACTCCAGCGGCCTCGGCCTGGGCCTGACCCGGACCCTGCTGGAGTGTGGCGCCAGCGTCTACGGCATGAGCCGGCGCGGCTGCCCCGAGGCCGGGGTGAGCGGCGACGAAAAAGTGGATCTGGGCGATTTCGATGCCACCGGGGCCGCAATGGAACGGCTGCTGGACGGCGTGGACCGCCTTGACCTGGTGGTGCTCAACGCCGGGCTTCTGGGCCATATGCAGCACATGCAGGACGCGCCGATGGACGAACTGCGCCTGCTAATGGACGTGAACACCTTCGCCAACAAGGTCATCCTCGACGCGCTGCTGAAGCATCGCGTGGCCGTCGGCCAGATTATCGCGATCTCCTCCGGCGCCTCGGTCTCCGGGCATGCCGGCTGGAGCGGCTACTCGCTGTCCAAGGCCGCGCTGAACATGATGATGCAGCTCTACGCCCACGAATTCCCCGAAGACACCGCCATCAACGCCTTCGCCCCGGGCCTGGTCGACACCACGATGCAGGACTACCTGTGCGACGAGGCCGACCGCGAGAGCTTCCCGGTCCTCCAGCGCCTGAAGGCGGCACGCGGCACTCAGGACATGCCCGGCCCGGAGGATGCCGCGCGCGCCATCCTCGACGCCTTGCCGCGCCTGCGCCACACGACCCGCGGTAGCTTCGTCGACATCCGCCAGCTCTGACGCCCGATTCTGTTTCACCGCAGAGGGACGCGTAGAAAACCGAGGATGGCCTTGTAGCGGGTAGGATGCGTTAAGCGCAGCGAAACGCATCAGGGACGGGCCCCCGTCGGATCGATGCGATTCGCTCCGCTCATCAGCATCCTACCCACCACGAAACAATCCCCGCTTTTCTCGCTGCTCCCTACCCTTTGTGGCGGAAACGCTCTCGACCTCGCCCTTCGTCGCAGCTCTGGGCGCTTGGCGGTGGATCCCGACCCAACCCGGAAAATCGGCTTCGCAGCGCCAAAAAAGGTTCATGGAGGGGCGTTGGATTTTGCCTGGGATGGCGCGTATAGTCGGGAGCGTGATTCGTGGTTGAGCGACAACACTAGGAAGTTTCTAGTTTTTGAACCAGTGCTCCCGTTGATCTGTTGGCAGCATGCCGCGGACACATTTTTAGTTACATGAAGAGGTTACAAGTTGTGAATACAGGTGTTGTGAAGTGGTTCAACGAGAGCAAGGGTTTTGGTTTCATTACCCCCGATGATGGCGGCAAGGACGTGTTCGTCCATTTCTCCGCGATCAGCGGTTCGGGTTTCAAGACCCTGGCCGAAGGCCAGAAGGTCTCCTTTGAAATCCAGGAAACCGCCAAGGGCTTGGCCGCCGGCGAAGTGTCCGCCATCTAAGGCGCCACTTCCAAGGCTGACGGCTCCTTCGTTGGACCGTCCGAAAAGGCCGCCTCCGGGCGGCCTTTTTCGTGTCCGGCGTTCAGGATTCACCACGAAGCGCACGCAGACACGAAGTGAAGTGGCCCAATAAGGGCGGTTGAACCACAGAGGTCACGGGGGAAACCGGAAAGCCTTCAGACAGATTCGCGGCGCAGACGGGTAGGATGCGTTGAACGCAGTGAAACGCATCGGGGTCGGGCCGTCCCACGGGATTGATGCGATTCGCTGTGCTCATCCGCATCCTACCCACCACCAAACGATCCCCGATTTCCTCCGTTTCCTCTGTGTCCTCTGTGGTGCAATCGCTCTTGAGCTTGCCCTTCTTCGTGTCTGCGTGCGCTTCGTGGTGGATGCAGAAGTTCGTCGAGAATGATTCAAGTACACTGCGGGGCTTTCCCGTAGGCTGCTCCCGCACGCGATGAACCGCCTGTTTCGCTCCACCGCCGTCGTCAGTGGCATGACCATGATCTCCCGGATCATGGGCTATCTGCGCGACATGGTGCTGGCGGTCAGCTTCGGCGCCAGCCCGGCGACCGATGCCTTCTTCGTCGCCTTTCGCATCCCTAATTTCCTGCGCCGGCTGTTCGCCGAGGGCGCCTTCAACCAGGCTTTCGTGCCGGTGTTCGCGGAGTTTCGCGAGAAGCGCGGGCGCGAGGCCCTGCGCGACCTGCTGGATCACACCGCCGGCACCCTGATGACGGTGGTCACCATCGTCACCCTGATCGGGGTCCTGGCGGCGCCAGCGCTGATCTGGGTGTTCGCCCCGGGGCTGGGCACCCAGGACGACGGGCGCCAGGACCTGGCCGCGGCCATGCTGCGGATCACCTTCCCGTATCTGCTGTTCATCTCGCTGACCGCGATGGCGGCCGGCATCCTCAACAGCATCGGACGCTTTGCGGTGCCGGCCTTCACCCCGGTATTCCTGAACCTGTCGATGATCGGTGCCGCGCTGTGGCTGGCGCCGATGTTCGACGAGCCGGTGGTGGCCCTGGCCTGGGGCGTGTTCATCGCCGGGGCCGTGCAGCTGGCCTTCCAGATCCCCTTTCTGTGGCGCGCCGGACTGCTGCCCCGCCCACGCTTTCGCCGCGCCCACGAGGGGGTACGCCGGATCGTGAAGCTGATGCTGCCGGCGATCCTCGGGACCTCGGTGGTGCAGATCAACCTGTTGGTGGATACGCTGATCGCGTCTTTCCTGGTGGCCGGGTCAATCTCCTGGCTGTACTTCGGCGACCGCTTCGTGGAGCTGCCGCTGGCCCTGTTCGGCATCGCGATCGGCACGGTGATCCTTCCGCGCCTGGCACGGCAGTACAACCTGGCCGACCCGGCGGCCTTCGGTCGCACCCTGGACTGGGCTCTGCGTCTGGCGATGCTGGTTGCGCTGCCGTCGATGGTCGGCCTGGTCGTGCTGGCGGTGCCGATCCTGGCCACGCTGATCCAGTATCAGGCCTTTACCGAGTTCGACACCTACATGAGCGCAATGGCGCTCGCGGCCTATGCCCTGGGCCTGCCCGGCTTTATCCTGATCAAGGTCCTGGCGCCCGGCTTCTTCGCACGCCAGGACACCAAGACCCCGGTAAAGATCGCGATCATCGCCATGCTCTGGAACATGGTGCTAAACGGCGCCTTCGTCCTGCCGTGGTACCTCTCCGGCACGCCGGGGGCACATGCCGGGCTGGCGCTGGCCACCTCGGCCTCGGCCTATATCAACGCCGGGCTGCTCTACCGCGGGCTGATCCGCGAGGGGATCTACCAGCCAGGACCGGGTTTGCGCTCGTTGCGCCTGGGGCTGCCCCTGGGGCTCGCCGCGATGATCGGCGTATTGCTCTGGCTCTCGCCAGAGTTCGGCCAGTGGACCGAGTGGTCCGTCGACACCCGGCTGCTCGCGCTGACCGGCCTGATCCTGGCCGGCACCGCCACGCTCGCCGCGACGTTGTGGCTGACTGGCGTGCGCCCGCGCCACTTGCTGCTGCGCGAAGGCACCGATCAATGATGCCGGGGAAGGCCCCGGCGGGTTATACTTTCGGTTTTGCGCGGGATCGGGGCGATGCGGCTGATTCGCGGCCTGGGGCCGGCCGACAGCAAGGCGTTCGAGGCAGCCGGCATGCATGGCGCGGTGGTGACCATTGGCAACTTTGATGGTCTGCATCGTGGTCATCAGGCTGTTCTGGGACGGCTACTCGAGGCGGCGCAGGATCGCCAGGCGCCGGCGCTCCTGATGACCTTCGAGCCGTTGCCACGCGAGTACTTCGCCGCACGCTCCCAGGCCCCGGCGCCGCCCGGCCGCCTGCAGCGGCTGCGCGACCGCCTGGTGACGCTGGGCGACAGCGCCCTGGGCGCGGCCTGGGTCCTGCGTTTCGACGCGCACCTGGCGGGGCTTTCGGCCACGGCCTTCATGGAGGAAGTCCTGCACCGCCGTCTGGGCGCCCGCCATGTACTGGTGGGCGACGACTTCCGTTTCGGACGCGGGCGCGAGGGTAATCAGGCGGCCCTGCAGACGGCCGGCAAGCGTCTTGGCTTCACCGTCGAATCCACTCCGACGGTGCGTGATACCGAGGGTCGCATCAGCAGCACGCGCGTGCGTGCCGCAGCCGTCGCCGGCGACTTCGCCCGCGTGGCGGAGCTCCTGGGGCGGCCCTACCGCCTGCACGGCCGGGTGGCACACGGCGACAAGCGCGGGCGCACCATCGGTTTTCCCACCGCGAACCTGCGCCTGGGGCCATGGCCGCTGGCGCTGCGCGGGGTGTACTCCGGCTGGCTGCGGCGGGCCTCTGGCGAGGCCCTGCCCGCAGTCGCCAACATCGGCTGGCGCCCGACGGTGGGCGGCACCGAACAGCGTCTGGAGGCCCACGTACTCGAGGGCCAGCCCGACCTCTACGGCGAGGCCGTCTGTTTTGAGCCCGTCGCGCAGGTGCGCGGCGAACAACGCTTCGAGGGCCTGGAGGCGCTGCGCGCACAGATCGCGCGTGACGTCGAAACCGCCCGCACGCAACTCTCCGCACACGACTGAAACCGGTCCGCAGGGCCGATCCGGAACTCGCTAATGGCACGCAAACCGGCACCGCCGAATCCCTACAAGGACACCCTCAACCTGCCCGAGACGGCCTTCCCGATGCGCGCCGGCCTGGCGACGCGGGAGCCTGAGTGGCTGGACGCCTGGAAGGCCGAGGACCGCTACCAGCGCCTGCGCAAATACTGCGCCGGGCGGCCGCGCTTCGTGCTGGCCGACGGCCCTCCGTATGCGAACGGCTCGATCCATGTCGGCCATGCGGTCAACAAGATCCTCAAGGACGTGATCGTGAAGAGCCGCACGCTGGCCGGCTTCGACGCACCCTATGTGCCCGGCTGGGACTGCCACGGCCTGCCGATCGAACTGAAGGTGGAGCAGAAGCTGGGCAAGGCCGGGCGCGACGTGGATGCCGCGACCTTCCGCAAGGCCTGTCGCGAATACGCCCAGGAGCAGGTGGACGGCCAGAGCGCGGACTTCCAGCGTCTGGGCGTGCTGGGAGACTGGGACAACCCCTACCTGACCATGAACTACCAGGTGGAGGCGGACACCGTCCGCGCACTGGGCACCATCTTCAAACGTGGCCACGTACAGATGGGCGAAAAGCCGGTGCACTGGTGCGTGGACTGCGGCTCGGCCCTGGCCGAGGCCGAGGTCGAGTACGAGGACAAGTTCTCGCAGGCGATCGACGTGCGCTTCCGCGTGGTCGACGACATCGACTTCCTGCGTCGCTTCGACGGTATCGACGGCTCGCGCGGCCCGATCAGCGTGGTGATCTGGACCACCACCCCCTGGACCCTGCCGGCTAACCAGGCGGTCGCCCTGCACCCGGAGCTGGACTACGCCCTGGTGGAGCTGGAGCACGAGCGCATCCTGCTGGCGGAGGACCTGGTCGAGGATTGCCTGGCGCGCTACTCCCTGGGCGAGGGTCGCATCGTGGCGCGCACCAAGGGGCAGGCGCTGGAAGGTCTCATGCTGCGCCACCCGTTCCTGGAGCGCGACGTGCCGCTGATCCTGGGTGATCACGTGACCACCGAGACCGGTACCGGCGCGGTGCACACCGCCCCCGGCCACGGCCAGGAGGACTACGCGGTCGGGCTGCAGTACAGCCTGCCGGTGGAAAACCCGGTGGGCCCGGATGGCCGCTTCCTGCCCGACACCCCGCATTTCGCCGGCGAGAACGTGCACCAGGCCAACGGCCACGTGATCGACGTGCTGAAGGAGCACGCTGCGCTGATCGTGGCGGTGAAGTTCGAGCACAGCTATCCGCACTGCTGGCGCCACAAGACACCGATCATCTTCCGCGCGACCCCGCAGTGGTTCATCAGCATGGACCGCGCCGAGCTGCGCGCCGATGCCCTGAAGGCCATCGCCGACACGAAATGGCTGCCCAGCTGGGGCGAGGCCCGCATCCACGGGATGGTGGTAAACCGCCCGGACTGGTGCATCTCGCGTCAGCGCAACTGGGGCGTTCCGATCCCGTTCTTCGTGCACAAGGAAACCAACCGCCTGCATCCGCATACCGCGGAGATGATCGAGACCATCGCGCAGCGCATCGAGCGCGATGGCATCGAGGCGTGGTTCCAGCTGGACCCGCAGGAACTGCTGGGCGAGAAGGCCGATGACTACGTCAAGCTGAACGACACGCTGGACGTCTGGTTCGACTCCGGCGTGCTGCACTCCACGGTCGTGGAGAAGCGCCCGGAACTGGGCGAGCTGCCGGTGGACCTGTTCCTGGAGGGTTCGGACCAGCACCGCGGCTGGTTCCAGTCCAGCCTGCTGACCAGCGTGGCCATGCGCGGCGAGGCGCCCTACAAGGCGGTGCTGACCCACGGCTTCACGGTGGACGAGAAGGGCGAGAAGATGTCCAAGTCGCGCGGCAACGTGGTCGCGCCGCAGGAGGTCGTCTCCACCCTGGGTGCGGACATCCTGCGCCTGTGGGTCGCGGCGACCGACTTCTCCGGCGAGATGGCGATCTCCAAGGACATCCTCGACCGCACCGCCGACGCCTATCGCCGCATCCGCAACACCACGCGTTTCCTGCTGGGCAACCTCAACGGCTTCGAGCCGACCGAACACGCCCTGCCGCTGGACGAGCTACTGCCGCTGGACCGCTGGATCGTCGCTCGCGCGCTGCAGGTGCAGGGCCAGGTAACGCAGGCCTACGACGGCTACCAGTTCCACCAGATCTACCAGCGGGTGCACAACTTCTGTTCGGTCGAGCTGGGCAGTTTCTACCTGGACGTGATCAAGGATCGCCAGTACACCACCCAGGCGGATTCGCACGCCCGCCGCTCGGCACAGACCGCGCTGTATCACGTGGCCGAGGCCCTGACCCGCTGGGTCGCCCCGATCCTGACCTTCACCGCCGAGGAAATCTGGGAACTGCTGCCCGGCGAGCGCCCGGACAGCGTGCTGTTCTCCACCTGGTACGAGGGGCTGGCCCCGCTGCCGGAGGACGCGGCGTTCTCCGATGGCGACTGGGACCGCATCCTGGGGGTGCGCACCCATGTCGCCCGTGCCTTGGAGCTGGCGCGCAACGAGCAGGGCATTGGCGCCTCGCTGAATGCCGAGATCGACCTGTACCTCCCGGCCGACTCGACCGCCCGCAGCCTGCTGGAACGCCTCGGAGACGAATTGCGCTTCGTGCTGATCACCTCCGAGGCCCGCCTCGCCGAGGGTGCCGCGCCGGAAGGCGCGCATGCCGCGGAACTCGGCGACGGGACGCCGCTGGGCGTAGTGGTGCACAAGAGCGAACAGCCCAAGTGTGCGCGCTGCTGGCACCGCCGCCCGGACGTCGGCGAACACGCACAGCACCCGGAACTCTGCGGGCGCTGCGTCAGCAACGTGGAAGGCCCGGGCGAGACCCGGCACTTCGCCTGATGGGTTTGCGGGGGTCCGGCCTCGGCCCGGGGCTACTGATTGCGGCAGTCATCGTGCTGGCCGACCAGGTCACCAAGGTCTGGGCGGAGCATGCGCTGACGCAGTTCGCGCCGGTCGAGGTCACGAGCTTCTTCAACCTGTCCCTGGTGTACAACCCGGGCGCGGCCTTCAGCTTCCTGGCCGGCGCGGGGGACTGGGGCCGCTGGCTGCTGACCGGCATTGCCGTGGCGATCGGGCTCTTGATCCTCGTCTGGCTGGCCCGCCTGCCGCGCCAGGCCTGGTGGTCGGTGACCGCCCTGAGTCTGGTGCTGGGCGGCGCCATCGGCAACCTGATCGACCGCGTGCGCTACGGCGCGGTGGTGGATTTTCTGGACTTTCACTGGGCGGGCTATCACTGGCCGGCCTTCAACGTGGCGGACATGGCCATCGTGGTGGGGGCGATCACGCTGATCGTCGCCACCTTCATCGAGGGCGATCGCAGCCACTCGGGCAACACAGACTAGTCGGGAGCACACATGACCACGGCCACCAAGGGCGCGCACATCGAGATGCACTACCGCCTGATCCTGGAAAACGGCTTTGTCGTGGACGGGACGGGCGAGGAACCCATTACCCTCGAGATCGGTTCCGGCGAGATCCTGCCCGGGCTGGAAGATCTGCTGGTCGGCCTGATCGCGGGCGACCACCGGGAATTTGCGATCGAGGCCGGCGTCATGTTCCCGTTTCGGGACCAGGCGGCGGTACAGCCGATGCCGCGCTCGCAGTTCCCGGCCGACCTGCCGCTGGAAGTGGACTACATCTACGAGTTCAACAGCCCGGCCGGCGATGCCGTACCCGGCCGCATCGAGGCGGTAGAGGACGACACCGTGACGGTGGATTTCAACCACCCGCTGGCGGGTCAGAACTTCACCTTCGAGGTGGATGTGCTATCGGTAAGCGAACCGCAATAGGTCGCAGGAGAGTCTCCTATGAGCATGCAGGCCCAGCTCGCCAATCCGCGCGGTTTCTGCGCCGGGGTGGAACGCGCCATCGAGATCGTGGAACGCGCCCTGGAGATCTACGGCGCGCCGCTGTACGTCCGCCACGAGGTGGTGCACAACCGGCACGTGGTTGGGCGTCTGACGGATGCCGGCGTGCGCTTCGTCGACGAGCTGGACGAAGTCCCCGACGGCCAGGTGGTGATCTTCTCCGCCCACGGCGTGCCCAAGCGTGTGCAGCAGGAGGCCGAACAACGCGGCCTGACGGTGTTCGACGCCACCTGCCCGCTGGTCACCAAGGTGCACCTTGAGGTGGCGCGCTACGCCCGCGAGGGCCGCGAGGTGGTGCTGATCGGCCACGCCGGGCACCCCGAGGTCGAGGGCACCCTGGGCCAGTTCGATGATTCCCGGGGCGGGAGCATGATGCTGGTCGAGACCATCGAGGACGTCGAGAACCTGGAGGTTGCCAACCCCGACCGGCTTGCGTTCGTGTCCCAGACCACGCTGTCGATGGACGACACCGCCGGGATCATCGATGCCCTCACCGCGCGCTTCCCGAAGATCGAGGGCCCGCGCAAGATGGACATCTGTTACGCCACCCAGAACCGTCAGGACGCGGTGAAGGACCTGGCGAAGCAATGCGACCTGCTGCTGGTGGTCGGCTCGAAGAACAGCTCCAACTCCAACCGCCTGAGCGAGATCGGTGCCCGCATGGGCGTGGAGTCCTACCTGGTGGACGGCGCGGCCGACATCGACCCCACCTGGCTGGAAGGCAAGAGCCGCATCGGCGTCACCGCCGGCGCCTCGGCCCCGGAGATCCTGGTCAACGAGGTGCTGAACTTCCTGCGCGAACATGGCGTCGACGCCATCTCCGAACTCGCCGGCCGCGAAGAGACCATCACCTTCTCCATCCCCACCGGCCTGCGCCGCGAATCCGCCTGACAGGGCGGTCCACAGGAAGACGCGAAGATCGGAAGAAGGGATTAGGTGATGACGTGCGGGGAAGGCATGCGTTCGGGGCATACCCCAGGGCGGTAGGATGCGTTGAGCCATGCGAAACGCATCGGGGGCCGGGCCATCCCGTGTGGCCGATGCGATTCGCTGCGCTCATCAGCATCCTACCCGCTACAAAACCATCCTCCGTGTTCTCCGTGTCCTCCGTGACCTCTGTGGTTAATTCGCCCTTGCCCTTCTTCGTGTCTTCGTGCGCTTCGTGGTTGATACAGGGCAAGGTCCGAACCGGCGGGTTGGGGTATGCTCCGGGCGTTTTCATTCGTGATGAGCGGATCCGATGGATAATCGACCCCGTTTTCGGCTAAGTATTCGCTGCCCTGATCAGCACGGGATTGTGGCGCGCATCGCCAACGCGATCGCGAACACCGATGGCTGGATCACCGAGGCGGCCCAGCACACCGATGCCGAGGCCGGCTGGTTCTTTATGCGCTGGGTGTTCTCCTTGCCCGTGGACGCCGAGACCGCGCTGCGCGAGCGCCTCGACGAGCTGGCCCGAGACCTCGGCATGGATTGGTGGCTGGCGGGGGCCGAGACGCGCCCGCGCGTGGTGCTGATGGTTTCGCGCGAGCCGCACTGTCTCAGCGACCTGCTGGCCCGCTGGAGCAACGGCGACCTGCCGATGGAGATCCCGGCGATCCTCTCCAATCACCGCGACCTGGAACCGCTGGCGGATTGCTACGGCATCCCGTTCGAGTACATCCCCGTGCCGCGCGAGGACCGCGAGTCCGCCTTTGCCACCCTCAAGGCGCGCCTGGCCGAACTCGATCCCGACGCCATCGTCCTGGCGCGCTACATGCAGATCCTGCCGCCGACACTTTGCGACGAATACCCCGAGCGCATCCTCAATATCCATCACAGCTTCCTGCCGTCGTTCGTCGGCGCCCGCCCCTACCACCAGGCCTTCGCGCGCGGCGTAAAGCTGATCGGCGCCACCTGCCACTACGTCACCGAGGATCTCGACGCCGGCCCGATCATCGAGCAGGACGTCACCCGCATCCGCCACGACGACGGTGTGCAGGACCTGATCCGCAAGGGCCGCGACGTCGAACGCTGGGTCCTCGCCCGCGGCCTGCGCTACCACCTCGAGGGCCGCGTCCTCACCCACGGCAACAAGACCATCGTCTTCAACTGACGGGGTGTCGACGCGGCGTTAAAGCGCCCGCTGGCCATTGCCCCCTTCGCCTAACGCATCATCACCACCGCCGGAACCACCTGACCTAGACTCGAACCATCGACTGGCGGGGATGGCCCATGGACAGCACGACGAGCAAGCAATTCTCCCCCCTCTTCCGGGGCTTTTCGGCAGACGCCTGGCAGCGTGCCTGGAAGACGCTGAAGGTGCTGGCCGCGGCGAGCCTTCTGGCCCTGCTGGTTACCCAGCGCCCGGCTGCCGCCGACGGGCTCCCGGACACCATCGAGCGCATCAAACCCTCGGTGGTCAGCATCGCGACCCACCAGCCGTCGCGCAGCCCGCGGGCCAATTACCTCGCGACCGGCTTCGCGGTCGGCGACGGGCGACTGATCGTTACGAATCACCATGTGATCCCGGAGTCACTGGATCATGAAAACCGCGAGCAACTCGTGGTGGTCAGCGGTGAAGGGCGCGACACCTCCATCCACAGCGCGGAACTCGTGGCCCATTCGGCGAACGACGACCTGGCTCTGTTGCGGATTGCCGGACCTCCACTGCCCCCCTTGCGACTGGGATCGTCGGACGCCGTGCGCGCGGGCGAGCAGCTGGCTTTCACCGGCTACCCGATCGGCATGATCCTGGGCATCTACCCCGCGACCCATCGCGCCAACGTGGCCGCACGCACCCCCATGGCGATCCCCGCCCGCCGCTCGGAAGGCCTGAGCTCGGCTCGCATCCGGCAGCTGCGCGCCGGCGCGCCGATGGTGTTTCAGCTGGATGCCACCGCCTACCCCGGAAACAGCGGCAGCCCCCTCTACCGCATCGACAGTGGCGAAGTCGTCGGCGTGATCAACCAGGTCTTCGTCCAGGGCGGGCGCGAGGCCGCAATAAGCCGACCCAGCGGGATCAGTTACGCGGTGCCAGCCGACCGGATCCGCCCGCTGCTGGCAGGCTACCGGGAGTAGGCCGATCCGCCCCCCTCCCTCCCACCGCAAGTCCGAGCCGGACAAAGGGACACCCATGGCGGCCTCATCGTCCGACACTCGCTGCGTTTACCGCCAGATCCACATTGATGTAGCCCGCAACGCCACGGACGACTTCAACCCGTTCCATGACGGCAACAAGTGGACGCGCATCCGCGGCAATCCGTTTGGCGGGCCGATCGTGCTGGGCTTCCAGCTGGAGTGTCTCGCAGAGGCCCTGGTGACCCGGATGCGCATCGCCGACGGCGATGCCGGAAGCAACTCGCAACGCCCGTTCCGCAACTACCAATTCACGTTCGCCGATGCCCTGCGCGCGGACGAGCCATTCACCACCGTGGTCAAACCCACCCTCCGGGGCACGGATGCATCGGGACAGCCGCAGGTGTCCAATCGCATCGCGATGCGCAAAGGCAGCGGGCTGGTTCTGCTCGGCCATGTACGCGACTCCCTGACGCCCCAGGCGTTGCCCAGCGAGTCATTGCCGCTGCCCGCGGATGTCAGGCTTGAGCAGCTCGAGGATCGCTGCGTGCTCGCGGACAACGGGTGGTTCCACAAGCGCAAGTTCATGTCCAACAGCAATGCCAAGAACCTGTTGTCGGGATCGCTCGTACGCCAGGCGGACTATTTCGACGAGCTGGAAGATCGCATCAACTTTCCGGACATGTTTCCCGCCGCACTGATCTCCTGCGCCCTGCTCGAAAAGGCCGATGCGGACGGCCACGATTTCTACCGCGACCCCATGGTCTACACCGCGCACCACATCAGCGTCGACCAGCGGCTGGCACGCGCCTTGCGCAGCGCCGATGCCCTGCACATCCTGGTGAGTCCGGCGGAGCGCATGGAGACCACTGGTCGCGGCCTGGCCGGCGCCGGCATGGCACAGCAGCGTTATCGCTGCATGGGGCTGGTGGCAGGCCCGCGCATCCTGTTCCGCGGCGAACTGTTCCTCGCACCCCTGACGGCCCTTGCCGAAGCCATGGTTTCCGGCCCCGCAGAGCCCTGAGCCCTAGGGAAACACTGATCAATGAACGCGTTCGCGTTGGTACCCCAGGTTTTCCGAGACAAGGCGCGTCGTGCAACAGGTAGTGGTTCTACCTGTAAGCGGCGCAACGCAGGATCGGGGAACCTGGGGTGCCAACCCCGCAAGTTATTGAAAGCAGGGGCTCGGCCGCCCGTTGTTATCAAAAACGGGCGCGCGCACAGCGTTGCGGCTCCCTTGTGCAGAATGACTGCACGGCAGTCACCGCGCCTTGTTCGCACGCAAAAGCGCCTCGAGCGCGAACGCGTTCATTGATCAGTGTTTCCCTGGCCAGTCCGATCAGGGCTCCGCCTGGTTCCTTTTGCCCTTTCGAACGTCCTTGGCCGCCTTGCGCAGCAGGTGCGGCACCAGCAAGTGCAAGGGCATGCGCAGATAGTGCGAGCGTACATACAGCAACCAGCGGGCGGTGCCGGACAGCCGGCCGTCGCAACTCCAGTGATGCGGTTTCAGGCCGCGCCGGAACAGGCCATCCATCAGGGCCAGAAGAGGAGGCGCCGGACGCGCCGCGGCCAATGCGCGGAACGCCGAATCGGGGACAGGGGTCTGCAGGAACTCGCGACCATAACGCAGCGCATAGTAGAGCGGGCGTGACAGATCCATCTCGAAGGCGCGCGCCGTCAGGCGTTCCCAGAAGCCCGAATCGTCCGCCACAAAACGACGCAGTAGCGCATCCATATCCGCCAGGTCTCGCAGGCCGTTCTCCAGTTCGCCGTCGTGAAACAGATGCGTCGCACTGTGCAGGACCATGTCGGCCGGCCCCGGAACGTACATTCCGGGAAAGCCATCCAGCGGCAGCGCCGCTGCCCACAGGAGTTCCGGATCGGGGTCCAACCGCGCGGTCGGCGGCAGGATGGTGTGATGCACATCCAGCACGCTCTTGCGCCGCATGTGCGTGAGCGGAGGCAGCTCGTGCATCCACTGGCGATAGTAGGTCTGGTCGTAGGCGTCGTAGCCCTCGCAGACCCATCCCTGAACGAACAGGTGCTGTTCCGCCGCCTGGATCTGCGCCTGCGGGACCAGGATGTCGACATCGGAGAACTGCCGCCCCGGCGCACTGGGCAGACCGGCCATCACGTAGGCAGCGCCCTTCAGGAGCATCACCGGGATCGCTTCCGGCGCCAGGGCCTCATGAATCCGTGCCACCTCCCAACGGACCATGGCGTGCTGGCGATCCGCCAGGATCCGCGCGGCGTGCAGGTGCCGCCGAGGCGCCGGAGGCACGTCCGGCAATACCCCGGCATCCTCGATTAATGCCTGCAACCGCCCCTCCAGAGAGGCGACTCGCGCCACTCGCACCAGCAAGTCCCAATCCGCCAGCGAAAGCGCGCGGGAGGCGGTCGGCTCGGCCAGGACCGCGAGCAGTTGCGCAAGTGCGGGGCGCGTCACGCGGGACCCCCGGCCAGATCGTTCAACAATCCCAGGGAGGCATCCAGGTCCGCATACTCCAGATTCAGGCAGTCACTTTGCTCGATCAGATCGGCCGCAGCCTCGAAACCCGATCCGCCCACTACGCTGTAATTGAAGGACGATCCGACCAGCTTCAGCAATGCCTCGGCCCGGTCCAGCGGCTGCAGCCGGTCCTGTCCCCCGGCGGCGAAGCGCGGAAAGACCAGCCATGCCGGCGCGGCCTGTTCATGCATCCGCTCGATGCTCGCATGCGGTGGCTTCAGATGTGCCACGGTCCCCTTGCTGGTGTCGTGGGAAGAAGGCCCGATGATCGCCTGCGGATGGCGATCGCGGATCAGGTCGATGGCGGCATTCTTCAGACTGACCGGACGCGGCAGCGCAACCAGCTTGCCGGTCTCCAGAGAAAGCAGGGCGAATTCGTCCGACAACAATCGCCAGCCCGACAGGGCCAGGGCCGCGGTGAGGGTACTCTTGCCCGCCCCGGGCTCGCCCGGCATCACCAGCGCCCGGCCGTCGCGCTCCAGCACCGCCGCGTGGATCATCAGGAAGTCATGGGCGTGCTGGGCAATGCACCAGTTCAGCCCCCACTCGAACAGCGGATAGGCATGCGCCAGCGGCAGGGGACGGAAGGGCGAGCGGCCATCCAGAAAGAAACGCGCCTGCGGACGCCAAACCGAACGCAGGCCGAGGGGGCGCGCAAGGGTGACGTGGAAATCGGCGAACGGGGCACTGGCGAGCGGCAACAGCTGCCGGTCGTAGAACAAGGCCACGGAACGCTCGACCCGGTCCAGCCGCGAACGCAAGCGGACCACGAAAGGCCCCACCTGGATGGCAAGACCGGCGCCCCGCAACCCCGCCCTCAGGTCTTCATGGGCAATCACGCGTCCCGCGACTCCGGGGAGACGCGGATCAGATCATGCTGCCGCAACTGGTTCAAGCCGGCCTGCATCGCATCCTCCAGGTCCCCTTCCGTGGCGTCATACCGCTGTTCAAGGTACTCGAACAGGGTGGCCGGCGTCATCGGTCCCTCTTGCAGGGCCTGGAAGATGTCGATCAGAGGGGGCTGCAGCACATGCGTCTCGCCGCAGCGCTCGTCATAGACGACCACGGATTCACCCCATGCCCGCACGTGAGCGGCGGGCAGCGGGATCAGAGCAAAGTACTCTTCAGAAACGGACAAGAGGGCCTCGTGTTCCGACCGGCCCACGAGCGCTGGTGGGCAGCGCCCGGGACATCAACGATTGAGAGTGGAAGAGTTGGTGCGCACCTCCACGCACTCGCCCGCCTCGTTGCGCGTGTAGCCGTCTCCGCAGTCGCCCAGGCCGTTGATCGGGCAGAAGCGCTCGTTCATGTAGGCGAAGACGTTCGTCACCGCCGAATGCTTGCCCACATCCTCGCGGGCCATCGAATAGGCCTTGATCACGTCGTCGACCGACGCCCCGAAGTCGATCGAGGTACACGCTGCGTTCAGAACGGCACCCACAGCATGCCAGTCGAGCGACCCCCTGCACACGCCCCAGGCATGGAGCACCTCCATCAGCGAGGGTCCGCCGGTCAGGCATTGCGGCCTGTAACCGAAGACCTCCTCGAAGGACGTCGCCCCGCCCGTACTCACGGTGGCGTCAAAACGCTGGCAGTTGCTGTCGGTCCCGTTGGTCTGGATGCAGGAACCCGGGGAATACCCGGTGCACTCCCAGGCACCCCAGTTGTCCTTCCAGAACGCCGACGTACAGCCATCGCCCGCGGTGCACTCGTGGTCAATGTTGGAAACATTGGCGGAGAAGATATTGCCCGACAGCGAGCACTGCCCCTGGGCGCCCCAGACCGACTTGGCCGGTAGCGACACCAGCATCGCCCCACCCAGGCCGGCCGCGGTCAGGCGGCGCCGGCTGCGACTGCGAAGGCCGGATGAACCCGTGTCCGGGTCCACGGGGGCGGTGGACTTGCCCTCGCCTTCGTCCTCGGGGGCATGATTTCCGTTGTGCTCGTTTTCATCACTCATTGTTGCCTGCTCCAGGTCAAACCGCGCCATTTCGCCGTCCGGGCGAGGGCACCCGGCCACGCCGCAATGGGCTGCGATCCGGGGGGTACACTTCAATCAGACGCTTTCTATGGGAACATAGCAAGCAGGATGCCATCCTTTTGAATAACGGGTAACTTACTGATATCAAGGGCCACCCCCTCAACGAGACAAAGCTCGCAGGGCACCCGGAGCCTCCGAGTGGAAAGTTTTCCGACAGCGCTGCGCGGCCCGCATCTCACACCCGCCGCACCCGCAGAATGAACGAATGACTTAGCCACGCCCCGGCGGCCGGCACCGCCTGCAGGAAGCCCCGGGTGCCCCGGTTCTCCAGGAGCGGCTGCAAGCGCGCCAGGCGGCCAGGTGCCAACGGAAGCCAGTACAACGCCTCGGGCCGCAGACCCACGGCCTCCGCCGCCGCGCGAAGATCCCGAGGGTCATCGTAGCGAAGATGCGGCGGACGCCCTCGCCGAGACCGGCGCCACTCGCGAACTGCGGTGGGCAGGCAACGCAGGTTCAGCGCATCCACCCAGGCCTCGCCCCCCGGGCGCAGCACGCGCCGAATCTCGGCAAGCGCCGGCGTGGGATCCGACAAGGCCTGCATGACGCCGAAGCAGAGCACCCCGTCGAAGACGGCGTCCGCAAGCGGGAGGTGATTGATATCCGCCGCCAGCCAGGGGATCGCCGGATCACTTCGATCCCGCGCCTTCTGCAGGGAGGGCGTTGAATAGTCGAGCCCCCAAACCACGTGGCCCTGCGCATGCAGCATCCGTGTGTAGGTTCCCGCGCCACAGCCGACATCCAGCCAGCGACCGGGCGCCACGTCGGCGCGCCGCCACAGGCGCTCGAACTGCCGGACGCGGCTATGCAGGCCGCTGTGCGTCCAGCCCGCGATCCCGGCATCGTCCTCCAGGTTCGCCCCGCGCTCCAGGAAGCGCTGGCGCCAGCGGCGTTCGAAGCCAGCATCCTTCATCCGTTCGCACCTTGCGCCATCGCCATGACCCCGTGATGGTTCATTCCCGGCCCTCGCTTACCTGACCGATGAGTTCGGTCGCGGCGATCAGCACATGATCGCGGGAGAATCCGGCACCGCTCATCTCGTCGTAAAGCGTGCGCGCCAGCAACCGGGCCACGCGTTCCGGGGCGTGGGTAATGGGGCCCGTTGCCGCCCCCGGCTGTCGCGCCAGCGCCATCTGCGTAAAACTCGTGCGCAACAGTCCCTTTAGCCGATGGACGAGGACCGACTTCGCCACCACCAGGGCCAGGATCAACGCCCTGCGCAAATCCTCCTGCGTCAGCCGGCCCCGCCCCTCGGGGCTGTCGATGTTGATCACTCCCAACAGGTCGCCCTCCAGAATCACTGGCACCGCGATCACGTCGACCGGACCCGCGCCCTCGGCCCGCCGCGCCTCGGCTGCAAGATCGGAGGCATGCAGGTCGCGGATCAGCAGCCCCTTGCGCGCACTTGCCACCCGCCCCGAAATTCCCGAGCCAAGCGGTTGCCTCACGTCATAGGCCTGCTCGGGCAGATACCCGTGATGCGCCTGGACGCGCAAGCGCGCCTCACCCCCGTCCGGGTCCGGCTTCAGCAGCATGATCGAACAGCGCTCGCACTTCATGGCGTGACTCACCAGCGCGGCCAGGCCGGCCAATCCCTTTTCCAGGGACTCGGCCTCCTCCACAAAATGAGCCAGCTCCATCAGCCGCTCGTCGAATGCATCAAAGGCCTCGCCCATCTCCCCGGCCCCACCGCGGTTTCGTCCTGCGAGCTTAACAGCCCGATCGGGCGCGGGATCGGGGCAGCGTTAGGCACAAGCCCGGCGGGCCGGAATGGCCCATAACGCCCCCGACCGCGCACCGCGCGACTGCCCCAAATTCAACCCACTCGGGGCTTCCCGGATCGCCTGACGCTATTGGCGGCCGACGCTGCGGACGCCGCCACGCCCAGCAACAGCACCAGGTAGAACAGCAGGGCGATCCGCGGGGAGTAGAACAGCGTACTGAACACGCCGATCGACAACGCCCCTGCCAACGCGGCGGTCGACGCCAGCGCCACCGCATCGCCCGCCAATGAACGCCGCAACAGCAAGACCAGGGCCGCCAGGGTCAGCCAGACAAAGGCCAGCAGACCCAGCCAGCCCTGATCGAAATAGATCTCCAGCCACTGATTCTCGACCCGCCACGGCCACAGATGGTCCGTGGTGAAGTACCAGTAACGGCCCAGATGCTCGAAGTCGCCGTTGGCGACGTACGCACGTCCGGCCGAATCCTGAACCTGCACGCTGTAAAATTCGGTGACAGACCGCTGGCGCGCATCGACCCCCAGCGACAACACCAGGCCGCGCTGAATGGGCCAGGGGCGTGTCTCCATCGGATCCAGGTCGAAGGTCCACTGGAAGGTCTGACGTCCGCCGTCTTCCAGACGCATTCCTTCGCTGCGACAAACGAAGGAATGGCGGATGGGCTTCTCGCAGATGAAGACTCGAAACCCCGTGGGTTGGGCACTGGCGGCCTCCACGGTCACGGTATAGAGACCGTCGCGGGGCAGGCTCACCCGCTGATTCACGAACAGCGAATCGCCGCCGCCGATCTGCAGGCGCGGTTCGCCGTCCTCGCGGGTGAAGGCCAGATTGCCGGGCAGGCGCCCGTCCCGGTTTCCGGTCCGGTAGTGCTCCGGAAAACTGCCGACACCCCGCCCAAACAGAGGTGAAAGCGGTCCGCCGCCCGGCAGTTCGAGGGCGGCCTGCCAGTGATCCATGCGGATTCCGAAGTCACGTTCGATGTGGCTCATCCGCTGCTCGGCAAACCCGCCCAACGTGGTGCCCGCCACCAGGGCAATCGCCACCACCGGCAACAGCACACCGACCAGAGCCCCCTGCCGAACCCGCATGCGACCATGCAACGCCGCCAGCAGCACCCCGACCGCGAGGACGGCCACGGCCACCGCCAACCCCAGATACCCGCCGCGCGAATAGGTCATCGCCACCGCGTATGCCGTCCCAACCGCCAGCAGGGCCGAACCGGCGAGCATCAGGCCAGTGCGCTGCCGCCAGCACCAGATCAGGGCCAGGGGAAAGGCCAGCACCAGAAAGGCCTCGATGCTGGGCCCCCCCGCCTGCATCTCCGAAAACAGCCCGGACAACCGATAACCACTGTCGAAGTTCAGCAGCCCGGGATAGGTAGCCCGCTCGCGCACCACGAACGCCAGTTGCGCCAGCAGGGCCAGCGCCACCCCGGGGAGAAACCACCGCGTCACCTGCTCCGGCACCGGGATAGGCGCGACCCTCAGCATCGCCAACAGAACAACGGCCCACAACAGGCCCTTGGCCACCCTCAGGGCATTCCACTCGTGGGCAAAATGCACCGCCTCGCCGGGGTTCCAGGCGCCGGGCGGGAACAGGGCAACCGCCAGGCTGATCAGCGTCGAGGCCACCAGGAGACCCAGCGCCCAGCGGATCCCGCGCGGCAATAACGACGCGTCTGAATGCGCCGCATGCGGCCCGAGCCAGAGGGCCATGGCCAGCGTCATCAACAGGAACAGGTCCAGTTCGGAGATAAAGAGGCGCCCGTGGTAGAGCGTCAGATCCAGGGTGGCCAACAGCACGGGGATCACGAGCAGCCAGCCCTGCGGGCGCCACGCCAGCAATACGGCATAGGCCAGCAAGCCGGCGCTCAGCGCAACGGGCACGACCGGCCAGGTGACCGCCAGCAGCAGAGTGGCCAGCGCCAGCAGGCCGGCAAGCGCCTGTCGCAGTCGCTGAAAACCGCGCGCACTCGGGCCCGGCCCAGCCGGCTCCGGGTGGGGACCGCGTGGTTCGACCGCAGCCCGTCCTGCGGGTACGCCCCCCACGGCACTGGCACGACCCAGCCATTGCAGCAGCGCGGCCATCGCCCAGGCGGCCAGGCCGGCAAGCACCAGGCTGGCCGGGTCCGGGCGCGCGCCGTCCACGAAGAGCTTGGCACCCTCGACCAGCAGCGCCAGGACAACCCCTGCCACGACGGCCAGCAGGTTCAGCGCCAAGGGCTGCAGGGGATGCCGAAGCTGCCACAACCAGACCAGGAACCCCAGCGGTGCATACATGACCAGATGCAGCGCCGTACTGCGCAGGGCATGAATCTCGTCCACGTGATAGTGGTAGTAGAACGGCCACAGGTTCAGGTCGGCCCACTGGGTTCGGGCCGCTTCCACATCGGCGTGGAACGGGCCGAAACCGTGGTTGAGCGCGACCAGAAACAGCGCGTAGAACACGGCGCCGATCACGAGTATCGGCGTGGCGAACTGCTGCAGCGTCCGGATCACGCCATGGGGATGCGCGGGCAGGTTCCGGAACAGGACCAGGCCGATGCCCATCCCCAGGGCCCGCAACAGCACGGAGCGCCCCTCGGCGATGCCCGACAGGGTGGCGAGATTCAACAGCTCCAGCAGCCCCGCAAGGAGCAGGGCCAGCGGGATTCCAGCCCCCAGCAGGGAGGAGGCTCCGCGCCGATGCAGCCACAATGCCAGGAGCAGCCCCACCGGGATACTGGCGACCACCTCCAGCGTCAGCCAGCTGATACAGCGAATCCCGCTGGTGCAGGCCCCGGCAGCGACCCACCAGCCCCAGGCATCGGATGCCAGGCGAGCCCGCAGCTCGTCCATGGCGAGCACCAGGTCAAAGGGGACGAAGCCGACCATCACATAGGCGGCGGCATAGATCACCAGCCCGGCGGTCAGGGCCTGTGCACCCGCACCTTCCAGCACCCGACGCCAGCGCGCCAACGGGTCGCGCAACGCCAGCCATGCGAGCGAGCCGGCCACGGCCCCGGAAAAGTTTCCGGCGATATCGGCCGCCGCCGGATGCCGGTACGGCAGCCAGACCTGCAAGAACTCGACGCTGGCCGTGACGGCCAGCCCAAGGGCAGCGACGAAGACGAACGCGCCGGCCGCAAGCAACCGGTTGCGGCGACCATGAGTCAGCCATGCGGTCCAGAAGAACCCCAGCGGCATGAACATCAGGGCATTGGCCATGAACTGCTGCCGCCCCCCGGTCCCGGGGCCGGTCAGGCTCATGTCGCGATAGATCTCCCAGGCGCGCTCCAGGCTCATCGAGCCGAACTCGAACGGCAGCAACGTCAGATAGACCGCAGCGCCCAGCGACAGCCAGGCCCACAGCGCACAGGTGCGCAACGACAGCGGTTCCGCCCCATGCTCCGATGGATTCATCGGAACGCTAGAGAGACGCTGATCCATGTGCGCGCCCGCGATCGAGCCGGTCTTGCTTGCGCACAAGGCGCGACGTCGGGCGCTCGGTCATGCTGCACAAGGCGTCACTTCACGGTCAGCAGGCCGGATTGACCGGGCCCGGTTTTCCGATGGTCGGCGGGGTTGCCCCCGCGTACATGGAAACGAGCCGACAGAACCGTTACCGGCTGCGCGACGCACCGGATCTCGGACAAACTGGGACACCAACACGGACGTGCACATGGAACAGCGTCTCCCGGGGCAACATGCATCAGGCCACTGTATACCCGGCCGCGACCAGGAAAAGCGCCGGCGTTATCCGGGCGTGCCGTGCGACGCTGGCACCGGCCGGAGGGGGCCTTCCACCCGCGTCACGGCCGGGGAGACGCCAGGTCCTACAGGCGCAGATCGGTGGCGGTGCGCGGAAAGACGGACTTCACGTCGAAGATCACGGATTGCGGCCGTGCCAGTTCACGGATGGCCTCGATCCCCATCTCCAGGAATTCTCGGTGCGGAACGGCCACGATGATCGCATCGAACTGCCCCGGTGCCGGCGTCTCGGTCACCGGGGTGATGCCGTACTCGTGCTCGGCCTCGGCCGGATCCACCCACGGATCGTAGACGGTCACCTCGGCGTTGTAATTGGCAAGGGTCGCGTGGATATCGATCACCCGGGTGTTGCGCAGATCCGGGCAGTTCTCCTTGAAAGTCAGGCCCATCACCAGGATCCGCGCGCCCACCGGGTTGATGCCCTTGCGCACCAGTGCGCGCAACGTGTTGTCGGCGATGTGCGCACCCATGGCGTCGTTCACCCGCCGCCCGGCCAGGATCATCTCCGGGTGGTGCCCCACCGCCTGGGCCTTGTGCGTGAGGTAGTAAGGGTCCACCCCGATGCAGTGCCCACCCACCAGGCCCGGCCGGAAGGGCAGGAAATTCCACTTGGTCCCGGCCGCCTTCAGCACCGCCTCGGTATCCAGGCCCAGACGCTCGAACAGCAGGGCCAGCTCGTTGATCAGCGCGATGTTCACGTCGCGCTGGGTGTTTTCGATCACCTTGGCGGCCTCGGCCACGCGGATGCTCTCGGCCTTGTGCGTCCCGGCGGTGATCACCCGCGCATACAGCCCGTCCACGAAGTCGGCCACCTCCGGGGTGGAGCCCGAGGTCACCTTCATGATGGAGGTGACCCCGTGCTCCTTGTCGCCCGGATTGATGCGCTCGGGGCTGTAGCCGGTAAAAAAGTCCCGGTTATGGACCAGCCCGGACTGCGCCTCGAGGATCGGTACGCAATCCTCCTCGGTCGCCCCCGGGTAAACGGTGGATTCGTAGATCACCGTGTCGCCCGGCTTGAGGACCTGCCCCACACTGCGGCTGGCTCCCAGAAGCGGTCCCAGATCCGGTCGCTTGTGCAGGTCAATCGGCGTCGGGACGGTCACCACGAACACGTTGCATTCGCGCATGGCCTCGAGATCGGCGGTGTACGTCAGCTGCGGGGTGGCGGCGAGCTTCTCCGGCTCCACCTCGCGCGTGCGGTCCACTCCGGCCTGCAGCTGCCGCACCCGCTCCGGGTCGATGTCGAACCCGCGGGTGGGCCATTGATGTCCGAATTCCACGGCCAGTGGCAGGCCGACGTACCCCAGACCAACTACTCCGATGGTGACTTCATCCAGCGCGGGAAGCGTATGCATAAGATGTCCGTTCTCGTTGCCAATCGTAATGGAGGGGCCCCGGGCCGGGCGCCCCTCCGTGCTCGTACCTAGGTAATCTCACCGGCAGGGCGCACAGTCCCGGACGCGCGGCCCGATGCCGTCCACGCGCCCGGGGTTGGGCCCCGGCGGCCCGGCATAGGCACCCCAGACCGGCCACGCGCGCAGATGGGCATTGTAGTCCCGATCCACACCCGCGACCGGGGCCGAACTCACGCTGGAACCACGCTCGCGCAAACCGCCCTCGCGGGGGTAGAGATCCAGCGCATCCGGCCCGGCATCCGGTGCGGCCAGATACCGGGCCGCGTCCTCGCGCGACGCGGTGAAGTTCTCGCCGCCCGCGATACCCCCCGAGAGCTGCAGCGGGTCCCCGGCAAACAAGGCGTTGCCGGCCACTACCTGGTCGTATGCCCGGTCCGGCGCGTCCACGCGGATGCCGAAGCCGGTCGCCAGGACCGTGTTGTTCGCGATCCGGATCTCGCGCGGCAGGTGATTGTGCGGCCGCACCAGTACCGCGTCGCCGGCATCGTTCACGAACAGGTTGTCGTGGAGCTCGATATTTCCCTCGCCCTGAAACAGTCGCTCGTGCGGATTCTGATAGAACAGGTTCCCCTCGATGCGATAGCGGTCCTGCGACCCCAACCCGGTGGGTGGGAAATGCCCCACCAGCAGGTTGGGCCGCGCCCGGCCCCCGTCGCTCCCGCGCTCTGCCTTGCTCAAAAGGTTGTAGCGAATGCGGGTCTCCCGCGGCTCCGCTGGCATCTCCGGGATCCCGTCGCGATCCGCCTGGTGCTTGATCTGGATGTTGTACCCCAGGGTGCGGTGAACGTGGTTGTGCTCGATCACGCCAGCGACAAACGGGCTGGTCCCGTCCGGTTGTCCCAGATACATCCCGGTACCCACATCGTGGATCTCGTTGTGCCGGATCACCCAGTCCCGGGCGGGCGCCCGCGTGGTGATCCCGGTGTTGCCCTGCGAATGGTCGTAATGGCGAATGATCAGCTGCTCCAGGGTCACGTGATGGACCCCATTGCCGCGCGCCTCGGCGACCACCCCGGCAACCGGTTCACCGCCACCATCCAGGGTCAGGTGCCGGATCACGACATGCTCGGCATCCACCAGACTGATCGTGTTCTCCCCGCGCCGCCCGCGCAGGATGGCGGGCGCGCCGTCGGCCGGACCACTGATCACGATGGGCCGCTCCGGCGTTCCGCGCACGCCATGCAGCCGCAGGGCCCGGGGGTAGTCGCCCGGTGCCAGCCGCAGCCAGTCGCCGGGCTCCAGCGTCGCCACCGCCGCGCGGTAATCCTCCGGACCCACCCGCACCACATTCCAGTCCCTGTCCGGCAGGCCTGTGGCTGAACCACTCGTGGCCGGCGAGACGCCGGGATCCGCAGTGGCTACCGATACGCCCTGCAGCAAGACGCACGCCGCGAGCAGCCCGCAAAGGCCCCGGCACAGCCCGCGATCGAAACGCTTCTTCATCGAGCCCTCCCCTGGGGAAACGCGGATCAATGTTTCCCTCCCCGAAACCGCTTGCCGAAACCAACGATGACCGCCGGCCACCCCGTTGTCACGCACTACCACCTACCCCTGATCTAACGAGCCGTTCACGTAGACCCAGCATGTTTCTGCAGACGCGATAAAGTGATTCGACAGGGATCCCGACCGGGCCTCGCGGACCCGAGGAGGATGCCAAGCAGCGCCCGTTGGCGTCGTCGCGAGCGGGCCCCGCCCAAGCGCCCACAGGAGATCTCGACAGCCCATGACAAGTCATCAGCAATGCGACATCGTGTGCGTGGTTGGCGCACGGCCGAATTTCATGAAGATCGGCCCGGTGATGCGAGCGCTGGCCGACGCGGGCATCACCGCACAGCTCGTGCATACCGGCCAGCACTACGACCCGGCGATGAACGAGCGCTTCTTTACCGATCTGAACATCCCGTATCCGGACATCAACCTGGAAGTCGGCTCCTCCTCCCACGCGGTACAGACCGCCGAGGTCATGAGCCGCTTCGAACCGGTACTGGACCGCCTGAACCCGCGCGCCGTGCTGGTCGTGGGCGATGTGAACTCCACCATCGCCTGTGCCCTGGTCGCGGCCAAGAAGGGGATCGGCGTGATCCACGTCGAGGCCGGGCTGCGCAGCTACGATCGACGCATGCCGGAAGAGATCAACCGGGTCCTGACCGACCAGATCTCCGATCTCCTGTTCACCACCGAAGGACATGCGATCGACAACCTCGCCCGCGAGGGGATCGAACGCGAGCGCGTCCACTTCGTCGGCAACGTGATGATTGACACCCAGCTCCACAACCTGGACCGGGCCGTGCCCTGGCACGAATCCCTGCAATCCGCGGGTATCGACCCGGCGCGCTTCGCCCCGGATGGTGCCTACGGTGTGCTAACCCTGCACCGCCCCTCCAATGTCGACGACCCGGCGATCCTGGAACGCCTGATCGCCACCCTCGCGACCATCGCCCGCGAGCTGCCCCTGGTCTTTCCGCTACACCCCCGCACCCGCGACCGGCTGCAGGCCTCCGGGCTGGACCACCACCTGAACAAGGCACCCATCGCGGTCCTGCCGCCGGCCGGCTATCTGGAAATGCTGGGCCTGATGAAGGACGCGCGCGCCGTCCTCACCGACTCCGGCGGGATGCAGGAAGAAACCACGGCCCTGGGCGTACCCTGCATCACCCTGCGGGAGAATACCGAACGGCCCATCACCATCGACGAGGGCACCAATGTCCTGGTCGGCCACGACCCGGAGCGTCTGCGGGCGGCCTTCCGCGACGTCATGGACCAGGGCGGCAAACAGGGCCGCATCCCGCAATACTGGGATGGCCGGGCCGGCGAGCGCATTGCATCCGTCATCGCCCAGTGGCTGGGGCACGAGTCGCGCGCCCGCGCCACGGGCTGACCGTCATGCTGCTGCGCTCGCTGCTGTCCCTGATGTCGCCCGGCGGCTCCCGCGCACGCCTGTCCATCCTGATCTACCACCGCGTCCTGCCGGCACCCGACCCGCTGTTGCCCGGCGACCCTGACGCCGATGCCTTCCGCTGGCAGATGCGCCTGCTGGCCCGTTCCATGACCCCCTTGCCTCTGGACGAAGCGGTGGACCGCCTGCAGGCCGGCACCCTGCCCGCCCGCGCGGTCAGCGTGACCTTCGACGACGGCTACGCCGACAACGCCGAGGTCGCCCTGCCGATCCTGCGCGAGGCGGGCGTGCCGGCCACGTTCTTCATCGCTACCGGCTACCTGGACGGCGGGCGCATGTTCAACGACACCCTGATCGAGACCGTGCGCCGTCTGCCGCCAGGGCCCATCGATCTGACACCGGAGGGTCTGGGACAGCGCCAGCTGGACACGGTAAGCGACCGGCTGGAGCTGATCCGCGCCCTGATCGGCCAGTTCAAGTACCAGCCCGCCGAGCAGCGCACAGCCGGCACCGAAGCCCTTGCCCGGCGCTTCGGGCTGGAGCTGCCAAACGACCTGATGATGACCCGCGCGCAGGTCCGCGAACTCGCGGCAGCGGGCATGGGGATCGGCGGGCACACGGCCACCCACCCGATCCTCACCGAGGTGGACGCCACCACCGCGCGTGCCGAGGTCCAGCGCGGCAAGGCCGATCTGGAGACCCTGCTGGATCGGCCGCTGCGCCTGTTCGCCTACCCCAACGGCCGCCCGGACCGGGACTACGCGGCCGAGCACGTGCAGATTGCGCGCGACTGCGGATTCGATGCCGCCGTCTCCACCGCCGCCGGCGCCGCGCGCGCGGCTTCCGATCCGTTCCAGCTCCCGCGCTTTACCCCCTGGGACCGCACACCCCTGCGCTTCGGCCTGCGCCTGGCCCGCAATCTCGCCGAACCCCGGGAACGCCGCGCCGCATGACCACTCGCGTCCACATCACGGTCGATACCGAGTTCAGCATCGGCGGGGCCTTTGGCGATCCGCAGAACCGGCGGCCGGTGGGCCCGCCGTCCGTTTACTGCGAACGCCATGGCCGCTCGGAGGGCCTGGGCTACTTGCTGGAGACCCTGGAGCAGCACGGCATCCGCGGCACCTTCTTTGTCGAGGCCCTGAACGTCTGCTATTTCGGAGACGAGCTCATGGGGGGCATCGCTCACGAGATCGCCGCGCGCGGGCATGACGTGCAACTCCACCTGCACCCCTGCTGGACGTACTTCGAACAGCCGAACTGGCCTCAACAGCTGCAGACGAATCCGCCGAACGATGACATCACCCGCCGCAGCGAGGACGAGCAGGTTCGGCTGATCCGGATGGGCCAGGACACCTTCAGCCGCTGGGGCCTGCCCGCGCCCACGGTCCTGCGTACTGGCGGGCTCAAGGTCGATCTAGGCGTGTACGCGGCGATGCGCCGCTGCGGCATGGGAATCGCCTCGAACATCGGCCTGGCGATCTACCGCCCGCGCGAGCCCGAGCTGCAGTTGTTCGCCGGGCATCACGATATCGACGGCATACGCGAATTCCCGGTCACGACCTACACGGACTTTCGCCTGCGGGGCGAACGCCACTACAAGACCCTCACGGTCACGGGATGCTCCTGGCCGGAGACCCGAACCGTCCTGCAAAAAGCCCGTGAACAGGGGGCGTCGGATGTCGTGGTCCTCACCCACCCGTTCGAGTTCGTGAAGCACCGGGGCCACGCCGCCCGGCCGCCAGCCCTTGATCACGTCAATCGCCACCGCCTGAAACGGCTGTGCAAATTCGTCGCGGAAGAACCCGGCCTGGAGTCGGCCTGCATGAGTACACTCGGAAACGAACCGGCGGCGCCCCATGAAGACACGCTTGATGTCCCCGCCTACCGCGCCCTGGGGCGCATCCTGGTCAACCGCCTCAACCACGCCTCGGTCGGGGTGTGAGCATGGCCCGGATACCGAGCCCCACCGCTGCAACCCAGCAGAGCGATAGCGCCAGCGCAGCGAGCTGGATCCTGCGCGAGGCCTCGCCGAGCGAGACCTTCATGCCCCCGGCACCGGGCACGATGATGGAGCATGACCCGGAGTGGCTGCTCGCCATCCGTCATCCCGGCCACGGCAGCGTGCTGCTGGCCGAGCGGGACTCCCGTCAGTTACCGATCTATGTCCACGACGGGGCCCTCAGCTTCGTCGTCGGCGGCGCGGCCCTGCGGCGCATCGAGATCCGCCGCCACGTACTCACCGGCAACCTGCCCGACTGGTCGCAGGATGACCTGGTGGCCATCCTCGGCGAGCTGAAAGACCACCTGGACCGGCACGGCGTGGTGTTCCTGATCGGCGTGGTCGAAGGCGAACCCCTCTGGCAGACGCTGCAATCGGCCGAGCTCCGCCGTCACTACCACGTGCTGCAAAGCGGTGACACGGACACGCGTCGCCTGGCGGACCTGCCAGGCACCTACGATGAGTATCTCGGCTCGTTGCCGCGCAAGGCCCGCCAGGATATCCGCCGAAGTGAACGTCGATTCAACGATACCTTCGGCGACCGCGCACGCCTGGCCGTTTTCTCCCGGCCGGAAGAAATCACGGAGTTCTTCGATACCGTCGAGCCCGTGTCGGCCCGCACCTACCAAAGCCGCCTGCTCGGACTGGGGGTTAAGCGGGGGCACTGGATTGAACGCATGCTGGAGGCCGCCGCCGAACGCGGCTACGCTCGATGCTACGGCCTGTTTGTCGACCAAAAGCTGGTTGCCTGGAGAGTCGGCTTTGTCTTTCACGGCACTTATTTCAGCCACCACATCGGCTACGACCCGGACTGGTCCGAATGGCATCCGGGCATTGTGCTGCAAACGCGGACCATCCAGGACCTCTGTTCGCTGTCACCGAGCGTCCAGCGCATCGACATGCTGCACGGGGACAACGCGGCGAAACGCAAACTCTCGAACCAGTCGCGCCGCGAGGGCAAGTTCTACCTGTTCCCGCGAAACTGGCGAGGGACCCTCCTCTACGCCTCGCTGGGTAGCTTCAACATGCTCTCGGACACCCTCTCGTCGCTCGCCGCACGCCTGAACCTCAAGGACCGGGTCCGGAGGGTTCTGCGGCGGGTTTGAGGGGCGTGACACCGAACCCCCGCCGGCGAGTACCGGGGGTCGCGACAAGACGTCCGGACGTGGTCGCGACGATGACGCCCGCCGGGCGCCAGCCCGCGCGCCGGAATGCCCGGCGAGAGGCAATATTGGTGGAGCGGACATGACAATACGCGCGCCCGTAGCCTTCCCGAAACAGCGCCTCGCAGGCATGCCGCACCAGTGCCTGGGCGCGCCCCCGCCCGCGCTCGGATTCCGGCGTGTACAGGAAGGAGACGAAGAAGGCATCCGCCGGCAGGGAGAATCGCAACGGAATCGGCGTGGAGACATCGAATTCGCCGAACTGCACATTGAGCTGCGACACGATCCGCCCGCGCGCCTCCATCGCATGGATGCGACCGCCCTCGCGCAACAGGCGCCGGGGTGACCGGCCGGTGTGTCCCGCGATCGTCTGGGCCTGGTCCTCGGGCAGACCGTCGAATCCGGCAACATCACGAAACTGGTGATAGCACACATCCGGTGGCCCCTCGTGCGGACTCCCGCTGCTCGTGGCGTCCGCGCGCAGTTCGTAGAGCCAGTGGACCTGGAGACCGGTCAACCGTTTCAGCAGCCACAAGGTGGATGCCTCGAACATCATCGGCGACAGACGCGATCGGCGCACGAGCAATCCCGCCTCAGTCTGTCGAGGCCGCCCGGGCGTGACGCTTGGCCCGGCCCTTGAGCCGCAAGCGGCTCAGTACATCACTGGCCAGACGCGAAAGGTCCGTTACCGCCAGATGTGAGTACACCAGGGCGCGGTTGCGCCAGGACGGGCGCAACAGGTACACGTCGGCGCAATAGCGGGAGTCCTTCCCGAACAGCGACTTGTGCGCGCCCTCACCCGGGCTGAAATCGAACAGGGCAAAGCGCTCCTCGTGGAACAGCGCCTCCAGCACCAACCACTGCAGGACCGTCCCGGGCGACAAGTCGGCGTGCTCCTGCAGGTAGCCGAGGAACGCGTAACGCAGAATCCCGTCGTCAATCGGACAGTACAAATAGGCAATGGGCTGCCCCTGCAGAAACAGCAGATAGCCCCGTACCCGACCCTCACGGGCTCGTTCCACCAGTTGCTCGACGAACGCCTTGCCTCCGGGCAGACCGGCATCCAGCAAGCGCTCCTGATAGGTCCGGGCGGACACCTCACGGGCAAGGCGATGAAACTCCTGTATCCCCTCCGGTGTGTCGTACTGCCGCCAGTCGATCTCACCGCCGGAGGCCTCCGCCAGCTTGCGCACCTTGCGGCGCATGCTCGCGCGGGTCTTCGCGCTGAACCGCCCCTGATACGCATCCCACCCGGTGGTCAGATCAATGAAGTGGCGCTGGTATTGCCGGGGCACGAAGCGCAACCGGCCACCAAATCGCGAGACACGGGGCAGCGGCGCCTCCACCGGCATGGAGCGGATCAGGCAGTCCTCGTCCGGTGCGGCCGCCAGGATCTCTTCGGCATGCTCGGCACGGATCCGGGTAAACGGGAGCTGGAGCACCTGCATCGTGCGCAC
The DNA here is from genome assembly GCF_000377905.1 of Thioalkalivibrio sp. ALMg11. Taxonomy (GTDB): domain Bacteria; phylum Pseudomonadota; class Gammaproteobacteria; order Ectothiorhodospirales; family Ectothiorhodospiraceae; genus Thioalkalivibrio. The sequence continues at coordinate 479,666 of NZ_KB898873.1, forward strand.
CGGCTCCGCCAGGGTGCGATACCCGAAGCGGAAAGGCAGATACACGGTCTGCCGCTCCAGCGGCAGGGCCGAGGTATCCGGGGGCACGGCAACGGCGCCAGTCACACCAGGATCTCCACGGGTTCCGGGTGGCTCAGGAAGCGCGTCGGGCTCGCGGTGTAACCGTAGGCGCCCGACTGGAAGACCACGATCAGGTCGCCAACGTCGGCGCGCGGCAGCTCCATCTGCTGGGCCAGCACGTCCAGCGGCGTGCACAGCGGGCCCACCACATTCACGACCTCGCGCTCGGTACCGCGCACCCGGTTGCCCACCACCACTGGATAGTTCTTGCGGATCACCTGGCCAAAGTTTCCGGAAGCGGCCAGATGGTGATGCAGGCCGCCGTTGGTGACCAGGAACACCTGACCGCGCGACTCCTTCCGATCCAGGACCTCGGCCACGTAAATGCCCGCCTCGCCCACCAGGTAGCGCCCCAGTTCGAGAATGATCTCCGCGTCCGGGAGCGCATCCCGCACCGCAGGCAGGCGACCTTCCAGGTGGTCCGCGATCGGCCCGAGGTCCAGCGACTTGTCGCCCGGAAAATAGGGGATGCCGAAGCCACCACCGATGTTGAGCGTCTCGATCGGCCCCGGGGCGGACTCGGCCAGCCGCAGGGCAAGGTCGAAGGTGTGGCCCTGCGCCTCGACCAAGGTCTCCGGTCGCAGGTTCTGCGAGCCGGAGAAGATATGGAAGCCTCGAAAATGCAGCCCGAGTTCGCCAATGCGGGCCAGCAGGTCGGGGACCCGTTCGGCATCGATCCCGAAGGCCTTGGGGCCGCCACTCATGCGCATGCCGGAGCTCTTCAGCTCGAAATCCGGGTTCACCCGGACCGCGACACGGGGCTGATAGCCGGTGCGCGCGGCAATCACGCCGACCCGCTCCAGTTCGGTGGGGGATTCCAGGTTGATGGTGATCCCGGCCGCGACGGCGGCCTCCAGCTCCGGCACCGACTTGCCCGGTCCGGCGAAGCTGATGTCATCCGGACGGGTCCCGGTATCGAGCGCCACCTGCATCTCGCGCTGCGAGGCCACGTCGAGCCCGTCCACCTGCCCGGCCATGTGTTGTACGACCGCCGGCATCGGGTTGGCCTTGATCGCGTAATGCAGCGAGAGGCCCTCCGGCAGGCTGCGGCGCAGCTGCGCGACCCGGCGAGTCATCGCGTCCCGGGCATAGGCATAAAAAGGGGTCTGCCCGACGCGTGCGGCCAGATCCACAAGCGACTGGCCGCCGATTTGCAGGCAGTCGTCCACCACATTGAACTGGTCCATCGGGCTGTGATCGGGGCGGGTATCGTTCACGCCGGCACCTCTTCCCGAAACAGGTCGCCGAACTCGCCGGCAAGCGCCTTGCGGTCGATCTTGCCGTTGGCGTTGCGCGGCAGCGGCTCGGTGCGCAAACCGACATGCGCCGGCAGCATGAAGCCCGGCAAATGGGGGCGCAGGGCGTCGATCAGGTCATCCGCCCGCAGCCCCGGGGCCTGCGGCAGGGCCACCAGCACGATCGCTTGCCCCAGGCCCGGGTGTTCCACCCCCAACGCGGCGGCCTCCGCCACCAGTCCCGTGGCATAAACCGCCTCCTCCACCTCGTTGGGGCTCACGCGGTACCCGGAGGTCTTGATCATCTCGTCACGGCGCCCGACGAAATAGAGGAAGCCATCCGTATCCATGCGCACCGTATCGCCGGACCACACCGCCATCTCGGCCAGGGGCACACCGGACGGCTGGCCCGGCGCGGGGCGGAAACGTTCCGCCGTGCGTTCCGGATCATTCCAGTACCCCATGGCGACCAACGCACCCCGGTGAACCAGCTCGCCCGGCTCGCCGGGGGCGCAGGGGCTGCCGTCCTCGCGGACCACCTGGATCTCCGCATTGGGGATCGCCCGGCCCATGGAGCCGGGACGGTTGTCCAGTTCCGCTGGCGGGAGATAGGTGGAACGAAATGCCTCGGTCAGCCCGTACATCAGGTAGCAATCGGTGCGCGGAAGGCGTTCGCGCAGGGCCGCGAGCGTCTCCTTCGGCATGGCGCCACCGGAGTTGGTGATATAGCGCAGGGAGGCGCGCGCCGCTTCCGGCCATTCCTGGCGGGCCAGCTGGATCCACAGAGGCGGGACGGCCGCAAGGCCGGTGATGCCGTCGCGCTCCACGCTTCGGATCACGTCGCGCGGCAGCAGGTAATTCAGCAACACGACCTGGGCCCCGGCCCGGAAGGCGGTGGTCAGCTGGCTCAGGCCATAGTCAAAACTGAAAGGGAGCAGCGCGAGAATGCGGTCATCCGGCCGGTTCTCCAGATAGGTCGACACACTCTGTGCGCCCGCGACCATGTTGCGGTGCGAGAGCACGACCCCCTTGGGACGTCCGGTACTCCCGGAGGTGTAGAGGATCGCGGCCATGTCGGTATCGATCACCCGGTGTCCGGCCATTCCATCGCGATCCGGCTCGCCATCCCAGGCGTCCACTCGCACATGCCCGACCTCGGCATCGCCCGAGTCCTGGCTCGGCTCCTGGCCCACCACCAGCACCGTATGCAGGTCGGGGCACCCGGCGAGAGCCGCACGCAGTGCCGCCAGGCGGTCCGCGGAGGTCACCAGGATGCGCACATTGCAGTCGCGCAGGATGTGCCCCACCTGCTCCGCCTTGAGTAGCGGGTTGACCGGAACGAAGACACCGCCGGCGCGAGCTGCACCGAACAGGGCGTGAACCGTCTCCGGCCGCTTGTCGAGGTAGACCGCCACGCGTTCCTGGCGCTCCAGGCCGCACCCCATAAGGCGCGCAGACGCGCGCTCGATATTGGCCGCCAGCGTCGCATAGTCCTCGACGGCATCCCGATAGCGCAGGGCCGGCACGGCCGCCGAGCGCTCGGCTTGCATCAATACGGAATCGTGCAGGAGAAAAGACATTCAGCGCCAAGGGGTATCGGAGATTGACGAATCGATCATACCCCACGCACCACACGCCGCTGCCCGCGGCCATCCCGCACCGTTAGTAGCCCGTTCGTCGGCCCCGCCTTACCCGTGTCTCGCCGCGTGTAACATTCAAAAACGCGCCATGAGCCATCCCTTTTCCGTCCGTCCCGGCCGCAGCGGCGCGAGGTTCGAACTGCATGCGTGATTACCTGCTCGCCCTGATCGTCGTCGTGCTCGTGCCCCTCATCGTGCGCTACGCGTGGATCGGCATCCTGGCCTGGTTCTGGGTCGGGCTCTTTGCGCCCCAGTGGCATACCTGGACCTTCATGCGCGGCGCGCCCCTAGCCACCTACTTCGGCGGGGCGACCCTGATCGCACTGTTCCTGGCAAAGGATCGCAAGCCGTTTCCGTTCACTCGCGAGACGGTAATGCTGTTCGCGCTGGCGGCCTATTTCGCGATGACCAGCCACTTTGCGGTGAACTCCAGCGGGGCCTGGGACTTCTGGATCCACTTCATGAAGATCCTGCTGATCACCTTCATCACGCCATTGCTGATCTACGGCGAGCGGCGCATGGTCTGGCTGCTGCTGGTGATCACCGCCTCGCTCGCCTTCTACGGATTCAAGGGCGGCATCTTCGCCCTGCAGACGGGCGGGGCCCACATGGTCCTCGGCCCCGTTGGCTCCTATCTTTCCGGCAATACCTACATCGGTCTGGCCATGCTCATGGTGCTGCCACTCATCCTGACAAGCGCGCGCATGTTTCACCAAGGGTGGGCGGTCGACCTCGGCTTCGAGCCTCTACGCCGGTTTTCGCTCCCAATCGGATGGTTCCTCTACGGCGTCTTCTGGCTTACCGCCATCGCGATCCTCGCCACTCACTCGCGCGGGGCGTTTGTCGGCCTGCTTGCCATCGTGCCCCTGCTCTTCTGGCACATGCAGAAGAAATGGCTGATGGTCCTCGTCGGCTTTTTCCTGATAGCAGTGGTGGGCGTGACCGCACCGGAGCCACTGGTCGAGCGGTGGCAGACCATCGAGACATACGAGGAAGACACCTCCGCCATGCAACGCATTCAGTCATGGGGCATAGCCTGGAACATGGCGATGGAACGCCCGCTCACCGGCATGGGTTTTCGCAACTCAGCGCTAGGCTATGAGTGGTGGATTGGGTATGCCAATTTCGAGGGCGGCTGGCGCCACGTACTGTCCCCCCACAGCGTGTATTTCGGGATCCTGGGACAACACGGGTTCGGAGGCCTGGCCGTATTCCTGCTGCTAATGGCCTTCACCTTTCACACTCTCAACCGGGTCCGGCGAACGGCGCGCAAACGGACAGGAGAGATCTGGCTGTCGGAGTACGCCTGGGCCCTGCAGATTGGGCTCGTGGGCTATCTGATATCCGGCATCTTCCTGGATGTCGCCTACTTCAACCTGCTGTATGCCTTTATCGCCCTGGCCGTCATCATGCGCAGGGAACTGGAACAGGCCCCACAAGCGGCCACGGCCCCGGCATCCGATCCGCCCACGGAGCCAGACCCCGCCTCCGGCCCCGATCCCGACCCCGAACCAGTCCGCGCAGACAAGGACACGGTGATGTCCGGCACCCTGATGGGGCCGTCATCGCCTAGGGCCTGACTCGATTGCGGATGCAGACCTGATGGTGGCCACACCGATTATCCTTCGCTCCAACCCGGTGGCACCCAGGTTGGACCTGTGTCTCGACACGCTCGCCGCCGCGCTACGCGCACACACTCGGCCCGGCGTTGGCTTGTACGATCCAGTGGATGAAGCCCCTACACCCGCAGATCACTACGGCCAAACCGGTGCCGCCCTCGCCCTTGCAATCCTGGATGGCCCCGACTCACGGACATGGCGGTACCCCCTGGAGGCGTGGGAGGCCCTGCCCGCGCAACAGACCGGGCACGCCCCGTTCAACCGCTTCCTGCTGAACCTGCTCGCGGGACACCTCGAGCGATCCGGGGCACCGGCAAGCGAAGTGGCGCAAAGCCGAGCATCGGCTCACGGGTGCAAGTTGGCGCGCGGTTATCCATCCAACAACTGGACCTTGCTGGCCCGGCTGTGCGAACTGCAGGAGGCCAACGGAAAGGCCGGAACCCGGGCGCGTGCGCGCCTGCGCGGGCTTATTGACCACTGGACAACCCCTTCCGGCGCCTTCGTTGATTATCCGGCCCGCCCCGGCACATCGGCACGCAGGGCCACACCCACGGCCTATCATCACAAGGCGCTGTTCGTGGCGGTCGTCGCCGCGGAGCTAGGCGAACCGGCGGCATGGCAGCCCACCATCGAGCGCCTGCTGCGATGGAGCCTCTACGTGTGGGACGGCCACGGTCATGCTGGCGGCCTCGGCCGAAGCAGCCACGCGCTCTTTGGAGACGCCTGTCTGGTAGCGAGTCTGCTACTGCTCGGGGCCGCAACTGACGCACACCAGGACACCGCATCCGGACGGATGCTGAGAGGCCTTCTTGGGCGCTGGTCCGGGCAGATTCGGCCCGATGGCTTCCTGGCTCTGAACCCCGCCGATACCGCCATTTCAGGCACAGGCTGGGATCCCTACATGCATCTGTCGGTCTACAACGCCTGGGCCGCTGCCATCGTCGCATGGGCGCGCGTACGCGCGGACCGCCCTGATCGCGAGCATGCCGTCCACCTCGAGGCGCTGGACGCCACACCGCCAGCCCGTACGGGGACCGAACTGCTCCGGGCTGGAACGCCGTCTGCCACCTTTGCCCTGGTCTCTACGCACGGGCAGCCCCCACAGGGCTTTAGCCGCGACGCCGTGGAACTGCGCTACGCCGGTGGCGTGCCGTTGCACGTCACCTGGCAGGGGCAGGTCCTGTGTCCCGCGCCTGGCCGAATTCCCGTAAACGCCCTGCTGGACGCTCCCGCCCTGGCGGGCTGGACGCCCGTGTTCCTGATCGACGACCGCCTGTTCGGGCTCACCGACTTCGAACACTGTGAAAGCGAGGCTTCGGAAGAACGCTTGCGAGTAACGCTCTCGGGACACCCGCGCCCTTTGCTTCGCCTTGCCGACACAAGCCTCCCGGCCCGAGCCCTGGCAGCAGTCGACTGGCGGTTGTTAGATGGCGCGTTAGGCCGGCGGGCCGCCCTTCGGAGACCACCATCCCGGGAAGTCGTCGGCACTATCACCCTGACCATTTCCCTGAAGAGGCCTTGCATCGTGCAACGGCTGAACCTCGAATACGGCGGTCGGCAGGCGCTCACCCTCCTGAACCCAGGCGGACACGCAGTCACCGACACGCGACTGGTGAATCGCCGGTTCAGACAAGCCTTGAACGGAGCCACGCGCGATGGCTCATCGGGCGACTGGCACGAGACGCCCTTGCCCTCCGCCATCGCCGGTGGCCTGGGATTTTGCCAAAGCCCCGAAAGCGTCCTGAAAGGCACTTACATGTCCGAACTGACACTCGAATGGCCCAATCGCCCCCGGCAGACCACGGGGTCGCCATGCTAGACCACCCGCGTCACTTACGCCGCCGGCGGTCCACCCTTTTCTCGAAGACGCCCGACGGCCAGGCGAAGGATGTTCGGCAAGAACAGGGCGGCCCCGACCGGATCGCGGCGCAGCGTCGCCCTCACCAGAGACCA
>NZ_KB898874.1 GCF_000377905.1 Thioalkalivibrio sp. ALMg11
GATCCTCGTGTGTCGCCCGTAAGTCCTTGTATTTGGCGGAGAGGGAGGGATTCGAACCCTCGGTACTCGCGAGAGTACAACGGTTTTCGAGACCGGCACGGAGGGGCTTTGCGCCGTGGCTCCGAATCTGCTTGCCGCGCGGGGTCGAGCCGCTACGACGGAGCGAATCCTAGCAGATTCGGTTGGCCGAGCGGTAGCGTCTCCCTTAGGGCATCAGGCGGGTGATCTCCCACTCGCTGCCCACGCGGTGGTATTGGAACCGGTCGTGCAGCCGATTGGGGCGGCCCTGCCAGAATTCGAACAGTTCGGGCTGCAGGCGATAGCCGATCCAGGCGGGGTCGCGCGGAATGTCGCCCTCCGGGTATTGCTGCTCCAGCGAACGCACACGCTGCTCGAGTTCGTCGCGGCCGGCGACCGGGTGGCTTTGGGTCGACGCGGCCGCGGCAATCTGGCTGCCGCGCGGGCGCTGGTGGAAGTAGGTATCGGCCAGTTCGCCCGGGAGGGCGGTGACCGGGCCTTCGACCCGGATCTGGCGCTCGGTCTCGGGCCAGTAGAACAATAGGGCGGCGTGCGGGTTTTCGTTCAGGTCCTGACCCTTGCGGCTGCGCGAGTCGGTGTACCAGGCCAGGCCCTCGGGATCGACGTGCTTGAGCAGGACGGTGCGGGCGGAGGGCTGGCCGTCGGCGTCGGCGGTGGCCAGGATCATGGCGGTGGGGTCCGCGTTTCCGGCCTCGCGGGCGGCCTCCAGCCAGTCATTGAGCAGGCTCAGCGGATTCTCGTGGAGGTCGCGGCGGCGCAGTTCGGCACGGGTGTAATCGCGGCGGGTATGGCGGTGGTCGGCGGTGCTCATGGGGCCCCCTGGGCTGGATGTGACGACGTCATCATACGGCGCCGGCGGGGAATCGGAAATTTGTGCGACTTTGGCTGTCACAGTTGTGGACGATCAAACCGAACGCAAGGAGCATCCGATGGCTGAATCGATTATCGCCGCAGTGGAACCCCGGGGAGTAGAACTGAAAAAGGGCGAGGAGTATGCCTTTTGCCGCTGCGGGCGCTCGAAGGATCAGCCGTTCTGCGACGGCTCGCACGAGGGCACAGGGATCGAGCCCCTGTTGTTTACCGCGGAAGAAGACGGCGAGGCGTACCTGTGTCAGTGCAAGCAGTCCGGCAACCTGCCGTACTGCGACGGGACGCATGCGCAGTTCGATGAGGACGCGGTGGGTCAGCCCGCGAGCGCGGCGGAAGGGGATTCCGAGGCATCGGATCAGGGAGATCAGGCCCCGAGCCCCCGTAACAGTGAGGTCGAGCCGCATGTCGAGTGGATCCACGCCTTGGCCCGCGACGGGCTGGAGGGGGTGGGACGCCATGGCACAACGGTGGCCATGGGCGTGCCACGCGATCGGCTGCCCGCCTGGGACGGGCTGCAGCTCCTGGCGGCGCAACTGGCCACACGCCCGCTCGACGAAGATGCCGACGTGGGCACCTCGCTGGTGATCGGGCCCGATACGAAGCGCCCGCTGGAGCTGAAGATCCCCCTGCTGGTGTCGGACATGAGCTTTGGTGCGCTTTCGCGCGAGGCGAAGATCGCCCTGGCGCGCGGGGCGGAGCGGGCCGGGACCGGTATCTGCTCGGGCGAGGGCGGCATGCTGGATGCCGAACAGGCAGAGAATTCCCGCTACCTGTTCGAGCTGGGGCCGGCGCAGTTTGGTTACTCCGATGCGGTGCTGGAGAAGATCCAGGCCTTTCACTTCAAGGCCGGGCAGGCCGCGAAGACCGGGATGGGGGGTGTCCTGCCGGGCCGCAAGGTGAGTGACGAGATTGCGCAGGTACGCGGGATTGAGGCGGGGCAGGATGCCCATTCACCCGCTGCCCATGCCGATCTGCAGAGCCCGGCCGATTTCCGCCGGTTTGCCGACGCGGTGCGCGAGAAGACCGGTGGCGTGCCGGTCGGCTTCAAGCTGTCGGCCAACCACATCGAGGCGGACCTGGCCTTTGCCCTGGAGGCCGGCGCCGACTACCTGATCCTGGATGGCCGAGGCGGCGGCACGGGCGCCGCGCCGGCCCTGCTGCGCGATCACATCAGTGTGCCCACCATCCCGGCGCTGGCCCGGGCGCGGCGCTTCCTGGATGCCAACGGGGCCACCGGACGGGTGACTTTGCTGGTCACCGGTGGTCTGCGCACGCCCGCGGACTTCGTGAAGGCCCTGGCCCTCGGTGCGGATGGTATTGCACTAGCCAATTCGGCGATCCAGGCCGTGGGCTGCGTGAGTGCCCGGATGTGCCATACCAATCAGTGTCCCAGTGGTGTGGCGACCCAGGATCCGAAACTGCGCAGCCGGCTGGACCCGCAGGAGGGGAGCGAGCGGCTGGAGCGCTTCCTGAATGGTTCCACCGAGTTGATGAAAGTACTGGCGCGGGCCTGTGGGCACGCAAGTCTGGAGGACTTCGGGCCGAATGATCTGACCACGTTCGATCGCGATCTCGCACGTCTCGCCGGTATCCAGTACGCAGGGGTTCTCGAGGGACGTTGATGGCCATCCTCTGGAGCCGGGAAACACCGATGTGTTCCTGTGCTCCCGGGGGTGATCTGGATTAGCCCCGCTCGGAACAATCCCGGTAGAATCGCGCTTTTTCGGGAATGGGGGTTTTGATGAGCTACTCCGACGTTCACCAGAGCTACGGGCGTTGTCGGCGGGCCGGCAACTTCGTGGATCGCTTCTACGAACGCTTTCTCGCCGCCGACGAGCGGGTGGCGCAGGCGTTCACGACCACCAACTGGTCGCAGCAGAAGCGGGCCCTGGGCCAGGCGATCTCCACCGCGATCAGCTATGCCGAGGGCGAGAGCTTCGTGGCGCCGACCATGGAAAAGATGGCCGAGGTGCATAGTCGCCATGGGCGCGTGCCGGTGGCGCCGGAGCTGTACGGGGTGTGGCTGAACTGCATGGTGGAGACCGCCCGCGAGGTGGATCCGCGCTGGGACGAGTCGCTTGCGCAGCGCTGGCGCGGCGCGCTGAGTCCGGCGATCGATCTGTTTATCGAGCGCTACTGACGCGAGCCGGGCCGTTTCCTGCGGCCCGGTCACCCACTACGAAGTCCCGCCCGCGGGCGTGCCCTGTTGATCTCCGGGCGCCCCGGGCGTGTAATGCGCGCATTTCCTGTTGCCGGCGCCTGCCGGAAGAAGCCTGGTCATGTCCGCAGCACCCGATTCCCTGTTCGCCCGCAAGCCCTACTGGGCCAAGCGCTTTGGCACGGCGCCGTTTCTGCCAACCACGCGCGAGGAAATGGACGATCTCGGCTGGGACAGCTGCGACATCGTGCTGGTGACCGGCGATGCCTATGTGGACCACCCGAGCTTCGGCATGGCGATCATCGGCCGGTTGCTGGAGGCGCAGGGGTTTCGCGTGGGGATTCTGGCGCAGCCGGACTGGACCTCGGCCGAGCCGTTCCGGGCCCTGGGGCGGCCCAACCTGTTCTTCGGCGTGACCGCCGGGAACATGGACTCGATGGTCAACCACTACACCGCGGAGCGGAAGATCCGCTCCAACGATGCCTATACCCCGGGCGACGTGCACGGCAAGCGCCCCGACCGCGCGGTGATCGTGTACGCCCAGCGCGCCCGCGAGGCCTACAAGGATGTGCCGGTCGTTGCCGGCGGGATCGAGGCCAGCCTGCGGCGTATCGCGCACTACGACTACTGGCAGGACAAGCTGCGCCGTTCCGTATTGCTGGATTCGCGGGCCGACATCCTGCTGTTCGGCAACGCCGAGCGCGCCCTGGTGGAACTGGCGCATCGCGTCGCTGCGGGCGAGCACCCGCGCGAGATCACGGACCTGCGCGGGACGGCCTTGTTGCGTGACGCGGTGCCGGCCGGCTATGTGGAGCTGGATTCCAGCGAGGTCGATACTCCCGGGCCGGTGGATGCCAACCCCGACCCCTACGCCATGGTCTCGCCCGAGACTTGCGCCGATGCCGAGGCACAGGATGCCCAGGCGGCAGAAGCGGAGGCGGGTGCGAAGGTCGTGCGGTTTCACCGGGATATCCCGCGCGGCACCCCGCGCGACCAAACGGTGATCCGTATTCCGGCCTTCGAGCAGGTGAAGGGCGACTCAGTGCTCTATGCGCATGCCTCGCGGGTATTGCACCTGGAGACTAACCCGGGCAACGCCCGCGCGATTGTGCAGCGCCATGGGGACAAGGAGGTCTGGCTCAATCCGCCGCCGATCCCGCTGTCGACACCCGAGATGGACGCGGTGTTCGACCTGCCGTATGCGCGGGCTCCGCATCCGTCCTACGGGGATGCGCGCATCCCGGCGTGGGAGATGATCCGCTTCTCGGTGAACATCATGCGCGGCTGCTTTGGTGGTTGTACGTTCTGTTCCATCACCGAGCACGAAGGACGGATCATCCAGAGCCGTTCCGAGGACAGCGTGCTGCGCGAGATCGAGGAGATCCGCGACAAGGTGGACGGGTTCACCGGCGTGATCTCGGATCTGGGCGGGCCGACCGCCAACATGTACCGGTTGGCCTGCAAGGACCCGAAGATCGAGCAGAGCTGCCGGCGGCTGTCCTGCGTGTACCCGGGCATCTGCAGCAATCTGGATACCGACCACGCCCCGCTCATCCGTCTGTACCGAAAGGCGCGGGCGCTACCGGGCATCAAGAAGATCCTGATCGCCTCGGGACTGCGCTACGACCTGGCGATCGAGTCACCGGAATACGTGAAGGAACTGGTGACCCACCACGTGGGTGGCTACTTGAAGATTGCGCCGGAACATACGGAAACAGGGCCACTTTCCCGCATGATGAAGCCGGGAATGGGGACCTATGACCGGTTCAAGGCCATGTTCGAGAAGTACTCGAAGGCGGCCGGGAAGGAGCAGTACCTGATCCCGTATTTCATTGCTGCGCATCCCGGCACGACCGACCAGGACATGCTGCAGCTGGCGCTTTGGCTCAAGCGAAACGACTTTCGCGCGGATCAGGTGCAGGCATTTCTGCCCAGTCCCATGGCCCTGGCGACCGCCATGTGGCATTCCGGGCGCGACCCGCTGCGCGGCATCCGACGCAAGACCAGCGAACGCGTCCCGGTGCCTCGCGGGTCGCGCGCGCGGCGTCTGCACAAGGCGTTCCTGCGTTATCACGATCCGAACAACTGGCCGCTACTGCGCGATGCCCTGCAACGCATGGGGCGTGCGGACCTGATCGGCAATGGCAAGCATCAGCTGGTGCCGACCTGGCAGCCGGCTGGGACGGGGCAGGGAGCGGCACGACCGTCCACCGGCGGGCGGATCACCCGTGGCGGCAAGGCGCTGAAAAAGCGCGGCCAGACCTTCCAGACGCAGCACAACGGCGTCGAGGCCGCAGCACGCCCCGGCGGCAAGCCAGTAGCAGCGGGCAAGGCCGGGGCGCGTTCGGCCACGCCCAAGGGCGGCAAGCCGCGCACGGGTGGTGGGAAGGTGCGTAAAGGGCGCCCGGCCGGAAAACGGCCGCGCGCCTGACGCCCATGCGTGTCAGGACGCCGCGTCGGGTACCGGGACCTGGCCTTCCAGACTGATGTTAAGACCGGAGGTGGTGCGGTCGCCGGGGTCCAGGAAGTACAGGTAGGGACCGACCACGGCCTCGGGCGCGGGCAGCAGGTCGGCGTTTTCCCCGGGATAATGGCCGGCGCGGAAGCGGGTGCGCACGGGGCCGGTGTCGATACCGTTCACGTGCAGGAAGCGCGGTTCGTTGCGATGCTCGTGAGACAGGATGTCGATCAGGCCGTCCTGGGCCGCCTTGGCCATGCCGAAGGCGCCCCAGAAGGCCTTTCGGGCGTTCTGGGTGGACACTACCAGGCTCCCGGTGGGGCTGGCCTCCAGCAGCGGCAGGACGGCCTGGGTCAGGAAGAACGGGCCGTGCAGGTTGCTGTTGATGACCTTGAACCACAGTTCCGGGTCGTAGTTCTTCATCGGCATCAGCGCGCCGGCCCAGCCCGCGTTCAGTACCAGCCCGTCCAGGCGGCCGAGGGAGTCGCGGATGTTCTCCGCCAGGTCGCCATAGTCCTTGACCGTCGCCCCTTCGAGATTCAGCGGGTAGATCGCCGGCTGCGGGTAACCGGCCTGCTCGATCCGGTCATAGACCGCCTCCAGGCCCTTCAGGTCCTTGTCCAGCAGCACCACGATCGCGCCGGCCGCGGCACAGGCCTCGGCAACCGCGCGGCCGATGCCGTCGGCGGCGCCGGTGACCAGGATCACGCGCTGATCGAAGGCGCCGGGTTCGGGGCGGTAGGCGAGCAGGCGGGGAATATCGAGATCGGTCAAGGGTGATCCTCCAGGTACAGGTGCGCCGATTCTAGTCCAGATTGTACGGCCGCTTCGAGCGTAGACGGCAGTGCAGACGTGAGGTAATCCCCTGCCAGATAACACCCCGGCCAGGGCGTACGGCCCGGCGGTCGGCGTGGATCCAGGCCGGCTTGCGCGTCCAGCGTCGCGCGGCGTTCACACACGCTGTGGCCGGTCTCGGGTTCGCCCAGATCGGGGAAGGTTTGGGTCAGGGAGCGGGCGACGGTGCGCCATCGCGCATCCGCCGTCAACGGCTCGAGGTCGTCGGCCGCGGAGATCACTACGGCCAGCCAGTGTGGTGCCCCGGCGACATGCCGCGCGATCAGCCATTGGCCGTGCTGGTCCAGCAGCCCCTGGAGTGGCGGGAGCTCATCAAGGCGCCGCGCATAGCGCAGGTAGATCGTGCAGATGCTGCGGGCGCCCATGGCATTCAGGCCCTGGTGCGTGGCATCCCAGCCCGTTTCCTGCGGTAGCAGGGAAGCGGCGGCGGCGGGAGGGGTCGCCAGGACCACGCCGCGCGCCGGGCTCGTCACGCCCTGACGGTCGCACAGGTGGTAGGGGGCGGATTCGCGGGTCGCGTTGTGCTCGATTGCGGTAATGCGGCGGCCGAGATCCACCCGTGCTCCACGTTTCCGGAGTTCTTTTACCGCAGGTTCCGGGAACAGCTCGCCCAGTGGCCGTGCGGGCACGAGAAGGCGTGCGGCCTCCGGGCCATGGTTGAGAGCCAGGCGCAGGACGTTCTGGAAGATCCGGGCCGAGGCTATTCGGGTCGGGGTGTTCATGACCGCCAGGCACAACGGGTCCCACAGGCTGCGAATGAGGGCGTCGGGTTGATGGCGCTGGCGTAGCCAGTCGAGGACCGGGAGATCGTCGCGCAGGGGGCTGTGCAACATGGCGGCGGCACCGGTCAGGGCGCGCAGCCGGGTACTCAGAGTGTGCTTCGGGAGCGCCCGGTAAAGGGCGGCGGCCAGGGCGGGCAACCGGGGCGAACGCGGTTCGAGCACGAACGCCGGGTCCTGCGGCCGGCCAGTCGGTTCGAACATGCGCAGTCCAAAGGGCAGGGCATGAAACGCCTGTTCGGGGTCGATCCCGACCGAACGGATCTGTTGCAGGGTCTGCTGGCAGGCTCCGACCAGGATGTGCTGGCCGTTGTCGAGCGGGGTGCCGTCCAGGTTGAGGCTGCGGGCACGGCCCCCGGGGATCTTGCCGGCCTCGATCAGGTGCACCGGTTGCCCGGCACGCGCAAGGGTCAGTGCGGCGGTCAGGCCGGCCCAGCCCGCGCCGACCACGACGACGGGCGCGTGGGGTGAGCCGGAGGTCATGGGATCAGGACGCGCGGTGGCGTTGTTCGCGCTTCAGGCGGCGGGCGGTGCGCCACGCGATCCAAAGCTTGCGGATCGGGGTCAGGCGCACGCGGTGTTCCAGTACGCGATAGCCGTCGTCGGTGATCTCGTCGAGCAGGGTGCGGTAGATGGCCGCCATGATCAGGCCGGGGCGCTGGGCGTAGCGGTCGGCGTCCGGGAGGTGCTCCTCGGCGCGGTCGTAGTAGCGTTGCGCCCGTTCCGCCTGCTCCGCGAACAGGGCGCGATGGCGGTCGTCGGTGATGTTGACCTGGAACTCCTCCGGCTTGACCCCGTGCTTACCGAGCTCGTCCATGGGGATATACACGCGGCCGCGCATGGCGTCCTCGTGGACGTCGCGCAGGATGTTGGTGAGCTGTAGTGCCATGCCGAGGTCATGGGCGTACTTGAGGGTGCGCCGGTCGCTGTAGCCGAAGATGTGGGCGGACAGGATGCCCACGACGCTGGCCGCGCGATAGCAGTACAGCGACAGCGTGGTGAAGTCCGGGTAGCTGTCGTAATCCAGGTCCATCTGCATGCCGTCGATGATCTCGTCGAAATACTCCCGACCGAGATCAAAGGCGGCGATGTGGGGCTGCAGGGCCTGGGTGATGGGGTGGCGTGGTTCGCCCGTGAACAGGCGTTCGACCTCCTGGCGCCACCAGTCGAGCTTGGTGCGCGCAATGCTTTCCTCGCTCACCTCGTCGACGATGTCGTCGACTTCCCGGCAGAAGGCGTACAGCGCCGTGATGGCGCGACGGCGATCCGGTTCCAGAAAGCGGAACGCGTAGTAGAAGCTGGAGCCGCTTTGCGCGGCCTTCTCCTCGCAATACTCGTCGGGGGACATGCGCTCTCGCGTGGCGGGTGTCGAACAGGGAGGAGAAGGCTAGCACAGGCAGCACAGGGGGCGGGAGAGGGCGCCCTGAAGGCCGATTATTGACCTGTATCAAGCCCGGGCCCGGGGTGCGGTCGTAGTCTGTCGAACCAAGGTCGCGAGTGCGCGGCGCACGGCTGTGGAGCTCCCAATGGAACAACGCCTGGTGTTTGATCCCGAAATCCTGCGCCGCTACGACGTGAGCGGGCCGCGGTATACGTCGTATCCGACCGCACCGCAGTTTCACGAGGGCTTCGACGACCGGGCTTACGCCGAGGCGGCCCAGGCGACCAACGGGGCCGATCCGGCGCGCCCCCTGTCGCTGTACGTGCATGTCCCGTTCTGCGACACGGTCTGCTTCTACTGCGCCTGCAACAAGGTCATCACCGGGAATTACCAGCGCGCCCAGCGCTACCTGCAGTATCTGGAACGCGAGGCCGAGTTGCAGGGCGAGTTGTTCGATCGGGAACGCACCGTCGGGCAGCTGCACTTCGGGGGCGGCACGCCGACCTATCTTGGCGATGAAGACCTGCGCCTGGTGATGGCGACGTTGGGGAGGAACTTCCGCCTGGACGAAAGTGATGCGCGCGAGTTCTCCATCGAGATTGACCCGCGCGCGGTGCGGCCCGGGACCATCCCGCTGCTGGGTGAGCTGGGTTTCAACCGGATCAGTCTCGGGGTGCAGGATTTCGACCCGAACGTGCAGCGGGCGGTGAACCGCATCCAGCCGTTCGAGGTGACCGCGCGGGCGGTGGAGCAGGCGCGGGCCAACGGCTTCGAATCCACCAACCTGGACCTGATCTACGGCCTCCCGCTGCAGACGGTGGAGACCTATACCGCCACCCTGGAGCGCGCACTGGAGCTGCGCCCGGAGCGCCTCGCGATCTACAACTACGCGCACCTGCCGCAGATGTTCAAGACCCAGCGCCAGATTCGCGAGGCCGACCTGCCGGACGCCGCGGAGAAGCTGGCGATCCTCGAGACCACCATCGCTCGCCTGACCGATGCCGGCTATGTCTACATCGGGATGGATCACTTCGCCCTGCCGGACGACGAACTGGCCACGGCCCAGCGCGCCGGGACGCTGCAGCGCAATTTCCAGGGCTACTCCACACGGGCGGAGTACGACCTGGTGGCACTGGGGCCGACGGCCATCGGCAAGGTGGGAGCCACCTACAGCCAGAACCTGCGCGAACTGGATGCCTATTACGCGCGGCTGGATGCCGGGCGCCTGCCGGTCTTTCGCGGACTCGAACTGAGTGCCGACGATCGGCTGCGCCGGGACGTGATTACCGAACTCATGTGCCACTCGCGCATCGATTTCGCCGCGATCGAGGCGCGCCACGGGATCGTGTTCGACGAGGTCTTTGGGGATGCACTGGAGCGGCTGCAGGGCATGGAGGCCGATGGACTGGTACGCATCGGCGCGGGGCGCCTGGAAATCCTGCCGCGCGGGCGGTTGCTGCTGCGCAACGTCGCCATGGCCTTCGACGCCTACCTGAAGACGGAGAGCGCGCAGCGCTACAGCAAGGTAGTGTGAGCGGCTTGACGGCGATCCGTTCTCGGCGGAAGCTTTGAACAATAGCAACCGGTAACAGGGACGTTCCGGTGAAGACGACACGTTACTTCGAGACTGTACGCGAGAGGCCGGATCGGCGAATGATCCGGGATCACTGGATCAGTAGTGCAATCGACCAACCGTTGTGCGAAGAAGTCCAAGGCGATGGGCGTATCCGCAGATGGGCTCGTGTCGAGGAGGCTGAAGGACGCTACCTTCGCGTTGTTCTGCTGCCGGATGGAGAAACCGTTCACAACGCCTTTTTCGATCGAGGGTTCCAGCCATGAAACTCCAGTACTTCGGGGATACGGATACGCTTTATATCGAATTCCGAGGCGATAGCGTGGCCGAAACCCGCTCGCTTGACGAGAACACTACCCTGGATGTCGATGCCAGTGGTGGTGTTTGCGCCATTACCTTTGAGCACGCAAGCGAACGAACTGACCTCCAGCACCTTACGGTCGAGGGCATTGCCGCTTGATGCCTTTTAAGCCCTCAGCTTAACCAGGGGTTCTCGGCGGCTCGATCCCTACGGTCTTCGGCGGCGCGGCCGAAGGCTGTGGCTCAGGATGATCCAGGCGTCGCGGGTGCGCAGGCGCGGTCGGGCAAAGACGTCGTCCTGCTGGCGCAGACGCCAGAGGATGCGTGCCCCGCCGTTGATGATCGCCCGGATCTCCAGCCCCATGCGTCCGCGCAGCAGGCCGCCCAGCGGCGCCCCGGCGCGCAGCAGACGGTCGGCGCGGGCGTATTGAAACTGCATCAGGTTGCGTAGCTGGAAGGTGGTCTGCCCGGCGGCCAGCATCGCTTCGGTCACGCCGTACTGGTCCATCTCTTCCTGCGGCAGGTAGATGCGGTTGTTCTCCCGCAGGTCCTGCTGCAGGTCCTGGTAGAAGTTGATCAGCTGCAGCGCCGAGCAGATGGCGTCCGAGTAGCCCAGCATCTCGTCGGTCGGGTTGCCGTTCAGGTGCAGCATGAGCCGACCGACCGGGTTGGCCGAGCGCCGGCAGTAGTCCATCACCTCGCCAAATGTCGCGTAGCGGGTCTGTTCCAGGTCCTGCAGGAAGGCGTCGATCAGGTCGGAGAACGGCGCGGCCGGGAGGTCGAAGCGGGCGCGGGCGTCGGCCAGGGCAATCCATTCGGGTTCGTGCTCGGCGGCGGGGTCTTCCAGGATCTGCACGCGTTCCTGCATCGCCAGCAGCGCCTGGTGGCGCTCGGCGATCGGGCGCGGGTCCTCGTCGGCGAGGTCGTCGGCATCGCGGGCGAAGCAGTAGATCGCTGCCACCGGGCCGCGCAGCCGGCTAGGCAGCAGCCAGGAGGCGACGGGGAAGTTTTCGTAATGCGCCTTGGCGCGCTGGCGACAGTGCCGGTAGGCCGCACGGATATCGTTCGACATGGGGGCTCAGGCTCGCTTGCCAGAGTGCGGGCTGTGAAGGGGTGCGGATTCAGCTCGCAAGTCCGGGCTCCGTGGCGGGGCCGTTGGCGTACCAGGTCCAGAAGTCGTCCGGCTGTTCCAGGGCGGCGTCGGCACCCCACTGATCCGGGTTCTGGTCCGGGTCGATGTAGCCCCAGTTGGCGATCAGGGTGGACATGCCGGCGGCCCGTCCGGCTGCGATGTCGCGTTCCGCATCGCCCCAGTAGCAGTGGCGTTCCGGCGGCAGGCCGGTCTGTCGGGCGGCCAGCCACATGGGTTCGGGGGCGGGCTTGCGCTGGGGCAGGGTATCGCCGCTGACGACGGCCGCCATGCGCGAATGCAGACCGAGAGCCTCCAGCAACGGGTCGGTCAGCCAGCCCGGCTTGTTGGTGACCACGCCGAAGGACCAGCCGCGCGCCTCGCAGGCATCCAGCAGCTCCGCGAGTCCGGGAAACAGGGCGGTGGCCCGGCACAGGTCGCGGGCGTAGATCTCCAGGTAGCGCTTCTTGAGGTGCTCCGCGAAGGCGGGGTCGGCGTCCGGGAAGGCGAGATCGACCAGGGCCCGGGAGCCGTGGGAGACATGATTGCGCACGATGTCGAACGCCAGCGGCGCACGGTCCTGTTCGGCCATCAGGGTGACCAGGGCCGCGTGCATGTCGGGGGCGGTGTCCAGCAGGGTCCCATCGAGGTCGAACAGGACCGATCCCAGTTCGCGTGTCATTCGTCGCTGCCGGCTTCGCCCCGCCGGGCGGCCATCAGGTAGTTCACGTCGGTGCGGGCGACCAGGCGATAACGGCCGCTCAGAGGCGAATAGGTCAGGCCGGTCATCGCGGTGACCTCGAACCCGTGGCGGCGCAGGGCGGTGCCCAGTTCGGACGGACGGATGAAACGCCCGTACTCATGGGTGCCGGCAGGCAGCATGTGCAGTAGGTATTCCGCCCCCACGATGGCCTCGGCGAAGGCGCGCGGGGTGCGGTTGATGGTGGACAGGAACAGCCAGCCGCCGGGGCGCGCGAGCGTTGCCAGGGCGTCGATCACGGCGTCCGGATCGGGCACGTGTTCGAGCATCTCCAGGCAGGTGACGATGTCATAGTCACCAGCGTGGTGTTCCGCGTGGGCCTCGGCGGTGGTGTGCAGGTAGTGGATCTCAAGCCCTGCCTCAACCGCGTGTTCGCGCGCCACCTCCAGGTGTTCGGCGCCGGCGTCCAGCGCCGTGACCTGCGCGCCACGAACCGCCATCGCCTCGGAGAGGATGCCGGCGCCGCAGCCTACATCCAGCACCTTCTTTCCGGCCAGGTCGGCCTGGCCGTCGATCCACTCCAGGCGCAACGGGTTGATCGCGTGCAACGTGGCGAAGGGGCCGTTCGGGTCCCACCACTCGCGGGCCCGATGGGTGAACTTGTGGATCTCGGCGCTATCGACGTTCGCGTGCGAAGGGGCCTGGGAATGGGTCTGGGAGTGGGATTCGGGGCTCATGGCGTCTATCTCGCTCAGGGAAACACTGATTAATGTACACGCTCGCGCTCGAGTCGCTTTTGCGTGCGAACAAGGCGCGGCGACTGCCGTGCAGTCATTCTGCACAAGGGAGCCGCAACGCCGTGCGCGCGCAAAAGCGGCCGAGCCCCGTCTTTCAATGGATTGTGGGGTTGGCACCCCAGGTTCCCCGATCCTGCGTTGCGGCCCTTGCCGGTAGAACCACTACCGGCTGCGCACCGCGCCTTGTCTCGGAAAACCTGGGGTACCAACGCGAGCGTGTACATTAATCAGTGTTTCCCTCAGGCAGTGGGCTGCTGGGTTTCCAGCACCCGGATGCGCCAGTATTCGGCTTCGGCGTGGAGATCCTGCAGGTTCAGCGTAAGCAGTTCGCGGTCGCGTAGCAACGGTCGTCCGGCTACATAGACATCACGCACGGCATCGCGGGTCGCGGCATAAACGATCTGGGCACTGGGGTCGTGGGCCGGTTGCAGTTCCAGCGCCTGCAGATCCACGGCGACCACGTCGGCCTGCTTGCCGGGCTCCAGGGAGCCGATTCGGTCCTCCAGGCCCAGGGCGCGAGCGCTCCCGAGGGTCGCCATCTCCAGGGCGGCGGTAGCGGGCAGGGCGGCGGCATCGCCACTGACGCCCTTGGCCAGCAGTGCGGCGGTGCGCATCTCGCCGATCATGTCGAGATCGTTGTTGGAGGCGGTGCTGTCGGTCCCGAGGGCGACGTTGATGCCCGCGGCCTGCAGTCGGGTGACCGGGCAGAAGCCGGAGGCCAGTTTCAGATTGGATTCCGGGCAGTGGGCGATGGAGACCGGGCGTTCGCGCAACAGGTCCAGGTCGGTATCGTCGACCTGGGTCATGTGCACCGCGATGAAGGGCTGGTCCAGCATGCCAAGGCGTGCGAGGCGGGCCAGGGGGCGTTCTCCATGGTCGCGCAGGGCGTCGGCGACCTCGCTGGCCGTCTCGTGGACATGCATGTGGATCGGGACGCCCAGCTCGCGGGCACGGGCCGCCACGCGCTCCAGGCTTGTATCCCCCACGGTGTACGGCGCGTGCGGGGCGACATTGAAGGCGATCCGCTCATGGTGCCCCCAGTTCGCGACGACATCTGCGCCGCGCTGGAAGTATTCGTCTGCCGTGCTTGCCCAGGGCGTGGGGAAGTCGAACACGGTGAGGCCCAGCGAGGCGCGGATGCCGGTCTCTTCGACCACCCGGGCCGCATCGTCCACGAACAGGTACATGTCACTGAAGCAGGTGGTGCCGCCGCGCAGCATCTCGGCAATGGAGAGGCGGGTGCCTGCGCGTACGAATTCGGGGGAGAGTAGCTTGCCCTCGGCGGGCCAGATGTAGCCCTTGAGCCATTCCATCAGCGGGCGGTCGCTGCCGATGCCACGCAGGAGGCTCATGCCGGAGTGGGTATGGGCATTTACCAGGCCCGGGATCAGGATCTGTCCGGGGTGTTCACGGTACTCGGCGTCGGGGTGATTTGCGCGAGCGGTGGCTTGCGGCTCGATGGCTTCGATTACGCCGTCGCGTATCACCAGGGCGTGATCCCGCAGGATGGTATCGCGGGGAATGACCGGGAGGATCTGCGGGGCGCCGAGGATCAGCGTCTGGGCGTTGTTCATGGCGGACTATCTGCGCGGGGGCCAGGGTCGCGCATGGTACCCGAAAGGGGCGGCATTGCGCCGCCCCGGGAAACGGCCGGGACTACCAGCGATTAATCGCCAGGCGGCCCGGGCCGGTCAGCGCCAGGGCGATGGCCGCGAACAGGAACATGCCCTGCAGTTCGAGTGCCCAGCCGCCGGTCGCGGTGAGCAGGAAGACCTCGTGGGTGTGGACGAGCGCGATGGCAAAGACCATGTTGATGGCGATGATCACCGCGCCGATGCGCGAATACAGGCCGATGATTACGAGGATCGGGGCGAGGATCTCGCCGATGTAGACGCCATAGGCGATGATCGCCGGGAGTCCGGCGTTGGTAACCATGCCTTCGATGCCGCTGATCCCGCCGGTCAGCTTGGCGATGCCGTGCAGCAGGATCATAATCCCGAGGGCCAGGCGGAGTACGAGCTTGCCACTGTCGTCCAGGGTGTTGTCCATTTCCAGTCTCTCCTTGTCGTGCTGCGGATGGCAGTCCGCGGTCGCTGTGGCCGAGCCCTGTGCCCGCCCGGGTTCGCAGGTTGCAATCGCCCCGACTAGGGTGCCTGCCCCCGCGGGAATGCGCTGCTCCGGTCAGCCGGCGTCGCGCCCCAGGCGCTGGGCCCGAGCGACCTCGGCGACGTGACGCCCCTGAGAGGCGGCCATGCCCAGCTCGCTCTCGCTCGGCTGGCGCGAGCCGTCGCCGCCGGCCAGCGTGGTGGCACCGTAGGGTGTGCCGCCGCAGACCTCGTTGAGATCGAGCATGCGCTTCTCGGTGTAGGGTAGACCAACTACGGTCATGCCGTAGTGCAGCAGGTTCACGATGGTCGAGATCAGGGTGGTCTCCTGGCCGCCGTGCTGCGAGGCGGTGGAGCCGAACACACTCCCGACCTTGCCGACCAGCTTGTCGCCGAACCACAGGGCACCGGTCTGATCGAGGAAGTTGGCCATCTGCGCGGCCATCCGGCCGAAGCGGGTTGGGGTGCCGATGATGATCGCGTCGTAGTCCGCGAGTTCTTCCGGTTTGGCGATGGGGGCGGCCTGGTCGAGCTTGGCGCCGGCATTGCGGGCCACGTCGTCGGGCATCAGTTCGGGGACGCGCTTGATGGTGACTTCGGTATCCGGGACCTCGCGGGCGCCGCGGGCCACGGCTTCGGCCATCTGCTCGATGTGGCCCCAGGTGGAGTAGTACAGGATCAGGATCTTGGTGCCCATGGCGAGTCGCCTCCGGTTGGCTAGGTTGGACTACCCGGTACCTTAGATCCGGTTTATACGAATGAAAATGGCGAAAAACGGCTCCAACGATTCGGAGAATGCGAATGGTTAACGGTGGGCTGCGGGTTTTTCGTTGCCGGCCTGGCGCAGTACCTGGGCCTCAAGTTCGGCCAGTGTGTCGGGATGGCCGTACAGGTAGCCCTGAAAGTGGCGGCAGCCGAGGCCGAACAGGAAGGCACGCTGCTGGTCGTTCTCCACACCTTCGGCGATGACGTCCAGGTCGAGGGTGTGGGCCAGGTTGACCACCATCTGGGCGATCGCGGCGTCGTTGGGGTCGTCCAGGACATCGCGTACGAAGGACTGATCGATCTTCAGCTGAGCGAGGGGCAGTCGCTTGAGGTAGGCGAGAGAGGAGTAGCCGGTCCCGAAGTCGTCCAGGGAGAACTCGATGCCGAAGGTCCGCAGTTCCTCGATGTGGGCAATGACGGTCTCCACGTTTTCCAGCAGCATGCTCTCGGTCAGCTCGAGCTTCAGGCGGTGCCCCGGGGCGCCGGTGGCCTCTAGCGTCTCGGCCAGATCGCGCACGAAGTACTTGTGCTGGAATTGGCGCGCGCTGACGTTGACCGACAGGGTGAGGTCCCGAAAGGCGGGCTGGTGCTTCCAGTCGGCCAGCTGTTCACAGGCCGCGCGCAGAACCTTGCGACCAATCGGGACGATCAGACCGGTCTGTTCGGCCACGGGAATGAACTCGGCGGGCGAGATCATTCCGCGGGTGGCATGCTTCCAGCGCAGCAGGATTTCGGCCCCGATGACCGCACCCGACGTGTCTACCTGTGGCTGGTAGTGCACGCTGAAGGCATCCTGATCCAGGGCGTGACGAAGCTCGCTCTCCAGCTCGAATCGGGCCTCGACGGCGCGGTGCAGCTCGGGGTCGTAGAAACGCACGGTGTTGCGCCCGGCGTTCTTGGCCCGGTACATGGCGAGGTCCGCCTGCTTGAGGATCTCCTCCACGCCGAGGCTGCGCCCGCTGAACAGCGTGGCGCCGATACTGGGCGTCACGTGACGCTTGTGTCCGGCGAGGTCAAACGGGTCGCGCAAGATCTCGATGAGCTTGCGACCCACGGCCTCGGCCTGGGTGGCCGCGCGTGCCGGGTCCGGGTGCAGATCGTTGAGGATGATGACGAATTCGTCGCCACCGAGGCGGGCGAGGGTGTCTGCCTCGCGCACGGAGTCCAGCATGCGCTTGGCCACCTGACGCAGCAGGTCGTCGCCGACCGCATGGCCGAGGGTATCGTTGATGTCCTTGAAATTGTCGAGATCGATGAACAGCAGTGCGCCGTGCAAGTGGCTGCGTTCGGTATTGGCGAGACTCTGACCCAGCCGGTCGTGCAGCAGGGTCCGATTGGGCAGATGGGTCAGGCCGTCGAAGAAGGCGAGGCGCCGGATCTCGTCCTCGGCCTCCTTGCGATCGGAGATGTCGGTCATCGTGCCGAAGGTCGCCGTCACCTGGTCGTGGTCATCGAAGCGGGCACTGGCATAGATGCTGACCCAGCGGATGTCGCCGTCGCGGGTGCGCAGACGGATCTCCTCGGATTGGGAATGGGAGCTGCCCTCGAGGAGGGTTGCGCAGAAGCTATGGGCGTCGTCGTGGTCCTCGGGGGCTACAAAGTCGCACAGCGGGCGGCCGAGTGTCTCTTCCACGCTGAACCCCGTGAGGGCCTCCCAGGCTGGGTTCAGCAGGGTCCAGTGGCCTTCGGCATCGGTACGGAAGATGACCTCGGAGATGTGGTCCACCACGTCGCGGTAGCGGTTCTCGCTTTCCGCCAGTGCATCGGTGGTGCGTCGGTGGGTGGTGATATCCAGGGTCAGGCCGCGCAGGCTCTCCCGGCCGTCCGCGTCACGGGCCCAGGAGAGGATGTCTCGCAGCCAGATCCACTGGCCGTCGCGATGGGCGAAGCGGTAGTCCACCGTGCGCGGGCTGGTCCGGCTCTCGCGGGCGGCGTTCTGCACGCGCGGCAGGTCGGCCGGGTGGATATGCCGGGCGCGCAGCTCGCCCCGGCCCAGGTTGTGGGCTGGGAAGCCCAGCAGACGGCGGGTGTCGCCGGACACGAACTCCCATTCGTGGGTGCGCGGATCAGCCTCCCACAAGATCGCGTTGGCGCCGCCGAGCATGGACTCCAGGCGGGCGACTGAGCGGTTCAGTTGTTGGTTCTGCTGTTCCAGGGTTGTTTGGGTGGACCCCAGGTGGGCGGCGACATCGTTGAAGGTGCGTGCGAGGTCGCCGAACTCGTCGTGCGACCGCACCGGGATGCGGTGGTCCAGGCGGCCGCTCTGCAACGCCTTGCCGCCCTGGTTCAGCAGGCGCAGGCGGCGAGTAATAACCAGGCTGAAGACCACCGCGGCCAGCATGGACAACACGAGCACGCCTAGCGCCAGCAGGACGTTGCGCTGCAGGAGGGTGGCGGATAGGGCGTCGATGGCATCGGTGGAATAGCCCACCGCCAGGATCCCAAGCGGTTGCCCGGCCAGATTAATGTCGCGAAGGATTTCGATCTGCCCGGGCGTGGTGCGAGTGCCGTCCGCGCGTTCCGGGATGCTGTCCGGTGAGATGCCAACCGACGCCATCGGCTGGTCCTGGGCGTCGAGCACCACGGCGTAGAGGACATGGGAGTCGTCCGCGACGAGCTCGAGCAGGTCCTGCAGCATCGCCGGATCCGCATAGGCGAGCCCGGGGGTCAACGCGCTGGAGAGCAGACGGCCCTGTTGCTCGGCAAAGCGTTCCAGCATCTGCGACTGGTTCTGCTGCACCTGGGAGATGCCGCTGAACATCAGCGCTGCGACCATCGCGACCTGGATCGCGACGGTGCCGATGATGATCTGCCAGGCGAAATTCAGACGCATGCGCGGGGCGCCGGCGCCTGTGGGGCGATGCAGGCGGAGATTGGGCCAGAGCTGGTTGGAGCCGGGCCGGGAAGGGGCATCGACGGAATCCGGGTTGCGTGCGCGCCAGAGTCACCGCGTGGTGCGGTAATTGATGTGATCCTGATTATTTTAACGGTACTGGACGGCGGATGTCTGTTCCGCTTTGAATTTCGGGGAAGGCTAGGGAAACACATGATTAATGTACACGTTCGCGTTGGTGCCCCAGGTTTTCCGAGACAAGGCGCGGTCCGCAGCCGGTAGTGGTTCTACCGGCAAGGGGCGCAACGCAGGATCGGGGAACCTGGGGCACCAACCCCACAAACCATTGAATGCAGGGGCTCGGCCACTTTTGCGCGCGCACGGCGTTGCGGCTCCCTTGTGCAGAATGACTGCACGGCAGTCACCGCGGCGGGCGTGATCGGTGCTACTGGCTGGACTTACGGGGTCGACTTCTCGGCCGGGATGGGGGGCTGGAGATCGAATTTGGTTTCCAGGTCCTCCAGGGCACCCTGAAATGGCTCGTACTCGGCGGCATGTGCCTCGATGAATCCGCGGTGCCGGATATGCCTCAGGAGTGCTGTGCCGGACGGGCTCTCCTGCAGAGTGGTCAGATGATGGTGCAGCCGAGGCGTATGGCCATCCAGCCGTTTGTGTACCAGGAGGGTAAGTCCCGGGAACCGTTCGGATTGGGCGAGGATACGTACCAGGCTTCCGTCGCCCAGTGACAGGTGCCGTTCGTGGTGTTCCCCCGCATCCGGGCGTGCCGGCAATACGTTGCCCTCGATGATCATGACCAGGGCATCGGCGATTCCGCGCTGGAATGCGACCACTGCCGCGTTGTTGTGATGATAGTGCAGGTACCTGGGCGGGCCGGGTAGGTCGGGCCAGTCCCGGGAGTCAGTCAGGCTGCGTGCGAGGGTTGCCGCGTGGCTTTCCTTGTACGGGACTGCGAGGGATCGGCCTGCGAGGCCGGCAAGCGTATCGATGACACCCCCGGGCCGAACCAGGAGGACCATGGCCAGCTCTTCCTCGCTGCGTGCCAGTAAGCGGTAGGGCCCGTTTCCCGTCAGCAGTGGCACGACATGCGGTGCCACGAGGATCAGGTCGTAGCGGCCCTCTCGGCTGCGAGCGAGGAGCGTCGGCAGGTCGCGCGCGGATTCGAGCCGTACCGGCTGGCCGAACTCGGTTCCGAGCCAGTCGCGCAGGGGTGCGTAGCGTTTGAACAGCGCTGGCGGGCTGGCAAATGGCTGAATCCCGAAGGTGAGTGGGGCTTGTGCCTGAGCCGGGGCGCTCCCAATCCAGAGCAGGATGGCGAATGCCAGCCAGACGAGTGCCGGTCGCCGCCGGGGCTGGCCGATGGGCTTGCATGACGCGTTTGCAGCAGGCATGACCGTCGTGGACATGGAGCCACCGTCTATTGGGCTTCACTAGGTATGACGGGTCAGGCGCGCTATTTCGTCCCGTTCAGGGTCGTCAAATAATGGACGATTGAGCCTTTGTTGCGGTTGCCGTTCGGCACTCAGGTGTCGGGAATCCGTCTTTGTCATGCGCGTGCGTCCGGTGCTGTTGCGCGTGACAGCGGTGTTCCGCCTGTCTTTGGCGGGTCTGGCGTTGTTTTTGCATGCATCCGGTCCTTACGAATCGCACGACCGCGCGGGCGCTACAGGCGCCGCGGTACGGAGGAAGGACATGACCGGAATTTTCGATCGGGTCGCCGAGGCGCTGCTGGCCACGTTGCAGGGGCTCAGCCCATTAACGGTGATTGGCCTGTTCGCGCTGTTGCTGTTTGGGCTGTTCCTGGCGGCCTTGATGGCGACGGCCTTGCGCCGCGCCGAGGCCTTGCAGGGGGCGGCGCCCGCGCTGCTGACCACCCTGGGCATCCTCGGCACCTTCCTCGGGGTCGCCATTGGACTGCTGGATTTTGACGCCGGAAGGGTGGAGGCCAGTATCCCGGCCCTGCTGGAGGGGCTCAAGCTGGCCTTCGTGACCAGTATCGTGGGCATCTTGCTGGCGGCGGTGTTGCGGATGGTGCAGGTGATGGCACCTGCACCGGCGGCATCCCCCGAACCGGTTGCGGAGGGTGCGTTGGATGCACCATTGGATAGCGCGCACCTGGCGGCACAACAACGGGATGCCTCGCTGGCCGTAGTGGAGGCGGTGCGGGCCCTCGATCAGCGCCTGGATGCCCGGCTGGAGCAACAGCACCGCGAATTGACCGGCGCCCTCGATGGCATGGCCGAGCGCATCACGGAGATGAGCAGCGGGCACCTGGTAGAGGCCCTGGAGCGGGTGATCCACGATTTCAACGATCGCCTGGGTGAACAGTTCGGCGAGAACTTCCGTCGTCTGGACGACTCGGTCGCCCGCCTGGTGGAGTGGCAGGATCAGTATCGCGAGCAGATGGACACCCTGCATCGGGCCTTCGACCAGGCCCGGGCCGGGGTGGAACAGACCGAACAGACCCTGGAACGCATGACCGGGCAGGCCCTGCAGATCACCCGTCACGTGGAGGATCAGGAATCGACGCTCTCCAGCCTGCGTCGCGAGACGGTGGAACTGGAGGCCTTGCTGGGGAGCATCGCGGCCCTGCGGGATCGTGCCACCGAGGCCTTCCCGGCGATGGACGCACGGCTGGAGGCGATGCTCGAGAGCATCGAGAATGCCGTCCAGGCGGGGCTCGCGGCGGAGACGCGCTGGGGTGGGGAACGCTCCGCCGCCATCGGCTTCGCGGGCGGGCGTAACTGATGTTTTCCTGGTTGGCGAGGCGCCGTCGGCGGCAAGGCGTGGCCGTCGGAAACGAGGCCGACCAGGGCTCGCACTGGCTGGCAGTGGCGGACCTGATGGCCGCGCTGATGATGATCTTCCTGTTCCTCGCGCTGCTGCACATGGTGCAGGTGGAGCGCGAGAGTGCCGCGCATACCGAGGTGCGCAACGAGGCGGCGGCACTGCGCGCGGCCATCTACTCGGTGCTGGAGGAGGAATTTCGCGAGGACCTGCCGCGCTGGAATGCGGAACTGGACCGCGACAGCCTGACCCTGCGCTTTCGCGAGCCGGAGGTCCTGTTCGAGCGCAGTTCGGCCCGTATCCGGCCGCGTTTCGAGGCTATTCTCGAGGACTTTATGCCGCGTTACGCGGAACAGCTGCGCCCGTTCGCCGGGGTGATTCGGGAGGTGCGGATCGAGGGCCACACCTCCAGCGAGTGGGCCGGCAGCGACGATGCGCTGGAGGCCTATTTCGGAAATATGGACCTCAGTCAGCGGCGCACGCGCGCGGTGCTGGAATATGCCTATCAGTTGGAGCCCCTGCAGGAGGCGGACTGGTTCCGCTCGCGGGTCGCGGCCGTGGGGCTGTCCTCTTCACGCCGGGTGCTGGACGAGCGCGGCGAGGAGGATCGCCGGGCATCCCGCCGGGTCGAGTTCAGTGTCCTGACCGATTTCGAGGCGCGCCTGCTGGGCGCAGGGACGCCATCGGACGAGCCAGAGCCCCGGCCTCTGGAGGCGCGTGTCCGCTGATCCGATTGCTGTCAGATGGTGCCGAGCAGGGCCTTGCGCAGGCGGGCCTGGTGCTCGGCATCGAGCGCCGCGTGGCCGGGTTGGCTGAGGAGGAAACTGTCCTCGACCTGTTCCCCGGCCGTGGCGATGCGCGCGGTACGCACGTCGATTCCCTGCTCGGCAAGGACATGACCGATGGTCGACAGCAGGCCTGGCCGATCCAGGGCTCGCAGTCGCATACGCGTTGCCTGGCCGCCCGCGGCGGGTTCGAATTCGATCTGCGTATCCACGTCGAAGTGCTTGAGGCGTCGCGGCAGTTGCCGTGACGCCGGATTGGGGATGGTCCCTTCGCGTCCGAGTTCACGTTCGAGGCTCTGGCGGATCTCCTCGGAGCGATAGCCTGCATCCACGGTCTGGCCACCGCCGCTTTCGAGAACCAGAAAGGTATCCAGGGTGCGGCCGCCTGCGGTCGTGATGATCCGTGCGTCCACGATGTCCAGTCCCAACTGGGTCAGCGCGCTGGTGATGCGCGCGAAAATCTGCGGATGGTCGTTGGCGTAGACGAAGATCTCCGTGCTGCCGCGCGAGGTCTTCGGGCGCACCAGGATCAGGGGAAGGGCGTCCGGGGACAGTGGGAGCAGGGCCCGGCCGTGCCAGGCGATCTCGTCGGCGGAATGGCGCAGGAAGTATTCGTCGTCCAGTTCGTCCCACAGATTCCGGGCCTGATCGGTATCGAAGCCTTGTTGTTCGATTAACGCGAGCGCCTCGGTGCGGGTTTGCCGGATCTGTTCGTCCATGTCCGGCGGGGTGTCCAGGCCCCGGTCCAGGACGTTGCGGGTGGCGTGATAAAGGGTTTGGAGCAGGGAGTCCTTCCAGCTGTTCCACAGCTCCGGATTGGTTCCGCGGATGTCGGCAATGGTCAGCAGATAGAGAAAGTCCAGGCGTTCGCGGGTGACCACCTCGCGGGCGAAGCCCATGACGACCTCGGGGTCGGAGATGTCCTTGCGCTGGGCGGTCAGCGACATCAGCAGGTGGGAACGCACCAGCCAGGCGACCAGGCCGCCATCCACGTCCGAGAGGCCGTGATGCTGGCAGAAGTGCAGGGCGTCGTGCGCCCCCAGCTCGGAGTGATCGCCCCCGCGGCCCTTGGCGATGTCATGAAACAGGGCGGCCAGCACCAGGCGTTCGGGCCGCTCCAGTTCGGAGTGGAGCTGGTGAGCCAGTGGCTGTTCGTGAGCGAACTCGGGCAGCGCCAGGCGGCGCGCGTTGCGGATCACGTTCAGGGTGTGTTCGTCCACCGTGTAGGCATGGAACAGGTCGTACTGCATGCGTCCGATGATGCGCCCGAAGGCCGGCAGGTAGTTGCCCAGCACGCCGTAGCGGTTCATGCGGCGCAGCTGGCTGGTGATGCCGCGCGGGGCGCGCAAGATATCCATGAACAGCTCGCGGCACAGCGGATTGCGGCGAAAGTGACCGTCGATCAGGTGGCGATGCGCCCGGATCAGGCGGATGGTGGACGCGCGAATGCCCTGGATTTCCGGGTGTTCCTGGAGCAGGCGAAAGACCTCCAGCAATGCCGGTGGATAGATCATGAAGACCTGGTCATGGGCGGCCTCGAGGTAGCCACCACGGACCTGAAAGCGTTGGTGGATGCGCACGGGGTCCTGCAGGGCTTCCGGATCGTCGAGGATGGCTTCGTTGAAGTGTTGCAGTAGCAGTTCGTTGAGGCGCTCCAGATCGTTGATGGTGCGGAAGTAACGCTGCATGAACTGCTCGACCGCCCGGTTGTGGTTCTGGTCGACGAAGCCGAAGGTGTTGGCGAGCTGGCGCTGCAGGTCGAACAGCAGCCGGTCCTCGCGGCGGCCGGCGAGCATGTGCAGGGCAAAGCGTACGCGCCAGAGGAAGTTCTGACCCTCCATCATCTCGCGGAACTCGCCCTCGCGCAGGAACCCCAGTGACACCAGCTCCTCGATGCGTTCGGCGCCGTAGTGACGCTTGGTGACCCAGCCGATCATCTGGATGTCCCGCAGGCCGCCAGGGCCTTCCTTGACGTTCGGCTCCAGGCGGTAAGCGGTCTCGCCGAAGCGGCGGTGGCGGGCCTGTTGTTCGGCCAGCTTGGCGGCGTAGAAACTGCGTGAGTCCCAGATGCGGTCGGGCTCGATGGCGCCGCGGAAGTCGTTGAACAGGCTGAGATGGCCGGCCAGGTAACGGGCTTCGATCAGGTTGGTCGCGACGGTGATGTCGTCGCGCGCCTCGCGGGTGCAGTCGTCGATACTGCGCACGCTGTGCCCGACCTCGATGCCGATGTCCCAGAGGAAGGTGACGAAGTTGCTGATCCGGTCGAAGCAGGCACGGTCATGCTCGCCCTCGAGGATGATCTGGATGTCGATATCCGAGGCCGGGTGCAGCTCGCCGCGGCCGTAGCCGCCGACCGCGATCAGGCACAGCTGATCGTCATCCGCGAGGCCCTTCTGGGCCCAGATCAGCTTGAGCAGTTCGTCGATGCGCCGGGCGTGGCCATGGATCAGATCGGCGATCGGCATGCCGTCGCGGAAACCCTGGTATTGCTGCTCCAGGATGGCGCGGCGCCGGTCCCGGAACAGCGCGATGTTCCCCGGGTTGCGGCTGAGGCGCTGGTAGTCCTCGCCCCAGTCCGGGGTGAAGGCCGGGGTATCGAGTTCGCCGGGGGTGCTTCCCGCAGGATTCATTGGGGCTCCGTGGAATGGGCAGTTCGAATCGGCGGGGAACGGACGTGATGGCCTTCGATCAGGCGGCGATCTCCTGCGGTGGGGTTTCGTCCTTGCGCAGGGTCAGGATCTCGTAGCCATCCGCGGTGACCACGATGGTGTGTTCCCACTGCGCCGACGGACTGTGATCCTTGGTCACGGCGGTCCAGCCGTCCGCCAGGATGCGCGTATGGCGGCGTCCGGCATTGATCATCGGCTCGATGGTGAAGCACATGCCTTCCTTCAGCGTCATGCCGGTGCCGGGCTTGCCATAGTGCAGGACCTGCGGATCCTCGTGGAAGCCGCGACCGATCCCGTGGCCGCAGAACTCGCGCACCACCGAGCAGCGCTGCGCCTCGGCGTATTCCTGGATCGCGTGGCCGATATCGCCCAGGGTTGCGCCCGGGCGAACCTGCTGGATGCCGAGATACATGCTGGTGCGCGCCACGTCGATCACCCGCTGGGCCTGGATGCCCGCCTTGCCGATCACGAACATCCGGCTGGTGTCGCCATGGAAGCCTTCCTTGATCACGGTGATATCGATATTGAGGATGTCGCCGTTCTTCAGCTTGCGATCCCCCGGAATGCCGTGACAGACCTGGTGATTCACCGAGGTGCAGATCGACCTCGGGAAACCGCGGTAATTGAGCGGGGCGGGAATTGCGTCCTGGGTGTTGACGATGTAGTCGTGACAGATCCGGTCCAGCTCCCCGGTGGTCACGCCAGCTTGCACGTGGGGCTCGATCATTTCGAGGACTTCGGCGGCCAGGCGGCCGGCGACGCGCATGTGTTCGATTTCTTCGGGGGTCTTGATGGAAACGGACATGAGGGCTCCCGCCGCGGCGCCCAGAGGGGCTCGGCGTTTGGTTCGGGTAAGCGTCCTATGCTATAAAGCGCGCGCCTCGCTGGCAATTCGGCGGGGCCGGAAGCCGCCTTTTGCGGGGCAGCTTTCGAAACCTTAATCCACACACGCATCGGCACGGTCTGTCGGGTGCCCGCTCTCGAAGAGTATTCGGTTCGGGTTTCAGATCGGGATGCGTGGAGGCTCAACCCGTTACAGGAGAAAACTCATGTCCCTCGTGACTATGCGACAGATGCTGGAGGCCGGTGTGCACTTCGGCCACCAGACGCGTTACTGGCATCCCAAGATGGCCCCGTACATCTTCGGGGAACGCAACAAGATTCATATCATCAACCTCGAGAAGTCCCTGCCGATGTTCAACGATGCGTTGAACTTCCTCGGCAAGATCGCCGCCGACGGCGGCCAGATCATGTTTGTCGGCACCAAGCGCTCGGCACGCGACGTGGTGGGCGAAGAGGCAAACCGCTGCGGCATGCCGTATGTGAGCCATCGCTGGCTGGGCGGCATGCTGACCAACTTCAACACGGTCAAGCAGTCGATCAAGCGCCTCAAGGACCTCGAGACGATGGACGCCGATGGCAGCTTCCAGGTCCTGAACAAGCGCGAAGCCCTGAGCCGTCGCCGCGAAAAGGACAAGCTGGATCGCAGCCTGGGCGGTATCAAGGACATGAACCGCATGCCCGACGCGATGTTCGTGATCGACGTTGGCTACGAGAAGATTGCGGTGGCCGAGGCAAAGAAGCGTGGCATCCCGGTCGTCGCTGTGGTGGATTCCAACCATTCCCCGCAAGGCGTGGACTACGTGATCCCGGGCAACGATGACGCGATGCGTGCAATCCAGCTGTATGTGGCTGCGATCGCCGACACCATCATCGAGGCCAAGGGTGCGGTGACCACGGGAGGCATGGGCGAAGAAGCGGTTGCCGAGCCGGCCGCGGCCACCACCGACGCTCCCGACACCGCGTCGCCCGCCAACCCCGCTTGATAACAGGGACCGGTCGCCATGCTGGCGGCCGGTTCGAGCATGATTCAGGAGCAAGCAACGATGCAGATTACTGCTGCACAAGTAAAAGAACTGCGCGAGCGCACCGGCGCCGGCATGATGGAATGCAAGAAGGCCCTGACCGAAACTGGAGGCGATCTGGAAGCGGCTGTCGAGGCAATGCGCAAGTCCGGCATGGCCAAGGCCGACAAGAAGGCGGATCGTGTCGCGGCCGAAGGTCGCGTCGAGATTGCCTGCGAGGGTTCGCGCGCGGTGATCGTCGAGATCAACTGCGAGACGGACTTCGTCGGTAATGACGACAATTTCCGTACCTTCACCGGTGCCTGCGCGAATGTGGCGCTGAACACCGCCGTCGATTCCGTGGAAAGCCTGATGACCGAGACGGTCGATGGCCAGACCCTGGAAGAGCAGCGTACTCAGCTGATCGCCAAGGTCGGCGAGAACGTCCAGGTCCGCCGTTTCGAACGGATGACCGCAGAAGGTGCGCTGGGTTTCTATCAGCATGGTGCCCGTATTGGCGTGCTGATTGGTCTGAACGGCGGTGACGAGCAGCTGGCCAAGGACATCGCGATGCATATTGCGGCGAGCCATCCGGTGTGCATCGACGAGAGCCAGGTGCCGACCGAGATGCTCGACAAGGAACGTGCGATCTTCAAGGCCCAGGCCGAGGAATCGGGCAAGCCGGAGAACATCATCGAGAAGATGATCGAAGGGCGTATCCGCAAGTATCTGGGCGAAATCACCCTGGTGGGCCAGCCGTTCGTGAAGGATCCCGATCAGACGGTCGCCCAGTTGCTGGAAAGCAAGGGTGCTTCGGTATCCGGCTTCATCCGCTTCGAGGTGGGCGAGGGGATCGAGAAGAAGACCGAGAACTTTGCCGAAGAGGTAATGGCTCAGGCGCGCGGCGCCTGATCCAGCAGGAACCCGGGGGCGGCCGCTTGATGCGGCCGCTTCCGGATAATAGGGCCAGAAACAAACTGGCAAGCGAGAACAACCGAGCCCGAGATAAGGAACCCCATGAGTCAGGACAGCCAGCCCGCGTTCCGGCGCATCCTTCTGAAGTTGAGTGGGGAGGCCCTGATGGGTCAGCAATCCTACGGGGTTGACCCGGATGTCCTGGCGCAGGTGGCCGAAGAGGTCTCGGAGCTCTCCCGCATGGGGGTCGAGCTGGGCATCGTGATCGGTGGCGGCAACATCTTCCGCGGTGCGGGTCTGGCACAAGGCGGCATGGACCGGGTGACCGGTGACCACATGGGCATGCTGGCAACGGTTATCAACGCGTTGGCGCTGCAGGACGCGATCGAGCGCGCCGGGCGCTTTTCGCGGGTGATGTCGGCGATACGCATCAACCAGGTGTGCGAGGACTACATCCGCCGGCGTGCGGTACGGCACCTGGAAAAGGGGCGCATCGTGGTGTTCGCGGCCGGAACCGGCAATCCGTTTTTCACCACCGATTCGGCGGCCAGCCTGCGGGCGATCGAGATCAACGCCGATATCATGATCAAGGCGACCAAGGTCGACGGGGTCTACGATGCCGATCCGATGACCACCAAGGATGCCCGACGCTACGAGCGGCTGACGTTTGACGATGCGCTGGAACAGCGTCTGGGCGTGATGGATACCACGGCCCTGGTGATGTGCCGAGACAATGGCCTGCCGATCCGTGTAATGAACATGTTTGCCAAGGGCGACCTGCAACGGCTCGTGATGGGCGAGGCGGTCGGCACCTTGGTCGAGGGAGCCCGTAATGAGTGACGCCACCCTGAAAGATGCGCGCGAACGCATGGACAAGAGCCTGGAAGCGCTGCGCAACGAGCTATCGAAGATCCGCACCGGCCGTGCGCACCCCACGCTGCTCGAACATGTGCACGTGGAGTACTACGGCATGGATGTGCCGATCAACCAGGTCGCGAACATCAATGCCGAGGACGCGCGCACGCTATCCGTGGTCCCCTACGAGAAGGACATGGTCGGCAAGATCGAGAAGGCGATCATGACTTCGGATCTGGGGCTCAATCCGGCGAGCATGGGGACGACGATCCGCGTGCCGCTACCGGCGCTGACCGAAGAACGTCGCCGTGATCTGGTCAAGGTCGTCCGGGCCGAAGCCGAGCACGCGCGGGTGGCCGTGCGCAATATCCGGCGGGATGCCAACAACGCCTTCAAGCAGCTGGTCAAGGACAAGGAGATGTCCGAAGACGACGAGCACAAGGCGCAGGAACAGATCCAGAAGCTGACCGACGACCACATCGCGAAGGTCGACGCGATGCTGACGGACAAGGAAGCCGAGTTGATGGAAGTCTGACCGGCGCGGGCGATGCCGGTTACCACTTCACCCAGCGAGGCACTCCCTGCGCATGTGGCCATCGTCATGGATGGCAACGGGCGTTGGGCCGAAGCTCGAGGTCTGAGTCGTTCCGAAGGCCATCGCGCGGGGCTGGAGGCGACGCGCCAGGCCGTGCGGTTTTTCGCCGAACAAGGCGTGGGTACCCTGACCCTGTTCGCCTTTAGCAGCGAGAATTGGGGCCGGCCGCGCGACGAGGTCGAGGCGCTGTTCGATCTGTTTGTGTCCGCCATCGAGGCGGAACTCCCGGAACTTATCGAGCGCGGTATCGCGCTGACCTTTATTGGCGATCGTGCAAGCTTCCCGCAGGATCTGCAGGCGCGCATGGCGGAAGCCGAGCAGGCCTCTGCTGGCAACGAACGTATGCGGGTCGTCGTGGCACTGGGATACGGTGGTCGCTGGGACATCCTGCAGGCGGCACGCCGCTGGGTGGCCGCCGGCGATGAAGGGCCGAATCCCGAGACTTCTTTCTCCGATTATCTGAGCACCGCCGGGATGCCCGACGTGGATCTGCTGATCCGTACGGGCGGCGAACGCCGCATCAGCAATTTCCTTTTGTGGCAGGCGGCGTATGCCGAGCTGCTTTTCATCGAGACCTTCTGGCCGGATATCACCGCCAATGAGCTTCAACAGGGGCTGGCGTGGTATGCGAGTCGCCAGCGGCGTTTCGGCTGCGTGACCGCAGCCGCTGAGGCAAGCCCGCGGGGCGAGGTGCCGAGTGCTTAAGCAACGGATTCTGACCGCCTCGGCGCTTGGCTTGCCGGCGCTGGCCCTGGTGGCCTGGGGCCCGAACTGGGCGGTGCTGGCGCTGGTGGCGCTGGTTCTCGGGTTGGCGGCCTGGGAGTGGGCCGGACTGGCCGGGCTCGACGGCCCGGTGGCACGCGGCGCGCTGGTGGCTGCCGTGGTCGTTCCCGTGCTTGCGCTCGGTCTGGCGCCGGTTGCGGGGTTGCACTACCTGATCCTGGGTCTGGTGTTGCTGTGGTGGCTGATTATCCTGTTGCTGTTGCCGTTTTATCGCGAGCGCGAGACGGACGCGCCCGCATCCCGTCGTGCCCTGTTTGCGGTGGCCGCGATCATGACGTTGGTGCCGGCGGGAATGGGCCTGGTCTGGTTGCATGCCCTGGCGCCTTTGCTGGTGGTCTATCTCGTGGTGCTGGTCGGCCTGGCCGACACCGGGGCGTATTTCGCCGGGAAGGCGTTCGGGCGCAACCCGCTGGCGCCGCATATCAGTCCCGGGAAGACACGCGAGGGCTTGCTTGGTGGTCTGCTGACGGTGCTGGCCTTCGCGATCGTGGTGGCGGCCGTCTGGGGTCTCGAGCCGATGGACGCGATGGTGTTCTTGCTGCTGTCGGTGCTGATCGGGCTGGTCTCGGTTGTGGGCGACCTGTTCGAGAGCATCCTGAAGCGAGAGGCTGGCGAGAAGGACAGTGGTTCCTTGCTGCCGGGCCATGGGGGTATTCTGGACCGGTTCGACAGCATGGTCGCGGCGGCCCCGGTCTTCCTGGCCGGATTGTTGTGGCTGGCGCTGATTCCGGCCCCGCCGGTGGCCGCATAGCGCGAACGGACGCAGGTATCCATGAAGACGACGCAGATCACTATTCTCGGATCGACCGGCAGCATCGGGCTCAGCACGCTCGATGTGGTGGCGCGTCAGCCGGAACGCTTCCCCGTCTATGCCCTCACGGCTCATCGCAATGTAGAGCGGATGCGTGAACAGTGTCTGGCGCACCAGCCGGAGGTGGCCGTGATGGTCGACCCCGATGCTGCGGATACACTGCGTGCGGCGCTGGCGGCGGCCGGCTCGCGTACCGAGGTGCGAGCGGGGGCCGAGGCACTGGCGGAGGTGGCCCGCGAGCCCCGCGTCGACGCAGTGATGGCGGCGATCGTGGGCGCGGCCGGTCTGTTGCCTACACTGGCCGCGGCCGAGGCGGGCAAGCGGGTGTTGCTGGCCAACAAGGAGGCGCTGGTGATGTCCGGGGCCTTGCTGATGGATGCCGTGCGGCGCTCCGGTGCCTGTCTGCTGCCGATCGACTCCGAGCACAATGCGATCTTTCAGTGTCTGCCCAATGGCTATGTCTGCGCGGAGCCGGTGACACCGCACGGGGCGCGCCGGATCTGGCTCACCGCTTCGGGCGGGCCGTTTCGAGATCGCCCGCTGGACAGCTTTGCGGGCATTACCCCGGACGAGGCCTGCGCCCACCCCAATTGGGACATGGGGCGCAAAATCTCGGTGGATTCGGCGACCATGATGAACAAGGGCCTCGAGGTGATCGAGGCCTGCTGGCTTTTTGCCGTGGTGCCCTCGACGATTCAGGTCGTGCTGCACCCGCAGAGCATCGTGCATTCGATGGTGGCCTACGATGACGGGTCGGTGCTCGCGCAACTCGGCAACCCCGACATGCGCACACCGATCGCCCATGCGCTGGCCTGGCCCGAGCGTATGGAGTCGGGCGTCGAACCGCTGGATCTGCTCACGATGGGCAAGCTGGAGTTCTCCGAGCCGGAAGCAGCACGTTTCCCGGCGCTCGGGCTCGCCTACGCCGCACTGGAACGTGGAGGGACAGCCACCGCGGTTCTCAACGCGGCCAATGAAGTGGCGGTGGATGCCTTCCTGGGAGAGCGTCTGGCCTTCAGCGAGATCCCGGCAGTGATTGCCACGACCCTGGAGGCGATCGAGGCCGAGACGGCCGATTCGCTGGAGCGGGTCCTGGGCGCGGACCGACGAGCTCGCGAGGTCGCGAGCGAGTATGTCGCGAACCTGCGACAAGCCGTGTCATGACATTCCTGACGAGCCTGCTGGCGTTTGCGGTGGCCATTGGCGTACTGGTCACCGTGCACGAGTACGGGCATTACCTCGCCGCCCGTTTGATGGGGGTGAAGGTGCTGCGGTTCTCGGTGGGTTTCGGCCGGCCGATCTTCAAGCGCTACTTCGGGCGTGACCGAACGGAATTCGTGATTGCCGCGTTGCCGCTGGGTGGCTACGTGAAGATGCTCGACGAGCGCGAGGGTCCGGTGGCGCAGGAGGAGGTCACGCGGGCCTTCAACCAGAAAGGCCTTGGGGCCCGTACGTTCGTGGTGTCGGCCGGGCCGGCGGCGAACTTCCTGCTCGCGATCCTGGTATACGCCGTGATGTTCATGGTGGGTGTGGGCGGGATCAAGCCCATTCTGGGCGAGGTGGCGCCGGACACACCTGCCGCCGAGGCAGGCCTCGAGCGCGGACAGGAGATCCTGCGGGTGGGGGATCGTGAGGTGGCGGACTGGGAACAGGCCAACCTGCGGCTGCTGGATCATGCGGTGCGTGGCGAGGCGGTGACCCTGCTGCTGCGGGGCACGGACGGTCGAGAGGTCGAGCGGGAGGTGGACCTGAGCGATCGCCAGGCGCTGCTGGCGGAGGGGCAGTTCCTCGACAAGCTGGGGTTGCAGCCCTATCGGCCGATGCTGGAACCGCGTATCGGTGCCGTCGAGGCCGGGAGCCCCGCGGCGGCGGCAGGACTGGAGGTTGGGGATCGCGTGCTGGCAGTGGACGGCGAGCCGGTCGCGGACTGGAATCGCTGGGTCGAGGTTGTGCGCGCGCATCCGGAAGCGGACTTGCGGGTCACTGTGGAGCGAGGCGGGCGCACCCTGGAACTACGGATGACGCCGGAGGCGACGGATCACGACGGGGTGGCCATCGGCCGTATCGGCGCGGGCGTGGATACGGATCAACCGGCGGCACGGGACATGGCCGTACTCGTGCGGCAGGGTCCGGGATCGGCGTTTGTCTCGGGGGCGGAGCGGACGTGGGATGTGACGGTCCTGACACTGGGCATCCTGTGGCGAATGATCACCGGTGATGCGTCGGTTAAAAATATTAGCGGACCGGTTACCATAGCCGAGTTTGCGGGGGTCTCGGCCTT
Organism: Thioalkalivibrio sp. ALMg11; assembly: GCF_000377905.1. GTDB lineage: Bacteria > Pseudomonadota > Gammaproteobacteria > Ectothiorhodospirales > Ectothiorhodospiraceae > Thioalkalivibrio. The sequence goes on from NZ_KB898874.1 coordinate 33,086, forward strand.
GATCGGGATTTCGGCGTTCCTGGGATTTCTCGGGCTGGTGAGCGTGTCGCTCGGGATCATCAATCTGCTGCCGATCCCGATGCTGGATGGCGGCCATTTGCTGTACTACGCCGCCGAGGCGGTGAAGGGCAGCCCGGTGTCGGAGCGGACCCAGATAATCGGCCAGCAGGTGGGTCTGCTGGCGATCGCGGGGCTGATGACACTGGCCCTGTACAATGATTTGACACGACTGTTCGGTTAGGCGAAGGCACTCAGGAGGGGCACCCCGGGTGCCTCGATCAGCCCACCGAACGGCCTATTTTTTGGCGGAGAGCATGGCGCGAAACAGCTTGAGAGGAATGGCCCTGGTCGGTTTGCTGGGCCTGGCGGGGACAGCCTGGGGCCAGGCCTACGAGATCGAGGATATCGAGATCGAGGGGCTGGAACGGATCACCGCCGGTACCGCGCTCAGTTATCTGCCCGTGCAGGTCGGCGATACCTTCGACGACAATCGTAGTCCGGAGGTGATCCGCGAGCTGTTCCAGACCGGCTTCTTCGACGATGTGGAGATCGCGCGGCGTGGGGATGTCCTGGTCGTGATCGTCTCTGAACGGCCGGCGATCAACGAGATTAATTTTTCCGGTAACCGGGATATCCCCGACGAGGGCCTGCGCGAGGCGCTCGATTCCGCTGGCCTGCGCTCCGGGCGGGTGTTCAACCGGACCATGCTGGACCGGATCGAAAGCGAGTTGCGTCAGCAGTACTTCGCGCGTGGGCGCTACAACGTGCAGATCGACGTCGAGATCGTCGACCTGCCGCGCAATCGGGTGGACGTGGAGATCGATATCGCGGAAGGCCCCGTGGCGAAGATCCGCCAGGTCAATGTGGTGGGCAACGAGACCTACAGCACGCGTTCGCTGACCCGCGGCTTCGAGTCCGGCGTTCCGCGCTGGTGGGCCTTCTTCAGCCGTCGCGACAACTACTCGCGCGAGAAGCTCTCCGGGGACCTGGAACAGCTGCGTTCCCATTATCTGGATCAGGGTTTCCTGGAGTTCGATATCGACTCCACTCAGGTGACGCTGACGCCGGATCGCCGGGATCTGTTCATCACGATCAACGTCGACGAGGGGGATCGCTACACGGTGACCGGTGTGGATCTCGCCGGGGAGTTCGTGATCCCGCGTGAGGAACTGGAAAGCCTGATTGACGTGGACATCGACGGGCCGTTCTCGCGCAGTCAGGTGACCGAGTCCGCCGAGCGGATCAGCGAACGTCTGACCCGGGAGGGTTTCGCGTTCGCCAACGTGAATCCGGTCCCCGATGTGGACGAGGACAACCGCGAAGTCGCGATCACGTTCTTTGTCGACCCCGGTCCGCGCGTCTACGTACGCAACATCCGCATCACCGGCAACCAGAACACCGAGGAACGGGTGTATCGCCGCGAGATGCGTCAGATGGAGAGCGCCTGGTACAACGGGGCACTGGTCGAACGTTCGCGGGTGCGTGTCCAGCGGCTGCCGTTCGTCCAGAGCGTGAACGTGGAGACCGAGCGGGTCGCCGGGACCGATGACGAAGTGGACCTGAATATCACCGTGACCGAGCAGCAGTCCGGGGCCCTGTCCCTGGGTGCCGGGTTCTCGCAGAACCAGGGGCTGCTGCTGACCGCGAGCCTGACGCAGGACAACTTCCTCGGGACCGGCAATCGCTTCTCCACCGAGGTGAGCACCAGCAAGGTCAACCAGTTGTTCCGGATGAGCGTGACCAATCCGCACTTCACCCCGTCCGGGGCAAGCCGCGGGTTCTCCGTGTTCTATCGCAAGATCGACGCCGAGGAGGCCAACGTCTCGCGGTATTCATCCAACCGCTATGGCTTTGACGTGACCTACGGGATTCCGCTGTCGGAGTTCGACCGGATTCAGGTGCGGCCGGGCTACGAGAACATCGAGATCCAGACGGTCGACGCATCACGGGGCCGGGTCGGGACGCCGGACGAAATCATCGACGAGCTTGACGAGTTCGGTGACACGGCGAACCTGTACAAGCTCGAGACCAGCTACGTTCACGATACGCGGGACAGCACGACCTTCGCGTCGGAAGGCCGTCGTCATCGGATCGGGCTCGAAGTGACGGTTCCGGGTAGTGACCGCGAGTTCTACAAGCTCACCTATTCGGGGCAGGAGCTCTTCCGGCTGTCGGATCGCTACTCCTTCAGCCTTTCCGCCGGACTGGCCTACGCGGATGGCTACGGAGGGGATGACGTTCCGTTCTACGAACGGTTGTTTGCCGGTGGTATTCGCTCTGTGCGTGGCTACGAGGACAACCAGCTGGGCGATCGGCGGCGGATTCGGGATGGTGACCGGGTTGCAACGCGGGATTCGAATGACGACCCGTATGGTGGCCGGTTCCGCACGACGGCCTCCGCGGAGTTGTTCTTCCCGATGCCCTTCGCTGCTGACAACGATGCGGTTCGGATGAGTACCTTTGTCGACGCAGGGAACGTGTTTCACGACGTGTCGGATTTCGACACGAGCGAACTGCGGGCGTCGGCGGGTGTTGCGATCACATGGTTCTCACCGGTCGGTCCGCTGAGCTTCAGCGTTGCGGAACCGTTTAACGATCAGCCGGGTGACGACTTGCAGCGCTTCCAGTTCCTGCTGGGGGCCAGTTTCTGAGGATGATCGATGCAAGCGCATCGGGAGGCGTCATGAGATCCGGGATGGCCTGGTTCGCCGCGGTGATTCTCGTCGCCAGCGGATGGCTGGCGGTGCCCGCTGTCGCCGGGGCACAGAATGTGGCATTCGTGACGATGAATCGTATCCTCGAGGATTCGCCGCAGGCCGAAGAGGCCATGCGCGAACTGGAGCGCGAGTTCTCGCCGCGGGATTCGGAGCTGGTGGCGGAGCGCGAGGAGCTGCAGCGGCTGCGTGACCGGCTGGAACGTGATGGGGACCTGATGAACCCATCGGAACGGGCGGACCTGGAGCGGGAGTTCTCGCAACGTTCGCGCGAATTCCGGCGGGCGCAGGAGAGCTTCAGCGAAGACCTGAACGTACGCCGCAACGAGGAGCTGGCCAAACTGCAGCGACGGATCAACGATGCGATCGTCGATCTCGCCCGGGAACGCGACATTGATCTGATCCTGACCGAGCGCAACGTGCTGTATGCCAGCGACCGGATCGACATCACGGACGACATCCTTGCCACAATGCAGCGAGACTGACGGCGGGTTTTCAGCCCGCGAACTGGCGGAAACGCTAGGCGGGCGGCTCGAGGGAGAGGGCGATCGCTGCATCGCTGGGCTGAGCCCGCTGGCGACCGCTGGTCCTGATGATCTGAGTTTTGTTACCGATGTCGTGCGGCACGCCGAGGCGCTCACGGCAAGCGCAGCGGCTGTGATCCTGGTGCCGGAGGCTGCGAGGCTGAAATCGACATCTACCCGAACCCTGATCCATCTGGATGATGTCTATCTCGGCTATGCCCGCGCGAGCCAGTACCTCGGCGCGCCACGACGTGCGCGTGCTCCGGGGATCCATCCGGGTGCGGTTGTGGATCCCGGGGCCTCGGTGGCTCCCGACGCATTCGTGGGACCAGGGGCGGTAATCGGGGCGGGGGCTACGGTGGGGCCCCAGGCCGTCGTGGAGGCACACTGCGTGATGGGCGAGGGGGTGACGGTGGGGGCCGATACCTTCCTGCACCCCCGGGTGACCCTGCTCGAAGGGGTCGAGGTGGGGGAGCGGTGCATCCTGCACAGTGGTTGCGTGATCGGGGCCGATGGCTTCGGATTCGCCCCCGCGGGCGAACACGGCTGGGAGAAGATCGAACAGCTGGGCCATGTCGTGATCGGCTCGGATGTGGAAATCGGAGCGAACACCACCATCGATCGCGGCGCGTTGCGCGCGACGCGAATCGGGAGGGGTGTGAAGATCGACAACCTGGTTCATGTTGCCCATAACGTCGAGATTGGCGACCATACGGCCATTGCCGGCTGTGTGGGGATCGCGGGCAGTGCCCGGATCGGCGCGCATTGTGCAGTCGGAGGTGGCGTCGGGATCCTGGGCCACCTGTCCATCGCGGATCACGTCACCATTCACGCGATGACCCTGGTCACGCGGTCCATTACGCGGCCTGGTCACTACGCTTCGGGAGTCCCGCATCAAGAGGCCCGGTTGTGGAATCGCATGCTGGCCCGACTGCGCCGTCTGGCGCGTTAGGCGATCGAGGGGCGGTCGAGGGGCGCTCGATCTGCCCTGGGAGTAACTGGCCTTGCCCCGTGTGGAGAGGCCGAGTCGAACGTCGTATTGCACGTCCCGCGCAGCGGTCCGGATGCGGCATAACAAGATCAAGAGAAAGGACACCGGCGTGGATGACTTTAATGTCCAGGAGATCATGCGCTACCTGCCGCATCGTTACCCGTTCCTGATGGTGGATCGGGTACTGGAGTGGGAGGCAGGGAGCTATCTGACGGGGATCAAGAACGTCAGCATCAACGAACCGTATTTCCAGGGGCACTTCCCGATCAAGCCGGTGATGCCTGGGGTCCTGATCCTCGAGGCCCTGGCACAGGCCACCGGCCTACTTGCGTTCAAAACCGAAGAGGCGCGTAACGAGAATCAGGACAAGCAGCAGCTGTACCTGTTTGTCGGGATCGACGAGGCGCGCTTCCGGCGCCAGGTGGTACCCGGCGATCAACTCCACCTGCGAGTGGATCTGAAACGTACGGTGCGGGGTATCTGGCGCTTCGACGCGGTCGCGAAGGTGGGCGAGGACGTGTGCGCGACTGCGCAGCTTATGTGTTCCGGTCAGGAAATCCCGGCGTGATCGATCCGCGGGCGGACGTCCACCCCAGCGCCGAGATCGACAGCTCGGTGACGATCGGGCCGTTCTCGGTCATCGGTGCCAATGTGAAGATCGGCGCGGATACCTGGGTCGGCCCGCACGTGGTGATCAACGGACCGACCGAAATCGGGCGGGAAAACCGAATCTTTCAGTTCTCCTCGATCGGGGAGGAGCCCCAGGACACCAGCTATCGGGGTGAACCCACGCGGCTGGTGATCGGTGATCGCAATGTGATTCGGGAGTCGGTGACGCTGCACCGGGGAACCGAGAAGGGGCTGGGCGAGACCGTAATTGGCCACGACAACCTGATCATGGCGTACGTCCACATTGCGCACGATTGCACCATCGGGAACGGCATCATCTTCTCCAATGCCACCTCGCTTGCAGGGCACGTGGAGATCCAGGATCACGCAACGCTGGGCGGTTTTACCCTGGTGCATCAGTTTTGTCGCGTGGGCACCTACGCCTTCACCAGCATGGGCGCGGCGCTGAACCGTGACCTCCCGCCGTATTGCCTGGCGAGCGGCAACTATGCGCGGCTGATCGGGATCAACAAGGTTGGCCTCAAGCGCAACGGTTTCTCCAATGACGCCATCCAGGCGCTCCACCGGGTTTTTATCCAGGGGATGCGAGGCCGCGCAGGGCGCGAGACCCATCTGGACGCCATGTTCGAGGAGACCGAGGTGCCCGAGGTGCGCAACCTGATCGCATTCGTGCGCGGCAGTCGCCGCGGTATCCTGCGCGGCGGTCGTCCGCACTGACTCGGTCTCCCCGGGACAGGACCCTGCGTGCTGTCCAATCGCTTGGCCCCCAAACGAACCGTAGTCCTTAAATCGTCTTCGCCCCGTCGCTTAGTTGGCCGTGGTGCAGGAGTTCGCGCGCCATTTCGGCCACGCGGCGGTCGGCTCCGCCATCACCCAGGCGTTCGCGCACCTGCGTCAGGCGATCGCGCATTTCTTCCAGGGCCGCGGGCCGGTCGAGCAGATCCGCGGCATCGCGGGCCAGGCGCTCGGCGGTGGCATCATGTTGCAGGTACTCGGGCACCAGGCGCTCACCGCCCACGATGTTGACCAAGGCGATGTTCTCGACCCGCACAAGACGCGAGAAGACCGCGTGGCTCAGGGCGCCCATGCGGTAGAAGACGAGCATGGGCGCCCTGAGCAGGCCTGCCTCCAGGGTTGCCGTGCCCGATGCGATCAGCAATAGATCGGCTCCCGCCATCAGGGAGTGGGTGGCCGCATCGCCGCCCACGAAATGTACGGGGAGATCGTCACACGCGGCGAGGGCCGCCAGGTGGTCGGTGGTGACCCCCGGCGCCATGGAGGCCACGAACTGGATGTCCGGGTGAGATGCGTGGAGGCGCCGGGCGGTGTCCACGAGCATGGGCCAGTGGCGCTTCAGTTCGCCGTTGCGGCTGCCAGGAAGAAGCCCGACCAGGCGCGTATCGGGGGCGTGGCCGAGCTGTTCACGAATCGGCCGTTCGGGCGGCTGCACCCGATCAACGAGGGGGTTGCCGACATAGCGGACCGGGACCCCGGCCTTCTCGTAGATGTCCGTCTCGAACGGGAACAGCACCGCCATCGCGTCCACGTTGTGCTGGATCCGCTTGATCCGGCCCGAACGCCATGCCCACAACTGCGGGCTGACATAGAACAGCACACGGATGCCGAGACGGCGGGCATGGGCGGCCAGGCGCAGGTTGAACTCCACGTAGTCAACCAGGACCAGCAGGTCCGGGCGATGGGTCTCCAGGTGCTGGCACATGCGCCGGAACAGGCGGCGCAGGCGGGGGTAGTTGACCAGCACGTCGACCAGGCCCACAACGGCCAGTTCGGAGACGTCGATGAGCGTATCGACTCCGGCGGCGCGCATTTGCGTCCCGCCCATTCCCGTGTAACGGAGACCGGGCTCCGCGGCCGCGAGTTCGTGCACCAGCCCCGCCGCAAGTGCGTCACCGGAACTCTCGCCGGCGCAGATCACGACATGCTGCGTCATGACCGGTGGGAGCCCCCTGTGGACGCGATCCGGCGCGGCGTCACGCGAGGGCGTCGCGGATCTTCCCGCAGATCATGTCGATGGTTGCATCCTCGAGTTCCGGGAACACCGGAAGGGACAGGCAGCGTTCCGCTACGGACTCGGTGACGGGCAGCGTCTCCGGGCGGTTCGGGAGGTCGGCGAAGGCCTTTTGCTGGTGCAGGGGCACCGGATAGTAGATCGCGCAGGCCACCTCGGCGGCCTTCAGGGCCTCCATGATCGCGTCGCGGTGGTCGCTGAGCAGGGTGTACTGGTGGTAGACGTGCACCCCGATGCCGTCCTCGAACGGCACCTCGACTGGCAGCCCGGCCAGGCCATCCCGATAGCGCGCAGCAACCCGACGGCGTTCGGCGTTGTAGGTGTCGATATGCGGCAGCTTGACGCGCAGGATCGCGGCCTGCATCTCGTCCAGGCGGCTGTTGTAGCCGATCTCGTCGTGGTAGTAGCGCACGCTGGAGCCATGGTTGCGCAGCCGGCGCAGGGTGTCGGCGGCGGACGGGCAGTTGGTGGTCACCAGACCACCGTCGCCAAAGGCCCCGAGGTTTTTGCTGGGGAAGAACGAAAAACAGCCAAAGGCGGTGGCGGCGCCGGTCTGCACGCCATCGACGGTCGCGCCAAAGGACTGCGCGCAGTCCTCGACGATCATCACCTTGTGTTTCTCGGCGATGGCCTGAAGCCGCGGCATGTCGGCCGGCTGGCCGAACAGGTGGACCGGCAGGATCGCGCGGGTGCGCTCGGTGATCGCCGCCTCGACCTGGTCCGGGTCGATGTTGAAGGTGCGCGGGTCGATGTCCACGAATACCGGATCGGCCCCGACATAGCGGATCGCCTCGGCCGTGGCGATGAAGGTAAACGGGGTGGTGATGACCTCGTCGCCCGGTCCGATGCCCGCCGCGGCCAGCGCCAGGTGCAGGGCATCCGTGCCGGAGGCACAGGTGATTGCGTGTTCCACGCCCAGGTACTTGGCGAGCTCCTGCTCCAGGGTCTGCACGTTGGGGCCCAGGATAAAGCGCGCACCGGCCAGCACGTCCTGTAGCGCGGCATCGATTTCGGGGCGCAGGGTCTGGTACTGGCGCTGCAGGTCGACCATCGGGATCACGGCTTGACTCCTGTGGGGTTAGGGAAACACTGATTAATGTACGCACTCGCGTTGGCACCCCAGGTTTTCCGAGGCAAGGCGCGTCGTGCGGCGGGTAGTGGTTCTACCCGCCCGTTTTTGATGGATTCGGGGCGCAACGCAGGATCGGGGAACCTGGGGCGCCAACCCAACAAGCCATTGAATGCAGGGGCTCGGCCGCCCGTTGTTGATGAAAACGGGCGCGGGAACGGCGTTGCGGCTCCCTTGTGCAGAATGACTGCACGGCAGTCACCGCGCCTTGTTCGCACGCAAAAGCGACTCGAGCGGGAGTGCGTACATTAATCAGTGTTTCCCTTGACGTCGAGGTGGCTGTGCGGGCCGTCGGCCCGGCTCATGATGTTCAGGTTTTCGTAGACCAGATCGGTGATGCGGCTGGCCGTCTCCAGGGCACGCTGGCCGTCGCGGCCACTGACCACGACCGGTCCCTGACCGCGCACTGCGGCGACGAAGGCCTGGATCTCGGCCAGCAGGGCGTCGGCCTCGTCGAACACGCTTTCCTCGCGGTGGATCGCGGGGGCCCCGGTCTCCGGGTCGGGCTCGCCGATGTGGTTCAGCGACAGGATGCGGTTCTGGAAGTCCACCGAGGCGTAGGCATGCGACTGGAAGATGCGCATGCGGCGCTCGGACTTGGTGCTGATGCGGCTGGAGGTGACGTTGGCCACGCAGCCGTTGGCAAATTCCAGCCGGGCATTGGCAATGTCGATGTCGCCGGTCAGCACGCGGGCGCCGGAGGCGCGAATGTCGGTCAGCGGGGCATCCACCAGCGACAGGATGATGTCGATGTCGTGGATCATCAGGTCGAGCACGACCGACACGTCGGTGGCGCGCGGCTTATAGGGCGCCAGGCGGTGCGACTCGATAAACCGCGGGTGCAACGGGGTCTCGGTCAGTCGGCGCAGTGCGGCATTGAAGCGTTCTAGGTGCCCGACCTGGAGGACTACGCCCTGCTCCTCGGCGATCCGGTTCAGCGCCTCGGCCTGCTCCAGGGTGGCGGTAATCGGCTTCTCGACCAGGACGTGACAACCGGCCTCGAGGAAATCCCGGGCGATGTCGTAGTGCAGGGTGGTCGGCGCGGCGATAGAGACCGCATCGACCTGCCCGATGAGGGCGCGATGATCGGTCTCCGCGCGGCAGCCGTGTTCCGCTGCGATGCGGCCGGCGGTTTCGGAATCGGCATCGACCACGGCAACCAGTTCGGTGTCCGGCAGCGCGGCGTATTTGGCGGCATGCCATTTGCCAAGATGGCCCACGCCGATAGCGGCGCAGCGTAACGGAGATTGGGACATGAGTAGGCTCGGATCCGGAGGGGGTGTGCTAGGATTTTCGGCGCTATTGTAACGGATCCCCGGCGCGGCGCATGTTCGCGTTCGGGCGATTGCCCGCAGTTCACCGTGGTGGAGACTCCATGTCCGATTTAGAGGCAGCGCAGCGCTACGTCGCCGGCGTGGACGAAGTGGGGCGCGGGCCGCTGGCCGGGCCGGTGGTGGCGGCGGCCGTCATCCTGCCGGAGGGCTACACTTGCCCCGGCCTGACCGATTCCAAGAAGCTCAGTGCGAAACGCCGCGAGACGCTGGACGTGCAGATCCGCGCCGACGCGCTGGCATGGTCGCTGGGCCGGGCCGAGGCGGCGGAGATCGATGAACTGAATATCCATCATGCGACCCTGCTCGCCATGCAGCGCGCGGCGGCCGGGCTCACAGTCGCGCCGGCACATCTGCTGGTGGACGGGCGCTTTACACCGCAGGGCCCCTGGAGTGCCGAGGCGATTGTCGGTGGGGATGGCTCGGTGCCCGCGATCAGTGCCGCCTCCATCGTCGCCAAAGTGGCCCGCGACGGCTGGTTGCGAGACCTGCATCACGAATACCCCGATTACGGCTTCGACCGCCATTCCGGCTACCCCACGGTGGCGCATCGCGATGCCCTGGAACGGTTGGGGCCGTGCCCGCAACACCGCCGTAGTTTCGGCCCGGTAGCCCGTGCGCTGGCGGCGCGTGAACAGGAGATTGGGGCATGAGCGAAGGCCACCCCGGTTTCGTGCACCTGCGGGTGCATTCGGAGTATTCCCTGATCGACGGGCTGGTCCGCCTCAAGCCGCTGGTGAACGCGGTGGCCGAGGGCGGGATGCCGGCCGTCGCGGTGACCGATCACTGCAACCTGTTCGGGCTGGTGAAGTTCTACCGTGCGGCGATCGCAAAGGGTGTGCAGCCAATCATCGGTGCGGACGTTCTGGTGCGCGATGCCCGCGCCGACGGCAGCCTTGCGCGCATGACCCTGCTGGCGCAGAACGACCCGGGCTACCGCAATCTGACCCGGCTGATCTCGCGCGCCTGGCAGGAGGGACAGGAGAAGGGCATTCCGCGGGTGGACTGCGCCTGGCTGGATGCGGCCGCCGAGGGCCTCATTGCGCTCTCGGGTGGGATCGACGGGCTGTTCGTGAACGGATCCGGGGCCGCCCGGGCATTGCTGGCCGAGGATCTGGCGCCGTGGATGCAGCGGTTCCCGGGCCGCTTCTATCTGGAACTCGTGCGCAGCGATCGCCCGGGCGAAGAGGCCTGGATCGAACAGGCGCTGGCCGCGGCCGAGGCCTTCGATCTGCCGGTGGTGGCCACTAACGATGTTCGCTTCCTGCGGCCCGAGGACTTCGAGGCCCACGAGGCACGTGTCTGTATCCATGACGGCGTGACCCTGGACGACCCGCGACGCCCGCGCCGCTACTCGGAGGCGCAGTACCTGCGTACACCCGAGGAGATGGCGGAGCGGTTCGCGGACATTCCCGAGGCCCTGGCCAATAGTGTGGCGATCGCCCGGCGCTGTTCGGTGAGCCTGACCCTGGGCGAGTCGGTCCTGCCGGACTTTCCGGTCCCCGAGGGCTATACGGTGGAAGACCACCTGCGCGAGACCTCGGCGCAGGGATTGGCGGGTCGCCTGGAGCGCTTCTGCTTCGCGCCGGCGGCGGATTACGAGGCGCGCTTGCAGCGCGAGCTGGACGTGATCTGCCAGATGGGTTTCCCCGGGTACTTCCTGATCGTGGCGGACTTCATCCAGTGGGCCAAGGACAATGGCATCCCCGTGGGGCCGGGCCGTGGCTCTGGTGCGGGGTCGCTGGTGGCTTATGCGCTGGGTATTACCGACCTGGATCCATTGCGTTACGATCTTCTGTTCGAGCGATTTCTCAATCCTGAACGTGTCTCCATGCCTGACTTCGATGTCGACTTCTGCATGGAGCGCCGCGACGACGTCATCGACTACGTCGCCGAGCGCTACGGGCGCGACAAGGTCTCGCAGATCATCACCCACGGCACCATGGCCGCCAAGGCGGTGGTGCGGGATGTCGGGCGCGTGCTGGGCCATGGCTACGGTTTCGTCGACCGCATCGCGAAGTTGATCCCGTTCGAGCTGGGCATGACCCTGCAAAAGGCCCTGACCGAGAGCGCAGACCTCAAGACGCAATACGACGAAGACGAGGAGGTGCGCGCGATCATCGATCTCGCGCAGAAGCTCGAGGGCCTCACCCGGAACGCGGGCAAGCATGCCGGCGGGGTGGTAATCGCGCCGTCCGCGCTGACCGACTTCTCGCCGTTGTACTGCGAAGACGACGGCGGCTCGCTGGTGACCCACTTTGACAAGGACGACGTCGAGGCGGTCGGACTGGTGAAGTTCGACTTCCTGGGTCTGCGCACGCTTACCATCATCGACTGGGCGGTGGAAAACGTCCGCAAGATGGATGCCGCGGTACAGGTCGATCTCGATGCCATCCCGCTGGATGACCCCGAGACCTTCCGGCTGTTGAAGGACTACCAGACCACCGCCGTGTTCCAGCTGGAATCCGGTGGCATGAAGGACCTGATCCGCCGCCTGCAGCCGGACAGCTTCGAGGAGATCATCGCGCTGGTGGCGCTCTACCGCCCGGGCCCGCTGCAGTCGGGCATGGTGGACGACTTCATCGACCGCAAGCATGGCCGCGCCCAGGTGGAATACCCGCATCCGGACCTGGAGCCCATTCTGCAGCCCACCTACGGCGTGATCCTGTATCAGGAGCAGGTCATGCAGATTGCCCAGGTGCTGGGCAATTACACCCTGGGCGGTGCGGATCTGTTGCGCCGCGCGATGGGCAAGAAAAAGCCCGAGGAGATGGCCAAGCAGCGCGAGATCTTCCTCGAGGGGGCACTGGGGCGCGGGGTGGATGAAGGGGTTGCGACCTACATCTTCGATCTGATGGAGAAGTTCGCGGGTTACGGCTTCAACAAGTCGCACTCCGCCGCGTATGCCCTGGTTGCGTACCAGACCGCCTGGCTCAAGGCGCATTATCCGGCGCCGTTCATGGCTGCGGTGCTGTCCGCGGACATGGACAACACCGACAAGGTCGTGGGGCTGATCGAGGAATGCCGGATCATGGGCCTGGAGGTGCTGCCGCCGGACGTCAATCAGTCGGACTACCGCTTTACCTGCCACGACGCGCAGACCGTGGTCTACGGCCTGGGCGCAATCAAGGGCGTTGGGGAGTCGGCCATCGACACCCTGCTCAAGGCGCGCGGCGAGGGCGGCGAATTTCACGGGCTGGTGGACCTATGCCAGCGTGTGGATCTCGGCAAGCTGAACAAGCGTGTGCTGGAGACGCTGGTGCGCGCCGGCGCGATGGATCGGATCGGCGCTAACCGTGCGACGCTGCTGAACGACATCCCGATGGCGGTCGCGGCAGCCGAACAGAGCGAGCGCAATGCCAACCTGGGTGTGGTGGACCTGTTCGGGGATCCGGCTGCGGCCGTGATCCCGGATAGCGCGACCCTGGCCGAGATGGAGGACGATGATCGTCTGCGCGGCGAGAAGAACACCCTGGGGCTTTATCTGACCGGTCACCCGGTGGAGCGCTACCGCGCCGAGCTGCTGCGCCTGACGGGGACCACGCTGCAGGCGCTGGAGGCCAAGCTGGAGGATCGCCCGGACGAACCCCAGGGCCAAAAGTGGCGCGGCAAGCAGGAAACCGTGCGCATCGCCGGTCTGATTGTCGGGGTGCGGGTGCGCAACACGCAGAGCGGACGCATGGGCATCGTCACCCTGGACGATCGCAGCGGGCGGGCCGAGGTGGTGCTGTTCAACGACGACTTCACCACCTACAAGGACCGCCTGGAGCCGGACGCCTTGCTGGTCGCGGAGGGTACGGTCACGCTCGACGACTATGCCGGTGGGATCCGCATGCGGGCCCGTACCGTCTACAGCCTGGACGAAGCGCGGGTCCAGTGGGCCCGCGCGCTGCATCTGTGCCTGGAGGGGGTGGTGCCCGAGCAGGTGGCCCATCTGCGCGGGCTGATGGAACCGCATCGCGAAGGGCCTTGCCGCGTGCACCTGTGTTATCGCCGCGACGGCCTGGAGGCGGATATCAGCCTGCCGGAAGGGTGGACCATCCGTCCGGACGAGCGGCTGTTGCGTGGCATTCAGCAGTCGCTGGGGCCGGGTTGCGAGGCCGAGGTTCTCTACGGCCGGTAGATGGAAACAAGGCGTCGCCGCACCTGCATTGGAGCGGGGATCGCCGCAATTGGTTACAATTCGCGTCCTTCGTCGGTATCCACAACCAAGTCTTCGGGACCCTGCATGAATCCGGACTTTCTCGACTTCGAACAGCCCATTGCCGAACTGGAAGCGAAGATCCGTGATCTGCGCTATGTCGGCGACGATGCCGAGGTCAACATCCAGGAAGAGATCCAGCGCCTGGAAGGCAAGTGCCGGTCGTTGACCGAGAGCATCTTCGCCAAGCTGACCCCGTGGCAGGTCTCGCAGATGTCGCGGCATCCGCGGCGACCCTACACCCTTGACTACATTCCCGACCTGTTCGACGAGTTCGAGGAACTGCACGGCGACCGGGCGTTTGGTGACGACCCGGCCATCGTGGGCGGCGTGGCACGCCTGGACGGTCGGCCGGTGATGCTGATCGGCCATCAGAAGGGGCGCCAGACACGCGACAAGGTCTATCGCAACTTCGGCATGCCGCGACCGGAGGGTTATCGCAAGGCCCTGCGCCTGATGGAGATGGCCGAGCGCTTTCGCATGCCCGTGCTCACCTTCATCGACACGCCGGGTGCCTACCCGGGGGTCGGGGCGGAAGAGCGTGGCCAGAGCGAGGCCATCGCGCGCAACCTGCGGGTGATGGCACGCCTCGACACGCCGATCATCGCCACGGTGATCGGCGAGGGCGGCTCCGGTGGGGCCCTCGCTATCGGGGTGGGCGACGCCACCCTGATGCTGCAGTACTCGACCTACTCGGTGATTTCGCCGGAGGGCTGTGCCTCCATCCTCTGGAAGAGCGCCGAAAAGGCCTCGGAGGCCGCGGAGGCCCTGGGGATCACGTCGGAACGCCTGCGCGAGCTGGGGCTGGTGGACCGCATCGTGCCGGAACCCCTGGGCGGTGCCCACCGGGACCCCGACACTATGTCCTCCAGTCTTCGCGCCGCGCTGCTGGAAACCCTGGACGGCCTGGAAGGGCTGGACCCGGGCAAGCGCCTGGAGCGGCGCTATCGTCGGCTGATGGATTACGGTGCCTTCCAGGAAGCCGCTTCCTGATCGCGGTGCCGGGGCGCTCGATCCTGTAGCCGCGGCGCTGCGAGACTTCCTCGAGACGCATCCCGGCTATCGTCAGCTGCGCATCGCCTTCAGCGGCGGTCTCGACTCGACCGTCTTGCTGCACGCCGCGGTGCGTTTGGGTATCCGCAATCTCGAAGCCATGCACGTGGATCACCGCCTGCGTCCGGACTCCGGTGAGCAGGTCGAGCACTGCCGCGCATTCGCCCAGGCACTGAACTGCCCGTTCCGGCTCCGTACCCTCGATTCTCTCGACACCGGTGGCTTCGGCGTGGAGGCCGCGGCGCGCGAGGCACGCTACGCGATGCTGCGCGAAGGGCTGGGCGAGACGGGCATCATCCTTGCCGCGCAGCATGCGGACGATCAGGCCGAAACATTTCTGTTGGCCGCCCTGCGCGGCAGCGGACCCGAAGGCCTTCAGGCCATGCGCCCGCTGCGCCGCGAGGGCGAGACCTGGCTGGGCCGGCCGTTGCTGGGCCTGTCACGCGCGGCCCTGGTCGCCTATGCGGAGCAGGAAGGCCTCGACTGGTATGACGACCCGAGCAATCGCGACACCCGATTCGATCGCAATTTCCTGCGCCAGTCGGTGCTGCCCTTGTTGCGGGAGCGATTCGATGGAGCGGCCGGGCTGGCGCGCGCCGCCGCCTGGCAGCAGGAGGCGGTCGGCCAGCTCCATCAGCATTTCGGTGAGCTGCTGGAAGAAGTGCGGGATCCGCTGACCGGCAGCCTGGACCTTCAGGGTTTGCGCGGGCTCGACGCGGATAACCAGCGTGGCCTGCTGCGGCACTGGCTGCGCGAGCAGGGGCTCCGTCCGCCGGGCCACGAACGCCTGGGCGAATTCCTGCGCCAGGCCCTGGTGGACAACCCCGAGGCGTCCCCCGTTGTGGAATGGGATGGCGGCTGGATGCGGCGCTATCGCGATCAACTGCATGCCGGGCCGGAGGAGGAGAGGGTGGGTGCGGGTCCACCGCCAGAACAGCCCTGGCCGGCCGATCAGTCGGAATTGATTTTGGTAGACGGGCGCCGATTGACCCGGGAGATGCTGCCGAGGCTCGGCGTCGATCGCGAGGCCGAGCTTACCGTTTGCTATCGCCGCGGGGGCGAGGTGGTATCCACACCCGTCGGACGCCGATCCCTGAAGAAGCTGATGCAGGAGCGCGGTATCGCCCCCTGGAAACGCAACCGGGTTCCGCTGTTGCGTCAGCTAGATGGGGCGATTGTGGCGGTGCTCTGGCCCGGGTTGGTTGACCCCCAGAGTTGACGCGCCTGTGCAAATCGGACAATTCTTGGGGTGTGTTCAGGGGGGTGGGTGAGCAGCAGGTGACAGGTTTCGCGGCACAATGCGGACGATGTACGGGCATGGGGGTGCTGGCGGCCGGGATACTGGTTGCCGCGCCCCTGGTCGCGGACTCGCTGACGCTCACGACCGAGAGCTACCCCCCGTTCAATTTCGAGACTGAATCCGGCGAGCTGGACGGGATCTCCATCCGGGTGATGGATGCCCTGCTGGATGTCGCGCAGGTGGACGCCGAGATCCGCCTGCTGCCGTGGAGTCGGGCCTACGCCGAGGCCCAGTCGGACCCGGGTACCTGCGTCTTTTCAACCACCCGCACCTCCGAGCGCGAAGATCTGTTCACCTGGGTCGGTCCTCTGGTGGAAAACCAGTGGCATGCGTTCGTGCTGGCAGACGCCGAGGTGAACGCGGAGTCGCTGGAAGATCTGGATCTCTACCGTGTCGGGGGCTATCGGGACGATGCCGTGGCGCTCTATGTGGAGGCCCAGGGCATCCCCGTGGATACTGCGCCGAATGACCGGCTGAACGCGCGAAAGCTTGCTGCCAGCCGCATCGATGTGTGGGTCAGCGGCGAACATCTGGCCCCCTGGTATGCCCGCCAGGAGGGCATCGGGGAGCTCCGGTCCCTGTTTGCGTTCAACGATACCGTGATGTCCCTGGCCTGCCACCCGGATACCGAGCGGGCTCCTCTGGATCGCATGCAGGAGGAACTGGATGCGATGCGCGCGGACGGACGCTACGCGGCCATCGTGCAGGATGTCCTTGACAGCAATGGAGAGCGGAATGAATGACGCAGCCGAGGCCCGGTCGGAATCGTCGGTCCTGATCGCCGAGGAGGTGCTGGGCTTTCAGCGCAACATGACGCGGCGCGGGATCATCTTTTCGTTCACTGGCTACATTTCCGAGGGCATTCTGAAGGCCCTGGGGGATGCGTTGCGGCAGAAAATCCGACTCGAGTCCACCGATACGAAGACCGTGAACCGCGTCTTCTCGGTATTCGTGGAGCAGGTGCAGAACGTGATTCGCTATTCGGCGGAGCGTATCGAGCACGACGCGGAACCCCCCGTCGAGCTGAGCTCCGGGATGATTACCGTCGGGTCGGAAAACGGCCGCTTCTTCGTAATTTGCGGCAACGTGATCGGGCGCAAGGATGCCGACACCCTGGCCGTGCGCCTGCGCGAGCTCGCGGGCATGGACAGCGATGAGTTACGGCGCTTCTACAAGGAAAAGCTGCGCGAGCCGCCAGACGAAGGCAGCAAGGGTGGCAGCATTGGCCTGATCGAGATCGCACGCCGGGCGAGCGAGCCAATCCAGTTCGACTTTCAGCATCTCTCCGATGCGCAATCCTATTTTGTCCTGAAGGCCTATATCTGATGGCATTCGTCGAGACCATTGAACACGAGGCAACCGACCGGACCCCGACCGTCGTTTTCGACTTCGCGGCGGGGCAGTACCGGCTGTCCGGCGAGTCATATCCGGAAGACGCGGCGAATTTCTACGGTCCGCTGACCCAGGGGTTGCGCCAGGCGGTCGAGGACCGGGCCAGCGGCGAGGTGGAGTTCACCGTGGAAATGATCTATTTCAACAGCTCGACCGCTAAGGCCTTGATGAACATGTTCCAGATCCTGGAAGACGGCGCCGAGTCGGGTCTGAAGGTACGGATCAACTGGTGTTACCACGATGACGACGAAACCATGCAGGAGTTTGGCGAGGACTTCTCCGAGGATTTCGAACACGCTGACTTCCGAATGTGTCCGCTGGCATGACGGCCCCCTCCCAAGATGACCCGGTGGATCCTTCGACCCGGCCACGGGAGGGCCAGGAAATGGAGGGGCTCGCGGACTTCTCCCTGTTCGAGCAGGAAAAGTCCATCATGCTGCGCTCCGAGCAGATGCTCGAGGCGCTGGATGCAGTAGGCGATGGCGTGAAGGTGCTCGCCAAGGCCTATTCCGAGAGTTACCGGGCGCAGCGTCGCATGATGCGCATGAGCGACCGCATGCAGGCGGATCTGCAGGATGCCAACCGCCAGTTGCGCGAGCAGGCGGAGCACCTCGCACAGCTCAACAATGCGCTGTCCGACGAGGTGCGCGAGCGCGAGCGCCTGACGGCCGAGCTGGAGCGCCTGGCGCTGGAAGACGCCCTTACCGGGCTGTTCTCGCGCCGCCGCGTGATCGACTGTGTGGAGGGCATGGCGGAGAGCGTGGGCGAAGAATCGCGTTCGCTCACCGTGATGATGCTGGATCTCGATGACTTCAAGACGCTGAACGACACCCACGGCCATGCCGCTGGCGATTTCGCCCTCGAGAGCTTTGCCGAGATTCTGCGGGGCGAGCTGGGTGCGGAGCAGTACGCCGGGCGCATGGGTGGGGAAGAATTCCTGGTAGTGGCGGCGGATCTGGACCCCGAGGCCGCACTCGCACTGGCCGAGCGCATTCGCTCGTCGGTGGAGAATGCATCGCTGCACTGGAAGGACGAACCGCTCGCGCTGGCGGTTTCCATTGGCTTGGTCATCACTACGAACCCGTGGCCGGACGCGGGCGAGCTGGTGGCCATGGCCGATGACCTGCTCTATCGCGCCAAGAACGAGGGCCGCAACCGTGTCATCGTGCAAACGCACGGCGAACACGGGTGATGGCGGGCGGCACCCGCCGAAATCGTAGCCTTGTCGCCAAGCTGGCCGTCGCCACGCTGCTCGCGGCGTTGGCGCTGAGCCTTCTAAGCAGCGCCTATGTCATTGCCTCGGACTGGCATGCCTACCGCGCCGAGACCAGCGAACAGATCGACCGTCTGCAACGCCTGGTGGAGCCACCCGCCGCCGAGGCGGCCTTCCAGTTGAGCGCCGCTCAAGCCGATTCCCTGGTCCAGGGCCTGCTGGTATTCGACGAGATCCGGCGGGTCGAGATCCTCGACGACTTTGGCAACACCCTTGCGGAAGATACCCAGGAGCGCACCCAGGCCGGTGGCGAATGGGCGCACTGGCTCTTCGGCGATCTGCAAACCCATGAGCGCGAGCTGCGCCATCCCGATACCCGCGGAAATATCCAGGGCGTGGGCGTCCTGCGCGTGGAACTGGACCCCGGCGTGCTGGGGCGGGCCTTCGTCAACCGGCTGCAGACCGGCGTCGTGACTAGTGTGACCCAGGCGGTGATCGTCTCTCTGGTGGTGGTTGTACTGTTCTATCTGCTGATGCTCCGCCCGATGTTGAAGATCTCGCGGGCGGTGGCGGAGACAGACCCGGAACAGCCCGCGCACTGGCCGATACCGCGCCTGGGGCACCACGAAAACGATGAGCTGGGCGCGCTGGGGCGCTCGCTGGATCGTCTGCTGCGCGCCTTTCAGGAGGGGCTGGATGCGCGTGACGGAGCCCGGGGCGAGCTCAAGGCCCTGAATGCGGGCCTCGAGCGGCGCGTCGAGGAACGCACCCGGCAGTTGGAAGCCGAGAAAGCCGAGACGGAACGGGCACTGGCCAAGGTGGACGAGGCCAACCGTGAGCTGGAGCGCAGCAATCGCCTGGTGGTGGAGAGTATCCGCTATGCCCGCCGCATCCAGACCGCAATGCTGCCGGACAAGCACGCCCTCGATGGTCACATGGACGAGGTGCAGATCTACTGGGAGCCCTTGCACCTGGTGGGTGGCGACTACTTCTGGGTCGAGGCCATCGACGGACACAGTATCCTCGTGGTGGCGGACTGCACGGGGCACGGCGTGCCCGGCGCCTTCATCACCTTGGTGGTGGCCTCGGCGCTGGATCGCATTCTGCACGAACACCGCTTGCTGGAGCCCTCGGCTATCCTGCGCGAGATGGACCGGCTGGTGCGCTCACGGCTGCGCCAGGATGGCTATGACTCGGACTCCGACGACGGGCTCGAGGCGGCGGTGTGTGTCTACCGGCCGGAGGATCGCAAGTTGGCCTTTGCCGGTGTCGGGCTGCCGTTGATGATCGACCGCGGCGGCGAGGTCGAGGAGATCCGGGGCGTACGCGGTGGCCTTGGGTACCGCAGCCTGGAACCGGCCCAGCCAGTGGACCACGAGGTCGACGTGGAGCCAGGCACGGAATTCTTCCTGATCACCGATGGTGCGCACGATCATGTCGGCGGGGAGCCGCCGCGATTGTTTGGCCGGCGTCGGTTGCGCCAGGTCCTGGGCGACAAGAGTGGGCGCGATCTGTCGGCCAAGATCGATGCCGTGGTCCGGGTGCTGGAGGATTATCGCGACGGCGAGCCGCGGCGCGACGATATGACCCTGGTGGCCTTCCGGCCGTTGTCATCCAAGGCCGGAAACGAGGCGCTGCCCCCACCTTCCGATTGAGCGGGGGCGGGTGCTCTGGTACTCTCTCAGGGGTTTTCCGCCTGCCCCGGATTGCGTGTGCGAACCGGGGCAGGGTGCTTGTCAGCCCCCAGCCAGGTTTCCCGCATGACGCGTTTTGTTTTCATTACCGGAGGCGTGGTCTCGTCTCTGGGCAAAGGTATTGCATCCGCCTCGCTGGGGGCGATCCTGGAGGCGCGCGGCCTCAAGGTGACGCTGCTCAAGCTGGATCCGTACATCAACGTGGATCCGGGCACCATGAGCCCGTTTCAGCATGGCGAGGTGTTCGTCACCGATGACGGCGCCGAAACGGACCTGGATCTCGGGCACTACGAACGCTTCGTACGCATTCGCACCTCGCGGCGCAACAATTTCACCGCCGGGCAGATCTACGAGAGCGTGATCCGCAAGGAGCGTCGCGGGGATTATCTCGGCGGGACGGTGCAGGTCATCCCGCACATCACCGACGAGATCAAGCGCTCGATCCACGAGGGGGCCGGCGACGCCGACATCGCCCTGATCGAGATCGGCGGTACGGTCGGTGACATCGAATCCCTGCCGTTCCTCGAGGCGATCCGTCAGATGGGTGTGGAGCTGGGGCACGACAACGCCCTGTTCATGCATCTGACGCTGGTGCCGTATATCGAGGCCGCCGGCGAGATCAAGACCAAGCCGACCCAGCACTCGGTCAAGGAGCTGCGCTCCATCGGCATCCAGCCGGATATCCTGCTGTGCCGTTCCACCCAGGCGATCCCCGAGGGCGAGCGGCGCAAGATCGCGCTGTTCACCAACGTCGAGGAGAAGGCGGTCATCTCTGCGGTGGATGTGGACAACATCTACAAGATCCCGCTGTGGCTGCATTCGCAAAAGCTCGACGAGATCGTGTTGCGCAAGCTGCATATCGAGGTCCCGCAGGCCGATCTGTCGGACTGGAAGCACGTGGTTAATGCCATGGAGTTCCCGGAGTCCGAGGTGACGGTCGGCATGATCGGCAAGTACGTCGATCTGACCGAGTCGTACAAGTCGGTGAACGAGGCCCTGACCCACGCGGGCATCCAGGCGGGGACCCGGGTCCGGATTCGTTATCTCGATTCCGAAAAACTCGAAGGGGCCGAGAACGAGGCCGCTCGCGAACTCGAGGGGCTGGATGCCATCCTCGTTCCTGGCGGCTTCGGCGAGCGCGGCGTGGAGGGCAAGATTGCCGCGGTGCGCTACGCTCGTGATAACGATGTGCCCTATCTCGGAATTTGCCTGGGTATGCAGGTGGCGGTCATCGAGTTTGCGCGGGATGTGGTGGGGCTGGAGGGTGCGCACAGCACCGAGTTCGCCCCCAATACCCCGCATCCTGTGATCGCGCTTATTACCGAATGGCAGGACAAGGAAGGCTGCATCGAGCGGCGCGATGCCGACAGCGACCTTGGCGGCACCATGCGTCTGGGCGCCCAGAGCGCGCGCCTGGCCCCAGGGTCGCGGATTGCCGAGGCCTATGGTCGCGAAGAGGTGGAAGAACGCCATCGCCATCGCTTCGAATTCAACAACGCCTATCGCGAACGCCTGGAGGCCGCAGGACTTCGGCTCTCCGGGGTTTCGGAATCCGGCGAACTGGTAGAGGCCGTGGAACTGGCCGACCATCCGTGGTTTGTGGGCTGCCAGTTCCACCCGGAATTCACCTCGACCCCGAGGGATGGCCACCCGCTGTTCACCGCTTTCGTGTGTGCCGCCCGGGATTACCAGGATGCCCGCGAACCAGAAACCACCACGGCGTTGACGGAATAGAGCGCCGGTTCACGTTTTTTGCGGTCACAACCCGGAGGGTGGCGGCCGCCAGACAGGACAGAGCATGCAGCTTTGCGGTTTTGAAGTTGGCCTTGATCGGCCCTTTTTTCTGATTGCCGGCCCCTGCGTCATCGAATCCGAGGCCATGGCCCTGGAGACGGCCGGCGCGCTGAAGACAATGGCGGACGATCTTGGCATCCCGTTCATCTACAAGTCCTCGTTTGACAAGGCCAACCGGTCGTCGACGAAGAGCTTCCGCGGGCTGGGCATGGAAGAGGGCCTGCGCATCCTGGACAAAGTGAAGTCGGAAATCGGCGTGCCGATCCTGACGGATGTCCACGAAGACACGGCGCTGGACGAAGTCGCCAGTGTTGTTGATGTGCTGCAGACCCCGGCCTTCCTCTGTCGGCAGACCAACTTCATCCAGAACGTTGCGCGTCAGGGGCGTCCGGTGAACATCAAGAAGGGCCAGTTCCTCGCACCCTGGGACATGGGCAATGTCGTGGACAAGGCCCGCGAGGTCGGCAACGATCAGATCATGGTTTGCGAGCGTGGGGTCTCGTTCGGCTACAACACCCTGATCTCCGATATGCGCGGCCTGGCCCAGATGCGTCAGACCGGCTGCCCCGTGGTCTTCGACGCGACCCATTCGGTGCAGCAGCCGGGCGGGCAGGGCGCCTGCTCCGGCGGGCAGCGCGAGTTCGTGCCGGTGCTGGCACGGGCGGCGGTGGCCGCTGGCGTATCCGGCCTGTTCATGGAGACCCATCCGGACCCCGAGAAGGCCCTGTCCGACGGCCCCAATGCCTGGCCGCTGCCGAAGATGGCCGAGCTGTTGAAGACACTCCAGGCGCTGGATGCCGCGACCAAGGCGCAGCCGTTTGCGGAGGCGGAGTACGGTCTCGGTTAACGACCCAAAGAATCGATAAAACGTCCCGGGCGAGCCCGTCCGGGCGAGTATTTTTCAAGGAGAGAGCATGTCCAAGATTGCGGAGATTCACGCCCGCGAGATCATCGACTCTCGGGGCAACCCGACGGTCGAGGCCGATGTTGTCCTGGATTCCGGTGCCATGGGGCGTGCGGCGGTACCCTCCGGTGCCTCCACGGGGGCCCGCGAGGCCCTGGAACTGCGCGATGACGAAAAGCGTTACGGCGGCAAGGGCGTGCTGAAGGCCGTCAGCCACGTGAACGGGGAGATCCGCGACGCCCTGCGTGGGATGGAGCTGGATCAGACTGCGGTCGATCGCCGCATGCTGGAACTGGACGGGACCGACAACAAGGCACGCCTGGGCGCCAATGCACTGCTGGCGGTCTCCATGGCCACTTCGCACGCCCTGGCCGCGGATCGCGAACAGCCGCTGTTCGAGACCCTGGGGGGCGACGACGCCACGCTGCTGCCGGTACCGATGATGAACATCATCAATGGTGGCGCCCACGCCGATAACAGCGTGGACATGCAGGAATTCATGATCCTGCCGGTGGGCGCGGACTCCGTACGCGAGGCCGTGCGCTACGGCGCCGAGGTCTTTCACGCGCTGAAGAAGGTGCTGTCCAAGCGCGGGCTGGCGACGGCGGTGGGCGACGAGGGCGGTTTTGCGCCGGACCTTCCGTCCAACTCCGCCGCGATCGAGGTGATCCTGGAGGCGGTTCACAACGCCGGCTTCAAGGCGGGCGAGGACATCTGGATCGGCCTGGACTGCGCCAGCTCCGAGTTCTACCGTGATGGCCGCTATCACCTCGATTCCGAAGGCAAGGCCTTCTCCGCCGACGAGTTCTCCGACTATCTCGCCCACTGGGTGGATCAGTACCCGATCCTGACCATCGAGGACGGCATGGCCGAGGATGACTGGGACGGCTGGAAGACGCTGACCGAGCGCCTGGGCAATCGCGTGCAGCTGGTGGGCGACGATTTGTTTGTTACCAACACCCAGATCCTGCAGGAAGGCATCGACAAGGGTGTAGCGAATTCCATCCTGATCAAACTCAACCAGATCGGCACCGTGACCGAGACGCTGGAAGCCATCGAATTGGCGCGCAAGGCCAATTACACCGCGGTGATTTCCCATCGTTCGGGCGAGACCGAAGACGTGACCATCGCGGATCTGGCGGTGGCCACGCGCGCCGGCCAGATCAAGACCGGTTCGCTGTCGCGTTCCGATCGGGTCGCCAAGTACAACCAGCTGATCCGGATCGAGGAACACCTGGGTTCGCGCGCGACCTATCCGGGCATGTCGGCGTTCACCTTCGGGCGCTGATCGGGACCGGGGACGGCCTTGGTCACCACGCAGTCCTCAGCCTGCGGCGCGGTTCCTGTCTCCGGCCGTCAGGGGCTCGTAGAATGCCGGGCATGCCGGCCACTTGCGAAAGCCCTCGTCTCCACGTTGCCGCGTCAGTCGCGGTGCGCGGGCGAGGGTTTTTTCTGTTCAACCATACGGAGTGCGGGTGATGCGCGGCCTGTTGATCGGTCTGGCCCTCGTGCTGTTGGCCCTGCAATGGTCTCTGTGGCTGGGCGAGGGGAGTTGGCGCGATGTGCGCGATCTGCGCGAGCAGGTCGAGCAACAGCAAGCCGCGAATGCCGAGCTGGAACAACGCAACCAGGCCCTGGAGGCCGAGGTGCGCGACTTGCGCGGCGGTACCGAGGCGGTCGAGGAGCGGGCGCGTCGCGATCTGGGGATGATCCGCGAAGACGAGATCTTCTTCTTCGTGGTGGGCGAGGACGAGCCCGCGACACTGGAAGTCGAGCCACTACCCGGGCCGGCCGGAGACACCTCGCCGGGCCCGGACTCGCAGGTGCCGCAGGATGCCGAGCCGGCCACCGACACGCTGCCGCCCGAGGATCCCTTTGATGGTTGATGCGGAGCACGCGCCGGCGCGGGAGCCGGCCTTCTGGGCGCTGATCCCGGCGGCCGGAATCGGTCGGCGCATGGGATCGGATCGTCCCAAGCAGTACCTGACACTCGGATCGCACACGATCCTGTCGCACACCCTGTCGATCTTCCTGGAGCACCCGCGGATTCGCGGGGTGGTTCTTGTGCTCGGGCCGGATGTGGATCCGGATGCCCTGGATCTGCCACTGGCCGGCGGGCGGCTGTTCCGTGCGGCCGGCGGGGCGGAACGCGCGGATTCCGTCCAGAACGGGCTCGACTTCCTCGCCGAACGCGCGCACGAGGATGACTGGGTGCTGGTGCATGACGCGGCGCGTCCCTGTCTGCCGCTGGCGGATGTGGACCGGCTGCTGCGCGAGCTGCGCGACGACCCGGTCGGTGGGCTGCTGGCAAGCCCCAGCACCGATACCATCAAGTGGAGTGACGGCGCCGGAAGGATCGAGCGCACGCTGGATCGCGAACGCGTCTGGCGGGCGCTGACCCCCCAGATGTTTCGTCTCGGTATGCTGCGCGCTGCCAATGCCCGGGCGCGCGCCGTGGGTCATCCGGTGACGGACGAGGCCAGCGCCATGGAGTTCCTTGGCCAATCACCCCGACTGATCGAAGGCTCCGCGATGAACATCAAGATCACCCGCACCGAAGACCTCGAGCTGGCTCGCTTGTATCTGATGCAGCAGGGTCGCCTGGAAGGCGGGTTTCGCGCATGAGTGGCTTTCGCATTGGCCAGGGCTTCGATGTCCACGCCTTCGGCGAAGGGGACCACCTGGTGCTCGGCGGCGTGCGGATCCCGTTCGAACGCGGATTCGTGGCCCACTCGGACGGGGACGTGCTGATCCACGCGGTCTGCGACGCCCTGCTGGGGGCCGCTGCGCTGGGGGATATCGGCCAGCACTTTCCGGATACCGATCCGGCGTTTCGCGGGGCCGACAGCCGCTTGCTGCTGCGCGAGACTCTCAGGCGGGTCGCCGAGGCCGGCTGGCGGCCGGTGAACATCGACTCCACGGTGATCGCGCAGGCGCCGAAGCTCGCGCCGCATGTATCAGCCATGCGGGAAAACCTTGCAGCCGATACGGCCCTGAATGTTGCCGCGGTCAACGTGAAGGCCACGACCACCGAACACCTGGGTTTCACCGGGCGCAAGGAAGGGGTGGCCGCACAGGCCATTGTGTTGCTCGAACCGGCCTCGGGGATGATGCGGGTATGACGAACGAACGCGATGCCAAACCCGGCATCCTGCGTCTGCATCACGCCAGCCTGGTGATCGCGGATACGCAGGTGGCGGCAGCCTTTTACGGGGATCACCTCGGCCTGGCGCCGCTGGAACGCCCGGATCTTGGCTTCCCCGGTCTGTGGTACGACCTCGGCAGTGGACAGGCGCTGCATCTGTTACAGGTGCCGAACCCCGACCCGACCGAACGCGGCGTGCGCTGCGGCCAGGACCGCCACCTGGCGTTGCGCGTCCGCGGCCTCGAGGCACTGGCGGCGCGTCTGGAAGGAGCCGGGATTCCCGTAGAACGCAGCCGTTCGGGGCGGCCGGCCGCATTCGTGCGCGACCCCGACGGCAATGCCATCGAGCTGATCGAGGATGGCGCCTGAACCCGGAACCGGGGCCCCAGCCATGAGCGACCCACCCTACATCCTGGCCCTGGATCAGGGCACCACCAGTTGCCGGGCTATCCTGTTCGACCGGGCGGGCGGGATCGTCGGGGTTGCCCAGAAGGACTTTGCCCAGTTCTACCCCCAGCCGGGCTGGGTGGAACACGACGCGATGGAGATCTGGGGCACCCAGATCGGTGTGGCGCGCGAGGTGCTGGAGACGCGCGGCATCAAGCCGTCCGAGCTCGCGGCCATCGGCATCACCAATCAGCGCGAAACCACGGTGGTCTGGGATCGCGCGACGGGTCAGCCGATTGCCAATGCGATCGTCTGGCAGGATCGGCGTACCGCCGCGTTCTGCGACGAACTGAAGGCGCAGGGCCACGCGGCCGTGATCCGCGAGCGGACCGGCCTGGTCGTGGATGCCTACTTCTCCGCCAGCAAACTGCGCTGGCTCCTCGATCATGTCGACGGGGCGCGGGAACGCGCAGAGCGCGGCGAACTCGCCTTCGGCACCATCGACAGCTGGCTGATCTGGAACCTGACCCGGGGCGAGCGGCATGTGACGGACGTGACCAACGCCGCGCGCACCCAGCTGTTCAACATTCATTCCCTGGACTGGGATGCCGAGCTCCTGGGCCTGTTCGATATCCCGCGAGCGATGCTGCCCGAGGTCCGTGATTCCAGTGGTGTGCTGGGTGTCACCGGCGCCGAGATGTTCGGCGGGGCGGAGGTTCCGATTGCCGGGGTGGCGGGCGATCAGCACGCGGCCCTGTTCGGTCAGGCCTGCTTCGAGCGCGGCATGGCGAAGAACACCTACGGGACCGGCTGCTTTCTCCTGATGAACACGGGCGATACTCCGGTGGAATCCCGGTCCGGCCTGCTGACGACCATCGCCTGGTCGCTGGACGGGCAGGTGGAATACGCGTTGGAGGGCTCGATCTTCATCGCCGGTGCCGCGATCCAGTGGTTGCGGGACGAACTCCACCTGATCGATTCGGCCGAGGACTCCGAGTACTACGCCGGCAAAGTCGAGGACGCCGGCGGGGTCTACGTAGTGCCGGCCTTCGCCGGTCTCGGCGCGCCGTACTGGGATATGTATGCGCGCGGGGCGATCTTCGGGCTGACCCGGGGTACGCGCAAGGAGCACATCACCCGCGCCACGCTGGAGTCGGTCGCCTACCAGACCAAGGACGTGATCGATGCGATGGAACAGGATTCCGGTATCGCGCTGAA
Organism: Thioalkalivibrio sp. ALMg11; assembly: GCF_000377905.1. GTDB lineage: Bacteria > Pseudomonadota > Gammaproteobacteria > Ectothiorhodospirales > Ectothiorhodospiraceae > Thioalkalivibrio. Next base: position 60,735 of record NZ_KB898874.1, read on the forward strand.
GGCGTTACGTGTCGATGGCGGGGCGGTGGCCAACAACGTCATGATGCAGTTCCAGGCCGACATGCTCGGGGTCCGGGTCGAGCGCCCGGTAGTGACCGAGTCGACCGCGCTGGGGGCGGCCTATCTGTCCGGACTGGCCGTCGGCTTCTGGACCCGTGACGAGTTGGCGCAAAAAAGCCGGCTGGACCGGGTATTCGAGCCACAGATGGACGTCGCCACCCGGGAGCGCTACTACCGGGGCTGGAAAAAGGCCGTGCAACGCACCATGGGCTGGGCGCGCGAGGACGACGCGGATTCGATGCAGTAGCGGGTGGATCTGGCCTTGGTGCCCTGGCCAGCACGGGCAGGGGCTTCGCGGGCAGGCCCGCTCCCACAAACGGTGAGGGTCCTGCCCTCAATATCGCGACTGTCCGCTGGCTTGTGGGAGCGGGCTTGCCCGCGAAGCCCCTGCCAAAATCCGATTCGCCCCGGTTGTCCGAGCGCCCAAGGCCCCGTCATCCCGGCCGTAGCGGAGCGAAGAGCCGGGATCTCCGGCGCGGGTCCAAGGCAGCGGCCTGGGATTCGTTCCACGCTGGAGATCCCGGATAACCGCTGCGCGGTTTCCGGGATGACGTAACGGAGGTAGGTCGCGCGTAGTGCAGGTCGCCGCGGTCGGGTGCCCCCTCGGCGTCATCCCGTCCGTAGCGAAGCGGAGAGCCGGGATCTCCGGCGCGGGAGTCAGGCAGTGGTATGGGGCTCGTTCCACGCTGGAGATCCCGGATAACCGCTACGCGGATCCCGAGATTACGTAAGAGGGGTGCGCGAGGAACGCGCAGGATGAGGGGCTGGCTGGTGGCTCAGTCCATGCTGGCCGGTTCGGCGGCGAGCCGGCCGGACTGGTAGTCGCTGATGGCCTGTTCCAGCTCTTCGCTGGTGTTCATCACGAACGGGCCGTAGTGGGCGATCGGCTCGCCGAGGGGGCGGCCCTTGAACAGCAGCACCCGCGCATCCTGCCTCGCGATTAGATGGATCTGGGTATGACCGCGCCAGATGCCCAACTGGCCCGTACCCAGGCCGGTCAGCTCGCCGTCGAACACGTAGGCCAGGACCCGATCTTCCAGCTGCACCGCGAGTGACAGGCGATAGCCGGCCGGCAAGTACAGGTCGGCCATCCCGGCGGCTTCGCCGATCTGCTCCAGCGGGCCTTCGGTATCGCCGGCGCTGGTTTGCCAGGAACCGGCAATGGCCTTGAAACGCAGCGAGTCGTCGTCCTCCGGCAGGTGGCGCATCGCGTCGGCGCGAACGTCGCGGTAGCGCGGCGGATCCATCTTGCGCCGGGCGGGCAGATTCACCCAAAGCTGGAAGCCGTGCAGGCCGTCCGCGTCCAAAAGCGGCATCTCGGAATGGATCACGCCACGTCCGGCACTCATCCACTGGGCCTCGCCGGCCTCCACTCGCCCTTGGTTGCCCATGGAATCCTCGTGGGTGAGCCCGCCGTGGACCAGGTAGGTCAGCGTCTCGAAGCCACGATGCGGGTGGGAAGGGAAACCGCCGATGTAGTCCTCGCGCGCACTGGCCTTCAGTTCGTCCAGCATCAGGAAGGGGTCGAGCCCGCCACTAAAATCATGGATGCGCCGGATCTTCACCCCGGCCCCGTCCTGGGTGGGATGAGAGGTCTTCACGCTGTCCGGCGGTGTCGGGTTCATGGCGTTCTCCTTCGCAACAGATCTGCACCATACCGACCATGAAACGAAAAGAAAATTGCATGGTTTCCCTTCATGGAGCCTTCTGTCAGGCGGCCGGGACCTGCCAGGAATCGGCAAACGCCTCGAGGCTCTCGACGAAATCCGGGTCGTGCTCCTGGCGACTGATGGTCAGGTGCAGGACGACGGCTTTCGGGTCGGGCGGATGACCCGTGGTCAGCGTCCAGGCGAGACCATTGGGGCATTCCGGCAGCGAAAAGCGCACGCCACCGTTGATGGCTTCCCGGTGGACGCGAAACTCGCCCCAGAGGCAGTAGACGACGCCGGCATCGGCGCCCCCATCGTGGATCAGCGTGTCGATGGCGTCGCTGGCGTCGGGTAGCGCGGGGACGGTCAGGACCCGCTGCAGGCCCTCGGCATCCACGTCGGCCTCAAGGGTGCGGAAGAATTCCATGGGGATCACTCGTTGCGCGGCAGGAAGACGGGCAGGCCGTCCACCTCGCCCACGCTCAGGCGTTGGTTGTACAGGCGTTCCAGTGCGCTCGGTACCAGCATGGTGGCCGTGGGGCCCCAGCACGCCTGCCCGTCGGGGAATAGCAGCAGCAAGTGATCGCAGTAGCGTGCCGCGAGGTTGACGTCGTGCAGGACCAGCACCGCGGCCCGATTGTCCAGACCGACGATGGCCTGAACGCGGTTGAGGACGGCGACCTGGTGATGCAGGTCCAGCTGGCTGGTCGGTTCGTCCAGCAGGAGCAGGCTGGGGTCCTGGGTCAGCACGGTGGCGATCGCCAGGCGCTGGCGTTCCCCGCCCGACAGCGTGTCGACCATGCGGTCCTCCAGATCGGCGAGATCCATCGCCGCGAGTGCCGCCCGAGCGCGGGCGTAGTCCTCGGAGGACTCGATATCCCAGGGCCGCAGATACGGGTGGCGTCCGATCAGGGCGGTCTCCAGCACCGTGGCGGGAAAGCCGTCGTGGTGGGTCTGGAAGACCAGGCCCAGACGCCGGGCCAGTTCCGCGCGGGCGAGGGTCGCGATGGATTGTCCCTTGACCTCGATGGTTCCGGCACGCGCGGCCCGCAGGCCGGCGAGGCTCTGCAGGAGCGTGCTCTTGCCGGCGCCATTGGGGCCCAGGATGCCCCAGCACTGCCCCGGATCGACGGTCAGATCGAGCGGCGAACCGGGTGGCCGCGCGGGGATATCGATCACGAGGTCATGCGTAGCGAGCAGGGTCTTGGCCCCTGGCTCCTGGTGGACGCTGCGTGCGCCCAGGCCCGGTGTGTCGTGTGGCTGGGTCGCCGCGGGGGTAGGGGGAGGCATATTCGGCATCAGCGGCTCCGGTACAGCAGGAACAGGAACACCGGGACACCCAGCATCGCGGTGATCACGCCCACCGGCAACTGCTCAGGGGCGATGATGGTGCGGGCCAGGGTGTCGGCCAGGGTGAGCAGGATGCCCCCGCCCAGGGCCGAGGCCGGCAGGATCACGCGCTGGTCGTTCCCAAAGATCAGACGCAGCATGTGCGGCACGATCAGCCCGACAAAGCCGACCGCGCCAACCTGGGTGACGGCAGTCGCGGTGATCAGGGCAGCCACGACGTAGATCGTCCATTCCACCGGGCGCACGGCCACTCCGAGGGCCGCGGCCTGCATCGGCCCGCGCGCGAGGACGTTCAGGGTGCGCCCAAAGGGCAAGGCGAGCAGGGCCACGACGACGAGTACGCCCCAGGCGGGATAGGGGTTGCGGGCATGGGAGACGTCGCCCATCAGCCAGTACAGCATGCCCGGGAGCTCCGCGGTGGGGCTGACCGCGAGGATGAAACTGATCATTGCGCCCCAGCCGGCGGCGACCACGACACCGGTCAGCAGCAGGCGGGTCGGGGTCCAGCTACCCGTGCCGTGGGCCAGGCCGAACACCAGAATGGTGGACAGCAGGGCCCCGACGAAGGCCGCGGCCGAGACCGAAAACATGGACAGCCCCGCCAGCATCGCCAGCAAGGCGCCCACCGAGGCGCCGCCAGAGAGCCCCAGCACGTAGGGATCGGCCAGTGGGTTGCGCAGCAGGACCTGCATCAGCGCTCCGGCCAGGCCCAGCAGCCCGCCGGCGGCGAACGCGGCCAGCGCGCGCGGCAGGCGCAGCTCCAGTACCAGGGTGCTGTGCAGTCGCGAGGCCTCGCCGAAGAAGACACTCAGCAGGTCAGGGAACGGAATCTGCACGCTGCCGTAGGCCAGTGCCACCAGGACGGACAGCACAGACGCGGGCAACAAAACGCCCAGGGCCAGGAGGAACGAACGCGTCAAGCCGTGGCCCTCCGCTCCTGGCGGGCGAAGCGGCGCGTAGCCGATACGGAAGAGCCGCCTTCAGCCTGCGTGCAACGCTTCATTATCGGCGTCTTGCATCGGCCGCTCCGTGACACTGCGAGGTGATCCGTCATGTTTACGGGGCAGGCCGCCGCGTGCGGGCGCGTTCGAGCTCTTCGCACATCAGGGCAGTGCCTTCGGCGATGCGTCCGGTATGGCGTTGCAGCAGCGAGGGCGGGATGAAGAACAGGTTGTCGCGCCGGACCGCGGTCATGTCCTCCCATTGGCCCCAGGCGACCACCCAGTCGGGGCGGTCCTCGCCCATGCCACCGCCGATGATGACCTCGGGGTCGGCGTCCAGTACGGCTTCGCGCCCGATGCGCGGCACCAGGCGGTCCAGATCGCCAAACACGTTGACGCCGCCACACACGGCGATGGCCTCGGCGATCAGGTGCTCGTCATTGACCGTCATCAACGGTTGCTCCCACACCTGATAAAACACGCGAATCGGGTCCCGGTCGCCGTACGTGGCGCGCAGCTCGTCCATCCTGTTGAGGAAGTCCTGTGCCGCAGCCTCGCCCTGGTCATGCGTGCCGGCCAGCGTGGCCATGCGCCGCATGCTCGAGGCCACACCTTCGAAGCTGCGCGGTTCCGATACATACACCGGCAGTCCCAGTTCGCGCAGGCGTTCGACCTGGGACGCCGAGTTGCCGCTCTGCCAGGCGATCACCAGGTCGGGGTCCTTTTCCAGCACCCGTTCCAGGTCGATCCGGCTGTAGCCGCCAATCCGCGGGATGGAATCCGCCTCGGGCGGATAATCGCTGTACTGCGTCGCGCCCACGATGAGGTCCCCCGCACCCACGGCAAACAGCACCTCGGTGATGTGCGGCGCCAGGCTGACGATGCGTTCGGCGGGCTGCTCCAGGCGGACCTCGCGGTCATCGTCGTCGGTGACCGTAATCGAGTCGGCCAGCGCGAGCAGCGGGGTCGGGATCAGGCCCAGCAGGCAGGCGATCAGTAGAGTTCTGGGAATCCGAAATAGCATTTTTGTACAGTCACTTTGGGTTGGTTGTTCGAGCGCTTTCGAACCGGATGAGGAGCCGGGACGAGGCGCAGGACAAGCACGGCATCATAGCAGCAAGCCAGAGGCGCCCCGGAGCGTCAATTGGTCGGCAGTGGGCTTGCCGCGTATGATTCACGCTTCGCTGCCAGGTGCCAGGTGCCCGGGCGTTTGGTCGCACGGGTTAAACGGGAAGTCGGTGCAGGTGCGGGATCCCCCCAGCTTCATGCCGACGCTGCCCCCGCAACGGTAGGCGAGTGGGTTCGAGGGGTGCTTCTGCAGGCACCTTGGACCTCGGCAAGTCGAAAGCCACTGGGCCGCACGCGGCCCGGGAAGGCGACTTGCCGCCCCGGATTGCCGGGGCCTCGCGAGCCCGGAGACCGGCCTGGACGAACTTTCTGCGACCGCGCGGTGGGCGAGGGTCGGTAGGCATGGATCTGTCGTGACCATGCCCCGATTCTCCTGCATCCGCGTCGCGTCGCCCTGACGGTAAGCCAATGCAGTCCGATTTGCCCGCCAACGAGAATCCTTCCCGATCCGATGCGGATGCGGCTGCTTCGGGCTTTGCCGAAGATGAGCTGGCGGCCGTCTACCGGGTGATCGCGGAACGCCGCGATATGCGCCACTTTCGACCGGACCCGGTCGATCCGGCGGTGCTGCGGCGCCTGCTCGAAGCGGCGCATCGCGCGCCGAGCGTCGGGTACATGCAGCCCTGGCGCTTCCTGCGCATTACCGACCCGGCCGAGCGTGAGGCGCTGCATGCCCACGCGGCGGAGGAACAGGCTCGCACCGCACAGGCCTGTGGCGAGCGCGCAGCGGAGGTGCATCGCCTGAAGCTGGAGGGCATCCGCGAGGCGGGCGAGTTGCTGGTCGTGGCGCTGACCGATGGCCGCGAGCGCTACGTGCTCGGCCGGCGGACCCTCCCCGAGATGGATCTTTGTTCCGCCGCCTGTGCGATCCAGAACCTGTGGCTGGCGGCCCGCGCCGAGGGCCTGGGCATGGGCTGGGTCTCGCTGTTTGATCCGGACTGGCTGGCCAACCGGCTGGAGATGCCCGAGGGCGGGTACCCCATTGCCGTGCTGTGCCTCGGGCATGTCGAGCGCTTCTATGACCGGCCGATGCTGGAAACGGCGGGCTGGGACACCCGCCGCCCCCTGGAAGACCTAGTGTTCCAGGATCGCTGGGGCGCGCCGTGCGAGCTGGCTGCGTCCACGGACGCCCGGGAATCCGGCGAACGTCCGAGTGAACCATCCGGACGCGGCAAGGCATGAGCAGCTTTCTGATCCTGATCGGCGCCCTGATCCTCGACCGACTGTTTGGCGACCCGCGGCGATTCCATCCGCTGGCAGGATTCGGCCGGCTCGCAGGTTGGGTCGAAGGCCGGTGGCATGCCCCCAGTCGGGTTCGCGGAGCGCTACTGCTCGCGGTGCTGGTCCTGCCCTGGGTGGGACTGGCTGCCCTGGGCGCCTCGCTGGCATGGGGCTGGCTGCTGACGCTGGTGATCCTGACGCTAGCGATCGGCTGGCGCAGCCTGGACGAGCATGCGGAGGTGGTGGCGGAGGCCCTGGAAAAGGACGACCTGGCTGGGGCCCGAACCGGTGTCGGCATGCTGGTCAGTCGCGACACGGCGGCCCTGGACGACCGCGGGGTGAGTGGCGCGACCATCGAGTCGGTGCTGGAGAACGGCAACGACGCGCTGTTCGCCACGATCTTCTGGTTCCTGGTGGCCGGCGCGCCGGGCGTGGTGGCCTATCGCCTGGTGAACACGCTGGACGCGATGTGGGGCTATCGCAATGACCGTTTTCGCTCGTTTGGCTGGGCCGCCGCGCGCCTGGACGATGCCATGAACCTGATCCCGGCCCGTCTGACGGCGCTGGCCTACGTACTGGCGGGACGCGGCCGGGACGCGCTGCAGTGCTGGCGCGAGCAGGCCGCAGGCTGGAAGAGCCCGAACGCCGGGCCGGTGATGGCTGCAGGCGCTGGGGCACTGGGCGTGGTGCTGGGTGGTCCGGCACCCTATGGCGGGCAGCGCGAGTGGCGCCCGCGTCTGGGGATGGGCCGCATGCCCAACGCGGCAGGCATTCGCCAGGCCATCGCCCTGGTGGATCGTGCGCTGGCGATCTGGATGGCGTTCATTGTGGTCGGGGTGATTGTCGTTGTCCTGTTCTGAAGCTCAATCGATGCAGACGCCGGCCCCGAAAGCGCTGATCCAGGTGCACGGGGGTGGGATCCGCCAGGCGGCGGTGCGCTACGGCATCCCCGAGGCCGACTGGCTGGATCTCTCTACGGGCATCAACCCGCATGGCTATCCCGCGGGCGAGGTCCCGCCAGCGGTCTGGGCGCGCCTGCCGGAACCGGATGACGGCCTGGAGGCGGCGGCCGCCAACTATTACGGGACCGGGGCGCTGTTGCCAGTGGCCGGCTCCCAGGCTGCGATCCAGTTGCTGCCGGCGCTACGGGAAGGCACGGCGCGCGTGGGTATCCTCGAGCCCAGCTACAACGAGCATGCCCGCGCCTGGCGCGAGGCCGGGCACGACGTCGTCCCGCTGGATGGGGATTCGATCGAGGCCGCATTGCCCGGCCTCGATGTGCTGGTGCTGGTCAACCCCAACAACCCGACCGGGCAGCGGTTCGACCGGGCGGACCTGCTGGCGTGGCACGCGACCCTGGCCGCCCGCGGCGGCTGGCTGATCGTGGACGAGGCGTTCATGGACGTTACACCCGAGGCAAGCCTGGCGAAGGACGCGCCGCGCGAGGGCCTGGTGGTGCTGCGCTCGCTGGGCAAGTTCTTCGGGCTGGCCGGAGCGCGCGTGGGGTTTGTCATTGCGGGCGAGGAACTGCGGGCGCGGCTGGCCGCCCGGCTGGGGCCGTGGAGCCTGTCCGGGCCGTCGCGCTGGATCGCGGCTCGGGCCCTGGCGGACCTGGCCTGGCAGGCGGAGACGCGGCGCATGCTGCGGGCCCGAGGACAGCGCCTTGAAAACTTGCTGCGCGCCCGCGGACTGGAACCCGCCGGCGGAACCGCGTTGTTCCAGTGGTGCCGCGTGGCCGATCCCGCGGGCTGGCAGGACCGCCTGGGCGCGCAGGGCATCCTGGTCCGACGATTTGATCAACCGGGCAGCCTGCGTTTTGGCCTGCCGGGGCAAGAGCACGAATGGAAGTGCCTGGAGCAGGCGCTGGGGGCATCATCCTGATGGGCACGTCGCTGATGGTGCAGGGCACGACCTCGGATGCCGGCAAGAGCGTGCTGGTGGCGGGTCTGGCGCGGGTGCTGTACCGGCGCGGATTGTCCGTGGTGCCGTTCAAGCCGCAGAACATGGCGCTGAACAGCGCCGTCACGGCCGACGGTGGCGAGATCGGGCGTGCCCAGGCCCTGCAGGCCGCGGCCTGTGGCCTGGAGCCGCACACGGACATGAACCCCGTGCTGCTCAAACCTAGCTCGGACCAGGGGGCGCAGGTCATCATCCACGGCCGGCCGGCGGCGGAGCTGGATGCCCGGGCCTACCACGACTACAAGCCGGTAGCGCGCGAGGCGGTGCTGGCGTCGCATCGGCGGCTGACGGCGCAGTACGCCCATGTGCTGGTGGAGGGCGCCGGATCGCCGGCGGAGATCAACCTGCGCGCGGGCGATATCGCCAACATGGGTTTTGCCGAGGCGGTGGATTGCCCGGTGATCCTGGTGGCGGATATCGACCGGGGCGGGGTGTTCGCGCATCTGGTGGGTACGCTGGCCCTGTTGAGCGAGACGGAGCGCGCGCGGGTACAGGGTTTCGTGATCAATCGTTTTCGCGGGGATGTCGGCTTGCTGCAACCCGGGCTGGACTGGCTGGAACAGGAGACCGGCAAGCCGGTACTCGGCGTGATTCCGTACCTGCACGGGCTTTATCTGGATGCCGAGGATGCCCTGCCGCGCGAGGCGATGCCGGAGAAGGCCGCAGATGCGCTGAAAGTCGTCGTGCCGGCGTTGCCGCGTATGTCCAACCACACGGATTTCGATCCGCTGCGCCTGCACCCTGCGGTGGATCTGCGCTTTGTCGGACCGGGCGAGGCGTTGCAGCCCGCCGATCTGGTCATCCTGCCGGGCTCGAAGTCCGTGCGCGCCGATCTCGCCTGGCTGCGCGAGCAGGGCTGGGAAGCCGCGTTGCAGCGCCACGTGCGCTATGGCGGCAAGGTGCTGGGGATCTGCGGCGGGTTCCAGATGCTGGGCCACGCCGTGCACGATCCCGATGGCGTCGAGGGCCAGCTGGGCACTACGCCGGGGCTGGGCTGGCTGGAGTTCGAAACCCGGCTCGCGCCCGAGAAGCACCTGGAGCGGGTTCGCGGAGACCGCGTGCTGGATCGGGAGGCCCGTGTAGAGGGCTACGAGATCCATGCGGGCGTGACGACCGGGCCGGGCCTGGAGCGGCCACTGCTGCAGCTGGAGCACGGTCCGGATGGTGCGCGTAGTGAGGATGACGCGGTGGCTGGTACTTATGTCCACGGGGTGTTCGATATATCGGACGCCGCCGAGGCCCTGCTGCACTGGGCGGGAATGCGCAGCGGGATGGAGACCGGGGAAGACCTGGCCACCGCGCGTGAACGCGGCCTGGAACGCCTCGCCGACACCCTCGAGCAACATCTCGATATGGACCGGATTCTGGGGCTGCTGGAAACCGAGCGGGAGGGGCCGGTCGCATGAAGACACTGGTACTGGGTGGGGTACGCTCGGGCAAGAGCCGGCTGGCGGAACAACTGGCCGAGGCCAGCGGCCTGCCCGTGACCTACGTGGCGACGGCGCGCGCGGACGACGCCGAGATGGCGCGCCGGATCGAGCGCCACCGCGCCGACCGGCCCGGGGGCTGGGGCTTGATCGAGGTGGACACGGGTCTGGCCGCGGCACTGGAGCAGGCCGCCGGGCCCGACCAGTGCCTGCTGGTTGACTGCCTGACCCTGTGGCTGACCCAACTCCTGTGCACCGAGGACGACGCCCTGATCGAGCGCGAACGCGAGGCCCTGATCGAGACTGTGCCCCGCCTGCCGGGCACACTCGTGTTCGTCTCCAACGAGACCGGCATGGGCATTACGCCGATGGACGCGCTATCCCGCCGCTTCGCCGACGAGGCCGGCTGGCTCCACCAGCGCCTGGCCCCAACGATGGACCGCGTCGTCCTCACCGTCGCCGGCCTCCCGCACGTCCTGAAGGGGGACCCCCTGTGACAGGCGGGCATACAAGCATTCAGCCCTCCAGGCACATATCCAAGCACGCCGCCAGGCGGTCATCACCGCCGCACTCCGGCCCCAACCGTCATCCCGGCCACCCAACCCTCGTCATCCCGGAAACCGCGAAGCGGTTATCCGAGATCTCCGTCGTTGGAAGGTGGCACAGACGTCAGGGGGTATCCCCGGCGTGGGGAGATCCCGGCTCTCCGCTCCGCTGCGGCCGGGATGACGGGCAGTGGGCGTCCGGGATGGCCGGAAGTGGGGGCCGGGATCGTGAGAAGTCATGGACCGGGATGACAGTTGGGGTGGCGGGTAGGAGCCCTGGTCCAGACGCTCGGATGCCCCCCCAAACGTCGTCATCCCGGAAACTGCGAAGCAGTTATCCGGGATCTCCATCGTTGGAAGGTGGCACGGACGTCGGGGGGTATCCCCGGCGTGGGAGATCCCGGCTCTCCGCTCCGCTGCGGCCGGGATGACGGACAGTGGGCGGCCGGGAGCGCGAGGAGTAATGGGCCGGGATGTCATGTGGGCGGGCGGCCAGGATTCCTGGTCCAGACGTTCGGATGTTCCCCCCAATGTCGTCATCCCGGAAACCGCGTAGCGGTTATCCGGGATCTCCGTCGTTGGAGGATGGCGCAGACGTCGGGGTATCCCCGGCGTGGGAGATCCCGGCTCTCCGCTTCGCTGCGGCCGGGATGACGGGAAGTAGCCGGTCGGGATGGCGAGGAGTCATGGGCCGGGATGAAGGAAAGTGGCAGAGCGTGCACGAGAGACAAACGAGGACGAACAAGTGACTGAAGACTGTGACTGGCTGCAGGTGCCGCCGGCGCCCCTCAACGCCGAGGCGCGCAAAGCGGCCGCCGAGCGGCAGGCCCAGCTGACCAAGCCTCCGGGTTCACTCGGGCAACTGGAGGCGATTGCCGAGCGCCTGGCTGGCATGCAGGGCGTGGAAAAGCCCAGCCTGGAGAAGGTGCACATCGCGGTGTTCGCCGGCGATCACGGCGTGGTGGCCGAGGGCATCTCTCGCTTTCCGCAGGCCGTGACCGCCCAAATGGTCGCGAACTTCGCCACGGGCGGGGCGGCGATCTCCGTGCTGGCGCGGCACCTGGGCGCCTCCATCGAGGTGATCAACCTGGGCACGGTCGCCGAGCCGCCCGCCGTCAGCGGTGTGCAGCAACTGAACCTGGGCCCCGGCACCGCGAACCTCGCACGCGAGCCGGCCATGACGCCAGCGCAGCTGGAACGCGCCCTGAACGCCGGGCGCCAGTGCGCGGAACGCGCCCGGCGCAGCGGGGCCCAGCTGTTCGTCGGCGGCGAGATGGGGATCGGCAACACGACCGCCGCCGCCGCGCTCGCCTGCTCCCTGCTGGATCTGCCGCCTGTCGATCTGGCCGGCCCCGGCACGGGGCTGGACGCGAATGGGGTGCGGCACAAGGCTGAGGTAATCGAACAGGCCCTGCAAACCCACGGCGAGGTGCGGGGCGACGCGCTGGGCAGCTTGCGCTGCCTGGGCGGCTTCGAGATCGCGGGGCTGGCCGGGGCGTATATCGCGGCCGCGCAGATCGGCCTGCCGGTGCTGGTGGACGGCTTCATCAGCACCTCGGCGGCGCTGGTGGCCGAGCGCCTGTGTCCGGGCACGGCGGACTGGTTCTTCTACGCACATACCTCGGCGGAGCCGGGCCATCAGCGCCTGCTGGCGGCGCTGGAGGCCGAGCCCCTGCTTGATCTCGGCATGCGCCTGGGCGAGGGGAGCGGGGCGGCCACGGCCGTGCCCCTGCTACGCGTGGCCTGCGAGCTGCACTCCGGCATGGCCACCTTCGCCGAGGCGGGCGTCAGCGGAGAGGATGCGTGAGCGCCGGCCCCACCCGCATCGGCCTGTTGCGCCACGGCGAGACCACCGGCCAGGGGTTCTGCGGCCGGGGCAGCGATGTCCCGCTGACCGAGGCCGGTTGGGGCGCTATGCGCGCGGCGATGGGTCGAGACGCTGCCTGGGATCGCATCGTCTGCTCGCCGTTGACACGTTGTCGCGCCCCGGCACAGGTGTTTGCCGAGGAGGCGGGGGTACCCCTCGCCGTCGACGAACGCCTGGCCGAACTCGACTTCGGCGACTGGGAAGGCCGCACGGCGGCGGCGCTGATGGAGACGGATGCCGATGCACTGGGCCGTTTTTGGCAGGACCCGGTGAATCACCCACCCCCCAACGGCGAGTCGCTCCAGGCTTTTCGCGAGCGCGTTGTCGCCGGCTGGAACGACCTGGCGCCCGACGAAGGCGACCGGGTGCTCGTAATCGCCCATGGCGGCGTCATCCGCCTGCTCCGGGCCCTGCAGGAGGGCTGGCCGCTGGAGAAGCTCCTCGGCATCGACGTCCCGCTCGCCTCCCTGCATATTGTCGAACCATGGCAGCCCTATCCATGAATCTCCTGCCCTTGGTGGGCCAAGGCCCTGTGGGCGCCCTTGTGAGGGCTTTTGTGGGAGCGTGCTTGCACGCGAAGCCCCTGCCAAAGTCTGGCGCGGGCAGGGGCTTCGCGGCCAAGGCCGCTCCCACAGGAATGCCGAGAACCCTCGGTGGCCTAGCCCCCTGTGGGAGCGGCCCTGGCCGCGAATACCTCCCGCCACAATCCGGCCAGGCACCCACATGAGCGTCGTGTTGACACCCTTCTGGCTGGCCCTCCAGTTCCTCACCCGCCTGCCGACTCCCGCGCTCGACCCGCAGCCGGCCGACCTGGGGCGTTCGGTGCTGGCTTATCCGCTGGTCGGTCTGATCCTGGGCCTGGTCGTGGTACTGGTCGGTATTGCGCTGGCGGCCATACCCGGCGCGCCGACGCTACTGGTCGCGGCACTGGTGCTCGCGTTATGGGTTGGCCTGACCGGCGCGCTGCACCTGGACGGGCTGGCGGACACGGTGGATGCCTGGGTCGGCAGCCATCAGGACCCGGAACGCGCCCAGGCCATCATGAAGGACCCGACCAGTGGCCCGATGGCAGTGGCAGCGCTGATCCTGGTGCTGCTGATCAAGTTCGCAGCCGTCGTAACCGTGGTGGAGACGGGTGCCTGGATCGCGTTGCTGGTCGCCATCGTGCTGGGGCGCGCGGCGCTCACCGGGCTGTTCCTGCTGGTGCCCTATGTAAGGGAGCACGGGCTAGGCGCCGAGATGGCCGCACACCTGCCACGAAGCCCCGCCCAGATGGTGCTGGTGGCCACCGGCGTGCTGATGCTGCTACTGGCGCTGGTCACCGGCGTTTGGGGCCTGATCCTGGGCCTCGCCGTTGCGCTGGCGTTGGTATTCGCCATCGCCACCTTCCTGCGCCGCTGGCTCGGCGGTTTCACCGGCGATACCGCCGGCGCCGCCCTGGAACTGGTGGAAGTGATGGCGATTACCGTCATGGCGCTAGTGCTCGCCCTGCATTAGGGAGCTGCCGCTCAATGAGGCGAGGTGTTCCCCGTCGCCTTGTCCAGCAGCGCCAGACCTTCCTGTTCCCGACCCTGACCACGCTGGGCGCGCACCCGGAAACGGGTCTCCGCATCGTGCTCCGCAATCATCAGCGTGGCCATTTCGTCGACAAGGCGGTTCACGGTGGTCCCGCGTTCGCGGGCCAACGCCTTCAGCCGTTCGTACTTGTCGTCCGGCAAACGAATCGTCAATCGAGCCGATGTAGAGCCTCCCGCGTTCAGGGTCAGATGATGCATATCCGAAGTTAGCAAAACCTGTCATCGAATGGTCACGTAATTGCCACATACTTTGGTCATGACCGTTCCCGTGAGATTCGATCCGGCCCGCCTGACCCTGCGCGCGCTCGTGAACCCGCTAGGGGCGGTGCGCGATGCGCAAGCAATCGAGCCGGCCCCGCCGTGGTGGCAGACGTTCCTGGGCCTGGCATTGCCGGTGCTGCTGGTGAGCGTGATCGCCAGTCAGTGGCTTTACCAGGTAATTCCGACCGGCCTGCCGCCGGAGGCGATGCCGGGCGCCTGGGGTTTCGGCGTCTACAGCGTGCTGGCGATGAGCATCGGGGTGCTGGGGATGGCCTGGTCCGCGCACTACCTGACCGATCTGTTCCAGGGCTACTCGCACCCGGACCGGGCGATGCTGGCGGTTTCCGTAGGGCTGCTGCCTGCCTGGGTCGGCAAGGTGGTCGCGGCGTTCCCCTGGCCCTGGGGCAACGGCATCGCGTTGCTGCTGGTCCTTTACTCCCTCTGGCTGATCTACTGGTCCCTGCGCGAGATCATCGGCCTGCGTCGCGGTAACCGCATCGGCCTGTTCGTGGCCACGATCTTCTGCGGCGCCTTCATCACCCTGATCTTCGGCTGGCTCCTGATGGACATGATCCCCGGCGCCACGCCCGAGCACCGTATAGGGACCACCTGGCTGATCTGAGACGGCTCCGTCCGCGTTTGGTGACGTACAATCGGGGCCACGAAAAACGGGACGTGTTTTATGGCAGTGGAGCCCAAGATCGTTAGGGAGTTACGGGCGGCCAAGCCGCACAAGCGCGCGCAAATCCTCAAGCGGCAGCATCGGCGGAACGTGGCGTTTCTGGAAAAGAAGTTTCCCGAACTGGCCCAATACGTTTCCCGCGTTGGGATCGGCCGCTTTCAGGTGGAGCCGGACGCGGCGCTAATGGCGGTGACTGACAAGACGGCGGGTACGTTGCTGCATCCGCCGGGAAAGCTGGCGGAGTTTGCGAGCCAGTTGGGTGAGGTCAACCATGGCGGCTGGTGGGAATACCAACTTACCAGCACCCGGATATCGGCAACAATCGAGACGCAACATCAGCGGATCGTGCAGGACTGGGTGGACCAGCTGGAGGGGCTGGTTCCGGAAATTTCGGAGACGGGCGCGCAGACACGCTTTGCACTACCAGCGTCGGACAAGGCTCGGGTGTTCTCCCCGCTCGTGTTCTTTCTTGGCCTAAACACCGGCCTGCACATCGAGTATTACCTGACGCGGGCTCGGGTACAGGATCTGGTGCTACTGGAGCCCGATCCGGAACGATTCGCGCTGTCCTGCCTGTTCCTCGACTATGCCGCGCTGCACGAACGCCTGGGCCACCTGTACCTGTTCGTGGGCGAGGCCGATACGGACCGGGTTCTGGGGACCGTATCGGGGGCCTTCCCAGTGTCGAGCCAGGTATGGGTGCGAATGCTCCGGGGCTACGACGCTCTGGAATTCCCCTTGTTTGCCGATCGTGCACGCCTGCACTTCCGCAAAAACACCTATCTGCCGATGGATCGTCAGTTACGCGGCATGGATTCCGCCGTGCGGAATCTGCAGGATGGACGGGCGGTCTGGAGCGATGACGGCCAGGGCCTTGGCGAGGTCCCGGTGACGGTGATAGGGGCCGGGCCATCGCTGGACGATGCCATCGAATGGCTCAAGCGGTACCGCGGCCGGATGGTGATCATTTGCGCGGTATCCGCGGTTTCGGCATTGCGTGCCGCGGGTATTCGTCCGGACTTTCAGTGTGGCCTGGACTATGAATATTCGGATGCCTCGCTTGATCGAATGGCTCTGGATCCTGATGTCCCATTAATTGCCTCGATCAACGCGGCGCCGGATCTACTCATTCGCTTCAGCAAGCCGCTGCTTTTCGCCGATTCGGCGACACCGAATGTCGCATCGTTTCCTTGTTCGTGGCAGCACACTGGCCCGACCTCCGGCAACCTGGCGCTTGCAGCGGCACTGCGTTTCGGTGCGGCGGAAGTTTATCTCGTGGGGCTGGACCTGGCCTTTCCGCAGGAGGATCGCAGCCATGCTTCGGGAACTCACCACCACTTCCGAGCTTCTGGTGAAGATACTGGGGCGCCTTTGGTGAAGACCAACCATCCGGCATCCGAGCGCACTTGGGTGAGCACGCCGTATCTGAACAACGCGCGACAATCGGCAGAACGGGCAATTGTCGGCTGCGACATCCCGGTACGGAATCTCTCGCACGGGGCCCTGATCGAGGGGGCAATACCGGACTATCCGGAAAAAATCGAGCCGCCACCCGTGACCGGGGTGGCCGAACGCTTGGCTGAGATCCATGCAGCGTTCGGTAGCGATGTGCCCCCTCGGCCGTTCGCCACCTGCCCGCGCGAATTGCTCGTTCGGTTGTGCGAGCCGTTGCAGGAATTTCCGGACACGCTCGACTGGACCCGCTTCGTGGGGGCCCTGGACCGGTACTGGTGGGAGGTCTCAGGTCCCGTTGCGCGGAGGGATCCGGAAGACCGTCGCCTCGAGGTGTTTGCCAGTCTCATGGGGCACGTCCTGTTGCGCTGGTATCAACTGATGCTGCGCGCGCCGGGTGCAGCGCAGGCCGACCTGTACCGGGAGGGACGGGCGCGTCTGCTTGAACTGGCGGCTTCGCTCGAATGGCCGGAGATTGCGGAACAGTACATGCGCGAGCATTGCGACCCAGGGTCGGCAGAAGCGAAACCGGACAATCGGTGAAAAAATTCTAGTGCAGGACTAAAGGAAGCGTGCGGACGGTCGTTAAAGGCCCTGAGAGCGGACGAGTACCGCCGAAAGAGCCGCCCGAAGGGTGGCGTCAGCATAGCTCAGGAGAATGACCATGTCCCAGGTAATTAACACCAACATCTTGTCGCTGAATGCCCAGCGCAATCTGAATAACTCCCAGGGTGCCCTGCAGACGTCGCTGGAGCGGCTGTCGACGGGTTTGCGGATCAACAGTGCGAAGGATGACGCGGCGGGGCTGGCGATCTCCGAGCGCTTTACCACCCAGATTCGCGGTCTGAATCAGGCGGTTCGCAATGCGAACGACGGGATCTCTTTCTCCCAGACGGCCGAGGGTGCCCTGGGGACGATCGGCGATGCGTTGCAGCGCGCGCGCGAGCTGTCGGTGCAGGCAGCGAACGATTCGAACTCCCCGTCCGACCGTCAGGCGCTGAATGACGAGGTGCAGCAGTTGATTGCGGAAGTCGGTCGTGTGGCCAACGAGACCGAATTCAATGGTCAGCGGGTGCTGGACGGCAGTTTGGATGACCTGTTTTTCCAGGTGGGTGCGAACCAGGGCCAGATGATCGCAGTGAGTGGCGTGAACGCCCTCTCGTCCGAACTGGGGGCTGCCGAGCAGATGTCCTCGGGCTCGCTTACTCAAACGCAGATTAACGACGGCATTCAATTTGCTGCTTCTGGGGGCGATATCACCATCAACGTAGCCAGTGCCGCGACGGCGCAAATCGACGTGGATCTCTCCGGAGTCACGTCGCTCGAGGACGCGGTGCGCGAGATCAACAGCGCAATCCAGAGCGCAGGTTCCGATGACCAGGAGGTCTCCGACGCGCGCTTGACCGCGGCCCTCCGGGTGGATAATGACGGCAACACCGGGATCGTGATCAACGGCGCGTTCGACGCCGAGTTCAATGTCTCCGGCGGGACAATTGAAGACGCGGATGGTGATGACATTGGCGGTGGTGTGACCTTGTTTGCTGACGCTGCCGACAGTACGCAGGTGAACCTGACGGAAGTGGGTGTCAGCACCCGCGAAGAGGCCTTCCAGACGATTTCCACCATGGATGGGGCGCTGACGCAGATCAGTAGCCTGCGGGCCGAGCTGGGCGCGGTCCAGGTGCGGTTCGAGAACACCATCGCCAACCTGGAGATTTCGTCGGAAAACCTGTCGGCGGCGCGTTCGCGGATTCAGGACGCGGATTTTGCGGCCGAGACGGCGGAACTGACGCGGGCGCAGATCCTGCAGCAGGCGGGTACCTCGGTGCTTTCGCAGGCCAACGCCGTTCCGCAGAACGTGCTGGCCCTGCTGCAGTAAGCTCGATCACTCGGGCTTCTGTGGTTGAAGGTGGATGGCGAGGTTGCCATCCACCTCTTCTGAAGAGGACAGCGATATGAGTGATGGAATCGGCAGTATCACATCACCGCTGGTTGCAGTGAACCCGCGCGGGGGCGAGGGGGCGAAGGCGCCCGGTCCCGGCGCGGGTCTTGTTCGTGGCGAGGGACGGCCCGAGGCCGTAGTTCGTTCGGACAGTAGTTCGGAATCAACGGCTCCTGGTGCCACCGGACCGGCGATCGAGGCCATGGACATGGCCGAGGTGAATCAGGTGGTCGAGTCGATCAATTCCTACCTGCAATCCACCAAGCGGGCGCTGGAGTTCAGCGTGGACGAAAGCAGCGGCCGCACGGTGATTACGGTGATGGACGGAGAACGCGAACAGGTGATCCGTCAGATCCCGCCGGAGGCCGTGCTGGCCCTGGTGGAACAGTTCCAGACCGAGCAGGAGCTCGGCGGGACGGGGCTGGCGGACAAGGCCTGAGGGCTCTATCGAGACTGCACCTCAACGCGGTATGTTTCATTGAGCCGGATCCGGGAATGGGTCCGGCTTTTTTTTCGTTGTGGGAACGCCACCGAAGTGGGAGCTTCAAACCATATCGGCCACAGCCCCGCTGTTCACGTAATCCCGACCGCAGCGAAGCCGAGAGCCGGGATCTCCCGCTGCTGGAAGTGCGCATGCGAAAGGGGCACCAGTTACGTTGGAGATCCGTATTCCTGCTGCGCAGTTTTCGGGATGATGGTGTTCCGAAGGATTTCCGGATTGGTGTCAGGTGTTGGAGATCGCTTCGCTGCGCGTGCAAGGACGGGGTCAGCCTGGGCCGCGGAGGGTCGGGACTGAAGGGCGGTTTTGAGCGGTATTTTCTGTGGTGGACTCAAGATTTCGGCTAGTCTGTCGTAAAGGGATATAACGCACGTGCAAACGGTTCGAGACGTCGAACGCCGAGGAGCAAAGTCATCATGGCCATTAGTTCACTGGGGATCGGCTCCGGTCTGGATCTTAACCAAATCGTCAACGATCTGGTGAATGCCGAACGGGTGCCCAAAGAGACCCGTTTCAACCAGCGGGAACAGCGGCTTGAAGCGCAGATCTCTGCCTACGGGAACTTGACGAGTGCCATTGATCAGGTCAAGGGAACGCTCTCGCAGCTTTCCGAGTTCGAGTTGTCGCAGAATGCGTCGGTCTCCAATCGCGATGTGGCCCGGGTTACCGCGGATGGCACGGCCGCGAACGGGAATTTCTCGCTGGAGGTAAAACAGCTTGCGCAGGCGCAAGCCCTAGCCTCCGCCCCGGGTGACTTCGCGGATCCGGACGCCGCGGTGGGAGCTGGGCAGCTCGCAATTCAGGTGGGCGATGGCGATGCGTTCACGGTCAACGTCCAGGAAGGTGACACGCTGCGCGACGTGCGTAATGCGATCAACGACGCGGAGGGCGGCGTCACGGCCTCGATCGTGAATGACGGGGATGGTGCGCGCCTGGTGCTGACGGCGAACACGACCGGTGAGGCCAATACCATTAACGTCACTGCGACTGAGGATCCCGCGGGTAGCGGGCTTGCACGTCTGGATGGAGCCAACCTTGTGCAGACCCGGGCTGCACAGGATGCCGAGGCGGTGATCAACGGCCTGACGGTAACCAGCACGACGAATACCCTAGAGGACACGGTCGAGGGGCTGTCGATCGAGCTTCGGGGCACTTCCGACTCCCCGGTGACGGTCTCGGTCAGCGAGGATCAGGGTGCGTTGCAGCGTGCGCTCGAGGGCTTTGTCGAGGCCTACAATGGCTTGATCGGGCAGACAAGCAACCTGACGGCCTACAACGCCGAGGAGCAGCAGGCCTCGGTGCTAACCGGTGACAGCACGGTGCGCGGCATCCGGAGCCGGTTGGGGAACGCCCTGGTGGAGCCGGCGCAAATCCCGGATGTGAATGCGCGTACCCTCGCATCGCTGGGGGTGGTGTCGAACCGCGACGGTACGCTCGGTTTCGACAGTGACCGGTTCAACCAAGCTCTGGAGAACGACGGTTTCGACAACGTCACGGCGGTGGTCCGGGAGATCGGCGAGCGCATGGAGAGTGTGACCAGCAGCTTCACCGGCCCCGATGGTCTGATTGGCGTGCGCACCGAAGGCCTGCAGAACGATCTGGAGCGGCTTAGTCAACAGCGCGTGGATCTGAATGTGCGCCTGGAGCAATTGGAATCGCGGCTGGTACGCCAGTTCGGACGCATGGACAGCACCGTTGCACAGTTGCAGGGGACCAGTGATTTTCTCATGGGACAATTGGCGAACATGCCGCTGGCCCAGAACAATTCTCGTCGATAGTCGCCCCGTATTGGGCGAACAGGTAACGGAGAAGAACGTATGTACGGACCGGGCATGAATCGAGCTGTGAACCAGTACCGTCAGTCGGGCGCGCTGGCCGAGGCCCAGGTGGCGGACCCGTACCGGCTGATCCAGATGCTCTTCGAGGGCGCGCTGGAGCGGATTGCCGTGGCCAAGGGTGCGGTGCAGCAGGGTAACGTGGGCCTGAAGGGCGAAAAGATCGGCAAGGCGATCGACATCGTCGAGTCCCTGCGGGCGCTACTGGACCACGACAAGAATCCCGAACTCGCGGGGCGGCTGGATGTACTGTACGAATACATGTCTCGCCGCCTGCTGGAGGCGAACGCGAAAAACGATCCGGCGGCACTGGACGAGGTTACAGGGCTGCTGCGCCAAATCAAGGCTGGGTGGGACGAGATCCCGTCTGAACAGCGCGCCGCCCGCGCGAGCTGAAATTCCTTGATGGTCTCTCTCGCCAAGTCCAAAGGCACCCGATGATCATGAACGGCATCGATATGCGGGAGATGGCGGCCACACTGGAGGATTCGGTGGAGGCGATTCGAGCCCACATGGTGCGAGCCGTGGGGGAGGAAGACTGGGAAGAACTGCAGGAGCTGGACCGACAGGCGAAGTCCCTGGTGGAACGAGCCTTCGGGGCCGATCCGGTGCCGCTGCGTGATGACTCCGGGGCGGCCCTGCGCGCGGCCCTGGAGGACTTGGCGCGCTTCTACGAGACCTCCGTACAGGACCTGTCGCAACGACGGGCTGAGGTCGCACAGCAGATCCGCGAGCTGAAGTCCGGCCGCAAGGGCACCAACGCCTACGAGACGACCCGCCGGCATTCCATGCAGGCCGGGCCGGGCCACTCGGTCGACTGACGGGGCTTTGTAACCGGTCGGCGCTTTTCGATTCCCCCCAAAGCCCGAACACCACCCCTCCCGTCATCCCGGAAACCGCAACGCGGTTATCCGGGATCTCCGCGGCCAGGCCCACCCGACCGTTGGGCGATATCCGACGTTGCAGATCCCGGCTCTCCGCTGCGCTACGGCCGGGATGACGGGTTGGGCGGGCGCCGTGATCAGGATGGCGAACACGGGTGCGCCGCTGTTTTCCAGCCTGCCCCTGCGCGAATCGGCTAGAAGAGAACGTCGTAGAGGTCTCGCCAGGTGGGGTTTTCTGTCTCGATAAGATCGATCTTCCACGAGCGTCGCCAGCGTTTGATCTGCTTTTCGCGGCGGATGGCTTCGTCCATGGAGTCGTGTTGCTCGAACCAGACGAGGCGGTGGAGCTTGTAGCGGCGGGTAAAGCCGGGCACGAGGTCGTCGCGGTGCTGGGCGATGCGGCTGGGGAGGTTGCTGGTGACGCCGGTGTACAGGGTGCCTTCTCGCCTGTTGGTCAGGATGTAGACCGCCGGGTGCTTTTCCATGGTTCGCGTCCTTGCGAGGCCAGGTGTTGAGTTTGCCATGGGTGTGGCGGTGGTCGCTCGGTTACCGTGTTTCGGAAGCTTTTGAGTTGCCGAACGCGCAAGACATCCCTCTGACTCCTACTCGTCATCCCGGAAACTGCGGAGCGGTTATCCGGGATCTCTTCGGTGTGGCGTGCCCGAGCGTTGGGGCGTCTCCGGCGTGGGAGATCCCGGCTCTCCGCTTCGCTACGGCCGGGATGACAGTAAAGGGGGGCGCGGCCGGGATGACGGGAAGGGGTGGCGCCGTGGTCAGGACGACGAGCCTGGCGTTGGTGACAAGCGCAAAGGCGTACGTCTTAACCCCTGACGTCATCCCGGAAACCGCGGAGCGGTTATCCGGGATCTCTGCGGTGTGGTGTGCCCGTGCGTTGGGGCGGGTCGGGCGTGGGAGATCCCGGCTCTTCGCTTCGCTGCGGCCGGGATGACGGGGACGCTGGGGCCGAGGTGGCGGGGCGGTCACTGGTTGCCGCCTGGGCGACGCGTTCGGGGTTGCCGGAACGTGCGAAGGCCCGCGCGCTCAACATTGCGTCATCCCGGAAACCGCGGAGCGGTTATCCGGGATCTCTGCGGTGTGGGGTGCCCGTGCGTTGGGGCGTGTCCGGCGTGGGAGATCCCGGCTCTTCGCTTCGCTACGGCCGGGATGACAGTAAAGGGGGGCGCGGCCGGGATGACGGGAAGGGGTGGCGCTACGGCCGGGATGGCGGGCGGGTTGTGCGCGGCCGGCGCTACAGCGTGCGGCCGGGGGACGGGAAGGAGGGCGTTGCGGCCGGGATGACAGGGTCGGTAGGCGAGGGTCGGGACGACGGAGACGGGGTCAGGGATTTGGGGGTAGGCGGCGGACGGTTTGGACGCTGCTGAGGGATTGGAGGCGGTCGAAGAGGTGGCTGAGTTCGCCGAGGTCGCTGAATTCGGCTTCCAGTTCCATGCGGACGCTGCGGTCTTCGCGGTTGGTTTCGGTATTCACGCGCAGCAGGTTGATGCCGCATTCGGAGAAGGCGTTGCCGACTTCGCCCAGCAGGCCGGGGCGGTCGTGGGCATCCACCTCCAGGGTGATGGCTTCGCGTTCGGGTTCTTCGCCCCAGGAGACGGGGATCAGGCGGCCGCGCTTGTCTTCCGGCATGTGCAGGATGTTTACGCAGTCGCTGCGGTGCACGGAGACGCCGGCGCCGCGGGTGATGAAGCCGATGATCGGATCCCCGGTCTGCGGATTGCAGCACTGGGCGCGAGTGGTCAGCAGCCCGCCGACGCCCCGGATTCGGATGTCGTCCTGTTTGGCGTCGCCCTCGTGGCGGCGCGGCCGCTGGGGCGCAGGGGTGGCAGCCGGCTGTTCGCCAGTTCGGGCGTCGCGCATCTGGTGGGAGATGCGTCCGGCGATCTGGGCGGTGGTGACATCCCCCGCGCCCAGCGCAATCAGGAGTTCGTCGAAGGTCTGATACTTCATTGACTCGGCCAGCGCGCGGCGGTCGAGGTTTTGGCCGCAGCCAAGGCGCTGGCATTCGCGATCGAACAGGTGCTTGCCGGTCGCCAGATGTTCGTCCTGGTGCTGCTGACGGAACCAGGTGCGGACCTTGGAGCGGGCGCGGGCGGTATTGAGATATCCCAGCGCGGGGCTCAGCCAGTCGCGGCTGGGCCCGCCTTCGCGGGTGGTCAGGATCTCCACACGCTCGCCGGACTTCAGCTTGTAGGTGAGCGGGACGATGTGGCCGTCGACCTTGGCCCCGCGGCAGCGGTGGCCAACCTCGGTATGCACCGCGTAGGCGAAATCCAGGGGTGTGGCACCCTGGGACAGGTCCAGCACCTCGCCCTGGGGGGTGAGCACGAATACGCGCTGGTGCAGCGGCTCGCTCTGGATCTCGTCGAGCAGGTTCTGGTCGGAGTTGTCCGCGGCCTCAAGCAGTAGCCGCAGGCTGTTGATGGCGCGGTTGAGGGCCTGATCCTCGCGCCCGCCTTCCTTGTAGCGCCAATGCGCGGCGACCCCGAGTTCGGCGAAGTCGTCCATTTCGCGGGTGCGGATCTGCACCTCCACGACCTTGCCCTCGGGCCCGAGGACGGCGGTATGCAGCGACTGGTATCCGTTGTCCTTGGGGTTGGCGATGTAGTCGTCGAACTCGCTGGGCAGGTGGCGCCAGTCGTTGTGCACGATGCCGAGCACGGTGTAGCAGGTGGCCAGCTGGTCGACGATCACGCGGGTGGCACGCAGGTCGTACAGCTCGGACAGGGCCATGCGCTTGCGCTGCAACTTCTTCCAGATGCTGTAGATGTGCTTTGGCCGGCCGAACACCCGCGCCTCGATGCCGTCCGCCTGCAGGCGCGTCTTCAGTGTGCGGGCGAACTCCTCGACGTAGGCTTCTCTTTCGGTGCGGTTTTCTTCCAGGCCAACAGCGATGTCGCGGTAGGTTTCCGGTTCCAGGATGCGCAGGGCGAGGTCTTCCATCTCCCACTTGAGCTGGCCGACCCCCAGACGGTTGGCCAGCGGCGCGATGACGTCGAGGGTCTCCTGGGCGAGGACGCGGGCGCCGTCGTCGGGCTCGCGGACGACCATGCGCAGATGCTGGACGCGAAACGCCAGCTTGATCAGCACGGCACGCACGTCGTCCACCATGGCCATCAGCATGCGGCGCAGGCGTTCGGCCTGTTCCGGACGCCCGGCCGGGGCCTCGAAGCGGCGGCGGACCAGCGCGGCAACGTTGGTGGTCAGCCGGGCCACCGCGGCACCGAAGCGCTGCTCGAGGTCGGCCGGCTTGAGCAGATCCGCCAGATAAACGGGCACGAGCAGGGTTGCGATCAGGGTCTGCCGATCCACGTTGAGATGGCGCAGGATCTCCGCCACGTCCAGCGGATGCGATTCGAGACCGGCGGTATCGACGGCCTCCAGCGCCCGATCCAGTGCCTCGGCCAGCTGCAGGCCGGTGGCGTCGTCCAGGGGCTGGCTGCCCGCGAAATGGCGCAGTAACGCGTCGCGGTCGAGCCCCTGCAGATCGGTATTGGTCAGCAGCGAATGGCGCATGAAGGCAATCGTCGAAACGGAGCGAGGCCCCTATTGTACGGGAGCGTAAAGGCCGGCGAGTGGCTTGCGAACGGCACGGACGGGGGGCAGGATCGGGGTATGGCCAACTTGTTCAAGATCCTGGTATTCGCGGGGCTGGGTTATGTCCTGATTACCGGGTTGATCTTTATCACCCAGGACCGCCTGATCTACATGCCTTCCAGCACCATCACCAGCACGCCGGAGCGCATCGGGCTGGACTACGAGGATGTCGAGCTGGTCACCGAGGATGGGGTGCGGATTCATGGCTGGTTCGTGCCGGGGCCCGGGGGCGACACGCCCGTGTTGCTCTTCCTGCATGGCAATGCCGGAAACATCGGCCACCGGTTGCATTCCCTACGGCAGTTCCACGAGCTGGGACTGGCCGTGCTGATCATCGATTACCGCGGCTACGGCCGGAGTGCAGGGCGCCCGGACGAGGCCGGTACTTATGCGGATGCCCGTGCCGCCTGGCAGTACCTGACTGATGACCGTTCGGTGTCACCAGAGGAGATCGTGCTGTTTGGCCGTTCGCTGGGGGCGGCGGTCGCGGCGGAACTGGCAACGGGCGTGGAGCCGGGGGCGGTGATCCTGGAATCCGCCTTTACCTCCGCGGCAGATCTGGGGGCGCGGCATTATCCCTGGCTCCCGGTGCGGGCGCTGCTGCGGCACCAATACGACACCCTGGGCCGGGTGGGCGCGATCTCCTCGCCGATCCTGCTGGCCCATAGTGCCGAAGACGAGATCGTGCCATTCGAGCATGCCAAACGCCTGCGGGCCGCCGCTACGGATGCGTGGGTGCTGGAGATGGAGGGTGGGCACAACGACGCCTTCCTGACCACGGGCGACGACTACACGGAGGGCCTGCGGGCGTTCCTCCGCGATGCGGGCGTGTCGGTCGACAGCCCTCAATGACGAACGGATCAAGAGACTGGGCAGGGCAGGTCGTTGGGAGAATCCGTGTTTCGATCGTGGGAGATTGGTAGACTCCGCGGTTGTTTTGGCTGGAATGGATCTCCCTGGCGCCTGGAATGAGCGAACCTGCCGCAAAATCCCCCCTGACCGTTACCTACTGTGGTGACGAGCCCCCGGAATGCGCGTCGGCACCCGTGGTGATCCGCTTTGGCGGGGTGAGCGGCGTGGAACGCAAGCCCGGGCGTCTGGAGATCCGCGTGGGGCTGGAGCCTCTGGGCGTCGAGTCGGGCTGGGGGGAGTGCTGGTCGCTGCCGGACGGTGCCGAGGGCGAGACCGGGGTGGATGGGTCCCTGAGCTACCTCCGCCACAAGGATTGCCTGATCGGTTGCTGGATTCAGCCGCTGGATGCCGCGGGCGACCCGGATCCCCTGACCGAGCGCGCTTACCGCGAGATCCTGGCTGGCTGCCGTTCGCTGGGTTTCGAGCACCTGGTGCGGGTGTGGAACTATCTTCCCGCGATCAATGACCCGGTCGCCGGCCAGGAGCGCTACCGTGGCTTCTGTAGCGGGCGGGCGCGGGTGTTCGAGGCATTCCCGGAGTACGAACAGTTCCTGCCGGCGGCGACGGCGATTGGCACGCATTCCGACGGCTTGCTGATCTATTTCATTGCCACCCGCGAGGCGGCCGCGCGTATCGAGAATCCGCGCCAGGTCAGTGCGTATCGCTACCCGCGTCAGTACGGGCCACGCAGCCCTTCGTTCGCCCGCGCCAGTCTGTGGCAGTCGGGACCGGAATCGGCCGAACTGTTTATCTCGGGCACCGCCAGTATTGTCGGCCATGAAAGCCGGCATGTTGGGGATCTGGAGGCGCAGATCGACGAAAGCCTGCGCAATATCGGTGTCCTGCTGGAACAGGCCGCCACGGATCACCCGGTTCGGGTGGAGAAGCCGCGCGACTTGTCGCTGCTCAAGGTGTACCTGCGCCATGTCGCCGATGCACCGGCCGCCGAACGTCATTTGCGCGCGCGCCTCGGTCACGATGTGCCGTGCCTGTTGCTGCACGGGGATATCTGCCGGGAAGAATTGCTGGTGGAGATCGAGGGACTTTATTCGGAGCGTCTGACGCGAGGCGTTCGCGACACCATAAAGAATTGATGCCGGGCCGTTCAGACCGCCGAATCACGGCGGCCGCCGGTCCCTTGCCTGGGGAGTACAAGCAATGCAGCCAACCACCAAGAAGCCACACCCGGTCCTGAAGGACTATTACGGGGATGAAGGCAGCCGACGCGCCTACGTCGACGACCTGTTCGACCGGACCGCCCCGTATTACGACCGTATCCTGCGGGTCGGCTTTTTCGGCACCGGGCAGTCGTATCGCCGGTTTGTCCTGAAACAATCCGGTCTGGAAGCCGGTATGGAAGTGCTGGACGTGGCCACTGGCACCGGCCCGGTGGCGGAGGAGATCCGCAAGGTGGTGGGCGACGACCACCTGACCTGCGTGGACCCGAGCCGCGGCATGATGGATGTGGCCCGAACCAAGATGGATGCCACGTTCGTCCAGAGCCTGGGCGAACAGATGCCCTTGCGCGAGCAGCAGTACGATCGTCTGTACATGGGCTACGGGCTGCGCCATGTGCGCGACCTGCATGAACTGTTCAGCGAGTACTTCCGCGTGCTCAAGCCGGGCGGGCGTTGCACGATCATCGAGGTCTCGCGTCCGCGTACGAAGTTCCAGTTCAAGCTGGCGCGGTTCTACTTCCGCGATTTCGTACCGTTCGTGGGCAAGGTGCTCACCCGCGACCCGGACGGGCGACTGCTGATGCGCTACTTCTGGGACACCATTGATCAGTGCGTGCCCCCGGAGGAAATCCAGGAGACCCTGCGCTCGGTCGGTTTCGAGGACGTGCAGCGCCATGTCCAGCTCGGCGTCTTTAGCGCCTACATGGCGACGCGCCCGGCTGACTGAGCTTTTTTGGGCCGGTTGAAGCTCAAGGTCGCGCCCGGCAGCAAGCGCAACGCGGTCGGTGGCTGGATGGGTGACACCCTCAAGCTCCAGGTGCAGGCGCCGCCGGAGAAAGGCCGTGCGAACGAGGCCGTGGTGGCCTTGCTGGCCGCGGAACTGGGGTGTTCGAAGTCGGCCGTGCAGGTGGTGGCCGGCGCGACCTCGCGCAGCAAAACCGTGGTGGTCGAGGACTGGTCCGAGGCCGACTTGCGCCGCGCGTTATCCTCATGACTCATTAACTGTGACGGGGCCCGTGCCGGACGGGCCCCCTGCGAAGGGAACTACGGATGAACCGCCTGACCCTGACTCGACCCGATGACTGGCACCTGCACCTGCGCGATGGCGACGTGCTCGCATCGGTATTGCCGGATACGGCGCGCCGCTTCCGCCGCGCGATCATCATGCCCAACCTGAAGCCGCCGGTGACGACGGTCGAGGCCGCCGCCGAGTACCGCGACCGCATCCTGGCGGCGCTGCCGGAGGAAGCGGACTTTGAGCCCCTGATGACGTTGTACCTCACCGAAGGCACGACGCCGGGCATGATCGACGCGGCGAAGGCCTCCGGGATCGTGCACGGGGTCAAGCTGTACCCGGCGGGTGCCACCACCAATGCGGCCAGTGGCGTGACCGATATCCGCCGTTGCTATCCGGTGTTCGAGGCGATGCAGCGGGTGGATCTGCCGTTGCTGATCCACGGTGAGGTGACCGACCCGGACGTGGACATCTTCGATCGCGAAGCGGTGTTTATCGAGCGCCACCTGGAGCCCCTGGTCCGCGATTTCCCGGAACTGCGAATCGTGCTGGAACACATCACCACCGAGTCGGCCGTGCAGTTCATCCAGGACGGGCCGGACAACGTGGCCTCCACGATCACGCCCCAGCACCTGCTGTACAACCGCAATGCGCTGTTCGCCGGCGGCATGCGGCCGCATCACTTCTGCCTGCCGATCCTGAAGCGCGAACGCCACCGCAAGGCGCTGCTCGAGGCGGCCACCAGTGGCCACCCGCGCTTCTTCCTGGGGACCGACAGCGCTCCGCATCCACGCCACGCGAAGGAGTCGGCGTGTGGCTGTGCCGGGATCTATTCCGCGCACGCGGCCATCGAGCTGTACGCGGAGGCCTTTGCCGCGGCGGATGCGCTGGACCGGCTGGAGGGCTTTGCCAGTCATTTTGGCCCCGATTTTTACAAACTGCCGCGCAATACCGACACGCTGACGCTGGAGCGGTCCCCGTGGACCGTACCGGAGGCCGTACTGTTCGGGCATGATCCGGGTGTGCCCCTGCGCGCGGGCGAGACGATCGTCTGGCAGCTGGCGTAGTCCAGCCTGGGGAAGCGGCCGGTGTGGCGAACCCTGTAACGGCTCGGCGGTCAGCAGGGTAGACGAGTACAGGACAAGACGAGGATGGAGACATGACCGAACCCAATGTGCAACGCGGGACGCTGTTGTTCTGGATGGCCATCAGCCTGGGGGTGGCGTTGCTGATCGTCGCGCTTGGGATCGGGCTGGAGCCGGCTGGCGCGCCGATCCTGCGCGCGCCGCTCAGCTCGCCGGCCGCCGGTGCCCTGGGCTTCGGTTTGCTGATGGTCTGGGCCGCGTATGCCTACGCGCTGTCCGCCGGGCGTGCTGCGGGCAGTCAGGAGATGGGGGTGGTGATCCTCAATCTCGGGCTGCCGGTGGCGCTGATCCTGCTGTGGCGTGCCGAGCTGAATGCGCTGGCGTTCTTCGTCGCGATGGGCTGGACGCTGACCCTTGGCGGCATGGCGATGCGCCTGTTCCGGCGCGAGGCCCTGGCCGGGGTGATGATGCTGCCGCTGATCGGGGTCAGCCTGACGGCGATCCTGCTGTCGCTCACGCTCTGGGTGCTGCCGGCCGCGACCGGCGGGGTCTGAGCCTGGCGCTTCCTATCCGACGGCCGGCGCCTGAGTGACGCTGGGCGTCGGCGCCTGCGCGCCGCGGCAGTGATCGAAAAAGGCATTGGCATCCATGGGCCGGGCGAACAGGAAGCCCTGAAAGAGCAGGTCACCGTGGGTGGCCAGCCAGCGGTACTGGGCCTCGGTCTCGACCCCTTCGGCCACCACCGCCAGCCCGAATTGGCGTGCGATGTCGCAGATCGTGCGCACCATGGCCTGGTCGTCGGTGTCGTGGTCGACCTGGCGGATGAAGCTCCGGTCGATCTTGAGTTCGTCGAACGGGAGACGCTTCAGGTAACTGAGCGAAGAAAATCCAGTCCCGAAGTCGTCCATCGAAAAGCGCAGGCCCATTTGCCGCAGGGCCTGCATGATGTGGATAACCCGGTCGGTATCCTCCGCCACCACGTGCTCGGTGATCTCGAGCGTGATGCGGTGGGCATGTTCACGACCCAGATATCGGTTGATCAGCTCCTGCATGCGATGGACGAAGTTCAGGTGCACCAGTTGGCGCGGGCTGATGTTGATCGCGAGCTGCTCCAGGGGGAACCCGGCGCGATCCCAGTCGCGCAAGGCCTGGAAGGCCCGCGCGATCACCGCATCGCCCAGTTCGCTGATATAGCCGGTCTGTTCGGCGATGGGGATGAACTCTGCGGGTGACACGGCGCCCAGCTCGGCGCTATGCCAGCGAATCAGGGTCTCGGCGCTGCGGATCCGCCCGGTCGTGTCGACCTGGGGCTGGAACAGGACCTCGATCTCGCGATTGTGCAACGCAAAGTGCAGGCAGCGCTCGATCTGCAGATGCCGCTCCACCGCCCGCGACAGCTCGTCACTGAAGACCACCACGCCGTCGCGCCCGCGGTCCTTCACTTCGTACATGGCGATATCGGCCTCGCGCACGAGTTGATGCGAGTCGACCGGCTGCGCTGGCTCGATCAGGCGGATCCCGATGCTGGCGCTCACGTGCAGGTGATGGTTGCGGATAATGTAGGGCGTCTTGACCACCTGGAGCAGCGAATGCGCCAGGCGCCGGGCGGCGCGCTCGCAAGTCTGGCGGTCTTCCTTCCCGGGGGCCACGATGACGAACTCGTCGCCGCCCAGGCGGGCGAGGTGGTGGCCCGGGGGCAGGGCGTTGGCGAAGTCGCAAGTCACGGACTTCAGCAATTCGTCGCCGATGTCGTGTCCCAGCAGGTCGTTGACCGTCTTGAAATGGTCCAGATCGATCAGCAGCAGGAACGAGTGCTGTCCATGATGCTGCAGGACCTCGAGGCTTTGTTCGAGATGGTCGATGAAGGCGGCGCGATTGTTCAGTCCGGTCAGGGCATCGTGGGAGGCCTGATGAAAGCTGTTGCGCAGCAACCCGAAGCTGCTGTTGGCCGCGTAAAACAGGACCAGGGCAAGGGTTGCCGAGAAGGCCGCCAGGACATAGCTATACCAGTCCCCGATTAGCAGGAAATACCCGGCCAGCGGCACCATCATGGCCGGGATTAGCGGCCGGAAAACCCAGGGGGCCGGGTAGAGCAGGGCCGCGACCACCGTGGTGGCGCCGATCTGCGTAAAAATGGCGATGTAGTGGAGATTGTGCGAGTCCAGGCGCACGAAGATCAGAAAGATCGCGGTCCACAGCGCCAGGTAGAGATACAGGAAGAGGGTGAGCTGCAGCCGCCAGCGGAGCCGCTGCTCCGGCGACAAGGGTGAGCGGTGATAACGCCAGTACAGCTGCAGGCCCCAGAGCGATGCGGCAAACATCACGCTGTACCAGGCTGCGGCCGCTGTGAATGCCCCGTGCAGGGCACCCAGCAGGATGTAGCCGAGGCCGGGGATCAGGGACAGCGCGACCAGTACCGGGATCTGGCGCGTCAGATAGGTGTCGAACTGGGGATCGGCCTGTAATGCCTCGCGGGCCGGTGCAAGCGCGCGTACGCTGGACGCCGACGGATTGTCTCGCGGGGTGAGTGCCATCGGGGTCCAGACGGGGACGGTTTGTGGAAGGGCTGGACGTTACGGTAAATCGGCCGGGGGCTCAACAAGCGCGGCCCGGCGTATCAACAACGGACTACGGGATGCTGCTAACCGAGTTACAGATCGAGGCCCGGCTGGCCGATGCGGCGCGCCGCGGGGAGTTCGATGACCTCCCGGGGGCGGGTCGACCCCTGGAACTGGATGATGACAGCGCGGTGCCGCAAGAGCTGCGGCTGGCCTTCCGGGTGATGAAGAACGCCGGCTATGTCCCCGACGCCGTGCGACTGAGGGGCGAGATCGCCTCGGCGGAGGCGTTGCTACAGGCTGCGGACGACGAGGCGGCGCGCCAGCAGGCGGCCAAGCGTCTGCGCCTGTTGCTCGACCGGTTGAACCGCAGCGGCGGGGGTCGGGGCATGCTCTCGGAGTCCGGCTATTTCCGGCAGTTGTGCGAGCGCATGGATGGCCCCAGCGAATGAAGCCGGTCCACGGACCGACCAAGGGCCGGGGCGCGACCATCGACCCCCATGCCCGTTTCGAGCCGACCCGGCACGAGCCCTTCGACGACGGGTGGGCCGGCGATGGCGAGGTACCGGCGCCCCTGCGCACCGAGGTGACGGTCGAGCACCCGCGCAGCGTCCTGTCCTGGAACCAGTCGCCCGATGTGCCCTTCGAGCTGTCGCTGAACCCCTATCGTGGCTGCGAGCACGGCTGTTCGTACTGCTTTGCGCGGCCGGCGCATGCCTATGTGGGGCTGTCGCCGGGGCTCGACTTCGAGAGCCGGCTGTTTGCCAAGGTCGGCGCGGCTGAGTGCCTGCGGCGCGAACTGGCGCGGCCGTCCCACCGGGTGACGCCTTTGGCCCTCGGCATCAACACCGACGCCTACCAGCCGATCGAACGCGAATGGCGGATCACCCGCGAGCTATTGGAGGTGCTGGCCGAGACCGGGCACCCGGTATCCATCGTCACCAAGTCCGCGCTGGTCGAGCGCGATCTGGACCTGCTGGGTTCGATGGCGGAACGCGGCCTGGTGCAGGTCGCAGTCTCGGTGACGACCCTGGATCGCGGGCTCTCGCGACATCTGGAGCCGCGCGCGGCGGCTCCGCAACGCCGCTTGCAGACCGTGGAGAGGCTCACTGCGGCCGGGGTACCCGTGAGCCTGTTGGTGGCGCCGCTGATTCCCGTGCTCACCGACGGGGAGCTGGAGGCCCTGCTGGATGCCGGTGCGGCGGCTGGCGCGGTGGCCGCCGGCTATGTGCTGCTCCGGCTCCCGCGAGAAGTGGCCCCGCTGTTCGAGGACTGGTTGCGCACTCACCATCCGCTCAAGGCGGACCACGTTCTGCAGCGCCTGCGCGAGGCGCATGGGGGCAAGCTCTACGATTCGACCTTCGGCCACCGTATGCGCGGGGCCGGGCCGTATGCGGAGCTGTTGCGGCAGCGCTTCCGGCTGGCGCGGCGCCGGGCGGGGCTGGCCGGCCGTCTCGTGGAGCTGGACTGCAACCAGTTTGTCCCGCCCGCGCGCCCGCAGAAAGCGCGTTCCGAAGGGCAGCTCGACCTGTTCTGACGCCCGGCCCATGCGGTCCGACTCACGCCGTCGCCCTGAGGATGCTTCTCCCTCGGGCGGGCCGTTCTGGTTTACAGTGAGGCCAACATCAAGACAGGGGGGACGATGCCGCAGAATCCAACCATGAGTACCGGCGATGCGGCCTGGTGGGGGCGCCGGGCACTGGCATCGGGGCAGCATGGACGCTGGTCCATCGGCCCCCTGGACCTCTGGCTGTTGCACGGCGAGCAGGAATGGCAGATGGTCCAGGAACGCCCGCGCGACCCCGCTGATGCCACACTGGCGATCGATGTGCCGTGCGGCGACGCGTTCCCCGCGGGCGCAAAGGATCTGCTGCGTTTTGCCGGCTCCCCGGCGGATACTGCGCCGGAGCTGCGGGTGGCCCTGGCGGATCGTCCGATGGTCAGCCGGCCGCAGAATCCGTTCTATGTGCCGGCCCAGGGCCAGGTCACGCTTTATCTGAGTTCCCCGGCCTGGGTGCAGCTGCATCTGGGCGAGGCCATGGTGCAGGAGTTCCCGGTCTACACGCCGTCCGATACCTGGTTTGGCCCGAATACCGTGAACGGGGAGCTCTGCTATGCCACCCGTACCCAGGCCCGCCTGGACCTGGCGGATGTGCCCGTGCGCCCGCACCGCGTCGTCACTCCCCTGACCATCGTGAACAAGGCACCGGATGCCCTGCTCCTGGAGCGCGTAAACCTGCCGGTGCCGCGTCTGCCGATATACGCCGACGAGCACAACCGCCTGTGGACCCCGGCGGTGCGCATGGAGCGCGAGGAGGATCGCGACATGGCGGACATGAAGATCGACTCCGGGCCACCCGGCGTGGCCAGCGGGGCTCAACGTATCGCCGAGCCCCGCCAGGTCGGGGGGCGGCATTTGATGGTCCGGGCGTTCACCGCCCTGTTTCAGTAGGGAGCTTCCTGCGCGATGAACGAATGGCTGCAAACCGCTCAGACCTTTGTGACCAGCGAGGCCTTTCTCGCGGCCATTCGTGCCGCGGTATATCTGCTGGTGGGCCTGCTGGTGGCGCGCCTCGCGTCACGTGGCCTGGCACACATGCTGGAAAACAAGCTCGACGCGCAGCAGGTCATGCTGGTCCGGCGCATCAGTTTCTACCTGATCGTATTGCTGGTCCTGGCCTCGGCCCTGCGCGAGCTGGGGTTCGACCTGACGGTGCTCCTGGGGGCCGCCGGCATCCTCACGGTGGCGCTTGGCTTTGCATCGCAGACCTCGGCCTCCAACCTGATCTCTGGGCTGTTCCTGATTGGCGAGCGCCCATTCTCCGTGGGGGATGTGATCAAGGTCGGGGATGCCACGGGCGAGGTCCTGTCGATCGACCCGCTGTCGGTCAAGTTGCGTACCTTCGACAACCTGATGGTGCGCGTGCCCAACGAGACCCTGGTGAAGACACAGCTCACCAATCTCAGCCGCTTCCCCATCCGCCGTCTGGATATGCAGATCGGGGTGGGCTACCGGACCGATCTCAAGCAGTTGCGTGACGTGCTCATGGGCGTGGCCGAGCGTAATCCGGTCTGCCTGGAAGAGCCCAAGCCACTGTTCATCTTCCTCGAATACGGCGATTCCGCGCTGAAGATTCAGCTCTCGGTGTGGGCGCGGCGGGAGAAATTCCTGGATCTGCGCAATTCCATGCACGAGGGCGTCAAGGCGGCGCTGGACGAGGCGGGGATCGATATCCCGTTCCCGCAGCGCACGCTGGGGGGCCTGAATGACAGCCCGTTACCCGTGCGCATCGTCGACAACGTGCCGGAGGCCGAGGCGGAAGCGGCCGCGCCAACGGGGTCGGCCGAGCGCGACTGACTGGAAGGCCGCCGGAGCGCGGCTGGACCGTCACTCAATCCGGGCGCAGATCAGTCCAGACAGGGTCGTGGTCCGAGGCGCGCCAGGGTCCCTCGGCGGGCGCACGACCGTCAAAGCCAAGGAACCGGGGTTCGTCCGCGTTGACCGGCCAGGTCGCTCCATCGCTAACGCGCTCGCGCAAGGCCTCGGGACCCAGCAAGTAGTCCAACTGTCCGGCCCGCGCGCGGAAGACATAGGTATGGGCGGACGATGGATCGTCATGCACCAGGTCCCGCTTTCCGGCCGCAGCCAGGGTTCGCATCGGGTCTTCGGCGGCGTAGGCGTTCAGGTCGCCGAGGATCAGTACGGGAACATCCGCAAACCCATCGCGTTGCTGTTCGCGGATCCATTCCACCAGCCGTTCGGCCTGGGCCGTGCGCCGTTCGTTCCAGCAGCCCTGTCCGCGGTCCACATCCCCGGCGTCGGGGCAACCGCTCTTCGCCTTGAAGTGCACCACCACGGCCCCGAAACGCTGGTCACTCCCGGGCTGCTGGAACCAGCCCAGCAATGGCGGGCGATGGTGCACGGCATCGCGATCGGCTGCGGATCCAACGAGTTGCAATCGGTCCGGCCGGTAGAGCAGGGCCACCTTGATCGCGTCGTCGCCCGGGCCAGGGTGGTTAATGGCCGAGTAGTCGCCGCGCGGCGATGGGGCTGCATTCAGTCGTTCGACAAGCTGCTGGCGCGCCGCCTCGGTGTTTTCCAGTTCAACCGCGCCCAGCAGGTCGGCGTCCAGCGTTTGCAGCAGGGCATCCAGCTTGGCCGTCTGGCGCTCGCGTTCCGCCCGGTCTTGTGCGCCGCGCTCGCCAAGCGTCACGAAGTCGTTCTCCAGATTGGCGGTGGCGATGCGCAGGTGGTCCGCTCCCGGCGTCGAGGGCGGATCGGGGCGCTCGCCGGCGAGCCAGTCCAGCGACGCGGTGGGATGGATGCGATGGTCGCCGAAGGCGTGGGTCAGGATCCCGGTCAGGCCTTGCACCGTGCTGCCCGCCCGGCGCGTGCCATGATCGTCGCGATAGGGGATCGGGTCGGGTTCCGCGCGATAACTGCCATCATCCAGGACGATCCGGCGATCCTTGTCCCGGGCTGTTCCCGCGGTCCCGGTCTGGCCGGGGTGGATGAGCCGCCCACCGGCCGAGAGCGTCAGGCTGCCATAGCGGGCGAGGTCGTGGTTGGCGGTCACCGTCAGCGTCTGCGCAAAGCGAACACGGAGGTCGGCGTACTCGCCGAGGCGGCTGGCGTCGTCAGGCAGGCGAACTTCCAGCGGTGCCGGAAGTTCGCCGTGCCCGCAGCCCTGGATGCGGTCCAGCCGAGAGATCTGCGGTCGTCCGTGGTGGCGGGTGAAGGCCCCGTGCACTTGCACGTGCAGGCCTTTCTCGACCGGCTCCAGACGCGGGGCATACACGAACAGGCCCGTCGAGTCGGGCCCGACGCCCTGCTGCAGATAGAACCCGCCGAGTTGATCGGGCCCCATGAACACACCCGTGACGATGCCCTCCGCGATGACGGCATCACCCTCGGCGACATCGCCGGCGCGGAGTTCGGCGAGAGGTGCGACCTCGGCCCCTGGGTGGGGACAGGCCACCCGGGCATCGACCGGGGAGGCTGCGAATAGCAGAATAACGAGAGCGCCCCGCAGTGTGCGGCGCACGCACGGGGCCGGGTTGTTGTGGCGGGTGCGGGTCAGCCGATCCATGGCCACATGGGAAGAATCAGGCGCTTTTGCTGGGGTGCAGAAGTTCGTACAGATAATCGGGCGCCTGGGTGACATCGGCGACGGTGTAGCGGTCGAGGACGTCCAGGAAGGCATCGCGCGCGTCGTTCAGGACCCCACGCAACTGGCAACCGGGGAGAATCGGGCAGACCGGATTCTCGCAGTCCACCACGTTCAGGTTCGGCTCCATGTCGCGGATGACACTGCCTACGTTGATCTCGTTCGGCTCGCAGGCGAGCGAGATCCCGCCTCCCTTGCCGCGCCGGGTGATGATGTAGCCCTTCTGGCCAAGCTGGTGAACGATCTTTACCAGGTGGTTGCGCGGGATCGTGAACTGCTCGGAGATATCGCTGACCGTCACGCGCTGGTCGCGCGGCTGCACGGTGAGGTACATCAGGACCCGAAGGGAGAAATCGGTATAGCGGGTGAGCTGCATAGGAAGGGTTCGTTGGTTCGCGGTTTGGAAGGATATGCGGGAACGTATATGCGTAAGAACCTTAATCGGTCCGGACCTCCGTCACAAGTGGTTCCGTTGCGGCGAGGTGAAGGGGGAACCCGGATGCACCTTCAGAAATGCCGGGACGGGCCGTTAACACGACATAACCATCGGACCACGACCGCAACAGGGGGCTTCAATGGGGCAGGGAAACGGGTGGTTGAGCGGCCTCTCGCTGGCAGGGCGCTTCTCGCTCGCGCTGAGTGGGATCGTCGGTGTGTTCTTCCTGATCGCGGCCGGGGCGGTGTTCTGGCACACCGCGACGCTCAAGAGCGGGATGGAAGCCACGCTGGCAGGCGTGATGCAAGGGCACGCGACCACCTCGACGCTGGAGGCGGATGTGGCCGCCGCAATCGACCGCCTGTTGACCCTGGCCGCCTGGCAGGTCAACGCGATGATGCTGGGGGTGGCGGTCGGCGTGGTCGTGGTGGTGTATTTCCTGTTCGTGTTCATGATCCGGCGGCGCCTGGCTGGGCTGGCGAAGCAGTTCCGCGCCGTCTCGGAGGGCGAGGGGGATCTCCGCCAACGGATCGAGGCGCCCCGTGCGGACGGGATTGACCGCCTGGCACGTCTGTTCAATGCCTTTATCCAGCGGCTGCAGACCATGGTTTCGGAGATGGTCGAGCACGCACGCGAACTGGGGGAGTCCGTCGGCACCCTGCATCGGGTGGCGAAGGAGACCAACCAGGAAGTGCAGCAACAGCAGGCGCGGCTGGGGCAGGTTGCCACGGCGATGAACCAGATGACGGCCTCTGCGGAAGAGATTGCGCGCAACGCACGGACGGCTTCGGAGGCCGCGGATCAGGCCGAGAGCGAGACCCGCACAGGGTCCGGGGTGGTGGATGCGACCGTGCGCACCATGCGCGAACTGGCGCGCGAGATTGGTACCGCGAATGAGCAGGTAGTGCGCCTGCAGGCCGAGTCAGACAGTATTGGCTCGGTCCTCGATGTGATTCGCGGAATTGCGGAGCAAACCAATCTGCTGGCCCTGAATGCCGCCATCGAGGCCGCGCGAGCGGGGGAGCAGGGCCGGGGGTTTGCCGTGGTCGCCGACGAAGTGCGTACCCTTGCCACCCGCACGCAGGAGTCCACCACCGAGATCCAGACCATGATCGAGCGCCTGCAGGCGGGTGCTCGATCCGCTGCCAGCGCGATGGAGAACAGCCGCGCACGGGGTGAAGCCGGGGTAAACGAAGCCGCCGGTGCCGGCGAGGCGTTGCAGGCGATCCGTTCCGCGGTGGAACGGATCCGTGATCTCAACAACGAAATCTCCGGGGCCGTGTCGCAACAGGCGGAGGTTGCGCGCGAGGTGGATGGCACGCTCACGGAGGTAAGCCAGGGAGCCCAGATCACGGCGGGCAATGCCGAGGCGACCGCCAGCGAGACGGATGCCCTGGTCGGACGCATCGAGCGCCTGCGCGGGCTGACCACCCAGTTCCGGGTCTGATCCGCGCCTCCCTGGGCGTGCGACCGGGGTCCCGGCGTCTCCCTGGCGTTTTCCGTATACTGCGGCCCGCCTTGGGAACACGGAGTTGTACCTGCAATGACAATCTGGGTCGCCGCCCTGCTCGGGATCGTTCAGGGCATTTTCATGTTTCTGCCGGTCAGCTCGACCGCCCACCTTGTCCTGACCCAGCACTGGCTGATCGCCCAGGGCGAGCCGCTGCCGCGGCCCGAAAGCGCGGAGATGATCCTGTTCGATCTGGTGGTGCATGTGGGCACCCTGGTCTCGATCGTCTTCGTCTTCCGCAAGAGTCTGACGCGGCTCACCGGCGGCATTGCCCGCGAAAGCGTGCAGTGGGCATCGGCCCGCGGGTCGGCCGGGCGCGAGATGCTGTTCCTGCGCCTGGCACTGCTGGTGGTGCTTTCGGTGTTCGCGACCGCGGTGGTTGGCTTCACCTTGAAGGCGGGCTTCGAGCAGGTGTTCGCCCACCCGACACTGATCGCGGGCACGCTGAGCCTGACCGGGGTATTGCTGTGGTGGACGGACCGGCTGCAGCGGCGCCCGCTGGGGCTGCGCCAGCTGAGCCCGAAGATTGCCACCATCATCGGTGTGGCCCAGGGCTTTGCGTTGATCCCGGGGCTCTCGCGCAGCGGTATGACCATCACCTTCGCCCTGTTCACCGGGCTCAAGCGGCGCTGGGCGGCGGAGTACAGCTTCTTCCTCGCGATCCCGACGATCCTCGCCGCCACCGCCGTGCAGTCGCTGGATGTGTTCAACGGCGACGGCCTCGGGGACCTCAACTGGACCGCGCTCGCCGTCGGCTTTGTGGTTTCCGCCCTGGTCGGGATCGTTTCGTTGAAGATGGTCCTGTTTTTCTTGTACCGCGCGAACCTGAAGGTCTTCTCGTTCTACCTCTGGGCACTGGCGCTGCTGGTCCTGTTCGGATTCCTCGACGTGGACATCATGTACGGGAAATGACGGGGCCGGTTTATTCCGGCCCGCGCAGGACCGCCAGGGGCGCCTGATCCAGTACCCGCCGGGTGCCCAGCCAGCCCGCCAGGGCAATCCCCAGCGTCCCGCCGCCAATCCCGTAGACGAAGGTCAGCGGGTTCACGCTGTAGTCGAACTCGAAGACCTGCCAGGCGAGCAGGGCACCGACCGCCGTCGCGATGACGGACGCCAGCAGCCCGGCCAGTAGCCCCAGGGCCCCGAACTCGGCCAGCAAGCCGTTGCGGATTTGGTCGCGGCGTGCGCCCAGGGTGCGCAGCAGCGCGGTCTCGCGCCGGCGTACGTCGCGCGTCGCCTGCACCGCCGCATACAGCACGGTCAGGCCCGCGATCAGCGTGAACAGGAAGACGTACTCCACTGCCCGGGTGGCCTGATCCATGACGTCGCGCACCTGCGCGAGGATCGCGCTGACGTCAATCGCCGATACCGCAGGAAATTCCCGCAACCACTGGTTCTGGGCGGAGCGCTGCTCCTCGGGTACGTGCATGGCGGTGATGAAGGTCCGGGGTTGCTCGTCGAGCAGCCCTGGCGGCCCAATCACGAAGAAGTTCACCTGGAAGCTGTCCCAGTTCACCTCGCGGACACTGGTGATCGGGCTGCGAATGGCTTGACCGCCGACACGGAACGTCAGGTGGTCCCCGAGTGCCAGGTCGAACCGCTCCATCAGCCCGGCCTCCACGGACCACCCGGCATCGGGATCTTGCCCCTCCTCGCCAAACCAGTACCCCGCGACGATGGGGTTATGCTCCGGGGGCGTCTCGGCATAGGACAGGTTGAACTCGCGATCCACCAGCCTGCGGTCGCGATCATCGTCGAAATCATCCGGGCTCACGCGCTCGTCGTTGATCTCGATCAGCCGGCCGCGGATCATCGGGTCCAGTTGCGGGCGCTCGAGACCGGCGGCTTCGACGCGGTCGGCAAAGGCCTGTTCCTGTCCCGGCTGGATGTTGATGAAGAACTGGTTCGGGGCGTCCTCGGGGATGCTGGCATCCCAGGCCTCCAGCAGATCCACCCGGACGATGGCGAGCAGCAGCAACGCGAGGATGCCGACGCTGAAGGCCACCAACTGCACGGCACTCAGGCCACCGCGGCGAGATAGATTGGCCAGGCCGAAGCGCAGGGCCATGCCGCCGCGGTTGCGCAGCGGCCGCAGCGCCAGCACCAGCGCCATCCCGAATACCGCCAGCAGCGCGATCGCAACGGCCGTGCCTACCAGCACCCAGGCGGCTAGTTGGGGATCGGCGGCCTGCCAGTACAGCAGGCCGCCGAACGCCAGCAGTGCCAGTGCTCCGGACAGCCAGACCGAGGTGGGCGGCAGACCCAGGTCGCGCCGGAGGACGCGCAACGGCGAGACCTGGCCGATGCGCAACAAAGCGGGCAGGGCAAAGCCCACCGCGGTGATCAGCCCCACCCCGAGGCCGGCAATGACCGGGCGCGAGCCCGGCGGAGGCAGGTCCCCGGCCAGCCAGTCACCCAGCAGTGCCGCCAGGACAAACTGCGCCGCAAAGCCGATCGCGA
Source organism: Thioalkalivibrio sp. ALMg11 (assembly GCF_000377905.1). Classification (GTDB taxonomy): domain Bacteria; phylum Pseudomonadota; class Gammaproteobacteria; order Ectothiorhodospirales; family Ectothiorhodospiraceae; genus Thioalkalivibrio. The sequence goes on from NZ_KB898874.1 coordinate 101,948, forward strand.
GGCCAACGCCACTGGCCAGCACAGCGACCAGCACGACCCGGCCGAAATAGGTGAGCAGGACCTGGCGTCCGCTGGCACCCAGCGCGCGCATCACGGCGGCCGGGTCGGCACGCCGCTGGGCGAAGTGATGGGCCGCGACGGCGATCGCCGCCCCGGCCAGCAGCACGGCCATCAAAGACGCCAGCCCGAGGAAGCGTTCCGCACGTTCGATCGCGGTGCGCAGTTCCGGGTTGGCGTCCTCCAGGCCCAGCAGGCGCTGGCCGGATTCCAGGTCATCCTCCAGCCAGTCCCGGAACTCCGCGACTCCGGCGCTGGGTCCAGCGGCAAAGAACTCGTGGCGTACGCGGCTCCCGGGGCCGATCAGGCCACTGGCGTCCAGGTCCTCGAAGGACAGCATCAGTCGCGGCGCAATATCCAGCAGGTTGCTGCCGCGATCCGGTTCGTGAGTGATGATCGCGCCGACCTCTAGATCGAGGTCGCCGACCTCCACCCGGTCCCCGACCTCCAGTCGCAGGGCCTCGATCAGCGCCGGCTCCAGCCAGGCGGTACCCGGTTCCGGCCCGCGGTCGCGGACCTGTTCTTCTCCCTCGCGACCCGGACGAATACGGGCCGCGCCTTTCAGCGGCCAGCCCGCCTCGACCGCGCGCAGCGCCGCCAGTCGCGACTCGTCGTCCGCAGTAAAGACGACGCTGGGGAGGGAGGCCGTACGCGCCGTTTCCAGTCCGTAGCTCGCCGCTTCGGCGGGCCAGCCTTCCGGCAGCGGATTGTCGCTGACAACCGCCAGGTCACCACCGAGCAGTGCAGTGGCTTGCTGGGCCATGCCGCGATCCACCCGATCGGTGAAGAAGCCCACCGCCGCGACGGCTGCGACGGCGACCACCAGGGCGGCGGCGAGGACGCGCAGTTCAGCCGAGCGCCATTCACGCCAGGTGCCGCGCAGCAGGGCGCGCAGATGGCTGCGGTTGGTTCCCCGGGCCGCGATCATTCGAGCACACCGTCCTGGATCGAGATGATGCGGTCGCATTGCCCGGCCAGTTCCGGGTCGTGTGTCACCAGCACCAGGGCCGTGGCCGGGCCATCACTGTCGGGATCCCGGGCGAGGCTGAACAGCAGTTCGATGATGCGGTGGCCGGTGCGCCCGTCGAGGTTCCCTGTGGGTTCGTCGGCAAACAGTACCGCCGGGTGATCCACAATGGCGCGGGCAATCGCCACGCGTTGCTGCTCGCCACCCGATAGTTGATGGGGATAGTGGGCGGAACGTTCGTCCAGGCCCACGCGTTCCAGGGCCTGTGAGGCCCAGTTGTTCAGGGTCTCCTGACTCTCTTTCGCATGGGCCGGGTTGAGTTCCAGCGGGAGCAGGGTGTTCTCCATCGCGGTTAGTGCCGGCAGGAGCTGGAAGGACTGGAACACGAATCCGACCCGGCCGGCGCGCAGGGCCGCCCGGCCATCCTCGTCCAGTTCACTAATTGTTTGTCCGAGCAGCCGAACTTCTCCCGCACTCGGGGCGTCCAGACCTGCAAGCAGTCCGAGAAGGGTGGATTTGCCGGAGCCCGAGGCGCCGAGAATGGCCACCGTCTCGCCGGCCTGGACCGCCAGCGAGATGCCGCGCAGGATATCCAGCGGCCCACTGGGTCCGTTGATTCGCTGCTCGAGGTCGCGGGCCTCCAGTACAAATGACGAGGATGCATCCATGTTGCGTATTCCGTTGGTCGTGATGGGCTTGATCGCGTTGCTATGGAGTCCTGTTGCGGCTGCAAATTCCCTGCCGGCCGAAAATCGTTCGGCCGAGCCGCTCCGGCTCCTGGTATTCGGGGACTCGCTTAGTGCCGCGTACGGCATGCCGGATTCCGCCGGCTGGCCGGCCCTGCTGGGCGAACGCCTGGTGGAGCGAGAGAAGGACTGGGAGGTGGTCAACGTATCCATCAGCGGAGATACCACGGCCGGGGGACGGACTCGCCTGCCCGAAGTGCTGGAACGCGCAGCGTTCGAAGTCGTCATCCTGGCCCTGGGCGGCAACGATGGCCTGCGCGGCCTGCCCCCGCAGGCCATGCGCGAAAACCTGCAGGCAATGGTGGATGCGATCGAGGCGGTCGACGCCGAAACCCTGTTGCTGGGCATACGCATCCCGCCGAACTACGGCCGCCGCTACACCGAGCGTTTCGAGGCCGTATTCGCCGACCTCGCCGAGGACCGGGGGCTCGCGTTCGAGCCGTTCTTCCTCGAGGGCATCCTGTTGGAAGACGGCATGTTGATGGACGACGGCATCCACCCCAGCGAGGCCGCTCAACCCCATCTGCTGGACGCCATATGGCCGCGGCTGGAGCCCATGGTGGAGGAGGCCGAAGCCCGATCGCGCCCATGCAACGGAGCCGGGTAGAGCCTCACTCCGTCAGCAACTCCCGCAGCTCGGCCACGACGGATTCCGGAAGCAGCTGTCGCAGGACCGGGTGCAGGTCGCGTTCAACCTCGGACAGCAACGAGAGGGTGCGGGTTTCCGAATGGCGACAGAGGGGATTGCCGTACTGATTGGCCTGGATGCTGCGCTCGGCCCCCATTGTCATCAGGGCGACCCCGGGTAGACCCCGAGGCCCCTCGTCGAGGACCTCGACCAGTTCAACCATACAACCATCCACCTCGCCCTGAATGCCGATCAGCGGGGCGAGGAGATCGATCATGCGGGTGGACTGTTCGGTCGTCAGCATGGCCATCTGCCTACCTTACGACCGATGCGGGCACGGCGCCAGATCGAAGATCGGCAGCGGCCTCATGAATGTGGTGTCCCCGGCAGGATTCGAACCTGCGACCTGCCCCTTAGGAGGGGGCTGCTCTATCCAGCTGAGCTACGGAGACCTAGGGAAACACTGATCAATGTACACGCTCGCGCTCGAGTCGCTTTTGCGTGCGAACAAGGCGCGGTGACTGCCGTGCAGTCATTCTGCACAAGGGGAACCGCAACGCCGTGCGCGCGCCCGTTTTCGTCAACAACGGGCGGCTGAGCCCCTGCATTGAATGGTTTGTGGGGTTGGCACCCCAGGTTCCCCGATCCTGCGTTGCGCCGCTTGCGGGTAGAACCACTACCCGCTGCACGACGCGCCTTGTCTCGAAAAACCTGGGGTGCCAACGCGAGCGTGTACATTGATCAGTGTTTCCCTAGCGCGAGAGTATAAGCGCCGAGTAGGGGCAGCCCCAAACGCTTCAGTCGCCCGGGGCGGATTTCGGGTCGAGCTGGTGATGGGCCCAGGCGGTGAATTCCGCCAGCGTGACGCGGTCCTGGCGCGGGGTTTCCGGGCCTGCGAGGTTGCGGTAGGTCACTTGCCCGTCGTCGATGTTTAACACGCGCCGCACAGCCCAGTCGGCGTCGCTCCCGCCATTGCTGAAACAGTTATCCGGCTGGATCGCGGCCGGCGTGATGGGGTCGGGGTGCTGGTGATGGCGCCGGGCTAATAGGTACAGGCGTGCGAGGTCGTCTTCGGTGAGGTCGAGATACAGGTTCATTTCGCGCATGGCGTGCTCGAGGTCGTCCTGGCCCAGGCCCGCCCGCTCCAGGGCAGCCAGGGGACCTTGCTCTGGGGCTTCGGGCGTCGGCGTCAGGCTGGCCGGATAGCGCCGCCAGGGGAACGGGTAGTTGATGATCACCGCGACAACAAGCATGACGCCCACGCTGGACAGCACGGGATGCAGGAGAAACCAGGGGCCCAGGGTGTGCACCGACTCACCTCCCAGAACCGCATAGAGCGCGGTGGCGCCGCCGGGGGGATGCAGGCACCGCAGGTAGTGCATCAGCCAGATTGCGAGCCCGACGGCAACCGCTGCAGCCAGCAACGGGTGGGGCAGGACGTCGCGCACCAGCACCCCCACGATGGCGGCGACGGCATGGCCACCGAGCACGTTCCGGGGCTGCGACATCGCCGCGTGGGGCGCAGCGAAGAGCAGCACGGCCGTGGCGCCCAGAGACGCGAGGATCAGCCCGTTGATCCCGTTGTCGGTGACCGATGCCGCGACCTCCAGCGACAGGTAGAGGCCAATCACGCCGCCAATCAGGGCAATCAGCTTGTCCTTGTGGTTGGTGGTATCGAGCCAGTCGCCCAACAGGGATCCGCGTCCAGAGCGCAAGCGGGCCTCCTCGTAAGTTGAAAACGGGGTACAGGTTCTGCGTCCGGCGTCTCCGGGTCAAATCGCATTGCTTTGACACGGACAGGCGGGGGATGTCAGGGGGCAGGTCTGTAACGCGGCTGCGCCCGGCCGCCTCCGGGAACCGCTAATCGCATGTTTCCCCGGAGACTCGGCGATCCAGTTTCGTCTGCGAGGCCGGCTCGCGAACAATTACATCCGGGAAATGCCTGCATGAGCCTGCAGGACCGGCGGGAGGCCTTGTGAAACCGGGGCAGGGTGCCCGAGATGGTAGCCCTGTGCGAAGTCGAACTTCAGGGCGCATACCCGGCTGAGTTGTTCGGCGGTCTCGATCCCTTCCGCCACGGTGGTGTAGCCCACATCGCGGATCATCTGGACCAGGCCCTCGACGATGTGGTGCTGGTCCGGGACATCCAGGCTGCGTATCAGGCTGATATCGAACTTGACGGTATCCACGGGCATGGAAGCCAGATAGCGGATGGAAGAGTAGCCGCTGCCGAAATCGTCGAGGGCGACCAGGAACCCTTGCTGACGTAGTCGCTGGAGATTTTCCGTCGCCAGCCCGATCTCGGTGATCAGGGCGGTCTCCGTGACCTCGAGGATGATTGGCCGATCCTGCAGGAAGGGGACGAAGGCCTCCAGCCACTGGGTAAGCCCGGCATTCACGATGGTGGGGCCCGACAGATTGATCGAGATACCGACCCCTGGCGGGATGAGGGAGGCCCGCAGATCCCCGAGGATGCGGGTCAGTACGGCCCGGTCCAGGTCGACCTCCAGATGGCGCGCCTCGACGACGGGGAAGATATCCGCGGGTCCGATGATCTCGCCCTGGTGTTCGATACGCAGCAGGGCCTCGACATACGAGGAATGATGCTCGTTGAGCGCAACGACCGGCTGGTAGGCCATTCGGATCCCGGTTCCCCGGGTGATGGCCTCGTACACGGCGTTGTTGATCCAATTGGAATAAAGGCTCTGGGTATCCTTCTCCAGTTCCGGGGTGAACAGCACGACCGGCGAGGATCCGGGGCGCTTGGCCTTGTACATGGCAACGTCGGCCTGCCACTGCAGGGCCAGCATGGCCGGTGCATCGTTGCCGGGCGCGACAGCCAGGCCGATGCTGATCTTGATTGGTTCCCGCACCCCGTACTGGGTGAAGTCGGTGGCCCGGATCCGCTCCTGGCAACGCTCGCCCAGGCGCTGGGCGCCCGATTCGTCACAGTCGAGGAGGATTGCGGCGAATTCGTCGCCGCCGATGCGAAACAGGTGTTCCCCCTCCCGCATTACCTCGTCGATGCTGCGTGCCACACTCTGCAGGACCGCGTCGCCCGTCTGATGGCCGTAGCTGTCGTTGATGGCCTTGAAGTGATTGATGTCGAACAGGGCAAAGCACACTGGATAGGTGTGGCGGGCGGCCAGTCGCGGAAGGGTGTCCCAGTATTCATCGAAGGCCCGGCGGTTGCGCACGCCGGTCAGGGCATCGTGGTGCGCGATGCGCCAGAATTCGCGGTTCTTCGCCTCCAGGCTGGAATGGACGTCCTGGAGCCTGGCCTGGTAGGAATTCAGGGATGCGCGGATCTTTTCCGTCTCCGCAATGGGCAGCAGCCCCCCGGCGCGTTCCAGCACAAGGCTCCCGGCGCTCTCGCGAAGCCGGTCGATGTGGCCGGCGATGGCGCGCAGGGGGCGCACGATCAGATAGACCAGCGTGGCGAACAGAATGAGTGTGATCAGACCCAGGATGCCCCCAAGATTGATCACAGCGCCCCACAGAAGGGCCTCCACCTGATCGGCAAGAGGGTTGGGTCGCAGGTCGAACTGCGCATGGCGCAGGAGCTCTCCCGCCAGGATGGTTTCCTGCTCACCGAGGTCGAATCGGATCGATTCGGGGTCGATATAGTGGTAGACGTGGCCCTCGCGAAGCGCGTCGAGAAACCGGCTCTGCAGCGCGACGTAGCCGCGGGGGGGCTCGGCCGCGTCGGGCGCGGGAATCGGCTCGATGATCAGCAGGAGTGGTTCGGCGTCGCCTTGTACCGCACGGGGAGCGGGGGGTGGCAGTTCGAGTCTCGCGGGCAAGGAGACGGTGGGGGAATCGGGAAGGGCCACTCCCTGGTGATCATAGATCTGGGTGTCCAGGACCCTGTCGGCCAGAATCCCGGCCTGGTGCATGCGGTGATTCTTCCAGTAGCCATAGTAGTGTGGGGTGCCCAGTTGCTGACGCACTTCCTCCCAGCGTGCGAATCGGGATGCTTGCAATGCCGCATCCTTACGGACATGCCCCAGGGCGTTGGCGAGCTCCTGCCGCGCGGCCTCGTAGCCACTTACGTAAACCTCGTCGCGTAGCTGGTCGACCTTGTGCCAGGTGTACAGACCGAAGCTGGCGAGGGTGACAAGGGCGACCGCCGCCAGCAGCAGGGCGTAGAGTGTGATTGAAGGGGTGCGCCAGGGGATCATTGCGTGAGGTCTTCCTGGAGGACCTGCTCGATCTCGTCCAGCAGGTCGAATTCGTGAAACTGATCGAAGAAGTGGTTGGCACCGTCCACGATGTGGACCTCCACCCCATGCCGTCGCAAGGTCTTGATCCATTCCAGGTCGATCCGGGCATCGGCGCTGCCCGCGATCAGGGTGGAAGGCGCGCTACTCGACTGGAAGGCCCGGTCGGTTCGTTGCTTGTCCCAGTCGTAGTAGGAGAGATACGCCGCGGGCGTGGTGACGTATTGGCGACAGAAATCCAGGGCATATTCCGCCAGCCCGATATCGCCGCGCGCGAGGGCCGCGTGGGCACGGGCGGCATGTTCGGGGGAGTCAAACGCGGCCTCGCCGTGCCCAAAATAGGTCACGCTGATAAAGATGGCGTGGGCGACGGTATGGCGCGCGGAATCCGTGAGGTACGCCAGCAGGTTGATGCTGCCGGCGCTGTGTCCGATCACCACGGGTTCCTGGCCGGTTCTCGTGTGCAGCCAGTCAACCCAGAGCGCGATCTCTTGCCGGGTCTGTTCCATGGTGTGGGTATGCACGGCCTCGCACGGCAGGCTGGCCGTGCGCCGATCGATCCCCAGTGTCAGTGTGGGGGTCAGGACAGTGAATCCCGAGTCGGCTAGCGCCAGGGCGAGGCGGCGCACGGTGGGGAAGTGGTGAGTCTGCAGGAAACCGTGCTGGATCAGGACCGCGGGCATGTCCGGTTCGCCGGCCCAGTACGCCGCTTCAGCCGAATCACCGGTTGGCATTTCCAGGATCACGGATGCTTCCTTGCCAGTTGCCACCGTGTTCAGGCTCAGCAGGATCACGGTCGTGATCGCCGCCGCGCTTCGCAAGAACCATCCAGACATCCTTGTATCCCCCTGAGCCGACACGCAAACCCCTTACGGAAAAACCCCTAGTTTCAATGTAGCAGTATCCAGCCGGGACGGCATGCGCCGGCCGAACGCGTGATGATCTGGATCAAGCATCGCCCGCTCGCCGTAGTGGGGAAGACCTGCTTCGGCGTGGCGGTCGAGCCCGTTTGCGCGAGCGGTGCCCACGGTGTCTGACAGCCGGGATCAGGGCGCGGCATCGGTTTCCAGCATCAGTGACACGCGGCGGTTGGCGGCGCGGCCTTCCGGGCTGGCGTTGTCGGCAACCGGACGGGTGTCGGCCAGCCCGACCGCTCGGAGCTGGGCAGCATCCAGCTCGCGGGTCACCAGGTAGCGTACGACGCCGCTGGCGCGCACCGAGGATAGCTCCCAGTTCGACGGGAACCGCTCGGTCGCGATGGGAAGGTTGTCCGTATGGCCTTCCACGGTGATGGTGCCGCGATGATCTTCCAGGATGGGGAGCAGATCCTGCAGCAGCGCCTCGCCATCCGAGCTCAGCTTCGCCTCGGCGGTGCGGAACAGGATGTCGTCACGGATGCGCAGCTCCAGCCGCCCGGGTTGCTCGACGACGTGGACGCCCTCGGGGGCGCGCGCGCGTAATCGGTCGGCCGCGTGGCCCGGTGGCTGGTCGGCGACCACCTCCGGGCCGGAGCGCTCACCGACCGGCGCCTCGTCCAGGGCGGGCCCACCCAGCGGAGAGGAATGAACCAGGGGTTCAATCAGGGTGCTGCGGTCCGGGTGGGCCAGTGCGATCGGGCTGGCGGAGACCGCCCGCGGGTCGTCGTCGCGCGGGTCCATGAAGGTGAGCATGATGACGAACACCACGATGACCAGGGTCAGTACGTCCAGATAGGTGAGGATCCAGGCATGCTCGTCGTCGCGCTGGCGTTCGCCCGGGTAGGACCCGAGAAAGGCCTGCTCCGGGCGCGTGGCGGCGTGGGCATCCATCTCCGCCTGCAGCGCGGCGCGGTCGGTGGTGGAGTAGGTGGGTCCGGGCATGGGCTCAGCGCCGCTCCGTGGGTTCACCGCTGGCACGTTCGTCCGCCCCGGGCTCTTCCTCGCCATTCGGGGTCGCCTGGCGGATCTCGTCGCTGTGATTCTCCATGAAGGAGCGCAGGGTCTCGCGGATGTAGCCGGGCGAGCGTCCCTTGCGCATCAGCATGATGCCCTCCAGCACCATGGTCATCAGGACCACGCGCTCCTCGGTCCGGCGCTCCAGCTTGATGGCGATGGGTCGGAAGACCAGGTTCGCCAGCAGGATCCCGTAGAACGTGGTGATCAGTGCGATGCCCAGGTTCACTGCGATGACGGTGAAATCGTCGTTTTCGGTGGTCAGCAGCAGGTTGATCAGGCCGATTAGGGTGCCGAGCATGCCGAAGGCCGGGGCATAGGTGGCCATGGTCCGGAACATCTGCGCATCGGCCTGTTCGCGGGCGCGCAGGCGCGCCATGCGCCAGTTCAGCAGGTCGGAGACATCGTCCATCGGCGTGTCGTCGATGACCAGCTGGATGCCGGTGCGCAGGAACGGGTTACGGATCTGGTCCAGGCGATCCTGGATGCGCCGCAGGTTCTGGGAGAACCAGTAGCGCGAGACCTGGACGATCTCCTCGAGATCCTGGGTGACGTCGTAACGCTCCTCGCGGATCGCGTTGGCCCCCGCGCGAAACACGCGCATCACCTCGTGAAAGGGGTAGCTCATCAGCGTGGCCGCGATGGTGCCGCCCACCACGATGCCCAGGCCCGGCAGGTTCAGGAAGGCGTCGGCATTCTGCGAGGAGAACGCGATGACGCTGCCGAAGACCAGCAGGCTGCCCAAAATACCGAGGAGGGTGGAGAGATTCATGTGCGCTTCCGGGAAAAGACCGGCGCCAGCATAAAACAGCGTCGTCGGCAGCGTCTGCCTTGTGGTGCCACCCGCATTCCGGCGTACACTCGGCACGTTAATGGTTAAGGAGTGTGGCCGGATGGATATGACTTGGGTGGTACTGGGGATCCTGGTTCTGTTGGTGATCTGGGGGGTGTGGACGTACAACCGCCTGGTGACCTCGCGCAACCGGTACAAGAACGCCTTCGCCCAGATCGATGTGCAGCTGACCCGCCGCTATGACCTGATCCCCAACCTGGTCAAGGTCGCGGAACGCTACATGAGTCATGAGCGCGACACCCTGGAGGCGGTCATCGAGGCCCGCAACAATGCGAAGCAGAGCCTGCAGGAGGTCGGTGGTGACCCGACCAACACCGAGGCTGTGCGCAAGCTGTCGAGTTCTGAACAGGGACTTTCCGGGGCCCTGGGGCGGATGTTCGCGCTGTCCGAGAGCTATCCCGACCTGAAGGCCAACGAGAACATGATGCAGCTGTCCGAAGAGCTGACCAGTACCGAGAATCGGGTGGCCTACGCCCGCCAGGCCTTCAACGACGCGGTGATGCAGTACAACATCCTGCGCGAGATGTTCCCCAACAGCCTGATCGCCAACAACCTGGGCTTCCGTCCGGGGCAGCTGCTGGAGATCGAGGACCCGCAGAAGCGCGAGCCCGTGCAAGTGAACTTCTCCTGATCCCCGAGGCGTCATGAATTTTTTCGAGCAACAGGACCGGGCGCAGCGCCGGACCCGCTGGCTGCTGTTTCTGTTCGGTCTGGCGGTACTCGCCATCGTGCTGGTAATGAATGCCATCGTGCTGGTCGTGTTCGGTCAGGCAGAACCTGCCGCCGCGGGCGAACCCTGGCTGACCCGTGAGTTCCTTGCCAGCAATGTCGGCGTGATGGTCTGGACGACCGTGCTCACGGTCGGCTTGATCGGCCTGGGCAGTCTCTATCGCACCCTCGGCCTGCGCGACGGTGGCGGGGCCGTGGCCCGCGAACTCGGCGGGACGCGGGTGGATGGCGATACCCGTGACCCGCTGCGCCGGCGCCTGATGAACGTGGTGGAGGAGGTTGCCATCGCCTCCGGCGTCCCGGTGCCCGAGGTCTATGTGCTCGAGCAGGAGGCCGGCATCAACGCCTTTGCCGCGGGCTATTCACCGGACGACGCGGCCATCGCCGTGACCCGCGGGGCCCTGGAACAGCTGGACCGTCACGAGCTGCAGGGTGTGGTCGCGCACGAGTTCGGGCACGTGCTCAACGGCGACATGCGCCTGAACATTCGCCTGATGGGCATGCTGTTCGGGATCCTGGTGATGGCGCTGATCGGGCAGCGTGTGCTGCTCGCAATGAGTCTGTCGCGCAACAACCGCAACGCCGGGGGCATCGTCGCCGCGGGCGTGGCGCTGATCGTGGTGGGCTATATCGGGCTGTTCTTCGGGCGCTGGATCCGCGCATCCGTTTCGCGCCAGCGGGAATACCTGGCGGACGCCTCGGCTGTGCAGTTCACCCGGCAGCCAGAGGGCATTTCCGGGGCGCTCAAGAAGATCGGCGCGGCCCATACCGAGCTGGGGGCCGACACCGAGGAGGTCGGGCACATGCTGTTCGCCTCCGGGGCCGTCAGTCAGATGTTTTCGACCCATCCGCCGCTGGTCCAGCGCATACAGGCGATCGAGCCGGGGTTCAAGCCGGAGGAACTGGAGACCATCCGCGAGCAGATGCAACAAGATGCGCAGGCGCGGCGCGTCGAAAAGGAGGCCCAGGCCGAGGCGGAGGAACGCGAACGCGGTTCGACGGAACGCCCGGGTGGCCTGCTCCTGAACCCGGAGCGGCTAATGGAAAATATCGGCGATCCAGGGCTGTCACAGATCCTCGGGGCGGGGCTGCTGGTGGCGGCGATGCCGGGACCGTTGGAGCGCGCGGCGCATTCCGATGCCTGGGGCGTTGATGTCTTGTTGTACCTGTTGATCAGCAACGACCCGGAAGTACGCGATCACCAGCTCCTGCGGATTGCCGCCGCGCGGGGGGCGGAGAGCGAGTCCCACGTCCGCACGCTGCTGGATGCCGAACCCGAGCTGCGCCCGGACCTGCGCATTCCGCTGCTGGAGATGAGCTTTCCGGTATTGCGCCATCGCCCACGCGAGGAACGCCGGCAACTGGAAGGCCTCATCGACGAACTGATCCGCGCCGACGGCCGGGTATCGGCGTTCGAATACGCGACCGGCCGTCTGTTGCGGCGCCAGTTGCGCGACCTGGAGCAGCCCGAACGTGCCCGCGCGGGCGGACGCGACCGGCTGGCTCGCCACGCTGCCCACGCGCAGGACACGCTGGCCGTGCTCGCGCATCACGGGCACCCGGACGACCCCGAGAAGGCCCGGGCGGCCCTGCGCGCGGGCGTTCTGGCCCTGGCGATCGAAGATCCCACCGACGAGGGCATTGCCTCGGCTCTGGAGCGGACGGCCGATGCGGCCGCTTGGGCCGAGGGGCTGGATACGGCGCTGGAGGCGCTGGATGCCCTGCGCCCGGCGGACAAGCAGACCCTCGTCACGGCGATGCTTGCCACGATCACTCATGGGGGCCAGACGGTGGTTGCGGAGGTGGAACTGTTGCGGGCGATCGCCGCTTCCCTTCACGTGCCGCTACCGGTTGCGGAGATGCCCGCCGCCGAAGCGGAATAGAGCGCCCCCCTCCCGTGGGTGCGACGACCACGGGTGCGAGGACCGGGGCCGCGCGGTATGATGCGACCGCTCCGGGGGCGTGGCGGAACTGGTAGACGCATCGGACTTAAAATCCGCTGGGCGCAAGCCCGTGCCGGTTCGATTCCGGCCGTCCCCACCAATCATTTCTACCCGGGTGTGTGATCGTGGCCAGCCCCCAACCCTGGTACGTCTATCTCCTGGAGTGCCGCGGTGCCCGGATCTATACCGGGGTCACACCGCGACTGCAGGCGCGTCTGGCCGCGCATCGTGCAGGGCGTGGGGCGCGTTTCACCCGTATGTACCCGCCGGAACAGCTTCTGAGTGCGAAGGCCTTTCCCGGCCACGGCGAGGCACTGCGCGAGGAACAACGCATCAAACGCCTGTCACCCGCCGAGAAGCGACGTCTCGCGGATACCTGGAAGAGGGAAAACGACGTGCCCGAGGGCACGCTCGACCACAAGGCGTGAGGCGAGGGTCAGCGCCACATCCGAGCAACGCGTTTCAGCCGGGCCCAGGAAAGGCGCATAGTAGGGCTCTGTGCGTCCCTGAAAGGACCCGGTATGACCCAGTCCACGGACACGACGGAAGGATCCGAATCGGGGCAAGCGGCCCAGCCGGCCGACGCCCGCACCACCGAACCGCATATCAGCGGTCCGGTGATAGCGGCGCTGGTCGCCGGGTTGCTGTTCGCCCTGCTGTTCGTGGCCATCGACCAGGGCTGGAAACAGCAGATGGCCGACCGCTATCAGCAAGCCGTGGCCTCGGAGGCAAGCAGCCTTCGGACCCGACTGGAAAGCGTGCTGAACGGTACGGTCCATGCGACGATCGGGCTTGCTGCCTATGCCTATGTCCACCCGGACCTGACCGAGGACGACTTCGACCGGGCAGCGGACCGTCTTTATCGCAGCCAGCCTGAACTGATTCGCTCTCTGACCCTGGCCCGCGGCGAGATCCTTGAACTGGTCTACCCGCGCGATGGCAACGAGGGCGCGATCGGCCTCAACCTGGCGAAACACCCGGAGCAGGGCGCCTCCTATTATCGGGTGCTGGAAAGCCGGCAAACGGTCGTCGCCGGGCCCTGGACCCTGACGCAGGGAGGTCGGGGCCTTCTGGTGCGCGCCCCGGTCCTGACCGATCCGGAAAATCCGCCGGCGCGCGCCAATCCGTGGACACTGTCGAGTATTGCGCTGGATTTCGACACGATTCTTAGCAAGGCGGGCGTCGCACCGCGCCCGCCCAGCCTGCAACTGGCACTGCGCGGCCTCGACGGGACCGGCGCCGACGGTGAGGTCTTCTACAACCCCGAACAGATCGACGTGGCCAGCGCGCCGCTCGCGCTCGACGTGACCTTTGCCGGGGGCCAATGGCAGATGCTTGCGCAGCCGGTCCCCAACCCATCCGTCACGGAGCGCCCGGCCGCCTGGTGGGTGATGGGCGTGGTCGGGCTGCTGGCGGTCAGTGGGTACACCTTCCGCGTGGGGGAGGGCATTCGGCAGCGGCGGGAGGCCCTCACGCGCTATCAGGCACTCGTGAATCGTCTGGCGGATGCGACTCTGGTGGTCGCCGGGCGCCAAGTCCTTTGGGCCAACCCGGCCTTTACCCGCATGACCGGCCTGTCGCCGGATCCTGGCCAGGCCCTGTCGGCGCTCGGGGTCATTCAGGCCGATGATCGTCGGCGCCTTCCCCCTGAGCTCGATTTTTCCATGGCGCTAGAGGAGCCGCGCGGGCGGGAAATTCGCGTACACATGGCGGACGGAACTCCGCGCTTTCATCTGCTGCGCTGGGTTCCGATTGACTGGGAAGGGCAGCGGGCCTTCCTGTTGAGCTTTGTCGATGTGCACGAGAACCGAATGCTGTTCAACGCGTTGAGCGAGGCCCGTGATCTTCAGGACGCGCTGTTCGAGGCCATGCCCGGCGATGCCCTGGTGATCGACGAGGCCGGCCTCGTTCGCGCGGTCTTTGGCGAAGCGCGCCGCGCCCAGGCGCCCCAGCACACGGCGGCCGGGAACACACTGGCGGACCTGCTGCCGGACGAGGTCGCGCAGCGCTTTTCCGGTGTCGTGCGGCGGGCATTGGGCGAAGGCGAGTTGCAGGAGATTCAGTACCGTCTGAAGGCGAGCGTCTTCCACGGAGGCGAGAGGAGTTCATTGCCAGAGGAAACCCGCTGGTACGAGGCGCGGGTGCGCCCCATCGACGCGCCGTTCGAAGGTTCGTCGGCGGTGGTGTGGCACGCACTGGACGTAACCGAGCGCAAGCAGCTGGAAGAGCGCATGCAGTCCCTGGCCTGGGAAGACCCGCTGACCGGAACCGCGAATCGCGCGGCCCTGGAACGGGCGTTTCCGCGGCTTGCGGCCCGCGCGGACCGCAAGGAGGGTCAACTGGCGCTGCTATTCATTGACCTGGACCGTTTCAAGCCGGTGAACGACCAGTACGGCCATGCCGTCGGGGATGAGGTCCTGCGCCAACTGGCGCAGCGGCTGACGGGCAGTCTGCGCCCGGATGACCTGCTGGTCCGCCTGGGTGGGGACGAGTTCATCGTGTTGAGTGCGCCGCTGCACCGGAGGGAGGAGGCCGGGGGTCTGATCGAACGCCTGCAGGCGGCGTTCCGGCCGCCCTTCGACCTGCATCCCGGCCATATGGAACCGGTCGAACAGACCCTCTCCTGCAGTATCGGGGTCGCCTTTTATCCGCGAGATGGCGAGCGCCTCGCGGATCTGATGATGGCCGCAGACCACGCGATGTACCGCGTCAAGGCCGCCGGGCGCAACGATGTGGCCTACGCCTCGCCGGAGACGCCGGAGACGCCGGAATCCGGATCGGAGTGACGCGCCGGAGCAAACCGCGTCGCGGTTTGCGCCTCGAGCGGCTCGATCAGACCCAGCAGGTGATCCGCCAGCCATTCGCCGGCCAGCGGGGCATAGAGCAGGCCGCGCGAGCCATGCGCCAGGCTCAACAGCACCCGTCCACCCGCATCCAGCCGGCTGCGCCCGACGAGCGGCAGGCGATCGCGGACCACGGCACGTTCCCCCGCCCAGTGCGCGAGGATCTCGACCGCCTGTGCATCCTGTAGCCCTGGCACCCAGGCGAGATGCCGCAGATTGGTCTGGTCATCCTCGGCCTGTGGGGCCTGTTCATTTTCGGTCCCGGGGCCCTCCGTGCGGCGATAGGTCGCGCCAATCCAAGCGGTGTCGTGGTCTCCCGGGATGCAGTAGCCCTGACCCGTTGCCACAAAGCCACCCCAATCGGGGAAGGGTGCCCGGACCCGGGTCATCTGACCGGTCACGGTGGAAATACCCGCCTGTTCCGGGCACAAGGTCGTGCCGCTACCGGCGGCTGTGGCCACCACGACCGCGTCGAAGGGTTCAGACCCGGTGTCGCTCTCGACCTGCACGGGGCCGGCGTTGGGCGAGGGTTCCAGCGCCTGTACCGATGCCTTGCGCAGGGGTGGCAGGTCGTCGGCCAGGGCCTGGCAAAAGGCCCGCATGTCGATCGCCAGACCGTCTGGGTAATAGAGGTGTGGGGCCGCGGTGCAACCGGGACCGCCAGGGTCGAACAACAGGGCCGCATGTTCGGGCCCGACTTTTTGCAGGCGTTCCACGCGCTTGCGTCCGTGGGCGCTGATGCCATGGAAGGCCACGCCCGTTGCCAACCGGGTGCCGTATCCGCCGATCGCGTCGAGCTGTCCGGAAAGGAAACCGGTACGGCGCATCCCCGCGAGTGCCAGCGTATTCAGCTCCCCGTCGCGCGGATGCAAGTTCGGCAACAGGACGCCCGCCGGATTGCCGGAGGCGCCACCGCCAACACCGTTCGGGTCAAAGACCGTGACCTCCACTCCTCGCGCCTGCAGGGCATGGGCGGTGCTGAGCCCGGCAATCCCGGCCCCGATGATGGCAACACGTTGCGGTACATCGCCGGGCGGTGACTTCGCGGGCGATTGGCTGTCCCGAAGGGCCCCCACCAGACGCTCGCGCTTCGGGCCATGACCGGGTACCCGGCGTACCTCGAACCCCGTGCTCTCCAGGTCGCGTCGAACCTGAGCCGCTGCGGTGTAGGTGCCGAATGTGGCACCCGGCGCGGAGAGCCGTGCCACCTGCCGAAACACCCCGGTGTTCCACAGGGCGGGATTGCTGCGCGGCGCGAACCCGTCGAAGAACCAGGCATCCACGGTCCCCCGGATCTGTGCAAGCAATGGAGCGGCGTCACCCAGGCCCAGGGTCAATACGGCGCCGGCCTCGGGGAACTGGATGCGGTGGAGTCCGGGAACCGGTGGTGGATACTGGGCCCGCAGATGGCGGGCGTCGGCATCGTCGAGGCCCAGGCGTTCGTGCATTGCCTCGAGGTCCGCGGGCGAGAGCGGGTGGGCCTCAAGGCTTAGCAGGGACAAAAACGCGCCGGGGGGTGCGTGGCGGCGCCATTCCTGCAGCGTCAGGAGAAGGTTGAGACCGCTCCCAAAGCCGGTCTCGGCAAGCACGAAGCGCTGACACTGGCGGAAGCGCCGGGCGAGATCGTTGGCCTCGATGAAGACCTCGCGCACCTCGGTATGCGGATCGCTGGAGCCGAAGTAGCCATCCCCGTAGTCGGCGGCAAAGGGCTGTCCGTCACGCCATTCGAGGCGTGCCCAGTCGAGCAATGGAGGGGAGGGCAAGGGTGTCGCCACGGACGTGAACGTCACGCCCCGCCAGGCGCGATTGCGCGAGACGGGGCGTAATGGGCGGTTAGCGAGTCAATTCTTCGAACGGGGTAAACGCAACCTGCTGGTTGCGCAGCCCGTTGTCCAGCTGGGCCAGCAGGGTCTGGCTGATGGACTTGAAGCGGTCGAGCTCGTCGCCTTCCAGGGCGTCGCTTTCCGGAAGCTCCACGCGCATCGGATTCTGCGGCCGGCTGTTCACATGGATCTCGTAGTGAAGATGCGGCCCGGTGCTGCGCCCGGTATTGCCGGACAACGCGATGCGGTCGCCACGCTCGACGGTCTGACCCGGGCGCACCAGCTGGCGATCCAGATGCAGGTAGCGGGTGGAGTAGCCTTGACCGTGCTCGATCACGATGAAGCGCCCGGCATACGGATGGTTCTCGACGCGGGTCACGCGACCGTCGGCCGGGGCCTGGATCGGCGTGCCGATTGGCATGGCGAAGTCCGTCCCCTGGTGCGGGGCCACGCGCCCGGTGACCGGGTGACGGCGGCTCGGGTTGAAGCTGGAGCTGATGCGATAGTTGCCGGAGAACGGACGGCGATCGAACGGTGGCAGCAGGCTTTCGCCATCCGGGGTGTAGAAGCGCCCGTTGACGTTGCGCGCCGCACGGATCTCGATGCGCTCGCCTTCGTAGTCGAATGCCAGCAGACGCAGGTTGAGCGGGGTGTCGTCGCCGACCAGGGTCTCCTGCTCTACCAGCAGGGTGAACTGATCGCCGGTTCGGGCGTGGGTGCGTACCGGCAGGTAGCGATCCAGCAACACGGCCAGGGCGTTGGCCGCACGCGCGGAGATGTCCGCGCGCTCGGTCAAGGCGTTGGCGATGTTGCCGTCGATCTCGGCCGTAATGATCAGGTGGCTGACCTCGCGGCCGTTCTCGACTTCGCCGAGTTCGAACTCCCAGCCATCGGCCTCGCGGACCCACTCATGCCCGCTGGCCCGGTCGGTCCACAGGCGCAGGCGAGTCAGGTAGCCCTCGTCGTCGACCCGCCATTCGATCTCCTGACCGGGGCGCACACGGTTCAGGATCGAGGCATTGTCGTCATCTTCCAGCAGGCGGTAGAGGGTTGCCAGGGGGAGTTCCCATTCGCGTGCCCAAAGGCCCGTCAGACGCTCGCCTTTCTGCAGGGTATGGGTGTACCACTCGGCGTCCGTGGTTTCGGCCTCCACGTCAGAGTCAGCGGCGGCATCGGAATCGCCGTCGAGATCGAAGGTCTCGTAGGAAGTCGGGGCCTCCGCGTCCGGGTCGATTGTGGCGTCGTCGTAATCCGGGGCTGGCTCGCCCGGCATGTCAGGGGCAAAAGCCACGGTCTGGGCACCAGACTCGAATGCGGCACTATGCGCCGCCCGTATCGACGCGCCGCCAGCCGGATGCTCCGCCCGGGCGAGCGACAGTTGGGAGGCAGGAAGGGGATTACCGGCGCCGATTTGCAGCGGCTGTGACGTCTCGGAGGGCTGGGAGGCGAGAAGGAGGCTGGTACCCACCAGGATGGTGAGTCCGGCGGTGCCCGCCAGAAAGAAATTGAATGTCTTTCTGTTGTTACCCATATGGCCGTTGCCCCGCAAAGTTTCCGCTTTATAACACGTTTTTTCGGGCAATAAACACCGTCGGAAGGCGCTCTCCCGGTGTTTCGCGGCCTGCGCGTCTCAGGATCGGATCCCCACGCCCCGGTTGAGCAGGACCAGCGCAATCCCGTACATGACTGCAATGAACCCGGCAATGATGGCAAAAGACATGGCGATCGGGAAGTCGCTATGGCCCAGGCTGCCGTAACGGAAGGCGTCCACCATGTAGAGGATCGGGTTTAGCATGGACACGCCCTGCCAGAACTCCGGCAACAGGCTGATCGAGTAGAACACCCCGCCGAGATAGGTCAGCGGCGTCAGGATGAAGGTCGGCACGATGGCGATGTCGTCGAAGGTGCGCGCGAACACGCCATTGATCAGCCCGGCGAGGGCAAACAGGATGGAAGTCATCAGCACGATGATCAGCATCACGCCAGGGTTGTGGATGCTGAGCGGGCTGAAGAACAACGAGACCAGCAGTACGGCCACGCCGACCGCCAGGCCCCGCGCCACGCCGCCAAAGACGAACCCGAGGATGATCACGCTGTTGGGGATGGGCGAGACCAGCAGTTCCTCGATGTGGCGCTGGAACTTGGAGCCGAAGAACGATGACACCACATTGGCGTAGCTGTTGGTGATCACCGCCAGCATGATCAGCCCGGGGACGATGAAGTCCATGTAACGGTAACCTTCCATGTCCCCGATGCGTTCGCCGATCAGCCCCCCGAAGATGATGAAGTACAGTGCCGTGGTAATGACCGGGGGCAGGACCGTCTGTACCCAGATGCGGGCAAAGCGCAGTACTTCCTTGCTGACAATGGTCCGAAAGGCGGTCCAGTAATCGCGAAGATGGGAAGCGCTCATGCCTGATTCTCCGGCTGCTCGCTGGTCCCGCCGGCGCCAGGGGTCAGATGGCTGGGGCTCTGGCCGGGGCGGGTCATGCGGATGAACAGTTCCTCCAGCCGATTGGCCTTGTTGCGCATGCTCTGGACGCGGATGCCCGCCTGGTCGAGCACTCGGAACAGGTCGTTCAGGTGCTGGCCACTGCGGATATCCGCCTCCAGCGTCATCTCGTCCACCTGGCGCAGCGCGATCGGGGAATCCTCCGGGATACCGGGCGGGGGCTCGCTGAGATCCAGCACCATGGTCTCGGTCTCGAGCTTCGCCAGTAGCTGCTTCATCGTGGTGTTCTCGATGATCGCACCGTCATCGATGATCGCGATGTTGCGGCACAGCGTCTCCGCCTCTTCCAGGTAGTGGGTGGTCAGGATGATGCTGCGCCCGTCGGTATTGATGCGGGTAAGGAAGTCCCACATCGACCGGCGCAGCTCGATGTCGACCCCGGCGGTGGGTTCGTCGAGGATCAGCAGGCGCGGTTCGTGAACCAGGGCACGGGCAATCATCAGGCGCCGCTTCATGCCGCCGGAGAGGGTGCGCGCCATGTCCTTGCGCTTCTCCCACAGCCCCAGCTCCTTCAGGTAGTGCTCGCAGCGTTCCCAGGCCTCGCGACGAGGAATGCCGTAGTAGCCGGCCTGATTGACCACGATCTCGCCAATCGGCTCGAAGTTGTTGAAGTTGAACTCCTGCGGGACCAGCCCGATCGAGCGCTTGACTGCCTGCAGGTCGGTATCGAGGTCATGGCCGAACACCTTGACCGTGCCGGCGGTCTTGTTGATCAGCGAGGTGATGATCCCGATGGTCGTCGACTTGCCGGCCCCGTTGGGGCCCAGCAGGGCGAAGAAGCTGCCCGGGGCCACCTCGAGGTCGATGCCCTTGAGGGCCTCGAATCCGTTCTTGTAGGTCTTCTTGAGCCCGCGAATCTCCAGCGCTGGCGTCATCGTCACATCCTGTAAGGCGAGGGGGAACACGACCCCGGAGGGTCGACAAGGCAGGTATTATGAAGGCTTTGAATCGTTTTCGAGGAAAGCCGCGTGGATTCTGTTTTTGTTGCGTCGTCCGACACCGCCGTTCCCCTGATCCCGGTCAGTCGCGAATCGCTCCCGGTCCGCCTGGAGAGTGCGCCGGAGAGCTGGCGCAAATGGGTGGAGGCCTCCGGGTTCGAGGCGGAGCCGGGCGCAACCCTGCGCATTCCCGATGCCGAGGGTGGACTGGCGGCGGTGCTGGCCGGCTTTGATGCGGAAACCCCGATCTGGATGCTGGCCGCAGCGGCGGAGACCCTGGGAACGGGCGACTACCGCCTGGAAACGGACGCCCTGAGCCCCGAGATTCAAAACCTGGCGGCCATTGGCTGGGGCCTGGGGTGTTACCGCTTCGAGCGTTACCGCGAGGCGCAGGAGCGGGCGCCGCGGCTGGTGTGGCCGGAAGACGCGGATCAGGCGCGGGTCCTCGCGTTTGTCGATTCCATCGGGCTGACCCGCGACCTGATCAACACCCCGGCCGCCGACATGATGCCGGCCAACCTGGCGTTGAAGGCACGGGAGCTGGCCGAGGAATTCGGCAGCAGCCTGCATCTGGTGAGCGACAGCGACAAGCTGGAACAGGACTTCCCCTGTATCCACGCCGTGGGGGCCGCCAGCGACCACGGGGCCCGGGTGATCGAGCTGACCTGGGGGGCGCCCGACGCGCCGTCGCTGGTGCTGGTGGGCAAGGGCGTATGCTTCGATTCCGGTGGCCTGAACCTGAAGCCCGGCAATTCCATGCGGCAGATGAAGAAGGACATGGGCGGGGCGGCGATCGTGCTGGGGCTTGCGCGCCTGATCATGGCGCAGGCGCTGCCGGTGCGGCTGACCGTGCTGATCGGGGCCGCGGAGAATGCCATCGGCGCCGGGGCCTTCCGCCCGGGCGATGTGCTGACCGCGCGCAACGGCAAGCGGATCGAGATCGACAACACGGATGCCGAGGGGCGCCTGGTGCTGGCCGATCTGCTGGATCGCGCGGGCTCGTTCCATCCGGACCTGCTGGTGGACTTTGCGACGCTCACCGGGGCGGCGCGCGTCGCCGTGGGGACGGAGATCAGCGCCTGCTTCACCCAGGACGAGGGCTGGGCGCGGGCGCTGGTGGAGCCAGCGCGCGAATGGGACGACCCGGTCTGCCATTTGCCGCTGCATACGCCCTATCGCTACATGCTGGACAGTGACGTGGCCGATATCGTGAACAGCTCTACCGGCGGCCACGGCGGCGCGATTACTGCCGCGCTGTTCCTGAAGGAGTTCGTCCCCGAGGGCACGACCTGGATGCATTTCGACATCATGGCCTTCAACGACCGCGCGCGCCCAGGGCGGCCCAAGGGCGGCGAGGCGATGGGCCTGAGGGCGCTGTTCGCGGCGCTGGAGTCGCGCTACGGGCCAGCGCGGTAGGGCGGGGGCCCGCGGGGATCAGATCAGGCTCAGGTCGCTGCGGGCGCGAATGATCTTGCGCAGGGCGATCAGATAGGCGGCGGTGCGATAGTCGAGTACCTCGCCATTGCTTTCCGTCTCGCGAACCTCGTGCATCTCGCGGAAGGCCTCGCGCATGGCGTCGTCCAGGCCCGAGCGGACCAGATCGATCTCCTCGGCCCCGCGCACGACGGCATCGCGAATCCATTCGGGGATGCTCTCGTTGGTCATCATCTCGATGGCACTGACGATGTGCTGGCCCTGGGCCTGGTCGTAGCGCCGCTCCAGGCGCCCGAAGCGCATGTGCGACAGGTTCCGCACCCACTCGAAGTAGGAGACGATCACGCCGCCGGCGTTGACGTACACGTCCGGCAGGATCGGGACGCCGCGTTCGCGCAGGGCCTGGTCGGCCTCCCAGGTGCAGGGACCGTTGGCGGCCTCGGCGACCAGCCGGGCCTGGATGCGGTCGACATTGTCCCGATGGATGGCCCCTTCCAGGGCGGCAGGAATCAGGATGTCGCACTCGCGTTCCATGATGCGGTTGCCATCGCGGACGAACTCGACCCCCGCGAAACCCTCCATGGTGCCGCTGCGCCGTACATAGTCGTGCAGGGCCTCGACGTCGATCCCATCCTCGGAATACACCCCGCCATCGCTCTTGATGACGCCGACAATCTTGGCGTGATCGTCCTCCTGCAGGAAGCGCGCGGCGTAATAGCCAACGTTGCCGAAGCCCTGGATGATGATGCGCTGGTCACCCAGGCCGCCCTTGAACCCGGCCTCGCGGGCCGCCGAGCCTTCGCGGAAAAAGGCCTGCAACGCATACTGAACCCCCCGACCAGTGGCCTCCAGGCGCCCGACCATGCCGCCCAGCTCGACCGGCTTGCCGGTCACCGAAGCGGCATGGTCGAGGTCTTCCGGATGGCGATCGCGATAGGTCTCCATGATCCAGGCCATCTCGCGCTGAGAGGTCCCCACATCCGGCGCCGGTACGTTCTGCGCGGGGCTGATGTAGTCACGCTGGATCAGTTCATGGGCAAACCGGCGGGTAATGCGCTCCATCTCCCATTCGCTGTACTTCTGCGGATCAATGCGCAGGCCGCCCTTGGAGCCGCCGAAGGGAATATCCACGATGGCGCATTTGTAGGTCATCAGGGCCGCCAGGGCCTCGGCGTGGTCCTGGTCCATGGTCGGCGAGAATCGCAGGCCGCCCTTGGCCGGCAGGCGGTGGGCGGAATGCACCGCGCGCCAGCCCTTGAACACCTCAATGCGGTCGCGAAAGCGAATCGGAAAGCTCACCTGGATGACCGAATTGCAGGTCTTGACGGCCTCCCGCGCCCCCTCGGGAAGATCGAGGTAGGCCATGGCCCGGTCGACCATGTGTGAGACACTATCGCGAAAGGTTTCAGGCACTTCGGATTCCGACATGATGGCAATCCTTTCTCGCTTTTGGGCGCCGCCTGCGCGGCACGGAGACTTCGCTGATGGATAACGCGGGCCACGCTCCCGACCCGCGGTTTGCGGTTGCACCGATGATGGACTGGACGGACACCTGGTGTCGCCGGTTCCATCGGCTGCTGACGCGACGCGCATTGTTGTACACCGAGATGGTGCATGCCAACGCCGTTATCCATGGGGATCGCGACCGGCTGCTGGGCTTCTCCCCGGTGGAACACTCGATCGCGCTGCAGCTGGGCGGCTCCGATCCGGCGACGCTGGCGCAGGCCGCCCGCATTGCGGCTGATCGCGGCTATGACGAGATCAACCTTAACGTGGGTTGCCCCTCCGACCGCGTTCAATCTGGCGCGTTCGGCGCCTGCCTGATGGCACAACCGGGGCTGGTGGCCGAGTGCGTCGCAGCCATGCAGCAGTCCGTTGACGTTCCAGTCACCGTCAAGCACCGCATCGGCATTGACGACCAGGACTCGGAGGCCGATCTGCAGGCCTTTGTCGAACGCGTGGCCACCGCCGGGTGCCGCCACTTCGTGGTGCACGCGCGCAAGGCCTGGCTCCAGGGGCTCAGTCCAAAGGACAATCGCGACGTTCCCCCGCTGGACTATCAACGGGTCTATCGGCTGAAGGCCGAGTTCCCCGACCTGACGATTGTCCTGAACGGCGGACTGGACGACGTCGGCGCCGCGCGCGCGCACCTGCAGCAGGTGGACGGGGTCATGTTCGGTCGGCTGGCCTACCACCAGCCCTGGAGCCTGTCGGTGGTGGACCGCCTGTATTTCGAGGGCGCGGACGACCCGACGCGCGAAGAGGTCCTGGAGGGCATCCTGGGGATTGCGGAGGGGATGCGCCGTGATGGCGTGCCGCTGGCGCGTCTGACCCGGCATATCCTGGGCCTGTTCCACGGCGAGGCGGGCGCACGCCAGTGGCGACGGATACTGACCGAGGGGGCCCATCACGCAGATGCCGGGCCGGAACTGATCGAGCGGGCCGCGCAGGCATGTCTCCCCCGGGCGGCCTGAGCGCCCGGAGTCGTTCCAGCGTTGCTATTCGCCCGGGTCGTCCGGTGCCAGCCAGCCGGCCTCGAGCCCATCCTCGAGGATCTGCCGGATCATGGGGATTGCCTCCTCCCATTCCGCGATGCTGAGCGTCTCCGCGCTACAGAAGGCCTCGAGAACATCCGCAGCAACCGCCTGTGCGGGATAGTCGTTTCCGGCGATGCACAGGATCGGGCCATCGGGGCCCTGGAACCACGCACGCCGGACGCCGGGGTGGATCGCAAAGCGATCTGCCGGGCCGGCAGTGGCCGCCAGCCCCGGGTCCCCCGGGGCGAGCTCGACGTTGCCGGCGGGGCGGGTCAGGAAACGCCCCAGATAGGCGTCCAGGTCGTGATCCTCCGCCGCCAGCAGGGCGCGCAGGGCTTCGCGCAGCTCCTCGCGATCCGCGGCGGGAAGCTCCGCCGCGTGCGCGGACGGGTGCCGACCTGGATCCTCGAAGCGCGCCTGGTCGCCGATCACGTTGGCGCGCTCCTCGAGAAACCCGGTCAGGACATCGAGGATGGTCGGGGCGCGAAACCCCACTGACCAGGTCATGCACTGGTCGTCCAGCGACAGTCCGTAATGCGGCAGGTTGGGGGGCAGGTAGAGCAGGTCGCCGGGACCCAGCTCCCAGGTCTCGGTGGGATCGAACGCCCGCAGGATGGCCAGTGGCAGATCATCATGGCAATCCAGCGATCCCGGCGGGTCCTGGATCTGCCAGCGGCGCCGGCCCGCGGCCTGGAACAAAAACACATCGTACTGATCCACATGCGGCCCGACGGAACCGCCGGGCGGGGCATAGGAGATCATCAGGTCGTCCCGGCGCCAGCGCGGGATGAAATCGAAATGGGCGAGGAAATCCGGGCCACCGGGCCAGAAGCGCTCCACGTCGGTGACCAGCAGGGTCCAGTCGCGTTGGGGAAGCTGGCCCAGCCGCTCGGCTTCGAAGGGGCCGTATTCAACATCCCAGTCCTGGCGGTCGACATGCCCGCTGACGATACGGCTCGCGGCGTCCGGATCGGTGGCCAGGCCGGCGAGGTCGTCGGGCTCGATCGGGTTTTCGAAGCCGGGGATCGCGCCGCGCACCAGTAGCGGGCGTTGTTGCCAGTAGTCGCGCAGGAACTCGGCGGGCGTCAGGCCACCGAGCAGCGCGAGCGGTTGGTTCGGGTCCGGGGCCGCCATGCCGCGCGCGGGATCAGAGTTCGCGCGCGAGTCGGTCGGCGATGCCGGTGTAGCTGCCCGGCGTCAGCTCGCGCAGGCGGGCGCGGGCCTCTTCCGGGATCTCCAGGCCGTCGATGAACGCCGCCAGCGCCTCGGGGGTAATACGCTGCCCACGGGTCAGTTCCTTGAGTTTCTCGTAGGGCGATTCGATACCGTAGCGGCGCATGACGGTCTGCACGGCCTCGCCAAGGACCTCCCAGTTCTGGTCCAGGTCCTCCGCCAGGCGCCCGGGTTCGATCTCCAGCTTGCCCAGACCGCGGCCGAACGCCTTGTAGGCGATCAGCGACCAGGCGAACGCCAGGCCGATGTTGCGCAGCACGGTGGAGTCGGTCAGGTCGCGCTGGAAGCGCGAGACCGGCAGCTTGCTCGCCAGGTGATCGAACAGGGCGTTGGCCAGGCCCAGGTTGCCTTCGGCGTTCTCGAAGTCGATCGGGTTGACCTTGTGCGGCATGGTCGAGGAGCCGACTTCGCCGGCGACTACCTTCTGCTTGAAATAGCCCAGCGAGATGTAGCCCCAGATGTCGCGCGAGGCATCCAGAAGGATGGTGTTCGCGCGCATGAAGGCGTGGAACAACTCCGCCAGGAAGTCGTGCGGCTCGATCTGGGTCGTATGGGTGTTCGGTTGCAGTCCCAGGCCCTCGATCATCCGCCGCGACAGGGCGGGCCAGTCGACCTCGGGGTAGGCCACGGAATGGGCGTTGAAGTTACCCACCGCGCCATTGATCTTGCCGAGGCATGAGACCCCGGCGATCTCGGCGCGCTGACGCTCCAGTCGCGCCACTACGTTGGCGAGCTCCTTGCCCATGGTGGTGGGCGAGGCGGGCTGGCCGTGGGTACGGGCGAGCATCGGCTGATCGGCGAAACGCTCCGACAGCTCGCGCAACGGTTTCAGCAAGGTGTCCAGCGCGGGCAGCATGACCATGTCGCGGGCCTCGCGCACCATCACGCCATAGGCCAGGTTGTTGATGTCCTCGGAGGTGCAGGCAAAGTGGACAAACTCGATCTGGCTCTGCAGGTCGGCGCGATCCGCCATCTGCTCCTTGATGTAGTACTCGATCGCCTTCACGTCGTGGTTGGTGGTCGCCTCGATCTCCTTGACCCGGGCGCCTGCGACCTCGTCGAAGCTGAAGGCGATCTCGTCGAGGAAGGCGCCGGCCGTATCGGTCAACGCCGGGACCTCGGGGATCGCGGGCTCGGCGGCCAGGGCCTTGAGCCAGGCGATCTCCACCCGCACGCGGGCCTGCATGAGACCTTGCTCGGAGAAGTAGGGGGCCAGGTCGCGGGTATGCCGGGCATAGCGGCCATCGACGGGGCTGATCGCGGACAACGGGCTCAGTGACATGGGGATTCCGGGGTCGGGTTCGGGACAGGCGGCGCAGTATACTAAGGTGCTCAAGTGCAATACAGCATCGCGCCCCGCGCAAACCAGGAGGAAGGCATGTCGAAGCCCGCAATGCGTCAGGAACAGGACAGTCTCGGGACAGTGGAGGTCCCGGAACGGGCCTTGTGGGGCGCCCAGACCCAGCGCGCTGTGGACAACTTCCACATCAGCGGGCGACCGATGCCGCCGGCGTTTATTCGCGCCCTGGCGCAGACCAAGGCGGCCTGCGCCGAGGCCAACCAGGCGCTCGACCAGCTTCCGGACGAGGTGGCCGCGGCGATCGTCGCGGCCGCCGAGACCATCGCCAGCGGCGAGCATGCCGATGCCTTCCCGGTGGATGTTTATCAGACGGGTTCCGGGACCAGCAGCAACATGAACATGAACGAGGTGATCGCGCGGCTGGCCTCGAGTGATGCCTTGACGGTCCATCCGAACGATCACGTAAACCGTTCCCAAAGCTCCAATGACGTGATCCCCACCGCCCTGCATGTGGCTGCCTCCGTTCAGATGGAAAAGCAGCTGATGCCGGCCTTGCGTCATCTCATTGCGACCATCGCCCGGCGCGAGGGCGAACTGACCGCAATCGTGAAGACCGGCCGCACCCATCTGATGGACGCGATGCCGGTGCGGATGAGTCAGGAGCTGTCCGGCTGGCGCCGGCAACTGGAACTGGACGTCGAGCGCCTTCGCGACACGCGCGCGCGGATCAACCGACTGGCGATTGGTGGCACGGCGGTGGGCACCGGCATCAATGCCCCGGCCCAATTCGGGGATCGGGTCACCCACCGCCTGGCGGAACGCACCGGGATCGCCTTCGAGCGCGAACCCAACGGCTTTGCGGCCCTGGCCAGCCAGGACACCGCAGTGGAGCTGTCCGGCCAGTTGCGCACCACGGCCACCAGCCTGATCAAGATCGCCAACGACCTGCGCTGGATGAACTCGGGTCCGCTGGCCGGGTTGGGCGAGATCGCGTTGCCGGCCCTGCAACCCGGTAGTTCGATCATGCCGGGCAAGGTCAACCCGGTGATCCCCGAGGCGGTGATCATGGCCGCGCAGCAGGTGATCGGCCTGGACGCCGCGGTCGCGGCCGCGGGACAGGGGGGCAATTTCCAGCTGAACGTCGGCCTGCCGCTAATCGCCGACAACCTCCTCAACCAGATGGGCCTGCTGGCGCGCGCGGCCGAACACCTTGCCGATCGGGCCATCGCCGGCTTTACGGTGAACGAGGACGTGTTGCGCGCGGCCCTGGACCGCAACCCGATCCTGGTGACGGCGCTGAACGCGGAGATCGGCTATGAGGCCGGCGCCCGGATTGCCAAGGAGGCGTACGCCAGCGGCCGGCCGATCGTTGATGTGGCGGCGGAGCAAACGGACATCCCGCGTGAACGCCTGCAGGCCTTGCTGAACCCGGCCGCCCTGACCGAGCCCCAGACGGACTAGTCCGAGCCAGCCCGGCCCCGTGCGTCCGGGGTGACGAACGGGGTCAGGCGGTCGCGGCGGGGAGCTGGACCCGGTCGCGGAGCAGGCCCCGAAGGTCGTCGAACGCCACCGGGTGCGAGAAGTAGAAGCCCTGGGCCGTATGGCAATCCAGCTGTAGCAGGATCTCCGCCTGGCGTTCGGTCTCCACGCCCTCCGCAATCACGTCCAGCCCCAGGGTATGGGCCATCAGAATGATCGCGCGGACGATCTGCGAATGTTCCTCGCCCTGGTCGAGATCCTTCACGAAGGAGCGGTCGATCTTCAGGGTGTCGGCCGGTATCTGCTTGAGCTGCACGAGGGACGCGTGACCGGTCCCGAAATCATCCACCGCCAGGGACATGCCGGCGTGACGCAGTCGCTGGAAGACCCGCGCCGCCCCCTGGGGGTCGTCCATGATCGCGGTCTCGGTGAGCTCCAGCTCGATACAGCGGGGCGGGACACCGGTCTCGCGGATAATGCGGTGGAAGTTCCCCGCAAGATCCGGCTGCCGCAGCTGGCGCGCGGAGACATTGATGGCAATGCGCGGCAGCTCGTCTTCGGCCAGCCGCAGGGACTGCAAGTCCCGACAGACCTGGCGCAACACCCATTCCCCGATCTCCTCGATCAGGGTCATGTCCTCGGCCAGTTCGATGAAGTGACTGGGAGGCAGCAGACCGAGCGTCGGATGCTGCCAGCGAATCAACGCCTCCGCGCCGATGATTCGGCCGCTGTCCAGGTCGATCTTGGGCTGGTAATGGAGCCTCAGCTGGTCGCTGGCAATCGCCTGTCCCAGTTCGTTTTCCAGCTCGAAGTGGCGGAAGGTGCGCGCGTTCAGATCCTGGGTGTAAAAGCGGAACCCGTTACGACCGCGTTGCTTGGCCTCGTACATCGCCGCATCGGCGTTGCCGAGCAGGGTGTCCGCATCCTCGCCATCATAGGGATAGACGGCAATCCCGCAGGAGACACTGCTGACCACGGGCTGATCGAAGATCTGCCGCTCGGTCGCCGTCTTGCGCACCACATCGGTGACCAGCCGGACAACGCCCTCCAGCCCATTGGTGTCCTCGACGAGGATGCCGAACTCGTCGCCGCCAAGGCGCGACAGGGTGGTTCGCAGGTGGCGTCCCGAGCGTTCCCGGGCATGGTCCAGCAGAGCGGACAGGTCCTGGGCGACCTTGCGGATCAGCTCGTCGCCGGCACGGTGACCGAGAGAATCGTTGGTGCGCTTGAAGTTATCCAGATCCAGCAGGATCAGGGCCACATGACCCGTCGCGACACCCGCGTGGCGCTCCATCGCCTGCGACAGGCGGTCGCTGAACAGCATGCGGTTGGGCAGGTTGGTCAGCGAGTCGTGGGACATGTGGTGCAGCAGCTCGCGTGACTGGCGCTCGGTGATGCGCTGCAGCGCCTTCTGGCGCCGGTCCATCATCTGAAACAGGTCCGCGCTCTCCAGGGCATAGGCGGTATTGAACAGCACCATGGTCAGCGTCGACAGAATCATCTCGTAACGCTGCAGCTCCGCTTGACGAAAGCGGGCGACGAACATCCCGCGAATCCGGGTGCGCGTGGAGATCACGTGCAGCATCACACTCTCGCCCTCGACCGGGGAGGGCAGGCAGACCGGATGGTTCTGGTGCAGGGCCCAGGAGAACTGGCCGTCCTGAATCAGCTGTTCGACGGTCTCCGACAGGTCCGGCTCCAGTTGCCCGGGGCGTTCCTGATAGTCCAGGTTGAACGAGCAGTCATTGTCCAGAACGTACACCGCCATGTCCTGCGTCGGCAGCAGCCGCCGGATGGACTCGGTGGTGTTCTGGATGATCAGTTCGGGACTGCGGTTGCGGTCGGTGTCGCCGAAGATCGCGGTGGTCGAGGCGAGCACATCCATCGCGTAGGCGTTGGCTTCCAGCGCTTCCTCGAGGAAACGGATGCGCTCATGGAGGGCATTGACCTCCTCGGGCGTGCGATACGATGGGCTCATGCAACAGCGTCCTTTGCTTGCATACAGGCTCAGTCGAGGAGGATCGTCTGCATCTGGTCCAGATGCTTGCGGGCGTGGCCGATGATGTCTTCGTAGACTGCCATCTCCAGGCCAATGCGATCGAAGGTCTCCGGGGCAACCGGGGGCACGAAACGCT
The DNA here is from genome assembly GCF_000377905.1 of Thioalkalivibrio sp. ALMg11. GTDB lineage: Bacteria > Pseudomonadota > Gammaproteobacteria > Ectothiorhodospirales > Ectothiorhodospiraceae > Thioalkalivibrio. Next base: position 132,256 of record NZ_KB898874.1, read on the forward strand.
CTCCGGAGGATCCCAGCCGCAACGAATTGGCGATGCTGTCGGCGACGTGCACGATGGCCGTCTCCACGGGAAACGCACGGGCCTCGTCCGGGGCATGGTGGTAGCGCGTGGCCTCCACCTGGGCCGGGGCCATGCCCCATTCCTCGAGCAGGGCGGAACCGATGGCGGCGTGGTCGAAACCCAGCAGCTCGCGCTCCGCCTCGTACAACAGGCACTGTTCGCGCTCGCGGATGTTGATCAGTTCCTCGGTTCGGCTACCCAGCCGGAGAAACAGCAGCAGCCGACCGAGGTCGTGCATGATCCCGTAGAGGTACAGGCGCTCGATGTTCGCTTCGCGCCGAAAGCGGGCGATCGAGCGGCTGAGCACGCCGACGGCAATGCTGTGGCGCCAGAACGATTCCATGTCGACGCCGATGACCGGCAGCCCGCGGAAGTGCTCGATCACGATGGTGGAGAGCACGATCTGCCGCATCTGCTGCAGGCCGATGATGGAGACTGCCCGGTGCAGGGTATCGATCGGCTCGGGGAACCCGTACAACGAAGAGTTCGCCATGCGCAGCGTCTTGGCCGCAATAGTCGGGTCCAGTTCCACTGCCTCGGTAATCCCGGCCACGTTCGCGGTCGGGTCGCTAAGGCGCGTGAAGATCGTGTTGTAACTCCCGGAAAAACTGCACAATGAGTCATCCTGCTCGAGAAACTCGGCGACGGTCATCATGCGCTCCGGGGCTTGTGGCCGCGGCGCATGAGCTCGTCCAGCAGCTGAGTACGCGCGATCGAGTAGATCCCGTCCATGGGATAGCCGGTCGCGTCACAGTGACGGAAGCGCTCGGCCAGGATGGCATCGGCCTGTGTCTCCATCTCCGGCGTGGGCCGGGCGTCCGCGGGCAGATCCGGGGCCTCGTCGTCCCGGGAATCGTTGGCCGCGGCATGTTCGTCCTCGACGATCTCGACCGTGCTGATGCCCCAGGACAGCAGCACGCGGATCTGCTTGTCCTGGAGCACCATGCCGGCGGGGATCAGGAGACGGCCGGATCGGTCATGCACCGCTGTTGCCAGCGTCTGACCGGACTGAATCACCTCCGTGGATACCCGCCGTCCCATGGCCAAACCTTATGCGGAAGCCGCGAGCTGGCGCAACACGTAGGGCAGGATGCCGCCGTGGCGGAAGTAGTCCACCTCCTGCGGGGTATCCAGGCGTACGCGCACCGTGAAGGTCTTGCGCTGGCCGCTATCGGCCACGGCAGTGACCGTGGCCTCGCGGGACTCGCCGTTTTCCACCCCGGTAATGCTGAAGGTTTCGCGCCCGGTCAGTTCGTGGCTGGCCGCGTTCTCGCCATCCAGGAACTGCAACGGCAGCACGCCCATCCCCACGAGGTTGGAGCGGTGGATACGCTCGAAGGTCTCGACGATGACCGCCTTGACGCCCAGCAGCAGGGTGCCCTTGGCGGCCCAGTCGCGCGAAGAGCCGGTGCCGTATTCCTGGCCGGCGATCACGATCAGCGGGGTGTCCTCTTGCTGATACTGCATTGCCGCGTCGTAGATGGACATCTGCTCGCCATCCGGCAGGTGCTGGGTCACCCCGCCCTGGGTGCCCGGTGCCAGCAGGTTGCGCAGACGCACGTTGGCGAAGGTCCCGCGCATCATCACCTCGTGGTTCCCGCGACGGGAGCCGTAGGAGTTGAAGTCGGCCGGCTTCACGCCCTGGGACTCCAGGTAGCGACCCGCCGGGCTGTCCTTGGCGATGGAGCCGGCGGGGGAAATGTGGTCGGTGGTGACCGAATCGCCCAGCAGCGCGAGGACGCGCGCGCCCTGGACGTCGTTCCAGGGCGTAGGAGTCATGCTCATGCCCTCGAAGTAGGGCGGGTTGCGCACGTAGGTGGAATCCTCCTGCCAGTCGAAGCGCTGGCCCTGCGGGGCCTCCAGGTTGCGCCAACGCTCCTCGCCGGAATAGAGATCACCATAGGCGCTGGTAAAGCTGCTGGCACCGACGTGGCTGGCCACCGCCTCGCGCACTTCTTGCGTGGTCGGCCAGATATCCTTCAGATAGACCGGCTGACCCTGTGCATTCTCGCCGATCGGGTCGCTGTAAAGGTCGATGTTGCTGCGCCCGGCCAGGGCGTAGGCGACCACCAGCGGCGGCGAGGCGAGGAAGTTCATCTGCACCTCGGAGTGGATCCGGCCCTCGAAGTTGCGGTTGCCGGAGAGCACCGAGCTGACGATCAGGTCATCCTTGATGATCGCCTCGGAGATTGGCTCCGGCAGCGGGCCGGAGTTGCCGATGCAGGTGGTGCAGCCATAGCCCACCACGTGGAAGCCCAAGGCCTCCAGGTCGGGCAGCAGGCCGGATTTCTCCAGGTAATCGGTCACCACGCGGGAGCCAGGGGCCAGCGAGGTCTTCACCCATGGCTTCACCTGCAGCCCGGCCTCGCGCGCCTTGCGCGCCACCAGGCCCGCACCCAGCATCACCGACGGGTTGGAGGTGTTGGTGCAGGAGGTGATCGCGGCGATCACGATGTCGCCGTGATCCAGGGTGAAGGTCTCGCCGTCCATCTCGATGGCGGTGTGGTGAGGCTCCTCCGCCTGATGCTCCACGCCCACCGCGGTATGTCCGCCCTCGGCCGCGAAGCGCTCGGCGTCGTCCGGTTCGTCGGCGCCGCTGGCGCGCTCCTTCAGCATGGTGTCGAGGTGACGGCTGATGGTCGCTCCGGCCTGGCTCAGCGGGATGCGGTCCTGCGGGCGCTTGGGCCCGGCCAGGCTCGGCTCTACGGTGGACAGATCCAGTTCGAACATGTCGCTGTAGCGCGCGATCGGGGCATTGTCGTCACGCCACAGGCCCTGGGCCTTCGCGTAGGCCTCGATGAACTCGATGTGCTGGGCGTCGCGCCCGGTCAGGCGGAGGTAAGTCAGGGTCTCGTCGTCGATCGGGAAGATGCCGCAGGTCGCGCCATATTCCGGGGCCATGTTGGCAATGGTGGCGCGATCGGCTAGCGGCAGGTCGCCCAGGCCGTCGCCGAAGAATTCGACGAACTTGCCGACCACGCCCTTCTTGCGCAGGCTCTCGACGATCACCAGCACCAGGTCGGTCGCGGTCGCGCCCTCGGCCAGCTTGCCGGTCAGGCGGAAGCCCACGACCTGCGGGATCAGCATGGAGATCGGCTGGCCGAGCATCGCGGCCTCGGCCTCGATGCCGCCCACGCCCCAGCCGAGCACACCCAGGCCGTTGATCATCGTGGTGTGGGAGTCGGTGCCGACCAGGGTGTCCGGGAAGGCCATGCAGCCGCCCTCGGCCTGATCATCCACGAACACCGTGCGCGCCAGGTACTCGAGGTTCACCTGATGAACGATGCCGGTATCCGGCGGCACGACCTTGAAGGTATCGAACGCCTGCTGGCCCCACTTGAGGAAGCTGTAGCGCTCGCGGTTGCGCGAGTATTCGAGCTCCGCGTTCAGGTTCATCGCGTTGGCGTTGCCGTGGGCATCCACCTGCACCGAGTGGTCGATGACCAGCTCGGCCGGCTGTAGCGGGGTGATCTTCTTCGGATCGCCCCCCAGCGCCTCCATCGCATCGCGCATCGCGGCGAGGTCTACGACCGCCGGTACGCCGGTGAAGTCCTGCAGCAGCACGCGCGCCGGACGGAACGCGATCTCCTGGGTCGGCTCGGCCTTCGGATCCCAGTCCAGGAGGGCCTCGATGTCGGCGCGGCGCACCGTGCGCTCGTCCTCGAAGCGCAACAGGTTCTCCAGCAACACCTTGAGCGCAAAGGGCAGGTCGGCCGCCCGGGCGTCGTCGGTGATCGGCACGTAGCGGCATTCGCGGCCGCCAGCGGAGAGGGTGCGGGTGTTCTTGGGGTCAGCGTGGCTCATGTGCGTCTTCCGCTTTCAGGTATTGAGTCGATTGAGGATGTCATGCGCTTCGCGAATCAGCCGCTTGCGGCCGAAAAGCAATTTCCAGCGCGATCCGCCGGCCTGGCGCCAGAGGACCGCGGCGCGAATCCCGGCCAGCAGCAACGCACGGATGCGCGCGGCGGTGTCGGGATTGGAGAGGTTGTTCTGTTCGCCCTGCACGATGATGCGCGGGCCGAGTTCGGAGATGGTCTCCTTGTAGATCTCGGCCAGCCGGGCAACCACGCTTTCGTGCGTGATGTGGAAGTAGTCGATCTGGCGCTGGGCGCCCTGCAGGCCGTCGGTCAGCTTCTGCAGCATGTCGTCGCGCTTTTGCAGCTTGCGCTCGAGGAAGATCAGCCCGATCGCGTAGCGGGTGATCTCCATGTCCGGCGGCTTGCTGCCGTTTTGCAACTGGCTCTCGATACGCTCCAGGCCACTGCGCAGGCTGACGGCCTCGCGATAAACCGCTTCCGGGGTGTCCGCGTCGAAGGCGAACAGGCTCCCGACCAAAATCTCGAATTCGTACTCGTCGCAGTTCCCGCGCCAGGCCAGATCCTTGACCAGGCTCGCGCACTGGAAGAGGGCGGCGAGCGCCAGGGTGCGGTTGTGATCGGAGCGGTCCAAACCAGTCGGTTCCTTGGGTGGGTCGGAGTCGGGTCGCCGGGCAGCGCGGCCACTATACCGGAAGTGGCCCTGCAGACTCACGGCGCATTCGTGGTTCGCGTGGCGATGACGGCCCCGCCCAGGCAGACATCGCCGCGGTAGAAGGCGATGGACTGCCCCGGGGTCGCTGCGCGCTGCGGGGCATCGAAGACGACGGTGGCGCCGGTCGTGTCCAGCGCCTGCACCCGGCAATCCTGCAAGGGCTGGCGATGGCGTAACCGGGCCTGCAGCGGCTCACCGGAGGCCGGCATGTCATGGATCCAGTGCACCACCTCGGTCGTCAGCGACGGGCTCATCAATAGCGGGTGCTGCGGGTCCTGGGCGACCACCAGGGTGTTGCTGTCCAGGTCCTTGTCGACGACATACCACGGGGCCTCGGCAAAGCCCTCGACCCCGCCGATCCCCAGGCCCTGGCGCTGACCGAGGGTGTAGAACATCAGTCCCTGGTGGCGGCCGACCACCTGGCCTTCCGGTGTACGCATCTCCCCCTTGGGCGCTTTCAGGTATTGGGCGAGAAAGTCACGGAAGCGTCGCTCGCCAATGAAGCAGATCCCGGTGGAATCCTTGCGCGCATGGTTCGGCAGGCCCAGTTCCCGGGCCCGTTCGCGTACCTGATCCTTGGGGATGTCGCCCAACGGGAACAGGGCGGGGCGCAGTTGTTCCTGGGTCAAGGTATGCAGGAAGTAGGTCTGGTCCTTGTTGGCATCCGCCGCCTGGCACAGCTCGCTGTAGTCCGCGTGATGGCGCACCCGGGCGTAGTGACCGGTGGCAATCCAGCGGGCCCCGAGGTCGCGGGCGTGGTCGAGGAACGAGCGGAACTTGACCTCGCGGTTGCAGAGGATGTCGGGGTTCGGGGTGCGCCCGGCCTCGTATTCATGCAGGAACTGCGCGAAAACACGCTGGCGGTAGTCCTCGGCAAAGTTCGCCTTGTGCAGCGGGATTTCCAGGCAGTCCGCCACCTCGCGGGCCATTGCGTAGTCGGCCTCGGCGGCGCAGTACTCGGCGTCGTCGTCATCTTCCCAGTTCTTCATGAACAGGCCTTCGACGCGATAGCCGGCCTCCAGCAGGCGGCTGGCCGCGACGGCGGAATCGACCCCGCCGGAGAGCCCGACGATGACGCGCTCGCTTCGCGTCATGCGGCCGGTGTCCTCACCAGTTCCCCGACCGCGGCGAGCGGCAGCCGCAAGCCGTCCTGGTGGCGGCGGATGCTGCGCATCACCAGCGGGCTGCGCAACGGCCATTCACCCTCGGCCTGTTCCGGCGTCAGCCAGTGCAGGGCATGAATCGCAGGGTCGCGTTGGGCCGGGGATTGAAGTGGGATCGCCGAACCGCAGAAGGTCACGCGCAGGATCACGGCGCCACTGGCCAGTTCCAGCAGGTCGCAGCCCAGGGCCGCCTCGGGTGCGAATTCCAGGCAGGTCTCCTCGCGGACCTCGCGAATCACGGCCTCGGTCAGGTCCTCGCCGGCATCCAGGTGGCCGGCGGGCTGGTTCAGCACCCGGCGGCCCGCGTCGGTCTCCTCGACGAACAGGAAACGGCCCTCGCGCTCGATCACGGCGGCCACGGTGATATGACAGGGAAGTCGGTCGGTCATGGCGCGGATGATAACGCAGGCTGCCGGTCGGGCCGCCATACGCGACCCCGCAATCGCGCACTTGTTCGGTCACCGGAAAACCCGGTCCGGCATGTATAATCAGTTCAACCGTGATTAACGATTGATTCATCTACGAGATCCGCACAAGGAGTTGGCATGGCCTATCAGCACATTCAGGTCCCGGAGAAGGGCGAACGCATCACCGTCGACGACCAGGGGAAGTTGCAGGTGCCGGATCATCCGGTGATCCCCTACATCGAAGGTGACGGGATCGGTGTCGACATCACCCCGGTGATGCGTCGGGTGACCGATGCGGCGGTGGAAAAGGCCTACGGCGGGAAGAAGGCCATCGAGTGGATGGAAATCTACGCCGGCGAGAAGGCAACGCAGGTCTATGACGACGACTCCGGGTTGCCGGGCGAGACCCTGGAGGCGGTGAAGGACTACCGCGTGTCCATCAAGGGCCCGCTGACGACCCCGGTGGGCGGCGGCTTCCGCTCCCTGAACGTGGCCCTGCGCCAGAAGCTGGATCTGTACGTCTGCCTGCGCCCTGTGCGCTACTACGACGGCACTCCGAGCCCGCTGAAGGAGCCGGAGAAGACCGATATGGTGATCTTCCGCGAGAACTCCGAAGACATCTACGCCGGGATCGAGTTCGAGTCGGGTACCCCGGAGGTCAAGAAGGTCATCGACTTCCTGCAGGACGAGATGGGTGTCACCCAGATCCGCTTCCCGGAGACCGCCGGGATCGGTGTGAAGCCGGTGTCCAGCGAGGGCACCAAGCGCCTGGTGCGCAAGGCCATCGAATACGCGATCGACAACGACCGCCCGTCGGTGACCCTGGTGCACAAGGGCAACATCATGAAATTCACCGAGGGCTCCTTCAAGGCCTGGGGCTACGAGCTGGCGCGCGAGGAATTCGGCGCGAAGGACCTGGACGGCGGCCCGTGGCAGACCTTCAAGAACCCGAAGACCGGGAACGACATCGTGATCAAGGACGTGATTGCCGACGCCTTCCTGCAGCAGATCCTGCTGCGCCCGGAGGACTACGCGGTGATCGCCACGCTAAACCTGAACGGCGACTACATTTCCGATGCACTGGCAGCCCAGGTGGGTGGCATCGGCATCGCCCCGGGTGCGAACCTGTCCGACAGCACGGCGATGTTCGAAGCCACGCATGGTACGGCGCCGAAGTACGCCGGGCAGGACAAGGTGAACCCCGGGTCGCTGATCCTGTCTGCCGAGATGATGCTGCGGCACCTGGGCTGGTCGGAAGCGGCAGACCTGGTGGTCAAGGGCATGGGTGGTGCAATCAGTGCCAGCGAGGTCACATACGACTTCGCGCGTCAGATGGATGGCGTCGAGCCGATCGCCTGCTCGGCCTTCGGCGAGGCGATGATCAAGCACATGTGAGGGTCGGGTGGTCGGAGTGTCCGTAAGGGCACTTGGCCTGAACCCGGAACCAATCGAGGATGGCGACTAACAAACGAGTAACCGCTGAAGGCGTAATTTCGACCGATGAGTAACGACAAGCCCCAATCCCCCGATCGAGACGACTCGGTAACGGTCGAAGAATCGAGGCCGGAGCTCAAACCACCGCGACAGTACAAGGTGGTATTGCTCAACGATGATTTCACGCCGATGGAGTTCGTGATTGAAGTACTGGAGACCTTCTTCAGCATGGATCGCGAGAAGGCCACCCGGGTCATGTTGCACGTGCATACGCGTGGCAAAGGCGTATGCGGCATCTTTACCCGGGATGTGGCCGAGACCAAGGTGGCGCAGGTGAACGACTATGCCCGCAGTCATCAGCACCCACTGCTTTGCTCGATGGAGGAGGTCTGACTCCCATGCTCGACAAGGAACTCGAATTCAGCCTGAACATGGTCTTCAAGGAGGCCCGCGAAAAGCGTCACGAGTTTGTGACCGTTGAGCATCTGCTGATGGCGCTGGCGCAGAATCCCAGCGCCGCCATGGTGCTGCGGGCCTGCGGGGGCGATCTTGATCGCATCCGCGACGAGCTTGCGGCCTATATCGACGAAAACACGCCGCGCATCCCGCCGAGCGATTCGCGCGAGACCCAGCCAACCCTGGGCTTCCAGCGCGTGCTGCAGCGGGCGGTGTTCCATGTGCAGTCCAGCGGCCGCAAGGAGGTCTCCGGCGCCAACGTGCTGGTGGCCCTGTTCGGAGAGCAGGACAGCCAGGCCCTGTACGTGCTGGGTCAGCAGAACATCTCGCGTCTGGATGTCGTGAATTTCATCTCCCACGGCATCTCCAAGGTCGGGGAAGACGAACTCGGGCCCCAGCCCAACGCGGGTGAGCCCCAGGCCGAGTCGGTGGAGGGTGAGCGCGAGGAGAAGACCAACGCGCTGCAGCTCTACGCCACCAACCTGAACGACAAGGCGCGCAAGGACGAGATCGACCCGCTGATCGGGCGCGATCACGAGATCGAACGCACCATCCAGATCCTCTGCCGCCGGCGCAAGAACAACCCGTTGCTGGTGGGCGAGGCCGGCGTGGGCAAGACCGCGATCGCCGAGGGTCTGGCGCGCCGCATTGTGGACGAACAGGTACCCGAGGCGATCGACTCTGCCACGGTCTATTCGCTGGACTTGGGCGCGCTGGTCGCCGGTACCAAGTACCGCGGTGACTTCGAAAAGCGTCTGAAAGGCGTGCTTGCCCAGCTCAAGAAAGAGCCGGGCGCGGTGCTGTTTATCGACGAAATCCACACCATCATCGGGGCCGGCGCGGCCTCCGGCGGGGTGATGGATGCCTCCAACCTGATCAAGCCGATGCTCGCCTCGGGCGAACTGAAGTGCATTGGGTCCACCACCTACCAGGAATACCGGGGCATCTTCGAGAAGGACCGGGCCCTGGCACGGCGCTTCCAGAAGATCGAAGTGCCGGAGCCGACGGTGGACGAGACCGAGCAGATCCTGCGCGGCCTGAAGTCCCGCTTCGAGACGCACCACAACGTGCGCTTCACCAAGCCGGCGCTGCGCGCGGCGGCGGAGTTGGCTGATCGCTACATCACCGATCGCTTCTTGCCGGACAAGGCCATCGACCTGATCGACGAGGCCGGGGCCAGTCGGCAGTTGCAGCCGATCAGCCAGCGCAAAAAGACCATCGGCGTACAGGACATCGAGACGATCGTGGCCAAGATCGCACGCATCCCGCCGAAGGTGGTCTCCAGTTCCGACAAGGAGACCCTGCGCCACCTCGATCGCAACCTGAAGATGACCGTCTTCGGACAGGACGAGGCCATCGGGACGCTATCCACCGCGATCAAGATGGCGCGCTCCGGGCTGGGCGACCTGGACAAGCCGATCGGCTCGTTCCTGTTTGCCGGGCCGACCGGTGTCGGCAAGACCGAGGTTACCCGCCAACTGGCGCAGCAGATGGGCATCCATCTGGCCCGCTTCGACATGTCCGAGTATATGGAGCGGCATACCGTGTCGCGCCTGATCGGGGCACCGCCCGGCTATGTGGGCTACGAGCAGGGGGGGTTGCTGACCGATGCCATCCTGAAGCATCCGCATTCGGTGCTGCTGCTGGACGAGATCGAGAAGGCCCACCCGGATGTGTTCAATGTGCTGCTACAGGTGATGGATCACGGCACACTGACCGATGCCAACGGGCGCGAGGTCGACTTCCGCAACGTGATCCTGGTGATGACCACCAACGCGGGGGCCGAGCAGGCCAGCCGTCCATCGATGGGCTTTACCAAGCAGGATCATTCCAGCGACGCGATGGAGGCGATCAAGCGCACCTTCACACCGGAGTTCCGCAACCGTCTGGATGCAACCATCCAGTTCGGGCCACTGGACGAGGTCACCATCCTCAACGTGGTGGACAAGTTCCTGATCCAGCTGCAAGCCCAGCTCGACGAGAAGAAGGTGCATATGACGGTCGAGCCGGAGGCGCGTGCCTGGCTGGCCGAGCACGGCTACGACGTCAAGATGGGCGCGCGCCCGATGGCGCGTACGTTGCAGGAGTACATCAAGAAGCCGCTGGCCGACGAACTGCTGTTCGGGCGACTGGCCCACGGTGGCGAAGTGGTGGTCCGCTTGGGCGAGTCCGGTCTGGAGCTGGATATCCAGGAAACCGCGGTGCCGTCCTGACGCGGCTCCGCCCATCCGACGTTACAGGGCCCGGGAGGGCCCGCAAACGAAGAAGCCCCGGTCCGGCCGGGGCTTCTTCGTTGGAGAGGGAGCTTACTTGTTGCGGTAGACGATACGACCCTTGGTCAGGTCATAGGGCGTCATCTGCACGATCACCTTGTCGCCGCGCAGGATCCGGATGTAATGCTTGCGCATTTTGCCGGAGATGTGCGCCGTGATCGTGTGCCCGTTTTCGAGCTCCACCCGGAAGGTGGTGTTGGGGAGCGTTTCGACTACAGTGCCCTCCAGCTCGATTTCGTCTTCCTTCGCCATACAGTCCCTCTCGTATTGAATCAAGGTGCGACATTATCCGGATGCACCGGCGGAACACAAGTCACACGGCGGCTTTCGGGGGGACATGGCAACCTGCGACGAAGGACGACACCCGGCCCCTGCGGATGGGTGGCGTTTGCCGAGGTTTACGTGACCGCCTACACTACGCGCGCTTTCACGCGCGAGATCAGTAACGAATGACAACTTCTTGGGCCGCCGTATTTCCGGGGCAGGGGTCCCAGTCCACCGGCATGCTGGCCGATCTGGGCGATGACCACGCCATTGTCCGCGACACCTTTCAGGAGGCGTCGGACTGCCTTGACGCGGATCTCTGGAGTCTTTGCCAGCATGGTCCCGTGGAACAACTCAACCAGACCGAGTGGACACAGCCGGTGATGCTGGCCGCCGGGGTCGCCGCCTGGCGCCTCCTGACTGAGCAAACTGACGCCCGCCCGCGGGCCGTCGCGGGCCACAGCCTGGGCGAATACAGCGCCCTGGTCGCCGCCGGCGTCCTGCGCTTCCCGGAAGCGGTACGCCTGGTCGCCGAGCGCGCCCGCGCCATGCAGGCCGCGGTACCGGAGGGTGAAGGCGGGATGGCGGCCATCCTTGGGCTCGACGACACTGCGGTACACGCGCTTTGCCTCGAGCATGCCGGAGGCGAGGTCCTGGAGGCGGTCAATCTGAACGCGCCGGGGCAGGTCGTGATTGCGGGCAATGCCACGGCGGTGGATCGGGCCGTAAGCGCAGCCAAGGATGCCGGCGCGAAGCGCGCCCTGAAGCTGCCGGTCTCTGTCCCGTCGCATTGCGCGCTGATGCGCCCGGCCGCGGATCGCCTGCAGGCGGCCCTGGACAGTACTACCTTCCAATCCCCAACCATCCCGGTCTGGCAGAATGTGACCGCCGCGCCGACCGATTCCGCCGAGGCCATCAAGGACAATCTGGCCGCACAGCTGTATCGTCCGGTGCGCTGGGTCGAGACCATTCGCGGCTTGCGTGGGCAGGGCGTGGCGGCCCAGGTTGAATGCGGGCCGGGTCGAGTCCTGACTGGTCTTGCCAAACGCATCGACCGCGAACTGGAACTGTTTGATGTCGCCGACCGCGATACCCTGAAGGCCACGCTTGAACGTCTGGCCGCGGGCTGATCGACCTCCCGCTACTGCGACTTCCTCTCATTTGAAGCAAAGGCACAACCATGTCCGATAACAAACGTGTAGCCCTTGTAACCGGTGCAAGCCGCGGAATTGGCGCCGCCATCGCCCGCCGTCTGGCGGAACAGGGCCTGCAGGTGGTGGGCACCGCGACCAGTGAGTCCGGCGCCGAGCGGATCACCGAGACCCTGAAGCAATGGGGCGGGCGCGGCATCGCGATGGATGTTACCGACGCGGAATCCGTCGCAGCCGGCCTGCAGGCGATTCAGGAGCAGGAAGGGCCGATCGAGGTGCTGGTCAACAATGCCGGCATTACCCGCGACAACCTGTTCATGCGCATGAAGGACGCGGAGTGGGACGCGATCATCGACACCAACCTGTCCGCTGCCGTGCGCCTGACGCAGCGCCTGCTGAAAGGCATGATGAAACTGCGCCGCGGCCGCATCATCCTGATCGGCTCGGTCGTGGGCTCCACCGGCAACGCCGGGCAGACCAACTACGCCGCCGCGAAAGCCGGTCTTGCGGGATTTGCCCGTTCGCTGGCGCGCGAGGTCGGCAGCCGCAGTATCACCGTGAACACGGTCGCGCCGGGTTTCATCGATACCGACATGACCCGCGAACTGGGCGATGACACCAAACAGGCCCTGCTCGGACAGATTCCGCTGGGGCGTCTGGGGGCGCCGGAAGAGATCGCCGCCGCTGTCGGTTTCCTGGCTTCCGAGGAGGCCGGGTATATTACCGGCGAGACCCTGCACGTGAACGGCGGGATGTTCATGCACTGATCACGGCGGGACGGCAGCAAGCCGCCCGCACAGCCCGCTGCGCGGATCGCTAGATCGCGGCGGGGCTTTTCTCTAGAATGGCGGACCTTTCAACGAAGCCGCCTCACACTGAAGGGGATTTCTGAACCATGAGTAGCATTGAAGAACGCGTCAAGAAAATCGTTGTCGAGCAGCTGGGTGTCAAGGAAGAGGACGTGACCAACGCGGCCGGCTTCGTCGACGACCTGGGTGCGGATTCGCTGGACACGGTGGAACTCGTCATGGCGCTCGAAGAGGAATTCGAAACCGAAATCCCCGACGAGCAGGCGGAAAAGATCACCACCGTGCAGCAGGCGATCGATTACATCAACGAGCACATGAAGGACTGATCCGACGCCTCCGGGCGCCGATCAGGACGACGCGAACGGGCCTTCCTGCGCGCAGGGCGGCCCTTCGTCGTTGCGCCGAACGCGTAATTTCAGTCTTTCGAGGAGAACACATTGGCTAAGCGACGTGTCGTGATTACCGGACTGGGGATCGTCTCCCCGGTCGGATCCACTATCGACAAGGCCTGGAGCAACATCAAGGCCGGCAAGAGCGGCATTTCCCCCATCGATGTCTTCGATGCCTCGGACATGCCGGTGAAGATCTCCGGCGCGGTCCGGGACTTCGAGGCCAATGACTACGTCCCGCCGAAAGACCAGAAGAAGATGGACACCTTCGTCCTTTACGGGATCGCGGCGGGGCTCCAGGCCCTGGATGACTCCGGGCTGGAAGTGACCGAGGAGAACGCCGAGCGCATCGGGGTCGCCATTGGCTCCGGGATCGGAGGGCTGCCCTATATCGAACGTTCCTATGGCGCGTATCTGAAGGGCGGGGCGCGCAAGATCTCGCCGTTCTTTGTGCCCAGTGCGATCATCAACATGGTGGCGGGGAATCTGTCCATCATGCGCAATCTGCAGGGCCCGAATATCTCCATCGTCTCGGCCTGCGCCACTGGCACCCATAACATCGGCGACGCCGCACGCATGATCGCCTATGGCGATGCCGATGCCATGGTCGCCGGTGGGGCCGAGATGGCCACCACGCCGCTAGGCATTGGTGGCTTCGCTGCCGCCCGGGCGCTGTCCACTCGCAATGATGATCCCGAACGCGCCTCGCGTCCCTGGGACCAGGATCGCGATGGCTTCGTGTTGAGCGACGGCGCCGGGGTGATGATGCTCGAGGAGTACGAGCACGCGAAGGCCCGCGGGGCACACATCTACTGCGAAGTGGCCGGCTTCGCCTGGAATGCGGACGCGCACCACATGACGCAGCCGATCCAGGATGGTTCCGGTGCCGCCAAGTGCATGCATCGCGCCTTGAAAGATGCCGGTGTGAACCCGGAAGAGGTTGGGTACATCAATGCTCACGGAACCTCGACCCCGGCGGGCGACCTGGCCGAAACCCAGGGCCTGAAAAAGGCCTTCGGCGATCACGCCTACAAGCTCATGGTGAACTCCACCAAGTCGATGACCGGTCACCTGCTGGGGGCCGCCGGCGGGATCGAGGGTGTGTTTACTGCCCTGGCCCTGCGCGATCAGGTGTCACCGCCGACCATCAACCTGGAAAACCCGAGCGAAGGGTGCGACCTGAACTACGTGGCCAATGAGGCACGCGAGATGAAGACCAAGGTCGGCCTGTCGAACTCCTTCGGTTTCGGGGGCACCAACGGGACCCTGGTGTTCCGCAGCATCTGACGCTGCGGTGCCGCCATGGCGGTCCATGAACTGGCCGCCGGGGTCGACTTTGCGGCCCTGGCGCGGCGATTCCCCGAGCGCTATCCCCACCTGCTGGAGTCGGCCCTGATCGGGCAGGCTCCCGCTCGTTTTTCCATCCTGTTCGCCTTCCCCGGCCGCACGTTCTCCAGTGCGGCCGGCGAAGACGTCCTCGGCGTGCTGGACCAGGATCTCTCGAGGACACCACCACTCGACCCCGAAGACGCCGCATATGCCCATCTCCCGTTCCTCGGGGGATGGTTCCTGTATGCCGGGTACGAGCTTGCCTGGCGCATGGAGCCGGCCCTGGGTCACTGCCGATCCGACCCCTGGCTGCCGGATGCCCTGGTGACCTATTTCCCGGCGGCACTGATCCACGATCACCACGAGGGGACGACCTGGTTCGTCGACGAGGCAGGCGATTGCGCGCGCCTGGAGCGAGTGGAGTCGGACTGCGCGACAGTCCGGGGCCAGCCGAGTCCTGCATCCGAGCCGCTGCCCGCCCTGGCCCTTCACGAGGAGGACGCCCAGCGCTATCGCGACGCAGTGATGAAGGGTCTCGAATACATCCGTGCCGGCGACACCTTTCAGGTCAATCTGTCCCGCGAATGGCGCGCCACGGCCACGCAGCCGCTGGATCCGGCGGGGCTGTACGCCCGCCTGCGCGAGGCCAATGCCGCGCCGTTTGCAGCGTGGCTGCAACTCCCCGGCGCTCACGTGATCAGTTCCTCCCCTGAGCGGCTGGTGTCGGTGGAAAACGCCATGGTGGAGACCCGGCCGATTGCGGGGACCCGTCGCCGGGATCCGGATGCGGAAGAAGACCGGCGTCTTTTTAGTGAGTTGACGTTCAACATTAAGGAACGCGCCGAGCATGTCATGCTCGTGGATCTGGAACGCAATGATGTGGGGCGGGTGGCCGAGATCGGTAGCGTGCGCGTGGCGGAGCTGATGACCATCGAGAGCTATCGCCGGGTGCATCACATCGTCTCCAGCATTGTCGGGCGCCTGCGCCCGGGCACCACCACGGCCGACATCCTGCGCGCGGTCTTTCCCGGCGGCACCATTACCGGCTGCCCGAAGATCCGCAGCATGCAGATCATCCAGGAACTGGAACAACAGGCCCCGCGTGGGGCCTATACCGGAGGCTGCGGGTACGTCAGCCGCCACGGCCGCATGGATACCAACATCCTGATCCGCACCCTCGTCGTTCGGGGGAACGAACTGCGCTTTCGGGCGGGAGCCGGCATCGTCGCGGACTCCGATCCCGAGCGCGAGCTGGAGGAGACCCGGCACAAGGCACACGGCCTGCTGGAGGCGCTGCAAGGGGCGGGGGAGAAGAGCCCATGATCCTGGTGAATGGCGAGCGCGAGGGGCGGGTATCGGCTTTGGATCGCGGGTTGCTCCTGGGAGACGGCCTGTTCGAGACGCTACGGGTGCGAGAGGGACGACCGCAGCTATGGTCCTACCACTGGGCCCGCCTGACGCGCGGGCTGGGGCATCTCGGGTTTCCGGAACTCGGCGAGATCGAGGTGCTGGACGAGATTGCGCGAGTGGCGACCCTGCCAGTCTGCATGGTG
This sequence comes from Thioalkalivibrio sp. ALMg11, assembly GCF_000377905.1. GTDB lineage: Bacteria > Pseudomonadota > Gammaproteobacteria > Ectothiorhodospirales > Ectothiorhodospiraceae > Thioalkalivibrio. The sequence goes on from NZ_KB898874.1 coordinate 148,074, forward strand.
CGCCTGACGGTGACCCGGGGTGAGGGGCCACGGGGCTACGCGCCGCCCGAGGCGCCGGCACTGACTCGGATCGTCAGTGCCGGCCCGGCGCTGGACGACACCGACCCCACCGAACGCAAGCCCCTGATCCTGGGCTGGGCGGAGGTGCCGATCGGCGTACACCCGGCCCTGGCGGGACTCAAGCACACCAGTCGCCTGGAACACGTGATGGCCCGGCGCAGCTGGCAACCGGGCTGGGACGAGGCGATCCTCCACGATGCCCTGGGGCGCGTGGTCAGCGCCACGCAGGGCAATCTCTGGCTGCGCGAAGGGCGCACCTTGCTGACGCCACCGGTGGATCAGTCCGGGATTGCCGGTACCCGGCGCGCCTGGGTCCTCGAGCATGCCGAACGGTTCGGGTTCGAGGTGATCGAGGCGTATCCGGAGCCCGTCCGTATCGAGCGCGCCGATGCTCTCTATGTCAGCAATGCGCGTATCGGGATGACCCCGGCCGTGCTGTCCGAAGGGGACAAGCGGGGGCCTGCGTGGCAGGATGATCCGCTGTATCCAATGGGAATCGCATTGCATGAAGCGGATTAGCCTCGCTGTCCTGGCCCTCTTGGTCATTCTGGCCCTGGGCGCCGCCTGGTGGCTGAGCGAACACTACCAGGCGCAGCTGGATACCCCGATGGCGCTGGACGCCTCGGAACGCTTTCAGTTGGAACCGGGGCAGGGGCTGCGTTCGGTGAGCAAGACCTTTGCCGAACGCGGCTGGGTGGATTCTGCCTGGGTGCTCGAGGCCTATGGACGGCGTCAGGGGATTGCACCGCGTCTCCAGGCGGGGGAATACGCCGTGACGCCGGGAATGACCCCGCGCGAACTGATCCATGCGATGGCCCGCGGCGAGGTGGTGCAGCATCGCCTCACTTTCCCGGAGGGCTGGACCATCCGCCAGGCGCTGGCCGCCCTGCGCGAGCACCCGGAACTGATCGGGCCCTCCGAATCGGTCGGGGTCGACAACCTGCTGGAGGCACTGGGGCTCGAGGACCTGGAACACCCGGAGGGATGGTTCCTGCCGGACACCTATTTCTTCGGCTCCGGAACCGAGGCCCTGACGGTGCTGCAACGCGCCCACCAGGCGATGCGCCTGCACCTGGACCGCGCCTGGGAGGATCGCATCGAGGACCACCCGGTGAACTCCCCCTATGAGCTGCTGATCCTCGCCTCCATCATCGAACGCGAGACCGGGCGCGGGGACGAACGTGACAGGGTGGCCGGGGTGTTCGTGAATCGGCTCAAGCGCGGCATGCGCCTGCAGACCGATCCCACCCTGCTGTACGCGCAGGAACCGGGCGTGCAGCGCCTGACGCGCGCCGAACTGGACCGCGATCATCCCTACAACACCTATACCCGTGCCGGACTGCCGCCAACGCCCATCGCTTTGCCGGGGCGGGCGGCCTTGCAGGCGGCGGCGCAGCCGGCCACTACCCGTGACCTGTTCTTCGTCTCGCGCGGCGACGGTAGTCATCATTTCTCCGAGACCTATCGTGAACATCGCGAGGCCGTGATCCGCTACCAGCTGGGCGGGGATGGCAGCCGCTACGGCATCCGCAACCGGTAACTGGAGACGCCCTGCACATGGAACGCTCGCCCCATCCCGGCCGTTTCCTGGTCCTCGAAGGCATCGAGGGCTCGGGCAAGACCACCCAGATCGAGCGCCTGGACACCGCGCTGCGCGCTGCCGGACACCCGGTGCGCAACACCCGGGAGCCGGGCGGGACCGCCCTCGGCGAACGCCTGCGCGGCCTGCTTCTGGACCCCGATCTGCCGGGCATGTGCGCCGAGTCCGAGCTGCTGCTGATGTTCGCCGCGCGGGCCCAGCACCTGCACGAGGTGATTCGGCCGGCTCTGCAGGCCGGCGACTGGGTGCTTAGCGACCGCTTTACCGATGCCTCGTTTGCCTACCAGGGGGCCGGGCGGGGACTCGGCGGCCAGCGGGTCGCGCAGCTGGAGACCTGGCTGCAGGGCGATCTCCGCCCGGATCTGGTGATCCTGCTGGACATCGACCCGGAGACCGGGCTCGATCGAGCCGTCCAGCGCGGCCGGCGAGACCGCATCGAACGCGAGGCGCTGGACTTCTTCGAGCGCGCCCGCCAGGCGTATCGGGAACGCGCCGAGCGAGCGCCCGGACGCTATCTGATCGTGGATGCATCCGCGGACCCGGACACGGTAGCCGGGCGCATCCTCGCGGGCGTTCGCGAGCGCCTGCCGTTGCAGGCGCTGGAAGGTTAAGGCGGCCATGGCTGCGCCAGTCACCGGCGACACGCTCCCGCCCTGGCTGCAAAGGCCGTGGGAGACGCTGGTTCGGCGCGGGCGCGAAGGGCGCCTGCCCAGCGGTCTGCTGGTTCACGGCGCTCCGGGCGTTGGCAAGGCGCTGCTGACGCGGGCGCTGGTCCAGGCCCTGTTGTGCCAGCGCGCGACTGGCACCGAGCCGCCGTGTGGCGAATGCAACGGCTGTCGCAGCTTCCTTGGCGGTGTACACCCCGAGGTGATGACGCTGGAGCCGGAGGAGGCGGGCAAGGAGATCCTGATCGCGGCGGCCCGCGAGGCGATCGAGTTTCTCTCGCTGTCCGGTTCGCGCGGACTGCGCAGCGTGATCATCCGCCCGGCCGATGCCCTGAACACGAATGCTGCGAATGCGCTGCTGAAGACGCTGGAGGAACCCCCGCCGAGGGCCATGCTGATTCTCGAGGCGGCGCAGCCGGCGCGCCTGCCAGCGACCATCCGCAGCCGCTGCCAGATGGTCGAGATCGCTACGCCGGGGCCTGCCGAAGCAACGGACTGGCTGCGCAGGGCCGCCGATGATCCTGCGGCGGTGGACGAGGCCTATGCCGCCAGTCTCGGGCGCCCGCTGGCCGCCCGCGAGATCCTGACGGACCCCGACCGTATGGCGCGCTGGGAACAGGACCGCGAGGCCCTAACCCTGCTGCTGCGTCGCCCCGGGGTGACACCGATGGCCAGTGCCATGCAACGCAGCCTTCCGGAATCCCTGATCCCGAGAGTCCAGGCCCTGCTGGTTGCGGCCCAGCGCCTGCTCGTCAACGGCGAGCCGGATGCGTTTGGCCGGCAGTTCCCGCGCGATCTACTCGAGGACTTCGCCCGGCGCATGGGGCCGCGGCGGCTGGCCGAACTTTCGAATCAAGCGCTCGTCTGGCAACGCCAGGCCTCGCGCCAGCTCAACCCGCAGCTGCGCATGGAAGACATCGCATTGAGCTTCCTCAAGAAGTAAGGCGTCACTCACCGCGAGGACGGTCGGGGTGGCGCGGTATCGGTGCGATGGGCGATACTGCTCGACCCAGCACGATTTCAGGTCACACGGAGGGTCTATGGCCGGGCAGGGCATGCTCACCTTGGCAATCAAGGAAAAACCCGCGCTGTATGCGGCATACATGCCGTTCGTGACCAATGGCGGTCTATTCATCCCGACCGACAAGGCCTACAAGCTCGGAGACCAGGTTTTCCTGCTGCTGTCGCTGCTGGAGGATTCGGATCGCCTCCCGACCCCCTGTACGGTGGTCTGGATTACCCCGCCGCGCGCCCAGGGCAACCGGCTGCGGGGCATCGGCGTGCAGTTCAACAAGTCGGACAAGGGTGTGACCCACCGCCGCATCGAGGAACATCTGGGCGGCATGCTGAACTCCGACCGCAAGACCCATACCTTCTAGAAGAGACGTCCTTGCGGACGACGCCTCGCGCCCTTGGGGCGCGCTCCCACACGCGTTACCACCGGCCGTTCTCCGCCGTACCTCTCAGCGTACCGTAGCCGCGCCGGCTTCTCGGATGGCCTCGCCCAGATATTCCAGCGCCTGGTCGATCTGCGCCTGCGTCAGGTAGAAGTGGGGCGCAAAACGGATCCCGCCCCCACGCATGGCACACAGGATGCCGTGCCCCTGAAGCCTCGCGTAAAGCGCTTCTAGATCATCCACCGGCGGTCGGAACGTCAGGATGCCGGCACGCCGGCCGCGCGGTGTCAGGATTTGGCAGCCGAGCGCACGCAGGCCGTCTTCCAGATGCAGCCAGTGCTCGCGGATCTCGTGGTCGATGCTGTCCAGCCCGATCTCCAGCAGCAGGGAAAGGCTGGCGTGCAGGGCGTGAATCCCGAGCATGTTCGGGCTGCCCGGTTCAAAACGCCGTGCACTCGTGGCGGGCTCGATCCCCGGGTTCGAGAAATCGCCGGCATGCGCCAGCATATTCCAGCCATACTCCTGCAGCGTCAGCCGTTCGCGGATCTCCGGATTTACGTAGAACACCCCGATTCCTTCCGGCGCCAGCATCCACTTGTGGGCATCGGCCATCACAAAGTCCGCATGGCAGCCGGGCGCGTCAAAGGGCAGGGCGCCCAAGTGCTGGATCGCATCGACACAGAACAGGATGCGCCGCGAGCGCAGTTCCGCGCCCAGCGCCTGGATGTCGACCCGCAGCCCGGAGTCATAGCGCACCGCACTGGTGGCCACCAGACGGGTCCGCGCATCACAGGCGGCCAGCAACTCGCGTTCCGGTTCCTCGCCAATGGCGACCTCGCGCGCCTCGATGCCGAAGCGCTCCGCGGCGGCCAGCCAGACGACACGATTGGACGGGAACTCGTGCGCCGGGAACACCACATTGTCGCCCGGCTGCCAGTCCAGGCCGAAGGCCACCATCGACAGCGCCTCGGACGTGTTCTTCACGAAGGCAATGTCCTCTGCGGACGGCGCCCCGATCAGCGCCCGTGCGAGTTCCCGCGTCGCGTCGATCTGCTGCAGCCACTGAAGGTAGTCGCGCGAGCCATGGGCCACATTCTCCCGGGCGAAGCGGCAGACGGCCTCCTCGGTGCGCCGGGGCCAGGGCCCCACGGCGGCATGATTGAGATGGATGATCCCTTCCTGTGGAAACTCCGGGTGCATGCGATCCTCCTTGGCCGGAGCCAAAGGGTAACCCAGTCAGGCGGGGCTTAGAACACCCGGAAAAAGGCAGATGAAGTGGTCCGCCTGCGCACCCGGCGCATCAGCCATCCCCGGGGAATGGTTGTGAAAATGTCGGCAAGTTGTTAATTTGCCGGCTTCTGAAGGTCCCGCTACCCCGCCCATCGACAGCGGCACGGGTCAGCCTCTTACTCGCTGCTCTTGCGGACGCCGTTCGTGTGCGAATGGTCATCCCGTATCCCTTGAGCTTGAGCGCCCCGAACGTCCCGGGATGCACGCGCATCCTCGCCCAGCGCTGCGGCGAGGCACTCCAATTTTATTTTGTCGGCACAGGAGTCGCGGATGAATTCCGTTGTCCAGTTCTATCGTGATCCCCAGCTTGGTGCGGTCGAGCCGCGCGAGTTCCGCGTCTTTAATGAACGCTCGATCGAACGCATCCCGGCCTTGGCCAACCTGCCCGAGGCCATACGCTTCGAGATGCAGGTCGTTGCCAGCGTTCTTCCGTTCCGGGTCAACGACTACGTGATCGAGGAGCTGATCGACTGGAGCCGGGTTCCCGACGACCCAATCTTCCAGCTGACCTTTCCGCAACGGGACATGCTGGCGCCCGAGGCCTTCGAGCGTATGGCCGTTCTGCATCGCCATGGGGCAGGGCGGGCCGAGATCCAGGCCCTCGCGCGCGAGCTGCGCGAGGAGCTCAACCCGCATCCAGCCGGGCAGATGGAGCTCAACCGCCCGAGCGAGGAAGCGGGCGAGGTCATCAACGGCCTCCAGCACAAGTATCGCGAAACCGTGCTGTTCTTCCCCGGCCAGGGCCAGACCTGCCACAGTTATTGCACCTTCTGCTTCCGCTGGGCCCAGTTCGTCGGTGACAAGGAGCTGCGCATCGCCAGCACCGATGCCGCGTTGCTGCACGACTACCTGCGCGGCCATCCGGAGATCAGCGACCTGCTAATGACGGGCGGCGACCCGATGGTGATGAAAACCAAGCACCTGAAGGCCTATCTTGAGGCTTTGCTGGAGCCGGAGCTGGCCCACATACAGACCGTACGGATCGGCACCAAGGCCCTGACGTTCTGGCCCTACCGATTCGTGACCGACTCGGATGCGGACGAACTGCTGCGTCTGCTGGAGCGGCTGGTCGAGGCGGGCAAGCACGTCGCCCTGATGGCGCACTACAACCATCCGAATGAACTGCGCACCCCGATCGCCCACGAGGCCATCCGCCGTGTGCGCGACACCGGCGCCGAAATCCGCGCCCAGGGGCCGCTGCTCCGGCACATCAACGACGACGCCGAGGCCTGGGCTGATCTGTGGCGCGAACAGGTGCGCCTCGGGATCATCCCGTATTACATGTTCGTCGAGCGTGACACCGGGGCGCGACGCTACTTCGAGGTCCCGCTGGCCCGCGCCTGGGAGATCTACCGCGAAGCCATGAAGCAGGTCTCGGGGCTCGGGCGCACCGCCCGCGGACCCTCGATGAGCGCCGAGCCCGGCAAGGTGGAGATCCAGGGCGTGGCCGAGATCCAGGGCGAGAAGGTCTTCGTCCTGCGCTTCATCCAGGCGCGCAATCCAGACTGGGTCCAGCGGCCGTTCTTCGCGCGCTACGACGAGCAGGCCACCTGGCTCGATCAGCTCGAACCCGCCTTTGGCGAAGATCGCTTCTTCTTCGAGAACGAGCTGGCCACGATGAGGGCGGAATCCGCTCATTGAGTCCGCCTCTGCTGGGCGGGTTTGGCACAATGCGCCATATGGATAACAACACCCTCAAGAACCGCGACCTCCGTGCCCTCTGGCATCCCTGTACCCAGATGAAGGATTACGGCGAGGAGGGGACCCTCCCGTTGCTCCCGATCCAGCGCGGGGAGGGCGTCTGGCTGTACGATTTCGATGGCAACCGCTATCTGGACGCCATCAGTTCGTGGTGGGTGAACCTGTTTGGTCACGCCAACCCCCGCATCGGCAATGCGGTGAAGGAGCAGCTCGATCAGTTGGAGCACGTCATCCTCGCGGGCTGCACCCACGAGCCGGTGGTCGAGCTCTGTGAACGCCTGATCCGCATCACTCCCGACGGTCTGGATCGCGTCTTCCTGGCGGACAACGGCAGCGCCGGGGTCGAAGTTGCCCTGAAGATGAGCTTTCATTACTGGCGCAACGTGGAACGCCCGCAGAAGACTCGATTTATGCGGCTGTCGAACAGCTATCACGGCGAGACCCTGGGGGCGCTGTCGGTCAGCGACGTCCCGCTGTACAGCGCCACCTACGAACCGCTGATGCTGGACGTGATTACCGTGCCGGCCCCGGACTGTTTCGACCGCGAGGCCGGCGAGAGCTGCGCCGACGTGGCCCGCCGACAGTTCGTCCACATGGAACAGGCCCTGGTGGAACACGCCGATGAAACCGCCGCCGTCATCATCGAGCCCCTGGTGCAGTGCGCCGGCCACATGCGCATGTACGACCCGGAATACCTGCGGCTGCTGCGCGAGGCCTGCGACCGCCACGGCGTCCACCTGATCGCCGACGAGATCGCCGTGGGCTTTGGCCGAACGGGCACGTTGTTCGCCTGCGAACAGGGCCCGATCACGCCCGATTTCCTGTGTCTGTCCAAGGGGCTGACCGGCGGCTATCTGCCGATGGCCGCGGTGCTCACCACGGATACGGTCTACCAGGCGTTCTACGACGATTACGAAAAGCTCAACATGTTCCTGCACTCGCATTCTTATACCGGAAACCCGCTGGCGTGCAGGGCAGCCCTGGCCACACTGGACATCTTCGAGGCCGATCCGGTTCTTGAGAGAAACCGGGATCTTGCGCTCCATATCGAGAAACGACTCGAACCATTGAAGGACCATCCGCACGTGGCCGACGTGCGCCAGCACGGCATGATCGCCGCGGTGGAACTGGTGCAGGACAAGACTCGGCGCACGCCGTATCCATGGCAGGAGCGCCGCGGCCTGCATATCTACCGCCACGGTCTGACCCGCGGTGCGTTACTGCGGCCACTGGGTAATGTGAGTTACCTGATGCCGCCATACGTGATCACCGAAGAACAGATCGATTTCCTGGTCGAGGTGATGATCGAAGGCATCGAGAAGGCTGTGCGCGCCTGAGGCGATTGTCGCGCACACGCGATCCGGGCCCGGGTCGCGCAGGCTCAATTGCCATTTCTACCATTCAGGCCCCTTCGTCGCCTCCATCCATAACGACGCATAATACATATTATGTTAAATCGTTGATGAGAGACTGTGTTGGCCGCCTGAGCGAGGCTCCGGACACTGCGCGCTTGCGGGAGCCCGGCGCGGGTTCTCTCCCCGGCCGGAAATTCCCGATCGTTAACGGCTTCGGGTCAGGAAAGCCTGCTGATCACGTGCGTCAGGATCTGTTTCACCCGGGCCATGCCGACATCCAGATTCGCGGCAATGTCATCCATGGTGATCTCGCCTTCGGCGCGTCCGGCCGCCCAGTTGGCGATTACGGCACAGCAGGCGTAGTTCAGCCCCAGTTCGCGCGCGAGCGCCGCCTCGGGCATGCCGGTCATGCCGACCAGATCGCAACCGTCGCGTTCCAGGCGATCGATCTCCGCGGCCGTCTCCAGGCGTGGTCCCTGTGTGGCCCCGTAGGTCCCGTGGTCCACGGCCTCGATACCCAGCTCGTCGATCGCACGGATCAGGGTCTGCCGGACGCTGTCGCTATACGGCCAGGTCATATCGATGTGGGTGACCTCTTCCAGGTCATTCCCCTCGAAGAAGGTATTCGCCCGTGACCAGGTGTAATCGATGATCTGATCGGGGATCGCGACCATGCCCGGCTTCATCTCTTCGCCTATCCCGCCGACTGCGGCCACGGCCACCACGTTGTCGATCCCGGCATTTTTCAGCGCCCAGATATTGGCGCGGTAGTTCACTTCGTGCGGCGGGATGGTATGGCGGGCCCCGTGCCGTGGCAGAAACACGATCTCGGTATCGGTCAGGCGACCGAACACCAGCGGCCCCGAGGGTTCGCCATACGGCGTGTGCATCACCTGACGCCGGGTGATCTCCAGATCCTTCAGCCGGGTCAGGCCGGTTCCGCCGATGACGGCGATACGGGGTGCGGACATGAGCGCCTCGAGCGTGGGTGGTTTAATGGTCGGCCACGGCGAAGATGCCGGGCGCGTTTCGAAGATAATCCTGATAGTCCATACCGTACCCGAACAGATAGCGGTTTGGGGCCTCCAGCGCCGCGTAGTCGACGGTGATCGCCGGGTCGCGCTCCGGGTTGTGCTTGTCCACCAGGACGATGGAGATCACCTGCGCCGCACCCTGCTCTTCGCAGAACGTCTTGATTCCCTCCAGGGTAATCCCGCCGTCCAGGATGTCATCAACAATGACGACGGTGCGATCCTTGAGCGACGCCTGCGGGCGTGCCAGCCAGTGCAACTGGTCACCGCCGCGGGTGCCGCCGCGATAGCGCGTCGCGTGCAGGTAATCCACCTGCATGGGAAACGACCAGCGGGTCAGCAACCCGCCCATCAGCACCACACCCCCGTTCATCACGCCCATGACCAGCGGATTACGTTCTTTCAGCGCGGCGGCTGTACGTTCGGCCAGGCGATCGATCGCCGTCTCGACGGCATCACGGCTGAAGAGGCAGTCGGCGTCGCGCAATGTGGCTCGGGCCTGTTCCGGGCTCATGGCATGTCCTGAGGGTGTCAGTGCGGGAAATCATGTCCGAGCATCCACGAATCGGCAAGGCAACCCTCGCCTTTTCGGACCCCGGAAACGCAACCGGCCGGCACAAGGGCCGGCCGGCTGGCAAACGAACGTCGGTACCCTTAGTAGGTAAAGGTGACCGTGTCGTCGTCCATCGCTTCGGAGATCACGTAGGCGCCGCCCACGGTTTCTTCGATCTCCGGAATCAGGTCGTTGCCCCACAGATCCAGGGTCGGGGTGCAGACCTTCATCACCACGCCCGCTTCCACGGCGTCCTTCATGAAGTCGTAGACGCTCTTGCTGGAGCCTTCCTGCACAAACAGGTTTTCGGCAACGCCTTTCTTGGCGAGCTCGCCGGCACGGCCGGTCATGATGACTTCAACGTCGTATTCCATGGCGGCCGCCACGGTGGCCTGGAAGAACGGGGCACCCAACTCGGAAGCGTTGCTCGGGTCGGTGTTGACCATGACGATCAGGAGCTTGTCGGCCATTTTGGATCTCCAACTTCAGTGGTGAGTGTGAATATTACTAGCTGCTCAACTGCAAACCGGTGGCGCATTATAGGCGGCTCGGCACGCGGGTGCCAATGCGCCCTTTCCATGGGGTTATGCAGTGGCGATCTGGCTGGCCTGAATCCAGTGCGCCAACTGCGCGCGCAATGCGACGAGACGCTGTGGATCGCACTCCACTGGGCGCGCCCGCAAGCGTTCCAGTCGGCGCTTCGACTCGGGTGACAGCGGCTGATCCGCCTGAGCGGCAAGGATCATGTCGGCCTGTTCCGGCTGGTTGCAAATCAGCACCATGTCGCAACCGGCCGCACGAGCGGCCGCCGCGCGCTCGGCGGGCCCGCCAATGCCCTCCGCCCCCGCCATGGCGAGGTCGTCGCTGAGGATCGCCCCGCGGTAGCGCAGTTCGCGGCGCAGGATGTCCTGCAGCCAGACGCGCGAGAATCCCGCGGGGCGCTCATCCACCTGCGGGTATACGACGTGCGCCGGCATGATGGCCTCGAGCTCCCCAAGCACCGGGCGAAACGCCTCCAGGTCCTGATGCTCGATCTCGGAGAGTGGACGGTCGTCGACCGGCAAGGCCACGTGCGAATCCGCGGCAACCGCCCCGTGACCCGGGAAATGCTTGCCCACCGCCGCCATGCCGGCCGCGGACAGGCCCCGAATCAACTCGCCGGCCAGGCGCGCGATTAAGTCCGGGTCGTAATGGAAGGCGCGATCGCCGATGACCTCGCTGATGTCGAGGTCGCGATCCAGCACCGGTGTAAAGCTGAAGTCGATGTCCACCGAGCGTAGCTCGCGCCCGAGCAGTTCGCCGGTCGCATGCGCGAGTTCGCAGGCCTTGTTGCGGTTGTAATCGTGGACGTGGCCCAGCTGACGCATCGGCGGGATGGCAGTGAAACCTTCTCGCAGCCGTTGCACCCGCCCGCCCTCCTGGTCCACCGCAATCAGGATGCCGGGGCGCTCCGCGCGAATGGCGGCGACCAGCGCACCCACCTGCTCCGGCGCACCGACGTTGCGGGCGAACAGGATTACGCCGCCGGTAGCGGGATGACGCAGACGTTCACGGTCTTCGGGAGTCAGTTCGGTACCGGCGACATCGAGCATCACCGGGCCCAGGGGCAAGGGGTCGTTCTTGGACATCACTCAGGGGCTCGATTCGGCGCTCCCGCGGGAGCCATCTTTTCAGGATAGCGAGGCTTCGGGGAGAAAGGCGAGTGCCTTGAGCTTCTCGATGCGGTTGCGAATCCGCGCGGCCTCCTCGAATTCGAGATCGCGGGCCTTGGCAAACATCTCCTGTTCCAGGCGCGCGATCTCCTTGGTCGCGTTTTCCGGCGCGCCCGCGTACTCCGCGCCCTCTTCCGCGATCTTCCGGCCTCGCCGCCCGCCGGCGCCGGGCATCGCATTGCGCGCTTCCAGGATGTCCGCAACGTTCTTGCGAATGCCCTTGGGCGTGATCCCATGGGCCTCGTTGTGCTCGATCTGCTTCGCCCTCCGGCGCTCGGTCTCGTCGATCGCGCGCCGCATCGATCCGGTCACCTTGTCGGCATACAGAATCGCCTTGCCGTTCACGTTGCGCGCGGCGCGGCCGATGGTCTGGATCAGCGATCGCTCGGAGCGCAGGAAGCCCTCCTTGTCGGCATCGAGGATGGCCACCAGCGAGACCTCCGGCATGTCCAGGCCCTCGCGCAGCAGGTTGATCCCCACCAGCACGTCGAACTCGCCCAGGCGCAGGTCGCGGATGATCTCCATGCGCTCGACGGTATCGATATCCGAGTGCAGGTAGCGCACGCGCACCCCGTGCTCGGACATGTAATCCGTCAGGTCCTCGGCCATGCGCTTGGTCAGCGTGGTGATCAGGACACGCTCGTTGCGTTCGACCCGATCGCGAATCTCGGAGAGTGCGTCGTCCACCTGGGTACCGGCCGGGCGGACCTCCAGGACCGGGTCCAGCAGCCCTGTCGGGCGCACCACCTGGTCCACGATCGCGTCGGCGTGCTCGCGCTCGTAGGGCCCCGGCGTGGCGGAGACGTAGATCGTCTGCGGCTGCAAGGCCTCGAACTCCTCGAAGCGCAGCGGCCGGTTGTCCAGCGCCGATGGCAGGCGGAAGCCGTATTCCACCAGCGTCTCCTTGCGCGAACGGTCGCCCTTGTACATCCCGCCCACCTGCGGGACCGACACATGCGACTCGTCGATTACCAGCAGCGCATCCTTGGGCAGGTAGTCGAAAAAGGTCGGTGGCGGCTCGCCCGGGGCACGGCCGGAAAGATAGCGTGAGTAGTTCTCGATGCCGTTGCAGTAGCCGATCTCGAGGATCATCTCCAGATCGAACAGCGTGCGTTGCTCCAGACGCTGCGCCTCGACCAGACGGTCTTCCTGGCGCAGAAAATCCAGGCGGTCCTTCAGTTCGTCGCGGATGTGGTCCACCGCCCCCAGCAGGGTCTCGCGCGGCGTCACGTAGTGGGTCTTCGGGTAGATCGTCAGGCGCGGGACGGTACGCAGCTGTTCGCCGGTCAGGGGGTCGAAGTACGACAGGCGCTCCACCTCGTCGTCGAACAGCTCGATGCGCACCGCCTCGATGTCCGACTCCGCCGGGTGGATGTCGATGACTTCGCCGCGGACGCGGTAGGTCGCACGGCGCAGCTCGGCATCGTTGCGGGTGTACTGCAACTCCGCCAGACGGCGCAGCAGGTCGCGCTGGTCAATGCGTTCGCCCCGCTCCAGATGCAGCACCATGGAGAGATACTTGCGCGGATCACCCAGGCCGTAAATCGCGGAAACCGAGGCCACAATGATCGCATCGCGGCGCTCCAGGAGCGCGCGGGTGGCCGACAGACGCATCTGCTCGATGTGATCGTTGATCGAGGCGTCCTTCTCGATGTAGGTATCCGAGGACGGGACGTAGGCCTCCGGCTGGTAGTAATCGTAGTAGGAAACGAAATACTCCACCGTGTTGTTCGGGAAAAACGCCTTGAATTCCCCGTACAATTGGGCGGCCAGGGTCTTGTTCGGCGCCAGGATGATGGTGGGTCGCTGGATGTTCTCGATCACGTTGGCGATCGTGAAGGTCTTGCCCGACCCGGTGACCCCGAGCAGCACCTGATGCGCCAGGCCAGCCTCCAGGCCCTCGGTCAATGCCGCGATCGCCGCGGGCTGGTCGCCCGCCGCCTGGTATTCGGACACCACCTGGAATTGTTCGCCTTCGCCTGGCTGCACCTTATCCTCCGCGCCTGATTTCAGTATCATTTCGCACCCGACCGCCCGCGCGGCCCTTCGCCCCGATCACACAGAGGCCCCACCTTGGAAATCGAGCTCTCCGACCGCGTCCAGCGCATCCAGCCCTCCCCCACTCTCGCCGTCAGCGCCCTGGCCGCCCAGCTGCGAGCCGAGGGACGGGACATTGTCGGGCTGGGGGCCGGAGAACCGGATTTCGATACCCCCGAGCATATCAAGCAGGCCGCGGTCGACGCGCTTGCCCGCGGAGAAACCAAGTACACTCCGGTGGACGGCACGGTCAGCCTCAAGGCCGCGATCATTCGTAAATTCGATCGTGACAACGGACTGACGTTCACCCCCGACCAGATCCTGGTCTCCTCCGGCGGCAAGCAGAGCATCTTCAACCTCTGCCAGGCGCTGCTGAACCCGGGCGATGAGGTGGTGATCCCGGCCCCCTACTGGGTCTCCTACCCGGATATCGCCCTGCTCGCCGGCGCCCGCCCGGTGGTCGTCAGCGCCGAGCAGGAAGCCGGCTTCCGCATCACCGGCGAACAGCTGGAAGCCGCGATCACCCCGAACACCCGCCTCGTGTTCTTGAACAGCCCGTCGAACCCCACGGGTGCCGCCTATTCGGCCGAGCAACTGACGGAACTGGCCGAAGTCCTGCGGCGCCATCCGCGCGTGGTCATCGCCACCGACGACATGTACGAGCACATCCTGTTCGGCTCCACGCCGTTCGTGAACATCGTTAACGTGGCCCCCGACCTGCTGGAACGCACCGTGGTCCTGAACGGCGTTTCCAAGGCGTACGCGATGACCGGCTGGCGCATCGGCTACGCCGGTGGACCCCAGAACCTGATCGCGGCGATGAAGAAAATCCAGTCGCAAAGCACCTCCAACCCGACTTCCATTGCCCAGGCCGGGGCCGAGGCCGCACTCGACGGTGATCAGGGCTGCGTGGTCGCCATGTGCTCCGCCTTTGCCGAGCGGGCGCGTCGTGTGGTGGACGGCCTCAATGCCATCGACGGCATCGAGTGCCTGATGCCGGACGGTACTTTCTACTGCTTCCCGCGCGTCACCGGACTGATGCAGGCCGCGGACATCGATACCGATGTGGCCTTGACCAAGCAGCTGCTGGACGAGGTGGGCGTAGCCCTGGTTCCGGGCAGCGCCTTCGGGGATCCGGGCCATGTTCGCGTCTCGTTCGCCACCAGCGTCGATCAACTCGACAAGGCCCTGGAACGCCTGCGCCAGTTCGTGGCCAACCACAGCTGAGGCCGCGAACGGCGGTAAAACGCGAAGGGCGGCCAGATTTCCCTTGACGCCCCCGCCCCGCCCCATTAGGATTTGCGCCCAATTCCCCGGTAGCTCAGTTGGTAGAGCGGGTGACTGTTAATCACTAGGTCGGCGGTTCGAGCCCGTCCCGGGGAGCCATATTATCAACGACTTAGGCCAGCCTTCGGGTTGGCCTTTTTCGTTTATAGCGTTCTGTAGTGCCTAGCGTAGTGCCTAAGAGGTCACCCTAGCCCGTTACGCAGTAACGCCAAGCCTTGCCGCTTCCAGGTCGTGACAACCCTCCCCCTCTAGCATGAGCCACTGAGAGCCATTCTCAGCGGCTTTCTGTTCTTGTTGGTACGTTTCCCTATCTCTCCCCGAGAAACCGCCTTAGGCGCACTCTCAGACGGCCCCACCATCCCCCATGAACGATTCTCATTCCGTGGTTAGCCCCTTCCGACATATAGGAAAGTCGTTTAGCCTAAAACCCACTCCATACCGGGAAACACCCATGCGAGCAAGGTACGGCCTGACAGCCTTGACGGCGGTTACTCTCATTACACTAAGTCCGGTCGCTAACGCATGGGAGGTCTCATGTTCCGTCGATGACTTTACTGAGGAACAGACCTGCCGGATGAGTAATTACTCAGACGCCGGCGCCGAGCTACGCTTTCAATAAGTACACGGACCCGACGGCCTCTATGGCAGCATACTCAGACTCTCCATCCCTGACTCTACGTTAGAAGACTTCAATTTTCTCCAATTTCGAATTGACGACCTACCACATCGCGACATACACGACGATTCTTCTTATATGTATACAGTCAGCCCTACTATATTCGCCAGTTTTGGGCACCCTTATGCAAAAGGCCTAGTGAAGGAAATCATCGAGGGTGAGACCATTAATGTGCGGGTTACGGACCGCTCCGAAGGGTACAAGACCCTAACATTCGACACGGATGGGTTCGAAGCCGCTTGGCAACGCCTGAAGGAGGAATCCGAATAACCAAGTCGTGCTCAAGGAAATTGGTGGATCGGCATAAAGTCGTCATCCACACCCCTCACCCTAATCTCTTCCAGCCGAAGACTTGAGCCGTTCACGACACCCCGAGCAACGTAGTTACGCGCGGACAGCCCCGGATTATTTCCCGCCCCTCTGGGCTCATAACCTCCCGAAATCTCGACTCGGTTCCCACCCAGGGCACGGGCCGAGCAGTCAATGTGCGCACTGCGGTAGCTACCCCCGTACGCAGCCTCTAGCCGATTCTTCACGATTAAATTGCTGGTAGAGCAAACGGTGCTTTCCGTCATTCTCTCCACCAAGTAATTCCGTTCTGGTGGGTCACCACATGCGGCCAGCATCCACGGCATCAGCACCACGGCAAGTAGCTTTTTCATCGTCTCTCCCTATCTCATCGAACTAGACACGCTCGCGTCCCGTCCGGGTTGTCCAGCTCTTTTCTGCCTAACGCGTGTTTCCGAATGTAGTACCAAACCTCCCCTTCTGCATCGTGCATCTTTTGCATCCCGCCCTAGGTTCCGCGAGCGTACACGCACAATGCGAATGATTCGCGTTCGCTAATTAAAAATATAATAAAGCCCTTTTTCTTGGAAATTCTTTGCGCTAGCTTGGCTGGAATACACCTACAGGAAAAACCCCAGGCCGGGGCCGTCCAGGACGTTTCGGGCTTGGGGATTGTCCGTCACAAGGAGCGGAAAAAGAGTCAGACACCGAAGCCGGGACAACCACCCGAGAATGGCCCTTCATGGCTTGGCTGAAGATGTAAGCGGATTGCTTCGCGGTAAACATGGAAACCTCTCTAGAGTAGTTAGGTGACACCAATAGGACCAAGAAAAAAGGAGATGTATCCGGAAAAAAACAAAGAGCGAGAGAATTCGTGTTTCTCTTTATTTTCCAACACTTACGTTCCTATCTAGTCACTATGGAAGGAAGGGAGAGAAATTCGGAGAATTCTTCACTGGAGAAGGCCGTGGTTTTCTCTGGCACTGAGTTAGTGCTAGCACCATTGTTCTATTTCACTACTCCGACGTTTTTCTTCTTGATTCAATCTCCTGCTCTTTAAGTCATTGATGTTGGGAACTTTGTTCCAGTAGTTTGTTCTTATATATAGGACGCAAGATACCTCCTTTCTTTGTCCTGTGTGTTCGGAGATTGGGCTGGCGGGAAGCCAGTCCGGTCCCTACTAAGGAGGCTGGTGAAGATGCCACAGGCCCCGGAGGGAGCCGAAACGAAAGGAGGAAACATGTACTACATACACGACCCGGAATATGCTTCCGACTGCCTGCCAGGATTTAAGCAGGAAGCGAAACACCTACTATCCAAAATCTTGTTTGGTGCTCCCCTGCACTACGACATTCCAGGGCGCTACGCTTTCCCTCGCTCTTTTTTCAAGGCTGAAGGCCATTCAAAGGACACGTTCTATCGAATCAACGACAGGTTAAACCTGTTCGAGCCGTGTGGTGGCTCCTATGCAGGTGCTTTCCCTTGGTGTGAGACGGAAAACGCGGAGCGCCTTCGGGAGGAATATCCCCCCGCCCCGCTTTGGGAGAACAACCGAAGGGCCGTATTGAAGCCGCAGCGTGTTGGTGGGCTCTCGCTTCCCCCTGCTGTGGCTATTAGCACCCCTGCGTTGTTCATTTATGACGGGTGGAAATCTCTCGAAGCCAATAACGCCTTCTGGCGCAGCCAAGCTAATAAAATTCACCGGGTTTCGGCCAATACCACAAAACCGGGACACCTGCCCACCAAGTACCGCCAGGGCCAACATGGCCGCGTCTTTGGTGTTGGCCTCAATATCCAGAATCAAAAGAAGGAGCTACGCAGCGCCCTTCTCGCTGGTCAATTCAATTACGACTTTCAAAATGCTTTTTTCTCTATCGCTGCCCAGCTAGGCCACTACCCCGCCTTCGCGGAATACGCCGAAGCGCCCCAGGCAGTCCGGGAATCTCTGGCCCGTGAGCTTGGTTGTACCCCCAAGTCCGTGAAACAAGCTCTTCTTGCCTTGATGAACGGAGCCACGCCCTACGGCCCTGCCCTGCGCGACACCTTGGGGGCGTCTGTTTGGGCTTTCTACAACCATGCTTTCGTGCGCCGCCTCCGCCAGGACGCTAAGGCGCTGCGCAAGGACTTGGGGTGTTCGGTTCTGGGTAATCGCTTGATGCGGGAGGAGCACCGCTGCCTTGTGGCGGCAACGGAGGGTGTCCCGATTAGTGTTCCCCTCTTCGACGGCTTTGCCACGCCGCAAGACTTAGAGCCCGAATGGCTCGAAAGCCAAATAAACGAAAAGACCGGCTATACACTAAAAATAACAAAGGCCGATTATGGGTTTTCACGAAGCGAATAAAAAAGGAAAGTATGGCGAAGCCGTAACAAAGCAATTCCTAGAGGCTAGGGGCTGTGTGGTGGTGGACACTAGCTCGCACCGGTTCTTCCAAGTGAACGGTGTTGATATCGTTTTTGAGAAGGACAACAAGGCTGGGTTGATGGACGTAAAAACGGATTACAACCCGTCTTCAAACCTGTTCATCGAAACCCTCAGCAACACAACAACAGAAAAGCCGGGTTGCATTTTCTCCACCAAGGCCGATTGGTGGCAGTATTACAAAGTCGAACAAGACACAGCGTACTTGTTCACTCCCGCCGATATGCGCTCCCATATAGAAGATAACGTCTTTCGGGAAGTGTCCACCCAGACACATATAAACAATGCAGACTTCTACGAGACGCGGGGATTGTTGGTGCCTATTTCAGGTGCGCCAATACAGGCGACGTTTGAGCATTATTCGGGATATTTTTCGGAACTCTGAAACTAAAAACAAGCCTAATATACAGCCAAATAAATAGTATAGGAGGAACAAAATTGGAACCTAACAACAAGCCAACACGTTGGTATATGACACTCAACGAGCTAGCGGAGCGGTGGGAAACCACACCCGAGGCGATTGTACATTTTGCGGCCGAAGGCTCTTTGCCTCAGCCAAATCATCCTTACGGCTGGCATGTAACGGATGTCCTTTTGTTTGAGATGTACAGCACGCCCGAATGGCCGGATTGCATAGAAACGCTATCGACGGCCCGCGCCATCGGCCTAAACACCCGCACACTGAAAGCCTACAAAGGTTTGGTTTTCCGGTATGTGTCTGAGTGGTTTGGAGAAACAGACAAGTATGATGAGGCCCTTTCGATTTACCGAGAAGCAACAGGAGAAGTAAATGCTTGATGAAAATAACGAGCGCGAGGAATTACAAGAGCAAATCCAACGGAAAGAGGAAGAGCTAGCATTTTCTATTTATGAAAAACAAAAGCAGGAACAGCTAGAAAAATTCCGAGCGAAGAAGGAAGAGCCGCCGAAGCTCACCGGCGTGCGGCGCTCTAAACTCAGTCAATGTGATAAGAAACGCATTATCCACGAATTCGGCATTGATGTTTACAACGAGTTGCCACTGTAACAGGAGAGAAAATGGAAGAGTACGCACAAGAAGAATTTAACAACGAAGAAGAACAACAGCCCTCCCTAGAAGAATTGCGGGACATGTTGGCAGACCGCGAAGCTGAGCTAGAGAAGGTCCGGGATGCTTTGCATAATTCAAATGAGGAGGCGAAAACCAAGCGCCTCAAACTTAGGGAGCGCGAGCAAAGCCTTGCCGATAGTGAAGCTGCCGTGTCTGAATATCAGAAAGAGTTGGCCCAATATCAAGACAAAGTGGGCAAGCTAGACCAGGAATCCAAACAACACCTAAAGTCAGCGGAGATTGCCACAGCCATCGCTCAGCATCGGGGCGTGCCTGAATTGCTCCGCCCTGCCTTGGAGCAAATGGCGAGCGTTGAAGATGGCGCGGTTGTTATTAAGGGCCAGCCGGTTGAAGAGTATGTTGCTTCGATGAAAGAGAACCCAACGTTCTCTGGTGCCTTCATGGGCCGGGGAATGAGTGGTGGTGGACTGAAAAGTACAACGCCTTCACATGGCCCAAAGATTCCAACAAAGCCACGCAGCCAAATGACAAACCAAGAAAAGGAAGCTGTAATTACACAGCACGGAATTGAAGCCTATAATCAGCTACCGCTATGACTACTACAGCAAAACAAGAGCGGGCTACAGTGTTGGCGCTTCGAGAGCAGGGCCTAAAATATAGGCAAATTGCCAAGCTGTTAGATTTGCCGATAGGCACAGTTAGAAGCCGAATTTTTCGAGCGCGGAACGAGAAAAATGGCGAGTAAGCCTAGGGTGTCAGGGAAGCTCACCCCGGAGAAGAAACAGAAGGTTGTTGAGTTGCTATCGCAGACAGGTAACTTGAGTGCTTGTGCTGCCGAAGTGGGTTTGAGCCGAGACACCATTTATCGCGCTATGCAACGGGATGAAGAGTTTGCAACCCGCATTGCACAGGCGCGGGACAAAGCCTCGTATGAAGTCGAACGTGAGATTAGACGGCGCGGACTCGAAGGCATTTCTCGCCCTGTGTACTATCAGGGAGAGATTATCGGGGAGCAGAAGGAGTACAGCGACAAGTTATTGTTGGCTATGGCAAAGGCTAACATGCCGGAACGCTACTCGGATAAGCAATATCAGGTTATCGACCACTCGATTAAAGTGGAGAATTCAGCGAAGGTGAAGCTAGCTAATCTTCTCGGAATTGAAGAGGAAGGTGTCACCATAGATTCGCAAGATGCTGATTATAAGAAATAAATAAGAGACAAATTCGGCACTCAAAGGGACGTAAAACCTACCTTAAAACCTCTCAGGCTTTCATTCGGCAGGCCACGTTCTTTCAATTACGAACGTTTCGCCATACTTTTCTTTATTCCTATCCGCGATATCTCTTACCTGAGAGCTTGGAATAAGTCGAAAATTATTTACAGCCTTGCAATTATTGTATGTTCCGCGCATCTCCCGTGAGCTGATATGGTAGCCTCGATTCTGCGCTTGCTGCCTCACCGTTGCATTACAATATTCGTTTATGCGCTCCCAGTGCATCATGTAATCCGAAGAACTTCCTGAAAGAAATTCGGATTTATCAATAATCTCGTAATAACTATATGTTGGTGCGCTTGACTTGGGGCTCGTAGCGTTACACCCAACTAGAAAGAATAATAAAGCCAGATAGAATGCTGCGCCAGATAAAAGCTTCATTAGTGCCCCTAAGTGATAGGTCAAAAGATGCCTCGTTCTTCGAGAACGACGCCTATTGCTCTTTTCGTAATCTAACAAGCCGAAGAAGAATAGAAAAGCCATAAGCATCACCAAAGGTCTTATGGCGCCCTGCGGGTATCAGGCACGCTTTCTGCGTTTTCGAGACACGCAGCGGCCCTCCCCCAAAGGATTGGAAGAGAAAATCCCTCAGATACGCTCACCGTAGCGCTGAGGGCTCGCCCGTCCACTCTCACGCTACAAGCACCTTCCAGGTGCGCAGCCCAAGCGTCCAGCGCCTTGCGCTTGTCCGCGTCGTAGCCGTGCTGGTTGTACACCGCGAGAATGCCTTGCTTCACATGGCCTATGGTGGCTTCGCTCACTTCATCCAAGAAGCCGAGCATAGCGAGCCCCGTCCGCATGGTGCGGCGCAAGTCGTGCGGCCTCCATGCCTCTCCCTTCATCCCTAACGCATCCGTATAACGGCCTACGGCCTTACTGAGAGCATTAACCGTTAGAGGCTTGCCCGGTACGGCCTCGAACACATAGCCCGTGGCCTCTGTGGCTCTCCTTGCCTGTAGCCTTTCAGCCTCCTCCCGTGCCTCTTCCAGAAGGGAGAGGGCCAGCGGAGAGAGCGGGACAGTGTGGCTAGAGTCTGTCTTGCCTCTACGGCTTGCCGGAATGGTCCAGACGCCCTCTTCCACTTCGTCCCAACGCATCCCGGCCACTTCCCCCGGCCTTTGCCCGGTCACAAGCGTTAGCTTCAAGGCCAAAGCCGTAAGCCTACGCATCCCGCAGCCTTCTACCGAGTACCAGAAGGCCCGCATTTCAGCGTCAGAGAGGACGCGAGCGCGTTGCACGTTGGCTAGGACGTTCTTCTTGCCCTCTGCCCGGATGTTCTTCGGCTTGATGCCAGCTGCCGGGCTCTGGTCCAGGTATTCCCGGTCTAGACACCAATCAAAGAAGCCCTTGGTGTACACCAGAAGATGCCGCGCAGCCGTTGGGGTGTTGGTGGCTTTCTTCTCCACCATATCCAGCACGTCCCGACGCCTCACGTCCTTAACGTTCAGGCCACCAATAGCAGGCACTACGTCGTTCTCGAAGTATCGGGCTATTGCCTTCTCGCTGGGTCTCCCCCGGTAGAGGCGCAGATAGTCAGGGACGGCATCCGCTACGGTGGGCTCGTCCTTTTTCTTCCTGCGGGCTTCGTCCCTCTCCTTTTCGCGCTCTTCCCGTACCTGCTGAGGGTCGCGCCCTTCCTTCACAATCTCGCGGGCTTTGAAAGCCTCTTCACGCCGTGCCTTCTCTAAGGCGAGTTTTGGGTAGTGCCCCAGGTGAATGAAGCGGCGCTTACCTTCGGGAGAGGTGTACTGCTGGAAGAATGAAATGCGCCCCTTGGCCGTCACCTGTACCCCGAAGCCTGAGCGGTCCCCGTCAAAGAGGCGGTAGGGCCGGCCCGTTGGCTTGATTCCATTTAACTGCTTAACCGTCAGCATGGCTCTCTCCCGTAGTGGCTCCCGTAGTGCCTAACTTGGGTGCCGTAGTGCCTTTTGTAGTGCCTTTCCGTAGTGCCTAATTGTGCTACAGGCTGACCAGGAAGGCAACGGAAAGAGAGTGTAAGTGTTTGGTGGCGAGTTAGTTTTTGGGAAATGGTCGAGAGCGGGAGAAACGGCCTGAAGCAGCGCGGAAGGTCACTGTTAATCACTAGGTCGGCGGTTCGAGCCCGTCCCGGGGAGCCAGATACAGAAAAAGGGCCAGGTCATTGCGACCTGGCCCTTTTTCGTGGTGCGTATTGCGGAGCCGATTACTCGGGATCGTGTTCGATGGGCTCCAGAGAACCGATATAGATCGCGATGGCGCGGCGATCGGCATCGGTCAGGTGGGCAGTGCCGTGGTCGATCACGTCGGCCATGCCGCCGCCTGCAAAATCGCCGTCGCGGGTCAGGCCCATCTCCAGATAGCGCGCGATATGCCGCTCCCCCCAGCGTCCGATGCCGGTTTCGCGATCCGGGGTGATATTGGAGGCAACGTCCCCGTCGGGCAGTCGGGCGCCGGCCCCAATGCGCTTGAGGTCCAGACCACCGGTCCGCGTCCGCGGGGTATGGCACTCCATGCAGTGTCCAAGGGCGTTGGCGAGGTAGGCCCCACGGTTCCATTCGTCCGACTGGTCGGGGTCAGCCTCGAAGGTGCCCGGTTCGAAATGCAGCCACTTCCAGCCCATCAGGGATGAGCGGAACTGGGCATACCAGACCAGGTCATGCGGGGTGTTTTCTCGAGCGACGGGCTCCACCTCGGACTGCAGGAAGGCCCACAGGGCTTCCACGTCTCGCGGCTGCATCTTTGTGTACGACGTATACGGAAAGGCCGGATAGTAGTGGCGTCCGTCCGGGCTGCGGCCTTCGAGCAGCGCGCGCTTGAAGTCCTCTTCCGACCAGTCCCCGATGCCGTGTTCCGCATCCGGGGTGATGTTCGGACCATAGAACGCACCAAACGGGCTCTCGATCGCACGCCCGCCGGCCAGGAATTCCTTGTCTTCGGCCGTGTGGCAGGTCACGCAGCCACCGGCTCGCAAGACGTACTCACCGTAGGCGATCTGCTCGTCGGTACCCGCGGACGGGTCGTGCTCGCCAATCTGCACCCCTGCCTGCACCGTGGCCGCCGATCCAACCAGAAAAAGGGCTGACAGACAGGCTGTCAGCCCCTTGTTGCGAACTGCCGCCATGGATCACTCGCGGCGGAAGTCGTCGTGGCAGGCCTGGCAGGACTGTCCGAGGTTGCGAAAACGAATGGCGTATTCGCCTTCGTCACCGGCTTCCACGGCTGCGTGCAGGGCCTCGGCGGCCTCCACGGTGTCATTGGAGAGCTCCTCGAAGCGCTCCCAGTCGCCCCAGATCTCTTCCTTGGCATCGGTGTCCGGGAAGTCGCTTCCCTCGGGGAAGAGGCCCGGGATGTCCTGACTGAGCGCCACCAGCTGACTGGTATGCATCTCGAGGTTGTCGCCGAACTCGGCGCCGTCCACGACCACGGCGGCAATCGCGCCCACGTTGCCACCAATGGCGCGCATCACACCCTGGCGGTAATCGATGGTGGCCTCGTGTTCATCGAAGGCGTGAACGGTACTGCCGGCACCCAGCCCGAGGGTGAGTGCGGCGGCCACGGAGGTGGCGGTAATCAGGCGTGCGACGTTCTTCATGGTGCTTCCTCCCTGTAACAAACAAGAATTCGCCGATATCGGGCGAATCGGATATTCAAGGTCACTATAGACGGACGAATGGCCCAATTTCCATGAGCGAAAATGATCACCGTTAACGGACGCGGGTTTTTCCGATTGACCACATTCCCTGCGCGGGGTCCACGGACAAAGCCGGTACAATCGAACGACCCCCACTACGCGCTAAAAAGATGATCGCAAACTCCGATGACCCCACCGACGAGACGGCCCTCCGCGAGGCCATCATCTACACCGGCATGGAGACCAATCGGCGCGGGCTCAACCAGGGCACCTCGGGCAATATCAGCGTGCGCTGCGGCGACGGCATGCTGATTACGCCCTCGGGCATCGCGTACGAGGCGCTGCAGCCGGACGACCTGGTATATGTCGATGCGGGCGGACAATGGGCGTCGGGCCGCAAGCCTTCCAGCGAGTGGCACTTCCATCGCGCCATTCTGCAGGCGCGACCGGAGCTGGGAGCCGTCGTCCATGTCCATTCCGTCCATGCCAGTGTCGTGGCGATCCAGGGCCGCGACATCCCCGCGCTGCACTACATGATCGCCGCCGCCGGCGGGAACTCCATCCGTTGCGCCCCGTACGCCACGTTTGGAACGGAGACCCTCTCGCAGCTCGCGGTGGCGGCCTTGCAGGACCGCACGGCTTGCCTGCTCGCAAATCACGGGATGATTGCCACCGGCGCGGATCTGGCGCGCGCCCTGTGGCTCACCGAGGAGGTTGAACTCCTGGCTCGGCAATATGTGCTGAGCCTGCAGATCGGAGGGCCACAACTGCTGGACGACGCGGAGATGGATCGCGTCCTGGAGAAATTTCGCCACTACGGGCCGCAGCGCGACAGGGATTAGGCACGCGCAGACAGCGCCACGCTCAAAGACCGGGGGTGACACCTTCCCCATTGGCCAGCGGCGCCGAGAGCGGCGCGAAATCGACCCGGTCGCGGGTTTCCAGATAGTGCTGCAGGGCCCAGGTCACCGACGGGAAGGCCCGCTCTTCCGGCAGCTCGTCGAAACGGAACAGGCCGACCTCTTCCGATTCAGGCCCCGCGGCAATCGCATCGCTCAGCAAGCGCGCCCGATAGATCATCTGCACATGCCCGATGTGCGGGACACTGTAGACGCCCAGCAATTGATCGATTTCCAGATCGGCCCGTGCCTCCTCCCAGGCCTCGCGGCGGGCACCCTCGGCCGGGCTTTCCCCCTTTTCCATGAACCCTGCCGGCAGGGTCCAGAAACCCTTGCGCGGCTGAATGGCCCGGCGGCAAAGCAATACGCGGTCTTCCCAGATGGCCACGCTGCCGACGATGATTCGCGGGTTTTCGTAGTCAACGAAGCCACAATGGTCGCAGACTCGCCGGTCACGATCATCGCCGTCCGGGATGTGGTGGTGGAAGCTGGGGGTCAGACTGGGCTGATTGCGACTCATGGCGGTACCGTTAGGGGCGTTAAAGTATTAAATACAAAGTCCTACGGCGTTACGCGGCACGCCGCATGGTCGGGCTCGAACACGCGCCGGTGGCCGCGGTCCACAATAGAGGTTCGCGCACCGAGGCAGTACAGAGGGGATCATGACCACACGCACACGCTTTACCGTCGGTGAGCTCATTCACCATACCAAGTTCGATTACCGGGGTGTGATCGTCGATGTGGATCCGGTGTACGCCGGGTCGGACGAATGGTACGAAACCGTGGCCAAGAGCCGCCCACCCAAAGACCAGCCGTGGTATCACGTGCTGGTGGACGGCTATGCGCACAGCACCTATGTGGCCGAACGCCACCTAGAGCCGGATACCCGCGGCGATCAGATCGAACACCCCGCCCTCGGGCAGTTCTTCGATCGCTTCATGAACGGCCGCTACTCGCGCCACGGCGATCCCGGCGCTCACTAACCCACAACCGCAGGGAAGACCATGGCACAGGACAACCGCCGCAGCCGCGTCGTCACCGAAGGCCCCCGCCGCACGCCCAACCGCGCCATGTTGCGCGCAGTCGGCTTCGGCGACGACGACTTTCAGCGCCCGATCGTGGGCATTGCCAACGCCCACAGCACCATCACGCCCTGCAACATGGGCATTGGTGCCCTCGCCGCCCGCGCCGAACAGGCCGTGCGCCAGGCCGGGGGTATGCCACAGACCTTCGGCACTATCACCATCTCCGACGGCATCTCCATGGGGACGCCGGGGATGAAGTACTCGCTGGTCTCGCGCGAGGTCATCGCCGACGCCATCGAGACCGTGGTCAACGGTCAAAGCCTGGACGGAATCCTCGCCACTGGCGGCTGCGACAAGAACATGCCCGGGGCGATGATTGCCCTGGCCCGCCTCAACGTGCCCGGCATCTTCGTCTATGGCGGCACCATCAAGCCCGGCCACTACAAGGGCCAGGACCTGACCATCGTTAGCGCCTTCGAGGCCGTGGGCCAGCATGGCGCCGGCAATCTTTCCGACGAGGACCTGCAGGGCGTGGAACGCAACGCCTGCCCCGGCGCCGGGTCCTGTGGCGGCATGTTCACCGCCAACACCATGTCCAGTGCCTTCGAGGCCATGGGCATGAGCCTCCCCGGCTCGTCCACCCAGGCCGCCGAGGATCCGGAAAAGGGCGACTCTGCCGCACGATCCGCCGAGGTGCTGCTGGAGGCGATCCACGCGAACCGCCGCCCGCGCGACATCCTGACCCGCGAGGCCTTTGAAAACGCCCTCGCAGTGGTGATGGCCATCGGAGGCTCCACCAACGCAGTGCTCCACCTGTTGGCGATTGCGCATGCCGCCGATGTCCCCCTGGACATCGACGATGTCGAGCGCATCCGCCGCAAGGTCCCCGTGCTGTGCGACCTGAAGCCTTCCGGGCGCTACGTGACCACACAGTTCCATGCGGTAGGCGGCACGCCACAGGTGATGAAGATGCTCCTGAATGCCGGGCTGATGCACGGTGAGTGCCTGACCATTACCGGGGCGACCCTGGCCGAGACCCTGGCGGAGATCCCCGATACGCCCTCCCCGGATCAGGAGATCATCCGCCCGCTGGAGCGGCCGCTGTACCCGCACGGGCACCTGGCCATCCTCAAGGGCAATCTCGCGACCGAGGGCGCGGTGGCCAAGATCACCGGACTCAAGCGGACAGCCATCGCCGGCCCCGCGCGCTGCTTCGACTCCGAGGAGGCCTGCCTGGATGCCATCCTCGATGGCCAGATCCAGGCCGGCGATATCCTCGTCATCCGCTACGAGGGGCCGCGCGGGGGTCCCGGCATGCGCGAGATGCTCGCGCCGACCGCCGCTATCATAGGCGCGGGCCTGGGCGATTCCGTTGGTCTGATTACCGACGGGCGCTTCTCCGGCGGGACGTACGGAATGGTGGTAGGACATGTCTCCCCCGAGGCGGCGGCTGGCGGCACCATTGCGCTGGTCCGGGACGGGGATACGATCGAGATCGACGCCGGCGAAAACCGGCTCGCGCTGCAGGTCGACGAGAACGAGCTGGAACACCGCCGCACGGCCTGGGAGCCGCCGGTACCGCGCTTCGATCGCGGGGTCCTGGCGAAATACTCGCGTATCGTGGGCTCGGCCAGTCGCGGTGCCGTAACCGACGATTTCACCTGACGGCGGGGAGTAAACCAGTCCGATGACGCACCCGGACCCCCGGCACCCCGACTTCAGCATGATGCCGCCGGTGATCGGCTTCCTGCTGATCACCAATGTGGCCCTGTTCCTGGCGATGCCGTGGCTGGGCGACTGGTTGATCACCCATTTCGGGCTCTGGCCCATCGGCACGCCGGCCACGATCCACCAGGACGGCAGTTGGGTTCGGGTACCCGACTTCCAGCTCTGGCAGTTAGTCAGTTATGGCTTTCTGCATGGCGGTCCGGTCCATTTGTTCGTGAACCTGTTCGCCGTGTGGATGCTGGGCGTGCAGATCGAGAATGCATGGGGTTCACGCACCTTCGGGATCTACTTTCTGGTGTGCGTGATCGGCGCGGGGCTGGTACAGCTGGTCATCACTGCCCACGGCAACGGTGACATGATCTACCCGACCATCGGCGCCTCGGGCGGGGTATTCGGCGTGCTGCTCGCGTTCGGGATGATGTTCCCCAACCAGCGCCTGTTCCTGATCTTCCTGCCGATCCCGATCAAGGCCAAGTACTTCGTGATCGGCTATGGCGTGCTGGAGCTGTATCTGGGGATCTCCGGGACGCTTGCCGGCATCGCCCACTTCGCTCACCTGGGCGGGATGGCCTTCGGATTCCTGCTGATCCAGTACTGGCGCGGGCGCCTGCCGATCCGGCCGCGCCAGCGCCGCTTCTGGTGGTGACAGGGCTCGTCGGGGATCAGACGCTCGAGCGGTTGCGGAGATACTCGGCGAAGTCGTCCTTCAGCTCCGGGTGGTTCAGCGCGAGCTCCACGGTCGCCTCCAGATATCCCAGCTTGGAACCACAATCGAAGCGGCGCCCCTCGAAGTTGAAAGCCGTCACCCGCTCCAACTCCAGCAGCCGCGCGATGGCGTCGGTCAACTGGATCTCACCGCCGGCCCCCGGCTTTTGCGTGGCCAGCATCTCGAAGATCTTCGGGGTCAGGATGTAGCGCCCCACCACGGCCACATTCGACGGTGCCTGGTCGGGGGCGGGCTTTTCGACGATCCCCTTCACATCCCAGCTGCGCGGGCCGGTTTTCACCGGATCGATGATCCCGTATTGATGCGTACGGTCACCCGGCACTTCTTCCACCCCGAGCACGCTGCAACCGTGCTCGGCGTATTGCTCGACCATCTGCCGCGTCGCCCCGCCATTGGCCGACTCGATCAGGTCGTCCGCCAGGATCACGGCAAAGGGTTCGTTGCGCACAATCGGATGGGCACAGGCCACCGCATGGCCGAGACCCAGTGCATCGGACTGACGCACATAGACACAGGTCACATTCGGCGGAACGATATTGCGTACCTGCTCCAGGAGCTCTGTCTTGCCGCGCTGCTCCAGCTCATGCTCCAGCTCGTAAGCCTTGTCGAAGTGGTCCGGAATGGATCGCTTGTTGCGCCCGGTCACGAACACCAGGGTCTCGATCCCCGCTTCCACCGCCTCCTCCGCTGCGTACTGGATCAGCGGCTTGTCCACGATCGGCAGCATCTCCTTCGGATTCGCCTTGGTGGCCGGCAGAAAGCGCGTACCCATGCCGGCAACCGGAAACACAGCGGTACGGATCGGGGCGTGATTCTGGCTCATTCCATCTCCTGGACGTTCAATAACGAACCCCTGGCCCGTGCGTCCTGCCGGACCCATCGACCAGGGGCTGGAACCGAATGGCGGCACGCGCCGCCATCCATAACGCTACACCGTTACTCGACGACGATGCGGTCGAGATTCATCTCCACGGTGCGTTCACCAATCCCGGAGACCTCCGTCAGTGCCTGGACCGAAGCGAACTCACCGTGTGCCTCGCGGTGCTCCACGATCGCCTGAGCCTTTACCGGACCGACGTTGTCCAGCGCGGCCAGCTCTTCGGCGGATGCGCCATTCAGGTTGAGCGGCTGCCCACCCGAGGCCGTCACCATCACCAACGGCAGGACGCAGAGGCCCGCCAGGGCCCAGCACTTCGCACATTGAAAAAGCTTCTTCATGAAAACTCTCCTTATCTTCATTGAACGATCGGTGCATCCATGCACCAACGGCATCCTAGCGGGATTAATGCCCTTCGAAAACCCCTCCAATCCACGCCGTCATTCTCTCTTCCCCAATCGTGTGACGAAGGCCTCCATGGCCATGCCCGGGTCCGCGGCGCGCGTGATGGGCCGGCCGACCACGATGGCGCTGGCCCCGGCCGCAATCGCACGCTCGGGGGTCATCACCCGCTTCTGATCGTCCCCGCCCGCGTCCTCCAGCCGAATTCCGGGCGTTACCAGCAACGGTTCCTCGCCGAGCAGGCGGCGCAGCATGCCCGCTTCCTGCGCCGAACAGACCAGCCCTTCCAGACCGGCCTTGCGTACCGCCAGTTCGCCAAGCAGCCCCACCTGCTCGGCCGGTTCGCGATTCACGCCGATCTCACGCAGGGTGCCGGCGTCACTGGAGGTCAGCACCGTTACGGCCAGAAGTGCCGTTGTGTCATTCGTCTCGCGCACCGCCGCGTGCGCCGCGCGCATCATCTCGAGCCCGCCGCTGGCATGCACGTTAATCAACCAGACACCGGTCCGCGCAGCGGCCCGACAAGCCGCCGCCACCGTATTCGGGATGTCGTGGAACTTCAGGTCCAGAAAGACCCGAAAGCCCAGGTCGTGCAGACGGTGCAACAGTTCGGGCCCGGCGACCACGAACAGCTCGAACCCGACCTTCAGCGCGCACTGGGCCGGATCGAGCTTTCGCGCGAACGCCAGTGCGGCTTCGGCCTCGGAAAAATCGAGCGCCACAATCAGGCGCGTTGCAGGTTCCGGGATCGGATTCATGAATGGGGACTCCCTTCGCGGATGAGCGCCTCCTCGGCGGCCTCCGTCTTCTGGTCAATGTCGAAATCGAGACCGCGCAGCGTATCCCAGCGGCGGCAACTTGGGCACTGCCACACATGCGCGCGCCCCTGATAGCCACAGTTCACGCACTGGTACAGATGCTGACTCCCCAACTGGTCCGCCAGGGCCTTCTCGAATGCCGCGAACTCGGTGCTGTATTGCTGGACCGCCGGGAGAATCTTCATCCAGCGCACCGCCTCCAGCAATCCAGAGGTCGGCACCGGGCGCTGTGCCAGGATCGAACCCAGCTCCATCAGCGCGGCATCCAGTCGGCCGGTACGCCGGTAAAGACGCATCAGGGCGATGCGTGCCATCGTGATACCACGGTTGCGGGCCAGATCGTCCAGTAGCTCCTCCAACTGACCAAGACGATTCTCCCCAGGCAACTCCTGATGCAGCCGCTCGATACGCGGTACCAGCAAGGGCGCTAGCTGCGGAGTACGAGCCACCGCATCGCGTCCGAAGCCAATCGCCTCGCGGATCTCGCCCCTGCGTGCCGCGATCTCCGACTGGATCAGCCGCGCCCGAGAAAGCCCCGGCACCAGGCCCTCGGCCTGTTCCGCGCGGGTTCTGGCGCTTTCCCAATCACCCTTGTCCAGCGCGATCTGGGCCAGTTCGCAATGGTAATGCGCGATCCGCTGATGCTCATGCACGACGCCGTGCTCTTTCAGGCGGTCGCCCACCTCAATCGCACGCTGCCATTCCCGCTGGGTCTCGTAGACCTGACGCAGGCCTTCCAGCGCTGCTATCGCCTGATGCGGCGAATCCGCCAGTTCACGAAACACCGCTTCCGCCCGATCCAGCACGCCGGCCAGGAGAAAATCCTCACCCAGTTCACACAGGGCCTGCGCCCGCTGCGCCGCCGGCAGTGTGGGCCGCGCGACGAGGTTTTGATGGATACGGATCGCGCGATCGACCTCGCCCCGACGCCGGAACAGCCGGCCCAGGATTACATGGGTCTCGAAGGTTTCGTGATCAACCTCCACCATTTCGATGAAGGCCTGAAGGGCATCATCCGTGCGGTCGTCGAGGAGGTGCCGAACACCCTCCAGGTAGCGATCCAGTGACGGCTCGCGTTCCTCTTGGTCTTCCGGCACGCCGTAACGCGCGAGCCACCAACCACTTGCAGCCGCAATCGGGAGCAGCAACCAGAACCAGTCATCGATCATGAGCGAGAACGGTTCCCGGGTGAGGAAAGAAACGTGAGGGACGTCAGTGGCCGCATGCGCGCCACGTGACTAGTAGAAATCCCGCATGGGTGCGGTACGCAACTGCTCGACCTCGACCTTGAGTGCATGGTTCTGTTCGCGCAGGTCGGCAATCTTCTGACGCAATCTGCGCAGTCGAAGCCATAGAACAAGCGACGCCAGTACGACCCCGAACAGGGCCGAAATGCCGAGGAACACCACCAGAGGCGCCTCGATCTGTATACCAGGCAACGCAAGGGTCACCAGGTCTTCGTTCAATACAACAAGGATGCCAACAGCGGAAGAAATCACGATCAGCGCGGCAAAGGCCACGGCGTTGCGAATCTGCTGTCGACGCCGGTCATCCACGGACGGTACCTAGTCGTTCCCGTCGATGGAGCCGTTCACCCGTTCGCGCAATTCCTTGCCGGGCTTGAAATGGGGGACATGCTTGCCGGGCAAGGCGACACCTTCACCGGTCTTGGGGTTACGTCCCAGCCTTGGGGGCCGGAAATGGAGGGAAAAACTGCCGAAGCCACGAATCTCGACCCGTTGGCCGTTGGCTAGCGCATGACTCATCCGCTCGAGCAATGCCTTGACCGACATCTCGACATCCCTGGCGGGCAGGTGAGGCGATTTCCGGGCGAGGTTCTCGATCAATTCCGATTTGGTCATCTGACACTCGTCACAGACAGGAAGGAAACCCGGTTTCCCGGAACAAAATGGCCCACGGCACCTTCCGGCACCGTGGGCCGCAGCAGAACGGACTTAGTCGTTCTTGTCCATCTGCTCCTTGAGCAGATCGCCCAGGGTGGTACCGGTACCGGCAGTGCTGCCGGAGTCGGAGGCCATCTCGGGTTCGTAGGCACGATCCTTGGCCTTGATCGACAGGCTGATGGCGCGGGTCTTCTTGTCGACACCCATGAATCGGGCCTCGACGGTCTCGCCGACCTTCAGCACGGTGCTGGCATCTTCCACACGATCCTGGGAGATGTCGGCAGCACGCAGAATGCCGTCGATGCCGTCGGCCAGTTCGATCACCGCGGCCTTGGCGTCCACTTCCTTCACGGTGCCGGACACGATGCTGCCCTTGCTGTGCTCAGCCACGAAGTTCGCGAACGGATCACGATCCAGCTGCTTCAGACCGAGGGAGATGCGCTCGCGCTCGGGATCCACGGACAGGACCACGGCCTCGACCTCGTCACCCTTCTTGAAGTTGCGGATCGCCTCTTCACCGGCCTCATGCCAGGACAGGTCGGACAGGTGAATCAGGCCATCGATGCCGCCTTCCAGGCCGACAAACACGCCGAAATCGGTGATCGACTTGATCTGGCCACTGACCTTCTCGCCACGGTTGTGGTTGGCGGCAAAGTCGTCCCACGGGTTGGACTGGCACTGCTTCATGCCCAGCGAGATGCGGCGGCGCTCTTCGTCCAGGTCCAGGATCATCACCTCGACCTCGTCGCCGATGGCGACCATCTTGCCGGGGTTGACGTTCTTGTTGGTCCAATCCATCTCGGACACGTGCACCAGGCCTTCCACGCCGTCTTCGATTTCCACGAAGCAGCCGTAATCGGTGATGTTGGTGACCTTGCCGAAGATGCGGGTGCCAGTCGGGTAACGGCGGGTGATGTTCTCCCACGGGTCCTCGCCCAGCTGCTTCAGGCCCAGCGACACGCGCATGCGCTCACGGTCGAACTTCAGGACCTTGACCTCGACTTCCTCGCCAATCTCGACGACGTCGGACGGATGCTTGACGCGCTTCCAGGCCATGTCGGTGATGTGCAGCAGGCCGTCGATGCCGCCCAGATCCAGGAACGCACCATAGTCGGTCAGGTTCTTGACGATACCCTTGACCTGCGCGCCTTCCTGCAGGTTCTTCAGCAGCTCTTCGCGCTCGGCGCTGTATTCCTGCTCGACCACGGCGCGACGCGACACAACCACGTTGTTGCGGCGGCGATCCAGCTTGATGAGCTTGAATTCCAACTCCTTGCCTTCCAGATACGCGGTATCGCGTACCGGACGGACATCCACGAGTGAACCCGGCAGGAACGCCCGGATATCGCCCAGCTCGACGGTGTAGCCACCCTTGACCTTGCCGGAGATCTTGCCGGTGACGTACAGCTCTTCTTCCATCGCACCTTCGAGGCGGTCCCAGGCCTTGGCCCGCTTGGCCTTCTCGCGCGACATGCGCGTCTCGCCGAAACCGTCTTCCGGGGTTTCGAGGGCCACTTCGACGACATCGCCGACCTTGACCTCGAGCTCACCCTCTTCGTTCATGAACTGCTCGGTGGGAATGACCCCCTCGGACTTCAGGCCGGCGTTCACCACGACGACTTCCGGGGTGACCTCAATGACGGTGGCACTGAGGATGGCACCCGGCTGCATCTGGGTGTAGGCCATGCTCTCTTCGAGCAGTTGCGCGAAACTTTCACTCATGGATTTGTGAACCTGTGGTTTAACAAATGCTTGCAGAAACTTCCTGCAACCAGTTCTAGACGTTTATGATCCCGCTTCCGACGGCTTATTCCGCGGGGCGGGGGCTTTGTTCCGGGAGTACGTCCCGGAGGCGTTCCAGGATCATCTCCACCACACCGACGATGTCGAGGTCCGTGGTATCCACTTCCCAGGCATCGTCGGCGGGCTTGAGGGGGGCCACGGTGCGTTCGCGATCACGCCGGTCGCGGGCCTCCATCTCGTCCTGAAGGGCGGAGAGACTAGCACTAAGTCCTTGTTCCTTCAACTGCATGTAACGCCGCCTGGCCCGCTCCTCGGCCGAGGCCGTCAGGAAGATCTTCAGGTCCGCCTCAGGGAACACGACCGTGCCCATGTCGCGCCCGTCGGCGACCAGCCCCGGGGCCTTGGCGAAACCGCGCTGACGCTCCAGCAGCGCCTCGCGCACGGCCGGAATCGCAGCCACCTGCGAGGCATCACTGCCAGTCTGCTCCGTGCGCAGCAACTGATCCACCGGTGCGCCTTCCAGCAGGGTGGTTACTGCGGTGGCGTCCTGGTTGATCTCGAAATCCACGTCCAGACCCGCGGCCAGCCGTGCCAGTGCGACCTCGTCGGTCAGTTCGACGCCGTGCTGCCGCGCGGCCAGACCCAACAGCCGATAGAGGGCCCCGCTATCCAGAAGATGCCAGCCCATCGCCGCCGCCACGCGCATGCAGACCGTGCCCTTTCCGGCCCCGCCGGGGCCATCGATGGTCAGTACCGGAATTGCCGTGCTCATGCCACCTCCAGTTGCAGTCCGGCCTCGCGCGCCAGCGCCACGAAGCCGGGGAAAGATGTCCCCACGTTTTCGCAATCGCGGATGCGGATCGGCGCGCGGGCGCGCAGTCCGGCCATCGCGAACGACATGGCGATGCGGTGATCGCCGTGGCTGTCTACCTCGCCCCCAGTGAAACCGTCACCGCCCTGGATGCGGATGCCATCCGGCTGGACCGCGCAGTCCACGCCCAGCGCGGCCAGGCCGTCCGCCATCACCTGGATGCGGTCACTTTCCTTGACCCGAAGCTCCTCCGCTCCGGTCAGGACCGTCTCGCCCTCGGCACAGGCGGCCGCAACGAAGATCGCGGGGAATTCATCGATCGCCAGCGGCACCAGATGTTCGGGGATCTGGATCCCCTTCAGAGTGGCCGCCTCGACCTCGAGATCGGCCACCGGCTCGCCACCTGCCTCGCGCTCATCGAGGACGCGGATCTCGGCACCCATCAGGCGCAGGATGTCGATCACGCCGGTGCGCGTCGGGTTGATCCCCACATGTTCCAGGCGCATGCGCGAGCCGGTGGCAATCGAGGCCCCGACCAGGAAGAACGCCGCCGAGGAGATATCCGCCGGCACATCCACCGGGCTTGCGACCAGGCGACCGCCGCCCTCCACACAGGCACGGGGGCCATCGCGCTCCACGCGGTAGCCGAAGCCGGCCAGCATCCGCTCGGTGTGATCGCGGGTGGGCGCCGGCTCGGTCACGCAGGTCTTGCCCTCCGCCCAAAGACCTGCCAACAACAGGGCCGACTTCACCTGGGCACTGGCGACTTTCAATACATGTTCCGTACCCCGCAACGGCGCCCCGCCGTGTACCCGCAGCGGTGGTGTCCCGGCCTCGCTGGTATCGATGTGCGCGCCCATGTGCGCGAGCGGATCGGTGACGCGACGCATCGGCCGCCCGCTCAGGGAGCGATCACCGACCAGCTCGCTGTCAAACGCCTGGCCGGCCAGTACGCCGCACAGCAGCCGCATCGCGGTCCCCGAGTTGCCCATGTCCAGCGCCGCCGCCGGGGCCTTGAGCCCGCGCACGCCGGCACCCTGGATGCGCACATCGCCTGGCCCAGTACGTTCGATCGCCACGCCCATCGCGCGAAACGCCTCCAGCGTGGCAATGCAATCGGCCCCCTCGAGGAATCCGGTCACGCGCGTCTCGCCTTCGGCCAGCGCACCCAGCATGATCGCCCGGTGGGAGATCGACTTGTCGCCCGGCACGCGGGCGCGGCCCGAAAGCTGCCCTCCGGGCTGTACGGTAAAGGTATTCATCGATTTTCAGGTATCCAGTTGTGCGTCCGCGGGGTCGCAAAGGCGATCGCGGGTTTCCTTGGCGTGTTCAAAGCTCTGTTCGATGGTCGCGGCATCGCCGTGCTCGATGGCGCTGCGCAAAGCCTCCAAATCGGTCTGGTACTGCCCGATCACCTCGAGGATAGCGTTTCGATTGGCGAGGCAGATGTCTCGCCAGACCACCGGATCGCTGGAGGCAATGCGCGTGAAGTCGCGAAAGCCCCCGGCGGCGTAATGAAAGATCTCGTCGCGCTCGCTCATGTTCGCAAGCGACGACACCAGCGTGAAGGCCAGCACATGGGGCAGATGACTGGTCGCGGCCAGCACCCGGTCGTGGTGCGCCGGGGTCATGTACTCGACCCGCGCCCCGGCGGCCTGCCACATCTCGGCCACTCGGTCGGTCGCCAGCGCATTCGTGGCGTCGACCGGTGTCAGGATTACCAGGCGCTCGCGGAACAGGC
Source organism: Thioalkalivibrio sp. ALMg11 (assembly GCF_000377905.1). Classification (GTDB taxonomy): domain Bacteria; phylum Pseudomonadota; class Gammaproteobacteria; order Ectothiorhodospirales; family Ectothiorhodospiraceae; genus Thioalkalivibrio. The sequence continues at coordinate 184,755 of NZ_KB898874.1, forward strand.
TGGCAAACGCCGCCCCCACCCCGCTCTTCTCGGTCCCCGCAATCGGATGGCCGGGGACGAACGCGCGGGGGACCTTGCCGAAGCCGGCACCCACCGCATCGATCACGGCCTGCTTGCTGCTGCCCACGTCGGTCAGCGGGCTGTCTTCGGGCCACGCCGCAGCCAGGTCGCGCGCCAGTGGCTCCATCGCGCCCAGCGGGACGGCGAGCACCCCCAAGTCCGCGCCCTCGGCGGCCTCGGCGACATCGGTGGTCCAGCGATCGATCACGCCGAGGCGCTGCGCCTCGCGCAGGTTATCTGCATTGCGCGAACACCCCACGATCTCGCGCACCGCCCCCGCCTCGCGCAGGGCCAGGGCCAGCGAACCGCCGATCAGCCCGACGCCGAAGATGACCAGCCGTTCGATCACGCCAGGGCCTTTTTCAGGGACGCGAGAAAGCGGTCATTGTCTTCGCGGGTCGACACGGTCACGCGGAGATGCCCGGGGAGACCGTAATTCTCGACCGGGCGCGTAATCACACCATCGCGCAGCATGGCGTCATATACCGGGCCCGGGTCACGGCCGGTATCGAAGGTCACGAAATTGCCCACCGACGGGATCACGCGCAAGCCCAGCTCGCGCAGGGCGGCGCTCACCTGGCGAACCCCTTCCCGATTGATGGCCACCGACTTTTCCACATGCTCGTCATCGTCCAGCGCGGCCAGGCCGGCGGCCTGGGCGATCGCGTTGACGTTGAATGGCTGGCGCACGCGGTTCAGCAGGTCCGCGATGGCCGGCGAGCTGACCGCATAGCCGAGGCGCAGTCCGGCCAGGCCCTGGATCTTGGAGAAGGTCCGGGTGACGATCAAATTCGGATAGCGATCCAGCCATTGCGTGGTGTCCGGATACTCGGCCTCCTCGACATACTCGAAATAGGCCTCGTCGATCACCACCACGGTGGTCGCCGGCATCGCGGCCACGAAGGCCTCCAGCGCCGCGGCATCCAGCCAGGTGCCGGTCGGGTTGTTCGGGTTGGCCACGAACACGACCCGCACATCGCCATCCACCCGCGCCTGTATCGCGTCAAGATCGTGTCCGAAGGGCTGTTCCGGATGGTCGGCAGGCAGCGCCGGGGCGACCCGTGCCTCGGCATCCACCGCCTGGGTCACCAGGGGATAGACCGCAAACGCATGGGCGGAAAACACAGCGGCACGCCCCGGCGCCAGCCAGGTGCGTGCGATCAACTCCAGCACCTCGTTGGAGCCATTGCCGAGGGTGATCTGCTCCGGGGTCACGCCATGACGTTCGGCCAGACGCGCCTTCAGCTCGAAGCCATTGCCGTCGGGATAGACATGCGCATCGGCCAACGCCGCGCGCCCGGCCTCCACCGCAAGTGGCGACGGACCCAGCGGATTCTCGTTGGAGGCCAGCTTGACCGCCTGGGTAATCCCCAACTCGCGTTCCAGCGTGGCCACCGGCTTGCCCGGCTGGTAGGGGCTCAGTCCCTGGACGCCGGCAACCGCCAGAGTCACCGGGTCAAACGCCGGGCCGGCCGTAGCGGATACGGAAGGATTCGATGCCATGCGGAAACCTCGGGGATTCAGGTGGCGGCCTGGGGATAGCTCCCCAGCACCTTGACGGTATCGGCGCTCGCGCGCAGCTGTTCCAGACATTCGCGGATCAGCGGATCGTGCTGGTGGCCGACCAGGTCGAGAAAGAACACGTAGTTCCACGGCGTGCAGCGCGACGGGCGCGACTCGATGCGGGTCAGACTGATACCCGACTCCGCAATCGGCTTGAGCAGCAAATACAGCGATCCCGGGCGATTGGCGGTCGTCAGCATCACCGAGGTGCGATCCGCGCCGCTGGGCTCCGTGGTGCCGGAGCCGATAATCAGGAAACGCGTGGTGTTGTCGGCGCGATCTTCCACGTGCGGCGCCCGCACCGGGATCTGGTAATGGTCGGCCGCGGCCTGGCTGGCGAGAGCCGCCACGGTCGGGTCCTGCGCCGCAATCTCGGCCGCACGGGCATTGCTGGAGACCGCCTCGCGCTCAGCGTGCGGCAGCTCGGCGTCCAGCCACTGGCGACACTGCGCCAGCGCCTGGGCATGGGCCAGCACCCGCCGGACCTGGCCAAGATCCTCGGCCTGCGTCAGGAGATGGTGGTGAATCGGGGTCACGACCTCACCGCAGATCTGCAGCGAGGAATCCATGAAGCAGTCCGCCGTATGGGTCACCACCCCCTCGGAGCTGTTCTCGATCGGCACTACGCCGAACTGCGCACGCCCGGTCTCCACGGCGTCGAACACGGCATCAATGGAGGCCAGCGGCTGGGTCTCGACCGCATGGCCGAAATGCTTGCGCGCCGCCAGATGGGTGAACGTGCCCACCGGTCCCAGATAGGCCACATGGAGCGGATGCTCCAGCGCCAGACATTCGGACATGATCTCGCGGAACAGCCGGGTAATCGCCTCGCCGGACAGCGGGCCGGGGTTCTGCTCACGTACCCGGCGCAGGATCTCGGCTTCGCGCTCCGGACGATAGAACACCGGATTGCTCTCCTGGCTGCGCTTCACCCGTGCCACGGCCTCGGCACAACGGGCGCGCTCGCTCAGCCGCTCGAGCAGCTCGGCATCCAGCGCGTCGATGCGCGCCCGCAGGGCAGCCAGATTCTCCTGGCCGCCGGCGGGCTGCGACGAATGCGGGTCCCCGGCCACGACCTACAGCACCCGTGCCCGCAGCACGCCATCGATCTCATGCAGTGCGTCCAGGGTCGCCTGATCCGGCTTACCGTCCACGTCCAGCAGGGTGTACGCAATGTCACCGCGGGAGTCGTTCATCAGGTGCAGGATGTTGATGTTGGACTCGCCAAGGGTATGCGAGATGCGCCCGACCCGGTCCGGCAGGTTGCGATTGACGACGGCGATCCGGGTATCCCCCTTGCGATCCAGCACCAGGGTCGGGAGATTCACTGAATTGACCACGTTGCCGTTTTCCAGATAGTCACGCAGCTGATCCGCGATCATCACCGCACAATTCTCCTCGGACTCGGTCGTCGAGGCCCCCAGATGCGGCAGGGTGATCACCCGCGGGTGCCCCATCATGGCCTGCACCGGGAAATCGGTGATGTAGGCGTGCAGGCGTTCGGCGTCCAGCCCCTCGTGCACAGCGGCGTCGTCCACGATGCCCTCGCGCGCCAGGTTCAGCACCATCGCCCCGGCATTCATCCCGCCCAGGTTCTTCGCATTGACCAGGCTCGCGGTGTTCTCGGTCAGTGGCACATGCACGGTGACCGCATCGGCCCCCTCCATCGCGGCCTCCACCGAGCGCGCGCGCTCGATGCCGGAGTCCAGACGCCATGCGTTCTCCACCGTGACCTTGGGGTCGAAGCCAACCACCTCCATGCCGAGTGCCCGCGCGGCATTGGCCACACCCACACCGATCGCACCAAGGCCGAGCACGGCCAGGCGCCGCCCGGGCAGTTCGAAGCCGGTGAACTTCTTCTTGCCGTGCTCCACCGAGGACATGAAGTCCTCCTTGGTGGGGTCCAGCCCCTGCACGTAGCCTGCCGCCGGCAACAGATTGCGCGCTGCCAACAACAGACCGGCAATCACCAATTCCTTAACGGCGTTGGCATTGGCGCCCGGGGCATTGAACACCGCCACCCCGCGCTCGGACAGCGCCTCCACCGGGATGTTGTTCACCCCGCTGCCGGCACGTCCGACAGCCAGGACGGAATCCGGGATATCGACCGAATGCAGGTCGAACGACCGCAGCATCAATGCGTCTGGCTGGTTGATGTCCGACGCGACCTCGTAGTGGTCGCGCGGGAAGCGGTCCAGCCCACGCACGGCGATGTTGTTATAGGTCTGAATTCGGTACATCACGACCTCCTGGCCCGGTAGCTACGTCCGGTGACCACGATTCGACAGGATCAGGCGTGGCGGTTCTCGAAGTCCGCCATGAAATCGATCAGGGCATCCACCGAGCTTTCCGGCACGGCGTTATAGATACTTGCGCGCATCCCGCCCACCGAGCGATGTCCCTTCAACGAGGACAGTCCGGCCGCATCCGCCTCGTTGAGGAACGTCCCGTCGAGGGAATCGTCCGCCAGGATAAACGGCACGTTCATCCACGACCGGGCCGACGGCTCGACCGGGTTGCGATAGAAGGCGGAATTGTCGATGTACTGGTACAGCTTGGCGGCCTTGCGCTGGTTGGTCTTGCCCATGCCCTCCAGACCGCCCTGCTCCAGCAGCCATTCGAACACTAGCCCGGCCAGGTACCAGCCAAAGGTCGGCGGGGTGTTGTACATCGAATCGTTCTTGGCCTGCAGCGCCCAGTCCAGCACCGCCGGCACGCTGCCCTTGTCGCGCTCCAGCAGGTCGTTGCGTACGATCACCACGGTCAGGCCGGCCGGGCCGATGTTCTTCTGCGCCCCGGCATAGATCACGCCGAACTTCGAGACGTCGATCGGACGCGACAGGATGGTGGACGACATGTCCGCCACCAGCGGCACGTCGCCGACATCCGGGATATCCGGGAACTCCACCCCACCGATGGTTTCGTTCGGGGTGTAGTGCACGTAGGCGGCGTTCGGGTCCAGGTTCCACGAGGCGCGATCCGGGATCGAGTCGTACCCGCTCGCCTGCGAGCTGGCCACGATATTCACCGGCCCGTATTTCTGGGCTTCCTTGATCGCCTTGCCGGACCAGGCCCCGGTATCGATATAGTCCATGCCCTGGCCGTTGGCCAGATTCATCGGGATGGCCGCGAACTGCCCGGTCGCCCCGCCCTGCAGGAACAGGACCGAGTAGTTCTCGGGGATGTTCATCAGCTTGCGCAGGTCCTGCTCGGCCTTCTCGGCCACCGCCATGAAAGGCTTGCCGCGATGGCTCATCTCCATAACCGACATCCCGGAACCACGGAAGTCCAGCAGCTCGTCACGGGCCCGTTCGAGCACCGCCTGAGGCAGGGCCGCCGGCCCCGCGCTGAAGTTCATCACTCGCGTCATGCCTGTTCTCCATCGTCACTGGATTCGGGACCCGTCTCCGGGTCCGGGTCCGGCCCGATTTCCGGTTGACCGGGCTCTTCATCGTCTTCGACCCCTTCTTCGCCCTGCAACTGGGCTACACGGGCGAGCTCGACCAGATTTTCATCTTCATCCAGACGGATCAGACGCACGCCCTGCGTGTTGCGACCAATCAATGGAATCTGGTCGATCGGCGTGCGCACCAGCGTCCCGCCGTTGGTGATCAGCATGACCTCGTCGTCTTCCAGGACCCTCGCCGCCCCTACCAGCAGGCCGTTACGGCCCTCGGTCTGGATCGCGATCACGCCCTGGCCACCACGGCGATGCACCGGGAACTCGTCGAAACGGGTGCGCTTGCCGTAGCCGTGTTCGGTCGCCAGCAGCGCCGATCCCTCGTCGACATTCAGCAGCGCGATCACCCGCTGGTCATCCTCCATGCGCACGCCGCGCACGCCGCAGGCCGTTCGCCCCATACCCCGCACGTCGCTCTCGTGGAAACGCACGGCCTTGCCGGCCGTTGTCACCAGCATCACGTCGAGGGTGCCGTCGGTCAGGGAGACATCCACCAGATGATCCCCCTCGCGCAGATCCACCGCGATGATGCCGGAGGCGCGTCGGCGCGAGAAATCCGTCAGCGGGGTCTTCTTCACCGTCCCCTGCGCGGTCACCATGAATACGTAGTGATCCGGATCGTACTCGCGCACCGGAAGGATCGTGCTGATGCGTTCATCCGCTTCCAGCGGAAGCAGATTGACGATCGGCTTGCCGCGCGCGGCCCGCGAGCCCTGCGGCAGCTCATAGACCTTCAGCCAGTACACCCGGCCGCGACTGGAGAAGCACAGGATCGTGTCGTGGGTATTGGCCACCACCAGCCGGTCGATGAAGTCCTCTTCCTTGAAGCTGGTCGCCGCCTTGCCGCGACCGCCCCGGCGCTGGGCGCGGTAGTCGGCCACGGGCTGGTACTTCACGTAGCCGGCGTGCGACAGCGTGACGACCACGTCCTCCTCGCCGATCAGATCCTCCAGCGTCAGGTTGGCCTGACGCTCGCGGATCTCGCTGCGGCGTTCGTCGCCGAACTGCTCGGCCACGCCCAGCAGTTCGTTGCGGATTTCCTGCTGCAGGCGATCACCCGAACCGAGGATATCCAGCAGGTCTTCGATCAACTCCAGCAAGTCGCGGTATTCATCGAGGATCTTGTCCTGCTCCAGCCCGGTCAGGCGGTGCAGACGCAGATCCAGGATTGCCTGGGCCTGGCCCTCGGACAGGCGATAGCCGTCATCGCTCACGCCGTATTCCGGCGCCAGGTCCTCGGGACGCGAGGCACTGGCCCCGGCGCGATCCAGCATGTCGCTGACCACGCCCAGCGGCCAGGCGCGCGCCAGCAGCCCGGCCTTGGCCTCGGCCGGGTTCGGCGCGGCCCGGATCAGTTCGATCACCGGGTCGATGTTGGCCAGGGCAATCGCCAGGCCTTCCAGGATGTGGGCGCGCTCGCGCGCCTTGCGCAGATCAAAGATCGTGCGCCGGGTCACCACCTCGCGGCGATGACGCAGGAAGGCCCGCAACACCTGGCGCAGATCCAGCACCTTCGGCTGGCCATCCACCAGCGCGACCATATTGATGCCGAAGACATTCTGCATCTGGGTGTGCATGTAGAGGTGGTTCAGGACCACCTCGGCCATCTCGCCGCGCTTGAGCTCGATGACCAGGCGCATGCCGTCCTTGTCCGACTCGTCGCGCAGCTCGGAGATGCCCTCCATGCGCTTTTCCTTCACCAGCTCGGCGATCTTCTCGGTCAGACGCGCCTTGTTCACCTGGTAGGGCAGCTCGGTGACGACAATCGCCTCGCGCTGGCCGCCTTCCAGCGGCTCCACGTGCGAGCGCGCCCGGATCAGGACCCGGCCGCGACCGGTCCGATAGGCCTCGCGCACGCCATCGATGCCGTTGATGATGCCGGCGGTGGGGAAATCCGGCGCCGGCACGTGTTCCATCAGGCCCTCGATGGAGATGTCGGGGTCGTCGATCAGCGCCACACAGGCGTTGATGACCTCGCGGAGGTTATGCGGCGGGATGTTGGTCGCCATCCCCACCGCGATCCCGGCGGAGCCATTGACCAGAAGATTCGGAAACTTGCTCGGCAGGACGGTTGGCTCGCTCTCCGAACCATCGTAGTTGTCGATGAAATCGACGGTTTCCTTGTCGATATCGGCCAGCAGCTCGGCCGCGATGCGCGCCATGCGCACCTCGGTGTAGCGCATGGCCGCCGGCGAGTCACCGTCGATGGAACCGAAGTTGCCCTGCCCGTCCGCGAGCATGTAGCGCATCGAGAACGGCTGCGCCATACGCACGATGGCGTCGTAGACGGCGGAGTCGCCATGTGGGTGGTATTTACCGATAACGTCACCGACCACACGCGCCGACTTCTTGTACGGCTTGTTGTAGTCGTTGCCCAACTCGCGCATCGCGTAGAGCACGCGGCGATGGACCGGCTTGAGGCCGTCACGGACATCGGGGAGGGCCCGGCCCACGATTACGCTCATCGCATAATCGAGGTAAGACTGCTGCATCTCGTCTTCGAGATTGACCGGAAAAACTTCCTTGGCAAATTCAGCCATCGAGGGTTACGCCGTCCGTCTGAACAAGCTCGCGATGATACCACAGGGGTAACCAGTGGGGCTCGGCTTTTCGCGCCTCAAAACGGTTCTCCGAGGCTCTCAGGCCCGAAGGCGGCCTGTGCCGGCCCCATTTTCCCGGGTGTCAGGCCCCGGTCGTGGCCGATTCCGCGTCAGCCGACGCGCGCAGGGTGGCCAAGCGCTCCCGCGTCGGGTCCTCGACCACACCGCGTTCGGTGACGATGGCGTCGATCAGGTCCGCCGGCGTCACGTCAAAGGCCGGGTTGTATCCGCGTGCCCCCTCGGCCGCCACCCGCTGGCCGGCCAGCGCCAGCACCTCGTCCTCGCCGCGCTGCTCGATGGGGATGCCCGCTCCGTCCGCCATCTCGAAGTCGATCGTCGCCACCGGTGCCGCCACCATGAACCGCACGCCGTGGGCACGCGCCAGCAGCGCCAGGCCGTAGGTGCCGATCTTGTTGGCGGTGTCGCCATTCGCCGCAATCCGGTCCGCCCCGACAATCACCCAACCCACCCGGCCGGAGCGCAACAGGCTCGCCGCCGCCCCCTCGCACAGCACCTGCACCGGGATTCCGTCGTGCACCAGCTCCCAGGCGGTCAGCCGGCTGCCCTGCAGCCAGGGTCGGGTCTCGTCGGCAAACACCTCCTTGATGCGCCCTGCGTCCCAGGCGGCACGGATGACCCCGAGGGCAGTGCCATATCCCCCGGTTGCCAGCGAACCCGTGTTGCAGTGGGTCAGCACGCCGCGGCCCGGCTCGATCAATTGCGCGCCCAGGGCGCCCAGATGGCGATTGCCCGCGATGTCCGCCTCCAGCATCTGCTCGGCTACTGCCCGGGTCTCGCTCACGGCCGCATCTACCGACTCGCTGGCGGCCACGACCGCATGCATGCGATCCAGCGCCCAGAACAGGTTCACCGCGGTGGGACGGGAACCGCGCAGGGTCTCGATATCGGCGGCTACCCGCGCACGCCAGTCGTCCTGACCTGTCGCGCGCTGGCAAGCCAGCACCACACCGAATGCCGCCGTGATGCCGATCGCCGGGGCCCCGCGCACGACCATGTCGCGGATCGCCACGGCGACGGCGGGCGCGTCCTGATAGGTTTGCCAGACGCTCTCATGCGGGAGGCGGCGCTGGTCCAGCAACTGGAGCGCGCCCTCGCGGAAGCGGATGGGACGGATGGTGTCGGAATGTTCGCGATTCATCCAATCATTCTACCAGCGCGTCTCGTCCGTCGGCGCGGGGTTGCAACCCTCCTGCTCGCGCGAGGGCGGCAAGGGCGCAGGCTGCCAGAGCCTCCGGTGGCGGGCCCGATGACCGGGCCCCACCTCCAGCTCCGAGTTCGCCTCCAGCCGCAAGGCGCCATGCAGCCCGGTCTCCTGCAGTGGCACGCAAGCCGTCTCCAGCCGCTCACGCACATCGGCCGCCAGACCCCGCCCCCGCGCATCCGTACTCGCCCACGCCAAACGCGGCGCGGCATCGTCCAGCCAGCCCCGGCTCAGGCTGTCGGCCCCGGCACCGCGCGGCAGCAGCAGGAGATCACTGGCACGCCCGTCCGGCACGCCACGCATCAGCACCGCCTCGCCCAGTCCGCCAAGACCGCCCGTCAGCAACAGGCGCACGCCACCGGCCGTCTCCACCGCCAGCACGCAGGAGGCCGAGGCGCTGCCATCCCATCCGGGCGGCGGGTGCAGCACTTCGAATCGCACCCCGTCCCAGTCCCAGCCCTCTCCGACCTCGCAGGCCCGTTCATCGGCCTCTGCCGGGACCCTCCGGAGGGTCTCGACCACGGGTATGGAGCCCCGGACCCCGGCACTGCCTCCGGCGTGCGCGGCATGTTCGTGGCTGAGGATCATACGATCCAGCCGCTGTACCCCCTCGGCGCGGAGGGTCGGCACCACAATCTGCTCACCCGCACTGTAGCCACCCGAACGTCCGGGACCGGCATCGAACAGCAGGGTGTGGTTACGCGTTTGCAGCAACGCCGACTGCCCGTTCCCGACATCCAGCAGGAGCACGCGCACGGCACCCGGCTCGATATCCGGTCGCATGGGCAAGGCCAGGGCCATGCCTGCGAGCACGACCCAAACGGCACCCAGACGCAGCCGTGGCTGCAAGGCCACCAGTACCGCGACCCCACCCAGCAGGCTCGCAACCAGCGGGACCCGCCGCTCGTCCACCAGCACAGGCAATCCGGACAGGAGATCCAGCAGCCCGACCAGCAGAGCCAGCACGCCATCGCCCGCGTGCAGGAACGGCTGGCCCAAGGGTGCCCACAAGGCGGCCAGCCCCGCCCCCACCAGCAACACCGGGAGCACCAGCAGGCTGATCACGGGCACTGCCACCAGATTGGCCACCGGCGCCACCCACGAACCCAACTGGAACCAGGCCAGACTCAGCGGAAGCATCGCCAGCGCCAGCATCACCTGGATACTGCCCGCCTCACGCCAGCCCGGACGCCCCGAACGCCCCTGCAACAACAGGAGAATGACCGCGACCGCGCCAAACGAGAACCAGAAACCCGGGGCCAGGACACTCGTCGGCTGCCACAGCACGACTGCGATCGCGGCCAGCATCAGCCCCCTCCAGGCAAACGCCTCGCGGCGCCACAACAGGGCCGCCATGAAGGCCGCGAGCATGATCAGCGCGCGCTGGGTCGGGATACTGAATCCGGCCAACGCGGCATACACCGCAGCCCCCGCCAGACCGGCCAGCGCCATGAAGGCCGCCTTCCGCAATACCCGTTGCAGCGGCAACAACCCGCTCCAGATGAACCCCGACAGCAGCCCGACAAAACCGGCGACCAGGCCTACATGCAGGCCGGAGATCGCCATCAGGTGGTTGGTCCCGGTGCGCAGAAAGGCCTGCCATTCCGGCGCCGTCATGCCCTGACGGTCGCCGATCACCAGGGCCTGTACCAACCCCGGATGGCGGAGCTCCGGGGCCGCGACTTCCAGCCGCTCGCGCAGCCAGCCGCGGACGCGGTGCAGATCGGCCCGCCAAGGCCGTGCCGGTTCGGCCGGCACTCCCTTCCCGCCCTTCCCGAGCAGCTCCAGATCAAGCAGCGTCGCGGAGCCATGCAGGCCCTCGCGGTAAAACCACCCCGCGCGATCGAAACCGCCGGGATTCGCGGGCCCCTCGGCCGGGCGCAGCCGCAGGGCCATGTGGCCGCGTGTGCCAGCCTCGACCTCTGGCCGCGCTGGATACGCCGCCACCAGGAGCTCGCGGGCACGGAATGCCTCCGGCCCTGCGATTACCGCCTCCACCGTGACCCGGAAACGGCTGCGATGCCCCGTGTGTTCCGGCAAACTGGTGACCGTGGCGAGTACCGTGACCTCTTCTCCCGCAAGCGAAGGCGCCAAGGTCTCCTCGAGCCAGGAGTTCGTGGTCACGGAGACGATCCCCCAGGCGACCACCACGCCAAGGGCCATCGCCCACGGCACGGTAGCCCGGTAGCCGAATCGTCGCAGGCCGGCGCTGGCACCGGCGGTCACCACCAGCAGGGCGAGCACCAGACCCGGGGCCATCGGAAGCGGCTCCGGCAGCCGGTGCAGCCACCAAGCCGTGACCAGCAGCCCGAGGGTGAAAGCGGTCACGTTGGGTCTCTGAACGATCGGCCTACTGCGCGGCCCAAGACCCACGTGACCGCCGACACAGGCATTCGCCGGCCAAAATCAGCGAGAATGGAACCAACATGCGCGGTCGCGAACCCGCGCCAGGCGCACCATCGGCAACCCGGAACATGGCAAGACACATCATCAAGAAGATGTTTCCCGGCATGGAACGCATGCGCGGGCACAAGGCGCTCGCCCCGCTGGGGCCACGCCTGGGGTCGCCGGATCTGTGGCATCTGAACCGCCGCTCCGTGGCTGGTGCGTTTGCCGTCGGGCTCTTCGTGACCTTCCAGCCACTGCCCATGCAGATGCTGATCGCGGCCGCAATTGCCCTGCTTGTCCGCGTCAATCTGCCGATTTCGGTGATCCTGGTCTGGATCTCCAACCCGATCACCATGCCACCCATGTTGTATACGGCCTATACGATCGGGCGCAAGCTGCTCGACGAACCCCGTCGCGACATCCACCTGGACTGGAGCTGGGAGTGGTTCACCACCGAGCTGCTGACCATCTGGCAACCCCTGGTACTGGGCAGCGTCCTGCTGGGCTCGGTCGCGAGCCTGTCGGGGTATCTGCTCGTGCGCTTCCTGTGGCGGCTCAACGTGGTCCAGCGCGTGCGCAGCCGCCGTTATCTCCGGCGCCTGCGCAAGGAAATGGCGGAACGGGAAAAAACGGAGCGCAGCGAGGGAGATCCCACCGACAACCAAGAACCGCCCTCGCGACAGTAGCCTGACCTTGAACCCGCCCGCGGCCGTCACCGACTAGCGCTCACGCGGACCCCTAGCCGTCGACAGCCTCCGGCTCGAGGTGTCCCTTGACCAGCTGTACCGAGCGGTCCAGCTCGCGCGCCAGGGTAATGTCGTGGGTGACCAGGGCCAGCGCGGTGCCGGTGGAGCGATTCATCGCGCGCAGCAGCTCGAACACCTGCGCCGCCCGCTCCTGATCCAGGTTCCCGGTCGGCTCATCCGCCAGGATGGCCGAGGGTCGGGTGACCAACGCACGGGCGATCGCGACTCGCTGACGCTCGCCGCCGGAGAGCTCCGAAGGCTTGTGCTCCAGGCGGTGGCCCAGATCCACCTGCTGCAGCCAGTGTCGGGCCTCCTCCCGCGCCTTGCGGTTGGACATCCGCCGGATCAACAGTGGCAGAGCCACGTTCTCGGCGGCCGTCAGTTCCGGCAACAGGTGGTGGAACTGATAGACGAACCCCAGATGCCGGTTGCGCAGATGCCCGCGCCGCGCCTCGCTCATGCGGGTCCAGTCCGTGCCCAGCAAGCGCACCTCGCCGGCGGTCGGGCGGTCCAGACCACCGAGCAGGTGCAGCAGGGTGCTCTTGCCGCTGCCCGAGGCGCCAATGATCGCGGTCTGGTCGCCCGGCTGCAGGGCGAAATCGACCCCGTCCAGCACGGCCACATCCAGCTTGCCGTCGCGGAAACGGCGTTCCACGCCCAAGGCCTCGAGGACCGGGGTCTCGCGATCAGTCATAGCGCAGCGCCTCCGCCGGCTGGGTACGGGCCGCGCGCCAGGCCGGGAACAGTGTGGCCACGACGGTCAGCAGGAAGCCCAGGATGCCGACCCGGAGAACATCCGATAGTTTAAGTTCAGACGGCAAGTCGCTGATGTAATAGACCTCGGCGGACAGAAATTCGACGCCCACCAGGCGCTCGATGAAGGGCACGACGACATCGATATTGGACGCCAGCGCGACCCCGGCCGCGGTACCCAGAAGGATGCCGATCGTCCCGATCACCACCCCCTGGACCATGAAGATCACCATCACGCCCGCCGGCGACAACCCGAGCGTTCGCAGGATCGCGATATCCCCCTGCTTGTCGGTCACCAGCATGATCAGGGTCGAGACGATATTGAAGGCGGCCACCGCCACAATCAGCGAGAGGATGATGAACATCACCATCTTCTCCATCTGGATGGCACGAAACAGATTTGCGTGCTGACGGGTCCAGTCGGACACCCGGAAAAGCCCGTCCAGCTGCGCTGCCACGTCGCGCGCAATCACCCCGGCCTGCATCATGTCGGTCAGCCGCAGCCGCAGCCCGGTGACCTGATCGCCCATCTGGAACACCGCCTGGGCATCCTCCAGGTGGATGAAGGCAGTCCCCCGGTCATATTCATACATGCCGACCTCGAACAGGCCGGACACCTCGAAGCGCCGCATGCGCGGCATCACCCCGGCCGGCGAGACCGAGGCCTGGGGAGCCATCAGGATGATTGAGTCGCCGACCTGTACGCGCAGTTCCGCCGCCAGTTCGCGCCCGAGCACGACACGGTAGCGACCGCCCTCCAGGCTCCCCAGCTCGCCGCGGATCATGTGCTCACCGATACGCGCAACCCGTTCCTCCGCCTCCGGCTCCACGCCCCGGATCAGCGCCCCGGAGATATTCCCGCGCGCACTCAGCATCGCCTCGCCCTGAACGTAAGGGGCCGCGGCCACCACCCGGTCATCGATCTCCGGCGCCTCGCGCTGCAGGCGCTCCCAGTCACGCAGCCCCCCGTTGGCCTCACCGATGGTCGCATGCGAGGCCATCCCCAGGATGCGCTCGCGCAATTCGCGCTCGAACCCGTTCATCACCGACAACACGGTGATCAGCGCCATCACCCCAAGGACCAGCCCGATGATTGACACCACCGAGATGAACGAGATGAAGTGGTTACGCCTCTTGGCACGCGTGTAGCGCAGGCCGATGGCAAGGGTCAGGGGGCGAAACATCGGGAAATCATGCCAGAGAAGCCGGGTCGCGCCTATAGGGAAGGCCTCGGGGGAGGCATGGCGTCACGGTTGACGCTACCATGGTAGCCATCCAGCAAACGGAGAGTTGGCCATGCCAGGGAAATGCAACGCAGCGAACCCCACCTTGAAGTCCGGCGCGTGCCGGAGCAGCACCGTGCGCACCGCAGCCAGCGCCCTTGTCCTGGCGCTTTTCGCCGGGGCCATGGCCACTGCCTCGGCCGACATCCTGCGCAGCCCCGAAGGGGGGTTCACCGTGAAGGAACGTGAAGGGGCCCCAACCCGTGGCCAGAGCCAGTCGGCGGTCATCCGCCAGCACGGCGAGCCGGAACAACGCCACGCCACCGTGGGCGATCCGCCGATCACGCGCTGGGACTATGCCGACTTCTCCGTGTTCTTCGAGGGCGAGTACGTCCTGCACAGCGCGGTGCGCAACGGATCCCGCGCCGACCGTCCATGAGTGGCGGGGACGCCGCCCCGGCACCTCCAAAGCGGCGCCTCCCGGCCGAGTGGGAACCCCAGGGCGCGATCCAGCTAACCTGGCCGCATGACGCCACGGACTGGGCACCCGTCCTGGATCAGGTGCACCCGGTGTTTGCCATCATTGCCGCGAGCATCAGCCAGTACGAGCCGGTCATCATCGTCGCGCGCGACCCCGAGCACATCGAGGAGATCTCCGGCTTCCTGACCGAGACCGCCATCCGGCCCGACCGACTGTGGTTTGCCCAGGCTCCCAGTAACGACACCTGGGCGCGCGACCATGGCGCCATCACGGTATTCGACGGCAATCAGCCGCGCTTGCTGGACTTTACCTTCAACGGCTGGGGCGGCAAATACCCCGCCGAACTGGACGATGCGATCACTCGGGCCCTGGCCAGCCACGGCGTCTTCGGCAGCTGTGTACCGGAACCCACCGGGCTGATCCTCGAAGGCGGGTCCATCGAATCCGACGGCGACGGCACGCTGCTCACTACCGCGCACTGCCTGCTCTCCAGCACTCGCAACCCCGAGCTGGATCGCACCGGGCTGGAACAGCGCCTCGGCGAATGGCTGGGTGCCGAGCGCATCCTCTGGCTGGAACACGGGCAGCTGGAGGGCGACGACACGGATGCCCATATCGACACGCTGGCCCGCTTCTGCTCCCGCGATACGATCGCCTACGTTCAGTGCGACGATCCGCAGGATCCGCATTACCCCGAACTGCAGGCGATGGAGCAGGAACTCCGGGCCCTGCGCCAGACCTCCGGCGAACCATACCGCTTGATCCCGCTCCCATGGCCGGCACCCATCGTCGAGGACGGCCGACGGCTGGCCGCCACCTATGCGAACTTCCTGATTCTGAACGGTGCGGTACTCCTGCCGGTCTACGATGACCCCGCCGATGCCGTCGCCCGCGACCGGCTCGCCGAGGCCTTTCCGGGACGCGAGATCGTGGAGATCGACTGCCGGACGATCATTCGCCAGGGGGGCAGCCTGCACTGCCTGACCATGCAATACCCTGCGGCCGCCCTCGGCATCCCGCAGGAATAACCTTCTGCACCGAGCGCCCGCCATGTCCAACAACACGTTGTCCGTCGCCCTGATCCAGCACCGCGATGCCGGGAGTGTCGAGGCCAATCTCGACGCCACCGCTGCCGCGGTCGCCGAGGCCGCCGCGAACGGCGCCCGACTGGTGGTACTGGCGGAGCTGCACACCGGCCCCTACTTCTGCCAGACCGAGGACCTCGCCACCTTCGATCGCGCCGAGGCGATCCCCGGCCCGAGCTGCGAGCGCCTGAGCGCCATCGCGCGGGACAACGGGGTGGTCCTGGTCGGCTCCCTGTTCGAGCGTCGCGCCGCTGGGCTCTACCACAACACCGCGGTGGTCTTCGAGACCGATGGCCGCCAGGTCGGGACCTACCGCAAGATGCATATTCCGGACGACCCCGGTTATTACGAGAAGTACTATTTCACCCCTGGCGACACCGGCTTCGTTCCCATCGACACCTCGGTCGGTCGCCTTGGCGTCCTGGTCTGCTGGGACCAGTGGTACCCGGAGGCCGCCCGGATCATGGCGTTGTCCGGCGCCGAAGTGCTGATCTACCCCACGGCCATTGGCTGGGACCCGCAGGACACCCCCGAAGAACAGGCGCGCCAGCAGGATGCTTGGATGACCGTCCAGCGCGGCCACGCGATTGCCAACAACCTGCCAGTGCTCGCCTGCAACCGCACGGGGCAGGAACCGGATCCCTCCGGGCACTCGCCCGGCGCGACCTTCTGGGGCGCCAGCTTCGTCGCCGGGCCCCAGGGCGAGATCCTGGCCCGCGCCGGCGAGGAGCGGCCGGAAACCCTCACCGCCGAACTGGATCGCGGCCGGACCGAGGCCGTGCGCCGGCAGTGGCCCTTTCTCCGCGATCGCCGTATCGATGCCTACGGCCCGATCCTGCAACGCTACATCGATCCCACCTGAGATGATGAACGTGAGTTAGCGCGATCAGCCCCGGACAATCCGTGACCTCCGTGACCTCCGTGACCTCCGTGACCTCCGTGTCCTCCGTGTCCTCCGTGTCCTCCGTGTCCTCCGTGTCCTCCGTGTCCTCCGTGTCCTCCGTGTCCTCCGTGTCCTCCGTGACCTCCGCAGCAAAATTGCCCTTGACCTTCACACGACACATACCGATTCGTCAGGTCCTCCTTGGGTTCACGCGCACCCCTCAGGCGGAATCCGTATAATCGCGGCCCTTTCCGCCCCCCGACCGCACAGGCCCATGTCCGAACAAAGGCGCAACCCGCTCCACCCAGGCCGGCTCCCCGGCTCCGGATTCGAGGTGTGGTCGGGGCTCAATGCCTCGGCGGCCACCCTCGCCCTTGCGCGGAACGCCGGCGAGTTCGCCCGGCCGCTGCTGGTGATCACGGAATCCAACGAGGCCGCCGACCGCTGGCAGGAAGAATGGGAATTCTTCGCCGGCGACCGCGACCTGCCGCTGCTACGCCTGCCGGACTGGGAGACCCTGCCGTTCGATGTCTTCTCCCCGCACGAGGACATCATCTCCGAGCGCCTGCGCACGCTGTATCACCTGCCGGGGCTGGAACGCGGCATCGTGTTGATGCCGGTCTCGACCCTGATGCAGCGCCTGCCACCGCGCGACTGGCTGACCACCCAGGGCCTTTCGCTGCAAACCGGCCAGCGCCTGGACCGCATGACCCTGCGCGAGAACCTCACCGAGGCCGGTTACAGCGCCGTTCAGCAGGTCATCAGCCATGGCGAATTCGCCGCCCGCGGGGAGATCCTCGACCTGTTCCCGATGGGCGCGAACGAACCCGTGCGTATCGAGTTTCTGGATGACGAGATCGATTCCCTGCGCCGCTTTGACCCCGAGTCGCAGCGCTCCACGGAGAAGGTCGAGCGCCTGGAGATCCTGCCCAGCCACGAATTCCCGCTGAACGACACCTCCATCAGCGAATTCCGCACCCGCTACCGGGCGCATTTCTCCGGCGACCCCGCCAAGCACCCGATCTACCGCGACATCAGCGAGGGGCTGGTCCCGCCAGGCATCGAGGCCTACCTGCCACTGTTCTTCGAGGGCATGGACACGGTATTCGACTACTGCCCCGGGGCGCAGATCGTGCAGATCGGCAACATCGCCGGGGCGGCCGAGGAGTTTGCGCAGGAGATCCGCGACCGCTTCGAACAGCTCAGCCATCAGCATGATCGACCGCTGTTGCCGCCGGAGCGGCTCTACCTCGACATCGACGGCCTGGCCGCCGCCCTGCGCGAGCACTCCGGCATCGCCCTGGGCGACCCGGCCGCCCCGCTCCCGGCGGGACGCGGCGCGGATATCGCATTTGCCTGCGACGCGCTGCCGGAAGTCGGCATGCAACAGGGCCGTGACGACCCGGCTCAGCAGCTGAAGGCCTTTGTCGAAGGGCAACAGCGCGTGCTCCTGACCGCGGAGTCCGCCGGTCGCCGCGAGGCCCTGCTGACGCTGCTGCGGGATCAAGCCGTACCCCATGATGCGGTGGACGACTGGGACGCCTTCCTCGCCGCCGAGCCAGGCCTGCACGTCACCGTGGCCGCCCTCGGGGAGGGCTTCGTACTGCCCGACGGCGTAGCCGTCGCCCCCGAGGCCGCCCTGCTCGGAGAGCGCGCGCGCCAGACCCGCGGACGCAACCGCACCACGCGGGACGCAGACGCGGTCATCCAGAACCTCAGCGACCTGACCATCGGCGCGCCAGTGGTCCACGAGGAACAGGGCGTGGGCCGTTATCTTGGGTTGCAGACCCTGGACTTCAACGGCCAGCCTTCGGAGTTCCTGACGCTGGAATACGCCGACGAGGCCAAGCTCTACGTCCCGGTGTCTTCGCTCCACCTCATCAGCCGCTATACCGGCGCGGACGCCGAGCACGCCCCCCTGCACCGGCTCGGCAGCGAGCAATGGGGCAAGGCGCGCAAGAAGGCGGCGGAAAAGGCGCGCGACGTGGCCGTCGAACTGCTCGACATCCATGCCCGGCGCGCGGCGAAACAAGGCACGGTCTTCGATACCGACACCGCCGAGTATCACGCCTTCGCCGCCGGCTTCCCGTTCGAGGAGACCCTGGATCAGCAGCAGGCCATCGACGCAGTACTCGCGGACATGGCCGATACCCGGCCCATGGATCGCGTGATCTGCGGGGACGTGGGCTTCGGCAAGACCGAGGTCGCGATGCGCGCCGCCTTCGTCGCGGTGCAGAACAACAAGCAGGTCGTGGTCCTGGTCCCGACCACCCTGCTCGCCCAGCAGCACCACCAGAACTTCACCGACCGCTTCGCCGACTGGCCGGTCCACATCGAATCGCTGTCACGCTTTCGCAGCGCCAAGCAACAGGCGGGCGTACTGGAGGGTCTGAAGGACGGCAAGGTCGACATCGTGATCGGCACCCACAAGCTGCTGCAGGCCAACCTGGACTTCTCCAATCTTGGCCTGGTCATCGTCGACGAGGAACAGCGCTTCGGCGTGCGCCACAAGGAGGCGCTGAAGAAGATGCGCGCCGAGGTCGACATGCTCACGCTGACCGCCACGCCGATCCCGCGCACCCTGAACATGGCCCTGGCCGGCCTGCGCGACCTGTCGGTGATCACCACGCCGCCGCGCGACCGCCTGGCGATCAAGACCTTCGTCAACGAATGGAACGACGCCATCATCCAGGAGGCCTGCCTGCGCGAGATCCGGCGCGGGGGCCAGGTGTACTTCGTGCACAACGAGGTCAACACCATCGAGCGAACTGCCCAGGGCCTGCAGGAGCTGTTGCCCGGGGCACGGGTCGGCATTGCCCACGGGCAGATGCGCGAGCGCGAACTGGAACAGGTGATGCTCGACTTCTATCACCGGCGCTACAACATCCTGGTGTGCACCACCATCATCGAGACCGGCATCGACGTCCCCACCGCAAACACCATCGTGATGAACCGTGCGGACAAGCTCGGCCTGGCACAGATGCACCAGTTGCGTGGCCGCGTCGGGCGTTCACACCACCGCGCCTACGCCTACCTGATCACGCCACCGGAGAAGGCCATGTCCGCTGATGCGAAGAAACGGCTGGAGGCCATCGCGTCGCTGGAAGACCTGGGCGTGGGCTTTACCCTGGCCAGCCACGATCTGGAGATCCGGGGGGCCGGCGAGCTGCTCGGCGACGAGCAGAGCGGGCAGATCCACGAGGTCGGGTTCTCGATGTACAACGACCTGCTCAACCGCGCCGTGAATGCCCTGCGCTCCGGAAATATGCCGGAACTGGAAGGGCCCGCGGCCACCGGCACCGAGGTGGAACTGGGCCTGCCCGCCCTGCTCCCGGGCGACTACGTACCCGACGTGCACACCCGGCTGATCCTCTACAAGCGCATCAGCAGCGCGCCATCCTCCGATGCCCTTCGCGAGCTTGAAGTCGAACTGGTGGACCGTTTCGGCCTGCTTCCGGACCCGGCCAAGGCCCTGTTCGAAGCAGCCCGCCTGCGCCTGAAGCTGACCCCGCTCGGGATTCGCAAGCTGGAACTGGGTCCCGCCGGCGGACGCCTGGTTTTTGGCCCGAGTCCCAATCTGGACATCGCGGCCCTGATCCAGCTGGTGCAAACCGACCCGCAAATGTACAAACTGGATGGTCAGAAGGCCTTCCGCTTCTTCGCGCCGATGGAGACACTGGAGGCCCGTGCGCAGGCCGTCCTGCGCCTCTTGAACACCATCAGCCCCGAACAACAGGCCGCCTGAATGCGCAACGACCCATCCGAATCCCACAACCCCCTACGGCGCCGCCTGCTGGGCGGGCTAGCCGCCCTGCCCCTGGCCGGTGCCGCGGGCCCGGTGCTCGCACAAGCCGGGCGCGAATATCGCATCGAACTGGTGATCTTCGAGCATCGCACCGACGAGAGTCGGCGCCTGCAGATGGAACTCGCCGCGCCGCGCGACGCCATTCTCGGGGAATCCGAACTGGGTGGGCGACTCTATCGCAACTCGCGCAAGGGTTTCGAACTGCAGCGCGTCGTGCGCCGGGTGGAGGACTCCGGCGCCGGGCGCATCCTGGCGAGCCTGGCCTGGGATCAGACTGGACGCGACCACGCCTCCGCCCCCTGGCTGCGAGTGCAGCAGGGACGGCGAATCGGTACGCGTGATCTTCTGCGCGACGAGGCCGACCGGATGCCGCGTCCGCTCATGGAGGAACAGGACGAACGCTTCGAGCTGGAGGGCCGGCTGCGTATCTGGGTCGGGCGATTCCTGCACCTGGAGACCGACCTGATCTACCACGTCGAGGAACCGCAGGGCGACCAACCACCGCGCGCGATTACGGTACGCGGCAGCCAGCGCATGAACTCCGGCGACGAGCTGTTCTACCTGGACCACCCGGTGATCGGCATCATCGCCCGCGTCACCCGCATCGATCGCAGCTGACCTGTCTGAAGGAAGGCCGCGCCCCGCGCCTCAGCGCCGCCTCAGCGCCACTGCGGCGTGGACTCCCAGGTCATCCATTGCTGGAAGGCCGCCATGCCGAGATCTTCGAACAGTAACTGCAGCGCACTGCGCCGCGGCTTGAACTCCACCATCTTCTCCACACCGATCACGTCGCGCGCCACGCTACGGTCCGTGCCAATGCCATCGATCAGGCCAAGCTCCAGCGACCGATCGCCCGTCCAGATCAGGCCGTTGAACAGATCGTCGCGTTCGACCAGGCGATCGCCACGACCGGCACGCACCACGTCCACGAACTGCTCGTGCACGCCCTGCAGCACACCGTCGAGGTGATTCACATGGTCATCGTCCAACGGCAGGAAAGGGTCCAGGAACCCCTTGTTCTCACCGGCGGTGAACAGGCGTCGTTCCACGCCGATGTTGTCGATCAGATCCACAAGCCCGAAGCTGTCCATGCGCACGCCGATCGAGCCCACCATGCTGGCCTGGCTGGCGTAGATCTCGTCTGCCGCTACCGCGATGTAATAGGCCGCCGAGGCGCCCACATCCCCAATGACCGCATACACGGGGATATCCGCGTGCTTCTCCTTTAGCCGCAGGATCTCGTCGTGCACGTTGGCCGCCTGCACCGGGCTCCCGCCCCCACTGTTAATACGCAGCATCACCGCCTGGGTGCCATCCGCCTCGAATGCCTCTTTCAGCACCTTGGAGATGTCCTCGGCATTGGCCGCCGCACTGGAGGCAATCAGTCCCTCGACCTCGACCACTGCAACGTGTTCGGTGGGCTCGCGCTCGCTCTCGAACATCCCCGAAAGGCCCAGATCGCCGCCTCGCACCAGGATCAGAAGCGCCACCAGGTAAAAGAAAAACAACAGCTTGAAGAAGATGCCCCAGCGCCGGGACCGGCGTTGCTCGATCACCTGCGCCTGGACCAGGTTCTCCAGGGCCTCGCGTTCCCAGCCCGGTTTGTTTTCGTTCGCCCAGCCCATCGTCATTCCTTTTCTAAGTTGTACCTTCAGCCCGCCGGAATGCCTTCAGCAGCGATTCCAGATCTGGCTGCAAGGCCAGCGGGGATTCGTCGCTCAGGCGTTCCGGCGAATGCACCCCGTGGGTGACGGCCACGGCCGGTACTCCTGCATGCCGCGCCATTTCAAGATCATAAACGCTATCACCGACCATGCGCGTACGGGCCGGTTCCACCCCCGCTCGCCCCATCACGGACTGGAGCATGGACGGATTCGGCTTCGACGGGTATTCATCGCCCGTGGCGGTTGCCACGAAATACCTGCCCAGACCGGTCGCTTCCAGGGCCTGGTCCAGCCCACGTCGCGACTTGCTGGTCGCCACGGCCAGCAGGATCTCGCGCGTATCCAGCCAGTCGAGCAGGTCGCACACGCCGGCGAACAGCGGGGTCTCCGGGGCATCGTCGGCCTCCAGATAACACTCGCGATAGGTCTCGGAAAAGTGCTGCACGAAGGCATCATCGGCGTCCGGATAGAGCTCGCGGACCGCCGCCTGAACCCCGAGCCCGATAATATTGCGCAGCGTCGCCTCGTCCCGCACCGGGACATCGGTATCCTTCGCCGCACGCTGCAGGCAGTGCACGATCCGGCGAGGCGAGTCCATCAGCGTTCCATCCCAGTCGAACACAACCAGGCGCAGGTCGCCCTCCTCCGGTGGCAGCAACGGTGTCGTCATGCGCCGTCCTCCGCCCCGGCATCCAGGCTCACGAGCACATCGGTCAGCTCATCGGGCAAAGGGGCCGAAAAGATATGCCGCTCGCCGTCCGCCGACTGGTATGCAAGTGCCTGTGCATGCAGGAACAGTCGTTTCAGGCCATGGCGCCGCAGGCTCCGATTGGCATCCGGCAAGCCGTAATCGTGATCGCCCCCCACCGGATGGCCGATCGACTGACCGTGGACGCGAATCTGGTGCGTGCGCCCGGTCCCGATCTTGACCTCCGCCAACTGGAAGGCACCGTGCGCCTCCAGCGGCACAAAGACGCTCCGGGCTTCCCGTGCCCGCGGCCCGTCGCTGTCGGTCTCGCCCGCACTCATCCGGCGGCGGCCGTCTTCCTGTCGGCCACTGGCGACCGGGGCATCGCATTCGACTGCCTGTTCGCCCGGGAACCGCCCCACCAGCAGCGCCAAGTAGCGCTTCTCGACCCGCCCTTCGCGCAGCGCGGCATGGAACTCTTGCAGCGCCGAGCGGCGCTTGGCCAGCAGCAGGCAGCCACTGGTCTCGCGATCCAGACGGTGCCCCAGTTCCAGCTCGATATCCGGCCGTAACTGGCGCATCGCCTCGATAATGCCGAACGCCAGCCCGCTCCCGCCGTGCACGGCCAGGCCGGACGGCTTGTCCAGCACCAGCACATCGTCATCCTCGTGGATAATCGCCCGACGCAACCGGTCCAGTACCTTCGGCGGGATCTCGCTGCTTGCCGCCTCCGGTCGATCCAGATCCGGCACCCGGACCTCGTTGCCGACGGCCAGACGCTTATGCGCCTTGGCCCGGCGTCCGTCCACACGCACGGCGCCCTGTCGCACCAGGCGGTAGATCAGGCCCTTGGGCACGCCCTTTAGTTCGCGCAGCAGGAAGTTGTCGAGCCGCTGACCGTCACCACGGTCGGTGACCCGGAAGGTACGTGGGCCGGAGGGTTCGCGCGTTGCTTTCATGGCGCGGGATGCTACCGGAGCCGCGCTCACCGGGCTACTGCACCCATCACCCTTGCGGGCGGAAAAACTTGCCCGGGCGGGGGGTTATGCCCTACATTGGCCCACGGTACGTTGCTGTGCTACGCCTGCAACGCGCCTCGAATCACCCGCCACTTCGACCCACAGGCTGAACGCAGCTTCCGGTCGAAGGGCCATCGCCACAAAGCGACACTGTGACGCTATTTCTTCTAACCCAGTCCTGTCTCCCCGGCTCCGCCTCCCGCAGGCGACTGATCCCGTGGTTGCTGGTGAACACCTGGCTGGCGCGTTGGCTTGTGCTACGCGCCGCCGCTGCGAGCACGCGTGCGCAAGCGTTGCCGTGCCGCCGCTCGATCGCCGCACCCCGGACCCCGATCTTACCCGCCGGACGCCAGGACGCCCTACCGAGTCCAATGCATGAAACGCATCCTGATCAATGCCACGCAGCCGGAAGAGTTGCGGGTCGCCATGGTCGACGGCCAGCGGCTGTACGACCTGGATATCGAACTGCCTTCGCGCGAGCGCAAAAAGGCGAACATCTACAAAGCCAAGATCACCCGCGTCGAACCGAGCCTGGAGGCCGCGTTCGTCAACTTTGGTGCTGATCGCCACGGCTTCCTCCCGTTCAAGGAGATCGCTCATTCCGCCGTTGGCGCCCCTGCCGACAGCGACAAGCCGATCCGAGACTTCCTGAAGGAAGGCACGGAACTCCTCGTCCAGGTCGAGAAGGAAGAGCGCGGCAACAAGGGCGCCGCGCTGACCACCTATATCAGCCTGGCCGGCCGTTATCTGGTCCTGATGCCCAACAATCCGAAGGCCGGTGGGGTCTCGCGCCGCATCGAGGGCGAAGACCGCGCCTCCCTGCGTGACGCGCTCTCCGGACTGACGATGCCCGACGGCATGGGCGTAATCGCCCGTACCGCGGGCGTCGGGCGCAGCACCGAAGAGCTCCAGTGGGATCTGGATTACATGACGGCCCTGTGGGCGGCGGTCACCGAGGCTGCGGACAAGGCCAAGACCCCGGCGCTGATCCACCAGGAAAGCAACGTCATCATCCGCGCCCTGCGCGACCACATGCGCAACGACGTCGGCGAGGTCATCATCGATGACAACGATGTCTACCAGCAGGCCGAAGAATTCGTTCGTCTGGTCATGCCCAATAGCCTGCGCAAGCTCAAGCGCTACGACGACCCGGTCCCGCTGTTCAATCGCTACCAGATCGAGAGCCAGATCGAGAGCGCATTCGACCGCGACGTCACCCTGCCCTCTGGCGGCGCGCTGGTCATCGACCACACCGAGGCCCTGATCTCCATCGACGTCAACTCCGCCCGCTCGACCAAGGGTGGCGACATCGAGGAGACCGCCTTCCACACCAACCTGGAGGCGGCGGAAGAAGTCGCGCGCCAGCTGCGCATTCGCGACCTGGGCGGCCTGATCGTGATCGATTTCATCGACATGAACGCCAACAAGCATCAGCGCGACGTCGAAAACCGCCTGCGCGAGGCGCTGGAGATGGATCGCGCCCGGGTCCAGGTCGGGCGCATCAGCCGCTTTGGCCTACTGGAAATGTCGCGCCAGCGCCTGCGTTCGTCGCTGGGTGAATCCAGCCAGAACACCTGCCCGCGCTGCCAGGGCCACGGCCAGATCCGTAGCGTGGAATCCCTCGCCCTGTCGATCCTGCGCCTGATCGAGGAAGAGGCGATGAAGGACCGCACCGGCCTGGTGATGGGTCAGGTCCCGGTCGACGTGGGCACCTTCCTGCTGAACGAGAAGCGCGAATCGATCAACGATATCGAGGATCGCCACAAGGTCGACATCAGCATTATCCCCAACCCGCAGTACCTTACCCCGCGCTTCGAGGTCCGCCGGGTGCGCGGCGACGAACGCGAAGAGGCGATCAGCGACCGCGGCTCGCACGAACTGGTGGAGACCACCGAGGACGAAAGCGATCCGCATCAGGAACGCCGCAGCAAGGTCGAGAAGCCGCTGGTCCAGGGTGTGAAGATGACTGGCCCGGCCCCGGTCAGCGACAGCGCCCCTTCCGCTCCCGAGACGTCACAGCGGGTGGCCCAGCCCGGATTCTTCACCCGTATCTGGTCCTCGCTGTTCCCCAACGCGCGTCCGGCTGCCGGACCGGACGAGGAACAGGAAGACAGCCGCAAGGGCGGTGGTCGCGCGCGCGGCGGCGAAGGCAACCGCGGCGGCAAGGGTGGCGGTCGCGGCCGCGGTGGCAACCAGAAAAAGGCCGACAACGGCGGCCGCAATACCAGCGACAAGCGTGACGACGCCGACAACGGAAAGAAGGCCGCGCCCGACAAGACGGAAAGCGCCAAGGGCAATAACACCAAGCCCGATGGCGCCAAGCCCGATAACGCCAAGGCCCGTTCCCGTCGTGGCGGCAAGAAGGATGGCGATACCGCGAAGGGCACGAGCAACGAATCGCCGAAACAAGCAGCCGAAAGCCGGACACCTGACACCCGGGGACCCGAGAAGTCCGCAGACGCGAAACCGGCCGAGAAGCCGGCACGGGACAAGGACGATGCCGCCGCCAGCGAGGCGGGTGACACTCCCGCGGGTAACGGACCCGAGAAGTCGGACGAGGATGACGGCAGCAAGGGTCGCAGCACGCGATCCCGCCGGTCCCGTCGCGGTGGCCGGCGTCGTGGCGGTCGTGGACGTTCTGGCGAGAACGCCGACGAAACCGGCACCGACAGCGCCCAGAACGCTGCAAACGATGGTTCCGCACCGGAATCCGGCAGCGATACGCCAGCCCCGGACTCAACCCCCTCTCCCGACACCGGAAAGGCGCGCGCCGAGAGTCCCAACGAAGGTCAAAAATCCAAGCCCTCGGCCCCAGCCAGGGACGGTGGCGAGAGCACCCAGCCACCGGAAAAGGCCAGCACCGACGATGGCGCCCCCAAGGACGCCGCACCCGCCAAGGGGCGTAGCCGCGGTGGACGCGGACGCAAGCCGGCCCCTGCCTCCGCTGACACCTCGCCCGGCGAAGTGACCCCGGCCACCAGCGAGCCGACCGCCCCGGCGGAAAGCAAGCCGGCTGTTTCGGATTCCAAGGATCCGGCCCCGAAGTCCGAGCCGGCTGCGAAGCCGGACACGGCGGAGGCCCCACCCACGGAAGGCCAAAGCGACAAGGCCCCGGCCAAGCGCCCGGCGCGGGCCAAGAAGGCCGCAACCGATTCCGGGGACGCCGCGAACAAGACCGATGCGACGCCGACGGATCAGCCGGACACCGCGCCCAAGCCGAGAACCCGGCGGCCGAAGGCGACCAAGGCGGAGCCCGCCCCGACTGATGAAGGGGCTGCTGCTTCAAAGCCCGACGAGGTGAAAGCGGAGAAGCCTGCGGAACCCAAGCCCGCTGAGGCGAAAGAGGACAAACCTGCTGCGCCCAAGCCCACTGCCGAGCCAGCGGAACCGGCCCCCGAAAGTCCGAACCGCAAGGGCGACGACTGACGGGACAAGGTCCCTCGTCAAATCGCAAAGGGCCCGCCTATTGGCGGGCCCTTTGTCGTTGCGGCCTCGGGATTCCGGAAGGAAGCGCTTTGCGAAACGCTGATCCAGGTCATCCGAATGCCTTTGGCGCAGCTTGAACCGGACGCTACGACGACCGACTTCGGAAACCCCTCCAACCCCCGTCCGGCCCACCAATCGGCAGCGGCATCAGGAAGCCTTCAGCGTGTGGCGCGCGCGGATATGCTCCAGAAGCCCGTCGGCAGCAGCCTCGACCAGGTCCATGACGTGTACGAACCCCTCGTCCCCGCCGTAGTACGGATCCGGGACTTCGTGTTCGTCGAACTGTGGCGCAAAATCCAGAAACCGCAGCAACTCCGCCCGCGCATCCGCCGGCCGGATGCGCTCTGCATTGCGGTAATTCGCGTCGTCCATGGTCAGGATGTAATCGAACTCCAGGAAATCCTCCGGCTCCAGGCGGCGCGCCCGCAGATGCTCCAGGTCGTAGCCGCGTGAGCGCGCCTCCTGGCGAGCCCGGCCATCCGCCTTCGCCCCCACGTGATACCCGGCGGTTCCGGCCGAATCGACCTCGATGGCCTCGTCCAGTCCATGGTCGCGCACCCGCGCCTCGAATACCCCATGGGCCATCGGCGAGCGACAAATGTTGCCCAGGCAAACCATCAGTACACGTATCTTCGACATGGCTCCACAGTCCGAATCGCGAAAGGCATCAGGATAACAAACCGGACATCCCGACCGGTGCCGTTTCGTCCCTCGCCCTGCGGTATGCCATGCTGAGGCTTTGCATCACGAGATCCATTGATGGTCGACCTTGGCGGTCCACGCATCCCCGGCTGGACGTCCCCCGGCAATGTGACCAGTGGGGTGGGCAGCGGAGCGCGGCAATCCCTCCAGACCGGAACACGCATCGAGGTTCGTGTTCTGGAAGTTCTGGCCGATCGCGGGGTGCGGTTGCGTCTCGAACCCTCCACGGGTCGCGGCGGCGCACCGACCGCAGCACGCCCCTCCGCCCCCGCACCGGTGGTAACCGCCCAGCTGACCGGCGCATTGCCCACGGCCTTGTTGAACCGGCCCGGTCCGGGCGCTTCCGGCACGGCCATGCTGGCCGAGATCACTCGCACCGAGCCACGTCTGGAGGTCCGCCTGCTACCCCTGACCATGGATCGTGCCGCACCCCGCCCCGCCAGTGGCGGCTCATCGGCCAACTCGGCCCAGCAATGGCTGGGACAAGAACTGCGCCAGCAGCTCCCCGGGGCACGCCCGCTGGGGCCGGCTCTGCACGGCCTGCTGACACCGGCCACCGGGGCGCCAGCCACCAACGCCATCCCCGGGGCCCAGGCGCCGCCCGCACTGCAACGGATCCTGGAACTCCTGCCCACGCCGGGCCAACTGGCACAGCCCGAGACCCTGCGCCAGCACATCCAGCAATCGGGACTCTGGATGGAGGCCATGCTGGGACAAGCGGGACGCAGTCAGGGCCCGATACATCCATTCGCGGCTGATCTCAAGGCCCAGCTGCTGCGTGCCGCCGACCAAGTTCGCCAAGGGGCTGACGCACGCCCTGCGGCGCACGCACCCCCCGCCACCGCCTCGGCTCCCCCTACCATGGCCGCACTGTCCGGGCTGCTGGAGGGGCTCCTGAAACGTGTCACGTCCCTGCAGCTGCAGTCGCTGCAATCCTTCGCAAGTGACGAACCCGGCAACAGTCGTTGGTTTTTCGAATTGCCGCTGCGCAGCGAGCAGGGCATCCACGGCGTCTACGGCGAGATCCACCGCGAAGGCGGAAGCGATGACGAAG
Organism: Thioalkalivibrio sp. ALMg11; assembly: GCF_000377905.1. Lineage (GTDB taxonomy): Bacteria > Pseudomonadota > Gammaproteobacteria > Ectothiorhodospirales > Ectothiorhodospiraceae > Thioalkalivibrio. The sequence continues at coordinate 213,637 of NZ_KB898874.1, forward strand.
CCGAACCGCCCTGGTCCATCGTGCTAACACTGGATATCGGTGACCTCGGCCCGACGCGGATCGCCCTGGCATCGCGCAATGGGGGTGTCAGCGTGCATTTCACCGCCCTCGAAGCCGGGACCGTCACGCGGCTGCGCAGCGAAATGGCCTATCTCCGCGATCGGCTGGGCGAGCGCGACCTGAATGTGACGGGGCTGTCGGTGCGTCAGGGCGAGGTTGATACTGACCCGCGCCCCGCGAATTTGCATCGCATGCTGGACGAACAGGCCTGAACCGATGGCACGCAAGGATCATGGGGACGACCGGGGCCAGTCACCTGCAAAGGCGGTCGCACTGGAATGGGATCGGCGGCAGGCCCCGCGGATCACCGCCAGCGGCTCGGGCCTGACGGCCGAGGCCATCCTGCGCATTGCCGAAGAACACGGGATCCCGCTGCATCAGGACCCGGCCCTGAGCGAGGCGCTTGCGCAGGTCCCTGTCGGCAGCGAGATCCCGGAAGAGCTCTACGTCGCGGTCGCGGAGATCCTGGCCTTTGTGTTCCTGCTGGCAGGGATCACACCCGACGACCGGACCAGCGGGTAGCAGGATCCCTCGCGCCGCTCCAATCCGGACCGCGAGGGTCCGGACCGGGGCTCATGATCGCCCGGCGAACCCGGTACCGCCGGCATTCCCGGAGCCGTGCAGGCTGAACAACAAATCGAGTTCGGTGGAAGTGAGGCCGCAACGCCGACGTACCTCTTCACGACCCAGGCCCTGCTGGATCAGAAGAATCGCCTGCTCGTAGGCGCCGCTGTCGCCCTCGCGGGCGCGCAACTCGCTGTGCTGGTCATGCAGGCGTTCCAGGGCACGCTGTACCGAGGCCTGCGCCTGCCCATGGGTCGCGACTCCCTCGGACAGGGCCTTCATTGCCCCTTGCAGGGCCATCACCGAGGTGGCCTGGCGCTGATAATCCTGGCGCAAGGCCACCAACTGACGACGCAACAGAATCACGAGCCCCACGGCAAATCCGGCGACGATGGTCGCCAGCAACGCAATCAACGCGGCGAGCCAGATCAGCATTCCCTCTCCCATTGCCTGCACTCTCCTGAAACCCGGGGCCTGCCGATTGTCGCGTGATTCGTGAGGGCGTGACCAGCCATGGAGAAAAATCGGACACGGAACGGCGCCCGCACCGAGTTCGCGCCAGTCCCCGGTGGGATCTTCAGGCGTAGTCGTCGATCAGGCCTCGCCGCTGGCGACGCTCTTCCTTGCGCGGCGGACGCTGCTGGGTGGGACGCACTGCAGGACGAAAAACCGGATCGCGGTCATGGTCGTCGCTCAAATTGCGCCCGGGAACGGTGGTATGGACCGGACGAACGGTCCGGTCCGGCTGGAGTTCGTCGACCATGGCTCACCTCCCGGCTTGCGCCTCATGGTCCTGGTCTGTTGACTGTAGACCCGAGGTGCGCGGCTACAGTTCGCGCAACTGCGCCCACTCCTCGTCCGACAGCAGCCTGTTCAAATCCACCAGGATGGTCAGGCCCTCCTCGGTGCTGGTCACGCCCTGGATAAAGCGGCTGCTGTCGTCGTTACCCACCTCTGGCGCCGGTTCGACCGAATCCGGGGAGATCCGCACGACCTCCGAGACGGAATCCACCAAAATCCCCACGTTCTGGTTGTCCACATCGATGATCACGATGCGCGATGCCTCATCCGACTCGCGATCATCCAGCCCCATACGGCGCCGGGCGTCGATCACCGTGACGACATTCCCACGCAGGTTGATGATCCCGAGGATGTAGTCCGGCACGCCGGGTACCGGGGCGATCTCGGTAACCTTGAGCACCTCCTGAACCTGCAGAACGTCGATCGCATAGGTTTCCTCCGCCAGACTGAAAGTCACATACGGAGCGGTGTCGGCCTTGGTCATGGCTTCTACGTCTTGTGCGCTGCTCATCTCATCCTCGATGTTCCGTGCCGGCGGGGGCCGCCCTGTGGTGTCGTCTTGACCGGGTTATCGGCCGATTACCGCCATGCTTGAATGGCGCCGGCAAGGATCAGTCCCAGCCACCCTCGTCGAGGGTACGATCCAGAGCCTCCAGGTCCAGCAACGTCGCCATCTTCTCGCGTTCCACGCCGGCCAGCCAGGGCAGGCGCCTGCGGTGGTTGCGCCAGCGCAGCGACTCCGGCTGGATCACCCGGGTACCGTGAATCGCCCGACAGGCCAGCGCGAACCGCGAACCCGCGAGAAACACCACCTGCCGGGCCGTATCCGGCTCGTAGTCGCGATCTTCCGGCGTCACCACTGCGGCCAGGTCAATCAGCTGAACCCGCCCCTGCTTGGTATCCGCCAATCCAAGGTACCAGACCGAGTGATTCGGGGTGGGCCGCACCTCCAGACTGTCCAGCGGCGCAACCCCTCCCAACGCATGGAGCGGCGCCAGCAGGGTCAGGTTGCCGGCCTCGATCACGAGGGCGGAAAACGGCTGCTCCGGCCGCGCATACTCGCGGTCCGCCGGATCGGCCGGCGGGGCTGGCGGGGTCGAGGCGGCTACCGGCACCGGAACCTCCACCGGATCCGGTTCACGGACCGGGGCTTCCAACTCCACCGCGGGCGCGGCTTCTGCTACCGGCGGCCGTGGCTCCAGGATGTCCGGTCGCAGAAGCGGGCGAACGGGCTCCGGCTCGTCTAGCAGGCTGCCGAAGTAGTCGTCCAGCGCCTCCGGCTCGGCCTTCAGGGCCAGGTTGTCGACTATGGAACGGTTCATCCGCGTCGCCTCCGTTCATGGGGTTCGGACAGGCGGCCACCGATGGCCTCCAGCAGATCCGAGTAGGCGAGCACACCCCGGGCGTCCGGGATCATGAAACACAGCGGCTGCCCGGCACTGGAGGCATCGCGGAATTTCGTGTCCACCGGGATTACGCCTGGCCAGACGTCGTCGCCGTACAAGCGGCGCAGTTCCGACAGGGCCTCGTGCGCCGCGCGCGTACGACGGTCGAACAGGGTCGGAATAATTCGGTACGCCAGCTCCGACTTGCGCGACTTCTGTACCATTTTCAGTGTATTGATCATCCGTTCAAGCCCCTTCAGGGCGAGGAATTCAGTCTGCACCGGCACCAGCAATTCGTCACAGGCGGCCAGCGCATTGACCATCAACACGCCAAGCATCGGTGGGCAATCCAGCAGCACGTAGTCGTACTGCTCCGAGATCTTCTCCAGAGCGTGACGCAGCACCAGCCCCATGCCACTGCGCGTGCCCAACTGGCGATCCAGCGTCGCCAACGCAGTACTGGCGGTCAGTAGATCCAGACCCGGGAATCGGGTCTCGCGGATCAGGCCGTTCGGGTCCGGGTCCGCGCCTTCGGCGCACTGGCTGAAAAGCTCGTACACCCCGCGCGTGGCGGTCTCCGGATCATGACCGAAATACGCCGTCAGCGATCCGTGCGGGTCCACATCCACCAGCAGCACGCGCTGCTCCGGGCCCGACAGGAGCCCGCCCAGCGTCACCGTGGTGGTGGTCTTGCCTACGCCCCCCTTTTGGTTTGCAACCGCCCAGACCTTCATGGTGTGTCTCCATCCGTCGGGAGCGGTGCGGGCGGAAGATCCTCGCGCAGGCGCTCCGGTTCCTGCGCGCCCTCGGCGCGCGGACGCGCCCCGGGCAGTACCACGATGGACACGCGCCGGTTCTCGGCCCGCCCCTCCGCGGTGTCGTTGCTGGCCGCCGGCCGGTGCTCGCCATAGCCAAGGGCGACCAGGTTCTCCGGATCGACCCCGACCTCCTCGAACACGCTGACCACCGCGGCCGCCCGTCCGGACGACAGTTCCCAGTTCGATGGATAGACCGCGGTCTGAATCGGCACATTGTCCGTGTGCCCCTCCACGTGAACGCGGGAGACACGTGGCGCAAGAATCCCGCCAACCTCTTGCAGAAGAGCTTCCGCCTGTGGGTTCAGGGTCGCCGCTCCGGACGCAAACAGCAGACGGCTGGTGATCTCGATCTCCAGCCAATAGGCCTCGCGCGTCACGCGCAGATCGCCATCCTCGATCCATTGCGCCATCGCCTGTTCGATCTCGCGGGCGGTATCCGCCAGTTCGTCCAGGAACGCCTGCATCCCAGCGTCATCCGGGCCGTCGTCAAGCATCCCACTCAAGGCCATGTCGATGGGCTGCGGACCATCCTCCACCAGACCCGGCTGGACCTCGATAGGCACCAGGGCACGCAGATCCTGCGGTGTGCGTTCCTGGGCCACGGTGGGATCCCCGACCTGAATCGGATCGGCCTGCATCGGTGCGCGAAAGGCGTCCACGAGCGACTCGGACAGTACCCGGTACTTGCCGTCGTCCACCGAGGAGATGGCGTACATCACCACGAAGAACGCCAGCAGCAGCGTGACCAGATCTCCATAAGGGATGGCCCACGCCTCGTGATTCTGGTGTTCTTCCGCCCGTTTGCGTCGCGCCATGGTGACCTCACTCGTGGATGAAGCCACTCAGCTTGCTTTCGATGTTCCGCGGGTTTTCCCCTTCTGCAATGGCGATCAGGCCTTCCATCAGCATTTGCTGGTGTTGCGAGCGGTTCTGAATAATCGACTTCAACTTGTTGGCCACCGGCAGGAACAGCAGGTTGGCCGAGGCAATGCCGTAGATCGTGGCGACAAACGCCGCCGCGATGCCTGCCCCGAGCTTGCTCGGATCCGCGAGGTTCTGCATCACCGCCATCAGTCCCATCACTGCGCCGACAATCCCCAGGGTCGGGGCATAGATCCCCATGCTCTCGAAGATCTTCGCGCCCTGCAGGTCGAAGTGCTCCCGGTTGTCGAGGTCGGCCTCCATGATCTGGCGGATGGTCTGCGGTTCGCTGCCGTCCACCAGCAATTGCAGCCCTTTGCGGGCGAAGCCGTCGGTCTCCTCGTCGGCCAGCGTCTCCAGGCCTAGCAGGCCTTCCTTGCGCGCCACGTGGGACCACTCGACGATCTGCTCGACCGTCGCGCGATTGTCGACCTTCGGCGGTTTGAAGGCCCACGGCAGGATGCGCATACCGTGCATGAAGACCGCCATCCGTGCCTGCACCAGGGTGGCCCCCAGGGTCCCCAGGACCACAATCAGGAAGGCCGCCGCATTCCACAGCGCACCCAGGCCACTGCCCTTGGCAATACTGCCGCCGAGCACCGCCACTAGCCCCAGGGTTATCCCGATGAGGCTCAGGATATCCATGTCAGCAGAACCCCTTCACCAGTGCGGGCCCAACTTCGGGCAGCGGGTACACATGATCGGTCAGTCCGGCCTCGGCCACTGCCGCCGGCATCCCGTACACCACGCAGGTCGCCGCATCCTGCGACCACACCTGGGCGCCCGCGCCTTTCAGCGCCCGCGTGCCTTCGCGACCATCGGCACCCATACCGGTCAGGATCACCGCGAGCACCTGTCCGCGCAGCGCATCCACGGCGGAACCGAAAGCCGCATCCACGCTCGGTTTGTAGATGGTCCCCAGAGGGCTCTCCGCGATCCGCACATGCGTCTGGCTGCCGCGTTCCAGCGTCGTCTGCATCCCGCCCGGGGCCAGCAGCGCCACGCCCGGTTTCAACACGTCACCGTCCTTCGCCTGACGCACCTCGATATTGCACATGGCATTCAGGCGCTCGGCGAAGGCCGGGGTAAAACTGGCGGGCATGTGCTGCACCAGCAGGATCGGCAGCGGGAAATTCGCCGGCAGTGGCTTCAGCACCTCCTGCAGTGCCACTGGACCGCCGGTGGAGGTGCCAATAAGAACCGCGCGCAACTGCCGCAGCGGCGTCGGCGGCCGGGTACTGGCCAGCGGCGGAGCCGGCTTGCGCGCGTCGGCCGCAGCCTGACGGTCCGTCTCTTCGCGCCGCGCGGACGGCCGCGCCTCCCGGGCGGGCGTAGTCGTGCCCGGCGCACTGACGGAGCGCGCCCGGCTGCGTGACAGTGAACGCACGCGACGCCGAAGCAGCATGCGCGCGCTGTCTTCGTCCCCCGCCATGTCGCTGAAGCGCTTGGGAAGAAAGTCCACCGCCCCCGCCTCCAGCGCATCCAGGGTCGCCTGGGCTCCCTCGGTCGTGAGACTGGAGAACATCAGGATCGGAAGCGGGCGCTCGGCCATGATCTTGCGCACCGCGGTGATGCCGTCCATCACCGGCATCTCGATATCCATGGTCACGACATCGGGATCGAGCTCCCGGACCTTGGCGATCGCCTGCTCGCCATTTTCGGCCGAACCCACGACCTCGATGCCGGAATCGGAGTCCAGGATCTCGGTGATACGCCGACGAAAGAAGCCCGAGTCGTCGACAACCAGAACCTTGATCGGCATCCTCAGCCCTCGCTCGAGCGCGACGCGCGGCGCGGTCGACCGGACATTTGCAGTTGCCGCATCAGGATGGTCACCAGGTCGGAGACGTCGAGGATCAGGGCGATGCCGCCATCTCCGGTGATCGTCGCTCCCGCCAGGCCCTTTACGCCTTGCAGATTCTGGCCCAGCGGCTTGATGACCACCTCTTCCTGCCCCACGAGATCATCCACCACCAGCCCGACCTTGCGGTCGGCCGTATGGACCACGACCACGTGGGCATCCTTGCGCGGCTCGGGCTCGTGCCCCGGCTTCAGCCAGCGCTTGAGGTAATGGATGGGCAGGGCGTGCTTGCGCACCATGATGACTTCCTGATCATCCACGTAATTCGTCTTGGTCAGATCCAGGTCCAGGATCTCGGAGACCGAGGCCAGCGGGATCGCAAAACGGCGGCCATCCAGAATCACCATCAGGGCGGGCAGGATCGCCAGGGTCAGGGGCAGCTTCACCCGCAGCGTGGTCCCCACGCCGATCTCGGAATCGATCTCGATGGTGCCGTTGAGCTGCGAGATCTTGGTCTTGACCACGTCCATGCCGACCCCGCGGCCGGAGACGTCCGAGATCTCGGTCTTGGTGGAGAATCCGGCCATGAAGATCACGTTGAAGGCCTCGCGATCGGTCATGCGTTCGGCCATCGCGGACTCCATCAGCCCCTTCTCCACCACCTTGCGCCGCAGGGCCTGTGGATCCATGCCACCGCCGTCGTCCTTGATCAGCAGCGCAATGTGATCGCCCTCCTGGGCCGCCCCGAGCACTACCGTACCCTTGCGCGGCTTACCCGCCGCCTCGCGCACATCGGGCGTCTCGATGCCATGGTCCACAGCATTACGCACCAGATGCACCAGCGGATCGGACAGGGCCTCGACCAGATTCTTGTCGAGGTCGGTTTCCTCACCGAAGATCTCCAGTTCGATCTCCTTGCCGAGGTTCCGCGACAGATCCCGGATCACGCGCGGGAAGCGGTTGAAGACCTTCTTCACCGGTTGCATCCGGGTCTTCATCACCGAGGTCTGCAGGTCGGAGGTCACCAGCGCCAGGGAGCTGATCGCCTTGCCCAGTTCGTCGTCGACATGCTGCGAACGCAGCATGCTCAAGCGATTGCGCACCAGTACCAGCTCGCCCACCAGGTTCATGATCTCGTCCAGGCGCTCGGTATCCACGCGCACGGAGGTCTCGCCCTGCGGCGCCGAGCGCCCACCGGCAGCCGCCGGTTCCGGCGTTACCGCTTTTTCCGGCTCTGCCGCCGTTGCGGCGGGTTCGACCGGCATCGGTTCCGCAGGGTCGCCCGCAGCAGGCTCGGGCGTCGCCGGACCTCCGCCCTTGGCCTGCAACTCGTCCAGCAAATTCTCGAACTCGTCGTCGCTGATCAGGTCGCCGCTCGCGGGATCCTGGCCGCCACCCGGGCCTTCGCCGGCACCGGAGCCGCCCGGCGCGGCCGCATCCACAGGCGCCGGGGCACCGTCGCCATGCAGCGTATCCAGCAGGGCCTCGAACTCGTCGTCCGTGATCTCCTCCCCACCGCCCACCATGGCGTCACCGGCGGCCGAGGCCGGGGCCACCGGCTCGGGAGCCGGTTCAGGCGCTGGCGGCGCCGCGGCGGTATCCCCGGCGACGTCTTCGTTCTTCGCCATGCGCCGCAGGTCCTCGACCACGTCGGCCTCGGCCGGGGTCGGATCCACTCCGGAGCGTAGATCCCCGAACATGACGTTCAGGGAGTCCAGCACGCGGAGCATGGTGTCCATCAGATGGCTGTCGGCACGGCGTTCGCCGTTGCGCAGCAAATTGAAAACATCCTCGGCGTGGTGACACACCGTCACCAGCGCATCCAGGCTCAAAAACCCGGCGCCACCCTTGATGGTATGGAAGCTTCGAAATACCGCATTCAACAGATCCCGGTCGTCCGGGTTCTGCTCCAGGTCGATGAGTTGCTCGTTGAGCCCCTCCAGCAGTTCCCCGGCCTCGATCAGGAAGTCCTGAAGGATTTCGTCATTGGGGTCGATGGCCATTCAGTCTCTCCGGTCCCGTGGCGCCAGTCGTATGAGGTGCACTGCTAGAAGCCCAGGCTTGATAGCAGATCGTCCACCTCGTCCTGTCCTTGAACGACATCCGCGCTGGAATCTTGAGTCTTGGGCACACTGGGACCGCGCCCCTTGCGGTCCGCCTCGCGATCTTCTTCGCCACGATCCAGGGACGCCTCGGCCGCTTCCACCTGCTCCATGCGCCCGCTAGAGAGCCGGATCAGGGTGACGAGGTTCTCTTCGAGATCGGTCACCAACTGGATCACCCGGCGAATCACCTGGCCGGTAATGTCCTGATAACTTTGTGCCATCAGCACCTCGGAGAGCAGACGCCGCAACTCCTCGGCGTCCTCCCCCGCCTGCCCGAAGAAGCTATCCAGCTCACGCGCGAAATCGCGGAATTCGTCCACCGAGAGCTGCCGGTTGCGAAAGCGCGTCCATTTGGCGGTCAAGTCGGCCGCCTGCTGGCTGAACGACTCGGCGATCGGCAGGCTCGACTCAATGGCGCCCATCGTGGCGTGCGCGGCCTGCTCGGTCATGGTGACCACGTAGTTCAGGCGTTCCTTCGCATCCGGGATCTCCGCCTGCGTCAGCTCCACCAGACGCGAGTCCCCGCGGAAGCTTTGCAAGGCCTCGTGCAGATCGCGCGTCAGCTTGCCCAGTTCATCGAAGAGCTCGCGGTCGTATGGGCGCGCAAGATCCTGCACCAGCGCACGCGCCGCCGCGTCGTCGCCCGCCTCGAGCGTCTGCACCAGTTGCCGGGCCAGCTCGAGCTGGCCGTCGCGTGGGGGGTGTTCCTGTTCAGTCATGAGGAGCCTCTTGCTGGTACGGCGCTGAAGGAGCCGGAGTCCGTCCACCCGCGCAAGCGAGACGGACGTCGTCCGTATTCACCACCGGGCGATCCTTAGCCCTGGGCTTCAATACGTTCGAAGATCTTGTCGATCTTTTCCTTCAGCGTTTCGGCGGTAAACGGCTTGACCACATAACCGTTCACACCCGCCTCCGCAGCCTCCACGATCTGGTCGCGCTTGGCCTCGGCCGTCACCATCAGCACCGGCATCGACTTCAGGTTGGCGTCCGCCCGGACGGCCTTCAGCAGGTCGATGCCCGGCATGTTGGGCATGTTCCAGTCGGTAATCAGGAAGTCGAAATCACCATTCTGCAGCATCGGCAGCGCGGTGCTGCCGTCGTCGGCTTCCTGCGTATTATTGAAGCCAAGATCGCGCAAGAGGTTCTTGATAATGCGCCGCATCGTGGAAAAGTCGTCCACGATGAGAATTTTCATTCCCTTGTCCACACGTCACTCCGGGATTCGTAAGGTGAGTTTTAGAATAACTGCAAAGCCGAGCCGTCTTCGAGCCACGACCCCATGCGCGCACGCAGCCGAATGACCGCCTGGCTGCGAATCTGGCTCACGCGTGACTCGGTCACGCCCAGAACAGCTCCGATCTCGCGCAGATTCAGTTCTTCGGTGTAATACAGCGACAGCACCAGGCGTTCGCGTTCAGGCAGGTCCCCCAGGGCCTCGGCCAACTCCTCGCGAAACTCGCCAGCCTCAAGGCTACGCGACGGAGAGACTTCCTGCCCCTCGATCACGCGATCGGCCCCGTCATCCCCGCCGCCGAGATCGTCCAGTGCAAACAGATGGGCCCCGGCGTGGTCCTTGAGCATGTCGTAATAATCATCAATGGGCACATCCAGCTCGGCCGCCACCTCGCTCCCACGCGCCGCACGCCCCTCGCGGGCCTCGACGCTCTGGATCGCGGCGGCAATGCGCCGGCTGTTGCGATGCACCGAGCGCGGCGTCCAGTCGCTGCGACGCAGCTCGTCGATCATCGCACCGCGGATGCGGATTCCGGCGTAGGTGGCAAAGGTCGCCCCCTGCCCACCCTCGAACTGCCGCGCCGCCTCCAGCAGACCGATCATGCCGGCCTGGATCAGGTCATCGACCTGGACCGAGGCCGGCAGGCGGGCCATCAGGTGGTGCGCAATGCGGTGCACCAGTTCGACGTGATCGGCAATCAACTTCTCGTGTCCACCGGTCGCGGTGGACGTCGCCTGATAGCCGGAAAGTCGATTACGCGTCGTCATCATGCGCTCTGCAGCATTCGTTCCACGAAGAACCCGACGCCCCCGTGGTCACCCCCACCTACTGGCCAGCGGTCCACCGTCCGCGCCAGTTCGGCAAACGCCTTGCCGGCCGGACTGCCGGGATACTGCTGAACCACCGGCGCCCTTTTCTGCACGGACTTGCGCAGATGCTCGTCCATGGGGATATAGCCGGCCAGGTCCAGAACCACCTCCGGCAGGTAATTGCCGCAGACGGTATTGAGTTTCTGCATCAGCCGCTCCGCACCCTCGCGGCCACTGACCATGTTGGTGACCATGCGGAAACGCCGCAGCCCATGATCGCGGTGCAGCACCTTGATCAGGGCATAGGCATCGGTAATCGAAGCCGGCTCGTCGCAGACCACGACCAGGGTCTCCTGTACCGCCCGGCAGAACGAAGTCACCGACTCCTGCAGGCCCGCAGCGGTATCCACGATCAGGACATCCAGCGGTTTGCGGTAGGCACTGAAGGCATGGATCAGGCCCGCGTGCTCGGCCGGCGTGAGGTTCGCCATCGCCGCGATACCCGAGGCCGACGGGACCACCTTCACCCCGTCCGGCCCCTGGACCAGGACATCGTCCAGGCTGTCCACCGTGCCGGTCACCAGGTCATGCAGGGTGCGCTCCGGGCGCATCCCGAGCAACAGGTCCACGTTGGCCAGGCCCAGATCCGCATCGAACAGCATCACCTCGCGGCCCAACCGGGCCAGGCCAACCGCCAGATTGACCGAGACGTTGGTCTTGCCCACCCCGCCCTTGCCCGAGGCGACCGCAATGACCTTTAACGGCTTGTTAGTGCGTGGCATAGCGCCCCTTTCCAACCGGCTGAATCAGTTCCAGTGTTGCCGGCTCGGCCCCTTGCGCCGGGCGCAGAGGCGAGCGCGAGCGTCGCGGCGGTTCCATTTCCGCAAGCCGCTCGGCGGCCCAGGTCTCGCGTGCATTGCCAGCCGCGCGCGCGCCCTCCGCGTCGTCGTCCAGCGCCATGCGGGTCAGATACCCCGTATCGACCCGGTGAAAATCCTCGGCGATGCGCTGGCCATCGCTCACGAACCCAAGTCCCAGGTGCTGATCCAGCAGTACCGACAGGACCTCGCCCAGCTGTTCCGCCTCGTCCAGCTTGGTCAGCACCAACGCCGAAGGATCCGCCTTGCGAAATGCCTCCAGTACCCGCCGCAACGTACTGCCCTGAGTCGTGGCCGACACGACCAACCAGCTCTCGCCGCGGATATCCGGCGGCAGGTGTGCGAACAGCGACTCTTCTTCCACCGCACGCGGCGCCTGCCCGGCGGTATCCACCAGGATCAGGTGGCCATCGTCCACGCGCCGCGCCAACTCGCGCAGTTCGCGCGCATTCTGCAGCACGCGCACCGAGATCCCCGCCATCTGAGCGAAGGCTTGCAACTGCCGTGTTGCACCGATGCGCTGGCTATCCAGGGTCACCAGCGTAACCGAATCCGGTCCCATCCGACGGATCTGGCGCAGCGCGATCCGTGCCAGCGTGGTGGTCTTTCCGACCCCGGTCGGCCCCACCATCGCCAGCAGCCCACCCTCGTCCAGGATCGACGGGCGATGCGTGGCAATCGCGCCCGAAAGGCGCGCGCGGAGACGTTCCCAAGCCTGCTCGGGGGAGCTGTCATCGAGGATGCTACCAGCCAGACTGCGGGCCAGCGATTCACTGAAGCCGCGATCGATCAGGCGTGCCTTGCATTCCGCAGCCAGCGGATGGCGGGCCGCCCAGCGGGCCTCGTCGCTCTCCGCATACTGACGCGTCATCAGGCTGCGCAGGTCGCGCAACTCCTGGCGCATCGCCGTGAGCTCGGGGTCGGCCGGCCAGGAAGGCGCCGCCGAATTCGGGGCGCGGTCGGCGGTACGTGCCTCGCGGGCCGGGTTTGCAACCTCCTGCTCGCGAACCGGCTCCGAGGACTCGCCATCCTCCAGGGCGGCGACCACCTCCAGCCAGCCATCCACCCGGCGACTGGAGAGGATCACGGCATCCTCTCCCTGTTGTTCGCGCACCTGACGCATAGCGTCGCGCATGTCCCGGGCCCGATATCGTCTGACATTCATGCTTTGATCTCCTGCGCCGCTCACGCGGCGGAACCCCTATGTCTCATGCGGACTGCTTCTGCGTTTCTTCCTGACCGACCGTGGCCACTACCCGAATCCGCCGGTTGTCGGGGATCTCGGTAAACGCCAGGACGGTCAGGCTGCGAACCGCGCCGCGCAACCAGCCGGCTATCCAGGAACGGATCTCCGGTGCCACCACCAGGATCGCCGGTTGACCGGCTGTCTCCTGGCGGCGCGCCGCGTCGGCAACCGAACGCTGCAGCCGTTCCGCCAGCCCGGGCTCCAGTCCAACCGTGCCGCCCGAGCTGCCCTGCAGGGACTTATGCAAGAGCTGTTCCAGCGACGGGTCCAGGGCGATCAGTGGCAGCTCATCCTCCGGTCCTACAAGGTCCTGGACGATGGAACGCGCCAACGCGACGCGCACGGCAGCTGTCAAAGTGCCGGGATCCTGACTCTTCACCCCGTCATCTGCCAGGGTTTCGGCGATCGTCCGCAGGTCGCGGATCGAGACCTGCTCCGCCAGCAGGTTCTGCAACACCTTCAGCACGATCGACAACGACAGCGTCTTGGGCACGAGGTTCTCCACCAGCTTCGGCGAATGGCGCGCCAACTGATCCAGCAGATGCTGCGCCTCCTCGTGTCCGATCAGGCGGTGGGCGTTCTCGCGGAACACCTGCGACAGATGCGTCGCAATCACCGTCGAACAGTCGACCACGGTATAACCGGCACCCTGGGCCTGGTCGCGATCCGAAGGATCGATCCACAGGGCATCCAGGTTGAAGGTCGGGTCCTTGGTCGGGGTACCCGGGACGGTGCCGAAGACCTCGCCCGGATTGATGGCCAGTTCGCGATCGGGAAACACCTCGGCCTCGGCCACAGTGACGCCCAGCAGGCTGATCCGGTAGGCGTTCGGGCTCAGCTCCAGGTTGTCGCGGATGTGCACCGGCTGCAGCAGGAAGCCGAGCTCCTGCGACAGCTTGCGGCGCACGCCCTTGATCCGGCCCATCAGCTGGCCGTCCTGGGTGCGGTCCACCAAGGGGATCAGGCGGTAGCCGACCTCGAGGGAGACCAGGTCCACCGGCGGGACATCTTCCCAGGTCAGGTCGCGATCCTCCGAACGAGTCCCGCCTTCGTCTCCCTGAGGGATGCGTTCCACCTCCGCCTCGACCTCGCGGCCCTGGCGTTTGAGCAGGTAGGCCCAGCCAAAGATCAGCGCCGCCAGTCCCAGGAACACGGCATTCGGCATGCCCGGCACGAGGCCCAGCGCGCCGATCACGCCACCGGCGACGTACAGGACCCGCGGGTTGGAGAACATCTGGCCGTAGACCTGCTGGCCCATGTCCTGGCTGCTGGTCACGCGGGTCACGATGATCGCGGTGGCGGAGGACAGCACCAGCGAAGGGATCTGGGCAACGATGCCGTCGCCAATGGTCAGCAGCACGTAGTTGGTGGCGGCATCGCCGATCGACATGCCGTGCTGCACCGCACCGATAGTCAGCCCGCCGATGATGTTCACGAACAGGATCAGGATCCCCGCGATCGCATCACCGCGAACGAACTTGGAGGCACCGTCCATGGAGCCGTAGAAGTCCGCCTCGCTGGCGATCTCCTCGCGGCGCTTACGCGCCTCTTCCTGGCTGAGGATCCCGGCATTCAGGTCGGCGTCGATCGCCATCTGCTTGCCCGGCATGGAATCCAGGGTGAAGCGTGCGCTGACCTCGGACACGCGCCCGGCCCCCTTGGTCACCACCACGAAGTTGATGATGATCAGGATCGCGAACACCACCAGCCCCACGGTGTAGTTGCCACCGACCACGAAGTCGCCGAAGGCCTGGATGACCTTGCCGGCGGCATCGGTGCCGGTGTGGCCTTCCAACAGGATCACGCGGGTGGAGGCGACGTTCAGCGCCAGGCGCAGCAGCGTGGCGACCAGCAACACGGTCGGGAAGACTGCGAATTCCAGCGGCCGCGGGGTGTACACCGCAACCATGATCACGACCAGCGACAGCGCGATATTGAAGGTGAACAGCACGTCCAGCGCCACCGGCGGCAGCGGCAGCACCATCATCGAGAGCATCGCGATCAGCAGGATCGGCGCCCCCAGACCCCACTTGCCGACGTTACCCAAACGGTCAAAGAAGGCCATTAGTGATCCCTCCGCTTGCCGCGCTGCTTGTCAGGATCCAGATAGTCCTCGGGCACCGGCAGGTCATCCGGCATCTGCGCCTCGGCATCGGCCCGCTTGAGCTGGTAGACGTACGCCAGGATGCGGGCCACGGCCACGAACAGACCGTTGGGAACTTCCTGATTCAGATCGGTGGTGAAGTAGATGGCGCGGGCCACGCGCGGGGCCTCGACGCGGATGATCGCGTGTTCGTCCCCGACTGCACGGATCGAGGCGGCCACCTCGTCGACGCCCTTGGCCACCACCTTCGGTGCCGCCATGCGCGAGGCCTCGTAGACGATAGCCACGGCATAGTGGGTCGGGTTGGTGATGATCACGTCGGCCTTGGGGACCTCCTCCATCATTCGCCGCTGCGCCATCTCCTGCTGCAACTGGCGGATCTTTTGTTTGACCTCCGGCTTCCCGTCGGTCTCCTTGTACTCATCCTTCACTTCCTGCCGAGTCATGCGCAGCTGTTTCTGGTGATTCCACATCTGGAACGGCGCATCGATGGCCGCCACGACGATCAGCGCCGCGGACACCGCGATGAAGGTTCCCAGCACCAGCTGGGCGGCATGGCTAATGCCCTGATGGATGGGCTCGTAGCCGAGCATCAGCAGCCGGTCGGAGAAGGTGGCCAGCACGGCGACCGCGACACTGCTGATCAGTACGAACTTGGCGAAGGTCTTGCCGAACTCCATCAGCCCCTGCCAGGAGAAGATTCGCTTGAGGCCCTTCCCGGGATTCAGCTTGGAGGCCTTGGGCGCGGCGGCCTTCCAGGAAAAATTGGCGCCGCCGATCACGATCGGCGCGAGTACCGCGGCTACGATCAGTACGCCGAACAACGGGAACAGGGTCCGCAGGGTACGGAAGATCTCATCGGCCAGATAAGGCAATAACAGCGACGAGTCGTAGGCCATTTCGCGTTCGAAATCCAGGCGACTGCTCATCTGTTCAGTAAGTTGCGCGCCCATATTCGGGCCGTACATCAGCAGGAAGCTCCCGCCCGCCATCAGCACCAGAAAGGTGCTCAGCTCGCGCGAGCGCGGGACCTGACCCTTCTCCTTCGCCTCGCGAAGGCGTTTCGGAGTGGGCTCTTCGCTTTTTTCCTGTCCGCTCTCGTTCTCGGCCATCTCAGAAGCCCATCCGGGTCTGCATCAGGTTGAAGCCCTCGAGCATCAGCTCGCCGAAGCGTTCGGGCAGGCCCGGCAGGATCAACATCATCAGTACGAACCCGATCAGGATCATCATCGGGAAACCCACCGCGAAGATGTTGAGTTGCGGGGACGCGCGAGTGATGACCCCCATGGAGATATTCACCAACAGAAGCGAGGCAACCGCCGGCAACGCCACCAGCACCGCTCCCACAAACATCGTGGAGCCGAAGCCCACCAGGGCGTAGAAGGCCTCGGCGTTCAGACCGGTCGGCGCGATCGGCATGGTCTCGAAGCTGGTCAGCATCAGCTCCAGAGCGATCAGATGGCCATTCATCGCCAGGAACAGGAGGGTCGAGAAGATCACAAAGATGGTGGAGACCACCGGGACCTGCACGCCCTGGGCCGGATCCATGATCGAGGCAAAACCCAGGCCCATGCCCAGTGCGACCACCTCGCCCGCCTGGGTCACGGCCGAGAACACCATTTGCAGGATGAAACCCATGAACACGCCGATCGCGATCTGGTGCAGGGTGACCAGCACGCCCTCCAGGCTGAGCGGATCGATATCCGGCAGGACCGGGCCCTGCATGGCCACGAAGATCGCCAGCAGCAGCGCCAGCCCCATGCGCACCCGCGCATTGACCGTATCCGCCCCGAAGATCGGCATGGCGACGAGCATGGCGCCAATGCGGGCGAACGGCCACAGGACCGCCCCCACCCACAGCACCAGCTGTTCCGCCGCCAGGGTCATACGCCTACCCCACCATCCCCGGCGCACCCTCGTAGAGGCGCTCGGTGTAGTCGATCAACAACGCCAGCATCCAGTGCCCACTAATCAGCAGCGCCGCGAACATCGCCAGCAGCTTGGGGATGAACGACAGGGTCATTTCCTGTATCTGGGTCGCTGCCTGCAGCATCCCGATGGTCAGACCCACGGCCAGCGCCGTCAGCAGCGGCGGCGCGGCCAGCAGGACCACCACGGTCAGCGTCTCGCGACCGATGTCCACAACGAGTTCGGGTGTCATCGCGCTCTCCTACACGAAGAAACTGGTGGCAAGGGTGTTCATCATCAGCGCCCAGCCGTCCACCAGAACGAACAGCATCACCTTGAACGGCAGCGAGATAATCAGCGGGGAGAGCATCACCATCCCCATCGACATCAGGACCGAGGCCACCACCAGGTCGATGATCAGGAACGGGATCAGGATCAGGAAGCCAATCTGGAATGCGGTCTTCAGCTCGCTGGTAATGAACGCCGGCACCAGCAGGTTCAACGGGATGTCATCCGCCTCCTCGAATCCGTCGATCCCGTTGATCTCGGCAAACATCGCGATATCGCTCTCGCGGGTATGCACCAGCATGAACTCGCGCAACGGCTGCACCCCCGCCTCGATCACCTCCTCCGTCCCGATCTCCTCGTTCACGTAGGGCACAAACGCGGTCTCGTAGATCTCGTCGAGCACCGGGGCCATCACGAACAGGGTCAGGAAAAAGGCCAAACCGATCAGGATCTGGTTCGAGGGTGTCTGGGTCGTGCCCAGGCCCTGGCGCAGGATCGCCAGCACCACAATGATCCGGGTGAAGGAGGTCATCATGATCAGGATCGACGGCAGCAGGGTCAGCAGCGTCATCAACAGGATGATCTGCAGCGTGACCGAGTAGGTCTCGCCCCCGTCTCCGTTGGTGGTCACCGTCAGGGCCTCGATGCCCTGCGCCACCTGGGCCCCGGCGAGGCCCGGCAGGAGCAGCAGGCCCAGTGCCAGCGCGAACCGCAGGAACAGCGCCATCACGACTGCCCCCGCTCGCTGCTACCGTGCGGAGCCCGGCGGGTCACGGCGCGCTTGAGCGCACTGGAGAAGTCCGGGGTCTCACCTGCCGGCGCCACCACGGGCTCGCGCATCGTGTGCAGGGTGCGCATGCCTGAGGGCGCCACGCCCACCAGCACCTGTTCATCGCCCACCTGGACCAGCACCAGACGCTCGCGCGTGCCCACCGAGCGTGCCGCGACGATCTCGATCACCTGCGAGCCGCGGTTCAACCCGCCCTGGGTCCGGCGCAGGATCCAGCCCAGCACCACAATGGCGCCGATCACCAGTACCAGACCGCCGATTAACTGGGTCAGATAGGCCGCGGCCCCGCCACTGCCACCCTCCGCAAGGGCAGTCAAAGGCCAGAGGGTCCCCGTGACGGCCGCCAGGACGACGGCCGATATGCGCGTATTACGTGGATTCATGGCTATTTAAGCTTGCGGATGCGCTCACTGGGGCTGATCACATCGGTCAGCCGGATACCGAACTTCTCGTTGACCACCACGACCTCGCCATGAGCGATCAGCGTGCCGTTCACCAGCACGTCCAGCGGCTCCCCGGCCAGACGGTCCAATTCCACCACCGAGCCCTGGTTCAGCTGCAGCAGGTTGCGGATCGGGATGCGCGTGCGACCGATCTCCATGGCGATGGTCACCGGGACGTCCAGCACCATCTCCAGGTTCATCTCCTCGCCGTCGCCCTGCACCACGCCCGACAGTTGTTCAGGCTGCAGCGCCTCCGCGGCCGAATCCGGCTTGTGCTTGCGTTCCTTCTTCTCGGTCTTCGGCGCCTCTTGCGCGGACGCGGCACCCCCACCGCCTTGCGCCTCGTTCAGCAGGGCGTCCGGGTCGGCGGCCTCTTCGTCGCCCTTCTGTTCGGCCAGGGCGGACTGTTCGGCCAGGGCGGCCCCCCATTCGTCGGCCAGCGCCTGGTCGTCGGAACCGCCTTCCGACTCGGCCGTGGTCTGTTCTTCCACCCCTTCTTCATCCGGGGTGCGGGTGTCCTGCTTGGGATCGTCGGTGTCAGCCATGCTGCGCCCTCTATCGTTTGATGATGCGTTCCGAAACCTGGATCGCATTCATGCCATTGGATACGCCGAACTTCCCGCGGAACATCGGGATGTCTTCGACCTGCAAGGTGATCTTCTCGGGGAGGTCTACCGGGATGATGTCGCCCGGCTGGATATCCAGTAGCTCGCGCACGGTGACCTCGGTCTGCGCCAGCATGGAGCTGATCTCGACCTCGGCGGTCTGGATCTCCTCCTGCAGCGCGTGCATCCAGCGTTGGTCCACATCGGAGCGATCCGACTGGATCCCGGTATCCAGCTGCTCGCGGATCGGCTCGATCATCGAGTACGGCAGGGTCACGTGCAGATTGCCGCCGCCGCCGTCGAGCTCGATGTGGAACTCGCTGATGACCACGATTTCGGTCGGCGAGACGATGTTCGCGAACTGCGGGTTGACCTCGGAGTTCAGGAACTCGAACTTTAATTCCATCACCGGCTGCCAGGCCTTCTGCATGTCCTCGAAGGCGCCTTCAAGCACGCCGTGGACCACCTTCATCTCCATCGGGGTGAAGTCACGCCCCTCGATGCGGGTGTAGTAGCGACCGTCGCCGCCGAAGAAGTTGTCCACCAGGATGAACACCAGCTTGGGGTCGAACACGAACAACCCGGTGCCGTGCAGTGGATGCGCACGCACCAGGTTCAGGCTGGTGGGCACAAACAGCGAGTGCATGTACTCGGAGAACTTGGTGATACGGGTACCGACCACCGAGATCTCGGCCGAGCGGCGCAGCACGTTGAACAGACGGACCCGGAGCTGACGCGCAAAGCGCTCGTTGATCATCTCCAGCGTGGGCATGCGCCCACGGACGATCCGATCCTGCGTGGCAAAGTTGAAGTCCCGCGCCTCACCGTCACTCGGATACGGGTCTTCGGTCTCGACGTCCCCGTCGTCCACACCATGCAGAAGGGCATCGATCTCGTCCTGGCTAAGGATATCCGCCTGCGCCATAACCGGGCTCCTACTGCATCACCAGTTCGTTGAACAACACGGCCTCGACCGCGTCCGGCGCATCCCGCGAGCGCAGAATCCCGCGGATCGCTTCCTTCAGCTCCTCCGCCAGCGCGTCCTTGCCACCACGCGTATTGAGATCCTCGTAACGCTGTTCCGACAGGATGCCCAGGATGTCGTTGCGGATCGCCGGCATATGCCGCTCCAACGCCTCGATCACCGGCGCATCGTGGGTCACCAGACTCACCTCGGCACGCAGATAGCGGATGCGGCCCGGTGCATCAATGTTCGCGGTCATCGGCTCCAGGCTGGTGTAGAAGCGCTCGGGGGGGCCTTCCTCGACCTGTTCGGCGTCATCGTCGCCCGCAACCAGGAAGAACCAGGCCGCAGCGGCACCACCACCCACCAGCAGGATCACGATCAGCAACAGCAGAATCAGCTTGCCCATGCCGCCCTTCTTGGGGGCGCCGCCTTCGTCGTCGTCCAGATTGACTTCTTTATCCGCCATGTCGCACTCGCTGTCCGGTAAACCGAGGATTTGCTCTCGGCAAAGACCTTAGCAAGGCGGATGCCAGCATAGTCTTTCTATCGCATTATCCGATAGTTAGAAGCCAATACTGGAGGGGGCGGAAGGACACTTCGGGGAAAGGCACGGCCGATAACGTCAAGAATCGGCCGCCCGCCGCGCGGGAAAGACGGAATCTTGGCGGCAGTCGCGGGAAAGCGCTACGGCAGCGAACATGTACCGCATGGGGCAAAAACTACACCGTTGGCGGCCAACCCGATATCACGAGACCGGGCGGCGCCCGGCGCGACTCAGGCAAACAGATCCAGGCGCCGATTCAGCATCGAGAGCGTGCTGCCCTCATTCTCGTTGTCTTCCGCCTCGGCCAGCTCCGAAGCGGCCTCGGCGGCTGCCTGGCGTTCATCCTGCTCGGCCTGCTCCTCGGCCGCCTGGTCAGAAACGGTCGCGTCCTCGAGCATCAGCCCGCTTTCGGCCAGGCTGTCGCGCAAGCGCGGCATGGCCGCCTCCAGGACCTCGCGGGTCACCGGATTGGCACTGATGAACTGGATGCTTGTGCGGTCACCCTCGACCAGCACCCGAATATCCAGACTGCCCAGCTGCGGGGGATGCAGCTTGAGCTCGGTTCGCCCACCCTGTGCCTGGGCGAGCATGCGCACCTGGTCGGCCAGCTCGCGGGCCCCATTGGGCTGTTGCAGGAGCCGGGTCAGGTCCAGTCGCGGCAACGCGCGCGCGGCCTCCGCCCCCTCGGCCTGCCCACCGGCGAGGGCCGGCAGGACGCCACCCAGTGGATCCGTACGCCCGCGGCGCGACTCGTCGTCCCCGCCCTGGGTCATCCACTGGGCGAGGACATCGAGCACGTTCTCCCGCGACAACCCGCCCTGGACGCCAAGCAGTTCGGGCTTCAATGCGGCCAGGCCGTCGCGACCGCCCGCCGCCTGGCTGGCCTCGACAAACAGGCGCATGACGGCCGCAGGCAGGGGCTTGACCGGCAACGCCTGGCCCTCGGCGCCACCGCGGCCAGAGGCGCCCGCCTCCCCGCGGGCCGCGTCCACACGCCCCGGTTCCTGCACTGCTGCCATCAGGCTGGCCACCGGCAAGCCCTTGCCACCCGCCTCGTCGCCCGCGGCGAACTCCTGCCCGTCGAGGAGATTCTGCAGTCGCGCCAGCATGGCCTCCAGATCCAGCCCTTCCAGCTCGTCCGCGGGCACGCCCAAGTTCGCCAGCAAGGCCTCCATCTGCGGCTCCAGGACCGCGAGGAACCCCTCCCCGTCCTTGCCCTTCAGCCCCTTCAGTTCGTCCAGGTCCTGCAGTGAGCCCCCACCGCCCAGCAGTTGCAGCAGCGGCAGCATGCCCTGACCGGTGTTCTGTGTCGCGATCATGTCCGGATCCTCGGTATACCGGGGTCATCCCCGGGCCCTTGCCTCAATCGATATTCACGGTCCATTCAAGAACCCTGCCAACGGGCGTCTTCCTCGCGCGCATAGGCCTGGCGGGTCGCCCACATGTCCTGTTCGGTCTGCTGGCGCCGGGCGTCGTGCAGCGCCGTCTCGGCCTTCCGGCGCTGCAGCAGCTTCTCCAGCGACAGGCTGTTGCGGTGACGCTCCAGCCACTCCTGGCGCGCGGTCTCCACCTGCGACTCCGCCGCCTGGATCCGCAGATCCTGCTGCTCCAGCGCCGAGCGCAACTGGTCGCGCATGCCCGCCAGCCACTTGAGGGCGTTGGCGTCATCCGGCAGGGTCGCCTGCAGATACTCGCGCTGATAGGTTTCCAGGCGCTCGCGCTGACCGGCGATGCCATCCAGTTGCTGCAGACGTTCGCCCAGCTGCCGGGTCGCCTCGCTTTCCTCGATCCGGCGCAGGCGCAACAGTCGTTCCAGGCGCTTCGGGTTCATGCCGCCCCGCCGACCAGCGCCAACAGGTCATCCCGCGACCGGTCAAAGCCGATGGCCTCTTCGCGACCCTGCGCCAAATACGCCTCCAGGCGTTCGTGCATCACCACCGCCTCGTCCAGGTGCGGGTCGGCGCCCTTGCGATAGGCCCCCACCGCGATCAGATCGCGGTTGCGCATGTAGGTCGTGGCAAGGTCGCGGAAGCGCCGCGCTGCGCGCTCGTGCTCCGGCGAGATCAGCGAGGACATCACGCGCGAAATCGATGCGCCAACGTCGATCGCCGGGTAACGCCCGGTCTCCGCCACCTCGCGCGAGAGCACTACGTGGCCGTCCAGGATCGCGCGCGCGGCGTCCACAATCGGATCGTTCTGGTCATCGCCCTCGGCCAGCACGGTGTAGAAGGCGGTAATCGAGCCGCCACCTACGTCGCCGTTGCCGGCACGCTCCACCAGTTGCGGCAGGCGCGCGAATACCGATGCCGCATAGCCCTTGGAAGCCGGTGGCTCGCCGATCGCCATCGCGATCTCTCGGGCGCCCTGGGCAAAGCGGGTCAGGGAATCCATCAGCAACAGCACGTGCAGGCCCTGATCGCGGAAATGCTCCGCAACCGCAGTGGCCACCCAGGCCCCGTGCTGGCGCAACAGCGGCGACTGGTCGGCCGGCACCGCGACCACCACCGTGCGCGTGCGCGATTCCTCGTCGAGGATCTCGTGGATGAACTCGTTCACCTCCCGCCCGCGCTCGCCGATCAGGCCCACCACGATCACGTCCGCCGTCGTGTTGCGGGTCATCATCCCCAGCAGCACACTCTTGCCGACCCCGGATCCGGCGAACAGACCTAGGCGCTGACCACGACCGACCGACAGCAGGCCATTGATTGCACGGATCCCGACATCCAGCGGCTCCCGCACCGGTGCGCGTTGCAGCGGGTTGATCGGCCGGCCGGCCAGCAGGCCAAAATCATGGGTACGGATCGGGCCCTTCCCGTCCAGCGGCTGCCCGTTGGCATCGATCACCCGGCCCAGCAGCCCCTCCCCGACCGGAATCTGACGCTGGTTGTCCAGCGGCTCGATGCGCGCGCCGGGCGTCAGGCCCGCCGCGAGTTCCTCGGGCATCAGGAAGGTACGCTCATTCTGGAAGCCGACGACCTCGGCCGGCACCGTGTCTCCGTTCTCGCCGTGGATCAGCGCGCGCCCCCCAATGGGCAAGCGCAGGCCTTCCGCTTCCAGCGTCAGGCCGGTCAGGCGCGACAGGTGGCCCTCCGACTGCGGCGGATTGACCCGCTCGACCCGCCCGCGCGACTGCTGCAGACGGTCCAGCAGGCCGCTACTCAGCCGTTCGCGGCCCTTGCGGCGCACCTCGTCGATCGGGGTACTCATGAATCCTCCGGGGCCGCGCTGTCCACGGAATCGGCGGGCTGATTATCTTCCTCATCCGGCGCGCCATCCGTCTCCGGATACTCGCCATCCCAAAGGGCTTCCACCGCGTGCTGCAGCCGCCGCTCGAGGCTTGCGTCGACACTCGCCGCGCCCGACTCGAGGCGACAACCACCGCGCGCAAGGCCCGGGTCCGGGACCCAGGTGATCCGCGCATCCGCCCGCTCGCCGTAGGCCTCGACCAGCGCCTGGTCCTCCGGGTTCAAGTGCACCCGCACCTCCTGGTTGCGCCCCGGAAGCTGGGCCAATGCCCCCTCCAGGACCGTCCGGATCTGCTCCGGTCGCGTCTCCAGCTCGCTCTGGACCACCTTGCGCGCCAGCGCCGTCACCAGCGCCAGCAACTCCGGCTCCAGGGCATCGGCGGCATCCGCCAGGGGGTCGGCAAGCCCCCCGGCCACGGATTCAAGCTGGGCCACCGTCTCCCGCAGTTTCTTGTCCTCGCGCGCCCGGGTGGCCTTCTCGGCTTCTTGCTTGCCAAGTTCATGCCCCTCGGCATAGCCACCCTCGAACCCGTTCTTGCGTGCTTCGTCCTCGATCGCCTCGATCTCGGCGGCCGTGGGCAGGCGACGCGGGGGATGGATCCCATTGTCGCCAATCTCCGGCGGCTCCCACCGCGATGCCGCCGCGTCGGTGTAAAGCCTGGCCGCCGGGGCGTCGGTCACAACATCGCCTCGCTACCACCGCCACCCAGCACGATATCGCCGTTCTCCGCGAGCCGGCGGGCTACGGACAGGATCTCCTTCTGTGCGGCCTCGACCTCGCTGACCCGGACCGGGCCCTTGGCCTCGAGGTCCTCGCGCAGCATCTCGGCGGCGCGCTTGGACATGTTGCGGAAGATCTTGTCCTTCATGTCGTCGTCGGCACCCTTCATGGCGAGCACCAGCGATTCCGTCTGGATCTCGCGCATCAGCGTCTGGATACCGCGGTCCTCGATCTCCACCAGGTTCTCGAACACGAACATCTCTTCCTCGATGCGCGAACCCAGATCGGAATCGGACTCCTTGATCGTGTCCATGATCTCCGCCTCCCGCGAGCCCTCCATCAGGTTCATGATGTTGGCCGCCGAACGCACGCCGCCCAGCATCGACGTCTTGCTCGCGGCATTGCCGGAAAGCTGACGGTCGAGGATCTCGTCCAGCTCCTGCAGGGCCTGAGGCTGCACGCCGTCCATGGTCGCAATCCGCATCACGATGTCCGACTGCACGCGGCCCGGCAGGTACTGCAGGGTGTCCGATGCCTGGTCGGAGTCGAGATGCGACAACACGATGGCAACGATCTGCGGGTGTTCATTGCGCAGCATGTCGGCGATCGCACGCGGGTCCAGCCACTTGAGTGCCTCGATCCCCTTGGAGTTGCGCCCCAGCAGGATGCGGTCGATCAGGCCCGAGGCCTTGTCACCCAGCGCGCTCTCCATGACGCTGCGTACATATTCGTCCGCTCCCACACCGAGGGCGGTCTGCTCCTGCACGTGGGTCGAGAACTCGTGCAGCGCGGCGTTGACGTCGCTACGGGAGATCCGGTCCATCGCGGCCATGGCGGTGCCGATCTTCTGCACCTCTTTGGGCCCCATATGGCGCATGACCTCGGCCGCGGCCTCCTCGCCGAGGCTCATCATGAACACGGCGGCGCGCTCGGCACCTTCCTGTTTGGCGTTCTTGTCAGCGGCCATCGTCACCCAACCACGTCTTCATCACCTGTGCCACGCGCTTGGGGTCCTCGCGGACCATCTCGCGCACGGCATCCAGATCCATCTCCTGCTGATCCGGACCCTTGGGACCCGTCAGCGCGGCCACGGCCGAACCCTCGCCCTGGCCCATCCCCATGCCCATCGCGCCGCCCCCGGATTCGTCGGTCAGCGCTTCGCGTTCTTCCTCGCGCCGCGGCGGCGGGGCCGGCCGCTTCATCAAATGTTTCATCGCCGGACGCACCACCGTCAACAGGATGATCAGAGCCAGCAGCAATGCCGCCACGATCTTGACCACCTCGAGGAACCAGGATTGTTCCCAGAAGGCGATTTCGTCCGCCGGCAGCGCCTCGATGGGCGCCTCGAACGGGGCCGTCACCACATTGATCGTATCCCCGCGTTCGGCATTGAATCCAACCGCCTCGCGCACCAGCGCCTCGATCCGTTGCAGTTCCTCCGCATCCCTCGCCACCTGCACGGTCTCGCCGTCCTCGTTGACGTCCTGACGGAAGTCCACCACCACGGCCGTGGACACGCGCTGCACGCCACCCGGCATCTCGCGGATATGGTTAATGCGGCGATCCACCTCGTAGTTGCGGGTGATATTGGTGCTGCGGCTGCCCGGGAGCGCCGCGGGCGGGCCATCACCCTCCTCGCCCTCCTCGCCAACAACCCCGCCAGCGGGCGGCTGGTTGGTCAGCGCCCCGGGGACACCGCCGATCCCGCCCTCGGGCCCCGTGCGCTCGTCCTCGCGGGTCTGCTCGGACCGCAGGGCAATCGTCTCGGGGTCATACAGTTCCTCGGTGCGCTCGACACTCGAGAAGTCGATGTCCGCATTTACCTGCACCCGTACCTTGTCGCGCCCGACAATCGGAATCAGCAGGTCACGGATACGGTCGGTATAGCGGGTCTCCACGTCGCGGGTGAAACTCAGACGGTCGCCGCTACCACCCATCCCCGCCTCGCCGCCATCCTGGGTCAGGAGCCTTCCGCTTTGGTCCACCACGGTGACCCGATCGGGATCCAGATCAGAGGTGCTGGACGCGACCAGATGCACGATCGCGCCGACCTGCGAGTCGCTCAGGGACCGCCCGCCGCGCAGATGCACGACCACCGACGCGCTGGCCGGGCGCCGATCACGCACGAACACCGACTGCTCACCCTCGGCAATGTGCACACGCGCCCGGTCCACTGCGTCCAGCGATGCCACGGTACGCGCCAGCTCGCCCTCCATCGCCCGGTGGTGGCGCGCCCCCTCGATCATCCGGCTGGTACCCAGGCCGGTATCCTCCTGCAGCAGCTCGAAGCCCATGTCGCCGGAACGCGGCAACCCTTCGCCGGCCAACTGCAGCCGCGCGCCAGCCACCTCGCCCTGGGGCACCTTCACCTGCCCCGTCATGGAATCGACCTGATACTGGATACCGGCCTGCGAAAGGACTTGCACGACCTCCGCCGCATCCTCCGCATCCATGCGCGGGAACAGCGGTACGTAGGTCGGGCGGAGCGCCCAGTACAGCAGCGCCACGATCACCACAATGGCACCCGCCAGCATGCCGATCAGGGCCAGCTGGCGGCCCGCAGACATCCCGTTAAACTCCTTGATCCCGCCGGTCACCACCGCGGGCAGGGATTGTGCATTGTCGGCCATCGTCCGTTCTCTCCCTCAGCCCGATCGGCCGATCAGACCTGCATCCGCATGATTTCCTGATACGCCGTCAGCAGACGGTTGCGCACCTGGTTGGTCGCCTCGAAGGCGATACCGGACTTGCTCATCGCGGTCATCACCTGCGGCAGGCTCACATTCTCGTCGCCCAGCTCGAAGCGCGTCTGCAGATCGGTCGCCTGCTGCTGCACCTGATTGACACCCCGCAGCGACTCCGTCAGGACATTCTGGAAGTCCGCGCCGCCGGCGCGCTGGGGTTCGCGCGTCTGCTGGGCCGCATTCGCGTTGTCCACGCCGTTGGCCTGCGTCAGCTGACGCATCTGCTGCAGGACGTTCTGGATCTGCATCTCGCTCATGATCACTACCCCCGGGGCGTCTCGTTACGCCGGTCGACCGACCAGGACGGGCCCGTCGTATTCTCGTATTCGATGGAAACTCTCAAGCAATCCATATGCCAGACGGCCAAACATTAGCCCGACGCGGGCACCGCGAAGCCGTGCTCGCGCAGACGCGCAATCTTGTAACGCAATGTTCTGGGGCTGATTCCCAGCCGGTCGGCGGCCTCCTTGCGGCGCCCACCGGATTCGCGCAGGACGTTCATAATCACCCGGCTCTCCTGCGTCTGCAGGGTCTGCTCCAGCATCGGTGTCGGGTTCTCGTCATCCGGCATCGAATGCGCCCCGGTGGTCACCTCGCCCGCCCCGGTACTCCAGGGGTTCACCATGTCCGCATCAAGCCAAACCGACTCCGCACTCACCCGCGGATCCGCGCTGTCATGCAGCGTGACCGCGCGTTCCATCACGTTCGCCAGTTCACGCACGTTGCCCGGCCAGTCGTGTTCGCGCAGCCGTCGCTGTGCGCCGTCGTCCAGGGCCTGGAGCCGACCGCCACTCAGACGTCGGAGCAAGGCCTCGGCCAAGGGCACGATATCCTCCGCACGCTCGCGCAGTGGCGGGATGCAAAGGGGAAACACGTTCAGGCGGTAGTACAGGTCTTCGCGCAGATGCCCTTCGGCCACGGCCTCGCGCAAATCCCGATTGGAGGTGGCGATCACGCGCACGTCCACGCGTTGTGGGCGCCGCCCACCCAGCGGCTCGACCTCGCGCTCCTGCAGCGCACGCAGCAGCTTCGCCTGCAAATGCACCGGGATCTCCGTCACTTCGTCCAGCAGCAGCGTGCCGCCGTCGGCGCGCACAAACTTGCCTGGTCGCGCCTCGACCGCGCCGGTAAAGGCCCCCTTGGCATGCCCGAACAGCATGGCCTCGAGCATCGCCTCGGGGAGTGCGGCACAGTTGATCGCTTCGAATGGTCCGCGCCGCCGCGGCGAGCGCGCGTGCAGCTGACGCGCCAGGACTTCCTTGCCCACCCCCGACTCACCGGTAACAAAGACCGTCGCCGTGCTGCCGGCAATTCGCGTAACGAAGCGATCGATCCCGCGCATCACGGCACTGCGTGTCACCAATGCAGGGACCTCGAGCGACGGCTCCGGCCGCACCCGCGGTCGCAGCCACCCGGCCAGCTCCTCCGCCATAAGCGGCAGCGCGAAGTGGGCCTCCAGCCCGTGTCGCATTGCGGCCAGTTCCTGATCCTGGCTCGCCTCGCGGCTGACTGCCGCCAGAGTTGCCGTGGCATGCGGCAGGGCATCCAGGGACAGCTCCGCAGGGTGCGCCAGCAGGATGACCGCCGGGGCGGACACCTCCACAGATTGCACCAGCTCATCGGCAGTACACGTTTGCAGACGCACCCGCGGGATCGTGGCCAGCACCTGGACCACGGCCTCTCGCAGCACGGGTTCGGCATCCACCAGCAGGATCGTGGCTCGCGACATGAAGGTCTTCCCGTATCGATTCGGGAGAGATCCAGCAAAAATCGAGCCATTCAAACAGGCTATTGAGTTATATAGGTTTTTTCTGGCTCGACGCGGGATCCGTCAAGCCTATGACGCGAGGGTTGCCGGTTTCGGCTCCATCAGGTGACGGGATTCCGTCCCATTGAAAACACCGATTTCCGGGTGCGTTCACGCCCGCATCCGCGCCTTCTCAGGCCTTGCCCAGCCCGAACTTGCGCATGCGCTCAACCAGGGTGGTCCGACGCATGCCCAGACGGCGTGCGGCGCGCGCCACCACGTGCCCGGTCTCGTCCAGGGCGCGGGTGATCATGTCGCGTTCGAGGTCGTTGAGGAAACTGCGCAGATCGACGCCCTCCGGTGGCAGACCACCGGCCAGCAGGTTCGCGCCCGCAGCGGAGCCACCTTCGAGACCCTTCGGCGTGGTCGGCGGCAGGGTCAGATCCTCGATCCCGTCCGGACGAACCCGCCGTGGCAGCTGCGCCAGGTCCACCGGTAAATCCGGATAGATGATGGCCATCTGCTCCAGCAGATTCGCCAGCTCGCGGATATTGCCCGGCCACTCGAGTTGCCCCAGGTGGGCAACCACCGCCGGCGTCAGATGGGCGGGGGCCATGCCCTGTTCGCGCAGCCGGTCTTCCAGAGCGGCGATTAACAGCGGCATGTCGCTGGTGCGTTCGCGCAGCGGCGGCAGCTCGATCGGAAATACACTCAAGCGGAAAAAAAGATCCTGCCGGAAGCTGCCATCCGCCACCGCGTCATCCAGATTCCGGTGGGTGGCCGCGATGATTCGCGCGCGGGCCGGGATCGACTTGTTGGAGCCGACCCGTTCGAACACCCGCTCCTGCAATACGCGCAGCAGTTTCACCTGCATCGGCAACGGCATGTCGCCGATCTCGTCCAGGAACAGCGTGCCATCCTCGGCCAGTTCAAAACGGCCGGCGCGCGCGGTGAAGGCGCCCGTAAATGCCCCCTTCTCGTGGCCGAACAGCTCGCTCTCCAGCAGTTCCGCCGGGATGGCGCCGCAGTTGACTGCCACAAACGGCTTGTCCGCGCGCTCGGAGGCATTGTGGATCGCGCGGGCCACGACCTCCTTGCCGGATCCGGTCTCGCCCAGGATCAGCGCGGTGGCATCGGTCCGCGCCACTTGCCCGACCAGGCGCTTGACCGCCTGCATGGTCGGATGCGACCCAACCAGCCCGGGGATATCGTCGTACCCCGGCTCGCGACCGAAGCGCAGCCACTGGAGGACCTGAGAAACCCGGCCAATCGAGAGCGGATGCTCGACGATGCAGTCCACTCCGTCGGCCTGCACCTGGCCACCATCAGTCGGCTGCACGACAATCAGCGCCGAATCGCCGCGCGGTCCCTGCAGCCGCGCGGAGAGGTCGGCGGCGGGCCCGCAAAGCCACACGGCTGCGGCGGACGTGCCGTCCATCAGGTCAGTGGGGTTGCTGTGGGTCTCGGCCACGCAACCGAGGCAGTTCAGGATCGCCCGTGTTGCGTCCGCGGCTCCCGCATCGCCGCTGAGTGCAATGCGCATCGCCTGCTGTTGTTCCCCCGCATCCCGCATACCGCTGTGCCCCGATTGCCGCGAACGGATGCCCCCACCCGAGAAAAGTCCCGGCCGGCATCCAATGGTGTGATCGAGTTCACAGTATCCAGCCTATTTGCGATTGCCGTCAACTTTCTGGCGTTTCTCGGCGACTTCGCGGCGATGCAACCGGAAGATCCAGCGACCAATCGCCTCTTCCAGGGGACCTTCAACCCCTGTCCAGCGAGTCATCTGCAGGCCTCCGCGTGTCGTCGGACTTTCGACGCCCAGGACGCAGGGCTGGGGCAACAGGCGGCTGAGATAGACCTCCACGCGGTCACAATCTTCCGGCAACGTGCCCGCTGGCAGCGCAATCCCGTGACCACTGAGCGTCACCTCTACCGGATCGGGGCGATCGGGGTGGAGTGACTCCGCGACCAGATGCAACAACAGATCCAGCTTGTGTTCCAGGCGCTGCACCTCGGGCGAGGACTCGTCCTCATGCGGCATCGCCCCGCGCGGGTGCGCGTCGTCGAACAGGTCCAGGCTCTCGATCAGGCGCTGCGCCAGCACCGGATCGGTAGCGGGCCGGGCCGACGGACCGATCATCAGCGCGGTCGTCACACGCAGGTCATCTCCGAGGAACTCGTCCTGACTGGCGTCATCCATGTGCGCTCCCGCCTCCCTCGTCGCCGGAACAAATGTTTCCGTTATAGACCATCGAGGCCTTAGCCAACGAACACCCGGGCATTACGGAACAGCCGCAACCACGGGCCATCCTCGCCCCAGTCCGCCGGGTGCCAGCTGTGCTGCACGCCGCGGAACACCCGTTCCGGGTGCGGCATCATGATCAGCGCGCGCCCATCCTCACTGGCGAACCCCGTGGCCCCGCCGGCGGAGCCATTCGGGTTGGCCGGATAAACCGTTGCCGGGGTGTCATCGGCCTCTACGTAGCGCAACGCGGCCTGATCGTGAACCGGGACCCCATCGGCATACCGGGTCTGCCCCTCCCCGTGCGAGACCACGACCGGCAGCACCGAGCCGGCCATTCCATCGAGCAGCACCGCCGGGCCTGGTTCGATGCGCACCTGCGACAGGCGCGCCTCGAACTGCTCGGAACGGTTGCGCACGAAGCGCGGCCAGTGATCGGCCCCCGGGACCAGCGGTGCGAGATGCGAAAGCATCTGACAGCCGTTGCAGACCCCCAGCGTGAAGGTCTCGGGGCGCTCGAAGAAGCCCTGGAACGCATCCCGCAGGGCCGGATGATTCAGGATGGTCTGCGCCCAGCCACCACCGGCACCCAGCACGTCGCCGTAAGAGAACCCGCCGCAGACCGCCATCCCCTGCATCGAACCCAGGTCCTGGCGCCCGTCCAGCAGGTCGGTCATGTGCACGTCCACCGGGGCAAACCCGGCGCGTTCGAACGCCGCCGCCATCTCCAGCTGCCCGTTGACCCCCTGCTCGCGCAGGATCGCAATGCGCGGACGTTCGCCGCGCGCGATCATCGGCGCGGCGACATCCTCGGCCGGATCGAAATTCACCCGCGGTTGCAGACCACCATCGGCCTCCACCCGTGCGAGCTCCTCGTCGGCACACTCCGGATCGTCACGCAGCCGCTGCATCCGCGCCGAGGTCGCCTGCCACTGACGCTGCAGACCGGCACGGTCACCGGCGAACAGATCCCGCCCGTCCTGGCGGATGACGATCTGCTCATCCTCGCGCAGGCGCGCCACCGGGTGCAGGTGCGCCTCCAGCCCGGCCTCCGCCAGGGCGTCGCGCAGCGCCGACTCGGCGCCTGCGGCCATCTGGACCACCGCACCCAGTTCCTCGTTAAACAGCCAGGCCGCTACCGGCTGGCCACCGGGGATCTCCACATCAAGCCCACAACGCCCGGCAAAGGCCATCTCCAGCAACGTGGTGACCAGTCCGCCGTCGGAGCGGTCATGGTAGGCGCGCAACAGGCCATTGCGGCGCAGGGTGCCGATGGCGTCGAAGAAGGCGCGCAGACGACCGGCGTCCACCACGTCCGGAGCGGTCTCGCCGACATGCCCGTAACCCTGGGCCAGCGCCGAGCCGCCCATGCGCGCGTGACCCTCGCCCAGATCGATCAGCCACAGCCGGTCATCCGCCGCCGGGTCAGGCTGCGGCGTCAGGGTCCGGCGTGCATCCGCGACCCGGGCAAAGCCCGACACGATCAGCGATACCGGCGCGTGCATGTGCCGCGCCTGCCCGTCCTCGGTCTCCCATACCGTGCGCATGGACAGCGAGTCCTTGCCTACCGGGATCGAGATCCCCAGTGCCGGGCACAGGTCCTCGGCAATGGCGCGCACGGTGTCGAACAGGTTGGCGTCCTCGCCCGGCACCCCGGCGGCCGCCATCCAGTTGGCCGAGAGGCGAATCGCCTGCGTGCCGTCGATATCGGCCCCGGCCAGGTTGGTCACCACCTCGCCGATCGCCATGCGCCCGGAGGCCGGCGCCGACAGGATCGCGAGCGGCGTGCGCTCGCCCATGGCCATCGCCTCGCCGGTATACCCATCGAAATCCGTCAGCGTGACGGCGCAGTCCGCCACCGGCACCTGCCAGGGACCGACCATCTGATCGCGCGCGACCAGACCACCCACGCTGCGATCCCCGATCGTGATCAGGAAGTGCTTGGCCGCGACAGAAGGCATGTGCAGCACGCGCTCCAGGGCCTCCGCCAACGGACAGGCCTCCGGCTCGAAGTCCGTCACCGGCGGCGCCCGGCGTTGGTCCTCGCGGGTCATTAACGGCATCTTGCCCAGCAACATGCCCATGGGCATGTCCACCGGCGGTTCGTGGAACAGGTCGTCCTCGACCTTCAGGTGCCCCTCGTCCGTGGCCTCGCCCACCACCGCGAACGGGGCGCGCTCGCGCGCCGCCAGGGTACGGAAGGTCTCCAGATGCTCGCTGGCAATCGCCAGCACGTAGCGTTCCTGCGCCTCGTTGCACCACAGCTCCATCGGCGACAGCCCCGGCTCGGCCGTCGGCAGGTCGCGCAACTGGATCACCCCGCCGCGCCCGGCGTCATCCAGGATCTCCGGAATGGCGTTGGACAAGCCGCCCGCACCCACATCGTGGATCGACAGGATGGGGTTGCCGGCACCCAGGGCGGTGCAACGGTCGATCACTTCCTGACAGCGCCGCTCCATCTCCGGGTTGCCGCGCTGCACCGAGGCGAAGTCCAGCTGCTCCGAACTCGCACCGCTCGCCATGGACGAGGCCGCCCCGCCGCCCAGGCCGATCAGCATCGCCGGACCGCCCAGGACCACGATCGGGGTACCGGCCGGCACATCCTGCTTGTGCACATGCTCGCCCCGGATCGAGCCGACCCCGCCGGCCAGCATGATCGGCTTGTGGTAGCCGTACAGGGTCTCGCCACCCGCGGCATCCGGCAGCGCCATCTCCAGGGTGCGGAAGTAGCCAGCCAGCGCCGGCCGCCCGAACTCATTATTAAACGCAGCCGCGCCGATCGGGCCGTCCAGCATGATCTGGCGCGCGCTCTCGATCCGGCCAGGACGGCCAAAATCCCGCTCCCAGGGCTGTTCGAAGCCCGGGATCCGCAGGTTGGACACGGAGAACCCGGTCAGCCCCGCCTTGGGCTTGGACCCCTGCCCCGTGGCGCCCTCGTCGCGAATCTCGCCACCGGAGCCGGTCGCAGCCCCGGGAAACGGCGAGATCGCAGTCGGATGGTTGTGGGTCTCGACCTTCATCAGGATCGCCAGATCCAGCGACTCGCGACGATACTCGCCGGTAATCGCATCCGGCGTCAGGCGCGCCCCCTCATGCCCGGCGATCACCGATGCATTGTCGCTGTAGGCGGACAACACGCCCTCGGGATGGCGTGCATGGGTCTGGCGAATCATGCCGAACAGCGTGCGCTCATCCGCCTCACCGTCCAGCACCCAGGCTGCATTGAAGATCTTGTGGCGGCAGTGTTCCGAGTTGGCCTGCGCGAACATCATCAGTTCGGCATCGGTCGGCGCGCGCCCCAGCGCGGAGAACCCATCGGCCAGGTAATCGATCTCGTCAGGGGACAGTGCCAGGCCCAGCTCGCCATTGGCGCGCTCCAGCGCCGCGCGGGCATCCTCGCCCAGCTCCACACGCCCCAACGACCGTGGCGTCTCGTTGTGAAAGAGTTGGGCGGCGGCCGCCGGGTCCTCGATCACCGCGTCGGTCATGCGATCGTGGAGCAGGTCGGCCAGCGCCTCCAGATCTGCGCTCGCCGCCGCTTCGCCCCCGATCTGCCAGTGGATGCCGCGCTCGATCCGCTCGACCGCGTCCTCCAGCCCGGCATGGTGGGCGATCTCGGTGGCCTTGGACGACCACGGGCTGATCGTGCCAAAGCGCGGGATCACCACCAGTTCGCGTTCCACCGCAAACTCGGGGGCCTCCCAGGCGTCGCCCTCGCGCAGCAGGCGCGCCAGCACCGCCTCCTCGTCCGGCCCCAGCCGGCGGCGCGTCTCCACGAAATAGATAAACCGTGCCGCCAGCGGGCCGGCGCCCGGTACGCTTGCCCGCAGCCCTGCCTCCAGAGCCCGCAGCCGAAACGGCGAGACCGCCGCGCCCCCTTCCACAACCCGCATTGCGCTTCCTCGAAACCGGACGTACCGAAAGCCGCGCATTGTACCGGAGGCGCCTGCCGCGCGGGACCGGTACGTGACCGCAATTGCGCTGGTTGAGGAACTCCCGATGCGTTACCCTGTCCATGTAGTACTTGGGGGCGACATGGCTTCGACGCGGGTCGCGAAACCTGAGGTGCATGCCGAGGCTGTAGTGGACCTCGTAAAAACCACTGCAAAAAAATAGTTGCCAACGACGACAACTACGCACTCGCCGCTTAAAAACCGGTAGATGCCGTCCGACTGGAGCCGTGCTTATGCGTCCAGTATCGGGCGTCGACTCTCATAAGCTCGTGGTGAAGCGCGCCCGGCGTGGATCCATTAAAACTAAACCGGGATCGCCAGCTACATTCCCTGCCTGTCGGGTAGTCGCTGGTTAAATTAAAAGACAGAATAAGCATGTAGAGCCGAAGGCGGAGGTCTTGCGGACGCGGGTTCGATTCCCGCCGCCTCCACCAATTTAGAACGACCAATCAAGCGCCTACGGGCGCTTTTTTGTTTGCATTCGAGGAAGCGCATGGCCGTCTACCAGGACACCCTGACCCAGCAGACCCGAGGCCGCGGCACCCACGACATCACCACCGCCGTGGAGCACATCGTGCGCGCCTCCGGCATCACCACCGGCACCTGCCACGTCTTCCAGCATCACACCAGCGCCTCCCTGCTCGTCACCGAGAACGCCGATCCCGACGTCCGCCATGACCTGGAGACCCTGATCGAACGCATGGCGCCGGACGGCGACCCCGCCTACCGCCACGACATGGAAGGCGACGACGACATGGCCGCCCACGCCCGCGCCATGCTCACGCACAACGACCTGACCGTGCCGGTCGGCCAGGGCCGATTGATCCTCGGCCAGTGGCAGGGCCTCTTCCTCTGGGAACACCGCTACGCCGCCCACACGCGCAAGCTTACGATCACGGTGCAAGGCGAGTAGAACCCGACTCAGCCCCGCTCCACATGCACCGTGAGCTCCTCCAAAACGCTCGATCCGCCCTTGCCGCCCACCCCGCCGGAACCAGACCCGAGCCGAACCGCCCCTGGCGGCGGCCCGCGGAGTCACGGCGGGCATGTCCCGGAAAGGCACATCGCTACTTGGTGGTTACACGTCCCTTTTCAGGTTCCGGGGATCGGTCTAACCTGTTGCCCATATCCATGCCGAAAGGCTTCCCAATGCCAAAGCACCATTTCACGCGCGCGCTCATCATCCTCGCCGTGACCCTGCCGATGGCCAGTGGCTGCACGGCAGTCAAGGTCGCCAGCACGGCCGGCAGCGCCGCCGTCAGTGTCACTACCGGGACCGTCAAGGCAACCGGCAAGACCGCAGCCGCTGTCGGACGGACCATCACCCCGAGCGGCAAGAAAGACAAGGATGACAACGCCGACGACTAATCCGCCCGGATCTGACTCCCACGCCGGTTATCGTTTGATGCACGCCCCGAGAAAGCGAACCAGCGTACCCGGGGGCAACCCCCACCTTATGCCATTGCCTTCTGCCCGTATGCCGGCCTGACAAATCCGAGCCTAGACCCCCTTGCGCGCTCGCAGGTCCGCCGCCCGTCCCTGGATCCGATCCGACTCCAATGCACCGCGAGCCAACTCCGACTCCATTCCCTGGTACACCCAGGGCACGGAGAACAGGTACCGCCACGGAGTCTGGATCGCACCCGATCCTGAGAGGAAACAATCACCGGCTCGGCGTACATCCGCTTCAGAAAGGGCAAACGCCAAGGTTGCGGCCCGGAGACCTTTGTGGCCTCCCTCCCTGGAATGGCCATTTGAAGACAGAAATTGCAGTTTTAAGCCAAAACTCGGGCCCCAATTCGGCGTCTTCCTTCGCCGTTTCCATCAGTTAACATGGTCCGACCCCGTTATCTACGAGATGCTTGGGTCATGAAAGAGCGTATCAGGCTCATCAAAGAGCGCATCGTGCAAAAGATTCCCTCGCCGCTGCGATACTGGGGGGCAATCCTTGCTGCGGCGGCAGGACACTGGCTGCAAAGCCAGGCCTTCATTTATGCCGCTGCTCTGGCATTTTTTACCGTCTTCTCGATCGCCCCGGTCATCATCGTTGTGGTGGCCATCGTCGGGCTGGTGCTGGGCGAGCAGGCTGCCAGGGGCGAACTAATGGCCCAGCTCGAGGAAGTGCTGGGGCCGCAGGCTGCCGAGGTGGTGCAGACTGCAGTCGTCAACTCCCAGATCGAGCAGAGCGGCATCTGGCCGACGCTGCTGGGCATTGTGGCGATCGTCGTCGGTGCGACCACTGTCTTTGCCCAGATGCAGCAATCGCTCAACCAGATATGGGACGTGGCACCGCGCCCGTCGAAAAACAGCCTGTGGATCTTTTTCAAGGCACGCGTACTGTCGCTAACCATCGTGCTGGCTATCGGTTTCGTGCTGATGGTGTCGCTGCTGCTCAGCGTGGCGATGCATGTCGTGATGAACTTTGCCGACCAGTGGCTGCCGGTGCCGATTTGGGCCATGGAAGGCATGGAAATCTTCGTTTCCCTCATCATCGTCACGCTGCTGTTCGCCGCGATTTTCAAGGTCCTTCCCGATGTTGTACTGCGTTGGCGCGATGTGCTGGCCGGCGCCTTTATTACCGCGATCCTGTTCACCGTGGGCCGTTCGCTGATCGCGATGTACATCGCCAATACCGCGACTGCCTCCACTTATGGAGCGGCCGGCTCGCTGGCATTACTGCTCATTTGGGTCAACTATTCCTCGTTGATCCTGCTCTACGGGGCAGCGGTCACTCGTGCGCATTTCGAGGCGCGTGGCGAACACATCCGGCCGGGCGCGAACGCCGTGATCGTTCATCGCGAGCTGGTCGAGGAGCCACCGCCCGGCGGCTCCTGACCTCATGCCCGCGCACTACTGCCGAATAACGTCGGTTTCATCGGCACCAGCAGGGCCAGGACCTGGTTTTCCAGTCCGTAGGAAATATCGTTTCAGCGCATGTCCCGCTGAAAATCCTCGACCAGAGCATTGAACTCGGCTGCGGTGATGTCGAGCGCAAAATGCGCGCTTTCCATGTCCATGCCCTCGTATGTACAGGGCCCGCCGGCGAGCTGAAGTCTAGGAAGTATACCCTCCCCCTTTCCACTGAAAAGCCACCCTGCCCCCCCCAAAGCAACTTCATGCCTCCGGGGTCTACCTTCGGAGTTAGCAGGCCGGCCAAAAGGGAAGGTCTGAACCTGGGGACTCCACGGATTACGGTTCCGGGCGAGTAAAAGCCCGCTCAGCTTCGCTCCACATGCACCGTGATCTCCTCGCGGTCGTGATAGAGCTGTCGCGCCCGCATGCGGTGGGCGATTCGGGCATCCAGCAGGCGTTCCTCGATGTGGTCGAGGCAGTCGTACACGGTCTGCCAGCGCTGTTTCATCGGTAGCTTCAGATTGAAGATGGCCTCGCGGCACCAGCCGGCCTCCAGCCAGTCCGCCATGCGTGCGGCCACCCGTGAGGGCTTGTCCACGATGTCGCAGACCAGCCAGGTGACCGATTTCGGCGGCACCCAGGAGAAGGCGTCCTCGCGGTGGTGTTCCACCTGGGTGGTTGCCATCAACGGGGCGTCCATCGGCCCGTTGTCCACTGCATGCACGTACATGCCGCGTCGCACCAGCTGCCAGGTCCAGCCGCCCGGGGCCGCCCCCAGGTCCGCGGCCTGCATCCCCTGCGCCAGGCGCCTGTCCCAGGCGTCCCGCGGGATGAAGGTGTGCCAGGCCTCCTCCAGTTTCAGGGTCGACCGGCTGGGTGCCTCGCGCGGCGAGCGCAGGTGCAGGATGCCGCCCGGCCATTCGCTGCGCTCGCCGGGCCGGCTGAGGCCCAGTTGCACGCAGTCGCCGGAGTGCCAGAAGACATGCAGGCGCACCCCGCCTGCCTGCGAACGCAGCACCCCGCGCTTGCGCAGGACGGAGGCCAGCGGCCGTTCCACGGCCTTGATCAACCGGCGCAGACCCTTGCCCTCGTTGGTATCCGGCATCTCGTGCCAGATGGAATCCACCGGGCAACCGGCTGCAAACGCCTGCTCGATGATCGGCGTCAGTCGATCCGCCCGATCCAGCCCCTCGAGCGCGGGCAACGCCGGGAACACCTGCCGCGCAAAGATCAATTCCTCGAAGGGCAATGCCCGCGCCAGCGCCTCCACCGTGCAGCCGGCCGGCTCGAAATGGACGTACCCGCTGCCTGGTTGCACCCGCGCAAACCCGCCCAGGCCTGCCCGGGCCGCGCGATCGGTCAGCTCCGCAGTGAGGTCCGCCTCGAAGCCCGCGCGGCAATACAGCAGCAGGCCGGAAAAGCCTGATCCGGTCGTTCCCATTCCAGAACCCCTCTCCCATACAAAAGCCGCCGCACACCGGAATGGTGCACAGCGGCTGCGAGACTACCCGGCCCGCTCGCGCGGGCCAAGCCAAACGCCAATCAGCGATCCAGGCCGGGATCACCTGCGACGTTCTTCAGCTTCGGCAGGTAGGGCTTGCCGGGGCTGATGGTGTCGCGATCGCGCAGATAGCTGGCGACGACATCCCACACCGGATCGGTGTCCAGCGGTTCGTGCACATTGGCCCAGCCGGCCACCACGTATTTCTTGTCCGGGTCCAGCGCCTTGCCGTTGATGTGCATGTCGCTGATACGACTGCCCATCGATTCGTGCGGGTCGATGCTGTACTCGATGCCGGAGGTCCGCACCATGTCCCCGCCGCGGTGATGGTAGGGGTTGGCGTTGAAGATCGAGTTGGCCACGTCTTCCAGGGCGTTCTTCAGCTGCGAACCTGTCATTTCATTGCGCTGCGTCTCCGAGTAGGTGGTCGCGGTCTGCGTCATCAACTCCTCGAAGGTGATGGGCGAACCCGGCAGCACGCTCACGCCCCAGCGGAAGCCAGGCGACAGGGCCACCTCGGCATCCATCTCCTTGATCATCGCGTCCATGATGACCTCGTCGAAGGTGCCGTTGAAGTTGCCGCGGCGGTAGAGAACACCGTCGGTTACGGCCAGTTCTTCGTTCAGCTTGTCCTCATAGGGCTCGCGCACCGTGCGGATGTGCTCCTCCATCTCGGCATCCGCCTCGAGCAGGTTGGAGAACACCGGCAGCAGGGTGAACTTGTAGTCGCGGATACCGTTGTCGGTCACGTCCAGGTCCATCACGCCAACGAACTTGCCATTGGAACCGGCATTGGTGACCAGCGTGGTCTCGCCGCCGGCATTCTCGATCTCCATCGCGCCCGGTACCGCGTCATGCGTATGACCGCCCATGATGATGTCCACGTCGCGCAGACGGCGGGCCATCTCCATGTCGGTGACCATGCCGTTGTGCGACAGGATCGCTACGACCTTGGCGCCCTTCCCGCGGCACTCGTCGATCATGCGCTGCATGTGCTCGTCGCGGATGCCGAAGCTCCAATCCGGGATCTTGTAGTCCGGGTTCGCAACCGTGGTGTAGGGGAAGGCCTGCCCGATGACGGCGACCGCCACACCGTTCATCTCGCGAATGGTATAGGGGTCGAACACCGGGTCGCCCCAGTCGCGATCCTCGACGTTCTGCGCGAGGAAATCGATGTTGTTGGGCTTGAAGTCGTTTTCGATGATCTCCATCACCCGGTCGTCGCCGAAGGTGAACTCCCAGTGGCCGGTCATGATGTCCACGCCCAGCAGCTTCTGCGCATCGACCATGTCCTGCCCGTTCGTCCACAGCGACGTGGCGGAGCCCTGCCAGGTATCACCACCATCCAGCAGCAGCGAATTCGGGCGCTCGGCGCGCAACTTCTGGATCAACGTG
Organism: Thioalkalivibrio sp. ALMg11; assembly: GCF_000377905.1. Taxonomy (GTDB): domain Bacteria; phylum Pseudomonadota; class Gammaproteobacteria; order Ectothiorhodospirales; family Ectothiorhodospiraceae; genus Thioalkalivibrio. The sequence continues at coordinate 254,312 of NZ_KB898874.1, forward strand.
GACAGATGGGAGAAGCCACCCAGGCGCCCGTATTTCTCGGCCGCGTACTTGAAGTCCATATGGGTAACCGCGTGCGCCAGCGGCGTGCCCGGTTTGAGGTCGAAATATTCGAGCATGTCTTTCCCGGCGAGCACCGGCGGCTTGCCCTGCATGTCGCCCACGCCGATGTTCACGTCCGGCTCGCGGAAATACACCGGCTTCAGCTGCGCGTGGCAGTCGGTGTAGTGCAGCAGCGACACGTTGCCGAACTTCGGCAGGTCGTACATGTTCCCGTCGGCCGGCTTCCAGGATCCCTTCTCGCCTGCCCAGGCATTCATCGAGAACCCGGCGGCACTGGCCGCGACCATGGCTTCGAGAAACTCTCTCCGCGTAAGACTCATGTGCATCTCCTTCGTGGCTTTATCGTGTTTTCAGGGCGCCCGGAGGCTTACCTCACCTAGCTCACGACGCACCACGGCGTGAAATGTTCCGCACAGGACCCGGCATCAAGACGCCCTACAACGGTATGTTCGGAAGCATTCAAAGGAGATCAAGAATGAATGGGGGCAGTTCCTGAGCGTTGGCGAATTTCTCCCCCGTTGAGGAAAAGATCACATTTCGCCCGAAAAAGACACAAAAAAGCCTGCTATCCGGAGATAGCAGGCCAAGACGCGACATACACCGTCGGAAGCAACCGGCCCGCACCGCACGCTGGGGGGTCGTGCATCCCTTGCTGGGCCGAGGATCGAATCCGACGATCTCAGGCTAGTCAGCCTTCCGGCGGTCTTTCTTGATCCAGATCAATAGATACGGCAATCCGTTTGCCGCGATTGCACACCGCGGCTGGTAGGCGGCGAACTCAGGCCCCGTACTTCCCCTGGGCCGCCAGCCCGTTGTCGCGCGCGCGTTCGAAGACGGTCTGCTGGGCCTTTTCGAAATTGGCGGCCGGATCCTTGCCCCAAAGCTCCATCGCCGCCTGCTGCATGCCGCGGCCATAGGAGAACGAGAGCGGCCACGGGGTCCCGCCGATCTGGTTCATGGCGTCCAGGTGGTTGGTGGCATCGGCGTCGCTCTGCCCGCCCGAGAGGAACACCACCCCCGGCAGGATCGCCGGCACGGCGGATTCCAGGCAGCGCAGCGTCGCATGGGCGACGTCGTCCACAGTCGCTTGTTCCGGGCAGTCCTTGCCCGGGAGCACCATGCTGGCCTTGAGGATCGTGCCCTCGAGCAGCACGTGATGCTCGTACAGCGCCCGAAACACGGCCCTCTGAGTCGCCTCGGTCACGCCGTAGCAGGTCTCGATGTCGTGGTCGCCGTCGATCAGGATCTCTGGCTCTACGATCGGCACGATCCCGTGCTCCTGGCACAGCGCGGCATACCGCGCCAGGGCGTGCGCATTCGACTCGATGCAGGTATCGGTGGGCATGGTCTCGCCAATGGTGATCACCGCGCGCCACTTGGCGAAGCGGGCCCCCATGCTGGCGTACTCCTCGAGCCGCTCGCGCAGCCCGTCCAGGCCCTCGGTCACCTTCTCGCCGGGGAAGCCGGCCAGATCCTTCGCGCCCGTATCGACCTTGATACCGGGCAGGATGCCGGCCTCGTTCATCACATCCACAAAGGGCTTGCCGTCGCGGGTCGACTGGCGAAGCGTCTCGTCGTACAGGATCGCGCCCGAGATGTATTCCTTCAGCTTCGGCGTGGTCAGCAACAACTCGCGGTACGTGCGGCGGTTCTCCTCGGTGTTCTCGACACCGACCGCGCCCAGGCGCTTGCCGATCGTCCCGGTGGATTCATCAATGGCGATGATGCCCTTGCCGGGCTCCACCATCGCTTCGGCCGTCTCTACCAACTGATCGATCTTCATGCCTGCTCCTTGGATTTCTGCGCATTTCTGCTGTGCGTGGGCTGTCTTCGGAGAGTAGTCACCCTCCGCAGGTTCTTCCAACCCGACAGGAAAGACCCCACCACAGTTTCGGGCAAAGCACGAAAGGCCGTGTCCACGGCGCTTGTAAACCGCTCAGGCGTATTCGCCCGCCGCGTGCCCGGAGGCCCAGGCCCACTGGAAGTTGTGCCCGCCCAGATGCCCGGTCACGTCCACCACCTCGCCAATGAAATAGAGCCCCGGCACCGTTCGGCACTCCATCGTCTTGGATGACAGCGCAGCGGTATCCACCCCGCCCAGGGTGACTTCCGCGGTGCGATAGCCCTCGGTCCCCGCGGGCCACACCGTCCATGGCTGACAGACGGTTACCACCTGTTCGATATCCGCGTTACTCAAGTGCTCCAGTGCCCGGTTCTCCACCCACAGCTCGCACCAGCGCTGCGCAACCCGGCGCGTCAGCTGCTCGCCCAGCACACTCTTGAGTTCCAGCTTCGGACGCTGCTCGCGCAGTTCGCGCAGGTGCGCCGCCAGATCCATGCCCGGGAACAGGTCGATCGCCACCGGCTGCCCCTCTTCCCAGTAGGAGGACGCCTGCAACACCGCGGGACCGCTCAGCCCCCGATGCGTGAACAGAAGATTCTCGCGAAACCCCACGCCCCCGGCCGTCGTCACCGTATCCAGCGCCACACCCGACAGCCCCTCCAGCTCCTCCAGGGGCCGCCCGCTCAAGGTGAACGGGACCAGCGCCGGCCGCGTCGGCTGTACCGGAAGCTCCAGTGAGCGGGCCAGATCCAGGCCAAAGCCCGTGGCCCCCATGCGCGGAATGGAGTAACCCCCCGTGGCAATCACCAGCGACTCGCAGGCGATCGCTTCCTGGCCGGCCATCAGCCGGTGCGGCGCACCTGGCTCCACGTCCGCCACCGGCGTATCCGTGCGTACCGTGACCCCGGCCGCGGCGCACTCGTCCAGCAGCATCTGCACGATGTCCTTCGAGGAGCGATCGCAGAACAGCTGCCCCAGCTTCTTTTCGTGGTAGGGAATGCCGTGCTTTTCCACCAGGGCGATGAAGTCCCACTGGCTGTAGCGGCTGAGCGCGGACTTCACGAAATGCGGGTTCGCGGAGATGAAATTCTCCGGCTCGCAGTACATGTTGGTGAAGTTGCAGCGGCCGCCGCCCGACATCAGGATCTTCTTCCCGACCCGGTTGGCATGGTCCAGTACCAGCACCCGGCGCCCACGCCCGCCCGCGGTCAGGGCGCACATCAGCCCGGCCGCCCCGCCACCGATCACGACCACATCGATATGCTTCGCCGCGTCACTCATGGCGCGCGCTGCGGCTCGAATCGGGAGTTGTGCGTAGCCCCTGGCACACTCAGCGCACCCACTCCTTGCGCACCACCAGGGTCTGCGCGATCAGGTCGTGCAAGGCCTGACGACGCTTGGTAAAGGCCACCATGATGTAGCCGATCATCAGGATCAGCCCGGACAGGATGGTCGCGAAATGCCGCCCGGTCGCGCGCAGGAACGAGATCCGCTCGCCCTGGAAGTCCACCACCCGCAGGCCAAACACCATCTTGCCCAGCGTCGCCTGGTACTGGGAGCTGTGCATGCCGGCCCAGTACAGCCAGGCCACCACGACATTCACCAGAAACCAGGCCGCCTCCCCAGGCGGCACGGGGTCATCCGGCCCGCGCGCGGCCAGTGTCTCCGGGCTGATCAGCGCCTGCGCCACGATCTGTGGCACACCGATAATCACCGCATCCAGCAGATAGGCCCCCACGCGTACCCAGAAGCCACCGTAGGCCGAACGCGCCTCGGGCGGGCCATCGTGAGCACCGGCTCCGGCCTCCAGCGGTGCACCACACTGAATACAAAACCGCGCCTCTGGCGGGTTCTGCTTGCCACACTGTCCACAATCCATGATGTCTCGCTATCCCTTTATGTTGTGCGCTCTCGCCAGGATCGACCGCCTACAGTAACGGCTCGACGGGAAGGATCCGGGTCATGCCGGACACAAACCGCCGCCACAAACCCGCCTTGGGCTCCTGACGGTAGGCATTTCCGGAACCGTCCCGCCATACCAGACCACCGGATGCATCCCGCTCCACCCGGTAGGCCACCTGCGGCCGAATCCCCCGTTGATGCAGTGCGGCCAGCCGTTCCACCAAAACCGGCTCGGACAAGAACACACCCGACTCGCTGTTGGTTTGCGCCGAGCGCGGGTCCAGGTTGAACGAGCCAACAAAGGCCTCCTCGCGATCGAATACCAGCAGCTTGGAATGCAGGCTGGCCTGCGAGGGCTCGATCCCGCGATCGCGCTCCAGGCGCGCCCAGCGCGGCGGCCCGGTCGGGCGCAGCTCGAACAGCTCGACCCGGGCATCCAGCAGCGCATGTCGACGCCGCGCATAGCCGGCATGGGTAAAGGCCACATCGTTCGCCGCCAGCGAGTTCGTCAGCACCTGTACACGCGCCCCCGACTCGCTCATCCGCGACAGCTGGGCGGTCCCGTCACGCCCCGGAACAAAGTACGGCGAGACGATCAGCAGTTCCTGCTCCACACCCAGCAGCCGCTCACCCAGGGCGTCCGCGACGCGCGAGCCATCGCCTCGTGCACGCGCCTTGGCCTCGTCATCGACCACGAACTCCGCGCGCGTCGTCCACACATATGCCGCCGCATCGGCAATCGGCTGCGGCACCGGCTGCCCATTCAGGGGTTCCATCTGCATCAGCGGGTGGGTGTGATTCTGTGCCAGCCAGGCCCGCAGGGACCCTTGCTGCAGCGCCAGGCGCTCCGGCGAACCGGCCTCTCGCGCAACGCGCTCGACCCCGATCGCGCCAGGGCTGTTCCAGAATTCCACGAACGACCGGTCGATCTCCCTGACCAGCGGCCCCACCACCACCAGATCCAGATCCGCAAAATTGTAATCGGGGCTCGCCTCGAAGTACTCGTCCCCGACATTGCGCCCGCCCGTAATCGCCAGGCGCCCGTCCACCACCCAGGCCTTGTTGTGCATCCGGTGGTTCAGGTCGCTGCCGCGAAAGAAGAACTCGACACTGGCCCGCAGCAGACCCTCGCGCGTACGGAAGGGATTGAAGATCCGAACTTCAACGTTCGGATGCTGGGCAATCGCGGCCAGCGTCGCGTCACGCCCGCGCGCGTCGATGTCATCCAGCAGCAAGGAGACCCGCACGCCGCGATCCGCCGCCGCCAGCAACTCGCCCATCAGTACCCGGCCGGCCGCATCGTCGCGCCAGATATAAGCCTGCACCTGGATCCGCTCGCGCGCCATGCGCACGCTCATCACCCGCCAGCGGAAGGCCTCGGCCCCCTCGTCCAGCAGTCGGAACCCCGTCTTCCCCTGCTCGCGAGCCGGCGCGAACCCTTCCAGCCACTCCGCCAGCGGCCCCTCTGAGGCGGGGAGCTCCAACGCTTGCCATCCGCGTTCCGGCGCCGGCTGCAACGGCGCACAACCCGCCGCGAGTGCCAGAAACAGCACTGCCAGAAGCCAGGAAAACCGATATGGATCACGCATGAACAAGCAATCGCCCGACGCGATGCCCCCTTTATCGAATAGCACGCCCGGTACCAGCCTGACGCCGCGTACGCGCCCTGTCGATCCGGGACATCCGCCGACCGCCCGGGCATAAAAAAAGCGAGCCGGGCGGACCCTGGCTCGCTTTTTTCAACAAATTGGTAGGCGCGATTGGACTCGAACCAACGACCCCTACCATGTCAAGGTAGTGCTCTAACCAACTGAGCTACGCGCCTGTCGTCTTCGAGTGGCGTATTCTACCGACTCCCCGCCCCCTGTCAAAGCATCCGTTAACTCATTTTGCGTGCCGCGTTAATGGGGTCAGCCCACGGCACCCTGGACGCGCGACGAAGCATTGACAGTCGATCGCGATCTTGCCGGTCTCCGCGCTTTCCCGGCGCGCAACCCGCCAGGGCTGGACCAGCATTTTCCGCACGGAGACAAAACCGGCCTTAGCCCCGTTTTACCGCCTTTTCATAGAGCCCCGGAAAGCGCCCGTCGGGGTCGCATTCGCGCTTGAGGGCCTCGTAGGCCGGGCGGTCGTAGTTCTGCCAGAACGTGGTCTCGTCGTAGGTACTGCGCGAGTACAGGCTCTTCTTGCCGCCGTGCTTCGCGACCAGTTCCTCGACCCGGGCGTTGTAGTAGCCATCGGGCTCACTGGAGCGGACCATGTCCCAGAAGCCGAAGTTGATGTACGCGGTATCAGTACGCAACTGGAACAACGAGAACCCGGCGTCGGGAACGACAAACGGGCAGATCCACACCGGGCGGATGCCGATTTCGGCCTCGAAATCTTCCAGAAATGCCGCGGCGTTGGCGATCGGGATGTCGACGTCCTGGATCACCGCCTCGGTGCGCGGCTGAATGGACTGGAGCAGGCTCAGCGGCCAGCGGCGGCTGGCGCGCATGATCTTCTGGTAGGTGACACTCGACAGGCGTTTGCGCCCGAGAAGCAGCCGCACCGGCTTGAGGTTGGCCCCGACATTCCTGCTGCACCAGAACCAGTCGGTGTCCCAGCGCCAGAGGTAGTCGTGGATGCTCAGATAATCCTCGCGCCGCTCGCGCAGGCTCTGCCAGTACTGGCGCATCCAGGTGTAGTCGCTGGCCTCGATGCCCGCTGGCAGCGATTCGACGAAATGCGCGCGGGTCAGCACGAAATCGCCGGGGGCGAAGTACACGCCATCGAGAAACGCGCAGGTCGGGTGCGCGCATTCCTCGTCGATCGCGGCGAACAGTTCTCCGGGGTCCCGGAAACGGATGTGCTCGAGCCGGACATAGGGCTGCACCGGAATCAGACGCAGGCGGACCCGCGTGGCGTAACCGAGGCTGCCGTAGGAGTTCGGAAAGCCGTAGAACAGTTCCGGGCGCTGCTCGCGCGAACAGGTCAACACGCGGCCGTCGGCGACCATGACGTCGAGCTCTTCCACCATGTCATGCACCAGGCCGTAGCGGAACGCGCCTGACTCGATGCCGATCCCGGTGGTCGCGCCGCCGACCGTGATGCTCTTGAGTTCCGGCACGATGGCCGGTGCCAGGCCGTATGGCAGGGTTGCGTCGACCACGTCGGCATAGGTCGTCATGCCCTCGACCTCGGCGACACAGGCCTCGGCGTCGATCGCGATGACGTGGTTGAGCGAAGCCACGTCGATCGCGGTCCGGCGGGCCTCCTCGCGCGGCCTGAACAGGTTGCTGGTGGACTTCCGGAGGCGCACCGGCCCGTCGGATTCGGCCAGCGCCGTGGCCATCGCCTGCACGCGATCGCGGTGGGCGTCCCAGGCGGCCTTGCTCATCGGACGGGCTCATAGCGCGGCAGATCGCCGTGGCTGAGCACGAGCTGCCAGAGATTCAGGTTGCGCGCCCGGAAGGCGCCGGCACAGCTCAACAGGTAATAGCGCCACATCCGGTAGAAGCGCTCGTCCAGCCCGTCGCTTTGTTGCAGCTCCGGCCAGGCGGCGACGAAATTGTCGTCCCAGCCCATCAGGGTGCGGTCGTAGTCCGGGCCGAAGTTATGCCAGTCCTCGAGCACGAACAGACCTTCCTTGGCCCGGGTGAGCTGAGCCTCGGCCGGGATCACGCCACCGGGGAAAATGTATTTCGCGATCCAGGGGTCGGTGCTGGTGCGGCTGATGTTGCCGCCGATGGTGTGGACCAGCGCCAGGCCGCCGGGCTTCAGGCGGGCCCGGGCCAGGTCGAAGAAGGCGCGAAAGTTCTTCGGCCCGACGTGCTCCATCAGACCGACACTCAGGACCCGGTCGTATTGCCGGGATTCATTGGCCGCCTCGCGGTAGTCCTGCTGCCGAACGTCGACCGGCAGGCCTTCGCAAAGCCCTCTCGCGTACTCCACCTGCTGGCTGCTGATGTTGTAGCTGTCCACCTCGCACCCGTGCTCCGCGGCCAGAAACCGGGCCAGCTCGCCGAATCCGCCGCCCAGCTCAAGGACACGCATGCCCGGTTCCAGGTGCAGCTTGCGCGCGATCAGGTCCAGCTTCGCACGCTGGGCCTCGTCCAGGGTCGTGTCGGCCCCGTCGGGGCCGTAATAGGCGCAGGTGTACTGCATGGTCGGCCCGAGCATGGCCTCGTAGAGCCGGTTCGAAAGGTCGTAATGCTGCTCCGCGACCCGCCGCGAGCGCCTGCGACTCTGCTCGTTGCCGAGCCAGCTCAGCAACACCTGGCCCAGTACCGACGGCGTACGGACCTTGTCGTCCAGGCTGGCCCGGAGCAACCGGAAGAACAACTCGTCGAGCCGCTCGGTGTCCCACCAGCCGTCCATGTAGGCCTCGCCGGCGCCGAGCGAGCCCTCGGCCAGAATCCGCTGATACAGGCGCTCGTCGTGGACCTGCAGATCCCAGGGCCGCTCGCCGCCGGCATCGACGTCAGCGCGGCGCAGCAGTTCCGTGACTTGTTGTCTTGCTGACATGCTCGCGCTCCTTGCAGGAATCGGATGGCCGGGGTCCGGCCGCGATCAATCCCATCACTTTAGCCATAATCAGGAGCTAGCCCCAAGTTCGCAATGGTCCGTTCTCCTCCGGACCCGGCCCGCTCGTTCACCCGACTTCCGCCGTTGTGCATGAACCGTCCGCCACCAAAAAGACCTGCGACGGGATAAGCCAACGCACATCACAGCCCGTACCCAGAAGATGTGCGGCCAAGCCAGACCAGACCAGGGCCGCGCCGCTACGTCCGAAAGCCGCCCCACGGTGCCGGGCTGCCTCATCAGACCGCCTGCCGCAGGTCCGCAAACGCGACTGATTGTCCCACTCATACGCGCCGGGGCTACCGAACACTGCTTTTTTGAACAGGATCGCCCTTCACGCCATGCGCGCAAGCCGGATCCCGTGCAAAGAGGAAAACCCGGCCGCGCACACTCGCACACCCCCGGGCCATTTCCGATTCCAACCCCGTAGCGAAGGCCGCATCTCAGGACACAGCATTCTGCACCTCCGGGGCCTTGCCTGACGTCTCTGGAACAGAACCGAACTCGAAGTGCAGGGCCTGCAGAATGCGATTGTATTTCTCCAGCAATGCCTTGCGATCCTCTGCGCCCGTATGGACATGGGCGATATCGTAGCTATAGCTGTCCTGCTCCAGCAGGTCCGAGAGCCGCGCCCCCTGCTCGACCTTGAGTTCGATCAGCGTATCCGGAAATTCCTCCTGGATACGCTCGATATCGCCGGCGCTGGGAACATGCGTGGCGATTCCGTCCTCGAACACGCGCACGTGAAACTTCGCGGCACACCCATAGCGGCCGCGCCGTAACGGGAAATCCGGTGCCCTTCCCAAGGCCAGTTCCAGCATGATCTGGAAATTAGAAGCCCCATCCACTTTTTCGAACATATCGCTATGTGATTGCGACAGTCGCGGATTGACTTCCAGCAACGTAAGTTCCTCGGTCTTCGGCCGGTAAAAAAACTCCACGTTGTAGGTCGCATTGTCGTAGCCAAAGTGTAGCAATACTTTGTTGGTCGCCTCACTGATCCTGTTCTTCACCCGCTTCGGAAGGCTAGACGGGTATTGATAGCGAAGAAACGACGAACGGTTGGGATAATTGATCGAATCGATGATCCCGTAATGCTGCGGTTTCCCGGCAAACACGTAACCCTCTATCGTGCACTGGCGCCCGCCGACAGCCTGTTCAACGATACAGTTCCGGCCGCCGATGGCGGCAATCTCCTCAGGGAGATCTGCATACGAAAGGATCTGGTCGAAGGGTCCGGCGATGCGATCAATGCGCGCGCGGAACTGGCCAATGGCGTGGCTCAGTTGGCGCTGGTTGCCTACCCTGAATGCAAGTAGCGAGTCCATCCCCTTAACCGGCTTGATCCAGAAGGGAAAGGGAACGTCTATGGCGTCGATGGCGGCATCATCGAACGGGTCCACGACATCGAATCGCGGGACCATGCCGGGGATGACTTTGTGCTGTTCCAGCCGACTCCAGTACTTGTGCTCGCAGCGGAGGACACTCTCGAGCGAGGGCGAGGCAAGTCCATATTCGCGGCAGAGGATCGGCACCATCGTGGTCACTGGAAAATCCCAATAACCGAGAATTCCGTCGATCGAACCGTCGAATTCGTGGAGACGTTCGCGTGCCTTATCGAGGCATTCTTCGACAGGATAAAACCCTTTGGCTTTCACCTCATCAAAACTCAATAGTTCATGGAGTCTATAGTCGACGCCGATATCAACCGCCCTGATCTTCTTCATGTTGAAAGGGTCGGCCCCAACGATGAAAATATTCTTGGCCATTTAAATTCCTCCACGGCGAAGTGATACAGAACACAATCGCCTTGGCCTGCACCAGACCAAGTGCAGGTATTACAGAGCCGGGCTGGCCAAAACGCTCGCCCTGTCACATGAGGGCATTACCCCGAGATTAGATCGTGCCGACCAGATAGCAAGCTCGGGGGCCGCCCCCGATGGCCGTCCCGACTGTCGCGGTGAGAGGGGTTTGTCAGCGTGATCCGCCAATCGAGAGTTCGCGAAGCGGCTGATCATCATCCACGGCCCGGAGATCAGGACACACAGGGGCTGAGTCGCCCCAAGGCTCAGTGTTTCAACGAGAATCGCCTCTTTCCAGGCCGTCTCTCATGCTGACGTCCACCGGTTACGGGAGATCGTCCAGGCCGGACCGACCGTTGTCTTCACCACGAGCGTCCCGAAACCACCGCTCGACATCCTCGGCACGGCACATCACGGTTCCTTCGCTTAAGGAAGCACTGATTAATGTACACGTTCGCGCTCGAGTCACTTTTGCGTGCGAACAAGGCGCGGTGACTGCCGTGCAGTCATTCTGCACAAGGGAGCCGCAACGCCGTGCGCGCGCAAAAGTGGCCGAGCCGCTGCATTCAATGGCTTGTGGGGTTGGTGCCCCAGGTTCCCCGATCCTGCGTTGCGCCCCTTGCCGGTAGAACCACTACCGGCTGCGGACCGCGCCTTGTCTCGGAAAACCTGGGGCACCAACGCGAACGTGTACATTAATCAGTGTTTCCTTAAGGAGACGCTGATTTAATCGCGCGGCGGCACCCGTGGCGACGGCATACCGCGCCGCACCCCCGATGACTCTTCAGCCGCCAGCCAGCGTAGTGGACGCCAGACACACCCTCACCCCCTATCGGTCAACGTAGTGGTCACCTGCCGGGTTCTTCCGCAGCGCCCAGTTCCTCCAGCGCGGACTGCAGGGTGCGGACAATCTCTCGCTCGTCGGTACCGTAATGCTCCGGAAGAACCGGCTCCCCAATGACCACGCGCACCCTTCCGCCGAAACGCGGGAAATGCTTGCCTGGCGCCAACACCTCGCGCGTGCCTTCGATCCACACGGGCACCACCGGGACGAGTTGTGCCGCGAGCACGAGCCCGATACCGGGCCGCAGTCTCTGGAGCGTGCCGTCCGGGGAGCGCTGGCCTTCCGGAAACCAGATCAGGCTGTGTCCCCGCTTCACACTGGCCGCCGCCAGAGCGAGGCTCCTACGCGGCGCGGACCCGGGGTCGATCGGCAGGACGCGCGCAGTGTGGCTGAGGGCTCCATATAACCGGTTGGAGAAAAAGTAATCCTCCAGACCGGCCCAGTACAGCGACTCAAGATCCCGCCTGCTCAGGGCGGGCAGCAGCGCCAGGGGGTCGACGAAACTCAGATGGCGGGGTGCGAGCAGGTAAGGACCGTCGGCCGGAAGACTGCCCTGCACCTCCACGCGCATCAGCAACCGCGAGAGCAGCCGCGCAAAAACCAGTAGCAGGCCGCCGACCACGCGGCGGGTCGTGCCGGGGGGCTCCAGGTCCTTTTTCTGGTCTTCGGCGAGCAGCGCTTCCGGATCTTCGAGTTGCGCCTTCAGTTCGCCCCGGCCCTCCTTGGCTCCGGAGGCCCCGGCCGCCTCCTGCAGCAGATCCCGGACCGTTTCGACGCGTTCGATCGCCGAATCATCCAGGTCGATCCCGGCGCGGTCCTGCAGCGCAAGCGTGAGGTCGACCCAGCTGAGCGAATCGATCCCGAGCTCCTCGGCGAGGCTACTGTCCGGCGTAACGCGGATATCAGCAAAGCGCTCGGCGAGGTAGTTCCAGGTACGTTCGGCGCCCGGGTCCGAGAGCAGCTGCTGGTCCTCGGGGGCCATCGACTCCGGAGAGACCGGCTCCGGTCGCGCCTCGGAAACGGCATCTTCCTTGCCTAATTCCTTGAAAAGCTCTTCGAGCTTGTGCCGGCGCAGCTTGCCGAGACGCGTGCGCGGCAGGGGGTCGAGCGCAATGCGCACCACGCCCGGGCGGTGATGACTCGGCAGCTCCTCTGCCGCGCGCTTGACCGCATCCTTCACCCGTTTCTCCAGGTCCTCGCCGGTGACCTCGCGCAACAGCCCCGACTCCGGAACCACGACCACCGCCAGGCGATCGTCATGCGCAAGCACGCCGGCTTCGCGGATCTCGTCAATGCCTTGCAGGGCGCCCTCTACCCGTTCCGGATCGACGTTCTCGCCCCCGGAGAGCAGGATCATCGAGGACTCGCGACCGTGCAGGTGCAGGTAGCCATCGTCGTCGATCTCGCCCGTGTCCCCGGTGCGGAACCAGCCGTCCTCGTCGAGGACCTCCTCGGTCTTGTCCGGAAGATTCAGGTAGCCGGCAAAGATGTTCGGGCCCCGGGCCATTACCTCGCCGCGCCCGTCGCGGGACTCAGCGTCGTCGATGGCCAGCTCGACGCCCGGCAGGGGCAGGCCCGCGGCCTCCAGTCGCAACCGGTCCGGCGGGTTGTACGTGAGAATCGGCGCGGTCTCGCTGAGACCGTAACCGGTACCCACCTCCCAGCCCAGCGCCTGCAGGTCGCGCGCGAGGTTAGGGTCGAGCGCGGCACCCCCGGCAACCACCAGGCGCAGGCGCGGGGCGAGCCGCTGGTGCAGGCCCTTGAACAGCCTGCGACCCAGGCGCAGCCCGAATCGCTGGCGCGCCAGTCTCGACAGCCCCAGCATCTGCCGGAACAACAGCGCCGCGATCCACCCACGCCCCGCAACCCGATCCTCCAGGGCCTTCCATACGGCCTCGTAGAGCCGCGGCACCCCCAGCATCACCGTTGCCTCGCCGTCGCGCAGGCCGCGCACGATCTGCGGCCCTACCAGGGAGAACGGCACGATGATGGGGGCCCCGAGGGTCAGGGGGACCAGGAGGCCAACGGTAAAGGGATAGACGTGGTGGAACGGCAGCGGGACCAGGACCCGGTCGCGATGGTCCGCGATTTCCTCCGCACACAGGGCCTCGACATTGCTGGTCAGGTTCCGGTGGGTCAGCGGCACGCCCTTCGGCGGTCCGGTGGTGCCGGAGGTGTAGAAGACCGCCGCTATATCGTCGTGTCGCGCAACCGACGATGCCGGATCCTGCTTCAGAAGCTTCTCCCACGCCTTCGATGTCTCCGGCTCGGCATCGAAGAGACAGGTGCGCACCTCGCCCAAGTCGTCCGGGAGGCGCTGTTCCAGCCTCGAGGTGGTGAAGACGAAGCGCGGACGCGAATCGGACAGGGCGTGCTGCAGATCCTCGGAGGGCATCTGCGTGTCCAGGGGCACCAGGCTGCCCCCCGCGCTCATCACGCCCAGCGCCGCGATGACCCACTCCGGACTGTTCGGGGCGAACAGCACCACCCGGTCCCCGCGCTCCAGGCCGGCCTCCCGGAGTCCGGCCGCCAAACGGCCGGCTCGCTCGAGCAGATCCGCCCGTGAAGTGGTGTCGAGGCCATCGCGGGTCATGGCGACAACCGCCACCTGCCCCTCTTCCGGCGACCGTGAGGCGAAGAGTTCGTCGATGGTCTGGGCAGTCATGTCGGAAACCTCCAGGGAAACAGGGATCAATGCGCCACGTCGGGGTCGGCCTCGCCAATGCGATTCTCGTCGCGCACGTGTTTCTCCGGCTTCAGCAGCCGGAAGCGGCAGTCGTCGCCAGGTACCAACTCCCGGTAATGACCGCGGTAGGCGACCATGATTGACCACGTAGACACGTCGATACCCCCAACCCGAACACCACATTGGCATAGTGGTGGTCATACTCGCGCACGTAAAATCGACTCAAGCGCGAACGTCTACAGTCATCAGTCCTTCCCTCGCTTCTGATGTGACGAGATCCGTTCAGCAGACGAAGTCAAAAGGATGCAACGGCGGCTGCGCCGGATAGATCCACGCGGGCTTGCCCTGGCTCCACTGCCAGGCGGCCAGGGCCGCGGCACAGGCCGCCACCGAGTGGTCGCTGGCGTCCACAAGGTCCTGCACACCTGTCAGTCCCTGCAGCTGAAGCCAGTCCAGCAGCGTCTGCCGCGCCGCCAGGTCCTTCTTCATGGCCCGCAAGACGGCGACGGGGGCCGCTCGCAGGGCCATGGCCACGGTGGGATGCACCTCGACCACTCGCGCATCCGGGCGTTCCAGACCGAGCATCCGGCTGACGGCCACGCCGCGCAACGTCAAGTAGGCCATGCGTGGCGCCGATGGGGCCATCACGGTCCCTGCCGGGAGACCCAGCCCCACGGCCCGGCGGCGCAAGGCCTGATCCGACTCGCGGCTACCGCCGGTGGCCGAATACGACAAGGGCGCGTCCAAACCGACTACCGCGCCTTCCGGGACCTGTTCCAGGATTCGGGCGTCATCCGCGCCAGCAACCAGCTCCATCAGCTCCAACGCGCTTCCCCGGGGGCGAAAGACCGCAACGGACGTATGCTGCGCGCTCCCCGGCCCGGAAAGGTCGACACCGGCAACCCATCCACTCAAGTTCTGTCTCCCGAGGCGTGTGTGAACACCGGATGGTGTCCTATGGCGTGCTCATGTCGGCAACCGGGGGACGTACGACGACGATGCAGGAGGCCCGGCCGCCGTGACGAGCAAGCACGGTGAATTCTTCCAGTTCGAGACCCGCGTTGCGGATGTGGGCACGGAAATCCGCCTCGTAGGTCACCCGACCAAAGTCAATGGTCGTGATGCGCCTGAGCATCGGCTTGAGCCGTTCCAGCCAGCGCGCCGGGCGTTGCTGGATGGTCTGGGTAAAGTAGATCCGTCCGTCCGGCTTGAGCATTCTGCAGCAATGGGTGAGTGCGCGTTCCGGCTCGGGCAGAAGCATGAAACTGGCGGAGAAATACACCGCCTCATACGGCCCGCCCTGATGGTCATAGACAGACTCCTGCCGCAGCTCCACCCGGTCCTCCAGCCCGGAGCCATGGAGCCTGCGCCGGGCATGCGCGATGTAGTCCGCGTCAACATCGATCCCGACCACGTGCAGGTGCTTGTCACGAATGGCGTCGGCATTCGCCAGAAGCGCACCGGCCGTCCCGACACCGACATCCAGGACCACCGCATCCTCGGCCAGGCGCTGCAAGACCGCGGCATACCAGGGCGTGGTGAGCTTGAGAATAAAACGGTCGTAAAGGGCACTGCGCATCACTTCCCCTTGAATTGGTCCGTGGCCGAATATTCAGGCGAGACGTGGATACCCCCGGAATGGGTGCCCAAAGGTGGCATGCGCCCGCGGACACCGAATCGCCATGCCGACCGCCGCCGCAAACTGGCATCTTGTTTGCTTATCCCTCCATCAGAGGGGCGGGAACGCCATTTTTCCGTCACACACAGATGGAATCGCCCCTCGAGGACGTAACGGCAAACACCCTGCCAAGGAGGGTCACAAGATGATCAATCTGTTCCTTACCCGACGCCAACTGTTTATTTTGGTGGTGGGCACCCCGCTGGCCACCATCCTGCTTTTCGTTCTGGGCGTCTATTCAGGCGCCGCGATCGGAGCCCCGGGGCCCCTCGCCGCCGAGCCGGACCAATCGGCTAGCCAAGACGCGAGCCAGCCTCTGGAAGCCGAACACGTCACTCCTTCGATCCTGGACGCAGCGATGCCCTTGTCCATCGAGGACAGCGAGGCCGTTACGGAACCCGCGATCCGTCCTTTCTCGCGCGCTCGCCACTCGGTCCGAATTGAAAGGGAAAGCCGGGAGACGCCCCAGGAAGCCACCCTCGCAAGCAAGCACGCCCCGGCGGGAGACAACCCCGCGCACGACCGCTTGTACTCTATCCAGGCCGGCGTATTCGCGGAACTGGCGAACGCCCGGAAACTTGATCGGACACTGAAGGCCCAGGGCCTTTCCAGCCGTCTGGAGGTGGTCGACGGCCCGGAAGGTGCTTCCAAGCACTACCGGGTTCGCATCGGGCTGTTCGCCACCCGTACCGCCGCGATGGCCACCCTCGAGGCACACGATCGGGACGCACTTCCAGGAGCCTTCATCGTGACGCGGCCGCTGAACCGTTCCTGACCGGCCCCACAGAACAGACATACAGGCAACGCCCCCTGCGGGACGGTGCGGCGCCGACACCGCGCTTCGATAGCGAAAGGCTTCAGGCCGTGCGCGGATGGCCGCACAGGTAGCGCGCCTGGTCGGGGCTTTCAATCGCGCCGGGGCGAGCCGCACGGACCTCCCGGATGGCATCCTCCGGCACGTAACCGCGTTCGATCAGTGTCAGGGCGGCAATGGTCCCGGCGCGGCCTTGCCCTCCGCCGCAGTGGAAAACCACGCGCTCGCCGGACCGCAACCGCTGGTGTATCTGCGGGCCCACCACCCGCCAGCCTTCCTCCCATGGGCGACCGGGGGCTGCCATATCGCCGATCGGAAGATGCAGCCAGTGCATGCCCGCCGCCTGGACGGTCTGCCCGAGATCCGGGACACCCAGATCGCTTAGCTCAGGCGCCTGATTCAGGGTCACGAGCACGTTCGCACCCCAATCCCGCAGCGCCGCCAAATCCGCCTGCACATCCTGCACCTCGCAACGCGTTCCATCCGGCCGCTTACCGGGGCAGCGAGTCATGCCAATCGCCCCGCCCTCGGGCAAATGAATGACCCCGATGTCGAGCGAAGGGGTCTGGCCAGCCGTGGGGGGTGTCATGGCGCGCTCCTGCCAGGGGATGTAGATCGGTGGTGCATTAGAGATAGGGACCAATCAGGTGCGTGATCCACCCCGCCAGGCGTCGCCGGAGCGGCCGGTTCTCCCAGTCCTCGATGGTCAGGCGTTCGGCATCGGCCTTGTCCGACTCGATCAACTCGCGGATCTCGCGGGCGAAATCCTCGTCCCAGATGTTCAGGTTGGCCTCGTCGTTGAAGCGAAACGACCGATTGTGCAGATTGGCCGAGCCAATGCTGGCCCAGCGGTCGTCGATCGCCATCAGCTTGGAGTGGTACATGCGCGGATGATATTCGTACAGCTCCACCCCGGATTCGAGCATCGGCCGCCAGCGATTGACCGATGCATGACGGAAGAAGCCGAAGTTCATGCTGTCACCCGGGACCAGCACGCGAATACGGACGCCCCGGTCGGCCGCCTCCTCCAGCACCTCCAGGAACCGCGGGTCGGGATAGAAATAGGCCGTGCCGATGGTGATGTGCTCTTCCGCCGCGACGATCGCATGCAGAAACATCTGGCGTACCCGATGACGCCCCCTGCGCGGGGCACTGTTAACCACCTGGCCGTCGCGATCCCCCATTTCTGGCAGCTCGGGAAAATACGCCTCGCCGGTGGGCATCCGCCCCGTGGCGTCCAGCCAGGTCTCCATGAACACCGCCTGCAGATTACCGACCACCGGGCCCTGGATACGGAAGTGGTTGTCGCGATAACCATCACGGTCGTCACCGTCAACCCAGGGATCCGCCACGTTGGCACCCCCGATGAAGCCGATATGCCCATCCACCACCAATAGCTTGCGATGGGTGCGGTAATTCAAACGCGACATCTGATACCAGGATGGCGCGCTCCAGCGCACCAGTTCCACTCCGGCGTCCTCCATGCGCTCGAACATTTCGGGGTCGGCGTTGCGCGAGCCAAGGAAATCCAGCACGGCATGCACCCGGACCCCGCGTTCCGCCGCCCGCGCCAGGGCCTCGGAGAAGATCGCGGCCTGCTCGCCCCAGTACTCGTAGACCTCGAAGGTGACCGAATGCTTGGCGTTTTCGATCGCCTCAAGCTTCGCTGCGTAGATGGCCTCGCCGTCCTGCAACAGATCAATCCGGTTGCCGCTCACGACCGGTTGTTGCAGGAGCAGGCCCATGTCCCGCCGGAACTGATCCGACGAAGTCCCGTAATCCAGCACCAGCGGCTCTTGCAGCCGGTCCGGTTTCGGCAGCGTATTGAACAGCACCACATTCCCCAGCGCGAAGATCAGGGCAATCAGCACCATCGAGAGCAAGACGTAGCGCACAGGGTCTCCAGGCAGCCAGGGGGTAGGTGAGAGCTTTGCCGCAGTGTACACAACCGATTACAACAAACCGGGGAGCGGTTCGTCAGGGGATCAGGTAGCCCGGAACGTCCTCCTCGTTCACATCCGCATATCCCGCCACCCCCTTCAAGCGTAATGGGTGGGCGATCCCTGCGGTCATTGTGGAACGGATTCCATATACTGTATATATCGACAGTATATGGAATCCGCAGCCCATACCCCCACCCACAAGCATCCTGACGCAGCCCCGGCCTATGCCGAACTGACGACACTCAGCAACTTCTCGTTCCTGCGCGGGGCCTCGCACCCGGAGGAACTGGTCGAGCGCGCGCAGGCGCTGGGTTATCGCGCGCTGGCGCTGACCGATATCGCCTCGCTGGCCGGGGTGGTGCGTGCCCACGCGGCGGCGAAGGACTGCGGCCTGCACCTGATCCTGGGGGCAACCTTCCGGCTCACGGACGGCGCCACCCTGACCCTGCTGGTACGTAACGCCGCGGGCTACCGGGCCCTGTGCCGCCTGATCACCCGGGCGCGCGGGGCCGCGGACAAGGGCCACTACTGTCTGACACAGGCCGATCTCGACGCCCTGCCCGCCGAGGCCCGCGCCGGCTGGCACGTCCTGCTGAGGATCGAACCCGAAGCCACCAAGGCAATGCTCACCAACGCCGCCCGCTGGCTGATCGAATGGGCCGCGGCAGACCAGGCCCACCTGGCCGTCAGCCAGTTGCGCACGCCGGAGGATGCCCACCTGGCAGCCCGCGCCCGGGAGCTCCAGGCCGACAGCGGCTTGCCCGTCGTCGCCTGTGGCGACGTGCACATGCACCGGCGCGGCCGGCGCGCCCTGCAGGACGTGCTGACCGCCCTGCGTCTGCGCACCACCGTCGCGGAGGCGGCGCCGGCGCGCTTCCCCAACGGCGAACGCTGCCTGCGCCCGCGCGCCGAACTGGCCACGCTGTACCCCGCTGCCTGGCTCAAGGCCAGCGTGCAGATCGCGCGCGACTGCGACTTCTCGCTGGACGCGGTCACCTACCGCTACCCCACCGACCCGCTGCCAAAGACCATGACCCCGGCCGCCTACCTGCGCGAGGAGACCCTCAACGGTGCGCGCCAGCGCTGGCCCGACGGCATGCCACCGAAAGTACGGGAACAGATCGAACGCGAACTCGGGATCATCCACGAGCTCGGCTACGAGCCCTACTTCCTGACTGTCTACGACATCGTGTGCTTTGCCCGCAGCCGCGGGATCCTGTGCCAGGGGCGCGGCTCCGCCGCGAACTCGGCGGTTTGTTATGCCCTCGGCATCACGGCGGTCGACCCGTCGCGCTCCAGCATGCTGTTCGAGCGCTTCATCTCCGCCGAGCGCGGCGAACCGCCGGATATCGACGTCGACTTCGAACACGAGCGCCGCGAAGAGGTCATCCAGTACATCTACCGGCGCTACGGCCGCGAGCGCGCGGCGCTGGCCTGCACGGTGATCCGCTATCGCCGTCGCAGCGCCCTGCGCGACGTCGGTCGGGCGCTGGGCATCTCGCGCGCACGGCTGGACGCGCTGACTGCGAACCTCGCCTGGTGGGACGACGGCATCCCCGCCGAGCGCCTGCGCGAGGTCGGACTGGACCCGGATGGCGCCCTGGCCCGGCAGTGGCAGACGCTGACCGCCGAGCTGCTCGGTTTCCCGCGCCACCTGTCGCAGCACACCGGCGGCTTCGTGATCGCCGAAGGGCGTCTGGACGAGCTGGTACCCATCGAGAACGCGGCGATGCCGGAGCGCTCCGTGATCCAGTGGGACAAGGACGACCTGGACGCGGTGGGGCTGTTGAAGATCGACGTGCTGGCGCTGGGGATGCTCTCCTGCGTACGCCGCGCACTGGAGCTGATGGCGCGCCACCGGGGCCGCGACTGGGGCCTGGCCGACATCCCCGCCGAGGACCCGGCGGTCTACCGCATGCTGCAAAGGGCCGACACCCTGGGCGTGTTCCAGATCGAGTCGCGCGCGCAGATGAGCATGCTGCCGCGCCTGAAACCGGCAAATTTCTACGACCTGGTCATCGAGATCGCCATCGTGCGCCCCGGCCCGATTCAGGGCGAGATGGTGCACCCGT
Organism: Thioalkalivibrio sp. ALMg11; assembly: GCF_000377905.1. Classification (GTDB taxonomy): domain Bacteria; phylum Pseudomonadota; class Gammaproteobacteria; order Ectothiorhodospirales; family Ectothiorhodospiraceae; genus Thioalkalivibrio. The sequence continues at coordinate 274,519 of NZ_KB898874.1, forward strand.
ATCTCAAGCGCCGCGCCCACCCGGAACAGGTGCACTACCCAAATAGCGAGGTGAAACGCGTTCTCGGGCGCACCCTGGGCGTGCCGATCTTCCAGGAGCAAGTCATCGAGCTGGCGATGGTCGCGGCCGGCTTCTCTGCCGGCGAGGCGGACGGGCTGCGCCGCGCGATCGGCGCCTGGCGCCGCACCGGCCAGCTCGCGCGCTACCGCGAACGCCTGATGGACGGTATGCGCGAACGTGGCTACCCGGAGAAATTCGCCGAGCAGCTGTACAAGCAGATCCTCGGCTTCGGCGAATACGGCTTCCCCGAGTCGCACTCGGCCAGCTTTGCCCTGATCACCTATGTCTCGTCCTGGCTCAAGTGCCACGAACCGGCGATCTTCGCCTGTGCCCTGCTGAACAGCCAGCCGATGGGCTTCTACGCCCCGGCGCAGATCGTCGCCGACGCCCGCCGCCACGGCGTCGAGGTACGCCCGGTGGACGTGCGCCACAGTGAGTGGGACTGCACGGTGGAGCCGTTGGCCGGAAGCGGTGCGTTGGCCCTGCGCCTGGGCCTGAACCGCGTTGGCGGGCTGGCCCGCGACGTGGCCGAGCGCGTGGTCACCGCCTGCGTTGAGCGGCCATTCGCGGACGTGCCGGACCTGGTGGCCCGCGCCACCCTCACCCGCGCCCAGGCCAATCGCCTGGCGCGCGCCGACGCGCTGAAGGGCCTGGCCGGCAACCGCCACCAGGCGCGCTGGGCGACGGAGGCGGTGGAGGAACCCCTGCCACTGTTCGCCGAGGGGCCAGGCGAGACCGTGCGCGAGGCCGACGTGACCCCGCTATTGCCACGCCCGGATGCGGTGGATGATCTGGTGCAGGACTATGCCACCACCGGGCTGAGCCTGGGCCCGCACCCGCTGGCGCTGATGCGCCCGTTTCTGAAGCAGCACCGGTTATCCACCGCCGCCCGGCTGCTCGAACAGCCCGGCTTTGGTGGCGCCCGCTACGCCGGCCTCGTGATTACCCGCCAGCGCCCCGGTTCGGCCAATGGCACGGTGTTCCTGACCCTGGAGGACGAGACCGGCACGCTCAACCTGATCGTCTGGCCGGACCGCGTGGAGCGCTTTCGCGCCGAGGTCCTGCACGGCCGCCTGCTGGAGGCCCACGGCGAATGGCAGTACAGCGAGGGCGTCGGCCACCTGATCGTGCAGCGCCTGATCGACCGCAGCACCTGGCTCGGTGAACTCGCCACCCACTCCCGCGACTTCGGCTAATTCCGGGCTGTCGGACGCAAACCCTTGCGGGCATATCCATCAAACGCGGCCGTAAAGATCCTCCAACCGCACGATGTCGTCCTCGCCGAGGTAGCCGCCCGACTGGACCTCAATGAGTTCCAGCGGGATCGATCCCGGATTCTCCAGCGAGTGCAGTTGCCCGATCGGCACGTAGGTCGACTGGTTCTCGGTCACCAGATAGGTCTCCTCGCCGTTGCGTACCTTCGCAGTACCGCTGACCACCACCCAATGCTCTGCGCGATGGTGATGCATCTGCAGCGAGAGCTTCGCCCCCGGTTTTACGGTGATCCGCTTGACCTGGTAACGGTGCCCCACGTCGACGCATTCGTAGCACCCCCATGGGCGGTACACCGAGGTGTGATCCACGTGTTCACTGCGGTTGTCCGCTTTCAGGCGCTCCACGATGAGTTTGACGTCCTGAACGCGGTCGCGGTCGGCAACCAGTACGGCGTCACGGGTGGCGACCACGGCCAGGTTGCGCAGGCCGATGCCGGCGACCAGCAGGCCGTCGGCATCCACCACGCAGCCCTCGCTATCTTCCAGCAGGCAGTCGCCGCGCAGGGTGTTGCCCTGCTCATCCATGCCACGCACGCCCGCCAGAGCGGACCACGAGCCGATGTCGCTCCACCCGGCGGCCAGCGGTGTGACGGCGGCGTGCTTGGTGCGCTCCATCACGGCGTAATCCACCGAGATATTCGGGGCCGCGGCGAAGGCCTCCGGGTCCACCCGCAGGAAGTCGAGGTCCTCGCGGGCGCCCTCCAGCGCGGCGCGGCAAGCCTCGACGATGCCCGGTTCGAAACGTTGCAGCTCTTCCAGGTACTGCGAGGCGCGGAACACGAACATGCCGCTGTTCCAGAGGTAATCGCCACTGTCGACGTACTCGCGCGCGGTGGCGGCATCCGGCTTCTCGACGAAACGCGCCACTCGCGCACCGGCATCCCCCAGGGACTCACCCTGCTGGATGTAGCCATAACCGGTCTCCGCAGCAGTAGGTACGATCCCGAAGGTAACCAGGTGGCCCGCCTCCGCCAGCGTCATGGCTCGCGCCACGGCGGCCTGGAAGGCCTTGGGATCACCGATGTGGTGGTCCGCCGCCAATACCAGCAACAGTGGGTCGCGCCCTTCCGCCTGCGCCTGCAACGCCGCCAGGGCGATCGCCGGGGCGGTGTTGCGCCCCTCCGGCTCCAGCACGATGCGGGCATGCTCCACACCGGCCGCCCGCAACTGCTCGGCCGCCAGGAAGCGATGCTCGACGTTGGCCAGCACCAGAGGCGCCGCTGCCCCAAGGCCGTCCAGACGCTGCGCCGTCTGCTGCAGCAGCGTTTGCTCCCCGGTCAGGGGCAGGAACTGCTTGGGATAGCGGCTGCGCGACACCGGCCACAGGCGGGTGCCCGATCCGCCGGCCAGGATCACCGGCTGCAGTTCGGTCCGGCTTTGCGTGTGTTCCATCGGCCTTACCCCCGTATCAGGCGGGAAATCTCATCCACGCGGCGTTCCAGCAGGGCCGGATCGGCGCGGGTCTCCACATTCAACCGCAGCAGCGGCTCGGTATTGGAACTGCGCAGATTGAAGCGCCAGTCCGCGAATTCCAGACTGACGCCATCCGTATGATCCAGCCCCACGGCTTCCGACGCGTAGGCCTGCATCACCCGATCGGTGGCGGCAGCGGCGTCCTCGACCTCGAAGTTCAGTTCGCCGCTGCAGGGGAAGCGCGCCATGCGCTCGGCCACCATCTCGCCCAGCGTTTGACCGCGCCGGCCCATCAGCTCGGCCACCCGCAACCAGGGCAGCATCCCGGTATCGCAGTAGTAGAAGTCCCGGAAGTAGTGGTGAGCACTCATCTCTCCCCCGTAAATCCCATCCTCGTGGCGCAGCCGCTCCTTCATGAAGGCATGTCCAGTCTTTGACTGGATGGGTTCGCCCCCCGCGGCACACACCATTTCAATGGTGTTCCAGGTCAGGCGCGGGTCGTGAACGATGCGCTCGCCGGCGTGCCCCTCCAGGCAAGCCTCGGCCAGCAGGCCCACGATGTAGTACCCCTCGATGAAGTTGCCTTGGGCGTCAAACAGGAAGCAGCGATCGAAGTCGCCGTCCCAGGCCACACCCAGATCGGCGCCGTGCTTGCGCACCGCCTCTGCCGTGGCCGCGCGGTTCTCCGGCAGCAATGGATTGGGAATGCCATTGGGAAAATGCCCATCCGGTTCGAAGTTGACACGGATCAGCTCAGACGGCAGGTGCGGCTCCAGGGCCTCCAGCACCGGCCCCGCCCCCCCGTTCCCGGGGTTCACGACCACCTTGAGTTTCGGCAAGGTATCGCGGTCGACCGAGGCCAGCAGCCGGGAGATATAGTCCGCCCGATGATCCAGGTGCCGGACCTGCCCGTGGGGCATGGGCCGGAAATCACCGCGCTCTGCGCGAGCGCGAATCGCCTGCAGCCCGGAATCCCCGCTGATCGGGCGCGCGTCGCTGCGCACGAGCTTCAGACCATTGTAGTCCAGCGGATTGTGGCTGGCCGTCACCATGATCCCGCCACCGGCCCCGTAGTGGGCGGTGGCGAAATACACCTCTTCGGTGCCACACATGCCGATATCGGCAACGTCACTCCCGCCCGCCGTAAGTCCTTCGGTGAGCGCCCGCGCCAGTTCCGGGCTGGAAAGGCGGATGTCGTGCCCGACGACCGTCCGTCCCGGCCGGATCTCCTCGGCAAAGGCCCGCCCGATCGCTCGCACCACCTCCGGATTGAGCTGGTCCGGCACCCGGCCACGTATGTCGTAGGCCTTGAAACAGTCGATCTTCATGCACGCCCCTTACCGGCATCATTCGATTCCCGCATCGGACGGAAACCCGCTGCGTATACCTTCATGATACATAGCCAAAGGGCTCCGCGAGGCGATGCCAGCATCAATGGCGTGAGTGCCGTTACTTGACGCTTTGCGCGCATACCCCCGAGCATGGTGGGTTTATACAACGAGGAAAAGCCGATGAGTGAGCCGCAAGTGAAGACCGAGGAGAAGAAACAGCATTTCGACGATATCTACGTTGCCGAGACCCCGGTGCCGTTCAAGGAGCGCATTATCGACGCGCTCGACTACATCTCCGACGACTTCAACCGGCAAACCTTCGACCGGCTGATCCTGCCCTGGGCCGAGAAGCAGGCCGCCGCCGGCAAGACCCTGAACTACGTGGACCTGTGCTGCTGCTTTGGCAACACCACCATGGCCGCCATCCACAATATGGATGTCGAAGCGATCCGCGCCAACTGGGCCAATGAAGAGGCCTGCAAGACCGTCGCCGCCCCGCGCCGTCTGCCGATGAAGACCACCGGCATCGACATCTCGGGCAACGCGCTGGCCTATGGCAAGAGCGCCGGGCTGTTCGACGAAACCTTCGAGGCCGATCTGAACCAGCCCGCCCCGGAGACCCAGGCCGCGATCGAAAAGTCCATGGCCGACGCGGACATCGTGATCTCCACCGCGTCGCTGGTCTATCTGGACCCGCCGGCGATCGAGACGCTGATCCGCTCCTTCGCCGAGACCCCGCGCGAGGGCTATATGCTGGTCAACTTCCTCAACCCCTTCGCCCTGGAGAAGGCCGACGCGACCAAGCGCCTGCTGCTGGACCACCTGGAATTCGTCGGCAGTACTGCCAGCCGCCACCGTCGCCTGTCGCCGCTGGAACAGGAGAACTATCCGGGCGAAGACTGGGCCCTGCTGGAAATCTGGGTGCTGCGCCGCCGCGCGTAGACCCGACTCTGCCAACACCGGGGCGTTGCACCCCCGACTGGACGGGCCGGCCCTTTCGGGGCCGGCCCGTTTTCGTTAGGGGCGCACCCAGGCCCCGGCAGCATACCTTCAGAGCAGGACGACGCGGTTACGACCCGCCTCCTTGGCCTGGTACATCGCCTCGTCCACTCGGCGGGCGAAGGTCTTGGGGGTATCTCCCTGGCGCATCTCTGTCACCCCGAAACTCGCCGTAACCGACACCGGACACGTCGTTTCCATCGCCGCCACCGCCTTGCGCAGCTTTTCGGCCATGGCCTCGGCGCCCGCGCCAGGGGTCTCCGGCACGACGACCATGAACTCCTCCCCGCCCCAGCGCCCAAGGGCGTCTGCCTCGCGCAGCGCGCCCTGAACCGTGTCGGCCAGCCGTTTGAGGACGTCGTCTCCGGTCTCATGGCCGTAGTCGTCGTTGAAACCCTTGAAACGATCGATGTCGAACATGATCAGGGACAGGGGCCGGCCGTAGCGGCGGCTGCGTTCCATCTCGGATTCCAGCGTGTTGCCCAGACTCAGGCGGTTGGCCAGGCCCGTCAGCCAATCGGTGTGAGCGAGGCGCCGGATCTCGTCCTCCATCCGCACACGATCGGTCACATCCTTGCTGATTGACACGTAGTGCGTCACCTGACCATGGGCATCGGTCACCGGACTGATGCTCTGTTCCATGTTCATCAGGGAACCATCGCGGCGCCGGTTCACGAACTCGCCACGGAAGGCTTCGCCCCGTTCCAGGGTTTCCCACATCCCGCGATAGAACCCGGCCTCCTGCTGACCGGACTGGAGGATCCGCGGATTCTTGCCTACGGCTTCATTCCGGCTGTACCCGGTCTGCTCCTCGAAGGCGGCGTTCACATAGGTGATCGTGCCTTCCGGGTCGGTGATCAGCACGGGGTCCACTGACACCTCTAGCGCGGTCGACAGCAGCCGCAGCTCGTCATCCCGCCGCCGCTCCTCGGTAACATCCTTCTGCACCGAGACGAAATGGGTGATGTCACGGTCGTTATCCCTGGCGTATACGGGCGAGATATGCCAGCGAACCTCGTACGCGGAGCCATTCTTGCGGTAGTTGACCGTTTCGCCCTCGAAATACTCGCCACTGACGAGCGCCCCGCGCAACCTGTCCAGAACGGCGCGCGAGGTCGCTGGGCCCTGAAGGATACGCGGGGTTTTTCCGAGGGCTTCCTCCCGCGAATACCCGGTCATGCGCTCGAAACCGGCATTGACGTAAACAATCCGCGGACCGGCGTCCAGATCCGCGTCTGTAATGACGACCGAGTTGTACGATTGCTCGATAGCGGCATCCAGCAGTCGGAGTTTCTCGAACCCCTCGATGATCGACACGGACGCCATATCGGGCCTTCTGCAAAAAATGAACGCACGACACGGGGTCATGCGCGAGGTGACTGAAATCCGACCCGCTTGCGGCGGCGGGGTTCAGTCCATGTCCGCCATTTCGAGGATCGATCCAACAATGTCGCTGGTCGTCACAATCCCTTCCAGCTCGTTGTCCTTCAGCACCACCAGCCGCCGAATCCCCTGGCTCACCATCAGCCGCGCGACGTACTTCACGTCCATCTCCGCGGGTACCGTGATGACCGGCTTGGTGCAGACATCATAGACATTCGAGAGGTCGATATCGCCCTCCTCCGCCACGATCGTCTTGAGGATGGTCGTGTAGGTGATGATGCCGTAAGCATCGTGGGCGTGCTGCTTCTCCACCACCAGCGACTTAACGCCATGCTTGCGCATGAGCTGCATCGCCTCGCGCAGCGGTGCCAGCGGCGATACGGTGATGACATTGGGTCTTAGAATTTCGCTTACCAGCATGTTGCTCTCCGTCAGAGTTCTTCCTTGACCTGTTCCTGGAACTGCTCGATCTGATTGCGCCCGATCCCGGCGAGGTGGGCCACATCCACGGTAAAGGCGACGCCTCGCGGGTCATTGGCCAGGTCCAGCTCCTTCGAGATGGACTTGAGTACATGAAGGGCCAGTTTCTTCTCCAGCACCCACAGCAACACGGACTGGCTGCCCTCATAGGTCATGCCAAGAAATGTCCTGCGCGCCTCGGCCCCGATGCCGCGCGCATCCATGATGGTCACGCCACCTGCGCCGGCCTTTTTCGCCGTGGCAATCGCCTGTTCCTCCAGATCATCCGAGAGGACGGCCACCAGTGCAGAAAACCTCATTGCTCACTCCTCCTGTCGCTTTTCACGCGCGAACCAGCGTTCATAAAGATCCACGGCGATCGCATAGAGCATCACCGTGACAATGGGAAAAATCGAGGCAAACGCGATCAGGCCGAACCCGTCGATCAGCACGTTGCGATCCTCCAGGTGCGTGGCCAGACCGATCCCCAGAGCCGTCACCAGCGGCACCGTAACCTCCGAGGTGGTCACCCCGCCCAAGTCGAAGGCCAGCGCCACGATCTGCTTGGGCGCCAGGAGCGTCAGCACAATCACCAGCAGATACCCACCCATGATGTAGTGGTGGATGGAATCCCCCGCCAGGATGCGGTGCACCCCGATGGTGATGCCAATGGCCACCCCCAGCGCCACCAGAAGACGGATCACGTTACCCCGCAGTGAACCACGCGCGGCCTCCTCGGCCTTCTGGCCGATCGCGATCAGCGCCGGTTCCGCCATGGTGGTCGCGAACCCGATGGAAAAGGCGAACAGGTACACCCACAGGAACAGCTCGTTGGTGATCAGCTGCTCGGCCATGCTCTCGCCGATCGGGAACAGCCCCAGCTTGAGCCCCACCACGAAGGCGTACAGCCCCAGGACCACCAGCACAAAACCCAACATCACCCGCGGCAGATACGGGATGCGCTTGCGCAGCACGAAGTACTGGAACACCACGATCACCGCGATGATCGGCGCCACGTCACGCAGCATCAGCAACAGATCCATACCCATCGCGGAGAGCCAGTGCCGCTCGCCAGTGCCCGGGAGGCCCGTGTCCGCGTCCATGGCCACGGTCTCGCCATTGCCCGGGGCCGCGACCTCCGCACCGGCAAACACGATGATCCCGTAGAGCTGCACCGTGATCATCGGCACCATCACCGCCAGCGCCACCAGCCCGAAGCCGTCGCGCAGCGGGTTGCGCCCGCTGATGGAGGCCGCCAACCCCAGACCCAGTGCCGCCACCAGCGGCACCGTCACGATGTTCGTGGTCACCCCGCCCGAGTCGTAGGCCAGGCCCACGATCTCCTCGGGGGCGAAGAAAGTCACCAGGACCACCAGCACGTAGCCGGTCAGGATGTACCAATGCAGCGGGTGGCCCATCACCGTACGCAGGATCCCCAGCGCCACCACGGCCCCCACCGACAGCGCGACGATCAGCCGCAGCACCATGCCCTCGATGCGGCCCTCACTGATCACCTCCGCCTGCTCCGCCACCGCGATCAGCGCGGGCTCCGCAATCACCGTGGCAAACCCGAGCGTAAAGCCAAAGGCCATCAACAACAGCAACGATCCGCGGCGTGCAAGCGCGTTGGACAGGTTCTTGCCGATGGGGAAGATCCCCATCTCCAGCCCCTGCAGGAACAGCGCCACGCCGAACACCACGATGGCCAGGCCGACCACCATCGACAGCAGGCCATCCGGCACCGTGCGCAGCACCAGCGCCTGGAACACCGCCACCACGATCACGATCGGAGCGAGGTTGCGTGCCGCATGGCCCAGGGTGTGGAGAAAGTTCATGCGCCCCCTAACCGAGGCGCGGCCCCGGAATCAATCGCCAATGTTTCGGTCACAGTGTCCATGAAATCCCTGCAGATACCCTATCGTGCCGTGGTCATCGGCGCTACGGGCGGCCTCGGTGCCGCGTTCGTCGAACACTTGGAAAACGACCCGAACTGCGAGCGCGTAGTCGGCCTCGGGCGCCAAAGCGCCCCGCCCGTGGACCTGCTCGACGAGGCCAGCATCGAAAACGCCGCCGCCTGGCTGCGAGACCAGGCACCCGAGTGGGACCTGATCCTGGACGCCACCGGCATCCTGACGATCGACGGCCACGGCCCGGAGAAGCGCCTGCGCGATCTCGACCCGGCGATCATGGCCCGGTCCTTCGCCATCAACGCCATCGGCCCGGCATTGCTGTTCAAACACCTGGCACCCCTGCTCCCGCGTGGCCGCAAGGGCATCCTGGCAACCCTCTCGGCCCGGGTCGGCTCCATCGAGGACAACCACCTGGGCGGCTGGGTGAGTTATCGCGCCTCCAAGGCCGCGCTCAACCAGATCGTACGCACCGCGGCCCTGGAACTGCGTTTCAGCCATCGCCATGCGCTGGTGATCGCACTTCAGCCCGGCACCTGCGACACCCGCCTGTCGGAGCCGTACCGGTCACGCGCCCCGGAGGTTCTCAGCCCCGAATACGCAAGCGAACGCCTCCTCGGTGTCCTGGACCATCTGGGGGCCGACCAGTCCGGCAGCTTCCACGACTTCGAGGGCCAGCGCCTGCCTTTCTGAGCGCTCACCCGCCACAACCATGATCTGCATCAACAACCGCTAATACCGGTGGCGGGATAGTGCCTGTGAACAGACACTAACTCGGAGACTCGACATGCGACGTTCCACCACCCTTCGCGCTTTGACCCTGGCCGGCCTGCTGGCCCCCGCGGCCATGATTCCGGCCCACGCCACCGCTGCCAACGCCGATGTCTCCGCTGGCGACTGGCTGCTGCGCGGCGGCCTGACCCACGTGGCCCCCAAGTCCGACAACGGCAATCTGGATGCAAGCGGATTGGGCCTGAGTGCCAACGCGCCGGCCGATGTCGGCTCCAACACCCGCCCGTCCGGCAACATCACCTACATGATGACCGACAACCTGGGCCTGGAGCTTCTGGTCGCTATCCCGTTCAAGCATGACCTGAACGTCGGCGGGGTGGACATCGGCAGCACGCGCCACCTGCCGCCGACCCTGAGCCTCCAGTACCATTTCAACACCGGGACGGCCGTTCGGCCCTACGTCGGCGCGGGCATCAACTACACCCACTTCTTCGACGAAGATACGGCTGACGTGACGGGGCAGGACATCGACCTGGATGATTCCTGGGGAGCCGCGGTGCAGGCCGGAATCGACTTCGCCGTGGACGAAAACTGGTTCGTCAACGCCGAGGTTCGCTGGATCGACATCGAAACCGACGTGTCGCTGGGCGGCGCCGACCTGGGCACGGTCAAGATCGATCCCTGGACCTTCGGGATGAACGTCGGCTACCGCTTCTGAGGCTAGCCACGACCGTCTGACGCCGGCCTAACCGCCGACGTCTCCGACGAGGCCGAGGACCCGCGCAATGCGGTCCTCGGCCTCTTGCGTTTCCAGCCCGCGCGATTTTGGGGCACCCCACACGGGGCCGGGCCACGCCGGGTCCCCCTCGCGGCGCGCTACATGATGCAGGTGCAGCTGCTCCACGATATTGCCAAGCTTGGCCACGTTCAGCGCCTTCGGAGCGAAGGCCTGCTCCATCGCCCGCGCCAGTGCACCGGACTCGCGAGCCAGCTGGATGGCATCCTCGGGGGCCAGTTGATGCAGTTCGCGCACATCGGCGCGACGCGGCACCAGGATGAACCAGGGATAGTCGTGATGATCCATCAACCGCAGCCGCGATAGCGGCCACTCGGCCGCCGCCCAGGTATCTGCCTCGAGGCGTGGATCCAGCAGAAATTCATTCGTCATCGGCAAGCTCCTGCCATATTCCCGGCTGGGCCCAAAGGCCGGTCTGCCACGCGCCCTTCGCGCCGGGCAACAGGTAACTGTAGTGCGATCGATGCCGCAGTGCGGCCGCGGCCTCGCGTCGTGCATCCGCGTCCGCGCCACTGACGACGATCAACCGGGTATCCGGTACGGCCCAGGCCCGCGCACCCGGACCCATTTCGCCTGCGTTCGCCAGTACGGCCGGGTCGTTCGGCAGATCACGTCTCTCCAGCCAGACCGCCACAGAGGAATGCGAGCCCAGCACGATCCGCGTGCCTTCTGCATCGTCCGCGGAACCCGGCACCCGACCCAGCCAGGGGGCGACCTCGGAGGCCTCGGCGTCGTCCAGCGCCACAACCCGGGCTTCCGGGTCCAGGGCACCCTGACGCAGGATGGCGGGCGATTCGTCCGCTGCCAGATGGCGGAACATTCGCCAGTCGGGGTCGATGGCAATGGCCAGGGGTCGGCTGGAGGTCTCCAGCGAAATCCCCTTCTCTACCTCATTCAGCTCGACCCAATGCGTCTCGCGGCCGTTCTCGGTTTCCAGCTCCAGCGGGACATACAGCTCCCAAGGGGCCTGCTCGTCGCGTTGTTGCAGCCGGCCCTGTACTCGCCAACCGTCTCCCCGCGCCCCGCGGTGCAGTTCCGTCAGTTCCAGCTCAGGCGCACCGGCACGCTCTACCCACTGGGCAAAGAACGGCCGCAGGTCTTCGTCCGTCACGTCGTCGAATGCCCCGATCACGGCATCCCAGTCCGCCTCAACAAAGCGCCATTCGTCGTAGAGGGCGCGCGCGCCTGTCAGGAATACCTCGCGGCCGATCCGGTCCTCCAGCATCCGCCACAACATCGCGCCGCGGTGGTAACCGGCGATACGGGCCGCCCCGGAATTGCCGCCGCGGAAGCTCCCGTGCGCGCGATCTTCCCCGGCCGGCAAGGCCGCGTAGTCCCGCAGCCACTGGCCCCGTTCCTCCCGCCCTTCGCCGCGTTCGCGCTTGAACTGATAGTCGGCCATGTAGGTCGTCAGACCCTCCGACCAGTTGCCGCCCGAATAGTCCACGTACACCCCGGTTCCCCACCAGGCGTGCAGGACCTCGTGGCCCAGCGAGGTATACGGAATAAACGGCAGCGGAATCACCCGCTCCCCCAACAGCGTGAAGCCGGAGAACGCCAGCCCCACGGGCTGCGGACTCGCCGCGATCGTGAAGGTCGCAAGCGGGTACGGCCCGATCTCGTCATTGAAGCGCTGCAGGTATTTGGCCGCCTGCTCGCGATAGGTCTCCCCGAATCGCTGTTCCAGGCCGGCTGGGAACAAGGTGCGCACCTCCACCTCGCCGACCCTCTGCTCGGCCGATTCCCAGGGGCCGGTGGCCACTGCCAGGGCGCGACCGGCCGGGTGCTCGAACGTGGCCTGGTATTCGTCACCGCGTCGCTCCTCGGCCACTCGCGACCCGGAAGTCACGCCGAGATGGCCACCGAGACTCTTCAACTCGATGCGTACTGCATGGGGCTCGGCGTCCGGGCGGCGCGGATACCAGTCGGCCCCTGGCGGCAGATACCCGCCGTCCGGGCCCAGATACCCGCTCCCCGGACGCGCCTCGGCGGGCAGCGGAAGACGCGCGCCATAGCGAATCGCCAAAGGCCCCGCATCCGCTGCCGGGTCGCGCGCCAGTTCCAGCCAGCCATCCCCGCTGCGGTAGAACTCCACCGCTTGGCCGCCCAGGGTAACGGCATCCACGGCGATACCCGGATCGAGCCGAAACCGCCGCAGAGAGGCTGGATCGAGCTGCCCCGGGTCCACCTCGAAACGCCCCTCCAGCCGTGACGTCCCAGGGTCCAGTTCAACCTCCAGGGTGATGCCCTCGAAGGTCTCGCTGGCCAGCGCAACGCCACCGGCCACCCACAAGACGGCGCTGCACAGCAACACACCCAGGCGCATATGCGTCAGTCCTCGCGCGGGAAGCGCGCTACGCGCTCGAGCCGCTCGCCTTCACGCTCGATTTCCAGCGGCAGCCACGTCCCCGGTGGAGTTGCCTGCACCACCCGCTGCAGATCGCTTGTTGCACGGATCGTCCGTTCGCCCGCCTGCAGTACCCGATCGCCGGCCTGTAGCCCGGCGGCCTCGCCGACCGAACCCTCTTGTACCCGGAGAATGCGAATACCTGGATCGCCATCGGACTCCAGATGGACTCCCAGCATCGATCCCGAACGTTCAAAACGCTCGTCGTGCGGGACACCGAAGATCGCATGCGCAAGCGCCGGATCGCTGTCCGCGCAATCGCCGGGTTCGCGCGGCAGTAACACTGCGGCCTCGGTGACGCCCAGATCCACCAGTTGATGGGGCACCCCATACCCGTATTCCAGGTGGCCGGACCCGATGATCGCGACCACCAGTGGCGGGGGCTCGCCCCCCGCCTCGATCCGCGCCGCAATGCCGCCGGCCATCATCCGGTCCCACGCCAACTGCGTCGCGATGAACCGCTCCGGATCGGGTCCCATGCCCGCCGGATGGCGCTCCAGCACAGCCTCCAGATAGTCCCGATAACCTTCGCTCGCCTCCGCCGGCGCCGAGACGCCGTCCCGAGTAGCCGCGTCCACGGCTTCCCAGCCCTCATGCCCCAGGCGCTGGATATATTCCCGCTCCAGGTTCAGCGCCAGCAGCGGTACGTCGTGGACCCGGGCAAAGTGCAGGATCGGCCAGTACAACTCCGGATCGAAACTCCAGGCCTCATACCAGCCGCTCTCCTCCAGAAATTCTTCCGGCGCCAGCTCGCCGGCGACCCAGGCATCCAGCACCGGCTGCCTGGAGCGGGGCAGCATCTCAAGCCCGATCACCATGTCCGGACGCTGCCCATGCAGCGCTGAAAGCGTGCCCAGTTGCCAGCGATGATGATCCATCCGGTCGTGGCGCTCACCCAGCAACACCGCCTCGCGGGTGGCAAGGTCGACATACAGCTCGGCGGCATTCAGGGGCTCGCCCGCCGGCGTGGACCAGGCCCCGGGAGCCGGACAATCGCCGTCCGCCTGCACGGTACCCGCCATCAACGTCGCCAGCAGGCCAACAGCACCCGCCCATGTCCCAACCCGAAAACCTGCCTGCATGCATCACTCCTCGTCTCGAACGCCATATGCGGACACCGCTTTTCCGGCGAGCATCTTCCCGCGAATCTGCTTGCAAATGGCCCAGCGGGCGAACTACCCAGAAGACCCCACCGCGCCCCAGGCGTTCCCCCGCAGCGCCTGCTCGGTTAGCCTGCGGGGATGAGCATTCTCACGCAAAGTCCGCGCTGGCTGGACCAGGCCATTGGCGTCCTGCGATCCCTGATCATCTATCGTCGCCCAGGACGCCAGCGCGGACTGCAGCATATGTATGCCCCGTTTATTCAGTCCGGGGACCTGGTGTTCGACATAGGAGCCCATGTAGGCGACCGCACCCGAGCGTTTGCGGACCTCGGCGCGCGCGTCGTCGCCCTGGAACCGCAACCGCAGCTCCTCCCCTGGCTGCGCCGCGCGGTCCGAGGGCGCCCGGGCATCTCGATCCGGCGCGAGGTGGCCGGGCCACGCCCTGGTACCGCGCAGCTGCAGGTCAGCCGCCGTCACCCGACCGTCTCCTCCGCCTCGCGTTCCTGGGTGCGATCACTGCGCACCCGCAACCGCAGCTTTGAACACGTACGCTGGGACGAAGAGATCGCGGTGCCCATGGTCACCCTCGACCAGCTCATCGCCGAATACGGTCTCCCGACCTTCTGCAAAATCGACGTCGAGGGCATGGAGGCCGAGGTTCTGCGCGGCCTGAGCCACCCCATCTCCGCCCTGTCCTTCGAGTTCGTAGCCGGCGCGCTGGACGTCACCCGCGACTGCCTCGAGCAGATCGCGGAACTGGGCCCGTACGAATACAACCTGATCCGCGGCGAACGCCGCGAGTATCAATTCGCAGACTGGCAATCCGGTGCGGCGATCCTTGCCTGGCTGGAACAACACGGCGAACGCCTGGGTTCGGGCGACCTGTACGCCCGCCGACACGACACTTGATGGGGTCGCCTTGACGGAACCGGTCCGAGCGGCAAGGCTGAGCGAATGAACGCCGACAACCTCCCCTGGTGGCAACACCACACGAGCGACGGGATCGCCGCGCTCGCCGCTCGCGACGCGGTCGCGATCCTGCCCCTCTCGGCCATCGAACAACACGGCCCCCACCTGCCGCTGGATACCGACTATCGCATCGGACTGGGCCTTCTGCAGGCCGCCTGCGAGACCATGCCGGAGGACCTTCCGATCGCGGTCCTGCCGCCGATGGCGATCGCCACCAGCACCGAACACACCGGCTTCCCCGGCACCCTGTCCCTGCAGCCCGAAACCGCCCTGGCCGCCCTGCGCGACCTCGGCGACAGCTTGTCCCGCAGCGGCCTGCGGCGCCTGTTGCTCGTCAACAGTCATGGCGGCAATACCGCGATCTGCGATCTGGCCTCCCTGGAGTTGCGCCGGGCCCACGGCATGCTTGTGGTCAAGCATCACTATTTCACCCAGGCCCCGCCAAAGGCAGTCGGAATCGCGCCCGCGGAGCTTCGCCATGGCCTGCACGGCGGGCTGATCGAGACCGCGATAATGCGGTTCCTCGCTCCGGAGCACGTGCGCATGGAAGCGGCCGCGGACGCACCGTCGCTGGGCGCGAGCCTGGAGAACGAACTGGAAGTGCTGGAGCCCGAAGGACGCGCGGCGTTCGCCTGGATGGCGGGCGACCTCCACCCGTCCGGCGTGGTCGGAGATGCCCGCGGCGCAACTGCCGAGTTGGGACAGCAATTGGTGGAACACTACGCCGGCACGCTGGCCGCCACGATCCGCGACGCGGTCCGGTTCGACCTGACGCGCCTCGCCCCCTGACAGAGACGTAGAGTCGCGCGTCAGCCGCGCTCGGCCTCCGAAGCCAGAAGCTCCTGAAGCCAGTGGCCGCCACGGTCGGCCTTGGTGCTGAGATAGCGCAGGTTGTGCGGATTCAGCTTGCCATGCACCGGCTCGCGTGCCACCACGTCGATGCCACCGGCGCGCAGGGCATCCATCTTGCCGGGATTGTTGGTCAACAACCGTACGCTGTCGATGCCGAGGAATTCCAGCATCTCCACGGCCGCATCGTAGCGTCGGCCATCGGCCTCGAACCCCAGCTGGCAATCGGAATCGATGGTATCCAGCCCGGCCGTCTGCATGGTGTAGGCGCGCAGCTTGTTGGCCAGGCCAATGCCACGACCCTCCTGCGCCAGATACAACAGGACGCCTCCACCCGAGTCGTTGATGGTCTTCACGCCCAGGCGCAGCTGATCGCCGCAGTCACAGCGCAGGCTGCCGAACAGATCCCCGGTCAGACAGGCGGAGTGCAGCCGGACCGGTACCGCATCCGGCCATTCGCTGGGCTCCCCAATCAGCACCGCGACGTGCTCCAGGATCCCGTTGCCCTCGCGGAACAGCATGAACCGGGTGACCGGCGCGTCCGCCAGCGGCACCGGGGCCTCGCTGACATAGGCCAGTTCCAGGCGCGGGTGCTTGGCCACCGCGCGCGCTTCCTGCTCGTCCACGTCGAGGAACATGCCATCCGCCAGGGCGGTGCGAATGGCCTCCGGCAGCGGCTCGGGGACCGGCGCGGCCACCACCGCCGGCAACAGACGCCCCGCACGCACGAGCTCCAGCGCCGCGACCTCTGCGGGAAGCGCACGAACCACCGTGGGCTGGCCAATCGCGGCGTCCGGATGGGTAGCCTCGTTCGAGGCCTCGGGTGCGCTGGCCAGTGTAAACAGGGCCTCGGGATCGGTATTCGGCGCGAATTCCAGGGCCACACCTTCCCAGCCTTCCTGCAGCGGCTGCGACCAGCCCATTGCAGAGGCGCGGTGCGCGGTTAGAATCAGTCGAGGCGCGGACCCGGTCATGTGGGTCAGGCGATCCAGCAACACAGGGGTCAGACCCTCGACAGCCGCAACGAGTACACTCGACTGCGAACCACTCACCAGGACCGGATGGCCCCGGCGAAGATCAAAGATCCCGCGATCGGCGTTGTGCATCGGGTGCTTCCATACGGAGTTTTGTTTATGACCAGCCCGCAAACCGCGAATTCCCCGGATGCGGCCCCCGGCTTGGCCAGGCAGGTCGAAGACGGCAATAGCCTACCCCAACTGGCTACTTGCGGTCCCGTAACCCCGGGGATTGCGGCATGACGGCCTATCCGGTAACCGAGGAGCAGGCCTGGCGCTGGCTGTTGGCGCAGCGGGCCGATCCTGGCTGCTGCCCCCTGCCCGGTCCGCTGGCGCCGGGGGCCCACGAGTTGCTGGATCTCTACGGCCCCATCGTCGAGGCCCCCAGTATCACCGTGGCCCAATTGGGCCAGAGCCTGGACGGACGCATCGCCACCGCGAGCGGCAATTCGCATTACGTCACTGGCCCCGAGGACATCGAGCGCCTGCACCGGCTGCGGGCCCTGGTGGATGCCGTCATCGTCGGCGCCGGCACGGTCGTCGCCGACGACCCCCGCTTGACCGTGCGCAAGACGGAAGGCCCGAATCCAGTGCGCGTGATCCTGGACCCCGACGGCCGTATCGCCGCCGATGCCCAGGTATTCCAAAACGCCGAGGTTCGCACCATCGTGCTGCACGCAGCCGGGTATGGGCCCTGCGGACTGCCCGAACAAGTCGAATGTCTCGAGATGCCCACCGGGCCCGACGGCCGCTTCGACCCGGCCGACATCCGCGGTCGCCTTGCGGATATGGGCCTCCATCGCCTGCTGGTCGAAGGCGGGGGCCAGACCGTCTCGCGTTTTCTCGAGGCCGACACCCTGGACCGGCTGCACTTGACCGTTGCGCCCATGCTGATCGGTTCCGGGCGACCGGGTGTGACCCTGCCGGAGATCGATTCGCTGGATCAGGCGTTACGCCCGCCTTGCCGTATCTTCCGGCTGGGGGGCGACACCCTGTTCGACCTGGACCTGCGCAGCAAGCCCTGACTCGAGCCAGATTCGCTCTTCGCCATCGCGCCACGCACGATGGCGGGACGCCTCAAACCAGGTTGTCGCGAATCGCGCGGGAGACCGCGTCCAGCTCCGCCGGAACCTTGGCTGGCTGAACCACGCTCTGGGCGATGGCTGTATCCGGGTCCTTCAGGCCGTTACCCGTAAGCGTGCACACCACGGTGGAGCCTTCCGGGATCTTGCCATCGCGGATGTCGCGCAGCGCACCGGCCAGCGACGCGGCAGAAGCCGGTTCGCAGAACACGCCTTCCTTTTCCGCCAGCAGCTTCTGCGCAGCAAGAATCTCGTCGTCCTGGCACTCGTCGAACCAGCCGCCGGATTCCTCGCGGACCTTCCAGGCCATGTCCCAGGACTGCGGATGGCCGATACGGATCGCGGTCGCCACGGTGTCCGGGTTATCGACCATCGCGCCACGCATGAACGGTGCGGATCCCGCCGCCTGATAGCCGACCATGTGCGGACGGTTGCCGACCATGCCGCCACCGGCGTACTTGCAGTGGCCCTTGCAATAGGAACAGGCGGCGGTCACGTCGTCGCTGCTCTTGGCCGCCATCTCGCTGTACCCGATCCAGTGCGCGGTGATGTTCCCCGCGTTGCCCACCGGGAGGCAGTGGTAGTCCGGGGCGCGGCCCAGCTCCTCGACGATCTCGAAGGCGGCCGTCTTCTGGCCCTGCAGGCGATACGGATTCACCGAGTTCACCAGCGTCACCGGCGTGTTCGAGGCGACCTCCTTGACCAGGCGCATGCCGTCGTCGAAGTTGCCCTCGATCTGGATCACCGTGGCGCCGTGCATCATCGCCTGGGCGAGCTTGCCCTGGGCGATCTTGCCGTCCGGTATCACCACGAACGCGGTAATGCCGGCGCGCGCCGCATAGGCGGCGGCGGCGGCCGAGGTGTTGCCGGTGGAGGCGCAGACAATCGCCCGCGAACCCTCCTCGATGGCCTTGGTCACGGCCATGGTCATACCGCGATCCTTGAACGATCCGGTCGGGTTCAGCCCCTCGAACTTGACGTAGATCTCGACCTCGCGCGTGAGCTCGCGCGGGATGTTGTTCAGGCGGATCAACGGCGTGTTGCCCTCGCCCAGCGAGATGATGCGCGTGTCGTCGTGCACCGGCAGGCGGTCACGGTAGCGCTCGATCAGTCCGGTATAGCGATGTCCAAAGGCCATGGTGTTCTCTTCGTCGTTGCGAAAGGCAAAACGCGCCGACTAGCGCGCCAGTCCTTCCATGCGGATACGGGTAATCGGGGTCAACAGGTGATCCAGGGCCTCGATCGCGGCAATTGCCTCGTTCATCGCGCCCTCGCGGACCTTGTGCGTCAGCATGATGATCGTGGCCTCGCCGCGCTCCGGGTCCGGCTCGCGCTGCAGGATCGCCTCGATGCTGATGCCGTGCTCGCCCAGGATACGGGTAATGTCGGCCAGCACGCCGGGCCGGTCCTGGGTGCGCAGGCGCAGGTAGAAGGAGGTCTCCACCTCGGCAAGATCCAGGACCGGCTTGTCCGACAGCGCATCCGGCTGGAACGCCAGATGCGGCACGCGGTTCTCCGGATCCGTGGTCAGGGCACGCACCACGTCGACCAGATCGGCCACCACTGCGGAGGCGGTTGCCTCGGCCCCGGCCCCGGCGCCGTAATAAAGCGTCGGGCCGACGGCGTCGGCATTCACCAGCACGGCATTCATCACGCCGTCGACGTTCGCGATCAGCCGGCGTTCCGGGATCAGCGTCGGGTGCACCCGCAGCTCGTAGCCCTTCGACGTGCGCCGGGCGATACCCAGGTGCTTGATGCGATATCCCAGCTCGGCGGCGAAGCCGACATCCTCGCGGGTGATATCGCTGATCCCCTCCACCGCGACACGGTCGAACTGCAGCGGGATGCCGAAGGCGATCGAGGCCAGGATCGCCAGCTTGTGCGCGGCGTCGATGCCCTCCACGTCGAAGGTCGGATCGGCCTCGGCATAGCCCAGTGCCTGGGCCTCGGCCAGTACGTCCTCGAAGTCGCGACCCTTGTCGCGCATCTCGCTGAGGATGAAGTTACCGGTGCCGTTGATGATCCCGGCCAGCCACTCGATCTGGTTGCCGGCCAGACCTTCGCGGATGGCCTTGATGATCGGGATACCGCCGGCCACTGCCGCCTCGAAGGCCACCATCACGCCCTTTTGCTGGGCACGCTCGAAGATCGCGTTGCCATGCAGCGCGATCAGGGCCTTGTTGGCGGTGACCACGTGCTTGCCCGCGTCAATCGCGGCCAGCACCAGGCTCAGGGCGGGATCCGTCCCGCCCATCAGTTCGACGACGACCTCGACCTCCGGATCGTTGACGACCTCGGCCGGATCGGTGGTCAGGCGGATCTGCGAGCAGTCGCACTCACGCTCGCGCTGGATGTCGCGCGCGGCAGCCGCCACGACCTGAATGTCGCGACCCGCGCGGCGGGCGATCTCGATGCCGTTGCGCGCGAGCACGTTGATCGTCCCGCAGCCGACGGTTCCCAGTCCCAGAATTCCGATCTTTACCGGCGTCATAGCCTCGCTGTCCTTGACTTCGGGCGCCGTGTGGCGCCCGGTGTTGATTGCATTCGGAGCCTGCGGCGAGCGTGTCAGCTACCCGAACCCGGATTCTCCACGGGGGCGTCGGCCAGGATCGAGTCCGCACGCAGCATCGCCTTGATCCCGCGCAGGGCCTGGCGCGTGCGCTGTTCGTTCTCGATCAGGCTGAAGCGCACGTGGTCATCCCCGTAGTTGCCGAAGCCAACTCCCGGCGAGACGGCCACCTTGGCATCGCGCAGCATCTTCTTGGCGAATTCCAGCGAGCCCATCTCGCGATAGGGCTCGGGGATCGGCGCCCAGACGAACATGGTCGCCTTCGGTTTCTCCACCTGCCAGCCGAGCTTGTTCAGCCCCTCGCAGAGGACATCACGGCGCACACGGTAGAGCTCGCGAATCTCCTCCACGCAGTCCTGCGGGCCCTCCAGCGCCGCGATCGCAGCGACCTGGATGGGGGTGAAGGTGCCGTAGTCGAGATACGACTTGATCCGCGCCAGGGCCGCGACCAGGGTCGCGTTTCCGCACATGAAGCCCACGCGCCAGCCCGGCATGTTGTAGGTCTTGGACAGGGTGTAGAACTCCACCGCAATGTCCTTCGCCCCCGGCACCTCGAAGATCGAAGGCGCCTTGTAGCCGTCGAAGCTGATCTCTGCGTACGCCAGGTCGTGCACGATCCAGATGCCATGTTCCTTGCAGATCGCCACCACCCGCTCGAAGAACTCCCGATCCACGCACTGGGTGGTCGGATTCGCCGGGAAGTTGAGGATCAGCATCTTCGGCTTCGGCCAGGAGTCCTGAATCGCCCGCTCCAGCTCGGCGAAGAAGTCGACATCCGGCGTCAGCGGCACATGGCGCACGTCTGCACCGGCAATCACGCAACCATAGGGATGAATCGGATAGGCCGGATTCGGCACCAGTACCGCGTCGCCCGGGCCCAGGGTCGCCAGCGCCAGGTGCGCCAGGCCTTCCTTGGAGCCGATCGTCACGATCGCCTCGGTCTCCGGGTCCAGATCGACGTCGAACCGGGTCTTGTACCAGCGCGTGATCGCCCGACGCAGCCGCGGGATCCCCTTGGAGACCGAATAGCGGTGGGTATCGCCACGCTGCGCGGCCTCGCACAGCTTGTCCACGATGTGCTGTGGGGTCGGCTGGTCCGGGTTGCCCATGCCGAAGTCGATGATGTCCTCGCCACGGGCGCGGGCCTCGGCCTTCAACTGATTCACGATGTTGAAGACGTAGGGCGGGAGGCGCTCGATACGGGGAAAGACGTCGGTCACGGATTCTGGGTCCTGGTTGGGGCTAGGGAAACACTGATCAATGTACCCGCTCGCGCTCGAGTCGCTTTTGCGTGCGAACAAGGCGCGGCGACTGCCGTGCAGTCATTCTGCACAAGGGAACCGCAACGCCGTGCGCGCACAAAAGCGGCCGAGCCCCTGCTTTTAATAGTTCGTGGGGTTGGTACCCCAGGTTCCCCGATCCTGCGTTGCGCCGCTTACGGATAGAACCACTACCCGCTGCGCGACGCGCCTTGTTTCGGAAAACCTGGGGTACCAACGCGAGCGTGTACATTGATCAGTGTTTCCCTAACGGTCGCTTTGCAGGGCCAAACGGCCCCTCCGGATGCCGCACCGGAAAGCGCGCCAAAGTATAACCCGGGCCCTCGGCTGTCAACGAATCGAGGCTTGGGCACTCCCCCAAGGGCGGATGGAATCTTGAGCATATCCCGGGCTCGGAGTAGCGTAAGGGAATGCTGTTTTCCGAAGTCACCAGCGAAGACTCCTACATCGTGACCGGCTACGAGTCCGGGCGCGTCGGAATCAACCAGATTGCGCACAACCGCAGCCTGATCGTACGCCCGCACGAACTGCGCACCGACTGGCCAGTGGAGTCGATCGAACAACTGAGCGTGGATCACCTGCAAGCAATACTGGACGCGCCGCCCGAGGTCCTGCTAATTGGCACCGGTACGGTCCAGCAATTCCCGGACCGCGCCGTCTGGCGTCATCTGCGCTCGCAGGGCCTCGGGGTGGAGATCATGGACACCGCGGCCGCCTGCCGCACGTACAACCTGATCATGGCCGAGGGCCGCGACGTCGCCGCGGCCCTGATCATCAACGGATAAGCCCCTGCTCCGGCAGCCTGATCAGGAGTTCGGCAGGACCTCGTCGCCCTTCATCCCGCGTGACTCCAGCAGCTTGCGCAGCCGCTTCAGCGCATCCATCTGAATCTGCCGCACCCGCTCCCGGGTCACCCCGATCTCCGCCCCCACCTGCTCCAGGGTCGAGCGCTCGAATCCGTGCAGCCCGAACCGACGCACCAGCACCTCGCGCTGTTTGTAGTCGAGCTCTTCCAGCCAGGCATCCACCAGATGGTGAAGATCCTGACCCTCCAGCAACGCGGAGGGCTCGGGCGCATTCACGTCGGCAAGGATATCGGCCAGCGAGCGATCGCCGTCTGGCCCCGACGGCAGATCCATCGAGGTGGAAGGCTCGGACATCGCGCGCAGCTTCTGGATCTCCGCCACCGGCTTGCCCAGGCGCTCCGCCAGCTCCTCCTCGGTGGGGTCGCGGCCCAGTTCCTGCGTCAGGTTGCGCGCAATCCGTGCGTGCATGCGCAGTTCCTTGCTTACATGCACCGGAATGCGGATGGTCCGCCCCTGATTCATCAGGGCCCGTTCGATGGTCTGGCGGATCCACCAGGTGGCGTAGGTGGAAAAACGAAAGCCCCGCTCCGGGTCGAATTTCTCCACCGAGTGCATAAGACCGAGATTGCCTTCCTCGATCAGGTCAAGCAGCGGCAGGCCGCGGTTCAGGTAGCGCCGGGCGATCTTCACCACCAACCGAAGGTTGCACTCGATCATGCGCCGGCGACCGCCCTCATCGCCCTCGCGCGCCAGACGCGCGTACTTGCGCTCTTCTTCGGGGGTCAGCAGTGGGCGGTATTCGATATCGCGCAGGTAGATCTGGATCGCATCCAGTTCCGCGGGACGGGCGTCGCGCAGCGTTTTCGGCCGTACCGGAGCGCCTTTTTCCGGTTTCAGGCCGGCCGTGACCTCGGGTAGCACCGCCTCCGGGTCATCTTCCGGATCCTCGGATTCCTCGATCTTTTCGACCGGTCGGGCCAGATCCTCGGGCACCTGGGCCGCCTCCTCCAGGACCGGATCGTGGGTCAGGGTGTCGTTGTCCAGTTCCGGAGCGGCCGGTTGCCGGGTCTTGGCCATGTAGTTTCCTGCTCTCGATCGAGTCAGCGGTCCGGGAGGTATCGCGCCGGGTCTACCGGCGTCCCGTCTACCCGGATCTCGAAGTGCAACATCGGGCGCTCTGCCCCCGATGACCCCAGACGCGCGATGGTGTCGCCTGCCTGCACCTGGTCACCCTCACTCACCAGCAATTCATCGTTGTGCCCGTAGGCACTAAGGAACCGCGCGTCGTGCTTGAGGATGATCAATCGACCATACCCCACCAGTCCGCCACCTGCATAGACCACTTCGCCGGCCCGCGTTGCCCGAACGTGATCCCCCCGCTCGCCGCCGATCGCAAGCCCCCGCCGCGTGCCGCTGCTGGAGAATCCGCGCAGCACCTCGCCAGCCGCCGGCCATTGCCAGCCACCCGGATCGGAAGGCGGCGGACTCGAAGTCGACGAGCTTGAGGCGGACCCGGACGAGGCCCCGCCCCCGGCACTGCTGTCGCGGCCAGAAGCGCCCGAGGATGGCTGCCGCGTGCTCGGCGGCGAGGAGGCCTGCGGCGCGCTGGGCGACGACGAGCGCGCCGCACCTCGCAGCCGCAGGCGCTGACCGGGATGGATTACATAAGGGGCACCGATGGCATTGCGCCGGGCCAGATCGCGCCATTCCACGCCGTAGCGCTGGGCAATGCGGTACAGCGTCTCGTTGCGCTGCACCACGTGGGTATCCGGCATCGAGGCCCCGCTGGGCGCACGCGCCGCACAACCGGCCAGGACATTCGCAACCAGGACCAGCACCAGCGCGGCCAGCAATCCCTGAACCATGCGCCGGCGCATGTCAGCCCATTACCACATAGATCGTCATCGCCGCGACCAGCAGGATCACGCCGGCCCAGCCCACACGCTCCATATACGGTCGCAAATGCCGCTCCGCGCGCGGCCCCGCCCAGGCCATGAACAGCGCAACCAGGAAGAACCGCAGCCCGCGCCCCACCAGCGACGCGATAAAGAACGGCAACAGGGCCATCGAAAGCGCCCCGGCGGTCACGGTGAACAGCTTGTAGGGAATGGGTGAAAAGCCCGCGATCAGGACGATCCAGACCCCCCAGGTGTCAAACCAGGCCTCGGCCTGGCTTAACTCCTCGCCATATCCAATCTGCTGCAGCCAGGGCCCGATCCACTCGAACGCCAGCCACCCAATCAGGTACCCCAGCAAGCCGCCAAGCGCGGAAAACAGGGTGGTCAGCGCGGCCAGCCGCCAGGCAGAACGCGGCTGCGCCGCCGCCATCGGCGCAAGCATCACGTCCGGGGGGATCGGAAAGAAGGAAGACTCGGCAAACGAGAGCCCGGCCAGGTAACGCGGCGCATGGCGATGGCGGGACCAGGCCATCACCCGGTCGTAGAGCGGCTCGAAGAACTTCATCGATGCCGTACCGCAGCCACCGATTCAGTCACAAACGCCTCGACATGCAGGGTCCGCCGTCATTGCTCGGCCCCCGGCAGCATCGGCACGAACATCACCGCATCCAGGATATCGCGCACATAGGCCTCTTCCGTCCGGGTATAGCGGACCAGCTGCTGACGCCCGTCCGGGCCTTCCACGGGCGCGACCAGACGCCCGCCCAGCGCCAGCTGGGTCAATAACGCCTCGGGGACCTCCTTCGGCGCTGCGGTCAGGATGATGCCGTCGAACGGCGCCTTGTCCGGCCAGCCGTCGGCCCCGTCACTGTGGCGAAGATTCACGTTGTTAATGCCCAGCCGGCTCAACAGTTCGCGGGCGTTCCGGCTGAGCGCCTGAATGCGCTCCACCGAGAACACCCGGTCCACGATCTGCGCCAGCACCGCCGCCTGATAGCCGGAGCCGGTTCCGATCTCCAGCACCGTCCGGGGGCGCTCGCCCTCGAGCAGTGCCTCGGTCATGCGCGCGACAATAAAGGGCTGGGAGATGGTCTGACGATGGCCGATCGGCAGCGCCGTGTTTTCGTAGGCGCGATGACTCAGCGCCTCTTCGACAAACAGGTGGCGCGGAATCGAGCGGATCGCCTCCAGTACTCGCGGGTCGCGGATGCCCTGCCCCTCCAGCAACCGGACCAGTCGGTCACGGGCACGCTGCGAGGTCAGACCGGCGCCGGTGGCGTCAGGAACCATGCCCAGCCTCCGGAAGGGAGTCGTCCAGCCAGCGCCCCACCGTGTCGATCGCGTCGAAGCGCGTCAGGTCCACCTGGATCGGTGTCACCGAGACATACCCCTCGCGTACCGCGTGGAAGTCCGTGCCGGGCCCGGCATCCTGCTCGGAACCCGCAGGCCCGACCCAGTAGATCGGCCGTCCCCGCGGATCCTCGTCGGCGATCATCGGCTCGGCCCTGTGGCGATGCCCCAGACGCGTGGCCTGCACGCCGCGGATCTCGTCACGCGGCAGATCGGGGACATTCACGTTCAGGATGGTGGCCGCCGGCAACGGCACACGATTGATCCGGTCCAGCAACTCGACTACCACGCTCGCCGCGGCATCGTAGTGCTGCAGGTCCGGACCCACCAACGACACCGCGATCGCCGGAAGACCAAGGAAGCGCCCCTCCATCGCGGCCGCCACCGTCCCCGAATACAGGACGTCATCCCCCATGTTGGCGCCCGCGTTGATGCCCGAGATCACCAGGTCCGGCTCCTTCTTCAACAGCCCGGTAATCGCCAGGTGCACACAGTCGGTCGGGGTCCCGTCAACCTGTACATCACCGCTCTGGAGGTGGCGCGCCCGCAGCGGCCGCACCAGCGTCAGGCTGTTGCTGGCACCGCTGCGATCCCGGTCCGGGGCCACCACGTGCACCTCGGCAATCCGCCGCAGGT
The DNA here is from genome assembly GCF_000377905.1 of Thioalkalivibrio sp. ALMg11. Lineage (GTDB taxonomy): Bacteria > Pseudomonadota > Gammaproteobacteria > Ectothiorhodospirales > Ectothiorhodospiraceae > Thioalkalivibrio. The sequence continues at coordinate 300,838 of NZ_KB898874.1, forward strand.
GCGTCGCCAGGCACTGGATGCCCGGGGCGTGAATTCCATCGTCGTTGCTAACCAGAATGCGCATGCAGGAACAGGGCCGTTGGGAGGGCACTCAATATACTGGAAACCGTCCAGGGAGACGCTCTCGAATCGACTCGATCGCGCCTGCCCCCCGAAAAGTGCGAGTATCCTGCCATGAACTCCGGGGATGATCCCAACGATTTCGACGAATTCCTGCAGGCCGTTGGCAACGTGCGACGGCTGCACAGTGATCAGGCCGATGTCCGCCCCCCGCCTCCCGCCGCCCGGGCCCGCCAGCGAGAGGCCGACGAGGCTCGCGCCCACGCCGACTGGCTCAGCGATCCGCTCAATGCCGCTGACCTCCAACCAGGCGATGAGCTCCGCTTTGCCCGCCCCGGCATCAGCCAGCGCGTATTCCGCAAGCTGCGGGGCGGGCACTACCGCATCCAGGACGAGATCGACCTGCACGGCCTGTTCGCCGACGAGGCACGCCGCGCGATCGGCCTGTTCCTCGATGATGCCCGCCGGGGCGGCGCCCTGTGCGTGCGGATCGTGCACGGCAAGGGCCTGCGTTCGCGCCAGCAAGGGCCGGTTCTCAAGGGCCTGACCGATCACTGGCTGCGCCAGCGCGACGATGTCCTTGCGTTCTGCTCCGCGCGGCCGGCCGACGGCGGTACCGGTGCCGTCTACGTCCTCCTCAAGCGACCCCGGAGCACTGGCTCGGGCCGCTGAAAGCGGTATCCAGAAGCACTCTTAAAGGCGCCAAACGGCGCACTCACATGCGCCATTCGATATATTCGCATTTTGCGATTTGGATGCTTAGACTGGCTCCAGACTCGCGAGGCGGCACCCGGAATCCTGAGCGGGATTCATCTATCATTCGGTGATGACCGTCCTTGCACTTTATTCACGATCGGTCCACTCTTTGTACAGGTCTTGTACATATACAGGACGCAACGGACTCTGCACTGCGAGGTATTTGCCATGAAGAACTGGAAGCTTGCCCCCCTGGCCCTCGGCCTGATCGCCTTCTCTGCCGCCAGCGGCCAAGCGAGCGCAGACAGCATGCCGCAGCTCTCTCAGGACGACCTGCAGGAGCGCATCGCTGCCAATCGTGACGCCATTCAGAAATTTGCCAGCACCCTACAGGGCGAACTGATGTCCGCCATGGAGTCCGGCGGCCCCACCGAAGCGATCCAGGTGTGCAACGAGCGCGCTCCCGCAATCGCACGTGACATCTCGGCGGAAACCGGCATCCAGATCGGACGCACCAGCCTGAAGCTGCGCAATCAGGACAACGCACCCGACCGCTGGGAACGCCTGACCCTGCAGGGCTTCGAGGCCCAGCATGCGGCCGGCACCCCGGCCCCGGATCTGCCGCCACGCTTCGGCGTCGTTGAATCCGATGATGGTGACCCGAAATTCCGCTTCATGGCGGCCATCCCAACCGGTGGCGCCTGCCTGTCCTGCCACGGCTCCGACGTCAGTGGGGACGTAAAGCACGCGCTGGAACGTCTCTACCCCGATGATCAAGCTACCGGCTTCCGCGAGGGCGACGTGCGCGGTGCCTTCACCGTGACCCAGGAAATGTAGGCATCCAGGGGTATCCGGCCCGAGTCCCGGGCCCATCTGAAGAGGCCGCCTCCGGGCGGCCTTTTTTGTGGCCTATCCGCCCTCAGGGCCGCCCGCCACATGACCCATTTTCGAGCACGATCACACGGGAACGTGCTATTTTTGGCCATAGAAGCCGAGAGGCGGGCCACCGAAACGGGCCCTCCGTGTGGCACATCCCGCAGACCCGACCGAAACGCCTTATATGACGCGAACGATAGACGCCGAACTGCTTGCCCTCGCCGTAGATGCCTCCAATGACGGCATCGTCATCGCCGAGCGCGAAGGCGACGACAACATCCTGATCTACGTGAATCACGCCTTCGAGGAACTCACCGGCTATCGGTCCGAGGAGATCCTCTATCGCGACTGCCGCTTCCTGCAGGGTGAAGACACCGACCAGGACGTGCGCCAGGAGATTCGTGCGGCCATCGACGAAAACCGGCCCTGCCGTGTGACCCTGCGCAACTACCGCAAGGACGGCAGCCTGTTCTGGAACGAGCTGTCGCTGACCCCGGTGTTCAACGACGAGGACCGGCTCACCTACTACATCGGCATCCAGAAGGACATCACCGCCCGCGTGGAAGCCGAGCAGCGCGCCGAACGCGCCGAACGCAAGCTCAAGAACTCCGCCTGACGCGAATCAGGCGCGATCTGCGTCCCGTGGGACGCAAATCGCCTCCAGCAGGCCGGTCGCATACTCGCCGGCCCCCAGTTCCAGCGACAGCCACAGGTCATCCCCCTCCCAGCGCCAGTCCACCGCCCCCGGAACCATGCGCAGGGCGCGGCGAGCCGCCTTCACGTCCACCTTCACCAGCCCCTCCGCCAAGGCCGGCTCGCCAGCGGCCATCGTCGCCTCCAGCGCCTGAACCTCGCCTTCAGTCTGCATCGCGCCCTTGCCCCACAGCGGCCCAGTCGGATGGATATCCAGCCGGGCGGCGCGCGCCTCCAGCTCGGCATCCACTTCCGCCACCGGAAACACGCTGCCCGAGCCCTCGAGATTGGCTACATCGCCCGGCAGCAACCGATCCCAGTCCCCGCGGCGGACCCGCTCGGCCAGTACCGCGTTGAAGATCGCGGAACGGGCAGCGGACAACAGCAGACTGCGCTGATTGCGGCTGCGCGGCGCGCGGCCGCCCCCCAGCCAGGCGCGCGCCTTGGCCAGGTTGTCGCGGCCAAAGCGTTGCGCCCCGAAATAGTTGGGGATGCCCCCGCTACGGATCGCCTCCAGGATCTGTTCCGCGGCCTCGCGATCGCCCTGTACATCACCCAGACGGATCTCGAAGCGATTGCCGGCCAGGTGCCCGGTTCGCAGCTTGCGCGCGTGGCGAACCACCTGCAGCACCCGCATCCGGCCCGCCTCCTCCCCGATTTCCTGCGCGGCATTCCAGGCCTCGGCCAGGGCCGCCCAATCCGGCTCGGACTCCGGCGGGCACTGCACGCTGAACCACTGGCGCGTCACCGCCTGGCGATCCTTGCGCCCGGCGTAGCTGACCTTGCCTCGGCCCGCGCCCGATTCGCGCGCCAGCCAGACGGCTACGTCCTCGCTGTTCAACAGGCGCTTTTCGATCTCCAGCCAGACATGTTCGCCGTGGCCTTCGGGCAGGGTCGCCGGCAATTCCTTGACCCGGAAATCTTCCGGGCAGGCCTTGATCGTCGCAGTCAGTGGCGGGTGCCAGGGGTACGGGGTTGTGTTCATCTCGGGTTCCTGAGTCATCGGGGGGAGGCCGGTCGGGCCACATCGTCGCGCACATACACCGGCTGCGCGTCTTCGGGTGCCACGGCCTCGCCACGCTCCCAGGAATCCACCGCCAGCAACGCCACCTCGAGCGCGTCCGGCAGCGCGTCAGCGTCCACCGCATCGATTGCCAGCCCCTGCGCGGCGGCCAAATCGGGGAAGGCGGCGAATGCCGACCCCAGCCCGTACCGCTCGCCCACAGGCCAGGCCACCGCCAGGCTCTCCGGCGCGGCCACCTGCTCCGCCCCAAGGCACACTCGCTCGCCCTGAACCGGACAAAGGCTCCAGTACACCTCCCCCATGCGCGCATCCAGCGCCGCGAGCACGGACGCCGGCCGGCGATCACCACGCAGCGCCTGCTGGGCCAGGGCCTGCAACGTGGACACGGGCACCACGGGGCGGTCCAGGGCGAAGGCAATCCCTTGCGCCACGCCCAGACCCAAGCGCACGCCGGTAAACGCACCCGGCCCCCGTCCGACGGCCACGCCGTCAAGGCTGCTACGCGGCACATCCGCCTCGCGCAGCAACTGCTCGATCTGCCCCAGGATCAGCTCGCCATGCCGGCGCGCCGCGCGCTCGCGCACGCAATGGATTTCGCCATCAAGATAAAGAGCTGCCGAACACTGCTCGGTAGCCGTCTCCAGTGCGATCAAGCGCATGTGTCGCGTCCCCGGGCCTGCTCCAGAAAACGCAGCGCCGCGGCCGGCTCCCGGGTACGGTGAAACGCCGGCAGGCTGGCCAGGAACCGCCGGCCATAGGCTTTTCCGGTCAGCCGCGGATCGCACAGTGCCAGGATGCCCGCATCGTCGGCGTCCCGAATCAGTCGTCCGGCCCCCTGCTTCAGTGCCAGCACGGCCTGCGGCAGGGTGAACTCCATGAACGGGGAACGCCCCTCCGCCTCCAACGCGGATGCGCGAGCCTGCAGCACCGGGTCGTTCGGGGCGGCAAACGGCAGGCGATCGATAATCACGATCGACAGGGCCTCGCCGCGGATGTCGACGCCTTCCCAGAAACTGTGCGCCCCCAGCAGCCAGGCATTGCCCGACTCGCGAAAACGCGCCAGCAGATCGCCCCGCGGCTGTTCGCCCTGCACCAGCAGTTCGCGATCGCGCGGCAGCTCCGCGCGCAGGATCGCTGCCGCCTCCTGCAGGGCGCGGTGGCTGGTAAACAGGAAGAACCCGCCACCCGGATTGTCGCGCAGCAACGGCCAGGCCCAGGCGACACACGCTCGGGTATAACCCGGATCGTTCGGGTTGGGCAGCGGCGGCTGCGGATGCACCAGACAGGCCTGATTCGGGAAATCGAACGGGCTGTCCAGGCGTTCGCTGGCAACATCGGCCGGCAGACCGAGCCGGCGCGCCGCATGGCCGAAATCCTCGCCCACCGCCAGGGTAGCCGAGGTAAAGATCCACGCGGCGGGCCGTGCGGCACGCCGCTGGGCCAGCGGCCGTGCCGCATCCAGCGGCGTGCGGTGGAGGATCAGACTCTGGCTGAAGCGCTCCGCCCAGGCCACCGTGTCCGGGCTCTCTTCGCGCCATTCGCGCAGGCGTTCCAGCAGCAGAGCGCTGCGCCCGCGCAGCTGCTCGAGGCCCGGCGCCCGAGCGGCCGCGGCCTCGAGTGCGTCCCCGACAAAACCGAGGTTCGTATCGAGGCGATCCAGCAACGGATCGAGCTCGCCGGCCGGACTGACGGCATCCCAGCTGGAGCGGCCCTCCCAGGTCCGCGAGGCGTCCAGCAGCTCGGCCACGCTCGCCTCCAGCTCCGCGATGCGCTGGCGGATATCCAGCATCTCCGGCGCATGCTGTTCCTGCTCGCGCCGGGTGTCTCGTGCCAGTTCGCGCAACGCCCGCGTGCCAACCGCAATGCCGAAAAACGACCCGGCAATGTCGGGCAGCTGATGGGCCTCGTCGACAATTACGGCGTCGACTTCCGGCAGGAGTTCGCCGAAGCCCTCTTCCTTCAGGGCCATATCCGCGAGCAGTAGGTGATGATTAACCACCACCACGTCCGCCTCCTGCGCCCGCTTGCGGGCCTGCACCACGAAGCAGTCGTTGTAGCTCGGGCATTCCCCTCCCAGACAGTTGTCCACGGTAGAGGTCACCTGCGGCCACAGCCTCGAGTCCTCCGCGAGGATTCCGGCCTGCCCCAGGTCACCGGTGGGGCTCGTACGCGCAAACCGTTGCAGGGCCTCGATCACCGGCAGTTGATCGCGGCGCACGGGGCCACCGGTTGCACCGCCGGCCTCGGCCGCGGCCAGCTCCAGGCGGTAGTGGCACAAATAATTGGCGCGGCCCTTCAGAAGCGCCGCCCGCGGGCGGTATCCCAGGGCCTTGCAGACCACCGGCAGGTCGCGATCGAAGAGCTGGTCCTGCAGGGTCTTGGTCCCGGTGGAGATCAGTGCCCGCCGGCGCGACTGCAGGATCGGCACCAGGTACGCGAAGGTCTTGCCCACCCCGGTCGCCGCCTCGACCAGCAGAGCGGTTGGCGCGGTCGCCAGTGCCTCTTCCACCGCCACGGCCATGCGTTGCTGGGGCTCGCGCGGGCGGAAGCCTTCGACTGCGGATGCCAGGTCCCCGCCCGGGCTCAGGGCCCGTACCGCCGCCGACTCCACCGCTACAGCGTTCGGCGACTCAGACAATGTCGGCTTCCAGACGGCGGATCGCCTCGCGGGCCTCGTCGGCCCCGGCCGTATCGCCCTGCGCCTCGCGGGCCTTCAGGATCAGTCGCCAGTTCTCCAGGGCCAGTTCGCGGTCATGGGCGCCCACTATCTGCAATGAGCGACTGGCCAGGCGCTCGGCCTGCTGGTACTGCCGTTGTTCCATGCGCAGCGCGGCCATCTGGTGCCACAGCCCGGCATCCCGCGGCGCGATCCGCAAGGCACGCTCCAGGCGCTGTTCCGCCCGAGCCGTATCTCCAGCCTGGCGCGCGGACTCGGCCTGCTGCGCCAGGTTCAGGGCCGCGGCGGGTGTCGGCGCGCGTTCCGGTTCGCGGGGTTCGGCCCGATCTTCGCTGGGCGGCGCATCCTCCCCGGTTACATCCCCGTCGTCGGGCACCGGGGCGCTGGCATCCCGCGGCGCTGGCGTCGCACAGGCTGCGAGCAGCAGGGCCAGGGCGACAGCACCCAGCCACTGCCCCGGACGCCATGCCGGACCGGCGGGCATCGCGACGCGAAACGGGGATCGTGCGGTACTGAACATCTTCACCGGAATAGCCTCTCGAACCAGCCCTGCGGGCTGGACTCACTGCGCAGATCACACTCGGCGCGTGTCTCGGGGCTCGAATTCTGCCAGAACGGCAGCGTCTTCACCGCCTCGCAGGCGTGATCATCACTTTCCACACGCAACCCGGAGGCGAGATCGATCCCCTGATAGTCGACACCGGGGTGGCCCTCCAGACGCAGGGATTGCACCCCGATGCCCGCCATGATCTCCGCCCACACCGGCGCCGCGGACACCCCACCGGTCAGACCGGTGGGACGGTTGTCGTCCATCCCCAGCCAGACGACCGCCACGTGGCGATCATCGAAACCGGCGAACCAACTGTCGCGGAAGTTGTTGGTGGTACCGGTCTTGCCGGCCACGACCTGACCGTTCAGGCGGGCATTGATGCGGCTCCCAGTACCTTCGCGCGTCACGTCATGCAGCGCGTGGCTCAACACGCGAACCGCACCGTCCGACACCGCCCCCTGCAGGGACAGCCCGTAGTGCGAGAGCATCTCGTCGTCCTGATCCAGCACATCCCGGATGACCCGGGTTCCGGTGGCGTAGCCACCATTCGCCAGTGCCTGATAGAGCCCGGCCACCTCCAGCGGCGAGAGCTCGATGGCCCCCAGGGCCAGCGACGGTAGCGGGGCCGGCGTGCGCTGCAGCCCCAGCGTCTGCATCAGGCTGATCACCTGCGAAATCCCGATATCCTCGGCCAGGCGCACGGTAGCAATGTTGTAGGACTGCACCAGGGCCTCCCACGCGGTCACCGGCCCCCGGTGTTCGCGGTCGAAGTTGCGCGGTGTCCAGGGCTCTCCATGCGGCAGCTGCAGGGTCAGCGGGCTGTCGTCGAGGAGCGTCGCCAGGGTGTATCGGTTCGGGTTGGTCAGGGCCGCGAGGTACACGAACGGCTTGATCACCGAGCCGACCTGACGCTGGGCCTCCACCGCGCGGTTATAGCCGGGATAACGCGGGTTGCGATCCCCGACCACCGCCAGCACCTCGCCGGCCTGCGGGTCGGTCACGACGGCCGCGGCCTGCAGATCGTCCAGGTCGCTCCCACCCCCACGACGCCGGACCAGGTCGTCCACGCCACGTACCAGCCGTTCCTCGAGACGCATCTGGACGACCGGATCCATGGTGGTGAAGATCCGCAGGCCCTCGCTGCGCAGGTCCTCGTCCGCGTAATCGGCGCGCAGCTCCCGGCGAACCAGATCCAGGAATGCCGGGAAGCGGCTGCGTCCTTCCGGCATCACCGGGGAGACATCCAGTGCCGTCGCCAGCGCCCGGTCCACCCGGTCGCGTTCGGCCAGTCCGGTCTCGGCCATCGCCTCCAGCACCCGGTCCCGGCGCTGCGTGGCACGTTGCGGATAGCGTCGGGGATCATAGTAACTGGCCCCGCGCGCCAGCCCCACGAGCAGCGCCAACTGGTCCAGCCGCAACTCGTTCAACGGGCGCTGATAGTAGAACTGCGCAGCCTGACCGAAGCCGTGAATCGCCCGCTCACCGGTCTGCCCCAGAAACACCTCGTTCAGGTAGGCCTCGAGGATCTCCCGCTTGTCATACCGGTGCTCAAGCAGCAGGGCCATCACCGCTTCGTTCAGCTTGCGGGTCAGCGTCTGGTCACGGGTCAGGTAGAAGTTCTTCACCAGCTGCTGGGTCAGGGTACTGCCGCCCTGCACCGTGCGTCCGGCCCGCAGGTTCGCGACCGCGGCCCGCCCGATGCCGACCGGGTCGACCCCGCGGTGGGACATGAAGCGGCGGTCCTCGATCGCCAGCAAGGCCCCGATCAGCTCGCGCGGCACCTCGTCGATATCGACCAGGATGCGGTCCTCGCCATGGGTCGGGTAGATGCTGCCAATCAGCAGCGGCTCCACCCGCATCAGGTCAACATTGCGCCCACTCGACTGCTCGGCGACCGACTCCACGCGGCCATCGGACAGACGTACCCGCACCGAATGCGCCGGCTCCGGACCGTCACCAAAGGTGAACGGCCGGGTGGTCACTCGCGCGCTACTGCCTTCGATGCGGAACTCGCCCGGCCCGGCGCCATCCGGCGTCTCGCGATAGTTCAAAGTGCGCAGCTCGGTCTCCAGCGCATCCGCGGTCAACGGCCGACCCGCATAGAGCTCCAGGGGCCGCGCATACACCCGCGCCGGCAACGCCCAGCGCTGACCCTCGAACCGTTCACGGATCTCGCGGTCCAGTTGATGGACATAGATGCCACCCACCGTAAGCCCGGCGAGCAGCAGCCCCGCCAGGGTCCAACTGCCCGCACCGAACAGGCGCCGGAGCCGGCCCCTTCGGGGCGCGCTTCGCTTGCGGGGACGTGAAGTGGCTTTTCGCGGCATGGCGTGTGATGGGCGACGTGACCGAAACGGCAGCAATGGTAACCTGATGGGTAAGCGAAAACGGGTGCATAGCCAGCGATTCCGGGAAAAAGATGCGGATCCGGATGCCCAACACCCCACGTCCTACTGCGGAGCCCCGATGAGCGAACTGGAACAGCACCATAACCGCCTGCGCCAACTGGTCGAGAGCGGTGGATTTCCCGCCCCGGTGCCGGATGCGAACTCCGTGCGCACCATCGAAACCCATATCTCCACCGTGATCCTCGCGGGCGAGGATGCCTACAAGTTCAAGAAGCCACTGAACCTCGGTTTCCTCGACTTCTCCACCTTGGAGGCTCGCCGCCACTACTGCGAGACCGAGCTGGAGGTCAATCGCCGTCTGGCGCCCCAGATCTATCTGGAGCTCGCCACCCTCAATGGCGACGATGCCCACCCCGTCATCAACGGCGAAGGCCCCATCCTCGACTACGCCGTGCACATGCGCCGGTTCGACCGCGCCCGCCAACTGGACCATCTGCTGGACAAGGGCCAACTACCCGCCGCCGCCATGGATACACTGGGCCACTACATCGCCGCCTTTCATGAACGCACCGAACGCACCGATGCGCAGTCCGAATACGGCACCGCAGAGGCCGCCACCCAGCCGATGCTGGACAACTTCCCGGCCCTCGACGAGACCGTGCGTGGCGCATCGGACCGGGCACGCCTGGAACGGCTGGAACAGTGGACTCGCTCGGAAATCCATCGACTGCATGATGTACTTCAGGCTCGGCATGACGAAGGGTTCGTACGCCATGGCCATGGCGACCTGCACCTGGGCAACCTGGTCTATGTCGATGACGAGAACGGCGAGGAAGTGCCGGTCGCCTTCGACGCGATCGAGTTTGACCCCGCCTTGCGCTGGATCGACGTGATCTCCGAGATCGCCTTTACCACCATGGATCTTCTGGCCCGTCAGTCGCGCGCCCACGCCTGGCGACTGCTGAATGCCTATCTGGACGGGCGCGAAGACTTCGACGGCCTCGCGCTCCTGCCGCTGTACCAGGTCTACCGTGCACTGATCCGGGCCAAGGTCCAGGGCATTCACGGGACCGAGGCACAGCTCCCCTCCGATGAACAGGCGGCCCACAAGGCCGAGATGGGGCGCTATCTTGCCCTGGCCGAGCGCCTGACCGAACGCGGATCGCCCCGGCTGATCCTGATGCACGGCGTCTCCGGCAGCGGCAAGACCGTGATCAGCACGCAGATCGTCGAAGCCCTGGGTGCCGTGCGCCTGCGCTCCGACATCGAACGCAAGCGCATGTCCGACGCCGTCTCCTACAGTGCGGACGCCCGGGCCCGGATCTACGCGCATCTGCGCGAGCGCGCCGAACACCTGCTGGCGCTCGGCCTGACCGTGGTGGTCGACGCCACCTTCCTCACCCGCGACCAGCGCGCCCCATTCCAGCGCCTGGCGCAGGAACAGGCGGCCGGCTTTGCAGTAGTTGCCTGCCGCGCCCGTGATGAGGTGCTGCGCGAACGACTCGAGGCACGCACCCGCGCGGCCCGTGATGCCTCGGATGCCGGCGTCGAGGTGATGGAACAGCAACAGCCGCAGCAGGAATGGCCCGCCCCAGAGGAGGGCCGCATCGAGGTCGCTCCGGAGGCACCGCTGGATCCGGACGCGCTCGCCCGCCAGTTGCTGCAACCCGTCGCAACCTGAGCGACGGGCTACAATCAGCGATAGACAGACACCGGATACTCCGTCAACTTCGCTACGTACGAACTGGCACGCTCGCCCTCGAGATCCGAACCCGTCCAGCAACCTGCAGGAGCCCCCATGCATCATCGCCGCCCCGGCCCGCTCGACCGAATTCGCCGCGCCCTCATGCCCATCGCTCTAGGCGGGCTGCTCGCCATCGGCTCCACCGCCCAGGCCGATGCCCTGCTGCACTACGTCGACGACGAGGGGCTGGAGAGCCAGATCCTGGTGCGGGGCGAGACCGTGCGCATGGAACTCAACGAGTCCATCAGCGGAACCTCCGGCTACATGCTCTTCGATGCCACGACCGACAAGCTCACGGTCGTGGATGACAGCGAGCAGACCTACACCCCGCTGACCCGCGAGGTGATGGACCAGCAAATGCGCGCCATGACCGACATGGTCAGTGACCTGCGCCGGCAGATGGAACAGCTTCCACCCGAGGTGCGCCAGCAGCTCGAGGACCAGCTGGGCATCGGGGCAGAGGGTTTCGATGCCGAAATCGACACCCGTGCCACCGGCGAACAACGCACGATCGGGGACTTCGTCTGCGACGATTACGAGGTGCTGATCGACGGACAGGTGCAAAGCACGGTCTGCGTGACGGAGCCGGATACCCTGGGCCTGGGCAGCGCTGACTTCGCGACCCTGGGCGCCTTGATGGATCGCCTGTACGAGCTGTCCCTGAGCGCCCTGGAGGCCGGTGGGCCGATGGCCTCGCAGATGGGCGCCTCCCTGCTGCCTCGCGTCGACGGCATCCCGCTGCAGGTCAGCGAAAAGGGCGGCGTGACCACGCGCCTTGCGGGCATCTCCACCGACGACCTCAGCGCCGAGCTCTTCACCGTCCCCGACAGCTATGCCGAACGCGACCTTTTCTGACACCTGGCGCAGCCGGCTTCCCCTGGCCCTGACCGGTCCCGCGCTTCTGCTGCTTGCGGCCTGCAGCGCGGGACCCGAACCCCGCGGCGGGGATACCGTGCCCGTTGCCATACCCGAAGGCCTTGCGGACGGCCCAATGAGCCCCACGCCCGAGGCTGGCCTCGAACGCTCCGAAGTCGTGCTGACCGCCCTCGGTCACCTCGACACCCCGTACCAGTACGGCGGCACCGATGCCACCGGGCTGGACTGCTCGGCCCTCGTCCAGCGCGCCTACCGCGAGGTCGGGCGCGCCGTCCCGCGCACTACGCGCGATCAGGCCCGGGCCGCGACGCGGCGCGACGGCTCGCCCACCCCGGGCGATGTGGTGTTCTTCGCCATCAACGGGAATCAAATCGACCACGTCGGGGTCTACGTGGGAGACGGCCGCTTCGTGCATGCACCCAGCGCCCGCGGCCAGGTACGTATTGAGCATCTGGACAACCCGTACTGGGCGCCCCGAACACGCTTTGCCGGTCATTTCTTCGACTGACCGCCAAATACATACAGAGCCCGCGCGTCAGCGCCGGCTGCGACGCCGACGGCACGCCTACAACCCCATCCTGCCAGACCTGGAACCACAATAGAGGAAGGAACCATGAAGACACTCACCGGTATCTCGCGCACTCTGCGCCACTCCGCCCTGGCGATCGGCCTCGGGCTCGGTCTCGCCGTCGGTGGCACAGCCAGCGCCTACGAAACCTTCATGGAGACCGACGAACGCGTCATCTTCAAGACCGAAGGGGAGTACGACTTCTACTTCGAGATGGTCGAAGAGGCCATCGCCGCCGAGGGCCTGGTCATCAACAACGTCGGCTACATCGCCAACATGCTGGACCGCACCGCGGGACAGGAAAGCGGCGAAGGCATCTACCTCAACGGGCAGTCGGTCGACTTCTGCAGTGCCACCTACTCGCGAGCGACCATGGAGGCCGATCCGCACAACATGCTCTTCTGCCCCTACATCATCACTGTCTACGAACTCTCCGACGAACCGGGAACGGTCTACATGGGCTACACCCCGGTCCCCGAGGTGGGCGACAAGGACTCGAAGAATAGCTTGCGGGACGTGAACGAACTGGTCGAGCGCATCATCAAGGAAGCCCTCGCCTTCTAACCTGCAGCCCGGTCCGCAACGAAAAACGCCCGGGGCCGCAAGGCCACCGGGCGTTTTTTTGGGCCCTGGCCTTATGTGCCTCTGGCAGGCTCATTCGACCAGGCGTGACCGGAACTCAGGGCGTCTGATCCTCTTCCGCCCCTTCCTTCTTCACCGGCAGCAGAACCTGACGGTCCACGCCGAGCAGGAGGGCCGCGGTCGCCGCAATGAAGATCGACGAGTACGTCCCGACGATCACCCCGATGATCAACGCGATGGAAAAGTTCTGCAGCGCAGCGCCGCCGAGGATGGCCAGCGAGAACAACACCAGCAAGGTGGTCATGCTGGTCACGATCGTCCGCGCCAGGGTCTTGTTCACCGCGTTGTTCATCACCTGTTCCGTGCCCTGCTTGCGCAGCACACGGAAGTTCTCGCGTATTCGGTCGTACACCACGATGGTGTCATTCAGCGAGTAGCCAATCACCGCCAGCACGGCTGCAAGCACCCCCAGATCGAACTCCATCTGCAGCAGCGAGAAGATCCCCAGCGTAATCAGCACGTCGTGCACCAGCGCCAGCACCGACCCAATGGAGAAGCGCCACTCGAAGCGCACGGCCACATAGATCAGGATGCCAGCCAGGGCATAGATCATCGCAAGACCGCCCTGCTCGCGCAGCTCCTCACCGACTGCCGGACCGACGAACTCCACCCGGCGAAGATCCGGATCAGCCGGCCCGCCATCCCGAAGGGCATTCAACACCCGGTTGGACAACATCGCCGGGTTGTCGTCGTCTTCGCTTGGCGGCAGGCGAATCAACACATCGCGCGAGGTGCCGAAGGTCTGCACCTGCGCCCCCGCATAGCCGCCCGCCGACAGGGTCTCGCGGATCGTATCCAGCTCCACCGCTTCGGGGTAGCCCACTTCCACCAGGGTCCCCCCGGTGAAGTCGATCCCGAAGTTCAGCCCGCGGGTGGCCAGCAGCGCTACCGAGATAATGATCAGGACCAGCGAGATCGCGATCGTGATCTTGCGCTTGCCGAGGAAATCGATGTTCGATTCAGCGAAATTCAGATGCGGAAGCATGGTTTTCTCCGCGCTCAGATGGCCAGGCGCGTCAGCCGACGCTGGCGCCCGTAGGTCAGATTGACGATTGCGCGGGTCACGATGATCGCGGTGAACATCGACGCGATGATCCCGATCGACAACGTGATGGCAAAGCCCTTGATCGGCCCGGTGCCGAACAGGAACAGCACCAGGGCCGCGATCAGCGTGGTCACGTTGGCGTCCGCGATGGTCGTGAACGCTCGGTCATAGCCCGACGAAATCGCCGCCTGGGGTGACAGTCCATTGCGAATTTCCTCGCGTATACGCTCGAAAATCAGCACGTTCGCATCCACCGCCATGCCGACGGTCAGCACGATCCCTGCAATCCCCGGCAGGGTCAGGGTCGCCTGCAGCATCGACAAAACCGAGACGATGAAGATCAGGTTCAGTGCCAGCGCCACGTTCGCGATCAGTCCAAAGGCGCGGTAGTAGAGGACCATGAAGATCATCACCAGGATGAATCCGATCACCACGGACTGCATGCCGCGATCGATGTTCTCCTGGCCCAGACTCGGACCCACCGTGCGTTCCTCGACGATCGACATTGGCGCGGCTAGCGCACCGGCGCGCAGCAGCAGCGCGAGGTTGCGCGCCTCACGCGTGGTGTCCAGACCCGAGATCTGGAAGCGTCGGCCCAGCGGCTCGTTGATGCGCGCAACGTTGATGACCTCTTCGCTGCGCGAGGTGCGTATGACCTGCTCGCCGTCTTCCTCCACCGTCTCGGTGGTCGTCTCGATGAACACCGACGCCATCAGGCGACCCACGTTATCCGAGGTCACGCGCGAGAAGATGCGCGCCCCCTGGCCATCGAGATTGATGAACACGGCCGGGCCGCCGCTATCCTGGGCAATCCCGGAAGAGGCGTCGGTAATATAATCACCGGTGAGCATCACCTGACGCTGCAGCAGCACCGGGGTTCCGTCACGCTCGTGGTACAGGCGTGTGCCAGATGGCGCGCGGCCGGTTTGGTCGGCCTCCATCGGGTCGCCGGCCTCGGAGACCAGGCGAAACTCCAGCGTGGCGGTCGCACCCAGCACTTCCTTGGCCCGCGCGGTGTCCTGCACGCCCGGCAGCTGCACCACGATCCGGTGCTCGCCCTGCTGGGCAATGATCGGCTCGGCCACGCCCAGCTCATCCACGCGCGAACGCAGGGTAGAGATGTTCTGCTGCAGGGCCTGGCGGCGCAGCTCGGTCAGGTGGTCATCGCTCAGGGTGGCCACCATGCGGCTGGTTTCGCCGCTCCCACGGATCTCCCATTCCAGCTCGCCGCGATATTCGCGGGTCAGCCAACTCTCGGCCGCCGCGAGGTTTTCCTCGTTCGCGAACATCACCGTCAGATCGCTGGAACTGCGCTCGATCGTGCCGAACGTCAGACGTTCGTCGCGCATCCGCCCGCGCAACTCGTTGGTGTAGCGCTCCATCGCCGTGCCGATCACGGCATCCAGATCAACTTCCATCAGGAAGTGCACCCCGCCGCGCAAGTCCAGACCCAGCGCCATCGGCTGGCCATTGATTGCGCGCAACCAGTTCGGCGTGGCCGGGGCCAGATTCAGGGCGACCGTGTGGTTGTCATCCAGCGCGTTACGCAGGATTTCGGCGGCCAGCGACTGCTCGTCGCTGGTCTCGAAGCGCAGCAGCAGCTGCCCGTCGTCTTGCTCATCGACCTGTTTCGGCGTCACACCCTGGGCACCCAGGATGGTGCCCATCAGGTCACGGATGTTCTCGTCGATCTCGCCGGTCACCGGATTGCCGATCTGCACCGACGGGTCTTCCGGGAACAGGTTGGGTAGGGCGTACAGCCCCGCGCCCAGAACGACCACGACGATCAGGGCGTACAACCACGCCGGATAGGAATTGCGCATATCGAGGACCCTGAAGGGCGTTTAGAGATCTTTGAGCGTGCCCTTGGGCATCACGGAGGCGACCGATTGCTTCTGTACGGCCACGTTCACGCCGTCGGCAATGTCGACCTTGACGAAGTCGTCGCTGACTTCGGTGATTTTGCCGGCCACACCGCCATTGGTGACGATCTCGTCACCCTTGGACAGGGCCTCGACCATGGAGCGGTGCTCCTTGGCGCGCTTGCTCTGCGGACGGATGATGAGGAAATACATGATCGCGAAGAAAATAACGATCATGATCAGGAACTCGATCATGCCGCCACCGGCCGCTCCACCTTCCTGGGCATGCGCTGCAGAAATCAGAAAGTCCATCGAAACACTCCGTCTTCGGTTCAGATTCGGACGCTACCGGGGAGGTCAGGCCACACCCGGCGAGCGAAAAAAATACCGCGCGGATTATGGCACAGGCGGGATCGCCATGCCGCGTCGACTGTAGAAATCGGCCACGAACTCATTCAGGGCAGCGGCCGCGATCGCCTCGCGCAATCCGCGCATCAAGTCCTGGTAATAATGCAGGTTGTGGGTCGTCGCCAGGCGCGAACCGAGGATCTCGTTGCACTTGTCCAGGTGCTTCAGATACGCCCGCGAATAGTGGCGACAGGTGTAGCACCCGCATTCCGGATCGATCGGGCCGACATCTTCACGGAAGCGCGCATTGCGGATGCGCAGCACGCCCTCGCGGGTATAGAGGAAACCGTTGCGGGCATTGCGGGTCGGCATCACGCAGTCGAACATATCCACGCCGCGCCGCACGGCCTCGACGATGTCCTCCGGCCGCCCCACCCCCATCAGGTAACGCGGACGCTCCTGCGGCAGCAGCGGCAGGGTCGCATTCAGGGTCTGCAGGCGCTCGTCCTCCGGTTCGCCTACCGACAGCCCGCCGATCGCGTAACCATCAAAGCCGATCGCCTGTAGCCCCTCGGCCGACTCCCGCCGCAGGTCCGGGTACATCCCGCCCTGCACGATGCCGAACAACGCCGCCGGGTTGTCACCGTGTGCCGTGCGCGAACGCGCCGCCCAGCGCAGTGACAGCTCCATCGACTGGCGCGCCTCATCCACGGTGGCCGGGTATGGCGTGCACTCGTCGAAGATCATCACGATGTCCGAGCCCAGTTCGCGCTGCACCTGCATCGAGGACTCCGGCGTCATCAGTACCTTCGAGCCGTCCACCGGCGACTGGAAGCGCACGCCCTCCTCGGTGATCTTGCGCATCTCCGCGAGCGAGAAGACCTGGAATCCGCCGGAATCGGTCAGGATCGGGCCTTCCCAGTGCATGAAGTCGTGCAGGTCGCCATGCGCCCGGATCACCTCGGTGCCCGGGCGCAGCATCAGGTGAAAGGTATTCCCGAGGATGATCTCCGCGCCCAGCTCGCGCAGCTCCTCCGGCGTCATCGCCTTGACCGTGCCGTAGGTTCCCACCGGCATGAAGGCCGGGGTCTCCACCGTCCCGCGCGGGAAGTGCAGACGGCCGCGGCGCGCCGCGCCATCGGCAGCCAGGTTCTCAAACTCCATCGGACTCTCCCGCGGCGGTGGTCACACTCGGGGGCAGATCATCGCCCTGCCCCGGCGCCAGCCACATCGCGTCGCCGTAACTGAAAAACCGGTAGCGCTGCGCCACCGCATGGGCATACGCATCCAGGATCCGGCGATAGCCGGCAAATGCCGCCACCAGCATCAACAGCGTGCTCTGCGGCAAATGAAAATTGGTCACCATCCGGTCCACCACCCGAAATTGATCCCCCGGCTGGATGAACAGCCGCGTCTCGCCCTGGAACGGCGCCAGTTCTCCCCCGGCGGCCGCGGTCTCCAACGAGCGCACGCAGGTCGTACCGACCGCAACCACACGCCCGCCACGCGCCTTGCAGGCCGCTACCGCCGCGCAGGCCTCGGGCGACACCTCCAGCCACTCCGCATGCATCTCGTGCGCCGCGGTATCCTCGACCTTCACCGGCTGGAAGGTCCCCGCCCCGACGTGCAGAGTGACCGTCGCCGTCTCCACCCCCGCCGAGCGCAGGCGCCCCAGCAGGGCATCGTCGAAATGCAGGCCCGCCGTGGGGGCGGCAACCGCACCCTCGCGCGCCGCGAACACCGTCTGATAGCGATCGGCATCATGCGCCTCGTCGGCGCGTTCGATATATGGCGGCAGCGGGATGTGCCCATGCACGCGCAACAACGCGAGCACATCGTCGGCATCAACCAGGGCCAGGCGGAAGAACGGGCCCTCGCGGCCGGTCACTTCCACAGTGAAGGCATCCGCCAGGCGTAGCCGGGTCCCGACCTTCGGCGCCCGGCTGGCGCGCACCATCGCCAGCACCCGGCCGGGCGACTCGATTCGCTCGACCAGGACCTCCACCTGCCCCCCGCTCTCCTTGCGCCCGAACACGCGTGCCGGAATCACCCGGGTATCGTTCAGCACCAGCAGGTCACCCGGCCGCAGAAGATCCTCGATCTCCGCAAAGCGAGCGTCCCGCGGGCGCTCTTCCTCCAGGACCAGCAGGCGCGAACCCGCCCGGTCCGGTAGCGGATACTGTGCAATCAGCTCCGGCGGGAGCTCGTAATCGAAGTCGGCGACACGCATGGCGCGCGATCCTACCACGCACCACTCGATGTAGCGCGGGATGCCGCCGATCGCTCTGCCCCGTTTGTGCCACAGGGAACCTGCGCTACACTACCGCCCCACAAGCCGGGATGGCGGAACTGGTAGACGCGCCGGATTCAAAATCCGGTTCTGGAAACAGAGTGCGAGTTCGATTCTCGCTCCCGGCACCAATTTTTCTCGGGCCTTCCGCCAGGCCCGAAACTCAGGGAAGCACTATTGAGCGCTTCCCTGGCACCAGGCCGGTGTAGCTCAGTTGGTAGAGCATCTGATTTGTAATCAGAGGGTCGCGGGTTCGACTCCTGTCACCGGCTCCATTTTTCTCGGGCAACACCCCGGCATCGGCCGGGTCGTCCGCAATCCGCACCTCATTGCCGTGCCGGTCGAACCACCAGAGTGGATGCCACCATGTCGTGCAGCCCTTGCTTGCGTTCGGTGAACGCGGCCATCAGGAAGCCGATGTAGAGGGTCATGGCGGAGAGGATCTTCGACCAGTAGCGAGCGTTGGCTCGCCCAAAGCCGATCCGCTGGCCATCAGCATCCGTTACTCGCAACCCCAGCATCCGCTTGGCCGGTGTCGCCTGCCAGCCGGACGACTCGAAAACCGTGAAGTAAAGCCATAACACGGCCGTCCCGACCAGGATCCCCAGCAAGGCCCCGGCGCCCGCAATCACCTCGGGTTCATGGCCGACCATCGTCATGCCCAGGATAAAGCTCAGGGGCAGCACGACCAGCATCCCCAGGATGTTGGCGAGCACCCAATCGATCAACAACGCCAGCGCCCGATACCAAAAGCCGGCGTATTGGGCGGAAGCCAGGGACGTCGCAACCTCACCCTCGGCGCCCGACGCCTGCGGCATTAGCGCCGCACCGCACCCGAGACAGAAACGCGCTTCCTCGTGGACTTCCTGTCCACATTGCATACAAAACATCTCACTCTCCTTGTGTCATGCCCGTTCCCGGGCCCGTCTGAAGGCCTTCCCTCTGGCCTGGCGTCCGCCTGAAACGCGCGACGCGTCACTTGTCCCGCCGTTCGCGGAAGAAGCGGCGCAGTCGTTCTCCGGCCACGTCCCCTAGCACTCCGCCTGTCACATCGACCCGGTGGTTGTGCGCAGGGTGGTCGAACAGCTCCAGGGCGCCTCCGGCTGCCCCGGTGCGGGGGTCGCTGGCACCGAATACCACGCGCGCTACGCGGGCGTGGATCATTGCACCGGCACACATGCTGCAGGGTTCCAGGGTCACGTAGAGCGTCGCACCCGGGAGCCGGTAGTTCTCCAGGCGCTCACCGGCGGCCCGAAGCGCCCGGATTTCGGCGTGCGCGGTCGGGTCGTGCAGCCCGATCGGCGCGTTGTGGCTGGCCGCCAGGCACGTGCCATCGGCGGCCACCAGCACCGCCCCCACGGGGACCTCGCCGACCTGTGCCGCTTGTTCGGCCTGTTCCAGCGCCCGCTCCATCCAGTAGTCATCGGCCCCTGCGTGATCCGGCGCGGGACCGGCGCCGCTAGGATCCATTCGCCGCGCTCGGGCGTGGTTCGTCCAGCGCCACCTCGATCGCACGGGTCAGATCAGCCGGCTTTTTCTGCGGGGCGAAGCGGTCGATCACGCGGCCGTCGCGCCCGACCAGAAACTTGGTGAAGTTCCACTTGATGCCCCGGGTGCCGAGCGCCCCGGGCGCCTGGTCCTTCAGATGCCGGTACAGGGGATACGCCGCATCCCCGTTCACCTCGATGCGGGCGAACACCGGGAACGACACTCCGAAGCGCAGCCCGCAGGCGCGGATCTGGTCGGCATCCCCGGGCTCCTGCCCGCCGAACTGGTTGCATGGAAACCCCAGCACCCGGAACCCACGCTCGGCATAGCGCTCCTGCAGCGCCTGCAGGCCCTCGTACTGCGGCGTGAACCCGCACTCGCTGGCCACGTTGACGATCAGCAGGACATCCCCGCGCCAGGCCGCCAGTGGCTGTTCTTCGCCGTCCGGAAGCGGCGCGGCAAAGTCAAAGACATCGTTCATTCGTCGCCCGCCCGTTCCGCCTCGCGGAGCAGTTCGTCTTCCAGCCCGGCCAGCACCTCCGCGGTCGCCTGCGACAGCGCCGCCACCAGGCGCGAGGCCGAGCGGCGGTCGATGCTGCGCTCCGCCTCCATGTGTGCCAGGCGGGCGTGTTCGGCAAAGCGCAGCTGGGTGCGCAGGCCTACACGACCGACCCCGCGCACCGGGTCATCGGGACCCACCTCGCCCAGCTCTTCCAGATTCGCGGTATCGAGATCGCCGTACAGGGCCGTCACCAGGATGTGCAGCTGCACGGCCGGACGTCCTTGCGCGCGCGCAGCGGAGGCGTTGTCGACCAGCTCGATGGCCGCCCCGTGGCGCGTCCAGCGTTCCCGCAGCAGCTGCTCGACCTGCTCCGCCGGCGCCAGGAACCATTCGTTGTAGTAGTCCGACTCGTAGCGGTGATCTCCCAGTCGGTAGACCAGCCCCTTCCCGCCATACGCCGGCGCCACCCGCACCGACCCCAGCTCCACGGCCAGCGGTTCGCTCGTCTCGGCCATTCGCGGGGCCGGATCGGCCGGGAGTTCCAGCAGGAACCACGCGCGGTCCACCGCATCGCGCTCGGGAATCAGCGTGCAGCCGCCCAGCGTCCAGGCCATCAGTAGAAGCGCGGGAAGGGTCCATCGGGTCATCGGTTTACTCCTCGTCCATCGAACTGCGCGGCGGCGGGGCACCGAACAGCGCACCTCCGGGATTGCGGCGAACATCGTCCGACAGGCTGCGCAAGCCGGTGATCGTAGCCTGCAGCTCGTCCAGAGTCTCCAGCAGCTTGCTCTCGCTGACGTCCATACCCCGGTCCAGTCGCTCCACCATGGCATCCATCCGGTCCACCAGGCGCCCGACATCGGCCGCCTCGGCGGTCTCGCGCAGTTCGCGCAGCGCGGCGCGGGTCTCGCTGGGCAGGGCCTGGGTATCCGGATGCTCGACCAGACGCTCGACCGACTCCATCACCCGGGTCGCCGTGCGGGTCGTGGTCTTGAGTTCGTCGATCATTTCATCGGCCTGCTCCGCCAGGCGCCCGGTATCCAGTTCGTTAAGCGTGGTATCCACGGTCACCAGGAGGTTGGTCAGGTTGTCCACGACGCCCTCGATATCCAGCTCGTCGATGCGCTTGAGCAGGTTCTCCGCGTATTCGAGGAACTGCATTGCGGTGCTGGGCGCAGACGGCACATAGATCGAGTGTGGCTCCCAGTCATGGGCTAGTGGCGGATGGGTTCCCGGCTCGGAGAAATCCGTCTCCAGGTAGCTCATGCCGGTGATTCCCTGTGCCGCCATGCGCACGCGCAGCCCCGCGTCGACCAGATTTTCGAGAATACGGGTCTCGAACTCGCCTTCCCGCGCACTGGCGGCAAAGCGGTCCGGGTACAGCCGCGCCCGCACCATCACGTAGCGCCGGCGATCCCGCGGGCGCACATCGGATTCGTAGACCACCGAGGTAAAGGTCAGGTCGGTCACCTCGCCGATGTTCACGCCGCGAAACTTGACCGGCGCCCCGATCTCCAGGCCCTGGATCGAGGAATCCATGTAGGTCTCGATCTGGATGGACGGGCGCAGCAGATTACCCGCCGTCAGGATCAGCAACGCCGCCACCAGGGCCGCTAGCCCGCCGAGGATGAACAACCCCAGTCGGAAATGATGTCGGGCACTCATGCGGACCTCTCTTGGTCGGAATCCGTCCGCCGCAGGAAGCGCTGCACCCACGGATGATCTGATGTGTCACGCAGGGTGGCCGGGTCGCCCTCGGCGGCAATCCCCTGACTTTCCTTGTCGAGCATAATCACCCGGTCGGCAATCGCAAAAATACTGGCCAGTTCGTGACTCACGATCACGATGGTCATGCCCAGGGTCCGGGCCAGGCGCTGGATCAGCCGATCCAGGTCCGCCGAGGTGATCGGGTCGAGGCCGGCAGAGGGCTCGTCCAGGAACAGAACCTCCGGGTCCAGCACCATGGCGCGGGCAATGGCCGCGCGTTTCTGCATGCCGCCGCTGATCTCCGAGGGCATGAAATCGGCGAACGCCCCCAGCCCCACCAATTGCAGACGGGCGCGCGCGACCGCATCCATCGCCTCGCGCGGGAGATCGGTGTGCACCTCCAGTGGCAGGCGCGCGTTCTCCAGCAGCGTCATTGACCCGAACAGCGCCCCCATCTGGTACATCACCCCGACCCGGCGCAGGATCGCCTCGCGCTGCGCGCCCTCCGCCTCGGTGATATCCGCACCGGCGACCCAGATATGGCCGGCCTGAGGCCGGTAAAGCCCGATCATGTGCTGGAGCAGCGTACTCTTGCCACTACCAGAGCCACCGAGAATCACGAAGATCTCGCCCCGGCGCACCTCGAAGTTCAGATTGCGCATCAGGACGAGGTCGTCGAAGCCCATGGTCAGCCCGCGAACACGGATGACCACTTCACCTTGCGCGTTATCCGGGTTCGTCGCGGCCACACCGGTCATCCCTCAGACCCCCAGGTGGTAGAAAAGCACGGCGAAGACGCCATCCAGCACCACGATGAGGATGATGGACGTGACCACCGCGCTGGTGGTCGAAAGCCCCACCGAGGCGGCCCCGCTGCCCGTCTGCAATCCGCGCAGGCAGCCGACCGTGGCGACCACCAGACCGAACACCACCGCCTTGACCAGGCCGGAGAACAGATCGGACAGTGTCAGCGCGGACGTCACCTGATTGAAGAACGCCACCCAGGGGATCCCAAAGCCCTGCATCACCACCGCGGCTCCGATCAGCCCGATCATGTTCGCGTACAGCGCCAGTAGAGGCGCAACCAGCAACCCCGCGAGCACCTTCGGCAGCACGAGAAAGCGCACCGGATCCAGCCCCATCGTCTTCAGGGCGTTGACTTCCTCGTTCACCTTCATCGTGCCGATCTCGGCCGCAAAGGCCGCCCCCGAGCGGCCCGCCAGCAGGATCGCCATCATCAACGGCCCCAGTTCGCGGAACAGCGACACCGACACAAGGTTGGCGACGAAGATCTCGCCCCCGAACTGGCGCATCGCGATCGCCGACTGGAACGCCAGGATCACGCCCAGCAGGAAGGCGATCAACGAGACGATCGGCAAGGCCTGGAAGCCCGCTGCCTCCGCCACCCGCAAGGTATCGCCCCAACGCACCTGACGCGGGTGGCGCAGGGCACTGCCGACGGCCTGGGTCAACTCGCCGACAAAGCTGAACTGCGAGTGCGCCGCACGCCCCACCCGGTCCACGCCGTCCATCCACCCCTGCCACCAACCGCGCCCGTCCGCAGCCCGAGCCGGCTCGACCGCATCCAGCTCGCGATAAGGGGCAAGCTGCTCCTCGACCATCCGGCCCATACCCTCGAACTGGACCTCGGCGTCGGCGCGCGCGAAGTCTTGCTCCAGCGCATGCAGCAACGCCGCTCCGGCCCCGTCGCAGTAATCGACGCCCCGCAGGTCAACCAACACCGCGCCAGTCGCCTGCTGCCCCAGATCGCGGGCACGACGCCGCAGCGAGCCCCAGTGCCGTTCCACCGCGTGCACATCCAGCCGCCCCGACAGGCGCAACCGGGGCGCGGGATCAACTGTGGCATCATATTCGAACGGGGGTACCGCACTGGCGGCCGAGGAATCCATCGCGTAACTCGCGGAGAACGAGCCTTCATGGTAGCCGCATCCTGGTACCTGGAACCATTCGCCGGTGAAGAACTCCTCAAGGCAGACTGCCAACCCATCCGCCGCAACCAACAACGAGGCTCGAATGTCATCGGCCAAGGACGCCCTGCAACAGGTAGAACGCGCACTTAACGATGTCCTCCTTGGCAAACCCGAGCCGGTGCGTCTGGCGCTGGCCTGCCTGCTGGCCAACGGGCATCTGCTGATCGAAGACGTGCCCGGGGTGGGCAAGACCACTCTGGCCCACGCGCTGGCCCGGGCGATGAACCTCGAGTACCAGCGCGTGCAGTTCACCAGTGACCTGCTGCCTGGCGATGTCCTCGGCGTCTCCATCTTCGAGCAGGGCAGCGGCCAGTTCCGCTTCCACCCCGGACCGATCTTTACCCAGGTCTTGCTGGCCGACGAGATCAACCGCGCGCCCCCGAAGACCCAGAGTGCCCTGCTGGAAGCGATGGAAGAGCGTCAGGCCAGCGTGGAGGGCGCCACCCGCGAATTGCCGGTGCCGTTTTTCGTCATCGCCACCCAGAACCCAGAGGAACAGGTCGGCACTCACCCGCTGCCGGAATCGCAACTCGACCGGTTCCTGATGCGCATCCAGCTTGGCTACCCGGACGCCGGTGCCGAACGGGCCCTGCTGGAACGCAGCGGTCCAGCCCCCGCGGCCGCACCGGTGGCGGAGACCCACCCCAACCCGCCCACCCTGGTGGCCCCGCACCAGTTGCGCGAGTGGCAGGACCGGGTGGCCGAGGTCCACGCCGACGCCGCGGTCCTCGACTATCTCCAGGGCCTGCTAAGCGCCAGCCGCGACCGTGCGCGCTTCGCCCATGGCCTGTCACCGCGTGCCGGACTGGGGCTGCTGCGCGCGGCGCGGGCCCATGCCTTCCTCGACGGTCGCGATTACACCACCCCAGACGACGTCGCCCGCGTGCTGCCGTCGGTCGCCGGGCATCGCGTGCGGGCACGCGAGCCGGAGGCCCCCGAACGCACGGTCGCGCGCCTCATGGAATGCGTCCCCACTCCGTGACCGGCCGCGCCGGCTCACGCAGCCGAACGGCCCGCCTGCGCGACGACGCGATCCGCTGGATCACCCGGCGTCACGCGCACGATGGCGACCAGGCCCGGCTCGGGCGCGACCGCATCTACATCCTGCCCACGCGTGCCGGGTACACCCTGCTCGGCATCATCCTGGTGATGCTCCTGGGGTCGATCAACTACTCCAACAACATGGCATTCCTGCTGACCTTCCTGCTGGTGGGCATTGGCCATAACGCCATGTGGTACACCCATCGCAACCTGCTGGGGCTGCAGATCTCCACCCTCCCCGTCCCTCCGGTATTTGCCGGTCAGCCGCTGACCCTCCCGCTGCGCCTGGCCGAAACCGCCGGACGGGCCCGCGAGGCCCTGATCCTGCGCATCGGGGCGCGCGCCACCGCTCCCTTTCCGGTCCCGGCACAGGGGACCCACACCGCACAGCTGGAACTCCCCGTCCTCGCGCGGGGCGTCTACCGCCTGCCACGTCAGCGGCTGGACACGCGCTACCCGCTGGGCATTCTGGAGGCCTGGAGCTGGCTGACCCTGGCGCCCGAGATCGTGGTCTACCCAACGCCGATCGATCCGGGGCACACCGCCGGGGGCGATGGCGAAGACGCCGCCGGGGCGCACGACCGGCGCGAGGGGGATGCGCCCGACCAGATCCGCCCCTACCGCACGGGCGACCCACCCGGTCGCATCATCTGGAAGGCCTTCGCCCGCAGCGGCAAGCTGCATGTACGCGAATTCGCCAGCGGCCAGGGCGATCGCCTGTGGCTGGAATGGAAGGCCATGCCCGCCTCGGATACCGAGACCCGCCTGTCCATGCTGTGCCATCAAGTACTCGCGGCCCACGCGGAGGGCCGCGTCTTCGGCCTGCGCCTGCCCGACCAGGCCCTGGAGC
Source organism: Thioalkalivibrio sp. ALMg11 (assembly GCF_000377905.1). Classification (GTDB taxonomy): domain Bacteria; phylum Pseudomonadota; class Gammaproteobacteria; order Ectothiorhodospirales; family Ectothiorhodospiraceae; genus Thioalkalivibrio. Next base: position 326,716 of record NZ_KB898874.1, read on the forward strand.
CGGCCCAGGGCGTCATTCACCGCGATCACTGCCTGCAGGCCCTTGCGCGATTCCGCAGCAAACCGGTCGAGTTGAATCCGGAGGCGGGCCGATGAGGGGCAAGACCCCCTCACCTCCACGCCGCACGGATCTGCGCGGATTGGAGCTGGCCCTGGTCGCCCTGCCGGTCGCCGCCCTGCCACACGTCTGGCATCAGCCGCCGTGGATCACCGCGCTGGTCGTGCTCGCCATCGTCGCGCGGGCGTGGCTGCTGGGCACGGGCCGCCCCGCGCCCTCGCTGGGTGTGATGAGCGTGCTGGCCGTGATCGCCGGCGGCCTGACCTTCGCCCAGTTCGGCACCGTATTCGGCCAGGAGGCCGGCACCGCGCTGCTGCTGGTGATGATCGCCTTCAAGCTGCTGGAGACCCGCAACCGCCGGGACATCGTGATCGCACTGTTTCTCGGCTACTTCGTTGTCGTTACCACCTATTTCTTTGACCAATCCATCCTGATCGCGGCCTATTCCCTCCTGGCCACCTGGCTGCTCACGGCCGCGCTGATCCAGGTGCACGCCGGACGCGTGATCCCCCGCCCGCGCCTCGCGCGGCAGGCGGGCGCAATGCTGCTGCATGCCCTGCCCTTCATGCTGATCCTGTTCTTTGTCTTCCCGCGCGTCGAGGGTCCGCTGTGGGGCGATCCGCAACGCGAACAGACCGCGCGCACCGGGTTGTCCGGCGAGCTCAATCCCGGCGATATCGCCAACCTGCTGCAGGACGAATCGACCGCGCTGCGGGTCGAGTTCGACGGCCAGGTGCCGCCCCTGCGGGCGCAGTACTGGCGCGCCCTGGTCATGACGGATTTCGATGGCCGGCGCTGGTCCGCTGACGAAAACCGCTCGGTGATCCAGCCGGCGGCCAGCGACGCCGACAACGTCATCCGCTACACCGCCACCCTGGAACCCACGCGAGCGCGCTATCTGCCGATGCTGGATTACCCAAGCGCCCTGCCCGAGGATGCCGAGCTGCGCGCGAACTACCAGGTCCTGCGCGATCGCCCCGTGACTAGCCGCATCCAGTACAGCGCCGGGGCAGCCCTGACCACGCCACCCGGAGCGGGCGAACCCACACTGGACCCACAGGAGCGCACCCGCGCGTTGCACCTGCCGCCTTCCGCCGCGCCGCGTTCACGGGCCGAGGTCGCCTTGTGGCGCGCCACTCACGGAGACGACGATCGCGCCATTATCCAGGAGGCCCTGCAACGCTTCAGCGCCGAGCCATACCGCTACACCCTCCAGCCGCCACGACTGGAAGACGACTCCACCGACACCTTCCTGTTCGAGACCCAGGCCGGCTACTGCGAGCACTATGCCTCCGCGTTTGCAGTCCTGATGCGCGCGGCCGACATTCCGACCCGCGTGGTCACCGGCTACCAGGGCGGTGCGTGGCAGGAACGCGGCGAATACCTGCGCCTGCGCAACGCCGATGCCCACGCCTGGAACGAGGTCTGGCTGGATGGCGAAGGCTGGACCCGGGTCGACCCCACCGCCGCCATCGCACCCGAACGCATCGAACAGGGGCTACCCGGCCTGGCCAGCGACACCGGCGAGGAGATGCCCGGCTTTCTCCGCCGCGGGGAGGGGCTCTCCTGGCTGCAGCGGGCTCGCTTCGGCATGGACGACTGGGGCGACTTCGTGCGCTTTCGCTGGGAGAGCTGGGTGCTGGCCTTCGACCCCGAGCGCCAGCGCGAGCTGTTCGCCCGTCTGGGGCTGGACTCGCAGGACTGGCGCTCGGTACTGATCGCGCTGGGAGCCGGATTCGGCAGCCTGGCCCTGATCGCCCTGGCCTGGGTATGGCTGCGCCGGCCGCGCCAGCGGCGGTCACCCGCCGATCGCATGCTGCAGCGGCTATCGCGCCGCATCGCACGCCACGACCGCGGCCTGGCGCGCCAGCCCCACGAGACAGTCGATGCCTGGTCCCGCCGCGTCATACTGGCGCGTCCCGATCTGGGTGAATCCTTAATGGCCTTCGCAAAGGCCTACAACCGCCAGCGTTTCGCACCGTTGACGCCCGAACAACGCCGGGATGATTTGCGCCACCTGCGTACCCTGCTGCACGCGGTGCCGCGCGGGAAGCCGCCCGCGCCCAAGCCGGACCCCGTCCACGCATAGTGCGCGCCCGTGTTTCCGGCGCCCCAAACGACTCGGGGCCAGCCGGTCTTTCTGACCCGGCCGGCCCCGTTTCCTGTCCACGATCCGCGTTAGCGAATCGTCCCGCGTGACGCCTTATGCCGCGTCGTTGCGGAAGATGAAGTGGTGCCGGGCACCGCGCCGCTCGTCCTGACGCCGCGCGACCTTCTGCACCTCCGGACGGTTGGCGAACTGCGCCAGGGTAATCCCGTCGAGGAAGTCATAGAGCTGCTGGCTCAGGTCGTCCCACAGCTCGTGGGTCAGACAGCGATCGCCGTCCTGGCAGTCCTTGTGACCCTTGCAGCGCGTCACGTCGACCGACTCATCCACCGCCGTAATGATGTTGGCGATGCTGATCTGGTCCGCCCGCTTGGCCAGGCGATAACCGCCACCCGGGCCCCGCACGCCTTCCACCAGATCGGCCTTGCGCAGCTTGGCGAACAGCTGCTCGAGGTAGGACAACGAAATGCCCTGGCACTGCGAGATGTCGGCAAGCGTCACGGGACCGATCCGGTCGTGAATCGCCAGATCCATCATGGCCGTCACTGCATAGCGGCCCTTGGTTGAGAGTTTCATGCTTGTTGCCTCCGAATAACCTTGAGTATGTGTCCTGCTCGACATCCGTTCGCAGGCTCGCATCCATTCTTAATTCTTGACAGTGCCTGTCAGGAATAATTCCTTACTTACCTGACAATGGTAGTCGGGAATAATTCCCTTATTCTAGCAGGCGAATGAGCAAAGATCACGGAATGCTAACGTAGGTATTCAGAACCGTTCCATGCCGCGGAGTTCCCCGGCACAAGACCGCGTCGGCGACGGGCTCGCACTGGCAGGAGGCATTGGGGAGGGAGGAACGAAGAGATAATCTGCCCGAGCGGAGACCCGCTCGGGCAGATGGGCACCGGAGATGACGGATGCGCCCGTGCGGGCACTTGGGTTGTCAGCCGTGCGGCTGGCTGAGGTCCGACACGGCCGGGCCATCGAGAATCATCACCAGCGTCCCGACCGGCAGGCGCGGGAACAGCTCGATCACTTCATCGTTGCGCATGCGCACACAGCCCACCGAGGCCGGTTCGCCAATGCGCCCCTCCTCGTCGGTCCCGTGGATGTAGATGTACCGGCGCAGCGAATCCACATTGCCGCCCCGATTGATGCCCGGCTCCAGCCCTTCCAGCCAGAGGATCCGCGAGGTGATGTTGTCGCGCGGGCTTTGCGCGCCCGGTTCGGTCAGGATTTCCGCGATCTGGCCGGTGTTGCCGCGGGCACGGAAGATCGTGCCCCGCGGCGCGCTGTCACCGAAGCGCTCGGCAATCCGATGCAGGCCCAGCGGCGTCTTGAAGGTGCCCTCTTCGAAGCCCACCCCGCGCGCCGAGGTGGACACATCGAAGATATCCGTCACCCGCCCGGCCTCCCAGACGTACAGCCGCTGCTGGTCCACCCGGACCACCACCACCGGGACATCATCCGCATTGGGGGCTCGCTCGCGGGCATCCCGGACGACGGGTTCGATCCATTGGAGACTGGGCAAGAGCACCTCGCGTCTACTTCTTGTTGGCCAGATCCAGCACCTCGCCCGCGACCGGCGTGTTCATCAGCCCATCGCCGCGCAGCGCCGCGAGGTGCTCCAGGTAGTCCGGAGGCAGTCCGGTCACGTACTCCCCGGTGAAGACCGAGCAATCGAACTCCTGGATGTTCCGGTTGCCGCGGCGCACGGCCTTTTGCAGGTCTTCAAGGTCCTGGTAGATCAGGCGGTCGGCGGCAATCGCCTCGCACACCTGGGCCTCATCCCGACCGTGGGCAATCAGCTCGTCGGCGGCCGGCATGTCGATCCCGTACACGTTGGGAAAGCGCACCGGCGGCGCCGCCGAGGCGAAATAGACCTTCTTCGCTCCCGCCTCGCGCGCCATCATCACGATCTCGCGCGAGGTCGTGCCACGCACGATGGAGTCGTCCACCAGCATCACGTTCTTGCCGCGGAACTCCAGCGATATCGCGTTGAGCTTCTGGCGCACGGATTTTCGCCGCTTGGTCTGGCCCGGCATGATGAACGTACGCCCGATGTAGCGGTTCTTGATGAACCCCTCGCGGTACTTGATGTTCAGCTCGTGCGCCATCTCCAGCGCCACGGTGCGGCCCGTATCCGGGATCGGCACGATCACGTCGATGTCATGGTCCGGCCAGATGCGCCGGATCTTTTCACCCAGCGCGGTCCCCATGCGCATGCGGGCACGGTGCACGAACACGTTGTCGATCACCGAGTCCGGGCGCGCGAAGTACACATGTTCGAAGATGCAGGGGTTCAGGCGGGTGCCCTCGGCACACACACGCGTGCTGACCTCGCCGTCCGGCGTGATGAATACCGCCTCCCCCGGTGCTAGGTCCCGCTCAAGATCAAAGCCCTGGGACTCCAGCGCGGCACTCTCGGAAGCCACCATCCATTCGCGCCCACCCTCTTCGGCCTCGCGCGAGCCGTAAACAATGGGTCGAATGCCGTGCGGATCGCGGAACGCCAGAAGGCCGCCCCCGGCGATCATCGCGACCACCGCATAGGCGCCTTCTGCCCGCTGATGCACGCGCTCCACGGCATCGAATACCGAATCCGGGGTCAACCCGTTGTCGAGGAAGCGCAGCAGCTCCTGGGCAAACACGTTCAGGAGGATCTCGGAGTCCGAGTCGGTGTTGATGTGCCGGCGATCAGTGGCGTACAGCGCCTGCTTGAGCTCGCGGGCGTTGGTCAGGTTGCCGTTGTGTCCCAGCGTAATCCCGAATGGCGAGTTCACGTAGAACGGCTGCGCCTCGGCGGAGCTGGACGAACCGGCCGTCGGGTAGCGCACGTGGCCGATACCCATATGGCCGGTCAGGCTCTGCATATGCTGGTTGTTAAACACGTCACGCACCAGACCGTTGTCCTTGCGCAGATGCAGCCGCCCGTCATCGTCACAGGTCACAATGCCCGCGGCATCCTGGCCCCGGTGCTGCAATACCAGCAGGGCGTCATAAAGGGGCTGGTTCACCGGGCTGCGCCCGACGATTCCGACAACTCCACACATACGGTTTCAGGCTCCAGGGTTTTGCAAACGCTGCGCTGCAAACGCCGTTTACAGCTTGCTTTTAGGGAAACGCTGATTAATGTACACGTTCGCGCTCGAGTCGATTTTGCGCGCGAACAAGGCGCGGCGACTGCCGTGCAGTCACTCTGCACAAGGGAGCCGCAACGCCGTGCGCACGCCCGTTTTCGTCAACAACGGTCGGCCGAGCCCGTTCATTCAATAGCTTGTCGGGTTGGTGCCCCAGGTTCCCCGATCCTGCGTTGCACCCCTTGCCGGTAGAACCACTACCGGCTGCGGGCCGCGCCTTGTCTCGGAAAACCTGGGGCACCAACGCGAACGTGTACATTAATCCGTGTTTCCCTAGGGCGTCGCCGGCTCGTCGACGTCGGGGATCACTTCTTCTACCGGCTCGTCGCTCGCCAGTAGATCATGGATCTGTTCCTGCCAGCCTTCCGGCAATTGGGCAATCAGCCAATCCACCAGGCGCTCGAATTCCGGGATCAGGCGGCTGTTTTCCCACCAGGACTCGTCCGGCATCAGCGTCAGCGAGGCAAGGAAGATCAGTACCGCCACCAGTAGCACGCCGCGCAGCAGTCCGAAGATCACGCCCAGCGAGCGGTCGGTACCGGTCAGCCCGGTCCCCTTCACCAGGCGGTTGGCCACCACGCCGAGGATGCCGCCCACGATCAGGACACCGATGAAGATCAGGGCGAAGCCGATCCCCAGGCGCAGGGTGGCATCCGAAACCGCCTGGGGAATCTGCTCCGCCACCTCGGCCGCATAGCGGATACCCAGCCACACACCCACGATCCACGTGGCAAGCGAAAAGGATTCGCGCACGAAGCCACGGAAAAGGCTGATCAGCCCCGACACAACGATCAGGGCGATGATGATGAGGTCGATCCAGTTCACGGGGTCGGCATCGCGTGCTGAAAGGGCGCGTAGTTTACCCCAGCCATCGGTTCCTCGCAGGGCGCCCCGGTCATGGCCATCAGGGGTGTGCCACCACAATGCCGGACAGCTCCAACTCGTCCTGCAGGCGTGCGCCCAGCTTCACGGCCTCCTCGCGCTGGGCCAGCGGTCCGACCTTCACCCGGTAGATCGGGCGGCCATCGGCGATGGAGTCATCGATGAAGGCGGGCCAGCCCGCGTCGCGCAGGCGGGCAGCCTGCTCGCGGGCGTTGTCCTCGCTGCGGAAGCTCCCGACCTGCACCGCCCAGCCGGCCTGCACCGGCTCGTCCGGTTCCACCGGGCGCACCGGGGCTGCCTCCCGGCGGGCCCCCGAATCCTCCGGATCCGCGTCGGCCGCCCGCGCGCCCTCGCCATTATCCAGGCTGTGCAACTCGGCAACCGGCCGGTCACGTTCCGCTGCCGGGGCGGGCGGCGCCTTGTCCCGGCGCGGCGTGGGACGCTCCGATGGCAGGGCGATATCGGGTTCGGCAAAGGTGGGCGCCGCGGGCACCGGGTCATCGATCCCGCTCATGTACTCGTAACCCGCCCCGTCGAACAACCAGGGCAGAAAGATGACCGCCAGCACGATCAGGATGACCGCGCCAACCAGGCGAAAGCGGATGGGATTGTCGCTGGTCATGCGGTCACCCGAGAGCGGCTGCCAGGGCCAGTTAAGGAAACACTACGCGCCTGTGACAGTACGCCGGCTCCCGCCGGCGCCGCAAGCCGGCGGGCACGACGCTCCTGATGCTCAAAGGGCATATACAACCTCGCCCGCGCCACTGAGCGCCTCGGCCTGCCCGGAAAGTGCCACGTCGGCCAGATCCTGCGACTGCTCCAGCACGGCCGCCACGGTGTAGAACGAGCCGAACACCACCACCCGGCCACAGGGTCCGGCGCAACGCGTTGCTTCCGCGATCGCGAGCGCGACGTCGTCCACGCGAGACACCGGGCGTTGCCCGCTCGCCTCCAGCTCGTCGGCCAGCGCCGCGGCGGGCAATGCCCGCGGCAAATCCAGCGGGACCGGCACCCAGGCATCGACGAGGCCATCCAGACGGCTCCACATAGCGGCACGCTCCTTGTCCGCCATCACGGCGACCAGGGCCACCACCGCGCCCGGGACGGGATGCGCCTCCAGCCAGCGGGCGAGTTCGCCCACCGCATGCACGTTGTGGGCAACATCCAGCAGCCATTCCGGCTCGCCGTGCACCACCTGCAGACGCCCCGGCGCCGAGACCGCCAGGGCCCGACTGACGACACCTTCGTCGAGCCCCCGGGCCAGTCCCAGTGATTCGACCACCGCGAGGGCCGTCGCCGTGTTCAGGAGCGCCGCACCGTCGATCCGGGCGGCTGCGCCCTCGACTCGCCACTCGCGCTCCATCCCCTGCCATTGCCATCGTAGCGTGGTCCCATCGCGCGTCAGGGTGAAATCACGCCCGCTGCGCAGGACCTGCGCCCCCAACTGTTCGGCATGCTCCAGCACGCTGGCCGGCGGTTCGGGCTCACCCAGCACTACCGGGCGACTGGGGCGCATGACACCGGCCTTCTCGCGTCCGATCGCCTCGCGACTGTCGCCCAGCCAGGTCTGATGGTCGAGGTCCACCGCCGTGATCGCAGCGACGTCGGCATCCCAGATATTCACGGCATCCAGGCGCCCGCCCAGACCCACTTCCAGCACCTGCACCGCGACATTCTGCTCGCGGAACAGCCAGGCCGCCGCCAGTGCACCGAACTCGAAATAGGTCAGCGAATCCTCGCCGCGGGCCTGGTCGATCGCCTCGAAGGCACGGCACAGGGCGGCATCGGAGACGGGCTCGCCGTCGATCCGGATACGTTCGTTGTAGTGGAGCAGATGTGGCGAGGTGAACAGACCCACCTTCAGCCCCTGGCCCTGCAGCAGGGCCGCGGTACGCGTCACCACCGTGCCCTTGCCGTTGGTCCCGGCCACGATCACGGTGGGTGGTCCACCGGCCCCGCGCAGCCCCAGGCGATCGGCCACCAGGGCAATGCGCTCCAGGGTCAGATCCATCCCCACGGGGTGCAGTTGCTCCTGGAAGGCAAGCCACTCCGCCAGGGTCGTGAAGCGCACCGACTGCCTCAGGAGGCGCGCGGCGAGTCGACGCGCTCGACGTCCTCGCCGTTCTCGGGGCTGATCACCTCGACGGCCCCCTCGCCTTCCGCCTCATCCGCGGTCGGGTCGGCGCCCGGCGCCGGGGCGTGGGTCAGCATGCCCAGCACCGCAGCCAGACGACTGCGCATGTCGCGGCGATCGACGATCATGTCGATTGCACCATGCTCGACCAGAAACTCCGAGCGCTGGAAGCCCTCGGGCAGGGTCTCGCGCACGGTCTGCTGGATCACGCGCGGCCCGGCAAAGCCAATCAGGGCATTCGGCTCGGCCACGTTGAGATCACCCAGCATGGCCAGGCTCGCGGACACGCCACCCATGGTCGGATCGGTCATCACCGAGATGAACGGGATGCGTTCTTCCTGCATGCGCGCCAGCACCGCGCTGGTCTTGGCCATCTGCAACAGCGAGAACAATGCCTCCTGCATGCGCGCACCGCCGGAGGCACTGAAGCACACCAGCGGGATGCCCAGTTCCAGCGAGCGGTTGGCCCCGCGCACGAAGCGCTCGCCCACCGCCGAGCCCATGGAACCGCCCATGAAGCGGAAATCGAAGGCAGAGGCCACCAAGGGGCGCCCCAGAAGCTGGCCCTGCATCACCACCATGGCATCGCGTTCACCGGTGGCCCTCTGGGCAGCCACCAGGCGATCCTTGTACTTCTTGGAATCACGGAATTTCAGGACGTCGGAGGATTCGATATTCGCCGCGATCTCTTCGCGGCCCTCGGCGTCCAGGAAGGTCTCCAGGCGCCGGCGTGCGCTCATCCGGCGGTGATGACTGCATTTCGGGCAGACATCGAGGTTGCGCTCCACCTCGGGGCGATAAAGCGTCGCGTCACAGCCCTCGCAACGGACCCATAGACCTTCCGGGACCCCGCGCTTGGTCGCGTTGTCGGTGCGGATGCGCGAAGGCATCAACTTCTCGAACCAGCTCATGCCGTCTCCCCGTAATTCGAATCGGCGCCGCGCATTCTACACCGTGGCTGCCGCGCCCGGGGAGCGCGCCGCATCCATGGCATGACGCATCTCACTGACCACCACCGCCGCCGCACGGGCAAAGCCGTCGGCATCTCCGTCGTGCTCCTCGGCCAGGCGCACGATCGCGCTGCCCACCACCACGGCATCGGCCACCTGCGCGACCTTCCCCGCAGTCTCGGCATCACGAATGCCGAAGCCCACGCCCAGCGGCAGCCCGGTGTGGCGGCGAAGACCTTCCAGGCGCGCGGCCAGTGCCGAGGTATCCAGGGTCTGCGAACCGGTCACGCCCTTGAGCGATACGTAGTAAACGAAGCCGCGCGCCGCCCGGGCCACATGATCGATACGTGCCTCCGAGGTCGTAGGCGCGATCAGGAAGATTGGATCGATGCCGGCCTGCTCCAGCAGCCCCACCACGTCCTCGCTTTCCTCCGGCGGCAGGTCCACCGTCAGCAGCCCGTCCAGCCCGGCTGCCTTCGCGGTCTGGGCAAAGGTCTCGTACCCCATGCGCTCCACCGGATTCAGGTAGCCCATCAGGACCACCGGCGTGGTGGTATCAGTCTTGCGGAACTCCGCCACCATGGCCAGCACATCGCGCAGCCCGGTCCCGAAGCGCAGGGCCCGCTCGCAGGCCTTCTGGATCACCGGGCCGTCAGCCATCGGATCGGAAAACGGGACGCCCAGCTCGATCAGGTCGGCCCCGGCCTCCACCAGTGCGTGCATCAGGGGCACGGTGGCCCCCGGCTCCGGGTCGCCCGCAGTCACGTACGGGATCAACGCCGCGCGATTCTGTTTGCGCAGTTCGGCAAAACGCTGCTCGATGCGGCTCATAGCGTAATCCCCTCGCGTTCGGCCACGGTGTTCAAGTCCTTGTCGCCGCGACCGGACAAATTGATGATGATGCTTTGGTCGGGACGCATCTGCGGAGCCAGATCCAGCACATGGGCAATCGCATGACTGGTCTCCAGTGCCGGAATGATGCCCTCGGTGCGGGTCATGCGGTGGAAGCCGGCCAGCGCCTGGTCATCCGTTACCGACACGTAGTTCACCCGGCCGATATCCTTCAGCCACGCATGCTCCGGACCCACGCCCGGGTAGTCCAGACCCGCCGAGACCGAGTGCGTACCGATGATCTGACCATTCTCGTCTTCCATCAGGTAAGTGCGGTTACCGTGCAGCACGCCGGGCTGCCCGGCGCACAGCGGTGCGGAGTGCCGCCCGGTCTCGACACCATCGCCCCCGGCCTCGACCCCGACCATCTCCACCGACTCGTCACCGAGGAACGCATGGAACAACCCGATCGCGTTGGACCCCCCGCCGACGCAGGCCACCAGGGTATCCGGCAGGCGGCCGGTCATCTCCAGGTGCTGCTCGCGCGCCTCGCGGCCGATCACCGCCTGGAAGTCGCGCACCATCGCCGGATACGGATGCGGGCCCGCCACGGTGCCGATAATGTAAAAGGTGTCGTCGACGTTGGTTACCCAGTCGCGCATCGCCTCGTTCAACGCGTCCTTGAGGGTGCGGGTCCCGGATTTCACCGCGACCACCTCGGCACCCAGAAGGCGCATGCGATAGACGTTCTGTGTCTGGCGCCGGGTGTCCTCCTCGCCCATGTAGACCACGCATTCCAGCCCCAGCCGTGCGGCCACGGTCGCAGTCGCGACGCCGTGTTGTCCGGCACCGGTCTCGGCGATGATCCGCTTTTTGCCCAGGCGCTTGGCCAGCAGGGCCTGGCCGATGGTGTTGTTCACCTTGTGCGCGCCGGTGTGGTTCAGGTCCTCGCGCTTGAGGTAGATCTGCGCACCACCCAGTTCCTGCGACATGCGCTCGGCGTGATAGAGCGGGTTGGGCCGCCCAACGAACTGCTTCAGGTCATGATCCAGCTCCGCCAGGAAGTCGGGATCCTGCATGTACTGCTCGTACACCGCCTGCAGCTCGTCCAGCGCCCCCATCAGGGTCTCGGACACGAAGCGCCCGCCATACGGCCCGAAATGCCCACGGGCATCCGGGAAAGCCGCCCAGTCAATCTTGTTCATCAGTCTCCACCTCGCATTGACGCACCGCCTGCACGAAGGCCCGCATGCGTCGTGCATCCTTGACCCCGGGCGCGGATTCCACCCCGGAACTCACATCGACCCCGTACGGGCGCAGGTGTTCCAGCGCAGCGCGCACCGAGTCCGCGTCCAGCCCCCCGGCCAGCAGCCAGGGCCGTTCCAGGGCATCGGGGACGCGCTGCCAGTCGAAGCGATGCCCCGACCCGCCGCTGCGCCCCCCACCATGGCTATCCAGGAGAAACCCCTGGGCATCCGGGTGCTGCTCCATCGCCGGGCGTGGATCCTGCCCCTCGCCCATGGCGATGGCCTTCAGATAAGGCCGCCCGAAGCGCGCGCAAAACGGCGCCGTCTCGTGCCCGTGAAACTGCAGGCAATCCAGCCCTACTGTCTGCAACACCTTTTCGACCCGGGACGGTTCAGGGTCCACGAACAGACCCACCGTGGTCACGAACGGCGGCAGCGCGGCCGCGATGACCGCGGCCTGCGCCGGCTCAACCGCCCGCCGACTCGCTGCATGAAACACCAGCCCGATGGCATCGGCCCCAGCCGCCGCCGCGGCGCGTGCCTGTTCCGGGCTCGTCACTCCGCAGATCTTCACCCGATAACGCATGCGCCGCCGGCCTCCTCATATCCGGTCGCAAAGCCTACCAGAACCCGGCGCGCTATCCGGCTTTCCCGCAATCACCCCGGCCCATTCCCCGGGACGCCGTCGAGAACCGGCCCCGCGGCGATCGGCAGCTCGAACTCCACCGGATAATCCACATGCACGAAATAGAGTCCGCCGGCCGGCGCGGTGATCCCCGACGCGCGCCGATCGCGCGCCGCCAGAACCTCCTGCGGCCAGCCCGGATCGGCCCGCCCATCCCCCACGGCCAACAGCACGCCGGCGATATTGCGCACCATGTGATGCAGAAAGGCATTCGCGTGGATGTCCAGGATCACAAGTGCCCCGCGCCGGATGACCGACAGCGAATGCACGCGCCGCACCGGCGATTTCGCCTGGCAAGCCGCCGCCCGCAGGCTGCTGAAGTCATGTTCGCCAACAAAGGTCTGAGCCGCACGGTGCATGCGCTCCGCATCCAGCGGACGCCGCCACCAGGACACTCGCCCGGCCTCCAGCGCCGGACGCACCGCTCGATTCGCAATGACGTAGCGATACCGTCTGCCAAATGCGCCAAACCGGGCGTGAAACGCCTCCGGAACCGGTTGCGCCCACGTCACGGCAATGGCGTCAGGCAGCCGACTGTTGGCGCCCAGGATCCATGCCCGCGGTTCGCGCTGCGCCGGGGTATCGAAATGCACCACCTGCGCCGTGGCATGGACTCCCGCATCGGTGCGCCCCGCACAACTCAACTCGACCGGATGATTCGCCACAAACCCCAGCGCCGCTTCCAAATGCTGCTGCACGCTGGGACCGTCCTTCTGACGCTGCCAGCCCAACAACCCACGCCCGTCATATTCGACCCCCAGCGCCCAGCGTTGTACCCGCTCACCCGCGTCGTTGAAGCCCAATTGTGCGTGCGCCTCGGTCAAAGTCCCGCTCCTCAAAAAAACCACCAAGTGAGCCAGGCGGCCAGCACCCCGGCCCACAAGCCGATAACTGGCGTCCAGGGAACCGCCCGATTCTCCGGCCCATGCCCATGCTCCGCCGGGCCATCCTCCGCGCCCCACTGCCCGGAAAGGGCCTGATCCAGACGCTGCACCAGCCACTCGCGCACCGCTTCCAGCCGAGCCTTTCTCGCTCCCCCAAGCGCGTCCCGACGCGCCTTGGTCGCCGGCCGATCACCCTCGAAATAAACCAGCGCGAGGAACAGTCGCCGGGCGAAACGCTCGCCCCAGGCACCGAACACCTGCCAAGGTCCCCCAAGAACCAACCCGAGACTGCGTACGAGCACAGGCCTTGAAAACCGCTCGGTGAGCCAGACCACCAGCAGCAACACCAGGACCAGGGCGAGGATACGAGTCCCGGCCTCCTGGAGCCCAGCAGCAAGATTGCCACCCTCCATCGGCCACAGGCCATAGAAGACCAGCAGGGAGAGGTAGAACCACTTCATGCGCAGGATCAAGCGACCGGCTCGGCCCCAGGCAAACCCGCCGGGCCACGCCAGGCCGCCCACGAGCGCGGCCATTACCACGAGTACCCGCGGCTCGGCCGATACCAGCGCAGCAGAAGCTGCCAGCACCCCCAGCAACGCCCACACCGCCAACACCACGCCCGGCGGGTGCGGTTCCGATTCTGTCGGCAATTCGCAGGTCTTGACCAAGCGTGAACCGCCCTCGCAGCGATCGATGGAACCAAAAAGGCCCCGCCCGGGGTTTTGCCCCCGGGCGGGGCCGGTCTTCACACTGCGGGAGTCAGCCGAGACCGGACCGGGAATATCCCGTCCAGAACCTCGACTTCCCGACGATCACGAGCCCTGAATCTGCTCGCGGATCCCCTCGGCCTCGCGTTTCTGATCGTCGGTGCCCGAAGCCAGGACCTCGTCGATCAACTCCTGAGCGCCTTCCTGGTCCCCCATGTCGGCATAGGCCTGGGCCAGGCTCAGACGCGTAACATTCTCGTCCGCGTCCGCTCCTGCGGAACCATCCGCGGTTTCGCCCTGACCGGCAGCCGGCGCTCCGGAATCACCCGGGCCAAACAGGTCCTCGTCCAGATCCAGGCCAGGTTCCTGCGCCGTCTCCTCTCCGCCACTCGAGATGGAATCCGTCTCCGGCAGCTCGTTCTCGTCGAGGTCGAACGCGAGATTGTTGAGGTCCCCAGCTGAATCCTCGCTGGAAACATTACCTTCCGCGGCGTTCGCCAGATCCGCTTCCAGATTCTCGTCGAGGTCGAACGACAGGCCCTGATCATCCGTACCCGGCTCGCTCCCCGGACCTTCCGTTGCCTCGTCGGTCTCGGGAAGCTCCAGACCCGAGAAATCGATCTCATTGCTGTCGGATTCCGTCGAAGGCGCATCGCCGAGATCACCGGCCATCGCGCCACCGGCTGCAGCGGTGCCAAGGCCGGCCCCCTGACCAATCCGGGATTCAAGATCGGACAGGCGATCACGCGTAGTCGTATCACCCGCATCCAGCCGATCGCGCAGCGCACCGGCCGCCTGCCTTGCGCTCTCTTCATCCTCAAGCGCGAGATGTGCCTCGACCAATTTCAGGCGGTACTGGTTGTTATCCGGGTCGCGCTCGATCGCCGCATTGAGCGTCTCGACCGCCTGATCGTTCATGCCGTACGCCAGGCAGACATCTACCTCGGCCAGTACGTCATCGGTCGCCTCGCCTCCATTCTGACTGGTGCTGGCGACCACGACCTCGCCAACCTCTTCCCCCGACTCGGACGACAGGTGGGAAGACTCTTCCTGTTGCGTATCATCGCGTTCCGCGCCACCCGTCGCCGCGGCCGTGCCAACCACGGTGGCGGCGGCCGCGCCCGTCGCCGAGCGTTCGGACGAACCCATCCCCCCGGTCTCGTAACCGCGGGCATCGGAGCCGGTCGCCTGCACCTTGCTGTTGTCCGCGCGCGGCTTCAGGCCGGAACCATGTTCGTCGACCATCACCTCGCGGCGGCCGCCGCGGGCAAAAGCCAGCAACACCAGCAGCAGCAGAATGACCAGCGCAATCGCCATCATCAGCAGTAACGGATCATTCATGATGCGTTCGTGCAGCGGGGCATTGCGTTCGGCATCCGCGCGATCCAGACGGGTGCGCAGCTGTTCGCGCTCGGCGCGCAGCTGGCTCAGCTGTTCCTCGAGCCCAGCCATGTTCTCGCTGGACACCTCGGCCAGACGGCCACGCTCGCCAAGCTCCTCGCGCAGTTCGGAGAGCTCGTCGCGCATTCCTTCCATTTCGGCGCGCTGGGATAGCAGGGCTTCCTGCAGCAGCTCTTCGGAACCGCCCTGGGTTGCCCCGGCTTCGGCACCTTCCGGCAGCAGATCGGCGACGATCTCCAGGCGATCTTCGGCCGCCACTTCGTCGGTCGCGGCCTCGTCGCCCACCGCCGTTTCGTCCTCGGTCACGGCCGATTCCGCATCGGCCACCGCGGACTGGTCGTCCTCAACCGCCGCGGCAGCATCCTCGGAAACAGCCGCTTCTTCGTCCTCGGCCAACGCCTCGCCCTCGACACCCTCCTCAGCCGCGGTCGGAGCCGGCTCCGGTTCTTCGCGGGCGACACGAGTGGATTCCTGCCAGGAGCGCGTCTGGTCGGCAACCTCGGCCCGCGCCTCGGCGGTACTGCGCGCCTCCAACTGTTCGCGGGACGGCGTACGCAATTCCGCATCCGCGCGCAGCGAATTGATGTTGTTGCCCATGAAGGCCTGCGGATTGGCATCGAGGAACGCGAGCATGGCTTGCTCGTCGCTGTATCCCGAGACACCGCTGCGGCGCACCACCGCGTAGAGGGTGTCGCCGCTGCGCACCTGGATGGTTTCGCCTTCGCGGGTCGCCCGCGGTACTGCGCCGGAGTCCCGGCTCACGGCCGGCGCGGAAGTGCCGGAAGGCATCGTACCGGGCGGGTCCAGCAACAGCGAGACCTCGCGCATGGCGCGCCCGCCATCCCAGCGTGCCTCCAGCAACATGCCCACATAGGGCTCACGCACCGGCCGGCGTGTGGTCAGGATGATGCGGTCACCCTCGACCTGGATGTTCAGGTCCCCCGGAACACCGCCACGGTTCAGACCGGCGCGGCGGTACGCATCCTCGGATGCCTGGCGAATTCGCAGCGAATCGCCGGCGGCCGCCGTTCCCCGCAAGGGAATCTCCGCCCGCAAGGGCTGATTCAGGAAGGATTGAAGATTGATTTCGCCGAAGCCCACGGAGTTCGAGGACGCCGGGGCCACCAGCAGCAAGAACAAAAACCCAACCAATAACTTGCGCACGAATTCCCCCTGAAAATGCCACGTGGCCTTAATGCCCCGGCCGACACGGCCGACGACCCCCTGGCCACGGATGTACCGGGTAGTGTCCCCGGCGTTTTCCCGGATTAAATCACAGGTAATCGCGGATCAAAACCTCCGCGATCTGAATCGTGTTCAGCGCGGCCCCCTTGCGCACGTTGTCCGAGACCACCCAAAGGTTCAGCCCACGGGGGTGCGAAATGTCCTCGCGGATGCGCCCGACGAACACTGCATCCTTGCCGGAACCCTCGGTCACCGCAGTCGGGTAGCCCCCGTCCTCGTGCTTGTCCAGCACCGTGATTCCCGGTGCGCCGGAGAGGATCTCGCGCGCCTTCTCCGCACTGATCTTCTCGCGCGTCTCGATATGCAGGGCCTCGGAATGCCCGTAGAACACCGGAATGCGCACGGCGGTCGGGTTCACCAGGATGGACTCGTCGCCCATGATCTTCCGGGTCTCCCAGACCATCTTCATCTCTTCCTTGGTGTACCCGTTGTCCTGGAAGACGTCGATGTGCGGCAGGGCATTGAACGCGATCTGCTTGGGATACACATTGCACTCCACCGGACGGCCATTCAGCAACGCCGCCGTCTGGTGCGCCAGCTCCTCGATCGCCTCCTTGCCGGTACCGGACACGGCCTGATAGGTCGCCACGTTGATACGCTCGATGCCCACCGCGTCGTGCAGCGGCTTCAGCGCCACCAGCATCTGGATGGTGGAGCAGTTCGGGTTCGCGATGATCCCGTGTTTCGTGTAATCGCCCACCGCATCCGGATTCACCTCCGGGATCACCAGCGGGATCTCCGGGTCGTAGCGGAACTGGGAGGTATTGTCGATCACGACACAGCCGGCCGCCGCCGCCTTGGGCGCATATTCCGCGGACACCGAGGCACCCGGCGAGAACAGCCCGATCTGCACCGTGGAAAAATCAAAAGTCGCCAGGTCCTCGACCTCCAGCTCGCGCCGGCCGTAGTCGACCGTCTTGCCCACCGACCGCGAGCTGGCCAGGGCATGCACGCGCCCGATCGGCAGGTCGCGCTCGGCCAGGATGGACAGCAGGGCCTCGCCGACGGCGCCGGTTGCACCGACCACGGCCACGTCAAATTTGCGGTCACTCATTGTTAATTCCTGGTTGAACTTTATTCTTCAAGGGTCTGATAAACTATCAGTCGTCCAGTGCAGCTACTAGGGCGTCGCCCATACCCTGCGTACCCACCAGCTTCATGCCTTCACCGAAGATGTCCGGCGTACGCAGGCCCTGATCCAGCACCCGACCCACCGCGGCCTCGATGCGCTCCGCCAGGTCGTTGCGGTTCAGGCTGTGGCGCAGCAGCATCGCGACCGACAGTACGGTCGCCATCGGGTTGGCCTTGCCCTGCCCCGCGATATCCGGCGCCGAACCGTGAATCGGCTCGTACAGACCTACGCCCTCGCTGTTCAGCGAGGCGGACGGCAGCATGCCGATGGAGCCGGTCAGCATCGCCGCCGCATCGGACAGGATGTCGCCGAACATGTTACCGGTGACCATCACGTCGAACTGCTTCGGATCGCGCACCAGCTGCATCGCGGCGTTGTCCACATACATGTGGGACAGCTCGACCTCGGGGAATTCCTTCCCGACGCGCTCGACCACCTCGCGCCACAGCTCGGAGACCTCCAGCACGTTGGCCTTGTCCACCGAACACAGGCGCTTGCCCCGCTTCATTGCCGCCTCGAAGCCGACCCGCGCGATCCGCTCGATCTCCGACTCGCTGTAGGCCGCCGTGTTGAAGCCGTAGCGTTCCCCGTTTCGCTCCTCGATCCCGCGCGGCTGGCCAAAATAGATCCCCCCGGTCAGCTCGCGCACGATCAGGATATCCAGCCCGCTGACCACCTCCGGTTTCAGCGTGGACGCCGAGGCCAACTGCGGATACAGGATCGCCGGGCGCAGGTTCGCGAACAGGCCCAGATCCGAACGGATTCCCAGCAACCCGCGCTCCGGGCGCAGATCGCGCTCCAGCGACTCGTACTGCGGCCCGCCGACCGCACCCAGCAGGATCGCGTCGGCGCGGCGCGCCGCCTCGCGGGTCGCCTCCGGATACGGGTGACCCGCCGCGTCGTGCGCCGAGCCCCCGATGAGGCCCTGTTCGATCTCCAGATCCAGCCCGCCGATCTCGCCCACGCGCTCCAGAACCTTCAGCGCCTCGGCCACGATCTCGGGCCCGATCCCGTCTCCAGGCAATACAAGAATTCGGCTCACAAACGACTCCCAACCATCGGATTAATATTCAAATTCATTCATCGCCCCCTGTAGGAGCCGAGCCCCTTCGGCGATGGGGCCTCCGGTAAGCCCTAGGCGGCCCGAGGACAGGCTCGTAAACCTCCATGGCCCCGAGCGCGCAGGAGCCAAACCTCTCGGCGAGGGGGCTTCCGGGCGCGGCCAATCGGCCAGAGGGCTGGCCTCCTACAGGTTAAACCTCACCCTCTACGACGCCATCCACGGCCGCTCCTGACGCTGGCGCTCCTCGTAGGCACGGATGTCCTCCGCGAACTGCAGCGTCAGGGCGATGTCGTCCAGCCCGTTCAGCAGGCGATGGCGGCGATCCTCGTCGAGCGTAAAGCGGAATACCGTCGCGTCCGGCGCTGTCACGGTCAGCGCTTCCAGGTTCACTTCGACCTGGGCACCCGGGTTCGCCTCCACCTGGTCGAACAGGCTTTGCACCTCGTCCTCGGCCAGCACCACGGGCAGCAGCCCGTTCTTGCAGCTGTTGGAGAAAAAGATGTCCGCGAACGACGGCGCGATCACCGCACGAAAACCGAAATCGGTCAGCGCCCAGACCGCGTGCTCACGGGAGGAGCCGCAGCCAAAGTTCTTGCGCGCCAGCAGGATGGTCGCCTCGTCAAACGGCGCCTGATTCAGCACAAAGTCCGGGTTCGGCCGGCGCTTCGAGCCGTCCATGCCCGGCTCGCCCGGGTCCAGGTAGCGCCAGTCGTCGAAGGCATTCGGGCCAAAGCCCGTGCGCTTGACCGACTTCAGGTACTGCTTGGGGATGATCGCGTCGGTATCCACGTTGGAGCGGTCCAGCGGCGCGACGATCCCCTTCTCTACGGTAAAGGCCTGCATCGCTTACGCCTCCTTCAAAGCAGACGGTTCAATGAAGTGCCCGGCCACCGCGGCCGCGGCGGCCAGCGAAGGGCTGACCAGATGCGTGCGTCCACCCTGCCCCTGACGGCCCTCGAAGTTGCGGTTGGAGGTGGAGGCACAGCGTTCGCCCGGTTCCAGGCGGTCGGCATTCATCGCCAGGCACATCGAGCAGCCCGGCTCGCGCCACTCGAATCCGGCGTCCAGGAAGATGCGGTCCAGCCCTTCCTGCTCCGCCTGCTGCTTCACCAGCCCGGAGCCCGGCACCACCATCGCCAGCGTAATGTTGTCGGCCTTTTTGCGGCCCTTCACCACTTCGGCGGCGGCGCGCAGGTCCTCGATGCGCGAGTTGGTGCAGGAGCCGATGAACACCTTGTCCGGACGGATCTCCGTCATCGGGGTATTCGGCTTCAGGCCCATGTACTCCAGCGCCCGCTGCATGCCTTCGGCGCGCACCGGATCGCTCTCGGCCGCCGGGTCCGGCACCCGGCCGTCGATCGGCGCGACCATCTCCGGCGAGGTGCCCCAGCTCACTTGCGGGGCAATCGCGGCGGCATCCAGCTCCACCACCGCGTCGAACTCGGCGTCCGGATCGGAGACCAGCCTGCGCCAATACTCGGCGGCGCGTTCGAACATCTCGCCGGTCGGCGCCTGCGGCTTGCCACGCACGTATTCGATGGTCTCCTCGTCCACCGCGACCATGCCCGCCCGGGCCCCGGCCTCGATCGACATGTTGCAGACACTCATCCGCCCCTCCACCGACAGGCTACGGATCGCCGAGCCAGCGAACTCGATCGCATAGCCCGTACCACCGGCGGTGCCGATGCGACCGATAATCGCCAGCACCACATCCTTGGCCGTCACGCCCGGGCGCAACTCGCCCTCCACGCGAACCTGCATGGCCTTCGTCTTCTTCTGCCACAGGCACTGCGTGGCCAGCACATGCTCCACCTCGGAGGTGCCGATGCCGAAGGCCAGCGCGCCCAGCGCGCCATGGGTAGAGGTGTGCGAGTCTCCGCAGACCACGGTCATCCCCGGCAGGGTCGCGCCCTGCTCCGGGCCGATCACGTGCACGATGCCCTGGCGCACGTCGGCCATCGGGAAGAACTTCAGTCCGAGGCTCGTGACGTTGGCCTCCAGGGTCTCCACCTGGATGCGCGAGACCGGATCCGCGATCCCCTGGTCGCGGTTCTCCGTGGGCACGTTGTGGTCCGGCACCGCCAGCACGGAATCCCCGCGCCACGGCTTGCGCCCGGCCAGCCGCAGCCCCTCGAAGGCCTGCGGACTGGTCACCTCGTGCACCAGGTGGCGATCGATATAGAGCAGCGTCGAGCCATCCGGCTCCTCGCGCACCACATGCGCCTCCCACAACTTGTCGTACAGGGTCTTGCCTGCCATTCCTTACTCCCGCGGCCGTGCCGCGTTCTATCGTTCTTGCGTTCCACCGGCGCTATACAGGCCCGCCCTTGCACGGCGTCGCCACAAGCACCGTCATTGCGAGGAGCCGAAGGCGACGCGGCAACCTCCGTCCGGAACCACCGGATTCCTGATACCGGCGCTCTGCCAGCTTCAGGAGGTTACTCGCTGCGCTCGCCCTTCGGGCCTGCCTGCGGCCGTTCAACGCGCTTCGCGCTTTTGTGCCGCGTCGCTACGCTCTTCGCAATGACGGTGCATCTGGCAATGCCTCGCCATGACGGTGCCTTCTCCAGCGCCTCGCAATGACGTCGTTTCATGACGCCCGTTGATCTAGAGTCTGGGCCCGCCCCGGTATTCTTTCAAATCCGATTTCTTATCCGTATCATTCCATACAGTTATACAAGGGGCGCCGGACCACGCCGAGTCCGGCCATCGAACTGAGCATTATCTCACGCAGGGACTGGAGAGACACCGATGCGCCCGGAACAACTCAGCGTCGAATCCCTGCAGGCCTTTGTGGCGGTCGTCGACACTGGCGCCTTCTCCGCCGCGGCCGAGCGGCTGCACCTGACCCAGCCCGCGATCAGCAAGCGCATCCAGACCCTGGAGGCCACGCTGGAACGCCCCCTGTTCGAGCGCCAGGGCCGCCGCGTACGCCCGACCGAGGTCGCGGAGCGCCTGCTGCCCGAGGCCCGCGAGATCCTCGCCCGCCTGCGCGCCATCGAGCAGCAGGTGGCCGACCTCGATCAGGTCGTGCGCGGACGCATCCGCCTGGCCACCTCGCACCACATCGCCCTGCACCGCTTGCCCGCACCACTGTCGGCCCTGCGCGAGCGCTACCCGGAGCTGGAACTGGAACTCGCGTTCATGGATTCGGAGGCCGGCATCGAGGCCGTAATGCACGGCGACGCCGACCTGGCCCTGGCTACCCTGCCGCATGAACTGCCAAAAAACGCCGAGGCCCACACCGTCTGGACCGACCAACTGGTTCCGATGACCGCCCGCAACCGGGCCCAGGATACCCCGCTGGATACGCTCCAACGCCTGCACGACTGGCCGGCGATCCTGCCACCGGTCGACTCCACCACCCGCCGCCAGATCGATCAGGCGCTGGCCGCGCAGGGCCTGCACCCCACCGCCGCCCAGGAAAGCCCCTACCTCGAAGTCATCCGCATGATGATCACCGCCGGCCTCGGCATCGGCTTCCTGCCCCGCACCATGGCCACTGCCGACCTCGCGGTACTCGACTGGCCCGGCGCGCCCATTACCCGCCACCTCGGCTGGGTCCGCCACGCCGACCGCTACCGCTCCCGCACCCTTGCGGCCGTCATCGAGGAATTAGAGGTAGCGGATTGAAAGAATGAGGTGACCGACCCGATTTCGATTCTTTCAGATGCGTGCGCGTTCGCGCGGGAGGAGGGACGAGATCATCCAGGTGGCGAAGATGAACAGGGTGGAGGCGATCAAAGCGCCTTCCAGGCCCCAAACCATGAAGATGGCACCGGAGGCGACGGTGCCGACCAGCCGGCCGCCGGCATTGGCCATGTAGTAGAAGCCGACCTTCATCGCGACGCGGTCAGCGTCGGCATAGTCGAGGATCAGGAAGGAGTGGACAGCCGAGTTGATCGCGAACACAACGCCGAACACGCCCAAGCCGACCATCAGCACCCAGGCCGGGTCCAGGCCCACCTCCAGACCGATCACGATGGCGATGGGCAGCAGCATCAGGATGAAGGCCCAAAGCCGCGCAGTGAGGCCGGTCGGGTGCACCCCGCCCTTGCCCAGCAGGCGTGGCACGGAGGCCTGCACGATGCCGTAGCCGATCACCCACAGCGCGAGGAACGCGCCGACCTGCATGTGGTTCCAGTCCAGCGTGGCGCTGAGGAACACCGGCAGCGCGACCACGAACCAGACATCACGCGCGCCGAACAGGAAGAAGCGCGCCGCCGAGAGCACGTTGATCGCGGCGGAATTGGAGAACATCTGGGTGAACTTCGGCTTGCCACCGACCTTGCCGAGACCGCGCGGCAGGCCCACCACCGAGAACAGCATCACCACGGCGAGCATCCCGGCGAGGATCACCAGCGCCATCTGGAAGCCCACCGTGTAGAGCAGCGCACCACCGGCGAAGAAGCCGACACCCTTCAGCGCGTTCTTGGAGCCGGTCAGCACCGCAACCCAGCGGAACAGCCGCCCCTCCCCGGTCCCGGCGATGAGCTTCACGCCGGATTTCGCGCTCATCTTGTTCAGGTCCTTGGCGATCCCGGACAGGGCCTGCGCAAACATCACGTAGGCCACGCCCAGCCACGCCTCGGGCACCGTGAGCATCAGCAGGGCCGCCACCTGCAACAGCGTCCCGCCAATCATCGTGGTGTTCACCCCCAGTCGTGCGGCCAGCCAGCCGCCAGTCAAGTTGGTGATCACCCCGAACAGCTCGTAGAACAGGAACAGGAAGGCGATCTCCAGCGGGCTGTAGCCCAGCTGGTGGAAGAACAACACGACCAGCATGCGGATCGCGCCGTCGGTCACGGTAAACGCCCAGTAGTTCGCGGTGATCCGCGCGTAGGCGCCCAGCCCCAGGGTGGGCGGTCCGCCCGGGTCTGGCTGGTCGGCCGCTCCGCTCACGTCCGCCTCAACCCCCCAGCTTGGCGACGCGGGCGACCAGCTCGACCAGCCGGTTTGCGTAGCCCCACTCGTTGTCGTACCAGGCCAGCACCTTCACCTGCGTGCCGTCGACCACCATCGTGGACTGGGCATCCACGATGGACGAGCGCGGGTCGGTGCGGAAGTCGCTGGAGACCAGCGGGCGTTCCTCATAGCCGAGGATGCCGTTCAGATCGCCACTCGCCGCCTCGCGCAGCAGGCCGTTGACCTCCTCCACCGTGGTCTCGCGCGCGGCCTCGAAGGTGAAATCCGTGAGCGACGCATTCATCAGCGGCACGCGTACCGCATGGCCGTTCAGCCGCCCGTTCAGTTCGGGGAAGATGTCGCCGATCGCCCTGGCCGAGCCGGTGGTGGTCGGGATCAGATTCAGCCCGGCGGCACGGGCCCGACGCAGGTTGTCGCGCGGCAGGTCCACCGGCGACTGGGTGGCGGTCATGTCGTGCACAGTCAGGATGGTCCCGTGGCGGATCGACAGCGCCGGATGCAGCACCTTGACCAGCGGCGCCAGGCAGTTGGTCGTGCAGGAGGCGGCGGTCACTACGTGGTGTTTTTGCGGGTCGTAGGCCGCATCGTTCACGCCCATCACCACGTTCAGCGCGCGCTCGTCCTTCACCGGCGCCGCCACGACCACATTGCGAACATCGGCCACGAAATGCGGCTCTAGAGTCTCGATGCTCCGAAAGGCGCCAGTGGCGTCGATCACGATCTCCACGTCGGATTCGCCCCACGGCACGTCGGCCGGCTCTGCGAAACTCGTGTGCCGCACCTCGCGCCCGTCGATGCGAATGCGCTCCGCCTCGGCCACGGGCTCGCGGCCCCAGCGCCCGTGCACGGAATCGAACTCCAGCAGATGCCCAGTGACGGTCCCGTCCGCCGCGACCTCGTTCAGGTGCACGACCTCGATGTCGTCCCGGTCCCAGGCGGCGCGCAGCGCCAACCGACCAATCCGCCCCATCCCATTAATGCCTACGCGCACTGCCATGGAGCCACTCCCGCGAAAAATCGCGTCAGGATACCCCGCTCACATGACAAACGCATGACGCCCGACCGCCAAAACCCGTTTAACCACGAAGCCCACGAAGACACGAAGAAGGGCCGAGGCTGAACAGCAAGAGGGATCGAGAAACGCTGGCGGTCGTTCTGCCCGCTGTCGCCACCCCAGAACGTGCGCCAATTCCCTTCGCTATTCGTCTTGTGTCCTCCGGGCACTCTTTGACAACAGGCCTTTGTTCTTCTTCGTCTTCGTGGGCTTTGTGCTTGCCTGTCAGTTTTGGCGGCAAACCATCAATTGAGCCAGACGATTCCGGCGTTGAGGTAGATGGCGAAGCCGACCCACAGCAGGTACGGCACCAGCAGGGCTCCGGCGATGCGGTCGATGCGCCAGAAGGCAATCAAAGTGGCCAGGATCAGCGGCCACAGGATCAGGATCTCGGCGAGCGCCAGATCCGGGCGCTGAAGGCCGAAGAACAGCACCGACCATCCGAGATTCAGCGCGAGCTGAGCCAGGAACAGGCCCAGCGCAATCGGCGCGCCGGTCAGGCCGACGCGGCGCCAGACATGCCAGGCGGCGAGGCCCATCAGGCCGAACAGCACACTCCAGACCGGGCCGAACACCGCGTCCGGCGGATTCAGCGGCGGGCGCGCCAGCGTCGGATACCAGTCGCCGACCGAGAGACTGGTCGCCCAGCCACCCAGCCCGGCCACTGCAAAGACCAACACCATCCAGGCCAGCAGCCCGAGCATGTCCATAGCGAAGAAACGCCGGGGTGGGCGGGAGGGACTGGCCGGATCGGATGTCGTCACGGAATTCTCCTTGTGCTCGGGGGCCCCACTGCGGGTTCGATCGAGTCGGCGACGGAATCCGAAGGGAATTCATGCGGGATTCAGTCACCCACGCGACACTCTCACCTGACAACCCTGGATACAAGCGAGTTGCAATGCCCCGCCCCGCAACCCTGATCACCGCGACCCTGTTTCTCCTGGCCGCCGGCATCCTCGGCTGGATGCTGCTGGGCCCGGAAGACGACACCGCGCCAAGCGATCGCCCCGGCGGCGGCGAGACCCGACCGGTCGCGGTAGCCGTTGCCGGCATCGAGGCACGCGGCCTGGTCGAACGCCGGCGCTTCACCGGCAGCATCGAGGGCGCGGATCGAATCGAAATCACCCCCCGTGTGGGCGGACGTGTGGCCAATATCTTCGTGAATTTGGGGGACCGCGTGGAACCCGGCGATCCCCTGTTGCAGCTGGACACCGAGGAGTTCGAACAGGACGTGGCCCAGGCGGCGGCGGAACTGGAAGTCGCCGAGGCCAGCCTGGCCGAGGCCCTGGCCAGCCGCGATGCGACCCGGCGCGAGCTGCAGCGCACCCGCGAATTGCGCGATCAGGGCATCGCCTCGCGCTCGGAGCTGGAGGCCGCGGAAACCGAGGTGGCCCTGGCGCAGACCCGCGTCGCCCTGGCCGAATCTCAGATACGGCAGCGGCGCTCCGCGCTGCGTACCCGCGAAATCCAGCTGGGCTATACCCGCATCGAGGCTGGTATGGCCGGCAGCGCCCGTTGGGTGGCGGAACGCCACGTCGATCCCGGCACGGTCATCAGCGCCAACGAGCCCGCACTGGCCCTGGTCCGGCTGCAGCCGGTGCGCGCCATCCTGGCCGTTACCGAGGCGGACTATGGTCGGCTGTCGCCGGGCCAGGAGGCCCGGGTGCACACCGCCGCCTACCCCAACAAGGGATTTGCCGGAACCATCGCCCGGATCGCTCCCGAGTTTCGCCCCGGATCGCGTCAGGCTCGGGTCGAGGTGGAGATCCCCAACGAAGGTGACCTGCTGCGCCCGGGCATGTTCGTCGAGGCCGCCATCACGCTGGGGCAGCGCGACGCCGTCCGCGCCATCCCGCGCGACGCGATTATCCAGCGCGAGGCCGGCCCCACCGTGTTCAGTGTGGACCCCAGCGGCGAACGCCCGCAGGCCCGCCGCCACCCGGCCGTCACCGGCATCCGTGATGGCGACTGGGTCGAACTGCTGCAACCGGATTTGGCGGAGGGGACCGAGGTCGTGGTTCTCGGCCAGCACCTGCTCGCGGACGGCACCCCGCTGCGGCTGACCGACCCACGCAACGTGCCAGTCGGCGACGGCGCGTCCGAAGCGATCGAGCCGGAAACGCCGTGAACCCAGCCCGTCTCACCAAAAAGGCGCGAGAAGCCCCTGGCTTTAGCCATGGGGAGGGATAGCGCCTGTTTTCCGTATTCGGGTTGTGCTAACCGGTATTGCTCTGGATAATACCTCTCTATGGAGTATCGATCCAACCGCAACGTGGTGTTTGCCTGCCAGTACTATGTCATCTTCTGTCCGAAGTATCGGCGGAAAGTGCTGGTCGGCGAGGTGAGCGAGCGGCTGAAGGTCATTGCCCAGGACGTGGCGGCTGAAAGCGATGTGGAGATCATCGAGATGGAAACGGATCGGGATCACATCCATCTGCTGGTCAGCGTTGACCCCCAGTGGGGCATTGCCCGTTTCGTCAAGACGCTCAAGGGACGCAGCTCCCGGATGCTGAGGGCGGAGTTCCCGTCCTTGCGGAGCAAGCTGCCCACGCTGTGGAGCAACAGCTACTTCGTCTCAACGGTCGGCGGGGCGCCTTTGGCAATGGTCAAGCAGTACATCGAAAACCAGCCGACCTCCGAGCGCCCGAAAGAGCGTGAGAAGTGGGCGCGTTATCTTGAGGGTCTGGATTGACCGCACCGACCCAAACCGTGATCAAGACCCTCAGCGTGCGGGTGAAGGACCGGCACGCCAGGGTGCTGGATCGGATGGCGATCGAGACCAACCAGGTCTGGAACCTCGCCAATGAAATGGCCTATGAGGCATGGCATGTGCCGGTGCCGGGCGTGGGCTGGATCCAGGGCATATGGCGGTCTGCCTTCGACATCCAGAAGGCGATGGCCGGCATCAACAAGCAGCGTGGCTGGATGATCGGCTCCGCCGTCATTCAGGAAATCATCGCCGTGCATGGGAAGTCCCGAAACCAGTTCAAACGCAGCAAGCTGCGCTGGCGGGTCTCCCGGGGCGCGAAGCGTAGCCTGGGCTGGATCCCGTTCAAGTCCCGAGCCGCTCGGTTCGAGGGCGGGAAGGTCCGCTTCGCCGGGCAGAGCTTCTCCGTGTGGGACAGCTACGGCCTCGATGACTTCCAGTTCCGGGCCGGCAGTTTTGCGCAGGACGCGCGCGGACGCTGGTACTTCAATGTCCAGGTCGAGGCGCCGGTTCAGCCCCGTTCCGAAGGCACCCGGGCCATCGGCATCGACCTTGGGCTCAAGGATGTCGCTGCGTGTTCGGACGGCACCCGGCTCGAAGGGCGAAAGCCCTATCGGACGCTGGAGCAGAAGCTGGGCATCGCCCAGCGTGCGCGCAAAAAGCAGCGCGCCAAAGCCATCCACGCCAAGATCAAAAACCAGCGCAAGGATGCGCTACACCAGTTCAGCAGCCGCCTCGTTAAACAGAACGCTGCGATCTTCGTCGGCAACGTGAGTAGTTCCAATCTGGCCAAAACCCGCATGGCGAAGTCCGTGCTGGACGCCGGGTGGTCCATGCTCCGAACCCAACTCCAGTACAAGGCGATCGCGCATGGGGTTTGGTTCGAGGAAGTCGACGAAGCCTATACCACCCAAGCCTGTTCGTGTTGCGGCGCTATCGGCCCCAACAGTCCGAAAGGTAGAGCAGGCCTTGGAATAAGAGAATGGACCTGTCATGCGTGCGGTACCGCGCATGACCGCGACATCAATGCCGCAAGGAACATTCTCGCGCTCGGGCACGAGCGTCTCGCAGGAGGAATCCCCCGGGTTTAGCCGTGGGGAGGGTGTCAACCTGGTGCTGATCCCGACGCTGTACCACCGTCGAAGCCAACAGCACGGCCATGAACCCGTCTACCGGATGCCCGTCGACCATGCCTAGCCTTATCTCTGCCCTTCCGCTCCTCATGTTGGCTCTGATCGCGCCGGCCTACGGGGAGGACACGACCGATGACGGCCTGCGTCTGACGCTGTCGGCCGAAGAATTGCTGGAACAACGCCCGTTCGCCCGCCGCGAAGTGGCGGAACAGAGCCTTTCCCTTGAAGAGGCCGTAGCGCGCGCCCTGGAAGGCAACCGGGGGCTGCGCGCCGAGCGGCTGCAAACGGCAATCGCCGGTACCTTCGAGGCTCAGGAACGTGCGGTTTTCGATCCAGCGCTATTTGCCGACATCGATATCTATCGCGACCGAGAGACTGATGAATCCGAGGGCCCTACACGGGATTTCTTCTTTGGCGAGCGACGGGGGCAAGTCGGATTACGACAGTCCCTGCCTACGGGCACAGACCTAACCCTGTCCGTTCGCAGCTCTCGTGCCAACAGCTCTTTTCAAGACCAGAGCGAATACACTACCCGCGCCGGCCTGAGCCTGACTCAGGCATTACTGCGCGGGGGGCGGATCGAGTCCAACCTGGTGCGCCTGCGGCAGGCCAGCCTGGACGCGGAGGCCTCGGAATACGAGGTGCGCGGGTTCGTCGAACAACTGATCACCGATGTGGAAAGCCGCTACTGGGACCTCGTACTGACCGACGAACAGATCGCGATCTTCGAAGAGGCCCTGGCCGTCGCGAGCCAGCAGCTTGACGAGACAGAACGCCGTATCCGTGCCGGGGACCGCCCGGAGACCGAGGCCGTCTCGGCCCGCGCGGAGGTGGCACTGCGTCGCCAGGGACTGATCGATGCCCGTAGCGAACGGGCCCTCGCACAGGATGCGCTGGCGCGCCTGATACAAGGGGACGGCAATCTGTGGGATACCCGCCTGGAGGCCCGCTCGGAGCCGGACCTGGAGCGCTACCATCTCGAGCCACTCGATACCTATGTCGCTCTCGCCCGCGATCACCGCGCCGACCTCAACGAGACCCGGCTACGCGTCCAGCGCGACGAGCTGGAGGTCATCCGCACCCGTAACGGGCTATTGCCGCGCCTGGACTTCTTTGTGCGCGTTGGCCAGTCCGGCTATGCCGAGAGCTTCGGCCAGACCTTCCGAGCCAGCCAGGGCGACGGCTATGACCTGGCCGCCGGTCTGCGCTTCGAGATGCCGATCGGCAACCGTTCCGCCGAGGCCGCGCACACCCGCGCACGGCTCACCCGCCTGCAGATCCAGGAGACCCTGGCGAATATTGAACAGCTGGCCATCGAGGATGTCCGCGCGCGCTGGATTGACGCGGCACGCATCCGCGAACAGATCCAGGCACAGAAGGAAACGGTCGAGTTGCAGGAAGAGCTGCTGCGCGTGGAGCAGACGCGCTTCCGGGTCGGCGCCGGTACCGCCCTTGGCGTCTCCCAGGCCCAGCGCGACCTGCTCGAGAGCCGACTCAACCTGACCGAGACGGTGGTGCGTTTCCGTCAGCTCACGACCGAACTACTGAACGCCAGCGGCACCCTCCTGCTGCACCGCGGCATCGATGCCCCGGGTGCCGATCGCGTGGAGCTACGGCTGTAGGGGACCGCGGTTCCAGCCCTGCGGGGCTATTCGTCGACCGGGCGCGCATTGCCCTCGGCATCGATGGTCACCACCAGCATGGCCCCGGCTCCGATGCTGCGTCCGGATAGATCCATGATGTTGGCCCGGTGGGTCACGTAGACCGCCGGCCCTTCCGCTTGCCGATATTCCTCGGCCAGGTGCTCGCGCCAGCCACGCATGCGTCGCTCGCGGTGCTGTTCGTTGGCCCGGAACACCGAGCCCATGGCCTCCAGCACCTCCGGCTCACCAAAGCCCAGAAGCGCTGCAGTATCCCGGTTGCGGCACCAGGGTCCGGAAAACACACGAAGCTCCTCCAGGCCGGCCGCCCTCAGGCGTTCGCCGATCTCGCGAGCCTGCGCCCGGCCCTCCTCGGAGAGATTGCGCTGGGTGGAACAGTCCCCAACGTCGAATCCCGAAGGGTCGCCGATCCCCGGCGCTATGGCATGGCGCATCAGCAGGATGCGATGAGGCTCCTGCAACTGCGCCACGATCGCACGTTCCTCCGCCAGGTCGCCCGCCAACAGCGGCGGAGTCACCGCGAACACCGCCATCCAGAACACCAGAACGACAAAGCGCTTCATGACGCCGATTTCCTCGAACGATGACGCCGGCAGGCGTCAGAGCAATAACGCACCTCATCCCAGCACCGAGCCCACTTGCGCCGCCACGCAAACGGCCGACCGCAGACCGCGCAAGTCTTCTCCAGCAGATGCGGTTTCGCGTGCGCCATGTCAGCGGTCCGGGTTACAGACCCCGTCGTCGCAACGCGAGCGCCAGCGGTAACGCGCGAACACGTTGTAAACACGATCCATCAGCCAGACGATCGGCGGCAGGCGATGCAGCACACCGCCGAGCCAGCGGTAATACGGCAGGTGCCGCCAGACCAGCACGAAGGCCCAGGCGCCGCTGCGAATGCGCCCGTCGCTGCTGATGGCATGCATGCGCTGCATGGCCTGATCCCAGGTAATCCCCCAGGCTTCCAGCGGCGCGGAATCGGCATAAATATCGCGCCAATCGATCGCGCCCGCGGTATCGAGGCGCTGGTAGTGGCCGATCTCGCGCCGGCAAAGCGGACAGCCGCCGTCGAAGAACACGACCGGCCTTCCCGGCGCCTCGGGGCGTTGGTCTAGGTGGTTTTCAGGCATGCCCCACCGGCCCCGTCTGCTGGTGCCGGGCATCATCGAGGGAGTTCAGTGCCCGCTCGACCACATCACGCGCCAGATCCTGCGTCATCTCGGGGTGGGCCGGGATCATCTCGGTGCGCACGGCCAGGGCCATTGCCAGGGCTTGGAGCACGTCGCCGTTGCAGGTATCCCCCAGCACGCCGATCTCGTTGTCGAGGGTGTCGGTCAGGCGATCCAGCAACTGTTGCACCCGCACCGCGGAACCGGTCTCGGGGTGCAGACGGAAGTCGAAGGACACGGCCTCGCCGCTCGGGGTGACATAGCGATAGGGCAATACGTCCATGGCTTTCTCCTTCGCGAACGGTTGGGGGATGACGGCGAATTTCGGGGGCGGCCTTTAACCCCCTTCGTCATTGGGCCACGAAATGGCCAAACAGTTCGACGCGCGCCGACGAGGGCTTTGGCGAACGCCTATCCCACCCGGCGAGCGCAAGCGTTATCCTTGCGCCCCATGAGGACCCATTCCCGGACCGCCATCTCTGTGCACGCCCGATGCAAAGTGCTGACACCGTAATGGCCGCTCGCCGCAAGCGGCGCCCGCTCCGTCGTCTGCTGTACTGGACCGGTGGGCTGCTCGCGTTCCTGCTGGCGCTGGGGATCGGGGCGATCCTGGCCCTGGTGGTGCTGTTTGCCCGTGTAGACCCGCCCTACGGCATGGCCATGGTGGTGGCCACCGACTGGCAGACCGCCTCCAACCGGCGCCCGGACTGGCAACGCCTGGACGACCTGCCCCGCCACCTGATGCTGGCGGTGATCGCGGCCGAGGACCAACACTTCCCCAATCACAAAGGGTTCGACTGGGGCTCGGTGCGCCAGGCGCTCAGCGATCACGCGCGCGGCGGACGCCTGCGCGGAGCCAGCACCATCAGCCAGCAAACCGCCAAGAACCTCTTTCTGTGGCACGGCCGCTCCTGGGCACGCAAGACGCTGGAGGCCGGGTTCACCTTCGGCATGGAAACCCTCTGGCCCAAGCGGCGAATCCTCGAGATCTACCTCAATCTGGCGGAATGGGGTCCCGGCATCTATGGCATCGAGAACGCCGCCCAGCACTACTTTGGGGTCTCCGCCACCGAGCTCGATCGCCATCAGTCCGCGCGCCTGGCCGCCATCCTGCCCAGCCCCGGGCGCATGAACCCGGTACGCCCGGGGCCCAACCTTGATCGGCGGATCGTCTGGGTCGAGCAGCAGATGGCCCAGCTGGGCATCGCATGGCTGGATCCGATGCTGCTGGAATAAAGCCTGCGCGCAGGCCACCAAAATTGTGGCACGGAACTTCCAGCCTTTAGACTGCCTCCGACTGACCTGCACCGGGGGCATGCAAGGACGCCCCTCCCAGACATTGAGGTTTGCCGTGACCCATCTGCGCGCGCCGCGTATTTTCTTCTCCCACCTGCTCGTCCTTGTCGCTCTGCTACTGCTTCTGCCCCTCGGGGCCGCATCCGCGCAGGGTGCCGGCCAGCAAGATTCCGGCGGCGATCTGCGGCAAATGCTCATCGACGCGCTGGAGAACGAGGAGGCCCGGGAGGACCTGCTCGAGGCCCTGCGCGCCGACAGCGGCTCCAGTGCCGAGGACTCCGCTACGGATGATCCGCCGATCGACACCGGCGAGAGTGAATCCGCCGCGCGCCAGATTGCCCAGCTGACCCAGTCACTGGCCGAGGGCACGGTCGCCGAGGTCCGGGCCCTGAACGACATCGCAGTGGATATCGTTGAGCGCGTTCGCGCAGTCGAGCCCACCGTATTCGGGCTGGCTGTCCTGGATCTCGCCTTCATCATCGTGTTCACCGTGGTGGTGTTTTTGGTGCTGCGAAAACTGGGCGCGCCATGGTTTACCCGACTTGATCGCTGGGCCTTGAATGCGGCCGAGCATATGCGGCTCATGCGGGCGCTGCCGGCCGTGGTCCTGGCCGCGGCCATCGACTTCCTCGTCGTGATCCTCGCCTGGCTGGCCGGCTATGCACTGGCCCTGTTCGTGCTCGGCGACTCGGGCGAGATGAACACCCGGCACTCGCTGTTCCTGAACGCCTTCCTGCTGATCGAGGTGACCAAGGCGGCGCTGCGCCTGATCTTCGCCAGCCGCTACCACGGCCTGCGCCTGCTGCCGATGGCCGGGGACGAGGCCGCCTACTGGAACGCCTGGCTGGCCCGCATCGTGGGGTATATCGGCTACGGCCTGTTGCTGCTGGTCCCGATCACCAACAACCAGATCTCCTCCGAGGCGGGCCGCTCGCTGGGGCTGATCGTGATGCTGACGGCGTTCCTGTACGCCGCCGTAATCATCCTGCAGAACCGCACCCGGGTGCATGACCGCCTGATCAGGTTGGCCAACAAGGCGCAGTACGCCTTCACCCGCATGTTGATCTCGTTGCTGGCGAACTTCTGGCACTGGATCGCTCTGGTCTACTTCCTGGCCCTGGCCGTGGTCAGCATCACCCGACCGGAAGATGCGCTCCCCTTCATGGCCAAGGCGACCGGACAGACCCTGCTCGCCATCTTCGTGGGCATCTTCGTCGCCAACCTGCTGACCCAGCTGATCGGCCGCCAGATTCGGGTGCCCGAAGAGACCCGGGAGAAATTCCCGTCGCTGGAGCCACGCCTGAACTCCTACATCCCCAACGCGCTGAGGGTGATGCGCCTGGTGATCCTGCTGATCGTGCTGGCCGTGGTCGCGGATGCCTGGGGTGTGTTCAGCCTGACCACCTGGCTGGCCTCGGATATCGGCATGGCAGTACTGGGCACCGCGATCTCGGTGGCGCTGATCCTGCTGGGCGTGCTGGCCGTCTGGCTGGTCTTTGCCAGCTGGGTCGAGCACCGCATGAACCCGAACACCGGTGGCGGCGGGCCGACCGCCCGCGAGACCACCCTGCTGACGATCTTCCGCAACGCCATGGCCATCGTGCTGATCGTGTTGACCACCATGATCGTGCTCGCCGAGATCGGCGTGAATATCGGCCCGCTGCTGGCCGGTGCCGGTGTCCTCGGCCTGGCGATCGGCTTCGGTGCGCAGAAGCTAGTCCAGGACGTGATCACCGGCGTGTTCATCCAGCTGGAAAACGCGATCAACGTCGGCGATGTGGTCACCGTGGCCGGCACCACCGGCGTGGTCGAGCGCCTGACCATCCGCTCGCTGGGCGTGCGCGACCTGTCCGGGACCTATCACCTGATCCCGTTCTCGTCCGTGGATGCGGTGGCCAACTACATGCGCGAATACGGCTATCACGTCGGCGAATACGGCGTGGCCTACCGCGAGGACATCGACGAGGTCATCGTGCGCCTGCGCGAGGCCTTCGAAGAACTCAAGGAAGATCCGGTGCAGGGGCCGAACATCCTCGACGAGATGGAGGTGCACGGCGTCACCTCGCTGGCCGACAGTTCGGTTAACGTGCGCATCCGCATCAAGGCCCTGCCGGGGACCCAGTTCGGCCTGGGCCGCGCGTTCAACCGCCTGGTCAAGAAGCACTTCGACGCAGCCGGCATCGAGATCCCGTTCCCGCACCAGACCATCTACTTCGGTCAGGAGAAGGACGGCGGCGCCCCGGCGGCCAACCTACGACTTCTGCAGGAGAAACCCGCCAACGAGCAGGATGACGAGGACTACTCGGATGACCAGCGGGCGCGGCCGAATCCGAAGCGCAAGGGCGACTACGACGAGGCCGACGACTGAAGCACTTGTCCGTGAGCGAGGCTCGCACACGCCCACCCCCTGCTACCGCCAGGTCGCTAGCGAGGGCTTCGTGGGCGAACTCGCTCCCAGCAATCCTGCTGGCTCTTTTCGGCGCCCGGGACTTCGGGCGATCATGAACATATGCGTCTGCTGATCCTTCTTGTGCCTCTGCTCCTGCTCGTTGCCTGGGCACCCGGCTGGTGGGTCCGCCACACCATGAAGAAATACCATCGCCCGGCGGACCGCTACGATGGCTCCGGCGCGGAACTGGCGCGCGAGCTGCTGGACCGCCACGGGCTGCACAAGGTCCAGGTGGAAACCACGAAGGACGGGGATCACTACGACCCTGCCTCCCGCACCGTGCGCCTGTCACCGGAGAACCACGACGGCCACTCGCTGACGGCGATTACCGTGGCCGCCCACGAGGTCGGCCACGCAGTGCAGCACGCTCAGGGCTACGCGCCACTGCGCATGCGCAGCACACTGGTCGGTCTGACGCGCTACGGCCAGCAAATCGGCGCCTGGCTGCTGATCGCCATTCCGTTCATTACGCTGCTGGCGCGGCATCCGGCGCCGGGGATCCTGTTTTTCCTGGCCGGGGTGCTGTCCATGGGCCTGGCCGCACTGGTCCACTTCATCACCCTGCCTACCGAGTTCGACGCCAGCTTCCGTCGTGCCATGCCGATGCTGCGCGAGGGCAACTACCTGCACCCGCCCGACTATCCGCATGCCGAACGCATCCTGAAGGCGGCGGCCTATACCTACCTGTCGCAATCGCTGATGAGCCTACTGAACATCGCCTCGTGGTTCCGGTACCTGCGCCGATGAAAGTTCCCGCCCCGGACGCCTGTCCGTTGTGCGGGCAGCCCACCCATCCGTTTCACCATCGCGGGATCGGCGACGCCTCACCCGGGGACTATCGCCGCTGTCGGCACTGCGGCGTGATCGCGCTGGAACGCAACGCCTGGCCCTGCCGCGAGGTGGAGCGGGCGTATTACCGCACCCACGAGAACCGGCCGGATGATCCCGGCTACCGTGCCCATCTGCAGCGGCTGACCGAACCACTGGTCAAGGCACGGCCACCCCCGGCCCACGGCCTCGACTGGGGTTGCGGCCCGCAACCGGTACTCGCCGGGCTGTTACGAGAATGCGGCTACACGATGGAGTTCTGGGACCCGGCCTTTGCCCCCGCACAACCCGATCCGCCCGAATACGGCTGGGACTTCCTCACCTGCACCGAGGTCCTGGAACACCTGCACAAGCCCATGAACACGCTGGGAACCATGGTCGCCGGACTGCGCCCCGGCGGGGTCCTTGCCGTGATGACCGAATGGCCGCCTGCGGCGGCCGGCTTTCGTCGCTGGCACTATCGCCGCGACCCCACCCATGTCGCCTTCTACGGTCCGGCAACACTCCAGTGGATTGCCTCCCGCCTGGGATGCAGGCTGGACCTGCCTGCCCCCGATATCGCCCTGCTCACACGTACAGGAGACCGCCCGCAATGATCAACCGACTGCGTACCTGGCGCCCGGAGTGGTTCGGTCTGACCATCGCGCACCTGCAGGCGATCCACGTCTGTGCCGCTGCTGGCGACCCGATGGATTCGGTAGAGTCCATTGAAGCCATTGCCGGCAGCGGACTCCAGGGCGATCGCTATGCCACCCATCGCGGACACTGGCACGCGGTCGAGAGCTGCCCGGTCACCCTGATCACATCGCCGGAACTACAACGGGCGTCACACCGCCGCGGCCGCCCGATCGCCCCCGGGGAACATCGCCGCAACCTCGTGGTCTCCGACTGGTACCGCATACCTCGCCAGAGGGGCTTTCTTCGGATCGGAGAGGCCGTCCTGACGGTCGGTCGTCCACGCCCGCCCTGTGGGTATCTCAACCAGCTAGTGGGCTACAACCTCGCACGAGCCCTCGGTCTCGACAGCGGGATTTGCCTTGAAGTCGTGCATTCCGGGGCCCTTCGCGTCGGCGACCGGGTGAGCTGGCACCCGGGTGGTCCCGCATGATTCGGCCACGCTTGTTAAGCTGGGGTTAAGTGCCATTGATTACGATAGACATGTATTCACGAGGAGAAACTTTATGAAGATTCGTTCCCAGTCCCTCGCCGGACTGATTGCCGCCGCCGCGCTCGCGCTGGCCAGCCCGCTCGCCATGGCCCAGGGCATGGGCCAGGGGCAAGGTCAGGGCGGCATGGGCATGCAGGGTGGCCAGGGCGGCAACCCGCAGATGGAGATGCAGCAGCTCCAGCAGACCCTCGCCGAGACCCAGCAGCAGGCCATCGAGAACAACCCCCAGCTGGAACAAAAGGGTGAACAACTGGAGAACCTCGTGCTCGACAAGATGGAGTCCGCCGGCTATCAGCCGCGCCGGGATCTGGAGACCCTCGAGTCCGCCGAAGACCGGTTGCGCGATCCGGACCTGAGCTCGGAGCAGCGTCAGGAAGTCATTCAGTCCGAGGACGTTCAGCAGGCTCAGATGAACCTGCAGGAAGCCCAGCAGGCCGTCGCGGAAGACCAGGAAATCCGTCAGGCGCAGGAATCCCTGCGTGAGGAGCTGATGGCCGCGATGCGCCAGGAAAACGCCGATATCGACGACGTGATCGAGCGCATGCAGCAAATGCAGCAGCAGATGCAGCAGCAACAGGGTGGCCAGGGCGGCATGATGCGCTAATCGCGCAACGTCCCCGGCTACAAAGAGAGCCCGGCCCCTGCAAAGGGACCGGGCTTTTTTCATGTCCGCTGTACGCGCGTCTGGCGGTCAGTCGAGACGCCGTGTCTCCATCGCAAGGGCTCGCAAGGCCTCGGTCTGCCCATCGGGCAACTGACTCCAGTCAAAGCGCCAGCGCCAGTTGCCGTTACCCACCGTGCCGGGGGTGTTCATGCGCGCCTCCGACTCGAGGTGCAGGGCGTCCTGCATCGGCAGGATCGCAAGCTGCGCCGGTGAACGACAGGCCGCACGGATCAGCGGCCAGGGCATCTCCTCGGCCGGGCCCTCATCCAGTGTCCCGATCACATGCTCCTGCATGGCCGGCTCCAGGGATCGAAACCAGCCCAGCGTGGTGTCGTTGTCATGGGTCCCGGTATACACCGCACTCAGTTCATCGTGGTTCGCCGGCAGGTAGGGGTTGTCGTCGCCGCCTTCGAAGGCGAACTGCAGGATGCGCATGCCCGGCAGGTCGAAGCGCAGGCGCAACGCCGTGACCTCCGGGGTAATCACGCCCAGGTCCTCCGCCAGCAGCGGCAGCACGCCCAGGCGGGCCTGCAGCTGCTCGAAGAAGTCGTCACCCGGCCCGGGCACCCAGTGGCCCTGAGTCGCATCCGGCTCGCTAGCCGGCACCGCCCAGCTCGCCTCGAAGCCGCGGAAGTGGTCGATGCGCACGGCATCCACTGTCTCCAGCGTCCAGCGCATGCGCTCCACCCACCAGTCGTACCCGCGCTCGGCGAGACGATCCCAGCGATAATGCGGATTGCCCCAGCGCTGCCCGGTCTCGGAGAAGTAATCCGGCGGCACCCCGGCAACGGTCTGCGGATGCCCGGTGGCGTCCAGGTCGAACAGGTCGCGATGGGCCCAGACCTCGGCGGAGTCGTGGGCCACGAAGATCGGCATGTCACCGAGGATCAGGATGTCCTGCTTGCGTGCATGCTCGCGCACATCCTGCCACTGGTCGAACAGCACGAACTGGGCGAAGCGCACGGCCTCCAGGGCATCGGCCGCTTCAGCCTCCACGGCCGCCAGGGCGTCCGGATCGCGGTCGCGCAAAGCGGCCGGCCATTCCCACCAGGGGCGACCGTCCTCGCGGGCGCAGATGACCACGAAGCGCGCAAAATCATCCAGCCAGACCGGGCCCTGGGCATCACGGAAGGCCTGGTAGGCCTGCGCCCAGCCCTCGCCCGCTTGCTCCAGCCGCTCCCGCGCCTGTTGCAGCAGGGTCTCGACCGGCACGCCGTCCGCATCCAGGCCCGCCCGTTCTGCCAGCCGTTGTGGATCAATCAGGCGTACGTCGCCGGCAAAGGCAGAGATGCTGGCGTAGGGGGAACCGTCTTCCTGCGGCGGATGCAACGGGAGGATCTGCCACAGGCTGAACCCGGCGTCGCGCGCCCAGTCGAGAAAGCGAAACGCCTCGTGCCCGAGGGTACCCACCGCGCCCGGGCCCGGCAGCGAAACGGGATGCAGCAGCACGCCAGCCCGGCGGCGCTGCATCAACGGATTACAGTGATCTTCTCCCGTCACCATCGACTACTGCCCCTTGCGCATGGTCCCGCCCGCAGCCGGATCGCCACCGCCAACCGAAAGCACCTCGCCCAGCGACTCGGGCACTTCCAGGTCCGCCAGCTGGTACAGCCGCGCCAGATGACGCCGGTAGAGCTGTTCGAAGTCGCTGACCGAACCGGCCGGGTTGTATTCCCCGAACCACCAGCACCAGTCGGACCCTTCGCAGACCGCCAACTGCTTGCGCAGTTGCGGCGTATCCAGCGCAGGGCGCCGCGCGATCGCCTGATCCACCGCCGTCCAGGCCTCGATCAGGCGGTCCCAGCCGAGATTCTTGTCCGGGTCGCCGATCCAGGTGGAGAAGGTCCCGTAGACCCAGGACCCGGCCACCATGCCCGGCAGCTCGCCGCGATCCGCGCGCGGCCCGCTGCGCTGGCAGACGTCGGAGAAGGTACACAGGTTCAGTCGCGGGTTTTCGGCCAGGCGCTCGTACAACGCCCGCAGGAAGTGGAAGCCGTTGTCTGGGTAATACTCCCAGGCGTTCTCGCCATCCAGGATCACCGCCACCACGCCACCCTCGGGCGACACCGC
Source organism: Thioalkalivibrio sp. ALMg11 (assembly GCF_000377905.1). Lineage (GTDB taxonomy): Bacteria > Pseudomonadota > Gammaproteobacteria > Ectothiorhodospirales > Ectothiorhodospiraceae > Thioalkalivibrio. Next base: position 366,303 of record NZ_KB898874.1, read on the forward strand.
GGCGATGTTTTCCAGGTGATGAACAAAATCGCCCACTGCATCGTCGGCATGCCAGTCGGCATAGCGAAAGCCGATGGCGTCGGACAGCCCGTCATCACGGAAGAAGATCTCGGTTTTGGCATCCGCAAGACGGTAGGGTCGGTGCAGCCAGCCCTCCTGTTCCGCCGAACCGGTGTTGGATTCGGCCGTCTGCCCGGCTGCGGCCAGGCTGTTACCCAGCACGGTCTGACCACTGGCGGTCCAGCAGATGTCGTAGTCGTCCAGCAAGCGTACCGTCGCCTCGCTGATACCGCCTTCCGACGGCCAGCAGCCGCGCGGACGGAAGCCGAAATACTGCTCGAACACCTCCAGCCCGCGTTCGATGTGCCAGCGCACTCGGGCCTCACCATCCGGGTAGGTCGGGGCCTGTGGCAGGGCAATATCCGGCATCGCATCGCGAGCGGAATCCAGATCCAGCAGCAACGGCACGATCGGATGGGCATACGGGGTAAACGACAACTCCACCCGCCCCTGCTGCGCCAGCTCACGGTAGCGCGGCAGGATCCCCTTGACCTCGTCGCGGATCAGTTTCAGCAACCGCCCCCGGACATCGCGATTGAAGGCGGTATCGACCTTCAGCCAGCCCTGCACCTCGGGATAGGCCCGGCGCACGGTCTCGCCCAGCCAGGCCAGGTGGTAACAGGTGGCCAGGTCCTGGAAATAGCGATTGTCGAGGTGCGCCAGCAGCACCGGGTCCTCCAGCGCCTGGCGCGCCAGGGCCGCCAGGCGCTCGAACAACGGGAACGGCTCGATCATGCGTGGGGCATGTGCCCGCAGGCATACCCGCAGGATCTCGCGGCGCTGCACCGGGTCCACCGGCACGATGTCCATCTGCAACAGGTCCAGCACCGGATCGCCGAAGCTCGAGTGGTTGCCAATGCCGTTCTCCAGCCGCTCGCCGTAATCGGCGATCTGCTCCAGCAGGATCGGGGCGAAGTTCACCACCGCGCGCGCCTGGGGGCAGGCCTCCAGGTGCGCGGCCATGTCGGTGTAGTCCTTCAGCGCATGCAGGTAGGTCCACGGCAGCACGTATTCGCCGCTACCGGAATCAAAATACTGCGGCTGGTGCATGTGCCAGCACAGCACCACATCGAGCTGCGGCGGCTGGGTGGCGAGCGCAGTGCTACTGCCGGATTCAGCGGACATGGTGTGTCGCCTGGCCCAGCATCTCGGGCGTCACCACCCGGACACCGCCCGGGGAGACGAAGTAGTCGCGGGCATCCGCCTCGTCATCCACCCCGATCTCGGTCCCGTCCGGCACCTTGCAGCCCTTGTCGATCACCGCGTTGCGGATCACGCAGTTCTCGCCAATGGTGACGCTCGGCAGAATCACCGAATCCTCGACCGTGGCGCAGGCATTCACCTGCACGTTGGAGAACAGCAGCGAGTGGCGCACGGTACTGCCGGAAATGATGCAACCGCCGGACACCATGGAGTCGATCGCCATACCGCGGCGGTCCTCGTCGTCGAACACGAACTTGGCCGGGGGCAGCTGTTCCTGGTAGGTCCAGATCGGCCATTCCGAGTCGTACAGGTTCAGTTCCGGGGTCACGCCGATCAGCTCCAGATTGGCCTTCCAGTAGGAGTCGATCGTCCCCACGTCGCGCCAGTAGCTCTGGCGTACGCCCTGCTCGTCGCGGAACGGATAGGCCATCACCTGATGCCGCTCGATGATCTCGGGGATGATGTCCTTGCCGAAGTCATGGCTGGAAAAGGTGTCGTCCGCATCCTTGACCAGCTGATCGAACAGAAACTGTGTATTGACCACGTAGATCCCCATGGAGGCCAGCGAGTGGGTCTTGCTGCCCGGGATCAGCGCCGGATCCTCCGGCTTCTCGGCAAACGACGTGATGCGGCTGGAGGCATCCACACCCATCACCCCGAAGGCCCTGGCATGCTCGCGCTCCACCTCCAGGCAGCCCACGGTCATGTCCGCGCCGCTCTCCACGTGGAAGGCGATCATCTGGCCGTAGTCCATCTTGTAGATGTGATCCCCGGCCAGGATCAGCACGTAGCTCGGATTGTGCTGCCGAATGATGTCGATGTTCTGATAGACCGCATCGGCCGTCCCGGCATACCAGGAGGTCTCGATACGCTGCTGCGCCGGCAGTAGCTCGATGAACTCGCCGAACTCCCCGCGCAGGAAGCTCCAGCCGCGCTGCATATGCTGGATCAGCGAATGGGCCTTGTACTGCGTGACCACCGCCACCTGGCGGATGCCCGAGTTGATACAGTTGGACAGGGGAAAATCGATAATGCGGAACTCGCCCCCGAAGGGCACGGCCGGCTTGGCCCGCCAAAGCGTCAGTTGTTTCAGTCGCGAGCCACGCCCGCCGGCCAGGATCAGGGCCAGGGTCTCCCGGGTCAGGCGGCTAACGTAGCGTTGCGGTTGCGGAGTCATGCACCCTTCCTTGCTTAGTCGTGTTGTACTAGGGACCGTAAACCCGAACCCCGTCGTTCCACATACGAAATACGAGTTGGATCCGAGTATGGCAACAGCCCCCGACAAATGCACCCGTTCCGTCGACATCCCGTTAGCACGTCTGACCGAGGCTCGGCTTCATGATCCCCATAGCGTCCTGGGACGCCATGCGCTGGATCAAAAAACCGCCTGTTACCGTGCCTGGCTACCGCACGCAAACGAGGCATCCATCGCGCTTTCCGACGATCGAGTGCTGCCCCTGAAGGCGGCACCCGGCCTTTCGGGCGTATTCCTGTGGCAGGGGGCGGGCGACGAACTCCCCGAACACCCGGTCCTGCAGTGGGTGCCCGAGGGTGGCACAGAGACATTACACCACGTTGACCCCTGGTCTTTCGCCCCCGATCTGCCGGATTTTGACCGTCACATCTTCGCCGAGGGGCGCCACTGGCATGCCCACCGCATGCTGGGCGCCCATCCGCTCACCCGCGATGGCATCGACGGCGTGCGCTTTGCCGTCTGGGCCCCCAGCGCCGAGCGTGTCTCGGTCGTGGGTGACTTCAACCGCTGGGACGGCCGCTGCCACCCGATGACCGTTCACTCCGGCAGCGGCATCTGGGAACTGTTCATACCGGGTCTGCCCACGGAGACGCTGTACAAGTTCGAGATCCGCAACCGCGAGCACGGCAGCCTGCACCTGAAGACCGACCCCTATGCTCGCGCCTACCAGGTGCGGCCCGAGACCGCCTCGCGCATCCAGCCCGCCAGCTCCTATGCCTGGGACGACGACCACTGGATGCGCAATCGCGACCCCGAGGCCTGGAAACACCGGCCCATGAGCATCTACGAGGTGCATCTGGGCTCCTGGCAGCGCAGCCCCGAGGGCGAATGGCCCAACTATCGCGAACTGGCCGAGCGCCTGGTGCCCTACGCGCGCGACATGGGCTTCACCCACCTCGAGCTACTGCCGATCACCGAGCACCCGTTCGACGGCTCCTGGGGCTATCAGAGCACCGGCTTTTTCGCCCCTACGTCGCGCTTCGGCGACGCCGACGACTTTCGCCACTTCGTCGACCAGGCCCACCAGGCCGGGCTGGGCGTGCTCCTCGACTGGGTCCCCGGCCACTTCCCGCGCGACGAGTTCGCGCTGGCACGCTTCGATGGCACCGCGCTGTACGAACATGCCGATCCGCGCATCGGCGAGCACCGCGGCTGGGGCACCTTGATCTTCAACTACTCCCGCCCCGAGGTCCGCAACTTCCTGCTCTCCAGCGCCCTGTGCTGGATCGAGGACTTCCACCTCGACGGTCTGCGCGTGGACGCCGTGGCCTCGATGCTCTATCGCGACTACGACCGCGAGGGCGAGGACTGGCTGCCGAACATCCACGGCGGCAACGAGAATCTCGAGGCCATCGACTTCCTGAAGCACCTGAACGAGACGGTCCAGACCAGCCACCCCGGCGTCGCCATGATTGCCGAGGAATCCACCGCCTGGCCGGGTGTCAGCCGACCGCCGTCGATGGGCGGGCTGGGCTTCACCATGAAGTGGAACATGGGCTGGATGCACGACACCCTCACCTACTTCGGCATGGACCCGATCTACCGCAACCACCACCATGGCCAGCTCACCTTCGGCCAGCTTTACGCCTACAGCGAGAACTTCGTCCTGCCGTTCTCGCATGACGAAGTGGTGCACGGGAAGCACAGCCTGCGCGGCCGCATGCCCGGTAACGAGTGGGAGCAACACGCCAACCTGCGCCTGCTCTACAGCTGGCAGTGGCTCTATCCCGGCAAGAAGCTCCTGTTCATGGGACAGGAATTCGGCCAGGGCACCGAATGGTCCGAGGAACGCGAGCTGGACTGGTACGTGCTGCAGTACCCCCTGCACCAGGGCCTGCAGAATCTGGTGCGCGACCTGAACGGCGTGTACCGCAAAGACCCGGCCCTGCACGCCCGTGAATTCGAGCCGGACGGCTTCGACTGGCTGGACTGCGACGACGCCGAACACTCCACGATCAGCTTCGTGCGCCGCGATCACCAGGGGCGCCAGGTGGTCGTGGTGCTGAACATGACACCCATGGAGCGCGCGGCCTATCCGGTACCCGCACCCCATGCCGGGCGCTGGCGGGTCACCCTGAACACGGATGCGGAAGTCTACGGTGGAGGTTCACGCGGGCCGGCAGAGGCCTACGCCGAGCCGATCGAACGTCACGGCCACCCGGCCACGCTCTACCTGCACCTCCCGCCGCTCGCGGCGCTGCTGCTGGAACCGGTCGGAGACTGACTTCAGGGTGCCTCGTCTACATCGATACCCAAAAGAGATCGAGTAGACGAGGGTGCCCGTCGCTTTGAACTGGAAGGCTGGAACGCCAACGAGCTCGAGACTTCGCGGGACACGGAAATCGAGATCATACTGAGTATCGAGGGCTTCCCGATCCTGAAACTCAAGCGCGATCGAACCTAGGGAGACGCTGATGTAATCGCGCGCTCGCGTTGGTGCCCCCTGTTTCCCGAGATAAGGCGCGTCGTGCAGCGAGTAGTGGTTCTACTCGCAAGCGGCGCAACGCAGGATCGGGGAACAGGGGGCACCAACCCCGCAACGTATTGAATGAAGGGGATCGGCCGCCCGTTGTTGACGAAAACGGGCGCGCGCACGGCGTTGCGGCTCCCTTGTGCGAATGCAAAAGCGACTCGAGCGCGAACGTGCGATTACATCAGCGCCTCCCTGGGGAGACACTGATGAATGTGCATTTTCCCTGACGCGCGCTGGCTGCCTCGCATTCGTAGAACTAAACTCACCTGTATCGGCCCCAACGCACTATCAGGTCTCGAACTCATGAATCTTCGCTTTCTCTCGCTTGCCGCTGCCCCGGCCCTCCTTCTTCTGGCCGCGTGTAGCCCGGGTCAATCCGACACCATCCCGCTCGATTCGATTCAGGCCATCGTCGACATCGGCCAGGAACACGGTTTCGAGACCTTCGAGGAACTGGAAGCGGAAAGCGACTGGGAATTCGTCCTCAAGGGCTGGGACAATGCACAGCTTCGCATGGAGACCCGGTTCAATCTGGATGGCGAATTGCTTCGCGAAGAAAGCGTACGCGACCCCGATCACGCGTCGGGCATGACCGCCCAGATGATTCTCCGCTCAGCGGCCGTCGCGCGGGATCACGGCATGCTCCGCTTCAAGGAAATCGAGTTCGAAGACGACGGCGTCATCGAACTCGAGGGCATCACCGAAGACGGCGACGAGCTGAATATACGACTCGATGGCGAAGATTTTACGCTGCTGTCACTCGAACGCGATTGAAGCGACGCTGACCCCTTCGACATAACAGTCAGCCCCAGAGGCCAACCCACTACTCGCATCCCTCGAGCCGCCCTCGGTCGAAATGACCGACGCGCTGGCGTCGTTCAGGCCTCAGGGCGCAGGTGCGGGAACAGCAGGACGTCGCGGATCGAGGCGCTGTCGGTCAGCAGCATGACCAGGCGGTCGATGCCGATGCCCTCGCCGGCGGTCGGCGGCAGGCCATATTCCAGCGCTCGGATGTAGTCGGCGTCATAGTGCATGGCCTCGTCGTCGCCAGCGTCTTTCTCCGCGACCTGGGCCTGAAAGCGTTCGGCCTGGTCTTCCGGGTCGTTCAGCTCGGAGAAGCCATTGGCAATCTCGCGCCCGCCGACAAACAGCTCGAAGCGATCGGTGACGAACGGATCGTCGTCGTTGCGCCGCGCCAGCGGCGAGACCTCGGTCGGATAGGCGGTAATGAACGTCGGGTGACGCAGCTGGTTCTCGGCGGTGTACTCGAAGATCTCGGTCCACAGCTTGCCCAGACCGAAGCTCGGCTTGATCGGGATCTCCAGGCGCTCGCAGTGCGCGCGTACCTTCTCGATGTCGTCCAGGTCGCCTTCCGCGATCTCGGCGTTGTGGGCCAGGATCGCCTCGCGCACGCTCATGCGCGTGAACGGCTTGCCGAAATCGTAGGTCTCGCCCTGGTACTCGATGGTGGTCGTGCCCAGCACGTCCTCGCACAGACCACGCAGCAGCGTCTCGGTGCGGTCCATCAGCGCGCGGTAGTCCACGAACGCCTCGTAGAATTCGAGCATGGTGAACTCGGGGTTGTGTCGCGTGGACAGCCCCTCGTTGCGGAAATTTCGGTTGATCTCGAAGACCTTCTCGAAGCCGCCGACCACCAGGCGCTTGAGATACAGCTCCGGCGCGACGCGCAGGTACAGCGGCATGTCCAGCGCGTTGTGGTGGGTCGCGAACGGCCGCGCGGTCGCGCCCCCAGGGATCACCTGCATCATCGGTGTCTCCACCTCGATGAAGTCGTGATCCTCGAAGTACTCGCGGATGTAACGCACGATACGGGTACGAGTGCGGAACAGCTCGCGGCTGTCCAGGCTGGTGATCAGGTCCACGTACCGCTGGCGATAGCGCTGCTCCTGGTCGGTCAGGCCGTGGAACTTCTCCGGCAGCGGACGCAGACTCTTGGTCAGCAGACGCAGCTCATCGAGCTGGACCGTCAACTCCCCGGTCTTGGTCTTGAACAGCGTGCCCTGACCTCCCACGATATCGCCCAGATCCCACTGCTTGAACGCCGGGTACACGCCCTCCGGCAGGCTGTCGCGCTGCGCGAACAACTGGATGTCGCCCGACTGATCGCGCAGGCGGATGAAGCTTGCCTTGCCCATCACGCGCTTGCCGACCATGCGTCCAGCGACCGTCACGCGAATCCCCTGCCCCTCCAGCGCCTCGCCCTCGGTCTCGTCATGCGCGGCGTGCAGCGCACCGGCCAGCGCATCGCGGCGGAAGTCGTTCGGGAATGCCGGACCGTCCGCGCGCAGTTCGTTCAGCTTGCTGCGGCGCTGCGCGATCAGCTTGTTCTCGTCAGTGGTTTCGGTCATCAGAAATCCATGCAATAGGTAGACTTACAAGCCACTCTTGAGACTGGCTTCAATGAAGGGGTCGAGGTCGCCGTCGAGCACGCCCTGAGTGTTGCCGACCTCGACGCCGGTGCGCAGGTCCTTGATCCGCGATTGATCCAGCACGTAGGAGCGGATCTGGCTGCCCCAGCCGATGTCGGACTTGGTGTCCTCCACCGCCTGCCGCTCGGCGTTGCGCTCCTGCAACTCGCGCTCGTACAGCTTGGCGCGCAGCTGGTTCATCGCCATCTCGCGGTTCTTGTGCTGCGAGCGCCCGGCCTGACACGCCGCCACCACACCCGTCGGGACGTGCGTAATGCGCACCGCCGAGTCAGTGGTGTTCACGTGCTGGCCGCCGGCACCGGAGGAGCGATAGGTATCGACCCGCAGATCCGCCGGGTTGATCTCGATCTCGAAGTTCTCGTCGATCTCCGGAGAGGCGAACACGGACGCGAACGAGGTGTGCCGGCGGTTGCCGGAATCGAACGGTGACTTGCGCACCAACCGATGCACGCCGGTCTCGGTGCGCAGCCAGCCAAAGGCGTATTCGCCCTGGATGTGCACGGTCGCACTCTTGATCCCGGCGGTTTCGCCCTCGGAGAGCTCGGTGACCTCCGCCTTGAAGCCCTTGTGCTCGGCCCAGCGCAGGTACATGCGCAGCAGGATGTTGGCCCAGTCCTGGGCCTCGGTGCCCCCGGAACCGGCCTGGATATCGAGGTAGGCATTGGCCTCGTCCATGTCGCCGGAGAACATGCGGCGAAACTCGAGGCCCTCGATGCGCGCGATCAGTGCCTCGACATCGGCCTCGACCGAGGTCACCGTCTCCTGGTCGTCATCCGCCTCGGCCATCTCCAGCAGATCCCGGCTCTCGTCCAGCTGGGTGCCGATCTCGCGGATGTTGTCCACCACGCCCTCGAGCTGGGCCCGCTCCTTGTTCAGGGCCTGGGCCTGCTCCGGGTCGTTCCAGATATCCGGGTTCTGTTCCAGCTCGCGCTGGACTTCCTCTAGCCGTTCTTCCTTGGCAGGGTAGTCAAAGATACCCCCTAAGGCCTTCCAGGCGGCCTTTCAGGTCATCGATCAGGGAATACAGCGCGTTCAGTTCCATGGCAGTTTCCGTCGGGTGCCGTGGCGCACACGGCAGGTTCGATCACGTGGCGAGAAAAGCCGCGCAGTATAACACCCGACAGCGGCTTCAGGGCCGGCGGGGACGGCGCCAGAACGCCAGCGCGTCGCGGCGTTCCAGCACCAGGGCGCCGCAATCCGCGCCCGACCCGGCCGCGGATTGCGGATCAACAAATTCGAGCGTGCCCAGCCCCCCACGGAGCAGAGCCCGCAGCTTCGGCGCCACCACGTCGTCGGCAACCGACTCCAAAAGCTCGAACCGGCGCTCGAGCGATGGGGGCGCCTCCAGCGCCTCGACGACGACAACGGTATTCCCCGACTCTGCCGGGGCGGCCGCCGGGGCGGCCGCCCAGTCGATGCCGGCACCCCGAGCCAGCCAGTGCGCGACCACCCCACCGCCGCACACACGCTGCACGCCCGTCGGGCCACCGGGATGCCCGGGCGACCACAGCCAGAGGCCATGCACGGCCCCGCGCCCCTCCCGCTCGCGCGCCAGATTCACCGGCTGCTGGAACCAGGCCATTTGCAGAGCATTCCCCAGCACCTGCAGCCGCCGCGCGACATCGCCCTTCATCGACGGCGCCACCATGGCGCGCCCCATACCGATCGACGGTGGCGGGCCCGACGCGTCGCCCTCGGCGTCCATCCGCAACTCCCACAAGCCGTCATCACTTAGCGCCAGGGTCGCCCCGGCCGCCTCCAGCTCCGGCTGTGCAGCCGACCACAAGGCCTCGCGCTCGGTCTCCGACACCGTATCCACCGGATACGCCACCAGGTCCTTCATCCCGGGCGTCAGCTGCACCGGCTGGGCCAGCCAGGTGCGCCACCCGGCTTCGGGCTGCCGGTATCCCAGCCGATCGGCCAACGCGGCCTCCCACCCCGGTGCTGTCTTGCTTGTGTCCACGCTCCGCGCTCGTCCGAGCCAACGCGCCAGACGTTTCACCGAGGTAGGAGGCGCATCCGGCGCCATGCCCCCGGGCGAAGCCCACAGGCCCGGCAGCAGGTGGATCACCCGGCGACTTGCATCCGGCCGTGTCATTGATCGGATCCGTAGCGCCCCTTCGGTGCATCGCGTTCCTTCCCCGGATCATCCTCGATGCCGGGCGTAATGCGGCCTTCGTCGTCATACGGAAGCCGGACATGACCATAGCGCAGCACCAGCACCGCGCCTGCCAGGATCAGGACCCCGGCAGTGACCGCGATCAGCTCCCAAACCGTCATGTCCTTCATGTCGATGATCACGTAGCGCGCCAGCGCGACGATCGCGATGTAGATCGGAAGGCGCACCGGGAGACGTCCGGAACGCAGGTAGATCCCGACCATCGCCAGTACCTCGAGAAAGATGAACAGCAACAACAGGTCGGCGAGCCCCACCCACATCGCCGAGATCATCGCGGCAATTTCCTGCAAGATCGCGATCACGGTGGCCACGGCGATCACCACCAGCACGGCCACTTCGACATGATGCAGGGCGCGGCGCCCGGCGCGTTCGACGTTCATTCACTCACCAAAATTGCCCCAATAAGTCTGGCCATCCTACCACTCGCCCCGGGCACGAACGCTCAATCCTCCCATTGGTCTATACCATTAGACACAACGATCTGAAGCACCCGCGATGCCTAAACCTCTCCACATCAAAAGCCCGTCCGCTACGCACCGCATCCAGTGGTCCGCCGCACGCGGTTTCGTCGCGGGACTCGCCCTGCTGGCGCTCGCGCTGCCGAGCAACGCCGAGGACTACCCCGCCGACTCCGCGATCGACTGGCAGGACTGGGACAGCCAACTGTTCGAGGAGTCCGAGGCGCGCGAGCGGCCGATCTTCTTCTACTTCCACGGCCAGTGGTGCACCTGGTGCCGCGACTTCCAGGACGAATCGCTGGAGAACCCCGACGTGGTGGACACCATTGACCAGCACTACATCCCGGTCCTGGTCGATCTGGACGAACGTGCGGACCTGTTCCGGCGCTACGGCGGCCGCGGCCTGCCCTTCGTGGTCATCGTGAACCATGAGGACGAAATGCTGACCCGCTTCACCGGTCACGTGAATCCCCGCGACCTGCAGAGCATCCTGGTGGCCCAGCGGGACATGTTCTCGGTCACCGGGCGCGAGATCACGCCGGACGACGCCGCGATCGACGATCTTGATCCCTTTATGGAGATGCTCGACGAGGTCTATGACGCCCGCGCCGACCGCCTGAGCGGCAGCGCCACCTTCGGCACCCTCAGCAAGCGCCCGCAGCCCTGGACCTATCGCTTCCTGCTCACCGCCGAAGACTGGCAGGACCGCATGCCCGGGCTACTCGACCAGATCGCGGACGACCTCTACGACGAGGTCGAAGGCGGCTTCTTCTTCTTTCACGACCCGGACCAGCGCGACCCGGTCCTGGCACTGGAGACCTCCAAGCGCCTGGACCAGAACGCCGCATTCCTGTGGCTGTTCTCCGAGGCCCATGACGCCATCGGCGACGAGCGCTACGCCGAGATCGCCCGCGGCATCCGGGATTACCTGCACGACCACCTGTGGGACAGCCGCCAGCTGCGCTTCGGCAACAGTCAGTACGCCGACCGCGACTACTACCAGCTGGACCCGGAGACGCGCACACAAACCGACCCGCCGCAGGTCGACCGCAACACCTACGCCGACACCTCAGGCCAGGCGATCGCCGCCCTCGCCAACATGGCGCGGGTGCTGGAAGACAGGGACACACTGGAGTGGGCACACGAGGCCCTGCGGGCGCTGGATCGCTACCTGCAGACCGAACAGGGGTACCTCCACGGCATCTCCGCTACCGGCCGCCCGGCGATGGAGGGCTACCTGCCCTCGCAGATCTGGCCGGAGATCGCCCGCCAGGAACTGGCGCGCGCCACGGAGGCACTGGACGGCGAGCAACCGGAGATGCCCGACCCGGGCGCGGCGCTAGATCGGCTGGAACCGTTCTTCAACGAAGAGCTGGGCGCCCACGCCGAGCGTATCGGCACCGACCTCGAACCCTGGTCGGAGACCCGCACCCAGGCGGCGCTGGCCTGGTGGCTCTACCACCTGCCGGACGCTGCCATCGCGGAATCACACATCAATCGCGACAGGGTCCGCGAAGGCCTTCGCATCGAACCCGGTGCCGACCCCGACGACGTCGCCCTGGGCTTCGATGCCCTGCGCCGGGGCTTCTAAAGCCCCGGCGCAAGCCCTCGCGGTCGCTCACCCCGCGTCACCGCGAGATGCAACACATGGTCACCACACCGGCCCCGATTCCGCAGGACGGCGAGCCGAACCTGCGGTGTGCCTGGCTCGGCCGTTACGCCTGCTGACGGAAGCCCGCGACCTCGCTCTGTAGCTTCTGCGCCAGGGCCTCCAGGGCCTCCACCGCCTGCTGCATCTCGTTCGCCCCGTCGGCATTGCGCACGGCGATGTCGTTGATGTGGTGGATGTTGCGGTTGATCTCTTCCGCCACTTGGCTTTGCTCCTCGGTCGCGCTGGCCACCTGGCGGGTCATATCGTCGATGGCGGTCACCGAGTCGTGGATGTACTCCAGGGTCTCACCGGCCTCGCCCGCCTTCGCCACCGAGGTCTCGGCATGCTGCTGGCTGACCTCCATCGCCTGCACCGCGCGGGTGGCCCCGCCCTGCAGGCGCTGGATGATCTCGCGGATCTCCCCGGTCGAGTTGTTGGTGCGTTGTGCCAGGTGACGTACTTCGTCCGCCACCACTGCAAAGCCCCGTCCGGCCTCGCCGGCCCGCGCCGCCTCGATGGCCGCGTTCAGCGCCAGCAAGTTGGTTTTCTCGGCGATCTCCTCGATCACCTGCAGGATCGTGCCGATGTTGTCGCTGTCACCCTTCAGCTCGACGATCACATTGTTCGCCTGACGAATCTCGCCGGCCAGCGTGTTGATCGCACCCTGGGTCGCCTGCACCACGGTGCGCCCGCCTTCCGCCGCACGGGTCGCTTGCCCCGCGCTCTCGGCCGTGCTCTGCGTATTGTTGGCGACTTCCTGCACCGTGGCAGACATCTGGTTCATCGCCGTGACCACCTGCTCCACATCACCGCGCTGCTCGTGGGTGGCACGCGTCATTTCATTGCTGCGCCCATCCAATTGCCGCGCCGAGGCGGCAATCCCGTCCGCCGCGTCCGCAACCTGGCGAATGAGCCCCGAGAGCCGGCCCATCACCGTGTTGAAGGCCGCGCCGGTGCGCCCGATCTCGTCGTCGGTCGTCACCTCCACCCGGTGCCCGAGATCCGCGCGGCCCTCGCCGATCGCCTCCAGACCCTCGGCCAGGCGCTCCATGGGGCGCGTCAGCACATTGGCGTAGAACCAGCCAATACCCAGCGCCACCACGAACGCGATGATCCATAGCGCCCATAGCAGCCACCACAACTGGGTCACCAGCGCCGCGTCCACACCCGCGGCGAGATCGCCTTTCATGGTGTGGAAGGTCACCCCGCCCATGATGGACAACGGCACCGTGCTGACCACGATCACCAGGATAATGAGCTTTAGCCGCAGCCCCCCCAGATTCCCTATCTTCATCGACGTCCTCCTTTGGGATCGTTAACGACCACCAGGCCCCGGCCTTGAGTCCGGCGCAGTATCCGTCAGCCCTCGCAGCTACATCATGATCAAGCTCAATCCGAACCCCTGGCTGCAAGTTCAAAAGCGTTGCACCACAGAGAGCGCCGAGGGCACCAAGAGGAAAAACGACAGGTTCACCACGAAGCGCACGAAGACGCGACGTCAGAAAAGCTTTTTGTGGGGCGCCCGGGCAGCCGATGCGCCGAAACCGGCATCGCGCCGCCCGTGATCCACCCGGCGTGCAACACCATGTGCCTACCCGCTTTTTGATCTTCGTGTGAATGGTTGCTGCCCTTGAACTTCTTCGTGCCTTCGTGCGGTTCGTGGTGAATAAAGCCCTTGAGCGGGCGCTCGCCTCACCCCCGATACCCAGACACAAAAAACCCGCGGCCCCGAAACTCGGGACCGCGGGTTCGCGGTACTGCGTTAGCGGGTCGGTTTACCGGCTGCGAGCCGCGCGGTTGCCGTTGGCGGACGGGCGACCGTTGCCGCCGCGACCACCACCGGGCTTGCCGCCGCGACCGTTGCGCGGGGCGCCGCTGCGGGCACCACCGCCCGGCTTGCCACCCGGACCGCCACGGCCATTCGCGTTGCCGTCATTGGCGGCGGGCTTCGGCGTGGCGAAACCCTCGGTCTCGATGCGGTCGATCGGACGCTTGATCAGGCGCTCGATGCCCTTCAGCAGCTTGATCTCCTCGCCATCCACCAGCGACAGCGCGGCACCGGCGGAGCCGGCACGCCCGGTGCGACCGATGCGATGCACGTAATCCTCCGGCACGTTCGGCAGCTCGAAGTTGACCACCTGCGGCAGCTGGTCAATGTCCAGCCCGCGCGCGGCGATATCGGTGGCCACCAGGACCGGCACCTGACCGGACTTGAACTGCTTCAGCGCCTTGGTACGGGCCGCCTGGCTCTTGTTGCCGTGAATCGCCTCGGAGCGCACGCCGTCCTTCGACAGCTTCTCGGCCAGGCGATTGGCGCCGTGCTTGGTACGGGTAAACACCAGCACCTGTTCCCAGTTGTTGGTACGGATCAGGTGGCTCAGCAATTCGCGCTTCTGGCTCGTCTCGACCAGGTGCACACTTTGCTCCACGCCCTCGGCGGCCGTGTTGCGCGGGGCAATGTCGATCTCCGCGGGGTTGGTCAGCAGGCCGTTGGCGAGCTTGCGGATCTCGTCGGAGAAGGTCGCCGAGAACATCAGGTTCTGGCGGTTCTTCGGCATCATCGCGATCAACTTCTTGATGTCGCGGATAAAGCCCATGTCGAGCATGCGATCGGCCTCGTCGAGGACCAGGATCTCCACACCGGACAGGTCGATGGTCTTCTGGTTGGCGTGATCCAGCAGACGTCCCGGTGTTGCCACCACGATGTCCATGCGGTCACGCAGCGCCTTGATCTGCGGGTTCATGTTCACGCCACCGAAGATCGTCATCGAGCGCATTTTCAGATTGCGCCCGTAGGTCTTCACGGATTCGTGAACCTGCGCGGCCAGCTCGCGGGTCGGGGTCAGCACCAGGCAGCGCGGGCGGCCATTGCCGGCCTGCGGCGCATCCGAGGTGGAAAGGCGTTGCAGGATCGGCAGGGTGAAGCCGGCGGTCTTGCCGGTGCCGGTCTGGGCGGCGGCCAGCAGGTCGCCTCCCTTCAGGACTTCCGGGATGGCCTGGGCCTGGATCGGGGTCGGGTGCTGGTACCCGGAGGTTTCCAGCGCACGCAAAAGGGTATCGGCCAACCCGAGGTCGGCAAAGGTCGTATCAGTCATGGAATGCTCCAACGCCACCCGCCACTCGTTCAACACAGAGCACCCATCGGGGGAAACGAAATCAGGGGGATCACTGCGAGCCGGAAGGCTCAGGATCAAATGAACGGACGCTGACGGGCGGGGCGTTCGATCCGGGCACTATACGCCTTTTGTCAATGAAAAGACACCGCTCCATACCCGATCGGATATATATTTGTTTTGTGGGGGAATATCCGCTAGCTTCACCCAAACAAGACAAGCCGGCGCCCAAGGAGCGCCGGTGGGGCCGACGCGACCCGCAACAACCACGATCGGCCTACAGGGGTTACAACATGAAATGCAATCTGCCCGTCACAGGGAATGAGGCGGAGTATCCGGAGAGCGCCAACATCCTCTCCACCACCGACCTCAAGGGTGCCATTACCTACGTCAACCCGGACTTCGTCGAAATCAGCGGATTCGAGGAACAGGAGCTTCTGGGCAAGAACCACAACATCGTCCGCCATCCGGAGATGCCGCCCGCCGCGTTCGGCGAGCTCTGGCAGACTGTCCAGGGAGGGCAGTCCTGGATGGGCATGGTCAAGAACCGCTGCAAGAACGGCGACCACTACTGGGTCAGCGCATACGTAACGCCGGTCACCGAAGGCGGACAGACCGTCGAGTATCAGTCCGTTCGCACCAAACCCCGTCGCGAACATGTGGAGATGGCCGAATCGGTCTACGCCGCCCTTCTCCGGGGCCGCAAACCCCTCGCCCTGCGCCTGCCACCGATTGGCATCAAGACCAAGGCCATCGCCTCGATCGCCGGCGGCGTCCTGGCTGGCCTGATCGCCAGTGCGGCGTTGACGACCATCGCCTGGGGCAGCGCGTTGGTGTTCGTCCTGACCACCCTGCTGGTCGGCAGTCTGTTCATCTGGACCAGCCTCACGCCGCTGTGCCGAGCGGTCGCCCATGCCCGTCGTATCGCGACCAATCCGGTGAGCCAGTACATTTATACCGGGCGCACCGACGAGGCTGGCGAGATCGCCTTCGCGATGCAAATGCTAGAGGCAGAGGCTGGCGCGCTCGTGGGGCGCATGGGGGATGCGGCCGATCACCTAACCGGGACCGCCGACGCACTCGTCACGGCGGTCGGCGAAAGCCGCAACGCCTGCAATCATCAACAGACCGAGACCGAGCAGGTGGCAGGTGCCACCCAGCAGATGGTGAACAGCGTGCAGGAAGTCGCGCGGAACGCCCAGGGGGCCGCCGACGCGGCGGACCGGAGCGACCACGAGGCCCGTTCCGGGGGCGACGTCGTCCGCGACAGCACACGGGCGATCGAAGACCTGGGGCAACGCATTCGCCACGGATCCGGGGTGATGACCGAACTGGACCGGCACAGCCAGGACATCAGCAGCGTACTGGACGTGATCCGCGGGATCGCCGAGCAGACCAACCTGCTCGCCCTGAATGCGGCGATCGAGGCCGCGCGTGCCGGCGAACAGGGGCGTGGCTTCGCCGTGGTCGCGGACGAGGTGCGCACTCTCGCCAGCCGCACGCAGGATTCCACCGCCGAGATTCAGCAAATGATCGAGCGCCTTCAGGACCGGGCGCGAGCCGCCGTGGACACCATGGAGCAAAGCCGGAACCAGGCCGAAGCCAGCGTCGAGCAGGCGCGCCAAGCCGCCTCGGCGCTGGAGAACATCACCTCGGGCGTCGGCCAGATCCGCGACATGAGCACCCGGATCGCGGCGGCCGTGGAACAACAGGGGACGGCCGGCGAGGAGATTCGCCGCGGCGTCGACTCCATACGCAGCGCAGCTGATACCACCGCGAACCGGGCCGATCAGAGCGAGGCCGCGGCACGCGATGTCGCACGCCTGGCGACCCGCCTGCAAAGCCTCGCGCAGCAATTCTGGGCGCACCATCGCTGACGGGGCTGCACTGCCATGATCTCCGACTCCGACAAGCTGCTGCGCCGACACGCGACCCTCGCCATCGGCGTGTTACTGGCGTTGCTGCTGGCACCCATAGTGATCTGGATGCTTGGCCTGGAGCTCCCGCGCATCGTCCCGCGCGAGCACCTGACCGCCTTTCACACCGGGGCCGAGCTGTTCGCCGTGGTGGTCGCCTCTCTCGTGTTCGCGGTCGGTTACCACGTCATCGATCGCCGTCGCGTCGTCGCCTCTCTCCTGCTGGCCTGCGCATTCCTTACCGTCGCGGCACTGGACTTCCTGCACTTGATGACCTATCCGGCGATGCCGGACTTCATCACCCCCAACTCACCACAGCAGACGTTATTTTTCTGGCTGGCCGCGCGTCTGGTCGCGGCTGCGGCATTGCTGGCCTACGTGGCGTTGCCCATGGTCTCGCATACCGACGGACCGCCACGCCATGCCTACCTGATCGGGAGCCTGCTTCTGGTCGCCCTGCTGACGTGGGTCGGGCTGTGGCATGCGGGGATCATCCCGCCCCTGTTCGACCCGGTCAGCGGCCTCACGCCCATCAAGGTGGGGTTCGAGGCCCTGGTAATCGCACTGCACCTGGTCACCCTGGCCCTGCTCGCCCTGCGACCCGAGCTGCTGCAACGACCGGGCATGCCGCTGGTCGCCGCCGCCCTGGTCATCAGCATGGGCAGCGGGATGTTCTTCATGTTTTACGAAGACCTGACCGACACACCCTTCGTCCTGGGACATCTGTACAAGCTCGCGGCCTACCTCCTGATTTACCAGGGCCTGTTCCTGGAGAGCGTGCGCTCGCCACTGCAGCGCCTACACGAGGCCCACCGCGATATCGAGATGCGCGAGCAGCGTTACCAGCAACTGGTAGAGACGGCCCCCGACGGCGTGCTGGTCACCGACATGGAAGGCCGCATCGTGATGGCCAACCGCAACATCGAACGCCTGTTCGGATATCCACGCCAGCAATTGATTGGCCAACCGGTGGAACGCCTGGTCCCGGAGCGGCTGCGTGAATGCCACCGCATGCACCGGCGAACGCATGCCCACACCATCAACCGCCGCACCATGGGCCAGGTGCCCCACCTGCGCGGCCGACGCATCGACGGCACCGAGTTTCCGGTCGACATCAACCTGAACGTCTTCGACGGCACCGAAGGCCGCCGCATTACCGCCTTCATCCGCGACATCACCGACCGTCAGCGCCGCGAGGCGCGCATCCAGCACCAGGCCACCCACGACAGCCTGACCGAACTGCCCAACCGCTGGCTGCTGCACGACCGCCTGACCCAGGGGATCGCCCAGGCCGAACGTCACGGCCACCCGATCGCGGTGATGCTGCTGGATCTCGACAACTTCAAGATGGTCAACGACACCTTCGGCCATCACGAGGGCGACCAGCTGCTGAAGGCCGTGGCCGCGCGCCTGCAGGGCGCACTGGATCAGGAGGCCACGATCGGGCGTTTCGGCGGCGACGAGTTCATGATCCTGCTGACCAACGTCAAGGACGAACAGGCCATCGGCCAGGTCGCCCAGCGCATCCTCGGCATCTTCGACAGCCCGTTCCAGACCGAACACGCGCGCAACCTCGCCTCCACCGGGAGCATCGGTATCGCCCTGTTCCCGCGCGATGCCTGCGACGAACGCACCCTGGTGCGTTACGCCGACATGGCGATGTACGAGGCCAAGCACTCCGGACGCAACACCTACGCCTTCTTCTCGCAGCGCCTGGACGCCCAGGTGCATGAGGAACAGCGCCTGCAGCAACGCCTCCAGCAGGCCCTCGAGAACCACGAACTCGAGCTGCACTACCAGCCCCTGCTCGATGTCGCGTCGAATGGCATCATCGGCGTCGAGGCCCTCGCCCGCTGGACGGACGCCGAACTCGGCCCGGTCGCCCCAGCCCGCTTTATCGCCAGCGCCGAAGGCAACGGCCTGATCCTGCCACTGGGCGACTGGGTCATATGCGAGGCCTGCGAGCAGCTCGCCCAGTGGTCCCGTGCGGGTCTCGAGCTCCGCGTCGCCATCAACGTCTCCGCGATGCAGTTCCGCCAGCACGACCTCGTCCAACGCCTGGACGCGACACTCAAGGCCACCGGCGCCCCGCCCGAGCGTCTCGAGATCGAGGTCACCGAGACCGTGGCCATGGCGGACGTCGCGCTGACCCGCGATCAGCTGCGCGGCCTGAAGGCCCTGGGCATCCGGGTCGCACTGGACGACTTCGGCACCGGCTACTCCTCGCTCGCCTACCTGAAGTCGCTGCCGATCGACAAGCTGAAGATCGACCGCTCGTTCATCGCCGACATCGGCCAGGATTCGGAATCCGACATGATCCTGCGCTCCATCGTCCACCTCGGCCACAGCCTGGGCCTGACCCTGGTCGCCGAGGGCGTGGAAACCCCGGCACAGCGCGATTTCCTGCACGAAATCGGCTGCGACGTCTATCAGGGCTGGCTCCACTCCAGGGCCATGCCACCCCTCGCACTGTCCGACTGCCTGCAGACAACTCGGGTCTGAAGCAGGTTAGCCCCACACCACCCCGTCACCCCGCACACCGCCCAACTCCACCCCGTCATCCCGCACACCGCCCAACCCCACCCCGTCATCCCGGACAGCGCGTAGCGGTGATCCGGGATCTCCCAGGCCGGGGAACCCCCAACGCCGGAGATCCCGGCTCTGCGCTACGCTTCGGCCCGGATGACGACATGTGGGGTAGTCACGCATCCATCCCGCCAAATGCCAGCCACCATCGCTGACGCCCAGGGGATCAGTTCCCGAGTCGCGCTCCTCATCGGGTCCAAAGCAAACGTCCCAACCAGAAACAGAAAGGCCGCCCGAAGGCGGCCTTTGCTGAAGCAGCGAACCGTTCGCGCCGCCATCAAGTCGGCGACGCGTCGCCTTGCTAGTAGCCGGTGCTGCCGTGCACGTCCGGCGGGGCCTCGCGGGTCAGCATGGCCCAGGTCATGTGCGCCATCACCTCCGGCGCCACCACGGTATGCCGGTTACCGCTGTTCTGCATCCCCTCGCGCAGCTCCTGGCGGACCTGCGGCTGCCCGGTCAGATCGAAGATCACATCCACCTGATCCCCGCGTGCCACGAGATCCGCGACTGACTCCAGCGGGATCCCCTTCGCCTCGGCCAGCCGGCGGCCCTCGGTCTCGCCCTGCTCCGAGGCCGCGCAGATCGTCATCCCCGGCAGGCCGGTCTCCAGCAACATCTCCAGGAAACGGCCGCCCACCCGGCCAAGCCCCACCACTGCAATCTGAATCGACATATGCACTCCATCCTTTTCTATTTTTGTTGTTTCCCTGCATGCCCACGGTTGCCACCGCCGGGCACGCTCCCCGACTGTAGGCCATGTGCGGCGTCCACGCACGCCAACCCGTACGCCCGGCTCGCCCCGCCCGCCATCCGGCCATTTGGAGCGGCCCGCGGCACGCCCTAGAGTGCCCTGAGTTTGCCAACCAACCGGAGCCCCCATGGAAAACGTTCACCTGCCAATCCGCGCAGACCGCCGCGAACAGGGCAAGATCATTCAGCGCATCGAACGCCTGGAGGGAGTCGAACTGGAATTCACCGACCTCGACGTAGGTGACTACCTGCTGCCGAACGGCGTCGTGGTCGAACGCAAATCCGCCACCGACATGGTGCTCAGCGTCGTCGACAAGACCCTGTGGGAGAGCGCCGCCAAGCTGAAGGCCAACTACCAGCAGGTCGTCTACATCGTGGAGGGGGACCTCTACGAACCGCGTTTCCACCAGCAGGCGCTGGACATCCACCGCGCCCTGGCCCACCTGACAATCGCCCTCGGCATCAGCGTCCTGCCCAGCTCCGATGCCGACAACAGCGGCATGCTGATCTACCTGCTGGGCCTGAACGCACAGATCGAGCCGGACCCGTCTGACCGCCCGACCAAGCCGGACACCCGGCGCAAGGCCGCCGAATTCATCGTTAGCGGCCTGCCCGGCGTCGAGGCCGACCAGGCCCGCGACCTGCTCCGCGACATCGGCAGCGTGCGCGACATCATCAACGCCGACGCCGCCACCCTCGCCCAAGCCGACGGCCTCGACGCAGAACGCGCCGAACGCATCGAATCCGTCGTCACCTACGGCAGCCGCACCAGCTGAACCTAGGGAAACACTGAGTAATGGACACACTCGAGTTGGTACCCCGGAGGGGCTCGGCCGCCCGTTGTTGACGAAAACGTGCGCGGGAACGGCGTTGCGGCGCCCTTATGCAGAATGACTGCACAGCGGTCACCACGCCTTCCTATACGAATTGAATGGGACCTGGGTAACGGCCAACGTGGGCGTCACTGGTCAGCAGCGTGTACCCCTCCGTTTCCGCCTGGGCAATCAGGATGCGGTCGAATGGGTCCTTGTGAATATCGGGCAAATGGGTGACCGCCAGGGTGTGTGGACCGGTGATCGCAAGCTCCTCGTAACCATGCTCCAGCAACTCGCGACGAAGGACATGGGGCTCGACCACGAAATCCCTGCGCCCCAGCCCGTGCTTGATCACGATCTCCCACAAGCTCGCCGCACTAAACGCGATTGCGTTCTCCGGATTCAGGATGAGCTCGCGAGCACTGGCGGGCAATTTCGGGGAATCGGCCGCCGCCCAGAGCAGCAGATGCGTATCAAGAAGCAGGTGCATTCGGCTTATCACCCTGAAACAGCGCTGCGATCTCCGCCTCGCCCATCCGATCCAGATCGTCCGGGATCTCGAGCTGCCCTTTCAGGAAACCGATCCGGTCCGAAGCGGACTCTGGCGACGCCTCAATACGCGACAAACGCGCAATGGGCTTGCCCGCCCGAGCGATCACTACCGGCTCGCCCCGACTGACCTTCTCCAGCAGCCTGGAGAAGTGCGTCTTTGCCTCATGAATGTTGACAGTCTCGGTCATGGTGCCCCCGACAAGGTTAGTCCGATTGATCAGACTAACGCACAAGGACCGCACTCGCCATTACTTGCCTGGCACACCGAAGGGCAAGAACGTAGCTACGGCGAATCGCCCAGCACCGTAGGATACGAAGAGCCTTGCGAATCGCATCGTTCACGGGCGATCCGGCGAAGTGATGCGATTCGCGGGGCTCATCGCATCCTACGATGCTGCCGAAAGCGGCCTCGGACAACGGACGTCGGACAACGGACGTAGGATGTGATGAGCGAAGCGAATCGCATCAGGGGGTGGGCGCTGCCACAAGACCGGTGCGTTTCGCGAAGCTCAACGCACCCTACGGCGAGTCACGAAGCCACTGGCGCAAGCCGCCGCTGCGGCGGATCTGGCGCTGGCTGGCCGCGGCCAGCGTGCCCGCACGGGGTTCCAGCAGGCTGAACCAGCGGCTGGCGCGGGTGATCGCGGTGTAGGCCAGCTCGCGGGTCAGGATCGGGCTGTCCGCCTCCGGCAGGACCAGGGCCACATGCTCGAACTCCGAACCCTGGGCCTTATGCACGGTCAGGGCAAAGGCGGTCTCGATGGCCTCCAGGCGGTTGGGCAGCACCCAGCGCACACGACCGCCGTCCCCGGCGGCCAGGAAGGCTACTCGCAGCACCGGGGCATCTCCGTTGTCCGCTCCCGCCTCCGGCTCGCCCCGCGCCAGCCAGGCCGGGACCGCCAGGGCAATGCCGATATCGCCGTTGATCAACCCCAGCGCGTAGTCATTGCGCGTGACAATCACTGGGCGCCCCTCGACCCATTGCCCGTCGATTCGGCCCGCATCGCCCTCCAGCAACCCGCGCGCCTGTAGCGCTGCGGCGATGCGGCGGTTCAGCGTCTCCAGCCCCCACGGGCCGCGCCGCACCGCGCACAGGAGCTGGAATCGCCCGTGCGCCGCCAGCACGTCGCGCGCCCAGTCCTCCCAGGCCGCGCGCGGCGCCGCCGGGGCCGGCCGGGCCGCGCGCAGGCCCTCCAGATACCCAGCATAGCCCACCGCCTCGCCCTCCAGCGTGTCGGCGCGCCCGTCCACCGCGAGGGTCACCAGGGCCGGGTCCTCGGGCCCCGCGAGCACCTTTTGCAGGACGGCATCGTCCCCGTCCGGCGCATTCAACGCCTCGCCGCTATTCACCGCGGCGGCCAGCCGCCCGATCCCGCTGTCCGCGCCGAAGCGATGACTCTCGCGCAGCATCACGATGTGCTGGTCCAGGGCCTGGCCGGCCGCATCCTGCATGGCCTCCGGCACGGCCATCCCGGTCACGGCCTCCAGCCACTGCGCGGTCGACGGCGTGTAGTGGCCGCCGCCCGCGCGGTGGCACAGCTCGCCCAGCACCGCGCCGGCCTCCACCGAGGCGAGCTGATCGCGATCCCCCAGCAGGATCAGGCGTGCCGTGCGCGGCACGGCCTCGACCAGGCTGGCCATCAGCTCCAGGTCGATCATCGAGGCCTCATCCACCACCAGCACGTCCACCGCTAGAGGGTTGCGCGCCCCGTGCCGGAAGTGCCGGGTATCCGGCCGCGCCCCGAGCAGGCGATGCACCGTCACCACCTCGGCCGGCAGGTTCCGGCGCAGCGCATCGCCATCGGGCAACTGGTCCAGCCCCAGGCGATCCAGCGCCCCGCTGACCGACGCATTCAAGCGCGCCGCCGCCTTGCCGGTCGGCGCGGCTAGGCGGATGCGCAACGGGTCCTCCGGACCCTGCAACCCCTGCAGCAGCGCGAGCAGCCGCAGTACCGTGGTGGTCTTGCCGGTCCCCGGCCCGCCGGTAATCACACTGAAGCCGGAACCCGCCGCCAGGGCACAGGCCAGGCGCTGCCAGTCCGGATCGGTGGTGGCCTCCGCCGGCGGCCCGAATAGATGATCCAGCCAGTCCCGCGCTGCCTGCTCGTCCAGCGCACCCTGCCAGGCCTCGCGGTCCGCGAGACGCGCGCGGATCGCCTGCCCGATGCGGCGCTCGCTCTCCCAGTAGCGGCGCAGATAGACCTGCTCCCCCGTGTACACCAGCGGCGTTCCGCCCGCCTCGCCCGGTCCCGCCAGGCCACTGCCCTGCAGGGCCTCCGCGACCTTGGCGGCGGACACCCCCTGCAGCACCGACGAGGGCCGCGGCGGGGGCCGCGAACCCGGCTCGCCCTCCGGCGGCAGGGACAGCGTGGCGTCGGGGGCCTGCAGCAATGCGTCCAGTTCCAGACACACATGGCCGCGCCCGACCTGATGGCTGGCCAGCGCCGCCAGCAGCAGGGCCAGCGGCGACGCCGCCGGGGCCTGTTCGTGCAGGAAGCGCACCAGCGCCCGGTCCACGCCGCGCAGCCAGCCGGCGTCTTCCCACTCGCGCAGCAGCTCGAGCACGGCCTCCGCCGAGGCCAGAGGGCCCGTTGTCATCACCGCGCTCATGCCGTCGCCTCCCGGTCCGGGCCAACCGCCATCCGGTGATCCAGCCATTCAATCAGTGCGCGCGGCGGGCAGTGGTGGAATACCCCGTGCCCCGGCGCATCCACGCCACGCAGGAACAGGTACACCCCGCCGCCCATATGCTGGTCGTAGTCGTAGCCCGGCAGGCGTGCGGCGAGCTGGCGATGCAGCGCCAGGGTGTAGAGCACCAACTGCAGGTCGTAGCGGTGCTCCAGCACGGCCGCCTGCAGGCGTTCCGGGGTATAGGCCTGCGCCGAAGTCCCCAGCCAGTTGGACTTGTAGTCCGCCACGTAATAGCGCCCGTCGTGCTCGAAGACCAGGTCGACGAACCCCTTCAACATCCCGTTCAGTGTCACGTTCCCCAGCGGCGGGCGCGGCTGTCCGGGCAGGATCTGCGCGCGTACCCCCTGATCCAGCTCAGCCGCCGATAGATTGAGCGTCGGGTACAGGAACTCCAGCTCCGGCTGATAGGTGGTCAGGCCACCCAGACTGAAGTGCTCGCCGTCCTCCAGCGGGAAGGCGACCCCGAGCAATTGCTGCATCCAGTCGTCGACCGTTGCCGACCACTCGCCCCAGCCTCGCCGCTCGCAGCGTGTCGCTACCTCCTGCGCCATCCGCTCGGGATACGCCGCCTGCGCGGCCAGTCCCTGCTCCGCCGCCCACTCCAGCAGGCCATGGAGGAAGGTGCCGGGCCCCGGCCCGCGCGGGAAGGCGTGCAGCCCGTTGGCCACGCGCGGCTCGGGCTCCGGCACCTCCACCAGCGGGCGGCTCGCATCCGCGACCCCCTCGCGCAGCACATCCTCGCGCGCCGAGTCGGGCGCCACAGGCGCCACCCCCTCGTCATGCGCGGCAATCGCACTGTAGCTGGCCACCCACCAGCGCTCGAAGCGGCGCGACGGCGGCACCCGGGCCGGCCCGGTAACGGTCGCGGCACCGCCCATCTGCGCGGCCACCGCGCGCACCTCCGGCAACGGGCCCACATGGATCGCCGTCTCGCCGCCGGCTGCCTCCCGCAGCGCGGCCTCCAGCCCGCCATCCGGCACCCCCGCGGCTCCGGCCAGCAGATATCCGGCTGCCGTGCGGTCGAAGTGGTTGGTCTTGCTGGTACCCGAGACGATCGGCGCAATCCCCAGCCAGCAGGCATGGCGCGCCCGGGTCATGCCCACATACAGCAGGCGCAGGTCCTCGGCCAGGCGCTCGCGCTCGGCCCGCTCGAACACCTCGTCGTCCATGCGGAACACCCAGCGCGCCCCGCCCTGCGGCGGATGGTCGCGGTAGGGCACGTCCTTCTTCGTATCCGTCTGGCGGAAATTGCAGACGAACGGCAGGAACACCAGCGGATACTCCAACCCCTTCGCCTTGTGCAGCGTGACCACCTTCACCAGGTCCTCGTCGCTCTCCAGACGCAGGACCTGCTCCTCGCCGGTCTCGCCTTCGCCACCGCGATGTTCGGTCAGGTGCCGGATCAGGGCCTGTTCGCCGTCCAGCTCGGCGGCCGCCTGCTGCAGCAGCTCACTCAGATGCAACAGGTTGGTCAGGGCACGCTCGCCCTCGGCCGTGGCCCGCAGCCGACGCGGGACCTCGAAGTCGTGCAGCAGCCGTCGCAGCATCGGCAACACCCCGCGGGACTGCCACAGGCGCCGATAGTCGCGGAACTGCTCGACGCGCACCTCCCACGCCAGCTCGTCCACCGTCAGCCGGTGCAGCTCGGCGAGCGACTGCCCCAGCGTCGCGGTCGCCAGCGCCGCGCGTAGCAGACGCTCGCTGGTCGGCTCGGCGCAGGCCCGCAACCAGCGCAGCAGGTCCCCGGCCTCAGCGGTCGCATACACCGACTCGCGATCTGATAGGTACACACTCCGCACGCCGCGCCGGCGCAGCTCGGCCCGGATCACATCCGCCTCGCCACGTCCACGCACAAGCACGGCCATGTCGCGCGGGCGCAGCGCCGCCAGCGCCTCGCCCTTGCGGAAACCACAGGTACCCGATTCCCCGCCGTTGAGTAGCTCCACCATGTAGCTGGCACAGGCCTGCGCCATGCGGTCGCGGTAGGCCCCCTTGGGCACCGGCTCGCCCGGATCAAAGCTCCACAGCGTGACGGCCGGCACCGCCTGCCCGCCACTCTCGAAGACCTCCGATCGACCGTTCGCGTCCACCGGCAGAAACGGCAGCGGGTTGTCCGTGCCCGAGCGGAACAGGAAGGCCCCGTCCGCCCAGCCCTCGGCGTGCTGGAACAGCCGGTTCACGCCCTTCACTAGGGCCTCGGTCGAACGGAAGTTGCGCTCCAGCGTGTAGTGCCGCCCGGCGGTGGCCGCGCGCGCGGCGAGATAGGTATGGATATCCGCCCCGCGAAAGCGATAGATGGACTGCTTGGGGTCGCCGATCAGCAGCACGCCCTGATCGCGCGGGTTCTCGTCGATGCGGTAGACGCGGTGGAAAATGCGGTACTGCACCGGGTCGGTATCCTGGAACTCGTCGACCAGCGCCACCGGGAACTGGGCGCGCAGGGTCGCCGCCAGGTGCTCGCCGCCGGGTCCGTCCAGGGCATCGCGCAGCCGGGTCAGCAGGTCATTGAAACCCATCTGCGCGCGCTGCCGCTGCGCCTGACGGAACCGCGCGTCCACCTGCCGCGCGGCCGCCTGCAACAGGCGCTCGCGGTCATCCACGCAGACCTCGGCATGATCGTCCAGCCCCGCAAAGGCCGGATGCAGATCGTCCGGAAGCGCCTGCCCGGCCTTCAGCCGCGCCTGCATGCCAGCCGCACTGAAGCGCACCAACGGCGAGTCGCCCGAGACCCCGCTTGGACGTAACGCGCCGGGGTCCTCCGCCCAGTCGCGCATCGCCCCCAGCAGCTTTTCCGGGTTGCTGTACTTCTGCTTGTTCAGCACCGAGTCGCGCAGCGTCTCGAACTGCTCGGCCACCGCCGCGAACGCCTCGCGCCAGGGCCGCTTCATGGCCTCCAGCCGCGCCAGTCGATGGCCGAGGGCGGCCGTCAGCCCTTCCGGCGTCTCCAGTTCGGCATCCGCCGCGCTGGGCGGGAGATGCCCCACCAGCGGCCGGATCTTCTGCAGCAGCGTGTCGGGATCGGCACCGAAGGCGTTGCGCAGCAGCGCGAGTGGCTCCGGCGGTTGCGGATAGACAAAGCGGCGCCAGTAGTCGCGTGCCGCGTCCGCCAGCAGCTCCTGCTGGTCGCTCGCCAGGTCCTGGGTAAACAAGCTCCCGCTGTCGAAGGCGTGCTCGCGCAACATGCGGTAGCACCAGCCGTGGATGGTGGAGACCGCAGCCTCGTCCATCCACTCTGCCGCCAGCTCCAACCGGCGCGCGGCACCCGGGCGCTCCGCCTCGGTGTATTCGTTGCGCAACTGCTTGTGGATGTCCTGGACGCCCGGCACTGCGTCCGGGTCTTCCGCGCGGAACACGCGCGCCGCGGTCGCCAGCGCGTCGCGGATGCGCTCGCGCAGCTCCTGGGTCGCCGCCTCGGTAAAGGTCATCACCAAGATCTGCGGCGGCGTCAGGGCATCGGTGCCCTCCGGCAATTCGCCGTGGCCCAGCACCAGGCGCAGGTACAGCGCGGCAATGGTGTAAGTCTTGCCGGTGCCGGCACTCGCCTCGATCAGGCGGCTGCCGTGCAGGGGTAGCGCCAGCAGATCCAGCTTGTGTGCAAAACCGGTCATCAAGAGGTCTCCGCCTGGCCCACGACGACGTACACCGGCCGGTAGATCCGGTCGCGCCAGAAGGCGAAGTCCGGATCGTCCAGCAGGGTCTCAGGGTCGGGCCAGGCGCGCGCCAGCGCCGGGCTGCGCGACCACTCGCCCGCGACGAAGTCGTTCCCGCGCAGGGTCTTCACGGCCTCTTCATAAGGATCCTTCGATCCGTCTTCCGCCGCGAGCCAGGCAAAGGCCGCACCACAGGCCAGCGGCAGCGGCCGTGCCTGCCCCGCCACCCAGGCCTCCAGCAACGTGCCCAGCAACTCCTCGGCCAGCCCCGGTTCCAGCCCCGGGAGCTCCAGGCGCTTGTCCAGCCCGACCAGCTCGGAACCCACGCCGCCCGCGCCGGCATTCGCCAGCAGATGCATCACCCAGGGCGCCATCAGCTTGTCGAAGCGCCACTTCTTGCCATCCCCGATGCGGCTCGCGGTGTAGTCGAGGCACACCCGCGCCTGCCCGTCGCTGCGCAGGGCGGGCGGCACCCCCTCCAGGCCCCAGTGCTCGTGTTCCAGCCGCAAGGGCCGCGCCGCCGGCAACCACTCGGGGTACAGCGCATAGCGCTCCCCGATCCGCTCCAGCAGCCGCGCGGCCTCCTCCACCATCGCGCCGCGCTCCAGCTCGCCCGCCGCCCCCAGCGGCAGGCGACCCGCGCGCTGCAATCGACCCGACTCCGCCTCCAGGATCGCCGGCCAGGCCTCCGCGTCGTCGGTCGTCTCCAGTGCCGCCGCGACCAGCTGCTGGCGCACCTGCCACTGCTCCAGCCCGGCCAGTCCGAAGGGTTCCAGGTCGTCGCCGGCCTCTTCCTCCTCGTCGAAGAACACCCCCAGGCGATGGCGGAAGAAGGCCTCCACCGGAAAGCGCAGAAAACGCGTCAACGCCTCCGGCCCCAGGGCGCGCGGCTCGCGCTCGGCCTCCAGCAGCGGCACGGCCGCGGGGGCGCCACCATCGGCATCCGCCGCAGGGGCCGACACCGTGTCGTGCACCGCCTCCCATTCCCGCGCGTAGGTAAAGTGCCGATCGCCGGCGGCGTCCGCCGCCGGGAAGTTCACCGGCGAGAACGGCTGCAGCGGGTGCCAGGTGGTCAGGTGTTTCACCAGGGCCGGGCCAGCCTCCGGCCCGTCGGTCTCGACAAGTCCCCAGCCCGCGGCCAGGTGATCGCGCAGCTGGCCGACCAGCACCGACGGCGGGCGCGGCTCGTTGTCGCGCACATGCCGCCCCACCCAGCTCACATGCAGCTGGCGCCGCGCGGAGAGCAGCGCCTCCAGGAACAGGTAGCGGTCGTCCTCGCGGCGCGAACGATCGCCCGGGCGGTAATCGTTCGCCATCAAGTCGAAGTCGACCGGCGTCGGACTGCGCGGGTAGTCGCCGTCGTTCATCCCCAGCAGGCAGACCACCTGGAACGGGATTGCCCGCATCGGCATCAGGGTGCAGAAATTCACCTGCCCGGCCAGGAAGCGCTGACCAACCCCGGAATCGTCCTGGCTCGCCAGCCACTGCTCGCGCACCACCGCCAGCGGCAGGGCCTCTTCCAGGCCCGCCGCCGCGCAATCCTCGCGCCACTGATCCAGGGCCTCGCCGAGCTGCTCCAGGGTGAACAGCTCGGCATCGGTCTCGGCCGCGAGGAACTGCTCCAGCAGCCCGCCCAGGTGCACGGCCCAGTCCTCCGGCGTATGCGCCTGGCGCAGCCACGCCCAGGCATCCTCCAGGGCGGTGATCAGGGCATCCATCGGCCCCAGCAGCGCGGCACTCAGCCCGCCGATCTCGTCGTAGGGCTCCAGGCCCTGCCACGGCCCCTGATCGCCCATCGCGTAGCCCAGCAGCATCCGCCGCAGGCCGAAGCGCCAGGTGTTCTGCTCCAGCCCCTCGGGCAAGC
This sequence comes from Thioalkalivibrio sp. ALMg11, assembly GCF_000377905.1. Lineage (GTDB taxonomy): Bacteria > Pseudomonadota > Gammaproteobacteria > Ectothiorhodospirales > Ectothiorhodospiraceae > Thioalkalivibrio. The sequence goes on from NZ_KB898874.1 coordinate 395,969, forward strand.
CCAGCCCGGCGCGCTGCGCGGCATCCAGCCCCCAGCGCACGCCAGACCCCTCGGCCCAGCGGTGCAGCTGCCCCAGGTCCTCCTCCGCGATCCCGAAGCGCCGACGCACCGCCGGGACATCCAGCAGGTCCAGCAACTCGCTGACGCCCACCCGGCTCTCCGGCAGCGACAGCAGTTGCTCCAGCGCGATCAGTACCGGGTCGCGGCCGCGCGGGCCCTGGTCGGACAGCGTGTACGGGATAAACCGGGGATCATCGGTCTCCGGCTGACCGAACACCGCCTCGATATGCGGCGCGTACTGATCGATGTCCGGCACCATCACAATTACGTCGCGCGGGCGCAGTGCGGGGTCGCGCTCGAAGTGGTCCAGCAGACGGTCATGCAACAGCTCCACCTCGCGCAGCGGGCTGTGCGCCACATGGAACTGGATGGAGTGATCCTCGGCCGCAACGGCGGGCCAGGCTGCCCGGGTCTCCGCCAGCGGGCGCAGCTCGCGGATGTCGTCCTGCAGCTGGTGCAGCAGGCAGTCCTCGGGCCCGCGCACGCCATGCGGCTCGAAGACATCGACGCGTTCCCAGTCCAGCGTCCGCAGCACCCGGCCGTAGTGTTCGGGGTCGTCGTGCTCGTCCAGCAGCCCGATGTAGTCGCGGCCCTGCTTGCCCCAGGCCGCCAGCAGCGGGTGGGCATGGTTGTGCAGCTCCGCCTCGTCAAGGGCCTCCGGCATCCCCGCCTTGCGCGCCTGGCGCCGGCGCGTGGCGCGCAGCAGGTCCTTGTCGGCCACGATGTCGGCCCAGTAGTACTCGCAGGGGTTGTGCACGCAGACCAGCACCTGGCAGAACCGCGCCAGGCCCTCCAACGCCTCCAGGATTTGCCCCGGCAACGAGGAGATACCGAACACGATAATCCGCCGGGGCAGACCGGCCGGGCGCTGCTCCAGCGCGCGCACCGCGTCCATGTAGCGCCCATGCACCGCGGAGCGGCTGACCGCCTCCCGCGCCACACCGATATCCGCCTGCAGCAGGCGCCACAGCTCGGCCTGCCAGCGCTGCCCGAGCGCCAGCTCGCGCTCCTGACCACGAGGGTCGCGCAGGATGTCGCGCCCGGCCGCCCAATCGGTCAACCAGTCGGCACGGTACACCTGATACTGGTCGAACAGGTCCGCCAGACGCTCGGCCAGCTGGAAGCGCTTGCGCAGATCACCACCCTGGCCCGGGTCGTCGTCCTGCAGGAACTGGCGCAGCGGCGCGAAGGCCTCCTGCGCCAGGCACTCCGGCAGCAGGCGCATCAGGCGCCAGGTCAGCGGGCGCTTGGCGTAGGGGGATTCCAGCGGGACCGCCTCGGCCCCGAGGACCGCGCGATAGGCCGACCACACGAAGCGCGACGGCAGCTGCATGTCCAGCGCGGCCGCGATTCCGCAGCCTGGCGGGTCGGCGTCCGGCGGCGCGGCCAGCGCATGCCGCAGCCACTGCGCCATGCCGTTGCTCTGCACCAGGATGGTCTCGTTCTCCAGCGGCGCCAGCGGTGCGCGGCGCATCCATTCCACCGCCAGCGTACGCAGCGACTCCAGGTGATTGCCATGCAGCACCACCATCCCTGGCTGCAACTCGCGCGACTCCACCAACCCGGCTCCTCGATCCATTCAGGAAATGCCGCGCAAGGCCTCAAGGCCCGCGTGGTCCAGATGCGCCTACCCTACCATCCCCAAGCGACGATCCCCGTCGCGGTATTCACCGTTACGGCGTGAAATCCGGGCTATCCTCAAGGCAACAGGCTTCAGGCCCGAGGCGCAGCCAGCAAGGCCTCGAACTCGAGCGCCGGCACAGGGCGGCTGGCGTAGAACCCCTGATAGTGGTCGCAGCCCAGCTCGCGCAGGACCGCAAGCTGCTCGGCGGTCTCCACGCCTTCCGCCAGCACGGTCAGCCCAAGGCCGTGGCCCAGACCGACGATGGAGCGGGCAATCGAGCGGTCATCCGCGCTACCGGCCATATCGTCCTCGGCCAGGCCGTCGACGAAGCTCTTGTCGATCTTGAGCGTATCCACCGGGAAGCGCTTGAGCTGCGCCATGGAGGAGTACCCGGTGCCGAAGTCGTCGATGGCGAAGTGCACCCCGCGCTCGCGCAGGCGCAGCAGGATGCGCCGGGCACGGCTTGGGTCCGCCATCAGTGCGGACTCGGTGATCTCCAGTTCCAGCTGATCCGCCGGGAACTCGAAGTCCTCCAGCAACTGGCCCACCTGCTGGTCGATCGGCACGCGCTGGAACTGCAGCGCCGAGACGTTCACCGCCAGGCGGATCGGCGGGTACCCGGCCGCGCGCCATTGATGGCCCTGCTCGATCACCCGGCGCAGCACCCAGCCCCCCAGCTCCACGATCAGCCCGGTCTGCTCGGCCAGCGGGATAAAGCGCCCCGGCGAGATCGGGCCCAGCTCGGGATCGGTCCAGCGCAACAGCGCCTCCGCCCCCAGCAGTCGCCCGTCCTCGACGTTGTACTGCGGCTGGTAGTGGACCTCCAGCGCATCCGCCTCGATGGCGCGACGCAGGCGCGCCGACAGGTCGATGCGCTCGCGCGCCGCACGAGTAAACTCGTCGGAGTAGTAACGGTAGCTGCCGCGCCCGTCCATCTTGGCCTGCGACAGCGCGGTGCTCGCCTGCTGCAACAGGGTGTCGGCATCCGCCGCATGGTCGGGGAAGACCGCGATGCCAATCGTCGCGGCAACCTCCATCTCCACCCCGTTGCCGAGGTCGCAGGGGTAGCCCACCTCGCGGATGATGTTCTCCGCCACCAGCGCGGCGTCGTCCACATGCCCCAGGTTCTCCACCAGCACCGCGAACTCGTCGCTCGCCAGGCGCGCCACGGTATCGGTCCCGCGCCGTCCGACCTGCAGCCGTTCGGCAACGATCTTGAGCAAGCGGTCGCCCGCGGCATGGCCCTGGCTATCGTTGATGTCCTTGAAGCGGTCGATATCCACGAACAGCAGCGCCAGGTGCCCCTGGCGCCGGCGCATCAGCGAGATGCCGTGCGTCAAGCGCGCGCGCAGCAGCCGGCGGTTGGGCAGCTCGGTCAGCGGATCGTGATGCGCCAGGAAGTCGAGCTCCGCCTCCGAGGCCTTGATCCGCGAGATATCCGCGAACACCGACACGTAGTGTGTAAGGTGGCCCTGCTCGTCGCGCACCGCGGTAATGCTCTGCAATTCCGGGAAGATCTCGCCGTTCTTGCGCCGGTTCCAGATCTCGCCCTGCCAGTGACCGTTCGTCAGAAGCTCGTGATACATGCTGCTGTAGAACACCTGGTCGTGGCGCCCGGACTGGAACATCTTCGGCGTGCGTCCCACCACCTCGTCCTGGGTATATCCCATCAGCTGGGTAAAGGCGCGATTCACCGACAGGATATGGGCGGTGGCATCGGTAATCACCACGCCCTCGCGGGTATTCTCGAACACCACCGAGGCCAGGCGCTGGCGCTCTTCCTGTTCGCGCTGTTCGGTGATGTCCTCGACCGTCGCCACCACCCGGTCCAGCTCGCCTTGCGGCGTGCGACTGCACTTGACGTCGATATCCGCGACCATCACTCGGCCATCGCGGCGCAACAGGCGCTTCACGACGCTGTAGCCCGAACGGTCGCCGCGGCGCATCTCGGCGTCCAGCGCCGCCTCGCAGCCACGATCCCCGGGTATGGCCAGGCGGTCCCAGTCCATCGCCGCCAGCTCGTCCGGTGCATAACCCAGCATGTCGGCCAGGCACGCATTCACGCGTTCCCAGCCCTGACCCCGCGGCCCGGAAATCGCCATGCCGACAAACGGCATATCGAAAAAGATCCCGAGCAGCCGATCCTGATCGGCGTGGGCCCGCACCAGGGCAAGGTTGCGCCGCAACCACTGCTGACGCCACAGCAACGCCCCCGCCCCGAGCACGACCAGCCACACGAACAGCGTTGCCCCGGCCGCCCACGCCGCCTGCTGCCGTGGCGGCGCCTGAAGGGCGTCGATATCGCGCTTTAGCACCAGATCCCAGCCAGCGGGTGCGAGCCCCTGCACACCGGCAAGGAAAGGGCTGGCCGCGTCATCAAAGCGTTCGACCACGACCTCGGCGCGGGGATGATCCAGGACCCGCTCGCGTAGCCGGGGGAAGGCCGCAGGCGCCGGGATAATCAGGCCCCCCGCCTCGGTGATCCGGGCAATCAGGGCACGCTGGTCGCCCTCGCGCACCACGATATGCGCCTGGGCATCCACGCCGTTGCGATTCTCGGTCAGTGTCAGCAACGGATGCAGGTTCTCGAGCGTCGATGACAGCAGCACCAGCCCCACCACCGGATCCTGCGGCGCCGCACGGTCGCGCACCGGCACCGCCCAGCTGATCCGCGGGCGCCGGTCCGAGTCCGCGTGCAGGATTGGCTCACTGGTCTGGCCACTGCGACGCACCTCGCGCAGCACCGCGTCCATCACGGCCTCGTCGAGGGCACTGCGGCCCAGTTCGATCACCGGCTGACGGTCGGCATCCAGCAGGGCCACGCTGTCGTAATCATAAGCCGTGCGCATCAGCTCCAGCCGATCGCGCACCTGCTCCAGCGCCAGCGTCGAACGCCGCTCCAGGGCCGTTACCGCGAACAGGTTAAAGCCACGCGCCTCGCCCAGAACCATCGCGTCGCCGGTGCGCTCCGCCAGCCATTGGTCGATCACGCCGCCCTTCAAAAAAGCAGCGCGTTGCAGATCCTCACGCGCCTGCGACTCGGCGGCGGCCCCCTGAAAATGCCACGTCCCCAGCCCTACGCCTGCGGTGGAGGCGGCCACCGCCACGGCCAGCACCAGCCATGGCCAGTAGCCGAAACGCGCCAGCTCCTCGCGCGCACCCGTACCCGACGCCTCGTCACGCCAGGCCGGCAGCCAGCGCATCGCGAGATACAGCAGCACCCCGGAGACCAGTACAAACCCAAAGCCCTTGCCCAGGCTCACGCGGGCCAGCGCGGTCGTCACGTCCGTCCCCGTCCACCAGGCCAGTGCCACGTCGGACAGGGCAATCCACAGCAGCCCCAGCACGACATAGGCGCCCACGACCAACCCGGCCGCGAAGCGCCGCGACACTGGACGACGGGGCGTCATCGGCCGGCCCCGCTCGTCTGCGACGCGGACGCAAAAAAGCGCCGCGCCCCGTTTCCGGTCTGCGCGGCGCCCCATCGGGCCGAATCACTGCTGGTCGCGTCGTTTCTCGTCAATGCCAACGGCATCTGCATCGGGGGACACCCCGTCTCCATTCAAGCGATCAATCCACATTCCAGGGGAACCGGCGGGCCGCCATCCCCTCGGCCCCAACAACAAGGAACCCGCCGAAGCGGGCCCCACTGCACCGGCAACGTCAGATCCAAACCAGCCTGACGCCCGGCCTGCGGTACTGGACTGTACCGGATTGCGTTACTCGGCGATGGCCCGATCGATGATCGCCTCGATCTCTTCCGAGGATTTTTCCATCACCTCGGCCACGCCTTCCGGCATCATCGGCAGGAAGCCCGGCACGTTCATCCGCGAGATGAATACATCACCCTGGCTGTCCTGGTAGATGCTCACCCGGCATGGCATGAAGGCCGACACCGGCCGATACGCATCCTCTTCCAGGATCTGCGCGCTGTAGCGCCCGCTGCACACATCCAGGATCACCACCGGATCAATGGTAAACCCGCGCTCGGACAGGGTTCCGGCCATATTGTTGCGGTTCAGGATGCTCCAGCCGGCCTCGGACGCCTCGCGCTCGAACGCTTCCAGCGTCTGCGGGAACGAATGCGGGCTTGGCGTCACCTTCACCATGTCCGGCTGTTCGCCGCCATGGCTACCGGCCTGCACCGCACCGGCGAACGCCAGCGCCATCAGCATCGTCACCAGCGCGAGGAACCGCGGGCCGTGGCGCATGGTCATCAATTTAGACTGCATCATGGTTTCTCCTTTCCCGATAAGCGGGAATCGTCGTAATGGCCTGCCTCTTGGTTACGTTAGGGCAGAACCTGCTTAGAAGGATAACGGCAAACGAACCCGGCCCTCTTGATGCAGGTCAACCGAACGCGAATCAGACCCGTTCCAGACGGGTGCAATCGACGACACGAACATCGCAACCAACCAGGAGATCGACATGGAAGCCACACTGAAGGACGGAACGGTCACCCTGAAGATCGACAAGAAGACCGCGAAGGACATCGCCGGCAACATCACCGAGCTCAAAGGCGAGATCAGCAACGGCGCACGGGCACTGGGCTCCGTGCTACAGGACGGCATCTACGAGCTGGAAAACGAATTCCGCCAGCCGCCGCATGCCTTCGACGAGCAGGCCCCCAAGCAGCCCTCCATCGAGGACTGAACCAGCCGCCGCAAAGGCATCATCGAGTCACAACAAGACACTAAGGAGCAGCACATGCACCTGGAAAAAGCGGAAAACGGGGAACTCGTCATCACCATGCCCGAAGCCGAGGCCGCCGACACCCTGGCCACGCTCAAGAAGCGCGCCGACGACCTCGACGAATGCGAGGAGCTAACCGAGGCCCTGGAAAACGCCGGCGTCCAGCTCGCGGAACCGGAAGACCACATCCGCCACGAATACATGCCCCCCGCCGACCACTAAACCAAGCGCCGCCCCACAACCCCGTGGGGCGGCTTCTCGCCGGAGACCCCCCTCTGGCAACCGCATAGTTGCATCGCCCCAACGGATACGGCCCTTGTGGGATCAGACCCTGTGGGAGCGGCCCTGGCCGCGAAGCCCCCGCCCGCGCCAGACAACACCCCCATACCCGTGATTCCCTATGGGGCCCGCCAGCAAACAATCACCCCGGCAAGCGTCACGAGCCCGCGCATTGCCGATTACGCGCAGAAATGCTCGCCCGCCAAGGCCCCAACCATCCCCACCTGCCACCCAAAGACGGCCGGCTTCGCACTGAGGACCCGGCCGCGGTCCGCATTCCGGGCATCACCGCAGGTATCGCGCGCACCCTCCACTTGGTGCCCGTCCGCCCGCCTCAAAGTGCGCGCGCGAAGCCTGCATGCCCGGCGAGGAACAGAAGAACGGGCCGCCGAACCACACCCTCCGATCACCAGCCAGAGAGCCTCGCTCTTCACCAGCCCCACAAAGAGAAAGAGCCACCTCGGCGTCCATGCCCAGGCGGCTCTTTCGGCGACATCCTTGTCACCGCGGCAAAAATTAACACACCGACAAAATTATTCCATCCACACACCCGGAAAATACGTCAGCGGTCGATTTCCACCCCTGAGCGGTAGTTTCGGCTCCCGTCACAGCCCCTGACCTACGACGCAACTCACCTCTTCCACGCGCACTTCCCCACCGCACCACCCGAACCACCGGTCAGCCGCCAGGGCACCAGGCTTAACCCCGTCACCCCGAAACCGCATCCCTACCCCGTCACTCCGGGGGCAGCCCTAGCCCGTCATCGCGAGGAGCAAAGCGACGTGACGATCTCCTCGAGCTACCCCAACGCCCGCCCATTACCTGCGACCGCAGCGCCCCCACCCGACATCCCGGCCGCAGCCCCACCACTACAATGTCACCCCGGCCGCAGCCCCCCGTCACCCCGACCGCAGCGCTACCCCCACCCTGTCATCCCGGCCGCAGCGCTACCCCCACCCTGTCATCCCGGCCGCAGCGCAGCGAAGAGCCGGGATCTCCAGCGCCAGGAACACCCCCAATGCCGAAGACCCCGCATAGCCGCCGAAGGGCCAGCCGTCGCGGGCCGACCTGCCCGAAAGGCGGGCTTCCTTCACAACACCCAGAACGAGAAAGAGCCACCCCAGCATCCTTGCCCGGGCGGCTCTTTCGGGAACGTCCGTGTCCCCGCGACAGAAACTAGCACATCAAGTAGAGGATTCCAGCCCCGCAGAAGAAAACTCGCCAGCGGTCCATGCCCGCCTGTCAGCGGTAGATTCTCATGGTCTCAGGGGCCCACACAGTCCCGCCCCTACCAGTTTCCCCTATCCCGCATCCCAGGATTGCGGGCGCCCAGCCCCGGCCGTGACACACGCGCTACCCCGCCCGGCTCCTGGCCGGGACGAATCCCCGCAACATCCTCAAGTTGCTCCCCCCACCCCTTCATCCCGGCCACTGCGCTACTCCTCCCCTGCCATCCCGGCCGAAGCGCCACCACTACAACGTCATCCCGGCCGCAGCACCACCCCACACCGTCATCCCGGCCGTAGCGCAGCGAAGAGCCGGGATCTCCCACGCGTGAGCCACCCCAACGTACGAGATTCCGGATAACCGCTACGCGGTTTCCGGGATGACGAAGCACCCGCAAAACTGCAAGCCGCATCGCGCTCTAGAATCCCCACCAAGAGCATTCCCGATGCATCCCGTGTTCACGGAACCATTGGCCAGACAACGCACTGACACATATAATCCCGCTTATATGCTTAACAGGAGGAACGTATGGGCCAAGTCACCATCTACCTCGACAATGAACACGAACAGCGCCTCAAGCGCGCGGCCCGATCGGCCGGCATCCCCGTCAGCCGGTACGTCGCAAGGCTAATAGAAGAAAACACCCGAACCGTGTGGCCCGACTCCGTCCGCACCCTGGCCGGTCAATGGCAAGACTTCCCCAGCGCCGAGGAACTGCGCGACACGCCCCCGGACAGCCGCCGGGAGACACTGTGAAATACGCCCTGGACACCAACACCCTCATCTACTTCTTCAAGGGTCAGGGCAAGGTCGCCGAAAAGCTGTTAGCCACGGCACCCTCCGACGTCCTCATTCCCGCCATTGTGGTGTACGAGCTCGAAACCGGCATCGCCAAGTCCAGCGAGCCCGAAAAGCGCAAAAAGCAGCTGGCCGAGCTACTCGACGTCGTCACCGTCCTCCCGTTTGACCGACCCACGGCCAGCCATGCCGCCGGCATCCGCGCCCACCTCGAACAGCAGGGCACACCCATCGGCCCCATGGACACCTTGATCGCCGCCTCCGCCCTCGCCTGCAACGCCACCCTCGTCACGCACAACATCGCCGAGTTCCAACGCGTCCCCAGTCTCCCACTCGCCGACTGGTTCACCTGACCCGCAAAGCCCCTCCAGCCGCCCCCCCCCCAAACCCCTCTACAACCCCGTCACCGCGAGGAGCAAAGCGACGCGGCGATCTCCACGGTCAGCCCCAACGACCGACCTTGCCACCGCTGTTGTGGGAGCGGGCTCGCCCGCGAAGCCCCCGCCAGCACTCGCCATTGCACGACTGTCCCGGCCGCCCGTCATCCTGCCGACACCCCGTCATCCCGGCCGTAGCGCATCCCCCGCACCGTCATCCCGGCCGTAGCGCCACCCCACCCCGTCATCCCGGCCGTAGCGCAGCGAAGAGCCGGGATCTCCCACGTCGGACCAACACCAAACGCCAGTACCACCACCCACGCCAGAGATCCCGGATAACCGCGACGCGGTTTCCGGGATGACAAGAAAGGGGAAACGACGGGCTGGATCACACAGGGACGATGGCGCCGCTCACACGCAGACCCCCGAACCGCGCAGGACCGGCTCAACCGCTAACCGCACCCGCCCGACAGAAGTCCACCCCGACTCGGCGAATATGGTCGCGCAGGTCGGGGGCATCGATCTGGTGCCACAACGAAAGATCCACCTTCCAGGGCAACAACAAGTCGTCGATCTTGCCCTCGATCTTCAGCAGATCCGTCACACCCAGAGCATCTGCCTGCACGCACAGATCAATATCGGACGCTTTTCGAAACGTGCCCTTCGCACGGGAACCGTACAACCAGACCGCAGAGATCTCCGGCCAGCCGTCAAACACCTGGCACAACCGCGCCACCACATGACGCGGGAGCCCGAATTTCGTATCCGCCGCGACCGCCATCACGCACGCGCCTCCAATTCGCCCATGCCCGTCGCAAATGCACGAAAAAGCACGCAATAGCGCTCGACCACCTGATCCGAGATCTCCCGCGCGACCTTCTCGTTGTAGGCATGGGCCGTGAGATTCCGACTGTGGATCATCTCCATCCAGCCTTCACCATCCTCAATCAACCCCTTGCCAAAAGCTTCCCGAACCGCATCGCGCGAACCGGTAATCGCCGTATTCCCCTGCCAGGCGAAATAGTCCTTCATCACATTCCAGGCCAGCTCGTGGTTGAACTCGAATGCCTGGATCAGCCCTAGACACTCCAGGTCCGAAAGCTCGCGCTGGCCAGCCAGCTCGACCGCTCCTTCCAGCTGCTCCAGTGCCCGCCGAAAATTCGCCAGCCGCTGTTTCCAGCGTACATCCACATCCGTCATCAGAAACTCCATCGACACCCAGCCTCAACGCTACGTGACAACGCATCCTGCCTCACGCAGCGAAATCCTGGCCCGCTCCCATCATCCCGACCGCAGGACCAGCCCACCCCGTCATCGCGAGGAGCAAAGCGACGCGGCGATCTCCACGGACTACCCCAAAGGCCAGCCCATTACCCCGACCGCAGCGCCACCACTACAACGTCATCCCGGCCGCAGCGCAGCGAAGAGCCGGGATCTCCCACGCCGGACCAACACCAAACGCCGGTGCCACCATCTACACCTGAGATCCAGGACAACCGCTACAACCGAAACCCCGAACGCATCACCAGCTCTCAAATGACCGTAATTGACCCATATGATGAATGCGCACATTCTATGCGCATCGCATATGAACAGACCGGGAGACACCATGAACCTCATGCCCTACAACACCGACGCCCCGCGCAAGGCCACCAACCTCACCGTCAATTCCGACCTTCTGGCTCAGGCGCGTGAACTGGGCATCAACCTCTCGGCCCTTTTCGAGCAGCAGTTAGTCCAGGCCGTGCGAGAAGCGCGCCGCGATGCCTGGATCGCCGAGAACCGCCAGGCCCTGGCCGAATACAACCAGCGTGTTGCCGAGCGTGGCAGCTTCGGTGACCGCGCTCGCCGCTTCTGATGGCCCAGTTCTCGGTCCACCGCAACCCATCAGCCGATACCGCATCCTGGGTACCGTACCTGCTGGTACTCCAGAACGACCTGCTCGCGGAGATCAGCACCGTGGTCGTGGCCCCGCTGATACACGCGGAGTCATTTGGCCTCCCCGCCCACATCCTCAACCCCGCCTTCACTATCGAAGGTCACCGGGTGGTATTGTCCACCGCCGAGCTTGCCGGGGTCTCCCGGACCACGTTAGGCGAAGAAGTCCTCTCCCTCGGCGGCGAACGAGACACCATCATGGCCGCCTGCGACTTCCTGTTTACGGGCATCTGAGCGAGGCCCACGCACCGCCCATCGTGTTCTGTGCCCGCCTCTTCAAGGTGACAATCCACCTGTGTCCGTTTCCTTCCCACGAGAGGCCCGCACGTCTCCGCATCCCTGTATTCGCTCAGAGCCGATCCTGCAAAAGCAGCCGGAACCAGAACCTCATGGCCTCGATATTGACCAAACCTTCCGTCATCCCGACCGCAGCGCCCCCATCCCGTCACCCCGGCCGCAGCCCCCACCCCGTCATCCCGGCCGCAGCCACCCCACCCCGTCATCCCGGCCGTAGCGCAGCGAAGAGCCGGGATCTCCCACGCCGGAACAACGCCAAACGCCAGTACAACCCCCCAACGCCAGAGATCCCGGATAACCGCGACGCGGTTTCCGGGATGACGAAGGATGGAGATATGGCTTTCCGGTGGAGGTAAAATCCCCGGGGACCCGGGCCAGGGCAACCCCGATCGTCCGGGGCTAGACTGCTACTTGGGGAAATAGCGCACGCCGGGGAGTGCCTCGAAATCCGAATCCTGCGTCCAGAGCGTCGCGTCCCGGTCCATCGCCGTGGCATAAATGATGCTGTCCGCCAGTGGCAACCGCTTCTCTGCACCAATCCGCGCCGCCGACAGCGCAATCGACGACGACAACTCCACGACCATCCCCTGTTGCATTAATGCGACCGCCTGTAACCCCGCCCCCTCGTCGCGCTGCTGCAAAACGCGCTTGAAGACCTCATACAAGGAGATCACCGGAACAATCAGTTCGCCGGTCGCCTCGATCGGCTCCGCAAAGGAATCGGCATTCGGCCCGTTCGCGAAATACTCCAGCCAGGCCGACGAGTCGACCACGTTCACACGCGATCCCCTTCCCTTGGAATCGAGAGGTCGATTCCCGCCAGGAATCCGCGCATATCCTGCATCTTGCGCTCGGGGATCAGCTCAATGCGGCCATCGTACGCAATCACCTGCACTTGCTGGCCAGCCCGCAGGTGCAACGCCTCCCGAACGGCCTTGGGTATCACCACCTGATACTTCGGAGAAATCGTCAATGTGTCCATGCTGCCTCCCGGATCGATCAACCAATCGTACTACCAACCCAGGATCGATCAAAACACCGAGGCGCACTGACAACATCGCTTCCTGATACCCCAAAGCGCCGGGGTGCCACCATCCCGGCCGCATCAACACCCCATCTTCAGCTGCAGCCCCCCCTATCGGTCATCCCGACCGCAGCGCCTCCACTACAACGTCATCCCGCCCGTAGCACCACCCCACCCCGTCATCCCGCACCACTACAACGTCATCCCGGCCGTAGCGCAGCGAAGAGCCGGGATCTCCCACGCCGGAACAACACCAAACGCCGGTGCCACCATCTACGCCTGTCATCCCGGATAACCGCTACACGGTTTCCGGGATGACGAGGGATGGGGATATCGCTTTCCGGTGAGGATATAAAGTCCGGCGGGATCCAGGGACCGGGGCAATCCCCGATCACTGGAACACACCGCTTCGGCCCAATCCGACTCCATAGCCAGGCATGACCGCGGATCGCGCCGCCCAACCGCTTCCTTCGGCTACACGACCATGTCAACGCACGCTTTCACCAGTAGACTAGACAGCATGACCGCCAGCACCGACATCGACCGCATACGCGCCACTGTGCAACGCCATGACGAACTGGAACTCGCCATCCTGTTCGGATCGCTGGCTCGCGGCACGGCAGGCCCCGACAGCGACGTGGACCTCGCGGTCAGCGCAAGGGGGCCGTTGTCCGCGGACGCACGGATCACCCTGATCGAAGAACTCGCCGCAGCCACCGGGCGTCCCGTGGACCTCGTGGACCTTGCGCGGGCCGGCGAACCCCTGCTGGGTGAAATCGTCACGAGCGGCGTGCGTCTGACAGGCAGTGACGAGGCCCACGCCCGCTTTCTCACCCGCCACCTGATCGAACAGGCCGACTTTCTTCCCTATCGGGACCGCATCCTGGCCGAACGGAGGAAGTCATGGATCGGCGGATAATCGAACAAAAGCTCGAAACCCTGCGGTACTGCGTGCAACGCGTTGCCGAACGCTGTCCCGCGGAGCCTGCCGACCTGCTTCAAGATTTAGATCGCCAGGACATCATTGCCCTCAACCTCTCCCGGGCTGTGCAGCAATGCGTGGACATCGGCGCCCATCTCGTCACATCACTCGACCTAACGCCTCCGGGCACCATGGGCGAAACCTTCGACCGACTCGCCGAAGGCCAGATCATCGATTCCAGCCTGGCCGACCGACTCAAGAAGGCCGTGGGCTTTCGCAACATCGCTGTCCACAACTACGAGCGTATCAACTGGGAAATCGTCCACGCCGTATGCTCACGCCACCTGGATGACTTCCGCACCTTCGCCCGCGTAGTGGCGGAACGCCTCTAGGGAAACACTGATCAATGTACACGCTCGCGCTCGAGTCGCTTTTGCGTGCGAACAAGGCGCGGCGACTGCCGTGCAGTCACTCTGCACAAGGGAGCCGCAACGCCGTGCGCGCGCCCGTTTTCGTCAACAACGGGCGACCGAGCCGCGTCTTTCAATAGGTTGTGGGGTTGGTACCCCAGGTTCCCCGATCCTGCGTTGCGCCCCGAATCCATCAAAAACGGGCGGGTAGAACCACTACCCGCTGCACGACGCGCCTGGTCTCGGAAAACCTGGGGTACCAACGCGAGTGTGTACATGAATCAGTGTTTCCCTAGGTTTCGAGTCTCACTCCGATGCCCACCACACGGCGGACGCAAGCGCCTCCCCCGTCATCGCGAGGAGCGAAGCGACGCGGCGATCTCCACGAGCCACCCCCGCACCCGATCCATCATCGCGGCCGCTGCACCACCCCACCCCGTCATCCCGGCCGCAGCGCCACCACTACAACGTCATCCCGGCCGCAGCACCACCCCACCTCGTCATCCCGGCCGTAGCGCAGCGAAGAGCCGGGATCTCCCACGTCGGACCAACACCAAACGCCAGTACAACCCCCACGCCAAAGATCCCGGATAACCGCGACGCGGTTTCCGGGATGACGAAGGATGGAGATATGGCTTTTCGACGGTTCGAGAAGCCGAAGAGAGGGGCGTGATCCGGGTGCTAGAAAGCAAAGGACGCAGCGCCCGGTTTGAGGGGCCCGGCCAACGCCGAATCGGCCAGAGGGCTGGCGTCCTACAACACCGGTGGCCAAACCTGTAGGAGGCCAGCCTCTGGCCGATGGGGCATGACCCAACACCCCAATCGCCTGACCCCAACCACCGGCCCCGAAAATGCCCACCGCCATACTCAGCGCTAAGGCCCAACCCGATCCCCCGATCCGCGCCCCAGCACCGTCAGCACCAGATACCGGAAATACGCCCGAAGCGTCAGGGCATCCAGCATCTGCCGGTCCACCTCGGCCAGCTCGCGCGGCGTAGACATATCGATCCCACGAACCTGTGCCAGCCCGGTAATCCCCGGCCGCACATCCAGCACCCCACGCGATGCACGCTCCTGCAGCAGCTCTTCCTGGTTGAACAGCCCCGGCCGCGGCCCCACCAGGCTCATCTCGCCCTTCAGCACATTCCACAACTGCGGCAGCTGATCCAGCTGCGTCTTGCGCTGGAAGTGGCCCCACGCGTACCCTGTACACCAACGAGAACCGGCATAAGGATATGCCTCAAGTAAGCCATGCCATTGAATTCATTGAGACCCCAACCTTCACCCGACAATTCCAGGCGATCGCCACAGATGATGAACTGAAAGAACTCCAGCGCGTGCTCATCGCTTAAGGAGACGCTGATTGAATCGCGCGCTCGCGCTCGAGTCGCTTTTGCGTGCGAACAAGGCGCGGTGACTGCCGTGCAGTCATTCTGCACAAGGGAGCCGCAACGCCGTGCGCGCGCAAAAGCGGCCGAGCCCCTTCGGGGTTGGTGCCCCCTGTTCCCCGATCCTACGTTGCGCCGCTTGCGGGTAGAACCACTACCCGCTGCACGACGCGCCTTGTCTCGGGAAACAGGGGGCACCAACGCGAGCGCGCGATTCAATCAGCGTCTCCTTAACCCGATAAAGGCGACGTAATCCAGGGAACCGGTGGGCTGCGCAAGATCCGTATGGGGTTAGGCCATCAGGGAAAGCGTGGCGGCGCTCGCGTCATCTACTTCCTGGTCAGCGCAGAGACCATCTACCTGATACTGGCCTACCCCAAGAGCGCGAAAGACAACCTGGCGCCTGCCGAAAGGGCTACATTAAAAATACTCACCGACCAGTTGAGGGAGGAAGCCTCCTGATGAATATCTACGACGAACTCCAGACATCACTGCAGGAAGCAGTCGATATCAAACAGGGCAAGGCAAAGGCTAGCCGCGTCACCCGCCACGAAGTGGCGGACGTGAAGGCGATTCGGGCCAGCTTGCACGTTTCCCAGGCGGAATTTGCCAAAGCCATGGGAACGAGCGTCGACACCATCAAAAGCTGGGAAGCCAAACGGCGCAACCCCACCGGCCTGGCAGCCAAGGTACTGGCAACGATCCAGACCAACCCGAGCTACTTCGCCGAACTCGCCTCGCACTGACCCGAGCGACGGGCAAAGCTCGACCCCTTCGCCCAACCTCTCAACGCACGAAGCCGACCTTCGCCCGCGTAGTGGCGGAACGCCTATAGGTTTCGAGTCTCACTCCGACGCCCACCACACGGCGAACGCAAGCGCCTCGCCTCCCCCGTCATCGCGAGGAGCAAAGCGACGCGGCGATCTCCACGAGCCACCCTCGCACCCGATCCATCATCGCGGCCGCAGCGCCACCACTACAACGTCATCCCGGCCGCAGCACCACCCCACCTCGTCATCCCGGCCGTAGCGCAGCGAAGAGCCGGGATCTCCCACGTCGAAGGCACACCAAACGCCAGCGCTACCACCTACGCACGAGATCCCGGATAACCGCGACGCGGTTTCCGGGATGACGAAGAATGGGACCTGGCTGTCCGGGGGGATGCGGAAACTCTGCGAGGGGGCGTGATGCGGGTGCTCGAAGGCCAAGACGCAGCGCCCTCTCGGCGATTATCCAGCCCTGTAGCCTTCGGCGGCGGCCCACATCACCCGCCCCACCGCATCCGCCACGGTGTGCATATCCGCCTCGCTCAGCGTGTGATCCACCAGGAACATGACGCTGGTCTCGCCCAGCTCACGCGCGATGGGCAGACGCTGCGCCGGCCGGTAGTCCGTGCCGTCAAACGCCTTCTCCAGGTACACCTCGCTGCAGCCACCATGCAGGCACGGCACGCCCTCGGCCTGGACGGCCGCCACCACGGCGTCGCGGTCCCAGCCATCGGCCAGGGACTCCGGCTCCACATAGGCGTAGAACTTGTACCAGGCGTGCCCCGCACGCGCCGGTGCCGCGGGAACCCGCAGACCCGGTAGCCCGGACAACCGCTCAAGCAGTACCTGCGCATTGGCGCTGCGCTGCGTCAGCCACTGCGGCAGCTTGCGCAACTGCGCCCGGCCAATGGCCGACTGCATCTCCGTCAGCCGCCAGTTGGTGCCAAACGACTCGTGCAACCAGCGAAACCCCGCCGCATGCTCGCGGTTGTACACCGCATCCCAGGCCTTTCCATGGTCCTTGTAGCTCCAGGCACGGCGCCACACCGCCTCGTCCCGCACCAGCAGCATGCCGCCCTCGCCACCCGTGGACATGATCTTGTCGGTGCAAAAGGAAAACGCCGCCGCATCCCCGAACGATCCAACCGGCTGGCCATCCAGCGTCGCCCCGTGTGCCTGCGCACAATCCTCGACCAGGAACAGTCCCTGCTCGTCCGCCAGCGCCCGCAGACCCTGCATATCGCACGGCCATCCCGCCAGATGCACGGCGATCACCGCGCGCGTGCGCTGCGTCAACACCGCGCGTACCGTATCCGGCGTGATGTTGCCCGACTCGCGGTCCACCTCCGCGAACACCGGCCGCGCCCCGCGCATCACAATCGCCGAAGCCGAGGCCAGGAACGTCCGCGGCGTCACCACCACCTCGTCGCCCTCGCCCACACCCAGCGCCATCAACGCCAGTTCCAGCGCCAGCGTGCCGTTCGCCACGGCAATCCCGTACGCCGCCCCATGAAACGCCGCGAACTCGCGCTCGAACTCGCGCCCCTCGCTACCATTCCAGTAGTTCACGCGGCCGGAACGCAGTACACCCTGCACCACAGCCAGCTCATCGTCTTCATGTTGCGGCCAAGAACTTGTTACCACCGAGGTATTCCTTTAATCCAAATGGGAGTGGCCCCTTTCTCTAACCTGCTTCATCCACAAGCCGCTTCACAGTTCCAACCGGCAGGAAAAGCCGCCGCGGATTGGAAGGAAGCGGGGTAAACCCATACCCCTCGTATAGCGTCTGCCGTCGCGCCACCCGCTCCGGGTCACCACAATCCAGAACGTCGAGCATCACGACCGCAATACCGATCTGGTCGGCCGCGCGGGCGATGCGCGTCAGGGCATCGACAAGCAGATCGCCACCATAACCGCTCCCGCGATAACGCTCGTCGCGACCCATCATCGAAATGAACGCGGCGGGTATCGAACCGTGCGCGGGGCGGGTTCGGGCGTAGTGTGCAGGCAGCGCCTCGTAGCACACGGCGTGGGCATTGAGCGTGTAGAACCCGGCAACCGCGCCATCGGGCGCTGCCATGACATACAACCGGACGTTGCCGGCTTTCGCCAGCTTGTTCGCAGTGTGGTGGAAATAGTTGTCGACGGCGGTAACGCCGCAGCGGAATCCCTTCCGATCGTGCCGCTCGGGATCGAACGGCTCAATGACGAAGGGCCGTTCAACGGCCCCCGACACTACCCGGAAACCGTCCGCGCGCGACTGCGCCGAGCGGCCTCGCGCAACGCTTCCGTCGGCTCCGGCGGCTCGTCCAGGGCCGCGAAAAACGCCGCGTGGTCCTCGGCACTCAGCACCGTGCGCTCATGGGTGGCGATCGTCGCCAGAGCCGCGTGATAGGCCGCATTGATCACGAACGACGAATCATCCATGCCGGCCAGCGATGCTGCCCGGTGGATCGCCTGCTTAATCCGGGGACGGGTCCGGAAGTGCATCCGGGCGTCATTACGCTCGTCCCCTTCGTTAGGCTGCTCATTGACCGGATTCATCGCGACTCCCTCGCGCATATTGATCTCGGCTCAAGTGTACGCCCGACAAGCGTACAAACCAATGCATCCGACAAAGAGGCCAGCCCCCTCCCCACACCCCCGTAGGAGGCCAGCCCTCTGGCCGATCGGGCCGTTCCAACGCCCATCGCCAAGAGGCTCGGCTCCTACACGTCCGGAATCCACACCCCCGTAGGAGCCCAGCCCCCTGGGCGATCAGAGCCGAACCAGCCCCATCGCTCAAAGGCGCCACGCCCCTACCGGAACGCGGTACGCCAGATATACCCAAGATCCTTCCGCAACGACCACTGCTGCACATACTCGCGGTTGATCCGCACCTTGTCGGGAAAGATCACCTCCCGGTTGTACCGCTCGGGGTCGTCCACCCCCGCCAGCAGCGTCTCCTCGTCACGGTATTTCAGCGTGGCCGGCCCGGTAATACCCGGGCGCACCGTCAGGATCACGCGATCCTCCCCCTCCAGTGCATCGGCATACCCCGGCACATCCGGCCGCGGCCCGACAAAGCTCATCTGCCCCAACAGCACATTGATCAGCTGTGGCAGCTCGTCGATCTTGGCCCGCCGAAATAAACGCCCCAGCGGCGTAATGCGCGGATCGTGCCCGGTCGTCACCGTCGTATCCAGCCCGGTTCCCACGCGCATGGTGCGGATTTTGATTACCCGGAACACCCGCCCGTTGCGCCCCACCCGCTGCTGGGTAAAAAACCCGTTCGCGCGCGTATCCACCGTCGCCGCCAGCCACGCCAGCGCAATCAGCCAGAACGTCAGCGCCAGCCCCACGGCTGCCCCAAACACGTCAAAGCCGCGCTTCAGCGCGGCCTGCCCGGTACTCAAACCTTCCTGCATCGAACAAACAATCCTTGGAATCAATTCCGTGGTTGACTCGACCCCGTCAGTTGCAAGCACGGGGACGCCCTACCCCACCTCCAGCACCGGCGTTTCCGGCCGCCCCGGCGGGAACTCGATCAGCAGATAATCGTTCGGCAGATCCGCCACGATCTCGAACTTCGCCACCGCCTCGTGAGAACGCAACGAAGCCGGATTATCCCGGCTGATCGTCGAGCGCGCCCGCAGGCCCGCCTTCGAGGCCTGCAGCCCATCCTTCGCCTCACGCTTGGACACACCGTAAAGGTCCTCCGGCGCCGGCGTATCCGCCTCGCGGAACGGCCGACCCGTCGGAGTCTCCTCGCCGTTCACCTTCACCGAGCTGACAAACACGAACCGGCGCACCCCGGCCTCAGCCGCCTGGCGCGCCAGCCGCAGCGTGCCTCGCACACCCTCCCGGAACGCCTCCAGCGGATCCCCCTCCGGCTCATCCATCACATGCACCCGTGCCGCCGCATGCACCACCGCCTCCACGCCCTGCAGCGCGCCGCTCCAGTCCGCGTGTCGGGGCCAAGCGATGGCGTCACTGCCTGCTCCACACCCTCCGGCACCGAGACACTACGACGACAGTCCGCTACCGGAACCCGGCGACCCTCCTCGCCAGCCTTGCGACCACGGCACCGCCCACAAAGCCCGTCGCACCTGTCAGCAGAACCTTTCCCATTGCCACTCTCGAGAGTTCATGTTTTGAGCCTGCCACTTGGCAGCCGGCTCCTGCGTCGCTGCCAACCCACGAGAACGCACCTTCCTATGCGTTCCTCGTCCCCTCGACGACCATGTCTGACCAGCGCCGCAAGATTTTCTCCTCCGAGAACTCGCTCTCGAATACACGCGAAGCATTCTTCTTCATCTCCGCCTTCCATTTGGAATCGTCGGCGAGGGACGCAAGCAACGCTGCCAACCGGTCCGAGTCGCCCGGCGGCACACTGAAGCCGCATCTCTGGTCCCGGATTTGCCTCGCCAGATCACTCTCGTCTTCCACCGCAGCAATGATGGGGCAGCCTTGCTCAAGGTATGCCATGGTCTTGCTTGGGTAGGCGTAACGGTACATCTCTGGAATCAAACTCACGAACCCAATATCCGCCCGCCGCATCGCGGCCTTCGCGGTCTCGACTGGGTGGGTACCCAAAAAACGCACCTTCGCCCCACTCCGTTTTGCCTGGGCTTCGAGTTCGCTCCTCGCCACACCGTCGCCCATCAGCAGGAGCTCGATGTCCGTTCGCTCAGTCAACTTTTCCATGGCCTCGACAATCGTCTGCAAGCCCTGGAAGCGCCCCAGGTTTCCGGCGTAAATCACGGTTAACCGGTCCGAGCCCATCTCTTCCGGGCTGCCCGCCCCCCCATCATCCGGTAGCGGAAAGTTATTCAGCACTTCTACCCGGAACCGATCGCCGCCAGCCCTCCCCCGCAGTGTTTTCTCCATATCGCGGGAGAGCACCACGACCGGATCCGCCTGCCGACAACTCCAGCTATCCAGTTTTCGGAGCGTTTTAAAGACCAGCGGCTGAGAAAACTCGCCGGAAATCCTTCCAATCTCCGGATGAATATCCATGGCGTGATAAATAAAGCGGGCTCCCGAGAGTCTCGCCGCAAGCGCTGCGGAAAAGCCTCCCAGAATAGGCGGCACGGTCGAAATCACGATCACGTCGTAACGTCGCGTGAGGACTCGGTATAACAGCGACGTTCCGAGCCGGAGGGCATTAAGGATCCGGACGACCGGACGGCCGATCTCCGTTGGAAGGTTCAGCCTCTCAACGGTAACGTCATCAATGACATCCCGCTTCGGACGTCGTTCATTAGAGGCCGTGGCCCGGTAGGATGGCTGAGAAGACAAAACATGGACCTGGTGCCCCTCCTGCCTCAAATGCGCTGCGATTCGCCGAAGCAACGAAGCGCAGGGAGGAGTGTCCGGCCAGTAATAACGATGGACGACAAGAATGCGGAGGGGGGGGGCTCCTCCGCCAGCCCCGTTAGCCCCAGTCATAGCGGCTGAACTCATCCATGTTGCGCCAGCGGTTTGCCAGCTTGGCCGTACCGGTGATCAGTCGAACGACGCGTTCGGAGGTGTTGCGAACCAGGTACTCTTCCGGGGTCTCGCGCTCAGCACCCGAAAACGTTTCGCGGGCCGCCGTCGCGATGCGTACGCCATCCACGAGCACGTCCCGGTCCAGCCCGGTCAGCGCAATGGCGCCCGTATCCAGTGCCTCCGGGCGTTCGATTGATCGCCGCAGCGTGACCGCGGGGAACCCGAGGATCGAGGATTCCTCGCTAATGGTGCCACTGTCGGAAATCGCGCAGAAGGCGTTCATCTGCAGGTGGTTGTAATCGAGGAATCCGAACGGCTTGAGATACCGGATCGCATCACTGTCCTCGGCAAGCCCGAGCTTTTCCAGGCGATTGCGCGTCCGAGGATGCGTGGAGACCACGACTGGATAGCCAAACGTGTCATGCAGCGCCTGGAGGCCTCCAACCACCTCCTTCAAGTTCTCGCGACTGTCCACGTTCTCCTCGCGGTGAACACTCACGATGAAGTAGCGCCCCGCCTCCAGACCCAGGGTTTCCAACGCCTTCGACTGCTGGATCCGCGGCAGCATGTGCTCCAGCACCTCGCGCATGGGCGAGCCGGTCAAATAGATGAAGCGATGGGACAGCCCCTCGCTGATCAGATGGCGGCGGGCGTGCTCGGTGTACACCAGATTGAAATCCGCCAGATGGTCCACCATCTTGCGGTTGATCTCTTCCGGTACGTTCGCATCAAAGCAGCGGTTCCCGGCCTCCATGTGGTAGGTCGGGGTCTTCATCCGCTTGGCCATCAGCGTGGCGATCGCGCTGTTCGTGTCGCCCAGAACCAGCACCGCATCCGGCCGTTCCTCCAGCAGCACCGCCTCGGTCTTGATCAATATCTCCCCAAGGCTGCGCCCCAGCGACGACGTGTCCACGTCAAGAAAATGATCCGGTCGCCGCACGCCGAGCTCGTCAAAGAACACATCGTTCAGCTCGTAGTCGTAATTCTGCCCGGTGTGGACGATCTTGTGTTCAACAAACTGATCCAGCGCCGCCATCACGCGGGACAGCCGAATAATCTCCGGGCGGGTGCCCAGAATGGTCATAACCTTCATGATTCTTCCCTGGCGCCGAGTACCGGATCGGCATAGGTGTCCGGGTTATCCGGGTCAAAGAGTTCGTGGCTCCAGAACAGGGTCAGCAACGGCCGATCCCCGATGTTCTCGATGCTGTGAGTGTGCAGCGTCGGCATATCCACCGCCGCCGGCGCGTCGCCGGATACGCGGTATTCCAAGATATCGTCGCCTAGCACAGGACGCATCCGAATCACCGCCTCGCCTTCCAGCACGAGGAAGCGCTCCACCTTCCGCAGGTGAAAGTGATCCCCTCGGCTCACACCCGGTTCGGTCCAGCTCAGGAACGTCTGTCCGCCGCACCCACCCTTGACCGCCTCGAACAGGGTGCCCCGCGCATCGGCATTGACCTTCAGCGGACGCGGAAAACCATCCGGATAAAGTGCCGAACGGTAGCTGTTGAACAGTGCGAGGTCGAACGGATCGGTCAGGTCCGGGTAGATGTTCGCTTGCCAGCCCGCATGGAACGTCTGGATCCGTTCCAGCAGGTCGGGAACCCGCACTAGCCGCGCTTCAGGCTCCAGACGCCCGGTCACGCCATCAGTCACTGCGGCAATCGCCGCTTCCACCGCTTCGCCCGCGTGCAGCAGCTCCACCACGCCATCGGGGTTCACCTCGGGGCTCTCGCCCCGAATCACCGCGTCGATGAACGTGGCCGTCACATTGTTGTAGTTCGGCCGCGCCCGTTCCCCGAAGATGTGGGGCAGCACCAGATCGGTAAACCGCGTGCTCCCAGCAGCAAGAATTCCCCCCGCCCGGCGCTTCGACCGCCCGTAAGGCGTATCAGCACCCGCATGCACCGAGTTCGCATACACGATATGCGGGTCCTCCGCCACATCCCTGCAGGCATCCAGCAACGCCTCGGCGATGGCCGGGTTCCCCCGCTCGAGCTCGTCATCCGGTGCTCGGTTCACCCCCGCGAAATGCAGCACCCCGGCCGCCCCGCGCACCGCCTCGCGAAGGCGTGCCGCATCCGAAAAGCCCGCGCGATTGAGCACCACCAGCTCGAATGGCTCCACCTCGCCACGAAATCGCGCCGCTGCGTTGCGCGCGTGGATACGCGCGGCCGCGTGCCAGCCAAGCAGCCCACCGCCACCCGTAACAACGATCTTCATCACCGCGCCCGCACCCAGGCATCCAGTTCGGCGCGGATCTCCGGCAGCGAAAGCAGAAGCTCCTTCCCCCCCGCAACATCCAGGCGCTCCGTATTGTGCGAGTGATAATCCTCATGGTGCACCGTTTCCTGGTCGCCCTCGCTGAAGAACGCCTGATAGTTCAGGTCGCGCCGATCCATACTGATACGGTAGTAGTCGCCCATGTCCTCGCTGTAGGCGAGCTCATGCGCCGTAGCAAGCGTCTCGTACAGCTTCTCGCCGTGACGCCAGCCAATCGTCTCCACCGGATGGTCCGGCACCTCGAACAGCTCTTTGAGCCCCTGTACCAGGTCCGCCACCGTCGAGGCCGGTGCCTTACGGATGAAGAGATCGCCCTGCTCGGCATGATCAAACGCGTAATGGACCAGATCAACGGATGCCGAAAGCGGCATCAGGAAGCGCGTCATGGTCGGCTCCGTAACCGTGATCGGCTTGCCTGCACGGATCTGGCGAACAAACAGCGGAATTACAGAACCACGGGAGTACATCACATTGCCGTACCGCACCATCGACACCGTCGTCTCTTCTTCCGGATCCATGGACCGCGCGACACTCTGGGCAACCTTTTCCATCATCGCCTTCGACATGCCCATGGCATTGACCGGCGCCACCGCCTTGTCCGTCGACAGGCACACGACGCTGCGTACCCCGGCATCCACCGCCGACCGCACCACATTCTCCGACCCAAGTATATTCGTCCGCACCGCCTCCACGGGAAAGAACTCACAGGAAGGCACCTGCTTGAGCGCCGCCGCGTGAAACACGCTGTCGACCCCCTTCATCGCCCGGTCGACACTCTCCCGGTCGCGGATATCCCCTAAGTAAAACCGCACACGCGCATCACCCAGCTCGTTACGCAGCGCGTCCTGCTTCTCCTCGTCGCGGCTGAGGATACGGACCTCCCCTGCTTGCTTTTCGAGCAGATCCTGAACCATCGTTCTCCCGAACGACCCCGTTCCACCCGTAATCAAAACCTTTCTTGCGGCCACCCACCTACCTCCTGTTCTCTCGCACATGCTTTATCCATTTCCCGCTTCGATCACACGTCGGAACATCTCCCGATGGGCGGCCACGTCGTCTCGATCATTCCAGTGCTTCACTACAGCGGCATGGGTATCCAGCCGAATCTGCGTCCTTTCTTCTGGGGGCATCTCGCCAAAGCGTTCAATCACCTCGACAAACTGCTCCCTTTGATCTAGCGCAAAGTCGAACCCTAACCCCTGATCACGAAGCCCACGCCACGGAGTCTGATCCGAGATCAGAACCGGGGTCCCCACCCCAAGTGCTTCCGCTATGACATGCCCGAAATTCTCCCCGCGAGTAGGAAGAAAAAAAAGGTCGTTTGCGCGCATTGCCGCCGGAACCTGCCGCGGTGTCAGCGCACCGTGATAGTGCGCACTGACATGTGCAGGCAGACGAGCGATCTTTTCCTGGCAGCGGACCCAATATCCCTGATCTTCCGCCGGCCCGTATATATTAAACGTCACCGGAACGCGTACTTCACGAAGCACATCTAACGCATATTCCAGATTCTTCTTCGGCGATATACGCGACAAAAATGCCACGTGAAACCCTGCATCCTCATTACGATCCCCAAACCGACCAAGCGCCGCGGGCGGACTTGAAAGATTCGATGCCACATACACCTTCTCCACACGCGCCCGTATGACTCGACGAATATCCCCAGATTCATAACTGCTGGATGCGTGCCAGAATAATCCGGGCAAAATCCCCACCGCTCTAGCCACCTGCACATAGCTACGTTTCTTGAAGCGCTTCAGGGCAAGCGCCCCCTCGGAAAACTCGCCTCGCGGCGCAATCAGAATCCGCTGTTTCGACAGCAGCCCAAGCCTCCTGCCTACCAGCGGCGCGATCGAACCCCACGGCGAGAAAAAACTATTGAGGTACAACAGATCATGTTCAACATCGGCGATGGCTCGGCAGACATCGCGAATTCCGCGCTCAGCGGGGCCAAGGTAACGCACACGCGCTTTGCCGACATCCTGCCATTTCCCTTTCCTTATATCCGGATAAGATTCCGAGTCTCCCAAATCGCGATCTGACGTAAGAATAAAGAATTCAAACTCCGCCCCGAGGCTATTCACGAGATTCAGAACACTTCGGAGCGGCCCGCCCGCCCTGAAACCCGGGAGGTAATGCCCCGTAACTACGAGGATCCGCGGCTTGTCCATCACTTGACCTCATCCATCCCGGCCAATTTTCCACCGCTCCATTGCCATGGCGGTCCCGGCCGAGATCCACCTTCTCGTTGATACGCCAAGATCTCCATCAAATAGCGTGCCCCCGCGCGATCACCCAAGCCCCCCCCCCACTTTGCGATAGCCTCACGGCGCTGGCGAGACAGCCGTCCCTGTCCCTTAACACTCGCTAACACCTCGGCCAGCCCCGTTTTATCACCCTTACGAAATACACCTCCAACACCGCTGGCCTCGACGACTTCAGACGCTCCACACGCATCCGAACAAACGGCCGGCGTGCCCACCATCAACGCCTCCGATACCACCGCCCCCCAACCGTCGTGATCGCTAGGAAGAACCAAGCAGTCGGAGTCGGCCATAAAGCTTGGCACTTCCTCCATCCTTCGAGTCCCCATGAACCTGACACAACCCGGAATCTCCTCCTCTGCCTGCCGTTTCAGAGAAGATTCCAAGGGTCCCGACCCAACCACGATCAATTCCACATCACTCAGCATCGCAACCGCGGATACCAAAATATCAACCCGTTTTCGTTCAATGAGTTGACCTACATAGATAAAACGGAACACTGCCTCCGCTCCCCCTTGCCGCTTCACCGGTACCGGTACGCGATACGGCAAAAAATATGAAAACGGGTATATCCGATTCTGTGGCATCCCCCGCGCACTGATCCAACCCGGAGTCCCTTTGCCGATCGCCAAAACCGCCGAAATCTCTCCTTGTTTACGCCAGAATAACGTGCGGTAGAGAGCTCGGCGTACCAAGCCCCGCCACCCTCGTCCATCCACCGTCTCCATTATCACCACTAGAAAGGAGCCACGCCGCGCCAGCATCCTTTCCGCCACCGACACTAGGCCGTTCGCCCGCAATCCCTGACACAGATGACTACTCCCAGGCGGTGCGCTCCCCACCGCACGCTCCACGTCGTTCGAATTCCGGACCCGCAACAACCGGGCGTTCCCAAGCTCGGGTACAATCCAACCTTGAGCCCTTCGATCCTCTGACAAGCTCTCCTCCGCCACATAGGTAACCGATATCCCTTCATGAGCCAACGCTCTAGCGAGCCCAGCCATATGCGGAGAGATTGTTTTTTGCCAAAACCAAATTGAATCATCCAAAACAATCGCCCCTTCGCCGAATCCGGCCCGCCGCATATGCCCAGCCAAACAACACCAGCATCAGTAAGCCATTACCACCAGCAGCGAACATGAACGCCTCCCCCAGGTTAATCAGGAGAAAACACAACACAACCGCAAGCGGCGCTAGACCTCCATGGGAAGACCCAATAATCAACATCAACACCCAAATGCCCACAAGCACCGCCCCAACGATCCCCAACTCCTCCAAAACGGCTAACGGCGCCAGACCCTTTTCAACTGGTGCATTTACCGGAATTCCAAGAAACCCTAAACGGTCGACTCCCATCTGCTCCGGATTCGATGCTATTCCGAAGCCAATCCCCGATAAAGGGCCCTGTCGAATATTCTCGATCATTGTGTCCATCAAGAACCCCCTAGAGGCCATATACTGATTTATGACCCCGCCTTGCTGCGAGGCATATTGATTCAAGAACTCCTGCCACACTGAGGAGACTATCGGAATGAAGAGAATCCCGCCAACCAATAAACTCATAAGCCCTATTAATACACGGGCGTCCGTTAGCCCGAAAAAAAACCTCCGAGCCGTCAACCGACTAAACACAAGTCCAACAGCGGCAGCAGCAAGTAGCCCCAGAACCATGGCGACCCCAGCGGTTCGCGCGCCGGACAGGAAGACCATACCAATAGCGGAAAGCGCCACCAAGACAAGCCAAGCACGAGCCTCACCCTGTCCAATGATACGAGAGGCCGCCCACACGCCCAAGATCGCCATAACTGGCCCTAAAGTCTGCGAATGGGTCATGGCACCCTGAAAAACATGCTGGTGCCTAAAATACCCGACCGGATGAAACATCAACGCTACGCTGACCACCAGAAGCGTGACAAGAACTGCGAACACCCATCTAGCGGTCTGCTCCCGCTCCAGGATCGACATATTCATCCAAGCAGAAAATGACGCAGCAGCGGCAGTTACCCACAAGGTTGCTTTCAGAAACGAAACATCTGGAATTGAGCTAAAAAACGCCGAGTGGAACCCGAGAAAGAGCGCCAAGATAAACAAAATGAGCGACATTCGACTAATTTTATAGGCGCTTTCCCAGAACCTAGTGTGAATCATGACAGACACAAACGCGGAGAGAACCACGATACTACGCCCAACCCCACCGAACGCAGGATCGCCCAGCGTGATACCGGGGTTGATCATCGTGAACATCCACGAAAAAACAAGGGCTTGAATTACCTGCGGCAGACCGAGAAAAGCATACCCAGCTAACAGAATATAACTTACGTCAGCTGCATGGCCGCCCGAAAAACGCAACGAAATTACGAGCGATACGAAAACCATCGACACTGTCAACGCCCTTCGACCAAGCGAAGGATCTGGAAATCTGCGGACCTCTATTCTTCCCCTAGACACGTTGGCTTCCAGCCATATTATCCGGGCTCGAATCCAATCGACCAGAAAACCTAGACCGCCAAACTCTTATCACCTTACGACTGAAGAAGCTTCCCGGTTTTCGCACTCTCAACACGATTTCCACTAACCACATTATTAATCCAGCCTCTTCCTAACTTGTCCGATGACCACCATGCATCAATTGTGTGTACAGCTGTGTATAACGTTCCGCATTACGCTCCCAAGTAAAGAATGCCGCATGCTGCCGCGCTGACGACGCAATCCTTTCCCGGAGAGCTGGATTCTCGATTACCCTAAGTATGAGATCCGCCAACCCCTGGGAGTCCTGTGCATCCACCAGAAACCCCGTTTCAGCGTGCACGACAGACTCTTCGGCGCCGGCACCCTTACACCCTATAGCAGGCACACCTCTCGCCATCGCCTCCAAGTAAACAATTCCGAATGCCTCGCCCCAGCTAGGCAGCACGAAAAGATCTCCGCTCGCCACAACAGACATCGCCGCCTCGTAACTAAGATGCCCTAAGAAATGAACATTGTTTTCTAGCCCCAACTTATCAGTTAGCGCCTGAAGCTTCGCCCGATCTGGCCCATCGCCCACATGGAGGTAAACCCACCTTTCTCTGCCAATCGCTGCATTGACCCTTGAAAGCGCTTTAAGATTAATCTCCAGCCCTTTCCAATTGACCATTCTCGCAACTGATACAATGATAAATTTGCCACGATATCGGTCGGCAATTTCAGCGACAATGGACGGCACAGCCGTGTCGGAGTCATGACCGTTCTGAATCTTCGTAATCCGCGCGCCTTCCACCCCGAGATTTAATAAGTGCTCCCTCAAAGGTTCGCCAACAATAATTATACGATCAATATTGTTCATAGCTGAAGCCGATATCTTGTTCAAGGTAGCCCCGGAGCTCCGAAAATCAATATTGTGCGATATTCCGTGCGACGTCAAAACCACCGAAACGCGAAACATTTTTTTTGCTGCAGGAGCTAGAATTAAATAACCGCGGTCACCATGGAAATGTATGATTTGAACATTCCATTTTACTTTATAATAGAGAATCACTGGGAGCATGAATGCCGCGAAAAGTAATTCGTTCAAAAGATTGCGGAGTACAATTAATTTTGTGCCGCCCATGGGGACACCAAGAAATGTCGGCGACACAAACGCAAATGGCTTTGGAGTACACTTTTCTAGCCATATTTTTTTTGATCGGAATGCGTTATGAGGAGCGAGAACAATTAGCTTACAGAACTTACTTCGGGCGGAAATTTGCTGAACCAACTGGGTCGCACTATTTTGATTCTTGCGACTCGGCCACAAAGAAGCAATACACAAGACTACATTTTTATCCATTTTTTGGCTTGAAATCATCTAGGCGGTATCTGTTATGGTGCATGCCAACTAAATCGGTGGGGAGAGTTGCATGGGGGCTATAACAACTCTCTGCTTTCTCCGGATTCAGATGGACTTACTCGGGAAGTCGGAATCCGCGGAGGTCGCCCGCCCAGCGTTCGGAGCGTGCGGCGTCCGCACTAAAACCCAAGACGGTAGCAAACAGGGACCGATTGACGTTCTTAGGCACACACGGCACTGAGCTCGATGTACCGTATGCAGGCCGGAAGGCACGTCGCCGTTTGCACTGGGCTGGACCCTGTAGCGCCCTTTCCATGGGGTCCTGGCGGTCAATGCCTTCATTATACGGCCCCTGTTCCGGCAACCGCTGAGCTCGAGCCCCGCAACGAGTGCACATGGTTTGATATCGAAAACGGGGACAGATTTATTTTCTCACGCCCGGCGTGATGACGGGCGGCCAGGTCGGCGGCGCTCAATGCGGCAGCCGATGATCTGTTCCACCGCGTCCACGAACCGCTGGTTGCCCGTGAGCTGGCCGCGCTGCAGGGCCTCGCGCACCAGCGACAGCTCCTGCTCCGGTACGCCCTGCTCCACGAAGCGGGTATAGCGTGCACGCCGATCGGATTCGTTGTCTGCCAGGTCCAAGTACGCCGGGTCCAGATCGATCCAACGATCCTCCTCGCCGATACGCTGCCGGTAACTGGACCAGGCGTAGTCACCGGCTACTGGCACCATGCGCGCCCGCACCGGGTTCAGTTCGATGTACCGCGTACAGGTACCTCTCTAGTCTGCACCGGACTGGACTTATAACGGCCTTCCCACAAGGTTCCCGAACGCCCCTCGACGCGATTGCGATACCGCGTCGCACGGGCCGCTAACGCCTTCATCAGACGACCCATGGCGGCCACCTCCTCGCCGGGGCACAACAACAGATGCACGTGGTTCGTCATCAAGCAGTACGCATACACCCGGATGTCCAGCGCACTGCTCAGCTCCCGCAGATCCTCCAGGTACCGCTCGTAATCCTCGGCCCCGGCAAACACCACCTGCCGATTATGCCCGCGCTGCACCACATGGTGCGGCATATGCGGCAACACCACTCGCGCCATCCTTGGCATACCTTCTCTCCTGAATCACACCCGCCGCATCCCACCGCCTGAACTGAACCGCCCCGTTAGTTAATTCATCATGCCTCCACCAGGCGACAGACATCCTCGACCGGATCGGAAAAATAGCTCCGCGCTGACCCTTTTGGAAGGGATTCGATACAACCCGCCAATTCCTCGCCACTTTGCACAGCGTGTGCATCTCCATCATCCAGCAACGATTGGAAATACGAGCCCGCACTGGGCAAGCGCAGCATCGCAACCTTGCACCCACCCAAGAGACTCTCCACCATGGCTGTCGAACACACCCCGAACACCACACTCGCCTGATTGCAGGCCTGTCCCAAGGACGTCTCCTTTTCGAATTGAATCAACCCACCAATGTCGCCGCCGAGACTCTGCAGGTACGAACTAAGACTGGAAACGCTCTCGCTGGGATGAGGCCGAACAACGATTTCCCAATCCGGTCGCAAGCGAGAAAACACAATGACGGCCTCCATCAGCTTCGCTGCCACAGATCCCTGAGAAAGCACCAGCAGCCTCTTTTCGCGGCGAACACACCCTTGACCTGTGTGGCGCATCGACGTTTCTATATACGGTGCCCCCACCGCGTGCACCATGCATTCCCGCGGCAACGCCGTATCGCGATGCCAAGCGCCACCCCAAGTCAACAGATGGTCGGCAAAATAAGGCACCTGTGCCCAGCCCCGATAATCGTATGCCAAGTGGCCTCGATCCATTGAGCCGTGCTGGAACTCCGCAACGGGAATACATCGCTCCTGGGCTGCCGCAATCGGACCCTCTAGCCCGTAGCCAGCGACCACATACAATGCTCTCGGCTGCGTTTTCCAAAACAGCGTACGATACATTGCTCGCTCCGCCAAAAACCCCCGAACCACCCGAAGAACCTGCTCATCCAACGACCAACCATCAGTCACCAAGTCTGTACCCAGCCGTTGCTGAATAGAGCGAATGCGGGTTTTGTCGCCCTCATCAAAGCGTACCCGGCGAAATTGCCGAGCAATCCATCCCAGCCTAGCCATCACGTCATAGTCCGCAGCCCCGGGCAACGGAGCGGGATCCAAAGGCGAGGTACGGTCAAGCACAAGACTTCGCGCTTCGATCTGGCCAAGCCAAGCTCGCGCCGATATCGGATCTACCAGCCGATCGCCCATCGAGTGCTTACGGCTGTGTGGGATAATGATACGGTCCGTCTTTCCCCGACTCGCTCGATAGGGATTACGCTTGATGAACCGCCCAGGGAATTCCTTGACCAGCTGGGCCTTTGTCTTTCGCAAACGTTTCGCTTCCGGATGCGCATCGCCCGCCAGGCCGTGATCCATCCTAAACTGACGAAATAGCGTAAATCGCACCAGCTTCCAGACATAGACCCCATTGATCTGCCAGCTTGGGAGATCCAGATCTATCTCCATGCGCTCAAACTTCTCCAGCGCCTCATAGAACGACGTAATACCTTTAATACGCTTCACCTCGAAAATGGCCGACCTTTATACTGACGACAGTGTCCAGGCTTAGCGTCGCTCGCCGGTCATAAGGCTTACGCCCCCGCGCGCACGCTGCCACCATTAGATAAACAATTACGCCAGTTTCTTGGCAGACCGTAAACGGAACTTCACAGGGCGACTTACTACTAGACACACCCTAATGGCCTAATTAAACTTTCCTCGCCGTGAAGGTTGGCGCTTCCCGATCCAGAAGCGCCCAATAAGGATCAACAGAAATGTTCCCTTTTTCTACTAACCGTCCCAACCGCAACCGGTCCTCCGCGTTGTCTAGTGTTAGGCGCAAGTCACTATCGTCCCGGCGTTGTTCAATCGAGAGTGTTTCGATCTCCGACGCCAACCGGTAGAGATGCTGCGTAACGTGCTCCACTTCTTTTTTCTGCGCGTGGCGCGCGAACTCACGATAAAGTTCCGAGTCCACCCACTCCACAGCCACCCCATAAGGAAAACGCCGCTCAAAAAGATTACTCACAAGACGATAGCGACCCATGCGCTGCATCGCCCAAACGGCCATGCTCGGCTCGAAAAGAGGCGAATCGGCGTTCAGCCGAAGAAAGCATGTTGCCTCAGTTTCAGTAATCGCCTGTAGAGTCCGCGTAATTAGATCGTTGGCATCACCTCGGATCACTCGTAGACCCCTTTCCTTAGCATGGCTAGCCAGCCCATCGTCCACAGGTCGAGCGCTTGTTAACAACGCCCATCCATCAACTGGAACTCGGCGGGCGCGATCACAGACTATATCCAGGACCGCACGCCCACCAAGCGGTAAAAGAACCTTGCCAGGCAGGCGGTGCGAATCGGTGCGGGCATAAATAAAAACAAACCTACGCATGTCTCACCCCGAAACAGACCCTGTGCCATCGCCCATCCCTTTTTCCTCCATCTCCCGGCCCCAGTACGATTGGGCACCTTCCCAATTCGACTGCACGATACGCGCCGACGAGGCATCAATACCCAAGGCCGCATAACGGGAAACCGGCGTTTGAAGGCGTGACCCAATCAGATCTGCCAGACCATTGAAAGAACATTCCGTACTCGGTCGCACAAAAAGCAAATCTTCTCGTTTAAGAACATGCCCTTCGGGCAGCACGCGGGCGGCGTAAACACCACGCCTTGCGCGAAGTTTCGTAATTTGCTCTTGCGCGGACCCCTCATTAGCCGGACGCGCAAGGCTAGCCGCACCATCACGCAAGGTCTGTACATATGAAGCCAACTCAGGACCATCAAGCGCGTGCGCATGATCAAATCCGGGCAGATCCCGATCGGTTGTAAAATGCTTCTCGAAGAATTCAGCGCCGTGCGCCAACGCCATCCCAGCCGAAACCTCACCTCTCGTATGATCCGAATAGCCTACTGGTACGCCAAAACACCGACTCAGCATTGCGACTCGCTGAACATTGGCATCTCTCAGCGCACAGGGATAGGCAGAAACACAATGCATCAAACGAAGCTCGGTACCGGGATGTGTGGATTGCACAAAATTGACCATGGCCGCGATCTCCTCGAGCGTGGCCATCCCGGTGCTGACAATCACCTGTCCAAAAACGTCACAGGCTCGACCAATCAGCTCGTGATTGGTCAAGTCGGTCGAGGCGATCTTCACATATGGCGCGCCAAGCCGGCCCAATAGGTCCACCCCTTTTTCGCAAAACACCGAGCCTGAAATCGAGATGCCTCGCTCATGAGCATATCCCCACAGATCCGACCACTCGGCTTCGGATAGCTCTTCACTCTTCCGCTGCCTAAAAACCGGATTATCCACATAGCCAACCCCGTTGAACAATTGGGGCAGATACAGCCCTTCAGAAAATATCAACTGAAATTTAACCGAACTAGCCCCAACGTCGGCCGCTAGATCGACCAACGTTTTCGCACGCTTGATCGATCCATTGTGGTTGCTACCGGCCTCGGCAATAATTTCAGGCATTGCTATATCAGTCATTTAGGGTAATCTCCTGCGCTCAGTAAATCCACGATGCGTCCAACCAAGGATTCGCCGGAATTGACACCGACGTTGTGCAAGGCCGATTTGTGCATCTCTTCCAAACTTCTGCGATCACTCAACATTGATATCAAACTCGCGGGCTCAAAAGGAGCACGCGGAATGAGTTTTACGGATCCCGTATCAACTAAAGCAGTATTTTTCCCACCATCGCTAGTCGCACTAAGTGAGAAGGCAGGAATGCCTTGCGCAACCGCCTCGGCCAACATCACTCCCTCGCCGCCTAGAAACACATTCGCTGGTCCCAAAAACACCCAAGGTCTGCGGGTGCTTTGGGTATGCATTAGTTTCGGACCATAATCAGGAAGCACCTCCGGGATACGCCGATCCAACAGGCGTATTTCGTCCAATCCACGCACCCAAGACAGCTCCCCAAGCAACCCATTTAAATCAAACCTGTCATCCCCGCCCGAGAGACAGATACCCAAAGTCAGCGAGGCATAGTCCCGCGGCTGCGCCCTAAGCCCCCGGGCCGTGATAAAGCCAAACGCCAAATCGGTGACTAACTCCGATTGGTCCGGCAGATCCCCTCGCAGTTTTTCGGGTGCCTCGCGCACCAGCGCATGCGTAGCAAGATCGGCCCTGTCGCAGACCGGCGAAATTAGAATACGAAGTGAAAAGTCAGCTAGCCAAGTAGCGGCGGCATCGGGGATAGACACTGCATCAATTACTACAGGGCCAGGACCCGAATGAAAGAAGGAATCGCCACCCAATCCCAATGCTGCGGCTTCCTCCTGTCCAAGGGTATCGGCGTCAAGACGAACACGAGCAGAAATCCCTTTCTCTGCCAGTCCGCGTATCACCGCGGCACTCCGGAACAGATGCCCTAACCCGACGTGCGATCCGGCCTGGACATAAAAGGTGACGGGATTGGGTGGCGCGGACAGGATGGAGGCCTTGTTATTCACCCTCCACGTACGCCTTTCATCAGGTACTGCTCCATCATCACCTTAAAGTCGGCGAAACTCTCAAATTGGCTTTTTTCGATCCGGCCCCACTCTTGGTCCAAGACCGCATGATCGTTTTTCGTATAACCACCGTTTTGAACCTGAGCCATCATCTCTTCACTAAAATTGTGACCCATCTGAACCATATCCAGGTAAGCCCCCGAAATCCCCAGATCGTCGAATAATGATTGGGCACGCTCATCGTATACGACATTTATTGTTGGCGTTCCAAACGAGATAGCTGGCAAAGTCGCATGTAACCGGTAACTGACTACCATCTTGGCCTGCCGCAATAAAGCAAGATACAGATAAACATCGTTTGTATAAATCGAATCGACGTTTTTTGTGTAACGAAACGATGCCGCAAAATCGAGATCTCGGCTGTCATTGCAAAGAATACGAATTCGCTTGTGACCTGCCTTTCTCAATCGGTCAATCACCGCCTCAATATGGTCTTGGATGCGAGCCTGAAAGCGGTAAGGAACGTTCATCAATCCTGGGGTTCGCACGGAAATTAGCGTGCCCACATCCTCGGTTTCAGGAAGAACGGGCAACCTGTCGGCATAACGATTCACGTTGATGGTGGGGCACCACCCCAGCCGATCACGAGCATCAATGGACCGGAGATAATGGTGTGTCGCGCTATCACGCGAAAGGGACATATCTGCCCGAGACAGCAATGCTTTCAGCTTACTATCGTCTATTACATCCGAACGCTCAGTCAGCCGACCATACCGATCATATATTCGGCCACGTGAATTAGAGAACAACATTAGAGGCGGATTCAGCGCTCGCAACGCGCGCGCATCGACGTCAATCTCGTCATTTTCGTAGAGATTGCCGCCGCCGACAATTACGCCGTCCGCAAAACGATTTATATCATGCACTGTAGCAGACGTAAGGCCGGCCTTGGCCGTGCTTTCGTGTTTGGATGTTGCCGGATATTCAATTACAGAAACAAGCCTACCGAACACCTCATACAGCATGTGCCTGAGGGCAAAATGAATAGCGTTATTTCCAACATTATACCCCAGCGGGCGAATATTCACGATCGTGTACATTTACTCTCCTTCAGGAACATTTACAGCAACGCCTCTCTAGTTTTCCAACTGGCTGAGCATCCTTTTAGATTCCCACTCCAGACTATGTCTAACAATAACATCTAGGTCGTCGTACTGAGGTTTCCAGTTAAGCGCACGCCGCAAAGCACGGGCATCCGCAACAACTTCGGCCAAATCTCCGGGCCTCGCCGGGGCGACGTTTACTGGCAACACCTCCCCCGTAGCGCGCTCTACGGCATGGATTACGTCACGGACACTACTTCCACGTCCGTATCCACAATTCAAAGTGGAATTATGCGCAGGGCCATCTAAGCTTTTCAGCGCCGAAATATGTGCCTGAGCCAAATCGCTAACATGAACGTAGTCACGAACGCCGGTACCGTCAGGGGTAGGCCATTCCGTTCCAAAGATCGTCAGCGTCGATCTCGCGCCACAAGCAACCTCCGCGGCAACCTTGATAAGATGTGTGGCCGCCGGTGTCGATTGGCCAGAACGACCCATCGGATCGGCGCCGGCAACGTTAAAGTACCGTAAGATTGTAAAGTCGACATCGCCCGCCACCGCCATGTCGCGCACCATTCTTTCGGCCATTAGTTTGGAGGCCCCATACGGTGATACAGGATCCGGATTTTCGTGCTCGGAAATCAGAGAGCGACCTTCTGGGTTGTAGACGGCCGCGGTAGATGAAAAGATGAGGCGACGCACCTTGCCAGCCTGCATTGCTTGCAAGAGCGTTAACGTACCGAGAATATTGTTTTCGTAATAACCTAGCGGATCCATCACAGAATCCGGTACCACGGTAGATGCGGCGCAATGAATGACAGCCTCAACACCGTACTCCACCATAAGGTCCGCCAGTTTTTCTCGATCACGCAAATCCACCCGCTCAAACGCTGCGCCTGCTGGGACGAGCGCGCGCAATCCGGTACTCAGGTTGTCAGCAACGACAACGTCGCTACCGTCGTCTAAAAGTGCCAGGGCTATGTGACTTCCTATATAACCCGCTCCACCGGTAACAAGGATACTCATGGCATGTTTCCCTTCTCATAGCTAGAATCTATCGAGGCCTACGGACACTCGGTTCGCAACGACGAATCGCGTGTCCGTCGCTAGCTTGGTGCCACCTTACCGGTTGATGGGCCTAGCCGCCTTGCCGGCGGAAAGCGCAATCATCATCTGAACGCCCCTTGCCCAACGCTGCGTGTATGACGTCTTGGGCGCCATGGACCTTGGGCTTCACACACTCAAAGGAGTTGTATTAGCCGGACGCGACGATCTTAGAGGCGGCTGCGTGGGTCACGTAGCCGCCTCCGTCAAGTGCGCAGTAGACACTTTCGCGGGAGCGCACGTCGCCAAGGAAGAAACGCACGCGCGGATCGCCTTCGAACTTGTTGGCCATCTCCCACTGCTTCATCTCGTCGCGCGAGAAGATCATCACTCGCCTGGGGTTGTATCGCTCCAGGAGCATGGGGATAAAGGTATGACCGAACGAGCCCGTGCCGCCGGTTACCAAGATGGATGAGTCATTGAACATGAGTCGACTTTTCCTTTTCGACGATCGTTATGCGTGGTCGGCCATACGCCGGAAGGTGGGGTTCCGCGCGACCAACTGAGAATAGGAACCGTGATCCGCCACCTTTCCTTCGGACAGCAGGTAGATGCTGTCGCACTGCTTCACGGTAGCCAGTCGGTGGGCGATCATGATGATGGTCTTCTTCCCAGAAAAATCGTGGATGGCATCCATGACCAATTTCTCGGTGATCCCATCCAGCGCGCTGGTCGCCTCATCCAGCACCAGCACATCGGCATCGTCGTAGAGGGCGCGGGCGATGCCAATGCGTTGCCGCTGACCGCCAGAGAGTTGTATTCCGCGCTCGCCAACACGGGTATCGAGGCCTTCCGGGAGATCGACCAGGAGTTGGTCCAGGTGGGCCATCCGGGCTGCACGGCGAACGCTCTCCTCGTCGATCTGTTCCGGTGGCAAGCCAAAGGCGATATTTTCCCGGATACTGGCGTCGGCTAGGAAGATCGACTGGGGCACAAAGCCCATGCTGTTCTGCCAGGCTCGCTTCTGTTCGGGCTGTAGTGGCTGCCCATCAATGGTGAGGCGCCCCTCTTGCGGTTCAATCAGCCCAAGCAGGATATCGATGGCCGTCGACTTCCCGGAGCCGGACGCCCCGACCAGGCCGACCACGTGGTTTACTGGCAGGCTTAGATCCAGGCCCTGTAGTGCTGGCTCTTCCTTACCGGGATAGGTGAAGGTCACCTCATCCAGACGGATTTCTTCCTTTGGACGCCAGTGCCCGAATCGCTCTGCCGAGACGCCGATGCTTGCATCCTGACTGTCTCTGAGATCCGCTTCTAGATTGTCGAACGCGGCCAGGTTGCCCCGTATCTGGGCGACGCTGGTGAATATCTGCTGGAATGCTGGCAGCAGCTTGAAACCTGCCAGGGCATAGATCGCCAGCATGGGCAGGATCTCGCCCAGATTCCCTTCATGGGCGGCCAGCAGGTAGAGCACCAGGAAGATGACCGAGCCATAGGCGATCAGTTCCATGGCATAACGAGGCACCTGCGAGAGCGCCTGGGTCGTTCCCTGCGCCCGTCCAAAACGGCGGCTGGCGGCCTCGAAACGCTGGTTGAAATCGGCCTGCCGCCCCAGCAAAAGGGTGTCCTTGATCCCGCCGAAGCCTTCGTTCATCAGCTTGAAGCGTTGCTGATTGGTCTGCGTAATGGTGGCCCCATTACTTACGAGGCGTCCGCGCACCACACGGTAGAGAATCAGGTAAGCAGCGGCAAAGATCAGCAAGCCGGTCAGCGCCACCATGGGGTTGTAGACGAAGATGACGATGGCCATGAAGAGGGCCAGCACCACTTTCGCATTCATCATCATCAAGGGTCGGAGGATGGTGTTTGTGATGCGCTGGCATTCCTGCGCGATCTTGTTGGTGAGCTGGCTGCTGCTGCCGTCGGCGTGAAAGAGCCACGGCTGATGCATGTAGTGCTTGTAGAGCCGGGAGCTCAATTCGGCGCCGACCTGGTTCGCGTACAGGGCCAAGCGCCATGTGGTGATCATGGCAAGGACCGCCCCGGCTGCCAACGCCATGAGGACAGCGATGCCCAGCCAGAACAGAAAATCGGCGGGGTCTGTGAAGCCGCTTGCCTCGTAGAGCTGTGCCAGCGTTCCGTCGCCTTCCAGTCGGCTCATATCGCCGACCAGGGCCATGAACGGGCCGATGGCGACCACGCCACCGACTTCCGCGAACGCCATCAGCACGACCAGGATCTGGAGGCGAAGCAGGCGCGCGCGTTGTTCGCGGGTAAGGAGGCTGAAAAAGACTCTGAGGCGCTGGAGCATGGGAATCTTTCGCGGCTTAGAGCCGCATTGCGCCCGCTTGGTTGGGCAGCATAGATGTCACATCAGGCAGTGCGCTGTTCTCAGCGCCCAAGGCGCGGATGTCCACCACCGCCGCCACGAATTCTCGATGCGGTACGGCGAGGATCCCGGCCTGGTAGATACCCGGCACCTTCGCCTCTTTCTGCGAAACGTCGTAGTCGCCGTTCAGGGTGTCACCGCCGATCACCTGGTCGCCGCGCTCTAGCCGGCGCAGGCTCGAGGCGCTGCCAATGAAGCCGGCCGAGCCGGCTATGAGAATTTTCATTTTGTGCTTTGTGCTGGTGTGTGTTGATCGATGGGTTGTTCGCGGGCGGGCCCGCTCCTCCGTCATCCCGGAAACCGCGAAGCGGTTATCCGGGATCTCGTGCGTCCGGGCTGGCCCCACCGGTGGAGATCCCGGCTCTTCGCTTCGCTACGGCCGGGATGACGGGATGGGGTAGCGCTGCGCCGGGTGACGGGGGTGTGTTCTTCGTCAGCCCGGAAACCGCGAAGCCCCAAGGCCCGTCATCCTGGAAACCGCCCTGCCCCTCCATCATCCCGGAAACTACCCCACCCGACCGTCATCCCGGAAACCGCGGAGCGGTTATCCGGGATCTCGTGCGTCCGGGCGGCCCCACCGGTGGAGATCCCGGCTCTTCGCTTCGCTACGGCCGGGATGACGAGGTGGGGGCACGCTGCGGCCGGGATGACGGGGTGGGGGCACGCTTCGGCCGGGATGACGAGGTGGGGGCACGCTTCGGCCGGGATGACGGGGTGGGGTAGCGCTGCGGCCGCAGATAATGGGGTCGGGGTAGCACGACGGACGACGTGACGCGCCGGAGTAGCGCCGCGGCTGGGGTGACGAGCCCGGGTCGCGGTCCGGCTGACAGGCTGGAGGAATGGCATGAGTCCGTCCGGCTTTGGCTGGGGCTTCGCGGGCAGGCCCGCTCCCACAACCGGCTCCCACAACCGGCTCCCGGGTGTCGATTTCGCTCTGCTCGGCATTCCTTCCCCCGTCCTACGGGGTCGGGGGCTCTTTCGCGGGCTCTGTGCCCTGGAGCTCGGTGCGGAGTTGTTCGATCTCGGTCATCAGGGCTTCGTGCTCGGCGCGTTTGCGCTGGAGCAGGCCGTACGCCAGGCGGGCCTTTTCCTGCAGGCCGTTCGGCGTGAGCTTGTACAGGTAGGCCGAGCGGTTATCCGAGCGACGGAAGTTCTGCGCCTTGACCCAGCCGCGGTCGAGGATGGCCTTGAGCGCGTAGTGCGTCTTGCCCACTGACAGGCCCAGGGCACGGGCCAGCTGGCGCTGGCTCATGTCCGGCTCGCGCTCTAGCAGGCGGAGCACTTCCAGATGAAGGTCGTCTTCAATCAATGGGTTATCTGGATCATGGGGAGCGTTTGGGCACGCTACCGCCGGGACGGTGCACCCGGAGTTTTCGCGGGCCCGCCCTGGAAAAAGCTGCTGACTGTGCGTTCACGGGGTGAACGAAGGGCGAAAGTAGAGCATATCGGCCGGTCGCATGACAATGGGACGGGCGTGCAAGAAAGGGAAACGGGACAGATTGATTGTTCACACCCGCCGCGACGGTGGTCGGCATGACGTGTAGCGAAAGGCGTTGGCGCAGGCGGCCTTTGACTGTAAGAGCCGAACCCTCTCGGCGATTGGGGCATTGGTTGGGCCCCATCGCCCAGGGGGCTGGGCTTGTATGTTTCTTCCCGGCAACCGCGCCTCTCACCCTGTCATCCCGGCAGCCGCGCCTCTCACCCCGTCATCCCGGAAACCGCGTAGCGGTTATCCGGGATCTCGTGCGTCTGGGCAGCCCCCACCGGTGGAGATCCCGGCTCTTCGCTTCGCTACGGCCGGGATGACGGGGTGCGGTTACGGCCGGGATGAGGAGGCGGGCGTGCGGTTACGGCCGGAATGACGGGGTGGGTGTAGCGTTCCGGCCGCGGACTAACGCTGCCGCGTGTCGGCGCGGGGATACCGGCGCGCGGTCAATGTGCAGACACCCAGTTTTGCACCTGCAGCCCGGGCACACGCTCAAACTCGCGCCCATTGTTCGTCACTAGTACGGTTCCTGTTGCCCGTGCGTGCGCCGCTATCAGAAGGTCGTTTGCGCCAATGGGGGCGCCAGCGTGTTCCAGCTCAGCCCGGATGTCTCCGTAATGATCGGCTGCTTCTTCCGGCCAGTCGCACACCTGCGTGAAAGCCAGAAAACGCTCCAATGCGGCCTCGCTACGCTCTTTCTGATTCGACCGGCAAACGCCGTAACGCAATTCCGCCAGGACGACGGCGGATAGGCCGACCTCCCCCACCGGCACGTGGCGTAACCGTTCGTGCACCTCGGGCGGCCGGCGTTTCATGATGTAGATACAGATGTTCGTGTCCAGCATATAGCGCATGGATCACAACGCCTCGCGATCCTGGGCCATTCGATCCTCGATCGAATCGGGAAAGTCGTCGGGCAGGGTCTCGGCAGGACCCAGGAAATAATCATCCCAGGACCGCGGCTTGGCCCGCAGGATCAATGCATCCCCGCGCTTTTCGATGACCACCTCATCTGAATCGAACGTAAATCCCTTCGGCAGCCGAACGGCCTGACTGCGCCCATTCCGAAACAAACTCGCCGTGCGTCGCTTCATTATCTAGCCCCAAAATGGCTGCATATGCCTAAAGCATATCCCAGCCAGCGGCGTGTTTCCAGGCCTCATCGCCCAGTGGGTTCGGCTCATACAACCAGCGCGGCCCTCCGTCATCCCCACCACCGCTCGTCCCACTCCGTCATCCCGGAAACCGCCCCCCTCCGTCATCCCGGAAACCGCAAAGCGGTTATCCGGGATCCCTTGCCTCGGGGCGGCCCCCAGCGGTGGAGATCCCGGCTCTTCGCTTCGCTACGGCCGGGATGACGGCTGACGAAGCAGATCGAAGCCCGTGGGCCTTCGATCCGTAGGAGCCGAGCCTCTCGGCGATCGGGGTGGTGGTTGGGCCCCATCGCCCAGAGGCTGGGCTCCTACAGGACGGAGCCCATGGCTATGCGGCGCTTATACCATCCCCTGGCGATAGACCGTATTGCGGTGAGCCACGCGGACGACAAGCACCCGTAGCCGGTCATCCTCAATCGATGCAATGACACGGTACGGACCAACGCGGTAACGCCAGTAGTCGCCCAGATCCCCCGAAAGCGATTTGCCCAACCTTCGTGGATCGTCCAGCGGTGCAACGCGCTCGTTCAGGTATTTCAGAATCCGTCTGGCCGCCTGCTTGTCCAGTGCGCGGAGATCCTTCTCTACGCGCTTGTCGAACTCAATCGTCCAGCTCGAGGTGACGTCTCATTTCATCCATGGAGACTGTCTCGCCGCTTCCCTTGCGGTGGTCAATCAGGCGCTGTTCGGCCAGGTAGATGTCTTCAAGGTCTTCC
This sequence comes from Thioalkalivibrio sp. ALMg11, assembly GCF_000377905.1. Classification (GTDB taxonomy): domain Bacteria; phylum Pseudomonadota; class Gammaproteobacteria; order Ectothiorhodospirales; family Ectothiorhodospiraceae; genus Thioalkalivibrio. The sequence continues at coordinate 439,033 of NZ_KB898874.1, forward strand.
AGATGCTGCACGATTGCCTCGCGCGCATAGTAGCTCTTGCTGCGGCCTGTGGCCTTGGCCAAGGCAGCCAGGCGTTCTTCCACATCTTCAGGTAGACGCAAAGCCAGCATGAGATCTCCTCCGAGAATTTGCTATACAAGTATAGCACTGCGGTGGGCTTCCCAAACTCGGCGGCCATGCCAGCGACATCATCTCACCGGCACCGGCCATGCGCCCTCTCCTCCGGGGAGTCACGCAGCCCCTACGGTTCGTCATTCGGGGAACCGCTAAACCCCCACGCCCGTCATCCCGGAAACCGCGAAGCGGTTATCCGGGATCTCCCACGCTCGGGCAGCCCCCACCGCCGGAGATCCCGGCTCTTCGCTTCGCTACGGCCGGGATGACGGGGTGGGAGGACGTACGGCCGAAATGACGGGGTGGGAGGACGTACGGCCGGGATGACGGGGTGGGGGTAGCGCTGCGCCGGGTGACGGGGCGTGTTCTTCGTCGTCCCGGAAACCGTGCCACCCCATTGTCATCCCGGAAACCGCGGAGCGGTTATCCGGGATCTCGTGCGCCCGGGCGGCCCCACCGGTGGAGATCCCGGCTCTTCGCTTCGCTGCGGCCGGGATGACGGGGTGGGAGGACGCTGCGGCCGGGATGACGTGCAGCGCAGGGCGGCGACGGCTTTGGGCCTTTGAGTTGTAGGAGCCGAGCCTCTCGGCGATTGGGGCGCTGGTTGGGCCCATCGCCCAGAGGCTGGGCTCCTACACCGTGTGGGGTCCGGGAATACGAGCCGCGCCCCTGGCCACTGTCTCTTGGCATGCCGCTGAAGCGTTCCGGTGGGCTCAGGCAGCTTCCGACCGCAGGAGCGGCCAGGCGCCTTGCTTGGACGCTTCGAGAATCACGACTTCCACAATCGTTCCGTCTTCGGCATAGCTCACATGGGTGTTCCAGTCCTGTGAGCACTCGCGCGCAATCGGCTTGTCCGACAGATGCAGGACGAGAATGTCGTCGGCTTCGTCATAGGTCGTGCGCATCGTCACTCTCCCCAGTCAAAGTGGTGCATGACGGTTTTGACCACCAATTGTTCTTCAAGCGCCAAAGCGGCACAAATCAGGTTGTCACAACGGCCTTCAAAGTGCTTCGCGGCCCACAACCGACGGTCATCCTTGTAGCGTAGCTCACCATTTTCCAGCAATTCCGCCAACTCACTTTCCGAGATTTCGCGCTGCGCCATGCGTTCTCGAGCATGGCGGGTGACGTTGATCGGCCGATCAAATCGGGAGGAGTGCATTCCATTCCCCTTTTGTCCGAGTTCCGGTGGTCAGATCTCTGAGCGTTTTGGGGCATTGCCAGCACCCCATCGCTCAAGGGGCTGGGCTCGTCGCACGCTGTGGCCCCTGTAGGAGCCGCAGAATCCGGGGACAGATGTTTTCTCACGCCTAGGCCCGGAGCGAGCATGGCCAGCCTGGGCGGCGCGACGCCACGCGAGGCGGCATGTGCGATAACGATCAAACCGAGTGGCCCGACGAGCTTGCGGGATTTACCTCAAAACCTGAATCGCGATCCCCAGGTCCAGCTGACCCCAGGCTCGGTCGGCAGTCAGCACAGGGAGGGCCTTGTCCATCGCCAGGGCAATACAAGCCCGGTCGGCCATCGACAGTCCGTGCCGCCGGGATGGCTCCCAGAGCTGTGCGGCCAACGCGGCTTGTTCCGCAGTGAAGGGCTCGAAAAGGAGCCCGACATCGGCAAATTCCTGCTGCATTCCCTGGATGTTCACCTTGCGTTGGAGCGATTTCTGCATCACTTCGGACCAGTTCACGGTCGAGACGCAGCCGCCATCCAGCATGGGGAGTTACTGTCAAAAGTGGTGTACGGGAGGGATTGAGAAAGGCGGCGTATCCGGCTGGAATGGAAGTACCAGCAACCAACCAGCCAAGGGGGATACGCCACCATGACCTACGATACGACAGAGATTTCGAACGGGCCAGCGGACACGCCCGATGACCCGTTGACCGCGCTCCTGCGCCGCGGGGCGCGGGACCTGATCAAGCAAGCGGTGGAGGCGGAGTTGCAGACGTTCATGGAGACCTACGCGGCGGATCGCTTGCCGGATGGT
>NZ_KB898875.1 GCF_000377905.1 Thioalkalivibrio sp. ALMg11
TTTCGCACGGCGTGGGAGATGGTGCGTTTCGCTGCGCTCAACCGCACCCTACGGGATACCGTTTGTTTTGACCGTCGCCTCCCGTATGGAGCCCCTTGCGGAAGGGTGCTCGGGCCGGGAGAAGGCGCTGGATGTCTGAGCGGAGCCGAAGGCGCAGCGAGGTCAGCGCCGCCGGCCCGAGGGCCCTGGAGCAAGGTTCCCGGGCGGAATCCGGGGGCCCTTCTTTGGGTACTTTCTTGGGCAAGCAAGAAAGTACCTCGCGGTGCGCTCGCGAGAGAGCGCCTGGCAGGCGGCCGGACGAAGCCACCGTAAACACCTGATGACGAACCCTGGCCAGCCACCGTGGGGCTGGCGGTGGACCAAAGGCAACATAAACACGAGAGGATGAATACGTCCGAGCCATTGCGTGGCGAGGAGGCGGCTCAGGTGGTGGTGATCTGGTCGAGCAGGGCGCGGTAGCCGGTGCGGTAGTCGGGATACTGGAGGCGATAGCCACTGGCATGCAGGCGCTTGTTGCAGCAGCGCTTGCCGGAGACTCCGCCCTCGGGCATTGGCGGTGTGCCGGGCGGATCGATCTCCATCGCCTGTGCCAGCCAGGCGAGCAGCTCGTGGCGCAGGGCGGGCTCGTCATCCACGCCCAGATAAATCGGGTCGGGGTCATCCAGATGGAACAAGTGGGTCAGCAGGCCTACGCAGTCATCGCGGTGAATGCGGTTGGTCCAGACCGGCGCTTCGTGCTGGCCGCGGATGCCCTCGCAGACCTTGCGCAGGTGGTACTCGCGCCCGGGCCCGTAGATGCCGCCCAAGCGCAGGACCACGCCCGGAAACGGGCTGTCGGCCAGCAGCTGCTCGGCCTCGCGCAGGCAGCGCCCGGAGAAGCGGGTGGGTTCGGTGGGGCTGGTCTCGTCCACCCAGCGCCCGTCGTCGGCGCCGTAGACCGAGGTGCTGGAGATGAATACAACGCGGCGCGGCTGCTGGTTGGTCCGTTCCAGGGCGGTCAGGGTGTTGCGCAGGCCGTCGACATAGGCGCGCCGATAGGCGGACTCGGTGAACTCGCCCGGGGTAGCAATGAAATAAACGGTGTCGAGCGCCGGCGGCAGCTCCGGCAGGCCGTCCGCGACGCCGAAGTCTCCGGACAGGGGCTGGATCGGCTCTGGGATGTGCTCCGGCTGGCGGCGCAGGCCCCAGACGGAGTGTCCGGCGTTGGCGAGATGCTCGCCAACGGCACAGCCGAGATCGCCGCAGCCCATGATCAGAATGTTGGCCATTGTTCCCTCCGGGATCGTGCTTCGCACGCTACCGATTTCAATGGCGAAAGACCAGCCCCAAAGTGAGGGTTCGACCGCGGCCGGCGGCTCGGGCATGCTGATTGGAGTGGAGATGAACGGGAGATGGGGCTTGGGCAAGGCCAGCCAAAAGAAGGTCGATACGTGTGCCTGCGGGTCCGGGCAGGACCGGGCCGCCTGCTGTGGGCCGTATCTGGAGGGCACAGCGTCGGCGCCCACGGCGGAAGCGCTGATGCGGTCGCGCTACACGGCGTTTGTGGAAGGGCACGCGGACTATCTGCTGGCGACCTGGGCGGCCGCGACGCGTCCGGCATCCGTGGAGCTGGACCCCGAGCAGCGCTGGCTGGGGCTCGCGGTACGGGCGACCGAGGCGGGTGGGCCGGACGACGAGGAAGGCTGGGTCGAGTTCATTGCACGTTCGCGGGTGCGCGGTCAGGGCGTACGCCTGCACGAGCGCAGCCGTTTTCGCCGCGAGGACGGGCGCTGGGTGTATGTCGACGGGGAATTTCCGGGGGCATGACGGCCGTTCCGGAGGCGGCCGCATCGCCGGTCCATCCGGCGTTGCTGGAGCGAGTGCTGGAGTGCCTGCGCACGCAGCCGGACGGGCTGACCGAGCACGCCCTGATCACGCAGTTGCGCGACGCGGGCGTGGAGCCGTTTGCCGGGGCGCGGCTGCAGGAGTCGCTGAGCCTGTTCCAGACGCACTTCCTGTTGTTCCACTGCCTTTACCGGTTGCGCGACCGCCTGGCGGAGCGGGGCGAAAGGCTGCGCATTCACTGCCTGGATATCGGGATCGAGCCGGTGCGGGACGGTGGCGCGGTCGAGGGGCTTCCGGCGATGCACGATCCACTGCGCGCCTATTACCTCGACCTGGCGCAGCTGGAAACCATGGATGCAGCGGCGGTGGAGGTGCTTCTGGGCGAGTTCTGGTCGCGTCTGGGACGTGACCAGCAACGTGAGCAGGCGCTAGAGGTGCTGGAGCTGGCGGACCCGGTGGATGCCGACACGATCCGCCGGCAGTACCGCCGGATGGCCCAGTGTCACCACCCCGACCGGGGTGGTGACACGGCCAAGCTGCAGCGGATCAACGCGGCCCGTTGGGTCCTGCTGGTCCGGGGCTAAGGGCTGTCCAGGGCAGGGCTTAGTCGTCCGAATCGGACATCGTGGTCACGAAGGCCTGCTCCACGGTGAAGGTGCCCACGCCCTTGTAGTTGGTCTGGGTCCAACCGTGTTCGGTCAGCCATTCGCTCATCTCGCGGTTCATCGCCGGGTTGCCGCACAGCATTACGCGGTCGTGTTCCGGGTCCGCGGGTGGCAGATCGAGGATCCGGCTCAGCTCGCCGGAGCGGAACATGTCAGCGCCGCGCTGGTTGTTGTCGTAGGGTTGCTGCGCGATCGGGCAGGCGAAATCATGGTTCTCGCGGGTTACGGTCGGCACGTAGCGAAGGCGGTCGCTGATGCGCGACTCGATCTCCTGGCGATAGGCCAGCTCCTCGACGGTACGCACGCTGTGCACCAGCACCGCGTTGTCGAAGTGCTCGAACAGTTCCGGGCTGCGGATCAGCGAGATGAACGGGGCCAGTCCGGTGCCGGTGGCCAGCATGTACAGGGTGCGACCCGGCTGCACGTAGTCGAAGGTCAGTGAGCCGGTGACCTTGGTGTTGATCCAGATCGAATCACCCGGTCCAGCCTCGGCCAGGCGGCTGGTCAGGGCACCGTCCGGTACGTGGATGCTCAGGAATTCCAGTTCCTCGGCCTCGGGTTCGGAGACGATCGAATAGGCACGCGGGATCAGTTTGCCCTCGGGGCGGAGACCCAGGGTCACGAACTGCCCGTTCTTGAATTCCAGACCCTCCGGGCGCGTGGTGGTGAAGCTGAAGGTCTTGTCCGACCAGCGGCGCGTGGAGGTGATGCGTTGTTCCGAATAAGGCATAAGTGCGTGGTTTTCCGATTATTGTTTGGTCATACGCTAGCAAGTCCCCGTGCCGGGCGCGAAAGCGCCGGCAAAAACCAAGGAAAACACTCGGAAATGCATACCGATGGTCAGCGGATGTTGCTGTCGATGAGCGTGAGGTGTTGCTCCAGCGGGGCCGGTTCCGACAGGTAGAAGCCCTGCACGAAGTCCAGGCCGATCTCGCGCAGGCGGTCCATGGTCGCCGCTGATTCCACACACTCGGCGATGGTGCGCAGGCCGAGGACATGACCCACGCGATGGATGGCGGTGACCATGGCCGAGTCCACCGCGTTGTGGGCGATATCGCGCACGAAACTGCCGTCGATCTTGATGAAGTCCACCGGCAGATTCTTCAGGTACCCGAACGATGACAGGCCGCTGCCGAAGTCGTCCAGGGAGAAACGACAGCCCATGTAGCGCAGGGTGCGGATCAGACTCTGGGCGCGTTCGTGGTGGCTGATGGCCGCGGTCTCGGTGATCTCGAAGATGATGCAGCGCGGCGGGATGGCGTAGTGCTGGAGGCGCTCGAGGACGAACTCCAGCATGCTCTCCTGGGCCAGAGACTGGCCCGAGAGGTTGATCGCCAGGGTGGGGTCGCAGTGGGATGGGTTCTCGCGCGGCGCACGATGCCGGGCGAGCATGGCGAAGGCGTTGTCGATGATATGGCGGTCGATATCCGGCATCAGGTGGTAGCGCTCCGCGGCCGGGATGAAGCTGCCCGGCGGGATCAGCCGACCATCCTCGTCGCGCAGGCGCATCAATACCTCGACATGGGCAAGGTCCGGATCGACCGGGCCCAGCGGGTGGACGGCCTGGCCGAACAGCGCGAAGCGCCCTTCCTCCAGCGCCGAGCGGATGCGGCCGACCCATTCCATCTCCCCGCGTCGGCGGCGCAGGGCCTGGTCGCTGGGTTGCCAGGCGTAGACCTGGTTGCGGCCGTTTTCCTTGGCGGCGTAGCAGGCGGAGTCCGCCTGGCTGAGGATCTCGGGAAGGGTCTGTTCCGGGCCGCTGACCGGCACCAGGCCGATGCTGACGCCGACATCGAAGCGCCGGCCCTCCCATGCGAAGCGCAGGGATTGCACGGTCTCCAGCATCTTCCGGGCGATTGCCTCGGCGCGTTCGGGCGGGCAGTGGCACAGCAGCACGCCGAATTCGTCGCCACCCAGCCGGGCCAGCGTGTCGTTCTCGCGGATCAGGTGCCGCAGGCGTTCGGAGAGTTCGCGCAGGAGTTCGTCGCCGGCCTGGTGACCGCAGGTGTCGTTGATGATCTTGAACTGGTCGAGGTCCATGTAGAACACCGCATGCGGCGTCTCGCCCTCCTCCAGGGTGTGCAGGGCCTGGTCCAGCCGCCGCTCGAATTCGCGGCGGTTGCACAGGCCGGTGAGGTCGTCATGGGTCGCCTGATGGTTGAGCTGCTGGGTCATCTGCCACAGCTCGGTGTGATCGTGCATTACGATCACCACACCCTGGGCCTCGCGGTTCGGACGTTGCAGGGGCGAGGCCAGCATGCGCACCACGCGGGTTCCGCCGTCGGCGCGATGGAGTATGCGTTCGGGCGATTCCACGGTACCGCCCAGGTTCAGGCATTGTTCCACCGGGCGGAGCACGCTGGTCCCCGTCCGGGTGTCTTCCAGGTCCAGGAGTTCGTCCACCAACCGGCCCTGGGCGCTCGTGGCGTCCAGCCCGAGGAGCACCTGGGCGGCAGGGTTCAGGTAGGTCAGACGCCCGTGGGTGTCTGCGGTGAGGACGCCGTCGCTGATCGACTGCAGCGTGGTCAGCAGGCGGTCGCGCTCGGCCCCAGTGGCGGCTTCGGCGGCCCGCAGCGAGGTGATGTCCCAGGCCACGCCGAGTACCCCTTCCGGGCCCTTTACCGGGTCTTTCATGGGGATCCACGAGACGCTGAGATGCGTACCGTTGATGGTGTCCTCGAACTGGAAGGCATCGCCCGCGAGGGCGCGTTCAGCAGCCTCCAGTGTGCCGGGTTGGTCCGCGTAGACGTCCCGAAAATTGCGCCCGACCACCTCGCCGGGGCTCAGGCCCAGGGCCTGCAGCCCGGCCCCCTCGGAAAGAGTGAACCGGCCGTTGGCGTCCAGCGCGAACAGGATCAGCGGGGCATGGCGCACGGTTGCGCCCAATTGCGTCTCCACGTTCCTGAGGGCTTGCTCCGACTGGCGCTCGCGGGTGATGTCGCGCACCGTCGTGAAGACTTCGATCTCGCCGTCCGTGCGGATCGCGTTGATGTGTACCTCGGCCGGGAATTCGCTGCCGTCACGGCGCCGGTAGCGGCTCTCGAAGTGCGCGGGGAGGTGCTGTTCGGGTTTGGAGTGCGCCTGGTCCACGTCGTCCTGGGTGGCCTGCAGGTCCAGCTCGGTGATGTGCACGCCGCCGGTCAGTTCGGCGCAGGTATAGCCCAGCAGCTCGCAGGCCGCCTGGTTGGCCGCCACGATCCCGCCCTTGCGGCAGAGGACCAGATGGGCCTCGGGCGCCTGTTCGAAGATCCGCTGGTAGCGCGTGGTGTCCGGGTGATCGGGCATAGCGGCGGGCTGAACCTTTGGTGGCGGGCCGGGCCCGGCATCGGGGTGCGATTCGGCTCCGGAGTGTCGCCGGTCGCGCCGGCACTGGCAACCTTGGGAGGCGCTGATTTGCGTCTGCGCGGGGCGGTTTCTGTTTGCCCGGCTTACCCGGGCGCCTGGGTGAGCCGGGACAGGGTCTCCGGGGGCAGGGGAGCGGCGCGCGGGGGGTTGCGCAGTTGTTCGCGCGCCCAGGCGACGTGCTCGCGCACCAGCTCGGAGGGGTGCTCGGCGCGGGCGGCCAGGGCCGCCTCCGCATCGGGTGTGGCCGGACCGTTGCCGAGGGCCACAGCGAGGTTGCGCAGCCACTGGGTATGCCCGATCCGGCGGATGGCCATGCCCTCGGTATGGGCGAGGAACGTGCCCTCGTCCCAGGCGAACAACTCGACCAGGCTGGCGCTATCCAGGCCGTGGCGGGCGATGAAGTCGGGTTCCGCCGTGACCTCGGCAAAGCGGTTCCAGGGGCAGACCAGCTGGCAGTCGTCACAGCCGTAGATGCGGTTACCGATCAGCGGTCGCAGGTCCTCGGGGATCGCACCCTTCAGTTCGATGGTCAGATACGAGATGCAGCGCCGGGCGTCCAGGTCGTATGGCCCGCGGAAGGCCCGGGTCGGACAGACATCGAGACAGGCGGTGCACTGGCCGCAGTGCTCGTCCACGGGTTCGTCCAGTGGCAATGGCAGGTCGGTAAACAGCTCCCCGAGAAAGAACCAGGAGCCGCTTTCGCGCGCCAGCAGGTTGGTGTTCTTGCCAATCCAGCCCAGTCCGGCGCGGGCGGCCAGGGCCTTTTCCAGGATGGGCGCGCTATCGGTGAAGGCGCGATAACCGAACGGCCCGACCTCCGCCTCGATCCGCCGCGCGAGGGTGGTCAGGCGCTTGCGCAGCAGCTTGTGGTAGTCGCGGCCCAGGGCATAGCGCGAGACATAGGCGTGACCACGTTCGGCCAGCTGGATCGCCGGGCGGCGGGTGGCCGGCGGGAAGTAGTCCATGCGCACGCTGATGATGCGCTGTACGCCGGGCACCAGGGCATCCGGGGCGTGGCGCAGGGGTGCGCGGTCGGCCATCCAGCCCATTTCGCCGTGCGAGCCCTGGGCCAGCCAGTCGTCCAGATGCCGACGATCCGCCTCGGGCACCTCGGCGGGGGCGATGCGCACGGCCTGAAAGCCGAGCTCGCGTCCCCAGTCGCGGATGCGTTCGGCAAGCTCGGTGGATTGGCGTGGATCGAGGCGCTGAGGCACGATTTCGGCTTCCGCGACGGAGGTGATGGCGTGAATCATGAACCCGACCCACAAGCATTGACCAGCGCACTGTTCGATAACGCGGGCATGCGCGCCCTGGATGCCGCCGGCCTGGCCCTGCCGGGGATGGCTCCGGGCGAGCTGATGGAGCGTGCCGGGCAGGCCCTGCTGGCGGTGGTGCGCCGCGACTGGCCGCAGGCCCGCCGCATCGGCATCCTGTGCGGGCCCGGCAACAACGGCGGGGATGGCTACGTGCTTGCGCGGCTGGCCGCCGCGGCCGGGCTGGAGGTCCGGGTCCATGGCGGTCCCTCCCGGGCGCGCCCCGAGTCCGATGGTCGCCAGGCCCATCGGCGCTGGCAGGAGGGCGGCGGCGAGGTGCATTCGCTGGAGACCTTCGACCCGGCGGCCGCGGACCTGTGGGTGGATTGCCTGTTCGGGATCGGGCTGGAGCGGCCGCTCACCGATGCCTATGGCGCGGTGATCGAGCAGCTGAACGCGAGTGGTTGTCCGGTGCTGGCGGCCGATGTGCCCTCGGGTGTGGACATCGATCGCGGCCGGATCCTGGGAGAAGCGGTTCGGGCCGCCCACACCCTGACCATGATTGCCGACAAGCTGGGGCTGCATACTGGGGCCGCGGTCGACCGGGTCGGCCGGGTGGAGGTGGCCTCGCTCGATCTGCCCGCCTCGGTAGCCGATGGCATCGCGCCGGTCGCGCGCCGTGTCGGGCCAGCGGACTGGCGTCAGCGCCTGCCGGTGCGGCGCCCGGGGGCCCACAAGGGCGACTGCGGGCATGTGCTGATCGTGGGTGGCGCGCCCGGGTACTCGGGGGCCGCGCGGTTGGCGGCAACGGCCGCCCTGCGCGCCGGGGCCGGCCGCGTGACCCTGGCCACGCACCCCGAGCACGCGGCCTGGGCCAACCTGGAACGACCCGAGCTGATGGTGCGTGGCGTGGCGGACGCCACCGAGCTGCAGGCCCTGATGCGCCGGGTCGATGTCGTCGCGGTGGGGCCTGGGCTCGGGCAGGACGCCTGGGGCCGGGGCCTGTGGCTGGCCGTGGCGGATGCCGAGCTTCCGCGGGTGGTGGATGCCGATGCCCTGAACCTGCTGGCCGAGGCCCCGCGCCGGGGCGAGGACTGGGTGCTGACCCCGCACCCGGGCGAGGCCGCACGCCTGCAGGGGCAGGATGCGGCGGCCATCGAGGCCGATCGCCCCGGGCACGTGCGGGCGCTGGCCGAGCGCCTGGGCGGGGTGGTGTTGCTGAAGGGGGCGGGCACGCTGGTCGCCAGCGCGGGTGCGGAGCCGCTGGCCTGTGTGACCGGCGGCCACCCGGGTATGGCCACCGCCGGCAGCGGGGACGTGCTGACCGGCATCATCGCGGCGCTGCGCGGGCAGGGCGCGGATGCGCGCAGTGCCGCGGAGATCGGGGCCGCCTGGCATTGCGCCGCAGCCTGCATCGCGCGCGATCGCCTCGGCGGGTCGCGCGGGATGCTGGCCGGGGATCTGGCCGAAGCCCTGCCGGCCGCGGCCGGGGGTGGGGCATGACGGCGGCGTCGACCCCGCTGGTGCTGCCGCATTTGGAGGCGACCGAGGCGGCCGGGGCCGCGCTGGCGGCGCTCGATGCCCCGCATATCGTGTTCCTGGAGGGCGATCTCGGGGTGGGCAAGACCACCTGGGTCCGCGGCCTGCTGCGCCGACTCGGGTATGAAGGTGCGGTGCGCAGCCCGACCTACACCCTGGTGGAGCCGTATGCGCTGGCGGGGCGCGAGGTCCTGCACTTCGACCTTTACCGCCTGGGCGATCCCGAGGAACTGGAGTATCTGGGGGTGCGCGAGGCCTTCGGGGGCGACGCCCTGTGGCTGGTGGAGTGGCCGGAGCGCGGTGCCGGCTGGCTGCCGGCGCCGGATCTGGTGGTGCGCCTGGCGCATCTCGAGGATGCTGCCGAAGGCCGGGAACTCCGGCTGGAGGGCCCGCTGGCGGCGGTCTACCACCGGGTCCTTCGGGACCAGGGGATCGTGACAGGGTGACGCGCCGGCGACGTCCCGGAGTTGGCCCGCCACGCTCAAAAGGTGCGATATCTCGCTCATAAAGAAAGAAAACCGCTATTGCTTTTCCAGAAAAAGCGTCCACAATGTAGTCAGAACCCCTGATTACAAAGGGAAACGCCGTGGGCCAACCAACATCGCCGGATCTGCGCCGCCGCCAGCTGCTGCGCGCCATGACTGCCCTCGGGCTGGTCGGGTTACCTTTGCCGGCCTTGGCCCGCACGGACGTGCGGCGCGTGCGCATGTCCGTGGATGGCGAAACCACCCGTCTGGTCTTCGACATGGACGGCGAGGCGGAATACTCCCTGTTCCACCTGCAGTCTCCCGATCGTCTCGTGGTGGATCTGGAGAACGCCCGGGCCGTGGAAGACCTGGCCATCAGTGACAACCCGCGTTCGGCGATCAAGGCCGTGCGCCATGCCGCGCGCAATGGCTCCGATCTGCGTGTGGTGTTCGACCTGCGCAAGCCGGTGGAGCCCAGCAGCTTCATGCTGATGCCGGCGCAGGGCGCGCCGCATCGCCTGGTTCTGGATCTTGCCAGCGGTGAGGCGCCCGCTGCGCCGCGCTCGGCCGAGAACAACGGCTCCCGCCGTGGGCGTTCGCAGGAGAACCTGCGCGATGTTGTGGTCGCCATCGATGCCGGTCATGGCGGGCACGACCCGGGCGCGATCGGTCCCGCCGGCACCCGCGAGAAGGACGTGGTCCTGCAGATATCAAAGCGTCTGGCCGAACGCGTGAACAGCGAGCACGGCATGAAGGCCGTGATGACCCGCAGCGGAGACTACTTCCTGCCACTGCGCGAGCGCATCGAGCGGGCGCGCAAGGCGGATGCCGATATCTTCGTGTCTATCCACGCCGACGCGATCGCCAATCGCAGTGTCCAGGGCTCGTCGGTGTACATGCTGTCCGAACGCGGGGCCTCCAGCGAGGCGGCGCGCTTCCTCGCCCAGCGCGAGAACCAGGCGGATCTGAGCCTGGGCGGGGTGCCGATCAACGGCAAGGACGACTCCCTGACCAACGTGCTGCTGGACCTGGCCCAGAGCGGCAGCCTGGAGGCCAGCAACACCCTGGCCGAGCGGATGATCGCGGAGCTCCACCGGGTGGGCAAGGTGCGCAAGCCGGAGGTGGAGCGTGCCAACTTTGCGGTCCTGCGCTCGCCGGACGTGCCGTCGGTCCTGGTCGAGGCGGCCTTCATCTCCAATCCCTCCGAGGAGCGCAAGCTGCGCAGCGCCAGCTTCCAGAACTCGCTGGCGGACGCCCTGCTGACCGGGCTGCGGTCGTATTTTTCCACCCATGCCCGTCCGGGCACGCTGATCGCCGACGGCCAGCCGGACCAGCACATCATCCGCCCGGGCGAGACCCTCTCCGGGATCGCGGATCGCTACAGCCTGTCGCTGGCGGACCTGCGCTCGGCCAACAACGTCCGCGACGACCGCATCTACGCCGGTCAGGTCCTGCGCATCCCGCGCGACTCCTGAGCCCAGTACCTCCCGGGCAGCCCATCACGTCTTGCGCGCGCCGTTCAATCGGTGGCTAGGCACTCCGGCGCTGCCCCGGTTAGGCTAGGCACCCGGTTCCCGTCCCTCCCAGGTGTCGCGCGTGGCGATCGCAAAGCTCTCCGAACAACTGATCAACCAGATCGCCGCCGGCGAGGTCATCGAGCGCCCGGCCTCGGTGGTCAAGGAACTGCTGGAGAACGCCCTGGATGCCGGGGCGACGCGGGTGGATGTGCGCCTGGAGCAGGGCGGGGTGCGCCTGATCCAGATCAGCGACAACGGCAGCGGGATCTATCGCGACGAGATGCCGCTGGCCCTGTCGCGCCACGCCACCAGCAAGATTGCCTGCATGGACGACCTCGAGGCCCTGCATACCCTGGGCTTCCGCGGTGAGGCCCTGCCCTCGATCGCCTCCGTCTCGCGGTTGTCGCTGACCTCCATGGTGGCGGACGAGCGCAACGGCTGGCGCCTGACCGGGGATGGCTCCGATGTCTTTCGCGAGGCCGCCCCGGCGTCGCACCCGGTGGGCACGACCGTCGAGGTCCGCGACCTGTTCTTCAACGTCCCCGCGCGGCGCAAGTTCGTGCGTACCGAACGCACCGAATACAACCACTGCGAGAACGTGATCCGTACCCAGGCGGCCGCCTGTCCCGAGGTCGCCTTCAGCCTGCGGCACAACGATCGCGTGACCCTGGACCTGCCGGCGGCCGCCGACCCCGGCGAGCGCGTACGGGCGCTTCTGGGCGATGCCTTTCTCGAGCATGCGACCCCGGTGGACGAACAGCGCGCCGGGCTGGCGCTGTCCGGCTGGCTGGGCTCGCCAACCCAGTCGCGGGCCCAGCCCGATCAGCAGTTCTTCTTCGTCAACGGCCGTGCGATCCGCGACCGCGTGCTGGCCGCGGCCGTGCGCAAGGCCTATCAGGACGTGCTTTACCACGGGCGGCACCCGATGTTCGTGCTGGACCTGGAACTGGATCCGACCCAGGTGGACGTGAACGCGCATCCGACCAAGCAGGAGGTGCGCTTTCGCGAGTCGCGCATGGTCCATGACTTCATCTTTCACAGTCTGCACAAGGCCCTGGCCGCGCTGCGTCCGGGGGATGCCGGGCATGCCGCGGCGGTGCCCGAAATGGGTGCGCCGGCCCCCGCCGGTCGCTCCATGCCCCTGCCGGCGCACACGGATCGGCCGCTGTCCGGACTGGGTGTACCGGGTGCGGGGGGCGGGTACACGCCACCCCGCGAACCGCGACTGGAGGCGGTCGGGCGCGATCCGGCATTCGGTGCGGCTTGGGCCGAGTTCCGCGGGGCGGCCGCGGTGGCCGAGGCCCGGCCCGCTGCCTATGACCACCAGGCAGTTGCCGCTGCGGCGGGCGCCTCCGCGGCGGCCGCGGATGCGGACAGCATGCCGCCGCTCGGGTTTGCCCTGGGGCAGGTGGCCGAGACCTTCATCCTGGCCGAGAGCCCCCGCGGCCTGATCGTGGTGGACATGCACGCCGCCCACGAGCGCATCACCTACGAACGCCTCAAGCGCGAGTGGGAGGGGGCGCGGGTGACCTCGCAGCCGCTGCTGGTGCCGGAGACCCTGGACGTCACCCCGGCCGAGGCCGAATTGGCCGAGGAACGCGCGGACCTGCTTGGGGAGCTTGGCTTCGAGCTCGACCGTGCCGGCCCCGAGACCCTGACCCTGCGTGCGGCGCCCGCGTTGCTGCGCGGGCAGGACACCGCACAGCTGGTGCGCGATGTGCTGGCGGACCTCGCGGCCGAGGGTTACAGCCATCGTGCCGAGGGGGCGACGAACGCGGTACTGGGAACGATCGCCTGCCACGGTTCCGTGCGTTCGGGGCGGCGCCTGACCCTGCCCGAGATGAACCAGTTGCTGCGCGACATGGAGGCCACCGAGCGTTCCGGCCAGTGCAACCACGGTCGCCCGACCTGGGTGGAGCTGGACCACTCGGCGCTGGACCGGTTGTTCCTGCGAGGGCGCTGATGGCCGGACTGGATGGGGACCGACCGCCGGTCATCCTGCTGGCCGGTCCCACCGCGACCGGCAAGACCGCGTTGTCGCTGGCGCTGGCCGAGGCGCTGGACGCGGAGATCGTCAGCGTCGATTCCGCGCTGGTCTATCGCGGCATGGATATTGGCACCGCCAAGCCGGACGCCGCCGAGCGTGCCCGCGCCCCGCATCACCTGCTGGATATCCGCGACCCGGAAGACACCTACAACGCCTCCGACTTTGCCCGCGATGCCCACGCCGCGATCGCCGCCATCCACGCGCGCGGCCGGGTCGCCCTGCTGGCGGGTGGGACGCTGCTTTACCTGCGCGCCCTGCTGGACGGCTTCGACCCGATCCCGCCGGTACCGGATGCGGTCCGCGAGTCCGTGCGTGCCCGTCTGGAACACGAGGGGGCCGTGGCCCTGCATGCCGAGCTGGCCAGCGTGGATCCGGAGGCCGCCGCGCGCATCCACCCGAACGACCCGCAGCGCATCCTGCGGGCCCTGGAGGTGTACGCGGCCAGCGGCCAGCCATTGTCGGGCTTCCAGAGTGGCGCGGCCGCGACGGTCCCGGCCGGCTGGGTGTCGCTGGCCCTGTGGCCGGCGGATCGTGAACGCCTGCGCACCCGCATTGCCGCCCGCTTCGACACAATGCTGGAGGCGGGTTTCGTTGATGAACTGATGACCCTGAGCCGGCGCCCCGGCCTGACGGCAGAGCATCCTTCGCAGCGGGCGGTGGGGTATCGCCAGGGCTGGCAATGGCTGGCCGGCGAATGCGACCTTGCGACCTTTCGCGAGCGGGCCATCGCCGCGACCCGCCAGCTCGCCAAGCGCCAGCTCACCGGGCTGCGGCGATTCCCCCTGCATGCCCGGTTGAACGCCGAGGGCGCGGATCTGTCGCAGGCCCTGCAGGCGATCCAGGCTGCGCGGATGGCGGCCCCCGCAGCGGCGACGCCCGAATAACGCCCGGTGTACGCGTGGAACGGCGCCGCGAAGCCGGTATGCTACGCTTCAAACTGACCGTCCGACGGGCCGACCACGAGCCGTGGGCGCGGGTCGAGAACCAATAATAACGATGAAGGAACACACCGATGGCCAAAGGGCAAATGTTGCAGGAACCCTTCCTGAATGCGCTGCGCCGGGACCGAATCCCGGTCTCTATCTATCTGGTGAACGGGATCAAGCTGCAGGGGCAGATCGAATCCTTCGACCAGTTCGTGGTGCTGTTGCGCGGTACGGTCTCGCAGATGGTCTACAAGCACGCCATCTCCACGATCGTCCCGGCCCGCCAGGTGAACATGAATCTCGAGGGCGAGGCAGCGGCTCCTGCCTCCGCCGAGGCCGAGTCCTGAACATGAGTGGAGGTCTCCGCCAGTTTGTTTGAGCGTCCGGAGAGTGCCGGCGACGAGCGCGTCGGCAATGGTGCGGTCCTGGTTGCGCTGAATGTCGGGGACAACCCTGACATCGAGGCCCAGGTACAGGAATTCGACGAACTCGTGCGCTCCGCCGGGGCCGAGATCATGGCGGTGGTGCGCGGCTCGCGCGACCGGCCGCACCCGAAACTGTTCGTCGGGGCCGGCAAGGCCGACGAGATCCGTGATGCGGTCGAGGCTTCCGGGGCCGACGTGGTGATCTTCAACCACGCCCTTTCGCCCAGTCAGGAACGCAACCTCGAGGCCCACCTGAAGGCCCGGGTACTGGATCGGTCCGGCTTGATCCTGGACATCTTCGCCCAGCGCGCCCGTTCCCACGAGGGCAAGCTGCAGGTGGAGCTGGCGCAGTTGCGCCACATGTCCACGCGCCTGGTGCGCGGCTGGACCCACCTGGAGCGGCAAAAGGGCGGGATCGGCCTGCGCGGTCCGGGGGAAACCCAGCTGGAGACCGACCGCCGCCTGCTGGCCGGGCGCATCAAGCACATCGAGCGCCGGCTGGAGAAGGTCGAACGCACCCGCGAACAGGGCCGCCAGGCCCGCCTGCGCAACGAGATCCCCACGGTCTCGCTGGTGGGCTACACCAACGCCGGCAAGTCGACCCTGTTCAATCGCCTCACGGATTCCGACGTCTACCAGGCGGATCAGCTGTTCGCGACCCTGGACCCGACCCTGCGCCGCCTGGACCTGGCCCCGCACCAGTCGCTGATCCTGGCCGACACCGTCGGCTTCGTGCGCGATCTGCCGCACGAGCTGGTCGCCGCGTTCAAGGCGACCCTGACCGAGACCCGCGAGGCGGCGCTGCTGCTGCACGTGATCGACGCCGCCGACCCGGAACGCGACGCACGCATCCGTCAGGTCGAGGAGGTGCTCGAGGAGATCGGTGCCGAGGACGTCCCCTGCTGGCGGGTGTACAACAAGATCGACCAGCTGGAGAACCCGGCCGAGGACCCGGACGACCGTTTCGGCATCGCGGACGACGCCTTCTGGCTGTCGGCGCATACCGGCGAGGGCGTGGAGCGCCTGGAACAGCGCCTGGCCGAGACCTTCACCGAGTCCATGACCCAGGGCTGGGTCGAGCTCCCGGCCTCGGCCGGGCGCCTGCGCGCCCAACTCTACGAGGAGAAGGCCGTGGAGGCCGAGCAGACCACGCCGGACGGGGCGATCCAGCTTCGCCTGCATGTGCCGAAGCGGCGTTTCGAGCAGCTCTTCCGCGCGGCCGGGTTGGACCCCGAGACCGTCCGCCTGCAACCGGAAGCACCGGGGGCGGCCTCCGCCGACCATTGAAGCCCGCCGCGGCTCCGGCTCGCTTGCCTACGAAAAAGGCCCCGGTCAACCGGGGCCTTTTTCGTAGGCATACACGTCGTCGCGGTTCAGGCGTCGCTCTGGGCGATCGCCTCTCCGTCGGCGCTGGCCAGGTACAGGGTCAGGGTCTCGCCGGCACGGATCCCGTCGCCGTTGAGGCCGTTCCAGCGGCGCAGGTCGTCAATGCTGACCTGGTGGCGGCGCGCGATGGTCGACAGCGAGTCGCCGGGGCGGACCTCGTACTCGACGCGCTGGCCGTCGGGCCCGCGGTCGGGATCGGCGTGCACCACCTTCAGGGTGTCGCCCGGGTGGAGGATCGCGTCCGGCTCCAGATCATTGGAGGCGCGCAGGGCGCCGATCGACATGCCGGTGCGCTGGCTGATGTGCCACAGGCTGTCGCCGGGCTGCACCTGGTAGTCCTCCGCCAACTGGCTGTTGTCGCCGGCCACCTGCAGCGGAGCCTCTTCGCTCGGGGCGGAGGCCGGCAGGCGCAGGGTCTGACCGGCGCGGATCATGTCGTCGTCGAGGTTGTTCATGTCGCGCAGCACTGCGACGCGGGTGCCGGCGTGCTGGGCAATCTGGCCGAGGTTGTCGCCCGAGCGCACGGTGTATTCGCGGAACCGGAGCAGCGGTTCATCGTTGCGCGTCTCCAGTGCCGCCTCGAGAGTGGGCAGCGCCTCGCGCGGGACGAACAGGTGCTGGGCGCCGCCGGGGTGGGTGGCGTGGCGGTGGTAGCCCGGGTTGAGCTGCTTGAGGGTCTCGGTATCCAGATCGGCGAGTTCCGCGATCAGCGAGAGGTCGGCCTGCTGGCCAGGTTCGATCATCTCCAGCGCCGGCTCGTTGGCGATGGGCGTGATGGCGATGTCGTGGGCGTCGGGGTCCAGGAACAAATGGCGCAGGGCCAGCAGTCGCGGGATGTATGCGGTCGGCTCGGACGGCAGGTCCAGGCTCCAGTAGTCGGTGGGCTCGCCGCGCGCCGCATTGCGGTCGATCGCGCGCTGGATGTTGCCCTGACCGTAGTTGTAGGCGGCCAGCGCCAGGTACCAGTCGTCGAAGCGCCGATGCAGCGCCTGGAGGTAGTCCAGTGCGGCCAGGGTGGATTTGTAGACGTCGCGGCGGCCGTCGTACCAGTGATCGCGCGACAGATCGAAATAGTCCCCGGTAGCCGGCATGAACTGCCAGATCCCGGCCGCACGGCTGCGCGAGGTCGCCTGGGCGACGAAGCCGCTCTCCACGATCGGCAGCAGCAGGAGCTCGGCGGGCATGTCGCGCGCCTCGATCTCGGACAGGATGAAGTAGGCGAACGGCTCGGCGCGCCGGGTGCTGTACTCGATGATCCGTGGATGGTCGCGGTAGTGCTCGATATAGCGACCGACGCGCTCGTGGTCCAACGCGTCGTTGAAGCCGAAGCCCAGGCGCGCGCGCTCCCACAGGTCGTCGGTCTCGGCGGCGCGTTGCGCGGCGTCGCGCTGCTGGCGTTCCATCGCGGCCTGCACGTCCTCGGTCGTGCGCGGTTCCACGATCGGCCGATCCGCCGCCGAGGTATCCAGCGTGCGCTCGGAGTCGTGTAGGCTACAGGCAGAGGCGAAGATCGCCGTCAGGCCGAAAACCAGGGCGGTGGTCAGTCGTGTGCGGAGGCGTGGTTTCATGGCGCTGGAGGATAAACCAGAGATGGGGGATCACCAAGACCCGTTCCTGACTTGGTTGGCGCACTGGTATGCCCAGCCGCAGGGGCGGAGGGTCCGCGAGCGCTTTCTGGAACGCATTCGGTGTTATGGCGATCCGGGCCCCGGGGAGCTGGCGGTGGAGCTGGCGCCGGTGCCGATCCTGGAGGACAGCGATGCCCTGCAGGCGCCGCTGATCCGGATCGCCTCGGCGCGCGCGGCGCTGCGCATGGACCCCGAGGCCTGGCCGCTGGAGTCCGCCTGTGCCGGGCGCATCGTGCTCGCCCATCCCTGCGCCCAGAGCGCGCAACCGGCGGCGGTGGTGGCCGAGGCGGCGCGGGTGCTGGAGCCCGAGGGGCGGGTGTTTCTGCTGGAAGGCAACCGCCTGCAGCGCGCCGGGCTCAATGGGGTGCGGGCCTCGCCGCTGCCCGAGGGCCTGCGGCGGCGCCAGTACCGGGAACTCCTGGAGGCGGCGGATCTCGAGGTGCTGGACCAGTGGAGCCTGAGCCTGCTCCCACCGGGGCTGCCCGCCGCCTGGCAGAAACGCCTGGCCACCATGGATGCGTGGACCCTGCGCGGCCTGCCGCCGCTGGCGAGCATGATCCTGACCGTGGCCCACAAGCGGGTGAACATGCCCCTGCGTCCGGAGCCGCGTTTCCGCTTCGCCATGCCCAACCCCGCGATGCGTCCGGGGCTGGTATCCTCGCGCTCCTCTCATTCTGGAGTCCGCCGAACGCATGGCTGACGAACGCGTGTACATCTATACCGACGGGGCCTGCCGCGGGAACCCCGGGCCCGGCGGCTGGGGCGCGATCCTGCGCTTCGACGGGCGCGAGCGCGAGCTCTACGGGGCCGAGGCCGAGACGACCAATAACCGCATGGAGATGACCGCGGCCATCCGCGCGCTGGAGACCCTGAAGCGCTCCTGCAAGGTGGAGCTGGTCACGGATTCCAAGTACGTGAAGCAGGGCGTGACCGAGTGGATGCCCGCCTGGAAGCGGCGCAACTGGAAGTCCGCCAGCGGCGCGCCGGTGAAAAACCGCGATCTCTGGGAGGAACTGGATGCGCAGGCCCAGCGCCACGATATCGAGTGGTTTTGGGTGCGCGGGCACAGCGGTCACCCGGAGAACGAGCGCGCCGACGAACTGGCCAATGCGGGCATTGATGCCCTGCTGGCCGGTGAACCGATCGAGAACTGAAGGAAACCGCGATGCGCCAGATCGTGCTGGATACCGAGACCACGGGCCTGGAGCCCTCCGGCGGGCACCGCATCATCGAGATCGGCTGCCTGGAACTGGACAACCGTCGCCCCACCGGGCGCAGGCTGCACGAATACCTGCAGCCGGATCGCGAGATCGACGCCGGCGCGATCGCGGTGCACGGGATCACCAATGAGTTCCTGGCCGACAAGCCACGGTTTGCCGATGTCGTCGGCGAATTCGTGGACTTCATCCGCGGGGCCGAGCTGATCATCCACAACGCGCCCTTCGATGTTGGTTTCATCAATCACGAACTGGGCTTGCTGGGCGATGTGGCCCCGGCGCGCGAGGTGACCGAGGTCAGCAGCGTGCTCGATACGCTGGTGATGGCGCGGCGCATGCACCCGGGGGCGCGCAATTCCCTGGATGCCCTGTGCAAGCGCTACGAGGTGGATGGCTCCGGGCGCACCCTGCACGGGGCGCTGCTGGATGCCGAGCTGCTCGCGGATGTCTATCTGGCGATGACCGGCGGGCAGGTGGCGCTCACCCTGGATTCCGGAGGCGACGGCGACGCCGCGGCGGGTGGGCCCGTGCAGGCCCGGCGCTCCGGCAAGCCGTTGCCGGTGATCGAGCCGACACCGGAGGAGCAGGCGGCCCACGAGACGCTGATGCAGATACTCGATGATGCGGCAGATGGCCCCTGCCGCTGGCGCGCGAACGCCTGAGGCCCGCACCAGCGGCTCTAGCGGCTCGCCCGGACTTCGCCGCGGGCTCGTCCTCGTTCATTATCTGGTGTTTACGTGCCTTTGTCCGGCCGCCTGCCAGGCGCTGACTCGCCAGCGCGCCGCGCCCGTTTTTGATCAACAACTGGCTTCTTTGCTCGTGCAAAGAAGTACCCAAGAAACACGCCCGACTGCCGCGACCCCGGCCCGCTGCGCGGGCCGGGGTTTCCCTCGCTCCGAGGCTTTTCGCGGGCGGCGCTGAACTCGCTGCGCCTGCGGCTCTGCTCAGACATCCAGCGCCCCGTGTCCATTTAGAATCGTCCCGCGAAAACCCTCTCCACTCGGCGCGACGACAACGGGGAAAGGTCCAAACAACGGCCGTCCCGACCACTGTGCTCATGGATGAAGGCTAGGTCTTCGGACATCTTGGGCACGCTCGGGCTGCGGCCATGGCGTGCCGCGCCCGCGAAGCGGGCGCCGGGGGGGGCGTAGGATGTGATGAGCGAAGCGAATCGCATCAGGGTCTCGCACGGCGTGGGGATGGTGCGTTTCGCTACGCTCAACCGCACCCTACGGGGCACGGGCTGGCAGGAATGTCGGGATAGCGTCTGTTTTGACCTTCTCCTCCCGTATGGAGCCCCTCGCGGAGGGCGTGATGGGCCGGGAGAAGGTGCTGGATGTCTGAGCGGAGCCGCAGGCGCAGCGAGTGCAGCGCCGCCGGCCCAGCGCGTCCGGAGCGAGGTTCCCGGGCGAAATCCGAGTGTCCTTCTTTGGGTCCTTTCTTGGGCAAGCAAGAAAGGACCTCGGGGCGCGCTGGCGAGTCAGCGCCTGGCAGGCGGCGGACCGAGGGCACCGTAAACACCGGATGTCGAACCGGGGCCAGCCGCAACCTCGCAGGCGGCGGACCGAGGGCACCGTAAACACCGGAGGACGAACCAGGGCCAGCCTGGTTGGCAGGTGGCCAGATGAGGGGCCACCGTAATCAGCGAATGACGAAGCGGGCGTGGCCGGCGCGAGCCGGAATGGGGATGGTGGGCGGGGTGGGGCGGCGTTAGCCGTGCTTCAGGATCCGCGCCCGTTCGCGCTCCCAGTCCTTGTCCTTCTTGTCGGCGCGCTTGTCGTATTCCTTCTTGCCCTTGGCCAGGCCGACCTCGAGCTTGGCGCGCCCGCGCTTCCAGTACAGAGCCATGGGCACCAGGGTGTAGCCCTTGCGTTCCACCGCGCCGACCAGGCGATTGATCTCCGCGCGATGCAGCAGCAGCTTGCGCGTGCGGCTGGGATCCGGATTGATATGGGTGGAGGCGGTAGGCAGCGGGGTGATGTGGGCCCCGAACAGGAAGGCCTCGCCGTTGCGCAGCAGCACGTAGGCCTCGCTCAGCTGGGCCCGCCCGGCGCGCATCGACTTGACCTCCCAGCCCTCGAGCTCCATCCCTGCCTCCAGGCGGTCCTCGATGAAGAATTCGTGGCGCGCCTTGCGGTTGAGGGCGATGGTGCTGGACGGTTCCTTGGCTTGTTTCTTGTTCTTTCCCATAACCCGCGCAGTGTACTGCAGGTGGGCGGCCGAAGCAGTTCGAATGTCCGGGCGCGCGGGGTGAAAGTTGAGCCGGGCGACCCGCTGCCCCACAATTCCGGCGGACCCGGCGATGCGCTTGCGCGACCGGCCCTGGCCGATCCCGGGGGCGGCGGCCGCGCGAGCGCCCCCGTCTCCGTTCAACAAGGAGCCACTGATGCCAGCCACGACCTCGATCCACGGGCAATGGACGACCCGCCTGGCCTTCATCCTCGCGGCCACCGGTTCGGCTGTTGGCCTGGGCAACATCTGGCGTTTCCCCTATATCGCCGGTGAGAACGGGGGTGGCGCCTTTGTGCTGGTTTATCTCGGTTGCATCCTGCTGATCGGCCTGCCGGTGATGATGGCGGAGATCCTGCTGGGCCGGCGCGGGCGGCAGAGCCCGATCAATACCATGTCGGCCCTGGCGCGCGAGGAGGGCCTGACGCGCGCGTGGGGCATGATCGGCTGGATCGGGGTGCTGGCCGGTTTCCTGATCCTGTCGTTTTACAGCGTGGTCGCCGGCTGGTCGCTGTCGTACGTCTTCAAGTCGGGGACCGGCGGTTTTCTCGGGCTGGATGCAGATGGCTCGGAGTCGATGTTCGGCAACATGCTGGCGGACCCGGAGGCCCTGCTGGCCTGGCACACGATCTTTATGGTGATGACCGCGATGGTGGTCGCGCGAGGGGTGCAGTCCGGCCTGGAGAAGGCGGTCACCATCCTGATGCCTTTGCTGTTCGTGATGCTGGTGGTGATGGTCGGCTATGCGATGGTGGAGGGGCAGTTCCTCGCCGGACTGCAGTTCCTGCTGTATCCGGACTTTTCCGCGCTGTCCGCTAACGCGGTGCTGCTGGCGATGGGGCAGGCCTTCTTCACGCTCAGCCTCGGCATGGGCGCGATCATGATCTATGGCAGCTACCTGCAGAGCGATGCGTCCATTGCGCGCACCTCTGCGGCGGTGGTCGGGGCGGACACCCTGGTCGCGATCATGGCCGGGCTGGCGATTTTCCCCATCGTGCTCGCGGCCGGGCTGTCGGCGGAGCAGGGGCCGGGGCTGATCTTCGTGACCCTGCCGCTGGCCTTTGCCGACATGCCGGGCGGGTTGTACTTCGGCACCATGTTCTTCGTGCTGCTGGTGTTCGCGGCCTGGACCTCGGCGATCTCCATCATCGAGCCGGCGGTTGCCTTCCTGGTCGAGAACCTGGGGCTCAGCCGGGTGATGGCGACCTCGATGATCGCCATCGGCGCCTGGGTCCTCGGCATCGGTGCGCTGCTCTCGCTGAACGTCTGGTCGGACTACACCCTGTTCGACATGGGATTGCTGGATCTGCTGGATTACGTGACGGCCAACATCCTGCTGCCGCTGGGTGGGTTCCTGATCGCGATCTTCGTGGGCTGGCGCATGACCGAGCGGTCGGTGCAGTCCGAGCTGCGCATGAAGCACCCGGTGCTGTACCAGGTCTGGTACTTTCTGGTGCGTTTCGTCGCGCCGGTCGCGATCCTGTTTGTGTTCCTGCGCGCCGTGGAGTTGATCTGATGGCCTCGAAGATTCGCCGCTACGCGGACGTGCCCTACAGCCGTGAACAGATGTTCAATCTGGTGAATGACGTCGACGCCTATCCGCAGTTCCTGCCCGGCTGCCGCAGCGCTTCCGCGCGCCCGCGTGGGGAGCATGAGGTGGAGGGCACGATCGAGCTGGCCAAGGGGGCGCTGCACAAGTCGTTTACCACCCGCAATACGCTCAAGCGGCCCGAGAGCATCGACATGCGTCTGGTCTCCGGGCCGTTCCGACGCCTGCACGGGACCTGGAGCTTTACCCAGGTCGAAGGCGGCAAGACCCGCATCGCCCTGGAGCTGGAGTTCGAGTTCGCCAACCGAATCATGGCCTTCGCCATCGGCCCGGTGTTCACTCAGATCGCCAATTCGCTGGTGGATGCCTTTGTCCAGCGCGCGCGCGAGGTCCACGGTGGCGGATAGCCACGTGGCGCCGGCCGCAGAGGGCGGCATGATCCGGGTGGAGGTGGCCTACGCGCGGCCCGACCGGCAGGTGATCCTGCCGCTGGTGGTGCCCGAGGGCACTACGGTCGATATCGCGCTGCGCCAGTCGGAGATCGAGCTGCAGTTCCCCGAGATCGATCTGGACAACGCCAAGGTCGGGATCTTCGGCAAGATCACCCGTCGGGACACTGTGCTTCGCCCGCGCGACCGTATCGAGATTTATCGCCCGCTGATTGCGGACCCGAAGGAGGTGCGTCGCCAGCGCGCTGACAAGGGGCGCAAGAAGAAGCCGGGCAAGGGCGACGCAGACGCCGCCGGCGAGAGACCCAAGGGCGAGACGGCGGACAGCGCGAAGGAGTAGCAGGGGCTCGCGGCGGCGAGATGCCGCGCGCGGGTGTCAGTCGTTGTCTCTGTCTACCGGATGCTCGTCCAGCGCCACCGGCTGCGGGATGTCGGTATCCACATGGCTGACTACGCCGTTGTCGAAATGCACGGTCACTCGCTGGCGTTCGGTCGCGCCGAAGCCCGGTCGGCGATAGTAGACGTAGTCCCAGCGGTCGTCGGCCCGGAAGGCGGGCTCCAGCTGGGGCGATCCCATCAGGAAGCGGACCTGCTGCGGGGTCATGCCGGGCTGGATCTGAGCCACCTGGACGGGGTCGATCACATTGCCCTGCTGGACATCCAGACGGAACTGGTTGAGGCCGCCGCAGGCGCTCAGCAGGCTTGCGGCCACGGCGATAGAAATGAGAATCTTGATCATCTGAGCGGGCGGTCCTCGGCGTCTGGTGGGCCGTGAACGCGCATGGTACACCAAAGCGTCCCGCCTCTCTCAAGCGGACGGGACCGGGAAAACGGGCAATGGAAACGAGCAATCTCAAGAAGGCCGGACTCAAGGTCACGTTGCCGCGGATGAAGATCCTCGAGATCCTGGAGAGCTCGGAAACCCGTCATCTGACGGCCGAGGCGATCTATCGCGAGCTGCTCGATTCCGGCGAGGAGATCGGTCTGGCCACGGTGTACCGCGTGCTGACCCAGTTCGAGGCGGCGGGGTTGGTCTGCCGGCTGCATCTGGAGGGCAACCAGGCGGTATTCGAGCTGGAGCGCGGCGGGCACCACGACCACATCGTCTGCAACCAGTGCGGGCGAGTCGAGGAGTTCTTCGACGAAACCATCGAGCGCCGTCAGCGGGAGATCGCCCAGCATCACGGTTTTGCCATCAAGGACCATGCCCTGGTCCTGTACGGCGACTGCAACGACAGCGCCTGCCCCCACCGCCCCGCCTGACCACGCGCTTCCCGTAGCCGCTGTCCCAGTCGCGCCAATGCGTCACACACGGCGTGTGATGCCTGCCCGCTTGCGGGCTATTGTTCGCCCAGGAGTGGCTGGTCCCGGTTCGGCGATCGGTGTTTACGGGGGCTTCGTCCGGCCGCCTGCCATGCGCTGACTCGCCAGCGCGCCCCGAGGTACTTTCTTGCTTGCCCAAGAAAGTACCCAAAGAAGGGCACCCGGATTTCGCCCGGGAACCTCGCTCCGGACGCGCTGGGCCGGCGGCGCTGAACTCGCTACGCCTGCGGCTCCGCTCAGACATCCAGCGCCTTCTCCCGGCCCATCACGCCCTCCGCGAGGGGCTCCATACGGGAGGAGAAGGTCAAAACCAACCGTATCCCCACGCTTCCGCCTAACCATAGGCATTGCCGCCCGAAAGCCCCCGGCGCCCGCCGCGCGGGCGCGGCACGCAACGGCCAAAGGCCGAGCGTGCCGAAGATGCTCGAAGACCTAGCCATCATCCACTGGCAAGAACGCTGGGATAGCCGTTGTCTTGACCTACCTCCCCGTTGTCGTCGCGCCGAGCGGAGAGGCTTTTCGCGGGATTCAAGGCGCTGGATGTCTGAGCGAAGCGCAGCGTAGCGAGTTCAGCGCCGCCCGCGAAAAGCCTCGGAGCGAGGGAAACCCCGGCCCGCGCAGCGGGCCGGGGTCGCGGCAGTCGGGCGTGTTTCTTGGGTACTTCTTTGCACGAGCAAAGAAGTACCTCGCGGTGCGCTCGCGAGAGAGCGCGTGGCAGGCGGCGGACCGAAGCCAGCGTAAACACCAGATGTCGAACCATGACCAGACTCAACCCGGCGGTTGATGGGCCGAGTCCGACCACCGGGGTAGGCGGTCGGGTGAAGCCTCGGTCAGGCGGACGCGTCGAGCTGCGGCGCGAAATGCGCTGGCGCAAAGCCGTCCTGCTGGCGCAGGTAGTCGGCCAGTTGCGCCGCAAAGTCGGTCGGGACCGAGTCCCGCACGGCCGGCATCTCGCGCAGCTGGTCCCAGCGCGCCGCCAGGCGCGGGAAGGCTTCGGCCTCCCAGGGGCTGTCCGGATCTTCGAGCAGCGCGTAGCGCATCAGGATGGGGGCCAGGGTGGCGTCGATCAGCGAGAAGCCGGGCGCGGCCAGGCGGTCATCCTGCGTCATCTGCTGTTCCAGACGCTCCAGCCCGCGCGCGGCGGTGTGCCGCGCCAGCTCGAAGGCGTCCTCGGTGGCCGCGGTCATCCAGTGGTACTGGGCAAAGGTCTGCTCCGAGAGGTACTCGATCCAGGCCCGGGTGCGCGCCTGTTCCAGCGGGTCGGTCGCCATCAACGCGGGCGGGGTAATGGCATCGATGTATTCGTTGATTACGGCCGACTCGAACAGCACGGTGTCGTGGTCGACGATCAACAGCGGCACCTTGCCCAGTGGCGAGCGCGTGCGGAACCAGTCCGGCGGGTCAGCCAGATCGATCAGGCTCAGCTCGAACGGCGCCTCCTTGTATTTCAGCGTGATCACGCTACGCTGAACAAACGGACAGATGGCGAAACTGATCAGGTGCAGATGCGGCAGATTCATGGTGGTCTTCGGCGTCCGCAGGTGGGGCAGGGGCCCGATCCGGGTCGCCGGTTCCTCGCTTTCAAAGGTGGCGCATTGTCTCCCCTCGTGATGCCGCGGGAAAGCCTTGGGCAAGGGTAACGGCCGCAACGGGGCCCCCAGTGCCGGGCTGCGGATCGACAAATGGCTATGGGCGGCGCGCTTCTACAAGACGCGCGCCCTCGCCAGCGAGGCGGTTGGCGGCGGCAAGGTCCACGTGAACGGCGAGCGCTGCAAGCCGGCGCGCCGGGTGCACACCGGTGATCGCCTGACCATCCACCGCGGCCCGCAGGTCTGGGAGCTGGATGTTGTCGATTTGAGCGATCAACGCCGGCCGGCGCGCGAGGCCCAGGCGCTGTACACCGAGACCGAACAAAGCCAGACCCGGCGCGAGGCCGAAAGCGAACGCCGGCGCGCCCAGCGCGCGGTCGCAGACAGCGCCCCCAGCCGGCGACCGGACAAGCGCGAGCGGCGCAAAATCCGCCGCTTTATTCGCCAGGACGGCAGCGACAGGAGTGAATCCGAGTGAACAACCCCGAAGGCTCGAGCGGTCCGCCCGTCACGCCCCGGCTGGCGGTCGATATGGTCATCCACCACCCGGCGCAGCCCGGTCGTGTGCTGGTGATCGAGCGCCACAACCCCCCGCACGGCTGGGCCTTGCCCGGCGGCTTCGTCGACGTCGGTGAGTCGACCGAGCATGCCGCGGTGCGCGAGGCGTGCGAAGAGACCGGGCTGGAGGTCGAGCTGGAGGCGTTGCTGGGGGTGTATTCCGACCCGGAGCGCGACCCGCGCGGGCACACCGTCAGTGCGGTCTACATCGCGCGGGGCCGGGGCGAGGCCAAAGCCGGCGATGACGCCGCCGACTGCGCCTGGCTGGACCCGGAAGATTCGGGCCAGGTGCTGGTCTTTGACCACCGACGCATCCTCGACGACTATCGGCGCTGGCGCCTGACCGGCGAAACCGCCGCCCCGCGTCCGGTGCAAAAAGCGGGATGAATTCGGCCAAGCTGTTACCATACGGCGCTTTCGACCACCGATACGGTATCGCGTGACAAAGGCTGACCCCGCAACCCCGTCCCGGCCCGACAGCGAACTGCCGGAACCGCGCGTCTACGAGCGTGCGGATCACGGCATCTCGCGCGCGGCAATCGACGACAACGCCCTGAAGGTGCTCTATCGCCTGCGCGAGGCCGGCTACCGCGCCTGCCTGGTCGGCGGTGGCGTGCGCGACCTGCTGCTGGGGCGCGAGCCGAAGGACTTCGATGTCGCCACCGACGCCACCCCCGAGCAGGTGCGCGGCCTGTTCCGTAACTGCCGTTTGATCGGGCGTCGCTTTCGTCTGGCGCATGTGCTGTACGGGCGCGAGATGATCGAAGTGGCCACCTTCCGCGCGCCGCACGACGACGAGTCAGAGGACGAAGGCCAGGTCGCGCTGAGCGAGGAAGGCCGTATCCTGCGCGACAATCGCTACGGCACCATCGAGCAGGATGCGATCCGCCGCGACTTCACCATCAACGCGCTGTATTACGACATCGAGGACTTCTCGGTGCTGGACTACACCGGTGGCTTTGAGGATCTGCGTGCGGGCGAGCTGCGCCTGATTGGCGACGACGTCGAGACCCGGCTGCGCGAGGACCCGGTGCGCATGCTGCGTGCGGTCCGCTTCGCCGCCAAGCTGGGTCTGACCATCGCGCCGGAGGTCGAGGCCGGCATCTTTGATCTGGCCTCGCTGATGCAGGCCGTGGCCCCGGCGCGGCTGTTCGACGAGGTGATCAAACTGTTTCACAGCGGTGCGGCGGTCACCTGCCTGGACGAGCTGGAACGCTTCGGCCTGTTCGAGCCGATGTTCCCCGAGGCTGCGGCCTGCTTTGCCGATCCGGACGTCGGCCCCGAGCGCCGCCAGTTCCTGGTCGAGTCGCTGCTGAATACCGACAAGCGCATTAACGAGGGCCTGGGCGTGAACCCGGCGTTCCTCTATGCGGCCATCCTCTGGGCCCCGGTGCAGGTAGCGGCGGCCAAACGGATCGCGGCCGACGAACAGGAGATCCCGGCCTGGCAGCAGGCGATGGCCGAGGTGCTGGATCGTCAGGTGAAGACGGTCTCCATTCCCAAACGCTTCAGCCTGATCGTACGCGAGATCTGGGAACTGCAGGCACGGCTGGAGCGCCACCGTGGTGGCCGCGCGTTGCGCCTGCTGACGCATCCACGCTTTCGTGCCGGCTATGACTTTCTCTGCCTGCGCGCCCGCGCCGGCGATGCCGACCCCGAGCTGTGTAGCTGGTGGACCGAGATCCAGGAGCTGGACGAGGACGCACAGAAGGCCATGGCGGGTGCCCAGGGCAAGGGTGCTCCCAAAGGGGATGGCAAGGCTGGAGCCAAGAGCAAGTCACGCCGTGGCGGCCGGCGCCGGCGTCGGGGGCGCAAGGGCGGCGCCGGCGAGAGCGCCGATTCGGGGGCAACCCCGGAATCGGGGGGTGGCGAATGAGCGTGCCTGCCAGCGGCGTGCACGCGTACATCGGGATCGGCGCGAACCTGGGTGATCCCGAGACGCAGGTGCGGGATTCCTTTGCCCGGCTGGCGCGCGAGTTGCCGCAGACGCGTCTGATCGGGCGCTCGCGGCTGTTCCGGAACCCGCCGATGGGCCCGCAGGACCAGCCCGACTACGTGAACGCCGTGGCCCGTCTGCACACCCGGCTGGAGCCGCTGGACCTGCTCGCGGGGCTGCAGGCAATCGAGTGCGCCTGCGGGCGCGAGCGGGACGGTACCCGCTGGGGACCGCGCCTGCTGGATCTGGACTTGTTGCTGTTCGGCGAGCAGTCGCTGGATCTGCCGGGGCTGAGGGTGCCGCACGCCGGGATCGCCGAGCGCGACTTCGTGATTCTGCCGCTGCTCGAGCTGGCCCCGTCGCTGCAGATCCCGGGAGCGGGTCCGCTGGAGCGGCTGGCGCAGCGCTTCGACGGTGCGAGCCTGATCCCGATCGCGGAACCGGAGGAGGCCGTGGCGACTGCGGAGGGGCGCGGATGAGCCTCGCCGATTTCGATTTCATCGCGGTGGAGGGCCCGATCGGGGTCGGCAAGTCGAGCCTGGCGAAGCGCCTGGCCGAGCACCTGCGGGCCGAGGGCATCTTCGAGGAACCGGACGACAACCCCTTCCTGGATCGTTTCTATCAGGAACCGGACAAGCACGCCCTGGCGACCCAGCTGCACTTCCTGGTGCAGCGCGTGCGCCAGCTGACGCCGCTAGCGCAGAAGGGCCTGTTCGAGCAGCGCCATGTGTCCGACTACCTGATGGACAAGGACCCACTGTTCGCTGAACTGAACCTGCATCCGGACGAGCTGGAGATCTACCGCGAGATGTTCCGCCATCTGCGCGGCGGTCTGCCGCGCCCGGACCTGGTGGTCTACCTGCAGGCCCCGGTGGAGGTTCTGCAGGACCGTATCCGCCGTCGGGCAAGACCGTACGAACGTCACATCGAGGCCGGTTATCTGGAGCGACTGAACGCGGCCTATGCGGAATTCTTCTATCATTTCGAAGGACCGGCGCTCGTGATTGTGAACGCCACCGAGATCGACTGGGTGAACAACCCGGCCGACTTTGACCAGCTGGTGCAGTTCCTGGAGCCGATCCAGGGCGGGCGGCACTACTTCAACCCGTTGCCGATCTCGCTCTGAGGCTGGCAAGCCGGACTGCCCGGGAGGCATGAGCATGCGTCCGATTACCGTGAACACCCTGGCCAAGCGCAAGCAGGCGGGCGAGCCGATCGTCTGCCTGACCGCTTACGACGCCGGCTTTGCCGGGCTGCTGGATCGTTGCGGGGTCGACGTGATCCTGGTCGGCGATTCCCTGGGCATGGTGGTCCAGGGGCATGCGACCACTCTGCCGGTTACGCTGGAGGACATGGTCTACCATGTAGCCAACGTGGCCCGCGGCAGCGAGAACGCGCTGATCATGGCCGACATCCCATTCCTCGGCGATGTCGATCCCGCTACCGCGCTGGCCCAGTCCGGCGCGCTCCTGCGCGCCGGGGCTCACATGGTCAAGGTGGAATGCGGCGGGATGGAAGTCGCCGTGGTCGAGCGCCTGGTCGCCGCCGGGATTCCCGTCTGTGCCCATCTGGGCCTGACCCCGCAGGCGGTGCACCGTCTGGGCGGGCACCGCGTGCAGGGGCGCGACCCGAAGGCGGCGGCGGAGCTGGAATCCCTGGCCGCGCAGCTAGAGAACGCCGGGGCCCAGGCCCTGCTGCTGGAGGGCATCCCCGAGAGCCTGGCCGATGTCATCGTGCGCAGCGCAGGGGTCCCGGTGATCGGGATCGGCGCCAGCCCGCGCTGCGATGGCCAAGTGCTCGTCTTGACCGACGTGATCGGCCTGACGCCCGAGCCGCCGCGTTTCGCGCGCGATTTCCTTGCCGATGGCGGTTCCCTGGAGGGCGCCGTGCGCGGATACTGTGACGCCGTGCGAGCGCGAACTTTTCCCGAATCCGGCGTGCATACCTTCAGTTAAGGAGCCGCTGATTGATGTACATGTTTGCGTTAGTACCCCAAGTGTTCCGAGACAAGCGGCGCAACGCAGGATCTGGGAACATGGGGCACCAACGCGAGCGTGTACATGAATCAGCGTCTCTTTAACCGCGTCTCCCAACGGATGGATCCTGGCCTATGAGAATTCTGCGTGATCGGCCGCAACTGGTGGCCATGCATCGAGAGTGGTCGCGCAAGGGGCGCGGCACCGTGGCCCTGGTACCCACGATGGGTAACCTGCACGAGGGCCATATGACCGTGATCCGGCATGCCCGGGCACGTGCCCAGCGGGTGGTGGTATCGATCTTCGTGAACCCGCTGCAATTCGACCGCGCCGAGGATCTGGAGCGCTATCCGCGCACCCTCGACGAGGATGCCCGGCTGGCGACCGAGGCCGGTGTGGATGCCCTGTTCTGTCCCACCGACGAGGACATGTACCCTGCCGACGGCATGCCCCCGGTGCAGGTGGTGGTGCCGGTGCTCTCGGAGATCCTGGAGGGTAACTACCGCCAGGGGCATTTCGAGGGCGTGGCCACCGTGGTGACCAAGCTGTTCAACCTCGTGCGCCCGGATCTGGCCCTGTTCGGCGAGAAGGACTACCAGCAGTTCAAGCTGATCGAGCGCATGGTGCAGGGGCTGGACATCCCCACCCGGGTGGAGGCAGTCCCGACCGTGCGCGAGCCGGACGGGCTGGCCTTCAGTTCACGCAACAGCCAGCTGTCGGAAGAGGCGCGGGCCGTGGCACCCGAGCTCAAGCGGGTGCTGGACGAGGCGGCGACCGTCTGCCGCACGGCCACCAAATTCGATGCCGACCGCATCGGCGAGGTGGAGGCCCGCGCCAGCGATCGTCTGCGCGAGGCCGGCTTCGACCCCGAATACCTCTCCATCCGCCGTGCGGAAGACCTGATGGAGCCGAAAACCGATGTGCCCCTGGCCGAGCAGGACCTGGTGGTCCTGGCCGCCGCCTGGCTGGAAGGCGTCCGCTTGATCGACAACGTCCGCACCCATACCGACTGAC
Source organism: Thioalkalivibrio sp. ALMg11 (assembly GCF_000377905.1). Taxonomy (GTDB): domain Bacteria; phylum Pseudomonadota; class Gammaproteobacteria; order Ectothiorhodospirales; family Ectothiorhodospiraceae; genus Thioalkalivibrio. The sequence continues at coordinate 30,863 of NZ_KB898875.1, forward strand.
CCCGTTTGTTTGGGCTATCACGAAGCGCACGAAGACACGCAGAAGGTCAGGGGCAACTCACTGGAGAACGGGAACGTTAAACGGTAACGATTGAGATGCGTAATGCCGAAAGGAGGCCATGTTCTTGCTGGCCCCCGAGCGCCGTCGACCGTTCTGTTCTGTGACTCTTCCGGTACTCAGCCTTGCTGTAAATCGCCCTTGAAGTTCTCCGTGTCCTCCGCGTCCTCTGTGGTGAAAAACCATCGACCCGAGAAGGCACGTTTGCCGTAGCCGCCAGGATCGCGGATAATTTTTCGCCCTTCCGAGGTTCAAGCCGGGAATTCGCCGTATGTTTGTCACCATGCTGAAAGGCAAGCTGCATCAGGGCCGGGTCACGCATTGCGAGCTGGAATACGAGGGCTCCTGTGCCATCGACACTCGCCTGCTGGACGCCGCCGGCATCCTGCCGTTCGAGCAGATCCAGATCTACAACGTCGACAATGGCGAGCGCTTTACCACCTACGCGATCGAGGGCGAGGCCGGCTCCGGGATCATCTCGGTTAACGGCGCGGCCGCGCACAAGGCCGCGGTGGGCCATCGCGTGATCATCTGCGCCTATGGCCAGATGGAGGCCGCCGAGGCCCGCGAATTCACGCCCGACCTGGTCTATCTCGACGCCGGTAACCGCATCGTGCGTACCGGTAACGGCATCCCGGTCCAGGCCGCTTAAGAACACTCTCCTTCGCGCGCGCCTCCCGCAGTTGTCGGGCCGGTGCTGCGCCGCTATCCTCGACGCCCATGAATCTCCACGAATTCCAGGCCAAGGCCCGCTTTCGCGACGCCGGCATCCCCGTCCCCGAAGGTCAGGTGATCGACGCCGCCGAGCAGGTCTCCGAGGCCTGGCATGCGCTGGGTGCCGAGCGCGGGCTGGTCAAGGCCCAGGTGCACTCCGGCGGCCGCGGCAAGGCCGGTGGCGTGGTGATGGTGGATTCCGTCGATGCCGCGCGCGAGGCGGCGGAAACGCTGCTGGGCTCGCGCCTGGTGACCGGCCAGAGCGGCCCCGAGGGGCTGCCGGTGGACCAGTTGCTGCTGGAGCCGGCGGCGGACATTGCGCGCGAGTTCTACTTCGCGATGCTGGTGGATCGCTCGCGCGAACGCCTGGCGCTGGTGGTCTCCGCCGAGGGCGGCATGGACATCGAGACCCTGGCGGCCGAGCGCCCGGAGGCGGTTGTGACCCTGCCGATTCATCCGGCCACTGGCGTGATGCCGTTCCACGGCCGCCGGGTCGCCGCCACCCTGGGTCTCTCCGGCGATGCGGCGAAGGCGGTGGCGCAGCTGGTGACCAATGCCCATGCCCTGTTCCAGCAACTCGACGCGCAGCTCCTCGAGATCAACCCGCTGGTGCTGACCCATGAGGACCAGTTGCTGGCGATCGATGCCAAGCTGACCATCGACGACTCCGCGGCCTACCGCCAGAAGGCGCTGTTCGCGGAGCGCGACGTGCGCCAGCGCGACCCCGCCGAGGAACAGGCGCACGAACACGACCTCAACTACATCCGTCTGGACGGCTCGATCGGCTGCATGGTCAATGGCGCCGGGCTGGCGATGGCGACCATGGATCTGATCCAGCTCCACGGCGGATCGCCGGCCAACTTCCTCGATGTTGGTGGCGGCACGACGGTGGAGCGGGTCACCGCGGCGTTCAAGCTGATCCTGTCGGATCCGTCGGTGGAAGCGGTGCTGGTGAACATCTTCGGCGGCATCGTGCGCTGCGACCTCATCGCCGAGGGCATCATCGCGGCAATCCGCGAGGTGCAGATTCAGGTGCCGGTGGTGGTGCGCCTCGAGGGCACCAACGCCGAGCAGGGCCGTGAGGCCCTGGCCAATTCCGGCCTGGACGTGATCCCGGCCGCCGATCTGGATGCGGCGGCGCGCGCCGTGGTGGAGGCCGTGGCATGAGCATCCTCGTCGACCGCGACACGAAGGTGATCTGCCAGGGCTTCACCGGCAAGCAGGGCAGCTTCCATTCCGAACAGGCCATCGCCTACGGGACCCGCCTGGTCGGCGGCGTGACGCCCGGCAAGGGCGGACAAAGCCACCTGGACCGGCCGGTGTTCGACACCGTGGCCGATGCGGTGGAGAAGACCGGTGCCACGGTCAGCATGATCTACGTCCCGGCGCCGTTCGCAGCGGACGCGATCTGCGAGGCGGCGGACGCGGGGATCGAGCTGGCGGTCTGCATCACCGAGGGCATCCCGGTGCAGGACATGGTGCGGGTCAAACAGGTGCTGGCCGGCAGCCCCACCCGGCTGATCGGCCCGAACTGCCCGGGCATCATCACCCCGGATGCCTGCAAGGTCGGGATCATGCCCGGTTACATCCACAGTCGCGGGCGCATCGGCATCATCTCGCGCTCGGGCACGCTGACCTACGAGGCGGTCAAGCAGACCTCGGACCTCGGGCTCGGTCAGAGCACCTGCGTGGGCATCGGCGGCGACCCGATCCAGGGCCTCGACTTTGTCGACTGTCTGCGCCTGTTCCGCGACGATCCGGAGACCGAAGGCGTGCTGATGGTGGGCGAGATCGGCGGTGATGCCGAGGAACGCGCCGCGCGCTACATCGCGGACGAATTCGACAAGCCGGTGGCCGCCTATATTGCCGGCGCCACGGCGCCGCCAGGCCGGCGCATGGGCCATGCCGGCGCGATCATCGCCGGCGGACAAGGCACCGCGGAGCAGAAGATGACGGCCCTGCGCGAGGCCGGCGCGACCGTGGCGGAGAGCCCGGCCGAGCTGGGTGCCGCGATGCAGTCCGCGCTCGCCCGCGCCTGACTCGCCGATGGCCCCTGACCAGCCCCTGCGTCTGGCCCTGGCCCAGATCAATCCGGTCGTGGGTGGGCTGGACGACAACCGCCACCGGATCCTGGAGGCCATCGAGCAGGCCCGCGCCGGTGGCGCCCGCGCGGTGGTTTTCCCGGAACTCGCGGTTACCGGTTATCCCCCCGAGGACCTGTTGTTGCGCCCGGCATTTCTGCTGGGCGTGGACCGTGCGGTGGCGGCGATCACCAAGGCGGCGCGGGGTATCGACGTGATCCTGGGCGCCCCGGTGCGCAGCGAAGCCGGCCTGATCAACGCGGCCCTCTGGCTGCGCGACGGGGCCTGTATCGCGCGCTACGCCAAGCAGGTCCTGCCCAACTATTCGGTGTTCGACGAGCAGCGCTATTTCGTCGCCGGCGATGCCGCCTGTGTGGTCGAACTGGACGGCTGGAGCATCGGGCTGACCGTTTGCGAGGACATCTGGCAGCCGGGTCCGGCTGCCGGGGCACGAGCTGCCGGGGCCGGGGTCCTGCTGAATCTCAACGCCTCGCCCTATCATCGCGGCAAGGCCGAGGAACGCCTGCAGGTGGTCGGGGCGCGGGTCGCCGAGACCGGCTGCCCGGTGGTCTACGTGAACCAGGTGGGCGGGCAGGACGAGCTGGTATTCGACGGCCGCTCGTTCGTGCATGACCCGGTCAGCGGGGCCCGCGCCGTACTGCCCGCCTGGGCCACCGGCCAGGGCCAGGTGGAGGTAAGTCGCAGTGCGCAGGGGCCGGTCCTTCGGCCTCGTGACGAACACATGCACCTGTCCGCCTGCGGCATCCTTCCGACCCTGACCGATCCCGGCCCGGAACCGGACGAGGCGGACGCACGCGATCTCTACCAGGCGCTGATGATTGGCATCCGCGACTACGTGGCCAAGAACGGCTTCCCGGGGGTGTTGCTGGGCCTGTCCGGCGGCATCGACTCCGGCCTGACCGCGGCCTTGGCAACGGATGCGCTGGGTCCGGCCGCGGTCACGGCCGTGATGATGCCCTACCGCTATACCGCCTCGATGAGCATCGAGGACGCGGAGGCGCAGGCGCGGTTGCTGGGGATCGAGTACCACGAGATCGCCATCGAGCCGATGGTGGAGAGTTTCATGGCCGGGCTGGGGGATGCCCTGGCCGCCTACCCGGCCGGGGCGGGGGACGTGACCGAACAGAACCTGCAGGCGCGTGCCCGCGGCGTGCTGCTGATGGCATTGTCGAACCGCAGCGGCAAGCTGCTGCTGGCCACCGGCAACAAGTCCGAGATGGCGGTGGGCTACTCCACGCTGTACGGCGACATGAACGGCGGTTTTGCGCCGCTGAAGGACGTCTCCAAGCAGTGGGTGTACCGCCTGGCGCGCTGGCGCAACACGCGCGGCGCGGCGATCCCGCCGCGGGTGATCGAGCGTCCGCCCAGCGCCGAGCTGGCCCCGGACCAGCAGGATGCCGACTCGTTGCCGCCGTACGACGTGCTGGACGCGATCCTCGAGGCGTTCGTCGAGCAGGAGCAGTCGGTTGACGAGATCGTCGCCCAGGGCTTTGACCAGCCTACGGTGGAGCGAATCGCGCGCATGGTATTTATTGCCGAGTACAAGCGGCGCCAGGCCGCGCCGGGGGTGCGGGTCAGCCCGCGCGCCTTCGGCCGCGACCGGCGCTACCCGATTACCTCGGGCTATCGCCCGGACTGAGTGATCCCCGACGCCGTACCTGGCCCCCGTCATTGCGAGGAGGCGAAGCCGACGCGGCACAAAAGCAGCGAAGCTGCGTTGAACGGCCGCAGGCCGGCCCGAAGGGCGAGCGTAGCGAGTAACCTCCGTCCGGAACCCCCGACGTTCGCTTTGGCCGGCGTCGCGGTCGCCCAGCGAGATCGCCACGGCGCTGCGCGCCTCGCGATGACGGTGCTTCGTCGCTGCGTTCCTCGCAATGGCGGGGGCACGGGACGCGCGCGGGGTTGGATCTATCAGCGCAGGGCCGGGGGTTTGATACACTTCCAGATGTGAGACAAGCGCTCGCGCAGCGGGCTCAACCAAAGGGATTCGCATGAAGAAGATCGAGGCGATCATCAAGCCGTTCAAGCTGGAAGATGTCCGCGAGGCCCTGACCGAGATGGGCATTGCCGGTATGACCGCGACCGAGGTCCAGGGTTTCGGCCGCCAGAAGGGCCACACCGAGCTCTACCGGGGCGCGGAATACGTGGTCGACTTCCTGCCCAAGGTGAAGCTGGAACTGGTGGTGGATGACGACCGTGTCGATCCCTGCATCGATGCCATCGTGAAGGCCTCACGTACCGGCAAGATCGGGGACGGCAAGATCTTCGTGTCGGCCATGGACCGCGTGGTCCGCATCCGCACCGGCGAAGAGGGCAGCGAAGCCCTCTAGAACGGCGGAGTTACGGGCACCGTCATTGCGAGGCCCCGCAGGGGCGGGGCCTCGCACAAAAGCAGCGAAGCTGGGTTGAACGGCCCCAGGCCGGCCCGAAGGGCGAGCGTAGCGAGTAACCTACGTCCGGAACCACCGGATCCTGACGCTCTGCCAGCGTCAGGAGGTTGCCGCGTCGCTGCGCTCCTCGCAATGACGGTGCCACCCCCAAGGTGGTGCGGGGTGCTGGCCAGGGATGGCTTTACTGTTGAGCCGCTTTCCCCGCTTAATTCGTCAGGAAGGGGATGCGGTCCATGACGCGCCACAGGCCGCGGCGTTCCTCGCCTTCCAGTTCCACCGGCTCGCCGGCGCGCACGGCGACGGCGGCATCCGGGTAGTTCAGTTCCAGGACGGTCATGGTGTTCTCGGCGTGGTCTTCCAGGCCGAGCTCGGTGTAGGCGCGGTGCAGCACGGCCAGGGCCTTCGGCATGACCTCGGCCCCGGGGTAGGTGGCGATCACGTTGCGTGCGCGCTGGGCCCCGGCGACCCAGGCGGTACGCTCCATGTAGAACTCCGCCACGCGCAGTTCATAGGCGGCCAGCGCATTGCGGATGTAGAGCATGCGCTGGTACGAGTCCGGCGCGTAGCGGCTGTCCGGGAATTCGCGGATCAGGCGGTCGAAGTCCTGGAACGCCTGGTCGAAGGGCTCAGGGTCCATCTCGGCCGGGTCGCGCGGGAACAGGTTGGCGAGAAAGCCCTGCTGGCGGTTGAAGTTGATCAGCCCGCGCAGGTAGTACGCATAATCCAGGTTAGGATGGCGCGGGTTCAGCTGCACGAAGCGGTCCACGGCCGCCAGGGCGGGTTCCGGCTCGCCGGCCTTGTAGTAGGCGTAGGGAATCTCGATCTGCGCCTGCTGGGCGTAGCGCCCGAACGGGTAGCGCGCCTCGAGTTTTTCGTAGTATTCGACGGCCTGATCGTAGTTGCCCTCGTTCAGGGCATTCTTGGCCTCGCCGTAGAGCTGACTGGCAGACCAGCCGAGCGTGGGGTCTTCGCGCCCGGCGCAGCCGGCGACCACGAGCGCCACGAACAGAACGACGAACAGGCGCGACAGGTGCGGGACAGAAATCACGGCGAGGCCTCACAGATGAACCAAAGTCCAAGGATTCTACAACATCAAGCCCCGGTGGCGACGAGCGGGAGGGCGCGCAATGAGTGAACCGCGTGAGGCCCATCTTCCGGAGGAGGCGGCCGGGCAGCGCCTGGATGCCGCGCTGGCGCAGCTGTTCCCCGAGTATTCGCGCAGCCAGTTGACCCAGTGGCTGAAGGAGGGGGCGTTGCGGGTGGACGGCGCCTCGCCGCGCCCGCGCACGCCGGTTCGAGGGGGCGAGCGGGTCGAGCTGCTGGCGCCGGATGCCCCGGTGCTGGCGGCGCAGCCCGAGGCCATTGCACTGGATGTCCTGTACGAGGATGCGGCGGTGCTGGTGATCAACAAGCCGGCCGGGCTGGTGGCCCATCCAGCGGCCGGGCATCGTGACGGCACACTGGTCAATGCCCTGCTGCATCACGCCCCGGAGCTGGCGCAGCTGCCGCGCGCGGGCGTGGTCCACCGCCTGGACAAGGACACCACCGGACTGATGGTGGTCGCGCGCACCCCGGAGGCGCAGACCGCCCTGGTGCGCCAGTTGCAGGCGCGCACCGTGCACCGTGAATACCGTGCCCTGGTCCAGGGTCGGGTGATCAGCGGTGCCACCATCGAGGAGCCGATCGGGCGCCACCCGGTGGATCGCAAGCGCCAGGCGGTGACCGGCGGCGGCAAGCCCGCGGTCACGCATTACCGCGTGGCCGAGCGCTTCCCCTCCCATACCCTGCTGAATGTGCGCCTGGAGACCGGCCGCACCCACCAGATCCGCGTGCATATGGCGCATATCCGTCATCCAATCGTCGGGGACCTGACCTACGGCGGACGCCCGCGTCCGGTCAAGGGCATGGGCGAGGCGGCCAAGGCCACGGTGGCGGCCTTCAAACGCCAGGCCCTGCACGCGGCGCGCCTGGAGTTCGAGCACCCGACCAGCGGCGAACCTTGCGCGTTCGAGGCCCCGCTGCCGGAGGACTTCGAGGCCCTGCTCGCGGCCTTGCGCGCCGATGCCCGGGAGGCCGGTGATGCCTGAGGCCCTGCCCCTGCTGGCGCCATCCCCCGGCGAGTTGCCCGCCGGCGTGCGCGCGCTGCAGACCACCCGGGCGGGCGGCGTCAGCACCGGGCCCTGGGCCGCGCTGAACCTGGCGCTGCATACCGGCGATGCCCCCGAGCATGTGGCGGAGAATCGGCGTCTGCTGGAACCGTCTTTGGGGCTGGCCGCGCCGATCGCCTGGCCGCGCCAGGTCCACGGCACCGGCGTGATCACCGCCGATGCGCTGCATGCGGCGCTGGAGGCCGGCGACGGGGGCGAGGCCGACGCAGTGGTCAGCGACCAGCCTGGGGTGGTTTGTGCGGTGCAGACTGCCGACTGCCTGCCGGTGGTGCTGGCGACCGCCGATGGGGCGGCGGTCGGGGTGGCGCATGCCGGCTGGCGCGGGCTGGCCGACGGTGTGCTGGAGGCCAGCGTGGAGGCCCTGCAGACGCTGCGTCCGGGGATGCCGATCCAGGCCTGGATGGGGGCGGCGATCGGCCCCGCGGCCTTCGAGGTCGGCCCCGAGGTGCGCGAGGCCTTTGTCGCGCACGACCCGGAGGCCGTTGCCGCGTTCTGCCCCGGCGCCGAGGGCCGCCTGCTGGCGGATCTCTACCTGCTGGCGCGGCAGCGCCTGCAGCGGGCCGGGGTAGCGCGGGTCGCCGGTGGCGGGCATTGCACCTTCACCGAGGCGGATACCTTTTTCTCCTACCGCCGCGATGGTGAGACCGGGCGCATGGGCACGCTCGTCTGGGTCGATCCCGGACGCCTGCGATAACCCCGACGCTCGGTCCGGCGTGTGGTTGCCCATGGAGATCGCCGCGTCGCTGCGCTCCTCGCGATGACGGTGCTCCTGTCCCCGTCGTTGCGAGGCCCTGCAGGGGCCGTGGCACAAAAGCGCGAAGCGCGTTGAACGGTCGCAGGCCGGCCCGAAGGGCGAGCGCAGCGAGTAACCGCTGGACGGAACGCCCGGCGTTTGTTCGGGACGGCGTTGGCGTTTGTCTGATGCGGGGGTTTCCGTCCGTCTATCCTTGAAGGTCAGGGGATTGTCCCCATCATTGGTGTCAGTTCATCCAGATTTGACCGAGGGGTTTCCCAATGCGAATGGATCGCCTGACGACCAAGTTCCAGTCCGCCATCGCGGATGCACAATCACTCGCGGTAGGCCGCGATCACCAGTTCATCGAACCGGCCCACCTCCTGCTGGCCCTGCTGGACCAGGAGGGCGGCACTATTCGGCACGTGCTCGACCGTGCCGGCGCCAACGTGCGCCAGCTGCGTTCGGCACTGGGCGAGGCGCTGGACCGTTTGCCCAAGGTGGAGGGCGCCGCGGGCGAGGTGCATGTCTCCAACGACCTGGGGCGCTTGCTGAATGTCTGCGACAAGCTCGCTCAGGAGCGCAAGGACCAGTACATCCCCAGCGAGCTGTTTCTGCTCGCGGCGATCGCCGAGAAGGCTGGCGTGGGTGAGATGCTGCGCAATGCCGGCGCCAACAAGGACTCGCTGGAGAAGGCCGTGGACGACATGCGCGGCGGCGCCCAGGTGGACGACCCGAACGCCGAGGAGAACCGCCAGGCGCTGGATAAGTACACCATCGATCTCACCGAGCGCGCCGAGCAGGGCAAGCTGGATCCGGTGATCGGGCGTGACGAGGAGATCCGCCGCTCGATCCAGGTCCTGCAGAGGCGCACCAAGAACAACCCGGTGCTGATCGGCGAGCCCGGTGTCGGCAAGACCGCGATCGTCGAGGGCCTGGCCCAGCGCATCATCAACGGCGAGGTGCCCGAGGGGCTGAAGGACAAGCGCGTGCTCGCGCTGGATCTGGGCGCCTTGCTGGCCGGGGCCAAGTACCGCGGCGATTTCGAGGAGCGGCTGAAGTCCGTGCTCAAGGAGCTCTCGCAGGAAGAGGGTCGCGTGATCCTGTTCATCGACGAGATCCACACGCTGGTCGGCGCCGGCAAGGCCGAGGGCGCGATGGATGCCGGCAACATGCTCAAGCCGGCTCTGGCACGCGGCGAGCTGCACTGCATCGGCGCGACCACGTTGGACGAATACCGCCAGAACATCGAGAAGGACGCCGCGCTGGAACGTCGCTTCCAGAAGGTGGTGGTGGACGAGCCCACGCTGGAAGACACCATCGCCATTCTGCGCGGGCTGAAGGAGCGCTACGAGGTCCACCACGGGATCGAGATCACCGACCCGGCGATCGTTGCCGCCGCGCAGCTGTCGCAGCGCTACATCACCGACCGCCAGCTGCCCGACAAGGCGATCGATCTGATCGACGAGGCCAGCTCGCGCATCCGTATGGAGATCGACTCCAAGCCCGAGTCCATGGACCGCCTGGAGCGGCGTCTGATCCAGCTGAAGATCGAACGCGAGGCGCTGAAGAAGGAATCCGACGACGCCTCGAAGAAGCGGCTGGATACCCTGGAGGGCGAAATCGATCGCCTGGGGCGTGAGCTCTCCGATCTGGACGAGGTCTGGAAGTCCGAGAAGGCCGCGGTGTCCGGAGCCGCCCAGTTGAAGGAAGAGCTCGAGCGTGCGCGTACCGAGCTGGAGACCGCCCGCCGCGCCGGCGATCTGTCGCGCATGTCCGAGCTGCAGTACGGGCGCATCCCGGATCTGGACAAGTCCCTGGCCATGGCCCACGAGATGGAGAGCCAGGAAACCCAGTTGCTACGCACCAAGGTGACCGACGAAGAGGTCGCCGAGGTGGTCTCGCGCTGGACCGGCATTCCGGTCTCCAAGATGCTGGAGGGCGAGAAGGACAAACTGCTGCGCATGGAAGAGGCCGTTGGCGACCGCGTGGTCGGCCAGACCGAGGCGGTGCACGCAGTGGCCAACGCCATCCGCCGTTCGCGGGCGGGCCTGTCCGACCCGAACCGGCCGAATGGCTCGTTCCTGTTCCTCGGCCCGACCGGGGTCGGCAAGACCGAGCTGACCAAGGCGCTGGCGTCATTCCTGTTCGACACCGAAGAGTCCATGGTGCGCATCGACATGTCCGAGTTCATGGAGAAGCACTCGGTGGCGCGGTTGATCGGGGCGCCCCCGGGCTATGTCGGCTACGAGGAGGGTGGTTACCTGACCGAGGCCGTGCGCCGCAAGCCGTACTCCGTGATCCTGCTGGACGAGGTCGAGAAGGCGCACCCGGATGTCTTCAACGTGTTGCTGCAGGTGCTGGATGATGGTCGTCTGACCGACGGTCATGGTCGCACCGTGGACTTCCGCAACACGGTGATCGTGATGACCTCCAACCTGGGCTCGCAGCAGATCCAGGAGATGGCCGGCGAGGCGAACTACGATGCAATGAAGGCCGCGGTGATGGAGATCGTCGGGCAGCACTTCCGCCCCGAGTTCATCAACCGCGTGGACGACGTGGTGGTGTTCCACCCGCTGGAGCGCGAGCAGATCCGGGCGATCGCTGGCATCCAGCTGCAGTTCCTGCGCGACCGCCTGGAGGAGCGCGATCTGGGGCTCACCATTACCGACGCCGCGCTGGATCACCTGGGCGCCGCCGGTTTCGACCCGGTGTATGGCGCGCGTCCGCTCAAGCGGGCGATCCAGACGCAGATGGAAAACCCGTTGGCGCAGTCGCTGCTGTCCGGCGAATTCGGCCCCGGCGACACCATCGAGGTGGATATGGCCGGGGACCAGCTCACCTTCACGAGGGCCGCGGTTGCAGCCTGACCGGTCCGCCTTGTCCCCCGGACGAAAAGGCCCGCCCCTGTGCGGGCCTTTTTTTGTCCGGGGCTGAGCGGGGGCAACGGACTGCGGGGCGGATTCTGCGCGGGGGCGGGAGTCGAGTGAAGAGGCCGGATGCGGCAGATGGCCGCATCCGGCGGTGGTGGTTGGGTAGTGACGGGCTCAGGGGTCGTGGGTGGCCTGGGCGTCCACTGGTTCCTCGAAGGCGATGAACAGGATGCAGTCCTCGTCCGACATGCAGTGGGTGGTATGTGCCAGCCGGGCCGGGCCGTAGGCATAGGTGCCCGGGCGGAGCACGACCGGGTCCTGGTCGTCGTAATCGACCTGCATCTTGCCTCTGACGAGCACCATGCGTTCGGCGCTGGTGTGCCAGTGGTGGGGCGCGGTGGTGTTGCCGGGGAGGAGGAAGAAGACGTCGGCATTGGGCTGCGCCGGGTCACCCTGCAGCACGGCGAGCCGGCAGCCGTCCGGCATGAAGGCCGGGCACCGGCCCCATTCGAGGTCGGGGGAATCGGGTTCGTGGATGAAGGCCGGGCCTTGGTCCGCCGTCACCGCCGTCCAGGCGGCGACCAGCGCGAGGGCGGCTGCGGCCGATGCAAGGCGGGGTATGGCCCCGGTGGGCCGGATATCGTGTTTGGACATGATGCACCTCCTGTGGGGCATGGCTTCACCCGGCTGCGCTCCGGGTGGGCGTTGTCGTGGTGTGGCTGACCGGGCGGGCTTTTGCCTGTAATCCTGGCTGGTTCCAGCCGGGGTGGCTTCCATGATCTTGCGGTAGGGGGGCGGATGTTGCGGTTGGTGGGCACCGGGCAGCGCCACGATTGCCGGGTCGCTACACTCGGGGTCTGGGAGTTGTCGGATAGGGATGTTCGGAATGGCTGTGTTGCGGGTGTGTGCCGTCCTGGCGGTGGTGTTGGGGCTGATGGGGTGTTCGCTGCTGGATGCGCGAGAGCAACTGGCGCGCATAGGCGGGGCCTGCGTGATCAGCGGTACGGTAGGGTCGAACGAAGGGGCGGATAGCCTGGAACGGACCGGGCCCTATGTGGTGGCGGTGTTCCGCGAGCCGGGCGCCGGCGCCGTTGTGCCCGAGCCGGCGGATCATGTGGTGAGCGCGCGCGGCGGGAGCTGGTTCTTTGCCCTGGAGCCCGGTCGTTACAGCGTGCTGGCCTTCCGCGACGAGGATGGCGATCGCGCGCATCCGGCCGGCGCACCGGTCCAGCACGTCGCGGGTGGCGATTCGCTGGATTGTGGCCCTGGCGGACGGCTGACCGGGATCGATATCCGCGTGAACGGGAATGATCGCCTGGCGCACGCCATTCGCCTGCCGGATACGCGTGGTCCTGCGGACGGCGCGGCGCCGGACGCCGTGCCGCTGAGCTTGGGCCGGGTGACGGCCTACGGCGAGATTGCCCATCTGGATGATCCGCGCTTCGCGACCGAGGTGGCGCGGGGCAGCCAGTGGCGCCCGCTGGATTTCGTGTTGGCGGGGTATGCCGGGGTGTACTTTCTTGAGCCGTACGATCCCGCACGGACGCCGGTGCTGTTCGTGCACGGGATGAACGGCTCGCCGCGGGACTTCGCCGGGCTGCTGGAGGCCCTGGACCACGAGCGCTACCAGCCCTGGTTCTACTATTACGCCTCCGGGCTGCCGCTGCAGTCGGCCGCGGCGCACCTGGCACAGGTGGTCGAGGAGCTGGAGGTGCGCCACGGCGTCGAGTCACTGCCGGTGGTGGCACACAGCATGGGCGGACTGGTCGCCCGCGGCTTCCTGAACGAACGTGCTCAGCGCGGGGCCGCGGCGACCGTTCCGGCCATGATCACCCTGTCCACGCCTTGGGCCGGGCACGAGCGCGCTCAGCGGGGTGTCGACCGCTCGCCGGTGGTGGTCCCGGTATGGCGCGACATGGCGCCGGGCAGCGCCTACCTGGAAGGCCTGTTCGCGGATGCCGGCGCGGCGGCGACCGAACTGCATCTGCTGTTCGGCTACCAGCGCGGGGAGGGGGGCGCGCGCGCCACCGCGGACGGGGTGCTCACGCTGGCGAGCATGCTGCACCCGCCCGCGCAGCGCGAGGCGGCCTCGGTCTTCGGGGTGGCGGCCACTCACGCCGGCATCCTGTCACATCCACTGGTGCTGGAGCGGGTGGACGGGCTCCTGTCCGGGGTGCCTGGGGACTGATCTTGTGTCGGCGTCTTGGGTCTGTGGCCGCGACGGCGCAATGGGATCAGCGTAGTCTGAAGGCATGCCTGCCGCCTGGACGTCCTCGGCAGGCCAGCCAGCGGGGAGCGCGATGCAGTTATTCGAGTGCGAGGTCTGTGGGCAGGGGGTGTATTTCGACAACACCTTCTGTACCCGCTGCGGCCACCGGTTGGGGTTTCTTCCAGACCGTCTGGAGGTCTCTGCCATGGCGCCGGCGGGGGAGGCTGTGGGTGCCCGTGGCCGACCGATCCCCGGTGGACTGTGGCGGGTGGCGGACGAGCCGGACGGGCGGCTTTATCGCCAGTGCCGGCACTACGCGGTGGACGCGGTGTGCAACTGGATGGTTCCGCATGACGAGTCCCAGCCCTTCTGCCAGGCCTGCCGCCTGAATCGCACCATCCCGGACCTCAGCGTGCCGGGTAATGCGCGGCTGTGGGAGCGCCTGGAGACCGAGAAGCGACGCCTGGTATACGGCCTGCTGCGCCTGCGCCTTCCGGTGGTGCCGAGGAAAAGCGATCCCGGGGGGATTGCGTTCGATTTCCTGGCCGACCCGGCCCCCGAGTTTCGCGAGGGCGGTGGCGTGGTCACCGGTCACGCGAACGGGCTCATTACCATCAATATCGCCGAGGCCGACCCCGCCGTGCGTGAACGCATGCGCGAGGCGATGGCCGAACCCTATCGCACCATTCTCGGCCACTTTCGCCACGAATCCGCGCACTACTACTGGGACCGTCTGATTCGCGGCACCCACTGGCATACCGACTTTCGCGAGCGCTTCGGCGACGAACGCGCGGACTACGACGAGGCCCTGCGGCGCCACTACGCCGGCGGTCCGCCGGCGGACTGGCAGGCGTCGTTCGTGTCTGCCTATGCCAGTTCGCACCCCTGGGAAGACTGGGCCGAGACCTGGGCCCACTACCTGCACATCGTGGATACGCTGGACACGGCCTCCGCCTACAACATGGACATCGAGCCTGTCGCCGGGCCCTCGGCGCGGCTGGGGGCGCAGGGGAATCTACCGGCCTTCGACGCCTATGCCACGGCCGACTTCGACCTGTTGCTGGAGCACTGGCTGCCGCTGGTCAGCGCGCTGAACAGCCTCAACCGCAGCATGGGCCACGCGCATGTCTATCCCTTCGTGCTGACCGCCACCGCGATCGCCAAACTGGCATTCGTGCATCAGGTCATTCAGGATTTCCGCACGGGCACCCGTGCACAGCCGGTGGGCGCCGCCGCTCCCTGATCGGTCGGCCACGGACCGGCAAACACCCGGTCCCCGAAAGATACCCAACCGCAAGCGAAAGGACGCGAGATGTACAACGTTGCCACCCGCGGCCCGTTCAAGGGGCTGAACCCGCGTGTTGCGCCGCTGGCGCTGATCCTGGTGGTGATCATCGCCCTGCTGGGGGTCTATCGCACCGAGCAGCTGGGCGCCGTGGTGGGGGATGCGCGGGCCTTCGTGACGCCGCTTCTGGAGTGGTACTACGTGGTGATCATGGCCTTCTTCCTGGTCATGGTGATCTGGCTCGGGGTGGGGCGCTACAAGGACGTTCGCCTGGGGCGCGACGACGAGGTGCCGGAGTTCACCACGCTGTCCTGGTTGTCGATGCTGTTCGCCGCCGGCATGGGCGTCGGGCTGCTGTTCTGGGCGGTGGCCGAGCCACTGTCGCATTACGGCGGCAATCCGTTCCTGCTCGAGAACGGCGATCAGGCGGCCGCCGCGGACATGTCGATGGTGCTGACGTATTTCCACTGGGGGCTGAACGCCTGGGGCGTGTTCGCGCTGCTGGCGCTGATCCTGGCCTATTTCAGCTTCCGCAAGGGTCAGCCGCTGGCGTTGCGCTCGGCCCTGCACCCGCTGATCGGAAAATACAGCCATACCTGGCCGGGCGATCTGGTGGATCTGCTGGCCATCGTGGCCACGGTCTTCGGGATCGCGACGACCCTGGGGCTGGGAATCCAGCAGCTGGAGGCCGGGTTGGCGCACACCGCCGGCATCTCGCTGGAAGGGGATCGCGGTCTCCTGCTGCTGACGGCGCTGCTGACGGTGACCGCGATCGTGTCGGTGGTGGCCGGGATGCAGGCCGGGGTGCAGCGGGTCAGCCAGGCCAACCTGTGGCTCAGTGTCGCGCTGCTCGGACTGCTGCTGGTATGGGGGCCGACCCAGTACCTGCTGGCGCTGGTGGTGCAGTCCAGCGGCAGCTACATGCAGAACCTGCTGGGGTTGTCGCTGTACACCCATGCCCACCACCTGGACGGGTGGCACTCCGACTGGACGGTCTTCTACTGGGGCTGGTGGCTGGCCTGGGCGCCGTTTGTCGGGCTGTTCATCGCACGCATCTCGCGCGGGCGCACGCTGCGCGAGTTCGTGATGGGTGTGCTGCTGGTGCCGACGCTGATTACCTTCTTCTGGCTCGCACTGCTGGGCGGTACGGCCCTGCACGCCGAGGTCGAGGGCATCGCGAACATTGCCGATCAGGTGGCGGAGGACCTGACCATGGCGACCTTCGCCACCATGGAGACCCTGGAGCCCTGGTTGATCGCGCAGACTGGCGCCGTGCTGATTACGGTGCTGATCGCCACCTACCTGCTGACCTCCGCCAATGCCGGCATCGTGGTCATCAACACCCTGCTGGCCCATGGCTCCACCGAACACCGGGCGATCCACCTGATCCTGTGGGGCGCGATGATCGGGCTGGTGACCGGCGTGCTGCTGCTGGCGGGCGGGCTGGAGGTCCTGCAGAACGCGGTCATCCTCGCCGCACTGCCGTTCTCGCTGGTGATGCTGATGATGGTGGTCGGCCTGATGCGTGCCCTGGAAGACGAACGCTATGCCCCGCGCCCGGGCGAACATACGATCGCCCCCAGCGAGCCCTGGACGGTCCCCCCGGACCGCGTCCACGAGGACTTCGACCAGGAAGACGACGCCCCCGAGGCCCGCGACGAAGACGATGACCCTCGCCGTTCCTGACGCGGCCCCCGTTTTCCACCACGAAGCACACGAAGGCACGAAGAAGGTCAAAAGCCTGCTACCACAGAGGGCACGGAGGACACGGACAAAATCTGGGTTGAAGGGAAAAGCGCATCGAACTGCGCCTTCGCTACCCAGGCGTTACCACGTTCGTTTCTTTTCTCTGTGTTCTCCGTGGTTCAAATCGCTCTTGAAGTTGACCTTCTTCGTGCCTTCGTGTGCTTCGTGGTGAACACACAACCAGCCCTGAACCGCGGAGAAAGGCCCGCGCATCCTGCGTCCACTTTCGGGGTGGCGGGGCTTGCCGTAGCCTGTGCGCAACGATTTCACGAACCGCGAGAGGAACCCCATGAGCGATACCCTGCAGTTGTCCGGCGAGTTGATTCAGAAGGTCCAGGATCTGCTGGTCGAGGTGGACCCGAAGGCGCAGCAGCCCATTGTGGCCGTGCAGTACCTGAGTGCGATTACCGGGTTCATGGTCGCGCAGATGCCGGAGTCGGTGAACGAGCGCAAGGAGTATCTGAAGCAACTCTCCGAGTTCGCCGAGTCGGTGTTCGTGGACGTCGAGAGCCGCAAGCAGGCGGCCCCGCCGCCGCAGGAGGCCAGTGGCGTGTGGCGCCCCGGCGAGAACTGATCGCCATCGGCCATGCCGCTGTTGGGTGTGGCCGCAGTCGGGTGCGCCGCAACCCCGGCGATTTTGTGAAGGCGGGGCGGGTCAGCCGTCTCCGCCGCCTTCCTTCTTGTCCTTGCGCATCTGGCGCAGCATGGCTTCCTGCTCGTTGAAGCTCGGCATGCGGCGCTTGCCGCCGGCGTCGCGGGCCGGGTCGCTGCGACCGGCCAGGCCCGACTGCCCGGGCTTTTCGGCTTCCTTGAGCTGCTGGTACTCGTCCAGTTCGCGGCGGGCGTCTTCGTCGCTGGTGTAGCGGCCACGGTAGTCCTGCGGTGGCTCTTGGCCCTTGCGCAGGAAGAGCTTCTTGCGCAGCTCCTTGTTGTAGTCGGTCACCCGGCGGTCGATCCACCACAGATCCACCAGTGCCCATGGCACGCCAATAATCAGCGGTAGCAGCCACCAGGAGGCGGGGCCAAACCCGGCGAGGGCCAGGGTGGCAGCACTGAGCACCAGGAAGCCGGCGCCGCCCAGGGGCTCGCGCAGGTAGAAGCGATGCAGCCCCAGCGGGAACAGGATCCACGCAGCGTAGGCTGCGGGCCGGGTGCGCATCTCGCGGGCGAGGCGGGCGTTGACCGCCTGCAGGCCGCCACCTTCCAGGTCCAGTTCCTTCCAGGCCTTGCTCATGCGAGTCTCCGTTGCGTTCGCGTATGAGGGCCACGGTAGTCCGACCGGCGCGCGTGGGCGATTGCGCGGGTGTCGCGCGGGGCTTTTACGGGCGTGGTCTCAGCCCTCTTCGCGGGTGGCATCGCGCTCCAGCAGCCGGCGCACGGTGTCGTGCACCGGACGGCCCTGGTAAAGCACAGCGTGCACCTCGGCACAGATCGGCATGTCCACCTCCAGTGCC
The DNA here is from genome assembly GCF_000377905.1 of Thioalkalivibrio sp. ALMg11. Taxonomy (GTDB): domain Bacteria; phylum Pseudomonadota; class Gammaproteobacteria; order Ectothiorhodospirales; family Ectothiorhodospiraceae; genus Thioalkalivibrio. The sequence continues at coordinate 48,594 of NZ_KB898875.1, forward strand.
TTTGCCCGCGCGACGGCGACTCGGGCGGTCTCCACGCCCTCCACCGACTGCCCCACCCGCGCGCGGGCGGTGTCGAGATCCAGGCCTTCGCCCAGCATCCGGCCCAGGCGGCGGTTGCGCGACTGGTTGTCGGTGCAGGTGAGGATCATGTCCCCCAGGCCGGAGAGGCCGGTGAGGGTGGTTGGGTTGGCGCCGACCGCCGCGCCGAAGCGCTGGATCTCGGCTAGCCCGCGGGTCATCAGCGCGGCGCGCGCGTTGGCCCCGAATCCGGCGCCATCGGCGATCCCGGTGGCCACCGCGAGAACGTTTTTCAGTGCCCCGCCCAGTTCCACGCCGATCACGTCGGTGTTGCGGTACAGGCGCAGCGAGCGACCGTGCAGGGCCTCCACCAGGCAGTCCATGTGGGCCTCGTCGCTGGAGGCCACGGACAGCGCGGTCGGTTGCTCCTGCGCCACCTCGGCGGCGAAGGAGGGGCCGGAGATCAGAGCTGGCGGGCGCTCGGGCCCCAGTTCCTGTTCGGCAATCTCGTGCAGCCAGGCCCCGGTTGCCGTCTCCAGGCCCTTGGTGGCCCAGGCGACCACCTGTTCGCGCGCGAGGCGCGGGGCGATCCAGCGCAGGGTTTCGCGGAAGGCACCGGAGGGGACCGCGATCAGGACCAAGTCGCGGCCCTCGATGATCGCGGGGTCGGCGCTGACGCGCAGGTTGTCCGGGAAGCGCAGGTCGGGGAGGAAGCGGGCATTCTCGCGTTCGCGTTCCAGTTGCCCGGCTGTGGCGTCATTGCGCACCCACAGGGCGACGTCGGCATGCAGGCGGGCCGCATGCACGGCCAGCGCCGTGCCCCAGCAGCCGCCTCCGAGGACCGCGATACGCATCGGTTGCGCCTCGCGTCAGGCCTGCTGCGTGGGTTCGGCCGGGTCGCCGCCGGCCTGCTGCTTCTGTTCCTGCAGGTGCTGGGCATACAGCGACTCGAAGTTGACCGGCTGTAGCAGGAGCTGCGGGAAGCCGCCCTTCAGCACCAGGTCGGCCACCGTTTCGCGGGCGAACGGGAACAGCACGTTGGGGCAGTAGGCACCCAGCAGGTGGTTGCGCTGATCCTCGGCAAAGTTGCGCAGGATGAACACGCCGGCCTGCTTGATCTCCACCAGATAGGCGGTCTTGCCTTCGGATTCGGTGGTCACGGTCAGGCCCAGTTCCACCTCGAAGGCGCCGGCGGCCTCGTCGATCGGGCGTGCGTTGGTGTTGAGCTGGATGTTGGTCTCGCCCTTCCATTCGCGCATGAATACCTCGGGGGATTCCGGTGCCTCGAAGGACAGGTCCTTGATGAAGACCTTCTGGATGGAGAAGTCGGGCCGGTCGTTCTGTTCGGCCTGGGCCGCGCCGTTGCCGCTTTTCGGGGAATTCTTCTCTTCAGCCATGATGTTGTCTCGCAGTCGTCTGGAATCGGGGCATTGTAAGGGGGATGGGCGGTGTTTTTCGGGGTGGCCTGAGCGATCCCGTTTGCCACCCGTTGCCGGCGGCGGCGCGTGTTATCCGGAGGCGTTGTCGGTCGGGGATTCGAGGCCGGCCTCGCTGGCCAGGCGGGCCAGTTCGCCGCTACTGTCCATCGCCTGCAGTTCGTCGAAGCCGCCGATGTGTGTGTCGCCTAAAAAGATCTGCGGGACCGAGGTGCGGCCAGCGGCGCGCTGCTCCATCTCGGCGCGCAGGCCGGGCTCGCGGTCGACGGCGTACTCCGCGAGCGGGTAGCCACGCTGGTTGAGCAGGCGGCGGGCGAGCAGGCAGAACGGGCAGCGCCCGCTGGAGTAGACCTCGAACTGCATTACTTCTTCTTGATGGGCATGTTGGCCGATTGCCAGGCCTGGATGCCACCCTGCAGGTTGACCACGTCCTCGAACCCGGCCGCGGTCAGCTGCTGCGCGGCGCTGGCGGAGCGGTTGCCGCTGCGGCAGTACACCACTACCGGCTTGTCCTTGTACTTCTCGATGTCGCCCATGCGCTTTTTCAGGCTGCCGAGCGGGATGTGCTTGGCGCCGCCGATGCGTCCGGAGGCGACTTCGTTGTCCTCGCGCACGTCCAGCACCAGGGCGTCGTCCTGGTTGATCACGCGCACCGCCTCGACCGGGGAGAGCGAGCGATACTTGCGGTTCAGGCGTCGCAGTTCGACGAACAGGATCATCCCGATCACCGCCAGCAGGGCGCCGGTCAGGATGGGGTGGTTGGCGAGAAATTCAGGCAGGCGTTCAAGCATTCGGGAGACCGGATCGGAGGGGTGGGTGTCAGGAACTGCAGAAAACGTCCTGCATCATACCGATCAGGCGCAGGGTCCGGGAGTCCCCCACCCGGTAGTAGACCCGGTTGGCGTCCTTGCGCGTGGCGAGGATGCCCTTGTCGCGCAGGATGCCGAGATGCTGCGAGATGTTGCTCTGCGACGTCCCGACCTGATCGACGATTTCCTGTACGCTGATTTCGCGATCGCCGAGAATGCAGAGGATCTTCAGGCGCAGCGGGTGGGACATGGCCTTGAGCGAGCGCGAGGCCCGCTCGATGTCTTCGTCCTGGGACATCAAACCGTCTTCGACGTACATTTCGTCTTCAACCGTTTCGTTGCTCACGGCATGCCTCTCTTGCTCGCGAGGGAAGGCCCTCGCAACTGGGTAAGAATATAAGAACCTAAACGTACCCCGATATGCGAATTTGCGCAATCTTGAGTCATCCAAGCGGTTCACGCGCCCTTTTGTGGTGCGGTGTGCTGCTCTGTTTTTTGTTGCCGGTCAGCGCCCTGGCGCTGGAACCGGAGGCGGAGCTGCGTGAGACGCGCGAGGCCATCCAGGACCTGGAGCGCAGCCAGGAAGAGCGCTACGCGGCCCTGCAGCAGCTGGAAGGGCTGCTCGCGGAGGCCGCTCGTGGGACCGAGGCCTCGCGCCAGGAGCTGCGCGAGCTGGCGCGGGCGCGTTCGCGTCAGGAGGCGGTGGTCGCCGATCAGGAGGAGCGTGTGGACGAGGCCCGGGAGCGGCTGGAGGCAGAACGCCGCGCTGCGGCCCGCCTGGTGCGCGACCAGTGGCAGCGCGAACGTCATCCCGGGCGGAGCGACGGCCAGGCCGCGGAGCATCGCCATCAGGCCGCGTTTGCCGCGCGCATCCGCGAGGCGCGCGAGCAGGCCCTGGTCGTGTTGCGCGATCGAATCGAGGCGCTGGAGACGGCGCGCGAGGAACTCGCGCGGGAGCGGGCGGTGCTCGCAGAGCGGGAAGAGCAGGCCCGTTCGGCGGTCGCGGATCTGGAGCGCGAGGAGGCGCACCAGCGCCAGGCGATGGCGGAGCTGGAGGCGGCTATCGAGGACGAGTCGCTGGAACTGGAACGCCTGGCGCGCAATGCCGAGACCCTGGAGGCGGTGATCGAGGAGGTCGAGGCACGCAGCGCGGCGCGTGCCGCGGCACCCCGCGAGTCCACCCCCGAACGGCCGGACGTGGCCTTCGTGGAATTGGAGGGCGAACTCCCGCGTCCGGCCGAAGGCCGAGTGATCCGCAGTTTCAACGAGTCCCGTGGTAGCCGCCTGCGTTCGCGCTGGCGCGGTGCGGTGCTGGAGGTAGATAACGGCACGGCGGTACGTGCGGTGCACTACGGCCGGGTGGTCTACGCCGACTGGATGCAGGGCTACGGCTTCCTGGTGATCGTGGACCACGGGGAGCGCTACCTGACCCTCTACTCCAACGTGGAGGAGATCCTGGTGGCGGAAGGCGAGACCGTGGGCGCCGGCGAGCAACTGGCCGTGGCGGGCGAGGGCAGCGAGGCGATCGCGCCCGGGCTTTACTTCGAGATCCGTCACAACGGCGGACCATTGAACCCCGAAAGCTGGTGGCCCTCTCAGTAGAGGAAGAAAGATGGAATGCGCCCGTGCCCCGGAAAAAGGCGGATCGGCGGCGTGCATTCAGGCAGCCGTCACATTGCGGGTGCTACCATCTTCACACTAATCACCTCAAGTGAACGAGGAAGAGTAATGAGCAAGTCTTGTCGCACCGGATACTCCCTGATCGTCGGACTGGTTGTCGGGGTCATGCTGAGTGTCTCGGTGGCCGTCTACGCCGACCGCGACAATGGCGCGCAATCCGCCCTCCCGGTGGAGGATTTGCAGCGCTTTACTGACGTGTATATGCGCATCAAGCGCAATTACGTCACCGAGGTCGAAGACAAGGATCTGCTGGACAATGCGATCCAGGGGATGCTGTCGGGTCTGGACCCTCACTCGGCCTATCTGGACGAACAGGACTTCGAGGACATGCAGGTCGGAACCTCCGGCGAGTTCGGCGGTTTGGGTATCGAGGTCGGTATGGAAGACGGCTTCGTCAAGGTCATTGCCCCGATCGATGACACCCCGGCCAGCCGTGCCGGGGTCGAGGCCGGTGACCTGATCATCCGCCTGGATGGCGAGTCGGTGAAGGGCATGTCTCTGTCCGACGCGGTCGCCAAGATGCGCGGCGAGAAGGGCTCGGACATCACCCTGACCATCCTGCGCGATGGCGAGGACCGCCCGAAAGAAATCACCATCACCCGCGACGTGATCAAGGTGCAGAGCGTGCGCTCCGAGATCCTGGAGGACGGCTTTGGCTATGTACGGGTCAGCAACTTCCAGCAGCGCACCGCACGCGACCTGGTGCGGGCGATCGAGGATCTGCAGGAGAAAGGCGAGCTCAAGGGCTTGGTGCTGGACCTGCGCAATAACCCGGGCGGTATCCTGAACGGGTCCGTGGGCGTCGCGGATGCGTTCCTCGAGGAAGGTCTGATCGTCTACACCGAGGGCCGTCTGGAGGACTCGCAGTTCCGCTACCGCGCCTCCCCGGGGGATGTCCTCAAGGGCGCGCCGATGGTGGTGCTGGTCAATCGTGGCTCTGCCTCCGCCTCCGAGATCGTGGCCGGCGCGCTGCAGGATCACAAGCGAGCCGTGATCATGGGCCAGAACACCTTCGGCAAGGGTTCGGTGCAGACCATCCTGCCGCTGACCCAGAACACCGGCATCAAGTTGACCACCGCGCGCTACTTCACGCCCGATGGCCGTTCGATCAACGAGGACGGGATCGACCCGGATATCCGCTTGCAGCAGCTCGTGGTGCAGCGCTCCGACAGTGACAATGGCGGCGCCCGCATGGGCCGTGATGGCCTGCCGGAGGCCGTTGATGGGGACGAAGAAGATAACGGTGAGACCCTGGCCGAGCGCGACTACGGCATGAGCGAGGCGCTGAACCTCCTCAAAGGCCTGGACTTCTATAACCGCCGCTGAAGTGACCGTACACCCGGGAGGATCCATGCCGAATGTACTGGTACCCTTGGCCGCCGGTTCCGAGGAACTGGAGGCGGTCACGATCATCGACCTGCTGCGCCGGGCGCAATTCGAGGTCACCGTGGCCGGGCTGGAGCCGGGGCCGGTGACCTGCTCGCGGGGCACGGTGATCCAGCCGGATACCACAGTCGATCAGGTGCTGGATCGGTCCTTTGACCTGATCGTCTTGCCGGGCGGCCTGCCCGGCGCCAATCACCTCCGCGACGACGCCCGGGTGCAGGGTTTGTTGCGGGCGCAGGCCGAACGCGATGGCTATCTGGCCGCGATCTGCGCCGGCCCGAAGGCGCTGGCCGAGGCCGGACTCCTGGAGGGGCGTCGCGTGACCGCCTTCACGGGCGCACTGGAGGAGGCGGGAATCCCGTCCACCGGCGCTTTGGTGGAGATCGACGGGCGCCTGATCACCGGCCGCGGCCCGGGTGCGGCGATGGACTTCGCCCTGACCCTGATCGAACAGCTCGCCGGCCGCGAGGCCCGCGACGCCGTCGAGGGCCCGCTGCTAAGACCCTGATGGGTTTAACCACGAAGCGCACGAAGACACGAAGAGGGTAGAGGGTAGGATGTGTTGAGCGCAGCGAAACGCATCGGGGCCCGAATCATTCCGTGAGGCCGATGCGATTCGCTGCGCTCATCCGCATCCTACCCGCTGCAAAACGATCGTCACCTCTCCGCGCCGATCGTATCCTCCCATTAAACAGTTTGTAAGCGTTGGTTTTGTCTACGACGTTTTTGGCCTTTCGGATGCGCCTCAAAAGGTCCGATGGCGGTCATCAACACCCGCTGTTTCCTGCGCGATAGCGCGTCGTCCCCGGACGGGGCGCCAACTCTGTGGTGAAAAGCTTTTGACCTTCCTCGTGCGCTTCGTGGTGGATTCGCCCTTCGTTCTTGGGCTATCCCACGGTCGCGTAGCGGGTCGCGGAGCCCAGCCAGCGTTCGATCAGGGCGGCGGTGCGTGGCGAGTCGTTCTCGATATGTGCGGCGAGGGTAGTGGCCTCGTCGAGCAGATCCTGGTCGCGTGACCAGTCGGCGACGCGGAAGCTGCGGTCGCCGGTCTGGCGCGTGCCCAGCAACTCCCCCGGGCCGCGCAGCTTGAGATCCACCTCCGCAATCTCGAAACCGTCGTCGGTGCGCCGCATCGCCTCCAGGCGTTCGCGCGCGGTCTCGCCCAGCGGCGGCCGGTAGAGCAGCACGCAGGCCGAGGCGGTGTTGCCACGCCCAACCCGGCCGCGCAGCTGGTGCAGCTGCGACAGGCCCATGCGCTCGGCGTTCTCGATGATCATCAGGCTGGCGTTGGGGACGTCGACGCCGACCTCGATGACGGTGGTCGCCACCAGCAGGTCAATCGCGCCGGCGCGGAAGCGTTCCATCACTGCGTCGCGCTCGGGCCCCTTCATGCGTCCGTGGGCCAGCCCGATGGCCAGCTCCGGCAGCGCCTCGCGCAGCCGTTCGGCAGTGGCCTCGGCGGATTCTGCCTCCAGTTGTTCCGAGTCCTCCACCAGCGGGCAGACCCAGTAGGCCTGGGTGCCGGAGCCGCAGGCGGCGCGGATGCGCTCGATTACCTCGTCGCGACGTTCGTGGCTGATCAGCGCGGTGCGCACCGGGGTGCGCCCGGGCGGGCGTTCGTCAATCACCGAGTTGGCCAGCTCCGCGTACAAGGCCATCGCCAGGGTGCGCGGGATCGGGGTGGCGGTCATGATCAGCTGGTGCGGCATCCGGCCGTTGCCCTTGTCGCGCAGGGCCATGCGCTGGTGCACGCCGAAGCGGTGCTGTTCGTCGATGATCGCGAGCCCCAGATGATGAAACCGCACCTCCTCCTGGAACAGGGCGTGGGTGCCGATCGCCACTTGGCGCTGCCCGCTGGCCAGTTCCGCAAGCAGCTGGCCGCGCTCGCTGGCGGTCTGGCGCCCGCCCAGCCAGGCGATCGCCACGCCCAGCGGTTCCATCCACTGGGCAAGATTGCGCCCGTGCTGGCGGGCGAGTAGCTCGGTCGGGGCCATGAAGGCGACCTGGTAGCCGGCCTCCACCGCCGCCAGCGCGGCTGCGACCGCGACCAGGGTCTTGCCGGAGCCGACATCGCCCTGGACCAGACGGTTCATCGGCTGCGGCCGCGCGAGGTCGGCCAGGATCTCTGCGGTAACTCGCTCCTGTGCGCCGGTCGGCTGGAAGGGGAGCTGCTCGCGCAGTTGTTGCCACAGGGCGCCCGGGGGCTGGATGATCGGGGCGCTGCGTGTGTCTTCGGGCATCCGGCTCTGCTGCATGCGTGCGAGCTGATGGGCGCACAGCTCTTCCAGGGCCAGTCGCGTGCGTGCCGGACTGCGATTTTCGGGGGTGTCGAGGGCGGCCAGGGCCTCGGCCTGCGCCGGTGGGTGATGGAGCTGCTCGAGGGCGCTATGCAGGCCAGGCAGGCCCTGCCGGGGCAGTTCTGGAAGCAGGTCGGGCAGGGCCTGCATCCCCGGCAGGGCGTGTGCGACCAACTGGCGCAGCAGCTTTTGCGAGACGCCCTCGGTGGTCGGGTAGATCGGGGTCAGGTGTGACTCCATCGCCGGCGGGCTATCGCCCACGGTCTGGATCTCCGGGTGCACGCACTCCAGTGCGCCGGGCATGCCGCGGGGCTCGCCGAAGGCGCGGATGCGTGTGCCGGGGCTCAGGCGGCGTTGCTGGTTGGCCCCGAAGTGGAAAAACCGCAGCAGGATCTGCGCCTGGTCGTCGGCCAGGGTGACCACGAGCATGCGCCGGCGGCGGTGGACCACCTCGGCGTGGGTGACGCGCCCCTCGAAAAGCGCGGCCAGCCCCGGGCGCAGCGCGGCAATCGGGGTTAGTCGCGTGCGATCTTCGAAGCGCAGGGGCAGATGGAACAGCAGATCCCCGGCTTGTTCCAGGCCAAGACGTTCCAGCCGTTCGGCCACAGCCGGGCCGACACCCTTCAGCGCGGTCAGCGGGACCTGCAGCTCCACCGGTTTGGCCCGCGCGACGCGATCAGCCGCGCGGGCACCAGGCGATCGCGTCCATTTCCACCTGGGCGCCCTTGGGCAGAGCGGCCACACCGATCGCGGCGCGCGCCGGGTAGGGCTCGCTGAACACCTCGCTCATGATCTCGTTCACCAGCGGGAAGTGGGCCAGGTCGATCAGGAAGATGTTCAGCTTGGCGATGTCCGTCGAGCTGGCACCTGCCGCCTCCAGGACCGCCTTGAGGTTGTTGAATACCTGGCGGATCTGGTCCTCGATGCCACCGCCGACCAGTTCCATGGTCTTCGGATCCAGCGGGATCTGGCCGGAAAGGTACAGGGTGTCGCCGGTTCGCACGGCCTGCGAATAGGGGCCGATGGCGGCCGGGGCGTTTTCGGTCTGGATGATCTCGCGCGACATGCGGGCTCCTTGGTACGGCCGGATTGAATTTCGAAAGGGTGGCAAACGTTTTACGCTAACGCATCATTCTACTGATCAATCCGCACGCGTGTGGTGTCGGGGGGGGGGCTCGGCAGCCTGGAGCGCGGACGGCTACACTGCGGGCCACATCCGAAATGATAAAAGGAAGCAGGCAATGACGGGATACGCACTGGCAAACGTGCTGCATGTACTGGCCGTGGTGATCTGGGTGGGCGGCATGTTCTTCGCCTACATGTTCCTGCGCCCGGTGGCCGGGCAGCAGCTCGAGGGGCCGGCGCGGCTGAAGCTCTGGGAGGGTGTGTTCTCGCGCTTCTTCCCTTGGGTCTGGGCCTCGGTCCTGGTGATCCTGGTGACCGGCTTCTACCTGATCTTCGGTGTGTTCGGCGGCATGGGTGATGTGCATCCCAGCGTGCACACCATGCTGCTGCTGGGCCTGATCATGATGGCGATCTTCGCCCATGTGTTCTTCGCCCCTTATCGGCGCATGCGCAAGGCCATTGCGGCGAACGATACCGATGAAGGCCTGCGCCGGCTGGGGCAGATCCGCATCCTGGTCGGGATCAACACCGTGATCGGCCTGGTGACCATCGTGGTCGCCTCGGGCGGTCGCCTGCCGCTGTAGGCACGCTACTTTCCTAGCCCCGGGTGCCACACCAGCCGGGGCGGGGCTGGCGGTTCCAGCAGCACGGCCGCGTTCTGGCCGAAGGCCTCCAGCCAGCGCGCCAGCAGGTCGTCGGGCAGGTCCGCGATGGCCAGGCCCGGTTCGTCCGGCCAGTGCCCCGAGGGGTCGCGGTTGCAGGCGGGCCAGGCCTGCAGGCCCCGGTGGGCGACTGCGGCCTCGAGCGTGCGGTGCTGGCGTTCGTTTTCAGCGCGTGGGGCCCGCTGGCTGCCCGGGTTGCTGGCGGTGAACACGACCAGCCGCTGTATGCCATGCCCGGCCATCCAGACCGTGACATCCTCCGCGGGCCGGTCGATATACAGGACTCGCCTGCCGTCCTCGGTCTCCAGGCAGTAGTCGGCGCTCCGGTAGGCTTGTTCCAGCTCCGCCCGCTGCGCCGCCGAAGGTGTCGATTCGGGGGCTTGGGCGTGCCGCCCGGCCGTGTTTTTGCTTGAGTTTGCGGACATCTCGGGGCACCCTCCCGGCTGGATCGCACGGATGCGATCGATCAAACAGGGGGAGCGGGATGCGCGTCAAGGATGTGACAGCGGTTTGTGGTGCCTCGCCGGGTGCTGGTAGGGGTGCGTCCATGGGGCGGCCCTCTCCCGCTGGGGATTGACCCGCGATGGCTCCGCGCCCCTTCGTCTCCGGCCTTACGGGTGCCTTTGTCGTGGTGCTGCTGCTGGTTGCGACCGTGGCGATTGCCAGTTGGTTGCGCGTCCAGCAGCTGCAACATGATGTCCAGGCCCTTACCGAGGAATACGTGCAGAAGGTGGACCGCGTCCACCGCATGCGCAGCCTGGTGCGCGAACGCATGCTGCGTGCCTCGTTGGTCATCAGCGCCGAGGATCCCGCCTTGCAGGATCGCTACCACCGGGACTTCCGGGATCTGGCCGAGCGCTTCCTGGAGGCACGCGAGGGGGCGGAACTGCTGGCCCGGACCCCGCGTGATGCCGCGTTACTGGCCGAGTTACGCGAGCTGATTGCGACCGGTGCGCCGATCCTGTCCGAACTGGTCGACATCGCCCTGGTAGGTGGGCGCAACGAGGCGTTGGCGATCCTGTTCGCTGATGCGATGCCGGTGCAGGAGGAAGTGCTGGAGCAGATGGAGATCATCCTCCGGGCCTTCGAGCGCGATAACGAGGAGGCGGTGGCGGCCATGGCGCAGCGCCACGAACAGGCGCAACAGGTGATGCTGGTGGCCACCGTTCTGACCATGCTGATGATTGTGCTGATGTGGGTTTGGGTGCGCCGGCGGATCTGGCGTGATCACGCTGCCTTGCACAAGGAACTGGAGGGGCGCCAGCAGATCGAGGCGCGTCTGCGCGAGACGCAGGCCGGACTGGAGGCCGCGGTGGCCCGGCGCACCGCGGCCTTGCAGGAGACCACCGGGCGCCTGGAGGAGGCCCAGCGGATTGCCGGGGCCGGCTACTGGGACTGGGATATTCGAGGTCTGCGGATGAACTGGTCCAAGCACGTCTTCGAGCTGTTGGGGCTCGACCCGAAAATCGATATGGCGGGCTTCGAGGCCTACATACGGGCCGTCCACCCGGACGACCGCACGCGTGTTCGCCGCGCCACCAACGAGGCGCTGGATCACCAAGCCTATTATCAGGTGGATCATCGAGTGGTGCGCGTGGACGGCGGGTTGCGCCATGTTCGGGTGGAGGGCGAGATCGAGCGCGATGCCGAGGGCCGCGCCGTGCAGGTCCTCGGGATGGTCCGCGACATCACCCGCGACAAGGCCTCCGAGGAGCGCCTGTGGCACCAGGCCCATCACGACTCCCTGACCGGCCTGCCCAATCGCAGTCTTCTACAGGAGCACATTCAGCAGGCCCTGCGCCGGGCGCAGCGTGCCGGCACCGGCCTGGCCCTGGTGGTCTGCGATCTCGACGGGTTCAAGCCGATCAATGACCGCCTGGGGCACGATGCCGGCGACGTGATGCTCGTGACCGTGGCGCGGCGTCTGCGCGAGGGCGTGCGCGAGAGCGACGTGGTGGCCCGCGTGGGCGGCGACGAATTCGTGCTGCTGCTGGAAAACGTCCGTGATCCGGATGCGGTGACCGGGATCGGACTGAAGCTGATCGAACGCTTCGAGGAGCCGGTGGAGGTGAACCGCGAGTCGGTTCGCGTCGGGCTCAGTATGGGGGCGGTGCTCTACCCCGAGGATGGGGACGAGGTGGAGGCGTTGTTGCAGCGCGCGGACCGCGCGATGTACGTGGCCAAGGAGGAAGGCGGCAGCCGGATCGTGTTGTACCAGGAATGCTCCGGAGAGGAACGCCGCCAAACGGATCTGTCCCTGCGCCGGCGCGGTGCGCTGGGTTGCGGGCTGGAAGACCCGCCCGCTCGCGACTGAATCGGCAGGCCTCGTCTACGGCCGAAGTCGTGCGAGGAATTGTTGGCGCGTCAGCGGTTCGCTGAACAGGAAGCCCTGGAACCGGGTGCAGCCCAGGGCCAGGAGCTGCTCCCGCTGTTCCGGATGCTCCACGCCCTCGGCGATGACGTCCAGCTCCATGTTGCGGGCAATGTCCACGATGTTTTCGATCAGGGTCCGGTCGCCGCCGGACAGCAGCTCCTTGACGAAGGATTTGTCGATCTTCAACTCGTCCACCGGCAGGTCGCGCAGGTAGGCGAGCGAGGAATAGCCGGTCCCGAAGTCGTCCAGGGCGATGCGCATGCCCAGCCGGCGCAGCGCGCCCAGCTTGGCGATGGCGTCTGGCAGGTCGCGCAGCAGGCCGGACTCGGTGACCTCCAGGGTCAGGGCGTGGCCGTCCACCCCGTGTCGGCGCAGCCGCGCCTGGAACTGGTCGACGAAGTCCGGGCGCGCCAGTTGCCAGGGCGAGAGATTCAAGGCCAGGCGAGGTGGCTGGAGGCCCTCGGCCTGCCACTGTGACAGCTGCATCAGGGCGTGTTCCAGGACCCAGTTGCCGACCCCGTGGATCAGGCCGGTCTCCTCCGCCACCGGGATGAAGAGATCCGGCGGTACCTGGCCCATCTCCGGGTGCTGCCAGCGCAGCAGGGCCTCGGCCCCGATCAGGCGCTCGGCGGTGTCGAACTGCGGCTGGTAATGCAGGTCCAGCTCGCCACGGGCGGCCGCCTGACGCAACCCGTCCTCGATCTGCAGGCGGGCATGCGCCTCGTCCTGCAGTGCATGGCGGTAGAATTGCACGCCGCCGCGGCCGGCACGCTTGGCCTGGTACAGGGCGATATCGGCGTGGCGCAGGGCTTCTGCCGAGCTCTCGCCGGCGTCGGGATAGCATACGCAGCCGAGACTGGCGCCGACCCCGAAGGTGCGCTCGCCGATGATAATCGGGCGCTGCAGGGCCTCCAGGATGCGCTCGGCGATTGCGTGCAGTTCCGGTTCCAGGGTCTCGCGCACCCGGGCACAGGGGGGCAGGACAACGGCGAATTCGTCGCCACCCAGACGCACGATCAGCGCATCCTCGGGGGCATGGCTGCGCAGGCGATCCGCCACCGCGCCCAGCACAGTGTCGCCTACCGCATGACCCAGGGCGTCGTTGATGGTCTTGAAGTGGTCCAGGTCGATCAGGATCAGCCCGCCATGCAGGTGGCCGGCGGTGGCTTCCTCGATGTGGCGGGTCAGGTCGTCGTGCAGCCGGGTGCGGTTGGCCAGCCCGGTCAGGGAGTCGTGGTAGGCCAGGGCATGGATGTGTTCCTCGGTGTGCAGGCGTTCCAGCTCGGCACCCGCGCGGTCGGCCATGATCCCGAGGATTTCCATTGCCTTGTCGACATCTTCCACCGGATGTCGGTTGACCATGGCGATGTGCCCCAGCAGTGTGCCCTGGCTGTCCAGCAACGGGGCCCCCAGATAACTCTCGGCGTCCATCTCCGCCAGCATCTCGTCGCTTGGAAACCGCTGCTGCACGGCGCAGGGGTAGATGCAGGTACCGATCTCCAGCACGCGCTCGCAGGGGGTCTCGGCGAGGTCGTAGCGAAAGTTCTCCACGATCTGGCCCGCGGTGCACAGGGCGGCAGTCTCCACGACGCCGGGTTTTTTCGGGTCCTGGATGCCGATCAGGGCATAGTCGGCAGCGAACAGGTTGCTCAGCTTGAGAACCAGCTGCTGGAAGAACTCCTCGCGCGAGCGCGCCTGCAGCCCCTCGGCGATCAGGCGCAGGGCGTCCTCGCTGCGGTGCGCGGCGGTGATGTCCTCCTGCATCACGATCACGTCCTGCACCTCGCCGCGGGCATCCTGCAGGGGGTAGATGCAGCCGCGCAGCCAGCGCTCGAGGGTGATGATCGGGGCGGTCTCGGCCGCAGGGTCTGTGTCGGCGGGTTCGGCCGATTCGTTGGGGCGGGCCGGCGGGGTGTAGGGCAGAGGACCGATCTCGCGGTAGTGTCCGCGCAGGGCATCCTTGAGTGGTTCGCGGATGTGCCGGTCGATGGCATCCGGGCGGTCCAGGACATGGCCGCCCGGCAGGGAGGCTTGTGCGCCGTGCATGTTTTCCCAGGCGGCGTTGCTCTGGCGGATCTCGCCCTGCGGTGTGAGTACCTGGATGCCGACCGGGGATTGCTCCACCAGCGCCCGAAAACGACTTTCCGAGTCACGCAGGCGTTCGCCGGTCTCGCGGTTCAGTACCAGGCTCATCATGATGACCATCACCACGTAGCCGAACGGCGCGAGCTGGGGCATCTCCAGTGCGCCTCCCCGGGCCAGGACGCCCTGCAGCGTGAACAGGACGAAGACCCCGATCCCGCCCAGCAGGAGCAGGGTGGTGGTCTGGCGATAGCGCCGGTAGTGCCGGATCAGTGTGGTGAGGGCGAACCCCAGGACCAGAAAGACCGCGATTACGCCAAACCCGAACCAGGGACTGATGGTGCCCACCGCCAGGGCCACGGTTTCGCCCCAGGGGAGTTCCAGGGGGCGGAGTTCGTCGATCACCCGGTACTGCATGCTGTAGGGCTGCAGGGTGTTGACCACCCAGGTGATGACCAGCAGCACGAGCAGACCGGAGATCAGCCAGCGAGCGGAGGTGCGCGTATGGGCCGCGACGAAGGCGGCGAACAGCACGTAGAACGGTCCCAGCAGATAGACGTTGAGCGTGAGCGCGCGGGTATAGGTCTCGACGGTGCTGGCCTGGTAGGTCTGGGCCGATCCGATGGCAAGCACCGCCATCAGGGCGCACATCGCGGCGAACAGCCGATGCTCGGTGCTCCGTGCGCTTTGCCGGCTGTGCAGCAGGTGGCTGAGCGTGGCATAAATCGCCAGCCCCGCTGCAAGGTAGAGCGATGGCGCAAGGATCCCGTTCATGGGTTCCTCGCGCGTGCGTCCGCGTGCCGTGCCATCCCTTGCCCCCCTGCGGTGAAGCGATGCGGGGCTCGTGTCCGCGCTCAGCCCCTGTTCCTACACCTACAGTACATCAAAGACGGTTGAGGCTGTCTCGCTTCGCGTGACAGCCTCAACCGAGGTTGGATCGTGTGAGCTACAGGTAGGGCGTGAGCAGGCGCGCGGCCCCATCGCGCAGTTGGGACACGAGCGGCCGGGCACGGACCTCGTCGAGCGTCAGGGGGTGCGATTGTTCGCGCAGCGCGTCGGTCCAGGTGGCCAGTTCCTGGCCCAGGCCGGCATCCAGGCATTCCAGGTTGAACTCGAAGTTCAGGCGCAGGCTGCGCGGGTCCCAGTTGGCGGAGCCGACCAGGGCCCACTCGCGGTCTACCAGCATCAGCTTGGCGTGGTTGAACGGTGGTGGTGTGAGCCACAGCCGGCAGCCGCGCTCCAGCAGTTCGGCCTGCTGCGGGCGGCTGGCCCATTCCACCAGGCGCAGGTTGCTTCGGGCAGGGATCAGGATGTCGACCTGCACCCCGCGCAGGGCCGCGGCCTTCAGCGCCCCGGTCAGCGCCACGTCGGGCAGGAAATACGGGGTCACGATAGTGACCTGTTCGCGCGCCTCGGCCAGGGCCGACTGCAGGGTGAAGTTCAGGACCTCGAAGTCCTCGTCCGGGCCGTCCGGCAGGCCGCGGCAGGCGCGGGCGCCAGCGGGGTCTACGGACTCCGGAAGCCAGAGCGGACCATCCAGGCGTTCGCCGGTGGCGAATTGCCAGTCTTCCGCGAACACCCGCTGCAACTGAGTGCAGGCCGGACCCCGCAGCTCGAAGTGGAGGTCGTGTATGGGGTGCGGACCGGGGTTGGTGTGGCTGTGGCCGCGGCGGATGTTCATGCCACCGGTGAAGGCGCGGGCGCCGTCGATCACCAGCATCTTGCGGTGATTGCGCAGGTTGAAGGCGGCCAGGCTGCTCGGCAGGTGTACCGGCATGAAGGCGGCGGCCGGCAGGCCCACCCGGCGCAGCTGGCGCAGCGTGTTGCGACGGCTGTAGCGGGCGCCGATGGCATCGATCAGGATGCGCACCTGCACGCCCCGGTCCTGCGCCTGCTGCAGGTGGGCGACGAAGCGCTCGCCTACCTGGTCGTAGTCGAAGATGTACGTGGCCAGGCTGATGCTGTGACGGGCCGCGTCGATCGCGGCTAGCATGTGCGCGTAGGCGCGATCACCGTCGAACAGCGGTTCGATCGCGTTGCCACCCACCAGACGGAACGGGCTCAGGCGGTCCCCGGAATGCAGCAGGCGCTGCCAGCGTTCCGGTGGCTTGGCCAGGCTGGCCCCGTCGGCGCTGGGGTCGGCGATCAGATAGCCCTCGCGCAGGGCGTGGGCCCGCCGGCGAATACGATTGACGCCGAACAGCCAGTAGAGCAGCGAGCCGGCCAGGGGCAGCAGCACGATCAGCCCGACCCAGGCGATGACGGTCCCGGTATCGCGGCGTTGCAGCAGCGCATGCACGACGCTGATCACCGCCAGGGCGAAGATGGCGATGGCGACGATACTGGCGATCCAGCCTGTATCCGGCACGGACGGACTCCTTGTCGATGATGCGTTTTCCGACCGCACCCGTGGAACGCCGGGCGCGTGCCCGCTACAGTACGCGGGCCCGACCCGGCGTAAAACCCCGGCCCATCCACGTCCGCGAGACCGTCGATGACCGATATCGAGACCCCCAGCCTGTTCGCCAACAGCGGCGAGCAGCTGCCGCTGAAGGACTTCACCGAGAAGGCGTACCTGGATTACTCCATGTACGTGATCCTGGACCGTGCGCTGCCGCATATCGGCGACGGCCTGAAGCCGGTACAGCGGCGGATCATCTACGCGATGAGTGAACTGGGGCTCTCCGCCACCGCCAAGTACAAGAAGTCCGCGCGCACCGTGGGCGACGTGCTCGGCAAGTTCCACCCGCACGGGGACAGCGCCTGCTACGAGGCGATGGTGCTGATGGCGCAGCCGTTCTCCTATCGCTATCCGTTCGTCGATGGGCAGGGCAACTGGGGTTCGCCGGACGACCCGAAGTCCTTCGCGGCGATGCGCTATACCGAGTCGCGCCTGTCGCGCTATGCCCAGCTGCTGCTCTCCGAACTGGGTCAGGGCACGGTGGACTGGGTGCCCAACTTCGACGGCGCGCTGGACGAGCCGAAGATGCTCCCGGCGCGGTTGCCGAACGTGCTGCTCAATGGGGGGTCCGGGATCGCCGTGGGCATGGCCACCGACATCCCGCCGCATAACCTGCGCGAGGTGGCCGCTGCCTGCGTGCACCTGCTGGAGCACCCGCAGGCGACGGTCGAGGAGCTGTGCGCGATCCTCCCGGCGCCGGACTTCCCGACCGAGGCCGAGATCATCACCCCGCCAGCCGAGCTGCGGAAGGTCTACGAGACCGGCCAGGGCTCGATCCGGGCCCGGGCGCGCTACGAGCGCGAGGGTGACGACATCGTGGTTACCGCCCTGCCGCACCAGGTCTCCGGCGCCAAGCTGCTGGAGCAGATCGCCGGCCAGATCCGCGCGAAGAAGCTGCCGATGGTCGAGGATCTGCGCGACGAGTCCGACCACGAGCACCCGACGCGCCTGGTGATTACCCCGCGCTCGAACCGGGTGGACGTCGAGGGCCTGATGGCGCACCTGTTCGCGACCACGGACCTCGAGAAGACCTACCGCGTGAACATGAACGTGATCGGCCTCGACGGGCGCCCGCGGGTGCGCGACCTGGCGGGCTTGCTCGGCGAGTGGCTGCAGTTCCGGATCGAGACAGTGCGCCGGCGCCTGCAATGGCGGCTGGAGAAGGTGCAGGCCCGGCTGCATGTGCTGGAAGGCCTGCTGATCGCCTATCTCAATATCGACGAGGTGATCGCGATCATCCGCGAGTACGACCGGCCAAAGCCGGAACTGATGAGCCGCTTTGGCCTCAGCGATATTCAGGCCGAGGCGATCCTGGAGCTGAAACTGCGCCACCTGGCGAAGCTCGAGGAGATGAAGATCCGCGGCGAGCAGGACGAGCTCAGTCAGGAGCGCGATCAGCTGGAGAAGACGCTGGGCTCCGAGCGCCGCCTGCGCACCCTGGTGCGTCGCGAGATCGAGAAGGACGCGAAGGAGTATGGCGACGAGCGTCGCTCGCCGCTGGTCGAACGCGCGGCCGCTCAAGCGCTGGACGAGTCGGCGCTGGTGCCGACCGAGCCGCTGACCATCGTGCTCTCGGAGAAGGGTTGGGCGCGCGCGGCCAAGGGCCACGATGTCGATCCCCGCGGGCTCAACTACAAGGCCGGGGATGCCTTCCAGGCGGCGGTCATCGGGCGCAGCAACCAGCCGGTGGCGTTCATCGACTCCACCGGTCGAACCTACACTATTGCGGCCCACACGCTGCCCTCGGCGCGTGGCCAGGGCGAGCCGCTCTCCGGTCGGGTGAACCCACCGGAGGGGGCACGTTTTGTCGGCCTGGCCACCGGGGCGGAGGAAGACCGCTGGCTGCTGGGCTCGGATCACGGCTACGGCTTCATAGCCAAGCTGGGTGACCTGCTCGGCCGGCAGAAGGCAGGCAAGAACGTGCTGAGCGTGCCGGCCGGCGCCGCCGTGCTGCAGCCCGCGCCGGTGCGCAACCCGCACGAGGACCACATCGCGATCGTCACGACCCGCGGCTATCTGCTGGTGTTCCCGGCCGCCGGGTTGCCGGAGCTTGCGCGCGGCAAGGGCAACAAGCTGATCGGCATCCCGTCCGCCGCCCTCAAGGACGGCTCCGAGCGGATACTCGGGGTGGCCGTGCTGGCGCCGCAGGACACCCTGGTCGTGCATGCCGGAAAGCGGTTCAAGGCGCTGGCCCCGGCGGAATGGGCGGAGTATCTTGGCGACCGCGCGCGCCGTGGGCGCCAGCTCCCGCGTGGCTATCAGAACGCGGACAGCCTGGACGTGCGAGCGGCCTGAACCCACGCGTACCCGTGTGGTCTGTGAACGCGGCGGTGCTTGAATGTGGCCGCTGCGCCCCGATTGTTGGTTCAACCCTTAGAGTTTATTAATGGAGTACAGGAAAGCTTCATGAAACGTATTGTGCTGTTTCTGGCGACCAACTTCGCCATCCTGATCGTCCTCAGTATCACCCTGCGCATCCTCGGGGTAGAGAGCATCCTGGATGACCAGGGGGTCAATCTCGACCTGACGGCGCTGCTGATCTTCGCGGCCGTCTTCGGTTTCGGTGGGTCGTTCATCTCGCTGGCCATCTCCAAGTGGATGGCGAAGAAGACCATGAAGGTCCACGTGATCGACAAGCCACGCAATGCCAGCGAGCAGTGGTTGCTGGAGACGGTCACGCGCCAGGCCAAGCAGGCCGGGATCGGGATGCCGGAGGTCGGCATCTACGACTCGCCGGACCCGAACGCCTTCGCCACTGGCATGAGCAAGAACAACGCCCTGGTGGCGGTCAGTACCGGCCTGCTGCAGAACATGGGGCAGGGCGAGGTCGAGGCCGTGCTGGGGCACGAGGTGGGCCATGTGGCCAATGGTGACATGGTGACGCTGGCGCTGATCCAGGGTGTGGTGAACACCTTCGTGATCTTCCTGTCGCGCGTGATCGGTCACTTTGTCGATCGCGTCATCTTCAAGAACGAGTCCGGTCACGGGCCGGCATTCTGGATCACGGCCATCGTGGCCGAGATCGTTCTCGCGATCCTGGCCTCCATCATCGTGTTCTGGTTCTCGCGTCAGCGCGAGTTCCGCGCCGACGAGGCGGGGGCTCGCTTTGCCAGCCGCGAGAAGATGATCGGGGCGCTGGAGTCGCTGGCGCGCGCCTCCGGTCGCGCGGTGGACATGCCGGACCAGATGGCGGCCTTCGGCATCCGCGGCGGCATGGCCCAGGGGCTGAAGAAGCTGTTCATGAGCCACCCGCCGATCGAGCAGCGCATCGCGGCGCTGCGCGCCAACGGCTGACCGGAGTTCTTCCGTACGCTACGAGCGGGCCGTCCTTCGGGGCGGCCTTTTTCGTTTGCGGTGCCAGGTGGCGGCCGCTCGGATCAGTAGTAGCGACCGCGTCCGGGTTCGCCGCCGGAGGCAGCGATGACGTTGTCGCCGACGAAGGGGTTGCTGCGGCGCTCTTCGCCGAAGGTCGACTCGGGGCCATGGCCGGGCACGAATCGCGTGTCGTCCCCTAGGGGCCAGAGCTTGCCGGTGATGGAGTCCAGCAGCTCGCGGCCGTTGCCGCGCGGAAAGTCGCTGCGGCCGATCGCGCCGTGGAACAGGACGTCACCGACCAGGGCGAGCCGGCCCTCCGGATCGTGGAAGACCACGTGGCCCGGGGTGTGGCCGGGACAGTGCAGGACGCGGAGGGTGGCTTGCCCGAGCTCGACGGTGTCGCCATCTTCCAGCCACTGATCGGGCACCAGCGGCTGGACCTCGGAGAAGCCGAAGATCTGCGCCTGCGCCGGGAGCTGGTCCAGCCAGAAGGCATCGTCGCGGTGCGGGCCGATGATCGGCGTGCCGGTACGTTTGGCCAGTTCGGCGGCCGCGCCCACGTGGTCCAGGTGACCATGGGTCAGCAGGATCTTCTCCAGGTGGACGCCCTGATCCCGCGCGATCCGTTCCAGGGCCGCGGCATCCGCGCCGGGATCGACCCAGGCCGCGGCCCCGGTGACATCGCACCAGATCAGGGTGGCGTTCTGGGCAAGCGGGGTGACGGGGTGACTCAGATGGCGAAGCATGGCAGTGGATCCGTGAACGAATTCGAATTTTGAAGGCAAGGGGGGGCTGGATTGCGCGCACCCGGGAATAGATCCGGCGAACGTGCGTCATACGGGGTATGCAGGTCTTCAAAGCTACGTGATATGACGATGCGGTGAATTTGCGACCCCCTGCGCATCCACCGGTTGACAAGAATATCGTCATATTAGAAGATTTGCATACGCTAATCGCTGTCCCCCCTGTCAGTGGTTAGTGGACTCCTCCATCCTCCTTTGGTGGTTTTCTTGGCGCGGGCTTCGACCCGCGCTTTTTTTTGCCTGCGATTCGCGTCATGCCGGCCGGCGTGTCTACCATGGTGGCCCCCGAAGACGCTGTGAATCGCCCTTCATGACTCGACGCCTGAACAGTCTGCGCACCGCGGTGTTGTCGTTCGTGCTGCTGCCGCTGTTGCTGTTGATGGCCGCGGTGGTGGCGCTGGGCCTGCATGAATTTCAGACCCAGATGGAAAACCGGATGCAGGAGGATATCGAGCTGGTGGCGCGCTCGATCCGCCTGCCCGTGGCCGGTGCGATGCTGCAGGACGACGCGGCCGGCGTGCAGCAGTCACTGGACTCCCTGTTCCAGATCGAGGAGGTGTTCGGGGTCTATGTCTACGATGCCGACGGCCGGATGGTAGCGGCCAGTGGCCCGCCCAGCCCGACCCTGCAGCGCCGTGGCGAGGCGCAGGTCATCAGCGAAACCGGGAGTCTCGGGGCTTTCGGCGAACATCAGGGGCGCGAGACCTTTTCGTTCTTTCTTCCGTTGTCCGATCCGGCCGGGCGCATCGTAGGGCTGTTGCAGGTGACGCGCGATGTGACGCCGTTCCGGGCCTTCGTCGCCCAGCTCCAGTGGCAGGGTGGGTTGTTGATGCTGGCAGTTAGCGGGCTGTTTCTGCTGGTGGTGCTGTTCGGGTACCACCGGGCCGTGGGGCGGCATGTGTCTCGGTTGATGGCCGCGATGCGCGCGATTGGCGACGGCCAGCGCGGATTGCGGGCGCCGGAACAGGGGCCGGCGGAGCTGCGCGGGCTGGCGGTGTCGATGAACCGCATGATGGAGCGTCGCGAGGCCTCGGAGGCCGAACTGGAGGCGCAGCGCCGCGAGCAGGTGCGGCTGGAGGAGAAGCTGCGGCACTCGGAGAAGCTGGCGGCGATCGGCCAGCTGGCGACCGGCGTAGCGCACGAACTGGGGACACCCCTTGGCATCATCGCCGGACGGGTACAGCGCGCCATCCGGCACCTGCCGGAGGCGGACCCGGCGCGCACCGAGATGGAGGCGCTGAAGGCCGAACTGGAGCGGGTGGAGACCATTGTGCGCCAGCTGCTGGACTTTGCCCGGCGCAATCCGTTGCAGGAACGCTCGCTGGATCTCGCGCAGCTGGTGGGCGAGCTGGTCGAGCGCGTGCGCGAGCGGCATGCCTCCGGCGGGGTGGAATTCCGGCTCGAAGGCCCCGAGCTGACCATCGCCGCGGACCGGCTGCGCTTGGGGCAGGCCCTGGAGAATCTGCTGGAGAACGCCGCGCAAGTGGCCGTCCACGAGGTCCGGGTCCGCTGGCACGCCGAGTCCGACCGGGTCGAACTGGTGGTGGCGGACGACGGTCCCACGGCCGGACGTGGGATTGATGACGCGCAGGCCGAACGCCTGTTCGAGCCCTTCTTTACCACCAAGCCCACCGGCGAGGGGACCGGGCTCGGGCTGGCGGTGGTGCAGGTGGCGCTGGAGGACCACGGGGGTACGGTGATGCTGGATCGCAGTGTCGCGGGGGAGACCCGTTTTGTTGTGGATCTGCCCGTGGCCGCGGGCGCCCAGGAGGATTTTCTTCGATGAGCAGCAAGGCACAAGTCCCCGCAATGCCCCCGGAGTCGGTCCTGGTCGTGGAGGACGATCGCGGGCATCGCGAACTCTTGAACGAAGAGCTGACCGAGGCCGGCTACGCGGTCACGGCGGTGGGCAGTGCCGAGGATGCCGCGCAGGTGCTCGCGCAAGAGTCCTTCAGCCTGGTGGTGAGCGACCTGCGCCTGCCGGGCGCAGATGGCTTCCAGGTGCTGCAGGACGCCCGCGCCCGGGTGCCGACCCCCGGGTTCATCATGCTCACCGGTTTCGGAACCATCGACCAGGCGGTGGCGGCGCTGAAGGCCGGCGCCGACGATTTCCTGACCAAGCCGGTGGACCTGGATCACCTGCGCCTGGCCGCCGACCGGGTGACCGAGGCGCGTCGCCTCAAGGACGAGGTGCGTCGGTATCGCGAGGTCCTGGCGCAGGCCGATGGCTTTCACGGCATGCAGGGGCGCAGTCCGGCCATGCTGCAGTTGTTCGACCTGATCCGGCGGATCGCAGTCGCCGATGGCAGCGTCCTGATTACCGGGGAGTCCGGCACCGGCAAGGAGCTGGTCGCGCGGGCGCTGCACGCGGAAAGCGAGCGGGCCCATGGGGCGTTCGTGGCGATCAATTGCGCGGGCATCCCCGAGGCCCTGCTGGAGTCGGAGTTGCTGGGGCACGTGGCGGGTGCGTTCAGCGGGGCCAAGGGGGCCCGGCGCGGCCTGTTTACCGAGGCGGACGGCGGGACCCTGTTCCTGGACGAGATCGCCGAGATGCCGGTGGCCATGCAGAGCAAGCTGTTGCGTCTTCTGCAGGACGGTCGCGTGCGCCCGGTGGGCGCCAACGAGGAAATCGCGACCGACGTGCGTATCGTCGCGGCCACGCATCAGGACCTGCGGGCGCATATTGCCGACGGGCGCTTCCGCGAGGATCTCTACTATCGCCTGGAGACCTTCCGCATCGAGATCCCGCCGCTGCGCGAGCGTGGCGATGACATCGAACGCCTGGCTTTGCAGTTCCTGCGCCAGCAGGCCCTGGCCCGCGATCTGCCCGAGCGGCGCCTGAGCCCCGAGGCCCTGCGCGCGCTGGTACGTTATTCGTTCCCCGGGAACGTGCGCGAACTCGCGAGCCTCATGGAGCGCGCCGCGACCCTGGCCGCGGGCGAGGTGATCGAAACCCGCGATCTGCCCGAGCGCGTATTCCAGGTGCCCCCCGAGGAGAGCCCCGGCGGGGCCGCGGGCGACCGCCAGGACGGGCCGGCGCCTGTTCCGGGGGTGGATGACGACAGCCAGTGGCCAACGCTGGAGGAACGCGAACGCGAGTATATCCGGCGGGTGCTAAGGCATGTGGAAGGCAACAAGCAGCGGGCGGCCCGGATCCTCGGCATCGGCCGCAAGACGCTGTACCGCAAACTCGGGGAATCCGACCCATCGTGACATCCTGACCCGGGTCGACCTGACTCATGTGTCATTCTGACCCGGTTTACCGCTGGGGCGCGCCCCGGTGCCTCCAGGATAGCGAACTTATAAGCTACTGTTTCAAGGTGTTTTGTTTATCCTTTTCCAATCTTGGCACGATGCCTGCTCCTCCTTGGGCAGCAATCGAGGAATCGGAACCGCAGTGATGGCCCATTCCTCCTCACACGGTTGCAACGAAATCGGGCGTGCGGAAGGCCGACCTTGAGTCGTGGTCCCTCTCGCGCCGAGATCCGAACGATCCAAAGGTAAAAGGAGCAACATGATGAATATGCGCAAGACGATGCTCGCGATGGCCCTGACTTCCCTGTTTGCCGTGGGTGGTGCAGCCTCCGCCCAGTATGGCGGTGCCGAAGGTGGCGCCGGTGGTGGCGACATGGGCGGTGCCCAGGGCGGCCAGCCGCCGGCTCAGGAAGGCGGTGCCGGTGGTGGCGCTCAGGGCGGTCAGCCGCCGCAGGGTGGCGCGGCCCAGGGTGGCGCCCCGATGCAGGAAGCCCCCGAGGTGGATCTGAGCGAGGAAGACATCGACACCTTCGTCTCTGCCTTCGTTGCGGTGCAGGAAGTGCGCGAAGACTTCGCCGACCGCTTGCAGAGTGCCGAGGACGAAACCGAGGCCCAGTCCATGCAGCAGGAAGCACAGGACGAAATGGTCAATGCAGTTGAAGACTCGGGCATGAGTGTCGAGGAATACAACGAAGTGGCCATGGCCCTGCAGAACGACCCCGAGCTGATGCAGGAAGTCCAGGAGCGCGCTGAAGCCCAGCTGTAACGGGCAGCGCAAGACCTCCCCGGGCATTGCGCCCGGGAGTCTGCAGGGGCCGGCCTTCGGGGCGGCCCCTTGTTTGTGCCCGGGGGCATGAACGCGAATGTGCACATTGATCCGTGATTCCCGGGAGGGTAGACGCCTTCGCGTCTCGGGAATTGTCCCTGTAGCTTGAACTGGGCGGAGGGAAGCGTTATTCTTGCGCGCTTTCTGAATCGCCCCGACCTCGGAGCATCGAACATCATGAGTACCATTAGCGCCAAGCCGGCCGAAGTCGAACGCGACTGGTTTCTCGTCGACGCCGACGGCAAGACCCTCGGTCGACTCGCCACGGAAATCGCACATCGCCTGCGCGGGAAGCACAAGCCCGTGTACACGCCGCATGTCGATACCGGTGACTACATCGTCGTGATCAACGCGGAGAAGATCCGCGTCTCCGGCAACAAGGCCATGGACAAGAAGTACTTCCACCATTCCGGTTACCCGGGTGGTATCAAGGAAGCCAACTTCACCCAGATGATCGAGCGTCATCCGGAGAAGGTGCTGGAGCTTGCCGTCAAGGGCATGCTGCCGCGCAACCCGCTTGGCCGGGCCATGTTCAAGAAGCTCAAGGTCTACGCCGGTACCGAACACCGGCACACGGCCCAGCAGCCGCAGCCGCTCGAAGTCTGAGCCGCCAGAATCAGCAAGGGAATCGATCCGAATGGCTATCAATCAGTATTACGGCACCGGCCGCCGCAAGACCGCCTCGGCGCGCGTCTTCCTGCGTCCCGGCACGGGCAACATCACGGTTAACGAGAAGCCGCTGGACGACTTCTTCGGCCGCAAGACCTCGCGCATGGTGGTACGCCAGCCGCTGGAGGCGACCGAGTCGACCGGAAACTTCGACGTGATCGCGACCGTTGAAGGCGGTGGCGGAAACGGCCAGGCCGGCGCGATCCGTCTGGGCATTGCCCGCGCCCTGGTGCAGTACAACGAAGACATGCGCCCGTCGCTGCGTCGTGGTGGTCATCTGACCCGCGATGCCCGCGAGGTCGAGCGCAAGAAGATTGGCCTGCGCAAGGCCCGTCGTGCAACCCAGTACTCGAAGCGCTAAAATTCGCGCCGAGTTTCGGGCTGCACCCGACCCGGTTTACTGGGGGATCGTCTAGCGGTAGGACTGCGGACTCTGACTCCGCCAACCCAGGTTCGAATCCTGGTCCCCCAGCCATTCATGGAAGAAGGCCCCCTTGTGGGGCCTTTTTTCATGAATGGCTGGAAGGTTTCAGGATGAGAACCTGCAAGGTTCGACGGTGAGGCGTAGCCGAGCCGAACAGCGCCGTATGCGGCGCTGGCCCGAAGGGCGAGGCGCATAGCGCCGAGTAATCCTGGTCCCCCAGCCATTCATGGAAGAAGGCCCCCTCGTGGGGCCCTTTTCTATGGATATTTGAGCGGACCAGGGTTCGAACCTGGAAGGTTCGGCGAAGCGCAGTGAAGCACTGCACGCGCGCAGCGTGTGCAGCCCCTAAGGGGTGAGGCGCCGCAGCCGCCGAATCATCCTGGTCCCCCAGCCATGGGAGCATGACCACTACTCGGGCCAGAACGCCAGGGCTCTTAGAAAGGGGAATTCGTCTCCGCAGTGCGCAACGATGGCGTTGTGGATAAAGGCATCGTGCCCATGTCTTCCCAGTGCAAGGTAGTAGCGGGTCACTCCGTGTTCCGTATAAATCAGCCAGTCACCAGTCAGTCGATTGCGTTCACGTTCTGCTCTGAAAAAACGTGGAACCTCGTTCGGGGGCACGCCTCTGTGCATTGCCCTCTCTAGCAGGTATTGAAACGTCTCTGGGTCGAGAAAGTGGTGGTGCTTCAAGCCTTCCAGGAGTGGCCCGCGAAAAGTGCTCTCGGATTGCGCGTTGTCGGGTGATTTGAAGCCCATGATCCCGGGCCTGCCCTGATCGAGGGCCGCGATTTCTTCGACAAGTCCAACCGGACGCCCGAGATCGCGTATGCCCCAGTGGAAGAGCTGAGCCACGAGTAAGGATGAATATCGCCCAGCGACCGTGTCTTTAAGTCCAAGGGTGGTTGCGATCTCGTCAATCTCTGCGGGTGATGGAACCTTATGTGAGCCATCAGGCCGCGGAATGCTATATCGGTACAGTTCAGAATCCATGCCCTTTACTCTAGCCGGTCAAAAACCGATTGGAAGCAAGGTAGAGGGCGGAAGATTTCTCGGGGACATCAACCCCACGCTGACTCCGCTACAATCCCTCGACAGTGATCGGGAAATGCAGGGAATTCTCCCGCCCTTTTTCCGTCCAAGTCCGCAGAGCCCGGCCGTACCGGGGCGGATCGATCAAAACGCGAGAGAAGAGAGGAGTGACCATGTCGGTACCCGAGAATCCCTACGAGCCGGTCAGCGTGGATGTGACAGCCCACGAGGTCGAAGGGCTGGACACCTGGTACATGATCGGGATCGCCGGTATCCCGGATCCCGACAACGAGGGGCATACCTCGAATGCGGGGTTCGTCGTGACCGACGAGGGCGTGGTTGTCTATGACGCCCTGGGGACGCCACCGCTTGGCTTCGAGATGATTCGCCGGATCCGCGAGGTGACCGACCAGCCGATCAAGTACGTGATCGCCGGTCATTATCACGCGG
Source organism: Thioalkalivibrio sp. ALMg11 (assembly GCF_000377905.1). Taxonomy (GTDB): domain Bacteria; phylum Pseudomonadota; class Gammaproteobacteria; order Ectothiorhodospirales; family Ectothiorhodospiraceae; genus Thioalkalivibrio. The sequence goes on from NZ_KB898875.1 coordinate 75,695, forward strand.
ACCACATCTATGGCCTGCAAGCGTTTGCGGACCACACTGATGCGAAGATTATCGGGCAGGCTCGTGCGCGGGACTATCTGGGCGGTGCCGGTGCGGTGGCGCGGCTCGAGCAGCGCCGCGGCGTGCTGGCCCCGTGGGTGGACGAGGACACCCAGATCATCCCGCCGGACGAGTTCTTCGAGGACGAGTACACCATCCGCCTGGGTGGCAAGACCTTCCGTTGTGTGCACGCCGGCCCGGCCCACTCGCCGGACGACATCATCATGGTGGTGGAGGAGACCGGCGTGGTGTTCGCCGGCGACATCGTGTTCGACGGCCGCATTCCGTTTCTGGGCGATGACGCCCTGGATTCGGAGAACTGGGTCAAGCGCCTGGAAGAACTGATGGAGATGGACCTGAAGTTTCTGGTCCCGGGGCATGGCGAGGCGACCGATCAAGCGGCCCGGGCAGTCAAGTTCACCCGCGACTACCTGGTGAAGCTGCGCGAGCACATGGCCGGGGCGGTCGAGAACATGGATTCCTTCGACGAGGCCTACGCCTCGATGGACTGGAGCGAATACGAAGACCTTCCGGCCTTCGAGCAGACCAACCGCAGCAACGCCAACGCGGTCTATCTGGAAATGGAAGAGAAGCTCTTTTGAGATCGGCCCCTGGGGAAGCGCAGTCAGTGCTTCCCTTGCGGGCCCTTGATGTATCCCTGAACCCCACGAGCGAAAGGAATGATCGCCAATGACGCTGAATATCGAACCGGGCCTGCTAATGGCCATCCTGTCCCTGGTAGCGGGCATCCTGATCCTGATCCGGCCCCGCCTGCTGAACTACATCGTCGCGATCTATCTGATCGTTATCGGGGTGCTGGGTCTTCTGGCTTATTTCTAGGGAGATCTAAAGGGGCGCCAGCGCGGACGCGTGAATTGATCAGCGTCTCCCTGGCGACGTAAAGGCCCCTCGCCACCGATAGTTTGGTGCCCAAAAGCATGGACCAACAGTGCGACTTCGTGCGCAGGGCGTGCGGACCCGTTACTCTTTGGCCACATTCTGATCGGGGGGCTACGCCTCAATGACCGCCGAACGCGTCCGAGAAATACCCTATAACTACACCTCATTCTCCGACCGCGAAATCGTTATCCGTTTCCTCGGTTCCGATACCTGGGACCTCCTCAACGAGCTGCGTGGGGAGCGTCGGACGGGCGTGTCCGCGCGCATGCTGTTCGAGGTTCTCGGGGACATGTGGGTGGTCACCCGAAACCCGTACATCCAGGATGATCTGCTGGAGGACAAGAAGCGCCGCAAGGCGCTGATCGACGCCATGCAGCATCGTCTGGGCCAGATCACGGCCCGGGCCGACGGCAACGAGAAGGCGCTCAAGCTGGGTCAGCGCGCGCAGGCGGCGGTGTCTGCCTTTGCGCAGGAGTTCACTGATACCGCCGCGCTGCGCGATCAGGTGCGCAAGCGCATGAAGGCCCTGACGCACAAGGACAACATCCAGTTCGGCGGCCTGGCGCGGGTCTCCCACGTGACCGATGCGACCGACTGGCGTGTCGAGCTCCCGTTCGTGGTGCTCACCCCGGATTCCGAGGAAGAGATGGGCCCGCTGGTCGCGGCCTGCATCGAGCTCGGCCTGACGGTGATCCCGCGTGGCGGTGGCACCGGTTACACCGGTAGTGCCGTCCCGCTGTCCAAGCGCTCGGCGGTTATCAACACCGAGAAGCTGGAGGGCCTGGGCGAGGTCAAGCGCCGGCCCTTGCCGGGCGTGGAGCATGACGTACCGGTGGTGCGGGTAGAGGCCGGTGTAGTCACCAAGCGCGTCTCCGAGTTGGCCGATCGCAACGGCCTGGTGTTCGCGGTGGATCCGACCTCGCAGGACGCCTCCACCATCGGTGGCAACGTCGCGATGAACGCCGGCGGGAAGAAGGCCGTGCTGTGGGGCACCGCGCTGGACAACCTGGCCGCGTGGACCATGGTGACCCCCGAGGCGGAGTGGATGTATGTCGAGCGCCTCGACCACAACCTCGGCAAGATCCACGATGCCGGGACGGTGCGCTTCCGCGTGAATCGCTATCAACCGGACGGCAAGACCCCGAAGGGCGAGCCCGAGATCCTTGAAATGCCGGGGCAGAGCTTCCGCAAGCTGGGGCTCGGCAAGGACGTGACCGACAAGACCCTGATGGGAGTGCCGGGCATCCAGAAGGAAGGCTGCGACGGTCTGATCACCTCGGCCGAGTTCATCCTGCACCGGATGCCGGACAACATTCGCACCGTGTGTCTGGAGTTCTACGGGACCGATCTGCACCAGGCCGTCCCGGCGATCGTCGAAATCAAGGATGCGGTGGACGCCGAGGAAGAAGTCCTGCTGGCGGGCCTGGAGCACCTCGACGAGCGCTACGTGCGCGCGGTGAAGTACACCCCGAAGGGTGCCCGTGGTGACCTGCCGAAGATGGTCCTGGTCGCCGACATTGTCTCCGACAACGAGGATGCCCTGGGCAAGCTGGCCGCCAGGATGGTGCGCGCGGCGAACGCCCGCAATGGCGAGGGTTTCATTGCGGTCAGCCCCGAGGCGCGCAAGCGCTTCTGGGCGGATCGTGCGCGTACCGCCGCGATTGCTCACCACACCAACGCGTTCAAGATCAACGAGGACGTGGTGATCCCGCTGGAGCGCCTGGCGGAGTACACCGAGGGGATCGAGACCCTGAACGTGCGCGAGTCGCTGAAGAACAAGCTCCGGATGGTCGACGAGATGCAGGAGTGCATGCGCGGTGACCATCCGGAGTTGCGCGAGTTGCTGGACGACACCGGTGGCGAGGGCAAGCAGTGGTTCGAGGCCAAGCGCGAGCGCGCGGTCGAGGTCCTGGAGACGGTGAAGAAGCGCTGGGAGGCAATCTCGGACAACTTCTTCACCCAGGCCTCGGAATGTGACGAGCTGCTGGACGAGCCGGCCCGAGCGGATCGGCGCGACCACGACAAGCTGATCAATGTGCTGCTGCGGCGCAGCCTGCGCATCTCCTACCGCGCCGAGGTCGAGCGCCCGCTGTTCGAGATCTTCGGCGGGCACCAGCTGGAGCCGGTGCGCAAGCGCCTCACCGCGATCCACGACCGGGTACTGACCAGCCGCCTGTTCATTGCCCTGCATATGCATGCGGGCGACGGCAACGTGCACACCAACATCCCGGTCAACTCCAACGACTACCAGATGATGCACCAGGCCGAGCGCCTGGTGGATGAAGTGATGCGGCTGGCACGCGAGCTCAACGGGGTGATCTCCGGCGAGCACGGGATCGGGCTGACCAAGATGCAGTATCTGGAGCCCGAACGCATCGAGTCGTTCGCGAAGTACAAGAAGGATGTCGACCCGAATGGCGTGTTCAACGCCGGCAAGCTGCTGGTGGGCTCCGGGTTGTCCAATGCCTATACGCCGTCGCTGCGCCTGGTAAAGCAGGAGGCGCTGATCCTTGAACAAAGCGAGCTGGGCGATCTCAACGACGAGATCAAGGACTGCCTGCGTTGCGGCAAGTGCAAGCCGGTGTGCAACACGCATGTCCCGCGCGCCAACCTGCTGTACTCGCCGCGCAACAAGATCCTGGCGACCGGTCTGATCGTCGAGGCCTTCCTCTACGAGGAGCAGACCCGTCGCGGCCTGTCGCTGAATCACTTCGAGGAGATGAACGACGTCGCGGATCACTGCACGATCTGCCACAAGTGCCTGAACCCGTGCCCGGTCGATATCGACTTCGGCGACGTGACCATGCACATGCGTTCGATCCTCAGCAAGAAGGGCAAGCGCAAGGCAACACCGGCGACCATGATGTCCATGGCCTTCCTGAACGCGAAGGACCCGGCCACCATCAAGGGCATCCGCATGGGCGCGATCCAGATGGGCTACGCCGCCCAGCGTTTCGGGCACGCGGTGTTCAAGAAGCTGAACCTGACCGGCGAGGGCAAGCGCCCGCGCTCGACCACTGGCAAGGCGCCGATCCACGAGCAGGTCGTGCACTTCGTCAAGAAGCCGATGCCGGCCGGACTGCCGAGTCAGACCACGCGGCAGATGCTGGGGCTGGAGGATTCGCGCTACGTGCCGATCCTGCGCGACCCGGTCAAGACCGATCTGGATTCGGATGCGGTGTTCTACTTCCCGGGTTGCGGCTCGGAGCGCCTGTTCAGTCAGGTGGGCCTGGCCACGCTGGCCATGCTCTACGACGTCGGCGCGCAGACCGTGTTGCCGCCCGGCTATCTGTGCTGCGGCTACCCGCAGAATGCTGGTGGCGATTTCGAGAAGGGCCAGCAGATCAGTACCGAGAACCGGGTGCTGTTCCACCGCCTGGCGACCACGCTGAACTACCTCGACATCAAGACCGTCGTGGTGTCCTGTGGCACCTGTATGGATCAACTCCTGAAATACGAGTTCGAGCGGATCTTCCCGGGTTGCCGGCTGCTGGACATCCACGAGTACCTGATGGAGAAGGGCGTCCATCTCGAGGGGCTAGAGGGTGTGCAGTATATGTACCACGATCCCTGCCATTCGCCGATGAAGTCGCACAAGCCGACCGATGTCGCGGCCAAGCTGCTGGGCCAGGAGGTTCTGCAGTCCGACCGTTGCTGTGGCGAGGCCGGGACCTTTGCGATCAGCCGTCCGGATATCGCCACCCAGGTGCGTTTCCGCAAGCAGGAAGAGCTGCACAAGGGCATCAAGGAGCTGACCGGCGAGGAGAAGGCGAAGGACGGCAACGTGAAGATGCTGACCTCCTGCCCGGCCTGCCAGCAGGGTCTGTCGCGCTATCGCGAGGACACCGGGATGGATACCGATTACATCGTGGTGGAGATGGCCAACCGTCTGATGGGCGACGGCTGGCAGAAGGCCTTCATCGAACGGGCCCGCGAGGGTGGGATCGAGAAGGTCCTGCTGTAGGGCCACCGGCTGTGTTCCGTCTGGGGCTCCACATGGCGCGCCGGGGTTGGCTACAATCGGGGCACCGGGCGGTCGCGGCGGAATAAAGGATCGTAACGCCGCGTCGCCCCTAAGGGCGTACGCAATGCCCGTCAAGGCCGCGGCAGTGCGTGCGGCATGTCCATCCGTCCATGCAAGGGAGTTCGCATGACCTTTCGCTCTTTGAGTCCCCGCCTCGCCGTCATGGCCCTTTGTTTCGGGCTGGCGGCGGCCCCCGTCGTGGCCAGTGCCCAGGCCTTTGTCGAATTCCCCGGTCGCAGCCTGTACGAGCGCTTCGGCGTGGATGCCGTGGACCTGTTCGATCTGCGTGGCCAGCTGTCGCGCTCTACGGTGATCGATGTCCGCCCGCGTCTGGAATACGACATTCTGCACATTGAGGGGGCCCATCATGTGCCGCTGGGCGCCCCGGATTTCGAGGATCAGGTACGGGCCCTGGAAGAGCAGCATGGCGGGCCCCTGGTGTTCTACTGCAACGGGCGCGAGAGCTACATGTCCTATCGCGCTGCCGCGCGGGCCAACGCGGCCGGACTCGGCCCGACCCAGGCCTATGACGCCGGCGTCGCCGACTGGGCAGACCGCTACCCGGGGCTGGCAATGCTCCGCGGCGAGCCGATCGAGGATCCCGAGACCCAGCTCATCACGGACGAGGCCTTCGAGGCGCGGTTGCTGGATGCCGACACCTTCGCCCGTCGTGTTCGCAACGACGACAATGCGGTGGTGCTGGACGTACGCGGCAACGAGGAGCGTGACGAGATCTCGCTGTTTGCCGGGCGCGAGATGTCGGCCCCGTTGGAGAACATCGATACGCTTAACCGCATCATCGGTCAGGCCAACCGGGACGGTGATGCGCTGTTGATCTTCGACCAGAACGGTCAGCAGGTGCGCTGGTTGCAGTATCACCTGGAGGAACGCGGCATCGAGAACTACCGCTTCCTGGAAGGCGGCCTGCAGCAGTTCTACGATGAGGTGATGGCGCGCTGATTGTCGGTCTCACCGCTTCTTGCCCACGTTAAAAAGGGCCGGGATCATATCGATCCCGGCCTTTTTTCTGGAGCGGTATCAGCGACGAAACAGCGCCAGGAGGATCGAGATCCCCACGCTGATGATGATCATCGTGGTAAGCGGGAAGTAGAAGCGGGCGTTCTCGCGTTCGATCACGATGTCACCCGGGAGCCGGCCCCAGGGGATTTTTCCGAGCCACGGCCACAGCAGACCGATCAGGACGATCAGCCCGCCGATGATGATCAGCCACTTGCCCGTCGCGTTCACTGTGGCGGACCCGACCCACTTAACCGGCGGTCATCTCCTCGACGCCCGAGGCGGAGCCCACCAGCATGACATCCGCCGAGCGGCGGGCGAACAGGCCGTTGGTCACGACGCCGGCGATATGGTCCAGCTCGGATTCGAGCTCCACCGGGTTCATGATGCGCAGGTTGTGCACGTCGAGGATCACGTTGCCGTTGTCCGTCTTGAAGCCCTCGCGCAGTTCCGGGTTGCCGCCCAGCTTCGACAGGGCGCGGGCCACGTGGCTGCGCGCCATCGGGATGACCTCGACCGGTAGCGGGAAGGCTCCCAGGTAGTCGACGACCTTGGTCTCGTCGACCACGCAGACGAAGGTCTTCGACGCCGCTGCGACGATCTTCTCGCGGGTCAGCGCGCCGCCGCCGCCCTTGGTCAGGTGCAGATGCCGGGTCGCCTCGTCGGCCCCGTCGACGTAGATCGGCAGCGGACCGGCGGAGTTCAGATCCAGAACCTCGATACCGTGGCCGCGCAGGCGCTCGGCGCTGGCCTCGCTGGAGGCCACGGCGCCATCGATCTTGCCCTTGATGCCGGCCAGGGCATCGATGAAGTAGTTCGCGGTGGAGCCGGTGCCCACGCCCACGATCCAGCCGCTTTCGATCCGTTCCAGCGCCGCCTCGGCGACCGCCTTTTTCATTTCGTCCTGATTCATCACCGTCTCCCGAAGTTTCTGTCCGTAACCCATTGAGGATACCGACTGCTCCGTCCCCGGGACAAGCGGAACCGTTAGGGCCTCGCATGCTATCGTTCGGGCCATGAAATTCCCCTATCTCGAGAAGATCCTGACGGCACGCGTCTACGACGTCGCGCGGGAGACGCCGCTGGACCCGATGCCGAACCTGTCGGAGCGTCTTGGCTCCACGCTGTGGCTCAAGCGCGAGGATCTGCAGCCGGTGTTCTCGTTCAAGCTGCGTGGCGCCTACAACAAGATCGCCCAGCTGACCCCGGAGCAGCGTGTAAAGGGCGTGGTCGCCGCCTCTGCCGGCAACCACGCGCAGGGCGTTGCGTTGGGGGCCAGCCACCTCGGCATCAAGGCCGTGATCGTGATGCCAGTGACCACGCCATCGATCAAGATCGACGCGGTGCGCCGGTTCGGTGGCAAGGCCGTGCTGCACGGGGACTCCTTCGACGAGGCCGCCGCGCACGCCCGCGAGCTGGAAGAGAAACACGGCTACACGTTCATCCATCCGTTCGACGATCCCGACGTGATTGCCGGGCAGGGCACGGTGGCGATGGAACTGCTGCGCCAGCACCCGGGCCATCTGGACGCGGTGTTCGTCTGCATCGGGGGTGGTGGGCTGGCGGCCGGGATGGCGGCCTATATCAAGCGCCTGCGCCCGGAGATCAAGGTCATCGGCGTGGAGCCGGACGATGCGCCCTCGATGTACAAGGCGCTACAGCAGAACCGCCGGGTCACCCTCAAGCAGGTCGGGATCTTTGCCGACGGCGCGGCCGTGCGTCAGGTGGGCAAGGAGACCTTCCGCCTGTGCCGCGACCTGATCGACGAGGTCCTCCTGGTGGACACTGATTCCATCTGCGCGGCCATCAAGGACATCTTCGATGACACCCGCGTGGTGGCCGAGCCGGCCGGGGCACTGGCGGTCGCCGGGATGAAGCAGTACATCCAGCGCGAGGGCCTGCAGGGTGCGAATCTGGCGGCGGTGCTCAGCGGGGCAAACATCAATTTCGACCGCCTGCGTCACGTGGCCGAGCGCGCCGAGATCGGCGAGCACCGCGAGGCCCTGTTTGCGGTCACCATCCCCGAGCGTCCGGGCAGCTTTCGTCAGTTCTGTCAGGCCATCGGCAAGCGCGGCATCACCGAGTTCAACTACCGCTACGCGGATGACGAGCATGCCCAGGTCTTTGCCGGCATCAAGCTGGAGGGGGGCGACGCCGAGCGCCAGGAGATCCTGACGGCCCTCGGGGGGGCCGGTTACGAGGTCCTGGACATGACCGAGAACGAGGTGGCCAAGCTGCACCTGCGGCACATGGTCGGCGGTCACGGAGGCGAGATCCGCAACGAGCGGATCTACCGCTTCGAGTTCCCGGAACGTCCCGGCGCGCTGCTGAATTTCCTCACCCATATGGGCCAGACCTGGAACATCAGCCTGTTTCACTATCGCAACCATGGCGCGGCCTATGGGCGCGTGCTGGTGGGTATACAGATCCCCTCCGAGGATCGGGCACGCTTTCGCGACTTCCTCAAGGAAGTCGGCTATGCCTGGCACGAGGAGACCGGGAATCCGGCGTACTCGCTGTTCCTGCGCTGATCTTGCGCCCCGATAGGGGTTAGCTCGTCTAGGCTGGCGCCGGTTTGTTCTCCGGTTTTTACGGTGGCGTCCGGTTCGTCGTCGGTGTTTGCGTGCCTTTGTCGGGCCGCCTGCCCGGCGCTGACTCGCCAGCGCGCCGCGAGCTACTTTCTTGCTTGCCCAAGAAAGTACCCTTCGAGGCGCCCCCGGATTCCGCCCGGGAACCTCGTTCCGGACGCGCTGGGCCGGCGGCGCTGAACTCGCTACGCCTGCGGCTCCGCTCAGACATCCAGCGCCCCGTGTCTATTTTTTGACTGGCCGGCCCATCACGCCCTTCGCGAGGGGCTCCATACGGGAAGGGAAAGTCAAAACAGACGGTATCCCGTAGGGTGCGGTCGAGCGCACCGAAACGCACCATGCCCCACGTCGTGCGAAACCCTGATGCGATTCGCTTCGCTCATCACATCCTACGTCCCCCGGCGCTCGCTACGCGGGCGCGGCACGCAACGGCCGTAGGCCAAGCGTGCCCAGGATGTCCGAAGACCTGGCCTTCATCCATTGGCGCGATCCTCAGGACAGCCGTTGTTTGGACCTACCCCCCCGTTGTCGTCGCGCCGAGTGGAGAGGGTTTTCGCGGGACGATTCAAAATAGACACGGGGCGCTGGCGCTGGATGTCTGAGCGGAGCCGCAGGCGTAGCGAGTTCAGCGCCGCCCGCGAAAAGCCTCGGAGCGAGGGAAACCCCGGCCCGCGCAGCGGGCCGGGGTCGCGGCAGTCGGGCGCGTTTCTTGGGTACTTCTTTGCACGAGCAAAGAAGCCAGTCGTTGATCAAACACGGGCGCGGCGCGCTGGCGGTTCAGCGCCTGGCAGGCGGCCGGACGGAGGCACGTAAACACCGGATGCCGAACGAGGATCCGCTTCGGGAAGGGCAATCTCCGACCGGAGGATCAGGTGGGGCAGGGTGTCTGCCAGGTTGTCACGCGGGCGGGGTCGCCGTCGGTGTTGTCCAGGCGGGCGAGGGTCATGCGGTTGCCCCAGACGCAGCCGCTGTCCAGGGCCAGCCAGTCCGGCCCGACGCGATGTCCGAGGGCGGCCCAGTGGCCGAACACGATCGGGTGGCCGGCGGCCGCACGGCCGGGCACCTTGAACCAGGGGGTGAGGTCGGATGGGGCCTCTTCCGGCGGGCCATTGCCGGCGAATTCCAACCCCCCGTCGGCGGTGATGTAGCGCATGCGGGTGAAGGCGTTGATGGTGTAGCGGGAGCGGTCGTAGCCGTCGAGATCGGGGCTCCACAGCGTCGGTTCATCGCCGTACATGACCTTGAACAGCGCCTGACGACGGGTGGGGTCGCGTAGATCGGCCTCCACGCGCCGTGCCTCGATCTGCGCTGTGCCCGGGTCCCAGGCCGGCGGGAGGCCCGCATGCACCAGGGTCCAGCCGCTGGACGCGTCGGAATGCAGTAGCGGGCGCCGCGCCAGCCAATCCAGCAGGTCGCCGGCGTCCGGGGCGTCCAGCACCGGGCGCAGGGTGTCCTTGCCGCCGGGTTTGCGCACGCCTTCCGCGGTAGCCAGCAGGTGCAGGTCGTGGTTGCCCAGTACCGTGGTGGCGGCATCCCCCAGCGCCCGGACCCGGCGCAGGCAGCCGAGCGAGTCCGGGCCGCGGTTGACCAGGTCGCCAACCAGCCACAGATGGTCGACCGCCGGGTCGAAGCGCACCTGCTCCAGCAGGCGTTCCAGCGGGTCCAGGCAGCCCTGGAGGTCGCCGACGACGTACAGTGCCATCGGGCAGCCTAGTGCAGCGTGCGCGGGACGGAGAGCGTGAACGGCGGGATCGGCGCGTCGAAGGTGTTGCCGCGTTCGTCGCGCATGCCGTAGCTGCCCTCCATGGTGCCCACCGGGGTCTCGATCACCGTGCCGCTGGTGTACTCGAAACTGTCACCGGGCTCGATGCTGGGCTGTTCCCCGATCACGCCCTCGCCGCGGACCTCCTGCGTCTGATCGCGGCCATCGCGGATGATCCAATGGCGGTTGAGCAGTTGCACGGTCAGCGCGCCCGCGTTGCGGATCACCACGTGATAGGCGAATACATAGCGGTCGTCATCGGGTTCGGACTGGTCTTCCACATAGGCGGTGGAGACCTCGATCTCGATGGTGTGGGCTTCGGTGTCGTGCTCTTGGGGCTGGTTCATGCGGTTGCGGCTCCAGATTCGTGAGCGGGAAACGCCCGTGCGCGGGGCAGGCCCGACATCAGGGTTTCACGGACCGGCTGGCGTAGACGGCAGCGCCGAGCAGGCCCGGTTCGGGGTGCATGATAAGGGCCACGGGCAATTGCTCAAGCAAGTGGGTCATCGGTGGGCGATTACGGAAGGCGCTGCGAAAGCGCGGTCCACGGAACGCCTCGACCCAGCGCGGGGCGATGCCGCCAGCCAGGAAGACCCCCCCGGTGGGGAGTGCGGTCAGGGCCATGTCGGCCAGTTGTCCGGCGTAGACGCCGATGAAGCGATCGATCACGGCCTGCGCCGCGGGGTGCCCGGCGAGCGCCAGTTCGCCAATCGCCGCGGCGGGTTCGGCGGTCTCCAGCGCCTGCGCCAACTCTGGGTCGGGCTGGCGGTCGAGCTCGAAATGCCCGATGCGGGCGATCCCGCGACCGCTGAGCAGGTGCTCGCGCGTGCAGTATCCCAGTTCGCGGGCCACGAAATCGCCCAGTGCGGCCTCCTCCGCCCCGCTGGGCGAGAAGCGCGCGTGGCCGCCCTCGCCGGGAAAGATGGTGGCCGCGCCGGTCGGGCCCACCAGGCAGGTGCCGAGTCCGGTGCCGGCGCCCGCGACCAGGCGCAGGCCGGCGGGATCGTGCGCTCCTTCCTGCAGGGTCTCGCAGTCCTGTGGTTGCAGGGCATCGAGGCTCGCCCCGATGGCGGCAAAGTCGTTCAACAGGGTGATGGGTATGCCCAGGCGTGCACCGAGCGTGGTGGTGTCCAGCGGTGGCCAGGGCAGGTTGGTGACGCGCGCCCGGCCGTGATGCACGGGGCCGGCCACCGCGAGGCCCGCCGCAGCAAAGGTATCCACTGTCGCAACCTCGGTGCGCCAGCGTTCGAGGATGACGGCCAGGTCGAGGTGCTCGTGGCTGCGGTAGCGCTGGGCCTCGTGCAAAGACCACCCGTCCGCATCGCGGTGGGCGCGGGCAACGCGGGTATTGGTCCCGCCAACATCGGCAACGATCAGGTCCATGGGCCCATGGTAGCGGATCGCGGCCGCTGGCTGTTCAGGGGGCGGCGGGGTGGATGCGTCGAGCCAGGGCCTCGAAGCCGGCGATGTCGATGTTTTCCGGGCGCTCGCCCGGATCCAGGCCGGCGGCCTCGAGGTCGGCGATCTCGGCCAGGCCCGAGAGCCCGCGGCGCAGGGTCTTGCGGCGGCTCGAGAACGCCTGGTTCACCACCCGTGCGAAGGTAGGGTATAGCGCCGGCGCGACGCGCGGTTCGGCCAGGGGCGTGATGCGCACGACGCTGGAGTAGACCTTGGGCGGGGGGTGGAAGGCCCCGGGGGGCACGGTGAACAGGGCGGTGGCCTGGGCGCGGGCGGCCAGCATGACTGTCAGGCGCCCGTAGCGCTTGCTGCCGGGGGCGGCGGTCATGCGCTCCACGACCTCGCGTTGCAGCAGGAAGTGCATGTCGCGGATCGCACCGACCTGATCCAGCAGGTGGAACATCAACGGGGTGGAGATGTTGTAGGGCAGATTGCCGACCACACGCCAGCCCCGCTCGGGCAACGTGCCGAGTTCGGATAGCTGCATATGCAGGGCGTCGCCCACGTGCAGCTCCAGGCGCTCGGGGGGGAAGCCGGCGCGCAGGCCGGCCGCCAGGTCGCGGTCGATCTCCACTGCGACCAGGTGCTCCAGGCGTTCCAGCAGGGCGGCGGTCAGGGCGCCGCGGCCGGGACCGATCTCCAGCACGGCATCGCCTGGTTGCGGGGCGATCGCCGCGACGATGCGCGCGAGGATGCCGGCATCGTGGAGGAAGTTCTGGCCGAAACGCTTGCGGATCGGCGACGAGGTCTTGATTCGGGTCATGCCCAGGGGATACTCCGGCGTGCGGCGGCTCGCGCCGCGAGGGTTTCGGCCAGGCGTTCGGCGGCCTGGAAGCTGCCGACCTCGGCGAGCCCGGTGCCGGCCAGATCCAGCGCCGTGCCGTGGTCCACCGAGGTGCGGATGAAGGGCAGGCCCAGGGTCACGTTGATGGCGCTGCCGAAGCCGGCATGCTTGAGCACCGGGAGGCCCTGGTCGTGGTACATGGCGAGCACGGCATCGACGCCTTCGAGGGCGCGCGGGGTGAACGCGGTGTCGGCCGGGAGCGGCCCGCGCAGATGCAGGCCGGCTTCCCGCAGGCGGTCCAGGGTGGGGGTGATGATCTCGATCTCCTCGCGTCCGAGGACACCATCCTCGCCGGCATGCGGGTTCAGCCCGCAGACGGCGATCACCGGGGCGGCTATACCGAAGTCGCGCTGCAGATCGTGATGCAGGACGCGGGTCACGGTCTCCAGGCGTTCTGCGGTGATGGCGTCGGGGACCGCGCGCAGTGGCAGGTGGGTGGTGACCAGCGCGACCCGCAGGCCCTCGGTGGCCAGCATCATCACCGGCATCGGGGCGCCAGCGCGCTCGGCCAGCCACTCGGTGTGACCACTGAAGGCGATCCCGGCGCGGTTGATCACGCCCTTGTGGACCGGCCCGGTGACCATGGCCTCGAAAGTGCCGTCGAGGCAGCCGTCGGCGGCCGTGGCCAGCAAGGCCAGCACGTGCTCGGCGTTGGCCGGGTCCAGGGTGCCGGCGACCACCGGGGTCGCCACCGGTACTGGCAGGATCTCCAGGGTGTGGGCCGGGGTGACTGCGCGCGGGCGTTTCGGGTCGAAGTGCACCAGGCGCAGGGATTCGCCGAGCTGGCGGGCACGGGCCTCCAGGATGTCCGGGTCGGCGATGGCGACGCGTTGCGCGTGGCCGCGCTGCCGGGCCATGGCGATCAGGAGATCGGGCCCGATGCCGGCGGGGTCGCCGGCGGTCAGGGCCAGGCGCGGGACCGGGTGGGCCCCGCGCGGATCAGGAACCGAAGCCGTCGACCCGGTATTCGACATAGGCCTCGTCCCGCAGGCGGCGCAGCCACAACTCGAGTTCTTCCTCGCGCTTGCGGTTTTGCAGGATCTCGCGGGCACGGGCCCGGATCTGTTCGCGCGAGGTGTCCACCTCGCGGCGTTCCAGGACCTCGATGATGTGCCAGCCGAACTGGCTCTCCACCGGTTCGCTGACCACGCCCGGTTCCAGGGCGTCCATGGCCTCCTCGAAGCCGGGCACCAGCTCGCCTGGGCTGACCCAGCCGAGGGTGCCGCCCTGGGCGGCCGAGCCGGGGTCGTCCGAGTTGGCGCGCGCGAGGTCCTCGAAGCTCGCCCCCTCGCGGATGCGGTTGTGCAGCGATTGCGCCTGGCGCTGCGCGTCCTGTTCACTGCGCACCTGGTCCGGGCTGATCAGGATGTGACGCACGCGGGTCTGCTGCACGCGGGTCTGGTCGCCGCCCTCGCGGTCCAGCAGCTTCATGATGTGGAAGCCGCCGGGCGAGCGCAGGACCTCGCTGATCTCGCCCGTGCGCATCAGCACCGCTTGGCGGGCGAACATGCCGGGGATCTCGCTAGCCGAGCGCCAGCCGAGGTCGCCGCCTTCCAGGGCCTGAGGGCCTTGGGACTCGCTGATGGCGACGGTGGCGAAGTCCTCGCCCTCGCGCACGCGCTGGCGCAGAGACTCGGCCTTCTCGCGTGCCGCGGCGATCTGGCCGGCATCGGCGCCCTGGGGCAGGGGGACCATGATCTGCGCAATGCGATAGCGCACGCCGCGGTCGATTGCGCCGCTCTCGGAGGCGATCAGGTCGGCGATTTCCGGGTCGGAGACGCGGATGCGCTGATCGACCTGGCGCCGCTGCAACTGGTTGACGGTGAGCTCGTGGCGGATCTGCTCGCGAAAGGCGTTGAAATCCACCCCGTCCTGCATCAGGGCCCGGCGCAGCTGCGGCAGGGTCATGCGGTTCTCGCGGGCGATGTTCTCCATCGCGCGGTTCAGGGTCATCTCGTCGATGTTGATGCCGACGCGCTCGGCCTCCTGCAGCTGTACGCGTTCGACGATCAGGCGCTCCATGACCTGACGCGCCAGGGTGTCCTGGTCCGGCGGGCGGTTGCCGCGCTCGACCATCTGCTGGGCGATCAGGTTCATGCGTTCCACCAGCTCGCGCTGAGTGATCACGTCGTCGCCCACCACGGCCAGGATGCGGTCGGTGAAGCGGTCGCCCTCGGGGGTGATGGGGGCGGCTGGGGTGCCGCCCTCGCTGGCGGCCCCCGGGGTCACCGGGGCCTCGACCGCGTCCTGCGACAGCCCACCGGTTGCCGGTCCGGATGTCTGGGCCATGGCCGGCAGGCCGAGGCCGTAGACCAGGGCGGCCAGCAGCGGCAGCAGGGAACGGGCCCCGCTGCGGCGGCGTTGTTCAGGGACGTGCGTCATATCCGGAAATACCCTCGCGCAGTAGCGAATCCACGCCGGAATCGAACCGTGCCAGGCCGTCCAGCGTGAGTTGGAAGTAGATCGAGTTGTCGTAGGTCTCGTCGAAGGAATACGCGCGGCGCGCAACCACGCGGACACCATAGCAGCAACTACGATACTGAAGCCCGGCCAGAAGTTCGAGATCGCGTTCTTCCTGCAGGCTGTAGTTCCAGCGTCCGATGGCGTCGATGCGCTCGGTGACGGGCCACATCACGGAGACGTCGGTCTGGTCGATGGAGCGGGCGCCGGCCTCGCGCTGGCGGTAGCCCACGTTGATCCGGGCGCGCTCGCGCGGGCTGTAGCCGACCGAGACCGCCGCGAGGGTGGTTTCGCCACGATCCTGGTTGTAGAGGATGGAACCGCGGCCATCCCAGGCATCGCCGATGCGGACCCGGCCTTCCAGCGCCAGGTCGGAGGTGGAGGCATCCAGCGCCGGCGCGTTCGGGTTGCGCCGGACCTCGCGATCGGCGAGGTAGTAGATCTGCCCGGCGGACAGGCTCAGGCGTTCGCGGCCGGTCTGCTGGTCGAAGATGCGCGTGGTCAGGGCGGTGGTGACCTGATGGGTGTCGCCCACCCGGTCGGCGCCGACGAAGCGGTCGAGGCTGAACAGGTTGTCGAAGCTGAAGGCGGCCTCGCCGGTATCGAAGATCGGGATGTCGTCCTGGTCCCGGTAGGGCACGTAGCCGTAGAAGATCCGCGGTTCCAGGGTCTGGAGCCGCTGCCCGCCCGCGATCGGGCGCTCGAAGATCAACCCGGTGTCGATGGAGCCGCGCGGCACGGTGCGGCTGATGGATTCGGGGCGGTTGTTCTGGCCGCGGCGGTCCAGTTCGTAGCGGGTGTGGCGGACCCCGACGGCGGGTTCGAAGAAGAAGCCGCCGGTATCAAA
The DNA here is from genome assembly GCF_000377905.1 of Thioalkalivibrio sp. ALMg11. Taxonomy (GTDB): domain Bacteria; phylum Pseudomonadota; class Gammaproteobacteria; order Ectothiorhodospirales; family Ectothiorhodospiraceae; genus Thioalkalivibrio. The sequence continues at coordinate 91,634 of NZ_KB898875.1, forward strand.
GCGCCAGCGGACCTCGGGATTCAGGTCGATACGGGTGCCAAGCGGGCGTGTGGAGACGTCCTCGTCGCGCTCGAAGCGGACCAGCTCGGTGGCGAGATCCCAGGAGAGGCCGTGGCCCAGGTATTCCCCGGCCTCCAGCGTGATCTGTGGCAGTCGCTGGTAGGGCTCGCCCGCGTCGCGCAGATCGGGGTCGACGATCTGGTAGTCCTCGATGCGTGTACGCAGGCGATAGGCCGGCTGGTTCCAGGTCAGGTCGGCGGAGCGACGCAGATAGGGGGTGGAACCGGCGTAGCGATCGGAGTTGGCGAAATCGACGAAATACTCGCGGTCGGAGACGTCCGCGGCGTCGAGGCGCAGGTTCAGGTTGGAGGTGATCCGGGTCTGGTGTCGCCACTGGGCGAAGTGGCGGTCTTCCCCGGTCTCGCGGTCACCCGGCAGATAATGGACGTCGAGGATGCCATTGTGCCGGGGCTGCAGATAGCGGAACTCGGTGCCCAGCATCACGCCGCGTTCTTCCATAACGCGCGGGGTAAAGGTCGCGTCGTAGTTGGGCGCGATGTTCCAGTACCAGGGGGTCGCGAGATCGAACCCGGTGCGTCCACCCGTGCCGGCGCTGGGTAGCAGGAAACCGCTCTTGCGGCGATCGTCCAGCGGGAAGTTGATATACGGCGTGTAGGCGATGGGCACACCCTTGAAGCGGATCGTCGCGTTGCGGGCCACGCCGACGCCGCTTTCGCGGTCCAGCTTCAGGTCGCTGGTGCGCAGCCACCAGGAGTCGTTGCCCACCGGGCAGGTGGTGTATTCGGCGTCCTCGAAGTCGTGGCGGTGCGGGGCATGCTGGATGCCGCGTTCGGCGCTGCCGCGGGCCGGGATGGACTGCACCAGGAAATCGATCCTGCGGAATTCGCCGGTCTCTTCGTCCAGGCGATATTCGCCGCCCTCGGTGTGCAGCAGCAGGTCGCCGTCGAACAGCCGGGTGTCACCCTCGGTGAGGGCGGTGCCGGAGGCACGGTCATATTCGAGGAAGTCGGCATCCAGCCGTCGCCCGGCCTCGAACAGGTGCACGTTGCCCGAGGCCGAGATACGGTCGCCATCGCGGCGGACGTAATCCGCGTCAATCTCGGTCAGCCGGCCCTCGAGGGTGCGCAGCTCGGGCCATTCGATCCCCGGGGCAAACTCGCATCCCGACGGGCGTTCGTCGGCGGGTGCGGTTACGGGGATCAGGCCGGCGGCCGCCAGACCCAGGCTCACCGCGACCTGCCGCGCGATCGGATGACGGCGAGGCGCGGAGCTGGCGGGCCGGCGGCTCATCCAGTATTCAGGACAGCAGCTGGCGGATCTCGTCGAAGATCAGCTCGATATCGCGGGTACCGTTGATGTGCTTGAGCAGGCCGTGGCCGTCGTAGTACTCGATCAGCGGCTGGGTCTGCTCCTCGTAGACCTTGAGTCGGTTGACCACGGTCTCTTCGTTGTCGTCCGCGCGGTGGAGCAGTTCGCCGCCGCACAGGTCGCATACGCCTTCCTTTTGCGGCGGGAAGGTATGGGTGTTGAACACCGCGCCGCAGTCGCCGCAGGAGACGCGCCCGGTCAGGCGCTGCTTGAGCTCTTCGAACGGGACGTCGATCTGGATTGCGCGGTCCAGCGGCGACTCGATGTCGGACAGCATGGTGTCCAGGGCCTCGGCCTGGGCGACGTTGCGCGGAAAGCCGTCGAGGATGAAACCCTTCTGCGCATCGGGCTCCTGCAGGCGATCGCGGATCAGCCCCAGCACCAGGTCGTCGGGGACCAGCTGGCCGGCATCCATTGCGCTCTTGGCCTGCTTGCCGAGTTCGGTCTCGGCAGCGACGGCGGCGCGCAGCAGGTCGCCGGTGGAGATCTGGGGGATGCCGAAGGTGGCGACCATCTTCTTGGCCTGGGTGCCCTTGCCGGAACCGGGGGCGCCCATCAGGACGATTCGCATAGCTGACTCCTGCCGGGTGCCGCGCCGAACCGCAGGACTAGCCGGGAACGGGGGCGGCACGGTGAATGGCGGTGGCGAAACGGGGCTCGTCACTGACGACGCAAACCGTTTCCCGAGCGCGGTCTTATACCGCCTGAAGGTGCTTGCCCGCAACCGTTGGGGCCGGTGGCCGGGTGCCCTTGAGGTGCGTGTCCCCTGTATAATGCCTGGCTAGCCAAACAAACTTTTCGGGAAGCAAGCATGGACATGAACCAGATCGAAGCCGGCAAGGATCTCCCCAATGACGTTAACGTCGTGATCGAGATCCCCGCCCACGGGCAGCCCGTCAAATACGAGATCGACAAGGACAGCGGGGCCCTGATGGTCGATCGCTTCATGACGGTCGCGATGTTCTATCCGTGCAACTACGGGTTTGTTCCGCACACCCTGTCGGAAGACGGCGATCCGGTGGATGTGCTGGTGGTCACCCCGGTGCCGCTGATGCCGGGTTCCGTGGTGCGTTCGCGTCCGATCGGCGTGTTGCAGATGACCGACGAGGCGGGCGTGGACGCCAAGATCCTGGCCGTGCCGGTGACCAAACTGCATCCGCAGTACGAAAAGTATCAGGGGCCGGAGGACGTGGGTCAGGAACTGCTGGACTCGATCAAGCATTTCTTCGAGCACTACAAGGAGCTGGAGAAGGGCAAGTGGGTCAAGGTCGAAGGCTGGGCGGACGCCGAGGCGGCCAAGGCGGAGATTGTTGCCAGCTACAAGCGTTTCCAGAAGAGCAAGATCTGACGTCGCCACCCGCTGCCTGCAGCGAGAGGCAAGCGCCGGGCCGCCCCCTTGGGGCGGTCCGGTCTTTGCGTGGGCGGCAGTCAGCGCCGGTCACGGCCCCGTGACCCCCTGAAATGGCCGAACGCGACGCCTACGGCGAGGAACAGCAGGACCGCGAACGCTTTGCCGTGCGCATCCTGCTGGCGCTGGTGATCCTGGCGGTCATTCTGTTGGCGCTGGGCTGGCGGCTTTCGGGTCTGCAGGTCGGTGCGCACACGCACTTCACTACGCTCTCGGAGAACAACCGCCTGCGGGTGGAACCGATTGCCCCCACTCGAGGGGTGATCCGCGACCGCAATGGCGTGCTGCTGGCGGGCAATCGCGCCTCCTATCAGCTGGAGGTTACGGTCGAGCAGGCCGGCAATCTCGATTCCCTGCTCGCTCGCCTGCGCGGTTACGTGGAGTTGAGCGAGGCGGACGTGGAGCGGTTCCAGCGCGGGGTGAGGCAGCGGCGGCCGTTCCAGCCGGTGTTGCTGAAGGCCGGGCTGGACGACGAAACGGTGGCGCGGATCGCGGTTTCGCGCCACGAACTGCCGGGGGTGGAGATCGAGGCGCGGCCGCTGCGGTTCTATCCGCTGGGGTCCGAGTTCTCGCATGCGGTCGGCTATGTCGGACGTATCAACCGGCAGGACCTGCAGCGGGTCGACGGGCGTGCCTATGCCGGCACCTCGCATATCGGCAAGAGCGGCGTCGAGCGCTACTACGAGGATCTGCTGCACGGGCAGCCGGGCTATCGGCAGGTGGAGGTGAACGCCCAGGGACGCGTGATCCGCGAACTCTCTGTGACCCCGCCGCAACCGGGTACGGACCTGACCCTGACTCTGGACGTGAACCTGCAACAGGCGGCCTATCGGGCGCTGGATGGGCGGGACGGGGCCATCGTGGCCGTGGATCCGAACAACGGCGAGGTGCTGGCGCTGGTCAGTGCCCCCGGTTTTGATCCCGAGTCGTTCGTCCACGGGATCTCGCAGGCCGACTTTGCCGCGGTGCGTGACGACCATCGCCGGCCCCTGTTTAACCGTGCCCTGAGTGGCCAGTATCCGCCGGGTTCGACGATCAAACCCATGGTGGGTCTGGCGGCGCTGGATGAAGAGGTGACCACCGCCGAGCGCGAGATGTTCGCCCGCGGGTATTTCCAGCTCCCGGGGCATGAGCGTCGCTATCGTGACTGGCGCCGCGAGGGGCATGGTCGCGTGGACATGTCGCGCGCCATCGCGGTGTCGTCGGACGTCTATTTCTACGACCTGGCCCACACCATGGGGATCGACCGCATGGTCCCGATCCTGGGGGCCTTCGGGATCGGGCAGCGGACCGGCATCGATTCCACCGGGGAGCGCTCGGGCATCCTGCCCAGCCGCAACTGGAAACGGGCCACGCACGACCAGGTGTGGTTCCCCGGCGAGACCCTGATCACCGCGATCGGCCAGGGCTACATGCTGTCGACCCCCCTGCAGATGGCCGACTTCACCGCGGCCCTTGCGGCCCGTGGCGAGCGTTATCAGCCGCACCTGCTGCGCTCCATGGACAATGGGGTGGGGGAACCCGAGTATCGCCTGCCCACGTTGCGGGATCCGGTGACGGTCGACGCGAAACACTGGGATGCCATCCACGGCTCGCTGGTGGAGGCCGTGAACGCCCGTCATGGCACCGCCTGGGGTAGCGTCGGTAGTACCCGGCCGGAGTACACCATCGCCGGCAAGACCGGTACCTCGCAGGTATTCAGTCTGGGCGAGGACGAGGAATACGACGAGGACGAACTGGCGCGGCGCCTGTGGGACCACGCCCTGTTCGTGGGGTACGCCCCGGCCGAGGATCCGCGCATCGCGGTGGCGGTGCTGGTGGAGCACGGCGGTTCCGGTGGCCGGGTGGCGGCGCCGGTGGCCCGCGAGGTCCTGGATGCCTATCTGCTGGAGGGGGCGGGCATGACGATCGATGCCCCGGAGGACGAATGATCAGCGTGACCGGTCGCGAGATGTCTGTCAGCCAGTGGGTATTGCGCAGCCTGCGTCTGGACAGTGTGCTGCTGGTGCTGCTGTCCATCCTGCTGCTGCTGGGGCTGGCGGTACTGTTCAGCGCCACCGGCGAGAGCGTGGTCGCCCTGGAGCGTCAGGTCATGCGCATTGGCCTGGGGGTGGCAGCCATGCTGCTGGTCGCCCAGGTGTCCATGCATGCCCTGCGGGCGTTCTCGCCATGGCTGTTTGTAGCCGGCGTCCTGCTGCTGCTGGCGGTGATGTGGGTCGGCGACGTCGGCAAGGGCGCGCAGCGCTGGCTGGATCTCGGTTTCATGCGCTTCCAGCCTTCGGAGATCATGAAACTCGCGGTGCCGATGATGGTGGCCTGGTACCTGTCGCAACGGAATGGTCGTCCGCGCTTCCAAGACCTGGTGGTGACCGCGGCGCTGATCCTGGCGCCGGTCTATTTGATTATGCAGCAACCGGATCTGGGTACCTCGATGCTGGTCGGGGCCGCCGGGTTCCTGGTGATCTTCCTTGCGGGGCTGGGCTGGCGCTGGTTCGTTGGGCTTGGGGTCACGGCGGCCGCCGCCATCCCGATCCTGTGGTCGCAGATGCTGGACTATCAGCGCCAGCGGGTGCTGACGCTGTTCAACCCGGAGTCCGATCCGCTGGGCGCCGGCTATCACATCATCCAGTCGAAGATCGCCATTGGGTCCGGCGGGCTGTATGGCAAGGGCTGGCTGAACGGGACCCAGTCGCAACTGGAGTTTCTGCCGGAGCGTTCCACCGACTTCATTTTTGCGGTCTACGCCGAGGAATTCGGCTTTATTGGTGTCGCGCTGCTGCTGCTGCTGTATTTTGCGATTGTTGCGCGCGGGCTCTGGATCGCCGCACTGGCACAGGACCGCTACGCCCGGTTGCTGGGCGGGAGTATCAGCCTGACCTTTGCGGTCTACATGGTGGTCAATATCGGCATGGTGACCGGCCTGTTGCCGGTGGTCGGCGTGCCGCTGCCCCTCGTTAGTTACGGGGGTACTTCGCTGGTGACCCTGATGGTCGCCTTCGGTATTCTCATGAGCATAGCCTCCCAGAAACGCCTGGTGAATCGATGAGCCTGAACTTGCGCCCCGTGTGGGCCCGCATTGTCCGCCCGACCCTGTTACGTACCGGGCTGGTCCTGTCCCTGGTGGCCGTGTCCCTCCCGGTCGCGGCCGAAAGCGAATTCCGTGCCGGCGACCCGCCGTATCTCGAACGCGACGAGGTGCAGGCGTTCATCGACGAGCAGGTGGAGGCCGGCCGCGATCGCGAGGCGCTGGAGGCGATGTTTGATGCCGCCGACCCGCAGCAGCGCATCCTCGACCTGATCTCCAGCCCGGCCGAGGCGCGGCCGTGGAAGGACTATCGTCCGATCTTCATTACCGACGAGCGCATCGAGCGCGGCCGCGACTTCATGGAAGAACACGGCCACTGGCTCAAGCGCGCCGAGGATCGTTTCGGTGTGGAGCAGAAGATCATTGCCTCCATTATCGGGGTCGAGACCTACTACGGCCGCAACACCGGTGGCTTCCGCGTGTTCGATGCCCTGGTGACCCTGGGCTTCGACTACCCGCCGCGGTCGGATTTCTTCCGCCGCGAGCTGGGCGAATTCCTGACCCTGGTGGACGAGGAAGGCCTGGATCCGCGCGAGACGCGCGGCTCCTACGCCGGGGCCATGGGGCGCGGCCAGTTCATCTCCTCCAGCTATCGCCACTACGCGGTGGACTTCGACGGCTCCGGTCAGCGTGACCTGTTGAACTCCTGGCCGGACGCGATCGGCTCGGTGGCCAACTACTTCCGCGAGCACCACTGGAACCGTGGCGAGCCGGTGGTGGCGAAGGCGCGGGTCGAGGGTGATGCCCACGAGGCCCTGATCAGCCGCAACTACCAGGCTCGTTTCGACCTCGACGAACTGGCCGAGCACGGCATTTACCCCGACGAGGCCGTGGACGAGGATGGTGAGTATTCCTTCATTCGTCTCGCGGGCGATGACGGTTACGAGTATTACCTGGGATACCCGAACTTCTACGTGATTACCCGCTATAACCGGAGCCCGCTGTATGCGATGGCCGTGCACCAACTTGCCGAGGCACTGGCCGACTAGTCCGGCCTCCGGGCCTGCGCCCGGGGCGCTCCTGCTGGGGTTCGTGTTGCTGGCGCTGGCTGGCTGTTCCGGCACACCGGAGCGCGACCCGCGCCCGCTGGGTGACGCCGCCTATGACAGCTATCCCGATGCGGCCGACGTGCCGCAGGACCTGGCCTTGATCCCGGAACCGACGCCGCGCGCCGAGCCGCCCAGCCGCTATGGCAACCCGTCGGAATACGAGGTGTTCGGGCAGCGTTATCGCACCTTGCGGACCAGTGACGGCTTCGAGGAAGAGGGCATTGCCTCCTGGTACGGCACGAAGTTCCACGGCCGGCGGACTTCCAGCGGCGAGCCCTACGACATGTATGCGATGACTGCGGCACACAAGTCCCTGCCGCTGCCGAGCTATGTCGAGGTCACCAACCTGGAGAACAACAAGCAGGTGGTGGTGCGGGTGAATGATCGCGGGCCGTTTGTGGATGGGCGCATCATCGATCTTTCCTACGCCGCGGCCCATCGCATCGACATGACCGATGCCGGTGTGGCTCGCGTGCGTGTGCGCTCGGTGGGGCCGGGTGATACCGAGCCCGACCGTGTTGCGGCCGCGCCGGCATCGGAGCCCGTCGATGTGGCCGCCGTGACATCGCCGGAACGGGTGGCGGAGCGAGTCCCCGAACCGGTACCTGAAACAGCAGACTCCGCGATGTCCGCCGCCGGGTCCAACGGCGAGGTCGCCGGGGGTGGGCGTTTTGTCCAGGTCGGGGCGTTTTCCGAGCGCCAGTCGGCCGAGCAGGTGCGCGAGGATCTGCGCGCCCTGGGCTTCGGCCCGGTCCGCATCTCGACCCTGGGGCGGGACGACGGTGCGGACCTCCATCGCGTGCGGATCGGCCCGCTGGCGGATGGCGATGAGGTCCGCGCGATCACGGATCGCCTGCAGGGTGCGGCGCACGTTGATTACCGCGTGGTCGAGAACGCCCGGTAAAGGCTGCTGCCGCTGTTTTTCCGGCCCTTCCCGGGCCCCACTCTGCTATCGTAGACCGGTCCTTAAGGAGGTCCTTCCCAGCCATGACTCTGTCCGTCCGCACTCCCTTTTTGCCGCTCCTGGTGGCCTGCCTGCTCGCGCTGCTGGTGTTTGCCCCGGTGCACGCGCAGGAACAGCAACTGCCCGTGGCCGGGGACGGGGCGAGCACCCCCAGCGGGATCCCGCGCCCGCCATCGGATGTGACGGCGGCGAGTTATGCGCTGATGGACTTCGACTCCGGTCTGATGCTGGCCAGCCGCGATCCGCAAGTGGAGCGCGAGCCGGCCAGCCTGACCAAGGTGATGACCGCCTACGTGGTGTTCGGCGAGATCACCGAGGGCCGTATGGCGCTGGACGATACGGTCACGGTGAGCGAGCGCGCCTGGCGCACCGGGATGACCGGGGCATCGCGGATGTTCATCGAGGTCGGCGAGGAAGTCGCAGTCGAGGACCTGTTGCGCGGCATGATCGTCCAGTCGGGGAACGATGCCTCTACCGCGCTGGCCGAGCATGTGGCCGGCTCCGAAGGGGCCTTTGTCGACATGATGAACGCCCAGGCTCGTGAACTGGGGATGCGCCAGTCCTATTTTGCGAACCCGCATGGCCTGCCATCCGACGAGTCGCAGTACACCACCGCGCAGGACATGGTGCTGCTGGCACGGGCGCTGATTCGCGATTTCCCGGATCTCTATGGCTACTACAGCGAGCGGTCCTTCGAGTACAACGACATCTCCCAGAGCAACCGCAACATGCTGCTGTGGCGCGATTCCGGCTTTGATGGGCTGAAGACCGGCTGGACGTCGAATGCCGGGTACAACCTGGTGTCCTCGGCCAAGCGCAACGATCGTCGCGTGGTGGCCGCGGTCATGGGCATCGAGGCGGCCGACCATCAGCAGGGCGGGACCCGCCGTGCGAACGAATCCCAGGCGCTGGTGAACTGGGGTATCCGTTTCACCGCGACCCGCAAGCTGTTCGAGGGGGCGCACGAACTGGGCACGCCACGAGTCTATCGCGGGGCGGATACCGAGGTCGCCGTGGGGCTGGCCGAGGACTTCTGGGTCATGGTTCCGCCCGGGCGCGAGGATGACCTGGACGCCTCGATGGAGGTGCACCAGCCGCTGGAGGCACCGCTGGCGGCGGGCGATCCGGTCGGTGAGGTGGTCGTGCGCCTGAATGGCGAAGTGATCCGTACCCAGCCGCTGGTTGCGTTGCACACTGTGGAGCAGGGTGGCGTCGTACGCCGCCTGTGGGATGGTGCAGCGCTGGGTATCCAGGCGGCCTGGCCGTTCTGAAACGCAGGTCGCGCGTGACTATTGCCTACTTCAACGGGGACTACCTGCCGCTGGATCAGGTGCGGATCTCGCCGCTGGACCGCGGTTTTCTGTTCGGAGATTCGGTCTACGAAGTGATCCCCAGCTACGCGGGCGAATTCTTCATGCTCCCCGCGCATCTCGAGCGCCTGGATCGGTCCCTCGCAGCCATTCGCATCTCCAACCCCTTTGACGCCGGGCAGTGGACTGCGCGTCTGGAAGATCTAGTGGCGCGCAATGCCGACCCCGCCACCCCGGATCTGGGGGTGTACCTGCAGGTGACCCGCGGCGTCGCCCCGCGCGATCATGCCTTCCCACCGGATGCCCGGCCGACGGTCCTCGCCATGGTGAGCCCGATCCGTCCCCTGCCGGAGACGGTACGGACGGAGGGCGTGGCGGCGGTGACCGCCGAGGACCGACGCTGGGGCCACTGCGACATCAAGGCGACCACGCTGCTGGCCAACGTCCTGAGCCGCCAGGCCGCGGTCGAGCAGGGTGCGGTCGAGGCCATCCTGCTGCGCGACGGGCAACTCACCGAGGGTGCCGCCAGCAACGTCCTCGTGGTTCTCGACGGCCGGCTGGTTACCCCGCCTCTGGCGCCTTCGGTACTGCCCGGGGTGACGCGTTCGCGCGTTCTCGATCTGGCGCGCGAGCTTGGTTACCCGGTGGAGGAACGCGCAGTGAGTGCGAGCGAGCTGATGCGTGCCGAGGAGATCTGGCTGACCAGCTCGACCCGCGAGATCTTGCCGGTGACACGCCTGGATGATCGCGTCGTCGGCACGGGGCGGCCCGGGCCGGCTTGGGAGGCGGTGCATGCGGCCTATCAGGCTGCCAAGCCGGGTTCCCCCGTGGGTGAACGATTGCAGTCCGGAGGTGCGGCATGACTGAACGCGAGACCCTGATCGAGTTTCCCTGCCGGTTCCCGGTGAAGGTGATGGGGGATGCCCATCCGGAGTTGATGGAGGCCGTGGAGGGCTGCGTGGCCGAACACCTGGATGCCGATGACGCGGTGATCGAGCAACGGGCCTCGCGCGCCGGCCGTTACGTCGGTATCACCATCACCTTTACCGCGACGAGCCAGGAACAGCTGGACGCCTTCTATCGTTCCCTTGGCCGCTGCGACCGGGTGCGCATGATCCTGTGAGTCCGGTCTGGGTGGAGGTTCGCGAACTGGGGCTGCAGCCCTACATCCCGGTGTGGCAGGCGATGCAGTTGCACGGGCGCGAACGTGCCGCGGATGCGCCCGATGCGCTGTGGTGCGTCCAGCATCCCCCGCTCTTTACCCAGGGGCGCAATGGCCGTCCCGAGCACTTGCTCGATCCCGGCGCCGTTCCGGTGGTCGCGATCGACCGTGGGGGGCAGATCACGTATCACGGGCCGGGCCAGCTGGTGGTCTACACCTTGCTGGATCTGAAGCGGCTCGGGGTGGGCGTGCGGCGTCTGGTCGAGTGTCTGGAACAGGCCATTATCGATACGCTCGCCCAATGGGGTATCGAGGCCGAACGCCGGGCGAACGCACCCGGTGTCTATGTCGGCCACGCAAAGATCGCAGCGCTCGGTTTGCGGGTGCGCCATGCGCGCAGCATCCATGGCCTCGCCCTGAACGTGGCGCCGGTGCTGGCGCCGTTTGCGCGGATCAATCCCTGTGGCTATGCGGGCCTGGCGACGACCTCCATGCAGGGCCAGCTTGCTGGTCCGGTCGCAATGGACCGCGTTCGAGACGCGCTCCTGGCGAATCTCGCCATCCAGCTGTTCGAGGGGGCGGATCTCCCGCTTCAGCACGAGGCGGCGCTGCCCGCCGAACTGGTGCGAGTCCTGGCGCTGGGGCGTTGTCCGGCACCGTGATGGCTCCCCGGCGATAGCGTTCCGCTGGATCAGGCTTGCCGCCGCGTTTCTGAAGGCTGGCCTTGGTTCATCTTCTGGTGTTTACGTGCCTTCGTCCGGCCGCCTGCCACGCGCTCTCTCGCGAGCGCCCCGCGCCCGTTGTTGATCAAAAACTGGCTTCGCTCTTGCAAAGAAGTACCCAAGAAACACGCCCGACTGCCGCGACCCCGGCCCGCTGCGCGGGCCGAAGTTTCCCTCGCTCCGGGGCTTTTCGAGGGCGGCGCTGAACTCGCTGCGCCTTCGGGTCCGCTCAGACATCCAGCGCCCCCGTGTCTATTTAGAATCGTCCCGCGAAAACCCCCTCCACTCGGCGCGACGACAACGGGGGGTAGGTCCAAACAACGGCTGTCCTGAGGATCGCGCCAATGATTGAAGGCTAGGTCTTCGGGCATCCTGGGCACGCTTGGCCTACGGCCGTTGCGTGCCGCGCCCGCGCAGCGGGCGCCGGGGGACGTAGGATGTGATGAGCGAAGCGAATCGCATCAGGGTTTCGCACGGCGTGGGGAATGGTGCGTTTCGCTGCGCTCAACCGCACCCTACGGGGTACCGTCTGTTTTGACCTTCTCCTCCCGTATGGAGCCCCTTGCGGAATCCGGGTGCCCTTCTTTGGGCACTTTCCTTGGGCAAGCAAGAAAGTGCCTCGGGGCGCGCTGGCGAGTCAGCGCCTGGCAGGCGGCGGACCGGAGGCACCTAAACACCCGATGCCGAACCAGGGCCGGCCTTCTGGGTAGGACACTGGCGCACGCCGGATTTTGATCAAGGGTGGCCGCCCGTGCCGGGCCACCGCCCGCGGCGGGTCAGGCGGTTTCGAGGCCCTGGGCCTGGAGGTCGGCGTGGTAGGACGAGCGGACCATCGGGCCGCTGGCCACCTGCTTGAAGCCCATCTCGCGGGCGCGGTCGCCGAGTTCGTCGAACTCTTCGGGAGACAGGAAGCGCGTGACGGGCAGGTGATGGCGTGAGGGCTGCAGGTACTGGCCCAGGGTCAGCATGTCGCAGCCGTGGTCGCGCAGGTCCTGCAGGACCTCTAGCAGCTCCTCGCGGGTCTCGCCTAGCCCCAGCATCAGGCCGGATTTGGTCGGCACCCCGGGGTGTTGTTCCCGGAACTGCCGGAGCAGCTCCAGCGACCAGGCGTAGTCAGCGCCTGGGCGTGCCTCGCGGTACAGGCGCGGGACCGTCTCCAGGTTGTGGTTGAAGACGTCTGGTGGGGCCTGGTGCATGATTTCGAGCGCGCGATCCATGCGGCCGCGAAAATCCGGTACGAGGATCTCGATCTTCATGTCCGGATTCAGGGAGCGCACCTCGCGGATGCAGTCGACGAAGTGCCCGGCACCCCCGTCGCGCAGGTCGTCGCGGTCCACCGAGGTGATCACGACATAGTTGAGGCCAAGTGCCTGGATGGTCTCGGCCAGGTGACGGGGCTCGTCCGCATCCAGGGCATCGGGCCGGCCGTGGGCGACGTCGCAGAATGGGCAGCGGCGGGTGCAGATGTCGCCCATGATCATGAAGGTGGCGGTGCCATGAGCGAAGCATTCGCCGAGGTTCGGGCAGCTCGCCTCTTCGCAGACGGTGTGCAGTTTCTGCTCGCGCAGGATGCCCTTGATGCGCTGCACCTCGGGCCGAGCCTGGCTTTGCGCGCGGATCCACTTGGGCTTGCGCTGGGGTTTCTCGGTGGGATGGATCTTGACCGGGATGCGCGCGACCTTGTCGGCGGCGCGCTGTTTTTCACCGGGCTGGGGGCGGATTCGAGTGTCCATGGACCTTCCCTGAATTTCGTGGCGGCCGGATTGTGTGGCCGGCGTGGGGCGATCGGGCGTGCTCAGGCAACCTCGCGGATCAGCGCCTCGACTTCCTGCCTTGCCGTCTCGATGGCGGGCAGGTTGTCGTCCTCGTCGAGGATGAAGCCGAGGCGTTCCACTGCCCGCAGGTCGGCGAGCGGGATGCGGTCGGCGAGCAGGTCGTCTTCGGCATCCCGCGGGCACGCGGCGCGGGCGATTCGCACGATGTCGGTCAGGGCGTGAGCCTCCGGGTTTTCCGGGCCGCCGGAATCGCGAATGGCCTTTATGATATCGGATGCCAGGCCCCATTGCTGGGCAACCAGTTCGCCGATCAGGCCTTCCAGTCGGAACAGTACGCGTTCCACTTCCCCGAGTGTTCGGCCCGGATGGGTGCGGGCTACCTCGGCGATGACCGGCAAGGCCCCGACTCGGTGCAGGAGTCCGGCGAGCAACGCACTCTGCGGATCGGCGGCCTCGCACTGGTCGGCCAGCACGCAACTGACCGCGGCAATGCGTGCGGAGCGCCGCCACAGGCGTTCCAGCAGTTCGTGGTAGGGGTTGTCGCGATGGATGAAGACCTGGTGCATCGCCAGGGCCATCACCAGCTGGCGGGTGCGTTCCAGTCCAAGCCGGGCGACGGCATCCTGAAGGCGCGAGACGACACGGCGGCTGCCCATGGCCGGGCTGTTGGCCACACTCAGCAGGCGGCCGGCAACACTGGCATCTTCCTCGATGATGCGGGTGGCCTCGGCGATCGAGACATCCGGGTCCTTCAGGGCCCGCTGCAGGTGCAGGGCGACCTCGGGGAGCTGGGGCAGGGCCAGTTCCCCGGAGTAGGCATGGGTGTAGATACTGCTGAACAGTTCGCCCTCGAGATCGGACAGCTCGATCTCGCTGACCTCGACGCTGTCCTGGCCGCCGCCGTCGATCAGGGTTTCATAGACCTTGCGATCAAGCATGGCGAGGGTCGAGCGAGTCGCGGCGATGGCATGGCTGTGGTAGTCGTGCGGATCGAACAGGGGGTTCAGCGCTTCGCTGCTGTCGCCTTTCAACATGACCGAATGGCGCCCGCTGGCCAGGATCATGCGGCCTTCCAGCAGGAAGATCATGCTGCGGAATTCGTCGCGTGCATGCAGCTTGAAGCCCGGGTCCACCGTCATGGTCCGGGCGTGCTTCAGCAGCTTGTCGCGGGCCCGGTCGCTCAGCTCGGCAAACGGGCGCAGCTGGGGAAGGCGTTGCGCGATCACCGCGGTTCAGACGTTGAACATGGCGCGGAGTTCCGCCAGATCCTCGGCACGCTCTTCCAGGAACGCGATCGGCTCGCCGGGTGGGGGCGGGGTGATCCCGAGGACCTCGAAGGCCGCGACATCGGTGGCATCGGGCACGGCCTCGCCTTCGGCGCGGCGGGCCGCCCATTCCGCCACCAGGGCGAGGCTGGCGTAGTCCGGTTCGCTGGCGCGATAGCCCCAGTCTCCGGCGTGTTCAGCGACCGTTACCAGGTCACCGCCCAGATCCCAGTAGTTGATCACCAGGACGCCGGCAAGATTGCTCAGGCGCCGCACCAGCGACTGTACGCGCTCGCGGTCGGGTTGATCCTCGCGCAGTTCCACGAACTGGATGATCGGGACCGCGCCGATCCCGGCGACCAGCCCGGCCAGCAGCGCCCGCTCGCGGTCCAGCTGCTTCAGCGAGTCCGCGATGAGGTAGCTGTAGGCCGATTGCAGGGCGCCGTGTTTCCAGCTGGCCTCCATCGCGTCGCGGGTCGCGGCGTGCTTGGCCTTGAATGCCTGGCGCAGGGCCATGTTCATCGCCAGCATACGAGTGTTGCGAAAGCCCAGGCGGTTCACGGCGTCGCGCACGGACTGGATCTGCTTCGCGGCGCGAAACAGCGGGCTGTTGGTGGCGTGCAGCAGCGCACCGGCGATGGTCCCGTCGCGCTGGATGACCTCGGTGAGCTTGTCCAGGTCGGCATCCGGATCGTTGGTCAGTTCCTGGATGCGCAGCGCGATCTCCGGCATGGTCGGCAATTCCAGCCGATTGCTGGTGATCAGGTCGTAGAGCTCGCCGAAGAAGGCGCCCTCGGTGTCGTCCAGGTCGGTGTCGTGTACCACCAGCGAGGCACTGTGGGCCTTCTTCAGCGCCGCTGTGGGGATCTCCAGCAACTGGCAGGTCTTCTCGGTAATGAGGAAGTCCTGTTGCCCGATGTTCTGGTCGAACATCTGCAGGGGGCCGTCCGGATCGGTCGAATCCAGGGTGATGCGGGCCGGACTGCCACCGCTGACGCGGACCAGCTGGCCGCGCACCAGAAACAGGTAGCGATCCTCGACTTCCTGCGGACGCAGGCGCCGCCCGGCGTCCAGCTCCCGGGCCTGGCAGGCCGCGGCCAGTTCGCTGCGGGCTTGCTCCGACAGGCTGGAGGTCAGGTCCAGGTCCTGAAGCAGGGCATCAATGCTGGTGCTATCCATGGGGCGGTTCCCGATCCGTGCTGTGCCAATCCGTTCCCGCGCTGCAGCGCCGCGGGGCGTACCCGCCACGCGGGTTACTCGACTGGCGCCAGTGTAGCATCCGATCCGGCGGCGGGAAGCGCTGACGCCGCCCCACGGCAGGCGAAGCGCGGCCGGTCGTCGGCGTCGATCAAGTCATGGGCTTGCAAAAAAACCCGTGCGTCGGCGGCATCTTCGCGGAACCAGGCGGCGGTGCTTTCCAGGCGGAAGCTGTAGCCCCAGGCGTCCATGTCCCGCATCAGCCGGTCGCGGCCGACGCCGGGGATCTCGTCGGCCAGCAGGATCTGCAGATAACATACCCCGCACTCCTCCAGGTCGTCGCCGCCCGCATTGGTATGCAGGGCGGCGCGCCGCCCTGCATCCATGCAGATGACGTGTCCGGCCTCGTGCAGGGCCGAGTGGATGGGGGTGTCGGGGCGCACATGCACGTCATGGCCGACGATCCCGGCCTCGGGTTCGCCCCACCAGCTGCCGGGCAGCGGCGCCTGGGCCGGGTGCATGACCAGGCCCAGGCCGTAGCGGGCGAACAGGGTCACGAGCGCGTCCTGCAGGCCCGGCTCGCCACAGGTCTGGATCGCGGGGTTGTTCATGTATCGGAGTCGTCGGGCAGGGCCGTGGTGCGCTTGCGGCTGCGCCGCGGGCATTCCTCGGGGTGCTCGCGGCACCAGGCGTCGACCCGCTCGGTGAGGTCGTCCTGAAAGCACAGCAGATAGAACCGCGCCTGCTCGCGGTTGGCGATGGCGGGCCGCCCCAGGGTGTCCACTACGCCGGTGCGCAGCGCCGCGATGATCGCGTTGGCGGCCTTCCTCTGCGGCCAGGCGGTGATCTGCTCCCAGGCCTCGGGCGTGAAGTACAGGCGCAGGAGGTCGGGGCGGGTGGTCAGCAGCATGCGCGTCACGTTGCGCAGGGTGGTCTCGGCCTCGCCCCAGTCGTGTACCAGGCCGCCCTCCAGCAGGCGTTCGATCTCCTCGCGACCCTTGGGCGACAGCATCGACACGTGCGCTGAACGCCTCAGGCGTTCGGGGCATCCTCGGGGGTGAAGGCGCGGATGGACAGGGCGTGGACCTCGCCGGAGTCGATCTGCTCGCGTACGGTGGCGTAGACGGTCTGGTGCTTCTTTACCGCGTTCATGCCGGCAAACTGCGGGCTGACGACCAGCGCCTCGAACTTGCCCTCGCCCCCGGTAACTTCTACCTTCTCGGCCGACGGCAGGCCGGCGCGAATGAGTTCGGCCACTTGATTGGCATCCATGATGAGTCCTTTGATTGGTGCGAATGGGTCAGCCGCGGATGATAGCCGGGCGATGGGCCGGACAGAAGTGCCCCCACGCCGGGAACTCGTTCCCGCGGCGCGGGTTCGTATGAAAACACCTGCATGGATTGTCGGGCTGGTTTGGGTTGCTCCGGGTTGGCTGCGCTAGCATCAGGTCACTAACATTCGGCCCACCGGGCCATGGAGGCAATCGCAATGATCTTCAAGCAACTGTTCGAGGACGAGTCGTCCACCTATACCTATCTTCTGAGCTGCCCGGATACCGGTAAGACCGCATTGATCGACCCGGTCATCGAAACCGTCGACCGCGATATGCGCGTGCTGCAGGAGATGGGCCTGAGTCTCGACTACGTCATCGAGACCCACATCCATGCCGACCACATCACCGGCGCCCGCATGCTGCGCGAAAAGACCGGCTGCAAGCTGGGCGGGCCGGCGATGGACGAACTGCCCTGCCGCGATTTCGGCCTGCGCGAAGGCGAGCCCTTCCAGGTGGGTAACCTGGTGGTCAACCCGCTCTATACCCCGGGTCACACGGATGCCCACCATGCCTACCTGATGGATCACGTGGGCATGAAGATGCTGTTTTCGGGCGATGCGCTGCTGATCGAGGCCTGCGGCCGCACCGACTTCCAGTCCGGCGATGCCAAGACCCTCTACCACTCGATCCACGACAAGTTCTTCACCCTGCCGGACGAGACCCTGGTGTATCCCGCGCACGACTACGAGGAGCGCCAGATCACGACCATTGGTCAGGAGAAGATGCGCAACCCGCGCCTGGGCAAGGGCAAGCCGGAGGCCGAGTTCGTGAAGATCATGGACGAGATGGATCTGCCCTATCCGAAGAAGATCGACTGGGCCCTGCCCGGTAACGAGGGCTGCGGGATCTGCCCGGACAACCTGCCGGAAGAGAAGCAGCGGCTCTGCGAGACCGACCAGCAGGGCTAGTCTGCCCCTGTCCGGTGGCTCCGCTCGGAGCCACCGGTCCCCAATGTTCATCCGGTGGGCGGTTTTTTCGGTCCACCGGACCCCGTACACTCCCGCGATGGTCGACTACACACCAGTTGATGCGCAGGGCCCGCTTGATTTGCTGGGCCCGCTGGACCGCCTGCGCGCGATCATGGCGCGGCTGCGTGATCCCGAATCCGGCTGTGCCTGGGATCGGGCACAGACGGCCGGGACCATCGTCCCGTTCACCCTGGAAGAGGCCTATGAACTGGCCGACGTGATTGCCCGCGACCAGGGCGCGGCGGCGGACACCCGCGAGCTGCGCGACGAGCTGGGGGACCTGCTGTTCCAGGTGGTATTCCAGGCGCGCATCGCCGAGGAGGCCGGGCGTTTCGATCTGGATGATGTAGCGCGCGCGATCGGCGACAAGCTGGTGCGCCGGCATCCGCACGTGTTTGCCGATGTCGAGCATGCCTCGGATGCGGAGCGCGAGGCGGCCTGGGAGGCGGACAAGGCCCGGGAGCGTGCCGATCGCGCGCAGACCAGCGCCATGGACGACATCCCGCTGGCTCTGCCGGCCCTGTCGCGGGCGGTGAAGAGCCAGCGCCGCGCCGCCCGGCTCGGTTTTGACTGGGACGATCCGGCGCCGGTGGTCGCCAAGATCCACGAGGAGCTGGCCGAGGTACAGGAGGCCGTGGATCAGGGCGAGGCCGAGGCGCGCATCGCCGAGGAGGTCGGTGATGTGCTGTTCGCGGTCAGTAACTGGGCGCGCCACCTGGGCGTGGACCCGGAAGGCGCGCTGCGCGGGAGTACGCGCAAGTTCGAGGCCCGCTTCCGACATATGGAGGCCCTGGCCGCCGAGCGCGGCGAGACCCTGGGCGCGCTGGACTTCGCGGCCCAGGAGGCCCTTTATCAGGAGGCGCGGCGCCGCGAGCGCCAGCCTTACGACGAATTCGAGACCAAGGACCCGACATGAGCGACGCCGTCGAACTGCCCGACCATTTCCTGCCGGCCCGGATCGAGATGATCGAGCAGGTCACCCCGCTGATCAAGGTGTTCACCCTGGCCGCGGACCCGCAGCGCTTTACCAGCAAGGCCGGCCAGTGGCTGGATCTGGTGATCCCGCAGCCCGAGGGCAAGCCCTTCGTCGGTGGCTATTCGGTGGTCTCTGCGCCGCGCGCGGATGGCCGCTTGCAACTGGCCATCAAGTACGCCGACCACCACCACGCGACGCATCACCTGCACGCGATCGCGCAGGAAGGCGACACCGTGTACATCACCCCGGGGCAGGGCAGCTTTTTCTTCGAGCCTGGCATGGCGAAGAACGTAGTGCTGCTGGGGGCCGGCATCGGGGTCACGCCGCTGTTCGGCATCCTGCGCGCGATCCACGCCGACATGCCCGAGGTCTATGCGCATCTGGTGTATAGCGTGGCGCACCAGGACGAGGTGCTGTTCCCGCAGGAGCTGGAGGCGATGGCCACGGCGCCGAATATCGACGTCAGCCTGACCGTGACCCGCGAGGCCGAGGATTGGCTGGGCCACACCGGGCGCATCAGCCATCGGCTGCTGGAGTCGCTCGATCTGCCGCGCGACGCGCTGTTCTACTTTTGCGGTTCGCGCGAGTTCATCGAGGACATGGCCACCCTGCTGGCGGAGTGGGGCATCCCCGAGGGGCAGCTGAAATACGAGAAGTGGTGGTAACGCGCCGCGCGGTGCTCGAAGTCAGAAGGCTTACGGCCGGCGGGTGTCGCCCGGGCGCAGTGCGTTTTCTGGGGCGAGGATGGTTGGCTGGCTGTCCAGGGCCGGGTCGGTGTCCGGGTAGTCGCGGATAAAGTGCAGCCCGCGGCTCTCCTTGCGTGACAGGGCACTCTTTACGATGATCTCCGCGACCATGGCCAGGTTGCGCAGCTCCAGCAGGTCCGGCGAGATGCGGAAGTGGCTGTAATACTCGTGGATCTCCTCCTGCAGGATGCGGATGCGCCGCTCGGCGCGGTGCAGGCGCTCGCGGGCGCGCACGATGCCCACGTAGTCCCACATCAGCCGGCGCAGCTCGTCCCAGTCGTGGGCCACCACCACTTCTTCCTGCGACTCGGTCACCCGGGATTCGTCCCAGGCCGGCGGCACCGGGAGCTTCTCGGGAGTGGGAAGGTCGGTCTGCGACAGGATGTGGTCGGCCGCGGCACGGGCATACACCAGGCACTCCAGTAGTGAGTTGCTGGCCATACGGTTGGCACCATGCAGGCCTGTGTAAGAGGCCTCGCCGGCGGCGTACAGCCCCGGCAGGTCGGTCTGGCCGAAGTGATTCACCATCACACCGCCGCAGGTGTAGTGCGCGGCCGGCACCACCGGCAGCGGCTCGCGGGTCATGTCGAAGCCGAATTCCAGGCAGCGCTCATGGATCGTGGGGAAGTGCTCGCGGATGAATTCGGCCGGCTTGTGGCTGATGTCGAGGTTCACGTGGTCGATGCCGAGGCGTTTCATCTCGTGGTCGACCGCGCGCGCGACGATGTCGCGCGGGGCCAGTTCGGCGCGCTCGTCGAAACGCGGCATGAACCGCTCGCCGTTCGGCAGGAGCAGGACCCCGCCCTCGCCGCGGACCGCCTCGGAGATCAGGAACGACTTGGCCCGCGGGTGGAACAGGCAGGTCGGGTGAAACTGCATGAACTCCATGTTGGCGATGCGACAGCCAGCGCGCCAGGCCATCGCAATGCCGTCGCCGGTGGAGCCGTCGGGATTGGAACTGTAGAGATAGACCTTGCTCGCGCCGCCGGTGGCGAGGATCACGGTCGGGGCGAGGATGGTCTCCACCTCACGGGTCTTGGCGTCCTGCACGTAGGCACCGATCACGCGCCGGCTGCCATCCACCGGGTGAGTGATCAGGTCCACGGCGACGTGGCGCTCGAACACCTCGATGCTGCCCTGGCCCGAGGCGCTGCGCACCAGGGCCTCCTCGATCGCGCGGCCCGTGGCATCGGCGGCGTGCGCGACGCGCCGCGCACTGTGCCCGCCCTCGCGGGTCAAGTGCAGTCGGCTGCGGCCTTCAAGTGGTTCGCGGGTGAACGGGACCCCGAGATTGAGCAGCCAGTGAATCGCCTCGGGGCCCGCCGCCACAGTGCGGCGCACGGCATCCGCGTCACACAGGCCGGCGCCGGCGTCCAGGGTGTCCTGGATGTGGGCATCGAAGGAGTCGGTCCGGTCCAGGACCGCCGAGATTCCGCCCTGGGCATAGCGGGTGGAGCCCTCGTCCACCGGGCCCTTGCTGATCACGGTAACGCGACGATGCGGGGCCAGATGCAGGGCCGCGGAGAGCCCCGCCGCGCCGCTTCCGATGACGAGGACGTCCGCCAGGCGCGGTTGTTGTACTGTCCCCATGGGTCAGGTAACGTGCTGCGCTTGTTGCCAGAGCGAAATGTGGCCCTTGCGCAACAGTGTTGTGCGCAAAGCGAACTTAATGCGAGTCAGGCGGTCCATGCAACATAGAATACCGGAGACTGGCGTGTTGGCGGGAGTCCCCGCATGAGCGAGAAGGCTTCCGACGAGGCCCTGGTCAAGCGAGTCCAGAAAGGCGACAAGGCGGCCTTCGACGTTCTGGTGCTGAAGTACCAGCACAAGATCGTCAACCTGGTCGGGCGCTATGTCCATGACCATGCAGCGGCCCTGGACGTGTCCCAGGAGGCCTTCATCAAGGCCTACAAGGGGCTGGCGAACTTTCGTGGCGAGAGCGCGTTCTATACGTGGCTTTACCGCATCGCCATCAATACGGCCAAGAATCACCTTGTCTCCCAGGGACGGCGGCGGCCCGAGGCCGAAATCGATGCGCAGGACGCGGAACAGATGGGCGGTGACTCCGCCCTGAAGGACAGTGCAACCCCGGAGGGGGAACTGTTGTCCGAAGAGATTGAAGGGGCGGTGCGTCGCACCATCGAGGAATTGCCCGACGACCTTCGGATGGCCATCACACTGCGCGAGATCGAGGGACTGAGTTACGAGGAAATCGCGCAGACGATGGGATGCCCGATCGGCACGGTCCGGTCACGTATCTTCCGGGCCCGCGAGGCCATCGACCGGACCTTGCGTCCTTTGTTAGACAACCACTGAACGAGTAGCGCCATGACAGAGCAAGTCTCAAAGAATGAACGTCTTTCGGCCCTGGTGGACGGAGAAACGGATGACTTCGAGACGCGTCGCTTGATGGATGAACTGGTCAAGTCCGAAGAGGACCGCGGCCAGTGGGAACGCTATCACCTGATCGGCGACAGTCTGCGCGGCGGGATGCGCCGCACGGCCCCCGCGAACTTCATGGACGGTGTCCATGCGGCCCTGGCCGACGAGGCCCCGCTGTCGGCTGCCCACAAATCGGCTCATCCGCGCTGGCTTAAGCCGGTTGCGGGCACCGGCGTGGCCGCCGCGGTCGCGATGGTGACCCTGGTCGGGATGCAGATGATCGGCCCCGACACGGGTACGCAAGAGGCCGCTCCGGTCGCCAGCGAGACCCGTACCCCGGCACAGGTCGCCGATGGCGTGCAGCGGGCCAGTAACACCGACGTCGAGGCCCCGGCCGCCGGACGCGAGTCGCTGGATCCACGCTTTGCCCGCTACCTCGAAAATCACGCGGAACTGACCGGGCCGGGTTCCACCGCCCTGGGCCGGGTTCGTTACTCGGTGAGTGACGAGTAACGCGTGATGCGCCGCGGCCTGCCGTTCGTCCTGGTTGCCGCCGCTGCACTTTGCTGCGTTCCGTTGCCGGTTTTGGCCGGGGATCAATCCCCGGCAGACTGGCTGCAGCGGATGACCAGCAGCCTGCATTCGGAGAGTTATCAGGGAACTTTCGTGCTCCAGCGGGAGGACCGACTGGACGCCATTCGTGTGGTGCACGCCGCCGAGAACGGTGGCTACCGCGAGCGCCTGGAAACCCTGACCGGAACCCACCGCGAGATCGTGCGGTCGGTCGACCGTCTGAGCGCGTTGAAGGGTGCCCGGGCCGCGGCCGGCGAGGGCGCTGGCGGGGCCCCGCACTGGCCGGCCGGAGCACCGGTCTTTCTGCTCGAACATCACGATCAGTACGCCCTGGAAGACATGGGCGTGGACCGTGTCGCCGGACTCGAGTGCCGCATGATCCTTGCGCGTGCCCGCGACATGCTGCGTTACAGCCATCGCTACTGCCTGCACACCGCGACCGCACTCCCCTTGCTCAGCGAACTGTACGACGGTCACGGGGCGCTGCTCGAACGTCTGGCCTTTACCGATCTCGAACGTCTTGACGAGGTCGCGGAAACCGCCCTCGAAGCGACCCGCGAGGACGCCGAGCATGTCGAGGTGCGGGCCGACCATGGGCACAAGAAGCCCGACTGGGACGAACAGACCGGCATGGACGGCTGGGGTTTTGCCAACCTGCCGGATGGCTTCACCGCGATTGCCGCGTCCGAACGCCGTGTCGGAGATGATCAGGACAGCCTGCGTCACTTCGTGTTGAGCGACGGTCTGGCCTCGGTCTCGGTCTATATCGAGAAGGCCAGCGGCGAGCAGATGTTCGAGGGAACGACACGTGCCGGGGCCACGCACGGGGCCGCACGTTCGATTGCGGGGCACCAGGTCACTGCGGTGGGCGATGTCCCGCAGGCGACGGTGCGGGGCGTGCTGGACGCCGTGGTGCATCACCCCGGCAATTGAATCGCCACATGGGCCCGCAAACATGAGTGAATGGATCCGCGAACAGGGAACCGTGCTCTCAGTGGAGGGCTACGCGGCGCGTGTGCGCATCGAACGCCGGTCGACCTGCGGCAGTTGTTCGGCCCGGACGGGCTGTGGCAGCGGCGTCCTGTCCGAGGTGCTCGGCCGCAAGGCGGTGGAGGTGTCCATCGGCCACCCGGGCTCGCTGCAGCCGGGGGATACCGTGACTCTGGGTATTCGCGATCAGGCGCTGGTTTCGGGGGCCCTGGCGATGTACCTGCTGCCGCTCGCCGGCCTGGTGGCGGCGCCGGCACTGCTGATGCTGATCGTGCCTGGCCTCGGGGAGGGCTTTCACTTGCTGGCCGGGGCCCTGGGGTTCGCGGGTGGGCTGCTCGGCGTGCGCGCCTGGCTGCGCCGACGCGCCCCGGATCTGGCGCCGGTGCTGCTGGAGCGCCATCCGGCCACTGGAACCCACCGCGCCGCGACCCCCATGGCTGCGCCCCGGCCCTGAATCTTCGCGCCGGTCGCCGGGAACTTGTGGCCGGGCCAGCTTTCTAGAGCCATGAACCTACGACTTCCCAATGCGGGTTGGATGATGATGAAACCGATGCAATGGGCACTTGTGGCCCTGACCTTTCTCGCCCTGTCGCTGCCGGCCTCGGCGCGCATGCTGCCGGACTTCGTGCCGCTGGCGGAGGAACACAGCCCGGCGGTGGTGAATATCGCGACCACCCGCGAGCGCGAGAACCCGCATCGCAGTCAGATGCCGGACTTCGAGGGTTCGCCCTTCGAGGAACTGTTCGAGCGTTTCTTTGGGGGCCCCGGGGGCGAGGGTCAGCGCGGGCCGGAGCGCTTCGAGCGCAACTCGCTGGGTTCCGGGTTCATCTATACCGAGGACGGCTACATCATCACCGCCAATCATGTGGTGGAGGGTGCCTCGGAGGTTGTCGTGCACCTGTCCGACCGGCGCGTGTTCGACGCCGAGATCGTTGGCAAGGACCCGCAGAGTGATGTGGCCCTGCTCAAGATTGACGCCGAAAACCTGCCCACTCTGAAACTGGGTTCCTCGTCCGATCTGAAGGTCGGCGAATGGGTGCTGGCGATCGGTTCGCCGTTCGGTTTCGACCACTCGGTGACCGCAGGCATCGTCAGTGCCAAGGGGCGCAGCCTCCCGAGCGAGAATTACGTCCCGTTCATTCAGACCGATGTGGCCATCAACCCGGGCAATTCCGGTGGGCCGCTTCTGAACCTGGATGGCGAGGTGATTGGCGTCAACGCCCAGATCTACAGCCGCACCGGCGGCTTCATGGGGCTGTCCTTTGCCGTGCCCATCGAGATGGTGGGAGACGTGGTGCAGCAGTTGCGCGAGCACGGCGAGGTGACGCGTGGCTGGCTGGGTGTGCTGATCCAGGAGGTGACCCGCGAACTGGCCGACTCCTTCGGCATGGACAAGCCGGCCGGGGCGCTGGTCTCGCGCGTGCAGCCGGACAGTCCGGCGCAGAAGGCCGGTTTTGAAACCGGGGACGTGATCCTGTCGTTCAACGGTATCGAGGTGCCGAACTCGTCCGCGCTGCCGCCGATCGTCGGGCGTACGCCGGTGGGCGCCGAGGCCGAGGTCGAGGTGCGCCGCGGTGACGACACTCGCACCATCATCGTCGCGATCGAGCGTCTGCCGGAGGATATCTCCGCCCAGCGCGGCGGGCCGCAGCGCGAGGCCCCGGAGCGGACCGAACCGCAAAGCCTGTTGGGGATGGTCCTGGAGCCGCTGGATACCGAGCGCGCCGCGGAACTGGACGTCGATGGCGGCCTGGTGGTCCGGGACGTCACCGACAACCCGGCGCGCTCGGCCGGGGTGCGCTCCGGAGACGTGATCGTCCAGTTTGGTGGCCATGCGGTCGACTCGGTCGAAACGCTGGAACGCCTGATCGACGAGGTCGGTGAGCGGCGCACGGTACCGGTACTGGTGTACCGTGGCGGCAATCCGACCTATATCGCCCTGCGCGTTCCGCGGGACTGAAACCGCCTCGTGCTGCGCTCGCGCGTGTCCAACGGCGCGGGTGCTTCGGGGCAGCAATGGAGAACGGGAGGGCTGCCGGCGGGTTCGGCAGCCCTCCCGATCGTTTCTGGATGACCGAACTGACCCTTTATCATCGCGAGAGCTGCGGTCTCTGCCATGACATGCTGGCCGAGATCATGGCCCTTAAAAGCCGTTATACTTTCGCGCTTACGGTCGTCGACATCGACGAGGACCCGGACCTGCAGGCGCGTTTCAACGTCAAGGTCCCGGTGCTCGCGGTCGACGGCGACATTCTCTGCTGCCATTTCCTCGACCGAAAGGCACTGCTGGACCTACTGGCCCCTGCATGACCGAAACCCGCCTTACCCGCAATTTCTCCATCATCGCGCATATTGACCATGGCAAGTCCACGCTGGCGGACCGCCTGATCCAGGGTTGCCACGGCCTGACCGAGCGCGAGATGTCGGAGCAGGTGCTGGACTCGATGGATCTGGAACGCGAGCGCGGGATTACGATCAAGGCGCAGAGCGTGTCGCTGTACTACGACGCCCTGGATGGTCAGCGCTACCAGTTGAACCTCATCGACACCCCGGGGCACGTGGATTTCTCCTACGAGGTGTCGCGCTCTCTGTTCGCCTGCGAGGGCGCACTGCTGGTGGTCGATGCGTCGCAGGGGGTGGAGGCGCAAAGCGTCGCCAACTGCTATACCGCGCTCGACCAGGGTCTGGAGGTCGTGCCGGTCCTGAACAAGATCGACCTGCCGGCCGCCGAGCCGGATCGGGTGGCGGCCGAGATCGAGGACGTGATCGGTATCGAGGCGACCGACGCCCTGCGGGTCTCCGCGAAGACCGGCGAGGGGATGGCCGAACTGCTGGAAGAGATCGTGCGTCGTATCCCGCCGCCGGAGGGCGATTCCGAGGCCGCGCCCAAGGCGCTGGTGATCGACTCCTGGTACGACAATTACCTGGGAGTGGTCGCGCTGGTGCGGGTCAAGGCCGGGCGCTTCCGCGCCGGGCAGAAGATCAAGGCGATGTCGGTCGGGCGCGCCCACGAGGTCAGCCGGGTGGGTGTGTTCACGCCCAAGCCGGTGGATCGCGCGACCCTGGAGGTCGGCGATGTCGGGTATCTGATCGCGACCATCAAGGACATCTCCGGGGCCAAGGTCGGGGACACCTTCACCGATTTCAACAACTCGGCCACCGAGCCTGTGCCGGGTTTCCAGGAGGTTCAGCCGCGGGTGTTCGCCGGGCTGTTCCCGGTCAGCGCGGAGGACTTCAACGACCTGCGCGATGCCCTGGACAAGCTGCGCCTGAATGACGCCGCGCTGTCCTTCGAGCCGGAGACCTCGCAGGCACTGGGCTTCGGCTTTCGCTGCGGCTTCCTCGGCATGCTGCACATGGAGATCGTGCAGGAGCGCCTGGAGCGTGAATACGACCTCGACCTGATCACCACCGCGCCCACCGTGGTCTACGAGGTGGAAAGAAGCGATGGCGAGGTGGTGACGGTGCACAACCCCTCCGAGCTGCCGCCGAACAACGAAATTTTAGAGATCCGCGAGCCGATCATCGAGGCCAATATCCTGGTCCCGCAGGAATATGTCGGCGCGGTGATCACGCTGTGTGTGGAGAAGCGCGGGTCGCAGACCAAGATGCAGTACCTCGGGCGCCAGGTGCAGCTGTCCTACGAGTTGCCGATGTCCGAGGTGATGCTGGACTTCTTTGATCGGCTGAAGTCCGCCACCCGTGGCTATGCCTCGTTCGACTATCAGCCGCTGCGGTTCCAGGCGGCCCCGCTGGTGCGTGTGGATATCCTGATCAACGGCGACCGGGTGGATGCCCTGTCGGCGATTGTGCATCGCGACCACTCGGAGTCGCGCGGGCGACAGATCATCGAACGTATGGCCAAGATCATCCCGCGCCAGATGTACGAGGTGGCGATCCAGGCAGCGATCGGGTCGAAGATCATTGCGCGCTCCACGGTCAAGGCGATGCGCAAGAACGTCCTGGCCAAGTGCTACGGCGGGGATGTCTCGCGCAAGCGCAAGCTGCTGGAAAAGCAGAAGGCCGGCAAGAAACGCATGAAGTCGATCGGTAGAGTGGATGTGCCGCAGGAGGCCTTCCTCGCGGTGCTGTCTGTGGACGACGACAAGAAGTAACCATCAGGCCTGCGGCCCGGACGGGTCGCTGGGCGATCCCCGGCGGGCCGGGAACAGAGGACACGGCATGGCAAATCTCGAACTGATCCTGGTGCTGGCAACCGCCGTGACCGGCCTGATCTGGCTGGGCTGGGTGATCCTGCGGCGGCGCCGGAGCCCCGAGCGCCAGCGCGAGATGCCCTGGTTCGTCGACTACTCGCGCTCGTTCTTCCCGGTCCTGCTGATCGTGCTGATCCTGCGCTCGTTCGTGGCCGAGCCCTTCCGTATCCCCTCGGGTTCGATGATGCCCACCCTGCTGGTGGGTGACTTCATCATGGTCAGCAAGTTTTCCTATGGCATTCGTCTGCCGGTCACCCGGACCAAGGTGTTCGACGTCGGTGAACCGGAGCGGGGCGAGGTGGTGGTGTTCAAATTCCCGCGCAACCCGGCCGAGGACTACATCAAGCGTGTGATCGGCCTGCCGGGCGACACCATCGCGTTCCGCGACCGCGTGCTCTACGTCAACGGGGAGCCGCAGTCGGCCGAGCGCGTCGGTACCTTCGAGGGCGAGGGCTCGGGGCAGGTGATGGCGGGTGCCTCGCTCTTTGAGGAGACTCTGGACGGGCGCACCTACAACACCCTGATGCGTGAGCAGCAGGCCAGTCTGGACGGCTCGGTTACCGTGCCCGATGGGCACTATTTCATGGTCGGCGACAACCGTGACAACTCCAATGACAGTCGTGTCTGGGGGTTTGTCGCCGAGGAGCACCTGGTTGGCCGGGCGCTCTTCGTCTGGCTGCATTGGGATTACAATGAAGGCCATCGGGACTTTTCCCGGATCGGCCAGGCGATTCGCTAGGGAAACAGGGGCGGGGTATTCATGCAACATTCCAGACACTCGATGCAGGGCGCGGGCGCGGTCACCATTCTCGCGCTGATTTTCCTGGCGCTGCTGGTCGGGACCTTCGTGATCAAGATGGGCACGCAGTACACCCAGTTCCTCACCGTGCGCTCGATCATGCAGGACGTCGCCACCCAGGCCGGCGCGGCCGAGAAGAGCGAACGCGAACTGTGGCGCGAGATCAACCGTCGCTTCCAGATCAATTCCGTATACGACGGGATTGTCGAGGAGGACTTCAGCGTGACCGAGAATGGCGCCAGCCGCCAGCTGCACGTGGAGTACGAGGTCCGCCGCGAATTCCTCGGCAATGTGGACGTGGTCGCGCGCTTCTCGAACAGCGAGACGCTGGCCCCCTGATGGGGTCGGCGCCGGTTTCTGGCAGGCTTTGTCGGGTGGTTTCGTGAGCCGGGATTTTCGCAGTCTGCTGCCCGCGGCCGTGCGCGACGGCGACGGGATTGACCAGGCGTTGACCCACCGCAGCGCCGGCGGGCGCAACAACGAACGCCTGGAGTTCCTGGGTGATGCCGTCCTTGGGCTGGTGATCGCCGACGCCCTGTACGAAATGCTGCCGGAGGCCCCGGAAGGGGATCTCACCCGCCTGCGTGCGGCGCTGGTCAATCGCGAGTCGCTGGCGGATCTGGCTCGGGAGACCGGCCTCGAGGGCACGCTGAACCTGGGCCAGGGCGAGCGCAAGAGCGGCGGCCAGCGGCGCGACTCCATCCTGGCCGACGCGGTGGAGGCCCTGATCGGGGTAACCTACCGCGAGGCCGGGATGGAGGCCGCGCGCGACTTTACCCTGGCGCTGTATGTCGAGCGCCTGAACGATCTCCCGTCGGCCGAATCGCTGAAGGACCCCAAGACCCGGCTGCAGGAACAACTGCAGGGCCGCAATGCGGATCTGCCGGTCTATGAGGTGCTGGAGGTGGTCGGCCCCGATCACAAGCGCCAGTTCACCGTGGCGGTCCACCTGCCCACCCAGGGCTGGGGCCAACGTGGCCAGGGCTCCTCGCGCCGTCGCGCCGAACAGGCCGCGGCCGAGGCTGCCCTGAAACGCCTGCAACAGGTACAGGAACAATGAGTGAAACCATAGCCCCCGAACCCGCCACCACGCACTGCGGGTTGGTCGCGCTGATCGGCCGACCCAATGTGGGAAAGACCACGCTGATGAACCGCCTGGTCGGCGAGAAGTTGGCGGCGACGACCCGCCGGCCGCATACCACGCGCAATCGCATCCTCGGCATCGTGACCGAGGGGCAGGACCAGGTCGTACTGATGGATACCCCGGGGATCGATACCGAGCGTACCCAGCTGGTGAATCGTGTCCTCAATCGCACGGCCAGTCAGGCGCTGGCGGATGCCGACCTGGTCTGCTTCATTGTCGAGGCCGGAGAGTTCGGCCCCGGCGACGAGCGTATCGAGGAGACTATCCGTCATTCCGGGCGTCCGGCACTCCTGGTGATCAACAAGGTTGACCAGTGTCGGGAGAAGGAAGAACTGCTGCCGTTCATCGAGGCCCGCGCCGCGGCCTTCGGCTATGTCGGCGTGGTGCCGCTTTCGGCAAAGACCGGATCCAACCTGGACGGTCTGATCGCGGAGATTCGGGCGCATATCCCGGAGGGGCCGTTCCTGTACGACCCTGATCAGCTCTCGGATCGCCCGCAGCGCTTCCGTGCCGAAGAGATGATCCGCGAGTCCATGCTGGAGCACCTGGGCCAGGAAGTCCCGTACTCGGTGGCGGTGCGTGTGGAGGAATGGTCGGACGAGCCGCGCACCACCCACATCGATGCCGTGATCCTGGTCGAGCGCGACAGCCAGAAGGGCATCGTGATTGGCAAGGGCGGGCAGCGACTCAAGCGCATCGGCCAGGCCGCGCGCGTCCAGTTGGAGGCGCTGCTGGAGCGCAAGGTGATGCTGCGCCTGACCGTGCGTGTCGAGGCCGACTGGACCCGTAACCCGCGGGCCCTGCGTGAACTCGGGATCGAAGAATCGCGGTGAGCGCGACCGCCGGGCTCACCCAGGGGGTGGTCCTGCACGCCCGCCCGCTACGCGAAAACAGCCGGGTGCTCGACCTGCTCACCGCCGGGGCCGGGCGCCTGTCGGCAGTGGTGCGCGGCAAGGCCGGATCGGTGCAGCCCTTCGTGCTGCTGGATCTCGCCTGGCGTGGGCGCGGCGAGCTGCCCACGCTGAATGTGGCCGAGCAGCAGCGGGTCTTCCCGCTGACCGGGCGGGCCCTGGTCTGCGGGCTGTACCTCAACGAGCTGATCCTGCGCCTGTACCCGCGCGACGCACCGATCCCGGAGGCGCTCCCGGCGCTGTTATCCGCTTATGCCCGGCTGGCCGCCCGCGAGCGTGCCGATACGGTCCTGCGCCGCGCGGAATGGGCCCTGCTCGCACCGCTCGATTCCGGACTCGAACACGTCGACCCGGCCGAGCTGGACCCCGATGCCTGGTATCGCTACGACCCGGAAGCGGGGATGGAACGCGTGGCCGCCGGTCGCAGCGAGGCGATCCCCGGTGTCGCGCTGCAGGCGCTGGCCAGCGCCTGCGACGTGCCGGATAATCAGGCCCGCGTCAGCCGCGACTTCATGCGCCGGCTGATCGACATCCATCTGGCCGGGCGGCCGCTGCGGACCCGGGGTCTGCTGTAGTGGCTCGGACCGCAGCCATACAAGGGCACCGCATCATGTCGCATCCTGCTCCGCTGAAGCTCGGGGTCAATCTCGACCATATCGCCACCATCCGCCAGGCGCGGCATACGCCGTATCCGGACCTGATGCAGGCCGTGCGCCTGGCCGAGGCCAGCGGGGCCGACTCGATCACCCTGCATCTGCGCGAGGATCGGCGCCATATTCAGGATGACGACGTGTTCGGGATCAAGCCGCGCCTGAAGGTCCCGATGAATCTGGAGATGGCGGCCACCGAAGGGATGCAGGCGATCGCCCTGAAGCTGCTCCCGGAGGCCTGCTGCATCGTGCCGGAAAAGCGCGAGGAGTTGACCACCGAGGGCGGCCTGGATGCCGTGGGTCAGCTGGAGCGGCTGCGCGAGTTTGTCGCGCCGCTGACCGCCGCCGGGATCGAGGTCTCGCTGTTCGTAGAGCCGGATGCGCGCCAGCTGGAGGCCGCCGTGGCCATCGGCGCCCCGGTGGTGGAGTTGCACACCGGTGCCTATGCGAATGCCCGCGATGTAGCCGAGCGCGAGCGGCTACTGGACGGGATTAACGAGGCCGCTGCGGCCGGCCGGGCCATGGGGCTGGTCATCAACGCGGGGCACGGGCTGGACTATGACAACGTGCGGCCGATTGCCGCCAACCCGGTTTTTCACGAGCTGAACATTGGGCATTCGATCGTGGCCCGGGCCCTGTTCACCGGCCTGCCCGAGGCGGTCAGCCATATGCGCGGCCTGATGGATGCCGCTCGCCAGGGTCTGCCGCCCGGTCAGTACCCGGTTTGAGCGTCGGATGATCCTGGGCATCGGAACCGATCTGGTGCAGGTCGCGCGCATGCAGGGCATGTGGGAGCGCCACGGTGCGCGCCTGGCCGAACGTATCCTGCACCCGTTGGAGCGCGAGGACCTGCCGCCGGAGCACCCGGCCGGTTTTCTCGCCCGGCGTTTTGCCGCCAAGGAGGCCCTGTCCAAGGCGCTCGGCTGCGGGATCGGCGCGGATATGGCACTGGCCGAGGCCGGCGTGACCCATGATGCCCGCGGTCGTCCGGAGTTCGTGCTGGAGGGGCGCGCCCGCGCCACGGCCGAGCGTCTGGGCGCCGGGACCATCCATCTCAGCATCAGCGACGAGCGCGATTATGCCCAGGCGTTTGTCGTGATCGAGGCCGAACCGGCTCGAGCGGGGCCCGAGTAACCCGCATTTCCCTCCGGACGTGGTTGCCCGCCCGGGTGTGCCTCCCTAGAATGTGTCCCCTTATGCCCGCCGGTCTCCATGGATTCCGCGTCGGGCGCAGCCCTGAGCGAGCGACGGAGTCCACTCCATGCCCTGGAACGAACCGGGAAATAACAACCGCGACCCCTGGAGTGGGGGCGGCGGCGGCCAGCGCGGTAGCGGTGGCGGCGGAGGCGGTAACCAGCCGCCCGACCTCGAAGAGATGATGCGCAAGCTGTCGCGGCAGCTGAGCGGGATCTTTGGCGGGGGTGACAGTGGTGGCTCCGGCGGTTCCGGGAGTGGCGGCATGGGGCGTGGCACGCAGGCCCTGGTCAGCCTGGGTCTGATCATTGCCGTGGTCGTCTGGCTGGCCTCTGGGTTCCATATCATCTCGGAAGGCGAGCGCGGCGTCGTGTTGCGCTTCGGCGAGTTCCAGCAAGTGAAGAACCCGGGTCCGGGCTGGCACCTGCCGTACCCGATCGAGCGCGTCGAGATCGAGAATGTCGACAACGTGCGAACCCTCTCCCATCGCGCCCTGATCGTGACCGGCGATGAAAACATCATCGACGTCGATATCGCGGTGCAGTACCGCGTCCTCGATCTGGTCGATTATCTGTTCAATGTGCGCGACCCCGACACCACCGTGAACCAGGTGATGGAGTCGGCGATACGCGAGCGCATCGGCAAGAACAACCTCGACTTCATTCTCGGCGAGGGGCGTGGCGAGATCGCATCCTCCTCGCGGGTAGTGATGCAGGAAAACCTCGATTCATATGGCGCGGGCATTATCGTGACTGCCGTGTCCATGCAGCAGGCGCAGCCGCCGGAGCCGGTACAGGAATCCTTTGCCGACGCCATCCGCGCCCGCGAGGACGAGGTGCGCTTCCGCAACGAGGCCGAGGCCTACGCCAATGGCGTGATCCCGCGGGCCCGCGGTCAGGCCGCCCGCGTCATCGAGGAGGCCGAGGGTTACCAGGATCAGGTGATTGCGCGCGCCGAAGGTGACGCCTCTCGCTTCGATCAGTTGCTGGCCGAATACCAGCAGGCGCCGGAGGTGACCCGCGATCGTCTGTACCTCGAGGCCGTCGAGGCCGTGCTGCAGGATTCCCGCAAGGTGATGCTGGATGTCGGCAGCAGCAACAACCTGATGATGCTGCCGCTGGATCAACTGTTCCAGGGGCAGCGCTCCACCACTAATTCCGGTGACACGCCAACACCGCGGCCGCTGGATACCAGCCGCAGCACGTTCGGCAACAGTGGCACGGGCACGAACCGACTGGGCGATCGCAGCCCGGCCGCCCAGCGTTCGCGGGAGGTTCGCTAATGTTACGCATCGTCGGTATTGCCGTAGTCGTGCTCGGGATCGTGGTCGCGTTGTCGACCTACACCGTCGACGAGCGCGATCGCGTGATCAAGTTCGCCCTTGGGGAGATTCGCGAGGTCGACCCGGCCCCTGGGCTGCACTTCAAGTTCCCGTTGATCCAGAACGTCGAGAAGTTCGACGCCCGGATCATGACGCTGAACATCCCGCCGGATCGGTTCCTGACCTCCGAGGCGAAGAACATCATTGTCGATTTCTACGCCAAGTGGCGGATCGACGATGTCGGCCAGTTCTATCGTGCCACTCGTGGTGACGAGCGCCTGGCCGAGGAGCGCCTGGCGCAGATCCTGCGCGACGGGATGCGTAACGAGTTTGCGCGCTTCGAGTTGCAGGACGTGGTCGCTGGCGAACGCCTGACGATCATGGGTGCGGTGCGCCAGACCGCGCTGGAGACCGCGCAGGAGCTGGGGATCGACCTGGTCGATGTCCGCATCCGCCGCATGGACCTCCCGGAGGAGGTGTCCGAGTCGGTGTACGAGCGTATGCGCGCCGAACGTCAGCGGGTCGCCCAGGATTTCCGCGCCCGCGGTCAGGAAGAGGCCGAACGCATCCGCTCGCGCGCCGACCGTGAACGCACGGTCATCCTGGCGAATGCCTATCGTGACTCGGAAGAGATCCGCGGTGCGGGTGATGCCATCGCCACCGAGACGCTGGGACGTTCGTTTGGCGAGGATCAGGAGTTCTTCCGCTTCTATCGGAGCCTGATTGCCTACCGCAACAGCATGAGCGGCGAAAACAGCACCTTTATCCTGGAGCCGAACTCCGAGTTCTTCCAGTTCTTCAACGCCCCTGGTGGCGAACGCCCGGCGCCGCTGCCGACCCGGTAACGGGGTTCGGTTGCGGGCAGCCGTGGCTGCCTTGAAGGTGGCCGTTTGCAACGGGCCCGGAAGATTCCGGGCCCGACTTTTGCCGGGCCGCCAAGCGGGCGTGGTGGATCACAGCACAAGGGCAGGGACGAGATGACCGATATCAATCGCTGGCTGCTGCCGGACGGGCTGGAGGAGGCCCTTCCGGATGCCGCGCGCCGCCTGGAGGATCTCCGCCGGCGCGTTCTCGACCAGTTCGACACCTGGGGTTATGACCTGGTCATGCCGCCCCTGGCCGAGTATCTGGAGTCCCTGCTGACCGGGGCCGGGCACGCCCTGGACCTGCAGACCTTCAAGCTGACCGACCAGCTGACCGGCCGGATGATGGGCGTGCGCGCGGATCTGACCCCGCAGGTGGCGCGGATCGACGCGCATCGCCTGCGTGTGCAGGGCCCGAACCGCCTGTGCTACGTCGGTTCCGCGTTGCGGACCCGCGCGGACGAGTGGTCCGGCTCGCGCAGCCCGTTGCAGGCCGGGGCCGAGCTGTTCGGTCATGACGGGATCGACAGTGATCTGGAGATCATCCGCCTGATGCTCGCGACCCTGGCGACCTGCGGGGCGGAACGTCCGAGCATGGACCTCGGCCACGTCGGCATCTACCGCGCCCTGGCGCAGGATGCCG
Organism: Thioalkalivibrio sp. ALMg11; assembly: GCF_000377905.1. Taxonomy (GTDB): domain Bacteria; phylum Pseudomonadota; class Gammaproteobacteria; order Ectothiorhodospirales; family Ectothiorhodospiraceae; genus Thioalkalivibrio. The sequence continues at coordinate 126,667 of NZ_KB898875.1, forward strand.
GCCTGAATGTGAACCAGGAGCAGGACTTCTTCGACCAGCTGCAGCGCAAGAGCGTGCCCGAGATTGAGCAGACGCTTGCCGCCTGGCAGGCCGGGGGCAAGGATCCGGCGGCCTGCGCGCGGCTGCGCTCCCTGGTGGATTTGAATGGGGATGCCACGGTACTCGACGCCGCCCGTCGCGCCCTGGCCGGTGCGCCGGCCGAGGTGGCGGTGGCGCTGGATCACCTGCAGGCCGTGGTTGCACGTCTCGAGGCCAGCGAGCCGGGGCTGGACCTGCACCTGGACCTGGCCGAGCTGCGTGGCTATGCCTATCACACCGGTTTGGTGTTCGCGGCCTTCGTGCCCGGTTCCGGCCAGGCGATCGCGCGGGGTGGACGCTACAACGAGATCGGTCGCGTGTTCGGCCGCGCACGGGCGGCCACCGGTTTCAGCACCGATCTGCGCGCCTTCGTGCGCCGCGAGGCCGGGGCGCCGATGACGGCTCGTCAGACGGTGCTTGCACCGGCCACTGGCGATGTGGCGCTGGAGGCGGCCATTGCGGATCTGCGGGCACGCGGCGTGCGCGTAGTGCGCGAGCTGGAAGGCCAGGAAAACGAATTACCCGGGGGCGCGCGGCTCGAGCAGCGCGCCGGGGAATGGACAGTAGTGGAGCATTGATGGCGATGGGACGTTTTGTAGTCGTACTGGGCAGCCAGTGGGGTGACGAGGGCAAGGGCAAGATCGTCGATCGTCTGACCGAGGATGCCGCGGCCGTCGTGCGCTTCCAGGGTGGGCACAATGCCGGGCATACGCTGGTGATTGATGGCGAGAAGACCGTGCTTCACCTGATCCCGTCGGGCATCCTGCGCGAGGGCGTGGAATGCATGATCGGCAATGGCGTGGTGCTCTCGCCGGAGGCCCTGATCACCGAGATGGAGGAGCTGGAGGCCAAGGGTGTGCCGGTGGCGGACCGTCTGCGCCTGTCGGATGCCTGTCAGCTGATCCTGCCCTACCATGTGGCCCTCGACCTCGCGCGCGAAAAGGCGCGTGGCAAGGCCGCGATCGGCACCACTGGGCGCGGCATCGGCCCGGCCTATGAGGACAAGGTCGCGCGCCGGGGACTGCGCCTGGACGACCTGTTCCACCGCGAACGCCTGGCCGCCAAGCTGGGTGAGGTGATGGACTACCACAACTTTGCCCTGAAGCATTATTTCAAGGCGCCGGTGGTGGATCAGCAGGAGGTCCTCGAGCAGTGCCTGGCGCATGCCGAACGCTTGCAGCCGATGGTGACGGATGTCGCCGGGCGCCTGCACAAGCTGCGCGAGCAGGGCAAGGACGTCATGTTCGAGGGGGCCCAGGGGACGTTGCTCGACATTGATCACGGCACCTATCCGTTCGTGACTTCGTCGAATACCACCGCCGGTGGCGCGTCCACCGGGTCCGGCGTTGGCCCGCGGGACCTGGACTACGTGCTGGGGATCACCAAGGCCTACACCACCCGGGTGGGCGCCGGACCGTTCCCCACCGAGCTGTTCGACAATATGGGTGAACACCTGGCGCGCCAGGGCAACGAGTTCGGATCCACCACCGGGCGGGCACGGCGCTGCGGCTGGTTCGATGCAGTCGCGTTGAAGCGGGCGGTCAAGGTGAACAGCATCAGCGGATTGTGCATGACCAAGCTGGATGTGCTGGACGGCCTGGAGAACGTGCAGATCTGCGTGGGCTACAATTGCGATGGCGAGACCCGCGAGGCGCCGCCGTCCGGCGCCGAGGCCTATGCGGCCTGCACGCCGATCTACGAGGAGATGCCGGGCTGGACGGAATCGACGGTCGGGGTCCGCGAGTACGATAAGCTTCCGGCTAATGCACGTGCCTATCTGGAGCGGCTCAGCGAGGTGGTCGGAGTGCCGGTCGACATGGTTTCCACCGGGCCTGATCGGGACGAGACCCTGGTGCTGCGCGACCCGTTCGACAGCTGATTCAGATAGACACGTCGGGGCTCCCATCTTGCGAGCCCCGACGTGTCCGGTGGCGAAGCAGGTGGGATGTACCACGCGCAAAGATACGCCACCCTCACGGGTGTCGCTTCGCGTATAACAGGGATTCGGGTACAGCTAAAAAATGGTGCCGAGGAGAGGACTTGAACCTCCACGGGGTTACCCCCACTAGCACCTGAAGCTAGCGCGTCTACCAATTCCGCCACCTCGGCACGAGGGACGACACACTGGGAAAACCGTGTGTCCTGCGCTTCAGGAGCGCGCAATATAGAGCGCGCCCGGGAGGCTGTCAACGTCCCGGAGCGGGAATGTGCCCCTCCGGTGTGGTCGGCAGGGGGCGCGCAAACGCGTCCCCTGCGCAACAAAATTCCGCATGCCTCATAATGGGCGCTTTGCGCGCCCAGCCGGATTCCCGGCGAGGGGCTGCCCATTGCAACATCCACAGAGTTCACTGAATGCCAAGACAACGTCGCAAGACCCCCGCCGATCCCAATTTCGAGCGCGAGGCGCAGAAATACGACAACCCCATCCCCAGTCGCGAGTTCATCCTCGGGCTTCTGCAGGAAGCCGACAATCCGTTGTCCTACGACGAGATCGCGGAACGTCTGAAGATCGACGACGAGGATCGCCTCGAGGCCCTGCGCCGCCGCCTGAAGGCGATGGAGCGCGATGGGCAGGCCCTTTGCAACCGTCGCGGTGCCTATCTGCCAGTCAACCAGGAAGACCTGATCCGCGGGCGCGTGATCGGTCATCCCGACGGCTTCGGTTTCCTGGTGCCGGACGAGCAGGACGACGACCTGTTCCTGTCGCCCAAGCAGATGCGCGGGATCTTCCACGGTGACCGGGTCCTCGCTCGGGTCATGGGCGTGGACCGCCGTGGGCGCCGCGAGGGCGGGATCGTCGAGGTCCTGGAGCACAACACCACCCAGGTGGTCGGGCGCCTGAAGATCGAGGACGGTGTCGGCATCCTGACCCCGGACAACAAGCGCATCACCCACGACATCCTGGTGCCGCCGGATGGCCTGGGCGATGCCGTCGACGACCAGATCGTGGTCGTGCGCATCCGTCAATCTGCTTCGCGCACGGCGCGCCTGCGCGGGGATGTACAGGAAGTCCTGGGCGAGCATATGGCGCCGGGTATGGAGATCGACATCGCGATCCGTGCCCACGCCCTGCCGCACGAGTGGCCGGACGAGGTCACGGCGGCGGCCGACGAGCTGGGCGCCGATGTGGCCGAGGCGGACAAGAAGGACCGCCTGGACCTGCGCGAGAAGCCGTTCGTCACGATCGATGGCGACGATGCCCGCGACTTCGACGACGCCCTGTACTGCGAGCCGGAAGGCAAGGGCTGGCGGTTGTGGGTTGCGATTGCCGACGTGTCGCATTACGTGCAGCGCGACGCCGCGCTGGATCGCGAGGCGCGCACCCGTGGCACGTCGGTATACTTCCCGAACAACGTGATTCCGATGTTGCCGGAGGCCCTGTCCAACGGTCTGTGCTCGCTGAATCCGAACGTCGATCGCCTGAGCATGATCTGCGAGATGGAGATCGGTGCGCGCGGGGCGCTGAAGAGCTATCGCTTCCACGAGGGACTGATCCGTTCGCACGCCCGCCTGATCTACGAGGACGTGGCCGCGATGCTCGACGGCGACGCGGCGCAGCGCGAGCAGAACGCGCACGTGATGCCGAACCTGGAAACGCTGCAGCAGGCCTTCAAGGCCCTGCACGCGGCCCGCAATCGCCGCGGCGCGATTGACTTCGACACCACCGAGACCAAGATCGTCTTCGGCGAGGACCGCAAGATCGAAAAGATCGTGCCGACCGTACGCAACGATGCGCATCGCCTGGTCGAGGAATGCATGATCATGGCCAACGTGGCCGCCGCACGCTTCCTCAAGAAGCACAAGGTGCCGGCCCTGTACCGCATCCATGATCAGCCGCCGTCGGACAAGATCGACGACCTGCGAGATTTCCTCAATGGCGCGGGCCTGAGCCTGGGCGGTGGTGACGAGCCGAGCCCCGCCGACTACACCGAAGTCCTGAAGGCAGCGCGCCAGCGCACCGACCAGCAGCTGATCCAGACCGTGCTGCTGCGTTCGCTGAGCCAGGCTGTGTATGCCCCGGAACTCGACGGCCACTTTGGCCTGGCGCTGGACGACTACGCGCACTTCACCTCGCCGATCCGCCGCTATCCGGACCTGCTGGTGCATCGCGGTATTCGCCATGTGCTGCGCAAGGGCAGTGGCAAGGCCTTCCCGTACTCGCATGGCGACATGGAGCAGCTGGGCGAGCATTGTTCGATGGCCGAGCGACGCGCCGACGACGCGACCCGCGACGCGGTGGCCTGGCTGAAGGCCGAGTATATGCAGGACAAGGTCGGCGAGACCTTCCCCGGCGTGGTGTCCGGTGTGACCGGCTTCGGTCTGTTCGTGGAGATCAAGGACGTCTACATCGAGGGCCTGGTCCATGTGACCAGCCTCGACAACGATTTCTACCACTTCGATCCGGCACGCCACAGCCTGACCGGCGAGCGCGGTGGCCGGGTGTTCCGTATCGGCGACGAACTCCAGGTGCAGGTGGCCCGAGTGAGCCTGGATGATCGCAAGATCGACCTGGCCTTGGCTCAGGAAGCGGGTCAGCCGAGCCCCGCCGATCCGCCGCCAAAAAAGCGCAGCCGTCGTAGCAAGCGCCGCAAGGATGCCGATACGGCCCCGGTCGAGGCCGACGCCGAGCCGACCGCAGCAGCGCCCGAGCCGGAGGCAAAACCCACAGCAGCTGAGTCGGAAGCGCCCGCGGCCGATGATGACGGCCCGGCGCCGAAGAAGAAGCGCCGCCGTCGTGGTGGTCGCCGCCGTGGGGCCGCCGGTGGCGAGACGAGCCCGTCTGCCGAGCCGAGCCCGGGGAAAGAACCGGGCTCGGGGAAAGAGCCGAAACCGGGGAAAGAACCGAAACCGGGGAAAGAACCGAAACCGGGGAAAGAGCCGAGCTCGGGGAAAGAGCCGAGCCCAGGCAATGAAGCAAGCCCGGGCAATGAGGCAAGCCCGGGCAATGAGGCAAACCCAGGCAATGAGGCAAGCCCAGGCAATGAGGCAAGCCCAGGCAATGAAGCGAGCCCGGGCAATGAACGCCGCCGGGGTAGCGGACGTGGCCGGGGCAACGAACGCAGCCCGCGGAACGCGCTGGATGAAGGTAACAGCGATGCCCCGGAACCGGGCAACGAGGCGGTTCCGCCGCCGCGACCCGAGGCCGACAAGGACGGAAATACCATTGTCGAGCCGAGTGCGGATCGGCCGGCCAAGGCCAAGGCCAAGGAATCGTCTGGGTCCGGACGTGGCCGCGGCCGCCGTCGACGTCCGTCCTCGTCCTGAGGCGCCGGGTGAGCCCGCGTCCGTTCCCCCGCTTGCTCGGGGGCCGCTCAGGCGATACCGGCCGGGACCTTGACCCGTGGCGGGATCGCCGCGCCGGAGGTCCACGATGAGCAAGGGGGGCAAGGGCAGTCGCGCCGAGACCTTTGGTGGCATCCACGCGGTGGCCGCCGTGTTGCAGCGGGCCCCGGAGCGGGTCAAGCGGTTGCAGCTGGCGACTGACCCCATCGAGCCCGCCCTGGAGCGCCTGCGAGAGCTGGCGCAGGCGCGGGACATCTCGATCGAGCGGGTAGGCCGCGAGCGGCTGGATCAGCAGCTTCCGGGGTTCCAGAACCAGGGCGTGGTCGTGCACTGCACGCCGCGTCCGCTGCTGGACGAAAAGGCCCTGATCACCCGGGTGCGCGATGGCCTGGATCTGCTGCTGGTGCTCGACGGGGTGACCGACCCGCACAATCTCGGGGCCTGCCTGCGGACCGCCGATGCGGCCGGGGCCGGGGCGGTGGTCATGCCGCGCCATCACAGCGCCGCATTGACCCCCGCCGCCGTCAAGGTGGCGTCCGGGGCCGCCGAGACCGTGCCGGTGGTGACGGTCGGCAATCTCGCGCGGACCCTGGCGGCCCTGAAGGATGCCGGGATGTGGACCGTAGGCCTGGCCGGGGAGGGGGGGGAGAGCCTCTATGACCTGGACCTGCGCCCGCCGACCGCGATCGTCATGGGGGCCGAGGGCGAGGGCCTGCGGCGTCTGACCCGGGAGGCCTGTGACCACCTCGCGGCCCTGCCGATGCAGGGCGCCGTGGAGAGTCTCAACGTCTCTGTCGCCACGGGCGTCACCTTGTTCGAGGCCGTCCGTCAGCGCCGCGAAAGTCCGCCGTCTGGTTCTGCGTAGCCGGTAGCCTTCCGGGGGGTGGTGCAAACCCCTGTTTCGTCGGCTCCCTGCTTGTTGTTGGCGCCCGCTTCGGTTATCGTGTCGCGCCTTTCTGCCCTGCGGCTGCGTCCGCTGGGTCGAACCCTTGCCTCACCGCATTTGACGGGAGGCTGATACCCGCAAGGAGTTCCCGATGCGTCACTACGAAGTAGTATTCCTGGTCCATCCGGACCAGAGCGAGCAGGTCCCGGCGATGATCGAGCGCTACAAGGGCCTGGTCGAAGGTCATGAAGGCAAGATCCACCGCCTGGAAGACTGGGGCCGCCGTCAGCTGGCCTACCCGATCCAGAAACTGGTGAAGGCCCACTACGTGCTCATGAACATCGAGGCCTCGGAAGAGGCGATGGAAGAACTCGCCAGTGCCTTCCGGTTCAACGATGCCGTGCTGCGCCACCTGGCGATGCGCATGGAAGAGGCCGTGACCGAGATCTCCCCGCTGGCCAAGGGCCAGGAAGAGGAGAGTGGCAAGGGCCGTCGCCGCGAGCGTGACGACGAGGGTGGCGAAGGCGCCTCCGACGACTCGGCTTCCGCCGAGTAAATCTCGCCCGTTCGTTGACCGAATCATTGAAGGAGATCTGACATGGCCCGTTTTCCGCGTCGCCGCAAGTATTGCAAGTTCACCGCCGAAGGCATCGAGTACATCGATTACAAGGACCTGAATCTATTGAAGGGTTTTGTGACCGAGACCGGCAAGATCGTGCCCAGCCGCGTCACCGGCACCAGCGCGAAGTATCAGCGCCAGCTGGCCACCGCGGTGAAGCGTGCACGCTTCCTCGCCCTGCTGCCGTACAGCGACAACCACTAAGTCCCGCACCGGTTCGCCGGGGCCGTCGCCATGCGCGTGCTGGCCGAATTTGCGATGAAAAGCCGGAGCCGCGCCGTGGGCGCGGTTTCCGGCTTTGGCGTGGCGGGCTTGTTCCTGCCTCCGGTGGCGCTGCTCAGCAGTGCGCTGATCGCGCTGGTGGGGCTGCGCGTCGGCCTGGGGCAGGCGCTCTTGGTGATGGCGCTGTCCGCTGTGCTGCTCGGGGTGGCGATGTTTGTCCTGATCCCGGAGGCCCCGCTGTTCGCGGGGGTGGTCGCCGGGGTTGTGCAGTGGGCGCCAGTGGCGCTGCTCGCCGAGCTGCTGCGGCGCACGGTCTCGTGGCGCATGACGCTGCAGGTCGCCGCCGCGGTCGCCGGGATCGGCGTGCTGGCCGCGCACCTGCTGGTGCCGGATCTCGAGTCCACCTGGGCCGAGGCTGGCATGGCGCTGCTGGGGCCTCTGGTCGAGGGCAGCGAGACCGGACCGCAGGAGCTGGAGGCGGGGCTGCGCCGCGCGGCGCCATACCTGACCGGGTTGTTGGCCGGGATCCTGCTGCTGAGCCTGACCCTTGCGGTGCTTCTGGGTCGCTACTGGCAGGCGCTGCTGTACAACCCGGGGGCCTTCGGCGAGGAGTTCCGGGGCCTGCAGTTCGGGCGGGTGCTGAGTGCCGTCACGCTGCTGCTGGCCGGTATCGGGCATCTGGGCCCGGTCCCGGTGGCCACGGAGCTGGCGTTCATCCTGGCGGTACTGTTCTTCCTGCAGGGGATCGCGTTGATGCACGCGCTGACCGTCCGCCAGGGGATGAGCAGTTTCTGGCTGGTGGGGATGTACGTGCTCCTGGCCCTGGCCATGCCGCAGATGTTTCTGCTGCTGGCCACCATCGGGGTCATCGACGCCTGGGCGGATATCCGCGCGCGGCTGGGCCCCGGTTCCGCGCAGGGCGGGCAGGACAGTGACAACAATCCGTGAGACCGGTCCGAGACCGGTGTAGAATGCGCCCCTTCGGGGGCTGATCAAACGTTACAGGAATACCAAAGATGGAAGTCATTCTGCTGGAAAAGATCGATAACCTGGGCACCCTGGGCGACCGCGTCAAAGTGCGTCCGGGCTTTGCGCGCAACTTCCTGCTGCCGCAGGGCAAGGCCAAGTTCGCCACCGCCGAGAACATCGCCGAATTCGAGGCGCGTCGCGCCGAACTGGAAAAGGCGGCCGCCGAGTCCCTGGCCGAGGCCGAGGCCCGCAAGGAAAAGCTGGACGCAACCGTGCTCGAGATCACCGCGAAGTCCGGTGGCGAAGGAAAGCTGTTCGGCTCCATCGGCCCGGCGGACATCGCCGATGCCCTGACCGCCAAGGGCACCGAAGTCGAAAAGCGCGAAGTGCGCATGCCGGAAGGTCCGCTGCGTACCACCGGTGAGTTCGAGATCGCCCTGCACCTGCACTCGGACGTGGACATCGACATCCGCGTCGTCGTGATCGGCGAAGAGTGATCCGAAGGACGTCGGGAAGGTGGCCCCACCGGGTCGCTGATGCCCGGCACATGGGCGGGTTCGTCGAATGAACTCGCCCATGATCCCGAATCCGCGGGTCCCCCCGCATTCCGAGGAGGCCGAGCAGGCTGTCCTCGGAGGGCTGATGCTGGATAACGCTGCCTGGGACCGGGTGGCGGACCGCATCACTGCAGACGACTTCTACCGCCATGATCACCGCCTGATCTTCCGGGCGGTGTCCGCGTTGGCGGATCGTAATGCTCCGTTCGACATGGTCACCGTGTCCGAGCAGCTGGATCGCACGACCGAGCTGGAATCGGCCGGGGGCATGGCCTATCTCGGACGGCTGGCCGCCGAGACGCCGAGTGCCGCGAACATCGTGGCCTATGCGGATATCGTCCGCGAGCGCTCTATCCTGCGTTCGCTGATCTCGGTAGGTACCGAGATCGCTGATTCCGCCTACACCCCGGAAGGCCGCGGCTCCAAGGAATTGCTGGACGTGGCGGAGCAGAAGGTGTTCCGCATTGCCGAGCAGGGCGCGCGCGGGGCCCAGGGCTTTCGCGGGATGAAACCGTTGCTGACCGCAGCGGTGGACCAGATCGAGTATCTCTACGAGAGCCAGAATCCGATCACCGGGATTGCGACCGGTTATCAGGACCTGGATGCCCTGACCTCGGGGCTCAATCCGGGCGACTTGGTGATCGTGGCCGGGCGACCTTCGATGGGGAAGACCTCGTTCGCGATGAACATTGCCGAGTACGTGGCGATGAAGAACTCCGAGCCGGTCGCGATCTTCTCCATGGAGATGCCGGGTGAGCAGCTGGCCATTCGCCTGCTATCCTCGATGGGCCGCATCAACCAGCAGAAGCTGCGTTCCGGACGGCTGGAGGACGGGGACTGGCCGCGTCTGACCAGTGCGGTGCAGATGCTCTCCGAGGCCCCGCTGTATATCGACGATACGCCGGCGCTCTCGCCCACTGAGCTGCGGGCACGGACCCGTCGGTTGATGCGTGAACACAAGGGCCTGGGCCTGATCGTGGTCGATTACTTGCAGCTGATGCAGTCCCCCGGTAGCAGCGAGAATCGCGCGAACGAGATCTCGGATATTTCGCGCAGCCTGAAGGCGCTAGCGAAGGAGCTGAGCGTGCCGATGATTGCATTGTCGCAGCTCAATCGTTCGCTGGAGCAGCGTCCGAACAAGCGCCCGGTGATGTCCGACCTGCGCGAGTCTGGCGCTATCGAGCAGGACGCGGACATCATCGCCTTCGTCTATCGCGACGAGGTCTACAATGAAGAGTCGCCCGACAAGGGCACGGCCGAGATCATCATCGCCAAGCAGCGTAATGGACCCATCGGCACCGTGCGCCTGACCTTCCACGGGCAGTTCACCCGCTTCGAGAACTACGCCCCCGACGTCTACGGCGAGATGGGCCACTAGGCCTGAGGTGCGGCGTGAGACGCGCGGCAAGTATCCAGCTCCATCCCGAGGCCCTCCGGCATAATCTGGGCGTGGCGCGCCGCTTGGCGCCCGGCGTTCCGATGTGGTCGGTGATCAAGGCCGAGGGTTATGGCCATGGCCTGCTGTGGGCGGCCGAGGCGCTGGCCGAGGCGAGCGACGGCCTGGCCGTCTCCCAGATCGGCGAGGCCCGCGCCCTGCGCGCTGCCGGCTTCGGCGGCCCACTGCTCGTGTTGCAGGGCCCGCGCGACGTGGCCGAGGCGCGCGCCTGCGCGGAGTTCGCCTTGCAGGCCGTGCTGCATGATGCGGCGCAGCTCGATTACCTGGATACCGCGAGCATCACCTTGCCCGAGGTCTGGGTCAAACTGAACACTGGCATGAACCGGCTGGGCTTCGCCCCGCAGGTGGCGATGGATGTCGATGCGCGTTTGCGGGCCGCCGGGCACGGGCATGACGGATTGCACTGGATGACCCACCTAGCCTGCGCTGATGAGCCCGGTCACCCCCAGAATGCCCGCCAGCTAGAACGCTTCGCCATGACGGTGGCGGAGCTTCCGGGGCAGCGCAGCGTGGCCAACTCGGCGGCCCTGTTCGCCGGCTGGGGCCAGGGTGGGGCGTCGGCGGCGCCCGGCGACTACTGGGCCCGTCCCGGCATCATGCTCTACGGCGCGCATCCGGCCTCGCTACCCGCCGGGCGTCTGCCGGAGGGCCCGGACGGCGATCTGCGGCCGGCGATGACCGTGCGCGCCCCGATCATCGCCACCCAGCCGCTCGAGCCCGGCAGTACGGTGGGCTATGGCGCGACCTGGACCGCCGCCGATCCGGGCCGTGCCGGGATCGTGGCGATGGGCTATGCCGATGGCTACCCGCGCCATGCCCCGTCGGACACGCCGATCCTGGTGCAGGACCGGCTCTGCCCGCTGATCGGACGTGTCTCCATGGACATGCTGGCGGTGGACCTGTCCGGGTTGCCGGAGGTGCAGGTCGGTGACATGGCGACGTTGTGGGGCGAGGGCCTGCCGGTGGAGCGGGTCGCCCGCGCGGCGGGTACGATCAGCTACGACTTGCTCACGCGCGTGGCCGACCGGCTGCAGCCCGGAAACTGACGGAAACGCCGGGTACACTGTCCGGTCAGCAATCCGTGGCCCGAGAGACCCCAATGACCGATTTCGATCCCAGCGAATACGACCCGCAGACCGTTGCCATCCGCTATGGCTATCAGCGCACGCCCGAGGGCGAGCACTCCGAGGCGATCTTCCCGACCTCGAGCTTCGTGTTCGGCAGTGCGGCGGAGGCCGCGGCGCGCTTCGGTGGCGAGGTCCCGGGCAATATCTATTCGCGCTTCACCAACCCCACCGTGCGCACCTTCCAGGACCGCCTGGCGGCGCTGGAAGGGGGCGAGGCCTGTGTGGCGACTGCCTCCGGCATGTCGGCGATCCTCGCGACCATGATGGGGCTGTTGAAGGCGGGCGATCACGTGGTCTGCTCGCGATCGGTGTTCGGAACCACCACCGTGCTGTTCAACAACTACCTGGCGCGTTTCGGCGTCGAGGTGACCTACGTCGAGCTGTCGAACCTCGATGCCTGGGACCAGGCCACGCAGTCGAACACGCGGCTGTACTTTTGCGAGACGCCATCCAACCCGCTGGGCGAGGTGGTGGACATCCGCGCCCTGGCCGACATCGCGCATCGCCACGACGTGCTGCTCGCGGTGGACAACTGCTTCTGCACGCCGATCCTGCAGCGCCCGCTGGATCTGGGCGCTGATATCATCATCCACTCGGCGACCAAGTTCCTCGACGGCCAGGGTCGCTGCCTGGGTGGTGCCGTGGTGGGGGATGCCGAGCGGGTGGGCAAGGACGTCTACGGCTTCCTGCGTACCGCCGGGCCGACGCTGTCGCCGTTCAATGCCTGGGTATTCCTGAAGGGGCTGGAGACGCTGGCCCTGCGCATGCGTGCGCACAGCGAGAACGCGCTTAATCTGGCGCAGTGGCTGCAGTCCCACCCCGCGGTCACCGCCGTGCACTACCCAGGCCTCGAGGATCACCCGCAGCACGCAATCGCGAAGCAGCAGCAAAGCGGCTTCGGCGGGGTGCTCAGCTTCGAGGTTGCCGGCGGGCGCGAGGCGGCCTGGTCGGTGATCGACGCCACGCAGTTCCTGTCGATCACCGCGAACCTGGGGGATGCCAAGACCACCATCACCCATCCAGCCACCACCACCCACGGCCGCGTGGATCCGGAAAAGCGCCAGGCCCAGGGCATTACCGAGGCCCTGGTACGCGTCGCGGTCGGTCTCGAGTCGGTCGCCGATATCCAGCGCGACCTGGCCCGCGGCCTCGACGCCCTGGGCTGAGGCGGCGATGTCGGCTCCCGCCGGGGAGGCCCGTTCGCAGCCGCGTCGGCGTCCGCGCTGGCGCGTCCTGCTGACCGTGGTGATTGGGTTTCACCTGCTGGGCTTCCTGTCGTCGCTGGACGCGCTGATGTCCACCCGCACGTCACAGGGGGCGGTGGCGTGGATCGTCTCGCTGAATACCGTCCCCTATGTGGCCGTGCCGGCCTACTGGGTGTTCGGCGCCAGCGAGTTTCGCGGTTACGTGGTCGCGCGCCGTGACGTGGATTCCAGCCTGGCCCGGGCCCTGCAGCCGAAGACCGAGGAGCTGTGGTCGCACCAGTACTTCGCGGCCGAACCCAGCAAGCACCTGGATGGGGTGCAGCAACTCGCCCGTTGGCCGTTTCTCGACGGTAACCAGGTCGAGCTGCTGGTGGATGGCGAGGCGACCTTCGACAGCATCTTCCAGGGGATCGAGCAGGCCGAGCGCTACCTGCTGGTGCAGTTCTACATCGTGCGCGACGACGAGGTGGGGCGCGAACTCCAGCGCCGGCTGGTGGAGCGGGCGCGGGACGGGCTCGAGGTCTATTTCCTGTATGACGAGATCGGCAGCTACCGCCTGCCCGGTTCCTATCTGGACACCCTGCGCGAGGCCGGCGTGCACGTGCACCACTTCCATTCCACCCGCGGGCGCGGCAACCGCTTCCAGCTCAATTTCCGCAATCACCGCAAGATCGTGGTCGCCGACGGCGAGCAGGCCTGGGTCGGCGGGCTGAACGTGGCGGACGAATACCTGGGCCGCGACCCCGGGATCGGCCCGTGGCGGGATACCCACCTGCGCATCGAGGGCCCGTCGGCCCTCGCGCTGCAGTCGGTGTTCCTGGAGGACTGGCACTGGGCCACCGAGGAGATTCCCGAACTGGAATGGCAGCCGGCGACCGTGGCCGACGACGGCGTCCCGGTGCTGATCCTGCCCTCGGGTCCGGCCGACGAATTCGAGACCGCCAGCCTGATGATGCAGCAGGCGATCCACGCGGCGGACCGCCGCATCTGGATCGCCAGCCCGTACTTCGTCCCCGACGAGGGCGTGCAGGGCATGCTCAAGCTGGCCGCCTTGAGCGGCGTCGACGTGCGCGTACTGATTCCCGAGGTCACCGACAACCCGCTGACCACGCATGCGGCCTACGCCTTCCTGGGACCGCTGCTGGACGCCGGCGTGCGTGTCTATCGTTACGAGGAAGGCTTCCTGCACGGCAAGGCGTTCGTGGTGGACGACATGGGCGCGGCCGTGGGCACCGTGAACCTGGACAACCGGTCGTTTCGTCTGAACTTCGAGGTCACTGCGCTGGTGATGGACCCCGCGTTCGCGCGCGAGACGGCGCGCATGTTCGAGGCCGACTTCGCCCGCTCGCGCGAGATGACCCCGCAGGACGTGGATGACCTGCCGCTCTGGCGCCGTGTGGCGGCGCGTGCAGCCTATCTGCTGGCGCCGGTATTGTAGCGGCGCGGCAAGCGTTCCCGCTGTTTTGTGTCCCCGCAATAGGGTCTTCACGGCCTTTGATCTGGATCATGTGAAAGGCAGCCCTCGCTGCTAGACTTGTACTCCATATGTGTTTTCGAGGCCTGCCCGTGCCGCGCGCCCTGTCCCACCTGCTGACTCTGCTGATCGCAGCTGCGCTGTTGCTGGCGCCGATCGCCGGTGCGGGGATGATGCATGGGGGTCACGGGGCGCAAGTGGCGACGCCGGGCCATTGCCCGGATCAAGGTGCCACAGTGCATTCGGACCTCATGCCTTCGGACCCCGCGGTTCAGGCCGGCCTTTCGGCCTGCGAGATGCCGTGCGCGGTCTGTGGCACCTGCGGGGTCTCGGCCCTGCCTTCCTCCGTGACCATGCCGGTCACCGCTTCGCTGTCCCGCCCCGTTCCGGGGGCCGTGGCCATGGGTCCCGGCGCCCGTGCGGGTCCGGATCTGCGGCCCCCTCTCTGAGTCCTCCCCGGCCGGGCATCCGCCTGGCCCCGGGCGATTGTTGATCGCCCCCTCGGTGCGCGGTTTCGCGTATCGCCGTTGCATTTAGGTCCCTGGGAGGACTACATCATGATGAATGAACAAGGTTTTGGCTGGATGGGCGGTATGGGTCTCGGCGGAGGCCTGATCGGGCTTCTGGTGTTGGTGTTGCTGATCCTCGGGATCGCCGCGCTGATCAAGTATCTGTTCGGTGGCCGCTAAGGAGTCACGCGATGACGACGTCAGAAACCAAGCCAGCGAACGCGCGCGAGGCGGTGGTGATCGTCCCCGGCATGGGGTCGGACCACTGCGGGGGCATCGTGCGCTCGGCGCTGGAGAAGACCCCGGGGGTGACCTCGGTGGGGACCAATATCGCCCGCCACCGGGTGACGGTGGGGTATGACCCCGACCAGGTGGACCCGCAGGGTCTGCGCGAGGCGGTGGAGGGTGCCGGCTACGATGTTGCGCAGGTCGAGGGCGAGGCCGGGGGTTCGGGTGCGGTGCGCCTGGTGGTGCCGGGCATGGGCTCGGATCACTGTGCGGGCATCGTGCGTGCGGCGATCGAAAAGCTCGATGGGATCGAGACGGTGCGCACCAACATCTCCGACCATCGGGTGACGGTGGAGGTGACACCGAATGGGCCCGATGGTGAGGCCCTGCGCGCCGCGGTGGAAGGGGCTGGCTACGACGTGGCGGCGGTGGAGACCGACGACGCCGCGAGCGAGGCGGACGACGCGGCGATCGATGCGGCCTACGTGAAGCAGGCCTGGAACCGTCTGTGGTTCGCGATGGTGCCGACCATCGCGATCATGGTCCTGATGATGCCGCACATGTTCTGGCAGCCGATCCCGGGCTATCTGCTGATCATCGCGCTGCTGGCCTTCCCGGTGGTGTTCCTCGCGGGGGGCGCGGCCACGCATCGTTCCGCCTGGCGTTCGCTGAAGAGCGGGAACCTGAACATGGACGTGCTGATCTCCATGGGCTCGCTGCCGCCCTACCTGATCGGACTGGTCGGTTTCGTCTATCCGATGACCTCGTTCATCGAGATGGCCGCGACCATCATGGCCTTCCACATGCTCGGGCGGTATCTGGAGTACCGCGCCAAGGGCGAGGCCTCCTCGGCGATCCGCAAGCTGCTGGACCTGGGTGCGAAGACCGCCCGGGTCGAACGCGATGGCGAGGAGGTCGAGGTGTCGGTCAAGTCGCTCCAGGTGGGCGACGTGATGATCGTGCGCCCGGGCGAGAAGGTGCCGACCGATGGCGAGGTGGTGGCGGGCGAGAGCACCGTGGACGAGTCCATCGCGACCGGCGAGTCGGTCCCGGTGGACAAGGGTGAGGGCGACACCGTCCTCGGTGCCACCCTGAACCAGCAGGGGCGGCTGAAGGTGCGCGCCACTCGGGTGGGGGCTGACACCTTCCTGTCGCAGGTGATCCGCCTGGTGAACGAGGCGCAGGGATCGCGCGTGCCAGTGCAGGAGCTGGCGGACCGGATCACCGCGCGTTTCGTCCCGGCCGTGCTGGTGATCGCGCTGGCGTCGTTCGCGGCCTGGCTGGCGTTCTCCGGGGCGTTGCAGCCGATCCTGATCTGGGGCGAGGCCTTCCTGCCCTGGGTCGATTCCGAGCGTCCGCCCCTGGTGCTGGCGATCCTGGCGGCGATCGCCGTGCTGGTGATCGCCTGTCCCTGTGCGCTGGGGCTGGCCACGCCCACCGCGCTGATGGTCGGCTCCGGCATGGGGGCCGAGCGCGGCGTGCTGATCCGCTCGGGCTCCGCGATCCAGACGCTGAAGGACATTGCGGTGATCGTGCTCGACAAGACCGGCACCATCACCCGGGGGAAGCCGGCATTGACCGACGTGATCCCGGCCGAGGGCTTCGACGAGTCCCGGGTGCTGCGGGCGGCCGCGGCCGTCGAGGCCGGTTCCGCGCACCCGCTGGCCGAGGCCATCGTGCAGGGCGCGCGTGACCGGGAGCTGGAAGTTGCCGATGTCGAGCAATTCCAGTCGCATACTGCCCGCGGTGTGGAGGCGCACCTCGACGGTGAACGGGTGCTGGTGGGCAGCCAGCGGCTGCTGGAGGAGCAGGGCCTGGATCCGTCGGCCCTGCTGGATTCCCTGCGGGAACTGGAGGATGCCGGCAAGACCGCAATGCTGGTGGCCATTGGCGACCAGCCGGCCGGCATTGTCGCGGTGGCCGACACGCTCAAGGAAGAGTCGCAGGCCGCGATCGAACAACTGCATGCCCTCGGTATCCGCTGCGTGATGGTCACCGGCGACAACGAGCGCACCGCGAACGCCGTGGCCGCCCAGGTGGGGATCGACGAGGTCCGCGCCGGGGTGCTGCCGGAGGGCAAGGTCGAGGCCATCCGCGAGTTGCAACAACAGTACGGCGATCACGTGGCGATGGTCGGCGACGGCATCAACGATGCCCCGGCCCTGCAACAGGCGAATGTCGGCATTGCGATCGGGGCCGGTGCGGATGTCGCGATCGAGGCGGCGGATGTGACCCTGGTGCGCGGTGAACTGACCAAGGTCGTCGAGGCCGTGCGCCTGTCGCGGCTGACCTTTCGCAAGATCGTGCAGAACCTGTTCTGGGCCTGGGCCTACAACAGCGCCGCGATCCCGATCGCCGCGGCCGGCCTGTTGCACCCGATGATCGGTGTGGTCGCGATGACCGCCAGCTCGCTCTCGGTTATCGGAAATTCCATTCTGCTGCGCCGGAGCATGCCGGCATCCCGTACTGGAGAAAAATAATGATGAAACGACGTCAGTTTCTTGGGCTGGCCGCGGCGCTTCCCGTGATCACCACATTCGGCGGCTGGAGCCTGTTCAACCACGCGGTGTCCGCCCCCCGTTTCGACAACACGCTGTTTCTGCCTGGCGCCGACGGACCGTTTGCGGTGCTTGAGCCCAATGAGCCGCTGACCCTGGTGGCGGAACAGGGGTGGTTGTCGGTGCCGGGGCGCGGTGAGACGCCATTCCTCTGGTATCGAACGAAGATGAACGGCCATGAGTATCAGAACCCGATCCTGTTGCTGCGCACCGGGGACGAGCTGGATGTGACACTGGATAACCAGCTGGACGAGGGCACGATCATCCATTGGCATGGCCTGCATGTGCCGGGCCGGGAGGACGGACATCCGATCCAGACCGTCAATCCCGGTAGCCAGTATGAATACCGGTTCCGGGTGACCAATCGCGGGGGCACCTACTGGTACCACACGCACGCCCACCATCGGACGGCGCGCCAGGCCCACCAGGGGCTGGCGAGCTTCCTGCTGGTGAGCGATGACGACAATGAGGCGCTGAACGACGCGCTGGGGCTGGAACTCGGCAATACCGACCTGCCGCTGGTGCTGCAGGACAAGCGCTTCGACCGGCTCGGCCATCTGGTGTACCAGCCGAACCCGATGCAAAGGATGATGGGCTATCTCGGGGACGAGGTGCTGGTGAACATGACGCCGTCGGCGACCCATGAAGTGCAGCGGCGCCTGCATCGCCTGCGCCTGCTGAACGGCTCCACCGCCCGGATCTATCGCCTGGCACTGCGGGCGGACGGCGAGGCGGTTCCGTTCCAGGTGATCGGCACGGACGCGGGTCTGCTGGAATCACCCCGGGAGGCCCACGAGGCCTTCCTGTCTCCTGGAGAACGCCTGGAGCTGCTGGTCGACTTTGCCGCGTTTGCCGGAGGCGACCGGGTCGAGCTGCACAGCCTGGAATTCGAGCCGATGGCCGGCGGCGGCATGATGGGTGGCGGCATGGGCGGTGGTATGGGTCGCATGATGGGTGGCGGCATGCACGATGGCGATCCGCTCGCGCTGCTCGAGTTCGTGGTCCGAGAGGGCGAGGCGGTCACCGCCGAGGTGCCCGAGCGCTTGTCGCGGATCGAGCCCATCGACGTGACCAACGCAGCCGAACGCGACATCCGCCTGGATATGGCGCGGATGCAGTGGCGCATCAATGGCGAGGTCTATGACCCGGACCGGGTGCCGATCGAGGTGGATGCCAACACCCAAGAGGTGTGGGTGATCCGCAATGCGGACCGCAGCATGCCGCATCCGATGCATATTCATGGCTTTTCGTTCCAGGTGCTGTCGCGGTCCGGTGGCCCGGATTTCGTGCGCGAGCAGGCCGTGAACGAAGAAGGGCTGACCGTCGCCGACCTGGGCTGGAAGGACACGGTCCTGCTGTGGCCGGGCGAGACGGTGCGCATCGCGATCGATTTCACCCATAACTATGAAGGCGATCAGCTCTACGTGTTTCACTGCCACAATCTGGAACACGAAGACAACGACATGATGGTGAACGTGCGCGTCCGGGCCTGACGGGTCGCGACGACAAGGGAAAGGAACGGCATGACCGAAAGACCGCGGCCGCATCCGGCCGTCTACCCTGCGGCCGAGGTCGCGCTGCGCGAGTGTGATCCGGAGGCCAAGTGCGAGCGCGTGCTGGAGCTGATGCACGCTTGGTGGGCGGATGACTTGGAGGGTGCGAATGCCCCCGCGCCGGCACGCATGGAGGTGCCGGGGCGGCCGGAGCGGCCGGAGTTGGTACATCCGAAAGAGTTGCCGCGGCGTGGGTTGCACACCACCGCCGGGCGGGTTGCGCTGGTGCATGCGGTGGCGCATATCGAGTTCAATGCGATCAACCTGGCACTGGATGCCGTGTATCGTTTCCGCGACATGCCGGCACCGTTCGTCAGCGACTGGTTGCAGGTGGCAGCGGAAGAGGCACGGCACTTCCGGTTGCTTCGGGCGCGGCTCGTTGAGCTGGGTGCGGACTACGGCGATCTGCCGGCTCACAACGGGTTGTGGGAGGCGGCGCTGGTCACCGACCACGACGTGATGGTGCGCATGGCGCTGGTGCCACGGGTGCTGGAGGCGCGCGGGCTGGACGTGACCCCGGGCATGATCCAGCGGCTGGAGGCGGCGGGCGATGCCGACACCGTGGCGCTGCTGGAGATCATCCAGCGCGAAGAGGTCGCGCACGTGGCGATCGGCACCCACTGGTTCCGCGAACTGGCCCGGGCGCGCGGTCTCGATCCCGAACCGTTGTTCCTCGACCTGCTCGCCGAGTACATGCCCGGCCGCGTGCGTCCGCCGTTCGCCCACGCGGCGCGCCGCGCCGCCGGCTTCACGGAATCGGAGATGGAGCAGCTGGAGGCCCAGGCCGCCACCGGGAACTCCCCGTAGGGTGCGGTTGAGCGCAGCGAAACGCACCGACATTGCGTTTGTCTTCGCGATCCGAGGCTGGTCCTGGTTCGGGATCCGGTGTTTACGTGCCTTCGGTCCGCCGCCTGCCGAGCGCTTTCTCGCGAGCGCACCGCGCCCGTTTTTGATCAACAACGGACTTCTTTGCTCGTGCAAAGAAGTCCCCAAGAAACACGCCCGACTGCCGCGACCCCGGCCCGCTGCGCGGGCCGGGGGTTCCCTCGCTCCGAGGGTTTTCGCGGGCGGCGCTGAACTCGCTACGCCTGCGGCTCCACTCAGACATCCAGCGCCCCCGTGTCTATTTAGAATCGTCCCGCGAAAAGCCTCTCCACTCGGCGCGACGACAACGGGGGGAAGATCAAGACAACGGCTGTCCCAGCCATAGTGCCAATGGATAGAGGCTGGGCCCTTCACACATCCTGGGCACGCGCGGCCTGCGGCCATGGCGTGCCGCGCCCGCGAAGCGGGCGCCGGGGGGCGTAGGATGTGATGAGCGAAGCGAATCGCATCAGGGTTTCGCACGGCGTGGGGTCGGTGCGTTTCGCTGCGCTCAACCGCACCCTACGGGATACCATCTGTTTTGACCTTCGCTTCCCGTATGGAGCCCCTTGTGGAAGGGTCCTCCGGCTGGCCAGTTAACAATAGATACGGGGCGCTGGATGTCTGAGCGGAGCCGCAGGCGCAGCGAGTTCAGCGCCGCCGGCCCGAGGACCCTGGAGCAAGGTTTCCGGGCGGAATCCGGCAGCCTTTCTTTGGGCACTTTCTTGGGCAAGCAAGAAAGCCAGTTGTTGATCAAAAACGGGCGCGGCGCGCTGGCGAGTCAGCGCATGGCAGGCGGCGGACCGAAGGCACGTAAACACCGGATGCCGAACGAGGCCTAGCCTCGACCTAAAAGGCTATCTTCGTACCGATGCGATTCGGGACCCTGTGGGCTTTCTGTCAGGGCTTGGCGGGGGCTTTCGCGGGCAAGCCCGCTCCCACAAAGCCTGTCACCACAAAGTCTGCTTTCACAGAATGCGATCCGGCAATGTGCGCTGGGGCGGATTCGATCAGGGGCAGAGCAGGCGCTCGGGGTAGGGTGTGCCGTCGAGTTGGCACAGGATGGGGCCTGTCGCGCTGATCTCCAGGTACCCCGGGTGTTCGTCCCAGGCGGGCAGGACGCAGCGCTGGCGCGGTTGGCCGTCGACGGTCAGCTCGTGGATCGCCGGGCGGTGGGTGTGGCCGTGGATCATCAGCGGGACGTCGGTGTCGCGGAAGGTGTCGGCGACTGTCTCCGCATTGACGTCCATGATCGCGGCGGCCTTCATCTGACCCTTGTCGCGGCTGGCGGCGCGCATGGCCTCGGCCTGGCGGATGCGTTCTTCCAGCGGATGGGCCAGAAACGCACGTTGCCATTCGCCACTGCGTACCTGCTGGCGAAACGCCATGTGCTCGGTGTCGTCGGTGCATAGGGAGTCGCCGTGCAATAGCACGGCGGGTCCGCAGGGCAGGGCCGCATGCAGGGGGTCGGGAGCGAGCTGCATCCCCGCGCGTGCGGCATAGGCCGGGCCCACGAGAAAATCCCGGTTGCCATGGATGAAGGCCACCGGGCATTCGAGTGCGTGCAGTTCCTGGGCGAGCCGTTCGGCAGCGGGAAAGCCGGCGTCGTCGCCGACCCAGTACTCGAACAGGTCGCCGAGGATGTACAGAGAGGAGGCCGTGCGCGCCGGCCCTTCAAGGAAGGCGAGCGTGGCATCCAGCAGGGGGCCGGGCTCGCGATCCAGATGCAGGTCGGAGATGACCAGGGCCGGCGCGCGGGCACTCACGAAGGGGTTAGTCCTCGACGCGCTTGACGCTTTCCATCACGACCGGCTCCTGGGGCACGTCCTGGTGCATGCCGGCGCGGCCGGTGGGAAGGGCCTCGATCTTGCGCACCACGTCCATGCCCTCGGCGACCTTGCCGAACACGGCATAACCCCAGCCCTGCGCGTTCGGGGCGGTGTGGTTGAGGAAGTCGTTGTCGTTCACGTTGATGAAGAACTGTGCGGTGGCCGAATGCGGGTCCTGGGTGCGCGCCATGGAGATCGCGCCGACCTCGTTCTTCAGGCCGTTGTCCGCCTCGTTGCGGATCGGCTCACCGGAGGACTTCTGGTTCATGTCCTTGTCGAAGCCGCCGCCCTGGACCATGAAGCCCGGGATCACGCGGTGAAAGATCGTGCCGTCGAAGAAGCCGTCATCCACATAGGAGAGGAAGTTGGCGACCGTCTCCGGCGCGGCCTCGGCGTTGAGTTCCAGCACGATGCGGCCGTGGTTGGTTTCGATTGCGACCTGCGGATGGGTATCGGCCATGAGGGCTCCTGATGTAAAGAGGGTGATCAGCAGGGTGGCCAGCACGACGCCGAGCCGGGTACGGATGCGTTGCATTGGACTGACCTCCGGAAGATAAGACCGGCAATGGTACCCGCCACTGGCAAGGCCTGCCAGCATGCCGGAAGTGTGTGTGGGCGTGAGGGCGAAGCGCTGGTGAGCCGGTGGGCGCTCCGCTACCATGCGCGCGATGACGAACTCGATAACCCGCACCCGCTTCGCCCCCAGCCCCACCGGTCTGTTGCACCTGGGCAATGTACGCACCGCGCTGTTCAGCGCGCTGCTGGCTCGCTCGCGCGGGGGGCGTTTCCTGCTGCGCATCGAGGACACCGACGCCGAGCGCTCGCGCCCGGAGTTCGTCGACGCGCTGCAGCGCGATCTGCGCTGGCTCGGGCTGGACTGGGACGAAGGCTTCGGCGCCGGGGGCGATGCCGGCCCCTACGCGCAGTCCGAACGCGGCGACCTCTATGCCGATTATTACCGGCAGCTGATCGATCAGGGGCTCGCCTATCCCTGCTTCTGTTCGTCGGCCGAACTGGAGCGTGGCCGCAAGCGTATGCGCGCCCAGGGCAAGCCGCCGCGTTATCCCGGGACCTGTGCTCATCTGAATGCGGAGGAGGCCGCCCGGCGCGAGGCCGAGGGGCAAAAGCCCACGCTGCGTTTTCACGTGCCGCTGGGCCGGACCATTCGCTTCGAGGACGGGGTGCGCGGGCCGGTCAGTTTTCGGACCGACGAGATCGGGGACTTCGTGATCCGCCGCTCCGATGGCACGCCGGCCTTCTTCTTCTCCAACGCGATCGACGATGCCCTGATGGGCGTGACCGACGTGGTGCGTGGCGAGGACCATATCGCCAACACCCCGCGGCAGATGATGCTGCTGGAGGCCCTCGGCCTGGGCGCGCCGGCCTATCACCACCTGCCGCTGGTGATGGGGCAGGACGGGGCGCCGCTGTCCAAGCGCAACGGTTCCGCGAGTGTCGAGGAGTTGCGGACGAAGGGCTATCTCCCGGTCGCGATCCTGAACCACCTGGCGCGCCTGGGGCATCGCTACGAGAGCGACGCCCTGCTGTCGCCTGCGGAGCTGGCGGGCGGATTCAGCCCCGAGCGCATTGGCCACAGTGCCGCGCGGCACGATTCGCAGCAGCTGGATCACTGGCAGTCGGAGGCCCTGCGCAGCCTTTCGGATGCCGAGATGCAGGCCTATCTGGAGGCGGCGGGGGTGCTGGAGACGGTCGCCGCCGAGCAGCGCCCGACCCTGGCGCGGCTGCTGCGCGACAACATCACCCGCGCCGAGGAGGCGCCGCTGTGGGTGGCGGCGTTCGCCACGGATCCGGCGCCGTACAGCGAGGCCGCGCACGAGGAACTGACCGCCGCAGGTCCGGATTTCTTTAACGCTGGGCTGGAGGCGCTGGATGCGGCCGAGGATTTCCCCGCCCTGGCCAAGGCGGTGGGGCAGGCCACCGAACGCAAGGGGCGCAAGCTGTTCATGCCGTTGCGGGCGGCGTTGTCCGGGCAGACCTTTGGGCCGGAGTTGCCGCGTATCTGGGAGTATCTGGGGCGCGAACGCGTGCGTCTGCGCCTGGAAGCCGCGCGTAGTCACGCAGCGGGCTGAATCCGCGCAAAGCAAGCGCCCGCCTGCGGGCGGGCGATGGACGCCATCGTTCAGGCTGCTTCGTGGGTCCCGAAGGCGCGGGCGCGCAGGGTGTTGTCCAGCAGCATTGCGACGGTCATCGGGCCGACCCCGCCCGGCACGGGCGTGATCCAGGCGGCCTTCTCGGCGGCGGCGTCGAACTCCACGTCACCGGTCAGGGTGCCGTCGTCGCGGCGGTTGATGCCGATGTCGATCACCGTGGCGCCGGGCTTGATCCAGTCGCCCTTCACCAGGCCGGGTTTGCCGACTGCGGCTACGACGATGTCGGATTGCCGCGCAATGGCGGCGGTATCCGGGGTGAAGCGATGGCAGATGGTCGGGGTCGCACCGGCCAGTAGCAGTTCCAGTGCCATCGGGCGGCCGACGATATTGGAGGCACCGATCACGCAGGCCGTGCGGCCCTTGAACGGTTCCTCGATGTGTCGCAGCAGCTGGATGACACCCCAGGGGGTGCACGGGCGCAGGCGCGGCACGCGCGCCACCAGGCGGCCGACGTTGTACGGGTGGAAACCGTCCACGTCCTTGGACGGGGAGATGCGCTCGATCACCGTCTCGGGGTCGATGTGATCCGGCAGTGGCAGCTGGACCAGGATGCCGTCAATGGTGCGGTCGGCATTGAGCTGGTCGATCAGCGCCAGCAGGTCGGTCTGCGGCGTGCCCGCGGGCAGGTCGTAGGAGTGGGAGACCACGCCGACCTGTTCGCAGGCCTTGCGCTTGTTGCGCACGTAGACCTCGGAGGCCGGGTGGGTCCCGACCAGCACCACGGCGAGGCCCGGCGGACGCAGGTCGCGCGCGGTCATGGATTCGATCTCGGTCGCGATTCTTGCGCGGTGGGTCTGGCCAATCGCGCGTCCGTCGATGATCTGGGCCGTCATGGGGTCTCGCCTCCGGGGGAACGCCCGCGATCTTCCCATGGCGGGCGCGGGGGCTCAAGCGATTTGCCGGGCGGAAGGTGCACGGGGGGCGAGGCGGGTGTCTCGACCCGGGCCCGTTCGGCCAGTCGGGGCTACTTGGCTACAGGGCCGCCGACAGGCCGCTTGCGGGCGCGCTGGCCTCGCAGCGGTTGCGCCCGTCCTGTTTGGCGCGATAGAGCGCGTCGTCGGCGCGGGCAATCAGGGTCTCGGCGGTGTCCCTGGATTTCGGGTTCGTGTCGAGGCTTGCGATGCCGACGCTGACCGTGACCGTCAGGGTATCCGGCGCGCAGGGCGGGGCGGCCTGGTGGCCGGTCAGGGTGACCGGGGTGCCGGATATGGTGTCGCGCAGTTTCTCGCCCAGCGCCATGGCCGCCTCGAGGTCGGTATGCGGGGCGATGACGACGAACTCTTCCCCGCCGAAGCGTGCGGCGAGGTCAGAGCGTCGCAGCACCAACTGCATGCGTTCGGCGAGGACGGTCAGGATGTAGTCACCCATCAGGTGGCCCAGGCGGTCATTGATCGGCTTGAACTGGTCGACATCCAGCATCACTGCCGACAACGGCTGGCCGTAGCGCCGCGCGCGGGATACCTCCTCGTCCAGCCGGCGATCCATGTGCCGGCGGTTGAACAGGCCGGTCAGCGGGTCGGTGATGGATTCGTGTTCCAGCCGCGTAATGTGGCGGATCTTCTCCACCGAGCTATGGGTCAGGCCGACCACGGTGCAGACGAAACAGCCCCCGAGGAGGAAGATGGCCGGCACCAGCAGGTCGGGCAGGCCATCGTAGAGCCCCCAGTTCAGCGGGATGTAGCCGAAGTAGCCGAGGGTAAAGATCGGAACCAGAAAGAACATCATTTTCCAGCCGGTGCGGACCCGGCTCTCGGGGAGTTCGCGCAGCAGCTGGACGAGTGTCCACTGGGCATACAGGAGGCCGCTTGCCCCCAATACAATGGCCGTGTTGGCTACCCAGTTGAGCATCCGTCCCCTCCGCGCTCGCGACCGTGCGACCGTCCCGGGCCGACGTTAGCATGGGGCCGCGTCCGAGGGGAGTGCATTGCGTGCGAAATCTGTTGATGAATGTTGACCGCGAGCCCCCCGCGGGGCTACCATCCTGCGCTCGCTGTGTAGGCCCTTTAGCGGGGACGGCTCGACGGGGTATAGCGCAGTCTGGTAGCGCGCCTGCTTTGGGAGCAGGATGTCGGGGGTTCGAATCCCTCTACCCCGACCATGGCTCCCGGCCACGGTTTTCCGGCTGGCTCGGATCAGGCGCCATGGCCTCAATGCTCGGCGGTAACGCGCTCGTAGCTCAACCGGATAGAGCATCGGCCTTCTAAGCCGACGGTTGCAGGTTCGAGTCCTGCCGGGCGCGCCAGGGCCGCCCTTCGCGCAAGTAGCTGTACAGTGACACGGTGGTGACCGTAGCTCAGTTGGTAGAGTCCCGGATTGTGACTCCGGTTGTCGTGGGTTCGAGTCCCATCGGTCACCCCACCCCCTTTTTTGTTCCGGGGGCCGTTAGCTCAATTGGTAGAGCAGTGGACTCTTAATCCATTGGTTGTAGGTTCGATTCCTACACGGCCCACCATTGCTTTTCCCTTCCGTTCCCCTGTCTTCTCGCAAAGCGCCGCTGGCGTGGGCGGGCCCCTTTGTTGTGTCTGGCACGAACGTGCACCGTGACGTGGGCGATGCTTTCACCTTCCGTTCAGATGCGCGGACGTAGTCTGTCTGCGTGTTGCGGATCACGGCGGTTTTTGCCGTCGGGAGGCTGGAAAGATGACAGGCAGAATTCTGACGATACTGGGGCTGGTGGTTTCCATGACCCTGCTGGCGGGCTGCCAGACGATCAGCAAGCAGCAGACCGGGGCCCTGATCGGGGGCGCGGCGGGCGGTGTTATCGGCAGTCAGATCGGTGGCGGGCGCGGGCGCACTGCGGCGATTATTGCCGGGACCCTGGCGGGTGCGGCGGTTGGCGGTTCGGTGGGCCGGAGCATGGATGACGTGGACCGGATGCGCGTGTCGCGCACGCTGGAGACGGTGCCGGATCGCCAGAGCTCGACCTGGCGCAACCCGAATACCGGGCATCAGTACCACGCTACACCGACCCGGACCTACCGCTCCTCGGGGCAGGACTGCCGCGAGTACCAAGTGCAGGCCACCATGGACGGTTACCCGGAAACGATCAACGGCACGGCCTGCCGTGATGCCAGCGGGCGCTGGGTGAACGTGTAGAGGTGATGCAGGCTCATAAGCCGCCTTCTCGGATTGCACCCCGAAGCCGGTGACTTGCAAGGCAGCCACAAAAAAGCCCCGCATCGCGGGGCTTTATCGTTCCGGGAGGACCCGGAGGGTTACTGCAAACCGATCAGGACTTGCGGTACATGTCCTCCGTGGTCGGGATGTAGCCGAGGTTGTCCTCGCCGATGCCCTTGACCTTCGGTTCGTTCAGATCGCTGATGCGCACATTGCCGTCCTGGCTGCGCAAGTAGTCGGCGATCCCGTCCCAGACGTCGACCCCGACACCACCGGGTACGCTCTCCTGCACGCTGGCCCAGCCTGCGACGACGTATTCCTTGTCGGCGTCCAGCTTCCTGCCCCCCAGTTCCATCTCGGAGATGCGGTTGCCGATCTCGGCGGTCGGGTCGATCGCATACTTCAGACCGCCGACACGCACCATGTCGCCACCCTGCTGGTAGAACGGGTCAACGTTGTACAGGTTGTCCGCCACGTCTTCCAGAATGTCCTTGATCTGGGCACCGGTGAAGGTGTTGCGCGTCATCTCCGGGTACGTCAGACCGGTCTGGTCCATCACGTGCTCGAAGGTGATCGGCATGCCCGGCAGCACGGTGGTACCCCAGCGGAAGCCGGGCGAGAACGAGATCTGAGCGTCGTTGTATTCGATCAGGCCGTCGCAGATCAGCTGGTCGAAGGTGCCGTTGAAGTTGCCGCGGCGATAGAGCAGGTCGTCGGTGACCGCCAGTTCCTCGGAAAGCTTCTCCTCCATGTTGAAGGTGTCGCCCTTCCAGGTGACCTCGCTGTTGCGCATGTTGTGGATGTAGGTCGCCATGCCCGGGTCTTCCCGCAGCATCTCGGAAAACACCGGCACCAGACGGTATTCCCAATCCTTGATCGCGCCGTCCCGGAAGTCGAAGTCCAGCACGCCGACGAATTTGGCATTGGAACCGGCATTGGTAACCAGACAGGTGCCGCCGTCCGGGCGCTCGACTGGCAGAGGCTGTGGTACGGCGTCGTGGGTATGACCGCCCATGATGGCGTCCAGGCCTTCAACCATCCCGGCCATCTTGATGTCCACGTCCATGCCGTTGTGCGACAGGGCGACGACGATCTCCGCACCTTCGGCACGGGCGGCGTTGACCGTTTCCTGCATGTCGTCCGGACGGATGCCGAAGGACCACTGTTCGACCATCCAGCGCGGATTGGCAATCGGGGTATAGGGGAATGCCTGCCCCACGACGGCCACGTTGACGCCGTTCATCTCGCGGATCACATAGGGCTTGAAGATACGGTCGCCCCAGTCCACATCGCGGATATTCTGGGCGACGAAGTCGATGCCGGCATTGGCGAAGTCGCCGTTCACGATCTCCTCGACGCGGTCGGAACCGTAGGTGAACTCCCAGTGGCCGGTCATGACGTCGATGCCCAGCAGTTTCTGCGCATCCACCATGTCCTGCGCGTTGGTCCACAGCGCGGAGCCGGAGCCACCACCCCAGGTGTCGCCGCCGTCCAGCAGGAGGGAGTTGGGCCGGGAGTCACGCAGCTTGTTGATCAGCGTCTTCAGGTGCGCGAAGCCGCCCACGCGTCCGTACTGTTCGGCCGCTTCCATGAAGTTCAGGTTGGTATAGGCGTGCGCGTAGATGCTGTTGCGATCGATGTCGTAGTGCTGCAGAAAGTGCTCACCGGTAATGTGAGGCGGACGATTGCGCATGCCCGCGATACCGAGGTTCATGTTCGGCTCGCGGAAGTACACCGGCTTCAGCTGGGCGTGGCAGTCGGTGTAGTGCAGCAGGTGCACGTTGCCGAAGCGATCCAGGGTGTCGTAGGGATCACCCGCAGTGCCGCCCTTGTTGTTGCTGCAGGCGGCGGCGCCCAGGGGGAAACCGGCGGCGCTGGCGGCGGCCAGTAACTGCATGAATTCTCGGCGTGAGATGTGCATGAGGAGTTCTACCTCTCTTGTCCGGGTGTATTGGTGGTGGGTTTTCGGGCAGTTCTATGGCTGTCGGTAGACGAATGGTCCTGCGGGAACATTCCCCGCGTACGAGGTTTCTATCGCCTTTCTTCGCGAGCCTCGCGCGCGGTCTCGCGGGCCATGTCGCGCTTGTCCTCGATGCGTTGACGGTCGCGCTCGCTGGCATCCGAGGCGTCCATGCCCGCCTCGAACTGGCGCACGGCCTCCTTGTACTGCGCGCGATGGAAGAAGTATTCGGCCATGGCCTCGCGGCTGATTGCAATATACCCGGCCGCGTCCGCGATGTCCGCCTGCAGGCGCAGGATCTCCGGATTGGGGGCAGCCTCCCGGCGGATCATGTCGGACAGGATGCGGATGGCGCGGTCGGGCTGTCCGAGGTCGCGGTGGACGCGGGCCAGGCGCTCGCGGATCACCGGGTGACCCGGGTACACCGCGTCCAGATCCTCCAGTCGTTCCAGCGCCGCTCCGTGGTCGCCTTCCTCGCGCAGCAGTGCTGCGAACGCGAGTTCGAGGGTGAGTCCGGGGGCGTCCGCCGCATCGAGGCGTTCGAGCTGCTCGCGTGCGCGGCCGGGTTCTCCGCGCTCAAGATACGCGACCGCCGCGCCGTAGCGCTGCTGTGGCGAAGGGGTGTCCGTCGCGCGGAAGCGTTCCAGGGTCCGCCGTGGATCCTTCAGCGCCTGCATGCGCGCCTGCATCCACTGGAATTCGGGGCCACGGTTGCGGGTGTCGCTGGCGGCCATCTGGTTTGCGCGGTTGCGAGCGTCGGTGATCCTGTCGAGGGTGACCGGGTGCGTGCGCAGGTACTCCGGCACCTGGTCGCCAACCCCGCGCGACAGCTCTTGCAGGCGTTCGAAGAAGTCAGCCATCGCGTTGGGGTCGAAGCCGGTGCCTTGCAGGATCTGCATCCCGGCACGGTCCGCCTCGGCCTCGTTTGCGCGGGTGAAATTGATCTGTTGCTGGATGCCGCCGGCCACGCCCCCGGTAATGATGGCCGAGCCCAGGGTGGGGTCCACTGCCGAGGCAAGGATGCCCGCCAGGATGGCGAGGCCGGTGGTGAAATTGATGTCGCGCCCGCGTGCGAACATGCGTGCGAGGTGACGTTGGGTAACATGCGCGATCTCGTGTGCGACCACGGCGGCCAGTTCGGCCTCGTCGCGGACCTCCAGCATGAGCCCGGCATGGATGCCGATGATGCCCCCGGGCATCGCGAAGGCGTTCACCTGACTGTTGTCGATGGTCAGGAAGTAGAACGGCCCATCGGCACTGGGTGTGTTGGCCAGCAACTGGCGTCCGAGGGAGTCGACATAAAAGACGATCTCCGGATCGGTTACCAGGGGAGCGCTGCGGCGGACCTCGCGCAGCAGGGAGCGGCCGAGTTCGCGTTCTTCCGCCGGGGTCAGTACGCCGCCGGAGGCCTCGCCCAGGTCGGGCAGGGAAACGCCACTGGAGTGGGCGGGTGGTACCGCCAGGCTCGCGACCACCAGAAGGGCGGCGAGCAGGAAATGGACTATAAGAGGCATGCCGCGAGGGCCGGCGGGCGCCGGCCCTCTTGTGTGGGCATACCGGGGGCTGTCGTTACTTGCCAAGCCCCGGGGCCGACGAATAGGTGCGCATGCTGTCGCGGGTTTCCCACAGCTTCGGCTTGAGCATCGCCGCAGGCACCATGAACTTCTTGCGGTCCAGCACCTTGTGGGTGCGGACGAGCTTGATGACGTCGTCATAGTCCATCTTGAACAGCAGGCCCACATCACCGCCGGAGGTACGACGCGCGATCATGTAGCCGTCCTGCATGTCGTGCACGTAGATGTTGGCTGGGCGCAGCTTGCCGTTTTCGTCTTTCAGCGTGACGGCGTAGTGGCCGTCGACCTGGAATTCGCTCTTGTCCACCGGGATATCCTCCGCGAAGCAATGAAGCTGACCATTATGCATCAGCGTTTTCTAAAGCGTGGGCGACGATAGCAGAACTTTTCCCGGCGGGCGACCATGCACCCGCCGGCACGCGGACTTGTTTGCATTTCCGGATGGTTTCGCTATGCTCCGCGCCCACTCCTCAACGCAAGGCGCCCCGAAAGGCTGGCCTTGCGTGGCGAGTTCGGCTTTCAAGCAAGTGATGACGCGGAGCGCAGCGTGTACGGATTTACCGAGATCACCCCGGACGAACTGGAACAGTGGCGCAACGAAGGCAAGACCTTTCGTCTGCTGGACGTGCGCTCCCCCGGCGAGACCGGTCGCGGTGTCATCCCGGGGGCGGAGCTCATCCCGCTGGCCACCTTGCCGCTGCGCAAGGACGAGTTCACGGGCGGCGATACGCCACTGGTCATCTATTGCCAAAGCGGGGCACGTTCCGCCCAGGCCTGCGCCTTTCTCGCCCAGCAGGGTGTGGACGGTGCGAGCAGCCTGCGCGGCGGGATTGTCGGGTGGGCCCAGACCGGCAAACCGGTGGTAAGCCCGGATTAGAATTCGGTTGTATTCCGATGCCGATTCGCCTATAAGGGGGAATTCGGTTGGTAACCGTTCGGTAACGGTCGCAGCGTTCAGGGCCCGATCCGGACCGCAGTACACGACTGATAAAACGCACTCAAAGGAGAGAAACGATGGCCAACTTTGACCAAGAACTCGATGCTTCCGGCCTGAACTGCCCGCTGCCGATCCTGCGCGCCAAGAAGGCGCTGGCTGCGATGGACGCCGGCCAGGTCCTGCACATCATCGCCACCGATCCGGGCGCCGTGAAGGACTTCCAGGCCTTCGCCAAGCAGACCGGCAACGAGCTGATGGAGCACAAGGAAGAAGGCGGCAAGTTCTACTTCCTTATGAAGAAGGGCTGAAGCGTTTCAAGCGCTTGATTCGGGGCGGCAATTCGCAAGGGTTGCCGCCCCGAATCCTGAATAACGATGGTTACCATGCGGTAACTGGATTGGTGCCTGGACGAGGTCTAGGCTGGCTGCGCAAGGTTCACAAGAAACCTGCATCGCCTAAAGCGAAGAGGTGTGAGATATGGCGACATACGCTGAGATGCAGCAAATCTTCGACGATATTCGTGGAGATTTTCGCTACGACCACGAGCTCAACGGCTGCCTGAACTGCGGCATCTGCACGGCCACGTGTCCGTCCGCCCAGTTCTACGATTACTCGCCGCGCGAGATCGTGCAGCTGCTCTGGACCGAGAACGTCGAGCAGATCTACGACGCGATGCAGGAAAAGATCTGGGCCTGCGCCCAGTGCATGACCTGTGCGGCGCGCTGCCCGTTCAAGAACTCCCCCGGTGGCCTGGTCGCGATCATGCGCGAAGTGGCTATCAAGCACGAGATGCAGTCCGCCAAGGACGTGCTTCGTCCGTTCGGCCGCGTCATGCTCAAGCTGATCACCACGGGGAACCAGCTGTCTCCCGATATGATCCAGCCCGATCACTTCCCTGACTGGGGCCCCAACATCCAGAAGGTGGAAGGTGATCTGCGCATCCTGCGCAAGGCGATTCCGGTGAAGACGCTGCAGACGGTCGAGACCGCCTGGGAAGTGTCCCTGAAGACCTCGGTGGAGATGTACACCATCTGGGAAATGACCGGAGTCCTGAAGTCCCTCGAGCTGATGGACGAGAATCTCTTCGACGTGATCGAAGACTTCATCGACGAGAAGCGCGAGGACTACGAAGACTGGCTCGAGGAGCAGGAAGAGGAAGACGACGAGTAAGTCGTCCACCGATTCCCGCATCCAAGACATCAGGAGAAGCGTTATGAGTGAACAGACCCCAGGCAACCACAACCAGAATGGTGAAGGCGCTGGCGCCGGCACCATGAAGCCCGGTTCCCACAATACCGACGGGCAGGGCATCGCCGGTCACGGTTCCTTCTTCCAGTCGACCGACCTGTCGAAGGAAGACGCAGTCAAGGCCACCGACTGGGTGCGCAAGCACGTCGACCGCCGCACCGTCGACCTTGGCGACCGCATGGACGACGTCCGCGAGCATATGTACGAGCTCGAGAAGGACGGCCAGATCATCATTCATCGCATTAACGATGAACACGAGCCGATGTCGGTGAAGACCCTGTTCGGCTGGGACAAGAAGATCCCGACCAAGCAGCTTTGGCACCACAAGTCCTGTGGCCAGTGCGGGAACATCCCTGGCTACCCGACCTCGCTGCTGTGGTTCATGAACAAGTTCGACTTCGAGCCGGGCAAGGACTACCTCGACGAAACCGACCAGACCTCCTGCACCGCGTGGAACTACCACGGCTCCGGTATCGGGAACGTCGAGTCGCTCGCTGCGGTGTTCCTGCGCAACTTCCACCAGGCCTATGTCTCCGGCAAGCAGCACGGCCACGAGCTGGGTCACTTCTACCCGCTGGTGCATTGCGGCACCTCCTTCGGTAACTACAAGGAGATCCGCAAGTACCTGATCGAGTCCGCCGAGCTGCGCGAGAAGGTCACCAAGATCCTCGGCAAGCTGGGTCGCCTGGTCGACGGCAAGCTGGTCATCCCGGAAGAGATCATCCACTACTCCGAGTGGGTGCACGTGATGCGTAACCGTATCGCTTCCGAGCTGCAGACCATCGACGTCTCCCACATCCGCACCACCGCTCACGTGGCCTGCCATTACTACAAGATGGTCCACGAGGACGCGGTGTACGATCCGACCGTGCTGGGCGGCAACCGTACCGCGATCATTACCTCCACCGCCCAGGCCCTGGGTGCGCAGGTGATCGACTATTCGACCTGGTACGACTGCTGCGGCTTTGGCTTCCGCCATATCATCTCCGAGCGCGAATTCACTCGCTCGTTCACGATGGATCGCAAGATCCGCGTGGCCCGCGAGGAAGCCAACGCCGACGTGATGCTGGCCAACGATACCGGCTGTGTCACGACCATGGACAAGAACCAGTGGATCGGCAAGGCGCACAACCAGAACTTCCAGATCCCGATCATGGCGGAAGTCCAGTTCGCGGCCCTGGCCTGCGGTGCGGACCCGTTCAAGATCGTCCAGCTGCAGTGGCACGCTTCGCCCTGCGAGGATTTGGTCGAGAAGATGGGTATGTCCTGGTCCGAGGCCAAGAAGACCTTCCAGGAATACCTGAAGGAAGTCGAAGCCGGCAATATCGAATACCTCTACAATCCTGAACTCGCTTACGGGGGCAAGGTCTGATGCAGCAAGATACCGTTCTAGTAGTGGGTGGTGGGCCGGCCGGTCTGGCCGCTGCCGCCAATGTCAACTCGGCCGGCTACAAGGCCGTGGTCGTCGAGAAGGAAGACGTCCTGGGCGGCGCCCCGATCCTGTCGGGTTACGCCAAGCTGGTGCCCTCCGGCGAGTGGGCCAAGGACGCCATTGGCCGCATGGTCAAGCGCGTCGAAGACGATGCCAACTCGACCGTGCACAAGGGTGCCAAGGTCGAGAAGCTGGAAGGCGAGGCCGGTAACTTCACCGCCACGCTGACCAACGGCGAATCCGTCCAGGCGGGTGCCGTGGTCCTGGCCACCGGCTTTACCCATTTCGACTCCATCAACAAGCCGGAGTGGGGCTTTGGCACGTATGAAGACGTGCTGACCACCACCCAGATGGAACAGATGGTGGGCAGCGGCAAGATCGCCTGCCCGTCCGATGGGCGCGTGCCGGAGCGGGTCTGCATCCTGCTGTGCGTTGGTTCCCGTGACCGTCAGATTGGCCGCGAGTGGTGCTCCAAGATCTGCTGCACTGTCTCTGCGAACCTGGCCATGGAGATCAAGGAGATCTCGCCGGAAACGGACGTGTTCATCTACTACATGGACATTCGTACCTACGGCCTGTACGAAGACAAGTTCTACTGGAAGTCGCAGGAAGAGTTCAAGACCAAGTTCGTCAAGGCGCGTATCGCGGAAGTGACGGCCTCGGGCGATGGTCGCCTGCTGGTCAAGGGTGAAGACACCCTGGTCAAGCGCCCGATCATCATCCCGTTCGACATCGTCGTGCATGCCATCGGCATGGATCCGAACGCCGATAATCCGGAGCTTTCTCAGGTCTTCGGTATCGGTCTCGAGAAGCACGGCTTTATCGAGAAGGCCGAGCAGTACACCAACACCTGTGGCACCACCCGCAAGGGGGTCTACTCCTGCGGCGCGGCCTACGGCCCCGAGACGATCGACGATTCGATCACCCAGGGTGCCGCCGCTGGTGGCCGCGCGGTTGCGGATCTGCATGCGCTGGTTCAGAAAGCCGGCTGAGGTCGTCAGCGACGACGCGGCTTCGGGGCTGGTCCCGGAGCCGCTTGAGGTTACCTTTGACAAGGATATCCTCGCGTCCAAGCTCTCCGCTCTGAGAGGGGCCATCGCCGAAGCGGGCGGGGTCGAAGGGCTGGAGACGTTCATTGAGGCGTTGCGTTCCAAGCACGAGGTCTTTGCGGCGATTGTTGCCAAGGGCGACGAGATCGACGCGGAAGATGTGCGAGCCCTTGGGGGGCTGGTTTTTTCGGTTCGCCGGAAGCTGGTTACCCTGATGGCGGAACGGCAAGGGGCCCTGGTGGACGGGGTGCGTGCCTTGGTTCGTCCGGAAGTAGATGTCGACTCTCGCCTGGCCGCGTTCGCGGATCTGGCGGCAGACGACAAGAAACTACGGCGGGCGATCTGGGACTTCGGTGCCGAGATCCTGCATTTCGCGGATCCCGACGCCATGCCATTGGCCTGTCGCTGGGTCTGGGACACATCGACCACGACCGGGGCGTTGCGCGAATTCATCCGTGCGAACGACACGCTTCGATCCATTCCCATCGGGGATTCGGTGGGTGCGATCGAGGGGGCGCGGCGCTGGTTTAACGAAGCGCTGGCCGAAGAGGGCTTTTACCGGGACCTGCCGTTTGTGACGGATCTGGTCTGGGTGCAGGCTTATTCGGATTACGCCCGTGCCCTGTCGATGAGTTTCGGCATGATCGACAACCAGTTTGGTGGCAAACAGGACCCGCTGGAGCTGGCCGTGAAGCTGCTGGGGATCGATTCCCCGGAAGGTCGCCTGAAAGGAACCGATGCGTCGCTGCATTGAATAACGGAACGAACTTGAGCCTGCTATACAGGTTTTCGGAGAGACGTCATGGCAATACATGAAAAAGCACTGATCGAGGACGAACGACTCCAGCAGCACGATGAGCTGGTGGTCGACGGGGTGGATGTTTCCGGTCACTGGAACACCATGATTGCCCCGCGCACGGTTCGCGATTACGACGACGATTTCGAGGCGAAGATCCAGACCTACACGGGTGCGGAGAACGTTCACCGCTGCTGGCAGTGTGGGTCCTGCACCAACTCCTGCACGATGTATGCGCAGAATGTTCAGTTCAATCCGCGCTACTGGATCTACCTGACCCGCCTGGGCATGAAGGAAGAGCTGGTCAAGGACAAGGACATCATCTGGCAGTGCGTCTCCTGCAACAAGTGCACGAACATCTGCCCGAAGGATGTGAAGCCGGAAGGCGTGATGAAGGCGCTGGCGCACTGGATGGAAGAGGAAGGGATCACCGAAAAGACCCCGTCCAGCATCTTCGATGAAGAGTTTGCCGATCAGATTTACAAGACCGGCCGCATTGAAGACTCCAAGGTGATGCAGAACTTCTTCAAGAAGACCGGGCAGCCGCTGGTGCAGGATTGGATCAAGATATTTGTCTTCCGCATGATGAAGCACCTGCCGGTGAAGCACCTGATGATGATGGGCTTCAACACGATTCATACGCCGCGTACGAAGTCCTGGGGCAAGACCGGGGACGTGCTGAAGAGTTACGTGCGCGAACAGAAGGAGGCCGCTCATGGCTAAGGTTGCTTACTATCCGGGTTGCGCGCTTGAGGGCTCCGGTGGGCCGTACGATCGCTCCACCCGCGTGCTGGTGAAGGCGCTGGGGCTCGAGATGGAAAACCTGCGCGACTGGAACTGCTGCGGCGCGATGGAGGTGAAGAACGTTCATCCCATGCTGCAGACCTACCTGTCCGCACGGAACATGGCGATCGCCTCCGAGCAGATGGGCATGGACACTGTGATGGCGCCGTGCAACGGCTGCTATCACAACCTGAAGAAGGCCGAGTTCGAGACCGCCACGTCCGAAGACGCGATGAACACCGTCCAGGATCTTGCGCGCCAGTCTGACGACCCGGTCTACAGCGGCGACGTTCGCACCCTGCACCTGCTCGAATGGCTGATGGAGGAACTCGGCCCGGAAGGCATCAAGCAGAAGATGACCAAGAGCCTGAACGGCATCAAGGTTGCGAACTACTACGGCTGCATGTACACCCGCCCGCGCCAGATCTTCCCGGAGAAGGACAACGGCCCGGGCTCGGACTCCAGCTATCAGCCGCACTTCATGGATGACCTGCTCGGTGCCGCCGGCGCCGTGAATGTCGAGTATCCGCTGAAGACCTCCTGCTGCGGTGGTGCGCACACGTTGTCCGATTCCGACACCTCGACCCAGCTGGTGCTGAACCTGCTGCAGTCGGCGGAGGACTCCGGTGCGGAAGTGATCGCCACCGAGTGCCCGACCTGCCACTCCGGTCTGGAGATGCACCAGGTTCGTGCCGAGACCGAGTTTGGCATCAAGACCGACGTGAAGGTGTTGTACTTCACCCAGCTGCTCGGGCTGGCCATGGGCCTGTCTGCGCGGAAACTGGGCATTCACGAGAACGTGAGTGACTCGATTGGCCTGTTGAAGGAGAAGGGGGTCATTTGATCCCCCGACCCATGCCCGGCATGGCCCATCGATGAGTTTGGAAGACGGGCGCCTGGCGCCCGTTTTTTTGTGGAGGCACGGGTCCCCGCGGTCCCGGGAATGAGGCGAAACATGGATTGCAACGGCTGCGAGTTTCACCCTGAACTGTTCTACGACGACGAATTCCAGATTTGGCTTCGCCGCGAGGATGACGACACCCTGACCGTGGGGATGACCGATCTGTCGCAGACGATTGCGGGCAAGATCATCCATGTGCGGGTGCGGCGGCCGGGTACGCGGCGACCGCCGGGCAAGCCGGTCGCCACGATCGAAAGTGGAAAATGGGCGGGTCCGATCCCCAATTTCATCGATTGCAAGATCGTCGAGGGGAACGAGGAGGTGCTGGAGAACCCGGTGCTGCTGAATTCCGACCCCTACAATGCCTGGATCGCCCGAGTCGAGCCCACCAATGGGATCGAGGCCGCGCTGGAGGTGTTCCTGACCGGCGACAAGGCCGAGGAAGGCTACTGCAAGCGGGCCAAGGACGATGACATTCAGTGCCAGCGCAAGCTGCGGTGAGCGGAACCATGGCTGATCTCGAAAACGACTATTACCTGGACAACGACGAGCAGACGGTCGTGATCATCATGACCTCGGGCCCGTCGACGCCTGGCCGTTGTGCTACGCCGTTCTATCTTGGCGCGGTGATGGCCTCGATGGATGTTGACGTCCATATCTTCTTCACCATGGAGGGCGTGCGCCTGATGGAGCAGGGTGTAGCGGATGATCTGCGGGCCATGGAAGGCGGCAAGCTGATCAAGGACTTTATCCAGGACGCAAAACGCGCCGGCGTGCGCTTGCACGTTTGCCAGCCCGCTCTGCCGGGGTATAGAATCGACGCGTCTTCGGATCTCATCGACGAAGTCGATGAAGTGAATCGGGCGAGCGAACTAGCCGACCTGATACTACGCAGTGATAAAACGATAACGTTTTAATTTTCCCGCTTTATTTGAATATTCCTGGAGGAAGACATGGGTGCAGTTCGGGGTTGTGATATTCCTGAAGATCTGATGTACAACGTTGAAAACAACGTTTGGGTGCGCAAGGAAAGCGACGGTACCGCGACCGTCGGTCTGACGTCCTACGCCTGTTCGCTGGCGGGCACGATTGTGTCCTACACCCCGAAGAAGGTCGGCAAGGCGGTCAAGAAGGACAAGTCCTGCACCACCGTCGAATCCGGCAAGTGGGTGGGTCCGGCGAAGACCCCGGTCACCGGTGAAGTCACCGAGACCAACGACAAGGTTGCGGGTAACCCGGGTCTGATCAACGAAGATCCCTATGGCGAAGGCTGGCTGATCAAGCTGAAGCCGGAAGACTGGGATGGCGAAATCGGCGATCTGAAAACCGGTTCCGATGCCCATGCGGCCTTTGAAGCCAAGATGGAAGCGGACGGTTTCGGCGGCTGCTAAGCCCCGATCCGGTCCGGGCCGCCGACCCGTTGAGGTTGGCGGCCTCTTTTTTTCGGTAATACCCGAGTAAAACCTTCAAGAAATGCGCCGACCCGGAGACCGCCGATGACGAGCTGGAACGATGTAATCCAGCGGGTAGAGCCCCTCGAGGACGTCCCCGTCGATCCGTTGCTGGTTGATGACCTCCAGCATAGCCTGCAACACGCCGGGGATCCGGGTTCGGTGCACTTTTATACCCCGACCTTCAAGTCCTACCAATCCAGCGAGCTGGCCGATTGTGGCAAGAGTGCTTGGCCTGCGATGTCCATTACCGGTGGCGATTGCAAGCTGGCCTGTGATCACTGCAAGGCCAAGATCCTGGATCCGATGATCCCCGTCCGCACCCCGGAGGATCTTTGGCGTCAGGTGAATGGCGTGATCGAGTCCGGTGCCCAGGGCATGCTCCTGACCGGTGGTTCGAATCATCGCAACGAGGTCGAATACGACCCGTATTACTCCACCATCCGGCGCATCAAGGACGAGTTCCCCGAATTCCGCATTGCCATGCATACCGCGCTGGTGGACGACGACATCGCGCTGTCCATGGAGCAGGCGGGAATCGACGCGGCGATGATGGACGTCATCGGTGCCCAGGACACCATCACGCAGGTCTATCACCTGCGTCGCAGCGTGGATGACTTCGAGCGCACGCTCGAGAGCCTGGTGAACACCAACATGAAGGTGGTCCCGCATATCGTCATCGGCCTGCACTACGGCAAGCTGCTGGGCGAGTGGAATGCGCTCGAGATGCTGGCGCGCCACCTGCCGGATGCCGTGGTGCTGGTGGTTGTCATGCCGTTCTACGCGCCGGCCAGTCGCCCGTTCGAGACCCCGGACGTGCATGCGGTGGGCCGCTTCTTCCACGACGCCCGCGCTCGCCTGGCTGATACCTCGCTGCTGCTGGGCTGCGCCCGTCCGCCGGGCGAGGCCAAGAGCCAGATCGACAGCTACGCCGTGATGGCGGGCCTGTCCGGGATTGCCCACCCGGCAGAAGGGGTGGTGGAACTCGCCGCTCGCCTGGGCAAGAAGGTGCGCGTGACTCCGGCCTGTTGCTCGATCGCTGTCGGTGACGAGGTGATGGCCGAAGACGCCGGCGCCGCCAGCGGCGTCGAACTGGACCTGGACACCATCGTGGCCGAGGAAGCCCGCCGTCGCGAGCAGGAGCGCAAGGCGCGCCAGGGCCTGGGCGGCATCCGCATCGTCACCGAGGGGGGCGAGATTGCAGCCGGGGGTGGCTGTCATGCCTGAGCGCGATCAGAAGACCCTGCGCATCCTCGACACTGGGCTGCGCCCGGCTGCGGAAAACATGGCGTTCAACCGCGCCCTGCTGGAATGCCATCAGGAAGGTGTATCGCCGCATACCTTGCGCTTTTTGCAGTTTCAGCCCTGTGCCCTGGTGGGCTTCCACCAAAACGTGGACCAGGAGATCAACACCGAGTACTGCAAGGAGAACGGAATCGCCATCCAGCGCCGTATCACCGGCGGTGGTGCGATCTATTTCGATGCCACCCAGCTCGGCTGGGAGCTGTATCTGGACAAGCGTTTCCTCGGTTCGGCCGACATGGGGCAGATCGCGGCGCGCATCTGCAACGCGGCGGCGGCAGGCATGCGTTCGCTGGGCGTGGACGCGCAGTTCCGCCCGCGCAACGATATCGAAGTGGATGGTCGCAAGATCTCCGGCACCGGCGGCGCCTTTGACGGCGAATCGATCATGTACCAGGGCACGTTGCTGATCGAGTTCGATGTCGAGGACATGCTGCGCATCCTGCGCATCCCGGCGGAGAAGCTCTCCAACAAGGCGATCGAGTCGGCGCGCGACCGGGTGGTGAACCTCGCCACGCTGCTCGACGAGATGCCCGCACTGGACGTGGTCAAGGATGCCATTGCGCGCGCCTTCGCCGAGGAGTTCGGGGTGCGCACTGAAGCCGCCAACCTGCTCCCGGAAGAGCGCCGCGCCTTCGACGAGGCGCTGGCCGACATCGATACCGAAGAGTGGGTCTATCAGCGCAACCGCCCGGCCACCGATGCCCCGATGTTCGAGAGTATCTCCAAGTCCGATGGCGGGTTGATGCGGGTTGGCGTGGCTCTGGATCCGGAGCGCAAGCGTCTGAAGCAGCTTTGGA
This sequence comes from Thioalkalivibrio sp. ALMg11, assembly GCF_000377905.1. Classification (GTDB taxonomy): domain Bacteria; phylum Pseudomonadota; class Gammaproteobacteria; order Ectothiorhodospirales; family Ectothiorhodospiraceae; genus Thioalkalivibrio. The sequence goes on from NZ_KB898875.1 coordinate 167,605, forward strand.
TTACCGGCGACATCTTCGTGAAACCGGCTCGCACCGTCGCCGATCTCGAGGCGGCCCTGCGCGATACGCCGCAGGACGAGATGGAGGAGCGCGTGCGCGCCTTCTTCGCCGAACGCGATGTCGAGCTGCTCCAGCTGACCGCGGACGACTTCATCGCCGCCATCCAGTCGGCCCTGGCACAGGCCGAGATCGAACCGGCCTCCGCGCAATGAGCCACGTTCGGGGTCTTTGCTAATGCTGCCCGCCGCGGTGGATGTGCTGGTTGTCGGTCTGGGCCCGGGCGGGGCCTCGGCCGCGCGCGTGTGTGCCGAGGCCGGATTGTCGGTGCTCGCGGTCGAGCGTAACAAGGCCTTCGGCGAGCCGGTGCAGTGCGCCGAGTTCATCCCCAACCCGATGGGCGCCTACGCGCAGCCCGACGGCGTGTTGCTGCAGCGGATCGATTCCATGCAGAGTTTCCTGCCCTCCGGGGCGGTGGAACATTCCGACTTTCCCGGCCTGATGGTGGATCGCGGCGAGTTCGACCGCGCCATCATCCGCGCCGCCGAGGCGAACGGGGCGCAACTGGTGACCTCGACTCCGCTGGTGGCGGTGGACGCCGAGCGTCACATCGCCCGGGTGAAACACGCCGGTGCAGAACACGAAGTCGGCTACCGCGTGCTGATCGCGGCCGATGGGCCGCATTCGCCGGTCGCCGAGGCCCTGGGCCTGCCGGCCCTGCCGACGGTGCAGACCCGCCAGTACACCGTGCCGCTGAACAAGCCCTACACCGCCACCGATGTCTGGCTGTCCGATGACTACCCCGGCGGCTACGCCTGGCTGTTCCCCAAGGGCAAGTGGGCCAATCTCGGTCTGGGCGCCGACAAGCGCATCGCCGGCGACCTGAAGACCCCGCTGGAGTCCCTGCATGCCCAGCTTGTGGAGCAGGGCCTGCTCGGGGAAGAAATCCGCTACCGGACCGGCGGGGCGATCCCGGTCGGCGGCCTGCGTGATTCGCTGGTAACCGGCGACGTGCTGTTCGTCGGCGACGCGGGTGGCCTGACGCACCCGATTACCGGGGCCGGCATTGCCGCTGCGGTGGTTTCGGGCGAGGCTGCCGGCGAGGCTGCGATCGGCCACCTGGAAGGCGACGCCGAGGCCCTTGCCGACTATGACGAGGACATGCGCGACCAGTACGGGCCGGCGCTGGATCGCGCCTGCGAGCGGCGCGCCTTCCTCAATGAACACTGGCGAACCCCGCGGGCGCAGGAAGATGCCACCCAGCGCCGCGGATGGATTGCATTTTCCGAGTATTTCAACGATGGTGACCGGGCCGCGTAATCGGCCCCGGTCGACGGATGCCTGGCATCCCCGAGACAACGCTGGAGGAATTCCATGAGTGCAAGTGCAGAGGAGATGGTCGCGCCGATCAACTTTTACCGGCCCGACTATCACATCAAGACCCCGGACATGCGTTCGCCGGAGTACGTGCAGATGTCCACCGCGGCCGCGATCACGCTGGGCCTGGTGCCGGGCACCATGCATCGCACGTCCTGCACGCACTGCCTGAACCTCCTGGTCACGTACCCGGAAGGCTGTCGTGCCAACTGCTCCTACTGCGGCCTGGCCCGCCACCGCGAGGAATCGCGGGATTACGCCGACCGCAACTTCATCCGCGTCGACTGGCCGACCGCCAAGTACGACGAGGTGATCGAGCGCGTGAAGAAGCACGCCGACGCCGGCCAGTTCGAGCGCATGTGCATCTCCATGATCACCCACCCGAACTCCGACGCCGACACCGTCGAGCTGCTGGAGCGCTGGGTCGCCGAGGTCAACCATATCCCGGTGTCGATCCTGTCCAACCCGACCACCATGAGCTACGAGGATCTGCAGCTCCTGCGGGACAAGGGCGCGGACATCTTCACCGTCGCGCTGGACGCGGTGACCCCCGAGATCTTCGAGCGCACCCGCGGCAAGGCGGTCGAGAGCCCGCATAGCTGGGACAAGTACTGGCAGTCCATCGAGTGGGCCGCCGAGATCTTCGGCCCGGAGAAGTTTGGCGCGCACCTGATCTGCGGCATGGGCGAGACCGAGGAAGAGATCCTGCAGGTCTGCCAGCGCATCCGCGACCTGGGCGGTCACAACCACATGTTCGCCTTCTTCCCGGAAGAGGGCTCGCTGATGGAAGACTGGAACCCGGTCCCGCGTGACCAGTGGCGTCGCGTGCAGCTGGGCCGCTTCGTGATCGACTACGCCGGTGGCCGCATCGACGACATGCAGTTCAACGCCGACGGCCAGGTGGTGGACTTCGGTCTGCCGCAGGCCGAGGTGGAAGAACTGATCGCCTCCGGCAAGCCGTTCCAGACCTCCGGCTGCCCCGGCAAGTCGGACGAGGAGGTCTCGGCCTGTAACCGCCCGTATGGCGACTCCAGCCCGACGGACATCCTGTCCTTCCCGTTTGCGCTCAACTCGACCGACGTCGGGTTCGTCCAGCGGCAAATGGCCGGGGAGGATGTCGGCACCTTCGACTTCGACGCCGACGAGGCGGACGACGAGAAGACGGCCTGAAATTAGTGGTAGTATCGCGAAAGCCCCGGCACTCCCGGGGCTTTCGCATGTCAGGGGGTCGATAAGACATTTTGAATATTCAGGTTTCGAGCAGGGTTATCAAGGCCATTCTTCCGAGTGCCCTTGAACACACCTGCCGAAAGTACTCGCGGCACGGTCGGTCATCGTGACGCGAGTCGTGGGAACACCACAAGACCGGACGGGCGGCATACAAGGGGGCTGCGCGGAACCGGGGTGTTCGCACAACACAACAAGAAGACCACCAAAGGAGATGTAAAATGGAAGCACGCATCATTCGCCGCAGCCTGGTGACGATCGCGGTCGGCCTGGCCATGGGCTCCGCCGGCGTCGCGCACGCCACCAACGGCTACTTCGCCCACGGCTACGGCACCAAGGCCAAGGGCATGGGGGGCGTCGGCATGGCGATCTCCCAGGATGCCTACGCCCCGGGCATCAACCCCGCCGGCATCGCCGGCATGGAAAGCCGCATCGACGGCTCCCTCGCCTACTTCCGTCCCGAACGTTCCGTGACGTTTAACGATATGGGCGATATGACGATCGATTCCGACAGTGAAGACTTCTTCATCCCGTCGATTGGGTATGTCCAGCAGATCGACGAGAATCGATCCTGGGGTATTGCACTGCTGGGGAACGGGGGGCTGAATACGGATTACCCTGCCTTTGATCGTCAATGCCAGAATCCGCAGGATCCGAACGGGCCACTGGTTCCGGGACAAGGCGTGTTCTGCGGTGGTTCGGCGGGGGTTGATCTTGAGCAACTCGCGATCATTCCGACCTACGCCCAGAAGTTCGCAGATGGTCGCGTTAGCGTGGGTTTTAGCCCGATCATCAGTTACCAACGTTTTAGTGCAAAGGGAATCGAGGCATTCAATCAGGCCAGCGCCGAAGGAGATACGGGAAGTGGTAGCGGTACCGATACCACGTGGGGCTATGGCGCGCAGATCGGCTTTCAGGCCGAGTTGGCTGAAGGTGCCCGGGTCGGGGCCAGCTATCGCTCCAAGATCCGCAACGGGGACTTCGATGACTACAGCGGTCTCTTTGCCGATGGCGGGAGCTTTGATGTCCCGTCCACCTACGGTTTGGGTTTCTCGGTGGACGTAAGCCCGAGCGTCACTCTTTCCGCCGATTACCAGCGCATCAATTACACGGATGTCGCTGCGATCTCGAACCCAGGCGACTCTGGGCTTCTGGGGGCGCCGAACGGTGCCGGCTTTGGCTGGCAAGATATCGATATCTTCAAGTTTGGCGCTCAGTATGAAGCCGGAAATGACTGGACCTGGCGAGTGGGCTACAACCGGGGGGAAAACCCGATTCCGTCTAGCGAAGTGGAATTCAACATCCTGGCCCCGGCCGTGATGGAAGATCACTTCACCTTTGGGTTCACCAAGGGCTTTGGCAATCAGCATGAGCTGAATTTTGCGGCAATGTACGCGCCGCGGCAGAGCGTTCGTGGACCTACCCAGCAAGGTGAAGCGACCATCGAGATGCGTCAGTACGAGCTCGAGATCGGGTACGCGTACCGGTTCTGATCGGGAGGCCCGGGGCGGTCGCCTGACCGCTGCGGGCCTCGGTGTTATGCGCCCGGGAGGGGCGCCCGGCCTTGAGGGGAAGGCCGGATCCGCCAGGGAGGGCGGGTGACCCCGAGGTTCGTGACGCACTGGGGGGTGCGTTCCGGGCCCTTCTTCCTGTCGAGCGTTCCGCTCGAACTTATTTTTGAATACAAAGGAGGATGCCATGCGAGCAATCCACGCCTTGCGCGGGAGCGTCCGCGCGGTCGGTATGGTCGCGGCGGTTGCGCTGTTCGCGGCGAGCCAGACCGTGGCGGCCGATACCTATCGTCCGTTGGTACTGGCCTACACGGAATCGGGGACCGATGTCTCTGCCGAAGTTGCCAGTGTGCGGGAGCGCCTGGAAGGGGCCGATTTCCGGTTCCTGGGCGAGTATCCGGTCAGCGATGATCGGCACGTGATCGTGGTCACCCACGATGATCTGCTGTCTGTGGCCGGTTCCGAGGAGCGGGGTGGCTATATCGCCCCGATCCGCGTGGCCGTAACCGCGGTCGATGGCGAGCTGCAGGTGAGCTACAACAACCTGGAGTACTTCCGCCACGCCTATCGCCTGGACGCTTCGGTGTCCGATGTGAGCGAGCGGCTGTCCGGTACCCTGGGGGCGGAACGCGAGTTCGGTTCCGAGGACGGGATGAGCGCGCGCGACCTCAACCGCTATCGCTATACCTTCGGGATGGAACGCTTCGATGCCCCGTACGAGCTGGCCAGCCATGGCTCCACGCGTGCGGCGCTGAGCGAACTGGACGGCAATCTTGCGTCGCGGGTGGCGGGGGTCAGCGAGATCTATCGCGTCGACATCCCGGGCCAGGACGTGACGGTGATCGGCGTGGCCGTGCGTGAGGCGGACGGGGCCGATCAGGACTCTGCTGACCTGCATCAACTCGGGATCGTGGATGTGGGCGAGTTCCGCCATACCGCGACGGTTCCGCTCGAGATCATGGTTCGAGGGGGCGAGGTGGAGGCGCTGAACATGCGTTTCCGCAAGGCGCTGCATTTCCCGGATCTGCGGATGCTGGGGGACAACAGCTTCATGCGTCTGCGCAGCTCGCCCGGCGCGCTGGAAGAGACCCTGAAGGCGGTCGCCGGCTTTGAAGAAGAGGAAGACAGCGGGTTCTCGTGGTAATTCCACGGTAATCTGCACGCGCCACGGAAGGGCGCAAGGGGTGGCGGAATTCCCGTGTGCCCCACTCAAGAACCCCGGTCTGCCGGGGTTTTTTTACGTTCAAAGAACGGAGTTGTTTTATGCTCCCGCAACACTCGCGGCAGGATGCACATCCATGAAATCGATGAAGATCGCCAATATTGGCGAGATCCGCAACGAACTCAACAAGTACAAGAAGGGCAAGAAGCTCGATATCCATCAGTTCAACCAGGTCGCGCGCCTGGCCTGGCTCGGCAAGATCGTGATGCAGCCGCTGGATCTGGAGGATGCCGAGTGCAAGTCCTTCCTGGTGTACATCCAGGAGCCGGAAGAGCTGGCCGCGCACTTCCTCGACACCGACCAGGAGCTGTCCGGCGGCATCCATATCATCGACGGCGAGCAGGCCATGGCCATGGTCGAGATCATGCGCAGTGGGGTCGAGGAACGCGCCAAGCTGTACGGGGATCTCTCGCGCAGTGACTTCTATTTCCGCTACTTCTATCAGCCCGGCCAGGACGACAAGACGGACGATCCGGCTGCTGGCCAGGACAAGACCGAGGGCTGACACTTGGTCGCATCGACGGTGACCCCGGAGTGGATCGACGCCGGGGCTCGCTCCGCCGAGGAACTCCACGCGCTGTACGCCGGGCTGGCGAGCATGACCTCGCCGGACGCACCCCCGCGCGTGCTCTGGACGCATGCCCGCGAGCCACATATCTCGGTCGGCGCCAGCCAGGACGCTGCTTCCGATCTGGACCTTGCTGCCTGTGCGGAGCAGGGCGTCCCGGTGGTGCGGCGACCGCTGGGTGGTGGCTCGGTCTGGGTGGATGCCGATCAGGCCTGCTTCTTCCTGATCCAGCCGCGCCATGTCCTCGCTCGGGGGCATCGCCACTTGTTCGCCATGGGCCTGGGCATCGCGATGGATGTACTGCGTGAGCTTGGGCTGGAGGGCGTAGAGGCGCGGGGTCAGGATGTCTGGGTCCAGGGGCGCAAGATCATGGGGACCGGCGCGGCCACGCTCGACGAGGGCTGCGTGTTCGGGGCCAGCTTCCTGCGGCACTTCCCGGTCGAGCGTTTTCTCGCCTGTGTCCACGCCCCTAGCGAGGGCTACCGCGACTGGCTGCGTCCGGCGTTGGAGACGGGCATGACCGACTGCGCCCGCCAGTGCCCGCAAACCCCCGAGCCCGCGCAGGTCGAGGCCGCCCTGCGCGCGGTCCTGGAACGCCGTTTTGGCGTGCCGGTGCGGATGATCGAGCCGGACCGAGACACGATCGAACAGTGGTTGGCGGCCGGGCACGAGGAGCTCGAGGACCTGGCCGATGGCCAGGGTTCCCCGGCCGTGCGCGACGGGATCCGGGTGAACCGCGATAACCACGTGTTCGAGACCCACGGGGCCTGTGGGCGCCTGCGCCTGCACGTGGAGGGCTCGCACATCGCACGGGTCTGGTGCGAGGACCCGGCGACCACCGCGATCCTCGAGGAACACCTGATTGGCGAGTCCCCGGAGCGCCTGCGCGTGCGCTCGCGCCTGAGCGGTCAGCTCGACGCCCGCATGGTCGACGAGATCAGTGCCCGCATCGACGGGCTCTATCGCGGAATTGCGGCGGCCTGACCCGCCCCTTCCGCTACCCACGAACGCCGGAGATGCCGTATGTCCGAACCGACGATCGAACGCCGCCTGGAGAAGCGCGTCATCCTGATGACGCAGGACGCCGGGTTGACCGAGCGCATGCAGGCCCAGCTGCCGCAGGACTGGCAGTTGCACCGGGTGACCGACCTGGATGAACTGGGCCCCTGGAATGAGATCCTACTGTACCGCTTCCTGCTGCTGGATCTGGACGAGATCGAGGCCTTCGACCCGCTGGACGTGATCCGGATGCTGCGCATGGAATACCAGATCAATCTTCCGGTATTCTGCTTCGGCGGCGATCAGGACATCCAGGACGAGATGCGCCTGGCCCGCGCCGATCGTTTCTTCGGGCGCGAAGAAATGATCGACAAGCTTCCCGAGTTTATTCGCCAGTACGACTGGTAACGGGCCCCGGTCCGGCCCGAGGGTCGGACGTAGCGTTACAGGGAGAACGTGGCATGGAACCCATCATCCGGGTGCGCGAGCTGTACAAGGTCTTCGGGCCGAACCCGCAGGAAGGTCTGCGGCTGATCGAGGACGGCCTGGACAAGGACACGATCTTCGAGCGCACCGGCAACACGGTGGGCGTGAAGGACTGCAACCTCGATATCGCCGAGGGCGAGATCTTCGTGGTGATGGGGCTGTCCGGGTCGGGCAAGTCCACCCTGGTGCGTCTGCTCAACCGCCTGATCGAGCCCACTGCCGGCACGGTGGAGGTCCGTGGGCGCGACGTCACACGCATGAGCCAGCGCGATCTGATCCGGCTGCGCAGCGAGGATCTGGCGATGGTGTTCCAGTCTTTCGCCCTGATGCCGCACAAGACGGTGATCGACAACGCCGCCCTCGGCCTGGAGATCGCCGGCGTCGGCCGCGCCCGACGCCGTGAGCGCGCCCAGGAGGCCCTGGACCAGGTGGGTCTCAAGGCCCATGCCCGCAGCTATCCGGATGAGCTTTCCGGCGGGATGCAGCAGCGCGTGGGCCTGGCCCGTGCCCTGGCGACCGATCCCTCCATCATGCTGATGGACGAGGCCTTCTCGGCGCTGGACCCGTTGATCCGCACCGAGATGCAGGATCGCCTGCTGGACCTGCAGCGCGAGCACCGACGTACGGTCGTGTTCATCTCCCACGACCTTGACGAGGCGATCCGCATCGGAGATCGCATCGCCATCATGCAGGGCGGCGAGGTGGTGCAGGTGGGTACGCCGAAGGAAATCATCACGCACCCCGCCAATGAATACGTGCGCTCGTTCTTCCACGGCGTGGACATCACCCAGGTATTCCAGGCCCGCGACATCATGGACAGCGAGAACATCCCGGTACTGGATGCCGACACCACGGCCGGCGAGGCGCGTAACCGGATTGCCCACGTGCCGGGCAACGAGGCCGTGATTGTCGATGCCGGCGGGCGTTTCCAGTCCGTTGTCCAGGCCAAGCGTCTGGGCGAGCTCACCCTGGATCGCGCCGCCAGCGAGGTCGCGGTGGAGGTGGAGCCGGTCCCCGAGGATACCGCGCTGGCCGACCTGCCGCGGCGGGCTGCGCAGAGCCCGGTATCCATCCCGGTGGTGGATGGCGAGGGCCGTTTCCGCGGCCTGGTGACCCTGCAGCGCCTGGTCGAAGCCCTGGACCGCAGCCGGAACGCGGCCGCCGCGAACGGAGATTACTGACATGGAAGGGCGCATCAATATTCCCGTGGGCGACTGGATCGAGGCTGGAGTCGACTGGATCCTCGACAACCTGGAGCCGGCGCTAGATGGCATTGCCTGGTTCCTGGGGCTGCTGACCAATTCCTTCGAGGGGGCCTTGCTCGCGATCCCGGCCTGGCTGCTGGTGCTGGCCCTGGTGGGGCTCAGCTGGTGGCGGGTCAGCTGGCGCTTCGGCATCTTCGCCATCCTGGCCCTGGGCCTGATCCTCGGGATGGATCTGTGGGAGCCGACCATCAAGACCCTGTCGCTGGTGCTGGCAGCGACCGCCGTGGCGCTGGCGATCGGCATGCCGGTGGGAGTCGCGATGGCGCGCAGCGACTGGGTGGAGGCCTCCATCCGTCCGGTGCTGGATCTGATGCAGACCATGCCGCCCTTCGTCTACCTGATCCCGGCGGCGATCTTCTTCGGGCTGGGCACGGTGCCGGGCGCGATTGCCACGGTGGTGTTCTGTATGCCGCCGGTGGTGCGTCTGACCAACCTCGGCATCCGCCAGGTGAACCGTGAGCAGATCGAGGCCGGGCTGGCCTTCGGTTGCAATCGGCGCCAGCTCCTGACCAAGATTCAATTACCTCTGGCGATGCCGTCGATCATGGCCGGCATCAACCAGACCATCATGCTGGCGCTTTCCATGGTGGTGATCGCGTCGATGATCGGCGCCGGCGGGCTTGGCAACACCGTGCTCACCGGTATCCAGCGGCTCGATGTCGGGCTAGGGTTCGAGGGCGGCCTGGGGGTCGTGATCCTCGCCATCCTGCTCGACCGGATCACTCAAAGCGTAGGGCGGCGGCGCAAGGCGAGCAGCTGAGCCGGGCTCGTGCGCCGCCGCCATCCGTTTCACTCGAAGGAAGGAGTAGCACAATGAACAAGACACTGACTTCAACCCTGCTGGGCGGGGTACTGGCCGCCTCCATGGGCCTTTCCACGGCCCAGGCCGACGACATCCAGATCGGCTGGACCGCCTGGTCCGATGCCGAGTTCGTGACCAGGCTGGCAGAGCGCGTCATCGAGGACGAAATGGGCTACTCGGTCGACTTGATCCAGACCGATATCGCCCCGCAATACCAGGGCCTGGCCTCCGGCGACATCGACATGATGCTGATGGCCTGGCTGCCAGGGACCCATGCCGACTACATGGATCGTGTGGGTCAGGACGTGGTGAACCTGGGTCCGCTGTATGGCAACGCCCGCCTCGGCTGGGTGGTGCCGGACTATATCCCCGAGGACGAGCTCGGCTCCATCGAAGACCTGAAGAAGGACTCCGTGCGGGACAAGCTGGATGGCCGCATCACCGGGATCGACCCGGGCGCGGGCCTGACGCGGTTGTCGGAAGAGGCCATGGAGACCTACGGCCTGGACGGCTACAACCTGCAGATCTCCTCCGGGGCCGGCATGACCTCCGCGCTGGAACGCGCGATCCGTCGTGACGAGTGGATCGTGGTGACCGGCTGGAGCCCGCACTGGAAATTCGGCGCCCATGACCTGCGTTACCTCGAAGACCCGGAGGGGGCCCTGGGCAGCTTCGAACGCATCCATGCCCTGGCTCGCGAAGGCTTCGCCGAGGAGTACCACGACGTGGCGATGATGATCTCGCGCATGCACCTGGATCTCGAGGTCCTGGAAGACGCGATGTTCTACGCCCAGGAAAACTCCTACGCGGAGGCCGTGGATCGCTTTATCGAGGACAACCCGAAGTACGTGCAGTACTGGGTGACCGGCGTGATCGACTGAGCAACATCGTTCCGCCGCTGTGCCCGAAAGCCCCGCTCACGCGGGGCTTTCTTCGTTCGGGTGTCACGTTCCGCGTTTGGCTCGGCTGGCGACGTGGATGGAGGCCGCCCCAAACGCGAAAGGCCCCGGGCTATGCCGCGGGGCCTTTCGCTGCCGCCGCCAGGACAGGGCGGGCGGTGGTCGCTGAATCGGGTTAGCCGATCCAGGCGTGTTCCAGCACGTCGATGCGGATCTTCTCGTGGAAGGTCTCGCCATTGCCCTCGATCACCAGGTCGCCAATGCGGGTGCCGGCGGTGTCGTAGCTGAACTTGCAGTCGAAGGTGCCCGGCAGGGACACGCTGCCCTCGCACAGGGTTTCGCCTTCCACGGAGAACGAGCACTGGGCGCTGCCGGAGCCGTTCAGCACGGCCTGCAGCCGGAATTCCTCGTTGACCGGGCGACGGTAGAAGTCCGGGTCGCGGTTCGGGTTGTACTGCACGTTGTTCAGCTTGACGAGCTTGACGAGTTTCATACCGGGTCCTCTATTGAAACGCTGAATCCGAGTGACGGGCGCATCCGCAAGCCCAACCCCGCAGCCGTGGGGCGTTTGGTTCATGCAAGTGCGCAGGTTGGTTAGAATATAAACGGCGAATGATACAACAAAGCCTGCGGGAACACGATTGGCGGCCCGCCCAACGCGCAGGAGGGTAACGTCGCCCCCGCGCATACACCAGTCCCGGCCCCGCGGTCGGCATCGGAGATCCCATGAAGAACCTGATCAACCGCATCCGCGGTGTGGAACGCGACGTCATCGACAAACCGGGGGACGCAGGCGACGCCCCGTTCTACAAGCCCCAGCGCGACGAGATCGAGATCTTCAAGGCGGCCTATTCGAAGCGCCTGCCGGTGATGCTCAAGGGGCCGACTGGTTGCGGCAAGACCCGCTTCCTGGAACACATCGCCCACGTCCTGGGCCAGCCGCTGGTGACCGTGTCCTGCCACGAGGACCTGACCAGCTCCGACCTGGTGGGTCGCTTCCTGCTGGAGGGCGAGGAAACCGTCTGGCAGGACGGCCCGTTGACGCGCTCGGTCAAGGAGGGTGCGATCTGCTACCTCGACGAGATCGTCGAGGCGCGCACCGACACCACGGTGGTGATCCATCCGCTGACTGACCACCGCCGCCAGCTCCCGCTGGACAAGAAGTCGCAGATCATCGACGCGCACGAAGACTTCATGCTGGTGATCTCCTACAACCCGGGTTACCAGACCGTACTGAAGGACCTGAAGCCCTCCACCAAGCAGCGCTTCGTCGGCATCCACTTCGACTACCCGGAGGAGGACGTCGAACGCGAGATCGTCGCCAAGGAATCCGGTGGCCTGGACGCCGACCGTGTGGAGAAGCTGGTGGCTGCCGGGCGCAAGGCGCGTGCGTTGAAGGACCACGGCCTGGAAGAGGCCACCTCCACCCGCGCGCTGGCCTACGCCGGCGAACTGATGCAGGCCGGGTTGACCCCGCGCGTGGCCTGCCGCGCCGCGATGATCGCGCCCATCACCGATGACCCCGAGCTGATCCAGGCGCTGGAAGAGATCTTCGACGCCCACTTCCCCGAGTCCGAAGCCGCGTGAGCGACCCCGCGACCCAAGGCGGCGCGAAACCGGAGGCGGAAGAACTCGTCGAGATCGAGGAGATCCTCCAGCACCTGGAGGACATCAGCTTCGTCGCGCACCGCGATACGAAGGAGGCCCTGCCGGCGATCCGCCCGTTCGGGGCCACCATCGCGCGGCGCTGGATCGAGACCGCGCGCGATCTGTTCTTCCATGACCGCGAGGCCGGCAAGAGCTTCATGCGCCACTCGGCGCGGCTCGCCGAGAACATGCAGACGGTGGCGCTGTGGCTGGAGCAGGCCGCGCGCTTTCAGGAGTGGGTGAACTCCAACTATGCGCTGGAAGGCTTCATGGCCCAGGCCGACCGGGTACACGCGGAATGGGGCGAGGAGGGCGAGCGCGAGTGGGCCGAGATCGGCCTGCGCTGGTGCGCGCGCAGCCTGCCGGACGCCCGGGCCTACTTCGAGGCCCCGTTCGAGAAGCTTGCCGCCGAGCGCGGCATCGAGGGCCTGCGCGCCCTGATCGAGCCGGCCGAAAAGCTGTTCGACGAGCGCGGCCTGACGCTGGATGCCTACCTCGAGGGCGCCCCGATTGCCCGCAATCTGGTCGGCGACGCGGGGCTGCTCTCCTGGGCGCGGCGCGGGGCGGACCTGCTGAAGGCCGGGCGCTCGCGTGGCGAGGCCTATTTCCGCCTGGAGAGCGACGAGAGCCTGAAGCTCCTGCTGGAGGCGCTACCGGGCTTCCGCCCACGTATGAACGGGCGCTTTCTGCGCCTGGTGCTGATGGCCTGGCTGGACGCCGACATCCCGCTGGCGGATTCCAGCTGGAAGCCGGGCGAGGGCCGTCCGATGCTCGAGACCGATGGGCGCCGCCTGTTCATGCCGGCGGTGATGGACTCGCGCGAGGAGGCGATCGTCGCTACCCAGCACGCGGCCGCGCATCTCGCCTTCGATACCTACGCGCAATCCGACGTCGAGCGCCTGTTCGAGCGTGCAGGCGCCGAGCACCCGCCGCTGGACGACAAGTCGCGCATCACCTGGCGTCCGTTGTTCGCTCAATTCGACGCGCGCATGTTCAGCTTCCAGGTCCTGTTCGACCTGGCCGAGGACCTGCGCGTGAACGCGCGCCTGGCCCCGCGCATCCCGAATTTCCTGTCGCGCCTGGTCGAACTCGCCCGGGCCCACGAGCGCCCGGAGGGTGCGGCCGGAATCTACTACGACTTCGCCCTGCGCGCCCACGAGGCCCTGCTGCGCGGCGAGGCCCAGGACCCGCGCCTGGCGCGGATGCTGGAGCCGGACGCGGACATCGTCACCGCCTGGGCGGTGGGTGAGGATCTGTTCGCCGACGACGCGTTTCCCGAGATCACCATCGATGAGCGCGCCGAGGCCTACCTGCCGGGGCTGTCGCTGAACCAGTCGCTGCCGGTCTACCCGCAACGCAAGCGCGATGGCAGCCTGGCCGACTTCCGCGACCACGAGGCGCACGACGAGCACAAGCTCGAGCACCAGAAACAGGAAGAACAGCCCCAGCAGGCCCCGGAACAGGCGCAGAAGGACCCGGACGCGGATATCCAGACGCCGCAGCAGGAGACCTCCGGCACCGGCGGGCGTATCGGCACCGGTATCCCGCAGCCGGCCCAGGTGGCCAAGCGCGGCGTACCCTATACGCCGCGGAAAGATGGCATCCCGTATCCCGAGTGGGACTACCGCGAACAGCGCTACATCTCCGACTGGGTGAACCTCTACGAGCGCGTGCTGGACGACGAGAACCCGGAGCTGGCGGCGACGATTCTCTCCGAGAACGCCGCCACCCTGAAGCGCCTGACCCGTGGCCTGGAGATGCAGCGCCCGATGCGCCTGGCGCCGCAGCGCAAACAGCTGGACGGTGACGAGCTGGATACCGAGGCGGTGATCGACTACATCGCGGACAAGAAGGCGGGGCTCTCGCCCAAGGCCTTCATCTACCGTCGCCGCGCGGTGCAGCACCGCGACACCTCGGTGCTGATGCTGGCGGACATGTCCACCTCCATCATGGCGCGCCACCCGAGCGGGCAGGGCAAGATCGTCGACCGCATACGCGAGGGGATGATGCTGTTCGCCGAGGCCATCGAAAAGGTCGGTGATCCCTATGCGCTTGCCGGCTTTGCCTCCAAGCAGCGCGACCAGGTCAACTACTACTGGCTGAAGGATTTCAACGAGGATCTCAACGACACCGTGCGCGCCCGCATTGCCGGGGTGTCCGGGCGCCTGGCCTCGCGTATGGGCGCGGGCATTCGCCACTCGCTGGAGGCGTTCAAGCGCAACTCCAGCCAGCGCCGCCTGCTGCTGATCCTCACCGACGGGCGCCCGGCCGACTACGACGACGGTGGTGACCAGCGTTATCTGCACGAGGACACGCGCATGGCCATGAAGGAGGCGGTGGACGCCGGCGTCCACCCCTTCTGCATCACCCTGGACCCGTCCGGTTCCGAGTACCTGCCGGCCATCTTCGGCCCGGGGCACTACACCATCATCGACCACGTGGACGAGCTGCCGCGCCGTCTGCCCGAGATCTACCTGAGGCTGCGCCAGTGAATGCCACCCCCGAAGCTATCGACCCGGCGGTGGCCGCCGCGCCGGGTCCGGCCCGCCGCCATGCGACCCTGCTGCATGCGCCGCGCTATCGCGGGCACAGCTATGGCGACAACCACCCGCTGGGCATCCCGCGCGTCTCTCTGACCCTGGACCTGATCGAGGCCTATGACGCGATCACCCCCGGGGAGATGGCCGTTACGCGCAAGGCGCAGCCGGCCGAGCTCGAGTGGTTCCACACCCGCGAGTACGTCTCCGCCATGCAGCGGGCCGAGGCCCTGGGCAAGGTCTTCCAGCGCTACCGCGACCGCCACAACATCGGCAATTTCGAAAACCCGTTCTTCGCCGGCTTCTTCGCCACCCCGGCCACCGCGACCTTTGCCTCCATCCAGGGCGCCGAGGTCGTTCTGGGCGGGCAGATGGCCTTCAATCCGGCCGGTGGCATGCACCACGCGGCCCCGGACCAGGCGCGAGGATTTTGCTACTTCAACGACCCGGCGCTCGCGATTCTGCGCCTGCGCCAGGCCGGTCAGCGTGTGCTCTATCTCGACATCGACGCCCACCACGGCGACGGCGTCGAGGCCGCATTCACCGACGATCCGGACGTCCTCACCGTCTCCCTGCACATGGACACCGAATACGGCTATCCCTTCCAGGGCGGGCGCATCGAGGATACGGGCCCGCTCGGCAATGCGGTGAATGTGCCGCTGCCGAAGGAGACCAACGACAGCGAATTCCGCGCCGCCTTCACCCGGGTGTGGGACGCGGTGCGTGATCGCTGGCAGCCGGACGTGATCGTCGTCCAGGCGGGCACCGATGCCCTGCTGCCGGATCCGCTGGGCAAGTTCGGCATCTCTACCCAGTGCTTCCTCGCCTGCATCGACGATGTGATCGAGACCAGCCCGCGCCATGAAGACGGCACGCCGAAGCTGCTGGTCCTCGGGGGTGGCGGCTATCACCCCCTCGCGCTCGCCCGCTGCTGGACCGGCGTCTGGGCCCTGCTCACCGGACGCGACCTGCCCGCCGAGATCCCCGCTGCCGGCCAGGCCTTGCTGCGCGAGGTCGACTGGGACATGGACGAGGAAGAGGACTGGTACGAGAACCTGTTCGTCTCCCGTCTCGACGCCGACCGTTCCGGCCCCGTGCGTCCCGAGCTCGAGGAACGCCTGGGGCGGCTTTTCCATGCACACCCGTTGTTGCGCGGTTAGTGGAGAGGCGCTGATCAATCACCGGCCCGTGGCTGCGGGCATAGAAGATAGGAGATGCCGAGCCCGTGGGCTGTCGGGGTCCCGCCTGGATTATGGCTCCGTGCCTGCTGGGGCGCCGGTCGCGTGTAAAGCATTCCGACGGGGTTCGGCCCGATGTTCGGAAGAAGCGTCGGAATTTTTTACACGGCTTACTTTATGGTGAATCGGGTCTGGGAGAAACTCCTGTAAAACCATCCCATTGCGAATTTGGCGCGCGTCTTGCTTCGTAATTGCTCGAGAGGGCGAAAGGCGCCCTGAGCGGCCAACAGGCCGGGAGCCAGAGGTGAGTGTGATGCGCAAGTTTTGGAGTAAGCAGGTGGCAGTACTGGCGGGCGTGATGCTTGCGGGCTCGGTGGCGAACGCGGCCATCATCGAACTTCCGGACATCGACGCGACCTATGACGGGATCCCCGTCGCCATTCAGTACAACGATTTCTATTCCTACTCCGGCTCGTTGTTGAACCAGTGGGGCTTCCTGTCTCAGGCCAACTACACCGGGCAGGGCACGGGCACGCTGGATCTGATTGTGGGCACGGGTGCTGGTGGCGCGGATAACCAGGGTGTCGGGCCCGACGGCAGCTACAATTTCGAGAACCCCATGCCCTTCCCGGGTGGCAGCGTGACCACTTTCACCGGCGACTGGGGGCTGGGCACCCAGGCCAACGGGCCCGTGCTGGTGGACAACCTCCTGGCGTACCTGGATGCGATCAACCCGGGGGCCACCATCCCCACGTTCATCTTCGACCACAACCAGACAGGGGGATCCCCCGATCTGCTGGTCCAGGCCGAGGTCTTCATCTACGACCCCGTCACCGGGGAGCGCGTAGCCCGCTGGATCTTTGACGACGGCAACGGCGGCCCGGTTCTCTCGCCCGGCGAGATCCAAGTGGTCGGCGATTCGGGAGAGGTGTACGAGACCGATGCCAACAAGGGAAGCGGCAAACTGGACTACATCGCCTTTGCCCCGACCATGGATCTCGGCCTGTTCGCCGGCGAGGGCTATCTGTTCGGGATCGATTTCTTCATGGATGACCTGAACAATGGCTTCGAGGAGCTCTATCTCAGCGGGCGGTTCACCACCACCGCCACTGAGGTCCCGCTGCCGGGGCCGGCCTGGTTGATCGGGCTTGGCCTCGTGATGCTGGGTGCCTTCCGCCGCTATCGGCATTCGGCCCCGGGCCTGTAGTCTCCGCTCATTTCCCCTGCCGCCCCCCACTTCCGGCCGGGGCGGCCTCTGCCCCGCGCCCCGGCACATGCCGGGGCGCGGCTGTTTGTGCGGCCGTCCGAGGCCACCGGTAGTTGCCCGCTCGCGTTGCGGGTTTTCGCAAATCCCGTCCGCTGACGTACGATTCCCCCCTCACCGGGTGGGTGGGGGTTCGGGGCTTCCCGGAGCCCGCCCCCAGGGACCCGCGACCAATCGAGGAGACGCATGGAGCCCGTGCAGAAACTGATACCCGGCTATGCCAATGCCAAGGCGACGCGCCGTTACGCGGAGCAGTTCGTGTCCGAGGGCAAGGCCGTTGAGGGACATTACAGCGAGTTCTCGCGCGCGAAGATGCGCCTGTCGAGCCTCGGCATCGGCACCTTCGGCGGGGCGGCCACCACCGAGGTGGATGCGCAGATCTCCGCGATCGTCGCGCGCGGCCTGGCCGAGGGCGTCAACGTGATCGACACCGGGGCGCATTACCGCTACGGCCGTTCGCTGGCGGCGGTGGGGGCGGGGGTGCGCACCGCGCTGGAGGCCGGGGTCCCGCGCGAGGCGATGTTCCTGATCTCCAAGGGCGGGTTCCTGACCCTGCGCGGCGGGCCGCCGGAGGACATGGAGGCCTGGTTCCAGCGCGAGATCGAGGCCCAGGGCATGGGTACGAAGGACGATCTGGCGAAGGGCGCGCATCTGCTGACGCCGGAGTACCTCCACTACCAGATGGAGCTGTCGCGCTCGCTGATGGGAGTGGAGACGCTGGATGCGTTCCTGATCGACCAGCCCGAGGTGCACATCCACGAGATCGGCAAGGAGCCGACTAACCGCAAGCTGGAGCCGGTATTCGAGATGCTGGAGCGGGCGGTGCGCGACAAGAAGATCCGCACCTACGGCATCTCCACCTTCGAGGGCTTCCGCGAGGAGACCGACGCGGCGGTGTTCCAGTCGCTCACCTCCATGCAGGGACTGGCCGAGCGCGCGGCACAGACGGTGAGCGGAGACGACCATGCGCGGCATCACTTCAAGATCGCCATGCTCCCGTTCAACCAGGTGATGCTGGAAGGCTTTACCCGCTTCAACACCGCGACCGGGCAGGGCAACGTGGCCAGCCCGCTGCAGGCCGCGCACCAGCTGGAGGTGTACATGATCGCCTCGCACTCCATGCTGAAGGGGCACCTGGCGAAGCAGTCGGTGGAGGTGGTCGAGCAGCAATTGGCGAGCCTGCCCAACCCGGCGCAGCGCGCGTTGCAGTTCAACCGCTCCACGCCGGGGCTGGGCACCTCGCTGGTCGGCATGAGCACGCCGGCGCACCTGGACGACATGCTGGCGGTGATGCGCGAGCCGATGATCGACAAAAAGGCCTATCTCGGCATGTTCAAGAAGGCGGAGGAGTAGGCCGAGCCCCCGGATCTCCACCTGTGGGAGCGTGCCTGCACGCGAAGCCCCTGCTAAAGCCGGATGCGGGCAGGGGCTTCGCCGGCAAGCCGGCTCCCACAAGGTCTCGGGGCCCCGGCCACGGTAGAGAATTCATGCACAAGGGTATGTCATGCAGGTAGATCTGAAGGCCCTCGAATTCCCCGCGATCCAGCGTCTGCTGGAGCGTCTGACTGCCACGCCTTATGGCGCCGACGCCGCGCGCGGGCTGGAGCCGGCACCGAATCTGGATGCGGCGCGGGCGCTGCAAAAGGCGGTGACCGTCGCGCGCCAGCGCCTGGACGCGGGCACGCTGCCACGGCTGGGCCAGCTGCCGGATGTGCGTGCCGCGCTGCGTCAGGCTGCAAACCCCGGCGCGGCCCTGCCGGTACAGGCCCTGCACAATCTCCAGATCATCATGCGCCAGGCCCGCGAGCTGGCGGATCAGCTCGCCGATACCCCGGAGATCTATCCGGCGGACCTGAACAAGCTGTACCCACCCGAGGCGCTGGGACAGCGCCTGGCGGCCTGCCTGAACCCCGGCGGCTCGCTGCGCGAGGACGCCAGCGCCGCGCTGGTCGAGGCCTTCGGGCAGCGCGGGCGGCTGCGTGACGAGGTCGAGGCGGTAGTGAAAAAATGCCTGACGGACTCCGATGTGGCGCAGAAAGGGCAGGATGCGCTGAAGGTCCAGTGGCACCAGGAGCGCGCGGTGATGGTGCTGCGCAGCGATACGGCCAGCGCCGTCAAGGGCGTGCGCCGGGGCACCGCGATGGGCGGGCGTGACCAGATCGTGGAGCCGATCGAGGCGGTGCCGCTGAACAACCAGCTCGATACGGTCAACAACCAGATCAACACCGAGCAGCAGCGCCTGTTGCGCGAGCTGACCGATGGGGTGCGCCAGCATGGCGAGCCGTTGGACCTGATGCTGACCGCGCTGACCTGGATCGATCTGGCCTCGGCCGCCGCGCAGCTTTCGGCGCAGATGAATGCCCATGCCCCGAGGCTGGAGCCCGAGGCCGGCGTGGAGCTGATCGATGCCTACCACCCGCTGCTGCTGTTGCAGTTCGCCGAGGGCAACGGCCCGCAGCCGGTGCCCCTGTCGATCCGTCTGGATGGCGAGCAGCCGCTGTTGCTGATTACCGGCCCGAACACCGGCGGCAAGACGGTCGCGCTGAAGACCCTGGGCCTGCTGGTCACCATGGCCTGGTGCGGGCTGCATATCCCGGCCGAACAGGACTGTCGCATCGGTCGTTTTGATCGGGTCATGGTCGATGTCGGTGATCACCAGAGCCTGTTCCACCACCTGTCGACCTTTGCCGGGCATGTGGAGGTGCTCAAGCGCATCCTCGACCACGCCGGCTCCGAGAGCCTGATCCTGCTGGACGAGCTGGGAACCGGTACCGACCCGGACGAGGGCGCGGCCCTGGCCATGGCGATGCTCGACGAGCTGCGCGCCCGTGGTACTCGCGGGATCGTGAATACCCACCTGGCCCCGCTGAAGGACTACGCGGCACAGCATGCGGGCATCGTGAATGCCTCGATGCAGTTCGATGCGGAGACACTGTCGCCCACCTACCGGCTGCTGATCGGCGAGCCCGGGGTCTCCTTTGGCCTGACCATCGCCGAGAAGAACGGCCTGCCGCCACAGCTGGTGGCCCGGGCCCGCGAGCATTTCGCCGAGCTGCCCACCGCGCAGGCCGGGGGCGAGCACAGCTGACCTCCCCGCGTCCGTTCGGTTCGACGTCGGGGCCGCCCAAAAAGATCGCCACGTCGCTGCGCTCCTCGCAATGACGGTGCTCGCAACCCCGTCATCGCGAGGCCCCGCAGGGGCCGTGGCAATCTCGCGGGAGCGGGCAGGGCGGCGGGGTCGGTTAGCCCCGTTTGCAGGTTGCTACGTCGCTGGCTCCCCGCGAGGACCGGCGCGTGCCCATCCGCTTTATGGCGTGAAATGGGGGCGATTTCATATTAGAATGGTGGGCTATTTTGATTTGTGGTGTGTGATCGTCCGACGATCGTGCGCAAGCCCCTGGTAAGGAAGTCGACCACCATGTCCGAGTCCGCAAGCTCCGCCACCGCCATCACCGGCGCCGAAATCTTCTGTCGCAGCCTCGAGGCCGAGGGCGTCGACGTGGTATTCGGTTATCCCGGCGGTGCGGTACTGCACATCTATGATGCGCTGTACCGGCAGGACAAGGTCTCCCACGTACTGGTGCGCCACGAGCAGGGCGCGGTGCACGCGGCCGAGGGCTATGCCAAGTCCTCCGACAAGCCGGGCGTGGCCCTGGTCACCTCGGGTCCCGGTGCGACCAACGCGATCACCGGGATTGCCGATGCCTACATGGATTCGGTGCCGCTGGTGGTGTTCACCGGCCAGGTGCCGACCAGCATGATCGGCAACGACGCCTTCCAGGAAGTGGACACCGTGGGGATCACGCGGCCCTGCGTGAAGCACAACTTCCTGGTCAAGGACGTGAAGGATCTGGCGACCACGATCAAGAAGGCCTTCTACGTGGCGACCACCGGGCGCCCCGGCCCGGTGGTGGTCGATATCCCGAAGGACGTGACCGCCGACACTTGCGTGTTCGAGTACCCGGACAGCATCCACATGCGCTCCTACAACCCGACCACGAAGGGGCATACCGGCCAGATCCGCAAGGCGGTGGACCTGATCCTGTCGGCCAAGCAGCCGATGATCTACACCGGCGGCGGCGTGATCCTGGGTCGTGGCTCCGAGGCCTTGACCGAGTTCACCCGCCAGCTGGGCTATCCGATCACCAACACCCTGATGGGGCTGGGTGGCTATCCGGCGTCGGACAAGCAGTTCCTGGGCATGCTGGGCATGCACGGCACCTACGAGGCCAACATGGCCATGCACCACGCGGATGTGCTGATCGCCATTGGCGCGCGCTTCGATGACCGCGTGACCGGCAATATCGAGAAGTTCTGTCCGCATGCGAAGATCGTGCACGTGGACGTCGATCCGTCCTCCATCTCCAAGAACGTGAAGGTGGACGTGCCAATCGTCGGCGAGGTGGAGCCGGTGCTGCGCGAGCTGATCAAGGGCCTGAACGAGGCCGGCAGCAAGCCGGACGCCGAGGCCCTGGCCACCTGGTGGAAGCAGATCGCGGAGTGGCAGGCGCAGGACTGCCTGAAGTACGACCAGACCTCCGGGCTGATCAAGCCGCAGTACGTGGTGCAAAAGTTCTGGGAGCTGACCGAGGGCGATGCCTACGTGACCTCCGATGTCGGTCAGCACCAGATGTGGGCGGCGCAGTTCTATGGTTTCGACAAGCCGAACCGCTGGATCAACTCCGGTGGCCTGGGCACGATGGGCGTGGGCCTGCCGTTTGCGATGGGCGTGCAGTTCGCACATCCGGACGCGACGGTGGGCTGCATTACCGGCGAGGCCAGCATCCAGATGTGCATCCAGGAGCTATCGACCTGCTTCCAGTACCAGCTGCCGCTGAAGATCCTGAACCTGAACAACCGCTACCTGGGCATGGTCCGGCAGTGGCAGGAGTTCTTCTATCAGGGCCGCTACGCCATGTCCTACATGGATGCGCTGCCGGACTTCGTGAAGCTGGCCGAGGCCTATGGCCATGTTGGTATCCAGATCACCCAGCCGGGCGACGTCGAGGGCGCGATCCGCGAGGCCCTGGCGCAGAAGGACCGCCTGGTGTTCATGGACTTCATTACCGACCAGTCCGAGAACGTGTATCCGATGATCCCGGCCGGTGCCGGCCAGAACGAAATGATCCTGGTCTAAGCCGGGTACAGGGAAGAGCCGTATGCGTCATATCATCAGTGTCCTGCTGGAAAATGAATCCGGGGCCCTCTCGCGGGTGGCCGGGCTGTTCTCCGCGCGTGGCTACAACATCGAGTCGCTGACCGTCGCGCCGACCGACGACCCGTCGCTGTCGCGCATGACCATCGTCACCAGTGGTTCCGACGAGATCGTCGAGCAGATCACCAAGCAGCTGAACAAGCTGATCGACGTGATCAAGCTGCTGGACATGACCGCCTATCCGCACATCGAGCGCGAGATGGCGCTGGTCAAGGTGCGCGTGCCGGAGGCCTCCGAGCGCGAGGAGGTCAAACGCCTGGCGGACATCTTCCGCGGCCGGATCATCGACGTGGCCCTCGACAGCTACGTGATCGAGATCACCGGCGAGGGCTCCAAGCTGGATGCCTTCCTCGTGGCACTCGACGCGTTTACTGTTCTGGAGGTCGTGCGCTCCGGCGTGATGGGCATCGCCCGGGGCGAGGTCGCCCTGCAAATCTGAATCCCCGGGTCCGGCCCCCGGTTGCGGGGGCGGGACCCGTTTGTTTGCCATGGGCCCCACTTGGGGCTGATATCAAGGAAATTGCAATGAATCTCTACTACGACAAAGACGCCGATCTCTCCATCATCAAGGGCATGAAGGTGGCCATCATCGGCTACGGTTCGCAGGGCCACGCCCATGCGAACAACCTGAAGGACTCCGGCGTGGACGTGACCGTGGGCCTGCGCGAAGGCTCCGGCTCGCGCGCCAAGGCCGAAGAGGCCGGCCTGAAGGTGGCCGATGTCGACGCCGCGACCGCCGGCGCCGACCTGATCATGGTGCTGGCCCCGGACGAATACCAGGCCGCGCTGTACAGCGACGTGCTGGAGCCGAACCTTAAGAAGGGCGCGACCCTGGCCTTCGCCCATGGCTTCGCGATCCACTACAACCAGATCGAGCCGCGCAAGGACCTGGACGTGATCATGATCGCGCCCAAGGCCCCGGGCCACACCGTGCGCTCCGAGTTCGTGCGCGGCGGCGGTATCCCCGATCTGATCGCCATCCAGCAGGATGCCTCCGGCAAGGCGCGCGATATCGCCATGTCCTACGCCTCGGCGATCGGCGGCGGGCGCACCGGCATCATCGAGACCAGCTTCAAGGACGAGACCGAAACCGATCTGTTCGGCGAGCAGGCCGTGCTGTGCGGCGGTGCGGTGGAACTGGTCAAGGCCGGCTTCGAGACCCTGACCGAGGCAGGCTACGCCCCGGAGATGGCCTACTTCGAGTGCCTGCACGAGCTGAAGCTGATCGTCGACCTGATGTACGAGGGCGGCATCGCCAACATGAACTACTCGATCTCCAACAATGCCGAGTACGGCGAGTACGTGACCGGCCCGAAGGTGATCAACGAAGAGTCGCGCTGGGCCATGCGCGAGGCACTGCGCAATATCCAGAACGGCGAGTATGCCAAGCAGTTCATCCTGGAAGGCGCGATGAATTACCCGTCGATGACCGCCAACCGGCGCCTGAACGCCGCCCACGAGATCGAACAGGTCGGCGAACGTCTGCGCTCCATGATGCCGTGGATCACGGCCAACCAGTTGGTCGACAAGTCCCGCAACTGATGCGAGGCCCTGCGGCGGATATTCCGCTCCGTCGCAGGGCGTCCTGTCTCCAGAGCCCCCGATGCTGTTTCCGCTAGCCCCCGAAGGCCGCCTGTTCGTGATCATCGCCGCGTGGATGACGGTGATTACGCTGTTGGTCGGGGAGGCGGAACTGGGCCTGTTCATGGTGATCCTCACCGTGGCCCTGATGGGCCTGTTCCGCAACATGCGGCGCAAGGTCCCGGCGCCGGCCCTGGGCGTGATCGCCCCCGCCGATGGCACGATCGAGTCGATTACCGAGACCCGGGATCCGTTTACGAAAAAGCCGGCGGTCTGCATCCGCCTGCGCCAGCGCCGCCTGGGCGAGTACAACGTGCACGCCCCGCAGGAGGCCGAGATCCGCGAACGGGTCTGGCCCGGCAAGGAGACCGACGAGGCACCGGATGACCAGCTGGAGGGACGCCTGGCCTATGCCCTGGAGACCGACGGGGGCACCCGGCTGACGCTGGCGCTCAGCGTCGATCACTGGCCACGCATGGTTCGCATGCAGGCAAACGTCCCCGGCAACCGCCTGGGGCGCGGCAAGCGGATGGGGTTCGCCGGCTTTGGTGGTACCTTCGAGGTCTGGCTGCCGGCCGGCGCGCAGGTGATGGTCGAGCCGGGTCAGCGGGTCCTGGCGGGCTCTGCCCTGCTGGGCGGGCTGCCCGAGTCCGGGGCAACCGGGGACGACGAGAGCGCAGCGGAGGTGCTGCAATGAGCGCAGGGGACGAAGGCGACCGACAGACGGATCCCGAGCCGGATTACATCGAGGGCGAGGATACCGTCGCCGACGACCAGCCGCCGCATCGCCGGCGCCGCCGTGGGGTGTATCTACTGCCGAACCTGTTCACCACCGGGGTGCTGTTCTCCGGATTCTTCGCCATCGTGTCGGCCATCAATGGCGAGTACATCACCGCCGCCATCGCGATCTTCGTGGCCATGGTGCTGGACACCCTGGACGGGCGCGTTGCGCGCATGACCGACACCCAGAGCGAGTTCGGCGCGCAGTACGACTCGCTGTCGGATCTGGTGTCCTTCGGCGTGGCCCCGGCGCTGGTGGTTTATCTGTGGCAACTCCATGATCTGGGCAACTTCGGCTGGGTGGCGGCGTTCTTCTTCGCCACCGCCGCGGCGCTGCGCCTGGCGCGCTTCAACAGTCGACTCGCGGTCAGCGACAAGCGCTTCTTCCAGGGGCTGCCGAGCCCCGCCAGCGCCGCGATCCTGGTGGGCATGGTCTGGGTGCTGGAGGACTGGGGCATCCCGGCGGAGCTGGCTGACCCCTATCTGATTGGCATCCTGGTGGTCACCGTGCTCGCCGGGGCGGCGATGGTCAGCAACCTGACCTACTTCAGCTTCAAGGACATGGACTTCAAGCACCGGGTGCCCTTCCTGGCGATCGTCGGGGTGGTGTTGGCGCTGATGCTGCTGGCCCTGGATCCGCCCAAGGTCCTGCTGGCGGCCTTCGTCATCTATGCCCTGTCCGGACCGCTGTTGACCCTGGAGCGCTGGCGCCGGCATCGTCGCCGGGCGCCGTCGGGGGAGTAACCGCGTGTCGCTGTCGGTGCGCCAGCGCCGCATCCTCGCGGACATGGGGATCCCGGTGTGGCGCTCGCGCATCGCACTGGAGGACACGGCCGAGGCCGTGGCGCCTGCCGCGGAGCCCGCCCTTGCGGCGGGCGCGCCAGCCGAAGTGGCGGATGCCGGGGCGTTGGCCGCCGACGTTGATACCCTGGACTGGGAGGCCCTGGCGGCGCGGGTGCGCGGCTGCGTTGCCTGCGCCGAGCTGGCCCGCGAACGCACGCAGACCGTGTTCGGGGTGGGCGACCCCCGCGCGCGCTGGCTGTTCGTCGGCGAGGCCCCGGGTGAGGAAGAGGACCACCGTGGCGAACCCTTCGTGGGTCGTGCCGGCCAGCTGCTGGACAACATGCTGTTGGCGCTGGGGCTCGATCGGGGCCACGACGTATTCATTGCCAACACGCTGAAGTGCCGACCCCCCGGGAACCGCGACCCGAAACCCGAGGAGTCCGCGGCCTGCCGCGGGTTTCTCGATCGCCAGATCGAACTGATCCAGCCAGAGGTTATCGTGGCGCTGGGGCGTGTAGCGGCCCACGCCTTGCTGGCGACGGACGAGCCGCTGGGCCGGCTGCGCGGCACCGAGCAGCGCTACCAGGGCGTTCCTCTGATCGTGACCTACCATCCGGCCTACCTGCTGCGAAAGCCGGGTGACAAGGCCCGTGCCTGGCAGGACCTGCAGCGCGCCCGGGCCTGTCTGTCGAAACCTCTCACTGATTGAGGGATTGGGAACCTTGGCCGAGTCGCCGGGTTCCGAACAAACGACACCTCGCCCCGTCCTGTCCTATCCTTCACTGCTGCCGGAGAAGCCTGTGTCATGAGTGCCGAACCCCGCGTCCAGCCCGAGTTTCGCCGCATGGAGGTGGCCGACATCGAGGGCGTGATGCGCGTGGAGTGCGAGGCCTATCACTACCCCTGGACCGCCCGCATCTTCGAGGACTGCCTCCGGGTGGGTTACGACTGCTGGGTACTGGAGGTGGATGGTCGCCAGGTGGGGCACAGTGTCCTGACAGTGGCCGCCGGCGAGGCCCACCTGCTCAACCTCACGGTGGACCCGCGCTGGCAGGGCAACGGGCTCGGCCGTTTCATGGTTCGTCGCCTGTTTGACTATGTGTGCAATCAGGACGCAGAGGCGTTGTTCCTCGAGGTGCGCCCATCCAACGTGGCGGCGGTGCAGCTCTACCGCTCCGAGGGTTTTGAGCATATCGGCACTCGCCCTCGTTATTACCCGCTTCCCAGCGGCCGCGAGGATGCCTGGGTGCTGACGCGTCGCTGCGCCGCACCCGCCGGGGCCTGACTCGTCGGTTCGCCGCGGGAGTGTGAAGTCGGTCACAGCATCGGCGGCAAAACCCGTAACCCGGTCGGGTTTTGCCGCCTTGGGTTCTCGTCCCGGGACCTTCGCGTTGTGACGGTCATCCCCCGGGTCTATGATCGAACTCGGTATTGGCCCCGACTCCGGATGAGGTAACCCATGTCCCGATCCCTACGTGCACTGTTTGTTTCGCTCCCCCTGGCGCTGCCGCTCCTGGCCACCGGAGGGCTTGCCCATGCCCAGCAGACCTTCGGCTACGACGAGGCCGAGCGCCAGCAGGAGCTGCTGGAAGTCTGGTACGAGATCCGCGAAAGCAACGCACAGAAGGGTAATACGGCGGCGAAGTTCGATGTGGGCATGGCGAACTACTCCGGCCGCGGCACGGCAGTCGACTACGATCAGGCACTAAGCTGGTTTGCTCGCGCTGCGGACGCCGACCACGCCAGTGCGCATTACTATCTGGGTTACCTCTTCGCCACCGGCAAGGGCACCTCGGCCGACGCCGAACGCAGTCACGAACATTACACGCGCGCGGCGGAGCTGGGTCATGCCGATGCCCAGTACTGGCTGGGCAGCCATCTGGCTAATGGCGAGCAGGATCCGGCCGCCGCGCTTGAGTGGCTGGGCAAGGCGGCGGATCAGGGGCTGCCTGCCGCGCAGTATTACGTGGGGCTGCTGCACGAGAATGGTCAGGGTACCGCGCGCGACCCGGCCGCGGCCGCCGAGTGGTATACCGCTGCGGCGGAGCAGGGTTACCGGCATGCCCAGATCGGGTTGGGGCGCCTGCACCAGAACGGTCGCGGGGTTGAACGCGATCTGGTCCAGGCGCATGTCTGGTACAGCATGGCGGACGACCGGGAACGCCTGGCCTCGTTGGAGACCCGCATGAACAACCGTGACCTGGTGACTGCCCAGGGGCGCCTCAAGGAACAAAACGCCGCGCTTCAGGCGGCCTCGGCGCGCTGATCGGGCACCGCCGAAACGCATGCAAACGGCCCCTTTTTTCGGGGCCGTTTGCATGTTGGGGACCCGGAAAGATGAACCGGACCCGCGCTTTCGCGTTAAACTGACGGGCTGATTCAAGCGGCCCGTATTCATGTCCTTTATCGAGGAAACCCGCCGACGCCGGACCTTCGCGATCATTTCGCACCCGGACGCCGGCAAGACCACCATGACCGAGAAGCTCCTGCTGTACGGCGGCGCGATCCAGCTCGCCGGTACGGTCAAGGGGCGCAAGTCAGCGCGCCACGCCACCTCCGACTGGATGGAGATGGAGAAATCGCGCGGCATCTCGGTCACCTCCTCCGTCATGCAGTACCCGTACAAGGGCCGCATGGTGAACCTGCTGGACACCCCGGGGCATGCGGACTTTTCCGAAGACACCTATCGCACGCTGACCGCGGTGGACTCCGCGCTGATGGTGATCGACGCCGCCAAGGGCGTCGAGGAGCGGACCATCAAGCTGATGGAGGTCTGTCGGTTGCGCGATACGCCGATCATGACCTTCGTGAACAAGATGGACCGCGAGGGCCGGGATCCGATCGAGTTGCTGGACGAGGTCGAGGAGGTGCTGAAGATCCAGTGCGCCCCGATCACCTGGCCGATCGGCTCCGGCAAGCGCTTCCGTGGCGTCTATCACCTCCGCCGCGACGCGGTGCATCTGTACGACCCGGAAGAGGGCGGCAAGAAGTCCACCGGCGAGATCATCGAGGGCCTGGACAACCCGCGCCTGGACGAGGTGCTGGGGCCGCAGGCCGATGAGCTGCGCGAGGAACTGGAACTGGTGCAGGGCGCCTCGCACGCGTTCGACCCGGACGCCTACCTGAGCGGTGCGCAGACCCCGGTGTTCTTCGGCTCGGCGATCAACAACTTCGGGATCGAGGAGCTGCTGGACGATTTCGTCGAGTACGCCCCGGGCCCGTTGCCGCGTCCCACGCACTCGCGCAAGGTGGAGCCGACCGAGGAGAAGTTCACCGGCTTCGTGTTCAAGATCCAGGCGAACATGGATCCGAACCACCGCGACCGCATCGCATTCATGCGCATCTGCTCCGGCACCTTCGACAAGGGCGCCAAGCTGCGCCACGTGCGCATCGGGCGCGACGTGAAGATCCCGGACGCGCTGACCTTCCTGGCCTCCGACCGCGAGCATGTGGAGACTGCCTATCCCGGTGACATCATCGGCATCCACAATCACGGCACCATCCGCATCGGGGATACCTTCACCCAGGGCGAGGACCTCACCTTCACCGGGGTGCCGAACTTCGCGCCGGAGCTGTTCCGCCGCGCGCAGCTGAAGGACCCGCTGAAGATGAAGCAACTCGCCAAGGGCCTGCAGGAGCTGTGCGAGGAGGGCGCGACCCAGCTCTACCGCCCGCTGACCAACAACGACCTGATCCTGGGGGCGGTCGGTGTGCTGCAGTTCGAGGTGGTCGCCGAACGCCTGCGCACCGAGTACAAGGTGGAGGCGCAGTTCGAGAACGTGAACGTCCAGACCGCCCGCTGGATCGAAAGCGACGATCCGAAGAAACTCGAGGAGTTCAAGGAGAAGGCCGCGACCAACCTGGCCATCGACCACGGCGGCGATCTGGTCTATATCGCCCCGACCCGGGTCAACCTGCAGATGGCGCAGGAGAAATGGCCGGAGATCCGCTTCCAGTCGACTCGCGAGCACGGCCAGCCGACGGAGTAGCGTCCGCGCCCCGGCCCTGTGCCCAGGAGTGCCTTTATCGCGTCATTGCGGGCAGCGAAGCGACGAAGCACAAAAGCAGCGAAGCTGTGTTGAACGGCCGCAGGCTGGCCCGAAGGGCGAGCGAAGCGAGTAATCGGTATCAGGGTCCACCGGATTCCTGCCCTGTCCAGACGCGTCGGGAGCGTCCGGAGATTGCTTCGCTGCGCTCGCAATGACGGGTATGTGGGTGGTGATGCAGCCGCCGCGCGTAGAGTAAAGGCCGGGTGGTTGCGTACGCTGGTTGCGCGCTACGCTTCTCGGTGTGTTCACTCAGCTTGATGGTGGAGGATGCCACGGTGTCGAGATCGCGTACTTTGGGGGTCGTCCTCGCCATGCTGGCGGTCATCATCGTGGTGACCCTCGGTGCCTGTTCGCCGCACAATACTGAACCCCGGGCCGACGGACCCGAACCGCGCCCGGGCACGGTTGAGCAAATGGATCCGTTCCTGCATTTCATCGACAGCCACCCGTCGCCCGAGGAATTCCGTCGCGTCTACCCCGACGTGATGCTGGTGCTGCCCGGTGATATCGTCACCCAGGAGTACCGCACCGATAACAGCCGGTTTTTCGCCGAGCTGGATGACGAAGGCCGGATCCGGGGCGGCGAGTTCCGCTGATCCCGCGATGCTGCAAATCTCCAACAGCGTGAGCGTCCCCGAGCACGAGATCGAGCTGACTCCGATCCGTGCCCAGGGGGCCGGTGGGCAGAACGTGAACAAGGTCGCCTCGGCCATTCACCTGCGCTTCGATATCCGCGCCTCCGGACTGCCCGACGTCTACAAGGAACGCCTGCTGCGCCGCCGCGATCAGCGAATCAGCAAGGATGGCGTGATCGTCATCAAGGCACAGCAGTACCGTACCCAGGAGGCCAATCGCGAGGACGCGCTGGAGCGCCTGGCGGAGCTGCTGCGCGAGGCCGGCCGCCCGATCAAGGCCCGCAAGGCCACGCGTCCGACCCGTGCCTCCAAGCTGCGCCGCCTGGATGGCAAGACCCAGCGTGGCCGCAAAAAGGCCCTGCGCGGCCGCGTCGATCCCGACTGATTCAATACCCTGTTCACCACGAAGCGCACGAAGGCACGAAGCGCACGAAGCGCACGAAGCGCATGAAGCGCATGAAGGCACGAAGAAGGGCCAGGGCATGGGCAAGGGCGGATTCACCATGGAATTTCTTCGTGCGCTTCGTGGTTGAAAGGGGTTAGTCCCCGGCCTTCAGGGCGGAGTCGGCGGTGGAGGGTTCGTGTTCCTGCTGGTGTTGCCACAGGCGGGCGTAGGCGCCGTTGCGTGCGAGCAGTTCGCGGTGGGTGCCGCGCTCGACCACGCGGCCCTGGTCCAGCACCACGATCTGTTCGGCGTCCTTTACGGTGGACAGCCGATGCGCGATGACCAGCGTGGTGCGCCGGGCCGAGACCTCGTTCAGCGCCTGCAGGATGGCCTTCTCCGAGCCCGAATCCAGGGACGAGGTGGCCTCGTCGAAGACCAGGATCGGCGGGTCCTTCAGCAGCATGCGGGCGATCGCGATGCGTTGCTTCTCGCCGCCGGAGACCTTGAGGCCGCGCTCGCCGACCACGGTGTCCAGGCCGTCTGGGAGGCGCTCGATGAAGTCGTCCAGGTGCGCCAGGTGGACCGCGCGCCGGATCGCCTCTTCCGACGCTTCGGGGTCGCCGTAGGCGATGTTGTAGCGGATGCTGGCGTTGAACAGCACGGTGTCCTGCGGCACCACGCCGATCGCGCGGCGCAGGCTCTGCTGGGTCACCTCGCGGATATCCTGGCCGTCGATGGTGATGCGCCCGTCGGTCACGTCGAAGAAGCGGAACAGCAGCCGTGCGAGCGTGGACTTGCCGGCCCCGCTGGGACCGACCACCGCGAGCTTGTGCCCGGCGGGGATCTCCAGTGAGACGTCCTCGAGGATCGCCCGCTCCGGTTGATAGTGGAAGGCAACCTGTTCGAAGCGCACATGTCCGCCGGTCACCGCGAGATCGGGCGCGTCCGGCCGGTCCTCGACCTTCACGGGCTTTTCCAGCAGGCCGAACAGGCGCTCGATGTTCGCCAGCGACTGGCGGATCTCGCGATAGACGAAGCCGAGGAAGTTCAGCGGCATGAACAGCTGGATCATGTAGGCGTTGACCATCACTAGATCACCCAGCGACATCTGCCCCGAGGCCACGCGGCTGGCGGCCAGCAACATCATCACGGTGATGGCGGCGGCGATGATCAGGGCCTGGCCGGAGTTCAGCAGGACCAGCGACAGCACGTTCTTCGTACGCGCCTGTTCCCAGGTGGCCAGGCCCTCGTCGTAGCGCCGGGCCTCGAAGCCCTCGTTGCCGAAGTACTTCACCGTCTCGTAGTTCAGCAGGCTGTCGATCGCGCGGGTGTTGGATTCGTTGTCGCGCTGATTCGCCTCGCGCACGAAGCGGGTGCGCCACTCGGTAATCCACACCGACCAGGCGATGTAGGCCGTCACCGCGATGATCACCGTCAGGGTGAATACCGGGCCCACCGCCACCAGCAGGATGACCGCGACCATCGCGATCTCGATGATCGTTGGCAGGATGTTGAACACCATGAAGCGCAGCAGGAAGCTGATGCCGCTGGTGCCGCGTTCGATGTCCCGGGCCAGCCCGCCGGTCTCGCGCGCCAGGTGGAAGCTCAGCTCCAGCCGGTGCAGGTGTTCGAACACGCGCAGGGCCGCGCGCCGCATCGCACGTTCGGCCACACGCACGAAGACCGCGTCGCGCAGTTCGCCGAACAGGGTGCCGCCAAAGCGCAGCAGGCCGTAGGCGATGACCAGCGCAACCGGGACCATGACCAGTGCATCGGCCCCGGAATCCTCGAAGTGGTCGACGATGTACTTCAGCACCAGCGGGACCAGCACGGTCGCCAGCTTGGCCAGCCCCATCAGCCCGAGGGCGAAGAACAGCCGCCCGCGGAATTCCGCGAGATAGGGCAAAAGGGAGCGGACGATGCGCCAGTTGATCGCGTCGTCGGCCGCATCGTGCACGCTGGAATGACCGCGCATGGGGGGATCCGGGGCTGGGTAGGCGTCCTACTTTAGAGAGGTGCCGCGGAGTTCGCACATTGGTGCGACTTCAGCGGCGTCTCCTGCACCCGATCTCTTGGCGGCATCAGTCGATACCGACCGCGCGCTGCTCCTGGCGGATCCAGGCGATGATGTGGGCGGTGTCCTCGCCGGAGACCCCGGCCACTGGTGGCATCTCGCCGAACTCCCAGTGGTGCTGGTGCACGCCCAGGGCCACCGCGCGATGGAAGGTGATGTCCGGGTGGTGGGAGGGCTCGTAGATGCGGTGGAGCAGGGGCGGACCCTGGTCCGTGCCGCGGGCATCCTCGCCGTGGCATTCCATGCAGTTGGCCCGGAACAGCGAACGGCCGGCCTCGGGTTGGGCATCGAAACCCTCCGGCGGCAGGCTGTAATCGAGTTGCGCCGTGGAGCCGGATGCCGCGTTCGACTCGCCGGTGGGTGCCTGCGCGGCCTCGTCTCCGGTGTCCGAATCGGGGGCCTCGGAGCAGGCGGCGAGGGTGATCAGCGCGAGACAGGCAACGGGCAGGAGGCGGGCGGGCATCGGCATCGGTATTCCTGGGAAGAGGGATTTGCGCCGCAGTTTATCGTGGTCGGTGTTTCCATGGGAATGCGTCCGCGGCGTGGGCTGCGGGCCCGGCACGGCGATTGCGGCGCTTGTCGCTTGCAGCGGTGCCGGGCATTCGGCAGTCTTGCCCGCCTGTCTTATTGTTTGGAGTGTATCCATTGGAACCCTCGGGTCTTGCAGCTGGCGAAGCGCAGGGAAGCGCTCCGGCGGCCGCGCCACTGGAGATCCTGCGCGAGACCTTCGGCTATACGGAATTTCGCGGCCAGCAGCAGGCGGTCGTCGAGCATGTGACCGGCGGTGGCGATGCGGTGGTGCTGATGCCGACCGGTGGCGGCAAGTCGCTTTGTTTCCAGATCCCGGCGCTTGCGCGGCCCGGCTGTGGCATCGTGATCTCGCCGCTGATCGCGCTGATGCAGGATCAGGTCGCCGCCTTGCGCCAGAATGGCGTGGCCGCGGCCAGTCTGGACTCTGGCCAGAAGGCGGACGAGGCGCGCTCCGTGCTGGCGGCCCTGCATGCCGGCGAGCTGGATCTCCTGTACATGTCGCCGGAGCGGCTGTTTGCCTCGGGCATGCTGGAGCGTCTGGAAGGCATCGACCTGGCCCTGTTCGCCATCGACGAGGCGCACGGCGTCTCGCAATGGGGGCATGACTTTCGCCCCGAATACAGTCAACTGGCGGTGCTGGCCGAGCGTTTTCCGCAGGTACCGCGCCTCGCCCTGACGGCAACCGCTGACGGCCCGACCCGCCAGGAGATCCGCGAGCGGCTGTGCCTCGATCAGGCGCGCGCCTTCGTCAGTTCCTTCGACCGGCCCAATATCCGCTACCGCATTGCGCAGGCGGATGGTGGCCGTGGTGGCTCGGCACGCGATCGGTTGTTGCGCTTCATCCGCGAGGAGCACGCCGGGGAGGCAGGGATTGTCTATTGCCTGTCGCGCAAGAAGGTCGACGCCGTCGCCGAATGGCTGGCGGAGCAGGGTGTTGCGGCCCTGCCGTATCACGCCGGCCTGCCGGCCGCGACCCGCGCGGCGAACCAGACCCGCTTCCTGCGCGAGGAGGGCGTGGTGATGGTGGCCACCATCGCCTTCGGCATGGGCATCGACAAGCCGAACGTGCGCTTTGTCGCCCACCTGAATCTGCCCAAAAGCCTGGAGGGCTACTACCAGGAGACCGGTCGCGCCGGCCGCGACGGCCTGCCGGCCAATGCCTGGATGGTCTTTGGGCTGCAGGATGTCGTGACCCTGCGCCAGATGCTGGAGGGGTCGCAAGCCGGGGCCGAGCGTCAGCGCGTCGAACAGCAAAAGCTGGAGGCCATGCTAGGGTTCTGCGAGATCACCAGCTGCCGCCGTCAGGCCCTGCTGGGGTACTTCGACGAGCACATGCCGGAGCCCTGCGGGGCCTGCGACAACTGCCTGGAGCCGCCGGCGACCTGGGATGCCAGCGTGCCGGTGCAAAAGCTCCTGTCCTGCATCTATCGAACCGGCGAGCGCTTCGGCGCCGGGCACGTGATCGACGTGCTGCGCGGCTCCGCCAGCGAGCGCCTGAGCCGCCTGGGCCATGATCGCCTGAGCACCTTCGGCATTGGCAAGGAACTCGACAAGGCGCAGTGGCGCGGCGTGGTGCGGCAGTTGCTGGCGCGCGGGCTGCTGCGTCTGGATGAAGAGGGTTACGGCGGACTGAAGCTGGATCCGGCCTGTCGCCCGGTGTTGCGCGGCGAGGAGGGGGTTCACCTGCGCGAGGAGGCCGCCCGTCCGGAGAAGGGGGCACGCACCGCCAGCCCGGCACGCCGCGATACGGCTCGCAGCGTCGCCGCGATGGACAGCGAGGATCGCTCCCTGTGGGAGGCACTGCGGGGCCTGCGTACCGAGCTGGCGCGCGATCAGGGGGTGCCGCCTTACGTGATCTTCAGCGATGCCACGCTGCTGGAGATGGTGGCGGCTGCGCCACGCAGTCGTGACGAGATGGCCGGGATCTCCGGGGTGGGTCAACACAAGCTGGAACGCTACGGTGATGCCTTCATCAAGGCCATCGAGGGGCATTTCGGGCTATAGTGGTGCGAAAAACCACACTAAATGATGCGTTCGGGGAGACCGCGTGACCGATACCCGCTTCCTTGAGGATTTCTACCGCCATCGCGACGGTCAGCTGGTCGTAACCCCGGAGCAGGGCAGCGACTTCGCCAAGACCCTCGCGGGCGACTTCAATCCGATCCACGATGCCGACAACCGGCGCTTCTGTGTCCCGGGGGACTTGCTGTTTGCCCTGGTGCTGGACACCTATGGAGCGAGCGCGGACATGCTGTTCCGTTTCACCGGCATGGTGGGCGGGAATGTGCCGCTGATCTTTCCGGAAAACCCGGGCGCGGCCTTCGCCATTACCGACGAGAGTGGCAAGAGCGTGATCGAGGTTGAGCGTTCCGGGGCGGTGATCGACGAGCCCAGTGCGATCGGATCCCTGATCCGCAGCTATGTCGGCTTCTCCGGGCAGAACTTCCCGCATGTGCTGGTGCCCCTGATGGAGGAGCACGGCGTGATGGTGAACCCCAAGCGCCCGCTGGTGATGTACGAGCGCATGGGCTTTCACCTGCCTGAGCCGCTGGCGGCCAGCGCCGGGGTGCCGGAACCGCGCCTGAAGGATGCGGTGATGACGGTCAACGGCAAGCGCGGCGAAATTCGTCTGGACTACGAACTGGTGATCGACCACTCAGTGGTCGCCGACGGCAGCAAGCACCTGGTGCTGAGCGGCCTGCGGGCGTTCGATGCCGGCGATGTCGAGCGGCTCGTCGCTGAATACGAAAGCTGGAAGGCCGCCTACTTCAATCAGCATGCCGGGACCCGCGCCCACGCCTGAAGGCCTTCCGCACCACGAAGCGTACGAAGACACGAAGAACGGCCAGGTCAAAAGCGAAAAGCTTTTACAGGCAGGTGGGAATTAATCAGCGTCTCCCTGGAGCCGGACGTCTCTCAAGAAATCTTCTGACCTCCCCGTCTTTCTGTGAATCGCCCTTGAACTTCGTCGTGTGTTTCGTGGTGAAAACTCAGTAGAACTGGCCGAGCGCCGAGCGGACCTGGACTTCGGTCTCCGGCGTGAGGCGGTCCTCGAGCTTCAGTGGGTGGTCGGGCAGCAGCAGCACGACCGAGGATCCCAGGTTGAAGCGTCCCATCTCCGCGCCGCGCTCCAGGGTGATGGCACGGTCGGGGTATTCGCTCACGCTGATCTCGCGACCATGCGGCGGGGTGATCTCGCCGGCCCATACGGTCTCGATGGAACCGACGTTCTGCGCGCCGATCAGGGCCATGGCCATCGGCCCCACCGGGGTGTCGAAGCAGGCGACCACACGTTCGTTGCGGGCGTACAGCCGCGGCACGTGACGCACGATGCGCGGGGCGACCGAGAACAGCCGTCCGGGCACATGGATCATGTGGGTCAGGGTGCCGGTCAGCGGCATGTGCAGCCGGTGGTAGTGACGCGGCGACAGGTACAGGGTGACGAAATGCCCGTGGCGGAAGGCGCCGGCCAGGTCGTCCTCCCCGCCCAGCAGTTCCCGCACTGTGTAGTGGTGTCCCTTGGCCTGGAAGATCTGCCCGCCCTCGATGCGCCCGGTCGCACTGACCCGTGAATCGGCCGGGCTGACCAGAGTGCTCGCATCCCCCGCCAGCGGGCGGGCATCCTCGCGCAGGGCGCGGGTGAACAACGCGTTGAAGCTGGGGTAGGCGGTCAGGTCTGACTCTGCGGCCTCGTCCATGTTCAGCCCGAAGCGGCGAACGAAGGCGCGCAACAGCGGCTGCAGGTGCGGCGACTCGATACGCGCCAGACGGTGCACCCCGCGCGACAGGGCGTGCTGCGGCAGCAGGTGCGACAGGCGCGCCAGCCAGGGGTCGATCTTGCTCATGCGGGATCTCGCTTCGGCGTACACCGTGACATCGAGGCGGTATGATGACCGCCCTCGCACGCAACGGAAAGACCGGGCATGGATTCGACCACCGGATTGCGCACCCTGCGCGACTTCATTCGCTTCGGCGCCAGCCAGTTTCGCGGCGCCGGGCTGACCTTCGGTCATGGCACCGACAACGCCTTCGACGAGGCGGCCTGGCTGGTGCTGCATACGCTGCATCTGCCGCTGGATCTACCCGAGTCGTGGTGGGATTCGCGCCTGAGCGAGGCCGAGCGCACGCGGGTCGTGGCGGTGCTGCGCGAGCGCATCGCCACCCGCAAGCCTGCGGCGTACCTGACCCGCGAGGCCTGGTTCGCCGGGTTGCCGTTTTATGTCGACGAACGCGTGCTGGTGCCGCGCTCGCCGCTGGCGGAGTTGATCGCCGCGGGCTTCGAGCCGTGGGTGGATCCCGATGGGGTGACTCGGGCCCTGGATCTTTGCACCGGTGGCGGTTGCATCGGTATCGCGATGGCGCTGGCCCTGCCGCAGGCGCAGGTGGACCTGGCGGATGTCTCGCCGGATGCGCTGGCGGTGGCTCGGATCAACATCGAGCGCCACCAGATGGGCGAGCAAGTCCGCGCATTGCAGTCCGACGTATTCGATGGGCTGCAAGCCGGGGACCGCTATGACCTGATTGTGTCCAATCCGCCTTACGTGGATGCCGAGGACATGGCGGCCTTGCCGGACGAGTACCGCCACGAGCCGGCCCTGGGGCTGGCCGCCGGGGGCGACGGGCTGGATATCGTGCGCCGCATCCTGGACGGGGCCCGCGAGCACCTGACCGAGGACGGCGCGCTGATCGTGGAGGTCGGCAACAGCCAGGCCGCGGTGGAGGCCGCCTTCCCGGACCTGCCAATGATATGGCTGGAGTTCGAGGCCGGCGGGCATGGCGTGTTCCTGGTCTACGCCCGCGACTTGCCCGCAAGCGCCTGACCCACGCGGAGCCGCTCCCGGGCCGCAGTCCGAAAACCCGGCAGAGGGCTCTGTAAACGGCGCCGGTGGCGATGCATACTGCGGGGCTATGGAATCACGTCTGGTGGATATGCAGAGTCGGTCCGAGGAAGAGCGGGCGGAGGTCAGCCTGCGCCCGAAGCGGCTCGCCGACTACACTGGTCAGCCGCGTGTGGTCGAGCAACTGGGGCTGTTCATCGAGGCTGCCCGCGGGCGCGACGAGGCCCTGGACCACACGCTGGTCGCCGGCCCGCCCGGGCTGGGCAAGACCACCCTCGCGCACATCATCGCCAACGAACTGGGCGTGGGCCTGCGCCAGACCTCCGGCCCGGTGCTGGAACGCGCCGGCGATCTGGCGGCCATCCTTACCGCGCTGGAGCCGCGCGATGTGCTGTTCGTCGACGAGATCCACCGCCTGCCGACGGTAGTGGAAGAGATCCTGTATCCCGCCCTGGAAGATGGCCAGCTGGACATCGTGATCGGCGAGGGTCCGGCCGCGCGTTCGATCAAGGTGGACCTGCCGCCGTTCACACTGGTGGGGGCCACCACCCGCGCCGGGCTGCTCTCGGCCCCGTTACGTGACCGGTTCGGTATCGTCCAGCGCCTCGATCATTACACTGTCCCCGATCTCGCGTATATCGTGGATCGCGCCGCCGGCTTGCTGGGCGTGGGGATCGAGGCCGAGGGCGCGACCGAGATCGCACGCCGCGGGCGCGGCACGCCGCGCCTGGCCAATCGTCTGTTGCGACGGGTGCGCGACTTCGCCCAGGTGCGGGCCGACGGCGTGGTGACCCTCGATGTGGCCGCGCAGGCGCTGGACCTGCTGGCGATCGATGCCTCGGGGCTGGATGCCCAGGACCGCCGTCTGCTGGAGGTGCTGGTGGAGAAGTTTGACGGCGGGCCGGTCGGGGTCGAGAGTCTGGCCACGGCGATGAACGAGGACCGCGGCACGCTGGAGGATGTGGTCGAGCCGTTCCTGATCCAGCAGGGCTATCTGCAGCGCACCCCGCGCGGGCGCCAGGCGACCCGCCGCACGCTGGCCATGTTCGGCCTGACGCGCACGAAAGAGGGCGGCCTGCTGACGCCGACGGCCGAGGGCGCGCGCCAGCCATGACGACGGATTTCGAATGGCCGGTGCGGGTGTATTACGAGGACACCGATGCCGGTGGCGTGGTGTACCACGCGAATTATCTGAAATTCATGGAGCGCGCGCGGACCGAATGGCTGCGCGCGCTGGGCTTCGAGCAGGACCGGCTGCGCGCCGATTACGGAATTGTGTTCGCCGTGCGGCGTCTGTCTGTGGAGATGCAGCGCCCCGCGCATTTCAACGAGGCCCTGACGGTGACCTGCCGGGTGCAGCGTCTGCGCCGCGCCAGCATCGAATTCGCGCAGGTGGTGCAGCGTGACGCGACGGCACTGGTGACCGGCGAGGTCGGCATTGCCTGTGTGGACGTGGCCCGGCAGGCGCCGGTGGCAATCCCCGATGAAGTGACGCACGCGCTGCGTGCGGCGGAAGGAACAAAGGCATAACGGGAGATGGATAAGTGACAGTGGACTTTTCGATGTACCAGCTGATCATGGACGCGAGTCTGATCGTGCAGCTGGTCATGGTGATCCTGGTGGTCGCCTCGGTGCTCTCCTGGCTGGTGATCATCATCAAGGCGCGTTCCCTCAACGCGGCACACCGCGCCAGCGATGAATTCGAGGAGCGCTTCTGGTCCGGCGCCGATCTGTCGCATCTGTACGAGGGGGTGCGGCGCAAGTCGGAGATGTCCGGCATGGAGCATGTCTTCTCCTCGGGCTTCAAGGAGTTCCTGCGGGCTCGCCAGCACGGCATGGCGCCCGGCGAGCCCGCCCATCGCGCGATGCGCGTGGCCATTGCGCGCGAGACCGACGGGATGGAGCGCTATCTGCAGTTCCTCGCCACGGTCGGTTCGACCAGCCCGTACATCGGCCTGTTCGGCACCGTGTGGGGCATCATGCACGCCTTCCTGGGGCTTTCCGGGGTGCAGCAGGCGACGTTGGCGATGGTGGCTCCGGGGATTGCCGAGGCCCTGATCGCAACCGCGCTCGGCCTGTTCGCTGCCATCCCGGCGGTGATCGCCTACAACCGTTTTGCCGGGGACGTCGACCGCGTGGCGGTCCGGCTGGAGAACTTCAGCGACGAATTCGTGGCCCTGCTGAATCGCCAGGGGGCGGGCAAGCCTGCCGAGGGTGCCGCCGGGGCGCCGGCCTAAGCCATGGCCGAGTCGCGTCGCAACAGCCGCCGCCTGAGGCGGCCCATGTCGCAGATCAACGTCGTGCCGTTCATCGACGTGATGCTGGTTCTGCTGATCATCTTCATGATCACCGCGCCGATGCTGCAGCAGGGCGTGGAGGTCGACCTCCCGGAGGCCGATGCCGAGGCCATGGAAGAAGACCCGCAGGCGACCGAGCCGCTGGTGGTCACGGTGGACGCCGCTGGTGCCATGAGCCTGAATCAGGGGCCTTACGTGAACGAGCCGCTGGCGCCGCAGGAGATGACCGAGATCGTGCGCGAGTTCCTCGCCGAGAACCCGGGCACGCAGACCTTCGTGCGCGGTGACCGCAATGTCGATTACGGCCGCGTGATCGATGCCATGATCGCCCTGCAGCGTGCCGGAGGCGGCCGGGTCGGGCTGATCACCGAGCCGCCGCGCGACAACCAGGACTGAGCCGCCCCGCCGTGTTCGAGCTCCTGCGCCGTCACCCCTTCAGCCTGATCCTCGTCCTGCTTCTGCACGGCGTGTTGTTCGCGGCGTTGTTGCTGAATGTCAGCATGGTATCGCCGACCTCCACCCGCGCTGCGGTCGAGATTGCCGTGCAGGAGGAGATCGAGGTGATCGACGCGGTCGCGGTGGATGCCGAGACCTTCGATCGCATTGAACACCAGCGCGAAGTGGCCGACCAGGAACGCGTCGCCGAGCAACTGCGTGCCGAGGAGGATCGCCGCCGCGCCGAGGAGCAGGCCCGGCGCGAGGAAGAGCGCCGCCAGGCCGAGGAGCAGCGCCGTCGCGAGGAACAGGAGCGTGCGCGCCAGCAGGCCCTGGAGGATGCCGAGCAAGCCCGCCGCGAGGCCGAGGAAGAACGCCGCCAGGCACGCGAGGAGGCCGAGGCCGAACGCGAGCGCATCCGCCAGGAACGCGAGGCCGCGGAACAGGCCCGGCGCGAGGCCGAGGAGGCCCGCGAGCGCGAGGAGGCGGAACGGCGCGAGCGCGAGGAAGCGGAGCGCCAGGCGCAGGAAGAGGCGGAGCGCCGCGAGCGTGAGGCGGCCGAACGCCGCGAGCGGGAAGAGGCGGAGCGCCGCGCGGAGCAGGAGCGCGAACTGGAAGAGCAGCGCCGGCGCGAGGCGATGGAACGCGAGCAGGAGCGCATGGCCGAGGCGCAGGCCCGGCGCGAGGCGGCCGAACGTCAGGCGCAGGCGGATCGAGAACTGGTCGAATGGCGGACGCAGGTGCAGGCGGTGGTGGAGCGCCGCTGGCGCCAGCCATCGGGTCTGGATGCCTCGGATCGTGCCTTCGTTCTCGTGCGCGTCAACGAGACCGGGCGTATCATCAATTTCGACATCGAGAGCTGCTCCGGCGGGTCCGCCTTCTGCGACTCGGTCCGTCAGACCATGGATCGCCTGTCGTCGCTGCCGCGTCCGCCGGATGCGGATGCCGTGCGCGGCGGGGTGCGCATCCGCTTCGAGCCCGACTGACCGGGCCGCCGCAAGCCGGCCCACGAGGAAACACATGCAACGAATGATTCACGTGATGCTGCTGGGGTTGGCGCTGTTTTGGTCGGCGCAGGCCCAGGCGGTGCTGGAAGTGACGGTGACCGAGGGTGTGACCGGCGCGATTCCCGTGGCCGTGACCCCGTTCGCCTGGGAGGGCGACGGGCGCCCGGACGAGGACGTAGGCGAGATCCTGGCCGCGAACCTGACCCGGAGCGGGCTGTTTGACGTCGAGCGCGAAGGCTTGCCCTCGGCGCCCTCGGGCCCTGCCGACTTCCTCGCCCAGCCCTGGGCCGAGGCGGGTATGGAGTACCTGGTGGTCGGCTCCATGCGCCCCGACGGCGACCGC
Source organism: Thioalkalivibrio sp. ALMg11 (assembly GCF_000377905.1). Lineage (GTDB taxonomy): Bacteria > Pseudomonadota > Gammaproteobacteria > Ectothiorhodospirales > Ectothiorhodospiraceae > Thioalkalivibrio. The sequence goes on from NZ_KB898875.1 coordinate 209,537, forward strand.
GTGATGGTCGAGTTCCACGTCTTCGACGTGCTGGCGGAGGAGCGTCTGGGCGGCTGGCGTATCCCCGTGCCGGCGGACATGCTGCGCCGCGGCGCGCATCGCGTGTCGGATATCGTCTACGAGCAGATCACCGGCGACCCGGGCGCCTTCAGTGCGCGCATCGCGTTTGTCAGCGTCGAGCGCCGCAACGACTCGCGCGAGTTCCGCCTGGAGGTCGCGGACTCCGACGGCGCCAATCCGCGCACCCTGTTCCGGTCGCGGGATCCGATCATGTCGCCGGACTGGTCGCCGGACGGTCGTGAGCTGGTTTACGTCTCGTTCGAGAATCGCCGCTCCGAGGTCTTCCGCCAGAACGTGGAGACCGGCGAGCGCAGCCGGATCGCGAGCTTTACCGGCATCAACAGCGCACCGGCCTGGTCGCCGGACGGGCGCCAGCTGGCAATGAGCCTGTCGCGCGACGGCTCGCCGAATATCTACGTGATGGATCTGGCCTCCGGCGATCTGCGTCAACTGACGCGCTCCAGCGCGATCGAGACCGAGCCGGTCTGGTCGCCCGACGGCGACACCATCTACTTCACCTCCGACCGTGCGGGCGCGCCGCAGATCTATGCTCAGCCGGCCAGCGGCGGCAATGCGCGCCGGCTCACCTTCGAGAGCGGCTACGCGGCGGCGGGCACGATCTCCCCGGATGGCCGTTCATTGGTGTACGTCCATGGGGGCGATGGCGGATTTCAGCTGGCGCGTCTCGATCTGGATGATCGCCGTGTGACGCGCCTCACGGACGGGCGCGATGCAGAATCGCCAAGCTTTGCACCCAATGGCAGCATGATTCTGTATGCCATGACGGATGGGGGGCGAGGCGTGCTCGGTTCCGTCAGTCGCGACGGCCAGGTGCACCAGCGACTGGCCGCTCGTGAAGGCGAGGTGCGTGAGCCCGCCTGGTCGCCCCTGAACTGATCTCTCCGGACCCTTTACTGTCCATTCTTCAAGGAAACGAACGCCATGAATAAAGTGTTTCGCCTGGCCCTAGCGGCCGTCGTCATTGCGGCCCTGTCGGCCTGTGCCACACCAACACGCGATGCCGAGGACGCCGAACGTGCCGCCGAGCGCGAAGCGGCCGCCGAACAGGCACGTGCCGAACGCGAGGCCGCCGAGGCCCGCGGCCTGGGTCGGGACCGCGAATTCGACGCGGCGGCCCTGGACGATCCGGACAGCCCGCTGGCCGACCGTCTGGTGTACTTCGACTTTGACCGCGACGAGGTCAAGTCCGAACACATGCCGATGCTCGAGGCGCACGCCGCCTACCTCTCTCAGAATTCGGGCGCGCGCCTGCGCCTGGAAGGACATACCGACGAGCGCGGCACGCGCGAGTACAACCTGGCCCTGGGCGAACGCCGTGCGCAGTCGGTGCGCCGGGTGCTGAATCTGAACGGCGCCTCGGATGACCAGCTCGAGGTCATCAGTTATGGTGAAGAGATGCCAGTGGCCTTCCAGCAGAACGAGGAGGCCTGGGCCAAGAATCGCCGGGTCGAGCTGGTCTACGAATCCCGGCGCTAAGCGACGGGAAGCCAGATGCAATCAAAGCTCGACAAGTCTTGCGGAAATGCCCCCTCGGGGGCATTTCTGTTTCGGTGCCCGGGACGTCCGGGCCTTCTTCTTGGTGCCATTCTGGCCGTAACCTTCGCCCTGGCCCCGCTGGCCCTGGTGCCGGGAACGGCCGGGGCCCAGGACGGTACGGTGTTCGCCACCCAGTCGCAGATCCGCCAGCTCGAACGCCGTCTGGAGCGCGTCGAGCGGGTACTGGATTCCAGTGCGATGAACGAGTTGTTGCAGGTTTCCGAGTCGTTGAGTCGTGACCTGCGCGAGCTGCGCGGCGAGGTGGAGACCCTGCGCCACGAGGTGAACCGTCTCAGCACCCGCCAGCGCGATCAGTTCCGTCACCTGGACGAGCGGGTGGGCGCGTTCGAGAGCGGGGTGGTGGCCACGGATGATGCGCCGCGGGAGGAAGTGGTTGAACTGGACCTGCCGGAGGCGGACGAGCAAGCCGCCTATCAGGCGGCATTCGACGACCTGATGGCTGGGGACTACAGCTCTGCGATGCGCAAGCTTGAGCGGTTCATCGAGGACTATCCCGACGGCAATTTCACCGCCAATGCGTGGTACTGGCTGGCCGAGGCGAAGTACGCCAGTGGCGAGTTCGAAGCGGCGCTGGAGGACTTCGAACGTCTGCGCGAGGGCTTCCCTGAAAGCGACAAGAGTGGCGATGCCCTGCTGAAGATCGGCTACGCCCACTACGAATTGCAGAACTTCGAGGCGGCGCGCGAGGCCCTGGAGGCGGTACGGGCCGACTACGGCGGGACTACCCTGGATCGCCTGGCCCGTGAGCGCCTGCGACGGATTGAAGACAGCCAATGACCACGGACACGCTGCGTGATGCCCGGGGGGCCGGGGTGATCGATCCGGCCTCGGTGCGGCTGAGGATCAGCGAGATGTTCGTCTCCCTGCAAGGGGAGGCGGCGCAGGTAGGCTGGCCCACCGCCTTCGTGCGCCTGACCGGTTGCCCGCTGCGCTGTCGCTGGTGTGACAGCGAATACGCCTTCGAGGGTGGCGAGGCCCTGATGCTCGCGACGATCCTCGACTGGGTCGGACGCGCCGGGGTTCGACATGTCTGCGTGACGGGCGGCGAGCCGCTCGCGCAGCCGGGCTGCCTGCCGCTCCTGGAGGGCCTGTGCGATGCCGGGTTCACCGTTTCGCTGGAGACCAGCGGGGCGATGGAGGTCGCGGGTGTCGATCCGCGGGTGGCCATTGTGATGGACTGGAAGGCGCCGGCGTCGCAGGAGTCCGCCCGCAACCACCCCGACAACATCCCTCGGCTGAAGGCCGGTGACCAGTTGAAGTTCGTGCTGGCCGGGCGCGAGGATTTTGACTGGGCGCGGGCCGAGCTGGAGCGTCTGGGGCTGGCCCCGGAGGTCGAGGTCCTGTTCTCGCCGGTGTACGGCGAACTGGAACCGAGGGCCCTGGCCGACTGGATCGTCGCGGAACGCCTCCCGGTTCGCTTTCAGGTGCAACTGCACAAGCTCCTCTGGGGCGATCAACCGGGCCGTTGAGATGAGTGAGCGCGCGGAGAAGGCCGTGGTGCTGCTCTCGGGCGGGCTCGACTCGGCGACTTGCCTGGCCATGGCCCGCGCCGAGGGTCTGGACTGTCACGCCCTGTCGATCGACTACGGTCAACGCCATCACACGGAGCTGGACGCCGCGCGGCGCGTAGCCGCCGCCCAGGGCGTGACAGATCACCGCGTAGTGGCGGTGGACCTGAGCGCGATTGGTGGATCCGCACTGACGGACACCGCGATCGATGTGCCCACGACGCCCACCGAGGGCATCCCTGTCACCTATGTGCCGGCGCGGAACACGGTGTTCCTCGCGCTGGCGCTGGGCCTTGCCGAGACCCTGGATGCGCGCCTGCTGTATGTGGGGGCCAACGCGGTGGACTACTCCGGCTACCCGGATTGTCGTCCGGCCTTCATCGAGGCCTTCCGCGACCTCGCCCGGGTGGCGACTCGCAGCGGGGTGGAGGGCACGCCCTGGGAGGTGCGGGCGCCGCTGATGCATTGGTCCAAGGCCGAGATCATCCAGGCCGGGGTCCGCCTCGGGGTTGACTACAGCCAGACGGTCAGCTGCTACCAGGCCGACGCCGACGGCCGCGCATGCGGGCGCTGCGACAGCTGCCGCATCCGCCGCGAGGGCTTCGCGGCCGCCGGCGTCCCCGACCCGACCCGCTATGTCCCCGACTGATCCTCGGCGGCCGCAGGGGCGCGGGCTGCCCGTGCTCGAGGGAACCCTCGGCTGGAATGAAAATGGACTCGATCTCGTCTAGCGTCCGATGTATGCTGCGCACCCCGTGGGTGCAGGCCAGCCCTGAAATCTTTCATCGAGAGGATACGTGATGGAATTCACCAGTTTTTCGACTGCCGCAATGGCGTTCCTGGGTGGGGCGTTCATCCTCGCCTTCATCATGGGAGCCGTGGCGAACAAGACCAACTTTTGCACCATGGGCGCCGTGTCCGACTGGGTGAACATGGGCGATACCGGGCGCATGCGTTCCTGGTTGCTGGCGATTGCCGTGGCCATGCTGGGCGTGGCGATCCTCGAGTTCTTCGGCGTGCTGAGCGCTGACGGCTCCTTCCCCAACTACCGCATGACCGAATTCCAGTGGGTCGAGCATGCCCTGGGCGGGTTCCTGTTCGGGATCGGCATGACCTACGCCTCGGGCTGCGGTAACAAGACCCTGGTGCGCGTCGGCGGCGGCAATATCAAGTCGCTGATGGTGCTGATCGTGATCGCGATTATCGCGTACTTCATGGTGCGCCCCTTCCCGGGCACCTCCAACACCCTGTACTCCCTGCTGTTCATGGACTGGACCACCGCGCTGGCGATCTCCACTCCGGCGGGGCAGGATCTGGGTACGCTGGTCGCCGGTGAAGAGAACGGCCTGACGGCGCGCCTGGTGCTGGGTCTGGTGATTGGCGTGTTGCTGCTGGCCCTGATCTTCAAGGCCGCGGACTTCCGTCGCAGCTTTGACAATATCCTGGGCGGTCTGGTGATCGGTCTGGTGGTGCTGGGCGCCTGGTGGCTGACCAGCAACATCCAGGTCGACGACGGCATGGACACCTACACCCCGCAAGCCTATGTCTCGGACTGGGACTTCGTGGCGGATGCCGACGCCGGTGAGCGTCCGGCCGAGAGTGCCCCTTGGGCCAACCAGTCGTTCACCTTCATCAACCCGATGGGGCAGAGCCTGCGCTACGTGTCGAGCGGTTTCGACAACACGGTCCTGTACTTCGGCGTGATGGCGCTGGCCGGTGTGATCCTGGGTTCCTTCTTCTGGGCCCTGGTTACGCGTGCATTCCGCTTCGAGTGGTTCGCCTCGGTGCGCGACTTCGTCAACCACTTCATCGGCGGGATCCTGATGGGGTTCGGCGGGGTCCTGGCGATGGGCTGCACCATCGGCCAGGGGATTACCGGCATCTCCACGCTGGCCCTGGGCGGCTTCCTGACGTTCATCATGATCGTCTTCGGCGCCGCGCTGACCATGAAGATCCAGTACTACAAGATGGTCTACGAAGAGGAGGCCAGCTTCGGCAAGGCGCTGATCACCTCGCTGGTGGACATGAAGCTGCTGCCGGGTGGCATGCGCAAGCTGGAAGCCATCTGATGGCGTAGCGGTGGGGGGCGCGCCTTGCGTTTTCCCCACCGGCCCGTAAACTACGCGCCGCAGGGGGCCCGGTGATGCCGGGCCTTCCGCTTTGCAACCAGGCCGGGTCGATCCTTGGGATCGCGCCGCGCCAAACCGAAAAGGGTCGTTAGCTCAGTTGGTAGAGCAGTTGGCTTTTAACCAATTGGTCGTAGGTTCGAATCCTACACGACCCACCATTTTCTCCGGTCCCCGTGCCGGCACAAGGGCCCGTTTATGCGGGCTCTTTGTGTTTGTGGGTGGGGAACACGCTAGAATGCGCGGCTAACGCGCGAATGCAACAAGAGTTTTCTGCAAGATTGCGAAAGTGGCGGAACTGGTAGACGCGCTGGGTTTAGGTCCCAGTGGGGTAAAACCCGTGAGAGTTCGAGTCTCTCCTTTCGCACCACGGTCTGTATTCCGACCAGCCATGAAGGTTACCACTGCGATCGGCAGGGATGACCGATTACCGAACTATGACGAGGCCCTCCATGCAAGTTTCTGTTGAAGCCACCGGCAACCTGGAACGCAAGATGACCATCCAGGTCCCCTCCGAGCGGATCGATACCGAGGTCGACAATCGCCTGAAGTCCCTCGCCAAGCGGGTCAAGCTGGACGGCTTCCGCCCGGGCAAGGTCCCGCTGAAGGTCGTGCGCCAGCGCTACGGCACCGGGGTGTATCAAGAGGTGCTGAGCGAGGTCCTGCAGGAAAGCTACCGCGAGGCGGTGCAGCAAGAAGGCCTGGAGCCGGCCGGCAACCCCAGCATCGAGCCGACCAATCTGGACGGCGCCGAAGGGATCGAGTTCACCGCGAGCTTCCAGGTGTTCCCGGAAGTGGCCGTGGCCGACTTCACCGGCGTCGAGATCGAGCGCCCGGTGGCCGAGGTTGGGGACGAGGACATCGACCGCGTGATCGATTCCCTGCGCGAGCAGAACAAGGAGTGGGCCGAGGTCAAGCGCAAGGCCAAGAAGGGCGACCGCGTGACCCTGGACTTCGTCGGTTCGCTGAACGGCGAGGAGTTCGAGGGTGGCAAGGCCGATGACTTCCAGATCGAGATTGGCGCCGGGCGCCTGATCGAGGACTTCGAGAAGCAGCTCAAGGGCGTGAAGGCCGGCGAGGAGCCGACCATCGATGTCACCTTCCCCGACGACTACCCGGCGGAGAACCTGAAGGGCCAGACCGCGCAGTTCGCGTTGACCATCAAGCAGGTCGAAGGCCCCAAGCTGCCGGAGGTCGATGAGGAGTTTGCGAAGAAATTCGGCATCGAGGACGGCTCGGTGGAGAAACTTCGCGCCGATGTGCGGTCCAACATGGACCGGGAACTGCGTCAGGCCCTGAAGGGTCGGATCAAGCAACAGGTGCTGGAGGCCGTGGTCGACAAACACGACTTCGATCTTCCGGAGGCGCTGGTGAAGTCAGAGGTCAACCGCCTGCGCGAAGAGGCCGAGAAGCGTTTCGGCGGCGCGCAGCAGACCCAGCCGCTGCCGGACAGCCTGTTCGAGGAAGAAGCCAAGCGCCGTGTGCGCCTGGGTCTGGCGCTGCGCGCCATCATCGAACAGAAGGGGTTCGAGGTGGACGCCGAGCGGGTCGAGCGCGATCTCGAGGAGATGGCCGCGACCTACGAGGATCCGGAAGAGGTGAAGCAGCACTACCGCTCCAATCCCCAGGCGAAGAGCAACCTGGAGTCACTGGTGCTGGAAGATCAGGTGGTGGACTGGGTGGTCGAGCAGGGCAAGGTCACCGAGAAAGAAACCAGCTTCCAGGACGTGATGAATCCGAACAAGGAGTCGACTGAATGAGCCACGACATGGCCGACCAGGGCGCACAGCACGCCCAGGGGCTGAACCTCGTACCGATGGTGGTCGAGCAGACCGCCCGCGGCGAGCGCGCCTACGACATCTACTCCCGCCTGCTGAAGGATCGGGTGATCTTCTGCGTGGGTCCGGTCGAGGACTACATGGCCAACGTGATCGTGGCCCAGCTGCTGTTCCTCGAGTCGGAAAACCCGGACAAGGAAATCAGCCTGTACATCAACTCCCCGGGCGGCGCGGTCACCGCCGGCATGGCGATCTACGACACCATGCAGTTCATCAAGCCCGATGTCAGCACCCTGTGTGTCGGCCAGGCGGCGAGCATGGGCGCGTTGCTGCTGGCCGGCGGTGCCCCCGGCAAGCGGCATGCCTTGCCGCATTCGCGGGTGATGATTCATCAGCCGCTGGGCGGATTTTCGGGCCAGGCCTCGGATATCGACATCCACGCCCGCGAGATCCTGAAGATCCGCGATGAACTGAACCGCGTGTTGGCCCACCATACCGGCCAGTCGATCGACAAGATCGCGGAGGACACCGATCGTGACCGTTTCCTGACCGCGGCCGACGCGAAGGAATACGGCCTGATCGATCACGTGCTGACCCATCGCGACTCCGCGAGCGACTGAGTCCGCGTCGTTCGCAACCCCGCCCCGAGCACGGTTCGGGGCGGGGCTTTCAATACCGGACTTCCGCTTGGCTCGTTTGCAACTGCCAGGCAAACGGGGCATGTTTTGAAGGACACTGAAATCGCAACCGAGGCAAACGGATGAGCGACGAAACTACCCCCTCCGCCGACGGCAAGCTCCTGTACTGTTCTTTCTGCGGAAAGAGCCAGCACGAGGTGCGCAAGCTGATCGCCGGGCCATCCGTATTCATCTGCGACGAGTGCGTCGAGCTGTGCAACGACATCATCCGCGAGGAGATGCAGGAAGCCGGCCATACCGAGCGTGATTCCCTGCCGACCCCGCACGAGATCCGCGCGATCCTCGACGACTACGTGATCGGCCAGAACTCCGCGAAGAAGATCCTCTCGGTCGCGGTGTACAACCATTACAAGCGCCTGCAGGCCCGGGCCGGAAAGGACGATGTCGAGCTGTCCAAGTCGAACATCATGCTGATCGGCCCCACCGGTTCGGGCAAGACGCTGCTGGCCGAAACCCTGGCGCGGGTGCTGAATGTCCCGTTCACCATCGCCGACGCCACCACGCTGACCGAGGCCGGCTACGTGGGCGAGGATGTCGAGAACATCATCCAGAAGCTGTTGCAGAAGTGCGACTACGACGTCGAGAAGGCCGAGAACGGCATTGTCTACATCGACGAGATCGACAAGGTCTCGCGCAAGTCGGACAACCCGTCCATCACCCGTGACGTCTCGGGCGAGGGCGTGCAGCAGGCCCTGCTGAAGCTGATCGAGGGCACCACCGCTTCGGTGCCGCCGCAGGGCGGGCGCAAGCACCCGCAGCAGGAATTCCTGCAGGTGGACACGAGCAACATCCTGTTCATCTGTGGCGGTGCCTTCTCCGGGCTGGAGAAGGTGATCCAGCAGCGCGCCGAGAAGGGCGGGATCGGCTTTGGCGCCGAGCTGCGCACTACCGAGGCGGCGAAGTCCGGTGGCCAGTGGTTGAAGCAGCTGGAGGCCGATGACCTGGTGCGCTATGGCCTGATTCCCGAGTTCGTCGGCCGTCTGCCGGTGCAGGCGACGCTGGACGAACTGGACGAGGACGCGCTGATCACGATCCTGACCCAGCCGAAGAACGCCCTGATCAAGCAGTATGCCCGTCTGTTCGAGATGGAGGGCGTGGAGCTCGAGTTCCGCGACGATGCCCTGTCCGCGATCGCCCACAAGGCGATGGCCCGCAAGACCGGTGCGCGCGGTCTGCGCACCATCATGGAGAACATCCTGCTCGACACCATGTACGAGCTGCCTTCCATGGAGGGGGTGAGCAAGGTGGTGATCGACGAGGCGGTGATCCGTGGCGATGCCGAACCCTACCTGATCTACGAGAACGCCTCGTTCTCCAAGCAGGCGGCCGCGGATTCCTGAGCGGAAGTGTTGCGGCGCCCTTGAAACGGGCGCCGCCGCCCCCACTTCCTCCTGTACATTCGTCCAGCCCTTAGGGGGCAACATGACCGATACCCACTCCTCCCAGAACGAGGTGGACTCCCCCGTCAAGCGCGTCGCGGTGCTGCCGCTGCGCGATGTCGTGGTCTATCCCCACATGGTGATCCCGCTGTTCGTGGGTCGCGAGAAGTCGATCCGGGCGCTGGATTCGGCCATGGCCGAGAACAAGCAGGTCCTGCTGGTCGCGCAGAAGAGCGCCGAGGTCGACGAGCCGGAGGCCGGCGATCTGCACCAGATCGGCACCCTGGGCAATATCCTGCAGCTGCTGCGCCTGCCCGACGGCACCATCAAGGTCCTGGTGGAGGGTGCCCAGCGCGCCCACGTGATGGATATCTCCACCACCGGCAATGCCGAGAAGGAAGAGGACTACTTCGTCTCCGATATCCGGCTGATCGACGAGGAGTACGACACCGAGGACAAGGAGCTGGAGATCCTCGGCCGCTCCGCGCTGAACCAGTTCGAGCAGTACATCAAGCTGAACAAGAAGGTCCCGCCGGAGATCCTGACCTCGCTGGCCGGGATCGACGACACCTCGCGCCTGGCCGATACCATTGCCGCGCACATGTCGCTGAAGCTGGAGGAGAAGCAGGAGGTCCTCGAGATCGCCAACGTGCGCGCGCGCCTCGAGCACCTGGTCGCCAAGATCGAGGGCGAGATGGATGTGCTGCAGATCGAGAAGAAGATCCGCGGCCGCGTGAAGCAGCAGATGGAGAAGTCCCAGCGCGAGTACTACCTGAATGAGCAGATGAAGGCCATTCAGAAGGAGCTGGGCGACCTCGAGGACGCGCCGAACGAGCAGGAAGACCTGGCCGACAAGATCGAGAAGGCCGGGATGCCGGAAGAGGCCAAGAAGAAGGCCACCGCCGAGCTGAACAAGCTGAAGATGATGTCCCCGATGTCGGCCGAAGCTACGGTCGTGCGCAGCTACATCGATTGGCTGGTCAACGTCCCGTGGAAGAAAAAGACCCGGGTCAGCAAGGACCTGACGCGCGCCGAGAAGATCCTCAACGAGGACCACTACGGCCTGGAAGAGGTCAAGGAACGCATCCTCGAGTACCTCGCGGTGCAGTCCCGTGTGCGCAAGCTGAAGGGCCCGATCCTGTGCCTGGTCGGCCCGCCCGGGGTTGGCAAGACCTCGCTGGGGCAGTCCATCGCCCGCGCGACCAATCGCAAGTTCATGCGCATGGCGCTGGGCGGCGTCCGCGACGAGGCCGAGATCCGCGGCCATCGCCGGACCTACATTGGCTCGCTGCCGGGCAAGATTATCCAGAACCTGGCCAAGGTGGGTGTGCGCAACCCGCTGTTCCTGCTGGACGAAATCGACAAGATGGCGATGGACTTCCGCGGTGATCCGGCCTCGGCAATGCTCGAGGTGCTGGATCCGGAACAGAACCACACGTTTAGCGACCATTACCTGGAGGTCGATTTCGACCTGTCCGACGTGATGTTCGTGGCCACGGCCAACAGCATGCACATTCCCGGTCCGTTGCTGGATCGTATGGAAGTCATCCGCCTGTCCGGCTACACCGAAGACGAGAAGGTCCACATCGCGCACAACTACCTGCTGACCAAGCAGATCAAGGCCAACGGCCTGAAGCCGGCCGAGATCCAGATCTCCGATTCGGCGGTGCGCGACATGGTGCGTTACTACACCCGCGAAGCGGGCGTGCGCTCGCTGGAGCGCGAGATCGCCAAGGTCTGCCGCAAGGTGGCCAAGCAGCGTCTGCTGGCCAGCGAGAAGGAGCGGGCGCGCACCACCGCGGTCACGCCCAAGACGCTGGACAAGTATCTGGGCGTGCGTCGCCATCGCTTTGGCCTGGCCGAGGAGAACGATCAGGTCGGGCAGGTGACCGGCCTCGCCTGGACCGAGGTCGGCGGCGAGCTGCTGACCATCGAGGCCAGCGTGGTCCCGGGCAAGGGCAAGACCCAGCAGACCGGCAAGCTGGGCGACGTGATGCAGGAGTCCATCCACGCCGCCCTGACCGTGGTTCGATCGCGCGCCGAGGCCCTGGGCCTGGAAGAGAACTTCCACGAGAAGAAGGACCTGCACATCCATGTGCCGGAGGGCGCGACGCCGAAGGATGGCCCGTCCGCGGGCATCGGCATGTGCACCGCGATCGTCTCGGCACTGACCGGTATCCCGGTGCGTGCGGATGTCGCGATGACCGGCGAAATCACGTTGCGTGGTCAGGTTCTGCCGATTGGGGGGCTGAAGGAGAAGTTGCTGGCCGCTCACCGCGGAGGGATTCGCACCGTGCTGATCCCCGAGGAAAACGAGAAGGATTTGGTCGACATCCCGAAGAACATCAAGCAGAAGCTCGATATTCGTCCGGTACGCTGGATCGACGAGGTCCTCGAGCTCGCGCTGACCCATATGCCGGAAGGCAAGGCCGGGGAAACGCCGGAGAAGGTCGAGGAGGTCGTCAAGCCCGCCAAGGAATCCGGTCGTCGGCGAGTCCAGCATCACTAAGCAACTGTAATCGGGACGAAACCGCGGGCGCCGATGAATCCGGCGCCCGCGGTTTTTTGAGTGCCAGCTCACTGGCGCCGGAAGCCTTGGCCGGGCGCGCGTTTGACACTTTTTCGGGGGGCTTGCTATAACCCCATGCGCATCATCTGATTTCGTGCCGAGGGTAGTCGCGGGGCCATGGAGAAAAGGTCCCCGGCTGGTGTAAGCTAGGCCCCGTCCGGCAGAAAGCCTGAGTCACCACTGAGATAAGGAAGCGCTTCATGAATAAATCCGAATTGATCGACGCGATCGCGGCGGAAGCCGATGTCCCCAAGGCCCAGGCCGGCAACATCGTGGATGCCATGGTGAGTGTGGTCGGCGATACCCTCGCCAAGGGTGACCAGGTCTCCCTCGTGGGCTTTGGGACCTTCCTCGTGCGCGAACGTGAAGCCCGCACCGGCCGTAACCCGCGTACCGGTGAGAGCATTCAGATCGCCGCGTCGAAAACGCCTTCGTTCAAGGCTGGTAAAGCGCTAAAGGATCGAGTAAACTAGCGCGCTTTATCGGGTGCTTAGCTCAGTTGGTAGAGCGTCGCCTTTACACGGCGAATGTCGGCGGTTCGAACCCGTCAGCACCCACCAAGTGCAACCCTGACCCTGGTTGCGCTGCACGAATACGGAGCGGTAGTTCAGCTGGTTAGAATACCGGCCTGTCACGCCGGGGGTCGCGGGTTCGAGTCCCGTCCGCTCCGCCATATTTGAGAAAGGCGCCCTTGTGGCGCCTTTTTCTTTTTGCGCCACTACAGACGCGTGGGGAAAAGGCAAGGTCGGTTGCCCCGCAGGGGACACGGAGCGCGCGGGAAGGAAAGGGAATTTGGGGCGAGCGGCAGGACTCTCCGCAACCAGGGTGGTGGCATGCCCACGCGAACCGAAGCGGGGCCCGTCCTCCCTAAGAGTCGGATGATTATGGGCCGTACCGAGCCCGGGCCGGGCGGGTCCGCGCTTACGTGCGGTTAGGCTCAACGCAGCTTCATCCCTTTCAAACCCACGTTCTCCGTCCTTCCCGTGAACCGCCATCGACTCTCTCCGTGCCCTCCGTGTCCTCCGTGGGGCAACGGCTCTTGCCCCGGCCCTTCTTGGTGCGCTTCGTGGTGGGCGCCCAACCCCAGGCGCAGACGCGCGCGGGCGTGCCTGCTACCATCGGCCGCTGATTCCCGTTTTCCTCCTAATCTCCGGAGTGAGCAGAGACCATCATGTTGCAAGCGATTCGTGACCGGGCGAGCGGCTGGCTCGCCTATGTGATCATTGGCCTGATCACCATCCCCTTTGCCCTGTGGGGCCTGGGCGAGTATTTCGGCGGGGCGGGCCCGCTGGTCGCCGCCGAGGTGAACGGCACGGATATCGCGGTGCGAGACGTGCACCAGGAGGCCCGCGCCCAGCGCGACGAGATGGCGCGCATGTTTGGCGGCGAGATCCCCGATGACGTGCTGGACGAGCAGGGCATCCGGCTGCAGGCGATGGAGACCCTGATCCGTCAGGAATTGCTGCGCCAGGCGGCCGATTCCGCCGGCTTCAAGGCCGCGGGCGACAGCGTGCTGCGCGAGATCCGCGGCATGCCGGTGTTTCAGGAGGAGGGCCGCTTCAGCCGCGAACGCTACAGCCAGTTGTTGAATGCCCAGCGCATCAGCCCGGCGGACTTCGAGGAGGACATCGCCCGCAGTATTGTGATGTCGCAGATTCAGCGCGGCATCCAGGCTACGGGCGTGGTGCCAGAGGCGCTGGTGGAAGATTACAGCCGCCTGCGGAACCAGACCCGGGTTGCGAGCTGGAAGGTCTTCGCCGCGGACGACTTTGATCGTCCCGGTGTGGTGGATGACGACGCGATCCGCGACTACTACGACGCCAATCCGGAAGACTTCACGACCACCGAGCGGGTGCGTGTGAGCTATCTGCGCCTGGACCCGGAAGGCCTGGAGGCCGGGGTCGATGTCACCGAGGGTCAGGTGCGCGAGCATTACCGGGTCAATCGCAGTCGCTACGAAGAGCCGGAACTGCGCGAGGTGCGCCAGATCCGCATCCAGGACACCGACGAAGATGGCGAGGCACGGATCCGTGAAGTGCGCAGTCGCCTGGATGATGGCGAGGATTTCGGCGACCTGGCCGAGGAGTACTCCGAAGACAGCCTGACGGCCGACCGTGGTGGCAGCCTGGGCGAGGTCGCCCGGGGCGATCTGGATTCCACCCTGGAGACGGTCATTTTCACCCTGCCGAAGGACCTCATCAGTCAGCCGGTACGAACGGATCGTGGCTGGTTCATCCTTGAGGTGACCTCGATCCATGAATCCCGGGCGCAGCCGTTCGAAGAGGTGCGCGAGGAGGTCGAGCAGGATCTGCGTGACCGGACGGCCGAACAGATGCAGATCGACGCCCTGGACGACTTGATGGCACTGGCGATCGAGTTTCCGGACAGTCTGGAGCCGGCCGCCGACGCAACGGGCCTGGAGGTCCAGACCAGCGACTGGTTCTCGCGCGGCTCGGGCGATGGCATCGCCCGCCACCGTTCCATTCGCGATGCGGCGTTTGACCCGCGGGTACTGGAAGACGGCAACAACAGCGAGGCGATTGACCTGCAGGACCGTTCCACCGTGATCCTGCGTGTCGATGAGCACGAGCCGGCCGAGGTGCGCCCGCTGGCCGAGGTGGAGGACGAGATCCGCGAGCGCCTGCAGCGTCAGGCAGCCGCGGATGCCGCGCGTGAGGCGGGTGAGGCCCTGATCGAGCGGCTGCGCGAAGCCGACGACTGGACCGCCGAGGCCGTGGAGAACGGAGAATGGAGTCGCTCGGTCGAGGTCACCCGTGAACGGGCGACCGAGCTGCCAACCGGGTTGCAGGACCATCTGTTCCGCCTGCCGGCGCCAGGCGAGGGCACGGTGGAGATTGCCGGCGCCCGGATCGGGGATGGTGACTTCGCGGTGACGGTGCTGGAAGCGGTGCGCATGGGTGAGGATGCAATCGATGCTGCGGCGCGCCAGCAGGCACGCGACCAGATCGGCAATGCCTACGGGAGTGCCGAGTTCCGGTCCTATCTCGCCTGGCTGGAAGAGCAAGCGGAGATCAAGCGCTTCCCCGACGCGCTCGACTAGTCCACGCGGAACCAGGATGCGATTTTCGTATCCCGCCCACGAAAAAGCCCGGCCCGCTTGCGCGGCGCCGGGCTTTTTTCTGGTACCCGGGATCGCCCGGGTACTGCAGGGTCGCCTTATTTTTCGAGGCCGATCTCGGCTGCGCCCAGGCCGACCGTGTTGTAGCCGGAGTCGACGTACATCACTTCGCCGGTGATCCCGGAGGCCAGGTCCGAGCAGAGGAAGGCGCCGGCGTTGCCGACCTGATCCGTGGTGACGTTACGGCGCAGCGGCGCGTTGGCCTGGACGTGATCGAGGATGCGCTTGAAGTCGCCGATGCCGGAGGCCGCCAGGGTGCGGATCGGGCCGGCGGAGATCGCGTTCACCCGGGTGCTTTCCGGCCCCAGGGTGTAGGCCAGGTAACGCACGTTGGCCTCCAGGCTCGCCTTGGCCAGGCCCATCACGTTGTAGTTGGGCATCGAGCGCTCGGCGCCCAGATAGCTGAGGGTGAGGATGGAGGCGTCGCGGTCCTTCATCATGCCGCGCCCGGCCTTGGCCAGCGCGGCCAGGCTGTACGAGCTGACATCGTGCGCGATGCGGAAGCCGTCGCGGGTCATGTTGTCGAGGAAGTCCCCCTCCAGCTGCTCCTTGGGCGCGAAAGCGACCGAGTGCACCAGGATGTCGACCCCGTCCCAGTAATTGTCCAGGTGCTCGAAGACCTGTTCAATCTCGCGATCATCCTCGACGTTACAGGGTACGAGGATGTCGGAATCGAAATCCGCGACCAGCTTCTCGACGCGATCGCGCAGGCGTTCGTTCTGGTAGGTGAAGGCGAGTTCGGCGCCTTCGCGATGCATGGCCGCGGCGATGCCGTAGGCGATGGAACGGTTGCTGGCAACGCCGACGATCAGTGCGCGCTTGCCCTTGAGAAAACCCATTTTGAAACTCCTTGGCTCAGATCCGTGCCGACGCGCCCGGACGGGCCGTCTCTACGGCGCCCGTCCACGTACGGAACCGGGGAAGGACGCCAGTGTCTTCAGGATCATACCGATGTGCCGCAAGTGCGGCCAGCACCCGGTGAGCCGGAGCAGGCGGCTTGTTATAGTGCGAAGATCGGCGGTCCCCGTGACCGTCCCCGCAATCGCCCGGAGGCCCTGTGAGTCGTCATTTCGGTTGGATCGCCACCCTGATCGTGCTGGGCATTCTGCTGTTGCTGGTGATGGTCCAGATCGACCGCCAGTGGCAGCGCATGGCCTCCATGCAAAACACCATGACCGAGCAGGCCCGTGACCTCCGAGCGTTGCGGCGCAGTGTGCAGGGGGTGGAGTCGGATCTGGCCTCCGGGCGCTTTACCGGGATGGATGGCGAGCGCGCCGCGCGGGCGGACGATGTCCCCTCGGCGTTCCGGCGGGCGGCGCGGGCGGCCGAGCAGGACGACTACGCCGAGGGTGACTGGCTGGTGCAGGCCTTTGGCACGGGCCTGGCGACGATCACGCCGTATGTCTCCTCCGATGCCTATGCCTCCGAGGTGCAGAACTATGTGCTGGAGTCGCTGGTGGTGCGCGACCCGGAGACGCTGGAGTGGCAGGGGTTGCTGGCCGAGTCCTGGGAGTTCGACGATACCGGGACCGAGCTGACCTTCCGCCTGCGCCCGGGTCTGCAGTTCTCCGACGGCGAGCCGCTGACGGCCGAGGATATCCGCTTCACCTTTGACTTTCTGATGACCGACGCCATCGCGGTCCCCAGGGCGAGGGCCTTCCTGGAGAAGATCGAGGCGGTCGAGGCCGTCGACGAGCGCACGGTGCGGTTCGTGTTCGAGGAGCCGTACTTCGACGCCATGCGGGTGGCGGGCGGCCTTGATGTCCTGCCGGAACACTTCTATGGGCGCTACCTGGACGATCCGGAGACCTTCAACGAATCGCGCGGCATCCTGCTGGGTTCCGGACCCTACCGCATGGAGGACCCGACCGGCTGGACCCCGGATGCCGGTCGTGTCGAACTGGAGCGCAACCCGCGCTACTGGGGACCGGTGGAGCCGTCGCTGGATCGGCTGGTGTGGAGGGTGATCCAGAATGACAGTGCGCGCCTGACCACCTTCCGCAATCGCGATATCGACGTCTACGGAGCGCGTCCACGCGAATATGCCCGGCTGCGCGACGATGAGGCCCTGCGCGAGCGCGCGGATACCCAGGAGTACATGAGTCCCACGGCCGGCTATTCGTACATTGCCTGGAACCAGCAGCGCGATGGCGAGCCGACGCGCTTCGCCGACCCGCGAGTGCGCAAGGCGATGAGCTACCTGACCGACGTTGACCGGCTGATCGAGGAGGTCATGCTGGGCTATGCCGAGCGCGCGATCTCCCCGTTTTCGCCGCGCAGCGATCAGCACAATCCGGATCTCGATCCGATCCCCTATGATGTCGAGCGTGCCCTGGAACTGCTGGCCGAGGCCGGTTTCCGCGAACGCAATCGCGATGGCGTGCTGGTCAACGAGGACGGCGAGCCGTTCTCCTTCGAGTTGTCGTACTTCCAGGACAACGAGGACACCCGCCGCATCGCGCTGTTCCTGCGTGACCTCTTTGCGCGGGCCGGGATCGAGATGCGACCGTCGCCGACGGAATGGTCGGTGATGCTGGAACAACTAACCCGCCAGGATTTTGATGCCATCACCCTGGGCTGGACCAGCGGTGTGGAGGTGGATATTTACCAGATGTTCCACTCCACTCAGGTTGTTTCCGGTGGCGACAACTTCATCCATTACCAGAACCCCGAACTGGATGCGGTGATCGAGGCGGCGCGTGGCGAGGTAGACGAACCAGCGCGCATGGAGTTGTGGCGCGAGGCCGAGCGCATCCTGCACGAGGACCAGCCGTACACCTTCCTTATGCGGCGCCAGACCCTGGCCTTCATCGACCGGCGCATCCAGAACCTGGAGCAGACCGAGCTGGGGCTCAACCTGGGGGCGGTACCGGTGGAGATCTACGTCCCGTTCGAATTGCAGCGGTACGGGCAGTAGCCGGCAATGCACATGGCAGCTGAAGCGGCAGCAGGCCGGCGCGCGCGATGCTGACTTACATCCTGCGCCGGATGATCCTGATGGTGCCGACCCTGTTCGGCATTACCGTGGTCGTGTTTGCGGTGATGGCGGCCGCGCCCGGCGGGATCAGCGCCCTGACGCTGGTCGAAGGCCAGGGCCTGGAGCCACAGGCACAGAAGGCGATGGAGGACTACTACAACCAGCTCTACGGGCTGGATCAGCCGGCACCGGTGCAGTTCGGGCGCTGGTTGAACAACATCTCGCCGGTCGGTTTTGCCCAGGACGAGGATGGCTCGCTGACCGGCTGGCCACACTTCAAGGCCCCCAACCTGGGCACCAGTTTCCGTTATGGCCGGCCGGTGATCGATCTGGTGGCCGAACGATTGCCGATCACGTTGCTGCTGAACGTGCTGTCCATCCCGCTGATCTACATCGTCGCGGTCGCCGTGGGGGTGCGCGCGGCCACCCAGCATGGTCAGGCCTTCGATTCGCAGTCCGGCGTGGTGCTGCTCGCGCTGTGGTCGGTACCGACCATGCTGGCCGGCGTGCTGCTGATCGGCTTCTTCGCCTCCGACCAGTTCTGGCAGTGGTTCCCCACCGGGGGGCTCAGCCAGCGTGCGGCGCTGGACATGACCTTCCTGCCCACGGTGGAGGTGGTGTGGGCCTTGCCGTTGTTGCTGATCCTGCCGTTTCTGGGGGCCGCGCTGGGGATCTACCTTGCCCGCTACCTGCCCGCCCGTATCCGCGGCGGGGTGGGGGCGGCGCTCGGGGCGGTCTGTGGCTGGCTGATGTTCCGCGATCTGGCACCGGCCGGGATTGTTAGCACCGCGGTGGCCGTCCTCCTCGGGGGCGGTTTGGGCTGGATGATGGCGCACAGCGACTGGGGCGTCCTGCGCGGGTTCTATCTGGGGACCCTTGGGCTTGGCGTCGGGCTGGCGTTGGCGCTGGGCCTGGCGCCGGGCCACATGGTGCCGGGCTTCCTGCTGGACCGGGCCTGGCACCTGGTGTTGCCGGTGCTGTGCCTGTCCTACGGCGGGCTGGCGTTCCTCGCCAAGCTGTCGCGTTCGGCGGTGCTGGAGAACCTGACCTCGGATTACGCGCGCACGGCGCGCGCCAAGGGTGTCGCGGAGCACGATGTGCTGTGGCGCCACGTGTTCCGCAATTCGCTGCTGCCACTGATCACCGTGTCGGCCACGCTGCTGCCCTCGCTGCTGGCCGGCTCGGTGATCGTGGAGGCGATCTTTTCCATCGATGGTATGGGCAAGCTGGCGGTGGAGGCCGTGCAGACGCGCGACCGTGAGCTGGTGCTGTCGATCACCTTGATCTCTGGCGTGCTGACCCTGGTGGGCTATCTGTTGGCCGATCTCGCCTACGCCATCGTCGATCCGCGGGTGAGCTATGACTGAGACCGCGCGCAACGCGCAGCAGGCGGATCGCCGCAGCCGTTCCTGGGCCCGGCGCGTGGTGGGCGAGATCCTGCTGCGCTGGGGTGCCCGCCTCGGGATTGGCTGGATTGCGCTGTTGACCCTGGTCGCGATCCTCGCGCCAGTGCTCGCGAATTCCCACCCGCTACTGGTACAGACCGCCGACGGCGCGTGGGCGATGCCGTTTCTGCGCTACCTGACGGCTGCGGACGTGACCCTGTTTGGTTTGCTGGTGCTGGCACTGATCTTCTGGCGTCTGCCCGGGCGGCCGTGGCGGCGCTTCGGTCTCTGGGCGGTGTTGGGCGCGATGCTGGGCGCAGTGGCCTGGCAGACGGTGTCGCCGCCGTCGCTGGTGATCCACGAACAGTATCGCGAGGCCGAGGTGATGGGCGAGTACCAGACGGTGATTCGCGCGCCCATCCCGTACTCGCCGCGCGACTACCTGCGCGACTACGCCGATACCGGCCTGGAGGCCCCGCGGGAGTCTCCGGATCGGGTGCATTGGTTCGGCACCGACGATACCGGCGCCGACGTGCTCTCGCGCATGATCCACGCCGCGCGCATCGCGCTGTCCATCGGCTTCATCGCGACCGGGATCGCCCTGGGAATCGGTGTGATTCTGGGCGGTTTGATGGGCTACTTCTCGGGGATCGTGGACATGATCGGCATGCGCCTGGTCGAAATATTCGAGGCCATCCCGACACTGTTCCTGTTGCTGACCTTCGTCGCCTTCTTCGGCCGTTCGCTGTACCTGATGATGCTGATCATCGGCCTGACCTCGTGGTCCGGTTACGCCCGCTACGTGCGCGCCGAGTTCCTGCGCCTGCGCCAGCAGGACTTCGTGCAGGGGGCCATCGCATCGGGGCTGTCGCTGCCGTCGATCCTGTTCCGGCACATGCTGCCGAACGGGATCGCGCCGATCCTGGTCGCGGCCAGTTTCGGCGTCGCCTCCGCGATCCTGGCCGAGGCGACGCTCTCGTTCCTCGGCCTTGGGCTGGTGGATGACCCCTCCTGGGGCCAGATGCTGAACCAGGCGGTGCAGAGCTCCACCTTCAACTGGTGGATGGCGGCCTTCCCCGGCGGCGCAATTTTCCTGACCGTGTTCGCCTACAACCTGATCGGCGAGGCCCTGCGCGACGCGGTGGATCCACATGCGCGTTCGGCCGCGCGCACCGCGAATCGCGATGACGGCGCGCGTCCGGCGGCCGGTGCCACCAGCGCCACCAGCGGCGGGGTGCGCTGAATGCTGGAGGTGCGCAACCTGCAGATCCGCCACCGCGACGGCGAGGCGGCGCTGGTGGAGGACGTGAGCTTCGCCATCCGCGAGGGCGAGCTGTTTGCCCTGGTCGGGGAGTCGGGCTCCGGCAAGTCGATCACGGCGCTGGCCATCATGCGCCTGCTGGATGCCGGGTTCGAACGCCCCTCGGGTGAGGTCTGGCTGGCCGGGCGCGAAGGCCGCCAGGAGTTGCTGGGGCTTCCAGGCGCGGTGATGCAGCATGTGCGCGGCGACCGCATCGGCATGATCTTCCAGGAGCCGATGACCTCCCTGAACCCGGTACTGAAGGTGGGCGATCAGATCGAGGAAGTGCTGCGCCTGCACCGCCCGCAGATGAGTCCGGAGCAGCGCGCCGCGCGTACCCTCGAGGTCCTGAGCGAGGTGCAGTTGCCGAACCCCGAACAGCGCCGCGACGAGTACCCGCACAAGCTCTCCGGCGGCCAGCGCCAGCGGGTGATGATCGCCATGGCCCTGGTCGCCGAGCCGGATCTACTGATCGCGGATGAGCCGACGACGGCGCTGGACGTGACCATTCAGGCCGAGATCCTGAAGCTGATCGACCACCTGCGCGAGAAGAACGGCATGGCGGTGCTGCTGATCACCCACGATTTTGGCGTGGTGGCCTCGGTGGCCGACCGCGTGGCGGTGATGCGCCAGGGGCGCTTGGTGGAGCAGGGTGAATGCCTGCCTCTGTTGCGCGATCCGCAGGACGCCTACACCCGCAAGCTGATCCAGGCGCTGCCGGAGAACCTTCCACCGCTGCCGCCGGTGCCGGGGGCGGGGCGCGAAGCGCTGTTGCAGGTGTCCGGGCTGCAGGTGCACTTCCCGGTGCTGAAGGGCCTGATGCGTCGCCAGGTGGATGTGGTGCGGGCGGTGGATGATGTCAGTTTCGAGCTGGAGAACGGCGAGGTGCTGGCGGTGGTGGGGGAGTCCGGCTGTGGCAAGACCACGCTGGGTCGCGCGATCCTGCGCCTGATCGAGCCGACCGGTGGCGAGATCCGCTACCGGGGCGAATCGTTGACCCACATGGCGCGCAAGCCCCTGCGCCGGCTGCGGCGGCACCTGCAGGTGGTGTTCCAGGACCCGGCCTCGTCGCTGAACCCGCGTCTGAACGTGCTGACGCTGCTGACCGAGCCGATGGCGGTGCATGGCATCGGGGCGAATCAGGAAGAGCGCATTGCCCTGGCCGGGAAGGTTCTGGACCAGGTGGCGTTGCCGGAAGACACCCTGTGGCGCTATCCGCACGAATTTTCGGGGGGGCAGCGCCAGCGCATCGCTATCGCCCGGGCCCTGGTGCTGGACCCGGACGTGATTATCTGCGACGAGGTGACCAGTGCGCTGGATGTGTCGGTGCAGGCCGAGGTGCTGCAGATCCTCGCTCGGCTGCGCGCGGAGCGACGTCTCGCGATGATCTTCATCACCCACGACATGGGCGTGGTCGAGTACTTCTCCGACCGCATGCTGGTCATGCATGACGGGCGCATGGAGGAGATCGGCGCCACCGCCGAGGTGCTGGCCAATCCACGGGCCGAGTACACCCGCCATCTGCTGGATGCCGTGCCGCGCGTCTCGCGTTATCTGTAAGCCCGCCCGGCCGCCCGTCGGTGGCCATGCCTTTTGCACAGAGCACATGGAGAAATTCGATAGTGGGGACCTCGGGCTGGTGGCATCCCGAGTCTGGGCATGTTGTTTGGGCTTGCTCCCGCCGAAAGGTGATGCTGACCTGGAACCGTTTCGGGTCGCTTACCGCATCGAATCGTTTCTTGGTTTTCTCTGCGTGCTCCGTGCCTTTTGTGGTGCACAAAGGCCTTTCGGCGTCTGCTGACCCGCGTGGGATATCTACTTCTGGCAGGCGGGGCAGTAGCTGCTGGCGCGCTGGCCGATGCGGCGAGTGCGCAATATCCCGGCGCAGACCGGACAAGGCTCGCCGGCGCGGCCGTAGACGCGCAGCGACTGGCGAAAGTAGCCGTGGGTGCCGTCCTCGCGCAGGAAGTCGCGCAGGGTGGTTCCGCCCTGTTCGATGGCCGCCGCCAGCACGGCCTTGATGTGGCTCGCCAGGCGCTCGTATTCGGCGCGCGTGACGCGTCCGGCCGCGCGCCCGGGCCGGACGCCGGCGAGGAACAGGGCCTCGGTGGCGTAGATGTTGCCCACTCCCACCACGATCGCCTGGTCCATGATGAAGGCCTTGACCGGGCCCCGGCGGCCGCGGCTGCGGCGGAACAGGTAGTCGCCATCAAATTCGGGGTCCAGGGGTTCCGGGCCGAGGTCGGCCAGCAAGGCGTGGGGTACGGCGCCCTCGGGGAGCGGCAGACAACAGCCGAAGCGGCGCGGGTCGTGCAGGCGAATCTGGTAGCCGTTGTCCAGGTGCAGGGTCAGGTGATCGTGCCGGCGCAGCGGTGTCTCCGGCGTGCAGTGGCGCAGGCTCCCGGACATCCCGAGATGCAGCAGGAGGCCGGTACGATCGGTCTCCAGCAAAAGGTATTTGGCGCGGCGGGTCAGGCTGCGGACCCGGGCGCCCGCCAGTTGCTGCGTCAGCTCCGGCGGCACCGGCCAGCGCAGGCGCGGCTCGCGGACCTCGAAGGTCGTGATGCGTCGCCCGGCCAGCAGGGGGGCCAGCCCGCGCCGGGTGGTCTCGACCTCGGGTAGTTCAGGCATGGACGCCCTCGATTTCCAGCAGCAGCTCGCGCCGGCAGACGTCGCCGCGGACCCACTGGACGATCGGGCCCGGATGGGCGTCGTGGTAGTGCTCGGCGAGGACCGCGGCGACCTTGGCCCGATCCTCCGGGTGTCGCAGGTAGATGCGCAGCCACGACGGGCGTGGCAGTTCGCGGCCGGCAGTGTCATGCAGGGACCGCAAATTGGCCAGAGTCTCGCGCGCCTGGGCGACGACGTCGTCGGGGTGACGGCTCTCGTGGCCGACGATGCTGGCGGTGCCGGAGAGCAGGATCAGCGGGCCGCCTGCGGTTTCCAGGCGGGTGGCGCGGGCGAAGGTCGGGCTCTTCGGGCTGTAGCGCGCCGGGTAATGATAGGCGCTGACCTGACGCGGATTCTCCAAGGGTTCGGCCGGGGTGCGAGTGGCAATCAGGTAGATGACCAGCTGGCGCTGGTCGCTACCGATGGCCGTGGCGGCTGGCATGCTGGCCAGCGGGATCTCCAGGGCCTCAAGCGCGGTGGCGCGGCCCATGCAGAAGGCTTGGTAGCGTTCCAGCCCGTCCTCCTCGGCATGGATGGCGCCGAAGTAGTTCCACACGCGTGCCAGGTGCTCGAAGCCGCGTGCGTGGCAGGCGGCCAGCAGTGCGCGGTAGGCGTGTTCGGTCTGCTCCCGGAGGCCGTGGTCCGGTCCGGTCCAGGTCGCGAAGAGGACGTCCTCGTGTTCCAGCAGGCGGACAGGTCCCTCGTGGATCGGCGTCGGCGTGCCGCTGGCGGTCCAGTACTCGACATAGTTATCCGGCGCCAGGGGGTGCAGGCCCGGGCGGATTTCCAGGTGGTCGGGGCCGCTATCAATCCCTGCGGGTTCGCGCAGCCGGATGTGCATTCCTGTATCGGGTCCGGCGGCGGCTTCCGGCATGAGCTGGCTGCGCAGGGTAAGGGTCGTCATCTATTTCTCCGCCAGCGAGGCGAGCAGGTCCTCGGTCCAGCGTACGGCCTCCAGGTAAAGGCGGCTGGAGACCGGCGCCGGGACCGGGGCATTCGTGCTGTCCGGCGGGGGTGTCGGACCCTCGAAGGCGGCGATGGTCGCCAGCAGCGGTGCCAGCGGTCCTGTGCCCTCCAGAAGGGCCTGTTCCATCTCGTTGGACAGGCGGAGTTCGCCCAGGATGTGTCGCAGCGGTACTCCCAGCGCGCGATCCATCCCGGAGAGCATGCCGAGGGTGAAATAGCGTTCGCACTCCTCCGCGTGCAGGCCCAGGGCGCGGGCCATCAGCATGCCCATGCGGGCACGGATCATGACCTGCTCGAGCCCGTGGGTCGGGTCGCCGGAGCCGTGCAGCACCATCAGCATCGCCAGGCGTTTGATACGCCCCTGGCCCAGACGCAGGATCGCGTTGTAAAGCGAATCGGTCGGGCGAGAGCCGCGATAGGCCGGGCTGTTGGCGATGCGCAGCAGCTGGATCGCGAGCCCGGGTTCGGCGGCGATCAATTCCTCCAGTTCTGCCGGCGTCGGATCCGGCGCCTGCAGCGCCCGCAGGAGGCGCAGCAGGGCGAGCTCCAGGCTCTCCAGGCGCTGGCCCTCGATCACGTGGGGGAAGGACAGGTGAAAGCCCTGGAACAGGCTGAAGCCAAGGGCCTGGCAGCGAGCATAGTCCTCGGCGGTTTCAACCTTCTCGGCCAGCAATTCCACGCCGAAGGCGCGCAGGGTGGTGACTTCCTGCTCCAGGCGCTGGCCGCCCAGGGCGAGCACGTCCAGCTTGACCAGATCGGCCAGTTCGACCAGCTCGGAGTGGCTCTCCTGGAATTGGTAGTCATCTAGCGCGATGCGAAAGCCCCGGGCCTTCAATCGGCGTACCGCGGCGATCACCTCGGCGTCGATCTGGATATCTTCGAGGATCTCCAGCACCACCTGCTCCCGCGGCAGGCTGGTGATGACCTCATGTTCGAGAAAGCCGCGGGTGAGGTTGACGAAGGCCAGGTGTCCGCCGACCAGGTGTTCGAGACCGATGTCGATGAAGGCGCTGTGCAGGAGGTCGGAGGTGGCCAGGTCGCCGTCGGTGACCGAAGCGGCGTCCAGGTGCCCGGCGCGAAAGAGGAGCTCGAAGCCGACCAGATTCTCCTGATCGTCAAAGATGGGTTGCCGGCCGACAAAAATTGGTTGCATGCTTGCGCTAGTGTCCATTAACAAAAGTTCGCATTATTATTGAGGCGATCGCTTACACGGGCGATGGACGCGATGATCTGGTCGGCTGTTTTGCGCCAGATGAACGGTCGGGGTTCATCGTTGTACGTCTCCAGGTATTCGCGGATGGAATCCTCGAGTTCCCGCGTGCTGCGATGCGAACCGCGTTTGATCCAGCGTTCCGAGATGAGCGCGAAGAAGCGTTCGACCA
>NZ_KB898876.1 GCF_000377905.1 Thioalkalivibrio sp. ALMg11
GCCATTTGGAAACCGTTTGCGTCGACACCTTGTGCCGGGCCGCGATTTCACGCCCGGGAAGGCCTTCGGAACTGTCCAGGATCAGCTCCGCGCGTTGCTTCTCGGCCGCTGGCGTTTTGCGGCGCCGTACCCACTGCTGCAGCTCGGCACGCTCAGAATCCGACAGGTCCAGCTTGATCGGTTTGCGACCACGTTGAGCCATCACGCCCCCTCTTAAACGGAGATCAACCCATGGCCTATATTGTATAATGAACTATTGTTAAAGCACACTAGGCGACGGCCGGCCCGGGGTGGTGCCCTATCGCCAGTTCAGGACCAGGCCCTGGGCACGGAGGATTTGCAACGCGGGGTCGACACAGGTATCGATAAAGGCGGCGCGGCGTGGATTGTCGCGCGCCAGACGGCGGTAGTCCGGGCCCACGGGCAACCCCGCGAGCTGGTAGATATCCGCCGTGGGGTAGTAGAAGGCATGCACGAACTGGCGGAACACCCGTCGCATCAGCGGGCGGTAGGCCGCCTTTTGCCAGGTCGGCAGGGTATCCAGATAACTCTCCAGCGTGTCCCGGGCATGCGCCATGTGGCGCGCCTCGTCGATCATGTGGGTGGTCACGACGTCGTGCACTGTGGGGCTGATCTGATCGCGGCGCTGGTGAATCAGGCGATTCATCCGATCCGGGACCTCCTCGCCGATCATCACTGCGATCCAGAAGATCGAGGACTCGAACGGGGCAAAGCGGCCGACCAGGGTGGCGAGCTTCGGTTTCGGGAAGCGCCGTTCCGGCAGCTCCAGCCCGCTACGGCGCATGAACTCGATGAACATCAGGCTGTGGCCAGCCTCTTCGCGCAGCTCGTGCAGGCGGTAGTTGAGCCGGTCTAGCCGGCCGGTCGAGTGCATGGAGATGCGCGAGATGCGTTCCATGAACAGGCCTTCCAGCCACAGCGCGCCACTGATGAAATAGAGAAATTCGTACTGCGACAGGCGGCGCTTCTGCTCGCCGGACAGCGCGGAATATTCCGGCGTGCCGAACAGCGAGATGGCCTCTTCCGGGATCCAGTAGTCCTCCGAAGACAGCGCATCCCAGCGAATCCGCGTGAGCGGATCCTGGTACGGCGAGCTGTTGCGGCTCAAGTGATCGAGCAGCTCCTGGGAGGAATTCATCGTTGGCGTGCCGGGACCCATGCGGATAACGCCCGGAATCATACCGACTCTGCCGCCCCGGACCAACGCCAACCCGTTGCAATCTGCGGTTGCTCCCCCATGATAGAGCGCATGGACAAGAACCTACGGTACCGAATTAGTTTTCTGAACAACGGCAAAACGTACGAGCTGTACGCCCGCGACGTTTACCAGGACGAGCTTTACGGGTTCGTCACGATCGAGGGCCTGCTGTTCGGCGAGCGCACGCAAATGGTGGTGGATCCGTCGGAGGAGCGCCTGCGCACCGAGTTCGAGGGTGTGGAGCGTTTCCATGTGCCGATGCATGCGCTGATCCGGATCGACGAGGTCACGGCGGTGGGCACCCCGCGCATTCACGATGCGGGCACCGCCGGTGGCAATGTGCACGCCTTTCCCGGGCTGCCGGGCAAGGGCGGTTCCTGAGCCCGCAAGCTGCTGTTTTGCGCCCGCTCCATTGCGCCGGTGCCGCGGCTGGTTTAGGATTCCGCGCTTCGTGACCGTCCAGCGGTTGCGGAAAACGGAGAGGTGGCCGAGCGGTCGAAGGCGCACGCCTGGAAAGTGTGTATACGGTAACCCCGTATCGAGGGTTCGAATCCCTCCCTCTCCGCCAGATTCAAGCAAAGGGGCCCGAGTGGCCCCTTTTGCATTCTCGGCCGTGGCGTGTTGCTCGTTGGCGGTTGGGCATGGTTCATCAACCGATTTTTTCGATGTTTTTGATGCCTTCGGATGCGCCAGGCCGGCAGCGCTGAACTCCTTGCGCCTGCGGCGCCGATCAGAATTTCTATTTTGAATCGTCCGGCCTGACACGCCCTCCGCGAGGGGTTTATATCCGGATGGGTAGCTTGAGACAGGCGTTGTCTTATCGTGGTCGTTCGGTTTCACCATTGAGGCAGATCCAGCCCACCGTAGGATGCCGATGAGCGAAGCGAATCGCATCATGGCCCGTGCCGCCTCGGCGAACGGTGCGTTTCGCTCCGCTCAACAGCACCCTACCTGTGATCTCTCAAGCGCCTGCGTCTCCGTAGCGGGTCAGAGCACGGCAGGCGGCCGGACGAGGGCATCGTAAACGTCCGATGATGAGTCAGGACCGATCGGCTAGCCGCGGGGCTTGAAGCCGGGTGGGTGGCGGGCAATCCAGGTGACGAAATCGTGGACGACTGGTTCGTCCAGGAGTGCTTCGCGGTTATTCAGGCGTTCGGCCAGGGTCTGCTCGTCGAAGTGTTTGTGGATGTGGTCATGGCAGGGGCGGCAGACCCACAGGATGCGGCCCTCGCGTTCGGCGCGGGTGAAGCGCCGGCGGATGCGCTTGCGCCGGTGCTGCTTGCGCGGGATCAGGTGGTGGCGGGTTAGCGCGTCCATCGCGCGGCCACACAGTTCGCAGGCGGCTGCCGGTCCCCGTTCAGCCTCGCCGGATCCGATCACGGCATCTGCAGGCGGCAGCGCGGCGGCGGCTGGGTGATGGCGTAGTCGGGCTGCGCCAGATCCATCAGGCAGGGGGCGCCTTCCGGGTCGACGATGCGCGTGCCGATGGCGCGGATCGCGTCCTGGCGCAGGCCGGTCTCGCGGACCTGGCGGCTGGTGATGGGCTGCCATTCGCCGTCGCGTTCCTCGGCGATCTCGAAGCCGAAGGGGAAGTAGCCGGGCGCGCCGAGGCGCAGGTCGGTGACCACCAGCCGGTCGGGTGCTTCGTCCTGCTCGGCGCGGTGGAAGCGCAGGAAGTCGCCGGCGAACCATTGCAGCCGCTGCCCGTCCTCCAGGGCCAGGGCCTCGTCCTGCAGGTGCGCGCCGCGTTCGAAGACCTCGAAGTCCGGGCGGATCGGCTGGTCGAAGATGCCCACCCAGGCCTCCAGAAACTGGTCATCATCCACGACGGTGACGCGCCACAGCAGCAGGTTGAACGGGGTAGGTTGCACTAGGCGTGGCTGGTCCTGCAGGTCCATCGCGATCAGGGTGGGCTGGATGCGGTGGTCGATCCAGGCCTTGAGCGCCAGCCCGGACCCGGCATAGGCGGTGGAGAGGACCAGTCCGGCCACCAGCAGCCTTGGGGCGAAGCGGTAGAACAGCGCGCCGATCGTGGCGACCAGGAGGGGCACGGTGTAGAGCGGGTCGATCACGAAGATCGAGGCTGTCCCCACCGGCCCGGCGAAGGGCCACAGGAGCTGGGTGCCGTAGGTGGTGAGCGCATCCAGCAGCACATGGGTGGAGAGCACCAGGAACAGGAACCACCACCAGCGCCCGAAGCCGATATCGCGCGTGGCCGGGATCCGTGCGAGCAGGCCCGCTATGCCCGTCGCGACCAGTAGATGCAGCAGCAGGGAGTGGCTGAAGCCGCGGTGATGGATGAAATCGGAGACGTCATCCCCGTAGGCTATGAGCACGTCCAGGTCCGGGATAATGGCCACTACAGCGCCCAGCAGGACGGCCTGCGGCCCAGGCGTGATCCGAGGGTCAGGCCGCCGACAACGGCGCCCAGGCTGGCTTGGGTGACGGGATCCATGCGGGAGCATTTCCTTTTTGGTGACGCGCTTGCGACTGGCGCGCGGCGCCCAAGTTCACGTGATCAGACCAGAGCGGCAAACATGACTCAAGCCGGAACCGACAACCAATGGCAGTTCTGGGTGGACCGCGGCGGCACCTTTACCGATCTGGTTGCACGCGACCCGGAGGGCCGGCTGCATACCCGCAAGCTGCTGTCGGATAACCCGCGGGCCTATGCCGATGCCGCGGTGCAGGGCATCCGCGACCTCCTCGGACTGACCGCCGAGGCAGCGATCCCCGCCGGGATGATCCACGAGGTGCGCATGGGCACCACGGTGGCGACCAACGCGTTGCTGGAGCGCAAGGGCGAGCCGACCCTGCTCGTGGTCACCGCAGGGTTGGAGGACGCACTAGCGATCGGGCACCAGGCGCGGCCGGACCTGTTTGCGCGCTTCATCCGCCTGTCACAGCCGATCTATGCGCGAGTGGCACCGGTACGCGAACGGGTGAACGCGGCCGGCGAGGTGCTGCAGCCAGTGGATCTTGATGACCTGCGTCCGCGCCTGCAGGCGGCGCTGGACGACGGTATTCGCGCGGTGGCCATCGTCTGCATCCACGGCTATCGCTATCCGGCGCACGAACAGGCCATCGCGGGGCTCGCGCGGGAGATGGGCTTCGCCGAGGTGGCGACCAGCCACGAGACCAGCCCTCTGATCAAGCTGGTGCCTCGCGGCGAGACCACGGTGGTGGACGCCTACCTGTCGCCCGTGCTGCGCCGCTATGTCGATCAGGTGGCCGGCGAACTGGGGGATGTGCCGCTGCGCTTCATGCAGTCGCATGGCGGGCTGGTGGACGCGGCCCGTTTTCGCGGCCGTGACGCAATCCTGTCCGGTCCGGCCGGCGGTATCGTCGGGGCGTTGAAGACCGCCGCGCCACTGGGGTTCGAGCGCCTGATCACCTTCGATATGGGCGGGACCTCCACCGATGTTGCGCATCTGGCGGGCGAGCTGGAACGCCGCCAGGAGAGCGAGGTGGCGGGTGCGCGTCTGCGTGTGCCGATGCTGGATATCCATACCGTGGCCGCTGGAGGAGGGTCGGTCTGCCGCTTCGACGGCATCCGCCTGCGGGTTGGGCCGGAGTCCGCCGGGGCGCAGCCCGGGCCGGCCTGCTACGGCCAGGGCGGGCCGTTGACGGTGACCGACTGCAACGTGCTGCTGGGGCGCCTGCGCCCGGCGTATTTCCCGGCCGTGTTCGGCCCCGATCGCGACCGGCCGCTGGACCCGGAGCCGGTTCGGAAGCAGTTCGACGAGCTGGCGGTTCAGGTCATGTCGATGACGGCTGAACGGGTGACGCCGGAGGCGCTGGCCGAGGGGTTGTTGCAGATCGCGGTGGAGCACATGGCCCAGGCGATCAAGACGATCTCGGTGCAGCGTGGCCACGACGTGTCGCGCTATGCCCTGGTCTGTTTTGGCGGGGCCGGCGGGCAGCATGCCTGCCGGGTCGCGGAGCAGTTGGGCATGCGCCACATCCTGTTCCATCCGCTGGGCGGCGTGCTGTCGGCCTACGGGATGGGGCTGGGGGAGCTGCGGGCCCTGCGCGAGCGCAGCCTGGAATGGCCCCTGGACGACGAGCATGCCGCGGCGATCGAAGCCGCGCTGGATGATCAGGCCACGGCGGCGGCCGCGGCCCTGGCGGACCAGGGGGTGGAACCCAAAGCCATGCGCATCGAGCGCCGGCTGCATCTGCGGCTGGCCGGCTCGGACACCGCGCTGGAGGTCCCGGCCGGGTCCTCCGATGCGCTGATGGAGGCCTTCGCCGCAGCCTATCGCGGGCGCTACGGCTTTGCCCCGCCGGATCGCGAGCTGGTGGTGGCGGTCGCGGCGGCCGAGGCCATCGCGACTGCGGCGGAGGCGCCGCCGGATCGGTCACCGGAACCGATGGTCGAGGGTCCCGCGCCGGAGGCGGATACGGTCGCGATGGTGGTGGCGGGCGGGCTGCGCGACGTGCCCCTGTACCGGCGCGAGGCCCTGAGCCCCGGGATGACGCTGGCAGGCCCGGCACTGGTCATCGAGGCTACCGCGACGCTGGTGCTGGAGCCGGGCTGGAGGGGTCGGATCGAGCACGAGGGCTCGCTGTGCCTGGAGCGCGAGGCGGGCGCGGGTCGGCGGGTGCAGCCAGCGGACGCCGCGCCGGACGAGATCCCGCGCGATCCCATTCTGCTCGAGGTCTTCAACAATCGCTTCATGGCGATTGCCGACCAGATGGGTTTCACCCTGCGCAATACCGCCCATTCGGTGAACATCAAGGAGCGCCTGGACTTCTCCTGCGCGCTGTTCGATGCACGTGGCAATCTGGTCGCCAATGCCCCGCACATGCCGGTGCACCTGGGGTCGATGGGTGCCAGCGTGCGTGCGGTGGTTACGGTGGCGGCCGGCGATCTGCGCCCGGGCGACGCCTGGGTGCTGAACGACCCCTACAACGGCGGGACCCACCTGCCGGACATCACCGTGGTTACGCCAGTCTTCGTCGGCCCCGGGGATGCGGTGACCGAGGACCCGCAGGCCGGGATTGAGCAGCCGGCCTTCTTCGTGGCCTCGCGCGGCCACCATGCCGATGTCGGCGGCATCACTCCGGGCTCGATGCCGGCCTTCTCCCGCCGGCTGGAGGAAGAGGGCGTGCTGATCCCGCCGACCCTGCTCGTTCGCGAGGGCCGCTTCGCGACCCCGGCGATGCGGACGCTACTGGCCTCGGGCGAGTGGCCGGCGCGCAACCCGGAGCAGAATCTGGCCGATCTGGAGGCCCAGGTGGCGGCCAACCGCAAGGGGCTGGAGGAGCTGGGGCGGCTGCTGGACGAATACGGTACGGGCACGGTGGCGGCCTACATGCAGCATGTGCAGGACAACGCCACCGAGGCGGTGCAGCGGCTGATTGCGGGCCTGGAGGGCGGCACGTTTAGCTATGCGCTGGATAACGGTGCCGAGATCCGGGTTGCCGTGATACCCGATCCGGGAGCGCGCCGACTGCGGATCGATTTCGCGGGGACCTCGCCGGCCCGCGAGGACAACTTCAATGCCCCGGGCTCCATCGTCCGTGCGGCGGTGCTGTACGTGCTGCGCACGCTGCTGGAGGACGAGATCCCCCTGAACGATGGCTGCCTGGTTCCGGTGGACCTGGCGATCCCGGAGGGTTGTCTGCTGAACCCGGCGCCGCCCGCCGCCGTGGTGGCGGGCAACGTCGAGACCTCGCAGGTGGTGACCGATGCCCTGTTCGGTGCCCTCGGGGTGCAGGCCGCGGCCCAGGGCACGATGAACAACCTGACCTTTGGCGATGCCGAGCGGCAGTACTACGAGACCATCGCCGGGGGTGCCGGGGCCGGTCCCGGCGAGGACGGGGCGAGTGCGGTGCAGACGCATATGACCAACTCGCGTCTGACCGATCCCGAGGTGCTGGAAAGACGTTTCCCGGTGCGGGTGGAGCACTTTGGCTATCGCCGAGGTTCCGGCGGCCGGGGGCAGCGCCGCGGCGGCGACGGTGTGATCCGGCGGCTGGGTTTTGATGTGGCGATGGAGGTTGTGCTACTGGCCAATCGGCGCCGCGTTCCTCCATTCGGACTGGCCGGGGGTGAGCCGGGGGCGCTTGGCGAGGATGCCATCCTGCGCGCGGACGGCATGCGCGAGCCGATGGCAGGCTGTGATCGCCAGACGGTGGGCCCGGGGGATGCGGTGGAGATCCGGACTCCGGGGGGTGGCGGCTACGGGCGCGTCAGGGATTAGGCTCGCCGCAGCACGGGGACGTCAGTCGTCCCAGCGCTGCGGGACGCGCTGGATCTCATCGGTGTCGTATCCGAGCTCGGCGAGGTAGGCGAGGATGGCCTGGTAGTCGTCCTCGGGCATCTCCGGTTCGCGCGCCATGATCCAGACATAGTCGCGCTTGCTGCGGCCGATCACCGTCTGGCTGTAGTCCTCGTCGAGATAGACGATCAGGAACTCGGCCTTGAACGGCCACAGGAATCGCATGCCCCATTCGGCGTTGTCCTTGCTGCGTACGAAGCCTGTCGGGTTGTATTCGCGGCGCGGGCCGTCGAAGCCGCTCTTGTTGAACGAGAAGGTGGTGGCAATGGTGCCGTCGTCGTTCAGCGCGTACTGCTCCAGGGCGTTGTAGGCATCGCGCTCCAGTAACGTCGGGATGTTCGCGATCACGTACCAGTCGCCCATGTAGCGGTCGAGGTCGACGTGGTCCACGGTCGGCATCTTCTGCGGGCTGCTGCATCCGGTCATCAGGATCCCCAGTACCAGGCCCGCGCAAAGGGCCGCCAGTGTGCGTGTCATCGATGCATCCCAGAGGGGTTCGAAAGATGGACCGTGCCGCTGCGGAAAAGGTCCGGTGGGGTGGCAGGCCGCGTGCCAATCCGGTCCAAGGTTGGCCTCAGGCGGTCTGGCCGAGGCGCTGATCCATCAGGTGATCGAACAGCGATTCTTCCGGAATGATCTGGGCGCGACCGCTGCGGAATTCGTGCGCCAGACCCTGAATGCTGTGCTGGCGCTTGGCGCGTCCGGCGGCATCGGTGAACAGCAGGCGTCCGGCGTGACTGCCGCGCCAGACCAGCTTCATGCGCGTGACCCTGGTGCCGGCGGGGGAGGTGAACTGGATCCAGGTGCCGGAGATCAGGTTGTCGGCATGCTCGACATGCTCGTCGTCGTGGTCGCGCATCAGGGACGGATCGTCGTCCGGGTGGCGCGGTGCACTGCCGAAGATGGAACTCGGGCGGGCGCTGGTTCGCTTGCGCGTCGGCTCCGATCGTTCTTCGCTAGTGCCTGCCTTGTCGGTTTGCCCAGTCGGCGCCTGTTCGGCTGGTGCCTGCCGATCGGCGGTGGCGGAGCGGCGTTTTCCGGCGGCGACCAGGTGGGCGCTGACCAGGTCCTGCTTGATACGGGCGCGCTCCTCCTTCGATAGCGGGGCGCGATCGAGGAAGGCACGGATGCGGGCCAGGAGTGGTGCGGAGGCCTGGAAGTCCGGTTCCCGCTGCATCAGTCCCAGAAGCTCGTGCAGCAGGGCCATCCCGTCGCTGTCCGGGTCCGCGGCGTCCGGGGGCGCGTCACCGGATGCCGCGGCATCCGCCTCCGCGGTCTTCTGGGCGGTCATCAGGGGTACCCAGGCATCCATCAGTTGTTCGCGGGCCTCGTCGGGGATGTCCTGGCCCATGGAGATCACAGTGCGCTCCACCGTGGATTCGACGCTGTAGCTGATCTCCAGCGTGCGTTCCTCCAGCTGTGCCTCAGCCTGTTCGCTCGCTGCCTGGTGGGCGATCTGTTCCTCGGCCGCGGCAAGTTCTTCCCGGAGCCGTTCCAGAGCCTCGTCAAAGGCCGCGCTGTCGCCCAGGCCACCGTTACGCACGCGCTCCACATTCGCGAACACCAGGCGGGTGAGCGGCAGCTGTCGGGCCTCGTCCAGGGGCAGGTCGGGGTCGATGCGCAGCGCGATGTTGAGCAGCAGGCCGGTCATCTGGCGCGCCGGGTGCATGCGATCGCGGAAGAAGTGGGTTTCGCGCATCGCGATGCGAACCAGTGGCAACTGAAGATCGGACAGCGGCTCGCGAAGGGCGGGGTTGAGGTCGTCCCGCTTCAGGATCAGATCGAACAGACCCTGCAGCAGATCCATGATGAACGGTTCCAGCGTGCTGGCTGGAGATGTGTTCAGCACGGTGGTGATGGCCTCGACCGGGCTGCCAGCAGGCATCTGTCCGGCTTCCGTCATGACTTCGCCGGCGACCGGTACCTGATACCCGAATTGGCCCCAGTTGCCCGACGCGGCGCCGGTCCCGGGCGAGTTGGCCCCCGGCGGGGCGCTGGTGGGGGCTGTTTGTCCCGCGTTGGTATCGCTGCGACCTGCCGGCCTGCGTGTCGTCTGGCGCACCTCGGGAACCGTGAAGCCGGCCGCGCGGAAGTCCTGCAGTAGCGCCTGCATTTCGGGCTGCATTTCCCGGAGCATGTCACGATCGAACCAGTGCAGGAGCAGCAGGCATTCGTCGGCGGACAGCGGGACGGCCTCCACAGCCTCGAGGAAGGCCTCGCCCAGTGCGTGGGGGTGCCAGGGCGCAGCTTCGGGCGGTGTGGCGAGGTCATAATCCCGGGTGACCGTCTCCAGCGCGTCGATCTCCTCGGACAGGCTGGAACGCGCGCTGTTGACGAGCTTGCGCAGGGCGACTTCGCGTTCGGTGTCGGCGTCATCCATCAGGGACAATTCCAGGCCGTCACCGGTGAGGTCGCCTGCGCCCTCTGTTTCGTCAACGGAGATCAGGGCCGCGTGTAGTCGCTCGCGGAAGTGTTGCCTGATCGTTGAACTACCCATCCGAACCTGTCGGGACAGGGCGAATTTCTGGGCCGCCCGCTGCGAATCGATGGCGCGTTCGGAGGCCTCCATCAGCCGGTCGTCGAGGTCATTCAGAAAGGCGTCGTGCCGCTCCTGGACCGCCTTGAAAAAAGGTGCCCAGATACGGTGGAGGGTGCGGGCCGGGATCCGTTGGGGTTGCGCCATGTCGGTTCAGCAGCTGAGATCAAGGCTGCCAATCTAGCACCCCGGCAATCAAAGGTGTCAGTCACCCGCGACCTTTCCCTGCCCTGACGGGGAACCGCATGTCGGGCCCCGGGTCAACGAGGTTGATGTTGATTCATTCGCACGTTGGCGTTGATCCTTTTATCTTTCTACTAGCCCCGGCGCGGCGGGCGCCGGGGCTAGGCAGCACGCAAGACCGACTCGGGAACCAAAGTGCGAATGGGTCCGTGTCTCCCTGAATATCGCAACAGAGGCCGACAGATGCAGCGGATGATCGAATGGGCGGAACAGGGACGGGTGCCGGACCCGCTGGTGCGGGCGGGGATTCGTCGGCTGCTGGCCGCGCGGCTGCGCGCGAGTGGGGCCCCGGCCGAGGAGGCGATGGAGCGGCGTTATGCGTTGATCGAGGCGATGCGCGCCGCGCCCGTGGCGTTGTCCACCGAGGTTGCCAACGAGCAGCACTACGAGGTTCCGACCGAGTATTTCGAGCGCTGCCTCGGGCCGTGGCTGAAATACTCCTGCGCCTGGTGGCCGGAGGGCGTGGACGACCTGCGTGGCGCCGAGGCGGCCATGCTGCAGCTGACCTGCGAACGGGCGGGCCTCGAGAACGGGCAGCGGGTCCTGGAGCTGGGCTGTGGCTGGGGTTCGCTGTCGCTCTGGATGGCGGAACAGTACCCGAAGTCGCGCATCGTCTCGGTGTCCAACTCGGCGACCCAGCGGGCGTCGATCGAGGCGCGGCGGGATGCGCGCGGGCTGGAAAACCTGACGATCATCACCGCGGACATGAACACCTTCGCGCCGGAGCAGACCGGGTTCGACCGGGTGGTCTCGGTGGAGATGTTCGAACATATGCGCAACTGGCCCGAGTTGCTGCGGCGCGTGGCGACCTGGCTGCGCCCGGGCGGGCAGTTGTTCATGCATGTCTTCGCCCATCGCGAGTTCGCCTACTTCTTCGAGAGCGAGGGCGAACACGACTGGATGGGGCAGTACTTCTTCCGCGACGGGCTGATGCCAGCGGATGACCTGGCGCGGCATTTTCAGGAGGATCTGCGGGTGGTGCGCCAGTGGCGGGTGAACGGCCACCACTACGCGCGCACCCTGAACGCCTGGCTGGCGCGCCAGGACGCCGCGCGGGACGAACTGATGCCGTTATTCGAACAGACCTACGGCGAGCAGGACGCGGCGTTGTGGTTTCAGCGCTGGCGGATGTTCTACATGGCCTGCGCCGAGCTGTTCGACTATCGCGGCGGGAACGAGTGGTTCGTGTCGCATATCCTGTTTCGTCGGCCGGAAGGTTAACGGGTGGCGGGATGGGGCATGTTCCTTGCCGGGCTTGCCGCGGTGCTGGCTCTGATGACGGCGGTCTGGGCGGCGAGCGTGCTGCGGCGCGACGCGAGCCTGGTGGATCGCTACTGGGGTCTGGGTTTCGTGCTGGTCACGCTGGTGTGGTGGGGGCTGGCCGGGTGGCCCCTGCTGGGGCTGTGGATCGTGATCCCGGTGCTGCTGTGGGGGCTGCGGCTGTCCGCCTTCATCACCTGGCGCAACTGGGGCCACGGCGAGGACGGGCGCTACACGGACATGCGCGCGGGCCGCAGCGAGCGTGCCTTTGCCGTGCGCAGTCTGGTCACGATCTTCTGGCTGCAGGGCGCACTGGTGGCGGTGATCGGCCTGCCCATGCTGGCCGTGGTGCGGGCCGACGCGCTGGGGTGGCCGCTGGCCGTGGCCGGTCTGCTGTTGTGGGCGGTGGGGCTTTTTTTCGAGGCGGTGGCGGATGCGCAGATGGCACGTTTTCGCGCCGATCCGGGCAATCGCGGGCAGGTGATGGATCGCGGCCTGTGGCGTTTTAGTCGCCATCCCAACTATTTCGGCGAGATTGTGGTCTGGGTCGGGTTCGCCCTGCTGGCCCTGGCTGCGGGCGGCTGGTGGGCTGTGCCCTCCGTGGTGTTGATGATCCTGCTGATCCTGCGTGTGTCCGGCGTCACGTTGCTGGAAAGTCGTCTGCATGAATCCCGACCCGGTTATGCTGACTACGTGCGCCGCACCAACACGCTGATCCCGGGCCCACCGCGCAGCTGATGCGGCGGCAGGAATTATCCCGCACCCTTGCTGCGCTTTCCCCGTCCGCGCTATAAAGCGCACGTCCTGTCCGACCGGTGGTCGGGCGCCTCTCCCGTAGCCGCCGTAACCGCAAGCGAGTCGATCGATCCGATGAGTGCGAACCCGAGTTCCGTCCAGGCCATTGAATTGAAGGGGCGCATGATGCTGGTCTCGGTGCTGCGCGTGTACCAGACCGATCCGCGGGTTCTGGGCGAGGCGCTGGCCGCGCGGCGCGAGGAGGCCCCGGATCTGATGCGCGACATGCCGATCGTGCTCGATCTGGAGGCGGTGGCCGAGAGCCCGGAGTCCGACCTGCAGGCAACCATCGAGCGCGTGCGCGCCGAGGGCTTCAAACTGATCGGCCTGCAGGCCGGCGCCGCCGCCGAGCGCCTGCAGAGCTATGCCGAACTGTTCGATGTGCTACCGGTGCTGCAACTGGGTGGGCGCGGCGGCGCGCCCACCGGCGAGGTACCGCTGGAGGACGAGCCCCCGGCGCCGGACAAGGCCGTCGAGCCCGAGGAGGAACGTCCGCCGACCGCCGTGGCGGCGGTCCACAGCTCGACTCGTATCGTCGATCAACCGGTGCGCTCCGGGCAGCAGATCTACGCCCGCGGGGGGGACCTGATCGTGACCGGCGCAGTCTCGCCAGGGGCCGAACTGCTGGCGGACGGGCACATTCACGTGCTGGGCCCGTTACGTGGGCGTGCGCTGGCCGGGGTGCGCGGCCTGGTGACCGCGCGTATCTTTTGTCGGCGCCTGGACGCCGAGCTGTTGTCCATCGCCGGACATTACCGGATCGCCGAAGACATCACGGAAGCCGAACGCGGCGAGAATCGGCTGGTGACACTGGACGACGAAAGCCTCAAGATCGCGGAGATATGATCGGCCACCTGCCGGTCACGAATGACAGGAACCCGTCCACACGCCCCGGGAACGCCGGGCGCGTGCAAGACGACAAGGAGCTACCGCCAACATGGCACGTATCGTAGTGATTACCTCCGGCAAGGGCGGGGTGGGCAAGACCACCACCTCGGCCGCGATTGCCACTGGCCTGGCCCAGCGCGGTCACAAGACCGTCGTGATCGATTTCGACGTCGGTCTGCGCAACCTCGATCTGATCATGGGCTGCGAGCGGCGTGTGGTGTACGACTTCGTCAACGTGATCAACGGCGATGCGAACCTGAAGCAGGCCCTGATCCGCGACAAGCGTGTGGAAAACCTGTACATCCTTCCCGCCTCGCAGACCCGCGACAAGGATGCCCTGAGCCAGGATGGCGTGGAGCGCGTGCTGAACCAGCTGTCCGAGGACTTCGATTACATCGTCTGCGACAGCCCGGCCGGGATCGAGCGCGGGGCGCTGATGGCCGCCTACTTCGCCGACGAGGCGATCGTGGTGACCAACCCCGAGGTCTCCTCGGTGCGCGACTCCGACCGCATCCTCGGCATCCTGGCGAGCAAGACGCGCAAGGTGGAGCAGGGCGGCGAGCCGATCGAGGGCAAGCTGCTGCTGACGCGTTACTCCGCCGAGCGCGCCGAACGCGGCGAGATGCTGAGCATCGAGGACGTCGGCGAGATCCTGGCGATCGAACTCCTGGGCGTGATCCCGGAATCCCAGGCGGTGCTGAATGCCTCGAACGCCGGACAGCCGGTGGTGCTGGACGAAGAATCCGACGCAGGGCAGGCCTACCAGGACGCGGTGGACCGGTTCCTGGGCGAGGAACGCCCGCTGCGCTTTGTCGATGTACCGAAGAAGGGCTTCTTCGGACGCCTGTTCAAGGGTTGATCATGGGGATTTTCGATTACTTCCGTCAGCCGCGGCAGAAGAGCGCCAGCGTTGCCAAAGAACGCCTGCAGATCATCGTGGCGCGCGAGCGTGCGGCGCGCTCCGGGCCCGACTACCTCCCGGCAATGCAGCAGGAACTGCTGCAGGTGATCCGCAAATACGTTCAGGTGGACGACGAGGCTGTGCAGATGAGCGTTGACCGCGAAGGGGACTGCGAGGTCCTCGAGCTGAACATTACCCTGCCGGACGACCAGGACTAACGCGATGAAAGTTCTTGTGACCGGCTCGGCCGGATTTATCGGCAGCGCCCTCAGCCTGCGCCTGCTGGAGCGCGGCGACGAGGTGATCGGCGTCGACAATCTGAACGACTACTACGACGTCTCGCTGAAGGAGGCGCGCCTGGCGCGCACCCAGGACCACCCGAACTTCACCGAGGTGCGCGAGGACATCGCCGATCGCGCCGCGATGGAGCGGGTGTTCCGCGAGCACCGCCCGGAGCGGGTGGTGAACCTGGCGGCCCAGGCCGGCGTGCGCTATTCGCTGGAGAACCCGGCGGCCTACGTCGACACCAACCTGGTCGGTTTTGGCAACATCCTGGAAGGCTGCCGGCACAACGGCGTCGAGCACCTGGTCTATGCCAGCTCCAGCTCGGTCTACGGCGCCAACACCACCATGCCGTTCTCGGTGCACGACAACGTCGATCACCCGCTGAGCCTGTACGCTGCCAGCAAGAAGGCCAACGAGCTGATGGCGCATACCTACAGTCATCTCTACGACCTGCCGGTGACCGGGCTGCGCTTCTTCACCGTCTACGGCCCCTGGGGCCGCCCGGACATGGCGTTGTTCATGTTCACCAAGAAGATCCTGGCGGGCGAGCCGATCGACGTCTTCAACTACGGCCACCACCGGCGCGACTTCACCTATATCGACGACATCGTCGAGGGCGTGATCCGCACCCTGGATCACGTGGCCCCGCGCAACCCCGACTGGAACGGGGCCGAGCCCGACTCCGCCACCAGCGCGGCCCCCTACCGGCTGTACAACATCGGCAACCACGAGCCGGTGGAATTGATGCGCTACATCGAGGTGCTTGAGGACTGCCTGGGCAAGAAGGCCGAGAAGAACCTCCTGCCGCTGCAGCCGGGGGATGTCCCGGACACCTATGCCGATGTCGAGGCCCTGCGCCAGGACGTAGGCTATGCCCCCGCGACTGTGGTCGAAGACGGCATTGCGCGCTTCGTCGAGTGGTATCGCGAGTACTACCGCGTTTGATTTCCAGCCCGCGGCCACCCGGCCGCGCGGTCCTTGGTCCCGCTCGTTTGTCGGACCCTTCCTTGCCTGTCGTTCAGGGTCAGTCCCGTGGCCCGTTCACGGAAGTCGTGCGCACCAGGAACCTGTAGCCGGTCGGTGAGTCCACCGGAGACATCGATGCAAGGAGACAAGGCATGAGCCAGACCATTTTGATCGTAGTCACCAGTCACGGCGAGATCGCGCCCGGTCAGGCGACGGGCCTGTGGTTCGACGAGTTCGCCGAGCCCTATGATCGCTTCCGCAAGGCGGGTTTCGAGGTCAAGGTAGCCAGCCCGAAGGGCGGCCCCGTGCCGCTGGACCCCAAGAGCCTGGAGTCCAGTCATTTGGGTCCGGCGGCGGTGGCCGCTCAGGAGGCCCTGGACGACACCATAACGCTCGACGCGGACACGAACCACGGGGCCTATGCGGCGATCTTCTTCCCCGGCGGCCACGGGACCATGTTCGACCTGCCGGACAATCCGCATGTGCAGCGCCTGGTCGCGGAATTCATGGAGAACGACAAAGTGGTTGCCGCGGTCTGCCACGGGCCGGCCTGCCTGGTCGGCGCGATGCTGGCGGATGGCAGTTCCGCGGTGAAGGGGCGCAAGGTCGCGGCCTTCACGAACAGCGAGGAGAAGGCGGTCCAGCTGGACACTGCGATGCCGTTCCTGCTGGAGGACAAGCTGCAGGAACTCGGCGGCGAGGTGGATACCGCCGACGATTGGGCCGATCACGTGGTGGTGGACGGCAAGCTGGTGACCGGGCAAAACCCGCAGTCCAGCAAGAGTGTCGCCGACGCGATCGTGCGACTGCTGCGCGAAACGGGTTGAGCACCTGAATCCGGCCGAGGCGAATGCCTCGGCTTTTTTTGATCCCGGATGTGAATCAGGTTCAAAAACCGTCGCTGGTTCGATATGCTGCGTTCCATGAGTACAGTGGATCGCAAGAAGCGCGAGCGCGAGGCGCGCGAGGCGCTGTTCATCGAGCGGGCGCACGAGCGCATCCGCGAGGAGGGCCTGCTGGCCCTGCAGATGTCGAAACTGGCGGCAGACTGCGAGTACGCGACGGGCACGCTGTACCAGCACTTCGAATCCCGGGAGGACCTGCTGGCGGCGGTGGCGGCGCGCACCACGCTGCAGCGGGCCGCGCGTTTCCGGGCGATCCCGGAGCTGGCGCTGAGCACCCGTTCGCGCATGCTTGCGATCGTGCTGACCGACATCGATTTCGCCGCGCAAAACCCCGACTACTATCGCCTTACCCAGTACCTGGTGACCGAGGTGGTCTGGGCGAATGTGTCGGCTCCGCGCCGCACGGCATTGCTGGAGGCCGGGAAGCCGATCAGCGAGGCGGTGCATGCGGTGGTGGCCGAGGCGCGCGAACGCGGCGATCTGCCCCCGGCCCGCGAGATCTCCGAGGAGGAGATGGGGTTGGGCCCCTGGGCGCTGAACGTGGGCATGCAAAGCCTCGCCAATGCGCGGGGCCTGCTGGATGCCTACGACATCCACCGGCCCTATGACCACCTGATTCGGCATTTCCACGCCCTGATGACCGGCTGGCGCTGGGAGCCGCGTCTGGACCCGGACGAGCCCACGGTTGTGCGCGCGGAGACCGAGCGCGTGCGGGCGGTCCTGCGCGATGCGGGTCTCGGCGATTCAGGCCTGGCCTCGAGCTCTGCAGCGGCGGGCTAGTCCGCCGATCACAATTCATGATGCCGGCGGGGATGGCCCACCGGATCCGGGAGACCCTGATGAAGCGTTTCATCCTCATGCTGGTGGCGGTGGCCATCGTGCTCGGCGGTATTTTCGGCTTCAAGGCCTTTGTCGATCAGCAGATCGCAGAGTACTTCGAAGATATGCCGGAGCCCGTGGTGACCATCAACGCCGCCGAGGTGTCGACCGACTCCTGGACCCCGCAGGTGCGTGCCATTGGGAGCCTGGAGGCGGTGCAGGGCGCGACCCTGAGCTTCGAGACGCAGGGCATTG
Organism: Thioalkalivibrio sp. ALMg11; assembly: GCF_000377905.1. GTDB lineage: Bacteria > Pseudomonadota > Gammaproteobacteria > Ectothiorhodospirales > Ectothiorhodospiraceae > Thioalkalivibrio. Next base: position 17,360 of record NZ_KB898876.1, read on the forward strand.
TCCAGGCGATTCACTTCGAAAACGGGGCGCGGGTCGAGGCCGGCGATCCGCTGGTGGATCTGGATACCACGCTGGACGAGGCCGAGCTCGACAACCTGCGTGCCGGCGAGCGCCTGGCGCGCCGCGAGCTGGAGCGCGCCAGGGGCCTGATCGAGCGCAACGACATCTCGGATTCGGAATTTCAGCGCCGGGTGGCCGAGGCCGAGCAGGCCCAGGCCTCGGTGAAGGCGCAGGAGGCCCGCATCCGGCAGAAGAGTCTGCGCGCGCCGTTCGCTGGCGAGCTGGGTATCCGTGAGGTGAGCGTCGGCCAGTTCGTTGGGCCCGGGGATCCGATCGTGGTGCTGGAGGCGCTGCAGCCGCTGTATGTGAATTTCACCCTCCCGGAGCGCCGCTTGGGCGAGATCGCCCTGGGTCAGGACGTCCGTGTGGATGTGGATGCCTTTGGCGAAGCATTCACCGGCGAGGTGACGGCCATCGAACCGCGGGTCCGCGCGGCCTCGCGCATGTTCCGCGTGCAGGCCGTCCTGGGCAACGAACAGGGTCGCCTGCGTCCGGGGCAGTTCGCCCGGGTGACGCTGGATCGCGGGGAGTCCGAGGAGGCGGTGGTCGCGCCGCAGACCGCGATCCGCTTTGCGCCCTGGGGGCAATCGGTATTCGTGATCGCGGAGGACGACGAAGGCCAGCTGCGGGTGGAGCAGCGCCTGATCGAGACCGGCGCGCGCCGCGGTGATCTGGTGCAGGTCCTTGACGGGCTGGAGCCGGGTGAACGTATCGCGGCCAGTGGCCTGCTCAAGCTGCAAAACGACTCCCCGGTCGAGATCACCGAGGATGCCCAGCCCGACGCCGAGCGCGACCCGCGCCCGGCGAACCGCTAGACCGGGGTCGCTGGCATGCGCTTTACCGATATCTTCATCCAGAAGCCGGTGCTCGCCACGGTGGTGAGTCTGTTCATCCTGTTGTTCGGGGTGCGCGCGGTGTTTGACCTGAACGTGCGCCAGTTCCCCGAGGTGCAGAACGCGGTGGTGACTGTCAGCACCGCGTATATCGGCGCGGATGCCGACCTGGTGCAGGGCTTCATCACCACGCCGATGGAGCGCGAGGTGGCCGAGGCCGAGGGGATCGATTACCTCGTTTCCACCAGTCGCGCGGGGATCAGCATCGTCGAGGCCCACCTGGAGCTGGACTACGATCCCAACGTGGCCCTGACGCAAATCGCGGCCCAGGTGGACAAGATTCGCAGCGACCTGCCGGCGGAGGCCGAGGACTCGGTGGTGGATCTGTCCGTGGGGCAGGACGTGGCCGCAATGTACATGTCGTTCTACTCCGAACGGCTGTCCAACAACCAGACCACCGATTACCTGATCCGCGAGGTGCAGCCGGAACTGGCGACCATCAACGGCGTGCAGCGGGCCGAGATCCTGGGTGCCCAGAGCTTTGCGATGCGCGCCTGGCTGGATGCCGATCGCATGGCGGCCTTCGGCGTGACCGGGCGCGATGTGCGCGAGGCATTGCAGCGCAACAATGTGCTATCCGCCGTGGGTCAGACCCGCGGCTCCATGGTCGGGCTGGCTTTGACCGCGGATACGGATCTAAGCCGGCCGGAAGACTTCGAGCAGCTGATCCTGTTCGACGCCGACGGTGACCTGGTGCGCCTGAGCGATGTGGCCGAGGTCGAGCTGGGCTCGGAGAACTACGACACCTCGGTGCGCTTCAATGGCGAGGCGGCCACCTTCGTCGGCATCGAGATGGCGCCGGACGCCAACGCCCTGGACGTGATCGCGGAGGTGCGCCAGGTGTTCGACGAGCGCATCCTGCCGCGCCTGCCATCGGGGCTGGAAGGCGAGATCGTCTACGACTCCACGGACTACATCCAGAGTGCGATCGACGAGGTGCTGGTGACCATCGGCCTGGCGCTGGGGATCGTGCTGGTGGTGATCTACCTGTTCCTCGGCTCGCTGCGTAGCGTGATCATCCCGGCCGTGGCGGTGCCGCTGTCGCTGGTGGGCACCTTCATGCTGATGCTGCTGATGGGATTCTCGCTGAACCTGCTGACCCTGCTGGCAATGGTGCTGGCCATCGGCATCGTGGTGGATGACGCGATCATCATGCTGGAGAACATCTCCCGCCATATCGAGGAGGGGATGTCGCGCATGGATGCGGCGATCCAGGGGGCGCGCGAACTCGCCTGGCCGATCGTGGCGATGTCGACCACGTTGGTGGCGGTGTTCCTGCCGCTGGGGTTCATCGGGGGGCTGACGGGTACGCTGTTCGTCGAATTTGCCTTCACCCTGGCGGCGACGGTGGTGATCTCCGGCATTGTCGCGATCACGCTGTCGCCGATGATGTGCTCGAAGATCCTGCGCGATGGCGCCACCGAGAAGCGCGGGCGAATCGAGGGCTGGCTGGATACGCGCTTCGACGGGCTCCAGCAGCGCTATCGCCGGCGTCTGCACGGGGCACTGAATGATCGTTTCACCATCGCGGTGTTCGGCGCCATCGTTCTGGTGTCCTGCTACTTCCTGTTCGTGACGTCGCAGACCGAGCTGGAGCCGCCGGAGGACCAGGGCTTTGCGTTTTCCATCATGGAGGGCGATGCCTACATGGGCCTGGACTGGCTGGAGCGCAACACGGCGCTGACCGACCAGTTCCTGGACGAGATCCCGGAACTCGAGAACATCTTCATCGTGAACGGTTTCGGTGGCGGCCCGGGCATCGCCGGTGCCGGCAACCAGGCCCTGGGTGGTTTCGTCCTCGCACCCTGGGATCAGCGTGACCGGGATACCGAGACCATCCTGCAGGAGGAGCTACAGCCACGCCTGGACCGCATCCCGGCGCTGGAAGTATTCGCGATCCAGCCGCCGCAGCTGCCGACCCCGGGCGACGGCGCTCCGGTCAGCGTGGTCCTGGGCTCCACCGGTTCGTTCGAGGAGCTGGAGCAGTTCGCCAGCGAGATCATGCAGCGGGCGATGGCGACCGGGCGCTTCATCTTCATGGATTCCGATCTCGACTTCGACCAGCCGCAGGTGGATCTCAAGATCGACCGCGAACGCGCCGCGCAGCTCGGGATCGACATGGCCACGCTCAATGCGGATCTGGCGACCATGCTGTCTGGCGGGTTTGCCGGGCGCTTCGCGATGGAGAACCGCAGCTATCGCGTGATCCCCCAGGTGCAGCGCAGTGAGCGCCTGAATCCGGAGCAGCTGGAGGAGCTGTTCACCCGCACCCGCGATGGCGAGCCGATCCCGCTGTCCAGCATCGTGACGCTGGAGGAGACGGTCACCCCGCGCTCGCTCAAGCGCTTCCAGCAACTCAATGCCGTGACCCTGTCGGGCGTGCCGCGGCCGGGCGTGACCCTGGGCGAGGCCCTGGACATCGTCGACCGGATTGCCGCCGACGTGCTCCCGCCGGATGTCAGCGTCGACTACGCCGGACAGTCGCGCCAGCTGAAGGCCGAGGGCAGTGAGCTGGTGATCACCTTCTTCTTTGCCCTGCTGGTGATCTTCCTGGTCCTGGCCGCCCAGTTCGAGTCGTTCCGCGACCCGTTGATCATTCTGACCACGGTGCCGATGTCCATCGCCGGGGCGCTGATCTTCATCAGCCTCGGGGTGACCTCGCTGAACATCTATACCCAGGTGGGCCTGCTGACCCTGATCGGCCTGATCGCCAAGCACGGCATCCTGATCGTGGAGTTTGCCAACCAGCTGCAGCGCCAGGGCCGGACGCTGCGCGAGGCCATCGAGGAGGCTGCCGCGCTGCGCCTGCGGCCGATCCTGATGACCACCACCGCGACCGTAGTGGCGATGGTGCCGTTGCTGATGGCTGCTGGGGCTGGGGCCGGCTCGCGCTTCGCGATGGGCCTGGTGATCGCCAGCGGCATGGCGATCGGGACGCTGTTCACGCTGTTCGTGGTGCCCGCCGTGTATCTGTATCTCGCGCGGGATCACCACGCCGCCGCCAGCGGAGAACCGGCGACCGCGACTTCGTGAGGTCCGGGCAGGCCGTGCCCGGGGTGCTGCCTGCGGCCGGTAACGCGGGCTTGTACCCTGCATCGCGCCAAAGGCATGCATCGGCTACGGTCTTCGACTACAATCGACAACCGCAATCCGTCGCGGTCGGCGTCCCGACGCCTGACTGCAACCTTGCGAACCCGAACCCCCGCCGGTCAGCGGCCCTCCCGCTGCCCGGCTTTTATATAAACGATAGTCTATCGGTCGCATCTAGATTATTTATTTGTTATTAGTGATTGCCCTCCCTAATCTAGGCGACCATCACGATTAACCAACGCGTAGGAGAAGGCCACATGTCTGCCGCCAAGAAGTACTCCGCGGGCGTCAAGGATTACCGCGAAACATACTGGATGCCCGAATACACGCCGCTGGATACTGACCTGCTGGCGTGTTTCAAGATTACCCCGCAGCCCGGTATCGACCGCGAAGAAGCTGCCGCCGCCGTGGCAGCCGAGTCCTCCACCGGTACCTGGACCACGGTGTGGACCGACCTCTTGACCGACATGGATTACTACAAGGGTCGGGCGTACATGATCGAGGACGTCCCGGGAGACGACGAGTCCTTCTACGCGTTCATCGCCTACCCGATCGACCTGTTCGAAGAAGGCTCCATGGTGAACGTGTTCACCTCCCTGGTCGGTAACGTGTTCGGCTTCAAGGCCGTGCGTATGCTGCGCCTGGAAGACGTGCGCTTCCCGATCGCCTACGTGAAGACCTGTGGCGGTCCGCCCATGGGTATCCAGGTTGAACGTGACCGCCTGAACAAGTACGGCCGCCCGATGCTGGGCTGTACCATCAAGCCGAAGCTGGGCCTGTCCGCGAAGAACTACGGCCGTGCCGTGTACGAGTGCCTGCGTGGTGGTCTCGACTTCACCAAGGACGACGAAAACGTCAACTCCCAGCCGTTCATGCGCTGGCGTGACCGCTTCGATTTCGTCCAGGAAGCGACCGAAAAGGCCGAAGCCGAGACCGGCGAGCGCAAGGGTCACTACCTGAACGTCACCGCGCCGACCCCGGAAGAGATGTACAAGCGTGCCGAGTACGCCAAGGAAATTGGCGCACCGATCATCATGCACGACTACATCACCGGCGGCTTCTGTGCCAATACGGGCCTGGCCAACTGGTGCCGCGACAACGGCATGCTGCTGCACATCCACCGTGCCATGCACGCGGTTATCGACCGTCATCCGAAGCACGGTATCCACTTCCGTGTGCTCGCCAAGATCCTGCGTCTGTCCGGCGGTGACCACCTCCACACCGGCACCGTGGTCGGCAAGCTGGAAGGCGACCGCGCCGCGACGCTTGGCTGGATCGATCTGCTGCGTGAATCCTTCATCCCGGAAGACCGCTCGCGCGGCATCTTCTTCGATCAGGACTGGGGTTCCATGCCGGGCGTGTTCGCCGTGGCCTCCGGTGGTATCCACGTCTGGCACATGCCGGCCTTGGTCGCCATCTTCGGCGACGACTCCGTGCTGCAGTTCGGTGGCGGCACCCTGGGCCACCCGTGGGGCAATGCTCCGGGCGCGACCGCCAACCGTGTGGCCGTCGAGGCCTGCGTCCAGGCCCGCAACGAGGGTCGCGAGATCGAGAAGGAAGGCAAGGAGATCCTGACCCAGGCCGCCCAGCACAGTCCCGAACTGAAGATCGCCATGGAAACGTGGAAGGAAATCAAGTTCGAGTTCGACACCACCGACAAGCTGGACGTCCAACACAAGTGATCGTCCGTGTGCGGGCGGCCTGAGTGGGCCGCCCGCACCTTCAGAGAACAAGCGCATAGGATTAACGACATGTCCGATATTCAGAACTTCAAGCCGGTGCAGAAGTACGAGACCTTCTCCTACCTGCCCGAGATGAACGCCGATCAGGTTCGCCGTCAGATCGAATACGCCATTGCCCAGGGCTGGAATCCGGCGGTCGAGTACAGCGAAAAAGAACACGCCATGTCCAACTACTGGTACATGTGGAAGCTCCCGATGTTTGGCGAGCAGTCCGTCGAGACCGTGCTGAGCGAGATCGAGCAGTGCCGCCGTGCCAATCCCGGCATGATGGTCCGCTTCCTCGCCTACGATAACTACGCCCAGAGTCAGGGCACGGCCTTCGTGGTCGACCGCGGTCGCTAAGGACCCGGTACCTGCCGGGTCCGCCTTCGGGCCCGGCAGTTCAGTAAAGCGTTATTTACCGTTGCTGCCGCCAACTGTAAGGAAGTGCCATGAGTAATCCGACATCTGCGTCTGAAGGTCTCTCGGGGCGTGAACGTGCCCTGGAACGGCGCAAAGCCATGTCCCGTAATGGCAAGGCTGCCGTCAAGTCGACCGGTCAAACCAAGGGGAGCAGCCGCTCCGCCGTGGCTGCGCGGGACGCGCGCCAGGCGAAACCGGACCCTGTCCCGGCGCCCCAGACGCGGGAGCGGGAAATGCACTCCAGTGAATCCTCGTCGCAGGTCTCCGTCGAGACCCGCGACACCACCCCCGAGCGCCGGCCCGATCCGGGCGCGCACGCGGGTGCCTCCAGTGGTCGCCAGGTAGCCCTTGAGCGGCGCCAGAAAATGGCGCGCCAGGGCAAGAAAGCCGTGGGCCGAACCAATACCCGTGCGCAGGCTGCGGGTGGCATGGCCCCCGCCGGCGCTGAGCGTTCGCGCCAGCTGGAAGCGCTGGCCCAGTCGCAGAACGTCGAGGTCGATTGCTCGAACATGAGCGGTCGCGAGATCTGCCGCCTGCGGCGTCAGGCGCTTTCCACGGAAGGCAAGAAAGCCGTTGCGCCGGAACCGCGCCGTGGGGATCGCATCAAGGGATCGGAGCCGGTGGCTGCTGCGACCCAGGAATCCAAGAAGGATTGCGGCTGCGGCTGCAAGGGCGAGAAGGCCGAGCGCGATGCGTCGGTAAACAGCGCCCCGAGCCGCGACTCCGCGATGGTCGAAAGCGGCCTGGACCAGCTGTGCGACAAGGTCGAATCCGGGGGTGAGGCCGCTGGCCCGCACCCGATGATCTCCGAGGTTCGTGCGATCTGCATGGCCCGCCGCGATGCCATGGCGCAAAACGGCAAGCAGGCCCTGCGCCGTCGCTTCAACGGCGGTCAGGCCCGCGGCACCCTGCCGCAGGAAGGTGCCTGGAAGGCCTCCAAGCGCAAGGGTATGTCCACTCGCGAAGTGGCTCGCCAGCGCCGCGACGAACAGTGCAAGCTGGGCCGTGGCTCCTCCGAGCCGGGTCGGCCCTGCGGTCGGCCACGCCCCGTCGAGGGCGATGTGCCGCCGAAAGTTGAAGAGGGCACCACGCTCGCCGGCAGCCACGTCAGTGGCACGCAGGTCGAGCGGACCTCCGGCGTTACCGGCACCGAGGCGGGCAGCTGCTCGTCGGTCACCGGGACCGAATACCTTGGGGTGGAACATTACGAGCGTTACTGTGGCGTGTCCCCCGCAGGCAATCCGCCGAAGGTGGGCGCTTCGCACACGGCGCACGGCCAGTCCGTCAGTGGCACCGAGGTCGGTCGTTCGACCCGCGTGACCGGCGACGAGCGTGGGGCCTGCGAGACGATCACCGGCACCGAATACCTCAGTACCGAGCAGTACGAAGGCTTCTGCGGCACGCGTCCGCAGGCCGGGCCGGCCCGAACCAGCGTGATGGTCACCCGTCAAGGGGAAGGCGTATCGGGCACCTCGGTCGGGCGTAGCCCGAGCGTTACCGGCGACGAAGCCGGCTCTTGCCGCGATGTGACCGGTACCGAGTACCTGAACACCGCGGCCAGCGAGGTTCCCTGTAACACGGGAAAGTCGAACGGGGCGCCGGCGAAGGTCGGCGTGATGCACACGCTTCGCGGTCGTGAATTGACCGGGCCTGAAGTCGGGCGCTCCATCAACGTGACCGGTAACGAATATGGCAGCTGCAAGCCGGTGACCGGGACCGAGTATCTCGGCACCGAGCAGTTCCAGGGCTTTTGCGGTACTCGCCCGGAGCCGGCCCCGGCCAAGGTCCAGGAGTCGCACACCATGGATGACCAGAGCGTGACCGGAGTGGCCGTGGGCCGCAGCCAGCACGTGACCGGCGATGAGCGCGGCTCCTGTGCCTCGCTGACCGGTACGCCGTACTACAACAAGTCCGACTTTGGTGAACTGTGCGACCGCCCGGACGCCGGCGGTGTGCCCAAGGTTGGTGTGATGCACACCCTCCGGGGTCGGGAGGTTTCGGGCACCCAGGTGGATCATTCGATCCACGTCACGGGAGACGAATATGGCGGCTGCAAGCCGATCACCGGAACTGAATACGCCGGTTCTGAGCATTACGACGCTTTCTGTGGCGGTCAGCGCCCGGAAGCCAGTCCGGAGAAGGTGACTGTGGGCCGTACCTGGAACCAGCAGATTGTTTCCGGCTCCGCGATCGGGCGTTCCTCGCGGGTGACCGGTGACGAGTACGGTTCCTGTAAGCCAATCAGCGGCACCGCCTATATCGGTCCGGATCAGTACGATCAGTTCTGCGATACGCAGGATTCGAAGGAGGCCGGGACCCGTGTGGCCGAGCGCCAGTCCACGCCGGGGCACTCGCTGTCCGGCAGCCAACCGGGCTACGACAAGCGCGTGACCGGTACCGAACGTGGCGCCTGTCAGGACGTTTCCGGTTCCCCGTACGTGGGCGGCAAAGAGTTTGCCCAGAGCTGCACCAGTGCGGCGAGCAGTCTGCATCCGCGTCTGCGCCCGGAGGGCATGGGCACGCAGGCGGCTCCGGCTCAGCCAGCGCCACAGGAATCCGCTCGCCCGATGCCCAACGCCGGTTTCAGTGTGGACACGCCGGCGCGGGTCGCCGCGGAGCGTCGTGAACGCGTGACTGGCACGGCCTATGGCACTAGCGGAAGCCTGACCGGTTCGATCAACAAGGCGATGGGTCTGGTCTCCGGCACCGAAGAGTTCCGTTATGGCGCCAGCAAGCAGTCCGTGGCCGCGGAGCCGGTGGAAGAAGCGGAGAAGGTCGGTGCCAACCGGGTGACGCTGAACGGCAGCAGCAATGGCGTCTCCATTACCGGCGACGACTGGGGGCGCGGTGACCACGTGACCGGGACCGAGGGCCTCTCGACGCGCCGCAACCAGACGCAGAAGGGCAACCCGCGTGGTGAAGGCCGCAGCGCTTATATCAATCGGGAACTCGAGCGCAAGGAAGCGCCCCCGAGCAGGATCACGGGTTCCTCCGGGAACAGCGACGCCGGTTCTCTGGTGACGCTGTCCGGCGGGGCGCGCGGTTAAGGACAGGAGAGGACTCTGAACGTCATGGTGCGTGGTCGCCGCAAAAACAGCTCCATGGGCTCGCGCTTCGCGAAGTCCCGGGTTGCGGCTGCGCGCGCGGCGGTGCCGAGCTCTGCGGCGGCGGTATCCGCTGTGCCGGCCTGTGAGTCTTCCGTGCCGGAGGGGACGCGCGAGCTGACGGCGGGTCATGCGTTGGCGGATGTCCCGATGAACGAGCGGTTGCACGCCTTCGAGCAGGGGTTCCGGGAGCGCTTCGCGCAGCTGGTTCCGGTGCTGAAGGAGGTGCATGCGCTGCAGCACGAGCGCGACTTCGAGGCACGTGCGCAGGCGATCGTCGAGGAGCGCCTGGGGTATCAGCTGCCGCAAAAGGCGCTGGAGGATGCCTGGATCAACGATCTGGATACGCGCGAACTGTATCTGCACGGGACGTTCGAGCTGTTTGATCAGGTGGTCAACGAATACTGGGCCGGCCGTGATGACCTGGTCGCCGAAGCGGAAAGCGCAATTGCGTATTTCCTCGACTGCGACTTCCACGAAGTGGACATCTCCCCGTGCTCGGACGGCCGACTGCTGGGGTTGCGCCGCTTCATCCTGCGGCTTCCTGATCTCGCGGTGCGAGTGAAGAGTTACGCCGGGGCGCAGTTCGACATCGAAGAGGATGTACGTCACTGGACCAAGCGCGAACTACTGCGCTTCCGTGAGGGGCGGCCGACCACGGCCGATGTCCCCAGCCGCTATCTGAAGATTGCGGCTTACCACTACAGTGGCGCGGATCCGCTGCATCAGGGATGCGCGGCGCACGGCAACAGCGAGCGCGATGCGGCGGACGGTGCCCTGCACCAGCTGCGCGCGTTTCGTCAGGCGATCGAGAACACCTACTGCTGTGGGGCCTCGGTCGACACGCTGCTAATCGGGGTGGATACCGATACGGATGCGATCAAGATCCACATCCCGGACGCGGACACACGGATGAGCCTGTATCGCTTCGTGGAAAGCGCGGAGTTGTACCGGGCGACGCAAGGGCTGGACGACCAGACCGCATCGCTGCGGGTGTATCAGGCGATCCAGGACACGATTCACCAGCAGGGCTGGGGGCGCGGTAACGGCGCGCCGCACGAAGGAATGCTGCGCCTGATCTCGCGGCTGCTGCTGAGCAATATTTCGCAGCTGGATTATGTGGCGCGCTATCACGGAGGCCATTACGCCGATGTCGGCCACCGCGAGCGCGTGATTATCGTCGGTCAGGAGATCGAGGAGATGCAGGTTCGCAACTTCGCGTACTTCGCTCACCTGGAGACGATGGAAGAGGGCGCCGAGGGGATGGATGTCGGCGTGAACAAGATTTTTCGCAAGCTGAATGTCGAGCGCGGCCTGCCGATTCCGGTGGTGGTGCATTACCGCTACGACCGCAAGGTGCCGGGATCGCGGGAGCGGGTCGAGGCGCGTTGTCGCCGAATTCGCAACACGATCATGGATCGCTATCGCGACCTGGCTGAAAAGGGCCTGATCGGCTGCCACATGGTGATCCGCGACAAACGCAGCGGAAGCCGTCTGGAACCACTGGCCGCCTGACGCACACGGGAACGGGAATGAAGATCTGCAAGGTTGAGAAGACGCTGGTTTCGACCAACCGCATCCGCGATCTGGGGCACCGGCCGTTGCTGGTGGTTCAGGAAAAGGCGGGTGGGCCGCGCACCGTGGCGGTCGATGCGGTCGGGTGCGTGCCCGGGGACTGGGTCATCGTGGTGGGCAGCTCGGCGGCGCGCGAAGCGGCCGGTGACAAGTCCTACCCGAGTGACGCGACGATCGTCGGGATCATTGATTACTGGGAGGAGCAGTAGCTCCATGGAAATCATGCAGGTGCAGGATGAACTGGTGGTGACCCGTCGCGTCGACGGGTTGAGCACTATTTCCCTGCGCGTGCTGGTCGACCAGAAGGGTGCGCTGAGTGTGGCCGTGGATCCGGTTGGGGCGCATCCGGGAAACTGGGTGTTCACCATCAGCGGGTCGGCCGCGCGGCTCGCGCTGGACGACAACACTATCCAGACCGATCTCACGATCGGCGGCATCATCGACCACTGGGACGATGGTGGTAAGAAGACGGAAGGGTCGAAGGACGTGGCAGGACAAGACCAGACCGATGCACAGCGCTCTGCTGGTTCCCGCAAGGCGGCGTGAGCGTCATTTTTGTTTTAAAAAACCGTAAATCCAGGAGAGAAGACAATGGCAACTGAACGTTTTGGTGTGGCGCTGGGCATGATCGAGACCCGTGGTCTGGTGCCGGCGATTGAAGCGGCCGATGCAATGACCAAGGCCTCCGAAGTGCGTCTGATCGGTCGCCAGTTCGTCGGTGGCGGCTACGTGACCGTGCTGGTCCGTGGCGAAACCGGTGCCGTGAACGCCGCTGTGCGTGCCGGTGCGGATTCCTGCGAGCGCGTGGGTGACGGCCTGGTGGCCGCGCACATCATCGCCCGCGTGCATTCCGAAGTGGAAAGCATCCTGCCCGAGCAGGTTGAAAAGTAAATCATCAGTAACGCTTGATAGGAGTTGAGTAATGGCTAGCGAAAACTTTGGTGTGGCCCTCGGCATGATCGAGACCCGTGGTCTGGTGCCGGCGATCGAGGCCGCGGACGCAATGACCAAGGCCTCCGAGGTGCGTCTGATCGGGCGTCAGTTCGTGGGTGGTGGTTACGTGACCGTGCTGGTCCGTGGCGAAACCGGTGCCGTGAACGCCGCTGTGCGTGCCGGTGCGGATTCCTGCGAGCGTGTCGGTGACGGCCTGGTGGCTGCGCACATCATTGCTCGCGTCCATTCCGAGGTGGAAAACATCCTCCCGGAAAAGCCGTAACTCACGGCGGCCGAACCCCGTCGGGCCCGGATCGGGCCCGACGGCTTTTTCATGAAGAGGTAGATGATGGCTAACGAAATTTCTGGTGTGGCTCTTGGCATGATCGAGACCCGTGGTCTGGTCCCGGCGATCGAAGCCGCGGATGCGATGACCAAGGCCGCCGAAGTGCGCCTGATCGGTCGTGAATTTGTCGGTGGCGGTTACGTGACCGTACTGGTCCGTGGTGAAACCGGTGCCGTGAACGCCGCTGTGCGTGCGGGCGCGGATTCTTGCGAGCGTGTGGGCGACGGCCTGGTGGCTGCGCACATCATTGCTCGCGTGCATTCGGAAGTGGAAGGCATCCTGCCGACGGCACCGACTGCCGGCGGTTCGGCCAGCTGAGGCGACATCCATGTCCGATCCACGGATCGTGGGGTACCTGAACCGGGCGGTGGCACACGAGCTGTCGGCGGTGCAGCAATACCTGGCCCAGGCGCGGTTGACCGCGATGTGGGGGATGACTGACGCAAGCGACTGCCTGCGTCGGGACGCCCAGGAAGAGCTGGATCATGCGGATCGCTTCATGACTCGCATGTTCCACTACGGGGTGGTGCCGAACGGCAGCCAGCTGGCGCCGGTGCGGCTTGGTCGCTCCATGGCCGAGCTTTTGGCGCGCTCGCGCGAGCTGGAGATGGAGGCGATTCGTCTGTATGACGAAGCGGCCGTCTATTGCCGACGCGTAGGCGCGGTGGATGATGCGGCGCTGTTCGAGAGCATCCTCGAGGATGAGCTGGAACACGTGCGCGAGATCGATGCCCAGGGCAGCACCGCGTGACGAGTGCGGACGCGGCAACAAAAGCGGAGTAGGCAATGGCGGATACCGATCTCGTGGTTCCGGCCGGGTGGGAACCCGGCAAGGGGACCTCGGCGTCCATGAGCAAGCAGTTCACGTTCGACCGCTACGGCATCACGCGGAAATTTCTCGACCACGTGGCCGAGTTGTCGGAGCAGGACGGTTATCATCCGAACATCAGCTTCGGGACGACCTACGTGAACATCACCATCGACGCCCGTGACGGCGAACAGCTCGGGGAAGGCGACAAGGCCTTCGCCCTTGAAGTCGACCGCCTGGCCGATGCCACTACCGGCTGAGCCGGGGCATTCTTGACGGGCCGGGGCGATCCCGGTCCCCTTCCGCAGGAGGCTGTTGCGTGGGTTCGAGGGTAATCGCGGTAGTCAATCAGAAGGGCGGTACCGGCAAGACCACCCTGACCATGAACCTGGCGGCCGGCCTGGCCCGGCGTGGCCGTACGCTGGTGGTGGATGCCGACCCGCAGGGCTCGGCCGGGCAATGGGCGCGCATGGCCTCCGAGGATCGCCCGTTTGCGGCCTCGGTGTTTGCGGTCGCCGGACCCCTGGATCGCGAATTGAAGGCCCTGCGCAAGGACTACGACTACATCGTGGTGGATTGTCCGCCGACGCTCGAGGGCGGTGCCGTCACCGGCGCCCTGGCGGCGGCCGACGAGGTCCTGATCCCGGTGCTTCCGTCGCCGGTGGATCTGTGGGGCAGTGTGCGTATGGGGCGCGGGCTCGAAGAGGCCAAGCTCAAGAATCCCGCCCTGCGCCCCTACATCGTGATCAATCAGCTCGAAGTCCGCAGTGCGCTGTCGCGTGCCATGAAACACGCACTGATGGAGATCGACATCCCCGCCCTGGAGCAGTCACTGCGCCGGCGGGCCATATATCGGCGTTCTGCGCTGGAAGGCTGTTCCGTCTTTGATCTGGGCAAGCCGGGCGACGCGGCGGCGGCGGAGATCGAAGCCATCATCGAGGAGGTGTCGCAATGAGCAATGTGCAAGACAAGCTGGCAGCGGGCGTGCGCAGCGCGCGCGAGGACCAGGACAAGGACAAGACCCCGGACACCACGGCCAAGGCTGACGCGCCGGCCGCGGCAGAGAAGGACACCAGCCAGGAGCCGGCGAGCAGCAGCCCGCAGGCTGCTGCGAGTACCAAGGCGGCCGCCACCAAGAAGGCGGCGACTACTACCGGCAAGGCTACGGCCCGCAAGGGCACCACGGCGCGCAAGAAGCCGGCAGCCACGAGGAAGACGGGTACGACCGCCCAGTCTACCCAGGCCAAGGCAACCCCGGCCGGCAAGAAGCCGGCTGCGAAGAAGGCGGCGAAGGCGAACAAGAGCGGAAACGCGTTGCATCCGGATCGGGTCTGGCCCGACTGAGGCCCTGCGTGCCGATGGCCGGGGCTTGCGCCCCGGCCTTTCTGATTGAGGAGTCGAAACATGCAGGACGAACTACGCGATCACCTGATCACCGAGGAGCCCTACTATCAGTCCACGGCGGACGAGGTGGAGCTGTACGAGGCTGCCTATTCGGTGCGCATGCCGATGATGCTCAAGGGCCCCACGGGCTGCGGCAAGACGCGCTTTGTCGAGCACATGGCGTGGAAGCTGCGCAAGCCGCTGATTACCGTTTCGTGCAACGAGGACATGACCGCCTCGGATCTGGTCGGCCGCTATCTTCTGGATGCCAACGGCACGCGCTGGCAGGACGGTCCGCTGACCCAGGCGGCCCGCCACGGGGCGATCTGCTACCTCGACGAGATCGTCGAGGCGCGCCAGGACACGACGGTGGTTATTCACCCGCTGACCGACAATCGTCGCATGCTGCCGCTGGAGAAGAAGGGTGAGATGGTCGAGGCGCATCCGGATTTTCAGGTGGTCATCTCCTACAACCCGGGCTATCAGAGCCTGATGAAGGACCTGAAGGAGTCGACCAAGCAGCGCTTCGGCGCGCTGGACTTCAACTACCCGGATCACGAAACCGAAACGCGCATTGTGGTCCACGAAGGCGGGGTCAACGAGGACATGGCCAGCAAGCTGGTCAGCGTCGCAGAACGCGCGCGCAATCTGAAGGGCCACGGGCTGGACGAGGGGATCTCGACCCGCATGCTGGTGTACGCCGCATCGCTGATCGCCAAGGGCGTCGCGCCGTTGGCCGCCTGCCGCATGGCCCTGGTGCGTCCGATCACGGACGATCCGGACATGCGCGACGCCCTCGACTCCGCCGTCACGACGTTCTTCTAGGCGCTTGCGCCGGATACGATGAGCATCCATCTGGAGGAATACCAGGACCTCCTCGAGGACCTCGGGGGGCAAGCTTCCGAGGTCCTCGAGGCCTCGTGGCAGGAGGCGACGCGTGCCTTCAGTACGGGTGGCCTGAAACGATACTACCTGGAAGGCGCGCGCAGCCTGCACTCCCTGGGGCGGGGTTCGGAGATGGTTGTTGCCTTCGTCCAGGAGGCGCCGGATCTGGCGCAGGAACTGGGCGAGGACGCGGTCGGCGAGCTGGTGAGCTCGGCGATCAAGATGTACTCCAAGACCAGTGGCGCGGTTATTACCCTGCTGATCTCCACCAGCCCGATCGCGGCGCGGCGCCTGGGCGACCTGCGCCTGTTCGGGGGATATCTGCGCCTGGTCGACAACCTGCTGGGGCAGGCGCCGCGCGGCGTTCGGCCCATGCTGGAACACCTCGACGAGTTGCTTTCGCAATTGACGCTGGGCGGGTTGCGCCGTTGGGCGACCTGGGGCGGACAGGCGCATCGCACCGACCTCGAGGCACAGATTGCCTACTTCGGTCTGGAATCGCCCGAGTCCCGCTCGGTGCTCCAGAAGGAGCGCCGTGGCACCCTGTTTGTGGATGTGCAACGCCGCATCAACCTCTATCTGCGTTCGCTCTGGGCGCGCGACTTCTTCATGCGCCCGACGAGTGGCGACTTCGAGTCGCGCGAGGGCTACAAGCCCTATATCGAGGGGTTCACGATCTTCCTCCCGGACGCATTCGACGACTGGGAGGGTCTGACCGGGCTGGATCTCTACCGCGCTGCCGCGGCCCATGCGGCGGCCCATGTGGTCTACACCCGCGAGATGCAGCCGGAAGAGGCCCCGCGTGGGGTGATCGGTGTGCTGACCGAGCTGTTCGAGGATGCACGCGTGGAGGGCCTGGCGACGCAGGGCTTCCCCGGCCTGCGCAACCTGTGGACGCCCCTGCATACGGCCACCCCGGAGGACGGCGAGGCGCCGCAGGCGCTGCTGTCGCGAACCGCGCGCGCCCTGCTGGACCCGGATTACCGCGATGACCACGCGTTTGTCGGCAAGGCCCGGGCGGCCCTGGCCGGGCGGGCGGACGACCTCGAGGCCCCGGGGCTGGCGGTCGAGCTGGCCGAGGCCCTGGCGCCGGAGTTTCCGGAAAAGGGCTACATGAATCCGCGCCAGGTTGCCCCGGATGTGGTCTACCGCGATGACAACCGGTACATCTGGGCCTTCGGCCGCGAGGAAGAGGACTTCGAGACGCTGATGGCGGGCGGCGCCAATCAGGAGCGGGTGTATGTCTCGCTGATGGAGATGCTCAACACCCTGGATGTACCCGGAGCTGGCGATGATGCCCAGCTGATCATGGTGCTCGCGACCGAGTTCTTCCGCGACAGCGAGGACGAGAGCATCAATCAGCAGGAGGGCAAGGAGCCGATCTCGCTGCCCTACCACTACCACGAGTGGGACTACCAGATGCAGCTGGAGCGGCCGCACTGGGTCACCCTGCTGGAACGGCGCCCGCAGAAGGGCGACGTGGCCGAGATCGACGCGATCAACGAAAAGCACAAGCCACTGATCTCGCGCCTGAAGTTCTTGATCGAGGCGATGCAGCCGCAGGGCGTCCAGCGCCTGCGCAAGCAGGCCGAGGGCGACGAGCTGGACTTGAACGCGCTGGTCGATGCGCAGATCGATCTGCGCATGCGGCGCCAGCCCGACGAGCGCATCTACGTGCGC
The DNA here is from genome assembly GCF_000377905.1 of Thioalkalivibrio sp. ALMg11. GTDB lineage: Bacteria > Pseudomonadota > Gammaproteobacteria > Ectothiorhodospirales > Ectothiorhodospiraceae > Thioalkalivibrio. Next base: position 34,261 of record NZ_KB898876.1, read on the forward strand.
AACGTCCGCCAGGTGCGCGATCTGTCCGTGCTGGTGCTGCTGGATCTGTCCGAGTCCACCAACGAGATGGTCCAGGGTACGGACACCAGTGTGGTACAGCTGGCGCGCGAGGCCACCGCACTCCTGGGCGGGGCAATCTCCAAGATCGGCGATCCCTTCGCCATCCACGGATTTGCCTCGGATGGGCGCCACGACGTCGAGTATTACCGCTTCAAGGACTTTGGCGCGCCCTACGACGATCATGCCCGGGCACGACTGGCCGGGATGAAGGGCCAGCTCTCCACCCGTATGGGCGCGGCCGTCCGGCATGCCGGGCATCTTCTGCAGCAACAGGGCACGCAGAAGAAGCTGTTGCTGATCGTGACCGACGGCGAGCCGGCGGATACCGATGTGCGCGACCCGCAATATCTGCGTCAGGACGCGAAACGTGCGGTGGAAGAGGTGGGCAAGAACGGCGTCTACAGCTTCTGTATCAGCCTGGACCCGAAGGCCGACGAGTACGTCGAACGGATCTTCGGGGCACAGCACTTCATGGTGCTGGATCGTATCGAACGGCTCCCGGAAAAGCTGCCGATGCTGTACGCCGGTCTCACCCGGTAGGGAGTACCGTGACCCCTCGAGTTCGACGCAACCAGCGAGTCGCTGCCCGGTCAGATGCAAGGCGCGCTTGCGCAGGAAGGATGGGTCTCCTTTCCAGCAGGCGCAACGCCACAGATGGCCGGTCAGCGACTCGCCCGGAGGGAGCTCCCATGAAGCGCCATGACGGCGTTACGGCGCTTGACAAGGACCGGGCCATTGCCTGCGCGCCGCGCCTTGTCCTGGCGCTTCATGGGAACGCTGGTTGCGTCGAACTCGAGGGGTCACGGTACTAGCATGGCCAGGAAAGGGACCGGCACGACACCGCAGAAGGAATCCGGCCTTCCGCAGGTGATGCTGAAATCCGAACTGCCGGCGCACCTGATCCGGCACGCCACCCTGCGCCAGCTGCAGGTGTTCGAAGCGATCGTGCGCCTGGGTAGCTTCACCCGCGCGGCGGAAGAGCTCTATCTGACCCAGCCGACCGTCTCTATCCAGATCAAGAAGCTCGCCGGGGCCCTGGGCCTGCCGCTGTTCGAGTACGTTGGGCGCAAGGCCTTCCCGACCGAGGTCGGGCTGCTGCTGTACGACACCTGCCGCGAGATGCTCGGCGCGCTGACCAACCTGGAGATGAAGCTGGCGGAGATGCACGGGCTCAAGCGGGGGCGGCTGCGTCTGGCGGTCATCACCACCGCGCAGTATTTCGCACCGACCATCCTCGGGCAGTTCGCCAGGCGTTATCCGGATATCGAGCTGTCGCTGGAGGTCAGTAACTTTGACCGCGTGTTGCAGCGGCTGGCCAACAACGATGACGACCTGTACATCATCGGGCACGTACCCGAGCGGCTGACCGACATCGCGGTCTACCCCTTCGCCCCGAATCCGCTGGTGGTGATGGCCAGCCGCGACCACCCGTTGGTCGGGCAGCGCAACATCCCGATTGAGCGCCTGGAACAGGAGACATTCCTGATGCGCGAGCCGGGCTCCGGTATCCGCGAGGCGACGTTGAAGCTGTTCCAGGAACACGGCATCAGCCCGACCGTGCGCATGGAGCTCGGTTCCAACGAGGCGATCAAGCAGGCGGTGATCGGCGGTCTCGGGATCGCGGTGCTGTCGCTGCACACCCTCAGCGCGGAGGGGGCGGGCGGCCCGGTGGCACTGCTGGACGTGGAGCACTTCCCGATCCACCGCCAGTGGCACATCGTTCACCCCAGGCAGAAGGTCCTGTCGGTCGTCGCGCAGACCTTCCTCGACTTCGCCATCCAGGACGAGGCCCGCGTACGTGGCCAGGTCGAGGACCTGTTGGCCGCGTTCAAGGCGCAGGCCAGTTGAGGGACGCTGTCGCGAGCATGACAGGCCCTGGAGGCTCCCTTACAATTCATCGTCTATCCGGCCGGGGACGGCCGAACTCGGAGATCCGTCAGTGACCACGAGCAGCCGGCCGCGCATCAGCGGCACCCAGTTCATCAACGCCGATCAGGCGCCGCGTTCACGTCTGAGCCTGAGCGCCTCGCATCGCGATCAGCACCACCCGGTCACCGGGACCGGTGGCGACCCCCGGTTCGGCGCGATCGATACCCCGGCCAACGAGAGCTGCGTGGTCTGCGCGCCGGCGACCCGTCGGCTGGCCGAGGAACTGTTCGAGGGCTGGAACGCCGCCCTGCAGACCGGCGATGCGCGCAAGGTCGCCGAGCGCTACGCCGACGATGCCGTCCTGCTGCCGACGGTCTCCAATGTCCCGCGTACCAGCCATGCAGAGATCCAGGACTACTTCGAGCACTTCCTGGAGAAGAAGCCTCACGGCACGATCAACACCCGTAACGTGAAGCTCGGCTGCAACAAGCTGACGGATGCCGGTACCTACACCTTTCGCGTGACGGATGGCGGTGAGACCAAGGAGGTCCCCGCGCGCTACACCTTCGTCTACGAGAACCGTGACGGGGAATGGAAGATCGTCCATCACCACTCCTCGATGATGCCGACCGCCTGAAGAGGGTGTCTCCCCGGTCCGGAGGCCTTTCGGGCCTCGGGCACCGCTTTAAGGTGAGTTGACTGTTCTCAACGCTCTCGGCTTCGCTCCAGCGCCCGCGCGAGCTTGATGCCGCTCGAAATCAGGCCGACGTGGCTGAATGCCTGCGGGAAGTTGCCGAGGAAAGCGCCGCTGGCCGGGTCGATCTGTTCCGGGAGCAGACCCAGCGCATTGGTGCGGTCGCACAGGGAGTCGTACAGCGCCTGGGCCTCCTCCAGCCGATCCTGCCCGACCAGATTGTCGACCAGCCAGAAGCTGCACAGGACAAACGCACCCTCGTGCCCAGGCAGCCCGTCCGGCGACTCCTCCGGCAGGTAGCGGTACAGCAGCCCGTTCCCTGCGCCCAGGCGCCGGATGATGGCCTCTGTGGTGGCGACCATCTTCGGATGATCCGCGGGGATAAGGCCGCGTCCCGGTAGTGCCAGCAGGCTCGCGTCGACGCCGCCGCCGCCCAGATGCTCGGTCAAGGTCTGGAGTTCGGGGTCCCAGGCCTGTTCGATGATTGCCTCGCGGATCTGTCGCGCCTCGGAACGCCAGAGGGCGCTGTCGCCTTGCACGCCGTTGCTCTCGGCCAGTTCGGCCCCGCGCTCCAGCGCGACCGCGCACAGGGCGGCGGAGTAGGTAAAGGGTCGTCCGGCCGTGCGGACCTCCCAGATACCGTGGTCGGGGTTTTTCCACTCCGTGTTGGCCGACTCGACCAGGCGCCGCAGGCGTTCCCACAGGTGATCGTCCAGCGTGCCGCCCCAGCGTACCCAGCGATAGGCGCAATCGAGGATCTCCCCGAACACGTCATGCTGACGCTGCTCGACCGCGCCGTTCCCCCAGCGCACGGGCCCCGAACCGCGGTAGCCCTCCAGTTCGGGATCGCTCCGCTCCGGCTGCGGGAGGTGGCCATCCACGTCATACAACACCCGGGGCCAGCCCGCGCGATCAACGGCGTCCAGGGCCCAGCCGATAAATCCGGCGGCCTCGTGGGTCATGCCGATATCGCTCATCGCGTACACCGAGAAGGCCGCATCGCGGATCCACGCGTAGCGGTAATCCCAGTTGCGCGGTCCGCCGATCGCCTCCGGCAGGGATGACGTCGGTGCCGCAATCATGGCCCCGGTCGCGGTGTAGTCCATCTGCTTGAGGGTGACAGCCGAGCGGCGGACGAGGTCCTCGCGAGGCCCTTCATAGCTGAAGTGCGTCATCCAGCGTCGCCAGACCAGCAGGGTGGCCTCGAGCAGTTCCTGCGGGGTGCGGGGCTGGAACCGATGTGTATGCGGCCCCCACCCGAGGAGCACGTGATGCTGCTCCCCCGCCTCCAGTTCATGCAGGCTGTCCTCCCCCTCCAGGGGCAGGGACGAACTCAGGGCCAGTTCCAGGTCCGGTTGGCGGTGCAACGACAGGCCCAGGCCAGCCCCGTGCGCATACACATCCGCACCGCCCCGGGGTGCGACGCGGACCCGCAGGCGTACCCGACCCTCCAGCACCTCGATCCGGCGAAGCAGCTCGTTCCTTCCGGCGGGTGCGTCTTCGGAGAGGTCGGCCCCTGCGCGCAGGGGCAGGCAGTCGGTCACCCGGACGCGCCCCTCGGGGCCGGCCATCTCGGTAATCAGGACGGCGGTATCCGGAATATAGCGCTGGTGCGAGGTGACCAGTGGTTCCGGGGCGACGGTGAAGGCGCCGCCGCGCTGGTGGTCCAGCAGCGCACAGAACAATGGCTCCGAGTCAAAGCGGGGGACGCACATCCAGGGGATCGCCCCGTCGCGGCCCACCAGGGCGGCGGTCGTGCAGTTTCCGATCAGGCCGTGTTCCTCGATCGGCAGGTAGCCGTCAATGCGTTGTACGGGGCGGTCGGATACCGTCACTGGGTCACTCCTTCGACATGAAATGTGGGTAAGGCGGGCATGGCGGATCGCTCTTGCTCCAGGATGACAACGGACTCGCCGGGCAGGTCGAGGCGGTCGGGTCCCACGACGATACCCGCATCGGATTGCAGCAGGGTGTGCAGGTCCGCGGCCGCCGGGCATTCCAGGCGTTGCGGAGCAGGTTGCAGGTTGCACGCCACCAGCAGTCCCGGCCGGCGCATCATCAACCAGCGCCCGGCCTCGTCGAAACTCGCTTCGACCGCATCCAGCCGGTCATCGCCGAATGCCGGGTGGCTGCGCCGCAGGGCGATCAGGGATCGGTACCATCGCAGGATTCCGGCGTGGCGTTCGCGTTCGCGCTCGCCCCAGTTCAGCCTGGATCGTTCGAAGGTCTCGCGGGATTGCGGGTCCGGAATCCCGTCCGTATCCCGGCTGAAGGCCGCGAACTCGCGCTGGCGGCCTTCGGTGACCGCGCGCCCGAGGTCGGCGTCCGTGTGATCCGTGAAATACAGGAACGGGGTCTGCGCAGCCCATTCTTCCCCCTGGAACAGCATCGGCACGAAGGGGCTGGTCATCACCAGCGCCGCCCCGATCTTCAGCAGGCCGGGGGAGAGCAGATGGCTGATGCGCTCCCCATTGGGTCGGTTGCCAATCTGGTCGTGGTTTTGCAGGCAGCCGATGAAACGTCGCCCCGGCAGATCGGATGCCGGGCGGCCGTGGATACGGCGGCGGTAGCGGGAGTATCGGCCGTCGTAGGCCAGGCCGCGCGTCAGTACCCGGGCCAGATCGGCGAGGCGGCCGAAATCCGCGTAGTAACCGTCGGACTCCCCGGTCAGCAGCGCATGCAATGCGTGGTGGAAGTCTTCGTTCCACTGCGCATCGAGTCCGTAGCCGCCGGCTTCGACCGGCCACGCCACGCGCGGGTCGTTGCGGTCGTTCTCCGCGATCACCACCAGATGCCGCCCCAGTTCCCCCTCGAGGCGCTGCACCTCGGTGGCGAGTTGTTCCAGGAAATGGATGGCCGAGGTATCGACGATCGCGTGTACCGCGTCGATGCGCAGGCCGTCGATGTGGTAGTCACGCAGCCACATCAGGGCGTTGTCGATGAAGAAGCGGCGCACGCTGTTGCTGTCGGGGCCGTCGAGGTTCACGGCGTCGCCCCACGGGGTTTGGTAGTGGTCGGTGAAATAGGGGCCGAACTGCGCCAGGTAGTTGCCGTCCGGCCCGAGGTGGTTGTAGACCACGTCCAGCAGCACCGCGATGCCGCGGCGGTGGCAGGCATCCACCAGCCGTTTCAGGCCGTCGGGGCCCCCGTAGGCGTGGTGCGGAGCATACAGGTCGACCCCGTCGTAGCCCCAGCCGCGCGCGCCGGGAAACTCCGCCACTGGCATCAGTTCCAGGTGGGTGATGCCGAGTTCGACCAGATGGTCGAGCCGGTCGATCACGCCGTCAAAGCGGCCCTCCGGGGTGAAGGTGCCGACGTGGATCTCCTGGATGACTGCCGCAGCCAGCGGCGGCGCCTGCCAGCCGGCGTCGTTCCAGGCGAAGCGGGAATGGTCCAGCCAGCGCGACGGGCCATGCACGCCCTGCGGTTGCCAGGCGGAACGCGGATCGGGAAACGGGCCGTTGCCGTCGACGCGGAAGGCGTAGTCGCTGCCGTGCACCAGTCGCTCGGTGTCCAGTGACCACCAGCCGTCCGCCCCACGGTCCATCGGCAAATAACTGCCGTCGCACTCCAGCTCGACCTGGATCGCCTCTGGCGCCCACACCCGCACGGTCGTCATGGCATGGGCTCCTCGCGTTCGAGCAGCGCGACCGGAAACGCTCCGAGGATCTCCGCCACCGGCCGTTCGCCGCCTTCCAGCGTCTCGCCGGACAGGCGGTTATGCCAGTTGCCCGGCGGCAGCGGGAGCCGGGTGTCGCGCCAGTCGTCCGCCAGCCCGAGGACCAGGCGCGGCACCAGCACCAGCGCTCCCGCGCCGCGCTGGTAGGCCACCGCATGCGTGGTACGCTCGCCGTTGGCCCGCAGCGGGGTGTAGGCGGCATCCGGGCGGAACCATTCCGGGTGGCGACGGCGCAGGGCCAGGGTCTGGTGCACCACCCACTGCTTGGGCAGGCCCTCGTCGGCGCGGGCAATGATCTGCGCCGGCGACAGGTGTGCCAGTTCCTCCAGCAGGCGGGCCCGCGTTGCGAAGTCCACCGGGCGGCGGTTGTCCGGATCGACCAGGCTCAGGTCCCACAGCTCGCTGCCCTGGTAGAGGTCCGGGATCCCCGGCGCGGTGAGCTTGATCAGGGTCTGCGCCAGGCTGTTGCTGCGGCCGGGGCCGACCAGCGGCTGCAGGAACGAGTCCAGTGCCTCGCAAAAGCCGGGGTCTTCGAGCGTGTCGGCCACGAAATCGCGCAGCGCCTGCTCGTAGTCCGCCTGGGGATGGGTCCAGCTGTTGTGCTGCTTGGCCTCGCGGGTGGCCTTTTCCATGTAGGCGGTCATGCGTTCGGCGTCGATCGGCCAGGCGCCGATCAGTGTCTGATAGTAGAGGTATTCGGTGGCCGGGTCCGGCCATTCGCCCGTGCGGTGGCGGGCGTTGTGGCGCATCCAGCGACGCACGCTCTGTGCCCATGCGCCCGGAATTTCGGACAGCAACACCAGGCGGGCGCGTACGTCCTCGCTGCGTTTGCTGTCGTGGGTCGAGGTCGCCAGCATCGCCTCGGGATGGCGGCCTTGGGCCTGGGCGGTAGCGTCGTGGAACGCGTCCACCGACATCCCGAAGTGGTCCGGGTCGCCGCCGACCTCGTTGAGCGCTGTCAGCCGGGGGAAACGGTACAACGCGGTGTCCTCCACGCCCTTGGCCATCGTCGGCCCGGTCAGCTGCTGGAAACGCAGGGCGAGCTCGGTCTCGCGCTCGCCGGGGATGCGCAGGAGCAAAAGGTCGCGCAGGAACTGCAGAAGCTCTTTGTCCAGCTCTGCGCGATGCTCGGTGGCCTGCTCGATCGCAGTCTCCACGCAGCCGACGTCGGTCATGGTCACCCCGCCTTCGCGCGGGCTCACGTAGGAGCGGTAGACCGGGAAGCAGGCGGCCACCTCCAGCAGGGCGAGGTAGAGCTCGTGGCGGGTGTAGTCGCGATGGCGGCGGTGGCGTTCGCAGATGTCCACGAACAGCGAACTCAGACGGTTGAGTTCGCTGCCGAGCAGATCCTTCAGCACCTGCCGCTTGGAGTCGTAGACCAATTCCGGGTAGTCGGCCTCCACGCCGGCCAGTTCCTCGAACAGCCGCGTCAGCGGCGCCTCGCCGGCCGGGTCCACGAACAGCCCCTGCACGCGGTTGAGGAAGTCGTAGCCGGTGGTGCCAGCGATCGGCCAGTCGTCGGGTAGCGACTCGCCCGGCTCGAGGATCTTCTCGGCGACGATCCAGGTATCCGGGCAGGCGCGGCTCAGCTGGCTAAAGTATTGGGCGGGATCGCGCAGGCCGTCCGGATGGTCGACCCGCAGGCCGTGCACCGAGCCTTCCTCCACCCAGCGGACCGGCAGGGCATGCACGGCTCGGAACACCTCCTCCTGCTCCTGGCGTAGCCCGGCCAGGTCGTTGATGTCGAAGAACCGGCGGTAGCCCAGGTCGCGGCCGGCGGTGCGCCACCAGGCCAGGCGGTAGTTCTGCTTCTCGATCAGCGCGTCCAGGGCATCGGGATCGGTGTTGATCCGCTCCACCTCGGCCTGGAGCGCCTCGGCGGCTCCCGAATCCTGGCGGGTGATGTCGTCCAGCAGCTGGCGGATCACATCCTGGTCGCGGTGGCGCCGTTCCGCCGAATCGCGCGCGGTCAGGTGTGGCTGCGGCAGGCGTGCGCAGGATTCGGCGAGAAAGCCGAGCCGTTCGATGCACGTGGCGCGATAGGCGCGGTCGAGCAGATCGTTGAGCGAGGACGGGTCGAGCGGAAAGCGGTGCTCGTAATAGGCAAGCCCGAACAGCCCGTCGGCGTACTGCAGGCGAATCTCTCCGGCCTCGAGGACGCGTCCGTAATGATCGCCCAGCACTGGCAGCAGGACCTTGTTCGGCCAACGTTCTTCCGAGGACTCCCAGTCCACGTCGAAATACATCGCAAACGGGCTGGCGGGGCCGTTTTCCAGAACATCCCACCACCACGGGTTCTGGTCCCCGGCGACCGCCATGTGGTTGGGCACGATGTCCAGCACCAGCCCCATCCCGGCGGCCTCCAGCGCCGCGCCCAGGCGCTGGCGCGCCGCCTCGCCGCCGAGCTCCTCGTTCACCCGCGAGGGGTCGACCACGTCATAGCCGTGGGTGCTGCCACGCACCGCCTGCAGGATCGGCGACAGGTAGACATGGGACACACCCAGCCGCGCAAGGTAGGGAACTACATTCGCGGCGTCGTCCAGCGTGAAGCCCGGGTGCAGTTGCAGGCGGCAGGTGGCGATCCGCTCGGGCTGCGCGCGCTGCTCTCCGCGTCCGTTCGCGGACCCCGTTCGTCCTGTGTTGCCGAAGGATGCCTGCATCGACCTCCGCCCCGAAGGCAGACCGGCCGGGAAGTCCGACCGCTAATCCGAATATGGACCAGATTTCGGACGAAAGGAATGCGCACTCCTGCGCAACCTCTCAACAATGGAGGCATCGGTGCCGGGATAGGCCGCCTGACCGGGACCTGCGATCGCCGGTGGGGTTGGCTGGCCCATCGCTGCCGTTGCATTATTTTCGGTCTGTTGGGCGCGCACCCGCCTGACCACCTGACGTGTCGAGTTGGAGAAGGCTGCCGGAATGATCAAGGAGTCGGACTGGAAGCGGTTCAGCCAGTTGAAGGAAACCGCGCTGGATCGTTACTGCGAACGAGCCCTGGCCGATTGTCGGGCGACAATGGAACAGGAGGACCGGTCGAACCACGAACGCTTTCTGGATCTGTACCAGCAATTGCACGAAGCGGACAAACGGCTGGAATTCATCTTCGATGGCCACGCCCGTTCGAAGGCGCTTGATCAGTTCGCGTGCATGCGGCGCGAAGGGCTGATCGAGGATTCGGAGCTGGAAGGGTTTACCGAGGAATTCGTGGAGAAGACCCGGCCGCTGGCCTGGTAGTTGCCGCCCCCGGCCAACCCCCAACGTGCAGGCGCCTGCCCCGCAGGCGAAGCGACACGGAATGACGAGCGCCACGTACCAGCCGGGACGGATATGCCTTCACCACCGTTCCACAGCATCGCTCTGACCCCGGCGCTGCGCAGATGACTTGGGCGATACGCGGACCGTCCCGTCCACCGCTGCGATCCTGTTCGTCCTACTGCCGGCCGGGGCGATGGTCTTCGGGCTGATTGCTGTCTCCTGGTTATCGCGGCCGCCCGCGTGACGCCCTTGGCAAGGCAGGGGCGCTCATAAGTTCGCGTCCCCCGGGGCCGGAAACCAAAAGGCCCGGCGGGTGCCGGGCCTTCGGGGTGGATCAGGAGGCGAGTCGTTTGTACTTGACCCGGTGCGGCTGCTCGGCCGCGGCGCCGAGGCGCTTGTGGCGGTCTTCCTCGTACTCCTGGTAGTTGCCGTCGAAGAACACCACGTTGCCGTCTTCCTCGAACGCGAGGATGTGGGTGGCGATGCGGTCGAGGAACCAGCGATCATGCGAGATCACGATCACGGAGCCGGGGAAGTCCAGCAGCGCCTCTTCCAGCGCGCGCAGGGTTTCCACGTCCAGGTCGTTGGTGGGTTCGTCGAGCAGCAGGAAGTTGCCGCCGCTTTGCAGCAGCTTGGCCAGGTGCACGCGGTTGCGTTCCCCGCCCGAGAGATCCTTCATGCGCTTTTGCTGGTCGGTGCCCTTGAAATTGAAGCGACCGACATAGGCGCGTGACGGCATCTGGAAGTTGCCGACCTGGATGATGTCCTGGCCGTTGGAGATCTCCTCCCAGACGGACTTGTCGTCCTGGAGGGCGTCGCGGCTCTGATCGACATAGGCCAGCTGCACGGTCTCGCCGAGCTCGATGGTCCCTTCGTCCGGCTGTTCCTGCCCGGCGATCATGCGGAACAGGGTGGTCTTGCCCACGCCGTTCGGGCCGATCACGCCGATCAGCGCACCGCGTGGGACGGACAGGGACAGGCCCTGATACAGCACGCGGTCGCCGAAGTGCTTGGACAGGTTCTCCACCTCCAGCACCTTGTCGCCCAGACGCGGGCCCGGCGGGATGTAGATCTCCTTGGTCTCGGAGCGCTTCTGGTAATCGGTGGAGGCGATCTCCTCGAACCGCTTCAGGCGTGCCTTGCTCTTGGCGCCACGGCCCTTCGGGTTGGAGCGCACCCACTCCAGCTCGGACTCCATCGCCTTCACGCGGGCCGTCTCGGACTTTTCTTCCTGCTTCAGGCGCTTTTCCTTCTGTTCCAGCCACTGCGAGTAGTTGCCCTGGAACGGGATGCCCTGGCCGCGGTCCAGCTCGAGGATCCAGCCGGCCACGTTGTCGAGGAAGTAGCGATCATGGGTCACCGCGACCACGGTGCCCTGGAACTCCTGCAGGAAGCGCTCCAGCCAGGCCACGGACTCCGCGTCCAGGTGGTTGGTCGGCTCGTCGAGGATCAGCATGTCCGGGCTGGACAGCAGCAGACGGCAAAGCGCCACGCGGCGGCGTTCCCCCCCGGAGAGGTTCTTCACGTCGGCATCCCACGGCGGCAGGCGCAGGGCGTCGGCGGCGACCTCCAGCTTGCGTTCCAGGTTGTGGCCGTCGGCGGCCTCGATCTTCGCCTCCAGCTCGCCCTGCTTGGCGGCCAGGGCGTCGAAGTCGGCCTCCGGCTCGGCATAGGCGGCATACACCTGATCCAGCTCGGCCAGGGCCTCCTTGACCGGGGCCACCGCCTCTTCCACGTTGCCGCGCACGTCCTTGCTCTCGTCGAGCTGTGGCTCCTGCGACAGGAAGCCGATGTTGATGCCCGGCTGCGCGCGCGCCTCGCCGACGATGTCCGTGTCGACCCCGGCCATGATACGCAGCAGGGTGGACTTGCCCGCGCCGTTGTAGCCCAGCACGCCGATCTTGGCGCCCGGGAAGAAGTTCAGGTTGATGTCCTTGAGGATGTACTTCTTTGGCGGGACGATCTTGCCCACGCCGTTCATGGTGAAGATGTACTGCGCCATGGTGCTCCTGAGGTGAATGCGGTTTGGATAGGGTGCGGGCCGGGTCGCCGGCAGCTTGTTTGTGCACTTTACCATCAGGCGCCCGCGGATTTGTGTCCCCGGGTGTCCGGCGGGCCCCCCTTGCACTGGACTTGTTAAAGCTTGTGGGGAAGTGGGCGGCGTACTGCGCGCATGGGGCATGGGCGACCATTTCCGGTTAAGATGTGACCGCGGTCACGTTTTTTTGACGAGTGGCTGGCTGGTAGCTTGGCGCGCAGCGGGGGGCCGGAGATGGGGTTGGTATCAGGGAATTCGATGGCGGAGCAGCCGGAACAACAGACAAGAGAGCCCCTTCGGATCGTGGTGTTCTCTCGTCGCGCCGGATTTGCCGACGGGCTGGGCACGAACCTGCCGAGCCAGCAGCATGCGGCTTACGAGGAATTGGCATCAACACCCGAATCCGGGGCGCGGACCGGCTTTGTCGTGGACCTGGAATCGTTGCCCGAGCCGCTGGAGCTGATTCGCGCGCTGCGGCAGCACCCCGAATGGCGAATGCAGTTAATTTGGACCCGGGGCGACGCCGGACCAGAGAGTCGAGCCCTGACAGACGGGGCCTTCGAGACGGTGGACAACCCGGGTGAACGTATCGAGACGTGCAGCGGCCGATTGCTGACCGCGAACGGAGGCCAGCCCGCACGCAGTCAGGATGACGTCTTGCTGACACTTCTGTGGAGCCACCCGCACATGAGCCTGCAGCCGGTGCGCGACTGGTCCGCCCCAGAGCTTTACCGCTACCCTTTGTTGGATGTGCTTCTGGAGGAGGACACCCCGGAGTTCTGGCTGCGGGGTTTGAAACAGCGGCGCTTGGTGGAGGGCCAGGAGCTGGTGGATCGCGTTCGCCTGTGCCCGGGGTGCCGCCATGGACACCTCAGTTTCGTGGATGTCTGTCCCGAATGCGACTCGCTGGATATTCGCACCGAGCCCGGACTGCACTGCTTCAGTTGCGGGCACGTGGCGCCGCAGCGGCTGTTCCAGGACAACGGGATGCTGAGTTGCCCGAACTGCCACGCGACCCTGCGGCATATTGGCGAGGATTATGACCGGCCGCTGGAGAATCATGTTTGCGGCGGCTGTCAGCACATGTTTATGGAAGGGCGTGTTCTGGCGCGCTGCATGGCCTGCGGCCAAGCCCATGACCCGGATGCCCTGGAAGCGCTTGGAGTGTATCGCTACCGGTTGTCCGAGGCCGGCCGGCTGGTCGCGCGTACCGGCGACATCGGGGATTTGTACGGCGTCTTCGATGAGATCAATTATGTTTCACCGGAGCACTTCGAGTTCTTCTTCGACTGGACGCTGAAACTTCGGGAGCGCCACGAAGAGATCCGGTTTGGCCTGATCCTGCTGCACCTGAACGGGTTGGCGCGGGTGATCGATACCCTGGGCCATGGTCGTGGCGCGGCCTTGGTGGATTCCTTCGCTGAGCGGGTCAAGGCACTAGTGCGCACAACTGATCTGGTGACGCGAACGGCAGATGATCGCATCTGGTTGTTGCTGCCGCAGACGTCGGCCGACGGGGTGGATGTATTGGCTGGCCGCCTGTCCCGGCTAATGGAAGACAGTGTAGAAGGGACTGCCCTGGATCGCTTGGGGCGGGTTTATCACGAGTCCTCGATCGGCATGAGCGAGGCCGAGGACGCAGCGGCCGTAATGGCCCGCCTGGTTTCGCGCTCGCAATGACCGGTGTGCTGGAATTCCTGGCGCAGATCGTCGAGATACTCGGTGGGCTGTTTCACGAGACGAATGCGCTCGCGTTGGCCTACATGTTCATCCCCTTCGTGGTGTTTCTGGAACTGCCCCTGAACCTGATGATCTGGTTGGGGGTGCTGCGCTACTACACGCGGCGAATCTACGCGGTTCCGACCCGCTACCCCTATACCCCGAGGGTGACCTGCATCATCACGTGTTACTCGGAAGGGGGGGGCGTGCGGGGAACGGTGCGCTCCATGCTTGAGCAGGTCTACCCGGGGCAGATCGAGATCATCGCGGTAGTGGATGGGGCCGACCAGAATCCGGCTACGCTTAGCGCCCTGCGCGCGATGGAACCCGAGGTCGAGCGATATGCCAGCCGGAAGCTGGTAGTGGTGCCAAAGACGCCGCGCGGCGGACGGGTTTCGTCTCTGAACGCCGGTTTGCAGATGGCGCGCGGGGAGATCCTGCTGGCGGTGGACGCCGATACCTCTTTTGACAACACGATGGTGACCGAAGCGGCTGGGCATTTTCGAGATCCCAATGTGATCGCGGTGGCCGGTTCATTGCGGGTCCGCAATTGGCACGACAATCTCCTGACGCGTTTCCAGGCGCTCGAGTACATGATCACCATCCACCTTGCCAAGGTCGGGCTCGGAGAGTTTCACGGTATCAATAACATTTCGGGTGCGTTCGGTGTGTTTCGGACCGAGATGGTGCGCAAGATCGGGGGCTGGACGACCGGCTCGGCCGAGGATCTCGACCTGACCCTCAGGCTCAAACAGTACTTCGGTCGCTACCCGGGCTTTCGCATCGCGTTCGAGCCGAGGGCCATGGGGCATACCGATTGCCCGGCGACCTGGAAGGGCTTCCTGCTCCAGCGCCTGCGCTGGGACGGCGATCTTTTCTACATGTACATGCGCAAGCACCGCGCAGCGTTTTCCGTGCGGCAAATGGGGTTCTGGAACGTGCTGTTGGGACTCTGGTACGGGATGTTGTTCCAGATGATCATGCCGGTGTTGATCGTGCTGTACACCCTTTGGCTGGTGGTCATGGTGGCGCCGGTGGTGGTGGTGGCCACCTTCATCATCATCATGGGCCTGTACGCCGTACTCACGGCACTCATGTACATCACCGCCTTGGTGTTCATCTCCGAACGGCGGGGACGGGACCTTCGCTTGGCCTGGTTGATCCCGTTGTTCCCGTTCTTTGCGATGCTCATGCGGGTGTGGTCGCTGGTAGCCATCATCAACGAATGGTGGCGCCACTCCAGTCAGGAATCCTCCATGGCACCCTGGTGGGTGCTGCGCAAGAGCAAGCGTTGACATGACCATACGATCCACATTGTTGGCCGCAGTCTGGCTGGCGGGCTTGGCCGCCGCCGGTGGTGTGCAGGCCGGAGACACCTTGCCGGGGTTGCTGGAGGAAGCACCGCAGGCCCCCTTGCTCCTGGCGGAACAGGCCGAGGTCGAACGCGCGCAGGCACAACAGGATCGCCAGTACGAAACGCACGGCTGGGAACTGTTCGGCAGCGCGGGTGGCGGCACTTTCGACGAGCCGGTCGCCGCCGGAATCAACCGGCGTTATACGGGTACGCGGGCCACTGTCGGCGTCCAACGGCCGCTGTTGGGCAGTGACGAACAGCAACGGCGAGCTATCTGGCAGGCCCGGGGCGAGGCCGGTGCAGCGGCCTATCGCTACGAACAGCAGTTGCAGGAGGTTCGCCGTGACATCGGCGAGCAATACGCCCGGATCTGGCACGCGCAGCGTGCGCAGGCGCTCAGCAGCGCCATGCTCTCGGTGGAAGGCGAACTGGAACGTTCGCTGCAAGATCGGCGCGATCAGCAACTGATGCGCGATGACGAGATCGGGCGGTTGCAGCAAGGTCTCGACGTTGCGCGTCTGGATGCCGACCAGTCCGCGATTAGCGAGGACGAGGCGCGGCTCGAACTTGAGGGCTTGCTGGGCCGGCAGGTCTCTCTGCCGCGTGCCCCGGCATGGTTTGATCCGCAACGGATGACCTGTCCGCTGCAGGAAACGGACGGGGCGCCGGGCGTGCGGGCGGTCGAGGCAGAGCTCGAATCCGCGGTCGAACGCGAACGCCTGACCCGTTTCAATGCGCTGCAGTCCAACCTGCAGCTGCGCTACACGTCGACCTACGAGGACGACGTCAGCCGCATGGGCAGCGGGCTGGAGTTTGTCTGGACCGTCTCCATCCCGTTGCGAGCTTTCGGCGGCGAGAGTCCTCTGCGTCGCGAGTTGCAGGCCGAGCAACGGCGCCTGCAACACCTGCGGGCCGCTGCCCAGGGCGCGGCGCTGCAACGTCAGGATCTGGCCGAGCGGCGCCTCGAGGTGCATCAGCGTCGCCTGCAGGCTGTGACAGCCGAGCTGAAGCGTGCCGAGCGCAGTCTCCGCGTCGCACAAGAACGTACCGACGATGCGCTGGCCGTGCCTTGGGAGGAGTTGTTGCCGGCGCGTGCGGAATACTATCGCGCCGCCCGGGCCCGGCTGGATGCCACGCTGGAAATCTGGCTGGCACAGATTGCCTGCGACCAGTTCGTAACCGAGCAACCTCGAAGGCTGGAGCGAGTGGCGCAGGCGCGGCAGGTGCTGGGCGCGAGTGTCGAGGCAATAGCTTCCCTTGGCGGCCCGGTTCGTATCTATCTGTGGCAAAGCGCGCCGGTCATCGCGGGGCGTGATCCCGCCTTCTGGCCGGTGCTCGAACGTGCGGCCGTAGAGCACATTTGGTTGTCCCTGGACGGCGACCAGATCGGGCGGTATGTCTCTTCCGCGGACCCTCTGGAACGGTTCATCCGTGAGGCGCGCCGGCGTGGGGTATCCGTCGGCCTGTTGCTGGGTGAACCGACCTGGACCCTGCCCGAACACCGCAAGGATCTGGTGGCGATCATTGAATCTCTGGCGCATGTCGATTTTGCCGACCTGCATCTCGACATAGAGATCGATCAACTCAATCGCTATGTTCACGACCGCGACTGGTTGCTGGAGGAGTGGCTGCAAACGGTGGCGGCCGCTGCCAATGCCTCCCCCTGGCGCGTCGGGATTAGTGCCCATCCGCGGGACTTCGGTGACCCGGATCGTTGTCTTGGCTGCGAATTCGCCGAGCGCGGCGTAGATGAAATCGCGCTGATGACCTATGCCACCCGTCCGCAGACGCTGGAAGCGCAATTGGAGCCAATCTTGCAGCGCGGGGCCGGAGTTGACTGGGTGCTGGCGCAAAGCGTGGAGCGCGCGTTGCCACCGGAGAACAGCTGGTTCCAGCATGGCTGGAACGCCATGCAATCGGGGCTGAATGCCGCACTCGAACCACTTGGGCGTCGGGAACTACCGATTGCGATCCAGAGCTATTCCGATTTGAAGGATATGTGGGCCGATGAAGATTCGCTTTGACAGCAGTGACCGGCGCCAAGCCGGACAGGACGGTGGTCTCAAGGTCCGCTACGGGCCGGCTCGACGGGCCGCGTTTCGCCTGCGCTGGTACTTGATTCTGCTGCTGGTTGCGAGCCCGGTGCTCTATTTTCTGTATTCGCTGATCAGTGATCAGCTGTCCACCGAGGTGCCGGCGATGATCTGGTACCCACAGCATCAACTGCTAGCTCGGGTACCCGGTTTTGTCGATTCGGTGGAGGTTGATCGCTGGGAGCGTGTGAGCCGAGGCGACACGGTAGTGGTGCAGCGGAGCCCGGAACTGGAGAGCAAGCTGCGTCAGATCGAGATAGACCTGGTACAGCTGCGTGAGCGGGTCGCCCATACGCACCGTGAGCGCCAGGCGGACCTGAACCATCGGATCGGCCTGTTGAAGGACAACTTGGGAGATGTGCGCGGGCATGAGGCGCGCCTCATGCGGCTGATCGATCGCCGTTCGGCGTCCCAAGGGGAAATGCTGCCGGTGCGAACCGAGCGCGCACGCATCGAAGAGCGCTTGGCGGAACTCGAGGGCGAGCTGCAGCGGCTCCCGCAGGCAGACTCGGTGGAGACCTGGCCCGACACCCTCCAGGTTCGCTACGACCAGCTCCAGTCCGAGCGCTCCGAACTGCAACAGGAGCGGGCGCTGCTGGTGAAGGAGGCCGATCTCGACGGGGTGATCACCGAACTCTTGGCGGAGCCCGGCCAGTTCGTGACCGTGGGAACCCCGTTGTTGCGCTACAGCGGCACCCGGCTGCGGATTGTGGCGTACATCGAGCCGCGCCATCTGGAGCGCCGTATCGTGCCGGGCCGCGAGGTGGCCCTGATTCTACCGGACCGTACACACCGGGCCGCTGTGGTGTGGGATACGGTGGGTGCCGCCGACCGCCTGCCGGCCGAGCTGCGCACCGGTATTGGCGATGGCCAGAGCGCCGTGCCGGTGATCGTCGAGCCGGAAGAGGCCCTTCCGGAGATTTGGCGCGTGGATCGACTGCCGGTGCGTGTGAAATTCTGATCCGCCGGGCGGTGCGATTCGGTTTATCGGGCGTCAAACAGGGGCGGATGTATTTCCCGCGTGTTCTCTCCGCCGGCAAGCCCTTTCCTGTGGGGCCTGAACCCGGAGCGATCAACTTAACGAGACCGCAAGTGTCCACGGCAAAAGACTAGACCGGACCCCAGCGGCGTAGGTGCGACTGCGGCTCCGTTATCTCATCCCGCCTGGATTTGGGTTCATCAAGCCGGGGCTCGACGAGTATTGGCGCGAAAAGGCTGAATACCCGGGATTTGGAATGGCGCGTGCTCGACGCAAACTGCTACCATTGATGTAATGACAAGGTATCAACGGGGGCGCGTGCACCAGGCCTTGCGCAGGGGCACGGCGGCAGCGCACAAGGCGCTGGATCATCACCGGTTGATGCAGCGGCTGACAAGCAGTGATCTCACCCGCGAGCAGTACGCTGAATCGCTCGCGGCCATGTGCCGACCGCACGCGCGACTGGAGCGGTGGGTTCATGAAAGCCGCCATCATTTTGAGTCGGGACTTGAGCTGTCGCCACGTCTCGAGCGACTGGAAGCAGACCTGTTCGAGTTGGGCCAGCCCGCTCCCGTTCCCCCGGCCTCGCAGACCCCGCCAGACCCTTCGGGCGGACGTGCGGCTTGGTGGGGCCGGGTTTACGTGCTGGAGGGGTCGCGTCACGGCAGCGCGGTGATTGCCAGGTGCATCCATTCCAGTCTGGGCGATACCGCGCCTTGCCGTTTCTTCGGGGAGGCCATGGTGCCCGGCGCCTCCAGGACCTTGCTGGCGATGCTCGAGCGCGAGCTGGAAGATCATGACGCTCTCGAGCAGGCTGTAGTGGGGGCCCGAGAGGCGTTCGCCATCTACCAGGCCGAACTGGAGACCTTCGATAGCCGCAAAGATGCCGTCGAAATGCGCTAAATTAACCGCCCGCAGCAACTCCCCGAAGGAGATGAAGGATATGGACGAGCCGGAACTGGAAGCCGCGCTCGAGGCTTGCGAGCGCGAGCCGGTGCATATCCCGGGAGCGATTCAGCCGCACGGTGCGCTGATTGCCATGGACGAGCAGCTCCAGGAGGTTCGCCAGGTTAGCGCCAACCTCGAATCCATCCTCGGTATGCGGGTGGCGGATGCGTTGGCCATGACACCCGAGCGGCTGTTCACTCGCCGCTGGCTCGATCAGATCCGCACCCAGCTTGAGTCCCCGAACCGTTACGGTGCGATGATCGTGTCGCTGCGGATCCGCGGCCGGTCACAGCGGTTTCGCCTGCTCTCGTATCGCAGCGGTGCGCGGGTGGTGGCCGAATTCGAACCGATTTCCGGCAATCCCGAGCGCTGGCTGTTCGGCGCCATGGCCGACTGGCAGACGGAGCTGTCCGGTCATACGACCCGTGACGGGCTGCTGCGGGCGCTCACCGCCCTGGTGCGCGAACTGGCCGGCTACGATCGGGTGATGATCTATCGGTTCGACGAGGACTGGAACGGCAGCGTTGTCGCCGAAAGCCTGGCCGACGGCGCCGACAGCTACCTCGGCCACCACTTTCCGGCCAGCGACATTCCTGCCCAGGTGCGGCAGCTCTACAGCATCAAGCGCGTGCGCGACATCCCGGATGCAACGGCCGAAGCGGTGCCGCTGGTGCCGGCAAGCGACCCGGTCGACGATTCAGCCCTCGACCTCTCGCACGGCATTCTGCGTGCCGTCGCACCGATCCATGTCACCTACCTGGCCAACATGGGTGTGGTCGCCTCGATGTCGATTGCACTGCATCTGGATGGTCGGCTGTGGGGGTTGTTGGCCTGCCATGCAACGTCACCCAATATCCTGTCGCCGGCGCTGCGTGATGCCCTGCGTGCCATGGTGCAGACCGCCTGCTTTCAGCTCGAATTGATCCAGGCACGCGAGGAAGCCGTGCTGATTCAGCGGGCCAACGACAGCCGCGACGTCCTGGTCGACGAACGTGGCGAGTTTCCCGAGCCGGAAGAACTGCTGGCGCGACACGGCAAGGACTGGCTGCAGGTCTTCCGGGCGAGTGGCGCGGTGCTGGCCGCCGGCGATCAGAGCGCCGGCGTGGGCACTGTGCCGGATGCCGAGTCGATCAATGGCATTGTCGCCTGGTTGAGCCAGCATCACTCCAGTGAGCTGGCCTGGTCGTCGAACGAGCTCGGCGGGACCGAGCTGGGAACGTTCTGTGAACCCGCCCGGGCCGCGGGCTTGCTGGCGGTACCGCTGCCGATGCGGAATCCGCGTGACGCCTGGCTGCTGTTCTTTCGGTCGGAGAAGGCCGAAACCCGCATCTGGGCGGGCAATCCCGACAAGACCATCGACCGGCAAAGTGGCCGACTGTCGCCGCGCGAGAGCTTCGCTTCCTGGAAGGAAATCGTGCGCGGACAAAGTGCCCGGTGGCGATCGGTGGAACTGCGTGCGGCGACCGACCTGGCCAGCGATCTCGCGGTGCTGATCGCGGCCGGCGAAATCAGTCAGCTCAACCAGCGGCTCGAGCGCCTGGCTACCCGTGACCATCTCACCGGCCTGTGGAATCGCTATCGCATGGAGGGGGCGATCGAACAGGAGGTTGCCGCGGCCGAACGCTACGGTCGACCTTGCGCGCTGCTCATGTTCGATATCGACCATTTCAAGCGTTTTAACGACACCTGGGGACACGATGCCGGCGACGAGGTGCTGGTGAGAATTGCAACGACTGTCTCGACCCAGATGCGCGACACCGATCTCGCGGGTCGCTGGGGGGGTGAAGAATTCCTCGTACTGGCCGCCAACACCGATCTCGAGGGTGCGGCGCGTCTGGCGGAACGGCTGCGCGCGGCGATCGCGGCCCTGGAGATCCGCGACTATGGCCATGTGACTGCCAGCTTCGGCGTGGCGGTATACCGGGAGGGCGATCAGAGCCGCGACATCGTCAAGCGCGCGGACCTCGCCCTGTATGCCGCCAAGGAGGGCGGACGCAACCGAGTCGAAGTCAGCGCCGACTGAATCCGAACCTAGAGGCATGTGGGCGTTAGCCTTGGCGGGTCGAACCATGCTCGATAACGAGAAGACGTGTACGAAACGGGGATGACGCGGGGTTTATTCGCGCTTGCAGCCGCGACGTTTTGCCGTCGAATGGCACCCTCGGGAGTGAACCCATGCCAGGCGGGGCCGGGGCGGCAGGCCGACCCGATTGGGCCGCTGCGGCGTCTCGGGGGAGGCGTTTACTGGTGTGGGTTGAAGCCGCGACGGCGCAGGAAGGCCTTCTCCAGTTCGACGACAATGAACAGGACGATGCCGAAGATGAGGATGCGGGCCCATTCTTCGGGGCCGATGGCGGTGGTGCCGAACAGGAACTGTAAGGGCGGGGCGTAGGTGAACAGGCCCTGTAGCAGGATCAGGGCGGCGACCGCGATCAGGACCGGGCGGCTGCCGAACAGGCCCTCAAGATTGAAGGACGGCTCCAGGATGTAGCGGCTGTTGAACAGGAAGAAGAGCTGGCCCATGACCAGGGTGTTGATGGCGACGGTGCGGGCGAATTCGTCGGCCACGCCCTGTTGTTCCAGCCAGAGGAAGTGGCCGAAGGTGCCGGCCACCAGTAGCGCGGAGACGAAGCCGACGCGCCAGATCAGGAAGCCGGAGAGCAGGGGCGCGCGCGGTGGGCGCGGGGGGCGTTGCATCACGCCGGGCTCGGTCGGTTCGAAGGCCAGCGCCAGCGCCAGGGTCACGGCGGTGACCATATTGACCCACAGCACCTGCACCGGTGTCAGCGGCAGCGTCAGGCCGAGCAGGATTGCGGCCACAATGGTGAAGGCCTGGCCGCCGTTGGTGGGCAGCAGGAACAGGACGGCCTTCTTCAGGTTGTCGTAGACCGTGCGGCCTTCCTCGACCGCGTTGGCGATGGAGGCGAAATTGTCGTCGGCCAGGACCATCTCGGAGGCCTCGCGGGCGGCCTCGGTGCCCTTGATGCCCATGGCGATACCGACATCCGCGCGCTTGAGTGCCGGGGCGTCGTTGACGCCGTCGCCGGTCATCGCCACCACCTCGTGATGGCTCTGGATGGCGCGGACCAGGCGCAGCTTGTGTTCCGGCGTGGCGCGGGCGAACACGTCCACACGCTGGACCATGTCTTCCAGCTCGCCATCGGTGGCGCTTTCCAGTTCGTGGCCGACCACCACGCCGCCGGCCGTGTCGATGCCCAGCTCGTCGGCGATGGCGCGGGCGGTCACGCCGTGATCGCCGGTGATCATCTTCACCCGGATCCCGGCCTGCTGGCAGGTGGCGACGGCGGCGATGGCCTCGTCGCGCGGCGGGTCGATGATCCCGCAGACCGCCACCAGCGACAGCCCGCCGTCCTCGACATCGGCGAATTCCAGTTCGCGCTTGTGATCGGCCACGCGTCGGGTTGCCAGGGCGAGCAGGCGCTGGCCGCGTGCCGCGACCGCGTCCATCCACTCCTGCCAGTGCTCGCTCTCCAGCGGCTGGTCACCGTCGGCCGTGCGCTGGTGGCTGCATACCGCCAGCACCCGCTCCGGGGCCCCCTTGAGGAAGATGAAGGCACCGCCTTCGTGGTCGTGGTGCAGGGTGGCCATGAACTTGTAGGACGACTCGAAGGGGATGAGGTCGTCGCGAACAAAGAGCTCGTTGATCTCCTTCGGCTCCAGGCCGCCTTTCATGGCGGCGGCGATCAGGGCGCCCTCGGTCGGGTCGCCCTCCATGGTCCAGTGGTCGTCGCTGCGATAGAGCTCGGCGTCGTTGCACAGCAGGATGCCGCGCAGGGTCTCCGCCAGCAGGGGGTCAGCTTCCGGACTCACATCCTCGCCGTCGCGGGTGATCCCGCCGTGGGGCTCGTACCCCACACCGGCCAGCTCGTATTCGGCCTCGGCGGTGACGATGCTCTTCACCGTCATCTCGTTGCGGGTGAGGGTGCCGGTCTTGTCCGAGCAGATGGTGGTGACCGACCCGAGGGTCTCCACGGCCGGCAGGCGGCGGATGATCGCGTGACGCGCGGCCATGCGCTGTACCCCGATCGCCAGGGTGATGGTCATGATGGCCGGCAGGCCCTCGGGGATGGCCGCGACCGCGAGGCTGACCGCCGCGAGGAAGGTCTCCACCAGGTCGTAGTCGCGTACCCAGAAGCCGAAGGCAAAGGTCGCCGCGGCGAGCACGCCGATGGCGACTGACAGGCCGCGCCCGAACTGGGCGATCTGGCGCAGCAGCGGTGTGGTCAGGGTCTCCACCTCCCCGATCAGGGTGGAGATGCGGCCGATCTCGGTATCGGCCCCGGTCCCGACGACGACGCCACGGCCCTGACCGAAGGCCACGAGCGTGCCGGAGTACGCCATCGAGAGGCGATCGCCGAGATCGGACTCGGTCTCTACCGGGGCGGTTTGCTTGTCGCTGGCCACGGATTCGCCGGTCAGCGCGGCCTCGTCGATGCGCATGTTGTGTGCCGCAGTGAGACGCAGGTCGGCCGGGACGCGGTCCCCGGCCTGCAGGTAGACGATGTCGCCGGGGACCAGCGTCTCCGCGGGGATGCTGCGGCGCTGGCCATCGCGCAGCACCTGGGCCTTCGGTGACAGCATCTGGCGGATCGCGTCGAGGGCCTTCTCCGCCTTGCCCTCCTGTATGTAGCCGATGATCGCGTTGATTAGCACGACGCCCAGGATCACCCAGGTATCCAGCCAGTGGCCAAGCAGGGCGGTGCCGATGGCCGCGGCGATCAGTACGTAGATCAGCACGTTGTGGAATTGCAGCAGGAAGCGCTGGATCGGCCCGGTCCGCGCGGTCTCCGGCAGACGGTTGGGTCCGATCTCCTGGAGCCGTTGTTCGGCATCGGCCGAGTCGAGCCCGTGCTCGTCCGCCTTCAGGCGCTGGAGCACCTCGTCGTTCTTCAGCGCGTGCCAGTTGGGGGATGGGTCGCGATCGCTCATGCGTCTCCCAGCGATGTGATGGCGGCAGGGCCCGCCCGGATTTTTCTATCATGCTCCGGGCAAGCCGCGCTGTCAGGCCATTGGCCGTGCGTCCGGGCGGAATTTTCCCACCGTTGATGAGTCTATTCTTCCACGATAACCACCAAGGAGGTTCCCCATGTCTCGCTGGATCGCAACGACCGCCCTCACGGTTGCCGGACTGTTCGCCATCCCGGCCATGGCCGCGGAGAAGGTCACGCTGGCACACGATGATTTGACCCTGGTCGGGCACATGAAGGAAGGCATGGGTGCGAGTCCCTCCGACGGCGTGGTCCTGATGCTGCACGGCACCCTGGCGCATGGGCGCATGGAGGTGATGGCGGGGGTGCAGGACCTGCTGGCCGACCATGGCCTGAACTCCCTGTCGATCAACCTGAGCTACGGCATCGATGCACGTGAAGGGATGTTCGAATGCGACGCCCCGGTGCGGCACGGGGTGGATGACCACCTGCAGGAGATCAGTCTGTGGCACGAGTGGTTGCAGGACGAGGGCTACGGCCCGGTGACCCTGTTCGGCCACTCCCGTGGCGGTAATCAGATCGCTCGCTACCTGACCGAGCGCGATCCGGACGGAATCCGTGCTCTGGTGCTGGTGGCGGCCTCCACCTTTGACGAGGATGAGGCAGCGGCCGACTTCGAGGACCAAAGCGGCCTGCCGCTACAGGTGATGCTGGACCGCGCCCGCGAGCTGCAGCGCATGAACCAGGAAGAGACCCTGATGGAGGATGTGCGCTTCCTCTACTGCGAGGAACTGGATGTCACCCCGCGCGCCTTCCTTGGGTACTACGAGCCGACCAGCCAGAACGACACGCCCTCGGTGATCCGCGGGATGCAGATCCCGACGCTGGTGATCGTGGGTTCCGAGGACGACGTGGTGCCGGACCTGTCGCAGAAGATCGAGGCGGTGAAGGGCAGCGGCGACATCACCCTGATGACCGTGGACGGTGCGGGCCACTTCTTCCGCGACTTCTTCGCCGATGACGTGGCCGATTTCACCACGGACTTTATCGATCAGAACTGATCGGTAAGCCCTCAAGAAAAAGTCGGCGCTAGTGCAAGGCCGGCCCGGGATTTCCCCGGGCCGGCCTTTTTCGTGCCCGTGGTAGGGGGCTATCCGACCAGCAGCGTCAGGTAGAGCCCGAGCATCGCGGCGGAGAACAGCAGCCCGATGGTCTCCCATCGGGTCAGGACGCGTTCGGCGTCTTCCAGGCGCTGGCGCAGTTTCAGGCGCAGCACCCGCAGGCGTGCCGGCATCCGGCGCGGCCGGGGTGGTGGCAGGGCCAGGTTTCGGTGGGTACGGTGGGCGGCACTCCAGGCGGCCTCGGCCAGGACGGCCAGATCGCCCTCCGGCACGCGCGGGGTCTCGCGGTCGCGGATCAGGCGATAGGCGATACCGGCGAGGACGAGTCCGAGAACGACCGGCCACAACAGGGTCAGGCCATACAGGTCCCGTGGCTCGACGGGCAGGCCGTCGGGCCCTCCGACCAGGACCCCGAGCGGGAGCAGCAACGCCATCGGTGCAAGACTGCCCCAGGCCCACCATCGGTGCCGGTCGAGCCCATCGGCGGGTGTTTGCAGTCCGGCCTGCCAGCGCCAAAGGAAACGCAGCAGCAGCACGGTGGTGCCCGCCGCGGCGAGGGTCAGCAGCAACTCCGTATGTGCCAGCCAGCCGGGCAGCGCGTCGGGTGCCAGTGGGCCCTTTAGCGTGTTCTTGGCCAGCGCGCCGCTGGTGAAAGGCAGCCCGGCCAGGGCCAGGGCCGGTAACAGGGCGAACAGGACAAAGGCGGCGCGGGCCAGTGGCGTGGCCGGCCACTGGTGCTGCATGCCCGCCGTCAGGAACAGGGCCCCCTTCGCCAGCCCGTGATGAACGGCGTACAGCGTCACGGCGGCCAGCAGCCAGCCGCGTGCCTCCGGCAGCAACAGGGCCAGCCCGATGCCAACCGTCATCAGCCCCATCTGCGAGATGCTGGAGTAGGCGAGGATGGTCTTCGGCCGCACCTGCAGCACGCCGACCAGGACCCCGAGGAAGGCCGCCGCCAGGCCCAGCAGGACCAGGGTCTCGCCCAGCACCGCATGGCCGATGGCGTCAATCGGCAACAACCGCATCCAGCCCAGCAGCCCGGCCTTGATCATGGCCCCGGAGAGCACGGCGCTGGCCGGCACCGGGGCCGCCGGGTGGGCCAGGGGGAGCCAGAAGTGCAGCGGCAGGATGCCGGCCTTGATCCCCAGGCCCAGGACCAGCAGTACGAGGGCCCAGCCCTCGGGGCGGGCCGTCGCCATGGCCGCGAGGCTGGATTGCCCCGCGGCGTGGACGGCCAGGAGCAGGCCCGCGAGCAGCAACACCTCGCCCAGCACCGCAAGGATCAGGTACACCCGCCCGGCGCGCCACGCCTCTGGCTTCCCGGAGTGGACCACCAGCCCATAGGCGGAGAGGCTCATCAGGGAAAAGAACAGATAAAACGAAGCCGCGTCCTGCGCGAGAATCAGGCCCAGGTTGCCGGCGAGTGCCAGCAGCCAGAACACGTAAAAGCGCTCGCGTCGGGCGTCGTCATGCCGCTCGCCGAGGGCGAACAGCCCGGCCGCCAGCCACAGGCCCGCGGTCAGGGCCAGAAACGCCCGCCCGGTCGGGTCGACGGCCAGATGAGTCCCCATCAGCAGGCTATCGAAGGTTGCCTCCAGCCCGGTCGGGGCCAGCGCGGCGAGCAGCAGCCCGGGGAGTGCGGCCCAGGGCACGAGGCGGTTCAGCCGCACCTGCCCCGGGCGCAGGCCGATGAACACGGCCAGCAGCAGCGGCAGCAGCGGGACCGCGAGCAGGAGGGCGCCGCTCACAGCCCGAACTCCGGCAGGGAATAGTCGCGCCGTACGATTAGGCTGACCCAGCCCAGCGGGCTCAGCTCCAGCCCGGCGAACAGCCCGACCAGCAGACCCAGCGCGGCGGTGAAGACCACCGGAAACAGCAGCATCCAGTGGGTCTCGAAGCGGGTCGGCCCGGCCTGCGCCTGCAACGGTTCATGCCACGGCTCGCGGCGCTCGCCGAGCCATCCGCGGATCACCGGCGGCAGGAAATAGGCCGCGTTCAGCAGGCTGCTGAGGATCAGCACGCCGAGCACCCAGGGCATGCCGGCCTCCAGCGCCCCCAGCCCCAGGTGCCACTTGGTCACGAATCCTGCCAGCGGCGGCAGGCCGATCATGCCCAGCGCCCCCAGGGTGAAGGCGAGCATGGTCAGCGGCATGCGCCGGCCGACCCCGTCGAGCTCGCTGATGCGGTGGATGCCGAGGGTCTCGGCGAAGTTGCCCGCACAGAAGAACAGGGTGATCTTGGTGATGCCTTGATGAACCAGGTGCACCAGCCCGCCGATGATCCCCAGCGGCCCGGCGAGGGCCACGCCCAGGATGATGTAGGAGACCTGGCTGATGGTGGAGAAGGCCAGGCGCTGTTTCAGGTCGTCTGTGCGCAGGGCCTGGATGGAGGCGTAGACAATGGTGATCGCCGCCACCACCAGCAGCCCGGCGGTCAGACCCAGTTCGATCGCCAGCTCGGTCCCATACACGTCATTGACCACGCGGATGATGCCGAAGGCCCCGGCCTTGACCACGGCCACCGCGTGCAGCAACGCGCTGACCGGCGCCGGCGCGACCATCGCGATGGGTAGCCAGGAGTGCAGCGGCACCAACGCGGCCTTCACCCCGAAGCCGATCATCAGCAGCACGAAAAGGATCTGGAGGGTGGTGGCGTGTGTATCTGCGAGGCCGTCCAGGTACCCGCCCGGGGTGAAGCCCTCGGCACCCGCCAGGAGCGTGAGCCAGACGATGGCCGTGAACAGCACCAGCCCGCTGGTCAGGGTGTAGGCGAGATAGAGCCGGCCGGCGCGCAGCGCAGCCGGGGTGCCGCGGTGGACCACCAACGGCCAGGTCGCAAGCGTCAGAATCTCGTAAAAGATCAGGAAGGTGACCAGATTGCCCGACAGGGCGATGCCTACCGTGGCGCTGACGCACAGCGAGAAGAACCCGAAGAAGCGACTGCGCCGGGGCGATCCTTCCAGATACCCGATCGCGTAGATCGTGGTGACGAACCACAGCACCGCCGACAGGCTGGCGAACAGCAGTGACAACGAGTCCGCGGCCAGGACCAGATCGATACCCGGCATCAGCGGGAGGCTGAAATAGTACTCGTCGCCGCGTAGCACCCCGTCCAGCAGGACCGCGACCAGCGCCAGCTTGGTGCCGGCACCGCCCAGGTTGAGCGCGGTGCGCAGGCCCTGGCGATGCTCGGGCAGGAAAAAGATTGCGATACCCGGCCCGAGGGAGCTGAACAGGATCGCGAGCAGCAGCCAGCCGCCGTCCATCAGGGGGCCCCCGGCGTCAGTGCGAGCGTGTTCAGGGTCAGCGTGCCGGCCAGCCCGGCCAGCGCCGCGATCGTGGCCAGGCCCAGGGGAACCCAGTCCATCCACGGCGAGACCGTCTCGCCGGCATCTTCGCGTCCGCGGTGAAAGGTCGGGGCCACCATCCGCAATATGTAGGCCGCCGCCAGCAGGCCGCCGCCGGCGATCGCCAGCACCCACAGCACGCCGATCACGCTGCCGGCCAGTACGGTTCCCAGACCGGCCTCCAGCAGCAGGTACTTGGCGATGAAGCCGCCAGTGAACGGCAGCCCCATCAGGCTGACGCCGGCCAGCCCCAGGGCGAAGACCGTGCGCGGCCGCGCCCGCAGTACATCGCCGAGATCGGCCAGCCGATCATGCCCGGCGGCGTGCTGCAGCGTGCCGGCCGCCAGGAAGACCGAGGCCTTGGCCAGCGCGTGGACGACCGCGAAGAACACCACCACCCGCCAGGCACCCGGATCTACCAGCATCAGCGGGAAGGCCACCAGCAGATAACCGAACTGGGCCACGGTGGAATAGGCCACGATCGATTTGAGGCGGCCGGCGCGCAGGGCCTGCAGCGAGCCCCAGACCAGCGCCGCCACGCCCAGCATCCCGACGAGGATGCCGAAGGCCGGGGTGGCCAGCGGGGCGAACACGCCCATCCACAGACGCAGGATCAGGTAGAACGACCCGGTGACCACCAGCCCGGAGAGCACCGCGCTGACCGGCGCCGGGGCCGAACCGTGGGCCGGCGCCAGCCAGACATGCAGCGGGAACAGCGCAGCCTTGAGCATCAGCCCGGCGGTCATCAGCACGGCGGCCATGCGCTCGGTCGGGCCCGCCTCGGTGCGCGCCTCCAGCAGGACCAGGTCGAGGACCCCGTGCTCCCCGAACAGCAGCACCACCCCCATCAGGAAGCTCAGCGAGCCGAGGATGTTGACCAGCAGATAGCGCACCGCGCCGGAGACCGCGGCGGCCGTTCCGGTGAAGGCGACCAGCGCCACCGCCGACAGTGAGACCACCTCCAGCGTGATGTACAGGTTGAAGGCATCGCCGGAGAGAAACAGCATGTTCAGGCCGGCCCACAGCCAGAGCCACAACGGCCAGAATTGGCGCCGCTCGATGCGATCATGCACATAGCCCAGGCTGTAGAGGCTGGTCGCGAGCCCCACGACGGCCGTCAGCACCAGCAGGGTCATGGACAACCCGTCCAGATGCAGCATCAGGCCCAGCGGGGCCTCCCAGCCACCCAGCGCCACCCGCGTGGCGGCGGCCTCCGGATCCGGCCCTGCGTTCAGGAACAGCGCGCTCAGGCCCAGCACCCAGGCCGTGACCGCGAGCGCCCCCAGCAGGCCGATGCGATGGGCCTGGCGCGGCCAGGCCGTTGCCAGTATCGCCACCGCCAGTGACAGCGCGACTAGCCCGGCGATCGCCCCCGGGAGCAGCTCGGCATCGGCCGGGATCACGAGGGTCGATCCTCGCCGGAGGACGGATCGGCGGGGCTACCGTCGGCGTGATGCGTCTCGCGCGAGATGTCTTCCACCGGGACGTCGTCGTCCGGTGGGCCGGGGAGCATGACCGCGTGGCCGGTCAGTCGGGTCAGGTGTACCACCAGGGCGAGGGCGAAGGCGGTGGCGCTGACCGCAACCACAATGCCGGTCAGGGTCAGGGCCTGCGCAACCGGGTCCGGCGGTCCCTCGCCGCGGGCGGCCACGCCCAGCAGCACCATGAACACGCCCGAGCCCATGATGTTCAGGGCCAGGATACGCAGGACCAGATGGTGCCGGCGGATCAGGCCGTACAGCCCCAGGGCAAACAGGATGGCGCCAGCGGTGGGATACAGCAGGCCCGGTGCCAGCGTGTGAGCCAGCGTTTCGGCCAGGCCGTTCATGCGTCGTCCCCGGTCGGCCGTCCGGCCACGAACAGGGCCACCAGGGCCAGCGCGATGGATAGCGTAGCCGCGACCTCGATCAGGATGATCAGCGGGTAGGCCCAGGCCTCGGCGTAGCCGAGAAAGCCGTGCCCGGCCACGAGGCCGTACAGCCCCACCAGCAGGAA
The DNA here is from genome assembly GCF_000377905.1 of Thioalkalivibrio sp. ALMg11. Lineage (GTDB taxonomy): Bacteria > Pseudomonadota > Gammaproteobacteria > Ectothiorhodospirales > Ectothiorhodospiraceae > Thioalkalivibrio. The sequence goes on from NZ_KB898876.1 coordinate 64,360, forward strand.
CAGTGCAACCCCGCCGGTCAGGCCCAGGCGCAGCGGCGCGCCTGGCGCCATCGGCAGCTGGCGGGGCCGCGCCAGTACCAGCAGGATGCCGGCCGCGCCGAGGATGGCCCCGGCCTGAAAGGCGCCGCCGGGGGCGTGGCTCCCGGCCCACAACACGTACACCCCGGTGACGATCGCCACCGGGACCAGCAGGCGCAGGGTGCCGGGCAGGATTGGGCCCGGGGCCGGACGCGCCGGGATCAGGTCATGCCGCCCCAGCGACCACGCGCCCAGCAGCGCGATCAGCACGATCGCCAGCTCGAGGAAGGTGTCGTAGGCGCGGAAGTTCAGCAGCACCGCCGTGATCGGATGGTCGACACCGGAGACATCCATGTGCGCGTCCACTACCGGCTCCAGCCCGGTGGACTGCGGCTGGTGCCACAGCGCGGTGACCAGCAGGCCGCCGACCACCAGGGCAAAGGTCAAAGCGGGCAGGAAGGTCCGGCGTTCGGGCGGCGGGTCGTGCAGGGCGCGCAGCAGGGCATGCGGCCCGGTGGGATCGGGCGGGGGGGTATGCGGGCGGCCAGTGTGGCGCTCCGCCATGATGCTGCGCAGGCGTTCCAGCGTGACCAGCAGCAGGGCGCCGGTAATGCCCGCGCCGATCGCCGCCTCGGCCAGCGCGATGTCCGGGGCCTCCAGCCGCACCCAGGCCAGCGCCAGCAGTAAGCCAAAGGTGATGAATAGCACCACGGCCCGAAACAGGTCGGTACTGGCGAGGCAGCGCCAGGCAACCCCGACAATGCCGGCCAGCAGGACCAGGTCGAAGAGGACCAGCAGCCCGTTCATCGGTCCGACTCGAACTCCCCGTGGGTCCAGGTCCGTTGCGCGACCATGTGCGCGGCGGTAGTCCCTGCGGCCAGGACCAGCACCCAGATCAGCAGCAGCTTGAGGATGTCCGCCGGCCCGCTGGCCTGGAACATCAGCCCGAGCACCACCAGTCCAAGGCCGACGTTGTCGGCCTTGGTCAACGCATGCAGGCGTGAATAGACGTCAGGGAAGCGCAGCAGCCCGGCGGTGCCGGCTGCAAAGAAGACGAGCCCGACGAGGATCAGGATGATGGTCAGTGTGTTAGCGATCATCGTTCGATTCCCTTGATTCCGTGGACTCCGGGTTTCGCCGGTGGGTCGGGGTATCCGGGGGTTCCGGCAGGCCATGCTGGCGGACAAAGGCGACGGCGGCGACCACCGCCAGCAGCGCGAAGACCAGGGCTACGTCGATCAGGGCGGATTCCTCCAGGGTCATCGACAGCAATAGCAGGATCGTCACCCCGGTGGTGCCGAACAGCTGCGCGGCCAGCATGCGGTCCCCGGAACCCGGCCCGCGCAGCACGCGAATGAGACCCAGCAGGATGGTGCCCAGCAGGAATAGCGCTGCGGCCAGGTAGAAGACGCTCATGGGGCCTCACCGCTGCGCTTGTTGCGATGCTCGCGCGGGTCGTGGAAGGCGGCCCGGATGCGCTGTTCCAGGGCGATCAGCGCCGCCCGGGTGTCGGCCTCACGATCCAGCACATGCAGAGTCAGCAGCCGGCCCTCCAGCCGTATGCTGAGCGTGCCGGGCAGCAGACTCACGACCGCCATGAACAGGGTTAGTGGCGGACCATGGGAAAGCTCGGTTCGGTAGGTTACGAAGGCCGGGCGGATCGGCAGGCGCGGATCCAGGGCGCGGCGCGCAACATCCAGGCCGCCCAGGAACGAGTTGCGCAGAAAAAAGATCAGCAGGCCGGGCAGGGCGCGCAGGCGTAACGGGAGCGGCCGACCGGTCGGTAGCAGCAGGCTGGCGCTGCCGGCCAGGACGATCGCCAGCACGGCCAGCGGCTCGAGCAGGGCCTGGTGGCCCGCGAGCACCCACCACAGCAGCGCGGCCGCGGCCGCAGTCCCGATCGCCCGCCTGCCACGCGACCGCGCGCGGCCGGGGAAGCCGGGCCTCGGTTGCGAAGAGCGAGACGGGGGTGCCATCGAATCGCTGGCTGTCGGAGGTGTCGAGGCGATCCAGCCGCTCTTATCTCAGCTCGTTGCTGGCGTCGGTGAACCCCATCAAGGACACGTCAAAGACGAACGGTTGCTCCTGGTGCAGGGCGCGGAAGGCCACGGTCAGGGCTTGCCCGCCGCGGAGCGCACTCATCTGAGCGTCACTCAATTCGCGCCCGGCGACGCAGCCCTGCTGTACGCAGGTGACATAGCCGGCATCCATTTCCTCGCCCGCGTCATCGACCTGCATGCGGATACCGGGACGCAGATCCACGCCCAGCGGAACCAGCACCTCGATCACATGCTGGTCACCTTCGCGGCGGACGGTGGCCTGGAGGAACAGCCCCTGAGCCTGTTCGTCCTGAATCTCCAGGGTCTGCTGCATCTGGCAGCGCTCCCCGTTCTGGGTGTCGATGCAGGCGACCTCCCAGTCCTGATAGACCGTGGTCTCCGGTTCCTGCTGCTGCATGGGCTGCTGCGGCTGGCCGGGCTGCTCCATCTGCTGGGCCGTGGCCGGGGCGGCGAGGCCCGCGAGCAGCAGGGCAAGCAGGGCGATGGAGGGACCGCGGCGGACGCGGCGAACACACTGGATGGCCGTATGCATGAGTCGAGGTGTCTCCGGTATTGAAATGACGCCCCTACTCTAGCGCGCCAGGCAAGGCGGTGCCTCGAACCGGCTTCGGTTTCGGGGATGCAGTAGGCGCGCTTCCCTCCCGTCCGTCGGTCAGGGGGTGTAGCGTTCGACGAAGTCGCAGCGGCCCTCAGGCAGCCAGTCCGGGAAGTCGTAGTAGCGTGCGAGCACCGGCTCCAGGACCTGCTGGTGGTAGGCGGTGTAGTCGAAGCCGTGGCCCTCGGCGAGGGTCCACTCGACGCCGCGGATGGTGACCTCACGCACGCGGACCTGGTCGAAGAAGGGCTCCACGTGCGCCGGGTCCAGTTCGCCGCGGGTGGGCACGTACAGCAGGTTGGCCCCGTCCAGCGCGCGGAAGTCGGTGAGCAGGTCGTCCTGGCGCCCGTAGTGGGAGCCGGGGCCGAACACGCCGACTTCGCGCCCGGCGTAGTAGGCGAGCACTGCCGAGCGCGAGTAGCTGCGGGTGAACACCTGCCAGTCGGTGTCGTATCCGGCAACGACCTCGGCCACCGACTCCGGTGCGAGGTAGAACACCGCGTCGGCGTAGCGGTTCTGATCCTTGAGCCATTCCACCGGCATCAGCGCGATGGTCAGCAGGATGGCGGCGTGCAGCGCGGCAAGCCCGCCCGACATCCAGGCGCTGATGTTGAGGGCGCGCACCGTCAGGAACAGCGCCGGCAGCAACAGGAATGGGGCGAAGGCGGCCAGCCAGTGGAGGCCGATGCCCTTGAACGGGGCGAGCAGCGCGAACAGGGCCAGCGGGATCAGCCCGGCGGAGAGGAACACGCCCAGACGATGTTCGCGGATACCGGCGCCGAGCGCCCGCCATTGGCGGGCGTAGAACCACAGCAGCCAGGGCGTGAACAGATAGACCAGCAGGACCGCGTAGGTGAGTCCGTTGCCGGGGTCGAAACCGCCGTCGCCGTGCCGGTTCACGATGTTGAACATCACGTTGTACCAGCAGTTGCCCCAGTTCCAGTACAGGTTGAGGGCCACCGCCGGCAGCACGCCGAGGATGATCAGCAGGAGCCCGCGCCAGTGGTGCCGCGCGAACAGCAGGATGTGCAGCCCCAGTGCGATCCCCAGCAGCACCGCGAAGTATTTCGACAGGAACGCGAGGCCCAGGGCCAGCCCCGCAAGAAGGAAGAAGAGTGCGCGTCCGGTGCGCAGGGCGTACCAGGCCAGCCCCGTCGCCAGCAGGACGAACAGGATCAGCGGGGTGTCCGTCGCGGTGATCACCGCGATGAAGAACAGCGGCATGAACAGCGCCAGCAGCGAGACCAGGCGCGCCCGCACCGGATCGGTATGCCGCCACCAGGCAAAGATCGCCAGCGCCGGGGCCATGGAGACGAAGATCCCCAGTGCGCGGATGGCCAGTGGGTGGTCCGACAGCGCCAGGACCGCGCTCAGCCACCAGCCGATCATCGGCGGGTGGTCGTAGTAGCCGAGATCCGGGTTGCGGCCCCAGATCAGGAAATAGGCCTCGTCGCCGGTGATCGGCAGCGACCAGGCCATTAGCACCTTTACCAGCAATACGGCCAGCACGATCGCGCCGTAATGACGGGCGAGCCAGGGCCAGGAAGGCCGCTCGTGGTTCACTCGGGAATGCCCTCCCCGGCAGGTCCGTGAACCCGGTGGAAGCGGCCCCGGCGCAGCCGATAGCCGCTACGCGCAAGATCCAGCATCGGCTGGTCGGCGGCGCTGTCGCCGTAGGCCGCGACCAGATCCACGGGGGTCTCGGGGTCCAGCGTGGCCAGCCAGGCGGCGATCGCAGCCGGCTTGGCGGCGCCCCGGCAGTTGGTGCCATCCAGGCGCCCGGTGACGCGACCGGCGTCATCCACTGCCAGGCGCGAGCTGACTACGCCCTTGATGCCATGGCGCTCGGCCCAGGGCTGCAGCCAGACATCCAGGGAGGCGGAGACCAGCACGCAGTCATGGCCCGCGGCCTGATGGGCCTGTAGTGCGCGCATGCCTGCCGGCCGCACAAGACGATCCAGACGACGGTCGGCGAACTCGCGCCCCTTGGCCTGCAAATGAGCCAGGGTCTCGCCGCCCAGCATGCGGGTGAGCACGGCCTCTTTCGCGTCCTGGTTGGACAGCCGTTTCAGCGCCAGGCCGGTCAGGGCCGGGAGGCAGCTGGGCAGGCGGCGCAGGAACTCCGGCGTCCCCAGCGTATGACGCAGGAAGGGGAACAGGCTGTCGCGTCGGGTCAGTGTGCCGTCGAAATCAAACAGCACGATGCGCCGCGTGTCATCCGGATGCATGGCTACAGTTTGAGGCGTTTGAACAGGTACTCGGGGATCAGGCGGATGATGGTCATGATCACCCACCACTTGGCCGGCAGGTAGGCCACGTCACGCCCGCGGCGCATGGCCCGGACGATGCCGCGGGCGACCGTTTCGGGTTCGGCCCACAGGGCGCCGGCCCGGTTGAAGCCCTCGGTCATCGGGGTGCGCACGAAGCCGGGCTTGAGCGTGACCACGTCGACGCCGCTGAAGAACAGGCGGTTGCGCAGGCCCTGCAGGTAGGTGGCGAGCATGCCCTTGGCGGTGCCGTAGACATAGTTGCTCTGGCGCCCGCGATCACCGGCGACTGAGCCGATGGCGGCGATCACGCCACCCCCGCGGGCCTCGAAGTCCGGCGCGATGCGGGCGAGCAGGGCGATGGCGCTGGTGCCGTTCACGTGGATCGCCTCCAGGGTTTCGTCCACCGAGGCGTTGCAGGCGGCCTGGTCGGGCAGGGTGCCCCAGGCGAGCAGCGCGCTGTCCACCTCGCCCAGGGCCTCCTGCGCCTGTTGCCAGATCGCCGCGTGGCCGTCGATGTCCGCGAGATCCGCGGTTGCGCCGAGGATGCGGGCGCCGTCGGGGTCGTCGGCGCGCACCCGCAGGTCGGCCAGCAGGGCCTCCAGGGCCTCGCCGTCGCGGGCCACGCAGAACAGCCGCGCGCCGGTGTCGACAAGATCGCGTGCCACGGCGGCCGCGATGGCCGAGGTGGCACCAAAGAGGACAACGTTTTTCATGGGGTTCATGCAGTCACCCTGCGCCAGAAGCCGGAGGAAAATTCGGGGTCCACATACTCGGCGAAGGCCTCCCAGCGGGGGAACCCCTGACGGAAGACGTCGGCCGGCATGCGTGCGTCCTTCGCAGGGTACAGGGCACCGCCGGCCTCCTGCACGATCGCGTCCAGGCGCGCGAACAGGCGTTCGGTGTCGCGGCCCTTTTCCGGGAAGTCCAGCGCGAGCGTGGCGCCGGGACGCGGGAAGGACAGCATGCCCGGGGCGGGGCGGGCCCCGAAGGTCTTGAGTACGGCGAGAAACGAGCCCTGGCCGCTGGCGGCGATCGCATCCAGCAGGGCCTGTACGCCGTCCTTCGCATCCGTCGGCGGCAGCACGCACTGGTACTGATAGAAACCGTTGTGGCCGTAGATCCGGTTCCAGTGGCGGATCGCATCCAGCGGGAACAACCAGGGCAGGTGATGGACCGCGCGCGGGGTCGCGTGTACCGGCTGGCGGTAATAGACGTGGTTGAACGCGCGCAGGGTCAGGCGGTTGACCAGCGAGACCGGCGGGTCCAGCGGGATGCTGCGGCGGCGTTCGTGCCAGGCGTCCTTGCGCGGGGCGGTGGTGGCATGGCGCGCGCCGCCGTAGATGCCACGCCCGACCCGGCCGTTCGCTCCCGGGTTCAGGCAGTCGATCCAGGCCACGGTGTAGGGCCACTCGCGCTCGGACTGGGCGTTCAGCTCCCAGAACGCGTCCAGCGAGTCGAAGCGCTGCGACCAGGCGCGCATCCAGGCGCTGCGTATCGGCGCCAGTTGCAGAGTCACGGTTTCGATCAGCCCTGTCAGCCCCAGGCCGCCGACGGTCGCGGCGAACCAGTCGGGGGTGGTCTCGGGGGTGATCTCCAGCACTTGGCCATCGGAGCGGCGCAGGGTCAGGGCGCGCACGTGGTCGCCGAAGCTGCCGGCCTGATGGTGGTTCTTGCCGTGCACGTCGTTGGCGACCGCCCCGCCCAGGGTGACAAAACGCGTGCCGGGTACCACCGGCGGGAACCAGCCGCGTGGCACGGCAAAGTGCAGCAGCGCGTCCAGCGACAGGCCGGCCTCGGCCGTGAGCTCTCCGGTGGCGGCGTCGAAGGCCACGAAGCGATCCAGCCCCGGGGTGTGCAGCAGGGATGCCTCCGGGTTCAGGCAGACGTCTCCGTAGCTGCGCCCCAGGCCGTGGGCGAGCAGCGGTCGCGGCACATCGGGCAGGGCCCGCCCGCGGCGATCCAGGGTGACCTCGGCGGCATGTTCTACCCGCGGGATGCGGTTCCAGCTGGCGGTCATGCCCTGGCCTCCATGCGCCCAATGCCCCCGTCATTGTGAGGCCCCGCAGGGGCCGTGGCACAAAAGCGCGGAGCGCGTTGAACGGCCGCAGGCCGGCCCGAAGGGCGAGCGCAGCGAGTCATCGCCGCCTCATGCCCCCCACGCCTGGAACAGCTTTTGGAGATTGCCGCGGCCCCTGCGGGGCCTCGCAATGACCGGGGTGTGGATTGCCGGTTGCGCATGATGATGCCGGGATGGCACCAGGAGAACGTTGCGGCCCCTGCGGCTCTCTGGCTTCGAACCTGTAGGAGCCCGGCCCTCCGGGCGATTGGGGCATTGGTTGCACCCCATCGGCCAGGGGGCTGGACGCCTGCAGGGCTTCGCCGTGACGGGGTGAGAGCGAGAAGCCTATGCATGGTGCTGGTCCGCGAGTTCGTGGCCGCGGGCCTCGGGGTTGGTGCCCAGTGCGATCAGGCCGAGGATGACCGCGAACCACAGCGTGGTGAAGCGGATCAGCATGGTCGCCGCGACCGCGTCGGCCGGCGGTATGTCGGCCCATAGCAGCAGGGCGACCATCACGGCCTCGGTGCCGCCGAGCCCGCCCGGCAGGAAGCTCAGCGCGCCAGCCAGCATGGCCAGGGCGAAGACGAAGGCGGCAAAGGCGAAGCCGACTTCGAAGCCCATGGCATTCAGGATCCACCAGAAGGCCAGGGCCTCCGCACTCCAGGCGATTACGCTGAGCACGGTGGTCCCGGCCAGCAGGGCGGGCCGGTGGCAGCGCCGCGCCTGCAGCAGGACGGTGACCAGGTGGTGCAGGGTGCGCCACAGGCGCTGCCCCGGACGGTCGCTCAGGACTTGCAGCCAGGCCAGCGGCCGGCGCCAGGCGAGCACCACCAGCGCGGCCAGGATGCAGGCGGCGCCGATCAGGATCAGCCAGGTGCCCTGGGCCACCAGGGTCAGGCCGAGCATGGACAGCAGCACCACGGCGATCAGGTCGGACAGGCGCTCGGAGACGAATGCCGCGAAGCTGTCGGGGTAGGGCACATGGCGGCGCTTCAGCAGCACGCCGCGCAGGGCCTCGCCGGCCTTGCCGGGAGTGGTAGTCAGGGCAAAGCCGGCGACGTAGATGTGCAGGCTGGCGGCGGCCGGGACGGCATGCCCCAGGGTGCGCAGGTACAGCTGCCAGCGGGCAAAGCGCAGACTGTAGTTGACCAGCGAAAGCGCCAGGGCCAGCAGCAGGCCGCCGATGCCCACAAGCTTGAGGGCGCGCCAGACCTCGTCCGCCCCGGCCCACAGGGCGACCCCGAGATACAGTGCGACGGCCACGATGACCGAGAACATCACGGCGCGCAGGCGCCAGCCGGAGAGCCGTACCGCGCTCATGCGAGCACGGCGATGGTGACCCCCAGCCATACCGCGACGGTGGCCAGCAGGTGGGGGTCGGTGACCAGGTCGCGCGAGGTGTCGTTGCCGCCGCCGCGGGCGTGCAGCAGGAACAGGTAGCGGAAGATGCCGTAGATCACGAACGGCAGGGTGTAGATCAGCCCGTCGGTGCCATGCAGCGCGATGGTCTCGGCGCTGACGGTGTACAGGCCATAGGCGAGTACGGTGCAGGCGGCGCTGATGGAGATGAACTGGTCCAGCAGACTGACGCTGTAGTCGTCGAGTACGCGGCGTGGTCTTTCGGCGTTGCCGCGGCGTTCGATGGTGATGTCGGCCAGTTCCGCACGGCGCTTGGCGAAGCCGAGAAACAGCGTCAGCATCAGGCCACACAGCAGCAGCCACTGCGAGGGTTCGATGCCCAGGCCCAGGGTGCCGGCGAGGATGCGCAGCATGAAGCCGGCGGCGATGCTGAATACGTCGAGGATCACGACGTGCTTGAGCGACCAGGAGTAGGCCACGTTCAGCACCAGGTAGGTCAGGATCAGCGTGATGACCCAGGCGCTCACCAGCGCCCCGAGGACCAGCGCGATGACCGCCGCCGTTGCGAAGATCGCCCAGGCGGTGGGTATGCCGATGGCGCCGCTGGCGATGGGGCGGTCGCGCTTGGTCGGATGGTGGCGGTCGGCCTCGACGTCGACGATGTCGTTCAGCACGTACACCGCGCTGGCAATCGCGCAGAAGGCGAGGAAGGTGAGGCCGGCCGCCAGCACCGTGCCGGGCTCGCCCCACTCGTGCGCGAACACTACGCCGAGGAATACGAACCCGTTCTTGATGTACTGGTGCGGGCGCAGCAGTTTGATCAGCGAATACAGCATGCAGGCGTCGGCCGTTAAAGAAGGTGCAGTCTACTGACGCACTCGATGCGTTACCATCGGCGGCGCTGTCGCGCGCCCGTGCTGCGCGCGCCATCCCATGTTTCGATCTCCCAGGAGAACTGCCATGTCCCGTATTGCCCGATTCTTTCTTCCGGCCGTCCTTCTGGCCGCGGCCGGGCTTGTTGCCGGTTGCATGTCCGGAGGTGGCCCGGAACCCGAGTTCGCCGAAGGCAAACCCTTCCCCGAGCGCACCCTGAACGACCAGCACGGCGATGCGGTGGAGCTGCCGGGCAATGCCCGCGTGATCCTGAAGACCGTGGAGGCGGCGCCGGCCAATATCGCCAATGAGGTACTGGGCGAGATGAGCGCCGAGCAGCGCGACGCGCTGGGCATCGTCTATATCGCCGACATCCACGAGATGCCGGCGCAGCCGATGCAGAACGTGGTGCTGCCGCGGATGCAGGCGCGTGACTACTCCATCGTGGTGACCTCCAGCGAGGCCGATGCCGGCTTCCTGCCACATCAGCGCGAGCAGGTGACCGTGATCCTGCTGGACGCCGAGGGTGTCGTGACCGGGGTCGGCCATGCTGGTAGCGAAGAGGCCCTGAAGGACATGCTCGACGACGCGCACGAGTAAACCCGCGCATGATGGGTTCGAACCGCGGCAGGGTCTGAGATGGCCTTCTTTCTGGGCCTGCTGACGGCCCTGGGGTTTGGCGCCGGCGATTTCTTCGGCGGGCTGGCCTCGCGGCGCATCCCGGCGCTGGTGGTGGCCTGCTATTCCCAGATCCTCGCGACCGCGGCCCTGTTGGTGATCGCCCTTCCGCTGGCGGGGCTACCCGGGGCGCAGGCCCTGATGTGGGGCGGGGCCGCGGGGCTTGCTCTGGCGCTGGGCCTGCTGGCGTACTACCACGGCCTGGCCCAGGGTTCGATGGGGCTGGTCGCCGCGGTGACCGGGGTGATCTCGGCGCTGGTGCCGTTGCTGGTCGGACTCGCGCTGGGTGAACAGCCGGGGCTGCTGGCGTTGCTCGGGATCGCCGCGATCGTGATCGCGATCGGGATGATCTCTGGCGGTGCGCGCAAGGCGAGTCCGCGCAACCTGGATAAACCGGTCCGTGGCCTGATGGCGCTGGCCCGGGGGGAGCATCCGGTTCGCGGTCTGCTCGACGCGGCAATCGCGGGGGCCTGCTTCGGCCTGATATTCGTGTTCCTGAACGAGGCCGAGGCCGGCTCGCCGCTGTGGCCGGTGGTCGCGACCTCGGCAGTGGGTGCCTTGGCCCTTCTGGTGGTGATGCTGATCCGCCGTCCGCAGTTGGGGATGAGCCGCTCGACCCTGGTGTTGCTGTCGCTGGCCGGTCTGTTACAGGCGGCGGCCACCGTGGCCTTCGTGGTCGCGGTGCGCATGGGCCTGTTGTCGATCATCGCGGTGGCCGGGGCGCTGTCCCCGGCGCCGACGGCGCTGATGGCGCGATTGTTCCAGGCCGAGCGCATGTCACGGGTGCAACTGGCCGGGTTCTTCTTCGCCCTCGCCGGTATCCTGCTGATCGTGCTGGGCGGGCCCGGATAGGCATCGGGCGAGTCTGATAAGTTGGTGCCCTGATTCACTCCACAGGAGGTGCGAAGTGTCCGAAGATCCGAAACCGGAAGTTGTGCGCAGCGACGTGAGCGAGCCCACGCTCGGCCCGCGCAAGGAAAGCACCATGGTCACCGTGGTGTACGTGCTCTATCTGGTCAGCTTTCTGACCGTACTGACCGCCATCGCCGGTTTGATCCTCGCCTACATCAAGCGCGGCGAGGCCGATCACGTCAGCGTCTCCCACTTCACCTATCAGATCCGCACGTTCTGGATCGGGCTGTTGTTCGGCGTGATCGGGGCTATCACGACGCCCATTGGCATCGGGTTCGTGATCTTCCTGGCCCTGGTGATCTGGCTGCTGGTGCGCTGCATCAAGGGCCTGCTGGCCAACAACGACAACCGCGCCATCGAGCAGCCCGAAACCTGGCTCTGGTAAGCGCCTTGTGCCGTGCCCGAGCCGCGTTCGCGGATGCGTGAACGGCTGGAGCAGTATCAGGTACTGATCTACCTGGTGATGATCGGCCTGGGGCTCTTCCTCGGCCTGAATGCACCGGAGGCCAGCCAGTGGCTGGATGTCGTGCTCTGGCCGGTGCTGGGGCTGCTGCTGTACGCCACGTTCACGCAGACGCCGCTGATCCATCTGGGCGAGGCGTTCCGCGAACCGCGTTTTCTGGTGGCCGCGGTGATGGGCAACTTCGTGGTGATCCCGCCGCTGGTCTGGGCGATCCTCCAGGTGGCGCCGGGCGATCCGGCGATCCTGCTGGGTATTGCCCTGGTGCTGCTGGTGCCATGCACCGACTGGTTCATCACCTTTACCCATCTCGGCGGCGGCGATACCCGCCGGGCCATCGCCTTCTCCCCGATCTCGCTGCTCATGCAGCTGGCGCTGCTGCCGCTTTATCTGTGGCTGTTCTTCGGCGGCGAATTCACCCTGGCGCTGGCCGGCGAGGACGTGCTGAAGGCCTTTGCCGGCCTGATCCTGGTCCCGCTGATCCTGGCGTACTTGACCGAACGCTGGGCTGGCGACGACCCCGGCCGCGGACACCTGATCTCGGGCCTGGCCTGGCTGCCGGTCCCTTTGCTGGCCGTGGTGGTGTTCATCATCGCGGCCTCCCAGGTCAACACGGTACTGGACGGTGCCGGTGTGCTGTTGCCGCTGTTGCTAATCTTCGCCGGCTTCCTGGTGGTCGCGGCCCTGCTGGCGCGTGCGCTGGCCGGGATGTTCGGCCTGCCGGTGACCGAAGGGCGGGTGCTCGCCTTCAGCCTCGGGTCGCGCAACTCCTTCGTGGTCCTGCCCATCGCGCTCGCCCTGCCGCAGGGGCTGGAACTCGCCGTGGTCGTGGTGGTGTTCCAGTCCCTGGTCGAGCTGATCGGCATGGCCCTGTACCTGTGGTGGATTCCACGCCATTTGTTCCCCGATCGCCCTGCCGCCTGAGGCGGCGCTTCCGAGCCCCGCATCGCCGTCCCGCCTTTTGTATCGGGTCGATCACCAGACACGTGCAGGAGTGCCGTCCGCGGAGGTGGCCGCGTGTCGAGCACTTCCTGGGGAAGGGTGCGGTAGCGGGGCGGATGGGCCTCGTGCGGGGCCAGGGGCAGGCAAAGGGATCGTTCCCCAGGCGGTGCATCGCCCGGGGCTGACGGCTGACGGGTACCGGTTCGACCGGGGTCAGCGCTCCAGGTACTGCAATTTGTTCTCGACGCCATCCCATTCCTCGGCGTCCTCTGGCGGGTCCTTGCGCGCGGTGATCACCGGCCAGGTGCGGGCGAGTTCGGCGTTCAGCTCGATGAACTGGAGTTGGTCTTCGGGGACGTCATCTTCCGGCACGATGGCCTCGGCCGGACATTCCGGCTCGCACAGAGTGCAGTCGATGCATTCGTCGGGGTCGATGGCCAGGAAGTTCGGTCCTTCATGGAAGCAGTCGACCGGGCAGACCTCGACGCAATCGGTGTACTTGCACTTGATGCAGTTATCGAGAACGATGAAAGTCATGCTTTTCTCCCTTTAAATTCAGTCTGTTGACCGAGACTTTTGATGCCCGGTCATGGTCGCGGCGGTGCGTGTCCCTGGCCCTGCCGACAAGATATTGCAGCATTGTAACGCCACCACCGCGGGAGTCGTGAATCCCGGATCGCGCCGGCGTCATTGTGGCGGCGCGCCTACCGCAGCGAAACGCACCGCTCCCCCCGGTGGCCCGCGGTGTGATGCGATTCGCTCCGTGCGTCAGCATGTTACGGCGCTTCTCCGGGAGGGTGGTTTTCGCGCAAGGCGTCCTTCATGCGGTAGAGGGCCTCCAGGGCCTCGCGCGGGGACATGTCGTCCGGGTCCAGGGTGTCGAACAGGGCCTTCAGGGCGCGTGCCTCCGGTTCGTACGATTCGGGCTCGGGTGCGGCCACGTCTGCTGGGGCGGGTTTGGGCGTGAACAGCCCCAGTTGCGGTGAGTCGCTCTCGGCGGCGCGGTCCTCCAGCTCGCGCAGGTGCTGGCGTGCGAGCTTCAGGACATCGGCCGGTACCCCGGCCAGTTGCGCTACCTGCAGGCCGTAACTCTGGTTGGCCGGGCCCTCGCGGACCTGGTGCAGGAACACGATGCTGTGTTCGTGCTCCATGGCATCCGTGTGCACGTTGGCGACCGCGGGCTCGCGCTCGGCCAGCGCCGTCAGCTCGAAGTAATGGGTGGCGAACAGGGTCAGGGCCCGATTGTGGCGTGCCAGGCGTTCGGCGCAGGCCAGGGCCAGGGCGAGGCCGTCGAAGGTGCTGGTGCCGCGGCCGATCTCGTCCATCAGCACCAGGCTCTCGGGGCCCGCGTTGTGCAGGATGTTGGCGGCCTCGGTCATCTCCACCATGAAGGTGGAGCGCCCGGAGGTCAGGTCGTCGGAGGCCCCGATGCGGGTGAAGATGCGGTCCACCGGGCCGATCTGCGCGCGCGTCGCCGGGACGAAGCTGCCCATGCAGGCCAGCAGCACGATCAGTGCGGTCTGACGCATGTATGTGGACTTGCCGCCCATGTTCGGGCCGGTGATCACCAGCAGCCGGCGCTCCTCCGGATCCAGCTCGGTGTCGTTGGCGACGAACGGGGTATCCAGGCCGGCTTCCACGACCGGGTGGCGGCCCTGTTCGATACGGATGCCGGGTGCGTCGACCAGTTCCGGGCAGCGCCAGTCCAGGCGCTGCGCGCGTTCGGTCAGGCAGGCCAGGGCATCCAGCTCGGCCAGTGCGTCCGCGATGGCGCGCAGGCGCGGGGCGCGATCCTGGAGCTCGGTGATGAGGCCGTCGAACAGCGCGCGTTCGCGGGCCATGGCCTGCTCGCGGGCGGAGAGGATCTCGTCCTCGAAGCGCTTGAGTTCCTCGGTGGTGTAGCGTTCCGCGTTCTTCAGGGTCTGGCGGCGCATGAAGCGCCCGGGCAGCTCGGCCGAGCGCGTGCGCGAGACCTCGATGTAGTAGCCGTGCACGCGGTTGTAGGCGACCTTGAGCGTGGGGATGCCGGTGGCCTCGCGCTCGCGCGCCTCGATCTCGCGCAGGAACGAGTCGGCATCGTTCTCCAGTGTGCGCAGCCGATCCAGCTCGGCATCGAAGCCGGCGCGGATCATGCCGCCGTCGGTGACGCGCAACGGCGGTTCCTCGACCAGCGCGGCGGCCAGGGTCGCGCTCAGATCGTTCTCCGGGGCCAGGGACTCGTGCAGGGCCTGCAAGGACCCGCCGGTCTCTGCCAGCGGGGTCAGGGCCTGGTGCAGGGGCGGCAGGCGTTCGAGGCTCGCGAGCAGGGCGGTCAGGTCGCGTGGCCGGGCGCTGCCGAGCACGATGCGCGAGAGGATGCGTTCGACATCCGCGCTGCCGGCGAGGGACTCGCGCAAGGGTGCGGTTGCCCCCGACTCCAGGAGTCCGGTGATCGCGGTCTGGCGCTCGCGGATGATTGCGCGCTCGCGCAGCGGCTGATGCAGCCACTGCAGCAGTCGGCGCGAGCCCATCGCCGAGCGCGTGGTGTCCAGCAGGGCCAGCAGCGATCCGTGGCGTTCGCCGCCGAGGGTGCGGGTCAGTTCCAGGTTACGGCGGGTGGCCGGGTCCAGCACCAGCATCTGGCTACGCAGCTCGTGCGCCAGGCCGGTGATGTGCGCAAGGTCGCCCCGATGGCGGTTCTGCACGTAGGCAAGCAGGGCCCCGGCCGCGGCGACCCCGAGATCCAGGCCCTCGCAGCCGAAGCCGGAGAGATCGCGGGTACCGAAGTGGGTGGTCAGGACCCGGCGGGCGGAGACGCCGTCGAAGTGCCAGTCGGCGTGGTGTTGCGGGGCGAAGCCCTCGATCCCGGGGATGGGTGCGGCCTGATCCGGGATCAGGCATTCCACTGGATCCAGCCGCGCCAGCTCGGCGGCCAGCTCGGTCGCGTCGCGCACCTCCAGCAGGCGGAACTGGCCGCTGGCGAACTCCAGGCTGGCGATCCCGAAGCCCTCCTTGCGGCCCTTGATGGCGGCCGAGCCGGCCGGGCAGACGGCGACCATCCGGTTGATGCTGCGGGCATCCAGCAGGGCCTCCTCGGTGACCGTGCCGGGGGTGACGATGCGCACAACCTCGCGCTTGACCGGGCCCTTCTGTGCACCCACCGCGCTGGTCTGCTCGCAGATGGCGACGCTCTCGCCCAGCTTCAGCAGGCGCGCGAGATAGCTCTCCAGGGTGTGCACCGGGATGCCGGCCATGGGGATGGGTTGTCCGGCCGATTCGCCGCGCCGGGTCAGGGTGATGTCGAGCAGCCCCGCGGCGCGCTCGGCGTCGTCATGGAACAGCTCGTAGAAATCGCCCATGCGGTAGAGCAGCAGCGTGTCGGGGTACTCGGCCTTGATACCGAGGTACTGCTGCATCATCGGGGTGTGTGCGGAAAGGTCTGTATTGTCAGTCACTTGTGAGCGGCTGTCCAAAAAATCGGGGTTTGCAATTAGACATTTGTCTAATACTCGGGGGTTTGGCGCGCACGGTATCACGCGCGCGGATGTATCGGTGGGCAACCCCTCGTGCCCCCCGTGCGGGCTCCATACCCCAACGAAAAACGCCCCGGCCTCTCAGGGGGAGAAGGCACGGGGCGCCGAGCACACAGGGGGGTGGTGCTCTTCAGTCACGCTATCCGGCGCACATCAGGACCGCAAGCAGGCCAACTAACGTTCCACACCCCTGCTTATAACGCCCTCGTAACGCCCTCGAGTAGCGGGGTAGACATTCGCGCGGCTGGCATCGTTGTGTGGTGCGGTCTGCCGCCGATTTGCCCGGCTAATGCTGCATCTCATCGGAGTATGGGCGGCGGTGCTCATCGGTCCGGCGGCGCTCGATCCGGGCAAACGCGCAGTATACGGATGCAGCGCCCGACGTGGCAGGTGGGGCACGTGCGGGAGTTGTGCCACACTCGGGTTAGCGCAAGCGACGCGATGTCAGGCAGGAGGCGAGCATGATCGGGGAAGAGGATCGGCGCGATCACCGGCGGATGCAGGTCAGCACGGCGGCGCGTGTCACCTGGCGCTCCAGTGGCGAGTCCATCAGTGTGCAGCTGGAGGACCTCTCCGCCATGGGTTGCGCCTTCGTGGCACAGCGCGAGACCGATGCCGGTGTGGGCATGACGGTCTCGGTGCCGAGCCCGGACGGTCGCCTGGAGGGCCTGGAGCGCCACGGCCGCGTGGTGCGCTGCGCCCCCGTCGAGGGCGCATCCGGCAACGGCTGGCGGGTTGCGGTCGCCTTCGATCCGGAGGGATGATCGCGCCATGACGGCAGAATCGAGCACCACCCTCCTGACGCTGCGCGAGTCCGACACCCCCAGCCTGTCGGCCCTGGTTTATGACCTGGGCGAACGTCTGATGGCGAAGGGCGAACGTCTGTGCACCGTGGAATCCTGCACCGGCGGCGGCATCGCCCAGGCGATGACGGATATCCCGGGTAGCTCGCAGTGGTTTGAATGCGGCTGGGTGGCGTACTCCAACGCCGCCAAGACCGGGATGGTCGGTGTCCCGGCCGAACTGATCGAGGAACACGGCGCCGTCAGCGAGGCGGTGGCTCGCGCGATGGTCGAGGGCGGGCTGGCCCGCAGCGGTGCGGATCACGCGCTCTCGGTCACAGGAATCGCCGGGCCCGGCGGCGGGACCGATGCCAAGCCGGTCGGCACGGTCTGCTTCGGCTGGCAACAGCGAGGCCAGGATGCCCGTGTCGAGACCTGCCATTTCGATGGCGAACGCCACGAGGTCCGCCTGCAGTCCATGCTGCATGCCCTGAGCGAACTGCTGGGGCACTAGGTGTGATCTCTCTATAGGTTGTCCACGGGGCCATGCCGGCCCGGGAACCTCGAGTCGACGGCCGCGCCTGGAATCTCGTGGGCGCGCGTGCCCCTCCCATGAAAACGCCCCGGCCTCTGGAGGCACGGGGCGTCGAGGACACAGGGGAGGAGGTGCTCGCGGGAAACGCTATTCGTCCCCTTTGGCCCCCGTAAGCCAACTGGCTCACAGACCCCGAATTTCGCCCTGAACCCCGCGCTGGAACGTGTGCGGGGCCGCGACTGTGTGGGCCGCGTTCGGGGCGGGGGGCGATTCCGCGGGTGTGCGCCAGCGTCCGTTCCGCGGCGTCAGGGTTGGACGGCCGCCGGGGTGGCGTTCCGGGATAGAGCTCCGGGATAAAGCGACGGGATTAACGGAGTCACAGAACCGGGCAGGCGAACCGGAGCTATGCGGTATACGGTATATGTTGTGCATACGAAGGTCGTATGCCCCGGACCGCGCGGAGTATGCCGTGCGGGGCGGGATCGCAAGTCGACGGCGGGCGGGTTCGCGGACAGGTAGACCATGAGAAGGAACGACGGGTGCAACAAGTGCCGCCGGACGTGGCGGCTCGCGTTCCTTGGGATCGCCCTGCTGCCGTGGCTGGTGGCCGGTCCGCTGGCTGGGGCAGACGAGGATTCGGAGCCATCCTCGCCGGTGATGGTAAGCCCGGCGGAAGTGACGGCCCTGGAGGTCGACCTGGCCGCTTTCCGTGAGCGCCTGCCCAGGTTGCTGGGGGCAGTGGACACGCAGCCGGCGGAGGAGTGGCTGGAGGCCAGTCCGCTGGATGAGCTTGAGGCGCGCAGCGGCGACGAGGAGCGGGCGGACGCAGAACGGGCGCTGTGGGACCAGGCCCGCGAGCACGAGCAGGCGGGTGTCGAGCGGGTGCGCGGAGCGCTGGACCGTGCGACCACCGCCCGGGAGGTGCCGGAACGCCTGGGCGAGTTGGAACAGGGCCTGGACGGGATCGGGGCATTCCCGCCCGGGCTGGGCGAGGAGGTCTCGATCCGCCGGCTCGAGGATGCACTGGAACGGGTGGCGCGCGACCGCGAGCGACTGGAAGCGGAGCTCGATGACCAGCGCATCCGGCACGCGCAACTGGAAGAGCAGGCAGAGGTTCAGGCGGAGACCCTGGAGCAACTGCGCCGGGAGCGTCAGGAGCTGGAGGACGGGCCACAGCCGCTGCCCGAGGAGGTCGAATGGACGGAAGCGCACGCGGCCGTGCAAGAGGCCCGGGGGCGCCAGGCGGATGCCCGCCTGGTTGCGGCGCAGCTGGATGCCGATTCGCTGCCGCCGCGCATGCAGGCGCTGGGCCTGCTGATCCGCGGCCTGGAGCTGGAGGAGCGGTGGCAGCGCGTCCTGCAGAGTCGGCTGGAGGTCCGGTTGACCGAGCTGTCCAGCGAGGAATTGCAGGAACTGCGTTCGGAGTTGCGGACCCTGCTGGAGCGTCAGCCGGAAGCACGGCGGCACTATGAGGAAGAAATCGAGGAACTGCATGCGGCCTTCGACCGCATTGCGGAGGCCCGGGCACAGACCCGCACCCTGCAGCATGAGCGTGATCGGCTGGTCCGGGTTGAACGGGAACTGGCGCAATCCCTGTCCCATGTCCACGAGCGCCTGGAGATCAGTGGCCTGACCGAGGCGTTGGGCGGGGTTTTCCTGGAGGAGCAGCGACGCCTGCACGATCTTGACCAGGTCCGCTTCCAACTGCGTGATCTGGAGCGAGAACTGGCGCAGTCGCAGTTGCGGACCATCAGTCTGCGCGAGCGTCTGGCTGCGCTGCCGGCGGACCCGGTGGCGGAGTGGGAACCCCCAGCACGTGCCGCCTTGCGCGAGCTTCGCCGCCAGACACTGAATGCGGAGCTGCAGTCCGAGGAGGCGCGGACCGAACAGCTGCGCCAGGCCGACCTGCGTCTGCGGGCGGTCGTCGAGCTGGTGGCGGAACTCGACCGTATCCTGCGAGAAGCGCTGCTCTGGTGGCCGAGTCATTCCCCGGTCGGGGTCGCGTGGATCGAGCGGGTGCCGGCCGCGACCCTTGCCCTGCTTGACCCCGAGGCCTGGGCGGAGCTGCAGGAGACATTCCTGCGCGAGACGTTGCACCGGCCATGGTTCATCGGCTTCATGCTGCTGGTGGCGGGACTGCTCTATTTTGCCGGGCGCAATATCCACCGTCACCTGGAGCGCCTCGCCGAACTGACCCGTCACCGCTACACGGACAGTCTCGGGATCACCGTCAGGGCCCTGGGGTGGAGTCTGCTGCGTGTCCTGCCCGTCCCATTTCTGCTGTTGTCTCTCGCATTCCAGCTGCATGCGGTCCCGGACCCGGGCTTTGCGGTGGAGGTGCTGTCCCTGGCGCTGGTCACGGTTTCGGTGTGGTGGCTGGCGGGGCATCTCCTGCTTCTCTTTATCAGCCGCCATGGGGTCGGGGCCGCGCATTTCGGCTGGCCCGAGCCATGGCTGACTCGCCTTTATCGTCATCTGCACTGGTTTCTGCCGGTGCAGACCCTGCTGTTCCTGTTCGTGGCACTGACCTTCGGGCACCCGAGCGACGCGGTGTTCGACCTTTATGGCCGTCTGGCACTCCTGGCGGTCATTCTGAACTTTGGTCTGGTGGCCTGGCTGCTACTGGTTCCGGTCCCGGACGCCTCGGGAGACGGCACGCTGGATGATCGCGGCCGCCGGCTGCTGCTGCTGCGGGGGATCCTGATCCTGGCGGTGGTGGGTCTGGTCACCCTCACCCTGGCCGGTTATCTGTACACCGTGGCCGAGCTTCTGCGGCACCTGGTCGGGACGGTCCTGGTACTGATTGTCGTCGGTCTTGGCTACAGCCTGGCGGCCCGGTGGCTGGTCCTGGGCGAGATGCGGCTGGCGCTGCTCCGGGTCCGTGAACGGCGCGAGCTGGAAGCGGTCACCGAGGGCGGCAGCGGCGGCGAGGCCGGGCTGGATGCCCCCGAACCGCGGCTGAGCATGGAGGATGTGAACCTGCAAAGCCGCACCCTGCTGCGGGTGGCGGCGCTGGGCGGCATGGTGGTGGGGCTGTTGTGGGTGTGGGCGGACATCCTGCCGGCCCTGGCCTGGCTGGACGGGATCACGCTGTGGTCGCGCACGATCGAGATCGGCGAGAGCGAAATCCTCACCAGCGTGTCCCTCCAGGATCTGTTGCTGGCCGCGTTTCTGGGGGTGCTGTTTCTGTTGTCCGCGCGCAACTTGCCGGGGCTGGTGGAGATCCTCCTTTCGCGCAGCACGAAGATGGATGCGCCCGGGCGCTACACGTTCACCATGCTCTTGCGCTACTTCCTGGCCGTGGTGGCGGTCATCGTCGTGTTTTCGCTCCTGGGCCTGCGCTGGAGCGAAATCCAGTGGCTGGTGGCGGCGCTGACCATCGGTCTGGGTTTCGGGCTGCAGGAGGTCGTGGCCAACTTCGTTGCCGGCCTGATCGTGCTGCTGGAGCGCCCGGTCCGGGTGGGCGATACCATCACCGTCGGCGAATACAGCGGGACGGTATCGAAGATCCGGGGCCGGGCTACCACGATCGTCGACTGGGATAACCGGGAGATCGTGGTTCCCAACAAGATGTTCATCTCGGACCACCTGATCAACTGGACCCTGAGCGACACGACCACGCGGCTGGTGATCCCCGTGGGGGTGAGCTATGAGTCCGATGTCGATCTCGTCCGGGAGACCCTCCTGGAGGTTGCCCACGACGACCCGCACGTCCTGGAGGATCCCGAATCGGTGGTGTATTTCCTCCGATTCGGGGACACCGCGCTGAATTTCGAACTCCGGGTGTTCGTCTGTCAGATGGCGGACCGGCTGGTCACACTGAGTGAACTCCACACCGCAATCATCAAGCGCTTCCGTGAACTGGGTATCAAGATCGCCTTTCCGCAGATGGACGTCCGTCTGCACGACGACGGAACGCGACGGCGCAGCTCCGCGTCCCCTTCGGTGGGTCGCGACGAACCCGGGGACCCCACCGATCGGTGACGGGTGCCCGGTTCGTCGGCCCGGGGCGGTGACCCGGGCAAACCCAAGCGTCCCGCCTCCCGGCCAGGCTGCTTGCCTCCAGTGCCGCGCGCTTTAAGGAGACGCTGATTTAATCGCGCGCTCGCGCTCGAGTCGCTTTTGCGTGCGAACAAGGCGCGGCGACTGCCGTGCAGTCATTCTGCACAAGGGAGCCGCAACGCCGTGCGCGCGCCCGTTTTCGTCAACAACGGGCGGCCGAGCCCGCTCTTTCAATCACTTGTCGGGTTGGTGCCCCCCCCCATTTCAATGAGAATGGCCCGATCCTGCGTTGCGCCGCTTGCGGGTAGAACCACTACCCGCTGCACGACGCGCCTGGTCTCGGGAAACAGGGGGCACCAACGCGAGCGTGCGATTAAATCAGCGTCTCCTTAAGCGGGGCGGCGTGTGTTTTTTGCAAGTCCTTTGTCCCTGCACGATCACGGGTTGGGTCACTCCCCGCCCTGTGGGATACTGCGGCCCCGTATCCGCCCCGTCTTGGGCAACGGGTCGGAAACCATCGCAGCAAGTATCGGGAGGCATACCGTGGACGACAATCGCAAGAAGGCCCTGACCGCCGCACTTGGGCAGATCGAACGCCAATTCGGCAAGGGCGCGGTCATGCGCATGGGCGATCAGGAGGCGGTGGACATCCCCGCGATCTCCACGGGCTCCCTGGCACTGGATATCGCGCTCGGCATCGGCGGTGTGCCGCGCGGGCGCGTGGTCGAGATCTACGGGCCGGAGTCCTCGGGCAAGACGACCCTGACCCTGCAGGTGATCGCCGAGGCGCAAAAGGCCGGCGGTACTGCCGCGTTTGTCGACGCCGAACACGCACTGGACCCGACCTACGCCGAGAAGCTGGGCGTGAACGTGGACGACCTGCTGGTCTCGCAGCCGGATACCGGCGAGCAGGCCCTGGAGATCTCCGACATGCTGGTGCGTTCCGGCGCGATCGACGTCGTGGTCGTCGACTCCGTGGCCGCGCTCACGCCCAAGGCCGAGATCGAGGGCGAGATGGGCGACTCCCACGTTGGCCTGCAGGCGCGCCTGATGTCGCAGGCCCTGCGCAAGCTGACCGCCAACATCAAGCGCTCCAACACGCTGGTTATCTTCATCAACCAGATCCGCATGAAGATCGGCGTGATGTTCGGCAGCCCCGAGACCACCACCGGCGGCAACGCCCTCAAGTTCTACGCCTCGGTGCGCATGGACATCCGCCGCATCGGCGCGATCAAGAAGGGCGACGAGGTTATCGGCAACGAGACCCGCGTGAAGGTGGTGAAGAACAAGATGGCACCCCCGTTCCGGGAGGCGTATTTCGAGATCCTCTACGGCGAGGGGATCTCCCGCGTCGGCGAGATCATCGAGATGGGCGTGAAGGAAGGCCTGATTGACAAGGCCGGCGCCTGGTACAGCTACAACGGCGAGCGCATCGGCCAGGGCAAGGAAAACGCCCGGCAATACCTGAAAGACAATCCGCACATCTCCGAGGAAGTCGAAAAAATCCTGCGCGAACGCCTGCTGCCCAAG
Source organism: Thioalkalivibrio sp. ALMg11 (assembly GCF_000377905.1). GTDB lineage: Bacteria > Pseudomonadota > Gammaproteobacteria > Ectothiorhodospirales > Ectothiorhodospiraceae > Thioalkalivibrio. The sequence continues at coordinate 86,947 of NZ_KB898876.1, forward strand.
CGCAAAAAGGCCACGGCAGAGGACGTGCCGGTCGATGCCCCGGTCGAGGAGCAAGGCTGACCCGGCCGACCCCGAGGCGGCGCTTGAGGCGGGCCTGCGGTTGCTGATTCGGCGCGAACACTCCGGCCGGGAGCTTGCCCGCAAGCTCGGTGAGCGCGGCTTCGAACGGGATGCGGTGGACGCCGCGCTGGAACGCGCGCGCCAGCTCGACTACCTGAGCGATACCCGTTACGCGGACTTCATGGCCCGCCACCGCACCGAGCAGGGTTACGGCGAACAGCGCATCCGCGCCGAACTTGCCCACAACGGCATCGGCAACGACACCGTCAACGCCGCCATCGACGCCCTGGAGATCGACTGGATCGACCAGGCCCGTGGCCAGCTCGAACGCCACTTCCGCCATCCCCCCGAGACCCGCGAGGACGAGGCCCGCTACCTTCGCCACCTCGCGGGCCGCGGCTTCCCCGGCGGTGTCGCTCACCAGGCCCTCGCCACCTGGAAGGACGAGTCCTGACCGATTGCTTCGCTGCGCTCGCAATGACGTTCTATTTACCCCGCCATTGCGAGCGCAGCGAGTAATCTCCTGACGCAGCCACGCGAGTCGGATCTCAAGCAATTCCGGGACGATTGCCGCGGCGCCTCGCAATGACGTGCCTTCTACCCCGTCATCGCGAGTGGCATCGCGACGAAGCACAAAAGCGGCGAAGCAGCGTTGAACGGCCGCAGGCCGGCCCGAAGGGCGAGCGAAGCGAGTAATCGCCCAACGGGACCACCGGCTCCGGCGGCCGAGCAACCCCCCCCCCTCAACCGGCGGGTGTCCCCGCGAAGGTATGGCCCGAAAATGGGCCCGGCAATACGCGGGTGGAGCGCTTGCGTGATAGCATTCCGGGCTTGACCCCATTGCTATCGGAACCGCATGAAAAGCGCCGACATTCGCCGGAGTTTCCTCGAATTCTTTGAAGGCCATGGCCATGCCATCGTGCCTTCCAGCCCGCTGGTGCCCGGCAACGACCCCACGTTGCTGTTTACCAATGCGGGCATGGTGCAGTTCAAGGATGTGTTCCTCGGGCGCGAGAAGCGCCCGTACACCCGGGCCGTGTCCAGCCAGCGCTGCGTGCGCGCCGGCGGCAAGCACAACGACCTCGAGAACGTCGGCTACACCGCCCGGCACCACACCTTCTTCGAGATGCTGGGCAACTTCAGCTTCGGCGACTACTTCAAGCGCGACGCGATCCACTACTGCTGGCAGTTCCTGACCGACACCATCGGCCTGACGCCGGAGAAGTTGTGGGTCACGGTCTACGAGACCGACGAAGACGCCTACAAGGTCTGGGCCGACGAGATCAAGGTCCCGGCCGAGCGCATCATCCGCATCGGCGACGCCCCTGACGGCAGTTCCGACAACTTCTGGCAGATGGGCGAGACCGGCCCCTGCGGCCCCTGTACCGAGGTCTTCTATGACCACGGTCCGGAAGTGGAAGGCGGCCCGCCCGGTTCCCCGGACGAGGACGGCGATCGGTACATCGAGATCTGGAACCTGGTGTTCATGCAGTACGACCGCGACGCGGACGGCACGCTGAACCCGCTGCCGCGTCCGTCGGTGGATACCGGCATGGGCCTGGAACGTCTGGCCGCCGTGCTGCAGGGCGTGCACTCGAACTACGAAATCGACCTGTTCCAGGACCTGATCGCGGCCGCGGCGCGCGTGACCGGGGCGACGGAGAAGGATTCCGCCTCGCTGCGCGTGATCGCGGACCACATCCGCTCCATCGCCTTCCTGATCACCGACGGCGTGCTGCCGTCGAACGAGGGGCGTGGCTACGTGCTGCGCCGCATCATCCGCCGCGCCGCCCGCCACGGCTTCAAGGTCGGCGCCCAGGATGCCTTCCTCTATCAGACGGTGGGCGATCTGGTGCGCGTGATGGGCGAGGCCTTCCCGGAGCTGGCCGAGGCGCAGGCCCAGGTCGAGAAGGTCCTGGAGAAGGAAGAGCGCAAGTTCCTGGAGACCCTGGACAAGGGCATGAAGATCCTGGAAGAGGACCTGCGTGATCTCGAGGGCAAGGTGATCCCCGGCGAGACCATCTTCCTGCTCTACGACACCTACGGCTTCCCGGTGGACCTGACCGGCGACATCGCGCGCGAGCGCGAGCTGGAGCTGGACATGGAGGGCTTCGAGTCCGCCATGGCCGGCCAGCGTGCACGGGCTCGTGCGGCCAGCCACTTTTCCATGGACGACGGCGGCCTGCCGCAGGTCGATGTCGCGACCGAGTTTTCCGGGTACGAGACCGTGGACGACGAGGGCCGTGTGCTCGCGCTGTACCAGAATGGCGAGGCCGTCGATCGCCTGGAGGTCGGCGCCGAGGGGCTGGTGGTCCTGGACCGTACGCCGTTCTATGGCGAGTCCGGCGGTCAGGTGGGCGATGTTGGGACGCTCAGCGGTTCCGGCGTGCGCTTTCAGGTCTCCGACACCCGCAAGCAGGGCGCGGCGCATATCCACGTGGGCCAGGTACGCGCCGGCACACTGGAGCGCGGGCAGACGCTGCAGGGCGCGGTAGAAGGCCCGCGCCGCGAGAACATCCGCCGGCACCACTCGGCTACCCACCTGCTGCACAAGGCCCTGCGCGATCAGCTGGGCGATCACGTGCAGCAGAAAGGCTCGCTGGTGGACCCGGACCGGCTGCGCTTCGACTTTACTCACATGGAGCCGCTGACCGACGAACAGCTTCGCTCCATCGAGGCCCAGGTGAACGCGGAGATCCTGGCCAACGAGGCTACCGATACGGATGTCATGGACATCGAGTCCGCGATGGAGTCCGGTGCGGTGGCGCTGTTCGGCGAGAAGTACGGTGACCGTGTGCGTGTACTGAAGATCGGCTCCTCGGTGGAGCTGTGCGGCGGCACGCATGTGCACCGCACTGGCGACATCGGGTTGTTCCGCATCACCGCCGAGGGCGGCGTGGCCGCCGGCATCCGCCGTATCGAGGCGGTCGCCGGCGAGGTCGCCCTGCGCTGGGTGGACGAGCAGATCGGCCACCTGGATGCGATCGCCGATCGCCTGCGCGCCGGGCGCGGTGAGGCGGCCGACAAGGTCGGCCAGCTGCAGGAACGTACCCGCGAGCTGGAGAAGCAGGTCACCCAGCTCAAGGGCAAACTGGCCAGCCAGGCCGGCGACGACCTCGGCTCCCAGGCCAAGGATGTCGATGGCATCCAGGTTCTGGCTGCCAAGGTCGAGGGCGTGGAGCCCAAGGCCCTGCGCGACATGGTCGACCAGCTCAAGCAGAAGCTGGGCAAGGCGGTGGTGGTGCTGGGGACTGCGACCGGCGAGGGCAAGGTGAGCCTGGTGGCCGGCGTGACCAAGGCCGAGACCGGCCAGTTCAAGGCCGGCGATCTGGTGGGCCATGTTGCTACGCAGGTCGACGGCAAGGGCGGCGGCCGCCCGGACATGGCGATGGCGGGCGGGCAGAGCCCAGACAAGCTGGACGCGGCCCTGGCGTCGGTGGAGGCCTGGGTGCGCGAACGCGCCTGACCGCCCGGTATCGTCCGATCCCCGTCATGGCGAGGCGCGTAGCGCCGTGGCGATCTCCGGGGGTAGCCCCGGTGCGGGAGGGTTCGGCGGGATCCGGTGGTTTCGGATGGAGGTTGCCGGGCCCCGTCGGGGCCTTGCAATGACGGGGCCCTGCGCGGGGTTTGCCGGCGCGGCGGGCTTTAATGCGGCGGCTAGTTAGTGTTTAATGCCCGCTTCTTAAGTAAACGCTAATGGATGGGGTGCGCCCTGTCCGGACGGTCGCAAGGGCCGGGCACGGAACGGAATCTTGAAATGGCGTTGCTGGTACTCAAATTTGGCGGCACCTCGGTGGGCTCGCCCGAACGCATCCAGGCGGTGGCGGAACGCGCGCTGAAGCTGCGCGAGGAAGGCCATCAGCTGGTGATCGTGGTCTCCGCGATGAGCGGCGAGACCGATCGCCTGTTGGGCCTGGCGCACGCACTGAACCCGCGCGCCGACGGTCGCGAACTGGATGTGCTGCTTTCCACCGGGGAGCAGGTCACCATCGCGCTGCTGTCGATGGCGCTGGAGGCGCGGGGCTGCGATGCGCGTTCCTATACCGGGGCGCAGGTGACGATCCGCACCGACAGCGCGCACAACAAGGCGCGCATCCGCAGCATCGACGATGCCCGGGTGCGCGGCGATCTCGACGCCGGGCGCGTGGTGGTCGTGGCGGGCTTCCAGGGCGTGGACGAGGACGGCGCGATCACAACCCTGGGCCGGGGCGGATCCGATACCACCGCGGTGGCGCTGGCCGCGGCGCTGAAGGCCGACGAGTGCCGCATCTACACCGATGTCGACGGCGTCTACACCACCGACCCGCGGTTGGTGCCGCATGCCCGCCGGTTGCAGAGCATCACCTTCGAGGAGATGCTGGAGATGGCCAGCCTGGGCTCCAAGGTGCTGCAGATCCGCGCGGTGGAATTTGCTGGCAAGTACAACGTCCCTTTACGAGTGCTGTCCTCGTTCGAGGAAGGCCCGGGAACCCTGATTACCACGGAGGAGGATGCGCAAGTGGAACAGGCGCTGGTTGCGGGTATCGCGTTCAATCAGAACGAGGCCCAGCTGACGGTTCAGGGCGTCCCCGATCAGCCGGGGGTCGCGCATCGCATCCTTGGCCCGATCGCGGACGCCAATATCGAGGTGGACATGATCGTGCAGAACGTCGGGGCGGATAACTCCACCGACTTCACGTTCACCGTCCATCGCAATGACTACGATAAGGCCCTGGAGATCCTGCAGGCGGCCGCGAAGGCGCTGAGCGCCCGCGAGGTTTCCGGCGATACGCACATCGTGAAGATCTCGGTGGTCGGGGTCGGCATGCGTTCGCATGCGGGCATCGCCAGCAAGATGTTCGAGGCCCTGTCGCGCGAAACCATCAACATCCGGATGATCTCGACCTCGGAGATCAAGATCTCCGTGGTCGTAGATGAGAAGTACCTCGAACTTGCAGTACGTGCATTGCACGATGCGTTTGAACTCGAACAGACTCCCGCCGGTCAACAGGAGGACGGTTAAGGATGACAGACCGTAAAACGGTTACCGGACGACCGACTCCGTCCGACACAGGCACTGCGGAGAAGAGCATGCTCATTCTGACTCGACGTGTGGGCGAGACCCTCATGATTGGCGAGGATGTGTCCGTCACCGTCCTCGGGGTCAAGGGCAATCAGGTCCGCATCGGCATCAACGCACCCCAGGACGTCGCGGTCCACCGGGAGGAGATCTTCCAGCGCATCCAGCGCGAAGCGAACCTCGCCAGCGGTGAAGATGGCGGCGACGCGGGCTCCGGTGGTGAATCCGGGGCCGGGGGCGTCGCCGCAGGCGCACGCGACGACTGAACCTCCCGTAAGGAAGGTGAAAGGCCCGGAGGCTGCGATCAGCCTTCCGGGCCTTTCATTTGAAGGCCCAAGGCCTTATCCTGTGCCGCGTTTCCGGAGAGTTGGCCGAGTGGTCGAAGGCGCTCCCCTGCTAAGGGAGTATGGGTCAAAAGCCCATCGAGGGTTCGAATCCCTCACTCTCCGCCAAATCCTGCAAAGGGGCCCGAGTGGCCCCTTTCGCACGTCTGGCCCCCGAGATTTGCGGGATTCGAACCCGAGATATAAGAACGATGGTTCGACCGGTGGCGCGTAGCGACACCGGAACGCCGCAGCGTAGCGAAGGCGGCCCGAAGGGCGACCGGCGCAGCCGGGCGTAATCCTCACTCTCCGCCAAATCCTGCAAAGGGGCCCAAGTGGCCCCTTTCGCACGTCTGGCCCCGGGCGTCCGGCCCCTAACCCTGCTTGTTGATCAGAACCCGTTTGTCCGGCCACCGCAGCCTGTGCTGGGTTCCCGGGCTTCGTTTGTCTGCAAGGCCCCGGGGGGGCATCAGTTCCGAGCCAGGGGCATGGCGAGGTCGAGGTGCGGCCAGCTTGCGGGCAGCTGTTCCGGGGCATGGGTGACCAGGATGCACTGACGGTCCTGAAGCCAGGGCTGGAGCCGTTCGATCACCCTTTGTTGCGTGGCCGTGTCGAGGCCGGTAAAGGGTTCGTCGAGCAGGACGACGGGGCGATCCTGAAGGACCACGGCCGCCAGCGCGAGGCGGCGACGCTGGCCTCCGGAGAGGTAGGAGCCGCCTTCGCCGATGCGGTAGTCCAGGCCCTCGTCGGTGCCGCGCACGCTCGCGGCGAGATCGACCCGCTCCAGGGCTTCCCATAGTGCGGCGTCGTTCAGCGCCGTCTGGCTTGGGTTGAGGATGGCGCGGAGGGTCGTATCCGGCAGTTGCAGCCCCTGGGGCAGGTAGCTGATGTGGCGGTAACGGCCATCGGTCGCGATCGCGTTCAGCTTGGCCTCACCCAGCGAGACGGTACCGGTCAGGGGCGGGAGTTCACCGGCCAGGGTGTCCAGCAGGGTGCTCTTGCCGCGCCCGCTGGCCCCGCTGATCACCAGGGGGCGGCCGCGCGCGGGGGCGATGTCCAGTGGGCCGAGTAACGGGCGTTCGCGGCGAAAGCCGATGGTCAGACCGCGTGCGTGCAGCGCGAGGGCGGCGTCGCGAGGGAGCGGGTCCAGCAGCTCGGCGGGCGGTCTGGCCTGGGTGGCGGTGGTCTCCAGATGCTGGACGCGCCCGGCCGCCTCCAGACTCTCGCCGGCCCGCCACCACGCCCCGGGCAGGCTGCCCAGGACCTCGCCCAGGCCCAGGGTCATCAGCGGCAGCAACACGGCGACGGGCGCGGTGAGGATTCCGTCCCGATACCAGCCCAGTGCGAGTACCAGCATCAACAGGGCGGAGGCGCCGACCAGGCCCTGGACGATCTGTTCGGAGGCGACCGAAAACGCCTCCTGAGCGCGTTGCCGGCCGGCGTAGTCCGCGTTTTCCCGGCGCAGGCTGGCCTCGTGTTCGCGGGCGCGGTCGTAGGCCAGAAGCTCGGCCAGGCCGCCGATGTAATCGAACAGCCCAACGCGTTCGCGGACCCGTGCCTGCACCAGCGCGTGGCTGCGCCGCTGCCCGGCAAGGGCGAGCAGTAGGGACACCGCGAGGGTTGCGACACCGGAGCCGGCGAGCACCGCCGCTGCGGGCCATGGCGCCAGCCAAAGGGCGATGATCAGCGTGGTGGTCAGGCTTAGCGCGGCCGCGATCATCGGCCCGGCGACGCGCAGGGGCATCGCGTCCAGGGTGTCGATGTCCCCGGTCAGGCGGGTCTGCAGGTCGCCACTGCGGTAGGCGCGAATGCGTTCCATGGGCAACGCCGCGAGGCCGCGAAAGCTGCGGCCGCGCAGGTCGGCCAGGCTGCGCAGCACCGCCTCGTGGCTGACCAGGCGTTCGAAGTAGCGCGCCAGGGTGCGACTGATCGCGGCGGTGCGGATGCCGCCGGACGGCACGTAAAGGTCCAGGGTGGCCAGCAGGCCCGCGCCCGCCAGGGCGGTCGCAGTGATGAACCAGCCGGACAATGCCAGCAGGGCTATCCCGGCGATCCAGGTCAGCGCCAGCAGGCCCCAGGCGCCCCAGTACCAGCCCTGGCGCTGTCGGAACACGCGGTGAAGAAAGGCCAGCCCCGCGCGGGTTTCGTTATGCATGGTGAGCCTCCGGCGTGGCCGGCGCCAGTTCCAGGCGTTGGGGGCAGCGCTGGTGGATGGCGGCATGATGGCTCGCGATGACCAGCGTCAGGCCGCGAACATCGGCCAGCTGAAACAGCGTGTCGAGCAGGGCCTGTTCGGTGTCCGGGTCCAGCGCGCTGGTGGGTTCGTCTAACAGCCAGAGACGGTGGCCGGAGAGCAGGGCGCGCGCTACGGCAACACGCTGGGCCTGACCGCCGGAGAGCCCGTGCTGGGCCTCGCCGATGGCGGTATCCAGGCCATCGGGAAGCTCGGGTGCCTCGAGCGGCAGGCCGGCCTGTTGCAGGGCGCTGGCCATCTCCGCATCCGGGATCGTGTCGCGGCGGGCGAGCTGCAGGTTTTCCCGCAGGCTGCCGTGGAACAGATGGGCGTCCTGGTCGATCCAGGCGAAATGGCGGGCCATCGGATGGCGCCGGATCGTACCCGTGGCGGGCGGCAGAAAGCCGGCACACACCGCGAGCAGGGTGGACTTACCGCTGCCACTGGGCCCCGTTAGCGCAAGATGGGCCCCGGCGTGGACTGCGAGGTCGAGATCCGCCAGTGCCGGCGTGCGCTGACCCGGGTAGTGCACCGTGACCCCCTCGAGTTGCAGCCAGGGGGCCGCCGCGTCCTCGTCGGCGGGCGCGGAGGCCTCTGCGGGGTCCATGGGGTCGGAGGGCGACGCAAGGGCGGGGGCGAGTGTCTGCGCGGCGGCCAGCGCGCCGGCGCGGTCATGGTAGCTCTGGGCGAACTGGCGTAGCGGCAGGAAGTACTCCGGCGCCAGCAGCAGGATGAACAGGCCGGTGAACAGGGTGATGTCGCCGGCCGGCCCGTAGTCGATGGCACCGAACAGGGCGAAGCCAATGTAGATCGCAACCATGCCGATCGCGACGGCGCTGAAGAACTCCATGATCGCCGAGGACAGGAACGCGACCCGCAGGGTGCGCATGGTCAGCCGCCGTTGCTGGTGACTGCGTTCGACGACCTCGGCCTCGGTGGCTGCGATGGCGCGCGCGCGGCGCAGCCAGTCCAGGGTGCGGATGCGGTCGAGAAAGTGCCCCGCCAGCCGGTTCTCCTCCTCCTGCTGGCGCCGATGGATCTGTTCCGCGCCCATGCCGACGATCGCCATGAAGGCCGGGATCAGGGGGGCGGCGAGCAGCAACAGCAAGGCGGCGAGCCAGTCCAGCCAGAGCGCCGCGACCAGGATGGCCAGCGGCGTCAGGATGACCGCCTGGCGGGCCGGAAGATAGCGTGCGTAATAGCCGGTCAGGTCATCCACTCGTGTCTGGAACTGTTCCGCCCAGGCGCCCGCGGTGGTCTGCCCGGCCAGCCGTGTCGGTCCCGTGTGGCGGGCCTGGCGCAGGAGGTCGGCGCGCAGCTGCTGCTTCACCGCAAAGGCGAGGCGGTGACCGGCCAGATCTCGCAGGGCCTGAGCGGAATACCGCAGTGCGAGCAACACGAGACCCCCGAGCAGGATCCCCGGCAGGTACGGGGCGTCGGCGGCGAACAGGGTGCCGTGGACCGCCCAGGCCACGAGCCCTGCCAGGGCAATGGTGGCCAGTGTCGCCACCAGCGTGCTGGCGGCGCTGAGGACCAGCCAGCGGCGGTGCGGCTGCTGGCGTGTGTGCAGCCATTGCCCCGGCGAGGCGCGTTCGCCCGTCGCATGCGTGTCTGTTGTGGCCGGTTCCGTCATCGACTAGCGCAGGTAGCGCCCGCGCAGCATGTTGAAGTACAGCGGCTTGATCATGTGGACCTTCAGGCGCCACCACATCCAGCTCGGGGCGCCCTGATCGAGGAAGGTGAAGGTCGGGACCTCCTCGAGGCTGTAATCGAACTCGACCAGGGCCGCCTTGCCCACCTCGGTGATCAGCGGGCAGGAGGTGTAGCCGTCGAACCGCCGTGCGGGCTCGCGATCCTGGAGTACGTCCACCAGATTGTCCGGCATCACCGCACCATGCGAGCGCACGGTCGAGGCGGTCTTGCCGATCGCGGTCGAGACCACATCCCCGGCACCGAAGATGTTCGGGTACTCCACGTGCTGCAGGGTGCGGTCATCCACCGCCAGCCAGCCGCCGTCCGACAGGGGCCCGTCCGCCACCGCCAGCCCCGCCTCGCGAACGAAGTCGTGCGCGCGCATCGGCGGGGTCACGTGGAGGTAGTCGTAGTCCACGGTCTCGCGGCCGCCGTCGCGGGTCTGGAACTGGGCCTGGCGGGCATCGATATCCACCGCCACCAGGGCGCCGCCGTCGTTCACGGCCACGCTGCGCTCGGCGTAAAGGTCGCGCACCATGTGGTCGAAGCGTTGCACGCTGAACAGCGTCTCGGAGGCGCTGTGATAGTGGAAATCGGCCCCGGAGCGCCGTCCGGCGGTGCGCAGCAGATCGTCAGCGATGAAGGTCGCCTTGATCGGCGCACCGGCACACTTGATCGGGGTGTTGGGAATGGTGAAGCGCGCCACTCCGCCGTTTTCGCCAAAGGTATGGATCTGTTCGTAGGCGTCACGCGCGGCCTCGGCGCTGGCGTACAGGCTGGTCAGGCCGGGGCGGCCGATATCCTCGCGGCGCAGCCCCTCGATCGCCTCGTAGTCCAGGTGCAGACCGGTGGCGACCACCAGGAAGTCGTAGTCGAGCCGGTCACCGCCGGTGGTCTCGACGCGTTGCGCCTCGGGGTCGATGGCTGCCACCGCGGAGCGGACCCAGTCCACGCCACGCGGGATGTAACGTTCATTGCGGCGCTGTACCTCGCCGACCGAATAGACACCGGCGGCCACCAGGGTCCAGCCCGGCTGGTAATGGTGGATCTCGCTCGGTTCGACAATGGTGATCCGCGCCCCGTCCAGCAGGTCGCGCAAGCGGGCGGCCATGGTCATGCCTGCGGCACCCCCGCCCAGCACCACGATGCGGGCCTGGCTGGAAACGGCCGCGCGGGCCGGAGCGGCGTGCACGCCGGTCGCCGACACCAGGCCGGCGGCACCGGCAATCTTCAGGAAATCGCGCCGGGACAGCCCGCGCAGCGCCTCGTCGGCCTGGCGGGCCATGGCTTTTTCAATCGCTGGTTGCTTCGGGTCTTCGGGCTGGTGCATTGCTCTCTCCGCGTATCCGTCTGCCGCGCCGAGACCGGGCGGGCTAGTTGTGATGGTCACGCCGCCTTCAAGCGGTTCGTGTGACGGATTGCTTACAAGTTGCATGCCAACACCGGCAGGCCGTTCCAGCGGGCCTTGTGTGCCGATATTGGCGGGACCAGACTGCCATTAATGACAGTCGCGCGACACGTAACTGACGAAAATGGCAGCCAAACACCGGCTGGAGCCCGCGCCCGGCGACCGGGAAAACGCCGGTTTCTGGCGTCCAGGCGGCGGCAGCCGTCCGGACGCCCAGGCTGGCACGGTACTTGTTAGGAGGTTCATCGATACGTCATTTCGGCGTGCCCTTGACTACGGAGGAAAGGCCATGGAGCTCGACCCCATACTGCTATCGCGAATTCAGTTCGCGTTCGTGGTTTCGTTTCACGCGATCTTTCCGGTCTTCACGATCGGGCTGGCTTCGTTTATCGCGTTTCTTGAGTTCCGCGCCTGGAAGACCGGCGAGGCGATCTATACCCAGATCTCGAAGTTCTGGATCAAGATCTTCGCGGTGGTCTTCGGTATGGGCGTGGTCTCCGGACTGGTCATGTCGTTCCAGTTCGGTACCAACTGGAGCGCGTTCTCCTACGCCACGGCCAATTTCCTCGGGCCCGTGCTGTCCTACGAGGTGCTGACCGCGTTCTTCCTGGAGGCGGCCTTCCTCGGCGTCCTGCTGTTCGGACGCGACAGGGTCCCCCAGGGCGTGCACCTGTTCGCGGCGCTAATGGTGGCATTGGGCACGTTCATCTCGTCCTTCTGGATCCTGGTGGCCAACAGCTGGATGCAGACGCCGGTCGGCTTCGAGCTGCACGACGGGGTATTTCACGTCTCGTCCTGGATCACGGCCATCTTCAACCCGAGCTTCTGGCCGCGCTTCTTCCATATGGGCCTGGCCTCGCTGCTGACGGCGGGCTTCGTGGTCGCCGGGGTCTCCGCCTGGTACCTGCTGCGCCAGCGCGACGTGGTCATGAATCGCAAGGCCCTGGGCACCACGATGTGGGTGCTGCTGTTCGCGGCCCCGGCCCAGCTGGTGGTCGGCGATATCCACGGCCTCAATACCTTCGAGCACCAGCCGACCAAGGTGGCGGCGATGGAAGGCGTGTGGGAGACCGAACGCGGCGCACCACTGCTGCTGTTTGCCATCCCGGACTCGGCCAACGAGACAAACCACTTCGAGATCGGTATCCCGAAGATGGCGAGCTTCATTCTGACCCACGATCTGGACGGTGAAGTGCCGGGCCTGCTGGAGGTCCCCGCGGAGGAACGTCCGCCGGTGGGCATCACCTTCTGGTCGTTCCGCATCATGATTTCGATTGGCATGGTGATGATCCTGTTCGTCCTGGTCGGTGCCTGGCTACGCTTCCGGCGCCGGATGTACTCCTCGCCGCGCTTCCTCAAGGGCCTGTCGTGGATGATCCCGGCGCCATTCATTGCGGTGGTCGCGGGCTGGTTCGTGACCGAGACGGGGCGCGCCCCCTGGCTGGTGTACGGCGTCATGAATCATGCCGAGGGCATCACGCCGGCCCTCACCGGCGGCATGGCGCTGTTCACCCTGATCGGCTACGTGGCGGTCTACGCGGCGGTGTTCAGTGGCGGGGTCTATTACCTGTTCCGCATCGTGCACCAGGGCCCGGAACCGGCCGATGCCACGCATGCAGCGGCGCACGCCAAGCGGCCCCTCTCGGCCGCCGACACCTGGATCGACGACGCCGCGGTCCGCGGTGAAAGGAGCTAAGTCATGGAAACCACGCTTGATATCACGCTGATCTGGGTCGTCATCATCGCGGTGGCCCTGATCGCCTACGTGCTGATGGACGGGTTCGACCTCGGGGTGGGGATCCTGTTTCCCTTCGCCCCGGGGGAGACCTCGCGCGACGTGATGATGAACTCGGTCGCCCCGGTGTGGGATGGCAACGAGACCTGGCTGATCCTTGGAGGGGCGGGGCTGCTGGCGGCCTTCCCGCTGGTGTACTCGGTGTTCCTGCCGGCGCTCTATATCGGGGTCTTCCTGATGCTGGCGGGGTTGATCTTCCGCGGCGTGGCCTTCGAATTCCGGTTCAAGGCGCATCGTTCCAAAGGGTTGTGGAATGCCGCCTTCGCGATCGGATCGGCGGTGGCGGCCTTCGCCCAGGGCGCGGTAGTGGGTGCCTACATCCAGGGGTTCGAGATGGACGGCCTCAGTTTCGCCGGCGGTCCGCTCGACTGGCTGACGCCCTTCACTGTACTCACCGGGATCGGGCTGCTGGCGGGCTATGCCCTGCTGGGGTCCACCTGGCTGATCGTCAAGACCGAGGGCGAGACCCAGGCCTTTGCCTATCGGGTCGCACCGTGGATGCTGGCGGCCGTGCTGCTGGTGTTCGGCGCAGTGAGCTTCATTACCCCGTTCATTGATCCGAAGGTGATGGAGCGCTGGATGGGTACCTGGCAGTACCTCTGGGTGTTGCCGGCCCTGGCGCTGCTCTCCTCCTGGGTGCTGATCCGCGCGGTTCGCCGCCGCCACGAGGGGATCCCCTTCGTGGCCACTATCGCCCTGTTCATCACCACCTACCTGGGGCTGCTGGTGAGCAAGTGGCCGTATGTGGTGCCGCCGGACTACACGTTCTGGGATGCGGCCTCCTCGCCGGACGCCCAGCTGTTCACCCTGGTAGGCGCGCTGTTCGTGATCCCGATCATCCTGGGCTACACCGCGTGGACCTACTGGGTCTTCCGCGGGAAGGTGACCCCGGAGACCGGCTATCACTAGGTCGCTTCCAGTACGCGCCCGACCCCAAGCCGAACGGGGCCCCGGCGGCTTGGCCGGGGCCCCGTTCGAGGTTGGTGTTCGTGGGGCTAGCGGGGTGCACGGCGAGCGATCGGCGGATCTCCCCGGATCGCCGGGGTCGCGGTGCAGCGGTCGCGGCGGGTCTTCGAGTTGCGGGCAACGTACGGGGGTGAACCCATGCCGTTGAACATCACTCGACTGAACGTGTCTATTGGGCAGCGCGACGGTGCCGTTTCGACCGTCGGATACGCAGTCCAGTACCCCCTTGTGCGAGGCGACGTGACGAGCATCCCGAAGAAGGATCCGGACCCGCAGGACACGCATGTCGAGACCCTGCGGCAGATGCTGGAGCTATTCCGGGAGCCGGCGATCCTGCTGTCCCCGGACTATCGCATCCTCGCTGCCAATGCGGCGTACCAGCACGTGTACGGAACAGATCGCGATGGTTCCGGCCGCAGCTGCTTCGAGGCCTCCCACGGGTTCCGGCGCCCTTGCGACGAGGCTGGCGAATCCTGCCCGCTGCGGGCGGCCCTGAGCAGTGGGCATCGCGAACGCGTCCTGCACGTGCATCACACCGAGTCTGGTCGCGAACACGTGGACGTGGAGTTGTTGCCTATCCAGGGCGCGGGTGGCGAGGTCCTGTATCTGGTCGAGCGGCTCCATCACCTGCCGGTATCAACTCCGCATGCGGGCGCCGGCGGCCTGGTGGGTCGATCGAAGGCCTTCAATGCCATGCTGGGTCTGATCAGCCGGGTGGCGCCGAGCAATGCCTCGGCCCTGCTGCTTGGCGAGTCCGGCACCGGCAAGGAACTGATCGCCCGGGCGATCCACGAGGAAAGCTCCAGGAGCCAGTCCCCGTTCGTGCCGGTGGAGTGCTCCGGGCTGACGGAAACGCTGTTCGAAAGCGAATTGTTCGGCCACGAAAAGGGTGCATTCACCGGGGCGACCTCGGCCAAGGCGGGCTTGGTGGAGGCCGCCGAGGGCGGGACCCTGTTCCTCGACGAGGTGGGCGACATCCCGCTAAGCCAGCAGGTCAAGCTGCTGCGCCTGCTGGAAACCCATGCCTATCGCCGAGTCGGGGGTGTGGAGTCGCGGGGGGCGGACTTCCGTCTGGTCTGCGCGACCCACCGCGACCTCGAGGCCATGGTGCGGGCCGGCGAGTTCCGCGAGGATCTGTACTACCGCATCAACACTTTCCCGATCGACGTGCCGCCCCTGCGGCAGCGCGCCGAGGACATACCGCTGCTAGTGGATGCGTTGATCGAGCGTCTGGACCTGACTGTACGTCCCCGGCTCGATGCCGAGGCGCAGAAACTTCTCAAGCGCTATTCATTCCCGGGGAATGTGCGCGAGCTGCGCAACATCCTCGAGCGGGCGGCATTGCTGGCCAATGGCGAGACCATCCGCCCGGACCAGCTGCCGGACCGGGTGCGGGAGGGCGCGAGCCAACAGGGCGGCCAGGATCCCGGGCGGATGAATGCCTTGCTGCACCCGCAGTCCCTGCGCCCCCTGGACGAGATCGAGCGCGAATACCTGCGGCATGCGGCGGCGGTCTACCCCGGTGATCGTCGTGCCCTGGCGCAAACCCTGGGGATCAGCGAACGCAGCCTGTACCGGCGCTTGCGCCAGCTCGAGGGCGACGCCGACGAACAGGAGGCCTGACGCGTTGATCCCGGTGGGGTGGGGCAGGCAGCCCCGCCCGTTCCGTGGGCCAGCAGCGTCCGGGGGAAGCGGCCGGACGTCCCTTGGTGGCCCGTCAAAGTGGACGGGGGTACGCCGTTACCGCCTGGAACATGAATACCGACGATATGCCAATAGACCAAAGCCACTGGAGTCTCACATGAACAAGAGCGTACTCACCCTTTCCCTGTCCGCCGCCCTGCTGGCGAGCCCGATGCTGGCCTCGGCCGAGCCGCTGTCGTTCGGCGAGCACCAGACCGTCCGCTCGATGGCCAGTGTCGGTATCGGCCAGGCGATCGTGAACCAGATGGGGGCCGGTTCGATGGCCGTCATCAACAACCCGTCCGCCGTCTGCGGAGCCCTGGCCGGCGGGCTGGGTGCGTCGATGCTGTCGGCCGCCCCGCAGGCCGGCTTCCGCATCGCGACCCTGCGTTCCGGCGAGGACGCGGCGGTCGCAGTGCAGGTGACCGCGGACAAGGACGTGGCCTACCTCGCGCTGGGTGGCTCGCTGGATCGCGAGGAGAACATTGCGCTGGCCCACGCCTATCTGCAGGAGCTGGCCGCGTCCGAATGGGACGGCACCCTGGTGCTGCATATCTCCTCGTGGATGCAGAAGCAGGTCCAGGCCGTGGCGGAGGCCGACGAAGCCGTGGCCGACTATCTCGAGGGCCTCCGCATGGTGGCGCTCCAGCCCGATCTGGCGGCGGGGCAGGCGGTGATGCTTGGAGTGAATTTCGACGGTGAGAGCTTCACAACCGAAGAGGTCGGTCGTCAGGACATGCGCGAGGACCTGGTGGAGCTGTTCCGCCGCATGTAATCCAGTGGGGATGGCCCGGGGAGGGCTCATTTCCTTCCCGGGCCATCGTTAGCTTTCCGCTATCGAGTCGTTAGTGAATTAGTAATTCCCGATATGCGCGGATCCAGATACGGTGGTTCGCACATGGAGGCACGGCCCCATGAGATGCCGAACCAACCTCTAGAATGAAAGGAGTACATCATGGCACTGCATTTGGGCGATACCGCACCGAATTTCCAGATTGACACCACCCAGGGCAAGATCGATTTCCACGAATGGATCGGCGACTCCTGGTGCTTTTTCTTCAGCCACCCGGCCGATTTCACCCCGGTGTGCACCACCGAGATGGGCCGTACCGCCCAGCTGGCCAAGCAGTTCGCGGACCGCAACGTGAAGCCGCTGGGTCTGTCGACCGATACGGTCGAAGAGCACAACAAGTGGATCGAGGACGTCAACGACACCCAGGACACCACGCTGGAGTTCCCGATCGTCGCGGATGCCGACAAGAAGATCTCGGAGCTCTACGAGATGATCCACCCGGGCGAGAGCGAGACCGCGGCGGTGCGTTCCGTCTACATCATCGACCCGAACAAGAAGATTCGTCTGATGATGACCTATCCGATGTCGGTGGGCCGCAACTTCGACGAGATCCTGCGGGTGATCGATGCGCTGCAGACCGGTGACAAGCACGGGATCGCGACGCCGGCCGACTGGACCCCGGGTGCTCGCGTGATCATCCCGCCGACGGTCAGCAACGAAGACGCGCAGAAGAAGTTCCCGCAGGGCTTCGAGGAGATCCGCTCCTACCTGCGCTACACCAAGGTCTGATCCGGACCAACCAGCGACCTCGCCCGGCAACGGGCGGGGCCGTACTCCCGGGATGGGAGCAGGGGCCGCAAGGCCCCTTTTTTGTGTCTGGCTACTGCGGGCGAGTGGCTAGCGGCCCAGGCCGGTGAGGCGGGCGGGTTCCAGGATCTCGATCCAGTAGCCGTCGAGGTCCTTCACGAAGGCGATGTCCTTCAGGCCGCCCTCGTCCGGGCGCTTTACGAACTCCACGTCGTTCTGGTCGAACCAGCGCACGGCCGCGTCCAGGTCCGGGACCGAGAAGCAGATGTGGCCGAAGCCCTGTGGTTCCTCGTTGCCGTCGTGGTAGTGAAAGTCCGCGTCCTTCTCGGTGCCGTAGTTGTAGGTCAGCTCGAGGATGCCGCGCTGGCTGAACATCCAACGGGTGGCCTCGCCGGCGTCCTTGGGCGGCTGCGGCTCGTCCTCGCCAAGCTGCGCGAGGAAGTAGAGCGTGAACTCGAACTCCGGGAAGTCGAGGGTCTTCACCAGCTGCATGCCGAACACGCGCTGGTAGAAGTCCAGCGCCTTCTGCGGGTCCTTCACGCGCAGCATGGTGTGGTTGAAGCGAAAGCCTGCGGTCGGGTTGTCGCTCATGGTGTGTCCTTGTCTCGGCCAAAGGGGGTGTCCCGGAAGACTGGAACACAGGCGGCGTGGTTCCCTCAAGTGTGGCCGTCACGCGTCGGAGGTTGGGGCGGGGCGGTTGGATTCCGTCACTGCGAGGAGGCCCCGCCGACGCGGTAGTCTGTCGGGGATGCCCCGACGCCTGGGCAACGTTGGGGGGATCGCTTCGCTGCGCTCGCGATGACGGGAGGCGTGGCCGTGGTGGGGCGGTTGGGGCTGCGTCACTGCGAGGAGGCGTAGCCGACGTGGCAGTCTGTCGGGGTTCCCCGGCGCCGGGGCAGCATCGGGCGATCGTTTCGCGGCGCTCGCGATGACGGACAGCGTGGCCGTGGCTACTGCCGGCAGAAGGGCCAAACCTGGTAGAAGCGGCGGCAGCGGAACTCGGACTCGCAGCTCTGTAGCTGGGACTCGTAGCGGTCGGCGCGCTGAGCCACCTGTCGGGCCGCGGCCCGGACCTGCGGCTTGCTCTGGTAGCTGCCGCGGTTATAGCCGCCCTGGCCTTCGTGGTAGGCGAGGTAGAGGTGTTCCGAGTTGTACAGCGACACGCCCGTCATACGCTGGGTGCGCGCGTTGTACCAACCGATGAAGTCGGTCGCGTGCTTCATGTGCGAACGTCGTGCGAAGCGGCTGCCGGCATCGTCCTGGTATTCGCCCCAGACCGGGTCCTGGGCCTGGGCATAGCCCCGGGCGGAGGAGGGGCGGCTCCACGGAATGAAGCCGAGCAGGCGTTCGCGGTCCGGGCGTACGTGGCTGCGGAAGGAGGACTCCTGCTGGATGAACGACATCTGGGTCGCGATCGGCGTGCCCCATTCCCGCTCGGAATCCCGCGCATGGTCGTACCAGCGCGGCTGCTCGCGGAAGATCTCGCAGATGTTGCTTTGGTCCTGGGGCGGGGAGGGTGCCAGCGCGGCGCAGCCGGCGGTGATGGCGGCCAGCGCAAGCAGCAGCCCGGCCCGCGAAATGGCGACGAGCGTCCGCCGCGTCTTCCTTGATCCTGCCTTGTTCACCCGAATCTCCCGCCCGGTTCCCCCAATGGCCCGCGAGTATAAAGCACCGCTGGCCGGTTAGAAGAGCATTGGGGGTGCGGGCCTGCCCGCGTAGCTTCCGCGGTATCCCCGCGGGCGGAGACGGTTCAGTGGATGAGTCTGGTGGCTGTGTCGCGAGATCCCGGCTCTCCGCTGCGCTCCGGCCGGGATGACGGGGAGGTGGCTGGCCGGGATGATGGGGAGATGGCTGGCCGGGGTGACGGTCGTGGGAGGCCAGCGAGCGCCCTCTGTGGGAGCGGGCTTTCCCGCGAAGCCCCTGCCCGCGTCGGGCCCGGGCGCCGCCGTGGGGGCTGGATGCTACGTCTGGCTGTGCCACCCCTCATCCAGCGGGCTCAGCGCCGGGTCGGTCCGCCAGGGCCCCGGTTCTATCGGCTCCTGCGCAATCTTGCGGATGCGCGCGATGAACTCGCGCCGGGGTATAGCCTCGGCACCCAGGTTCAGCAGGTGCTCCGTCTCCATCTGCACGTCCACCAGCGGCCAGCCCCAGGCGACCAGGTGGCGGCACAGCCAGGCCAGCGCCATCTTGGAGGTATCCCGCTCGCGCGAGAACATCGATTCGCCGCAGAACAGTCGCCCGACCGCCACGCCATAAAGCCCGCCGATCAGGCGCGGGCCGTCCCACACCTCCACCGAGTGCGCATGCCCCGTGCGGTGCAGTGCGATATAGGCCTGCTGCATGCTGGTGGTGATCCAGGTGCCGTCGGCGTAGTCGCGGGGGCCGGCGCAGGCGTCGATGACGGCCTCGAAGGCGCGATCGAAGCTGACCGTATAGCCGCGATTGCGGATCGCCTTCTTCAGGCTGCGGTGCAGCCGGAACCGGCTCGGCTCCAGCACTGCGCGCGGGTCCGGGCTCCACCACAGGATCGGCTGCCCGGCCTCGAACCAGGGGAACACCCCGGAGCGGTAGGCATTCAGCAGGCGCGGCACGGAGAGATCGCCGCCGGCCGCCAGCAGGCCGTTCGGCTCGAGCAGCGCTTGCGCCGGGTCCGGAAACGGCGCTTCCGGGTGCTCCGGATCCAGCCAGGGCAGGGTGATCTGCGGGCCGGACGTCATGGGACGAGCCCCCATCGGCCAGAGGGCTGGCCTCCTGCAGGTGGGGGTGGGTGTCCGGGGCCCTGTAGGAGCGCAGCCCTCTGCGCGGTCGGGCGTTGGCCCGGCCCCCATCGGCCAGAGTCCTGCGCGGGCAGGGGCTTCGCGGGCAAGCCCGCTCCCACAGGGTGATCCGGGATCCCCGAGTGCGGAGAAGGTCCAGTCGGCGAGCCTGTTGCCTGGGTTGGGAGATCCCGGCTCTTCGCTGCGCTACGGCCGGGATGACGAGGTGGGGCACTGCGGCCGGGATGATGGGTCTCGGTGTGCCGGCGGCATTGTAGGAGCCTGCTTGCAGGCGAATGGGGTGCGGCGGAGTCCAGCGCGGGCAGGGGCTTCGCGGGCAAGCCCGCTCCCACAGGGCGATCCGGGATATTCGCGGCTGGCCATGGGTGGACGGGCAAGCGGGTGGCCAGCGTTGGGAGATCCCGGGTCTTCGCTGCGCTGCGGCCGGGATGACGGGGGGAGGGGTGGCCGGGATGACGGTTGTGGGCGGCCGGGGAGGGCCCATGAAACCGTGGGCGCGGGGTTTGTGGGAGCCGGTCCTGTGGGAGTGGGTCCGCTCCCACAGGACCGGCTCCCACGGGGCGAGCCGGGTTCAAGTTAGTGGTCGGGCACATCATCGGACTGGGCCTGGCGATAGGGCGAGTGTTCGTGCAGGCGCTCGCACTGGGTGTGCATCATCTGTGCCTCGCGCTCGCAGAAGTCGCGCACCGGCTGGTCGAAGCCCTCGGTCAGGATCATGTGGGCCGAGTAGGTCGGCGTGGGCAGGAAGCCGCGCGGGATCTTGTGCTCGCCCTGGGCGCCCGGCTCGAAGCGCGCCAGCCCCTCGCGGATGCAGAACTCGATGCCCTGGTAGTAGCAGGTCTCGAAGTGCAGGTCGGCCAGGTCCTCGGTGCAGCCCCAGAAGCGCCCGTACAGGGTGTCGTGGCTGCGATAGCAAAGCGCGGCGGCGATGGTCTCGCCGTCACCATTCGCGCCGGGGTCCGTCGCATCCGGGTCCGCCACGCTCGGGCGCCGGGCCTCGAACAGCACCACCTGGTCGCCAAGCTCGGCCGCGGTCTCGACAAAGAAGGCCTCCGACAGCGTCGGGATGCCCATGTGCTTCTCGAAGGTATCCACGTAGAAGCGGTGAAAGCGCGCCCAGTCCTCCGCCTGCCCGGTGGCGCCGGTGAGGGTGCGAAACACGATCCCGGCCTCGTTCACACGGCGGCGTTCGCGCTTGATGTTCTTGCGCTTCTTCGAGCTGAGCGCGCCCAGGAAGGCGTCGAAGTCCGCGTAACCCCCGTCCGCGGCATTGGTCCAGTGGTACTGGCAGCCCATGCGCTCGGCCAGGCCCAGCTCGCGGGTCACGTCCAGATCGTCCTGATTGGGGAACAGGATGTTCACGCCGGAGGCGTTCAGCTCGCGCCCGCGGGTGACCAGCGCGCGGACCAGCAGGGTGCGCAGGTGATCGAAGTCCGGCGCCTCCGGGTGCACCAGCAGGCGCGGCCCGGTGGCCGGGGTGTAGGGCACGGAGACGACCAGCTTGGGGTAGTAGTTGAGCCCGTGGCGGTTCCACGCGCCTTCCCAGGCGAAGTCGAACACGAACTCGCCGTAGTTGTTGGTCTTGGCATAGGCCGGGGCCGCCGCGACCAGCTGGTCGTCGCGGAAGATCAGCACATGCTGCGGGAACCAGCCGAACTGCCGGCCCAGGCACTCGTGGCGCTCCAGGCCTTCCAGAAAGGCGTGGCGCAGAAACGGCTCGGTGCCGCCGGTCAGGGCATCCCAGGCAGCCGGATCCACCTCGGCCAGGCCGTCGCGCAGCTCGACGCGCTCCGCCACGTCACCCGTGTCGTCCTCCGACGGGTCCGGTGCCTGGGTGTCGCCCTCGGCGCTCATGCGATCAACCGAGCTTGTCCAGGTACTTCTCCGCGTCCAGTGCGGCCATGCAGCCGGTGCCGGCGGAGGTGACCGCCTGGCGATAGACGTGATCCATCACGTCGCCAGCGGCGAACACGCCCGCCACGGAGGTGGCAGTGGCGTTGCCTTCCAGCCCGCTTTGCACCTTGATATAGCCGCCCGCCATATCCAGCTGGCCCTGGAAGATGTCGGTGTTCGGCTTGTGGCCGATGGCGATGAACACGCCCATCAGCTCGAGATCCTTGGTCTCGCCGGACTGGGTGCTCTTGAGCCGCGCGCCGGTCACGCCGGTCTCGTCGCCGAGGATCTCTTCCAGGGTGTGGTTCCACTCGATGGTGACGTTGCCGTTCTTTTCCTTCTCGAACAGCTTGTCCTGCAGGATCTTCTCCGAGCGCAGCGAATCACGCCGATGCACCAGGGTGACCTCGGAGGCGATGTTGGACAGGTACAGCGCTTCCTCGACCGCGGTGTTGCCGCCGCCGATCACCGCCACCTTCTGGTTGCGGTAGAAGAAGCCGTCGCAGGTGGCGCAGGCGGACACGCCCTTGCCGGCGAAGGTGGTCTCGGACTCCAGCCCCAGGTACTGCGCGGAGGCCCCGGTGCAGATGATCAGGGCATCACAGGTGTATTCGCCGGAGTCGCCGATCAGGCGGTAGGGCTGGTCCTTTAGCTGCACCGTGTGGATGTGGTCAAAGATCACCTCGGTGTCGAAGCGCTCGGCGTGCTTCTGCATGCGCTGCATCAGCTCGGGACCCTGCACGCCCTCGTTGTCGCCGGGCCAGTTGTCCACGTCGGTGGTGGTCATCAACTGGCCGCCCTGTTCCAGGCCGGTGATCACGACCGGGTTCAGGTTGGCGCGCGCGGCGTAGACGGCGGCGGTCCAGCCGGCCGGGCCGGAGCCCAGGATCAGCAGCGGGCAGTGGCGCGTTGCCTTCTCGCTGCCGCCCTTTTTCGGCTGGGTCGCGGTGTCGCCGCCGGAGGAGAGCGAGACGGCGCCGGTGGCGGACTGCATGGCCCCCGTGGCGACGGCGGCCTTGGGCGCGTCCTGCTTGCCGGCCTGCTTGCTCTTCTTGTCGGATGAGTCCTTGGCGTCGCTCATGCGGTACTCCCTGTCGATTCGATGAATACGGCTGGCGCCGCCGGCCCGGCCGGCAACGCAAAAAAGTGGGTTCGATAAGGCGGGGATTATTGGGACGCGGCGGGTCTTTGTCCAACATCGCCACGCCGGGCGTGGATGCCCCAAAGCGGTCCCCGCGCGCGATACCGATTCGGTAATCGCAGGCCATAAAACATTTTCATGTTCTCGTGGGCCGCAGACACCCGGCGGGGAGTCACTACATCGGCGTTTGGTGGATAACCCGGGCGCCTCGCCAGGAATGGCGACAGGACGGGGAATGGCCGATTTTATCCACAGCTTGCCCACGGCTTGTGCGCGGCTTGTTCTTTCTTGAGGCACTATATCTAGTGGCTATGCAGTTCCCGATCCCCGATCTATAGTATCCCACGTTCGATCCAACACCAGCGCGAGGCCCGTCATGCACAGCGATTCCCATACTGCCACAGCCCAGCAGGGCACCCAGTACCCGCCGCAAGCCGAACCGTCGGCCGAGGTCCTGGCGACCAGCCCGGGCCAGCACCAGGTGATTCGCCGCAATGGCAAGGTGACCGGCTTTGATGCCTCCAAGATCGAGGTCGCGGTGACCAAGGCCTTCCTCGCGGTGGAGGGCGGCAATGCCGCGGCCAGCCGTCGCATCCACGAGGTGTCGAAGGAAGTCGCCGGGCAGGTGGTGGACAGCCTGTTCCGCCGCGCCGGGACCCAGGGCATGACGGTCCATATCGAGGATATCCAGGACCACGTGGAGCTGGCGCTGATGCGCAGCGGCCACCACAAGGTCGCGCGGGCCTACGTGATCTACCGCGAGCAGCAGTCGCAGAAGCGCGCTGCCGAGGCCGCCGAGCAGGGTGCGGACGAACAAGCCGAGGCCGTCACGCTGAACGTGACCCGTGCCGACGGCACCCTGGCCCCGCTGGACGAGGACCGCCTGCAGGCGGTGGTCGCCGAGGCCTGCGCCGGCATCGAGCAGGTGGATGGCGAGAAGATCCTGACCGAGGCCCGCCGCAACCTGTTCGACGGCGTGGCCGAGAAGGATGTCTCCACCGCGCTGGTGATGGCCGCGCGGGTGATGATCGAGAAGGAGCCCAACTACTCCGAGGTCACCGCGCGTCTGCTGATGGACGCGCTGCGCCGCGAGGCCCTGAGCTTCGTGCACGGCCGCCCGGAAGAGGCCACCCAGGCCCAGCTGGCCGAGCGCTATGCCGATTACTTCGGTGCCTACATCAAGCGCGCCGCCGAGCTGGAGCTGGTCGACAGCGAGCTGACCCGCTACGACCTCGAACGCCTGGGCGCCGCGCTCAAGCCCGAGCGTGACCTGCAGTTCACCTATCTCGGCCTGCAGACCCTGTTCGATCGCTACTTCATCCACAGCGATGGCACCCGCTTCGAGCTGCCGCAGGCGTTCTTCATGCGTGTGGCGATGGGCCTGGCGATCAACGAGATCGACCGCGAGGCCCGCGCGATCGAATTCTACAACCTGCTGAGCTCGTTCGACTTCATGAGCTCCACGCCGACCCTGTTCAACTCCGGCACCCTGCGTCCGCAGCTCTCCAGCTGCTACCTGACCAGCATCCCGGATGACCTCGACGGCATCTACAGCGCCATCCGCGACAACGCGCTGCTGTCCAAGTTTGCCGGCGGGCTGGGCAACGACTGGACCCGCGTGCGCGGCATGGGCGCCCACATCAAGGGCACCAACGGCAAGTCCCAGGGCGTGGTCCCGTTCCTCAAGGTCGCCAACGACACCGCGGTGGCGGTGAACCAGGGCGGCAAGCGCAAGGGCGCGGTGTGCGCCTACCTCGAGACCTGGCATATCGATATCGAGGAGTTCATCGAGCTGCGCAAGAACACCGGCGACGACCGCCGCCGCACCCACGACATGAACAGCGCCAACTGGATCCCGGACCTGTTCATGAAGCGCGTGGCCGAGGATGGCGACTGGACCCTGTTCTCCCCGAACGAGGCGCCCGACCTGCACGACCGGATCGGCGCCGACTTCGAGAAGCGCTACAACGAGTACGAAGAGAAGGCCGCGCGCGGCGAGATGCGCGTGTACAAGACCATGAAGGCCGTCGACCTGTGGCGGAAGATGCTCGGCATGCTGTTCGAGACCGGCCACCCGTGGGTCACCTTCAAGGACCCGTGCAACCTGCGCAGCCCGCAGCAGCACACCGGCGTGGTCCATAGCTCCAACCTGTGCACCGAGATCACCCTGAACACCTCGGATGACGAGATCGCGGTGTGCAACCTGGGCTCGATCAACCTGGCCGCGCACATCAGCGAGGCCGGCGAGCTGGATCAGGCCAAGCTGCAGCGCACCGTGAACACGGCCATGCGCATGCTCGACAACGTGATCGACTACAACTACTACTCGGTACCGCAGGCGCGTCGCTCCAACATGCGTCACCGCCCGGTGGGCCTGGGGATCATGGGTTTCCAGGATGCGCTGTACAAGCTGCGCCTGCCGTATGCCTCCGAGGCCGCCGTGGAGTTCGCCGATGCCTCCATGGAGGCGGTGTCCTACTACACCATCCAGGCCTCGACCGATCTGGCCGAGGAGCGCGGGCGCTACGAGAGCTTCCCCGGCAGCCTGTGGAGCCAGGGCATTCTGCCGATCGACTCGATCGAAAAGCTGGCCGAGACCCGCGGCGAGTACCTGCAGATGGACACCACCCAGCGCCTGGAGTGGGACAAGCTGCGCAAGCGGGTGAAGAAGGTCGGCATGCGCAACTCCAACACCATGGCGATCGCGCCGACCGCGACCATCTCCAACATCTGTGGCGTGTCGCAGTCGATCGAGCCGACCTACCAGAACCTGTTCGTCAAATCGAACCTGTCGGGCGAGTTCACCGTGATCAACCCGTACCTGGTGCGCGATCTGAAGGACCGCGAGCTGTGGGACGAGGTCATGGTCAACGACCTCAAGTACTACGACGGCTCGGTGCAGCCGCTGGACCGCGTGCCGGAGGACCTCAAGGCCCTGTACGCCACCGCGTTCGAGCTGGACACCCGCTGGCTGGTCGAGGCCGCCTCGCGCCGGCAGAAGTGGATCGACCAGGCCCAGAGCCTGAACCTGTACATGGCCGAGCCCTCCGGGCCCAAGCTGGACGCCCTGTACAAGCTGGCCTGGGTGCGCGGGCTCAAGACGACCTACTACCTGCGCTCCATGGGTGCGACCCACGTGGAGAAGAGCACCGTGGCCGACTCCTCGCGCGCCAACAAGCTGAACGCCGTCTCCGGCGGCCAGCAGGCGGCCGAGCCGGAGGCGCCCAAGGCGTGCTCCATCCTCGAGCCGGACTGCGAGGCCTGCCAGTAAGGCCCGCCCGCGAGCGGGCACCGAAACCGCACCACGCAACAAACTGAACAAAGGCCCGGCCACCGCGCCGGGCCGCCACCGAAAGAAGAGGGACACTATGCTTTCCTGGGACGATCCGATTGCCGCCGTAAAAGGCGAAGGCCAGAAACAACCCGCCGTACGCCCGGGCATGGGCTTTCAGGAGAACGAAGCCCTGATGAGCACCGCCGGCGCCGCGCCCAGCGTCCCGCCGGAGCCGGAGAACGCCGGCCAGCCGCTGGCCGAGCCCAACGAGGAGGCCCTGACCGGCACCGGTCTGGAAGACATCGAGATGGGTGCCGAGCGCATCCGCGTGGATGACAAGAAGATCATCAACTGCCACGCGGACCTCAACCAGCTCGTGCCCTTCAAGTACAAGTGGGCCTGGCAGAAGTACCTGGATGGCTGCGCCAACCACTGGATGCCGCAGGAAATCAACATGAACGCGGACATCGCCCTGTGGAAGGACCCGAACGGTCTGACCGACGACGAGCGCACCATCGTCAAGCGCAACCTGGGCTTCTTCTCCACCGCCGACTCGCTGGTGGCGAACAACCTGGTGCTGGCCGTGTACCGCCACATCACCAACCCCGAGTGCCGCCAGTACCTGCTGCGCCAGGCCTTCGAGGAAGCGGTGCACACCCACGCCTACCAGTACTGCGTCGAGTCCTTGGGGCTGGACGAGGGCGAGATCTTCAACATGTACCGCGAGGTGCCCTCCGTCGCCGTCAAGGCCGAATGGGCCCTGCCGTTCACCAAGCACCTGGCGGACCCGAACTTCCGCACCGGCACGCCAGAGGCGGACCAGAAGCTGCTGCGCGAACTGATCGCCTTCTATGTCGTGTTCGAGGGCATCTTCTTCTACGTCGGCTTCGTGCAGATCCTCTCCATGGGCCGGCGCAACAAGATGACCGGCGTGGCCGAGCAGTTTCAGTACATCCTGCGCGACGAGTCCATGCACATGAACTTCGGCATCGACGTGATCAACCAGATCAAGGTCGAGAACCCGCACCTGTGGACCGAAGACTTCAAGAACGAGATGCGCACGCTGATCCATGATGCGGTGGAGCTGGAGGCACAGTACGCCCGCGACACCATGCCCCGCGGCGTACTCGGCATGAACGCGCAGATGTTCGAGGAATACCTGCACTTTATCGCCAACCGCCGCTGCGCCCAGATCGGCCTGGCCGAGATGTACCCGGGTGCCGACAACCCGTTCCCGTGGATGAGCGAAGTGCTCGATCTCAAGAAGGAGAAGAACTTCTTTGAGACGCGGGTTACGGAGTATCAGACGGGTGGGGCTTTGAGCTGGGATTGAGGTTGGCAAGGTCGCGTCCTATTGGAACCGCGCTAAAGAAATGGATTTTAAGCAGCAGATAAATAAGGGCGCCGCGGCGCCCTTATTTGTACCGTTTGTTCTCAATGCATAAAAAGACTCTCGCGAGCATCTTGGTCCACTTCCCTGTGATGCCCAATAGATAGGAAATCCAATTGATGCCCGATATTGGACCGCTACTCTCTAATATTGGCCGAGACGAATTGCACCTATTCGAAACTATCGCTCGATCAGTAGCTGCAGTCCTCACTGTCCTATTTGGTTTAATTACCTTCTATTTCAAGTGGCAATCCTGGAGGTCTCGATCGGTCGAGCAAATAGCTATGTCTGAGACCTCTAGGGATGCGAAGAGTGGTTTTCCGATCGACCCCACAGGGCTTTTCGAAAACCATGCTCCGTTTCCTTTTATTCCTTCGAGGCTAGACACTAGGGCGCCAGATGAGAGCGGCTGGTATACTCATACAGAAGTGCGTCTGTGGAACTTCGGGAATCGCATCTTTTGCGGATCATTAGTTAAGGATTCTTCAGTCGCGCATCTATCCATCCCGAGCCGTGTTGAAGGCTATAGTTTAAGGTCGATAGTCTCAAATGATCCCGACCTCGAAATTGAGATTGGTAACCCCTATTGTAGCGTTCATGCGAAAGATGAGAGGGTTCCTATTCGTTTTGGGTTTATGCGCCCGGGAAAGGGGTTCATGTTGTCGCTCAGACATAACGATCCTGATGGCAGCGGGGTCTCAATAAGGGCATTTTCTGATACAGTCGCGCACGAGGTCATCGGCACACATCATGTCATGAAACATTCGGTTGTCAGGTTTATGGGTCGCTTGACCGAGTTCGCCGTCCTCCCTGTCTCTGGTATCGCCCTCTTTCTTTTTTACGCGGGTGACATTTGGGTTGCGGGTGCGTCCGCCATTTTTGCTTGGCTTCTGATGCGGTCCGTTATTATAAATAGGAGCTTTGTCGAGTCGCCGTCGAATTTGAACTGTCGTTACGGATGGGTCGTTCGAAGATGGGAGGAAACGTAGGCGGTGAGGTTTGGGCCAAACAGAAAGAGGGCGGGCTAGAAAAGAGTACGCATGGCTTAGCAATTCCGGGCCTCCCGCTACCAGTGCATGGGGTGATGAAAGGTTTGCGAGTGTTTATGCAGACCCAATGTCAAGAAGTCTGTCTAATCTGTTGCTAGCGGGAAATAGATGGATCTACTTCAACACGCAAAAGAGGCTTATGCGAGCGAGTTGGATCGTCGCAATGAATTGCGCCGGGCGTTGAGTCTGCCCGTGAGTATCGCGGTGGTATTTGCTGGCGCGCAGTTCTCGCTTTTTCGGGCTTTCCCATGGGAGGCTGCGGATTCGCTGCTGACGATTGCATTCGGGATGACGTGGACTGTGGCAGTGTTGGCATGGATCGCACTGGTTGCCTTATTGATTTGGGGGCATGTGGGGCACGCTTACGCTTACATCGCAACACCCAAGGAGATCCGTGATTATCGTGTGAGGCTTGCTGCGCATTATGAAACGCGTATCCCGGACCAAAGGCTCGATGAGGAATTGCAACGTTTTCTTGAGGTCGAGTATGCAGAGAACGCGCATCACAATTCGAACAGGAACGATAGAAAATCGGCGTGCCTTCATAGAGCCAACCAGGCACTGGTGGTCTCCTTGTTATTTACCGCGCTATCGGGATTCATAGTCCTTGTGGTCGATCTTTGAGGGGGGGGGATATGAGCGAGAAAGACAAAGGCAAGACGCACCAAACGCCCAGCGAGAAGCCAAGACCGACGCCACCACCGAGCCGTCTTGTCAGGGACAACGACCGGAAACCAAGAATGCAGAGATAACGGGGTCGGACCAGAACGGGTTCGGACCTCGATAACGTGCGGAAAACGCGAAGGAAACCGGTCTAGAAAGGCAAGAATAAGGGGGCACCCATGATTTCTACATGAAGGGGGTGACAGTGGTTTGAAAGGGGATAGGCAGGTTGTGTTGGCGATCTTGGTGGGTCTCTTGGGCTTTATGGCGGGGTTTTTGTCGAAAGAGAACGGTTTGGGGTTTTATGTGGATGGGATTCTAGGCGCTCTTGTTACCTTGGTTGCCGCGTTTTTCGGTGCTTGGTATGCATTTAGGTTGCATGACGACAAAGATAGAAGAAGGCGTGCAGACAGTGATGTTCGGGCGGCAAATCGGGCGATTTTTGAAATTTCAAGACACTGTAATCGACTTGCGACGTTTAGAAAACAGTTTTTGGATGAACATAAGCATAATCCTAACCGCGATTACTTGATTATGCCGGTTGCAGGGTTTTCGTGGGATGCGCCAAGCATAGACTACGATGCGCTTGCATTTTTGATTGAATCGTCGCAGCCAGATTTGCTCACGGAGGTGGCGGTAATGGAGCAATCGATTTCGTCGGCGGTCGATGTAATACGTCAGCGCTCAGAGTTTCATGTTGAAAAGTTGCAGCCTGTAGTCGAGAAATTGGAGTACGAATACGGGCCGGAATTTTCAGCCGATTTGATCGAACAGAGATTGGGGCCTAAAAATGCTCGGGTTCTTCGATTATTAACCGATTATAATTATGAATGTGTGGACACCGCTATCTCGGAAATGGAAAAAAATATGGACAGGTTGGCAGAAGCGGTGAAGAAAATCTATCCGCAACATGTCGTGGTGTCATTTAAGGTTCCAGTGACCCAATGAGCGTGCGTAAAGAAGATGACGGCATAACGGGGTCGGACCTCGGTAACCTACGGAAAAACAGCGGTAAACCGGTCTAGAAAGGGCGCGATTCGAGCTTAAAGCGGTCATTTCGGCCATAAAATTGGGCGTTCCAGGGAGGGAAGCCATGCCACGGGCGAGTCGCCATCATCTGCCGGGCCATGTCTGGCACGTTACCCATCGTTGTCACAAGCAGGAGTTTCTGCTGAAGTTTGCCCGCGACCGCAGGCTCTGGTGAAAAGAAGAGGACACCCATGATCTTCTTGACGGTCTGAGGCGGTCGGGCTAGGTTTTGGGGGGGGATTGCATGAGCGTAGAAAGAGGACACCCACAATCTTCTGGCGGTCCGGGGCGGGTCGATTAAGTTTCAGGGCGGAGGTGCCAGGATTAGGCAGGGTGCTGTGATCTCTGGAAGCTCGAGGAAAGGCAAGGTCTGGCATCTGTCGAGGGATTGGGGCCGAGTATTATAATGGTTGGAAGAGCGTGGACTTAAGTGGCGCGTGGTTTATATAAAGAATAGCAGGGAGCGAGACCACATGAGAATCAAACAAGCCGCTATCGGCGCAGCGGTTGCGATAGGATTTGGTGCATCAGCTGGCAATGCGATCGCGGATGATCGATGGAAGGTGATGGAGCCCATTGGCGACTACCAGATTGTGGTTGTTAATGAGGACCACTGGCTGGAAAAAGGCGTCTACAGTGAAATAATTCCGCATGTATGTGTGCGGCAGAGCAATCATTGCAAGGTGCTGTTTTGGAAGGATGAGGACTTGGTTCCAACGAGCTTCCCGATGAGGCATAGGAATTCATCTGGGATCGTGGCGTATAACGTATTCGAAGCAAGGGGTGTGGACTTATTTTCTGATGAAGGTTGGTCGTGTGAGATCGTAGATCAACCCGATATTTGTTTCGATGTGTACTGATGGAAGATCGCGGGCCGGAAAGAAGAGGACACCCATGATGTTCTTGACGTCCGAAATGATCCAACTTCCTCAGACCAAAAAGTCCTATCCATTCATGGAGAAGAAGATGACACCCATCATCTTCCTGACGGTCTAAGCCGGCCGGGCTAGGTTTTGGGGTGAGTTCATGGACCAAGGAGGGTCCTGATTTCTTGACGGCCTGAGGTTTCTGGACTGGTCGGGCGCGTAAAGAAGAGGACACCCACCATCTTCTAGGACAAGAAGAGGACACCCATGATTCTTGACGGCTCTCTCCCTGTCATTGCCATTCCGGCGCGCCCGGTTTCGGGGCCGGAAGCGGAACTCCTTGTTCCGGGGCCACAAGATACCCATACCGGGGGTGTGTTGTCGCGTCGGCTGGCCACGGCAGGCCGATGGGTATGTTGGCGCGCTGCGGCTGGTTGGGTTGGGGGCGGGTGGACCGGTGGCCGGGCTTTGGCTCCGTATTGGCCGGCTTGTGCAGTTCGGCACCGTATACCCTGATTCGCTATCCTATTCGGTAATCTATGAGGAGCCTGTCCATGAAAGCACGTGCCGCTGTCGCCTGGGAAGCCAATAAGCCCTTGTCCATCGAGGAGGTCGATGTCGAAGGGCCACGGGAGGGTGAGGTGCTTTTGCAAGTGGTTGCCAGCGGTGTGTGTCACACGGACGCATTCACCCTGTCGGGGGATGACCCTGAGGGTGTGTTCCCCAGCATCCTGGGCCACGAAGGTGGCTGCGTGGTGCTCGAGTGCGGGCCCGGGGTGAAGACCCTCAAGCCCGGCGACCACGTCATTCCGCTCTATATCCCGGAGTGTGGCCACTGCGAGTACTGCGCCTCGACCAAGACCAACCTGTGCCAGTCCATCGCCGACACAGTCTGGACCGGCTACATGCCCGACGGCACCCGCCGCTTCTCCCAGGGCGGCAAGCCGATCTATCACTATATGGGGTGCTCCACCTTCGCCGAGTACACCGTGGTGCCGGAGATCGCGCTGGCCAAGATCAATCCGCAAGCGCCCCTGGACAAGGTCTGCCTGCTGGGCTGCGGTGTCACCACCGGCATCGGCGCGGTGCTCAACACCGCCAAGGTCGAGCCGGGCTCCACGGTGGCGGTGTTCGGCCTGGGGGGTATCGGTCTTTCGTGTATCCAGGGGGCGGTGATGGCCAAGGCCAGCCGCATCCTGGCCATTGATCTGAACCCGGACAAGTTCGAGATGGCCAGGGCCCTGGGGGCCACGGATTGCATCAATCCCAGCGAGGTGAACGGGTCCATGGTGGAATACATCCGGGAGCTGACCAAGGGCGGGGTCGATTACTCATTTGAGTGCATCGGCAATGTGAACGTCATGCGCGATGCCCTTGAGTGCACCCACATGGGCTGGGGTGTCTCTACCGTGATCGGTGTTGCCGGTGCCGGACAGGAGATCAGCACCCGGCCCTTCAACCTGGTGGTGGGCCGTACGTGGAAAGGCACGGCCTTCGGCGGCGTGAAGGGGCGATCCCAGCTGCCGGGCTACGTGGACAACTACATCGCCGGCAAGATCGAGCTGGACAGCCTGGTCACCCACACCATGCCCCTGGAGGACATCAACCGCGCCTTCGACCTGATGCACGAGGGCAAGAGCATCCGCTCTGTGATCATTTTCTGAGGTTGATGATGAAACAGCTTGAACGCATCAAGGAGTTCGGCGGCTGGCTCGAACGTTGGGAACATGAATCGTCCGCATGCCGGTGCGCCATGACCTTCTCGGTCTACCTCCCGCCCCAGGCCGCCAGCCAGCAACTTCCGGTGGTCTACTGGCTGTCAGGTCTGACCTGCACCGATGACAACGTGCGGGTGAAGGCGGGTGCCCAGCGCTACTGCGCCGAGCTGGGTCTGATCCTGGTCATGCCCGATACCAGCCCCCGGGGCGAGGGTGTGCCGGACGTTGCGGAGCGCTACGACCTGGGTCAGGGTGCGGGGTTCTATGTCAACGCCACTCAGCCGCCGTGGGCGACGCACTATCACATGTATGATTACGTCACCGACGAGCTGCCCCCGCTCATCGAGGCGAATTTTCCTGTCATTCCCGGCAAGCGCGCCATTAGCGGGCATTCCATGGGAGGGCATGGAGCGCTTGTCTGCGCGCTGAAGAATCCCGGCATGTATGCCTCGGTCTCTGCGTTCTCACCCATCTGCAATCCGGTGATCAGCCCGTGGGGCGAGGGCTGCTTCAGCGCCTATCTGGGTGATGACCGAAAGGCCTGGGAGGAGTTTGATGCCACCTGCCTCGTCAACGCCGGTGCGCCACTGCCTCCGGCGCTGATCGACCAGGGCACTGCCGACGAGTTCCTGGCTGAGCAGCTGTTTCCCCAGAACCTCCAGGCCGCCTGCGCGGCACGCAAGATCCCGCTGGAGCTGCGCATGCAGGAGGGGTATGACCACAGCTACCACTTCATTGCGACCTTTATCGGCGAACACTTGGCGTTCCACGCCAGGGCCATGATGGCTTGACGCCCAGGCCATGAGCGAGAATAACGGGGTCGGACCTCGGTAACCTACGGAAAAACAGCGGTAAACCGGTCTAGGAAGGGCGCGATTCGAGCTTAAAGCGGTCATTTCGGCCATCAAATGGGCATTCCAGGGAGGGAAGCCATGCCAGACCGAAGAAGAGGACACCCATGATCTTCTTGACTGTAAGAAGAGGACACCCATCATCTTCGTGACGGTCTGAGGCGGTCGGGCTAGGTTTTGGGGTGAGTTCATGGACCAAGGAGGGTCCTGATGACGCGAGCCAGGAAGGAGCTCGTCTTGATCGAGGCGACGCCGTATTACCACTGCATTTCTCGTTGTGTTCGCCGGGCGTTCCTGTGTGGCGAGGATTTCTATTCGGGCAAGGGGAAAAGAAGAGGACACCCATGATCTTCTTGACGGTCTGAGGCGGTCGGGCTAGGTTTTGGGGTGAGTTCATGGACCAAGGAGGGTCCTGATGACGCGAGCCAGGAAGGAGCTCGTCTCGATCGAGGCGACGCCGTACTACCACTGCATTTGTCGCTGTGTTCGCCGCGCGTTCCTGTGTGGCGAGGATTTCTATTCGGGCAAGAACTACGAGCACCGGCGCGGCTGGTTGCTGGAGCGGCTGCGCGCGCTTCAGGACGTGTTCGCGGTGGATGTGTGCGCCTATGCGGTGATGTCCAACCACTATCACTTGGTCCTGCGGCTCGACTCGGACCGGGCAGCATCCTGGAGCGAAGACGAGGTGATGGAGCGCTGGGAGCGCTTGTTCTCGTTGCCGTTGCTGGTGGCGCGGTACCGGGCGGGGCAGACGCGCACGGAGGCCGAGCGCGAGGGGGCGCAGGCGCAGATCGCCCTGTGGCGGGAGCGCTTGCAGGACCTTTCGTGGTTCATGCGCAGCCTGAACGAACATCTGGCGCGGCGGGCGAACGCGGAAGATGGCTGCAAGGGCCGCTTCTGGGAGGGCCGCTACAAGAGCCAGGCGCTACTGGATGATGCGGCGGTGCTGACCTGCATGAGTTACGTGGATCTGAACCCGGTACGTGCGGGGATGGCGGACACGCCCGCGGGATCCGATTTCACCTCCATCCAGCAGCGTATCCGGGAGGGTGCAAGCGTGCCGGGCGCGACCGGAGAAGAGTCCGGGGAGCGCACGGAGCCGCGCCTGACGACGCTGGGCCACGAGGGCGATGACGGGCATCCCAATGCGGTGGTTTTCACCACTGACGATTACCTGGAACTGGTCGACTGGACGGGGCGCGCGATTCGCGAGGACAAGCGCGGGGCGATCCCGGACCACATCCCGCCGATCCTGGACCGCCTGCAGATCGATCCGGCACATTTCCTCCGGCACGTCCGCAGAGGTGGAAGGAGCTACCACGTGGCGGCACTGGGCCGTGTCGAGCGCATGCGGAAGGCAGCGATGGATCGCGGCCGGCACTTTATCAAGGGTATCGGCGTTTCGCGTCGAATCTTTGTGGGCTCGCCAGAGTGCCCTTGATGGGGCACGGTCTGACCCCGACGTCTGTGCGAACGTGGAAACCAATTAGAGCCTCCCTGGCGGTGGGAATCAGACATTAGCTAAAAATCAATTCCGCTATCCATCTTGTTCCTCTTCCAGATACGTACAGCCCTCCGCTTGATCCAGCCAAGTATGTAAAGCCGGAATGATATCGAAAGGATTTGTCGGATCATCATCGCGCGTTGGGTAGCGCCAGCCACGACACCATATTTCCTTTCTTTAATGTGATGGAACGTACCACGCACTAGTTCGAATGCCATCCCCTTATCGAATTGCTTGGAGGTGTAGTTCAAGGCGATCTCGATCTGGAAACCCCGCACGCCATTCGTCGGGACGGCCTCCCAGAGCCGGCGGGTCAATGCCCGATCTCCGCCGATAATTGGGAAGAATCGCAGCGCCTGGTTTAGCATCAGCGTCGATCGAGCGCGCAAGCCAACGTTCATCTCGACGCGTCCCTCGATGACGGGCTGCATGATCCGGGACAAGGTCTGCTGTGTGTGGCCAGTCACGTCAGCGTCGAGAAATAACAGGACGTTAGATTTCGCTGAACGCACGCCTGCATCCAATGCAGTCGCCTTGCCCGTGTTTCGAGCCAGACGGATGACGCGGGCACCCGCGGCCTCTGCGACCTGGGCCGTCGCATCCGTAGAGCCATCATCGACCACGAGGACTTCCCCAACCCAAGGATGCTGGCGTGCACACGTAATGACATCGGTGATGGTTCCGACCTCATTGAAGGCTGGTATGACTACCGAGACCATCGGTTCCTCAACACCCGGCTCGCGATATAATTGGCGGACACCGCAATCACGATGAATATCAGGAAGGCGATCTCCAGATCCTCCACCAAATCGGCAAGTTGACGTGTCGTGCCGACGACCGAATAGGCGAGAGCAACGAAGACGGCAAATAAGGTTAGGACGCCGAGGAAATTGACGATGATATAGGTGCGAAAACGCATATCGTGTACCCCCGCAAGCACTTGGGCCGCCGTCCGTGTGCCATATACAAACTTGGATAGAAACAGGATCTGTACGCCGTTGCGATTGAACAGGCGTTCCAGACCACGAACGGCGTTGTTGCTGTGGCGTCCAGGGATGCGGTCGAGTGCAGAAGCGGGGAATTTTCTTCCCAGCCCGTACCAGACGAGGTCCGACAAGACGGTGGCCAATATTGCCAGCGAGATGACTGCAGCAAGATCAAGGCGCCCGGTCGCAGCCAGGTATATCGCCGGCAAGAGCACGACTTCTCCCGCGACGAGCATGCCGACAAAAATGAACAGATACGGATAGGTCTGAAGCAGGCTGAGTACCTGTTGGAACAGATCTTGCGCCATGGCATCCATCGAGAAATTACGTAGGTAAGGGGGATTCGGCGGGCAGTTGGGTGGGCGAATGTTCGTGGTATTAGGGCGAGCTTTCAGGCCCATCGACAGTCCGGTGATGGCTGCGAATTGGGATTACGAGGGGCTTGCTGTGGTCGCCGGCGGAATGTTGGATTGCGATGAGTCCCCTATGCGGAATCTGGGGTGCGCCGCCGCCAGGCGGGTGCAGCGGTTGAAAGCGGGTGTTCAGTGCGGGCGCTCGTAAGTCCTCTAATGATCAATTGGAGATCCCAACGTATGTCGGCCGGCTTTGATGGAGCTTCATGCGGAGGCAATCGCCCCTGCCGATCCCGGGCGGCCATTCCGAGTCGAGTGCGCAGGATCTTCCTACTACACGAGAAAACTACTACACGTGGAAACGATTCATCTGTTGGATGGCGCACAGATGAGCGGTGCTTGTTGGAATTTCAGTTTCCGCTGAGAAACCAGAACAAGTGGACCCCCATGATCTTCTTGACGGTCTAAGCCGGTCGGGCTAGGTTTTGGGGTGAGTTCATGGACCAAGGAGGGTCCTGATGACACGAGCCAGGAAAGAGCTCGTCTCGATCGAGGCGACGCCGTATTACCACTGCATTTGTCGCTGTGTTCGCCGCGCGTTCCTGTGTGGCGAGGATTTCGATTCCGCATGACGAGGTCGGACCTCGTTGCCATCCACAGGGTTAATTCGACCGCCGCGCGATCAGGTCCATCACCGCGCGGATGAGTTGCCACTGGCCGATAAGCCCCACGCCTTGCGGATCGATGTGGGAAAAGCCATCGATCAGGTGGAGGTCGGCCTCGCCGATTGCACG
This sequence comes from Thioalkalivibrio sp. ALMg11, assembly GCF_000377905.1. Classification (GTDB taxonomy): domain Bacteria; phylum Pseudomonadota; class Gammaproteobacteria; order Ectothiorhodospirales; family Ectothiorhodospiraceae; genus Thioalkalivibrio. The sequence continues at coordinate 124,054 of NZ_KB898876.1, forward strand.
GGCGAGGCGCGCGCTTTCGGTGTGCGGGATCATGGTGTCGGCCCGACCGTGGATCAGGATGGCACCGTTGGAAAGATGCGAGAGGTCGCGGTTCGTCAGGGACAGCATCTCGATGGCCTCCTGCGCGCTGGCCGGCAGATCATTCAGGAGCTCCGGCACGCGGTCCTGGTCATCGTTCAGGATTAACGCCAATAGGCTTCGCCCCTCATCCCCGAGATCATCGGCCTGGTCGTCGATGGGGGCCTTGGGGTCGCCCATGCGCCGTCGCGCAATTTCTTCGAGAATCCTGCGGTCTTCGCGGTCATCCAGCATGTGCAGATTGCCGCGCAGGAAGAGCCACTTCGCCAGCGGGTCAGGCGTCCGCGTCTGCCAGTGGTCCGATTCGGGCTCCTGGAAGGCGCCGGTGGTGGAGAAGGTGATGACGTTCTCCGTGTCGTAGTAGCCGCCGATCCCGACCAGGAAGTCGATGGCCTCTTCCCCCTGCGGCGTCAGCGTCGCCAGGACGGCCAGGCCCACGGCATAAGAGATCGCCGCGACCCCCACGTATTGTTCATCCGCTGCGCGCTCCACCTCCAGGCGGGACAGAAGGGCCGCGGCATCACCGATGGCAGCGGCCTCCTCGGGGCGCACGCTGAGGTCTTTCGAGCCCTGCAGGTCGGGCACCAGCACCAGGAAGCGCGCCCGCGCCAGCGTATTGGCGAGTTGCACCAGCCGGCGGTCGTCCTTGCCCTGTGGCGTGAAGCCCGGCACGAGGACGATGCGGGCCCCCACATTCTGCTGGGGATGATAGAGGTCGGCCGCGATGTCACCTTCGTCCGTCTCGAGGGTAAGCGTTTGGCGCATGGGCTCGGGGGTGCGGTCCTTCAGCGTGCTCGGTCCCGCGCCGGCCTCGATGTCCTGGAGCACGCGCGTCGCCTCCCAGCTTTGGGTGCTGATGCAGCCGGCAAGCAGCAAGAGACCCAGCAACACAGCAGCGATGCGCAGCATGCGATTCTCCTGTCAGATGAGCGGTACCACTCCCGTCGGTACCCTAAGTCTAGATCCGGAGTGACCGGGTCGGACCTCCAGGCGTAGGGTGCAATGAACAGGTTGCTGCCGGATCGGAAAAGGGTTTGGGCCTTGGAGTGGCCATTTTCGGCCTTGAGTGGGGCTGTAAGCTGCGGGGTCTTCGGCGAGGTGTGGAGCGTCGGAGTCGGGGCGTATGGAGCGATCGACGGCGCGGATATCCAGCTGTGCCTGGATCTGGCGCAGGAATGAGTGGCTTCCCAAGAAGAAGAGGGCACCCATGACCTTCTTGGGGGCCGACGCTGTGTCCAGCTTTACTAGCCCGGAGAGCCAAGAAGAGGATGTGATGGATATCAATCTGGGCGGGGCATTTCTGGAGGGGATGCTGCGATTCTGGTGGGCCTGGCTCCTGGTCGTGCTGTTCGCCATCGGTCGGCTGCCGAGGGTCAAGGGCTGGGTGGGTGAGCTTGTGGTTCGCCTGATTCTGTCGGTTGGGCTGGACGGCAAGGCGGCGCATGCGCTTCACGATGTCACGCTGGAGACGGGCGACGGCACGACGCAGGTCGACCATGTGCTGGTGTCCCGCTTCGGCATTTTCGTCATCGAGACGAAGAACATGCGCGGGTGGATCTTTGGCGGTGCGCGGCAGGCTCAATGGACGCAACGTTTCTACCGCCAGTCGTTTCGCTTCCAGAATCCGCTGCGCCAGAATTACCGGCATGAACGGGCGATTTCCGATGCGCTGCAGGTCGAGCCCGAGAAGATCCATTCGGTGGTGGTCTTCGTCGGCGGCAGTCGTTTCAAGACGCCGATGCCCGATAACGTGGTCCGGGGCCTGGGGCTGCTGGGCTACATCCGGTCGTTCCGCACGAAGGTGTGGAGCGATGACGAGGTGCAGGCCCTGGTGGAACAGCTGAAGGGTCGCCGGCTGGAGCCTTCTCGGCATACGCACCGGGCCCACGTGCAGCAGCTACGCGAACGGCATGAGGCCCCGGCCGGGCCGGCCTGTCCGAAATGCGGAAAGGCGATGATGAAGCGGAAGGCACGTCGCGGCTCCCGGGTCGGCCAGGTGTTCTGGGGGTGTACGCAGTATCCCGGCTGCCGCGGAACGAAGCCGGTCCAGTAGTCGGGTTCAATCTGGCATTGTGGAGGCGTTCGATTCGTTCCGGAAATGAAAAGGAAGGGGCCATGGCGAATACCCGGTACGTGACCGCGAATCGATTGACCAAGGAGTCGAAGGCGATTCAGGCGAAGGGGCGGAATCTGGTCCTGATCCTGGGCCTTCCGGTCGCGGTTGCGGCCTTCTTCATTCACCCGCTCGTAGGGCTTGTGGCGCTTGCGGGCGTGGCGGCCCTGTATGGCAGCATCGGTGGCAGCGCGGTGATCGAGGCGGGGGCGCGCGGCGAGGATGCGGCCCTGGACTGGCTTTCGAAGCTCCCGGATTCATTCGCGATCTTCAATCAGGTGGATCTGCCCAGCGAACAGTCCCGCACCGGGATGGTGGAGGCCGACCTGGTGGTGACCGGACCGGAGGCGGTGTTCGTGATCGAGGTGAAGCACAACAACGGGGCGATCGACTGTGACGAGAGCCGGCCGCAATGGACCGTGAGCAAGACGGGGCGTCGCGGAAACCGCTATGGCAAGGAGATGCGCAATCCCATCAGGCAGGTGAAGAAGCAGGTGTGGTTGCTGAGTGAATACCTGAAGACGCGCAAGGCGAAGCGCTGGATCCAGCCGATCGTGCTGTTCACCCACCCGGATGTCTCGCTGGGGCGTTCGCCCGACCTGTCGGTACCCGTGCTCACTGGCCCCGAGGTGGTCGAGTACATCCGGAACTTCAAGCCGGAGCGGTCGCGCCCGGTGAAGGAGAACACGGTGCAGGCCATCGCGTCCCTGAAGGGCTGAATCGTCGAGAGTGGCTGCGCATCGCGGGGTCGGACCACGCTAAGAGTCGGAAAAGGCGATGAAAAGATCTGGACCAGGGCCCGAATTCGGGCTTGAAGCGGCAATTTCGACCGTCAAATGGCCATTTCGGGGAGTGAAGCCCATCACTGGCTGGGTCCTGTCTGGCATGTCGCCCATCGCTGTTTCAAGCAGGAGTTCCTGCTGAAGTTTTCCCGTGACCGCAGGCTCGGGCGGTACTGGCTGTACGAGGCGCGGCAGCGCTACGGTTTGTGTGTGCTGGACGACATGATCACCTCGCCGCGCGTGCATCTGCTGGTACGCCATGTGGGGAGGGCGAGATGGCGGGTGACGTCGTGGACCTAATCCGGGGAAGTCGACAGGTGGCCAGTCCTGCAGCCGACGCAGGTTATCTGGGGGATACACGGTCTTGACCAGGAAATGGGGCGGGGAAGCCTCCCAGAGGGCCGGTTGGCAGGATATAAGCCTCTCGGAGTCAGGTGGTCATCGTGGGTCCGAGCCGCGCCTTGGCTCGGCTCTCCGCTGGAGGAGCAATAAGGGACCGTCGCGACGCCCGGAATGTCGTCAGGAGGTTTCCAGCGGTAGGCGCCCCTGCTCGGCCAGGCGCAAGCAGGCGTCCACGGCCTGCGGGTCGTAGAGGCTGCCGCGGTACTTCTGCAGTTCCTTGAGCGCCACCTCCAGCCCCAGGCCCGGGCGATACGGACGGTGCGAGTGGATGGCCTCGACCACGTCGGCGACCGCGAGGATGCGCGACTCCGGCAGGATGGCATCGCCCTGGAGGCCGTCCGGGTAGCCGGAACCGTCGAGGCGCTCGTGGTGCTGACGCAAGATGGTGGCCACCGGCCAGGGAAAGTCGATGCCCTTGAGGATCTCGTACCCCGACGCGGCGTGTCCCTTGATCAGCTCGAACTCCGCCGACGACAGGAGCCCGGGCTTGGCCAGGATCTCGACCGGGACCGAGATCTTGCCGATGTCATGGACCGCACTGGCTACATGCAGCCCCTTGCGCCGTTCCGCGTCCAGGCCGAGTTCCACGGCAATGGCGTCGGCGACCTGCGTGGTGCGTTGCTGGTGGCCGGCGGTGTAGGGGTCACGCACTTCGATGGTGGCGGCCATCGCCTCGATGGTGCGCTCCAGGGAGTGCTCCAGCGCGGCGCGCGACTGCTGCGTGCGCAGGCCGTAGACGAGGTCGCCGGCCAGTTCGTTCAGCAGCGCAATGTTCTCGGGCTCGGCGAAGGCATCCTGGGTATGCGCGGCGACCTGCAGGCTGCCGAGGCGGCCCCGGTCGTCGTGCAGCGGCAGTACCAGGACGAGCAGGGCGGGATCCGGCTGGGGCACCAGGCAGGCACCGTCCGGTTCGATGGAGCCGGGGCCGGGCTCCACCCATTCCACCTGTGTGCTGGTCCGATGCTCCGGTCCGTCCTGCAGCCGGACGCCGGCCGCGGCATAGCCGCCGGTGGTGGTGATGGCGGAGGTCATGCCCTGCAGCAAGTCGTCCGGGTTCTCTGCATGGACCAGGGCCCGGTTGCCTGCCGAGACGGTGTGCAGGGCGCGGGTGCGTTCGGTGACCAGGGCCTCCAGGGCCTGATGCGACTGGTGCATGGCCAGGTGGCTCTTGACCCGGACCAGCACTTCCTCGGCCACGAAGGGCTTGGTGATGTAGTCGACGGCGCCGGCGGCGAACCCGCGCAGCTTGTCCTCGGGTTCCCGCAGGGCGCTGAGGAAGATCACCGGGATGTCCGCGGTGTCGGGGTCCGCCTTCAGGCGGCGGCAGACCTCGAAGCCGTCGAGATCCGGCATGCGGATGTCCAGCAGGATCAGCGCCGGATGCCGCTCGGCGACGGACTCCAGCGCCAGCCGGCCACCCGGTGCCACGCGCACCCCCAGCCCGGCCTGCTGGAGCACGTCGACCATCAGGCGCAGGTTGTTGGGGTTGTCGTCCACCACCAGGATGCCGTCCCCGGTGTCCGGTGACTGTGTCATTTGCGGTCTTCCCCGAGGGCGTTGAGGAGGGTCTCGTAGCGAAAGGCGTTCACGGCACTGCGGACCGCTGCGGCGAGCTCGGGTTCCTCGTTGCGCAGGGCTTCAAGCCAGTCCGTCATGGCGCGCAGATCACCGGAGCGCACGGCCCGTGCCAGCGCGTCCCTGCGTTCCGGGGGCAGGGCCTGCAGTTGCGGGGCCAGGGCTTCCAGGTCGCGGGTGTCGTCCGCGGCGGGGGCCGTGTCGGCCTCCGCGTAGCGGAATTCCACGCCGAGGTGGCGCTGCAGCGTGCCGAAGATGTCGTCGTCGCTGTAAGGCTTGCTGATCAGGTCGGCGCAGCCCGCCTCGCGAATCTCGCGCGACTGCGCCAGCGATGCCGAGGCGGTCAGGGCCACCACGACCGTGTCCTGGCCGCCGGGGGCTTCGCGGATCGCACGCGTCGCCTGGTAGCCGTCCATGCGCGGCATGCGCATGTCCATCCACACGAAGTGCGGTTGCCACTCGCGGAAGATCTCCACGGCCTCTTCGCCATCGCGCGCCAGGCGCACCTCGAACCCCGCCCCCTCCAGCAGCCGTTGCAGCAGGATGCGGTTGGATTCGGAATCGTCGGCCACCAGGATGCGCCAGGTCGGCTGGCCCGGCGCCAGGCCCAGGATCCGGCGCGCGGGCTGCGTGTCCGGTTCGGGCGCGTCCTCGGGCACCTCCAGCGGGATCTCCGCCGTAAAGCGGGAGCCCTGGCCCGGGGTGCTGGAGACCTCCACTGAACCGCCCAGCAGTTCCGCGAACTGGCGGGTAATCGGCAGGCCCAGGCCGGTGCCTTCGGTGGTGCCGGCCTCGCCGACCTGGATGAAGGGTTCGAAAATCGACTCCTGCAGCTCCGGCGCGATCCCGGGGCCGGTGTCCTCCACGATCAGGTGCAGCCGAAGGTCGCCCTCGGGCGTCTGGGTCTGTTCGGCGCGCAGGTCGACACCGCCGGAATCGGTGTACTTGATGGCGTTACCCACCAGGTTGATCAGGATCTGGCGCAGCTTGCGGGCATCGCTGCGGATGAAGCGGGGCAGGGCGGGATCGGTGTCCAGGGTCAGGGCCAGGTCCTTCTCTCGCGCCCGTGCGCCGAGGGTGTCGATGACATCGCGCAGGGTCTGCGGAAGATCCAGCGTGCCCGACTCTACGGTCTGGCGGCCAGCTTCGATCTTGGCCATGTCCAGCACGTCGTTGATCAGTGACAGCAGGTGATCGCCGTTGCGCTCGACCAGACCCAGGTGGTCGCGTTGCTCGGACGTCAGGTTGCTCCCCTGCGCAGCCAGACGCGAGAACCCGAGGATGGCGTTCAGCGGCGTGCGCAGTTCGTGGTTCATGCTGGCCAGGAACACGCTCTTGGCGCGATTGGCGTCTTCCGCCTGTCGGCGTGCGTCGTCCAGCTCCGCCGTGCGTTCCTGCACGCGCTGCTCCAGGCCGGTGTTCAGCTCGCGAATGTGCTGGGCGGCGGCGTGCTGGGCGCGGATGTCGCGACCCAGGCGCCGGGCACCCACGCCGAGTCCGGTGACGCCCAGCAGCCACACCCCGGCCAGGGCCGAGAGAGTGACCGTGGCGCTTTGCTGCTCGCGCTGGAGGTAATCACGCAGCGGCACCGCGACCGAAACGCCACCGCGGATGTCGCCCACCTCGTAGCCCTGATGGCCATGGCACTCCATGCAGCCGCGGTCCACATGCATGGGCGCCATGAACCGCAGGTGGGGTTCGTCGTCGATCTCCGCGACCTCCAGGCGTTCCTTCGCCTCTTCCTCGAAGGCCTTCAGCGCCTCCTTCTCCCACGGGTCGGGGGCGTTTTCCGAGCGCAGTGGCTGGAGGCTGGTGATGTTGCCGCGCACCCCGAACAGGTCGCCGAATTCCTCGTTCAGATGGCGCAGCATGTAGGCCGGGTTCATCAGGGTCAGTTCCTGACCCTTTGGCGTGGTGATGTCGCGCTCCGGCAGGTGCGCGAGATAGGGGTTGGGCTGGGTCAGGTCGCCCACCGGCACGTAGACCCCGCCGTGCAGCGTGCCCCAGAAACGGAAGGCCTGGTCCTTGTTGAAGTTCGCCCGCGCCTCCTGGTAGGCCAGATCCAGGGTCATCGAGCGGAAGTGATCCAGCAGCCAGACGCTCAGCCCGGCAAAGAAGAACGTCCACACCAGGGCCGCCAGCGCCACGGAGATGCGCAGATGGCGCAGCTGGGAGCGAAAGGCGGTGTCGGCGTGGGCGTCGTCGGACATGGGAGTGCGAGCATCCAGCGTGACGGACTTCGCAGTTTAGCAGGCATCCCGCCCCGGCAGCCCCTGCGGGTCGATGCGGGAACCAAAGACACGGAGAAAAAGGACACCGCTGATTTTCTTGACGGTTTGAGGCGGGCTGACGAGGTTTCAGGGGGAGAGGGTTAATTGTTCTTTTGCGGGAAGCGATCTGGCATCAAAGGAAGGGCCGGAAGGCGCCTCGCACGAGGCGTTTCGATTTCGTGACACTGCGCGGGATATTCGGAAGGAAGGAGTGAGCTGATGGCCAGCGACAACTTGCCGACCGTGGATGGGCAGCACGGAGAGAACGTAAACGAAGAAAAGGACACCCATGTCCTTCTTGTTTTAGGCTGGTCTGAAGAAAGGGTCAATGGCAGCGCGGCGCGACTTAGATCACGCCGTGGATCAGCCCGAGCTTGATGGCTTCGGATGAATCGATATACCAGTTTTCGAGAGCCCGGGCGCGTATCGTCTCGAAATCGACGTTAGAGCCCTCAGCGATCGCGCGGAAGCCCTCCTCCTCGATGACGATCGATTGTTCGATCTCGTGGAGCGTGGCCTTGAGCGCCGCGACACAGGTACGAAGCGGACCATCGACAACGACCTTCTTTTGCATCTGGCGCTCGTGGATCATCAACCGAGTCGTCTTGGTCAGGAAGCGACAATCGACCGGAAAGAATGACATGAAAGTCGTGCCGGCCGAATAGACAGCGACCTTGCCGAGGAAGATCATCTCGCGTCCGTCCTGCTCGCGCAGCAAACGGACGTCGTCACCCATCACCCGGGCCATCTCGGGGTCGCCGCCAAGGGTGTTGATGGTGATTACAATCGGCCCGGTGTCCGGGCAGCCTTCGAGCTGCTTCCGGAAGCTGTTATACATGTCCTGATCGACAGTGCCTGATAGGCGTACATGTGGATTGGCAAGCAGGGCGTAACAGTCAGAATCGGGCATCGAGAGGATCCAGCGTATAGGAAGAAGAAACGAGTAGCCGTATAAGACTAGTAAATCAGGAAGCGACCCCCTATTCGGTCCCGGCCGCGCAGAAGAGGACACGTCCGGTCTTCTCTCATAGGTGATTCTGCTACCGGTGTACCGCCCGCGCCCTAGGCAGCGTTGTTCAACGGCGGATGCGAGGATGCTGGCCTGTAAACCTGACGTTAAGACTGTCGGCAGCCTAGCCTTTGGTGAGGATCCTGCTGCCGACGTAGTAGGGCGTCTGTTCGATAGGCCACATTGGTCTACGAGATCTCGTGGAGGACGAGGACACTCATGATCTTCTTGACGGTCTGAGGCGATCGGACTGGGTTTTGAGGGAACGGATGGACCAGGGAGGGTCCTGATGACGCGAGCCAGGAAGAAGCTCGGTGAGGTTTGTGGGATCAGACCTTGCCTTTTGCCCCTGGAGTTTTCCGGCGGGGACGAAAGGCAAGGTCTGACCCTGACGTCTGCTATGGGTGCACGGCGGTGTTTTGTCCGAACCGGATCTGCCAGCCTTGGTGATCGTGGCGCTCGAACAGGAAGCTCATGCGCGTGTGCAGCTCGCCGTCGCCGCGGTCCGGCAGGCCCGTGGGCATGGATTCGATACCCGAAACCCGAAACATGACCTCCGCGAAGGCGGTGTCGTCGCCGAGCAGGGTGATGTCCTGGACGTCGACACTCAGCGATGTTCCGGCAAAGGGGCCCTGCAGCAAGTCCGTATGCCGTTGTGCGTTGCTCGAACGGTCCTCGAGGCGTGTGCCGACGAGATTGACCACCCCGGCATCCTCCGCGTAGTCGCGGGCCCAGGCTGCGCCATCGCCGGCTTCCCACGCGGCCCCCTTGGCCTCCAGGATGCGCTGGATCTCGCCTTCGTCGGCCCACGCAGGGGGCGCTATCAGTACGGCCAAGGGCAAGGCGATCAGTAGGAACGGTTTCCTGGACATGCAAGCTCCGGATGGTGGTTGTGACAGGCGCCCCTGTGTACAGGAGTGGCGGCCTGAGTGCCAGAGAGCGAGCATGGGATCAGATCTTGCCTTTTGCCCCTACAGGTTTCCGGCGGGTGAGAAGAGGACACCCATGATCTTCTTGACGGTCTGAGCTGCAATGACGGGGTCGGACCTCCAGGCGTGGTTTGCAATCCACAGGTTGCCGCCTTAATGGGAATGGTTACTGGCCTTGGAGTGGCCATTTGCGGCCAGGAATGGGGGTGCAAGGGGCGGGGTCTTCGGCGAGATGTGTAGCTTCGGCGTCGGTGCGTACGGAGCGATCGACGGTGCGGATACCCAGCTGTGCCTGGATCTGGCGCACGAATGAGTCGCTTCTGCCGGCGAGTGCCTGGGACCAGCGATCATCCTTCGCGACGGAGTTGTTTCGCAGTGCGTCTGCCACCCAGGCGTGATGGGTATCGGCGAGGGACTGGACGCAGGGCAGGTCGAGGGCCCGCGTCAGCGCTTTGCGATCGACGATGCGGTAGAGCCGGGGCGGTTTCATGACTCACTCCGGGATATTTATTGATCTTGCAGGGTCTGCAGATCAACAATCGAGCAACTGGTTTTACGTGTTTTCCGGCAGTCTTGATCGTCTGGCTGATGATCGTATGAACAGCTCTTCTGCTGGAGTTCATGATAGTCAGCTTCGCTATAGGCTGTTGCGGGAAGGTTGGGTGGGTAATACACGCAACCCCCGCACAGCTCATTGACGTCAACCTTTTTTGACATAGAACTGGAAGCCTCCCTCGCTCGTCCGAGATTCCACCAATGTGTGGCCAGTCCGTTCACACCAGGCAGGAATATCCGTGACTGTTCCGGGGTCAGTGGCGACGATCTCCAGAATGTCGCCACTGTTGATCTTCTTTATGGCCACGTTCGTTTCCACGATGGGCATCGGACAACATTTACCACTGGTGTCCAGTTTGCTGTCGGCCTTGATATCAGTCATGTGTTTGCTCCTTAGAAATACTGGCAATGTTCGGCCTTGGCGGCTTTTTCGTTCAAAAACCAGGATGCGCCGACGATGCCGCTGGCTTCCGGGATCAGGTTGTCCTCGTTCACGCCGAAGATACTGGCCGCAAGGCTGCAGGCATAAAAATTGACGTTATCGGTGGCCTTGAGGGCCTTGATTACGTCATAGATATCCGGCGGCAATCCCGCCTTCTCGACCTGCTGGCGAACCCAGCCATCCTGATCGGCATGCTCCCCCTGGATCACCTGGCCTTGCGCGCCTTCCTCGGTCAGCGCCTTGACCGCCCAGTTCACAAACAGTAGATCGACCTGGGTGCCCTCGGCCCCCTGCAGATAGGCAAACGCCAGGGGCGTGAGCAGTTTGTCGTACCCGTCTTCGCGAACCACGATTGCAAGTGATTTCATTGCTGACTCCTTAGAACGAACGTTCGTTCGGGTTTAGGGACCAAAAAAAGGCCGATGCCGCCTGAACAGGTTGCTCAGACCGCCACCGACCGCCAGGCGCTTTGCCAGATCTCATCGAAATACTCCGGCAATGGCGCATCCAGAATCCCATCCAGACGTAACTGAATTAAGCGCAGCGCGCCGCCAAACACGGCCGATGCCGCGATAATTGGGGTCATCTTCCGGACTTCGCCGCCCTTCATCCCGGCGGCTACCATCTCGCGCATTTGTACGAAAGGGCGCGAGGAGCAGACCGGTTTCTGATCCGGCATAAACTCCTGATGGCGGGAAAACAGCATGAACCGCATCACCGCCGGCTCCTGCTCGGTCAGCTGAAAGAGCAGCGCGATCACTGCCCGGCAGCGATCCTGAGCCGTGGCATGGGTCGCCTCGATCTCACTGAAATGCGACTCCATCCGCTCGACCAGGGTGTCGTAGAGTTTCCGGGCGATACCCTCCTTGTCGCGAAAGTAGTGGTAGATGGAGCCGGTGCTGACCGAAGAGGCTTTAACGAGGTCCGGAATCGAGGTATTGAAATACCCCTGCTCAGAAAAGAGATTCAGCGCCGCCCCCAGCACCTGTTCGGTGGCAGGGGTGGTGCGGGCACGTTGGGTGTTGGTACTAGTATCCATACCTTCAGACTAGAACGAACATTCGTTCCAGTCAATCAGGCTATCCAGGAAACGGGAACAAGGAACACCGGGTCGGACCACGATAACCATGCAGCGAGAAGAGGACGGCCATGCTCTTCTTGACGGTCTGAGGCGGCCGGGCTAGGTTCCAAGGTGAAATGGATGGACCAGGGAGGGTCCTGATGACGCGAGCCAGGAAGGAGCTCGTCTCGATCGAGGCGACGCCGTACTACCACTGCATTGGTCGTTGTGTTCGCCGCGCGTTCCTGTGTGGCGAGGATTTCTATTTGGGCAAGAACTACGAGCACCGGCGCGGCTGGGTGCTGGAGCGGCTGCGCGCGCTTCAGGACGTATTCGCGGTGGATGTGTGCGCCTATGCGGTGATGTCAAACCACTATCACCTGGTCCTGCGGATCGACTCGGAGCGGGCGGCATCCTGGAGCGAAAGCGAGGTGATGGAGCGCTGGGAGCGTTTGTTCTCGTTGCCGCTGCTGGTGGCGCGGTACCGGGCGGGACAGACGCGCACGGAGGCCGAGCGCGAGCGGGCGCAGGCGCAGATCGCTCTGTGGCGGGAGCGCTTGCAGGACCTATCGTGGTTCATGCGCAGCCTGAACGAGCCTCTGGCGCGGCGGGCGAACGCGGAAGAGGGCTGCAAGAGCCGCTTCTGGGTGGGCCGCTACAAGAGCCAGGCGCTACTGGATGATGCGGCGGTGGTCACCTGCATGAGCTACGTGGATCTGAACCCTGGCCGTGCGGGGATGGCGGACACGCCTGAGGAATCCGATTTCACCTCCATCCAGCAGCGCATCCGGGAACGAGCCAGTGAGCCGGCAGTGGACGGAGACGGGTCCTGTGAGCGCACGGAACCCCGCCTGACGACGCTGGGTTGCGAGGGCGATGACGGACATCCCAACGCGGTGGTTTTCACCACCGACGATTACCTGGAACTGGTCGACTGGACTGGGCGCGCGATCCGCGAGGACAAGCGCGGCGCCATCCCGGAACCCATTCCGCCGATCCAGGGACGCCTGCAGATCGATCCGGCGCATTTCCTCCGGCACATACGCAGAGGCGGAAGGAGCTACCACGTGGCGGCACTGGGCCGTGTCGAGCGCATGCGGAGGGCGGCGATGGATCGGGGCCTGTGCTTTATCAAGGGTATCGGTGTTTCGGATCGGATGTTTGTGGAGCATCCAGGGTGTTCTTGATGGGGTGCGGGCTGACCTCGTTCATCTGCGACGTTGGGGCGAGTGATCGGGTGGATAAACGGTTCGGCCCAGGATCGGACGAGTATGCGTCCCACTGGGTGGGTTTTCTCGGCATAAGGCTCATCGGGTCAGTTGGTTAACGTGATCCGACCCTGGCCTTCGCATTCGCAGCTTCCGCTCCAGCCCGATTGCGTAGGCCCGCTCCGCCAAGGGCGCGGCCGCGTCGATCTCCCCCAGCAATCGGTCCCGCCGCGTCTGTTTGAGTGGCGAAATGGATATGCGCGCTGCGCGGGATTGTGGGGCGTGTTTGTGTGTCCCCGCACAGACGGGCGCGGGCTGGCTACGCAGAGTTTTCGGGTGGGTTGGCAATGTCGTCGACCAGCCATTCATGAGGACCGCGGGATGGACTGGAGTTATGCGGGCACCCCGCCCTTAGCGCGAGTAGCGACGTGTCTCGAGCCCCTACGGGTTTGGGGCCCCTATCCCGCGCAATTCTGCGTTGCATCCCGTGCCGGCAGAATGACTACTGGTCTGCGTGACGCGTCTGATCCCGGGAACAATGGGGCACCGACGCGGACGGGGCCGTTGATCAGGGGGCCCTTAAGGGGCTCTCAAGGAGAAGACATGAACAAACCAGCCTTCCTGCAACCCGAGGCGAACTCTCGGGTGGCGAAGCAGTGCGAGTATCTCGCGGAGGAGTACGGGGCGCAGGTGTTGCGGCCGCTGTACCAATCCCTCAGGGAGTCCATCGGCGACGAGAGTCTGACCGGCATGAATGCGCCCGGCCCGGATGCCAATCCAGTGGATCAGGCCTGGTTCCTGGTGAAGCTACTCGGCGCCGATGATGCACTCCGGGCGATCGAGGGCGCGGTACGCGAATACGCCCAGGACCCAAGGGCCTCGCTGGAGTCGCATCTGCACGTGGTCGAGGCGTGGGGTGAACCCAAGGCCAGGGCGGGTTGAGCATGGATCGACGTTGGCGGTGCTGCCTCAACTGGCGGGCGCGCTTTCCCGCGAGAAATGAGGACACCCGCGGTCTTCGTTATGTTTGACACCGTACGGACGCCAGCCTGACATCGGCCTATTTTTTCGAGCGTGGAAAGCGGCCCGGCATCAAGGCAAGGGTCGGAAGGCGCCCCGCACGATGGGCATAAATCTCGTGACACTGCGCGGGATATTCGGAAGGAAGGAGTGACATGATGGACAGCGACAATTTTCCGAGCGTGGATTGGCAGGACGGACAGAACGCGGATCGGGTGAAGATGCAGGTGAGGCGCGAGGAGCCGGTGATCATGAAGATGCCATCGGACATGGACTGGTCGGTGGACGGAAGCGAGTTCGAGTGCACAGCCGATCCGGACGACGGGATGCAACGCGACTGCGAAGGCGGCGGCCTGTTACGGAAACTGGCTGAGCTCAACGACATGCCAGAGCTGAGAGAGATTGCGGGAGCCTGCGAATTTTCGAGTTCGCGTGTGGACATCGACCCCGCCGGTGGGCGCATCATCATCCATGACTGACTCGCCCGGCGGCCACAATGAAGAAAAGCGAGGAATGGGCGGCCGTGTTCAGTTACTGGATGCAATCACCGCCGCCTGGCAACAGGCGGGGTGCACGCTGTGGCAGACGCAGCCCGTTAGTTGTTGTGTTCGGGCGTGGCAAAGAGGCTGAAAGCCAACGGCCGGCCTAATGTGGGGTCCGGCGGTAGTGGAGCCGTTGGGAGCTCCGAAAAAATTCCGGTATCAAGGACAATCTTCTTGTGGACGGGGCCGTAGTAAAGAAAGTACATAATCCGGGGGCACGCACGGTAGGACGCCACGATATTATCGAAGACACCTTTCGTCACGGTGGCATTAAATGGGTCGAACATGTAGATAACAAGAGGGCCATTGGGGATGGGGAATGTTGTGGCGTCCGCCAAGATGGATTCCGGTCGATTGCCAAGCTTGCGGCGGCCGCAGTAGGAGTCGATATTGTTGTTCGCCTCGGCATGCAGCGTCGTAGAAAACTCAACGCCGACAACCCGCTTGAAGGGGAGCTCGGACGCCAGCAGCAGCGTCCGTCCGCGACCGGATCCAAAATCAACGAATGTGAAATCCTCCAGGTTCTTCGGGAGATAAGAGAGCATCGCCATGAAGGGCTTGGCGGCCGTCGCCTTGTAGATTGTGGCGAATTTCTTGTTGGGGCTGTCCGTATCCAGATGCTCCCGTTTCACAAGACCTCCGGTCTTGATGCCTAAACGGCGATCTATGCTTGCGTCTCGCCACAGGTTGAAAGAATGCCTTATATTTTTTGCAGCCAATTGGGCCAGGGTACGTCCTCCATGGCCTTGAAGGGTTTCCCAGCTTCGCCTGAGAGCCCACCTGATCGAGACCACTGACTGCGTGCGAAACTCCGTTAGCGGGTGTTTTACGGTCATCTGTGCAGGCTCCATATTTATCCGAAGCGGGGGTCTGATGGGGCTGAGACTGGCGCTTTTCTCTCAGGGTAAAATTTAGACGCACACGGCCCAAGTATTCCGACAATAGGGCCTGATTCGAGCCATTGGCGATGGCTGGGAGTCGACGATCTAGCAAAACGCGCCGCCGCCACCGACCCGGGCGGACCGTGAGCGGCCGAGCTCCACGGCGTTAAGGAAACACTGATTAATGTACGCGTTCGCGCTCGAGTCGCTTTTGCGTGCGGACAAGGCGCGGTGACTGCCGTGCAGTCATTCTGCACAAGGGAGCCGCAACGCCGTGCGCGCGCAAAAGTGGCCGAGCCCCTGCATTCAATGGCTTTTGGGGTTGGTGCCCCAGGTTCCCCGATCCTGCGTTGCGCCCCTTGCCGGTAGAACCACTACCGGCTGCGGACCGCGCCTTGTCTCGGAAAACCTGGGGCACCAACGCGAACGTGTACATTAATCATGTGTTTCCTTAAGTGGGAACCGTGAGGGGCTATCAATGGGATCGTAGGTCCCACCAGATTTGTGTAGACGTACTCGGATCGCTGCTCGTCCCATTGCCGCTCCTTTTCAGCGACGTGCATGCGGAACGCTTCAGCCTTCTCCCAATCCGTGGCTTGCCGGTGTCGCAGTTCCGGTTGTAGCTGCGCTGATTCATCGAAGCGCGCCTGTTCGGGTTCGGCCAGATTCTTCAGGTACGGATTGGGCGGGCCCAGGCTGAGGGTTTCCTCCACACCTTCTGCATTGGCAGCACCGGGTTCATCCTCCTGTGCACATGCCGAGGCGGCGAATGGCATACCGGCCAGGACCAGGCGATAGCGGGTTTGTATGTGGCTCGGCTTGATCAATGGATCCCCTACGGTCATCCGGGCCCGGGCTTGAGCTATTCCAGCAAGCCGGAGCCGCGTGCCGACGAAAGGATTCAAGCGAATCCCATGCCAAGACCGGGGAACCCCGAAGAAACAGACAGGTACGAGAAACCGGGGGCTGGAATCTGTTCTCGTGTGTGCCTTTTTGGAAAGAATCCTGACGGTCTGCGTGTCGGCCGGAGAAAGAGGATGCCCATGATTGTCTTGACGGTTAAGTGAGAGCGCCCAATGAACAAGGACGATTCGATTCCCGAGTTCCTGGGCGAAAGCGTCTGACCTCGTTCATTTATGCCCCACAAGACCGCGCAGCCAGCGCTGGTATATTGTGCGACTGATCTCGGGCGTTAGGCTGCAGCGTTTCGCTGACCGATCGTATAGTCAGTGCGAAACATGTTGCCGACCAGGAGGATCGACGGGTCGGGACTCACTCACTACCCACCATAGGGACTGGCTGAATGGCACAGGGCGCACCGACCCCGCTGAGGTCGCTTTCATCCGACAAAGTGGTGGGCCTGAGTACGCTGTTCGTTGCACTGGCGGCGTTCTCCTGGGGGCTGTCCGGCGGGATTGGGGGCATTCTCACGGGCCAGGGCTGGGACCCGGTGGTGGTGTCGTTCTACCGGGGCGCGATCGGGCTGTTGTTCGTTCTCGCCTGGCTCGCGATACGCCCGCATGGCAGCGGGTTGGCCAATGGCCGCATGTGGTTCTGGTCGGCGATTGCCGGCCTGGGTGTCGCGGGCAACTTCACCTTCTACTTCCTGAGTATCGCGGAGGGCAGTGTCGCGGTGGCCGCGACCCTGATGTACTGCGCCCCGGTGTTCGTCTATCTCGTCTCTTTCGCACTCGGGCTCGAAAAACCCACGCTGTTCAAGTGGGTCGCGATTGCGATGGTCATGCTGGGCGTGGTGCTGCTGACGGGTATTTACGATATCGGCGCCGGTGACGTGACGCCGATCGCCGCCGGGGCTGGCCTGGCATCCGGGCTGTCCTACGCGGTATTTATTTTCGGCTTCAAGTTCGCGGCACCCCACGGCAGTCCGCAGGCGATTCTGGTGATCGCGTTCGCGGTCCTGGTCGTCATCCTGTTCGGGCTGGGCGATCCCGAGCAGACCGTGGCTGTGCTGAGCACGCCGAGCTGGCCGCTGTTCGTGGTGCTGGGGGTTCTGGGCGCCGGGTTGTCGTTCATTTTCTACATCATCGGCCTGAACCACACGGCACCCGCCGTCGCGTCGATCGTGGCGATGGTCGAGCCGGTGACCGCGTCGTTGTTCGGCGTGGTGTTCCTGAGCGAGACCCTGGGCGCCGTGCAGATCTTCGGCATGGGGCTGATCCTGCTGACCGTGACCGCCTTGAGCGTCTATTCCAGCTCGCAGAAGCAATCGGTTCCGCCCCAACCACGTTCCGAGTAGCGCTTGTACCTGCTTCGGGAGCTGGATTCGCGGGGTCCGACATCGCCGTCACGGCGCATCTGCCGACAATGTTTCCAAAGAGACAAAGGGATGAGAATGAGGGTCAAGGATGCACTCATCCCTGCTAATCTGAACTAGGGATCGGGCGGCTCGGACGTCTCCCGGTGTTTACTGGTCAGCGGCCTTGCCCAAGGAGGCCAGTGATGCGCGAGCCTGTCCACTCCCACCCCTGCTGCGGCACCGAACACCCCGGGGGCACGTCGTGCCTGTGCGGCCGGCCGGAGACCATGCGCGCCATGCAGCGTATCGAGGCGGACATCAGCCGCCGGCGCATGCTGGGAGGCATGGCGGCGCTAGTGGGCATGTTCGCCGGGTTCCGAGTAGCGGCCGGGCCGGATGAGCGGCCGGGCCTGCCGGATCGCCCCCTGCTACTGGTGAATCTGCGGCTGTTCGATGGCCAGTCCCCCCATCTGAGGGAAGGCGTGGCGGTGTTGATCCAGGGTGAGCGGATCGTCGATCTGATCACGCCGGACGCGGCGCCCGAGGATGTGCTGCGTGTGGATTGCGGAGGACGGGTGGTGATGCCCGGACTCATCGATGCCCACTGGCATACCACCCTGGCGGGAGTGGACATGCGCACCGCCCTGACGGCGGATCCGGCCTACATTCACCTGCAGGCGGCGCGCGAGGCGCGGGCGACGCTGATGCGTGGCTTCACCACGGTGCGCGACGTGGGCGGCCCCGCCTTCGCTCTCAAGCGCGCCATTGACGAAGGCGTTACCCCGGGGCCGCGCATCTACCCCTCCGGCGCGATGATCAGCCAGACCTCGGGGCACGGTGATTTCCGCATGCGCCATGAAGTACCGCGCACGGCCCTGTCCGGCCCCACCCAGACGGAGCTTTCCGGGGTGTCGGTGATCGCCGATGGCGCCGACGAGGTGCTCCGTCGCGCGCGGGAACAGCTCATGCTGGGCGCAAGCCAGATCAAGCTCATGGCTGGTGGCGGTGTGGCCTCCCTCTACGATCCCCTGGATAGCGTGCAGTACACCGAACGGGAGTTGCGCGCGGGTGTCGAGGCTGCCAGGGACTGGGGCACCTACGCCACGGTGCACGTTTACGTGCCCGCAGGGATCAAGCGCGCCATCCGCGCGGGTGTCGGCTGCATCGAACACGGCCAGCTGGCAGACGAGGAGGCGGTCCGCATGATGGCGGGCGAGGGCGTCTGGTGGAGCCTGCAGCCATTTCTCCAGGACGAGGACTCCAACGTTTACCGGGATCCGGAACAGGTGGCGAAGCAGACGCGGGTGGCCAGGGGTACGGAACAGGCCTACGCGTGGGCACGCGAGCATGAGGTACAGACCGCCTGGGGCACGGACATCCTGTTTGCCCCCGACAAGACCCATACCCAGGGGCGTCAGCTGGCCAAGATGACCCGCTTCTACGAACCCCTCGAGGTACTGCGCATGGCCACTGGGGACAACGGCCGCTGCCTGGCGTTATCCGGGCCGCGCGCGCCCTACGGCAGCGGTCTGGGGGTTATTCAGCCCGGCGGCCTGGCAGACCTGCTGGTGGTCGACGGGGAGCCGGAGCGGGATCTGTCCTTCCTGGCGGAGCCGGAGAACTCGTTGCGGTTGATCATGAAGGGCGGGCGGATGTACCGGAACACCCTGTGAAGTTGTTCCCGGCAGGGCTAAGAATCCTACCTGCGGATGTAGCAGGTCGGCGGATTGGCGGCGGATGGGCAAAGGGCAAGGTTCGACCCCGGGCATTTCGGCTGGCAGTGGATGGGCAAAGGGCAAGGTCAGCCCCGGTCATCTCGTCTGCGCGAGGATGGGACTCGGGGGGCGGTCTACTCGAGCGCGCAGAGGCAGTCGGTTCCGTCTCAAGCAGGCGCTGAGTGGCGCCCGGGCCTGGAACCGGCCCGGTGCAGTCCGGGATGGTGGCGTGGAATCACGCCAAATATCGGTTGATCTGGCTATCGCGGGTGGTAGATGGTCACCAGGACTGACGCGTCTTCCAGCGCCTTGAGGGCATGGGGCTGCCCCCCATCCAGATAGATCAGGGCGCCGGCGGTGAGTCGCTGGACCTTGTCTTCCCCGATACGGAAATCGACCGAGCCTTCCAGGCATTGGATCGTGATCTCTCCGGGTACGGCGTGATCACTGAACTCTTCGCCTTTGGGGAGCACGACGCGGAAGACTTGCAAATGCTGCGAACGCAGCAGCGTTGCACTTTTTGACCCGCGCAGTTCTTTCCCCAAGGGGCGAACGTCCACGATCTCTCCGGGTGTGGCGTGGTGCAATGCCATGTTGTGCTCCAGCAGTTTTCTACAATCTACAATGGCGGGGCGCGCAGGCCTCAGCGGAGTGGGCGCACCTCGGCGATGTCGGACAGCGCGATTGGCACGACCATGTAGCCGCTGCCGAAGCGTCGGCGCACACGGATGTGCTCCTCCTCGATTCTGAGCAGTTCGCCATCGCGGGCGCGCCCGTCGGCGAGCTGGATGCGGATATTGCGGCCGATGTGGTCGCCCAGTGCATTCAGTGCGATGTTCGGGACATGCGATGGGTCGGGTGCCGTGGCCGAGGCGGCCGGGCCCGTGTTCAAGTTCGTATTCTCGGTCGTAGTCGGCCTGGCGGGGCCCGGAGCGACGGAGCGCAGATCCACTCGCCCGTAGTGTTTTCCCGCCACGGTCAGGCTGGACTCGACCCGACGTAGCAGGTGGGTCGGGGTGTCGACGTTGGCCCAGAGGAGCGCCGGATTGTCGATCGGGCCAATGCGCAGCGAAATGTCCTTGGGGTCCTCGATGAAGCGGCTGTAGGCATCGACCATGCCGGGCCCGGGCTGCACGCCGAAGGGGCGCCAGGCCTCGACCCAGGCGCCTTTGTGGTGCTCGGTATACTCCTCGAGAGCCATCTCCATCTCGTTCGCGCAGAATTCCATCAGCGCCGGATAGTACCCCCGGTCCTCGTACCCCATCGTCAAGGATTGTAGCGAGGCGGTCATTAGCGCCGGAGCGAGATCGCGGGCCCGGTTCGAGGCGGCCTGGATGTCGAAGCGTCCGGTGGAGGCGCCCTGGCCCAGTGGGCCCATGCCGAACGTGCTGTGCACGGTCAGGCTATTGTGGTCCTCTTCGAGGTGGTATCGGGCGCCGAAGTCCAGCGGGATGTCGTGATAGCCGAGTGCGGCCATCAGGGCGTCCGGCGGGGCGGCTTGATAGGCCCCGCAGCCGGCGGTGTCGAGCCACAGCGCAGGCGTGTCGCCCTGCGCGCCTGCGGCGATGCCGGCCGGGAGGGTCAGGCCGTTCACCGAAAACCCGAGCTGCCGCGGCAGGCGTCGGGCATCCAGCGTGTGCCGAAGCCGGGCGAGCCGCCACAGGTTGCCGGCCTCCAGCGTGATGCGGTCTGCCCGCATGCGGCCGATGGCCCTGTTGTTGGGTTCAAACAGCAGCCCGTTTACGTGCAGTTCGCCCCCGAGGCCGATACCGACGTCGGAGTAGCGCAGCGTGCCGAGCGGCTCGAGCAGCTCCACCATGTCGTCGAGCTTCTGCTCGACCTGACGGACCTCGTAGTGGTAATACCCGACACCTGCGGCGGCGACCACGAGGCCGCCCACGATCAGTTTCCCTGGCATGTTCTCTCCCTGTTTTGACTCATCCGGGCCGCGCGATACCGGACCCGACAGCGGGATTGCCTTGTCCCGCGCCAACACGATAACCACTCCGGGATATTTCCGCACTACCGTGGAGACACGCACGCGTATGGGCTCTGCCTTCGGATTTGGCAGGCCGGTCGTATGGACGCAAGCAGGCGAGACTACGGGGTCAGATGGTGCCTTTTGCCTCGCGCGGGACGGGCCGTCCCAGGGGGTGACCGCAAGAGGCAAGGGCTGAGCCCGGGGCGCTGCGCGGGAGTCTGAGCGTGGACGAGTACCGTGACCTCGCCTGCTGGGTCGAAAGCGATTCTGGCCTGGGTAATCAGCTGGCCGAAGCCGCTGGCGGCGGGTAACCCTGTCGGCCAACCGTGAAGCCGAGCCCCGACGGCCCGGTGCCGCCGGGACTTGTTTCTGTCCGGGCGGCTGTCCCGCGGGAAAGGGGTTACTCTTCGCGGGCGGGAATCGAGGCGAAGTAGGCCGACACGGCGGCCATCTCTTCTTCCTCCAGCTCCTGGACGAGGCCCTGCATCAGTCCGGCCAGGGGGGTGTCGCGGGCGCCTTGCGCATAGGCCTGAAGCTGTGCCATGAGATAGCGCGGCGGCTGGCCGGCAAGCGGCGGCAGGCTGGGGTTGCGCACCCGCCCCTGTTCGCCATGGCAGGAGGCGCAGGACTGGATATTTCGATCCGGCAGCCCTTCGAGCGCAATCTCGCGCCCTTTTTCCACCAGGTCTTCCGGCACCCGGTATGGCCCGCCCGCCGGTTCCAGCTCGGCGTAGTGGCGGCTGACCGCCTCGATCTCGTCATCGTCCAGATGCTGGGCGATCTGGGCCATTGTGGCATTCGGGCGCTGGCCTTCCCGGTAGGCCGTCATCTGCTCGACCAAGTAGGCCTCCGGGAGCCCCGCCAGGCGCGGGAATGGGGGCTGTGCCTGGCCCTGGCCCTGTTCGCCGTGGCACTGGATGCAGGCGGTCGCGCCGCGATCATTGCCTTCCTGTGCAATTTGGGCGCCCGGGTCGTCCTCGGCGACGGCGGCGCCGCCCAGCAGCCACAGGGCGGTTAACAGAGCGAGTGGCCGGGCAGTGATTCGGTCGAAGGTGTGCGCTCGTGCCATTGGATCACCACGATTTCATGACTTCATATTCAGGAACATAGGGTGGTTTCAACGATGGTGCAATTGCGGTGCGCATTTGTTGGGCGTGTGAGGGGTGCGCCGCCGGATGTTGCCGCGGTCCGGGGTGCCGCATCCCCGAACAGGAAGAGCGAACAGGAAGAGGACACCCACCTTCCTGGATTTCGCACGGCGCGGCGGCGCATCCGGGAATCATTCCGCCGGGAGGCAGTCCGGAAGGGAATCCTCCAGCCTGCGGGGTGTGATGCCGAGGTCGGTGAAGCTTCCCGAATTTTCGCCGGCGACATTGTCCTTCTGCATCAGGAAGATCTGGTCCCGGGTCAGGGGTGCGTTCGGCAGCAGCGAGCCGAGCCGGGCCAGTGCGTGCCAGAGCGCGAAGGGCACTGGCACCATCGGGCGCTGGCGCTCCAGGTGCGCCAGTACCAGAGTCAGGATCTGGCGGTACGTCATGATGTCGGGGCCAGCGAGTTCGAAGACAGAGCGTGCGGGCGGGGTGGCGGCGAACAGCCTGGCCACGGCGCGGGCGATATCGGCCACGTGCACCGGCTGCAGGCGGGTCTCTCCGCGGCCGAACAGGGGGATGACCGGCAGGCGCGTCAGGCCGGCCAGGTTGCGCAGGAAGGCATCATGCGGGCCGAAGAGCACGCTGGGACGCACGATCAAGGCGTCGGGGAACTCGCGGATCACGGCCGACTCGCCTTCGGCCCTTGCGCGTATATAGGCGGAGCGCGATTCGCTGTCCGCCCCGATCCCGGAGATTTGCACGACTCGCGCCAGGGCCGCGTCGCGCGCCGACCGGGCGAGGCGGGCAGCGCCTTCCACGTGGATGGTGGTGAAGCGGAGATCGCGTTGTTCCACATACAGGCTGACCGCGTTCACCACGCCGGTGGCTCCCTCGATGGCCCGGTCGACGTCGGCATCGTCACGGATATCGGCGCTGCAGTGCGCCACTTGGGCGTGTTGTTCCAGTGCGGCGGGTAACGTCGCCCGGCGGGAAGCAATCCGCACGTGGTGTCCGGCATCGATCAGTTCGTGCACGATCGCGCTGCCGAGAAAGCCGGTGCCGCCGAATACCGTGATCAGGTCCGGGCGCATGGCGAGCCCCCTTTGAGCGATTCGGACGGGCGCCCGATGTGGGGTGTCCAAGGTCAGCCGCCCAGGTCATCTACTGGGTGAGACCGCGTGGAAGTACGAAATGTCCCGGGATGCCGTCGATTCAAGGGGGGGCTGCGCCTGCTGGGATCGACCAGGAGGCTCTTGATCGATCCCTGATAGCCGGAAACATTGCTGCCGTCCCTGCTCAGGGGGCATCACTTGCTGGCAGGGAGGGGGCGACATGGCCCCCCGAAGCAGTTGATCGCGGACTGATTCGGTCAAGTATCCAGTCAGCGCGTGCGCTGACAGCCGGCCAGCTGCACGGCCCAGGCGTCGAGCAGACGCTGACGCACAGTGGCATCGTCGTCGCGCTGCAGCTCCTCGCGGCTGGCATTGAAGGTGCGGGTCATCCAGCCGTCCTCGGCGGCGCACTCGACCCGAATCTCCCAGCCGTCGTCGTGCGGCTCGACATCGAACGTGTAGGTCCCCAGATGCAGTTCCTCCAGCAGGCCGCTGACCATCTCCCGCGCCCGGGAGAACTCCTCGACGGATAACGTCATCGTGTCGTCCCTCATGTTGCCGTGCAGCCACTGTTCGAAGCGGCGGATGGCGTGCTCGAACTCCGTGCGGTAATGCGCGGCCGGGGGGTGATTGCCCGCGCCGGCCAGCGCTTCGCGGTAGATGCTCAATGTGCGCTCGACCCATTCCCGCGTTGCGGGCTCGCCGTCACGTTTGACCAGGAAGCGGATGCGCTGCAGTTCGTCTGTCACGGTCTGCTCTCTGGAACGGGGCCTGTATCTGCCATGATGTAGGGTATTGCGGGCGCCCGTGCAAGCGGTGGCCCTTCGAGGCGGGTCCGCTATGGTCCGCCGGAGCGGGACGGGCCGCTGCCGGGGGAGCCCGCCCCGAGTGCGTTGCGGGTCGGCGAGGCGTGGGCGGACACCAGTGGAACTGTGAAGCGCCGCGGCGCGGGAGGCGGCAGACCGGGAAGCGGATGCACGAACGTCTTTCACACGTGGTGGGTTTCGATGATGCGCCGTTCGCGCGGCAGCATCGAGGCGACGTGCGGGTGGTCGGTGCGGTATTCGCCGGGATGCGGCTGGACGGCGTGATCTCGACGCGGGTGCGCCGCGATGGAGTCAACGCCACCGCGCGTCTGGCTGAATGCCTGCTGGGCAGTCCGTTTGCACCGCAGCTGCACGCGATCCTGTTGCAGGGGATCACCCTGGCCGGATTCAACGTGGTGGATCTGCAGGCGCTGCACGCGCGCACCGGGTTACCGGTCCTCGCGGTGACGCGCCACGCACCCGATCTACCCGCGATTCGCCGTGCGCTGCTCGGGCATGTTCCAGGGGGCGCGCGCAAGTGGCGGCTGATCGAGGCCGCCGGCGTCATGGAACCGCTGGCGGGGTTGTATGTGCAGCGCTGCGGGCTGAGTCGCGAGGCGGCGCAAAGGCTCCTGGAAGACCAGCGAGTCCATAGCCGGTTGCCGGAACCGCTGCGGGTGGCTCACATGATTGCGGGAGGCGTGACGACCGGGGCGAGTCGTCACCGTCCGTGACCGGGGGCGCGAGCCGTCCGGGAACGGGCGGACATTGGGCCGCCCGCTTTCGGCACGCGACTCCACTGCAGGAGCACAGGCGAGATTGTGGCACCCTCGGGTAGGGCGCCGGGCCTGGCGCTACGCTCGTTGCAGGCAAGCCTGAAGGAGGCCTCGATGGCCCGTGTGTATGTCGGGACGTCCGGCTGGAACTACCGAGCGTGGAAGGACGACTTCTACCGCGGGGTGCCGCAGCGCGAGTGGCTCGCCCACTGTGCGCGGTATTTCAGCGGGCTGGAGATCAATGCCACCTTTTACCGCCTGCCCGCGAGTACGACCGTGCAGCGGTGGGCGGAGCAGACGCCGCCGGATTTCGGCTTCGCGATCAAGGGCAGCCGGTTCGTCACGCATATCCACCGATTGAAGGACGCCGGGGACCCGGTTCGGCTGCTGCGGGAACGCATGCAACCGATGGGGGACCGGCTGCGGGCGATCGTGTGGCAATTGCCACCGAACTTCGCGGTGAACCGGGAGCGTCTAGAGGCGTTCACCGCCGCGCTGGGGTTCTGGCCGGAGGTGCGGCATGCGATCGAGTTCCGCCATCCCAGCTGGTTTACCGAGGCGGTGGCGGGGCAGCTGGACGCGGCCGGAGTGGGGATCTGCCAGTCCGATGCCCCGGACTGGCCGTGCTGGGAGACCGTAGCGGGTCCGCTGGCCTACTGCCGCCTGCACGGCCATACCCGCACCTATGCCTCGGCCTACAGCGACCGCCTGCTGGACCAATGGGCCGACCGCGTGCGGCAGTGGCTGGCGCAGGGGCGCGAGGTGCATGTCTACTTCGACAACGATGCCGAGGGGGCCGCGCCCCGGGACGCCCAGCGCCTGATCGAACGGCTGCGGGATGCAGCCTGACGGTTCAGGCATCTGCCTCCGCGCGGTGGCGGCGGTACAGCCGCAGGGCCGTCAACCCGACCAGCAGCGAGGCCAGTCCACCGATCATGAATACATGTGCGGGCGTGGCTCCGGCCGGCCCGGTGAGCAGCCAGAAAAGGACCGGCGCCACCAGCATGGCGGAGAAGGCCAGGAAGTTGCTGGCGGCGATGAAACGACCGCGCCGGTCGGCGGGGCTGTGACCCTGCAGGTAGGCGGTGATCGGCACGATGAAGAATCCGGAGGCAATGCCTAGCAGGGCCATCAGCATCAGCGTCGCGGGGTAACTGTCGGTGGCGAAGTACAGCAATGCGCTGATCAGGGCCGCCGCGATCATGCCGGCCGGGGCATGGTGCATGGCGATGCCGCCACGCGACAGGTAGCCGGCAAGGATGCTGCCGGTTCCGATGCCGAGCGCCAGCGCGGTCAGGATGATGCCGGTCGCGAGCTCGCCCAGCTCCAGATGGACCTCGGCGAACAGTGGGACGTTGAGTTGGTACAGCGTGCCCAGAGCCCAGAACCATGCGATGCCGAGGATCACCATGAACAGGACGCGTTGCGGCCGGATCTCGGTGACCGACTGCATGACGGTCGCGAACGGGTTCAGGCGGAACGGCGCGGGGTTGTCGGTTGCCAGGGTCGGGGCGATGAACAAGCTGGTCACCAGACCGGTGACGGACAGCGTCACGATCAGTGCCGCCGGGACCCAAAGCGCCTCGCCGGCGAACTCCATCACGAAGCCGGCCAGCGCGGTGCCGAGGATGATCGCCAGGAACGTCCATAGCTGGATGTGCCCGTTGGCGCGCGATAGCTGCTGGTAGCGCACCAGCTCCGGCAGGATGCCGAACTTGGCCGGGCTGAAGAACGTGCTCTGCAGGCCCATCAGGAAGGTGGTCACCAGCAGGCCGGGGAAGTTGTCGGTGATCAGCATCAGCGCGGCGGTCAGCAGCACTGCGGCCTCGGCCATGCGGGTGCAAACGATCACGATCTTCTTGCTGTAGCGGTCGGCGATGTAGCCCGCCCAGGGCGAGAACAGCACGAACGGAAGCAGGAACACGAAACCGACCAGGCTGTAGTAGAAGGTGCCTTCGCCCTCGGCGACGAACTCACGGATGGCGATGAAGATGACCACCAGCCGGAAGAAGTTGTCGTTGAGGGCGTTGATGAAGACCGTCGCCATGTGGGCGACGAAGCCCTTCCTGCGGATGTCCGAGGTCTCGGTCATGGGATCTGCGTCCCGGCGGGGTTCTTGAAAGCACTATAGGTCAGGTTTGACCGCAAAACGGGGGCGGAACACGCGAAATGGCGAAAACAGAGATGAAACGAGGATAAAGCGGGTGTCATTGGCGCTTAAAGCCGCGATTTCTGCCGTCGAATGGGTATTCCAGGGAGGGGCCCATGCGACGAGCCCATCGCCACTACGTGCCGGGTCATGTCTGGTATGTCACCCGCCGCTGTCAGAAGCGGGAATGCCTGCTGAAGTTTGCCCGGCAAACACGGCCGGCAAACAAGAGGACACCCATGACCTTGTTTGCGGACTGCATCGTCGGTTTCTGCAGTGAGTCCCGGATGCACTCGACCCGAGGAGAAAAAGCGGACACCCATCATCTTCCATGAGCAAGAATTCACGTGGGCCGAGCTCATATGGCACTCCCGCGCCTACCAGGCGAGCGCCAGCAATCCGGCCCCGAGGCAGACCACGATCACCGGGATGATGGTCTCGCGGATCACCTGACCCTCGCGTGCTTGCAGGCCGGCGGCCCCGGCCGCCATGGCGATGTTGTGCAGCGAGATCATGTTGCCCACCCCGGCGCCAATCAGTTGCAGGGCGAGTACGGTCGGGAGCGCCATGCCCAGGGCATCGGCAGTGTCCGCCTGGAGCTGGGCAAACAGCAGGTTGGAGACGGTAGCACTCCCGGTCATGAACGAGCCCAGGGCACCGAGGAAGGCGCTGAACATCACGAAGGTCCCGCCCAGCGATTCCGCCAGGCCCTGCCCCAGCACCTGTGGCATCGACGGCAGGCCGGCCGCGTTGGTGCCGGAGGTCAGCAGGAGCTGGGTGAGGGCGATGATGAACGCCAGCACGATGGCCGCGACGCGCAGCTTGCCCCAGGTGGCGGTCACCGCCTGACCCAGCGTGGCCCGGCTTACGCGAAACAGGATCAGCGCGGTGAGCAGGGCCAGGCCAAAGTAGAAATAGGGTGTGTACAGCGGGGCCAGGCTCTGCCCCAGCTCGATGCCGTTGAACTCGCCCGGCGACCAGCGCACGGACTGCAGGGCCTCGCGCAGCGGCATGATGGTGCGCGAGGCGATCAGCGCCACGGCCATTACCGCGAACGGCACAAAGGCCAGGAGCACGCGCCCGACTGGGGCCCGCTCGACCTCTGGGCGCCGTTCGTGCCCAGGTAGCAGGAAGCCGCGCTGTGCCGCCAGGGCAATCACCGCCATTGCCACCACGCCGCCGATGATCGATGGCAGTTCCGGCCCCACCAGCCAGGCGACCAGCAGATAGGGGATGCCGAACGCCAGCGCCGATAGCACGGCGAAGGGCACGAACTCGCGGAAGCGCCCGCGTTCTTCGCCCAGCGTGGCCACCCAGACCATGAATAGCGTGATGAACGGTGCGAGGACGGTGTGGATGAGCGCCGTCTGCAACACCGCCGAGCGGGTGGTCTCCGCATCCAGGCCGAGGCCGGCGAAGCCGATGATCACGGGTGTTCCGGCCGCACCGAAGGGGACGGCGGTGCTGTTGCCGATCAGGGCGATGGCGACCGCCTTCAGGGGCCGCATGCCGAAATACACCAGCAGCGGTGCCGCCAGCACCGCGGGGGTGCCGAAGCCGGCGATGCCCTCTACGAAGCCGACCAGCCCCCACCCCAGCAGCATGGCCAGAACCCGGTGGTCGCGCGAGACGCTGGCGATCACTGACTGAATGGCCGCCATATGGCCGGTGCCGATCATCACGTTCAGCACCAGAAGTGCCATCAGGATGATCAGCAGGACCTCCACGAAAACGATGGCGGCATCCAGCAGGCTCGCTACCAGCACCGTCCCCGATATCTGCCAGACCAGCACGGCCAGCACCAGCGTGGCGAGATAGGCGATGGGTGCCGCTTCAAAGGCCGGCCGCCGCAATGGCACCAGCCACACGAACAGCAACACGAACGGCACCAACGTGAGCCAGAACAGCACGATCACCCCTTCCGCACGATGCGAGTCGTCATCCTAACCCGGGGCTCGGTTCGGGCATAACCGAACCGGGTTGCCACAAGGCCCCTCGGCGTTATGCCCCGCGAAGAGCCGTTTGGTCGAGCAGCGTCCTGGAGGTCAGGGCTGGACGCTCGGCCCCATGGGCCGTGGATACTTGTCTATAGTGACGCTGAACTGCTCACGTCCGG
Source organism: Thioalkalivibrio sp. ALMg11 (assembly GCF_000377905.1). GTDB lineage: Bacteria > Pseudomonadota > Gammaproteobacteria > Ectothiorhodospirales > Ectothiorhodospiraceae > Thioalkalivibrio. Next base: position 152,923 of record NZ_KB898876.1, read on the forward strand.
GTCTACATGATGCATAACTCCGAAACCCAGTCATCCGGGGGCGTGTCGGATGCCCTTGATACGGATTTCTTGAAGAAGCTTCCAAAGGTGGTCGATGACCTCAGGGACCGCTGGTACATCGTGCGCCAGCGCGGGTTCCGGCCACAGGACGTGATGGATGTCCGGAGCATAACGCGGGCTTTGGTGAGTGGCCTGACCGGCTCGGCAATGGATGACTCTTTCACCACCGCTCGCCGGATTGATGAGCGTCTGACGCAGTATGCGGCCACTACGGTGCGTCCCAATCCGGCCGATCTCGAGACCATTGGAGCCCTGGTTCTGCGGCTGCGCGAAAGCGTGCGGGGCGAACTTCCGCTCGCCGCGTACGACGCCGAGGCGGCCGCGCCTGCCCCGACGGTCCAGCGGCCTCTGGTGTGTCTGTTCGGGGCGGATGCTTCGCCGGAGAGCGGGACCGCCTTGCTGCTGGGACTACACGGTTATGCGGTTCTTGCGTGCGCCGATGAGGCGGCCCTGCCGCATCCGGGCGAGTCGACTGCACCCGACGTGATGCTGGCCGAACTGGCGGCGATGGACGACGCTGAACTGTCGCGGCTTGTCCATCTGCGTGACGGTTCGCTGCCGGGCGTGCCGCTGGTCATCCTGGCGCCTGTCAACGGAGGGCCAGGACAGGCAGAGCTGCATGTGCTCCGCGCCGGTGCCGATGCCCTGCTGAATCGGCCCGTGACGGACCTGGATTTGGTGGGGGCCATACGCGGGCTGGTGCAGGACGACTTTCTGACCCCTTACCGGGTGCTCATGCTCGGCTCGGACGACGGGTCTGTCGAGGAGCCGGCGGCCATGTTGCGGCAGGCCGGGCTGGAGGTAGGTATCAGCATGGACCCCCTGGAGGTCGTTGATCGAGTGGCGGATAGTCGGCCGGAGGCGGTAGTGATCGCCGGGTCTTTGCCGGGGGTCACCGCGGAGGAGATCGGCCGCCTGCTGTTTCCCCACGACATGTCTCTGGACATCCCCCTGTTGGCCCTGGGTGTGCCGGGGGCACCGGATGGCTCACCCGGCAATGGGATGATCGACTACCTGCCGCCCGCCAGTACCGATGCGGACATCGTCTGCCGGGTTCGTGCGCGGGCTGCATGGCACCGCCGGATTCGGTCGCGGGCGCACGGCCAGGCCGAGAGTGGTCGAGCGCCGACGCTGGTGCATCCCCTGGAGTTTGAGCGTCTCGTGTTATGCCATCTCGACTGCCTTGATCCTGCGCAGGGGACCGCGGTGGTCCTGCAGTGGGCGTTCGACGACCCCGGGGCGCTACTCGCCCGCCTCGGTCCGATCGACTATCAGCAGACTCGCAACCAATTCGTGCGCCGGATTCGCGAGGCCATGCGACCGGGCGATCTGGTAGTGAGCCATGGCGAGGCGGGCTTGATTGCGACTGCTCAACGCAAGGACGTGAAGGAGATCGTTGAACTCGCGCGCCGTTTGCACGAGTGGACCCCCGGTGCCAGCGTGTCCGGTCTCCCGGGCGGAACCATTGCGGCCAGCATCGGTGTCGGACAGGTGGTGTGGGAACGTCCGCTCAAGGCTCTGGACCGTGCAATCGCGCTTTGTAGCGAGGCCCGCAACAGTGGCGGCAACCGGGTGCAACTTGATCCGGAGTTGCTGACCCCGGATCTGGAGGTCGAAGAGCGCAGTCACTGGCGGCGCACTATTGCCCATGCCATCAAGGAAAAGCGACTGTTCCCGGTCTTTCAGCCGATCGCAAACATCAGCGGATCCGATCAGATCGAACGCCATGAGGTGCTCCTGAGAATCCGCGAGCCGAATGGGCAGATCCTGTTGCCGGGACAGTTCGTCGAGATGGCGGAACGTCTCGAACTCGACCGTCATCTCGATCGCTGGGTCATCAGTAACGCCCTGGCGATCCTCAGTGCCCGGACCGTGAGCCATCCACAATCCCGGTTATTCGTGAAGATGTCTCGCGGCTCGCTGGGCGATTCGAGCTTTTTGCCCTGGCTGGGCAAGAGTCTTGCCGAGCACCCGGTGTGGCCGGGAAGCCTGGTTCTGGAACTCCGCGAGGGCGATGTCCTGGGTCGGCTGGACCAGCTCTCGGCCTTTGCTGATGCGCTCCGAGACATGGAGATCCGCATTGCCCTGGAACACTTTGGCGCCAGTACCGATGCCGATACGCGCCGTATGCTTGCCGAAATGCGGCCCGACTACGTCAAGATCGCGCGGGAACTCACCGTGGGGCTGCATCACTCCGCCACGTCTTCGTTACGGCTCAACGGCCTCCTGGGTCAGGCAAAGGAGGTCGGTGCCTACACCATGGCCAGCTATGTGGAGGATGCCGATGGTCTGGCCTTGTTGTGGCAGGCCCAGATCGACCTGGTTCAGGGGAACTTCATCCGGCAGCCAGAGGAAGAGCTGCGTTACGAACTCGAGTTTCCAGGCCTGGACGACGCGGGCTGATCGACTCGGTCCGATAGGACAGTCGCGCCTGCGAAGAATGCGGTCAGGCCGGCAAGGCGCAGGGGGGCGGTCACGAGCAACGGATGGTCCATGACGGTACGATCGGCAGGCGGGGTCGCCAGGCCCCGCAGCGACAGACCGTTCCAATCACGTGACGCAGGGAGGCGCTCATGATTCTTCTGGTTGTATACAGTCTCGCGGTACTGGCCGCATTGGTGATGCTTTTGTCGCGGCGGCGCGCCGCGCTTGGGGTGCGGGTGTTGTATGCCCTCGCGACATTGGTGCTGCCCTTTGCCACGGTATTGCTCGCGCATGCGCTGAACGGTGGCGAGGCATCCGGGGCGGGGTCTTTCGGGGTGGTGCTGTTTGCGTTCTTTGGCAGCCCGTTGTTGATGTGGTGGGTGTTTGCCTATCGGCATCCTGCAGTGGCCCCCGAGGGTCCTGCTGAAAGGGGCGTTGGGCCGGGTTCACCGCCGCCGGAGGCGGCCATGTCGGCCGTGACGGATGACGTGCAAGAGTCCGCGGTAGCCGCGGCACAGCACTCGACTGCACGGGCGCAGGTCTTCCGCCGTGCGGCGCTGGTGCAGACACCGGGGTCGCTCCTGCTGGGGATGGGGCTGGCCGAAAAGCTCGGGGGTAGTGACGGTCCGATCTTTCCGTTTCTGGCGAATGGCTGGCTGGTCGACGGCATGCTGGGGCTGGGGGCGGTTCTGCTTGCCGTATCGCTCCGTATGATCGTCGCAGAACTGCGCAGGGCGTCCGAACCGCAACGGGATGCCGATGCGCTCGGAATCCGTAACCCGCGTCGCTGAGCCACCCTCAGACGCAGTTCGCCGCCCCCGTTTTTCGTACGCCAGGTGAACTGGTCCGCTGGATCGGATTCTGTGAGCTCTCTAACGGAATGCCGCTTCTGCGTATGACGGATCGGTAGCGAGCCTCTCCGGCGCGGGCTATGTTCTGGATGGATCCGCTGTGGTGAACGAATTCCTCGACTCGCGGGATCGGCGCGAAAACGGTCGGTCGGCGCGGACGGGGGCTGGTGCGGGATCGTGGGTATGGGTGAGCAACGCGGTACGGAGGGTTTCGTCATGCAGGGGCACGTCGTTGGCAGGGGTGCAATCCGATTCGCTTGCAGAACCCCGCTTGCGATACCCATGACGATGGTCGTGGTCATGGATTCCGGGCGGGGAACGAAGGCATGACGACAATCTGGGACGTTGCCGCGTGAAGGTGCTCGTCATCCTGGGCCACCCGCGCACCAATAGTCTGTGCGGGGCGCTCGCCGAAGCCTACAGCGAAGGGGCGCGCGCGGCCGGGACCGAGGTGAAGTCCCTGGAGCTGGCGAGCCTTGAGTTTGATCCGCACGTACACACCCCTTCGCCCAATCAGCAGCCACTCGAAAAGGACCTGGAGGCCGCGCGCGGCCTCGTCGAATGGGCCGATCACCTGGTGTTCGTCTATCCCACCTGGTGGGGCACCATGCCGGCGCTGCTCAAGGGGTTTCTGGACCGAATCATGACGCCGGAATTCGCCTTTCGCTCCTGCGAGGGCGGTACCGGATATGAGGGGCTGTTGCAGGGCCGCTCCGCGCAACTGATCACGACCATGGACACGCCGCCGCTGATCCACCGACTTGTGTATCGCCAGCCAGGTACCAACGCGATGGCACGGGCCACGCTGGGGTTTTGTGGGGTCCGGCCGGTGCGCTCGTTGATGTTCGGCTCGGTGCGTAATAGCAACGAGATCCAGCGCGAAGCCTGGTTGCAGCGCGCGCGAGAGGAAGGGCGGCGTCTGGCCAAGGGGCGCGAGAGTCCGGGCGAGTGGCTCTCGCACAAGGCCGGCGCCTGGTTGCAGGCTTTGCGCTTGCAGTTCTATCCGATGACCTTTGTGGCCTATGCGGTGGGCGCGCTGGCTGCTGCTCCGGCGGGCGGGGTGTTCGGCAACCCGGTGTTCTGGCTTGGGTATCTGTGCCTGTTTCTACTGGAAGTGGCCACGGTGCTGGTGAACGAGCGCGTGGACTTTGGCTCGGACCGGCAAAACCGGTTCTATGGCCCCTTCACCGGTGGATCGCGCGTGCTGGTGGAGGGGCTGCTGTCCGCGCGCGAGCTGGGCGGGGGGATTGCCGTCGCGCTGGTGGGTTTCGTCCTCGCGTTCGTTGCGTTGCTGGCGACCGCACCGGGAGACGCAGGGCCGATCCTGGTGGTGATGGCCGTCCTCGCGGTCCTGGCGATCGGCTACACGGCCGCGCCGCTGAAGCTTAGCTATCGGGGGCTGGGGGAGCTGGACGTTGCACTGACGCACAGCCTGGGTGTGCTGCTGTGTGGCTATGTGTTTCTGGCGGGCGAATGGACCGCGCCCTTGCCCTGGCTGCTGAGCCTGCCGCTGTTCCTGGCGATTCTGCCGTCGATCACGCTATCCGGCATTCCCGACCGCGAGGCGGACGCCGCGGTGGGCAAGGGTACCCTTGCCGTGCGGCTGGGCAACGACGGTGCGCTTTGGGTGGCGTTGTCGTTCACGATCCTGGCGGCGGCCAGCGGCGCGTTGTTCGATGCGCTGGGAGGGGCGCAGGGGGCCTATGCCGGGATCGGGTATGTGGTGGTCCCGTATGCCGCGTGGCTTGCCTGGCTCCTGTGGCGTGCGCTGCACCGCGAAGGCCCCAGGGGCCGAATTGACGGGTTGATGGCGGCATCCCTGGGCTATGTGCTCTGGTTCGGATTGTTCCCCCTGGTGAACCTGGTCATGGGGTGATGGTGGGTATCTCCAGGAAAAGAAGCTAAGAAGAAAGCAGGGAAGCCGTGAATTTCCGATGATTTTTTGAAAGTCCGCGGCCGCTGTTCACAGGATCGGCCTCCAGAGTGGCGGCAACTCACGTTGCGGGAGGCTTCCAGCGGTGCATTTGGCCTACAGTCAAGGACTGCAGTGGCCAAAAACCGGGAGGCGCCAGGCTTGGCCATTGTCGGGCCCTGTTGTTGGCCACCTGCGCATGGTGGTCCGCCCGTGGGTGTCCAGGATCAACGAGGTGACAAGCCATGTCCGAGAATCCAATCATTGCCATCAACATGAGCAAGGTGACGAATACGCTCGAGTCCCACGAAAAGATGAACAAGGTCGGCCCGAAGGTCTGTATTACGACGGCGAAGCATCCCGGCTTTCTGGGTTTCGAGCAGCTGATTCAGACCGGGATTCATCCCATGGGGGGGCGTTTCGGTGGGGGCGCGCTGGACATGCGCGAAACACTCAACCCCATTGGCATGTTCCAGTACACCGTATGGAAGGACGTCAAGTCGCATGAGGAGATGCACTACGAGCAGTTCGACACCATCTACGAACTGTGTGGGGCCTGTCTCGACATGCTGATCGAGGGCCCCTGGGAACCGCTCTACGAGATTCGCTTCTCTGATCTGCCCCCGGTGCTGGCCATGACGGATGTTCCACATGCGCTCGCCGCCAGTTTTGCCAATCAGCAACCGGTGCCGAAGATGGCTTTGGCCTCTCAGCGTTCCGTGGTCGTGGGGGATCACTGGGTCATGGATGGCCATGAGGAGGCGTTCGAGGAAGGTGCCCGGAAGACTCTCGATTGGCTGAAGCAGCATGCACCGGGCATGATTGGCTGGATGATTCTGAAGCAGATTGGCGTCTCTGCGATCGGCTCGTTTCAGCTGGATCCGGAAGGGGCTACCAAGGCCACGCTGGGTGCAAACCCGCCGCGTTATGCGACCAACTACGGGACCGAGCCGACGGCGAATCCACCGATCCCGGCGCAGACCCCCGCGCAGTATTTCGTACATATGGAATGGGAGTCGCCGGAGCATGCCCACCAGGGCCTGGCCAAGGCGCTGGTGAACTACGAGCTCCTGCAGATCCACAACAACGGCGTCCTCGCCCATCTGGACCGGGGGCCGTACTACATGCTCTTCGCACCCATGATGGAAGAAGGGAGCTGGCGTGAATATCTTGTCGGTTAAGACCGCGGCCGTGCGTCTCGTTAGAAGGGAAGCAGGACAGGGAAAGCCATCATTGGCCAGTGGTCTCAAGGCCAGTGGAGCGTGCGCCTGAGGCGCCTTATTTGGACGGTGGTTCGCCACTAGGGAGACGCTGATTGAATCGCGCGCTCGCGTTGGTGCCCCCTGTTTTCCGAGACAAGGCGCGTCGTGCAGCGGGTAGTGGTTCTACCCGCAAGCGGCGCAACGCAGGATCGGGGAACAGGGGGCACCAACCCCGAAGGGGCTCGGCCACTTTTGCGCGCGCACGGCGTTGCGGCTCCCTTGTGCAGAATGACTGCACGGCAGTCACCGCGCCTTGTTCGCACGCAAAAGCGACTCGAGCGCGAGCGCGCGATTCAATCAGCGTCTCCCTATTGAGCCGCTACTGGCTACTGGCGGCGGGCGCGCCACGCAGCTTTCTTCGGGCCTTGTCCCGCCAATTGGGTGCCAGGGCTTCGCAGTCGGCGAGTTGCTGCAGGTGCTGGCGGTTCGGTTGCTGATAGACCGTGGCCATGGCCGCGGCGATGCTGAGGCTGCCAGGGAGGCGTTCGAGAAGCTCAATCGCGCCGCCAGCGGCGAGGGTGCCCGGCTGCTGCACGCGGTAAAACCAGCCGCAACGGCCCGTTTCCTGGACCCGGCGGGCCAGGCCGGGGATGTCGAAGCGGACGTCCAGCTTCCAGCAGGGTGTTCGGGGCTGACTTACCTGCACCCGGGCGGAGCCGATGCGATAGACATCGCCAATGTGAACGCTGTGCTCGTCCATGCCGCGGCTTGCGAGGTTTTCGCCGAAGCCGGGGGGCTCGAAGCGCGTGGCCCGCGCCGGGTACTCCGTCTGCCACCAGGCGTAATGGTCGAGGCTGTAGTGGAGCAGCGCCCGTTCGGGACCGCCGTGATTGTCCGGGTCGGCCTGTTCGTCACCGGTCAGGCCGAGGCGATCCACTGATACCTCGCCTGGCACGGGTTGCTTGTCGATGGCGCTGGCGCGGCCCTTGGCGTAGTCCTGGGCCACGCGGCCGGTGTAAATGCCACTGAGGGTAAAGATCGTCATCCGGGGGCTTTCCCTGTTGTTGTGACTCTGACCATAAAACAGTCCGGGCGCGCCGATAGAAGCCGAGAACGAGCCATCCGGCGGGTCTTCAGCGCCCGCTCAGGTAGATCAGGCGGGCGATAAAGGCGATCCCCAGGATGATCCAGCCGACCGGGTAGGGCAGTACGCCCGAGAAGAACGCGGTCAGGCTGGCGATGAGCAGGGCGCCGATGACGAGCAGAGGGATATCCATCCTCTTGAGAGCCAGGATTCCGGCGGACGTTCCGCGCGGGCGGGACACCCCGGGCTCTTGCGCTTACGGGTTGCCTTGCCACTGATCGAGGATCTCCAGGATCGGGTCGATGGCCGGGGGTTCGTCCGTCAAGGCGCCGGGTACCAGAAGACCGCGGTGCGAGGCCTCCAGGAGCAGGGGTTCGGGGTGGCCCTCCAGTACCAGGGACCCCACCGGAACGACGCCGTCACCCAGGCCCTTGCCGGTCTCGTCCCACCACTGGCCGACGCGCTCCGGCAGATCCTCGATGCCGAGCTGTTCGCTCAGGGCCTCCAGGCTGGACTCCATCGCCGGGGTCGGCTCGGTCAGCACGCCGCCGATGATGCGGACCGGGATCGTGTCCGGCCACGGGCGAGCGTTCAGTTGCGCGAGAAAGGTGCTGTCCGGGCGCAGGTCGATCTTGGCGGCGCCGGTGCCGTCACGCAGGCCGGCGAACAGCGAGAAGCGCTGCTCGCGGATGTCGGCCAGCCACTCCCGCACCTCCAGCCACACCCGCAGCCGCGCCCAATCGGAGCCGTGGTTGGGCGTGGCGACCAGGATCACGCCGTCGATGCGGGGGCCCTCCACGCTCGGTGCGGCGCCTACCGGGTGGCGATAACGGGTGATGAAGTCCCGAATCACCAGGCCGCCCATGCTGTGGCCAATCAAGATCACTGGATGGTCCGGATCCAGCTCGGTCCAGTATTCGGCCAGCAGGTCGGTGCTTTGCTCGATGGCCTGATCGTTGGGGTAGCGAAACTCCCAGCCGTTGAGCCCGGCGGCATCCAGGGACAGTGCCAGCTCGTCCCAGATGTTGCCGGGTTCGTCGAGGCCATGCAGCATCAGTACATCGGGCGGGGCGGAATCGTCGAAGGTCTCCGAGCGTGGCACGAAGCCCAGTAGCTCATCCGGTAGCTCCATCGCCTCGGGGAACCACTCTTGCAGCCGATCCTGCACCTCGATGCGCAGCTCGCGCTCGTGCTCCGGGTGCTGTTCCGTCCAGCTTAGCCAGGCCGCCAGAACCACCAGCGGCAGCACGACGATCAGGCCCACGACAATCAGGCGCTTGCGCAGGTGGGATTGGGGGCGTGTGGGGCGGCTCATGGTCAATCACCATCCGATATGCGACGTGTCGCGGCAAGGGCTTGTGCACCGTTGTGGTCGGGCGCAGGCAACCTGCCGACCGGTGTGTATGATGCCTGGACCACTAACCGCCATGCTGTTTTCGAGGAGCGTCTGCATGCTTCGTTTGGTCGTATTCCCCCTGTTGCTGATCCCGTTTCTGTTGACTGCCTGTGCCGGGCTGGATGTGCGTGATTTCGGCCTGAATGGCGGCGGCGATGATCGCGCGGAGGAGGCGATCCGCGAGGCGCTGCGGGTGGGGACCGAGCGTACGGTGCAGCGGACCGGTCGCGAGGACGGGTACTGGGGCAACGCGCTGATCCGCATCGGTCTTCCGCAGGAGCTGGAGCAGGCCGGTGATACGCTGCGGCGCGTCGGGTTCGCCAGCCAGGTGGACGATCTGGAGCGGCGGATGAATCGTGCGGCGGAGTCTGCGGCGCAGGAGGCCGTTTCGGTCTTTGTCAGCGCCATTCGCGGGATGCGGCCGGAGGACGTGTATGGCGTGCTGCGCGGGGCCGATGATGCCGCCACGCAGTATCTGCGCGACGCGTCCGAATCCACCTTGCGCGAACGCTATATGCCGATTGTGCAGGAGCAGATGGAGCGGGCTGATGTCTATCGCGTCTATCAGCCGCTGCGCGATGCCGCGGGCCGTATCCCCGGTTTGTCCGGGCTGGACGTGGATCTCGACCGTTACGTGACCGATCACGCCCTGGACGGCCTGTTCACGATCCTCGCCGACGAGGAGCGCCGCATCCGCGAAGACCCGGCGGCGCGCACCACCCAGCTCTTGCGCGACTACTTCGGACAGTAGGTCTCGGGGCGGCACCCGTTGCGGCCCCGATAGTACGGTCTGCCCGCCACTGGCGTGGATGGCTCCCTGCGCGCGTCTGTCCCCGTCACGTTCCATGCAAATAGACTATCGACCCAGTAGATAAAGAATACTTTAGCTATGGATGGCTGCGGGTGTAGCTTGCAATGCAACGGACAGAACACCGGGCAGGCCTGTGGGAAAAGGGTGCTGCACCGGTTCGATTGACCACGGACCTGGACGGTCCGATCCACCAAGCGACGAAAGGAGAGCGCAATGGGTGCCAACGATTTCAACAGTGAGGGAAAATGCCCGGTGATGCATGGGGCACAAACCCGACTGGGCGGGCACGGCAAGACCATCGAGCAATGGTGGCCGAGCCAGCTGAACCTGAGGATCCTCCATCAGCACACCCCGGAATCCAGCCCGTTGGGCGAAGATTTCGACTACGCCAAAGAGTTCCAGAAGCTGGATCTGAAGGCGGTGAAGGATGACCTCTACGCCCTGATGACGGAATCGCAGGACTGGTGGCCGGCGGACTACGGCCATTACGGCGGCCTGATGATCCGCATGGCCTGGCACAGCGCCGGGACCTACCGCACGGCGGACGGCCGCGGCGGGGCCTCCACCGGAAACCAGCGTTTTTCGCCGGTGGACAGCTGGCCGGACAACGCCAATCTCGACAAGGCGCGGCGCCTGCTGTGGCCGATCAAGCAGAAGTACGGCGACCAGATCTCCTGGGCCGACCTGATGATCCTGGCCGGCAACTGCGCGCTGGAGAACATGGGCTTGAAGACCTTCGGCTACGCCGGCGGTCGCGAGGACATCTTCGCCCCGGAAGAAGACATCTACTGGGGTGCCGAGGACGAATGGCTGGGCAACAACCGCTACAGCGGCGACCGCGAGCTGGAGACCCCGCTGGCGGCGGTGCAGATGGGCCTGATCTATGTGAACCCGGAAGGCCCGGACGGCGAGCCCGACCCGGTCAAGGCCGCGCATGACATCCGCGAGACCTTCGCGCGTATGGCCATGAACGACTACGAGACGGTGGCGCTGATTGCCGGTGGGCACACCTTCGGCAAGGTGCACGGCGCGGGCGACCCGGCGAAGATGGGTCCGGAGCCCGGGGCCGCCCCGGTTGAGGAAATGGGCCTGGGCTGGAAGAACAGCCATGGTACCGGCAAGGGCGACGACACCATTACCGGTGGTCCGGAAGGTGCGTGGACCCCAAACCCGACGCAGTGGGACAACGGCTACTTCGACATGCTGTTCGGTTACGAGTGGGAGCTGACCAAGAGCCCCGCCGGTGCCTACCAGTGGGTGCCGAAGGACGTGGCCGACAAGGATCGGGTGCCGAAGGCGCATGACTCGTCGACGATGGAAACGACGATGATGCTGACCACCGACCTGTCGATGAAGATGGATCCGGCCTACGAGAAGATCTCGCGCCACTTCCATCAGAACCCGGACGAGCTGGCGGATGCCTTTGCCCGCGCCTGGTTCAAGCTGGTGCACCGCGACATGGGGCCGAAGGCGCGCTACCTGGGCCCGGAAGTCCCGGCCGAGGATCTGATCTGGCAGGACCCGGTGCCGGCCGTGGACCACGAGCTGGTCAACGAGCAGGACGTGCAGGCGCTGAAGGAGAAGATCCTGGCCTCCGGCCTGTCTACCCGCGAGCTGGTGAATACTGCCTGGGGTGCCGCCTCGACCTATCGTGATTCGGACAAGCGCGGTGGCGCCAACGGGGCGCGGATCCGTCTGGCCCCGCAGAAGGACTGGGAGGTGAACGAGCCGCAGACGCTGCAGAAGGTCCTGGGCACCCTCGAGGGCATCCAGAAGGACTTCAACGCTGCGCAATCCGGCAACAAGAAGGTCTCGCTGGCGGACTTGATCGTGCTCGGCGGCAACGCCGCAATCGAGCAGGCCGCGAAGAAGGCCGGCAGCGACGTCGATATCCCGTTCCATCCGGGGCGTACCGACGCCACCGAGGAGCAGACCGATACCGAGGCCTTCGAGGTTCTGGAGCCAGTGGCGGATGCATTCCGCAACTACCTGAAGAAGCGCTACACCGTGCCGGCCGAGGAGATGATGCTGGACCGTGCGCAGCTATTGACGCTGACCGCGCCCGAGATGACCGTGCTGGTCGGCGGCATGCGAGCCCTGGGTACCAATATCGGTGACGCGAAGCTGGGCGTCCTCACCAACCGGCCTGGCGAGCTCACAAACGACTTCTTCGTGAACCTGCTGGACATGGATACCGAGTGGCGGCGCACCTCCGAGGAGGCCGAGGCGTTCGTGGGCCGGGATCGCAAGAGCGGAGCCGACCAATGGACCGCCTCGCGGGTGGATCTGACCTTTGGTTCCAACTCGCAGTTGCGGGCGATCTCCGAGACCTACGCCCAGAAGGGTTCGCAGCAGAAATTCGTGAACGACTTCGTGGCGGCATGGAACAAGGTGATGAACGCTGACCGTTTCGATGTGAAATAGGTCCGACGAGGTCCGAAGCGGGTACCGGCGCTTGGCGCCGGTCCCGGCTTCGGATTGGACCGGTCCGTACGACCTCTTGTGGGGCAAGACCCGGCCCCGGCAGGCATTCCTGTCGGGGCCTTTTCGGTTCTTTACGCCTGTGCCGATTCCCGTCGGAGCAGGCATTCATCAGTGGCGTACTTACCTTACCGGCGGGCGTGTAGTGGACCGGTGTGCGGCTGGTCGGATAGCAGTAGGGTCGGGATCTCGTCCGCCAGGAGTGGGCGCACGAAGTAATAACCCTGAATGCAGTCGAACTGCAGCTCGCGACCAATCGCCAGCTGCTCCCGGGTCTCCACGTCTTCGGCAAGGGTGTGCAGGCTTGGCGAGCCGGACAGTAGGACCCTGCCGCGCGCGGTCGCGAGGCACTGCGGTTCCCGGACCTCGACGAGGTATCGTCCGGCTTGCCCGACAGTGCTTGGTGGAGGCGCACTTCGGCGCCGACGCCAGTGGGCGGTCAGAACAGGCCGCAGGCGGGGCCTGTGCGCGCCGAGTGGACCCCGCGGATGTCCGGGTGGGCACGCAGGTCATCCATCATTTCGCTGTACAGACCATCCGGGACATCCCGCGCGAAGGTGATATCGACCCGCCCGTTGCGTCGCATGTTGTAGGCCGTGAAGGCATCTGCATCGTAATCGAACAGGATGTGGGATAGCGCGTCTTCGGAAGCGCGCGCCTCGGGTGTGGTCGCGTGAGAGGTGGTGGCGCAGCCGGTCAGGGCCAGCGTCAGCGCCACAATGAAAATCAGTATGGGGAGCGAAAAGCGAGTGTTCATGGCAAGTCCTCGGTGCGGGGAGCGAGCAAGTTGGCGGTTCCGGGTCTGAGCGACGTCCCTGCGTGATCGCGAGGGAGGCGGCCATACGGGCTCATCGGGTCATCGTGTGAGCAGCCCACCACCTCTAGTTATGTCAAAACCAGAGGGAACTCAAGGGATAGGGAGTGATGTGGCTCACGCTCTCGCTCCTCCATTGACGCATGGCCTGCTTAGGCGAGCAGGCGCAGGACGAGCTGGGGTGCCTGGTTGGCCTCGGCAAGGATGGCGATGCCCGCCTGCTGGAGGATCTGGGCGCGGATCAGGGCGGCGACCTCGGCGGCGTAGTCGGCATCGAGGATGCGACTGCGCGCGGCCTGGAGGTTTTCGCTGCCGATGCCGAGATTGTCGATGATGGATTCCAGGCGGTTTTGCACCGCACCCAGGCGGCTGCGGCGGGCGCTGATCTGGTCCAGCGCCTGGTCCAGGCGGGCGAGGGCGTCGCTGGCGCCCTGCGCGGTGTCGAGGTTGAGCGTGGCGAGACTTCCGTCCACGGCGCGGGTGGCCGGCATGCCCAGCACATCGAGACCGGCGTTGCCGCTGATGGTGATGGTCTTGCGTGCGGTGATGTCCAGGCGGCCGTCGAGGGTGGCGGAGGCGCGGCTTGGGCCTCCGAGCTCGCGATTGATGGCGATGGCCAGTGCCGCGGCCGAGTCGTAGTCGCCGTCGGGCACACCGATCTCTGGCCCGTCGCCGATGCGGATCTGGAAGTCGCCGGAGACCGTGAACGGGCCGTTGGCAAACAATGCCGCCAGGTCACCGGAACGACTGACCGCGCCCCCCCCGAGTTGACGCGTGCGCATGCCGTCGCCGAGATCCACTGCCAGGGTCTGCCCAGCGTTGGCGCCGACCTGGAAGAAGGCGGTGGCGGCGCTGCCGTCGAGCAGGGTGCGGCCGTTGAAGGTGGTCTGGGTGACCACCCGGTCGGTCTCCGCCAGCAATTGCTGGGCCTCGCGGTTGACGGCCTGACGGTCAGACGCGGAGAGGGTGCCGTTGGCGGCCTGCAGGGCCAGTTCGCGTATCCGTTGCAGGTTGCCGCTCATGGAGCCGAGCGCGCCCTCGGCGGTGCGGGTCAACGCGATGCCATCCTGCGCGTTGCGCATGGCCTGGTTGAGGCCGCGAACCTGGGTGGTGAAGCGTTCGCTGATGGCCAGTCCGGCGGCATCGTCGCGCGCCGAATTGATGCGGCGCCCGGAGGCCAGGCGTTGCAGGGCAACCTGCAACGCACCCTGAGAAAGGCGCAGGTTGCGCTGGGCGTTCAGCGACAGGAGATTCGTGTTGATCACCTGAGACATTATTGTCGGGTCTCGCGGCCCGTCACCGGACCGACCTGTACCCGGTGCCATGCCGCCGGGATCATGCAGCCGGAGTTCACCAGCTACAGGGCGTTAACGGCTGTCTTGAGCCGAACTTTAGGGTTGGGTCGCCCGATCCCGCTCCATGATGGCCCGGGCCCGGCGGGTGTGCCGTTACGGCCGGGTGGCGTCGGGTTCCGACCTGTTCGGTGTGCCCCATAGCGCGTGCAGGCGTTCCTCCCGGCCACAATTGGCCACGTAGTCGGCGTAGCGTTCCGGGTGGCTGCGGTAGTAGTTCTGGTGTTCGTCCTCGGCGCGATAGAAGGGTGCAGCGTCCCGTATGCGCGTCACCACCGGTTGGTCGAAGCGGCCCGAGCGGTTCAGCTCGGCCCTTGAGGCTTCGGCGATGGCGCGCTGGGCGGCATCCTGCGGAAAGATGGCGGTTCGATAGTGGGGCCCGCGATCACAGAACTGCCCGTGCGGATCCAGCGGGTCAATGCTGCGCCAGAAGGTCTCCAGGATCTCGCTGAAGTCGATGCGCTCGGGGTCGAAGAGGATACGCACGGCCTCGACGTGGCCGGTGCGCCCTGTGACCACCTGCCAGTACCCGGGATCGAGGGTATGGCCTCCGGTGTAGCCGAGCTCGGTTTCAAGCACGCCTTCCAGCGCATCGAAGGGTGCCTGCATGGACCAGAAACAACCGCCGGCCAGCACCGCCTGTTCGGGCTCGTCGGCCTGTGTCAGGGCCGGCGCCGAGAACAGGAGCAGGGCGGCAAGCCAGAGTGTGCGAGCGAAGGACATGATGCCTCACGAATACATGCGAGCCGATCGTCAGACCTCGGCCCGCGCTTAAGGTGCCCGGCCCGGCAGATGCGGACGTTGGGGTCAGTCCCTACTGGTCATCGCGAGGGATGGAGGATATGGACTCGACCACGAAGTTGGCGCCGCTACAGAACATCCGGTGGTGCTGGCCGATGACTTCCTCGCGGGAGTGGCCTACTGTCTTGAGGAAGAGCTTGTTGGTCGCGAGGAGCTGGCCGCGCGGGGTGAACTCGATGTAGGCGACGGCCTCCCGAATCGCGTCGAGCACGGCCGTGTCGGCGGTTCCCGTAGCAGGATGGGCAGTCGGCGAAGCGGCGGGGCTGGAGAGCATGGCGAGCTCCTTGAGACAGGGTACGGTAGGCGCCGTTGAAAACAATGTACAGGTAATGTACAAGAAACGCACAGATGTTTCCTGTTAGGAGCGATGCAATGGGTAATTGGGCAAAAATCGGGGTGCCAGCCGCCGCCTTCTGGCTGGGATTCTCGGTCCTGTTGGCCGGGTGTGGGGGGACCTTCCCGCAGCCCGGTCCGGATCCGGAATTCGACGACGGACTGAGCGCGGAGGCCCTGTTTCAGCGAACGCTTGCGGCCCACGGCGGGGACCTGCGCAAATACCCGGGCGATCTGAACCAGGCGACCGATGGCGAGTGGGGGCGCATGATCCAGCGCCTCCAGCCGCTGGTGGCCGACGGCAAATACCGCGGCCAGGGCGAAGAGCGTTATCGCCCCGCCGATGATCTGTATGCGGTCCACTACACCGGTCCCGAGGGCACGAAGAGCGTCTTTCGCCACGGTGACGAATTCCGCTTGTATTACGATGGCGAGCGCAGTTCGGACCGCGACCGGATTCGCGCCAGCGCGATGACCACGGACGCCGGCGAGCTGTTCCACTACGGTCCGAGCTTCGTCAAACACCGGGCGACCGCCATGGAGCGGCTGGCGGACCAGCGCGAGGGCGGTGTGAACTACCGCCGGGTACTGGCCACCATCGAGCCGGGGTTCGGCGAGGCGGACGAAGACCGGGTGGTGATGTGGATCCACCCCGAAACCGACCTGCTTTATCGCGTGCATGTCACCTTGAACGGCTTTGGCCCAACCCAGGGTGCCCACGTGGATACGACCTTCCTGGAGTATGCGGAGATCGAGGGGTACACCTTGCCCACGCGCTTCGAAGAACGGGTGCGCGGGCCATTGCGGCTATTCGTGCACGAGTGGTGGGTGACCGGTCGGGACAGCGGACGCGGTTGGGCGCCCGCGGATGTCCGTGGGCCCGGTTTCTCGGGGGCGGCGGCGTCCGCCGCGGCTGACGCTGCCGCCCCGTAAGGGATGTTCGGGTATGCCATCATCGGCCCGCCATGAACGAAGTGAGCCGACCCAAGGCCCGAACCACGGCCGACTTGCCGATCCCGAATGACCCCGAGGCCCCGGCCCCGGATGCGCCGGCGGACGCAGATTGCTCGTGGGGTAGCTGTTCGGCCGAGCCCTACTGGCTGGAGGTTGCGGAAGCGCTCGAATCCGTCCCCGATGGGATGCCGGGCAAGCCACCTTCCTGAAGGCGCCGGACCACGGCCAGTGCCGTGCGGCGGCTGTAGTCGTGGATCTTCCAGTGATCCGGCATCCAGCCGACCAGGAAGCGGTAGAAGTCGGCCTGGGCAATGGGGAACAGCGCACGCCACTCGTGCTCGATGGCGTCGGCTTCCGCGCCCTTGCCATGTTCGTTCAGGGCCTCGCGCAGGGCTTGGAAGTAGTCCTCCAGCAGTCCGGTCTCCCAGGTCTCCTGTTCGTGTTCGTCGAGGCCGCTTCCGAGGAAATAGGCCACATCGCGCATGCCGCAGCCGCCTCCGACGTACTGGAAATCCACGGCTGCGACGGCGTCGCCCTGCGGCGCAAAGCAGAAGTTGGCGACCTTGGCATCGCCATGGACGAGGCTGCGGTAGCGGGCGCCGGTCAGGGCGTCGTCGAGGGCCGCTGCCGTCTCGCGAATCGCCGGGTCCTCGATGGCGGCCCATTCGTCCGGGCGCGTGGCCAGATGCCAGTAACTGCCCTCGGGCCACAAGCCTGCGGGCTCCCGCCCCATGAAGCGCGCGTGGAAGCGGGCGAGCCAGCGCAGACACTGCCGGGCCTCGGTCCGGGTCAGATGTTCCTTGCGCAGCGGGAAGCCGGCGGCGTCGAGGTCCTCCAGCACGATGAGGTGCTCGTCCCCGACGGTTGCGGTGTCCAGGCAGCGGGGTACGCGGCTGCTGGCGTCGCACTGGCCGGACCCGTCGCGATACCAGGCCATCTCGACCTGATAGGAACCCACCTTGCGCTGATGCGAGCGGTCGTTGTTCCAGCCGCGAGGATGGTCCAGATCGCCGGGAAAGACGACGTGCTTGAGGATCACCGTGGGCACGTCGGCGCCTTCGAGGCGGTAGCGGACGATCTCGCCATAACCGCTCCAGAGGATCTGGATCACGTGGTCACGCACCGCCTTGCGGGCACCGGTGGCCTGCTGGACGAAGCGGGTGGGGGCGTCCGTCATCCGCGCGGGGGCAGGGCGCGGCAGCTCCAGAACACGCCCAGCATCTCGAGCATGGCGGCGTCGTCGCGGGTCCAGAAAACGATGTCGTCGGTGGGATTGGCGTAGCGCCCGCCATAGGCCGTCTCGGTGGCTTGTAGTCGCGCGCGGGCCCCGTTGAAGGCCAGCACGGCCTGCTCGCCCTCGAAGGTGGCGGTGAGCTCGGGGCCGTAGGCGCAGATGTAGGCCACCTCGCGTGGGGCGTCATCGCCACGCGGCAGGGCGCTGCAGCCGGCGATCAGCATGATTCCTGCAAGGATGATGGCTCGGCGCACGCGGTGGTCTCCCGTTGACGATCGATTATCGTAGCGTCCGGGCGGCCGGTACTTCATGTGGCCCTGCATGGCCGGGGGTGTTCCGGCCATGCAGGGCCGTGTGGACCGGGCCGATTCAGGCGCTGTGGCCAGGGTACGCGACAGTCGATGCGGATCGGGCCAGCACCCGTTCGAAGTTGGCCGCGGCCTGCGGGCGGGCAAACAGGAAGCCCTGCAGGGCCTGGCAACCGGCCTCCTGCAGGAAGGCTTGTTGCGCCTCGGTTTCCACGCCCTCGGCGACGGATTCGAGGCCCAGGTTGTCCGCGAGGCTGAGAATGGTGCGCACGATGGCCGCCGCGCTCGACTCGGTCTCCAGGTCCGCGATGAAGCAGCGGTCGATTTTCAGCACATCCAGCGGAAAGCGGCGCAGATAGGCCAGTGAGGAGTACCCGGTACCGAAATCGTCCAGGGCGACCCGGACCCCGCGCTCGCGGAATTGGCCCAGGGTACGGATGACCTGATCGGTATCGGCCATCAGCATGCTCTCGGTGACCTCCAGCTCCAGTGCATCCGCACGTAGGCCGGTTTCTTCCAACACCCGGTCGATGCTGTGCGCTATCTGACGATCGCGAAACTGGGGGGCGGCCAGATTGACGGACACGCGGACCGGTGGCAGCCCAGCCTGATGCCATTCCCGACACTGACGGCAGGCTTCGGTCAGAATCCAATGGCCCAGTTCCACGATCAGCCCGGTCTCCTCGAGGATCGGGATAAAGGCGCCCGGCGAATGTACCGTGCCGGCTCCATCTTCCCAGCGCAGCAGGGCCTCGACGCCGACGATACGGCCATCGCCGGCCGCCACCCGCGGCTGGTAGTGGAGGAAGAACCCTTCCTGGTGATCGACCGCACGCCGCAGCTGGCCCTCCAGCGAGACGCGCGTCCGCACGTCGTTGTTGAGCTCGCCGGAACAGAACTCGATGGCATTGCCCTCGGTGCGCTTGGCCTGGTGCATCGCGGATTCGGCGCGGCGCATCAGGTCGGGCGCATCCTGGGTGTCGTGTGGATACACGGCGACCCCGACGGAACCCGGGACATAGAGCTCGTGGTCGCCGGCCTTGATGATCTGGCGCAGCGGCTCCAGCAGGCGGGTCACCGCGCCGGCGACCGAGCCGGGGGCCTCCACCGGGAGCAGGGCGCCGAACTCGTCGCCGCCCAGGCGTGCCAGTACGCCACCGACCGGCAGGCGGTTCTCCAGGCGTCGGGCCACGTGTTGCAGGACCTCGTCGCCGGTGGCCTGGCCCATGCCTTCGTTGACGCTCTTGAAGCGATCCAGGCCGATGTGGGCCAGCACCAGCGGACGCCCCAGGCGTTCGGCATCGGCGACGGCCTGGTCGGCGCGTTCGGCAAAGCGGGTGCGGTTGGGCAGGCCGGTCAGGGCGTCGTGGTAGGTGATGAATTGCAGGCGGCGCTCCGCCTCGCGCCGCTCGGTGATGTCATGCACCACGCCGGCCATGCGCTGGGGCCGGCCCTGGGTGTCGAAGTCCACGCTCCCGTGCTGGTAGACGATGCGGATCGAGCCATCGGGGCGGACGATGCGGTGCTCGATGTCGTATTCCGGACCCCCGGGGGTGAGGGCGTCGTCGACCGCGCGCTGCACCCGCTCGCGGTCGTCCGGGTGCACCGCCTGCATGAAGGCCTCGTGGGTGGCACCCCATTGGTCGTATTCGAGGCCGAAGATGCGGAAGACCTCGTTGGACCAGCGGATGCCCCCGGCGTCGAAGTCCGAGATCCAGTTGCCCAGGTGGGCGATCTGCTGTGCCTCCTGCAGTTCCGCCTCGCGCCTTTCCAGTGCCTCGCGCGCGGCCTGGCGCTCGGTGATGTCCTGGAACGAGATCACGGCGCCGGTGATCCGGTCACGGGCATCACGCAGGGGGGCGGCATTGATGAGTACCGGAAATCCGTGCCCCGCGCGACTCCAGAAATACTCCTCGCAGGCCTGCAACGGCTCGCCGGTGTGCAACACCCGGTAGACGGGGCATTCCGTGGGCGAGAAGGCCTGCCCGTCGGGATAGGTATGATGCGACAGCTCGTGCGAATTGTGGCCCAGGGCCTCGGCTTCCGTGGCAAACCCGAGCAGTTCGCAGGCCGCAGGGTTCAGGAAGGTGTAATTGCCGTCGGAATCGATGCCGAATACGCCCTCGGCCAGGCTCCCCAGCAGGTTCTCGCGCAGGAGTTCGCCCTGCTTGCGGTCGGTGACGTCGATTCCGAGGGTCTGGAAGTGGGTGATCTCGCCGGCGTCGTCGAAGAAGGCGCGGCTGGTCCAGCGGACCCACCGATCGGCACCATCGCCGCGCTGTACGGGGTTCTCGATGGTGCGCACGGGTGCTTCGGGGGTGACGCGAAGCAGATCGGCACGGTTTTCTGGCTGCCGGTCTTGGGGCAGGTCATGAATCCAGCGGTGTCCGAGTAGCCCGTCGGGCGGCACTGCGAAGTAGTCGTGGGCCGCCTGGTTGGCGTAGAAGATGGTCGTATCGGGTCGATAGCAGATGATGATGTAGGGGTGGTGTTCCACCAGATCCTGATAGTGGACTTCCAGTCCGGACGGATCGCTCATGCACTCTCCCTGCTTCTCGCGATCCGATGGCTGGGTCTGCCCGATCGCCTCGCTGCGAGTCTGGCAGGGGTATTTTCAATGCGCAAACCGTAATTCGGACACAGGATTAACCGGCCGTTTTGCCGCGCACACGTTGGGGGTGCCTGTCAGCGTGGGTCTTCGTGGGAGTCGAGCTGATCCATCGGGTCGTGGTCGTCCTGTTGCTGCCGGACGCGGCGTGCGTGCATCTGGCGGTCGGTGAGCGACGTGTCGGCGTGGACATTGCGCACGACCAGGAAGGTCCACACCGTGGCGAACACCCACAGGAACAGGCCGATCGCCAGTGGGAAGCCTCCGTAGCCGGAGACTCCGGCCAGGCCGGTCAGCAGCGCATAGGCGAGGGAAACCAGCGCGGCGGCCCAGACGATGGCGATGGGGGCGGCGCAACTGTGGGCGGCCGCGCCGTAGCGATACGCACCCACCGGGGGCAGGGCTACGCCGAGAATATAGTAGAGCGCGGGTTCCCGCGCGGGGTTATGCAGGCTGGTCATGTCCGTCTCTTCCTCCCGGGTGCCGACCTTCTAGAGTCTGGTCCGAAACCCGCTCGTTTTCCACGTGGCTAAGCGAACTATACGGCAGGATTCGGCTGGGATTACGGATCTGGATGGGTCGTACCGACCTGCGCGCGCAGCTGGCGCAGGTCGGCGAGGACCTCGAAGACATGCTCGTCCGGGTCGACGTCGCGGTAGATCTTCGCGAGGCGTCCATCCGGATCGATGATGAAACTGTGGCGCTTGGCGAAGCGCACGACGAGAAAATTGGAGAGGGCTCCGTAGTCGCGCACGGTGACGCCATCCGGGTCGGACAGCAGCGAGAACGGCAGCTCGTACTTCTCGGCGAAGGCCTGGTGGCTGGCCTGGCTGTCCATGCTGACGCCCAGGATCTGCGTATCCTGGGCGATCAGGCGGTGCATGGCGTCGCGGAAGTTGCAGGCCTCGGTGGTGCAGCCAGGGGTGTCGTTTTTCGGGTAGAAGTAGAGCACCAGCCAGCCGCCCGCGTAGTCCGCCAGGCGGTGGGTCTCGCCGTGCTGGTCGGGGAGTTCGAAGGCCGGTGCCGGCTGGCCGATACGCAGGTCTCCCGCCTGGGCACTGCCGAGCAGAAAGGCCAATGCAAACAGCAGGATGGCTGAAACACGCATCTTGGAACCCCCAACCGGTCGGCTTCGCGCGCGGTCGGCGCTGATACTCCGTTCAGATCGCTGCGGCGGGTATTGGTTCAGGTCGCGGGCGGCGGGTTGTCGGCTGCGGCGATGGCGACCCGGTCGCGACCGCTGCGCTTGGCCTGGTAGAGCGCGCGGTCCGCGGACTCAACGAGTTGGGCGGCGGTACTTCGGTCATCGGGGATCATGCTGGCGACCCCGGCGCTGGCGGTCAGGGTGGAGGCAATCCGGGAGCTCGTGTGAGCGATCGCCTCATCGCGGATCTGCTGCAGGCAGCGTTGCGCCAGGGCGTGGGCGGCATCGATGTCGGTGTCCGGCAGGACCAGCACGAATTCCTCGCCGCCCAGGCGCGCCAGCAGGTCCTGCTGGCGGCTGACGGCACCGGCGAGGCAGGCCGCGATGCGTTGCAGGCAGACGTCGCCGGCGGGGTGCCCGTAGCGGTCGTTGTATTCCTTGAAGTGGTCGATGTCGAGCATGATGACGGCGAGCGGGCGCTGATCGCGCCGGGCATGCGCCCACTCGCGTTCCAGCACCAGATCAAATTGGCGCCGGTTGGCGATGGCGGTCAGCGAGTCGCTGTAGGAGAGGGTCTCCAGTTCGCTTTTAAGGCGCAGGAGTTCCTCTTCCTGCTGCTTGCGTTCGCTGATGTCGAACATGAAGCCGACCAGGGCCTCGACCTCGTCGTCCTTGCGCACCACGTGGACGACGTCGCGGATCCAGATGTAGTGGCCCTCCCGGGTCAGGGCGCGGTAGTCGGCCTCGTGGTCGACCCCGGACTTCGACTGGGTCACGCAGAAGTTGACGACCGAGTCGCGGTCGTCGGGGTGCATGCGTTCCACCCAGTCGTCGATGCTGACCCAGCTCTCTGGCGTCCAGCCCAGCAACGCCTCGATCTGCGGGCCGATGTAGGTGAAGCACATGGTCGCCCAGTCGATCTTCCACGGGATGGCGCGGGTGGATTCGAGCAGCGTGCGATAGACAGTGCTGTCCGGCTCCATCTCGGGGCTGGAGGTGGGTGATTCGATGTCCGGTCCCAGTGCCGTTCCCGTGTTCTCCGGCTCGGCGGCCGTGGTCGTGTTCATGGCGAATCAAGTCCTTCTGCAGGGTCTCAGCTGGCGGCGAGGGGCTGGATCAGCAGTTCGATTCCAGGGGAGGGCCCCTCGTCACCGAGGTTCGTGGCCGGGCTGGCGGTGCCGAAGATGCGCAGCACCAGGCGTTCGGGGGCGACCCCGGCGTTCTCCAGGCGGCGGCCCGCGGCCATTGCATCGTCCTCTGCGCCCCCCGAGTTGGCGTCGACTGCTTCGATGCCGGGACCATGCGCGATGACGGTCACCAGGCTGGCACCAAACTCGTCGAGCAGCCGGCCGATCGTGTCCAGTGCGCGGGCCTGGTCCGCACCTCCCGGCAGGGCCACACGGATGCCCGAATCCTGATGATCGATCTCGGTGGACTGTCCCGCCAGTTCCTGGCGCAGACGGGCGCCCAGGACGTCCATGTAGTAACCGAGGCGGCCGGGGTTCAGGGTCTCGTGACCCTGTTCCCTCAGGATGGCGCGTCGTTCACTTTCGGCGCTGGACGATCGGGCAATGTGCAGGCCCAGTGACGGTTCGGTGGGTTCCGTCGAGCTGGTTTCCGAGTCCGTATCCGAGTCCGTATCCGTATCTGCGGCTGAAGCTGCGTCCGTAACCGTATTTGTTTCGGGCCGGTTATCGGTGCCTTCGGTCGTCGCCGTATCGGTTTCCGGCGCGGCGGGTTCGGAGGCGGGGTGGTCGCTAGTGGGAGCCGGGGCATCCTGCTCCACCGGCAACAGGCCACAGCCCGAGGCCATTGCGGACAGCAACAGGGGGAGCGCCAGGATGTGGCCCGAGCGACGGGTGTTCGAAGATTGGGACATGCTCTCCTCAGTGTTGGCGGCACCAGTCAAGGAAGGCCTCGGCGGACAGGGGACGGCTGAAGTGGTAGCCCTGTCCGCCTTCCACGCCCTGCGCGCGCAGCCATTCGACCTGGTGGGCCGATTCGATGCCCTCGGCGACGATCTGCAGCCTGAGGGTGCGGGCCATCTCGATGATGTGGGAGATGACATTGCTGGTCACCGCCTCGTGGGCGATGGCATCGGTAAAGGATTTGTCGATCTTTAGTGTATCGAGTTCGAAATGTTCCAGGTAGGAAAGGCTCGAATATCCGGTGCCAAAGTCGTCGATGGCGATGCGGTGGCCGCGCTGGCGCAGTTCCCGCAGGCGGGCGCGTATGGCGTCTTCGTTGAGCAGGGAGCGTTCGGTCAGCTCCAGCTTGATCGCGGAGGGCGAGACACCTGCCTCGCGCAGGGCCTTGCGCAGCAAATCCCCGAAGCGGTCGGAGGCCAGGTCGTGGCCGGTGATGTTGAGGTTGATGGTCTGCTCGGGATGCGCCCGCAGGTTGTCGCCCAGGTCGCGCAGGATCGCGCGCAGGATCGCCAGGGTCAGAGCGGTGGCCTGCCCGGTGTCCTCGGCGAGCGGCACAAAGACATCCGGGCGGATGGTCTCGTCGCCCTCGCGATGCCAGCGGGCCAGGGCCTCGGCACCCCGGCAACGGCCGTCGGCGAGGTCGACGATGGGCTGGTATTCGACGCTCAGGCGCTCGTTGGCAATGGCCTCGCGCAGCTCGCTGGCCAGGCTCAGGTGACGGCGCAGGTAGTGCAGGACCAGGAGTAGCCACAGGGTCACCAAGAGCAGCCCGAAGAGGCCCGCCACGATCAGGGTGGGGAGGTAGCGATCCCAGAAGGCCGCCAGCGGCTGCACGGCAATGATGTCGACAGGGAAGATCGTGTCCAGCGAGAAGCGGCTGACGATGCGCCCCTGGGCGCGGTCGACGCTCAGGCCGACGGGGGTGGCATCGGGTGATGGGAGATCGG
Organism: Thioalkalivibrio sp. ALMg11; assembly: GCF_000377905.1. GTDB lineage: Bacteria > Pseudomonadota > Gammaproteobacteria > Ectothiorhodospirales > Ectothiorhodospiraceae > Thioalkalivibrio. The sequence continues at coordinate 177,567 of NZ_KB898876.1, forward strand.
CGTCAACGGGATAACGGATCATGGGCAGGCCTTCGACCCACAGGCCGACCCGCTGCTTGTCCAGCAGGCCGGGACTGATCAGCAGGCGCGGGTCGATCGCGACGTCGTGCCGGCCGAAGCGCATCAGGAACAGCTCCACACCGCCCACGGCGGTGTCCGCGCTCGGCCACCAGGCGACCACGCCGGTGTCGTAGATGCGGCTGGCACGCGGCGGTGTGAGGGCCTCGCCCTGGACAAATCCCGCACCGCACTGGCGTTCGGCCGCGCGCCAGTACCCGATGGCACGCACATGGGGCCGGGCGATGGCCGCGTCCTGGAGGCGTTCCAGGTGCTCCGGGGAGCAGGGTTCCAGTTCCAGCTGATTGAGGGTGTCCAGCAGTTCACGGGCGTCGACCAGGGCGGCCTCGGTCTGTTCGCCCAGACGCTGCGCGAGTTCGGCCAGGCGCTTTTCCTCGGCGACCACGGATTCCTGCCACAGGAACCAGGCCAGGGCGGCGAGCGGCAGCAGGATGCCGAGCAGGGCCGCGGCCGAGACCGAGAGCAGGACCTTGTCGCGTCGGTTGACCATATCCACCAGGGGCTGGGATCGAACGGATCGAGAGTAGCACGGGGCGGACCTCAGGCCCGTACCCGCAATGTCACGGAGAGTCGGCAACGCCTATGGTCAGAATGAGGAGTCCATGTCGGGAGGTGTTGCCATGAACCGGGATCGGGAAAAGGGCGGAGATGGGGGTGCGCCGACATCGCATGAAACATCCGGAACGCGAATGGCGCAGGCCCTGCGCAGCCGGATCAGCATGCATGACGGTGTCACCGTGTGGTGCGACTGCTGTTCTTGCGAGGCCGAGCCGTACTGGGCGGAGGTGGCAGAGGAGCTGGGGATCGATCCGGATCCGGGCGTGGCACGTGGAGGCCGCGCACGCGGGTCAGTCGCAGCTCCCGACCGAGTCACGGGCGCAGATGCGGCCGTCGGTCCAGATGCTGCGGCTTAGGTAAGCAGCATCCAGCCGGGCACCGGAGAGGTCGGCATCGGTCAGGTTGGCGTGGGCGAGATTGGCATTCTCGAGGTTGGCATCGACCAGGCGGGCCTGGATCAGGTCCGCGCCGGTCAGGTTGGTGCCAGCGAGATTCGCGCCCTCCAGTCCGGCCAGGGTGAGGTCCGCGAAACGCAGATCCGCGTCGGTCAGCCGTGCGCCGTGCAGGCGCGCCCCGGTTAGGCGGGTGCTGTGAAGTGACGCGCCCGTCAGGTCGGCATTGCGCAGGTCGGCGCCGGCCTTGTCGCAGTAGTTCCAGTTGATGCCGGGCCCTGCGGCTTGTTCGCAGTCGGGCCCGGGGTCACGCTCGAAGGCAAGCCCGAAGGCGAGCAGCAGGCCGATGGCCAGGGTGACGGCAAGGCCACCCGCGATCCAGGGCCGCGGCCCGCGGACCCACTCGCTCCAGGGCGGCACCGGCCGTTCCAGGATCTCGGCCCATTGTTGGCGATGGGAGATCGTCCCGGGCGACTCGGGACCCCGGCGGTCGCCCTTGCGGCGCTCGCGGATCTCGGCGGGCGGGTTGTCGTCGCGCCGTTCCCGTCGGCGTTCGTCTTCGCGCAGGCGGGCCTGGTCCAGGCGTTCGCGGCCCTCCGGGGTGTGGGCGTTCTGCAACTCTTCGGGGATCAGGTGAGGGCGCTGGTCGATGCGCCACCAGGTCTCGCGGTCGAGGCTGACCTGGTCTTCCGGGCGCAGCCGGCCCAGGATCAGGAAGCGGCTGATCGTGCGCTGAGGGTAGGGCCCGAAGACCTGATCATCGCGTCGGGTAAACCACAGTTCATGGCGCCCGGCGCCTGTTTCCGGGGGCGGGTCTTCGGCTTCTGGCCGGGGATCGGGGTTGTCGCGGGTCACGGCTCTTGCAGGCTCCCCTTGGCGCCGCGTCCGTTGCGGCGAAAGCCGCGAGTATAGGGCATGGATCGACTATTGACCGGGCTGCGTGGCACGGGTTACTGGGTCGGGTTCGGGGGCGCAATGCCCCATGTATCGAGCTGGTCGCGGAGTTCCCCGGCGGCGGGCTCCGCCTTCTCCAGGATTGCGTCGATCCGGTTGAAATGCAGCAACCGGATGCCACCGGTATCCGGTACCAGGTAGAGATTCGGCGGGTCCAGGCGGGTCATGTGGCGGATGATGGAGCCCTGCATGATGCTGAAGCTCTTGAACAGCAGGTCGGTGATGCCGATGTCCTCGGTGGCGTTCGGCGAGCCATTGCCGGACACGTCGACGGCGATCACGTAGTCGTATTCGCCCTGCAGCAGATCATAGGGCAGCGGGTTGGAGGCCCCGCCGTCGATTAGCGTCTGGCCGTCGCCGTGCCGGACCGGTTCGAACAGGCCGGGCACCGCCATGCTCGCCTCGATCGCCAGGAACAGGTCGCCCTGGTCGATCACCACGCTCTCGCCGGTGCGAAAGTCGGTGGCGACCACCGCGAAGGGGATGCGCAGGTCGTCGAAGTCGCGCGCCTCGGTGTGCTCGGCGAGAAAGCGCAGGAACTCGCCCGAATCGAACAGGGCATTGCGGCCCAGTCGCAGTGGGACCAGGTCCAGCAGTTTGATCTCGGAGCGCGCCAGCCCGGTCAGGGCATCGAGCTCGGATCCGGAAAATTCGTCGAACAGGTCGAAGATCTCGTCGGCATCGAGCCCCGCGGCGTACAGCCCGCCAATCACGGCGCCGATGCTGGTGCCGGTGATGCGGTCGGGCAGGACCCCCCGATCGTCGAAGACCTGCAACATGGCGATATGCGCCAGCCCTCCGGCCCCGCCCGAGCCCAGCGCGAGGCCAATGGTGGGGGCCGGCGGTTCAGCGGTGTCCGCAGCCAGTGCGGCCGGGGCGGCGGCCAGCAACAGGGCGAGGAAAAGGACCGACAGCCGTCTCATGGGGCGATGCGTTTCCGGGGGACGTGGGCCATGCTGCTACCCTGAGCCCGAATGCACCGACGGGCAAGAAGAGGGTTGCGCATGCGGGTCAAAACAGGGAGTGGCGAGAGGGTCCCGCGCGCCTTCAAGTGGAGCTATCTCGCCTTCGTGCTGGTACTGGTCCCGGTGTATGCAGTGGTGCACGGCTGGTTCAATTTCCTCTGGTTTTCCAACGTGGCGTTACTGGGCGGGCTGCTGGCGGCCTGGCTGGAGAGTCGCCGGATCGCGAGCATGATGCTGGTGGCCGTGGTTCTGCTGGAGCTGGGCTGGGTGCTGGATTTCCTGCTGAGCATGGCGGTCTGGGGTTGGGCCCCGCTGGGGGTTGTGCACTACATGTTCAACCCCGAGATCCCGCTGTTCGTGCGCCTGCTGTCGCTTTACCACCTGCCGCTTCCGTTCGTGCTGATCTGGATGGTCTGGCGCCTCGGGTATGACCCCCGTGCCTGGCGCTACATGGTAGTGCTGGGCTGGGCCATCCTGTTGCTGACCTTCGCGCTGGCGGATGCCGACAACAACGTGAATTGGGTGCTGGGTCCGGGTGGACAGGTGCAGGAGTGGATGCACCCCGTTGCATGGCTGGCGGTGGTCATGGCGGTGTGTGCCGGGGTGTGGTGGCTGACGCATCTGCTGTCTTCCTGGCTGTTGCCGCAGCGCGGGCTGCGGCGCAGGATCGCGGGCAGCGGACGGGCTTGGTAGGCTGACGGGCTTTCCCGGGCGAGGATACGGGAGCGGAAATGATCGAGACTACGCCGGTAGAGCGGGTCGGGCTTGTCGAACGGGATGCGTTCCTGCGGCAGTACAAGTCGGTCGCGCAACCCGTGATCCTGGAGGAGCTGACCCGTGGGTGGCCGGCACGGGAGCGCTGGGCGCCCGATTATTTCCGCGAGGTCGCCGGTGATGCCGTGGTGCCGCTGTATGACAGCCGGCCCGCGCGCGACAACGGGCATCAGCACGCCGCGTCCCTGCACATGCCGCTGGCGGAGTATCTGGACCTTCTGGAGGGGGGCGAGCGCGACCTGCGCCTGTTCTTCTTCAACCTGGTTGCCGCCCGGCCGGCGCTGGCGCGCGACTTCGAGTTTCCCGAAATCGGGTTGCACCTGTTCCGCAAGCTGCCCGTGCTGTTCATGGGCGGCAAGGACGCGCGCGTGCAGATGCACTTTGACATCGACCGCCCGGATATCCTGTTGTGCCACTTTGGCGGGCCGAAACGCGTACTGCTGGTCGGTCCCGAGTACACGCCGTACATGTATCACGTGCCATTCTCGTTCAGTGCGCTGGCCTCGGTGGACTTCGAGAACCCCGACTACCAGCGCCATCCGGGGCTGCGGCATGTGCGTGGCCACCTGGCCGACTTGCGCCACGGGGATGCGCTCTATATCCCGCCCGGGTTCTGGCACTACGTGCTGTATGACGACATCAGCTTTTCCATGGCACTGCGGGCGTTTCCGCGTGACCTGCCGAATGTGGCGCGGATGCTGAGCAACCTGCTGGTGACGCGGACCATCGAGGGCACCATGCGCAAGCTGGTGGGGCAATCCTGGAACGACCGCAACGAACGCCGCGCGGTGGAACGCACCGAACACTTTCTCGCCCGGCATCCCGCGGCCTGACGGATTAATCCAAGCGCTCGCGGAGTAAGATCAGGGTATTGGCCTTTTCTTCTTCTGTCTGGAACGAGGTGCTGCCGTGAGTGAAGCCCTGCATGTGGTCTGTCCGCATTGTGATGCGGTGAATCGAACCCCCGCGACACGGCTGGGGGCCGGCCCGAAGTGTGGCCAGTGTCATCGGTCGCTGTTCGACCACGAGCCGCTGGAGCTGACCGCCACGAACTTCCTCCGCCACCTCGAGCGTAACGACATCCCGCTGTTGGTGGACTTCTGGGCGCCGTGGTGCGGCCCCTGCAAGATGATGGCCCCGCAGTTCCGCCAGGCCGCGGCGGATCTCGAGCCGACCGTGCGGCTGGCGAAGGTGAATACCGAGGCGGAGCCGGAACTGGGCCGGCGGTTCGCGATCCGCAGTATCCCGACCCTGGCACTGTTCCGCGGCGGACGCGAAGTGGCGCGCCAGCCGGGCGCGATGGGGGCGGCGGATATCGTGCGCTGGACACAGAGCCAGGTTTAGCCTGCCAAGGCGGGTTCGTCGGTCGTCAGTACCGTAGGGCGCTGACGGTAATCAATCAGCGGCTGCCCAGTTCGCGCCAGGCCTCGTGGCCGCAGCTCATGCAGTGGTATTGCGCCTCGAAATGCCCCGGCTGGTTCGCGTGTTCGCGGATCGTGCCGTCCTGGAAGGTGAAGCTGCGCAGGGTGCAGCGCGGGCATTTTTCCACCGGGTCGCGGGGGGCACGTGGCTCGCTGGCCGCAGGCGCGTGGGTACCATCGGTCATACCGGCGGCGTCTTCCATTGCCTGATTGATCTCCCGGGTCAACTCGGCCGTTACCCGGTGGGCGGCCTCTGTGGTGTCCTCGCGGGCCATGGCCTCCAGCTCGGCCAGACGGTCACGGATGTGCTTCAGACGGGTTTCGAGTTCGGTCACGGGCGCCTCCAGGGTGGTATGCCCAGCATAGTCGGTTCGCGTTCGGGCGGGGGGGCTAATCCAGTCGGACTACGGTTCGGCCGCGGATCTGGCCCTTCAGGATCGGTTCGCCGTAGTCCGGCAGGTCTCCCAGGCCGATCTCGCTGGTGATGGCGTCGAGATCATCCCCGGGGAGCAGCGCCGCCAGGCGCTCCCAGGTTGCCCGCCGCCGCGCGGCGGGGCACAGGACCGAGTCGATCCCCAGCAGGTTGATCCCGCGCAGCAGGAACGGCAGGACCGTGGTCTGGAGTTGCGGGCCGCCGGCCAGGCCACAGGCGGCCACCGAACGTCCGTAGGCCATGCCGGCCAGTACATGGGCCAGCATGTCGCCGCCGACCGTGTCCACACAGCCGGCCCAGCGTTCGCCCAGCAGCGGCTTGGCCGGCGCGTCGGCCAGCGCCTCGCGAGCCACGATGGTGCTGGCACCCAGTTGGTGCAGGTAGTTGGCGTTCTCCGGGCGTCCGGTCACGGCGGTGACCGCGTAGCCCAGGCGTGCCAGGAGCCGCACGGCGATGCTGCCCACGCCGCCGGAGGCACCGGTGACCAGGACCTCGCCGGCGTCCGGTTGCAGTCCGTGGTCCTCCAGGGCCTGCACCGCCAGCATGGCGGTAAAGCCGGCGGTGCCTGCGGCCATGGCTTGGCGCGCGCTGTAGCCGGGCGGCTGAGCGATCAGCCAGTCGCCGCGGACACGCGCGCGCTGGGCGTAGCCGCCCCAGTGGGCCTCGCCGACGCGGTAGCCGGTCAGCACGACGGGATCGCCCGGCCGGTAGCGCGGGTCTGCCGATTCGAGCACGGTCCCGGCCAGGTCGATGCCCGGCACGTGCGGATAATCCCGCACCAGGTTGCCCAGCCCCTGCAGGATCATGCCGTCCTTGTAGTTGAGCCCTGAATAGTGAACCTGGAGCAGGACCTCGCCCGCGGGCAGGTCGTCGAGGGTGAGTGTCCGGATTGTGGCTACCGGGCCGTCGGGCTGCTGTTCCAGGAGCAGGGCCTTGAAGGATTCGGTCATGCGAATCAGCGTCTCGTTAGGGGGGCGCAACGGCAGCCTAACAAACGGCTGTCTTTTCTGACGCGAAGGCCGGGGAATGTTGCTAACCTCATTGGAATAGGCGGATGGGATTGCGCGTGTTCGCCGGGCGGTGTTGCGGCACGCGCCGAATGTTTCCCGTTGCGAGGATGATCATGGCGGCAGACCTCTCCGCGCGTTTCCATTCGCAGATTATCGAATACGCCCCGGTCTGGGTGAATACCCTGGATACCGAGGGACGGGTGACGCTGTGGAACCGGGCCGCCGAACGGATCAGCGGATACAGCCGCGAGGAAGTCGTGGGACACGCCGGTATCTGGGAATGGCTTTTTCCCGACCCGGAGTATCGTGTGGCGGTCGACGCCGAGGCGCAGGCCATCATTCACGAAGGCCGCGAGGTCGCGGGACTGGAGGCCACCATCCGCACCCGTAGCGGCGACGAGCGCACGCTGTCCTGGTATGCCCAGCGGTTTTTCGATGCCGATGGCGCGCTGCTTGGGGCTAGCGTGATGGCGGAGGACGTCACCGAGCGCAAGCAACTGGAGATCCAGGCACAGCACCAATATCGGTTGCAGGCGATGGTCTCGGCGATCTCCGCGCAGTTTGCGGACCTGTCGGCGGACGCGGTGGACGCGGCCGTCGCGCAGGCCCTGCAACGACTGGGCGAGTTCTTCCGGATGGGCCGAGCCTACGTGATCCGCTTTCGCCCGGACCATGAGACGATGGACCTGGTGAGCGAGTGGTGCGCGCCCGGCATCGCCCCCTTCCTCGACGAGATGCAGGGGGTATCCATTGAGGCGCATGGTTGGGTGACTCGCCAGATTCGGCAGGGGCACATCGTGCACGTCCCCGATGTGGATGCGCTCCCCGAGGCTGCGGTGGTGGAGCAGGCCGAGTTCCGGCGCCAGGACATCGAGTCCCTGTTACTCATCCCGTTGATCAGTGACCAGAAGGCCTTCGGGATTCTGGGCCTTGATTCGGTGGCCCGGCTCCACGAGTGGAGCCCCGAACAGATCGCCGTGCTGCAGGTGGTGGCCGATATCATCGCCGGTACCTTCGCGCGCAAGAAGGTGGAGGCGGAGCTGGCACGCCAGGCGCGGGTGGATGGCCTGACCGGTCTGGCCAACCGGCGCGAATTCGATGCCGTGCTGGAGCGCGAGTGTGGCTCGCGGCGCGAGGTGAACCTTGCGCTGTTGATGATCGATATCGACCAGTTCAAGCCGTACAACGACCGCTTTGGCCACCAGCGTGGGGATGACTGCCTGCGCCAGGTCGCGCAGGTTTTGCGCGCCGCGGCAAACCGGCCCACGGACCTGGTAGCGCGTTACGGCGGCGAGGAGTTCGCCTGCATCCTGCCGGATACCACGCTGGAGGGTGCGCGGGCGGTTGCCGAGCGGGTGCGCCGCAAGGTCGAGTCACTGCAGCTGGGCCACCCGGACAACGTGACGGATGCCGTGACGGTCAGTGTCGGGGTGTCCGCGGTCGATGGGGGACGATCCGTGGCCCCGGAGGATTTGTTGGGGGAGGCGGACCGGCAGCTTTACCGGGCCAAGCGCGAGGGGCGCAACCGGGTCTGCGCGGCGGGGCTCTGATTACCCCCGCCGGGCTTATTCTGCGTCGGCGGCGCGGGTCGGGCGTTCGCGCGGATCGGCGGAGCGGGCGTCTTCGCGCTCAAGCAGGGTGACTACCGGGGTCGACTCGCTGTCTTCGCTCACCAGCTGATCGCCTTCCATCCACGGTGGCGGAAGCTGCGGACGCATGTCCTGGACCTGTGCGAAATTCGGGAACTCCACCTTGGAGAACAATTCCGCAGCGGATTCCTGCGCCTGCGGGTTTTGCAGGGTCAGCACGAAGCCGGTGGCCAGCACCAGAAGGGAAAACTGGAAGCGCTGATCGCTGTAGGTGGAACGTGAACGCAGCAGGTCGAGCATTGGATGGTCTCTCGGGATTCTTGCCTTTATAGACAGTACGCCCGGACGAGGGTTTCCATCAAGCAGGCCCGGTGTGGAGCGGGGCTTTGAGTCGCCATCGATCCGGGTCGTGTCGAGGGCGGCCGGGGGCGTGTTGCTTCAGGAGGCGCGGCGGCAGACCAGAAAGACCTCTTCGACGCCGTCGGTGGCGACCATGCCGGGGGTCAATTCGAGGGGCTTTTGCAGGCGCAGTCCCAGGGGCATCAGGAAGCGGTTGTAGACCTTCATCGCCACGGGCCGATGACGTTGCAGGAACCACATGCCGAGGTCATTGAGGCGCGAGGATTTGGGCTTCATGCCGAAGATGGCGCTTTGCTCGATCTGCAGGTGGTGGCGTTCCAGCAGTTGCGTCAGCTTGGCCGGTTCATAGCGCCGGTAGTGGCCGACGATGTCGTCGAACGGCGTCCAGTATTCCGGGTGTAGCGGGGTGGACAGCAGTACCCGAGCCCCGGGTGCCGCCACCCGCGAAAGCTCGGCCAGGGCCGCCTCGTCGTCTTCCACGTGCTCGACGATATCCAGCGCGCACACCAGGTCGAAGCTCTGGTCGGCATAGGGCAGGGCGGAGATGGGGGCGGTGTGGGTGATGCCGCCCGCGCTTTCCAGTGCGGCCAGGGCCGGTGGGCTGATATCGACAAAGTGGGTGCCGGCGATCGGCAGGCGCGGGCGCATGCCGGGCCCTACTTCGAGCCGGCGGGTATGCGATACGGCCAGGCTGGATACAAGGCCCCAGGTGTTGAAGCGCTCCGGGTGAACCAGACGCGTGTCCGCCCACAACCCATCGTAGAAGCGCTGGTTGACGTCGCCGATGTCCGAATGTTGCTGCGGGGCAGTATCGTGGGTCACGCGGTGGCCGGGCTTGAATGGTGCGCAATAGTGTAACCAACCTGGCGGGTGGTCACAGACCGGCTGGATAGGCCCCGGGAAGCCGTTCTCGGTTTGGCGGGCGGGACAGCGCCATCCGCTGTGTCATTCGTCGGTCTCAATGCGCCGTGAGTGCCGGCGCTGAATCCGGTGGCGCAGCGCGGCGCCCAGTAGCAACAGTACCGCCAGCGCGAACAGGGGCAGGAGGGTTTGCGGTTGCAGGGCCTCGCCGGTCGCGAGGGCGTCGGTGGTCCCGTGGATGGCGGCGGCGTACACGCCCCACTTGACCGCGAGCCCGAGCACGGCTGCCAGCAGGAAACGGCCAAGTGGAAGGCCCAGCGCGCCCCCGGCGTAGTTCACCATCGAATGGGGAAAGCCGGGGAACACGCGCAGCGCGATTTGCGTCGCGAGGCCACTGTGGCGGCGCAGGAAATCGGCCAGCCAGGCGTCATCGCGGTGTTCTTGATCGGGATGCCGCGCCAGGCGGGCGGACACGCGGTACGCACCCCAGGCACCACTGACGCTACCTGCGAGGAGCAGGCCGACCGCTAACAGGGGAGGGTGGAACGGGGCGATCAACCAGAGCACCAGCGTACCGGGGAGGGCAAAGGTCAGCATCAGGGCCATCAGGAGCACCAGTCCTGCCGTGGCCCAGGGGCCGCCCGCGACGGCATCGCCCCAGGCCAGCAGCCGGACCGGATCGCCCACCCACAGCGCGATGCCGATGCCCAGCGCAATCAGCAGCACCAGCAGGCCGCGCCCGATGTTGGCGCGGGAACTCCAGGTGGATCGGGGGCGGGAGTGCGTCATTGAGAGGGCCCTCCGGGGAGCGTCCGGCGTGATGCGGTCAGAGTAGCGGATGTGCAATCACAAGGTTCGGTGGCCGGCTCGCACCGGCGCTGCGGATCGGTACACTCGGCTGAGGCACCCGGTGTGGAGACGCGGATTGAGCAGGAAGCTGGAGAATCAGACGGCCCACAAGATCCTGCGCGGGCTCAAGTCGCACTATCCGGTGTTCTACCTTCTCGGCTGGGACGAGAACCGCATGGAGCGGCTGCTGCGCTCGGTCGCGCGCTCGTTCTACGGCGAGGATGGCCATCTGGAGGTCTGGTCGGCGAGCCACGGGTTCGGCGAGCACGACGACCCGAATGAACCGACGACGGACCCGGTAGCGGCAGTGGCGCGGGTGGCGGCCGGCGAGACGGATGCCCCGCGCATGGTCCTGCTGAAGGATCTGCCCACGTGGTTCGAGGGCAACCCGGCGCTGGTGCGCGGAGTACGCGACCTGTACTACCAGCTGAAGAAGGGACGCAACGTGGTGTTCCTCAGCTGCCCGTTGCTGAAGCTGCCGGAGATCCTGAAAAAGGAGGTCTTCCTCGTCGAAGTGGATCTGCCGTCCGAGGCCGAGGTGCTTGAGCAGCTCGAGCATAGCCGGGGTACCTCGGAGATACCGCGTGAACAGTTGTTCCGGCTGGCGGCCGGGATGCGCGGCCTGTCGCTGAACGAGGTCGGGCACCTGAGTGCGCGGCTGTTCCGCGGCAAGCCGATGGCCGAGGCCGCGATGCTGGCCGAGGTGCAGGAGGAAAAGGGCCAGATCCTGCGCAAGGAGAGCTGCCTCGAGTTCTATCCACCGCAGCGCTCGCTGGAGGATATCGGCGGTCTGGAAAACCTGAAGGAATGGGTGCGCACCCGCGCCGACCTGTTTACCGAGAAGGCCTGGAACGACAACGTCCCGCTGCCGGCCGGGGTGCTGTTCATGGGCGTGAGCGGTTGTGGCAAGAGCATGGCCGCCAAGGCGATCGCCACTGCCTGGGGGCTGCCACTGGTCCGGCTGGACATGAGCCTGGTGCTGTCCGGCAGTTTCGGCACTCCGGAAACTGCCTTTGCCCGGGCCACCCGGATCGCCGAGGAGATCGCGCCGATGGTGCTGTGGGTGGACGAACTGGAGAATGCCTTCGGCTTCGACAGCCACGCCGCCGGCAGCGCCGGCAACGTGAATATCTTCTCGAGCTTCCTCACCTGGTTGCAGGAGAAGTCGCCCCGGGTATTCGTGGCGGCGACCGCGAACCGCATCCAGCAGGTCCCGGCCGAGCTGATGCGCAAGGGACGTTTTGACCAGCTGTTCTTCCTCGACCTGCCGAACGTGGAGGAGCGCAAGGAGATCCTGCGCATCCACGTCGAGCGCCATGGCGGCAACCTCGAGGACTTCAACCTGAATTATATGGCGGCCAGTACCGAGGACTGGAGCGGGGCCGAGATCGAGCAGGCGGTGAAGTCGGCGCGCATCGACGCCTACCAGGACGGGCGGGTATTCAACCAGCGCGACGTGATCCGCAACGTGATCAACACGGTACCGCTGTCGCGGACCATGGTGGAGCAGATCCGCGAGATCAAGAGCTGGGTCTTCCAGCGCGCGATCAATGCCTCGAAGCCGGAGCCGAAGGGCGCCGCATCCGGCCCGCAGAAGCCGCCCGGCTGACCGCCCGGTCCCGGTGCACCGGGCGCCGGAGAGCGGGCCCTGGGTGGCCTATACTCCGGTCAGGGGGACACCAGTACCGCTACTGGTCCCCCCGCGGGTTCAGGTACGGTTCGCCAGTGGAGGAATGCTCATGTGGCGCAATGTTTCTTTCGCGATCGTCCTGGCGGCGGTCCTGGGTCTCGGCGGCTGTGCGACCTATCAGGGGTCGCAGGAGCGGGCCGGGATGGTGATCGGCGGCGTGCTGGGCGGGGCACTCGGCTCGCAGGTGGGAGCCGGCCGCGGCCGCACTGCGGCGATTATTGCCGGAACCCTGGCGGGCGCGGCGATTGGTGGCTCGGTGGGTCAGTCCATGGACGAGGTCGACCGGTCGAAGACCGCGCAGACGCTGGAAAGCGTGCGGACCGGAGTGCCTTCGCAGTGGGTCAATCCGGACAGTGGTCACCAGTACACCGTGGTGCCGACTCGGACCTATGAGACCACCGCCGGTCCCTGCCGCGAATACACCATCGATGCGTTAATCGGTGGGCGGACGGAGCAGGTGTATGGCACGGCCTGTCGTCAGCCGGACGGCAGCTGGCGTATCCAGGGCTGATCAGCGAGCCCCCCGCCCTGCCACGTGCCTCGGTGTCCCCCTAGTGTGCTTTAACAATAGTTCATTATACAATATAGGCCATGGGTTGATCTCCGTTTAAGAGGGGGCGTGATGGCTCAACGTGGTCGCAAACCGATCAAGCTGGACCTGTCGGATTCTGAGCGTGCCGAGCTGCAGCAGTGGGTACGGCGCCGCAAAACGCCAGCGGCCGAGAAGCAACGCGCGGAGCTGATCCTGGACAGTTCCGAAGGCCTTCCCGGGCGTGAAATCGCGGCCCGGCACAAGGTGTCGACGCAAACGGTTTCCAAATGGCGAAGGCGTTTTGAGCACTATCGGCTTG
>NZ_KB898877.1 GCF_000377905.1 Thioalkalivibrio sp. ALMg11
ACGCGACACCGGAACGCCGCAGCGAAGCGAAGGCGGCCCGGAGGGCGGACGGCGAAGCCGTGCGTAATCCCTCCCTCTCCGCCAGATTCAAGCAAGGGGGCCCTAGTGGCCCCTTTCGCGTTCTTGGCCACAGATGCCTGGAGATTCGAACCCGAGGAATAAAGAAATTCAGGTTCGACTGGCGCCACATAGTGGCGCCAGAACGTCGCCGCAGGCGACGACCCGAAGGGTGAGGCGCAACGCGCCGAGCAATCCCTCCCTCTCCGCCAGATTCCACAAGCGCCCCTTGCGCCACATTCGCTGGTGTCACCGTCCCGCAAACACAAAAAAAGCGGCCCGGTTTCCCGAGGCCGCTTTCTTAAGATCCGAATCTGGTGGGCGGTACTGGGTTCGAACCAGTGACCCCTGCCGTGTGAAGGCAGTGCTCTACCGCTGAGCTAACCGCCCGGAACGCGACAAAGATTAGGGTTCGCGCGGCCGGACGTCAAGCTCTGGACGCGCGATTTAAGATAGCCCTTTCTCGATCACGCGACCCGCCCATGCCGCCCAATGCCCTGATCCCCCACTGGCGCTTCCTGTCCGCGTCCTTCCTGCTCGTCGGACTCTCGGCGGTCGGGCAGACTTTCGTGCTCTCGCTGTTCGGAGGCGAGTGGCGGGAGGCCTTCGGGCTCTCCCACGGCCAATTGGGCATGGCCTATTCCCTGGCCACCTTGGCCAGCGCCCTGCTCCTGCTACAGGCAGGCCGGCTGATCGATCATGTGCCCTTGCGCAGCATGATCCTGCTGGTGCTGTTCGGGGCCGCCGCCGGCAGTCTGATTCTCGCGTTCAGCACTGGCGTGATCCTGCTGACGCTGGGATTCTTCGTATTGCGGCTGTTTGGCCAGGGGTTGATGGTCCACACCGCACAGACGGCGGTGGCGCGCGCCTTCCATGAGAACCGCGGCAAGGCCGTCAGCCTGGCGGCCGCCGGGCTGCCAGTGGCGGAGGCCATCGTACCCGCCCTGATGGTGGGCCTGATGACGGCGATTGGCTGGCGCAGCACCTGGGGGCTGACCGCCGCCGCCCTGGTTGTCCTCGCCGCGCTTGTGCTGGCACTCCTCGGGCGGAACATCCCCGTCACGGACTCCACGGGCTCCGAACAAGCCGCCTCCCGCGACTGGACGCGTCATGAAGTCCTGCGCGATCCGCGTTTCTACCTCGTGCTCCCGGCGTTGATGGGCGCGCCATTCGTGATCACCTCGCTGTTTTTCCACCAGGTCCCGCTGGCCGAGGAACAGGCGTGGGCACTCGACTGGCTGGCCGCGAGCTTCGTGGCCTTTGCCGCCGCCCATCTCGTCTCCCTGTTCCTGGCCGGACCCCTCGTGGATCGCTTCGGATCGCGCCGCCTCCTGCCACTGCATCTGCTCCCGCTGTTGCTCGCCCTGTTCGCCCTGCAACTCGACGCCGGCCCCTGGCTCGCCCCGGTCTATCTCGGACTCGCGGGACTCGGCATGGGCATCGCCAACACCCTGATGGGGGTCGTCTGGGCGGAGTTGTACGGGATCCGCCACCTGGGCGCCATCCGTGCGGTGGGACAAGCCGCGATGATCCTCGCCACCGCGGTGGCACCAGTCACAATCGGGATGCTCCTCGATCAGGGCCTGACCATGTCGACCATTGCCCTGTTCCTCGCAGGTTACCTCCTCGCTGCATCGGCGCTGGCCCGCCAGGGGCTCCGACGCAACCACTGAACCCGGCCACCCGGTTGCCAGCCCGCCCCCCTTGCCAGACAATGCCCAGCCTCGGAGAGGTGGCAGAGTGGTCGATTGCACCGGTCTTGAAAACCGGCAGGGGTGAAAGCCCCTCGAGGGTTCGACAAGGCGGCGCAGCCGCCGCAGGACGTTGCCGCCAGGCAACGCCCGAAGGGTGAGGACCGCAGGTCCGAATCTATCCCTCCCTCTCGTGGCCGCGAGGCCACGCGGGCCACCCCCGGTTGCCAGCCCGCCCCCCTTGCCAGACAATGCTCAGCCTCGGAGAGGTGGCAGAGTGGTCGATTGCACCGGTCTTGAAAACCGGCAGGGGTGAAAGCCCCTCGAGGGTTCGAATCCCTCCCTCTCCGCCATTTCCGGTGTCCCGGGCCGAAGGCCTTTCTCGGCCCTCCCCGGTAACGCTTCCCCTCTCAGCCCCACCCCAACACATAGCCCATCTGTTATGTGTCATATAGAACAAGTTAGATAGAAGAAAATGAACTAACCGCCTATAATCTGGCGCTACTTTCGCGACTGCGCCCGTGCATCCGACCGGGCCCAGCACCGGCTGCCAGTATTGTGACGACGGCCCTGGCAAGCCCCGGCCCGGACCGCTCTTGGGCCCATTGCATCGGTTCCGGCCGTCGTCGATCCTCACGAACTGGCCAAGCGAGCGACCCGATGAATTCGATTCTGCTGCGAGTGTTCCCCTTCCTCAGCTGGCGCCCGACGAAGCAAACCCTCAACGCGGACCTCATCGCCGGCATCTCGGTCGCCCTGGTCCTGATCCCGCAGTCCATGGCCTACGCCCAGTTGGCCGGCCTGCCCCCCGTGTACGGACTTTATGCCTCGCTGCTGCCCGTGATGGTCGCGGCGCTGTGGGGCTCGTCGAACCAGCTCGCCACCGGCCCGGTCGCGGTCGTGTCGCTCCTCACAGCCTCGGCGCTGATCCCGCTGGCCGCCGAGGGCTCATCCGAATTCATCATGCTGGCCATTGCCCTGGCCTTCATCGTTGGCGTGATTCAGCTGATTTTGGGGCTGTTCAAGCTGGGCGCGCTGGTCAGCTTCATCTCGCATCCGGTCATCGTAGGCTTCACCAATGCCGCGGCCATCATCATCGCCCTGTCGCAGCTGAACAAGATTCTCGGGGTCCCGATCGATACCAGCGGTCACTTCATGCTGGGCCTCTGGGGCGTGGTAATGGAGCTGGGCAGCGTCCACTGGCCGACGCTTGCGTTCGGCGTCGGCGCGATCGCCCTGATGGTGCTGATGAAGCGGTTCCTGCCGAAGATCCCGGGGGTCCTCGTAGCCGTGGTCGTGGCGATCCTGGTGAGCTGGGCCATCGGCTACGAGCAGAAGGCCGCGACATCTCTCCAGCAGATCGCGCCGGCCCAGGTTCTGACCCTCGCGCAGTCCATCGAGAACGAAGGCAAGCGCCTCGCCGATCTCGACGAGCAGATCCGTGCGCTGGAAGCAGAGCTCCAGGAACAGGAGGGCGCCGAGGCCGTCCGCCTGCGCCACGAGGCCGACCAGCTGCGTCTACAACGCGATGAACTGCGCCCCGAACTTGCCGGCATGCGCGAGGAAATCCGCGACATCACGCTGCGTCGCGTCCCCGGTGCGAACGACCAGCCGGTGCGCTTTATCGCGGACGACCACCTGACCGAGGCCGAACGCGAGCGGGCCGACCGCACCTCGTGGCGGATCGTGCGAGTCAGCGAGGATGAGGTCCAGCTGAACGGCGGTGGCGCCGTCGTGGGCAATGTGCCCCAGGGCCTGCCCGGGTTCTCGATCCCGGATATCACCTTCGGCACGTTCACCACCCTGCTGACCACCGCCTTCGTCATCGCGCTGGTGGGCTTCACCGAAGCCATCGCGATCGCCAAGGCCATGGCTGCGCGGACCGGTCAGCGGTTGAACCCCAGCAAGGAGTTGATGGGTCAGGGCCTGGCGAATATCGCCGGGGGCTTTACCCAGGGCTATCCGGTCAGCGGCTCGTTTTCGCGATCGGCGGTCAACCTCAACTCCGGCGCCAAGACCGGCCTGTCCTCGGTCTTTACTGCGGTGCTCATCGGCGTGGCCCTGCTGTTCCTGACGCCGCTGATCTATCACCTGCCTCAGGCGGTGCTCGCCGCCATCATCATGATGGCGGTTGCCGGGCTCGTGAACTTCAAGGCCATCAAGCACGCATGGGTGGCCAACAAACACGATGGCGCTGCCGCCATCGTGACCTTCGTGGCGACCCTCGCAATGGCTCCGAACCTGGACTACGGCATCCTCATCGGTGCCGGTCTGGCCATCGTGCTGTACCTGTACCGCACCATGAAGCCGCGTGTCTCGGAACTGGCACGCTACGAAGACGGCACCCTGCGCGAAGCCCAGCGCTACGGCCTGGAGACCAACGAGAAGGTCGGCATAATGCGCTTCGACGGGTCGTTGTACTTCGCCAACGTCCCCTACTTCGAAGATGCCGTACTGGACCTGCTCGCCCGTCATCCGCAGGCGAAGTACCTGATCGTCGTCGGCAAGGGCATCAACGAGATCGACGCCTCCGGCGAGGAGGTCATCCATCAGCTGGTGCACCGCCTCAAGGCGCGCGGCATCACCCTGGTATTCGCCGGCGTTAAGGCCCAGATCATGGAGGTCATGCAGCGCACCGGGCTGGACGACATCATCGGCAAGGACAACATCTTCAAGTCCACCGACCATGCGGTGAAGACCATCTCGGAAAAGGTCGGCGAGCCGATCAAGTAACCCGCGCCGGGCCGATCGCCCCGTGATCGGCCCGCAGCCCTGAAACCGCAAGGGAAACGCTGCAACCCGGAGCGCTTGTCGCTACACTGTCTTTGTTTCGAATCCAATGAGGAGTTGACCCGTGTCCCGAGACCAGATCGTCCGCTCGAGTCGCAATCCGTCCAGCACTGGTTCCATCAGCGAGACCATCTCCACCAACAAGGTGATCCGGCAGACCTACATGCTGCTGTCGCTCACCCTGGCGTTCAGCGCGATCACCGCGTTCATCGCCATGGCGGTCAACGCGCCACCGGTGCACTGGATCATAATGATTGGCGTACTGATCGGCGGCCCGTTCGCCATCCACGCCGCGCGCAATTCGGCGCTGGGCATTGTCCTGACCTTCGCCTTCACCGGCGTGCTGGGCTTCTTCCTTGGCCCGATCCTGAGCATGTACCTGGGTCTTCCGAACGGGCCGCAGATCGTCGGCAACGCCTTCGCCGCCACCGCGGTCGCGTTTGTCTCGCTCTCCGGCTACGCCCTGGCCACCAAGAAGGACTTCAGCTTCCTCGGCGGCTTCCTGGTCGTCGGCCTGATCGTCGCCCTGCTGGCCATCGTCGCCAACCTGTTCCTGGCGATCCCGGCCCTGTCGCTGGCCATCTCCGCGGCGGTTGTGTTGCTGCTGTCGGCCGCCATCCTGTTCGACACCAGCCGGATGATCCACGACCCCGAGGCCAACTACGTCGTGATGACGGTCTCGCTGTACGCGAACCTCTACGTGATGTTCCTGCACCTGCTGAACCTGTTCCACGCCTTCTCGGGCGACAACTAGGCTTACGCGCCACACCGCAGGAATGTCCAGGGCCCCGCTGTGCGGGGCCCTTTTCATTGGGAGCCGTCTTCATTGAACCCAGGGACACGTCGATCATGACCCAGCTCCAGCGCGGCGTCTTTCTCGATCTCGCCACGGTTGACCGCGACGATCTCGAGCTGACCGAACTCCGGGCCAGCCTTCCCGAGTGGTCCGTCCACGAACGTACCGCGCCGGATCAGCGTACGGACCGGATCGGCGACGCCGAGGTGGTCATCACCAACAAGGTCGAACTGAACGCCGACGTACTGGCCGCAGCCCCCCGCCTGCGACTCGTCTGTGCCGCCGCTACGGGGACCAACAATATCGACCTGGAGGCGGCCCGCCGCCTGGGCATCGTCGTCAGCAATGCGCGCGACTACGCCACCGACTCCGTGGTGCAGCACGTCTTCGCCCTGCTGCTGACGCTGGTCACCCAACTGGACGCCTACCGCGCGGATATCCGCGCCGGTCGCTGGAGCGCCTCCGATCAGTTCTGTCTCCTCGACCACCCCATCGGCACGGTGGCCGGGATGCGCATCGGCATCATCGGCTGGGGCGTATTGGGCCGTGCCACCGCGCGCGTCGCCGAGGCCTTTGGCATGGAGGTGCTGGTTGCCGAGAGCCTGAATCCGGACCGCGCATCACAAGAGGATCGCGTGCCGCTGGAACGGTTGCTGGGACAATGCGACGTCATCAGCCTGCACTGCCCCCTGACCGCGACCACCCGGCACCTCATCGATGATGCCGCCCTGCGCCAGATGCGGCCGGGAGGCCTGCTGCTGAACACCGCCCGGGGTGGCCTGGTCGATCCCGAGGCTCTGGTCAGGCACCTGCGTAGCGGGCATCTGGCGGGTGCCGGCATCGACGTGCTGGAACCGGAACCCCCGCAACCGGATCACCCCTTGCTGGCCGACGACATCCCCAACCTCGTCCTCACGCCCCACACCGCATGGGCCGCACGAACCGCCCGGCAGCGGGTGATCGACGAGGTCACGGCCAATATCCGCGCCTTCGCGAGCGGCCAGCCGCGCAACGTGGTGGAGTAACCCAAATGGATTCGGAAGCCCTGCAAAAGCGCATCGAGGATCTGGAGATCCGCCTGGCCCATCAGGAATACACCCAGGAGGAGCAGGCCCGCGTGCAACTGGAGCTGCAGCAGGCCAATACCGAGCTGCGTCAGCAGGTCCGGTGGCTGCGCGATCGCCTGCGCGACCTCGAGGAGCATGGCGGCGGCGCAGAGGGCGCCGAACCACCCCCGCCGCACTACTGACGCCCATGCCACTCATCGTACGCTCGGCCCCCGGCCACGAGGCCGACGCCAACAGACTACGCGAGGCCCTGGCCGCCCGCGGCTACCAGCATGCCGGGGGCGCCGAGCTAGTGCTGGAGACGGGAGATCGCGGGATCGAACTGGTGCGCGAGGACGTACACCCGCCGCTGCGACTACACTTGGACTTCGCCGCCGGCCGCCAGGGCTACCGCCTCGCCCATGCCGGTCACCAGCGCGAGGGCCTGATCCGCGCCTTCGGCAAGCTCCCGCGTGACGGTCATGTGCTGGATGCCTCCGCCGGTCTCGGGCGCGACACCCTCCTGCTGGCCGCGCATGGATTCCGGGTCACGGCCTGGGAACGGCATCCAGTGGTATACCACCTGCTCGCCGACGCCCTCGAACGCGCCGCAGCCAGCCCGGAACTCGCGCCCATCATCCAGCGCATCACCCTGTGCGAGGGCAAGGCCGATCCGGCGCATCTGGCCGTCCCGGCGATGGCCGCGGTCTTTGATCCCATGTTCCCTGAACGGGCCAAGCGGGCCGCGGTAAAAAAGGACATGCAGCTGATTCAGGCCCTGATGCCCGACGCGGCCGACCCCGACGCCGAGCAAACGCTGGCCACCCTGCGCCAGAACGTGGAACGCCGCGTCATCGTCAAGCGCCCGCTGCATGCGCCCGCCCTCGGCCCCGACTCGCCCCAGGCGAGCGTCAAGGGCAAGAGCGTGCGCTTTGACCTCTACCCCGCCCTCGCCTTGCGGGATAACAGTTAAGCCTGAACAAGCGGATCAGCGCGCAACGCCGACCCCGGAATACGGCAGCCCCCGTGCGGCACTTGCAGCCGCCAAGCCAGCGGTGTGCCTGACACCCCCCTAGAAAGAGCCGGGAACGCCCGCCAGACGAGGTTTACGGACTCCCGAGGATCAGCTGGTCATCACCGGCGAAGCGATAGTCGGGGATGGGCAGGTTGCGCCGGGCCGATTGATCCACGTATACCCGGCCGGCCCCGTCGTAGCGCCCGCCCCGGCAGCGGTCGACAAAGCCGCCGCTCCAGCCGTCGGCCTCGTCCGGGTGAACCAGGTCCAGCTCACAACCCAGATCCGCACTTTCGCCGATCACCACCAGCCACTCGGGCCGGAAGCTGCGCAACGGCCGATCCAGCCCGTCCGGTTGCTGGCCCCGGCGGGCCTCGGGGTCGACCAGCTCGTCATTACCTGCCAGGGCGGCCTGCCAGGCGGCATCGCGATGGACCACGAGCACGTGGCGGTTGCCATGGATCACACGCCGGGCCTCGCCCGGGGCAATCTCGGCAAGATCCACCCGCAGCGTCTCGCCGCGGGTATCGCCCGGCCCGGAAAAGGCGTACCGGAGCATCACCACCACCAGCAGCAGGGCGGCGCCCAGCACCATCAGTTTGATCAGGGCACGGATGCGCACCCGTACCAGCGAGTCGTTTGCAGCCTGCACCTGTTATCCCCGTTCTTGTCCGGAAGCTCCGGAACCCGCGTCGAAATGGCTTTGCCTGAGCCGGGCACGCGCCCAGGGAAATACTGATGAATGTACACACTCGCGCTCGAGTCGCTTTTGCGTGCGAACAAGGCGCGGCGACTGCCGTGCAGTCATTCTGCACAAGGGAGCCGCAACGCCGTGCGCGCTCAAAAGCGGCCGAGCCCCGTCTTTCAATAGCTTGTGGGGTTGGCACCCCAGGTTCCCCGATCCTGCGTTGCGCCGCTTGCGGGTAGAACCACTACCCACTGCACGACGCGCCTTGTCTCGGAAAACCTGGGGTGCCAACGCGAGTGTGTACATTCATCAGTATTTCCCTAGACTATGCGGCATGAATGCACCCAAACGCTCCAGTCGCACCTACGTCGGCCTGTACAACGACATGTACGCCGGCATGACCCCCATCGGCAATTTCATCCGCGATGCCTGGGTATTCGGCATCCTCCCGGAGACCGAAACCTGCGATGGCTGGGATGTCTCGCGCATCCAGATGCTGCATGACCAGGTCAATGCCGAGTGGGACAAATACAGCCTGCGCATCAGCAACCTGCCGCCGGAACTGCGCGAACGCCACGAACGCATCCACCAGGAAGCGATCGACCGGGCCCGTGAACACGGCTGGGTCGCCGGCCAGGACATCGACAGCGAGATGGGCGACGACGCCTGATGGGGGCCAGCGAACCGCTGATTCGCCCCCTTATTGTCATCGCTGCCCTGCTGGCCGGGATTGCCGTCGTCCTCGGCGCCTTCGGCGCCCACGCCCTGCAGGAACGCCTGACGGAACAGGCCCTCGCGACCTGGCATACCGGCGTCCAGTATCACTTCATCCATGCCCTGGCCCTGTTGCTGGTCGCGGCGTTGTGGGCCCACCTGGCCAACGGCTGGGCCGCCGCCAGTGCCGTGGCGTTCGTGATCGGCGTCCTGCTGTTCTCTGGCAGCCTGTATGCCCTAGCGCTGGGCGCACCCCGCATCCTGGGCGCGATTGCACCGCTGGGCGGGACCGCGTTTATCCTCGGCTGGGCCGGGCTGGCCATTGCCGCCTGGCGCGGCTGACCTATAATCGCGGCGCAGCCGAACCCACTCTTCCCGACCGTATCGAGAGCCCCATGAGCCAGACCTCCTTCGCCGTATTCGCCGAAAATACCCTGGACGACATCCAGACCCGCCTGACCGAGCAAAGCGCACTGGACGACCTGGACATTGACCTGATCGACGGCGTGATGACGATCGAATTCGACGATGGCGCCCAGATGATCCTGAACCGCCAGGAGGCCGCACAGCAGATCTGGCTTTCCTCGCCCGAGGGGCCGGCCCATTTCGGCTATTCCGAAGAAGAAAGCACCTGGGTCGACGACCGCAACGGCGAAGAACTGCACGCGACCCTGGTGCGCGTCATCGAGCAGAAACTGGGCGTACCCGTCGAGCTCTGATCCGGCGACCGCAGGCCGCTGTCAGTCGCCCTTGCCGGTCCCCTTCTTCGTATCGTCCGGGCCAGCGGCCTCGCGTTCCTCCTGCGTCGCGGGCGCCTCTTCCAGCGCCCGCAGATGCGCCTCGACCTCAGCCAGTACCGGGTGGGGCTTGTCCTGCTCCAGCGCCATGTCGATCGCCTTGAGCGCCTCCACCGCCTGCGGATCGCCACGCAGCGGCATACGCGCCACTCCCAGCGCCAGCATGCGGAACTGGCGGAACACCAGGTAGCTGAGCGTCGCCACCACCAGGGCGGCCCACACATTGTCCTGAAACCACAGCCACACCGCCGCCCCGTAGCCCCCGAAGGTCAGCGCGAAGATCCCCAGCGCCACACGGTGGGAACGGGCAACGATACCTTCCAGCACGTCACGGTTGCGGATCACGAAGTCACGTTCGAAATGCAAAGGGATGATTCCTTGAGTCAGCGGCGTGGTCAGGGGCGCGGCGGCTGCTGGGCACGCCAGCGTTCGAAGGTCGGATATTCCTCGTAGCCACGGGTCAGGACAAAGTCCAACACATTGCGCAGCCGATTCTGGTGGACCACCGAATCGATGCGGATAATCTCTTCGCCGCGCTCGTCGAAGAAAATGAGCGTGGGCGCCCAGTGCACATCCAGTTCCGCGGCCCAGTCTTTCGCGTTGGTGCGGTCGCCACCCGGCGTCAGCACCGGCGTATCGGCATCGTCGGCATCCAGCTGCACCGCATCCATCAGGGCGATGCGCTCCAGCACTTCGTCCTGCTGCAGCGGCTCGGAGTGCATGATATCGCAGGCGTGGCAGGCCTCGCGCTCAAAGAACACCACCAGTGGGCGTTCCGCGGGGATCCGGCTCCGATCCAGCGCATACGGCTCGCGGACAAAGAAATCCCGCTGGTTGATGTCATCAAGGTCGAATTTGGGCGGCGGATTCGCCCGGTCGAGATAGTCGCGAAAGCTCACGTCACGATCGTGCCGATCGATCACGTACTCCAGCAAGGCACGGAAACGGTAAGGTGGATAGTAACCGCGCATCTGGTGAATACGCTCGCCATTCTCGTCATAAAACGCAATCGACGGGGTGAAATTCAGACGTTTCTCGGCTGCGTAGCGCCGCTCCATCCAGGTCTCGCCGTCGAGATCCGTGACCTCGCGTGTACCGAGTGCGTCGATGGCCACCACGTTGAAATGTGACGCCAGGTACTCGCGGATATCGTCCTGTGCGAAGTTCTTGTCGAACAGCGCCTCGCAATAGGGGCAGTCATCCATGCCGAAGTAAACGGCCAGCCCCATCTTTCCCTGCTCCACCGCGTCGTCCAGGTCCTCGCGCAGATCGAGGAAGCTCAGCTCGAACCAGTCGGGTGTATGCAGTCCAATCGGGCGCGGGGTGTCGTCGAACACGATCCCCTCGTCGGGTTCGACGGATTCGTCCGCCACAGGGGCGGTCGCGAACAATACCACCACCATGCATGCCAGCGAGAGACTCGCCAGCCGACCCAACCAACTCTTCCTGCCAAGCGCGTTATTCACGTCAAGCGAACTCCCGGTGGACCTCCTATTCGGACGGCGGCTCCATCACCGAGGTTCCCCCGAGATACGGGCGCAGTTTTTCCGGGATGTGGATCGAGCCGTCTGCCTGCTGGTGATTCTCCAGCAGCGCGACCAGGGCCCGGCCCACCGCAACCCCGGACCCGTTGATGGTATGCACCAGCTCCGGGCGCTCGCCCGCCTTCGGCCGGAAGCGCGCCTGCATGCGGCGCGCCTGAAAGGCCTGGAAGTTGGAGCACGAGGAGATCTCGCGGTAGGCATCCTGGGCCGGCAGCCAGACTTCCAGGTCGTAGGTGCGGGCCGCGGCGAAGCCCATATCGCCGGCGCTCAGGAGCATCACGCGGTACGGCAGTTCCAGCGCCTGCAATACCCGCTCGGCATGGCCCAGAAGTTCCTCCAGTGCGGCATCCGAGCTCTCCGGCTGCACGATCTGCACCAGCTCCACCTTCTCGAACTGGTGCTGCCGGATCAGGCCGCGCACATCGCGGCCATAGCTGCCCGCCTCGGAGCGGAAACACGGGGTGTGGGCCACCATCTTCAGCGGCAAGGCCTCGGCATCGAGGATCTGCTCGCGCACCAGGTTGGTCAGGGTGACCTCGGCGGTGGGGATCAGACGGTAGCGCTGGTCACAGTCGACCGAGAACAGGTCATCGTCGAACTTCGGCAACTGCCCCGTCCCTTCCAGCGATTCGGGATTGGCCAGGTAGGGGACGTAGGTCTCCTGGTAGCCGTGTTCGCTGGTGTGCAGATCCAGCATGAACTGGGTCAGTGCCCGGTGCAGGCGCGCCATCTGACCACGCATCACCACGAACCGCGAACCGGCCACCCGTACTGCGGCCTCGAAGTCCAGCCAGCCACCGGGCAGGCCCAGGTCCACGTGATCGCGCGGCGTGAAATCGAAGCTTCGCGGGGTCCCCTCGCGCCGGATCTCGACGTTGTCTTTCTCGTCCAGCCCGTCGGGCACGTCCGCCTGCGGCAGATTCGGGATTCGCATCAGCATCGCATCCAGCTCCTGCTGGACCCCGTGCAGATCGGTTTCGCACTGCTTGAGCTCGTCGGCCAGCCGCCCGACCTCGGCCTTCAGCGGCTCGATGTCCTCGCCCCGCGCCTTGGCCTGCCCGATACCCTTGGAGCGGGTATTACGATCGGCCTGCAGCTCCTGGGTGCGCACCTGCAACGCCTTGCGTCGGGCCTCCAGGGCCTTGAAGCGCTCGCGGTCCAGGGTATAGCCACGGCGTTCAAGCGCGGTAGCGGTCGCATCCAGGTCCTGGCGCAGGCTGTGGATATCAAGCATGACGGGTTTCCGGTAAGGGGTTGAAAGAACGACGGGGAAGTCTACGGTTGCCGCCCCGTGGCGTCCACGGTCGTGACCCACGCCCTCACGATACGACCGGCCCGACCCCCAGCAGGAATCGGGCGCCGTAGAGCCCGGCTGCCGCGGCCAGCACACAGGTCAGCAGGCTGGCGAGCATGTAGCCCAGCGCGCGCGCCCAGGCGCCCACATCCACCATGTGAACGACTTCCAGGGAGAAGGTGGAAAACGTGGTGAAGCCCCCCAGCACCCCCACTACCAGCAACAAGCGCCAGACGGGTTGCAGTTCCAGGCGCTCCACCAGCACCACGGCCAGCACACCGATCAGGAACGAGCCAAGGATGTTGATACTCAAAGTGCCCCAGGGGAAGGCACGCCCGAAGTGCGCCACCATCCACTCCTGCATCCCCAGCCGCAGTGCCGAGCCCAGCGCACCGCCTGCCGCCACTGCCAGATACGAGCCCAGCCCAATGCCCATCGTCACGTCCCGCTCGCGGAAAAGGCCTACAGTTTATGCGATCACCTCGCACGCACCCAGCAGGCCCCTACCATCGAGGCCATGAGTGCCGATCTGTCCATCGCCCCGACCGAGGCCGCCGCACAGGCGCTGGCTGCGGTCATTGAGGGTCTGACCACCGAGCTGCCTTCGGATGCATTGGTGGTCGAGGCCGCGGAACGCCGAGCCTACGAGTGCGACGGCCTCTCCGCCTACCGCCAGATTCCCGGGGCCGTGGCCCTGCCGCGCACCCGCGACGAATTGCTGACCTGCCTCCGGCTTTGCCGCGAGCACGGAGTCCCGATCGTGCCGCGCGGGGCTGGCACCGGGCTGTCCGGCGGCGCGCTGCCCAGCGAGACCGGGCTGCTGCTATCCCTGGCGCGCTTCAATCGCATCCTGGAGATCGATGCCGACAACCGCTGCGCGGTCGTCCAGCCTGGCGTGCGCAACCTCGCGATCTCCGAGGCGGCAGCGCCGCAGGGGCTCTACTATGCGCCGGACCCCTCCTCGCAGATCGCCTGCTCCATCGGCGGCAACGTCGCCGAAAACGCCGGCGGCGTGCATTGCCTGAAATACGGGCTCACCGTGCACAACGTGATCGGGCTGGAACTGGTCACCCTGGATGGAGAGATCATCCGGCTGGGCGGCAAGACCCTGGATAGCGCCGGGCTGGACCTGCTCGCCTTCATGGTCGGCTCGGAGGGCATGCTGGGCATCGTCACCGAAGTCACCGTGCGCCTGCTGCCCCGCCCCGAGCGCACCCAGGTCCTGCTGGCCAGCTTTGACCAGGTCGATACCGCCGGGCGGGCGGTGGCGGGAATCATCGCCGCCGGCCTGATCCCGGCCGGGCTGGAGATGATGGACAACGCCGCCATCCGTGCCGCGGAGGACTTCGTCCACGCTGGCTACCCGGTGGATGCCGCCGCGATCCTCTTGTGCGAGCTCGACGGCACCAACGCCGAGGTCTCCGAGGACATCATGGTGGTCCGCCAGAAGCTGCTGGACCTGGGCGCGACCGAGGTGCACACCGCCCGCGATGACGCCGAGCGCGCATTGTTCTGGGCCGGGCGCAAGGCCGCTTTCCCTGCCGCCGGGCGTATCTCGCCGGACTACTACTGCATGGACGGGACCATCCCGCGCCACCAGATCGGGACGGTGCTGGAGCGGATCAACACCCTGTCGCGCGAGTATGGCCTGGGCGTGTGCAACGTGTTCCACGCCGGAGACGGCAATCTGCATCCACTGATCCTCTACGACGCCAACCAGTCCGGGCAACTGGAAACGGCGGAGGCCTTCGGCCAGCAGATCCTCGAACTGTGCGTCGAGGTGGGCGGCACCGTCACCGGGGAACACGGCGTAGGCGTGGAAAAGCTGGACGGCATGTGCGTACAGTTCGCCGCGCCGGAACTGGAGCAGTTTCACCACCTGCGGCGCGCGTTTGACCCGCTGGGGCTGCTCAACCCCGGCAAGGCCATCCCCACCCTTGCCCGCTGCGCCGAGTTCGGGCGCCAGCACGTCCACGGTGGGCAGCTGTCGCACCCCGAACTCCCGCGTCTGTAGGATGACAGGCCCGACCCAACCGAGCTGAGCCTCCGATGCCCAGGGCCACCCTTGCAACCGCACTGGCCGACGACTTCTCCGGAGCCGTCGATGCCACGCTGAGCGCCCTGCAGGCGTTGATCCCGCTGGACATGTGGATGCTCACACGGGTCGAGTCGGACGACTGGGTGGTATTGCACACCCACGGCCACGCACCGCGCATCCGCCCCGGGGCCCAGTTCAGCTGGCAACACTCCTACTGCGTGCACATGAACGCCGGAGACGGACCGAACATCGCCGCGGACGCACGCACGGTTCCGGCCTATGCCAGCGCCCCGATCAATGACGTCGCCACCATCGGCTGCTACATCGGGTTCCCGCTGTACGATGCCGATGGCGAACTCTTCGGCACGCTTTGCGGATTGCATCCCGAGCCCATGGACCCCGCGATCGAACACCATGAGCCGGTCGTCCGCGCCCTGGCAGCATCGCTGGGGCACCTGCTGCGCCTCAGCCAGCGCGCCGAGGGGCTGGACCGGCTGCGCCAGCACGCGGCCCTGGCCGCGCACAGTGATCCCCTGACCGGCGTTCTCAACCGCCACGGCTGGGAACTCGCGCTGGACGCGGAGGAGACCCGCTGCCAACAGAGCGGTCAACCCGCCGGCATCATCCTGCTGGATCTCTTCCCCGGGGACTCGGGCGCGGACAGCACCGGCATCCAGGATGACACCGACTTGGTTCGCGCGATCCTCGCCCTGCAGGGTCTGGCAGGCCCCACCGACCTTATCGGTCGGCTGGGTGGCACCCGCTTTGGCCTGCTCGCGATCGACCTGAGGGAGCAACCCCTGGCGGCACAAGCGCGACACATCCACCAGGCCCTGTTCGAAAAGGCCATCCCCGCGGCGATTGGCCACGCCATGCGCAAACCAGGTGCAGGAAGCCTGGAACACGCCTTGAAGCGCGCGGAACGCGAACTGCGACCGGCACCGCAACCCGCGATCTCCTAAACTTTTCCCACCCTCAGCGGCTAACAGCCGCCCCCACCGTCCCGACGGAATGTCCCATGGCCCGAATCTTCGACATCCCCGATACCGCGCCCTCCCCGTTCAACCTCGGGGTCGACCACATCCTGAAACTGCTCCACCGGATCGTCCCCCTGGACGTCTGGATGCTGACCCGGATCGAGGACAACGAGCAGATCGTGGTGCGCGCCGATGACCGCGGCTACGGCATTCATGCAGGCACGGCCTTTGACTGGGGCAACTCCTTCTGCATACGCATGCTCGCCGAACGCGGCCCGCGAATCGCCCCGGACGTACAACAGGTTCCCGCCTACCAGGAAGCCCTGGCCGCACAACCCGATCCCCCTGCCATCGGCAGCTACATCGGGTTTCCGGTGCAGGACCGCGAGTACGAGATGTACGGTGTACTCTGCGCGATGAACCCGGAGCCCATATCGGCCGATATCGAGGCGCAATCCGAACAAATCCAGGCGGCCGTCACCGTCATCGAGTCACTGATCCGCCAGCGCCGCCAGATCGACGAACTTGAACGCGAGCGCGAGGCCCTGAGACTCGAGGCCTACAACGACGCCCTCACCGGCACCTACAACCGACGCGGCTGGCTACTCGCGCTGAGCGCCGAGGAACAGCGCTGCCAGGATCACAGCCTCCCGGCGGGTCTCATCGCCATCGACCTCGACAACCTCAAGACCGTCAACGACCACGAAGGCCATGACGCCGGCGACCGGTTGATCGCGGCTGCTGGCCAGGCCCTGCGTGATGCCAGTCGCGAGATCGACATCGTCGCCCGCCTGGGCGGCGACGAGTTCGGCGTGCTGCTGCCGGAGACCCCGGCCGACCACCTCCCCGGGATCGCGAACCGGCTGCGTGCGGCGCTGCAGGAGGCCGGTGTGGCGGCCTCCATCGGCTACGCCTGCCGCACCATCAGCGGGTCCCTGCCCGAGGCCCAGACCAGCGCCGATGCCGCAATGTACGCCGACAAGCGCCAGCGCCGCGCAACCCCCGGGCCCTGACGCCCTCGCCCAACAAGCGCGGCCGCCCGTTTCATCCGGGCGCAACACACTTCACGCCCCCCTCTGCCGCAGGGCGGTCGATGGTTTACCATTCACCTAATCCGCATCCGGACGACCCCTTCGCTACGAGGCCGTTTCATGAGCAAAACCGTCACGCTGACCGACAACACCACCGGCAAGAGCATCGAGCTGCCGATCCAGGAGGGCTCGCACGGCCCCAACTGCCTGGACGTCCGCACCCTGTACAAGGAGCTCGGCTACTTCACCTATGACCCGGGGTTCATGTCCACGGCCAGCTGTCGTTCCGACGTCACCTTCATCGACGGCGACGAGGGCACCCTGCTCTACCGTGGCTACCCAATTGAGCAGCTGGCGGAGGAGAGCACCTATCTCGAGGTCTGCTACCTGCTGCTGAACGGCGACCTGCCCGCCGCCGACGACCTGCACGACTTCTCGCGCATCATCAAGGAGCATTCGATGCTGCACGAGGCGGTGCGCCGCTTCTTCGACGGCTTCCGCCACGACGCGCACCCGATGGCGATCATGGTCGGCGTGGTGGGCGCGCTGTCGGCCTTCTATCACGACAACGTAGACGTGCATAACCCGGAACATCGGCGCATCGCCGCGCACCGGCTGATCTCCAAGATGCCAACCATTGCCGCATGGTCGTACAAGTACGCCAATGGCCAGCCGTTCATGTACCCGGACAACAACCTGTCCTACACCGCCAACTTCCTGGCGATGATGTTCGGCGTGCCCAGCGAGCCCTACCAGCCGAACCCGGTGTTCGTACGCGCGCTGGACCTGATCCTGATCCTGCACGCCGACCACGAGCAGAATGCCTCGACCTCCACCGTGCGCCTGTCCGGCTCCTCCGAGGCCAACCCGTTCGCCGCGATCTCCGCCGGCATCGCCTCGCTGTGGGGCCCGCTGCACGGCGGCGCCAACGAGAAGGTCATCCGCATGCTCGAGGAGATCGTGCACTCCGACAAGAGCGTGGAAGACTTCGTCGCTCGCGCCAAGGACAAGAACGACCCGTTCCGCCTGATGGGCTTCGGCCATCGCGTGTACAAGAACTACGACCCGCGCGCCAAGATCATCCGCGCGATGTGCCACGACCTGCTGGCGGAAATGGGCGACATGGGGGCGGATAACCAGCCGCTGTTCGACGTCGCCATGGAGCTGGAACGCATCGCGATGGAGGACGACTACTTCATCGAGCGCAAGCTCTACCCCAACGTGGACTTCTACTCCGGCATCATCCTGCGCGCGATGGGCATCCCGCTGAACATGTTCACCGTGATCTTCGCCCTCGCCCGCACCGTCGGCTGGATCTCGCACTGGAACGAAATGATGCAGGATCCCGAATCCCGCATCGGCCGACCGCGCCAGCTCTACACCGGCTACCGCTCGCGCGACTACACCTCCATCGAGGAACGCTAGACGCATTCCCGGCTACCCCATGTGTTCCGAGACCCGATACGGCACGCAGACGGGTAGGCGTGCTACTGGCCTGTGTCCTCTCTTTGGAGGTCGCAACGCAAATCGGGGAGCGTGGGGTACCAACGCCACGACCGATTGAACGCCAGGGCCTGGCCGAATCTGCCCACCGACAGCGTTGCGGCTCAAGCGCGAACGCGTGCGTTGATCAGCCTTCCCCAGGCTGGCATTCGGACGGATGCTTGCCGAACCCCTGCGCCGGTGCTATCTACTGGGTAGTAACAAGGGAGGAAGTGCTCATGTCCACCGACCGTTTCTTCATTTTGTTTGCCGGTATTGTCGTCCTGGTCAGCGTACTGCTCACCTGGCTGGCCAGCCCCTGGTGGCTTCTGCTCGCCGTCTTCATGGGCATCCACCTGATTCAGGCCTCGTTTACCGGCTTCTGCCCGCTGGTAATGATCCTGAGATCGATGGGGCTCAAGCCCGGCGAAATCTTCCCCTGAACCCGGTCCCACGCATCGGGGGCGAAGAGCGCCATCAGCCTGGCGCCCCTTGAATTCGTGAGCGCCAGACTGCATATTAGTATTCGCTAATACTTAACCAGGAGACACCATTCATGAGTATTGACCGCATCGTCCTCGCCTTTGCCGGCACCGTCGTGATCATCAGCGCCATCCTCGCGTGGGTCTTTTCCTCGATGTGGCTGATCCTCACCCTGTTCGTCGGCGCCAACCTGTTGCAGTCCGCCTTCACCGGCTTCTGCCCGCTGGCAATGATCCTGAAGGCGATGGGCGTGAAGCCCGGGGAAGCCTTCAACTAAAACCAAGGGGCCCCCACCTCTTCCAAGGCCCGGGTACCGCTGGTCCCGGGCCTTTTTGTTTGCGTCGCCCGCGAGTGATCAATCAACGCCTGTCTACACTTCAGGTGATGCCAACTCACGCTGAGCGTAGGCCAAATGCGTTTTCGAGACCGAAACGAAGCCGGCGAGCAACTCGCACACGCCCTGGACCGCTATCGCGGACAGCCCGGCGTTGTGTACGCCTTGCCGCGCGGTGGAGTCCCCCTGGGGGTCGCTGTCGCCGGGCACCTGGGCATGCCCCTGGATCTCCTGATCCCGCGCAAGATCGGCCACCCGTTCCATCCCGAGTACGCGATCTGTGCCGTGCCCGAGCAGGGCGAGCGGGTCTGTAATCCGCGCGAGGCCGAACGCGTCGATCCGGACTGGCTGGACCAGGCGGAGGCACGCGAACGCGCCGAAGCCCAACGCAGGCGCGCGCTCTACTGCACGGCACCCTCCCCGGACGTTGGCGGCAAGCTGGCGATCATTGTCGACGACGGGATCGCCACCGGACTGACCA
Organism: Thioalkalivibrio sp. ALMg11; assembly: GCF_000377905.1. Lineage (GTDB taxonomy): Bacteria > Pseudomonadota > Gammaproteobacteria > Ectothiorhodospirales > Ectothiorhodospiraceae > Thioalkalivibrio. Next base: position 19,259 of record NZ_KB898877.1, read on the forward strand.
TGCGCGCCGCGATCCGTGACGCGCGTCAGCGCAAGCCTCGCCACCTGGTCGTGGCGATCCCGGTGGCACCAGCGGAAACCGCGGCGCTCCTGGAAAACGAGGTGGATGAACTCGTCACCCTGGACATCCCCAAGTACTACCGCGGCTCGGTGGGGGCGTACTACGAGGATTTCGCCCAGACCTCCGACGACGAGGTCATCGCGTTGATGGCCTCGGTCCACCACGCGCAAAAACCCGATGTCTCGCGCTGAGGAACAGACTGTCGCCCTGGTCCTGGACGACCAGGTCCACCTGGGCATTCTCGGCCTGCCCGAGACGCCCGCCGGACTCGTGATCTTCGCGCACGGAAGCGGCAGTAGCCGCCTGAGCCCGCGCAACCACCAGGTCGCTCAGACACTGCAGGCAAGCAACATCGCCACCCTGATGTTCGACCTTCTCACCGAGGCCGAGGATCGCACCTACGCCAACCGCTTCGATATCGAGCTACTCGGCCGGCGGCTGGTGCAAGCCTGCCAATGGGCGGCCGCCCAGCCTCGTCTGGCTCCCCTGCCGCTCGGGCTGTTTGGCGCCAGCACCGGCGCCGCCGCAGCGTTGCAGGCCGCCGCGGCCGCGCCGGAGACCATCCGGGCCGTTGTCTCGCGCGGCGGCCGACCGGACCTGGCAGGCGAGGCCCTGCCCCGAGTCCAGAGCCCCACCCTCCTGATCGTGGGCGGTGACGACACCATGGTGATTCAACTGAATCGCCAGGCGCAGGCGCTTATGCACGCGCGCTGCGAGCTCCAGATCGTGCCTGGCGCCAGCCACCTGTTCGAGGAACCGGGCACTCTGGAACAGGCAGCCGAACTCGCGGCCGCCTGGTTCAGTCAGTGCTTCACTACGGGGTAATGGCGACCTTCAGTACGCCGTCGCGCTGATGCGAGAACAGGTCGTAGGCCGCCTCGATATCCGCCAGCTTGTAACGGTGCGTCACCATCGACGTCAGATCCACGCGCCCCGAGGCGACGACCTCCATCAACCGCCGCATGCGTTCCTTCCCGCCGGGGCACAGGGTGGTCACGATGGTGTGATCGCCCAGGCCGGCGGCGATTGCATCCAGCGGCATGGAGACCTTGCCCGAATACACCCCGAGACTGGAAAGCGTCCCGCCCGGTTTCAGGATGCGCAGGCAGGCCTCGAACGTCTCCTGCTGCCCCAGGGCCTCGATGGACACATCCACCCCGCGCCCGCCAGTCAGCTCCATGATCGTCTCGACCGGGTCCTGCTCGCGGAAGTCGATCGCCACGTCCGCCCCCAGCTTGCGGGCGGTCTCCAGGCGTTCCGGCACCCCGTCCACCACGATGATCCGGGTGGCCCCCATGAGCTTGGCACCCGCCGTGGCACAAAGGCCGATGGGGCCCTGGGCGAACACGGCCACGGTATCGCCGATGTGGATATGCCCATGCTCGGCGCCGCCGAAACCCGTGCTCATGATGTCGGGACACATCAGCACCTGCTCGTCGCTCAGGCCATCCGGCACCGGGGTCAGATTCGCCTGCGCATTGGGGATACGCACGTACTCCGCCTGGCAGCCATCGATCGTGTTTCCCAGCTGCCAGCCACCCATGGCCTTGCCACCACACTGGCTGGAGATGCCCTCCTGGCAGGAATGGCATTGCCCGCAGGGCGTGATCGCCCCCGCGATGACCCGCTGGCCGACCTCATAGCCGGTCACTGCGTCCCCGAGGCGTTCGATCACCCCAACCGGTTCGTGCCCCACGATGCGGCCCGCCTCCACCGGGTATTCGCCCTTGAGGATATGCACATCGGTCCCGCAGATGGTCGTGGTCGTCACCCGCAGCAGGGCGTCCGTCGGTCCGATCTCCGGGATCGGACGCTCCTGCAGCTCGATCCGTCCGGGTTCGACGAAAACCGCCGCCTTCATCATCTTCATGCTGATCTCCTTTGATGCAGCCACCGGCACGCCGTGCCGGTATTCGGCCCTGATCCAACAAACATAGCAGGCCAACCGACCGGCAACAGCGCCCATCGCGACGGCCTGCTCGCCTGCCTTACAATGAGCCTACGTCCGCCGTTCAGGATCGCATGTGATCTCGCTCATTCCCCGCCTGTTTCAACGCGCCCCGGCCCTCGACCCCGAAAGCCGGGCATGGATCCACGCCATCTTCGACTGGGCCGGGAACGAGCCGCACCTGGGGCCGATGCTGCGCAAGGCACATCTGGTACTGCCCACCGCCGAGCACTTCCCCGGGCAGGCCGACAATCGCCAGGCCATGGCTCAACTGGTGTTCGATCGCGTGCTGGACCATGCCGGACTCGCGGACAGCCCGTTCCGGCTCGTGCACCCTGGAAACCTGATGGACGACCCCATCCCCTGGGATGCGATGAATACGGCCCGACCGAGCCGCAACCCGGCGGCCCCCCAGTCCGGGGGCGTCGGCATCCGCTACGATCCGGAGCTCGTCGCCCATTCCCAGGCGCTGATTGCCCACTTCGCGCGCGAGATCGCCTTGCGCCTGCTCGCCACGGCTGGCGAGCCCCCACCCGCCCTGGAGGGCAACGAGGCCCATATCGCGGAGCTCCTCGCCACCCAGATGGGCTTCGGGGTCATGCTGGCCAATACCGCCTTCCAGGTCCGCGTGAATCAGTGCGGTGCCTGCAAGGGGCCGAGCGCCGAACGCGAAACCGCACTCTCGCGCGACGACCTTGCCTACGCCCTCGGGCTGTTCTGCCGGCAGCACGCCATCCCGCCGTCCCGAGCGAGGGCTCACCTGAATACCCCGTTGCGCCCGGCCCTGCGCCACGCCCTGCGCGACCTCGCCCGTCGCGAGCGTGAAGCCGCGAGCGGCGCCGCCTGATCGGCCCGTCCAACGGGCGCCAGCTGCACAGCCGCCAGGCGTGGCGTTATTCAATCCGTTTTATAAGACTTCTTCCGTACCTTACTGTCGGATAGGAGGATTTACTTGATAGAAAGTGGATACCACTTAGCGCGGGGTCTCGGCGCATTGAAGAGCCGTGCCCGGGCATCTAGTTACCAGAGTGCGAAACCACAGCTCTCTGGAGACCCATCATGAAGACCCTGCGTTACTGCCTTGCTGCCCCGATCTTGCTCGCCTTTTCCGCCGCGCCCCTGCACGCCAGCGAGGGTACCTTCGACACCCCAACCCTGATCCCCGAGCTTGCGGTCAAGGCCGCAGAGGCCGCGGTCGAGGCCTGCCGCGAACGCGACACCCAGATCACCGCAGCCGTGGTCGACCGACATGGGACGCCGCAGGCCCTGAAGCGCGACCGATTTGCAGGTCCGCACACTGTGGATACCGCCATCCGCAAGGCCTGGACCGCCGTCAGCTTCCGCACCGACACCCTGGAGCTTCGCGAGATGACCGAACCGGGAGAGGCCGGCTATGGCATCCAGCACCTGCCAGGCGTCAGCACTCTGGGCGGCGGCAAGCAGATCACGACCGATGGTCGGATCGTCGGCGGCATCGGCATCTCCGGCGCCCCCAGCGGACAGGTCGATGACGAATGCGCAGCAGCCGGCATCGACGCCATCACCGAAGACCTGCTCTGATCCCCACCAACGCCCGGGGCCTTCTCGCATAAGCGGAGGGCCCCCTTCATCGCATGATCACGCGACCGTTTCAGGCGCCCAGCAAGCCGCTTCGCTGAAGCCCGTCGAAGATGAACTGCATCGCCAGCGCGCTCAGCAGCACGCCCAGAATGCGGGTGAGCACATGCGCGCCCGTCACACCCAGCCAATGCTGCAGACGTGACGCCACCAGCAAGCACACCAGCGCGAGCACCATTACGGCCACCAATGCGCCCAGCACCACGGCCTGGGCCGCCCAGTCGCCCTCGGCCCGGCTCATCATCAGGATCGCGGCCCCCATCGCGCCGGGGCCGGCCAGCAAGGGCGTGGCCAACGGAAAGATCGACAAGTCCTTGCGAGTGCGCGCCTCCTGCGTCTCGGCCGCCGTTGCCGACACCGCGCCCGAACTGCGCGCGAACACCATGTCGATGCCGATCAGCAACAGCAGGATCCCGCCCGCGGTATAAAGCGCCGCCAGCGAGATCCCCAGCAGCGACAACAGCGCCTCCCCGACCAGCGCAAACAGCAACAGGATGCCGCCAGCGACCGCCGCCCCGCGGATGGCCATGGCGCGGCGCTGGGCTGGGTCCACGCCCCGACTGAGGACCGCAAACACCACCGCGACATCCACCGGCCCGATGGTCACGAAGAACGTGGCCAGCGCGACGATTCCCAGTTCCAGCATGGCGGATCCCTCCTCTGGCCCTTGTTCGCCGACGGCCATGACATGCCCAGAATGGGCCTGGCCATTAGGGGTTTAAATTGCCCTTCGTGATCGACGCACCTACTTTAGCGCGTTCTGAAACGCTTATTGGGGAGCCATCGAGTCATGAAACGTCGTGTTGTCGGTCATCTGACGCTGGCCAGTCTGCTTGCATCACCTGCCCTCGCCCATGCCCAGGAGGCCGCTCAGACACTGGGCACCGTATCGGTTACGGCCACCGGGTACGAGACGCTGATCGACGAGACGCCGTCTTCCGTCACCGTGATCGAGGCCAGCGAAATCCGCAACCGCGAGGCACGCACCCTCGGCGACCTTCTGCGCGGCCAGCCGGGTGTCGCCACGGCCGTGGACGGATCGGTGGGCTCCGATCCGATCATCCGCGGCCTGAAGCGCGACCAGGTGCTGGTTCTGGTCGATGACGTGCGCATCAACGCGATGCAGCCACCGGCCCGCGGCTCGCTCGCCTCCTATGTCAACGTCGACCTGATCGAACGCATCGAGATCGTACGCGGCCCGGGCTCCGTGCTCTACGGCGCCGGTGCCATGGGCGGCGTGATCAACATCATCACCCGCGGCGGCGATTTCACCGACGAACCCGAGACCCGCGGCTTTTCGCGCCTGGGCGTCACCTCGGTCGACGAAGGCATCCGCGGCGCGATCGGCGTGACCGTCTCCAACGACCGCAACGTGCTGGACCTCTCCACCGCCTACCTGAACACCGACGACTACAAAAACGGCGACGGCGAGCGCCTGCGCGACTCCGGCACCGAACAGAACGCCTACCACCTGCGCTACCGCGGCAAGCTCGCACCAGGCCACGAGGTCCAGTTCCGCGCCCAGCGCGACGAACGCAAGGACGTCTGGTACCTCGCCTCGCGCAACTTCAACACCGATGAACCCCAGGAAGGATCTATTGCTCCGCCGATGGGGCTGAATACGCACTACACCCCGCGCCAGACCCGCGACCTGTACGAACTCCGGTACGAAGGCGAACTGAATGGCACCTGGGCACCGCGTGTCGAAGCCTCGGTCTACCGCCACGAACTATCGCGCGGCAACTACGACTGGAACAAACAGCTCGGACGGGACTACCGCACGTCCGACACGGACTTCACGACTGATGGACTGCGTCTTCAGGCCGAATTGATACCCACCGATGACCAGATCCTGCTGGTCGGAGCCGAGGCCTGGCGTCTTCGTGCAAGCCCCGAATCGTATTTCGGGACCGAGAGCAATGAGTTCCAACCAGGCGAGTATGTCAATCCGTTTATCGATACGCCTCAGCCTTTGGTAGAGAACGGACGCATTGAGTCGGTTGGGATATTCGCGCAGCACGAGACCTACCTGGACTGGGCCACGGTCAATCTTGGTGTTCGGTACGACGAGATTTCCGGGAAAGCGGATGATGCGTTCATGGTCGCCCCCCCACTCGACAAGACCGACCGTAACCTCAGCTGGTCGGCCGGGTTGACCTGGCACCTGGATGAGGCCTTTAACCCGTATTTCAGCCTCTCCGAGGGCTATCGCTCTGCCAGTCTGCTGGAACGCTATCTCACCTATCCCTACAGCGACGGTTACACCTGGCTCAGCAATCCGCAGCTGGACCCGGAACGGAACCGCACGTTCGAGGTGGGCGCACGCGGCCAGATCGGCGCGACCTCCTACACCGTATCCGCTTACGAAAGCCGGATCCGCGACTACATAGGTGGCGAAGTAATCGGCTCCGAAATCAAGCAGACGATCAACCTCGACGAGGCCCGCATCCACGGCGTCGAGGCCCTGGTGGAGCACGCGTTTACCGCTGCGGTCACCGGCTACGCGAGCGGCACCTGGATTCGCGGCGAGAACCGCGACAGCCGCTTTGACGAGCCGCTGACCCAGATGCCGCCGCCTGAAGCCAGTATCGGGCTCAACCATTCGGTCGCGCAGGGCTGGCAGTGGGATGCCCGCATCCGCGCCGTCGCGAGCCAGAGCCGGACGGCCGACACCTTCACGGACAACAGCGAACGCAACACCTCCGGTTTCGCCACCGCCGATCTCGCGGTCGGCTACCGCTTCGGGCCCAGCGCCGGCTTTCGTTCCAACGAGATCACCTTTAGCGTGACTAACATCGCGAACAAGGCCTACCGCGAGCACGTTAACGAGATGACCGAGGCGCGCCTGGACCCGGCCAATGGCGTACAGGACATCTGGGCCCCCGGCCGCAGCTTCGGGCTGACCTGGAACGCCGAGTTCTAGACCGGCCGAAGCCTTCGCCCCAAAGACAAGACAAGGACAACACCATGCGTTTACGCGTAATCGACTTCGGCCAGCAGCCCGCCGTGCGTTCCCAGGCGGTCTACCACGGCATCGCCGAGGCCATGGGCAAGGACGACGATCCGGTGCTCACCCTGGTCAACCCCGACGACCCGTATGTCTGCGTCGGGCTGCACCAGGAGATCGCCCTGGAGGCCGACGAAGACTTCTGCAAGGAACAGAACCTGCCGATCATCCGCCGCCATGTCGGCGGCGGTGCGGTGTATCTGGACCACAACCAGATGTTCTTCCACTTCATCTATCCGTCGTCCAAGGCGCCACGGATCGTCTCGGAGATCTACAAGAAGTTCATCGATCCGGTGATCAACACCTATCAGGACCTCGGCGTGAACGCGACCTTCCGCCCGGTGAACGACATCCACGTGGACGGGCGCAAGATCGGCGGTACGGGCGCCGCCAGCATCGGCAATGCCACGGTGATGGTCGGCAGCTTCATGTTCGACTTCGACACCGCCACCATGGCGCGTTGCCTCAAGGTGCCGTCGGAGAAATTCCGCGACAAGCTGCGCGCCGGCATGGAGGACTACATCACCACCCTGTCGCGCGAACTGGGCGAGATGCCGGCCCGCGAAACCGTACGCGATGCCTTCCTGAAACGGGTCGCCAGTGATCTCGCCGTCGAAGTCGAAATGAGCGAGCCCACCGCCGAGGAAAATGCGGCCATCGAGGAACAGGTCGCCGAACTGACCGACCCCGAATGGACCTACCGCAAGGGCCGCAAATTCGTCGAGATGGGCGTGAAGATCGCCGCCGGAACCCACCTGACCGAAGGTGCCCACAAGGCCCCCGGCGGGCTGATTCGGGCCCAGCTGATGGAAAAGGACGACCACATCGCCGATCTCCTGCTCTCCGGCGATTTCACCGTCTTCCCGGAAGACGGCATGGACCGCATCGCGGATGCCCTGCACGGCCAGCCACTGGAAGAAGAAGCCCTGCGCACTGCCGCGACCACCTGCATGCAGGAAATCGGCCTGGACGCACCGGGCATCGAAGCCAACGACATTGCGACGGCGATCCTCGCCTGCGTCCACCGCGAGCCGCATTGACCGGTCACGCGCAAGGCTTCGCATCCAAATAGAAACGGCCGGACTACCCTCTTGGTAGTCCGGCCGTTTTGACGTTATTGCAGCTGCTTCTGCGCGCGACGACCCTCAGGCCGAATCCAGGCACTCCGCACGACTGGGTGCGGTGCTGAGCCGCCCCCGATCACTTGTGTATGGCTCCGTTCGGGAGACGGCACGATCCGCAGTCTTCAGGATCTCCCCGGCCCATTCCGGAAGCTCCGGCGAGAGTCGATAATAGATCCAGTTGCTCGCGCGCCGGGTACACACCACCTGGGAGTGGCGCAGCGCGGCCAGATGACGCGACACCTTCGGCTGAGACATCTCCAGAGCGTGGGTCAGCTCGCAGACGCACAGCTCCCCTTCCGCCTGCATCAGCAAGAGCGAGCGAAGCCGTGTCTCGTCGGCCAGCAAGTTGAACAGGTCCGTAGGGTTAAGCGACATACCGTATCCAGCAAAAATCCTTGGACGAACTATATCCCGACAGCTCAGGTCGGACAATGAATAGACCCCCGCGATTCCGCCCCAGTCCAGGACGAGCAAGCCGGTTGCGGCATTTCGAACATCCGGCCGCATCTCCCTGGAAGATGTCCGACGTTTTCGCTCGTTACGTCTTCGATTCGTGTATGATGCGGGGTTGGCAGTTGCCATCCGATTTTCGCCGGGCCTTCGTTTCCGGCCTGTGTGAGTACCCTAAATGTCTGATTCCCCCTCCTTCTCCCAGCTCGGGCTTTCCGAGTCGCTGGTTCATGCCCTTTCGAACATGGGCTTTTCTACCCCGACCCCGGTCCAGGCCGCCTGCATCCCCGCGCTGCTGAAAGGCCGCGATGTTCTGGGCGAAGCCCAGACCGGCACCGGCAAGACCGGCGCCTTCGGCCTGCCGCTGATCGACCTGATGGACGCCGGCAAGCGTGTGCCCCAGGCACTGGTGCTGGCTCCGACGCGCGAGTTGGCCAACCAGGTCGCCGGTGCCCTGACTGAATTCGCCCGCGGCGTCGGCGGCATCGACGTCCTGCCCGTCTACGGTGGCCAACCGATGGGCGAGCAGCTGCGCGCCCTGCGCAAGGGCCCGCAGATCGTGGTCGGTACGCCCGGCCGCGTGGTCGACCACATCAAACGCGGCACCCTGAACCTCGACGCCCTGCGCGTCGTGGTGCTGGACGAAGCCGACGAAATGCTGCGCATGGGCTTTGTCGAAGAGATCGAGTGGATCCTGGAACAGACCCCGGAAGCGCGTCAGACCACCCTGTTCTCCGCCACCATGCCGGCCCCCATCCGCCGTATCGCGCACCGCCACATGCGCGAGCCGGAAGAGATCAAGATCGGTGCCGGCAACGAGGCAGGCACCGATATCGATCAGAGCTATTGCCTGGTCGATGCCCGCCACAAGGTGGAGGCCCTGACCCGCCTGATGGAGACCGAGGAAGATCTGGACGGCGCGGTCGTCTTTGCCCGCACCAAGGCCTCCACGGTCGAGATCGCCGATTCACTCGGCCAGGCCGGCATCGCCGCGTCCGCGCTAAACGGCGACATGGAACAGGGCGAGCGCGAGCGTGTGGTCAGTGACCTGCGCGATGGCCGCCTGGATGTAATCGTAGCCACCGACGTCGCCGCCCGCGGCATCGATGTGCCGCGCATCAGTCACGTCTTCAACTTCGACGCCCCCGGCGATGCCGAGGTCTACGTTCACCGCATCGGCCGTACCGGCCGCGCCGGTCGCAAGGGCCGCGCCATCCTGTTCTTGGAGCCGCGCAAGCGCCGCATGCTGAAAGACATCGAACGCCTCACCGGCAAGCCGGTGCGCGAGCAGCCGGTCCCGGACCGCCAGGCCGTACAGGCCCGCCGCGAGACGCGCTTCGCCGAACGCGTACAGGCCCTCCTGGGCAGCGACAAGGACTCCGGGCACGAAGCCCTGGTCGACCGCCTGCTGACCGACAGCGGCGTATCCGAACGCGAACTCGCCACCGCCCTGGTCGGACTGGCCACCGCGGGCAGCCCGCTGGATGCCAACGCCAACAAGGGTGCCGATCCCCTGCTGGCGGCCGCGCGTGCCCCCTATTCCGAGCGCGGCGACAACCGCCGGGACAGCAAGCCCCGGGGCGAGCGCCCGTCGCGCGGCAAGGATCGCGAGCCGGAAGGCGACATGGTGCGCTACTACATGCCGGTCGGCCGCAACAACGGCGTGGCGCCGGGTGCCATCGTCGGCGCCCTGGCCAACGAGGGCGGCCTGAACGGCCGCGACATCGGCCGCATCGGCCTGCGTGACGACCACAGCCATGTGGATCTGCCGGCGTCGCTGGACGAAGCCGCGATTCGTCGCCTGGGCAACATCCACATTGCCAACCGCAAGCTGGAACTGACCCTTCAGGCGCCTCGCCCGGGCCAGGCGGCAAACCAGGACGACACGCGCAAGCCTGCCCCGCGCAAGGCGACCAAGCCGCGCAGTGACAAACCAGAGGCGAGCGGCAAGTCCAAGCCAACCAGCAAGCCCCACCCGGCCAAGCGTGGCCCGGCCCCGGCCAACGGCAAGCGCCCGGCCTATGCCGCCGCGCCCGGCAAACAACCCGCACGCAAGGGTGCAAGCGGGCCCAAGAACGCCGGCTCGCGCGCGGACGGCACGCTAATGATCAAGCGCAAGGCCGCCAACGGCTAAGCGCGGCGACCCAAAAGCGCGTACGACACAACGCCCGCGGCCTCCGAAAGGAGCCGCGGGCTTTTCATTTGGACGTTCAGAAATCTCCGGTACGGCCCGCCTCGACGATGCTATAGATCGTGTCGCGTACCTCGCGGGCAACGACCTCGAGATCCTCGGGGAGATCCGTCGCGTGCAGCATCATGTCCATGTTGGTGGTGACGATCCAGCCCTGCCCCTCGTCATCCTCCACCACTGCGATACGACAGGGCAGAAAGCTTGCAAAGATGATGTCGTGCTTCACCATCTGATTGGCGATGAGGGCATCACAGAAGGCGAGAATGCGCATGTAGTTGCCTTCGCCACCCATCGCCTGCACCTGATCCGACAGCGGCAAATCGGCGACCTCCTGGAAGTTGCGCAGATTGGCCCGCAACTTCATCGACTCGATGGCCTCGTCGATGCTGACACCATCATCGATTTTGAAAATCTCGGCACTATGCCGAACCATCTGTTGCAACGTTTCAGGATCCAGCGCCTCGTCCCCGTCCGTCGAGTCGGACGCAGCCAGCGGAAGAGGCAGCAGCAACAACAAAACGAACATCCAGACTTTCATCGCGCACTCCTGGTTCGGGTGGACGGGAGAGCCCGCCGGCCGAAACCCTTGCGGGCCCTCCCTAGTCCGAATCTAGATCATGCGCATGCACTTCACCGCTTCTACCGCGCCTGGACGCGGGAGATTCCCCATCGGCGCACGGGCCGCGGGCCGCGGGCCGCCCGACAGGATCCACAGCGTCTCCTTAACGCCGGATCAAGCAGTAGAGCTGCTCGTACTTGCCATTGGTGTGGTCGGTACGGCCTACGTCGTCCTGCCAATCCCAACGATCGGCAGGAAACAGCTGACGCATCTCCGGCACCGCGCAATGGTAGGGCGGCCCGCCCTCGCGACCGGTCTGCATGAAACACGCAAACAGTTCGCCGCCTTCACGCAACCAGCCATGCAGCTTCGCCTCGTACGCCGGCCACTGCTCGGGCGGCAGGGCACAAAGAGACGTCTGCTCGTAGATCCCGTCCACTGGCACCTCGGGTTGCCAGGCGAGCATGTCCGCCTGCACCACCTCCGCTTCCAGCCCGGCCTGCGCCAGATCGCGGCGCAACTGTTCTACCGGCGTTGGCGCCACATCCAGCCCGGTCACACGGAAACCCCGCGCAGCGAGAGCCGGCACCTCGTGACCAAAGCCACAACCGGGCACCACGATCCGCGCGCCGGGCCCCAGCGCGGTGACCTCCAGCCAACGCTCCAGCGAAGGGCTGGGCGCGCCGCGGTCCCAACGGGTCGAACCCGCCTGATAGCGGGCCTCCCAGTTGGTCTTGGGATCCAGAGCTTCGGAATCAACCGGCGAATCTTCGGAATTTGGCATCACTCCCCTTCTCGGCACAGGATAGGAAACGCATAGACCCTACCAAACCACGAATAACTCCCGGAGACCTCGATGGACCGTACCCAACTGCCCTATCGCATCCACCGCCAGGAACTCGGCCCGATGGAGAACTTCGTCTATCTGATCGAGGATCGCGCCAGCCATCGTGGGGCGGTGGTGGATCCAGCCTGGGATCCGGAGGCGATCATCCGTCAGGCCCGCGAAAACGAGGTCGAGATCTCCGACATCCTGCTGACGCACAGCCACCACGACCACATCAACGGGGTCGAGGCAATCCTTGAACAGTATCCGAATGCGCGGCTGCACCTGCTCAAGCCCGAGGCCGAGTTCTGGGGCAAGGAGCTGGAACGCCCGGAACTGCACCACGGTGGCGATGATATGCACCTGGGCGACACCGAGATCCGCTTCCTGCATACACCCGGCCACACCCCCGGTTCCGCCTGCTTCCACATGCCGGCGGGCGACGACCTGATCACCGGCGACACCCTGTTCGTCTTCGGCTGCGGCCGTTGCGACCTGGCCGGCGGCGATCCGGAACAGATGTTTCATACCCTCAACGGCCTGCGCGAGGGGCTTCCGGCCCATACCTGCATCCATCCGGGTCACAACTACGCGGAAAAGGCGGAATCCACACTGGCGGAGGAGGATGCGGGCAACCCCTTCCTGCACTTTGACGACAAGGACGCCTTCGTCCATTACCGCATGCATGAACACGACCGAGTACGCAGTACGCCCTATCACCCCATCCCGAGGGGATAAGGACGGCGGACGGGGCCGGAAAACCACAACACACTCACCGCGACGGCTTGCTGCCTCGGGGCCCATCGCGGTCCACCGTGCATCCAGTCGATGCGAGCGCAGCTGGATAGACTTCCTGGCTACGAACCAAGTGTGTGCCTCAACGTACAGACGTGGGTGACAGCGCTCCGCAACATCGTTGGTGCGTTCGCATCGCTGGGTCCAAGTGCCCGCGTGATGCACGCGACATCGACTCCCGGATTGAACGCCGGACCCATCAAGGAGCGACACCATGAAAAAACTTGCCTCACTCAAACTCGCCGCGGCCACGGTCCCGATCTTCGTCTTTGGCCTGGGCGGCGTCATGACCGGCACCATGGCCGGTGAACACGAGAGGGACTCGAAAGACCACGAGATGATGGAAGAACGTGGCGCAGAAGCCCACGATCGCGATGCCATGGATCAACGTCGTGCGGACGCCCGCGATGATGCCCCCCATATCCAGCGCATGCCGGACCAGGGGCTGCACGTCTCGGACCTGATGGACCAGAAGATCCATAGCCGTGAAAGCCAAGACGAGATCGGCGAAATCCACGATCTGGTCGTCGATCGGGATGGTCGTATCGTCGCGGTCGTTATCGGCACGGGCAGCGGCGTTCTCGGCCTCGGCGGAAAGGACGTGGCGATCGCCTGGGACCGTATCGAGCGTACGACCGAAGACGGAGAGGTCAAGCTCTACATCGACATGAATGAAGACACGCTGCAGGAAACGCCGGAATACGAACGCGACTAACGCGTTAGTCGTCCTCGCCCGGGGGATGTCACATCCCTCGGGTGTACCGGCAAGCGCCACAGCAGAATCGCACAATACGGGACCCAGGCTCGAAGTAGCTCGCGACACCTAGCCAGAAGGTCGCCCGCCACTACGGCCGTCTGCCCGGACACACGCCAATCACCGAACCTTGGACTTGAGCCCAGGCGGCCCAGGACCGGCCCCCGCGGCTGGCGGTTCAGTGGTGGACCCGACTCACCTTCCTCTCGAACTCCACGAGCTGCCCTTCGGCCGCGGTACGGGTCACGCCATACCGCTCCTGGATACAGCCCACCAACTCGTCGCGTTCGCCCGCCACGGTTTCCAGTTCATCGTCGGTCAACTCGCCCCAACGCGCCTTGACCTTGCCCTTGAACTGCGTCCAGTGACCTTTCGCCATATTCCAGTTCATCTCGCACTCCTCCGCATGGCTGGTCGGCCTGATTGCCAACCGAACCGAAACCCTGCGGAGCACAACCGTGCGCGTCTGTGCGGGGCCGCACAAACCTGCCCGCTATTCACACCTTCGGTCTGCCCATCAAGGATCCTTTCCACCTAGAAGAGCACCATTTGGGTCCGCAGCTTCGAGAAATCCAGGGTTCTCTTGATTTTCGCCAACCAGGACACAGCGCATCCGGATGCCTATGTGCGCCAACGTACAGATACCCCATGTCTGGAAACGTAATCTGTCGCCAAGTATCGACCGGGACCATCCCGGCCACGCCCAAAACCCACCGAGACATCCACCCCATCCCGCGCCGGATGGGAACCCATCAGGAGAACCATAATGAAGAAAAGCCTAATCGCGCTCACTCTGTGCCTGGCCGGAACACTGCCCCTCGCCGCCCAAGCCCAGCAAGCAGGATCAACGGCGAACTTCGGACCCTCCATGGGCGACCGCGAGTTCTCGCTTTCCGGAAGCGGCAGCAGTAGCCGCAAATTCGACAACACCAACTTTGGCGTCTCGGGCGATATGGGCTGGTACCTGCAAGATCACATGATCGTCGGGGTCCGCCAGAGCATCAACTACGCCGACCTCGAGGGCGAGTCCCTGATCGATGACTACTGGAACGGAGCCACCCGCGGCTACCTCAACTTCCAAACCACGGACGGCAGGCTGCGTCCCTTTGGTGGTGGCAGCCTGGGCTTCATCTACGGCGACGGGGTCAAAAACAGCGCGTTCGCCGGCCTGGAAGGCGGCGTGAAGTATTACGTGCTGGAAAACACCTACGTCCTGGGCCGCATCGAATACCAGTGGTTCTTCAGCCGCTCCAGCGATGCAGAAGATGCCTTCCGCGATGGTGCGTTCGCCTACACCGTAGGCTTGGGCTACAACTTCTGATGCATGCCCGGGGCCGGGCCTGCGCCAGCAAACCGGCCCCGCGGCACCTCACGATCCCGGCAATCCGGGTCTCGCGCACGCCCTGACGTTGCTTGGGGCGCCTGCAGCCCGTACTGCCAAAGCCATGTTGTGCCCGAAAAAACAAAGAATCCGTCGCGACGACTTGCATCCCTCGGGACCAATCGCGATAATGCGCGCCTTCAGTCGATGCGCCCGTAGCTCAGCTGGATAGAGTACCTGGCTACGAACCAGGTGGTCGGAGGTTCGAATCCTTCCGGGCGCGCCATATTCCAGAGAGAGGGCATCCATATCCGGGTGCCCTTTTTCGTTTGGGTCAGCCCAAAGGATTCGAACCTCCGTTCAACAATCCGGTTCGATCCCGAGCGCAGCGAGGACCGTGTCGGCCCACGGCCGACACCCGCAAGGGCAAGACGCGAAACGGCGCCGCCATCCTTCCGGGCGCGGCATATTTAAGAAAAAAGGATCAGTGACTTACCGTCGCTGGTCCTTTTTTCGTTTTAGGCTCCAGCGCTCCTGTGACCAAATCTGTGACCGCCTTGTGACCAGTCGCGCCAAGACCCCGTCGTACAAGCCATCCGATTGACCCCCTGGTGCTGTGACCGATCCTGCGCCCTACTCCGCAGGTTCTCCCCCTCGCGAACGTGCTCGAACAGGCCCCCAACCTGACAATTGAACTAGGTGCAAAACGCACCCACTGCTGGGAGACCCACCCGCGTCGCCGCATCTTGGCAGAGCAATGTAATGGTCTTTCAATTCAGTCCAGTTGCCCGAGCAACTTCGGCAATCTTCCGCTTGTGCTCGCCCATCGTCCTCGATAGATAGCAACGAATCATATTCGCCCCTACGTGTCAGATTCGGGATCGTGGTAGACAAGGGCCAGACAAGTCTCGCGAAATACAAGGGTAGGCGCGATGGCGACCCACCGCTGGGTTGAGCGGCTCAAGGCGGATCGGTCCAGGCCGGTTATGGTCGCCCCATAAAACCCGCTCGCAAGAGCCGGAAGCCACAACAGCAAGGGCATTCGGCTGTGCAAGCCCGGTCACCACGAAAAACAATCGAGACATCCTTTCGCACGAAAACGGAGACCCTCATGACAACCGACAAGCCGAACGCCGATGCATTACCCCGGGGCAAGTCCAAAACCAAAACCAAAGCCAAAGCCAAATCCAAGGGCGCCAAGCGACCGGCGACGCCTCGGTCCCGCACCCAGCGCGTGAACGCGGGAGACACATCACCCGATTTATCGCCTCAGGGCATTGAGCGGCATGTCTCCAGTGGGGCAACGGACGGCGCACAAAACTCCAAGAGGATCGGCATCGAGGACATCATCAGGAGAGATGGCGGATCGGATATCAACGCCCTGGCCGAACATCTGGGTGCAATCCTCCAGGGCGCCTCCCCGGACGATATCGCGATGTTGCGCCGCACCCTGTTCCAGGACGAGATCGCGGCCACCTTCAGGACCGGGGTCAAGGCCGACGACGAACTCGCGGATGACTGGCGCAAGGGCGGGTATCCGTACAAAAACCGGATGAGCCGCAAGAACTACGAGAAACAGAAATATCGACTCCAGGTAGAGCTGTTGAAACTCCAGAAATGGGTGCGCGCCACCGGACAACGGGTAGTGATCATCTTTGAAGGGCGCGACGCGGCAGGCAAGGGCGGAGCCATCAAGCGGTTCATGGAACACCTCAATCCCCGCGGTGCCCGGGTAGTGGCCCTGGAGAAGCCCACCGAAACCGAAAGGGGGCAATGGTACTTCCAGCGTTACATCCAGCACCTGCCCACCGCCGGCGAGATCGTGCTGTTCGACCGATCCTGGTACAACCGCGCTGGCGTGGAACGGGTCATGGGATTCTGCGGCGACGAGGAGTATGCGGAATTCATGCGCCAGGCCCCGGAATTCGAACGCAATCTGGTGCGCAGCGGCATTCATCTGATCAAGTTCTGGTTCTCCGTGAGCCGCGACGAACAGAAGCGGCGTTTCAATGAGCGTGAGGCCCACCCCCTGAAACAGTGGAAACTAAGCCCCATCGATCTGGCCTCGCTTGATAAGTGGGAGGACTACACCCGCGCCAAAGAGTCGATGTTCTTCTATTCCGATACCGCGGATGCGCCCTGGACGGTGGTCAAGTCGGACTGCAAGAAGCGTGCGCGGCTCAATGCCATGCGTTACGTACTGCACAAACTCCCGTACACTGACAAGGACCAGACCGACATCGGCCCAATCGACCCCCTGCTCGTGGGACGGGCGAACGTGGTCTACGAGCAGGGAGAGAACGAAGACCTGCCGATTCTCTAGGTCGGCCTGCGCAGGCAGTCCACGGGTCCCGCGGACCAGCACCGCCCGACTGAATGGCGTAGCGCCCCCAAGGCAACGGCCCCTTCCGCAGAAGGCGCGCTACGCGTGCGGGAAGGGAACCAGACACGGCCGTTCCTCGTGCCACAGGGCAAGCTGCGCGCACTGGAGGCTTTGCCTGTGCGTGACCCGACTGATCTCCCAACGAGGATCGCCTGTTTCCACGCGATCTTTCATGCTGGCACCATCGGTTACGCCAGATCGTCCGATCCAGACCGATCGCATTTTTCACCACGAGCCTCCCGAAACCACCGCTCGACATCCTCTGCGCGGCACATCACGGTTCCTTCGCCTAACAGCGCGCCGGCACCCGCCGCGACGGCATTCCACGCCGCATTCCCGAGTGACGCTTCAGCTGCCAGCCAGCGTAGTTGACGCCAGACATACCCTCACGCCCTATCGGTCACCGTAGTGGTTACCTGCCGGGTTCTTCCGCAGCGCCCCGTTCCTCCAGCACAGACTGCAGGGTGCGGCCAATCTCTCGCTCGTCCGAGGCCATCGCGGGTCATGGCGACAACCGCTACCTGCCCCTCTTCCGGCGACCGGGAGGTGAGGCGTTCGGCGATCGTCTGGGCAGTCATCCGGAAACCTCCAGGAAAACACGGATCAATGCGCCACGTCGGGCTCGGCCCCGCCGGTGCGATTCTCGTCGCGCACGCGTTCCTCCGGCTTCAGCAGCCGGAAGCGGCAGTCGTCGCCAGGCACCAACTCCCGGTAATGACCGCGGTAGGCGACCATGATCGAGTGGGTGGTATAGGCACCGCTGCGGATTTCCAGCAACTCGCGGGTGGCCTCCACCTCCAGCGTCTGGTTGCGGTAATGCAACCGGACCTTCACGCAGTGCAGTTCCGGAGGTAACACCGGATCAAAGTGGAGTACGTTGCCCCGCATGTCGATCCCCAGATAGCAACGCTGAACCAGATCGACGCTCCCGGCCATCGCGCCAACATGGATGCCCTCGGGCGTCGTACCGCCCTGGATGTCCTCAAGGTCGCTGTCCAGGACGCGCTGAAAGAGATCCCAGGAATGGGAGCGGTCAGACCGCGCCATCACCCAGGAATGCGGCACGTGGCTCAGAGTCGAGCCGTGCGAGGTGCGGGCCAAGTAGTAATCGACGTTGCGCGGGATCATCGACGGATCGAACGGATAGCCGAGCTGTTCGAACAGCATCGCCAGCTCCTCCGCCGAGAACAAATAGAACAGCATCAGGACGTCGGCCTGCTTTGAGACCTTGTAGCGATTTGACGAATCGCCCTCGGCCTCCAGGATCCGGTCCAGGCGCTGGATATCACCGTAGCGTTCCCGGTACTCCTGCCAGTCGAACTCTGCGAGCTGTTCATAGCCCTCGAACTGACAGATGATCCCGTCCGCGTCCATCGGCACGCGCAGCTTGCGGCTGATCTCGTCCCAGAGATCGAGTTCCACGTCGTCCAAGCCGACACGTTCCCGCAGCTCCCGCCAGCGGATCTCCGGAAGCAGGTCGATGACGTCCCGCGCGCGGGTCAGTACCCAGGCCGCCATCACATTGGTGTAGGCATTGTTGTCCACCCCGCCCTGGGCCTCGGGGTCGGCGTCCGGATACGCGGTGTGATACTCGTCCGGCCCCATCACGCCCTTGATCTCGTAGCGGTCCAGGTTCGGGTTGTAGACCGATGCACTGGCCCAGAACCGGGCGATCTCCAGCAGCATCTCCGCCCCGTAGAAGTTCATGAACTCCTGGTCACCGGTGGCCTGGAAGTACTGCCACAGGTTGTAGGCGATCGCGGAGTTGATGTGCCGCTGCCGGTGGGAGGTATCCGGGAGCCACCGCCCCGAAGTCGGGTTCAAATGCAGTCGCTGCGTCTCCTCGCGTCCGTCACTGCCGCTCTGCCAGGGATACATCGCGCCCCGATAGCCGGCCTCAAGCGCCGCCTGCCGGGCCTCCCCGAGACGGCGATAGCGGTAGCGGAGCAGCGCCCGGGTCAGCATCGGAATACGCAGGTTCAGGAAGGGGAAGATGAACAGCTCGTCCCAGAAGACATGTCCGCGGTAGGCCTCGCCGTGCCAGCCCCGCGCGGGGATGCCGGTATCAAGATCGACCGAGTGCTTCGAGGTGGTCTGCAGCAGGTGAAAGATGTGGATCCGCAGCTTTAGTTCGGTATCCGGCGCCGCGTCATCCTCGAGTGCAATATCGCACTCCCCCCACAGGTGCCGCCAGGCCATCTCGTGGCGGGCGCGCAGGGCTTCGAAGTCACCGGCGCGCCCGAGCGTTCGGAGGGCCTCGATGCCGGGTTCGGAGGTCGCGGCATCACGCGACGAGTACAGCGCGAGGACCTTCTCCACCCGCAGGTTCGCGCGTTCCGGCAGATCGAGCACGATCTCCTGCGCCACACCCTGCGCCTCCCGCCGCGTGTGCCGCTCGACCCCGGCCTCCACGCCGTCGCGGTAGACGCGGGTGCGGGCGGCCTGCGCAATGTCGAGCCGGGACTGGTTCGTCCGGGCCCGAAGAAAGAGGGTGTCGTCGCCCCGGTGGTCCGCCTCGAGAATCTCGAGATGGCGGTTCTCGAGCCCCCGGTAGCGCGTCACACCATCATTGACCACCCCGCCGTCGAGCGCGGAATGCAGGGCGACCCGTCCCGACCAGTCCTCCGCGGTCAGCTCCACGCACAGGGCCGCGAGGTGCGGGTTATCCATGCTGACCAACCGACGCTCGCGCCACTGCGTGGTACGGCCCGCCGGATCGCGGAAACGCAGGCTGCGCAGCAACAGGCCGCGATCAACATCGAGTTCCTGTGCCAATGACAGGATCTCCGTGTCGTCGAGCCGGAACCAGTCGCCGTCGTCCACACGGAAGGTCAGCGGCAACGCGTTGGGCAGATTGACCAGGTCCTCGTTCTCGACCTTGCGACCGGCCACCTCGCTGATCAGGCGGTTGTAGCCGCCGGCGAGATAGGTGCCCGGGTAATGCACGTCATCCGCCCGCGCATCCGGCGCGGCACCTCGCATCGCGAAATAGCCGTTGCCCAGCGTGCACAGCGCCTCGCGCAGACGCTCCTGCCAGGGGCGGTAGCCGGCGTAGCGCAGCACCCAGCCCCCCCTTGCCCGTGTATCCGCCGTCGCGGCATCGGAGACGCGGGCCGCCAGGATCCCGGCCAGGGACTGGAGCAGGCGTTTCACGCCGAGGACGTCCTCCACCACCGAGTCGGCGGCGGTCGCCCGGGTTTCGTCGTGACGCACCGCGACGCAGATACCCTCCCCCGCCAGCGCGCGGAAGGCGTCCTCGTCGGTCAGGTCGTCGCCGACATACACCGGCACGAGGTTCTCGCCCGGGCCGTCCACCTCGCCGAGAATCCAGCGCACGGCCTCGCCCTTGTTCCAGTGGATGCCCGGACCGATATCCAGCACCTTCTTGCCGTGGCCGAGACGCAGTTTCGGGTGTGCCTCCAGCACCTCGCGGACGATCGAGCCAACCCGATCCACCTCCGCAGCGCCAACACGCCGGTAATGCACGGCAATGGAGAAGCGCTTGCGCTCCACCATGTGGCCCTCAATCCCGGCCAGCCGCTGCGTCAGTTCCTGTTCCGTCGCATCCAGTTCGGGGAGGAACTCACCGCCCATCTCCAGACTTCGGCCATCGTCCTTCGGACCGGCGATCTCGAAGCCGTGGCTGCCCGCGAGCCACACGGAGTCGAGCGCGACCAGCTCCCGCAGCTTCGTCAGATCGCGACCGCTCACAATGACCACGCTGCAGTGCCGGGCCAGCGCCGCCACCGTCGCGCGCATGTCGGCGGCCAGCCATGCCTGCGTATGATCCTCGATGATCGGCGTCAGGGTGCCGTCGTAATCCAGAAACACCACCGGACGCGCGGCCTGCAGGCGAGCGAACATCTCGCTTTCGCGATCCCGGGCACGGGGCAGATCGACGAGCGTGCGTCGGGTCAGTCCGGCGGCACGACTGTAGCGAAGCTCGGCGGCATCGCGGACCACCAGGTCGGCGCCGAGCTCGAGCAAGGCATCGGCACGGTCGGGACCGGCCATGCCGATCACGGGCCGAAAGCGGCCGCGCACCGCTGCCTCGACACCACTGCCCGCATCCTCGAGGACCGCGCATTCCTGCGGCGCTACGCCCAGTCGCCGCGCCGCCTCCAGCAGCATCGCCGGATCCGGCTTGCCGGGGATATCCAGCCGCGCCAGCTCGTTGCCATCCACCCGTACGTCGAAGGCGTCGAGCAAGCCGGCGCTGCGCAGGACGGCCTCCGCATTGCGACTGGAAGAGAACACCGCGGCCGGGATGCCACCGCGGCGCAGTACATCAAGCAGTCGCAGGGTGCCCGGGAGCGGCTGCACCCGGTTTGCCTCCAGCCAGGCATGGAAATACCGATTCTTGCGCCGGCCCAGGCCCGCGACCGTCTCCGCCTCCGGGCCGTCCTCGTCGCTGCCGGCCGGCAGTTCGATGCCGCGCGCGTCAAGAAACGTGCGGATGCCCTCGGCACGAGGGCGCCCGTCCACATACCGGCGATACTCCGCATCGGCGTCGAAGGGCTCGAACGTCTCTCCGAAACGCTCGGCGCGCGCCTCGAGGAACTCGTCGAACAGGTGCTTCCAGGCCGCGGCGTGGGCGCTTGCCGTATCCGTGACCACCCCGTCCATATCGAACAGCACGGCCCTGGTGTTTGCCCCTCGTTCCGCCTGATCCTTCATGCGGGCCTCCCGCTGCATGAAATCCCTCGGTCGAATGGCGGCGCCTGCAGGCAACCCCCACTCTCATCATACGCATGGACAGATTTCGCCAAGAAACCCTGATCTTCGATGAAACCCTGCCGCCGCCACGCGGCACGGATATCACCCTCGCGCAGATAATGAGCGCGCCGACTGTCGTGCTGAACGGGGTTTTTCAGAGTGATTAGCCAATCGAGTTCGCCAAGCGGCTGATCATCACCCCCGGCCCGGAGATCAGGGCACACGCCCCGGGCCTGGGTCGCCCCAAGGCGCGGGTGTTTCAACGAGGATCGCCTGTTTCCAGGCCATTTTTCATGCGGACTTCCACCGGTTATGGGAGATCGTCCGGACCGGACCGATCGTTGTCTTCACCACGAGTCTCCCGAAACAACCGCTCGACATCCTCGGCACGGCACATCACGGTACCCTCGCTCAACAGCGCGGCGGCACCCGCGGCGACGGCATACCGGGCCGCACCCCCGAGTGACTTTCCGCCAGCCAGCCTGAGTACGAGAGCAGCCACGAAGCTGTCGCCCGCACCCACCGCGCTGCGGGCTTCAACCTCTGGCGAGGGAACATGAAAGGCACCCTCGGACGAGGCAAACAGCGCCCCTTCCCCGCCAAGGCTCAGCGCGACGATCTCCGCGCCGCCATCGTCGAGGATCTTCTGCAGCGCGGCCTCCTGCTCTTCCCGCGAATCCAGATCGGCCCCGGTTAGCTGGCGCAATTCCTGTTTGTTCGGCTTGACCAGGAACACCCCTTCGTCCAGCGCAGCCTCCAGGGAGGCGCCGGAAGCATCGACAACACAGCGCGCCCCTGCCTGCTTTGCGAGCCGTGCCACCCGGGCCGTGAAATCGTCCGGGACCCCTTCCGGCAGGCTGCCGCTCACCACCAGATAGCCACCCTCCGAAAGCGACTCCGCCACACGATCCAGCGCCCCGCGCCACTCCTTCTCGTGCCACTCCGGGCCCTCCAGCACGAAGCGATATTCCTTGCCGGTCGAGTCCTCGTTCACGTTAAAGCTCTGGCGGGTGTTGCCCTCGATTCCAATCGCCTGTGCCCCATCCAGCTCGGCCTCCAGCAACCCGCGGTACACGTCGCCGATCGCACCGCCGACCGCGTAGAGCGCCGTCGCCTCGCCTCCCAGACGCTCGATCACGCGGGCGACATTGACGCCGCCGCCACCGGGATCGAAACGGGCACCCGAGCAGCGCAGCTTGTGTTTGCTGACCACCTCCTCCACCGACGTGCTGACATCGAGTGCGGGATTCATCGTCAGCGTGACAATCGGTTGCATACATTTCCTCCGGTGCTTGCGTGCGGATATTCACGAGTACCGCATCCGGGTATCGGCGTAGCGCCCCACTCATCGGCTGCGAGTTCCTCTTTGCATTCGGCCTGCGCAACCATCCGCTTCATCGCCATGAAGCTCTCCGAACACTCACCGAGATGCGGTCGATCCCCTGCTCTAGACGAAACGCGGCGAACTCCGGGTCGTCGTTCGGGGCCTGACCTCCGAGGCCGGTCTTCACACCGGCATCTCGGCCCATTTCCAGCAGCACACCGATCGCGGCGCTGCTCTCGCCCCGGCCACCCGCCTGCGCATTGACAGACTTCGCCAGCAAACCCCAGTCTCTATGGGAGACGCTACGTGCTCCCACCGCCCGGAAAAGCAGTTGTGCTTCAGGGACCACCCGCCACCACCGCCGGCTTCCCTAACATCAGTGTAGCCCACCATCGGAGGGGTCCCGTTGAACGTCTCTGAAATGCCCCCGCCACCTCGGGACGCCTATGTGCCGATCAAGGATCACGGCCTGATCGGGGATGGTGTCAGGACCGGCACGCCGCTGCGTTCGCCCTCAGCGGGCGCTTCGGTGCGGGCATGAGGCGGGGGCGCTGGTTCCTGCTCGGGTTGCTGGCTGTCTACCTCTCGACCGGCGCCTACCACCTGTACAAACCGCTTCCCGAGGGACTCGATGTCGTCACGCCCTACCATCCCGCCGAGGGGGTCGAGTTCCTCGCGGATGCCACGTGGACCGACACACAGGGCAATCAGCACACAGAGCAGGAGATATTCGATGCCGCCCTGGAGATGATCGGACAGGCGCAGTCGCTTGTTGTCGCGGATTTCTTTCTGGTGAACCAGTTTGCGGCGACGTCCGGGGCTGCGCATCGTCCACTCTCAAGCGAGTTCGTCCTCGGACTGGCGGAGTGGCACGCACAACGACCCGGGGTCGAGGCGCTACTGATCACCGATCCCTTCAACACCCTCTACGGCGGCATCAAGCAGCCCCTGTTCTCGCGGCTGGAGGCGCATGGAATCCCCGTGATCGAGACGGATCTGCGGGCGCTGCGGGATCCCAATCCCCTGTGGTCAGCCGCCTGGCGCATCTGCTGTCAGTGGTTCGGCAACAGTTCGCACGGTGGTTGGCTCCCGAACCCGGTGGGCGATACACCCGTGAGCCTGCGCACGTACCTTGCGCTCCTAAACTTCAAGGCGAACCACCGCAAGACGCTGGTCACGAATGGGCCGGACGGCTGGACCGGACTGGTGACCTCGGGAAATCCGCATGACGCCAGCAGCCGGCACGACAACATCGCCGTGCGTTTCCGGGGCGCCGCGGCCATCGACCTGCTACACACCGAGCGCGCGGTCGCAGAGTTCTCGAATGGAACCCGAACGGCCCTTCCGGATCGCGTGGAAGCGAACGGAGCCGTTGATTCGCCCGTCCGGATCCGAATCCTGACCGAGTCACGGATCCGCGACGCCGCCCTGGAGATGATTGACGCCGCGGGTCCCGGGGACCAGCTGGACCTGTGGATGTTCTACCTCTCGCACCGGGCCATCGTGAAGGCCCTTCTGGCCGCGCAGCAGCGCGGCGTCGACCTGCGGGTACTTCTCGATCCGAACCGTGATGCATTCGGCCGTAAAAAGCAGGGAATACCCAACAGGCAAGTGGCGCTGGAACTGAACGCCGGGGACGTCTCGGTGCGCTGGTGCAATACCCAGGGCGAGCAGTGCCACACGAAGATGCTCCTGCATCGTCCTCGCGATGGCGATGCCACGCTGCTTGCGGGCTCCGCGAACTTCACCCGGCGCAACCTGGACAACTTCAACCTGGAGACCAACGTGCAGATTCAGGCCGAGGCCGGAGCCCCGGTGATGGCCGATGCCGCCGACTTTTTCGATACCCGCTGGCACAACGAGCCGGGCCGGGTTCACAGTCTCCCCTACCAGGAACACGCCGATGAATCCCGGCTGCGCTACTGGCGCTATCGCATGATGGAGGCTACCGGGGTGTCTTCTTTCTGATCCACACCCAGGCACCGGTTGCGGAGGTGCGGGCCAGTTCCACACTCGGAAACAACGCGCCGAGGGCGGACGCCCACGAGTGATGCGGTTATTGCCGATCTGACAGGTGCGGGCCAAACCACACTGGACTGAACCCACCGTGACGACCTGCCTCCGTCCGGGGGACACGCCGCTCCCGGACGGACCGCCGGCCACGCCTCTGCCAACACCGGGCACTTGGCCGGGCAGATCAAAAGACGATCAGGGCGGCTACGCGGCTCGCCCGACCGCTTCGATTTCGCCAGGCCTGGTTCTTACCGGAAGCGTTCCGAAGCGTTCCGCAGTGCCTTTGCCATGTCATCCCATGCGGACTCCATTCCTTCCCGCAACTCCTTCCACGAATCCTCGCTCGCCTCGCGCAACTGGCTGAGCCGTTCCTCGGCCTCGTCGCGCCGTTTACGCAGTTCCTGGATTTGCTCTTCGTACTTGGCGCGCAGATCCGCATCCGCCTGTTTGGCCTTCGCCTCCAGCTTTCCCAGGTCGTGGTTCCACTCGTCAATTTTCGCCTTCATCTTCTCGACGTATTGTTCGCGATCACTCATCTCGTCCGTCTCCTTGTTCTTCGTGGATTGCATGGGTCCGCTGCGAACCAAGGATCCGCAGCGTCTAAAGCTACGCCCTGAACACGCCCCAATACATCCGTTAGCGGAAGCGTTGGTCCGGGACTAGGGAAACACTGATTAATGTACACGTTCGCGCTCGAGTCACTTTTGCGTGCGAACAAGGCGCGGTGACCGCCGTGCAGTCATTCTGCACAAGGGAGCCGCAACGCCGTGCGCGCGCAAAAGTGACTCGAGCCCCTGCATACAATGGCTTGTGGGTTTGGTGCCCCAGGGGGTTCGACCCCGTTTCTGCGGGCCGTTTGAAAAGGGCTTTTTTGTCGCTGCGAGTTCCGGGCGACCCGATCGAGTGCCAGGCACGTCATGCCCCAGGGAAAACCGTACCTCCAGCGGGTGGCCGATCGAGTGCGAGGCCAGATGAAGATGGCTCCACGTCCGGCACTTGGGTTGCAAGGTCGAAAACGACGTCTCCTCCTCTGCCAATTTCGGCGCTGACCAATGCGTCAACGCCATCTCATGGCCAAGGGCGGTAACGTTCAGCGCCCGACATCGCCCTGTCGCACCCGCTGCTCGAGAAACTCCTCGTCCACCATCCGCGCTGCGCTCTCGGCCTCCGGACAACCTCCCAGAGTCGAGGCGACTTCATGCCGCGTCCAGCCCTGTTCCGACCGCTCCAGCCGAGCCCCTCACGCGATCAGTGTTTCCCTGGCCAGGCTGGAGACCTCCACTTCCCGCCGAATCACGTTGGAGTCAAGGCGACGGTGCGCTGGCGAACATACGGGGGCAGTGCATGGTGCAAGACTGAAATGGCTGCAAACGACGGGGTAGGCCAGCCCGGCCCTGACCCGCCTGCGTCCGGACAAGGAGAAGGTCATCGACATCAAGGCGTTCGGATCTTCCTCGCGTACGCGCGAGGCGCTTCGCCACGACCGCGACACCGAGTTGCTGCGTTCCGAGCTGTTGAGCATCGAGCAGCTCAAGCGCCACGCGGTGACGCTGGCCGAGCAGCATCGTATTGATCCCCGCCCCGGGCCGGACCGGTTGCTGCCCCGGCTGGCGGACAATGAGCGGGTTCTGATCGCGGCCTACGACGTCGTCACCGGCAAGCGTACCGAGGCAGCGGGACAACGCA
This sequence comes from Thioalkalivibrio sp. ALMg11, assembly GCF_000377905.1. GTDB lineage: Bacteria > Pseudomonadota > Gammaproteobacteria > Ectothiorhodospirales > Ectothiorhodospiraceae > Thioalkalivibrio. Next base: position 46,033 of record NZ_KB898877.1, read on the forward strand.
TCGTGCCGGATGAGGCCTGGCTACTCGACAACTTCTACCTGATCGAGCAGCAGATCGGGATGGCGCGGCGGCATCTGCCCGACGGCTACAGCCGGCAGCTTCCGCACTTGGCCAATGGCCCGTCGGCGGGCTTCCCGCGCATCTACGATCTGGCGCTGGGACTGATCTCGCACATGGACGGCCGCGTTGATGGCGACAACGCCACCGAGTTCATCGCCGCCTATCAAACCGTCGAGCCCCTGAAACTGGGTGAGCTGTGGGCATTCCCGATCATGCTCCAGCTGGCGCTGCTGGAAAACCTGCGCCGCGTCGGGGTGCGCATCGCCCAGCGACGCGTGGAGCGCGACGCGGCCATCACCTGGGCGGACCGCATGCTCGCCTCGGCCGAACGCGAACCCACACAGCTGATCCAATTGCTGGCCGAGTTTGCCAGTGCCGACGTGCCGCTGACCGCGCCGTTCGTGGAGGAGTTCTACGGCCGGCTCCAGGCCCAGGGGCCGGCCATGGCCTTCGTGCAGACCTGGGTCGAGCAGAGATTGCTGGAACAGGGGGTGAGCACCACCGGATTGTCCGAGGCGTATGGACGCACGGCTGCCGCCAACCAGATTTCCATCGCCAACAGCATCGGCAGCCTGCGCTTCATTGCCGCCATGGACTGGAAGCAGTATGTCGAGTCCCTCAGCGTCGTCGAACGGATCCTCCGCGAGGATCCAATGGCAAGCTACGCAAGCCAGGACTTCGCGACCCGCGACCGTTATCGGCACGTCATCGAGGAAGTGGCCCGACAGAGCGGCAGCAGTGAAGCGACGGTGGCACGCGAAGCCATCGGTCTGGCGGAGGCAGCGGCCACGCACGGGAACCACCGGGACCGCCATGCGCATGTGGGCTACTACCTGATCGACCGGGGCCGGGAGGACCTGGAGCATGCAGCGGGCTACCAGCCCTCGTGGCGATCCCGTCTCCGTCGGGTGGTTCGAGAGCAGAGCCTGCCCCTGTATCTGGGCCCCATCCTGTTGCTCACGCTTCTCGTGGCGGCCGTTGTGGCAGCCCTCGGAGGGTTCGGGCCCGGTGACGGGCGGACCTGGCTGCTTGCGCTTCCGCTCTTCATCGCCGCCTCGGCGCTCGCGATCTCGCTGGTCAACCTCCTGTTCACGCGCGTCCTGCCACCGCGCGCCCTGCCCCGCATGGACTTTTCCCGCGGCATTCCCGACCGCCACCGCACCATGGTGGTCGTGCCCACCCTGCTGGGAAGCCCGCAGGACGTCGATGATCTGCTCGAGGCCATGGAGATCCGCTATCTCGGCAATCGAGATCCCAATCTGTTCTTCGCCCTCCTGACGGACTTCCGCGACGCTCCCGAACAAACCATGCCCGGGGATGAGACCCTGCTCGCCCATGCCCGTCGCGCGGTCGAGGAACTCAACCAGACCTACGCCGACGACCGCCCCTGCATCTTCTATCTGTTCCACCGACCCCGGGTGTGGAATCCATTCGAGCAGATATGGATGGGCCATGAGCGCAAGCGCGGCAAGCTGGAGCAGTTCAACGCGCGGCTCCGAGGCGAAGCCCTGACCGCCTTCACCGATATGGTTGGGGATCCGTCCGTGCTCGCGGAGATCCAGTACGTCATCACCCTGGATACCGATACGCAACTGCCGCGCGACGCCGCCCGCGCCCTGGTCGGCAATCTGGCACATCCGCTCAATCGCCCGGTCTACGATCCCGACAAGGGCCGCGTGGTGGAGGGCTATGCGATCCTGCAGCCGCGCGCGACGATCAGTCTGACCAGCGCCGAGCAGTCGAACTTCAGCCGATTGTTTGCGGGTGAATCCGGCCTCGACCCGTATACCCGTGAAGTCTCGGACATCTACCAGGATGTGTTCGGCGAAGGCTCGTTCATCGGCAAGGGCATCTATGACGTGGATGCGTTCCGGCAGGCCGTCGACGGACGCTTTCCGGACAATCTGATCCTCAGTCACGACCTGCTCGAAAGCGGATATGCGCGTTCGGCCCTGGTGACCGATATCGAACTGATCGAGGAGCATCCGGCCAGTGTTGCCATCGAGGCCAGTCGGCGGCACCGCTGGATACGCGGCGACTGGCAACTGGCCGGCTGGCTGCGGCCGCGCGTACCGGGGCCGCCCGGCCCCGACGGATCCATGGGACCGCGCCAGCCGAACCCGCTCTCGGCCCTGTCGCGCTGGAAACTGTTCGACAACCTGCGGCGCAGCCTGGTCGCGCCCGCGCTTGTGCTCCTCCTCGCAGGGGGCTGGCTGCTGGGTCCGGCGTGGCTGTGGACCCTCCTCGTCGCGGGCGTGGTGTTCCTGCCCACCCTGCTGTCCAGCATCATCGACCTGATCGACAAGCCAAGCGGACGCGACTGGGCGGATCACTTGAATCTGACCGGACGGTCGACCGGCCGGCCGCTTCTGCTCTCCCTGCTGACCCTGGCCTTCCTGCCCTACGACGCGCGGATCAGCGTGGGTGCGATCCTGCACTCGGGCATCCGCATGCTGTACACGCGAAGCGGCCTGCTGCTGTGGCACCTGCCCTCGTACGCCCGCCGCAACGCCCGCCAGACGCCAGTCGGCTTTTTCCGGGAGATGGCGATCGCACCCGGTCTTGCTGTGGTGCTGGGCGGGCTACTGACCATTACGGGAAGTCCGGTGGCGGTTTGGCTTGCCGCCGCCCCCATCCTGCTGCTGTGGCTGGTCTCACCGGCGCTCGGCTGGTGGATCAGTCGGCCGCGGATCGTTTCCACCCCGGACCTGACCGACGATCAACGCGCCTTCCTGCGGGCCGTGGCCCGACGCACCTGGCGCTATTTCCTGGATGTCGTCGGTCCCGAAGACCACTGGCTCCCGCCGGACAATGTCCAGGAATCCCCGGCACCGGCGATCGCAACCCGGACCTCGCCGACCAACATGGGCATGGCGCTACTGGCCGATCTGGCGGCGGTGGATTTCGGCTATCTCACGACCGGGGAATGCCTGCAGCGCCTCGGCAATACCGTGGCCTCAATGGAAAAGCTGGAACGCTACCGCGGGCATTTCTACAACTGGTACGACACCCGCACGTTGCAACCCCTCCAGCCGCAGTACGTATCGTCGGTGGACAGCGGCAACCTGGCCGGCAGCCTGCTCACCCTGCAGGCCGGGCTGGAGGAACTGAAGCATCAACCGATACTGGCCGCGAACGCATGGCAGGGACTACAGGACACCCTGCAGGTGCTCGCCGAACACTTGCCCCCTGGTTCTGCGCCCGAGTTGACGAAAACCGTCGGCCGGCTGCAGGAGACCCTGCGCGCCCTGTTACTGAACGGACCCGCGCAAACCCTGGCGGACGCCAGCAGTGCGTTGAGCGAGCTTCAACGCCTCGGTGGCGTGCTCCTCGAGGAGCCGCCGCCAGGTACCGACATCGACCCTGAACTGGATGCCTGGACGCAGGCATTCCAGCGACAGTCCCAGGCCCTGCAGGAAGAGTTCGCAACGCTGGTTCCCGCCACATGGCCGGACAACGGCCTCCCGACTCTGGCGGAACTGGCGCGGGCGGATTCCGAAGGTGCCGGCGCCCGGGCGCAGATTGACCTCATCGATGATTTGATCGGTCGTTGCGGGGCACTGGCGACGATGGATTTCGAGTTTCTCTACGACGTACCGCGCGACCTGCTGGCCATCGGCTATGACGTCACCGAACGGCGCCGTGACCCATCGTGCTACGACCTGCTGGCATCGGAAGCCCGCCTGGCCAGTTTCCTGCTCATCGCGCAGGGGCAGGTGCCGCAGAAGCACTGGTTCACCCTCGGCCGCCTGCTGACCCGCCATGGAGGCAACGTCAGCCTGATCTCGTGGAGCGGCTCCATGTTCGAATACCTGATGCCGCAGCTCATCATGCCGAGCTACGCCCATACCCTGCTGGATCAGACCGGCAAGGCGGCAGTGGCGCGCCAGATCGAATACGGCCGGCAACGCGCAGTGCCCTGGGGAATATCCGAGTCCTGTTACAGCGCCACTGATCTCGACCAGGTGTACCAGTACCGCGCCTTCGGCGTGCCCGGCCTCGGCCTGAAGCGCGGGCTGGGCGATGACCTGGTGATCGCGCCTTACGCCAGCGCCCTGGCACTGACCGTGGCACCGCAGGACGCCTGCCGTAACCTCCAGACCCTGGCCGATCAGGGGTTCCTCGGCGCCTACGGGTTCTACGAGGCAATCGACTACACGGCGACGCGCGTGCCGCACGGCAATCCGCATGCCGTCGTGCGCTCCTTCATGGCACACCACCAGGGCATGAGCCTGCTCGCCTTTGCCCATGTCCTGCTCGACCAGCCAATGCAGCGCCGTTTCATGTCCGACCCGCTGGTGCGGGCGACCGAATTGCTGCTCCAGGAACGGGTGCCGAAGAAGGGCGCCACCCTGCACCCGCATGCCGCGGAGGTCAGCGCCGCCGCCCGCCCCTCCGGCGCGGACACCGGTTCGATCATGCGCGTATTCACCGACCCGGACACGCCGATGCCCGAGGTTCATCTGCTGTCGAACGGCCGCTACCACGTCGTGGCAACCCATGCCGGAGGCAGCGCCAGCCGCTGGCGCGACCTCGCCGTCACCCGTTGGCGCGAGGATGCCACCACCGATGGCTGGGGCACGTTCATCTACCTGCGCGACCGCGACAGCGGGGAATACTGGTCGACAGGGCACCAACCCACCCTGCGCCGCGCCGACCACTACGAGGCGATCTTCGTCCAGGGGCGCGCGGAATACCGCCGCCGCGATCACGCCATCGAGGCCCACACCGAGATCTGTGTATCGCCCGAGGACGATGTCGAGATCCGCCGCGTCACCCTGACCAACCAGTCGTCCAGTACCCGCCACATCGAGGTGACCAGCTACGCGGAGGTGGTCCTTGCGCCGTTGAACGCCGACCTCGCGCACCGCTCGTTCAGCAATCTGTTCGTGCAAACGGAGATCCTGCCAGAGCGCCAGGCGATCCTCTGCACCCGGCGCCCACGCACGCCGGGCGAACAGGTGCCGTGGATGTTCCACCTGATGGCGGCCCCGGGTGCGACGACCGACGAACCCTCCTACGAGACCGACCGTGCCCGCTTCATCGGCCGCGGGCGCAGCGCAGCCAACCCGCTGGTGCTCGACAACCCGGACAGCGAGGCGGCCCTGTCCAATACGGATGGGCCGGTGCTCGATCCCGTGGTAGCGATCCGCCGCACCCTGACCCTGGCGCCCGACGAGTCGGCCAGCGTGCAGATCATCTCCGGGGCCGTGGATACCCGCGAGACCGCACTCGCCCTGCTGGAGAAGTATTGCGATCGCTACTTCGTCGAGCGGGCATTCGAGATGGCCTGGTTCCAGAGCCAGGAGGTGTTGCGCCACATCAATGCCACCGAAGTCGATGCCCAGGTCTTCGGTCGCCTGGCCAGTTCGGTCGTCTACGGCAACGCCCTGCGCCGCGCCAAGCCCGCCACCATCGCCCGCAACCGGCTGGGACAGTCCGGGCTGTGGCGCTTCGGTATCTCGGGTGACCTGCCCATCGTCCTGTTGCACATCCGCGACCTCGATCGCATCGGGCTGGTCAGACAGATTCTGCAGGCCCACACCTACTGGCGCCTGAAGGGCCTGGCCGCGGACCTGGTGATCGTGAACGAGGACTTCTCGGGCTACCGGGCCCTGCTCCAGGATCGGATCCTGGGGCTGATCCACGCAGGACCCGAGGCGCAGGTCGTCGACCACCCCGGCGGCGTCTTCGTGCGGCGTGCCGAGGAACTGACCGAGGACGAACGGGTGCTGCTACAGACAGTGGCCCGGATCGTCTTCAGCGACACGGCCAAGACCCTGAGCGAAGAGATGGAGCGGAGGGTGTCGGCAAAGTCGCTGGATCGGCGAGTCTCGAAGATGGGACGGTCGGTCGATCGGCGCCGCTCAAAGCTGGGCCGGTCGGTGGACCGGCGCGTGACCGCGACGCGTGCCTCGGACCTGCTGGAGCCCGCAAAGCCAGCCACCACCGAAGTGATCCATCCGCTGGCGTCACGCGAGCGGGTCTTCAGCAACGGGCTGGGCGGCTTCACCCCCGACGGGCATGAATACGTGGTCACCCTGGAACCCGGCGAGACGACCCCGGCGCCCTGGGTCAACGTCATCGCCAGCCCCTACATTGGCACGGTCATCAGCGAGAGCGGCAGTGCCTACACCTGGGTCGAGAACGCGCACGAGTTCCGCCTCACCACCTGGCACAACGACCCGCTCTCCGACGCCAGCGGCGAGGCCTTCTACATCCGCGACGAGGAGACCGGGACGTTCTGGTCGCCCACGCCGCTGCCGGCCCGCGGCCAATCCGGCTACGTATGCCGGCACGGGTTTGGCTACAGCGTGTTCGAGCACGCCGAGTCGGAGATCACCTCGGAGCTGTATACCTACGTCGCCATGGACGCTCCGGTGAAGATCGTGCGGGTCAAACTGAGCAACACATCGCAGCGGCCACGCAGCCTGTCGCTGACCGGGTATTGGGAACTGGTGCTCGGCGAGTGGCGGCACGCGAACATGATGCACATCGTCACCGAAACGGATGCGCAAACCGGGGCGCTGCTGGCACGCAATGCCTACGGCCGCGAATGCGCCAACCGGGTCGTGTTTGCCCATGTCGGCGGGCGCGAGCGCTGGATAAGCGGGAGTCGCGACGAATTCATTGGCCGCAACCACTCGCTAACCAACCCGGAGGCGATGCGCCGTAAACGACTGTCCGGCAAGACCGGCCCCGGCCTCGACCCGTGCGCCGCGCTCCAGACCCGGATCGACCTGGCCGCAGGAGAGGAACAAGAGATCGTGTTCGTCTTCGGTGCGGCCGCCAACGCCGACGAGGCGCGCCAGTACATCCAGCGATTCGGCGGACGCGCAGGCGCGCGACACGCACTCGAAGCGGTCTGGGAACACTGGAATCACACGCTGGGCGCAGTGAATGTCGACACCCCCGACCCCGCCCTGAACGTGCTGGCCAACGGCTGGCTGGTGTATCAGACCATATCGTGCCGGCTGTGGGGCCGCAGCGGCTATTACCAGTCCGGCGGTGCCTACGGGTTCCGTGACCAATTGCAGGACACCATGGCGCTCGTGCATGCCACGCCATGGCTGGCCCGTGAGCAACTGCTTCGCTGTGCCGGACGCCAGTTCCCGCAGGGCGACGTGCAGCATTGGTGGCACCCGCCCAACGGCCAGGGCGTGCGCACCCGGTTCTCCGACGACTACCTGTGGCTACCGTATGCCGCCTGTCGTTATGTGGCGGCCACGGGCGACACCGGCGTGCTCGACGAGTCCATTCCCTTCCTGGAAGGCCGCGAACTCCAGGCCGACGAGGAGGCCTACTACGACCAGCCGCAAACCTCGGCCGAAACGGCCAGCCTCTACGAACACTGCGTCCGCGCCCTCCGGCACGGCCTGCGTTTCGGCGTGCACCATTTGCCACTGATGGGCTGCGGCGACTGGAACGACGGGATGAATCTGGTCGGTAACGAGGGCAAGGGCGAGAGCGTGTGGCTGGCGTGGTTCCTGTTCGAGAACCTCGAGTTATTCGCCGACCTCGCGCGCAACCACGGCGACTCGGATTTTGCCGAGTTGTGCACCGCGCAGGCCGAAGCGCTTCGCAGCAACATTGAAGCCGAAGCCTGGGACGGTGCCTGGTACCGCCGCGCCTGGTTCGACAACGGCACGCCCCTGGGTTCGTCCAGCAACGAGGAGTGCCGGATTGATTCGATCAGCCAGAGCTGGGCGCTCCTCTCCGGTGGCGGCGATCCGCTGCGCGCCCGCCAGGCGATGGCGGCGGTGGACACGCACCTCGTGCGACGCGACGAGCGGATCATCCAGCTGCTCGACCCGCCCTTCGATCACTCCGACCTGGAACCGGGGTACATAAAGGGCTATATACCCGGTGTGCGCGAAAACGGCGGCCAATACACCCATGCGGCGATCTGGACCACGATGGCATTCGCCAGGATGGGCGACACGGAACGCGCCTGGGAATTCTTCGCCATGCTCAATCCCATCCACCAGGGCAGTACCCCGGAGGCGATCGAACGCTACCGGGTCGAGCCCTACGTGATGTGCGCGGATATCTACGGCGCCCCACCGCATACCGGCCGCGGCGGCTGGACCTGGTATACCGGAGCGGCGGGCTGGATGTACCGGCTAACGGTCGAGACCCTGCTTGGCCTGCACCTGGAAGCGGACCATCTGCGCATTGCGCCCTGCGTCCCTGCGGACTGGGACGCCTACCGCATCCACTACCGCTACCGCGAGACGGTCTACCACATCACCATCCGGCCGAGCGGGGAACCAGTAGGTCAGGAGACCCGCATGACGGTGGACGGTGTCGAGCAGCCGGATTCACGCATCCCATTGGTGGACGACCACCAGGAGCATCATGTCGAACTCCATCTCGTTACAAAGGCGTGATCACGCCCGCACCGGCCAGCGACAGAGGCAGGGTTGCCCAAGCACCCTGGGCAACGAGCCAGGAGACATGGCGACACCCATCGAACTAACGGCGTGTACGGTAACGCACAGACCCCCCTGTGGTATCGGTGCCACGGTGGCGCAAGAGCGTTCGACCCGGCGCGGTGTCCGCGCGGCGTTGCCATCATCACGTGCCCGGTCGAGCCGATTATGCGAACTGATACGGGGGTAGACGCATGGGGACACAAAGGGCACCGAGCCTCGAACACAATAGGGACAACACCATGGGGCAGAAACACCAGACGAGGAGTGCCTTGCGGCTCGCGGCGGAGGCCCGGCTCGAAGATGCCACACCCAAGGAGTCCCCCGAATCCTCCCAGGCGCTCGTGCACGAACTCCAGGTTAACCAGATCGAACTGGAGATGCAGAACGAGGCCCTGCGTCAGGCCCAGCATGAACTGGAAGAATCGCGTAACCGCTATGTCGATCTCTTCGAATCCGCCCCGGTGGCCTATGTCATCCTTGCGCGCGATGGCCGGTTGACGGACGCCAATCAGCTCGCCACCCGGCTCCTGGGACGCACCCCGGCACAGCTTCTGCAATATACCTTCGACCAGTTCATTGCCCCCTGCGACCGGGAACGATGGAAGGAACAGTCCGCGGCCGTGTGGGCGGGCACCCTCGACGCGCCCCAGGAGGCCGAGCTTCTACTCCAAAATGCGGAGGGCTCGCAGTTCCCGGCCCAACTGCAATGCGGCGCGTTGGACCCCTCCCACACCGGGACCACCATGCGCATCGCGTTCTTCGACATCACTGAACGCGCCGAGGCCGCGGCAGAGATCCACCGGCTGGCCTATTTCGATGCGCTGACCGGCCTTCCCAACCGCCGCCTGCTACTGGACCGCCTGGCCCAGACGCTGGCGACATCCGAGCGCAAGGGCCTCTACGGCGCGATCGTGTTTCTCGACCTCGACGATTTCAAGGTGCTCAACGATACCCGGGGTCACGACGCCGGCGATCGGCTACTCGCCGAGGTGGGACAGCGCCTGCGTGCCGGGCTGCGCGAAGGCGATACCGTGGCGCGCATGGGGGGCGACGAGTTCGTAGTGATCCTGGACGGCCTGGGCCCGACCCAGGAAAGCGCGGCCCTGCTCGCCCAGAACATTGGCGAAAAGCTGCGGCAGAGCATTGCAGAGCCCGTCGATCTCGGGGAGTTCGTGTTCCACTGCACGACCAGTATCGGGGTGCGCCTGTTCGGCCCGGGCGAAACGCAGGCGGAATTGCTCCAGCATGCCGATCTGGCCTTGTACAGGGCGAAATCGGCCGGTCGCAATCGGGTGATCTTCTTCGACCCGTCCATGCAGGCGGTGCTGGATGCGCGGGGCCGGCTGGAGGACGCCCTGGGCCGCGCGCTGCGCGAGGGACAGCTCGAACTGCACTATCAGCCCCGATTCGATGGAGAACGGCGTGTGGTGGGGGCCGAGTCTCTGCTGCGCTGGAGGCATCCGAAACACGGTCTGATGACGCCCAACGACTTCCTGGGGATCGCCGCGCAAACGGGTCTGATCTTGCCCATCGGGCGCTGGGTGCTGGAAATCGCCTGCGCCCAGCTCGCCACCTGGTCACAGGATCCAGCCACCCGTGAACTCACCCTGGCGGTCAATATCAGCGCCCTGGAGTTCCGGCAGTCCGATTTCCTCGACATGGTCCGCCAGGCGCTGGATTCCAGTGGCGCCAGTCCGGAGAAGCTGACCCTGGAGCTGACCGAGGGCGCGACTCTGGACAGCAGTGAAGAAACCATGTGCCGGGCGCGACAGCTCAGGGAACTCGGCGTTCGCTTGTCGGTGGACGATTTCGGAACGGGTTGGTCGTCCCTGTCTCGCCTGACACGGCTTCAACTCCAGGAAATCAAGATCGACCGATCGCTGGTGTTCAACATGGGTCAAGCGGGGACCGACACGACCCTTGTGTCCGCCATCATCGCCCTGGCCAAGAGCCTCGGCCTGGCGACCGTTGCCGAAGGCGTGGAGACCGAGGCACAACGTCACTTCCTCGCTGCCGAGGGTTGCGACACCTTCCAGGGTTTCCTGTTCAGCGCCCCGTTGCCACTGGAGGGTTTTCAGCGCCTCCTGCGGCACGCGAAACCGGGCTCTTAAGTATTGCGGCGAGAAGCTCCCGTCGAGTTCGCGGTCAGCATCTTCTGCCGCAGCTGTTCCTGACCCCTCCAGATTCTGGCAAGCGCACTCCTGGAAAACGCGGCGCCAGCGCCCGCTCCCCTGTCTGCGCGAGTGCCCTTGCGGCCGATTGCATCATCGGCGGCGTTTCCGAGTTCGTTGGCTGTCATGAGTTCTCCTGTTTCCGGGGTGGGTGGATACACGTCCCGTCGCGCTGGCGCCACACCGCATCCCCAGGCACAGCCCCCGGGAGAAAGAGAGCCCACGGCCTGCCAGGGAGACGCTGATTCATTCGCACGTCCGCCTTCGAGTCGATGGTTCTTGGCTTTCAAGGCGCGGCGAGTGATGTGTAGCCGAACCTTAATTGCAAACCGCAATGTCGTCTGCGGGCGCGAATTCAAAAGGCAAACGCGTCCGAACCCTCAAGGGGTTGGTGCCCCATGTTTCCCGATCCTGCGTTGCGCCCCATGGATCGACACGGGACCGTAGAGTGACTACGGCACTGCGCAGCGCGCCTGGTCTCGGAACACATGGGGCACCAATGCGGACGTGCGAATTCATCAACGTCCCCTCGCCGACTGACCCGACATGGAATCCGAGCAACGGTACAAGGGAAGGATGCCATACCGCCGGAGCCAGCTCTGTTCGCCGCCGAACAAAGTGATCATCCGTGCACGGGCCACCCGGCCACCCCCGGCCACCGCCCAGGCCCGCAGGAGATCCGAACCTGCCCCGGTCCATGGCCAGACGCGGGTTTGATCGTCCGCACGCCGGTGGAAGCCAAGGCCGCGTGCTTGCCCGTCGGCTTCGCATCCTGGTCCTCGCAACCGCCCCCTTTCCCGTCTCCCGAAAGGACCCGCTATGTGTGCGACATCGTACAGACGGGCCACTGCACTTGCGCCAGACTTTTCAACAGGTTCGAGCCATGAAGGCTCGACCCAAAAGGCCCATCACACGGAGAGAAACGCCATGACAACGGGAACCATCCTGCTCATCGTCCTTGTCATTCTGTTGATCGGCGTGATCCCCACGTGGCCGCATAGCCGGAACTGGGGTTATGCCCCGGGCGGCGTGATCGGTGTCGTGCTGATCATCCTGCTCATACTGCTACTAACTGGCCGAATCTAGATCCGAGCGTTCCTGACGAAGGACATGCAACAACCGACGCCCCCGAACCCAGGGCGGCACCTGACCGACCCGGTCCATGTCGACCTGGCCTGTACCCATCTGGAGAACAAGAAATGAGACAGTTGCGAGTTGTACCCCCGATCTTCCTGACCCTTTTGCTGGCCCTGCTCCTCGCGGGTTGCGCTGCATCGAATGAAAGACAGACTGTCGGCGAGTACGTCGACGATAGCGTAATCACCACCAAGGTGAAGGCGGCGTTGTTCAACGAGCCATCCCTGAGCGGATTCGAAGTCAGTGTCGAGACCTACGAGGGGCGGGTGCAGTTGAGCGGCTTTGTCAGTTCCCAGGAGGACATCAACAAGGCCGTCGAGATTACACGTGGCGTCGAGGGCGTAAGGTCGGTCGAGAACAACATGCAGCTCAAATAGCGGCCGGACGCGACAGGCCGCCCCCCCGATACGCACGCTCGGCCACCATGCCAAGGTCGCGATCGCGGTGGCGCGCCTCCACTCGTCCATTCGCCATGACGGCCCGCCCATTTGGGCGGGCCGTCTACGGTTTGCTTACTCCCGCAACGCGGCTTCCAGCCTCTTGGTCTCGGTGATATCGAGCAACGTGATCACCACCCCGTCGATCACGTTGTCCAGCCTCCGATAAGGCATGATGCGCACCTCGAACCAGCAGCTGTCGTCGGTCGTGATCTGTTTCTCCGAAGGGGTCAGGGTGCGCAGGGTTTCGTACGCGTCGTCTTGCAATTCCGGGTATTCCAGGCTGGTGGTCAGATCGCTGAGCGGCCGGCCGACATCGCTTTCCCGAAGAGAAAAGAGCTTGGCCGCCTTTTCGGTATAACGTCGGACATGCAGATTCTGATTCAGGAACAGGATGGCGATGTCGACGCTGTTGAGCACGTTCTGCATATCACTCTGCGCGAGCGCGAGATCATCCAGCTTGGCCTGCAGCTCGGAATTGATCGTCTGCAGTTCCTCGTTCATCGACTGCATCTCTTCCTTCGAGCTGTTGAGTTCCTCGTTGGTCGATTGCAGTTCCTCGTTGGCGGATTGCAATTCCTCGTTGGCCGCCTGCGATTCTTCCCGGGAGGTACGCGCCTCCTCGCGCAAGGACTCGATCTCGGCGCGGTACTGCTGCAGCTCGGCGTCATGCGCAGTTCTACCCTCGTCCGTGCGTCCACCCCGCTTGCCCGCCTTACCCGGGGGTAGATCACGGAATACGATCATGCTCATGCCCCGCAAGGGGGATGGGTCATGAAACGCCTGCACGGTGATATCGACACGCTGCACGCCGGCGGGCGTGGGCACCTCCAGGTTGTGCAGGTGTACGGGGCGCTCGGCCTTGGCCGCCTCCTTCAATGCACTGGAAAGCGGTGTGCCCAGACCCTCGCGCGCCATTGCGAAGATATTCCAGTTGGCCTTGCCGGCGGCCGGCTCGAGGTACTTTCCGGTATGGCCACTGACGTAGACGATATCCCCTTCGGCGTTGAGCACGACCGCGGCCGGGGCGTACACCTGCAGCAGGACCTGATCAGCCTCCGCCTGCAGCGGATCGATGTGTCGCGTGGAACTCTCGGCTGGGGACACGGAATGCTCCTTGTTCGTGCCTGACAGGGGCGGGAAGGCGTGTTGCAAAAAAACACCCCCGCCCTTGTGAGCGTGATCTTGGCGCTGGTAGAGCCGCAGCCGCGAGTCGATCGGGGTGAACAGATTGTCGAATTGCCCAATGGTCTCGGAAGTCCCCAGAAACAACACCCCACCCGGGCGCAGGCTGTAGTGGAACAGGGGCAGCAGTCTGCGCTGCAGCTCCGACCCAAAATAGATCAGCAGATTGCGACAGGCAATCAGGTCGAGCTTGGTGAAGGGCGGGTCCAGGATCACGTCATGCCGCGTAAACAGCACCATGTCCCGGATACCCTGCTTGATCTGGTAGTAGCGTTCATGGGCGGTGAAGAAACGGGCCAGCCTCTCGGGAGACACGTCGTCCGCGATCGCCAGCGGGTACTGGCCCCGCCGCGCCACCGCAATTCCGTCCGCGCTCAGATCCGATGCGAAGATCTGCAGCGTGAAGGCATGCGGCTGCGGGAATTGATCCATGACCTCGCGGAAAACCATGGCCAGCGAATAGGCCTCCTCGCCGGTCGAGCAGCCGACCACCCAGGCGCGCAGTTTGTGCTCCCCCGTCGGCCGCGCCAGCAAGTCCGGCAATACCGTCTCCGCCAGACGCTCCCAGGCTGCGGAATCGCGGAAGAAATTGGTCACGCCAATCAGCAGTTCCTTGAACAGGAGTTCGACTTCCTTCGGGTTGTGTTCGAGGAACTCGGCGTACTGCTCCAGGGCGGAAACCCCATGGATCGCCATGCGCCGTTCCGACCGGCGCAGCAGCGTGCTGGTCTTGTACATCGAAAAATCATGGCGGATCCGCTGTTGCAGCGAGGCGACGATCCGTTCCAGAGGAGGGGAAGTTTCCGCGGGTGGCGTGTCATCCGTGACCGCGCCCTGACCACTCGGCTGCGCCGCCACGACCGCCAGAATCCGCTCCGGCAGCTCACTCGGCGGCGCAACGATATCAGCACAGCCCGCCGCGATCGCGCTTCTGGGCATCGAGTCGAACTGCGCCGATTCGGGGTCTTGCACTGCAGTCAGACCGCCCACGGCCTTGATGTCCTGCAGACCCGCCGTACCGTCCGAGCCCATGCCGGACAGCACCACCCCGATGGCGCGTTCACCCTGCCCACTGGCCAGCGACGAGAACAGGATGTTGACCGGCAAGCGCATACCCCGCGGCGCCCCGGGTGCGGCCAGATGCAGCGTCGTGCCGACCACCGTGAGTTCCGTGTTCGGCGGAATCACGTACACATGACCGGGCTCAATGCGCATGTCCTGTTCGGCCGCACACACCGGCATGGCGGTGACCCGCTGCAGCAGCTCGGGCAGCAACCCCTTCTGAGTCGGATCAAGATGCTGCACCACGAGACAAGCGATACCGCTGTCGGGTGGCATCCGCTCCAAAAACTCCTCCAGCGCGACCAAACCCCCGGCTGAAGCGCCGATACCGATCATGCGCGGCGCCTCCGGACGGCTTGCAAAGGATCGGTCACCCATGCGCGGTCCCCCAAGCAGGTTCATCGCGGCGATGGCTCGCACCTCGATACAATCAGCAACACCTCCTCGCCTGACGGCCCCAGGCTCGCGGTCATTTGCAAGGGTTCTGCGCCGCCGCTCCCTAGACCGCTGGATTCGACCGAGCAGCAGACCCCCGCGGCGCCTTCACGGCACGCTTCGACCACGCCCTTAACCGCCGACTGGCTGCCCTGTGCGAACCACGAGGCAAGGGGCTCGCCCTCGAGTCCATTCGGTTCCGTGCCGAGCAGCTCGGCGCCCGCACGATTGCCTTCGAGGATTCTTCCATCGAGCCCGACGACCAGGTAACCCACTGGCGCAAACTCATAGAGGCCCCGATAACGAGCCATGGCCTGCTCCAGTTCCTCCTGGTCGGTTCTCAGCTGGGAATTTTGCAGATCCAGCTCGACCTGGTGGGTCTGCAATTCACTCAACAACCTGAGCGCGTCCGCGGCGGTATCGGGATCGCTTGCTAGCCGGTAAAGGAGCGTCAGCGAATCCGGGCCAACCGTCCAGCCACCGTTGGTCGGAGCCGAGCCCTCTTTAAGCCGGGACTCGGCGTCCTGGCGCAATTGCAACTGTCTCTCGTATTCCGGGCTCAGCTTCCGCATCGGTCCTCCAATTAAATCAACCAGAGATCACCGCCCCTGGTGCGCGCATGATAGCCCGGTCCCTGGTCATTCTGCTTCCCGGGGGCGGCACCGCGAGCGAAGCCGGTGACCGGGATCACCCGCGGGAAGCCCGGGTCAGGTGGAATCCTTGACGTCCTTCTTCAGGTCGCCATATCCCGCCTGAAGCTTTCCGCCCGCCTTCTGAGCGCTTCCTTTCGCTTCCAGTTCCTTGTTGCCAACGACCTTGCCGGCGGTCTGCTTCGCTTGGCCCTTGGCCTCTTCGACGCGGCCCTTGATCTGGTCCTTGTTCATGTCCTTCTCCCGTCAACGGTTGTCGATAAAAGGAGTCACGTCCGGGATAGCCGCTCGGCCCATCCGTCATTCAGTTACGGGGGGCCCGGCCCGCGTCCCGGATGCGGTCTCCGGCGCACTCGAGCGACTCGCCCACGTTCTCGGCGTTTCGCTAGCGCCAAGCTACGCGGGCCCCGAGCCCTGCGTCTGTCTGCTGCCGAACACAACCCGGCAGCCAGACGCAGCCCGCCCCGAGATTGGCATTCGGCAGTGCGGGCGTCTGTTCGCCACAAGCCGGACAATGCGGCGGACACTCAGCGCTCGCTGCCAGCTCGAACGAGCCCCGAAACTCCCTGTGCGGTGCCGCACCGACGGGCGATCCGGCCACGCATACCCTGAAAGGCGAGTCACCGGGTTCGGACAGCATGTCGCTGAGCCCGTCCAAACCAAGGAAAAGCTTATGAACCAGATCATCTACATCGTCGGCGCCATCGTTATCGTCCTGTTCATCCTGGGCTTCTTCGGACTTCGATAGGCCCCGCATCGTCGCGGCGGTGTTTCCGCCTGCGACTTTTGCTGGCTGCCGAACACCCCACCGGCCCGCTCAGGAAGCAATCACAGGCCCCCATCCTTCAGACGGGGTGCGGCCCGGGCGCCGCACCCCCATTCGCCGGTTGCGCGCCAGGGAGACCCCCAGGGAGACCCCTGATCCATTCGCACGTCCGGCCTCCGTGCCCGACGCCCCCCCGAGCGCCCTGCCGGAGAACTCGCTCTGTACGCTTACGCGCGTACCGGAGGCGTCTCCGTGCTTGCGTGCTCAAAGGGGACCAGACGCTGCCGTTCCTCGTCCCACAGGGCGAGCCGGGCGCAATGGAGGCTTTGCTTCAGCGTGACACGACTGATGTTGCGAAGCTGCGGATGGTCTTCCAGCACCTCGGACAACCGGTAGAACGGGATGCGGCTGGCGAGATGATGGACGTGGTGTACCCCGATATTCGCGGTCATCCAGCGCAAAACCGCAGGCAGCTCGTAATAGGAACTGCCGTAGAGCGCCGTTTCCTGGAAGCTCCACTCCTCGTCGTGCGCCCAGCGCGTATTCTCGAACTGGTGCTGGACATAGAACAGCCAGACGCCGATCGCGCCCGCCAGAACCGCGATCGGCAGGTGCACCAGGAGAAAGGTGCCCGCACCCACCAGCCACATCATCGCAACGACGACCAGCGCAATGCCCACATTGGTACCCATGGTGCTCAGCCAGGGCATCCATCCCGCGCGCATGAACCCGACGGGTAGGCGGTTGCTCAACATGAAAAGGTACACCGGACCCAGCCCGAACAGGATCAGCGGGTGCCGGTACAGCCGGTAACGCAGGCGTTGCGAGGGAGACAGCGCCTGGTATTCACGCACACTCAAGGTTTCGATGCTCCCCTCGTCCGCGCGATCCAGATTGCCGGAGTGCGCGTGATGGAGGGCGTGCGTGTGGCGCCAGAAGTCGTAGGGCGTGAGCGTCAATATGCCCAGGGCCCGCCCCACCCAGTCGTTCGCGCGCCGGGACGGGAAGAATGACCCGTGCCCGCAGTCATGCTGGATCATGAATAGCCGCACGAGAAATCCGGCAGCGGGAATGGCCAGCACCAGGCCGACCCAGTAGCCGGCACTCACGCTTGCCCAGGTCAGGAACCAGAAAAGGCCGAACGGGATCACGGTAACGACCAGTTCAAAGATGGCGCGAGCGAGAAGCGGCGTACGATACGCGGACAGTGCGCGCTGTAACGCCCGGGGATCATCGGTGGGTTCGACAGCCGCGGCTTGTGGCTCCATGCATGGACTCCGTACTTGGCCCGACATCCAGCCTCCGGGTTCGAAACCCATTGCCGGCGAGCCTGTTTCTGACATCGGGCTTTCGGTCTCGATACTACCGGGTCCGAAAGCCGTACACTTGCAACATATACTGGGGCCAGGCGCGCTCACCGTATGTTCGGTCCCACACACTGCGCCCGCGGTACCATGGCACCTTCCGCCCCCCCCGGCGGCGAACCTTGCCGTCTATGTGCCTCCACGAGTGCGTGCAGGCCCGTTGGTCACGCCAATTGGACACACACATTGAACCTGGAACATCCAAACCGCTGTTGCGCCCGGGTGTTGCTCGATCTGTCCGCCCTTCAAGCTCGGGTGCGCGCCCGCGCGGCTCGGGGCGACACGCATGAGGGTGGACGCCCCCGAAAAAACGCTACCGAACTCACGCTTGTTTAACTCGTGCGTTGACGTTGACGCCCAGCACCTGTGAGGCTATTAAAACAAATTGAAGGTACAACGACGACCGAATCCTTGAACAATTCAGCCAGCGATGGAGCGCAGTCGCGCTCGCGGCCACCGGGGGGGGTTATGTGCTGATCGAACCTTAGGGCAGGAGAGCCAGGATGCCGTTCTCGGATAGACCGCGGGAGAACCAGTTGCTCGCAGAACTTCCGCTCGACACGTACGCGCATTTTTCCCCGCACCTGGAGGCGGTGCCCATGCCTTTGGGTGAGGTCCTGGCCGAGCCCGGCCACCCGATGCGCTACGCCTACTTCCCCACGACGGCCATCGTGTCACTCCTCAACGTGATGCAGGACGGCGCAACAACCGAGGTCGCCATTGTCGGATACGAGGGCATGGTCGGGATCTCCTTGTTCATGGGCGGCGAGAGCACATCCAGCCGCGCTGTCGTGCATAGCGCCGGCCACGGGTTCCGGATGAAGGCCCCGATCCTGAAAGAGGAGTTCACTCACGGCGGCCACATGCAGCAATTGCTGTTGCGCTATACCCAGGCGTTGCTGACCCAGATGGCACAAACGGCGGTATGCAACCGCCATCACACCCTGGACCAGCAGCTCGCCCGTTGGCTGCTCCTGAATCTCGACCGTCTGCACACGAACACACTCGAAATGACCCAGGAACTGATCGCGCATATCCTGGGTGTGCGCCGAGAAGGCATCACCTGCGCCGCCGGAAAATTGCAGAAAGCGGGCCTGATCGAGTATCACCGGGGGCACATCACCGTGCTCGACCGGCCCGGGCTGGAGGCGTGTGCCTGCGAGTGCTATGCGTCGGTCCGGGCCGAATACCATCGTCTACTGTCAACACCGCCTGGCCTGGCGCCGAGGGACACATTGGCGATGTCTCGCTGACCAGCCCATCCCCTGAATCGACCTGAGTGGCTCGGCTTGTGCCGGGCCCATCCACCACGAACGTCGCGGGTCCGGGTGCCATCCGCATGCTCTCGCATGCCCCCCCATTCCCCACCGCCACGGTCATAAGGGTCCAGGACCGCCGCGATGTCCAGCCTGTCCTCCAGCCGCAAACCAGGCGACTCGATCCCGAGCGCCGCGACCCGCCGCCGTACGCGTTAATCAGGGCCTCCCCCAGCCGCCGCATGCCGGCCGATCCCTCTCGGCGCGGTAATGATCGTGTTTCTTGCACCCGGGCCCGCTGCACCCTAGCGTGGCGGCCTTACTCAGGCACGGATCGACCCATGCGCCAGATGTCTCCCCAAGAACTGAAGG
Source organism: Thioalkalivibrio sp. ALMg11 (assembly GCF_000377905.1). Lineage (GTDB taxonomy): Bacteria > Pseudomonadota > Gammaproteobacteria > Ectothiorhodospirales > Ectothiorhodospiraceae > Thioalkalivibrio. The sequence goes on from NZ_KB898877.1 coordinate 65,363, forward strand.
ACTACCTCGCCCAGGCGGAGAACCCGCCGCTGCTCCTGGATGTACGCGAGCCCTGGGAATATCAGCACTGCCACATCGAGGGCTCGCAACTGCTCCCGATGGGGCAGATCCCGACGGAGTATCCGGATCTGAACGCCGAGGACGAGATCGTCGTCATCTGCCACCACGGGGTGCGCAGCCAGCAGGTCTGCGGGTTCCTGGACCGGGCCGGATTCCAGCACGTGATCAACCTGACCGGCGGCGTCGATGCCTGGGCGCGCGAGGTCGATCCCCACATGCCGACCTACTGAACCGCTTGTCCCGCGCACCTGCCCTGTCGGTCATTATCCCGGCCTGGAACGAGGCCGAATGGCTACCGCGCACCCTGGCGGCGGTCCAGCAAGCGCTATCCGGCATCCACCGGAACAGCGAGATCATCGTGGTCGACAACGCCTCGACCGACCGCACGCCACAGATTGCCCAGGCCGCGGGATGCCGTGTCGTGTTCGAACCCGAGCGCCGCATCAGCCGCGCCCGCAATGCCGGCGCAGCCGCAGCCTGCGGCGATTACCTCCTGTTCGTCGATGCCGACACCTGGCCCGACCGCGCCCTGCTGCAGGCGACACTGGAAGCACTGGACAGCGGCGACGTCTGCGGGGGCGGCGCACGGGTCACCTTCGACCACCTCAGCCACCGGATCTATCGCTGGGGTGCCACCGCGTGGAACACCCTCTCCGCGCGCCTGAGCCTGGCGGCGGGTTGCTACGTCTTCTGCACCCGCGAAGCCTTCGCGGCGGTTGGCGGCTTCAGCGAGGCCGTGTACGCGGGGGAAGAGGTGTTCCTGTCCCGGGCGCTGAGACGCTGGAGCCGTGCGCACGGCCAGCGCGTCGAGATCCTGGACACCCCCGTCCTGACCTCCGGCCGCAAGGCGGACTGGTTCCATCCGGGCCGCCACGTCCTCGTGGTGACGCAGGTCCTGCTGTTCCCCTGGAGCCTGCGTTCCCGCCGCCTCAGCTGGTTCTGGTACACCCGGCCACGCCAGTGACGGAACCGGAACCCGGGGTACCTCAGCCCTGGCGACCGGTATCCGACGACAACCCGAGACGCTTCATGCGCTCCCATAGATTCTTGCGGCTGATGCCCAGGTTGGCCGCCGTATTGGCGATATGGCCATCGTGTAACTCCAGCGCGCGCAGGATGTAGCTTTCCTCGCAGACCTGCAGGTACTGACGGAGGCGCGCGCCTTCCGCATCATCCCCCGTGGAGGGTTCCTCGCCCGGTTCGTCGAACAGGCTGTCGGCCTGCAGATTCGGGCCGGGGCTCATGATGCAGGCACGTTCGATCGCGTGCTTGAGTTCGCGGATATTGCCCGGCCAGGGGTGGCGCAGCAGCGCGTTTTCCGCGGCGGGCGTGAGCATCTTGCGCGGCTCCCCGTGCTCCCGCGCGTACCCATCAAGGAAACGCCGTACCAGCCAGGGAATGTCCTCCGGGCGCTCGCGCAACGGCGGGATGCGCAGGTGGATCACGTGGATACGGTAGTAGAGGTCCTCGCGGAATTGCCCCTCGCGCACCATCTGCAGCAGATCGCGGTGGGTGGCGCAGATCAGACGCAGCTCCACCGGGATGGCCTTTTCCCCGCCCACCCGCACGATCTGGCGCTCCTGGATCGCGCGCAGGAGCTTGACCTGCATGACCGGCGGCATATCCCCCACCTCGTCCAGGAACAGCGTCCCACCATGCGCCTGCTCGAAAACGCCCGGGCGCGCCCGCACCGCACCGGTGAAGGCCCCCTTCTCGTGGCCGAACAGCTCGGCCTCCAGCAGGGTCTCGGTCAGGCCACCGCAGTTCACCGGCACGAAGGGCTGATCCGAACGTACCGGGTCGAGGCGGTGCAGCTCGCGCGCCACGGCCTCCTTGCCAGTGCCCGACTCGCCGGTAATCAATACGGTGCTGGCCTGTTCCGCAAGCCGTCCCAGCAGCGCGGCGATGCGTCTCATCGCGGCCGAGGTACCCAGCGTGGTCTCGCCCGAGGCATCCTCGCCATGGTCGCTGGCCAGATCCGCGACCTTGTCCACCAGTGCATCGAGATCGAACGGCTTGGTGATGTAGTCGGCCGCCCCGCGCTTGAGCAGCGCCACGGCGCGATCCACCGCGCCGTAGGCGGTGATGAACAGCCAGGGTGCCTGGACACCGTGGGCCTCCTGCCACTCCAGGAACAACTCGTCGCCATAGCCATCGCCCAGGCGAATGTCGCTCAGGACGACCGCGTAGCCACCCCTTGCCAGTTGTTCCCGAGCCTTGGCAATGCTCCGGGCCCAGTCCACTGCATAGCCTTCCAGCTCGAAGCGATCACACAGGGATTCGCCCATGATCTCGTCGTCCTCGATCAGGCACAGGAGCGGACGTTCGTTCATGAGCTCTCCCCTTCCGACAATGGCAACGTCACCTCGAAGATGGTCACCGATTCGTTGCTTGTCACCTCGATCTGTCCGTCCAGTTGCTGGATCAGCTGGTACGTCACCCAAAGCCCGAGGCCATGCCCCTCGCCGCTGCTGGTAGCGAATGGCTCGAACAAGTGGGCCATGCGTCCGCGGCTGATGTGCTTCCCCCCGTTGGAGATGGCAGCGTGGAAGAAGCGGTTGTCTGCCCGCAGCCAGCAGAGCACCTCGCCGCCCTCGTCGCTCGCCTGCACCGCATTCAGCAGCAGGTTCAGCAGGACCTGGCGCACCTGGGACGACGGCAGCGCCACCGGCGCATCGATCGCATTGTCCCAGACCAGGCGCAGCCCCTTGCGCTGGATGTCCGGCTGCACCAGCGTGCGGATATCCTGCAGATCATCCGGTGTCAGCGCGTGACTCTCCAGACGCGCCTCCACCAGCAGTGCCCCCACCGTGCCCTTGATCTGGACCAGACCGCGCTCCAGCAAGGAGATCGTGCGATCCGCCACCGGGTCGCGCTCGTCGCCATGGCGCTTGTAGGTGCTGATCGCGTTCAGCATGCCACCCAACGGGTTGTTGATCTCGTGGGCGATACCCGCGGTAAGACGCCCGACAGCCGCGAGCCGCTCGGAGGCCACCATGCTGCGTTCCAGCTCCTCCTTCTCGCGCAGCTCGTCCAGCATGCGCCGAAAGCGGTACGAGACCTGACCGATCTCGTCCCGCCCATCGTACAGATCGCACTGGATATCACTGGGCACCTCGGTCCCCACCCGCCCCATGCAGGCAGACAGGTGTGCGAGCGGATCGGTCAGGCGTTTACCCCAGTACCAGCCGAGCGGTAGCAAGATGACCAGCACCAGCAAGGTTCCGAGGATGACTTGTTCCAGCGCGTTGAGGAACCGTGGCACAAGCAGGGCGCTGGAATAACTCAGGACCAGGGTCCCCAGGGGGGCCGAGTCCTCCGCAAGGATCGGCACTACCATCACGTAACGTCCGGGCCAGACATCATCGAACACCACCGGGCGTCGGTCGTCACGGGCCTCGATCCGACGCACCAGCTCCGCATGTTCGGCGCCACGCCGGGCCAGCTCGTCCAGCATCGGGTATTCCCGTGGACGCGACGCCACATACACCCGGCTCCGCGTATCCAGTACATAGATTTCGCGTTCGGGCTTGCCCTCAACCGGGATCGCGGGCTGCTCGCCCTGCTCCACCGCGTACTGCCAGCCGGCATCCCTCTCCAGGGGCGACATGATCGTCTCGTACGCCATCCACACCTCGTCCCGCTTCATTGCCGGACGCAGGGTCTGGCTGAGGACCGTCCCCAGGTCGAGAGCATTCGAGATCAGATCATCGCGACTGTCCTGATACGCCCGCACCAGCAGCACACTGGACAGGATCAGCGCCGTCAGCAGGATCACCAGCACCGCGCTCAATGGCGTCTTGACCCTGTAGCTGAGGTTCCGAAGTCGCATCTCAACCGCGTTCGACGTGCCGCATTAAACGTTCGATACCGGTATACAACTCGGCGTCCGGGTCTCCGAAGCCGTCCAGATAGAATTGCTCCAGCAGGGCTCTTCCCTGCCCCGAACCCTGCATACCTTGCAAGGCATCCCGAAACCGTCCCCGTAACTCGGGATCGACGCCGTTCCGGGCGACCACCGGGGGAAACCCGTAGGTCTCCGAGCGCCAGATGATCCGGGTGCGTTCGGTCAATTCCGGATGCAGACGGGCCAACGCGTCATAGACATACCCGTCGACCGCCCCGCCATTCGCCAGGCCCACCGCAACCGCCTCGATCACGTTACGGTGCGCACCGGCAAAGAAGGTCCGTGCAAAGAAGCCCTCGGGATCATGACCGGCGGCAAGCAGCCGGGCCTGCGGCACCAGCCACCCCGAATTCGACAGCGGATCGGAAAAGGCAAAAAGCCGCCCTTCCAGATCCTCGAGGGTCTCGGTCCGGGCATCATCCGCCCCGACGATCAGGTACGAACGGTACAAGGGTTCGCCCTGATAAATGGGCACCGTCAGCACATCCATATGCTCCCGATAGCGGACATACGGATACCCGCAGAGCCAGGCAAAATCCACACGCCCATTCAGGACCAGTTCGGTGATCTCGCGATAGTTGCCGCGCTGGACGAACTCCACCGACCTGCCAAGCCGTTCCTCCAGGTACCCCTGCCAGCGATTCAGGAAGGTCTGGTCGTTCAGAAACACCGGCGTCAGGCCAATCCGCACGGACGACCGCGCCGTTGCCGCCCCCGAAATCCCCGGTGCGAGGAACACCAACCCCAGAAAGTTGCGGCGCTTCATACGACGTGCCCTGCCTCCGAGGTTGCCTAGCATTGGCAGTATATCAACCCGCTTACCCCGAGCCTTCGAGGCCGGTCGACCCTACATCTGCTTGCGGGCGCTTTCCGGGAGCTTGACCTTCATCCGGCTCAGGCCCATCTCGCCGTCCCGACAGTTCGGACAGACATACATGTGATCGGTCGCCAGACCCCGCTCCTCCAGTTGCCGCACCATAAAGGCCAGGTCTCCGCTGGGAATGAAATCTGCTCCGCATACCCGACACGCGGCCGGCCCGGTCTCGATCTCCTGGTCGCCCTCGGGCATCCGCGCCCGAACCACCTCTTCCAGTGAAGGCTTCGCGGCTACCGAAACCTCCTGCTCGATTACGGGGGCGATTCCTTCCAGGCACTCGGTCACTTTCGACACCAGACCGCGCAGTACGATGGCCAGGCGTCGATACCCCTCGGCGGCGGGGGCATGCCCCACCGCCTCGTCCAGTTGCCGTTGGAAATTCGGTAACCATGGATTCAGAAACCGGCGGACGAAATTGCCGGCCTCCGCCGCGATCCGTTCGCGCTCCTGCTGGTCCTCGGCATCCGCCGCAAGCCCGAGCAGGTAACCCACAAACTGCAGTTGCAGGGCCAGATGATCCGGCAAATCGCGAAAATCCGGATCCCGTGCAAGCCCGTAGCGCTGATAGAAGGCTTCCATCTCCACTGTGGACGAGCCCATCAGGCTGCCCTGGAGCTGAATCCCGGCGTTCAGGGGAGCCGGAAATGGCGGTGAAAGAAACAACCGGCTGTAGATGCGCAACAGCCCGCCCTCCGTGTCTCCTGTTTCGCGCAGGGCGTGCTGCAGCCCGTCCAGGTCCTCTTGCGCGGCGAAATTGAGTTCACTGTTCAGCGCCTGCAAGTCCTCGATCAGGGGCCCCTGCATCGCCTCGACCCGGGTGCGATCGCGCGGTGGCAAAAAGGCCTGCCCCAAACAGAGCATGGCCTCACCAAGCGGAAGCAGGGATGGATTCTCCGTATCGTTCATGTCGACTCCTAGGTCGCTGCTACGGCTTCCCGCAAGTGGTTTCACCGTCGGGCATTCATATCCGAATCACAACGGAAAACGCCGGAGGCCCGGAACCATCCGAGCCTCCGGGTTTCCCGGCTAGCCGCATCCAACTCAGGAACTGACGGTCGCCTGTCGGCCGCGCACGGACTCATCGCCCGCAAACGCCATCGGGCTGTCGGAAAGATTGAACAGGCGTTCACCCAGGGCATACAGGGCGAAAACCAGCGCAATACCCATCACGGTCAGCACCCATTCCATGGGGGATGGGGCATATTCCACCAGCCCCCGCTCCCAGGTTCCCTTGAATAGCGGGACCACCTGGCCACCGACCACGAAGTACAGCCGCTCGATGAAGATTCCGACCAGCACCAGGATGGCCGCCAGCATCTGGACACCCGGCGCGTTGCGCATACCCCGCGCCAGCAGCAGCACGAACGGCAGCAGGATTCCACCCCACACCGCGAAGTGGAACCAAGCGGAAGCCAGCAGATACTCGCTCCACACCACGTTGACCTCGGGTGCATTCGCGTACAGACCGGTCGTCATCCGGGACAGGAACAACACCAGCGTGATCCCGGCCAGCGACAGAAACAGCTTCGGCAGTGGGCCCTCGACATCCATGCGCAGAGCCTCGGGCATACGCGAACGATTCATGCCGTAGGAAAGATGGGTGAAGAACACCAGCGCCGCGACACCCGAGAGCGCCGCCGTGGCGTAGAACCAGACCGGCAAGGTCGGATCGAACCAGAACGGCCGCATGCCCATCATCCCGAACACCAGCGCAAGCGTACCGGCCGCCAGTAGTACGGCGATGAACGATGCGATCCCGAGCTGGCGGCTGAGCCAGCTGGTCCAGTCGCCCCGTTCCATCATGTGGAACTTCCAGGCCATGAAGATCAAATCCAGGAGGTAGAACACCCCCATCCAGAACATCGCGGACTCGATCTGCAGGTTCAGCGGGATCGCCCACAGCATGCGGAAGGTGTGACCCAGCTCCATCGCAAGCACTGCGAGGCCCGCCACCAGCGTTACGATCGCGAGCCAGATGGCCCGCTTGATCAGCGGATAGTACTGCTTGAAGCCGAACACCATGGCCAGTGCGGCAATCAGGGTCAGCCCCGAGGACATCAGGGCGAAATAGACATAGGTGGCGATCGGCAGCCCCCATGCCACATTGGCGTCCATGTTGAAGGCCGCATGGCCCCGAGTGAGCAGGGCAAATGCAACGATGGCGAACGTCACGACCGCAATGACGCCCCCCACAACAAGCATGCCCGTCATCAGCCCCGTGTTCTTGCGATCAATGGTATCTGCACTCATGACTTCTCTCCCTTAGGATTTCGGCTGGAACGCGGGGATACCGGCGCCGGCACCGAGGTAGTAGACCTGCGGACGGTTACCGGTGTGATCCTTTAACCGAATCCCTTTCTTGTTCGCGATCAGCTTGTTCACGTTGCTGTCCGGGTTATCCAGATCGCCAAAGAAACGTGCCTTGGGCGGACAGGTCCGCACGCAGGCCGGCACGTAGTCGACCAAGTCCGGATCGTCCTCGTCGAGGTCCGGAACACCTTCCGGTGCCTTGCTCACGCGGTGGTAGCAGAAGGTGCATTTCGACACCACGCCTTTCGGCTGGACGCCAATGCCACGCCTCGGGTCCTGATCCGGACTCTGGCCCGGCGGATCCCAGAGCTGCCCGCCACTGCCGGGAAAGACCTCCTTGAGGTCCGGCTCCACCAGGGGGGCCTCGTCGGCGAAGAAGCGCACGCCGTAAGGGCAGGCGATCATGCAGTACTTGCAGCCGATGCACTTGTCCCAGTCGATGAACACGATGCCACCGGCGTCGGGATCCTTGTAGGTCGCCCGGGTGGGGCAGACGTGCACGCAGGACGGGTCCTCGCATTGCATGCACGGCCGCGGCAGCCACTTCATCTGGCCGCTCGGGTACTCCCCTTCGGTGTAAAACAGCACGTCCTGCCAGTTCTCGCCGGGCAGGGTGTCGTTCTCCATGCCACAGGCAGTGGTACAGGCCTGGCAGCCAGTACACTTGTCGAGGTCAATGACCATTCCCCACTTTGCCATCTTCTAGTCTCCTGAAATCGTTCGCATCAAGGTGTCGGGCCTAGACCCGTTCCACATCCACCTTGCCGGTGTAGTAGGCAACCAGGCCGGAGATCGGATCCGACACGTTGGCGGTAATCTCGTTGGGGTTCCCGGGCGCCACCGAGCGCTCCTGCGCCTCGGCCCAGCGACCCTGCGCCCAGTGCCCGTGTTCGTACGGCAGCACAATGGTGTCCGGGCGATTCTGGGGCATGAAGCGGACATAGCCTTCGATGGTCCCGAGATCCGCGGTGATGCGGACCCGATCGCCATCCCGGATCCCGCGTTCACGTGCGGTACTCGGGTGCATCTCCACGTAGGTGCGATCATTGCCCCCGACGCTCGGCTGCATCAGGGCAATGGCGTGCGGGATGTTGCCGCTTCGCCCCTCCGCAGTCATCGGGGTCTTGGGCGTCACGAAAAAGAGGTCGCGGTTACCGCCCGTGTATTCGGGCGCCACCCATTGCGGGAACCCGACGCGGTCACGGTCCACAGCCAGATGCTGCGTGATGTAGTCAGCCTGTTCCTCGAGATGCGAGGACTTGAACTCGAACTTGCCGGACTGGGTGCGCAGCAGCTTTTCCCCGACCTCCTCTTCGGACATCTCGCGGTTGTAGCCGTCACCATCCCACTCGAGGAACACACCCCGGTGCTGTTTCCAGTGATACGGCTTCTTGTACCAGACACCCTTCTCGACCCAGGACTCGTAACTGTCGACACCGTTATCGCCCGGGTCGTCCTCGAAGCCCCGCGCCAGGTGACGCAGGAGGTTCTCGACGCTGTCGATCTGACGGTAGTAATCGCCGGTCGGCCCGTTAATGCGCTTGCCGATCTCGATCATCATGTTGCCGAACTCGGTGGTGTCGTAGAGCGGCTCAACCGCCGGCACCCGCAGCGCGGTCATCGGCCAACCCTCGAACGGATAGGTTGGCGAGTCCTGCAAGCGTTCCAGATAGGTGGATTCGGGCAGGATCAGATCGGCGAACTTCGCCGTTTCCCCCGGGTAGGGCGAGGTATCCACCACGAAGATCTCGCTCATCATCTTTTCCCATTCCGGCGCATCCGGCGCGGTCCAGATGGGGTTGGTGGTGTAGAACATCGCCATCTTCAGCTTGTAGGGGTCGCCGGCGTTATGGTTCTTCGCCGTTTCCTGCATCATGGTTCCGGCAAACGGCCACCGTTCAGTCCCCGCCATGTCGATCCGGGGATGCCTGCCGGCCATATCGCGCGCGATATCGTCCATGTAGTCGCCCGCATCGGCCGGGCCCGAGCCATAGGACGGCCCCATCTGGTAGAACAGCCCCCCTTCGGCGAACATCGCGCCAGACAGCGCGTTCAGGGCGTGAATGGCCATCCCGTTGTACACACCATTGGTATGCGAAGTCGGGCCGCGTTCAAAGACCGCCATCGCCGGTCGGGTGGTACCGAATTCGCGCGCGGTCTTGAGGATGTCACTGGCTGGAATGCCGGTGATGCCTTCCGCCCATTCGGGGGTGCGGTCCTTCAGTTCGGCGTTCCACCAGTCGGCCAGGCCGAGCGTCCACTTCTCCTCGAACCGGTTGCGACTCACGTGCTGCCCGGTACGGAACCGGTTACGACCGTCGTCGAAGTCGCCCACGAACTCCCGGTCCCAGAGACCCTCGGTCAGCATCACATGGGCAATCGCCAGGGCCAGGGCCCCATCCGTTCCCGGTTTCACCATCAAATAGCGGTCGGCGGCCGCCATGGTCGGATTCATCCGCACATCCACCGCAGTGACCTGGGTGCGCGGGCTCTTGCTGCGCATATGTCCCCATACCTGCATCAGGTAGTTGTAGGGACGGAAGGCCTCCAGGAAACTGGCCCCGAAGGTCAGCAGGTAGTTGGCATTCTTGTAGTCATAAGAGTTGTACGAATTGTTGCCGTCAGTGGCGGCCTTGGCCCGCTTCGACCCCTCCGCGCACATCGAGGCGTGCCCGATGGCGGAATTCGGCGTGCCGACCAACTGCCCGAACGCGCCGTACAGCCCTGCATCACTCGGGCCCCAGCCACGCCCGTAGAAATGCGCGATCTTGTGCGCCTCACCGTTCTCGCGCAGTTCATTGATACGGGTGGCGATCTCGTCATAGGCCTCATCCCAGGAGATCGGCTCCCAGCCAGGATCCTCGTTCCGGCCCTTTTGCGGATTGGTTCGCCGCATCGGCCCCTTGAACCGGTCAGGGTCATACAGGAAATAGGTTCCAAGATGGCCCTTGGGACAGAGCTTGCCGTTCGCGATCGGATTGCCCGGGTCGCCATAGATGGAGGTCACGCGGCCGTTATGCGTGTACACGTTAATTCCGCAACGGGCCGGGCACTGGTGACAAATATTCTTGGTCACCTGGGCATCCGCAAAGGTCGCGGCGCTCGCGGTACTGGTCACACCCGCCGATCCCGCGGCGGCCGTGAATCCGGCCAGTTTGCCCATGCCGGCAACCCCCGCCACGGCCCCGGTCGCACCGGTGGCCTGCAGAAATCGCCTGCGGTTCAGCATTTTTTCCAGGATGGCTTTCATAGATTCTCCTCCACTCCCTTCAGCTCTTCTCGTGGCCCCGTGCCGGCGTGGCCCGGAGGTGTTTCGTCGCGACCCGGGGCGACGGCGGCGTCCCGGGAATGCTCGGCGGGCTTTCCGAACAGCAGCTCGTAACCGCCATCCGCCAGTAGCCCGTATTTCTTCGCGCAGGACGCGCAGAGCCCCTCTTCACGATTGCCGGGGCAGAACGCCCGGCATTCGCGGCAGTACTGATGCGCATGCCGGATCAGCGGCCCGGACACACCGTCCTCGGGTGCCAGTTCCAGCGCCCGTTCCGGGCACACGCGGACACACAGCTCGCAGGCGATGCAATCCGCGGGCTCGAAATCGAGTCCACTCCCGTCCTCGTCGTTGACCGCCCGGAGCGCCCCGGTCGGACAAAGCGACGCGCACACGCGCTGGTTGCAACAACGCGATTCGTCCACACCGAGGCGGGGAGCCATCGACGCCGGAACCGTGCTCGCGAACGTCCCTACCGCCCGCGACAGTCGCTGGCGCGGCAGGGCCGCGATCTTGTCCACCAGGGGACGCGTTTCCGCGGCGCCCTCCGCAGGGGCATCCAGACCGGCGCCACTCAGTGCGCCACCCGCGGAGCGTCCCGCCATCTGCCGGAACAACTCCCGTCGGCCGAAGCGCGTCTCGCATTCGGGCAACGGAATCGATTGGCTCGTCGCCCGGCGCGCCGCCAACGGCCGATCCTCTACCCGGGGCCAACGATGCGGCGGGGCCCCCGCCGACTCCAGAGCAGACGCAGCAACGGCCACCGACTCCGCCATCGGGACGGGTTGCCCCCCGGCCGGACAGGATTCGCACCAGCCGCGGTTGATCAGCACGAGGGGCGCACCACGCAGGGCCGACAATTCGGCCAGGGTGCCGCTGTCCAGGCCCGCCAGACAGGGAACCCGCAATGCCCCACTGTCCATGGCCTCGCGCGGGACGCGCCAGCATTCGACCGGCAACTCTGCCGCGCTGTCCTCGACCGGACCGTCCAGGTTCTCGGAACGCGGGAATCCGCTCACACGCAGCGCTCCAGTGGGGCACGCCGCGGCACACTGGCCGCAACGCAGACAGGTGTCCGCAAGCGTGAGCGTTCCCCTTGCGCCTTCCAGTGCGTCCGCCGGGCAGGCATCGGCGCAGTCGCTGCACCGCGACAGCGGCGAACGCCCGGGAAGACAAGCGGAAGCCAGAAACGCCACCTCGGGGATATCCGGGTGCAAACGCTGATAGGCATGCTGTGGTGCGGTGGTTTCCCGCATTCAATCCCCCAGGTTGGGACCGGACTCACCGGATGTCGGCGACCATGGCAGGCCGCTTCACGGCCAGCGTCTCGGTTATATAGGGATCGAGTTGCAAAGCGTGTGCCAGATCACGCCAGAAGCCTCCCATCGGCCACCTGACGGGCTCCGGCAACGACGCGCCGGACTTGCGGCGCGCAGCCTTGTTACCCAGCGGTAACGGTTTCGAGATTTCCAGCTCAGAAGTGGTTACCGGTTGGTAACCCCGAGTGGGTCCGTCCACGCGGCCGCTCAGGCCGTAGCGGAAATGGCCCACAAATCGGCGACCCAAAATCTGTGTCGTAGCGCCTTGTGGCGATGCCGGTGGCCTCAGGACGTATCCCGGATACCGTTACATGGCCCGATGGTTGCTAGGGACACTGCAGGCGACGGCATCCCTAGCCGAACGCCCATGTGCATCTCCGGCGTGCTTCCAACGCCACCTCTGTTGGGCCGGCCTGGCGCCGGCCCTTTTTTATATGTTTTGTTTGAGGGGTAGCGAGTCGCTACCGCCGCGCACGGCAAAGGCGTGGCCGCAGACCGAGAGCCTCCGAAATATTTTTCGCATGGGAGAGAGATAACGTGATACCGGGAACCATTGCACGCGGCCAGGCCGTGACCCTGCTGTACACGGTTCGCGACGATGCCGACGGCAGCCCACTGGACGACTGGCTGAAACATCCCGCGGACGAGCCGATACGCTATGTGCATGGCCAGGAGGACGCCGGCCTGCCCGGTCTGGCGCCCGCGCTACAGGGGATGCAGGCCGGCGACCGGGGTAAACTCACCATTCCGCCGGTGCTTGCCTTCGGCGAACACCGGCCGGAATTGGTCTTCGAAGCCGTACGCGAGAATCTGCCCGACAACATCGCACTGGAACCGGGCCAGCGGCTCTACAGCCGTGGCGAACAGAATGTCTTTCAATTGAAGGTCGTTCGGCTTACCGAGAAGGGCGCGATCCTCGACGGCAATCATCCGCTGGCCGGGCGAACCCTGTGCGTGCAGTACCAGATCCTGCAGGTCGACAATGCCGAGGACTGACCGCTCCACGCCACGGGACACGGGGATTGCCCCCTGACGCCACAAACAAGGCACGGCCCCGCCCCAGGGGTTCATTGCCCCCCTTGCCTTTGGCTCCTCGCAACGACGAGGGAAAAAACGCCTACGCGTCGGCCCTTTGCGCAAACTGGGCCAGCAAGGCATCCATGGTGGTGAAATGGCGCTGATACCAGGGGATGATCTCGTCATCCAGGGCGGCCGCGAGATCCCCGCCCTGCACCGAACCGTCCTCCAGCCCGGCCAGCAGCGCCTCCCAGCGCGCCAGATGGGCCGCGTGCTCCTGGCGGTGATAGTCCGCCTGAGGAAAGCGCACGCGCTCCATCAGCGCATCCTCGCGGGCGAAGTGCTCGCGGTTGTAGTCCACGAAGGCGGCAAAGGCCGCGTGCAGGGCCGCGTCGTCGCCCGCCGCCCGGGCCTGCCCGACCTGGTCGAGCAGGCGCGCCGCCTCGTGGTGGTCCTCATTCATGGAGGCCTGTTCCAGTTTGGGCACCTTCAGGGCCCGTTGTGCATCGCTCATGGTCCGCTCCTTGTGTTGCATACGGTTAGCGTGCTCAGTGTTGGCTTGGCACCAGCAACGTCAGGCGCCGGGCCTGACGGCATACGGCTTCGGCCGTGCTGCCGAGCAGCAGGTCGGTGACCGGGTTACGGCCACGCTTGCCGATGATCACAAGATCCACAGCCTTTTCCTCCGCCACCCGGCCGATCACGACCGAGGGCTTGCCCTGCCCCACGAGCACGGTATCAAAGGCGCGCTCCCCGGCTCGCTGCACCAGACCCTCGACATGGGCCTCGATGGCCCGACGTTCGTCGGCACGATCGGGATCATCGTCCCAGCGCCCGACCGCGACCACCACCCCGCGACGGCACTCGGGCAGCACCTTGAGAAAGACCTCTTCCGCCGCCTCAGCGGCCTGCGAGCCATCGGTGGCGAGTAGCGGGCGGCACACCGGGGCCTCGGCCAGTACCACGTCGCCATCGGTGGGTACCAGCAGCAACGGCCGCCGGGCGCGGCGCGCGAGGTCCAGCACCGTGCTGCCCAGAAAGATGTCGCGCAACGTGCTGTGACCATGGCTGCCGGCCAGGATCACGCCGGCGCCGCGCTCGCGGGCCACGCGTTCCAGCTCGGACGCCACCGCACCTGCGCAGACGGCCGTATCCATCTCGAAGCCGCGCTCGCGCAGCCTCGCAGCCATCTCCTCCAGGCGCTGTTCGTAATACGGGCCATGCCCCAGCTCGGGGGCCTGGGTGTAGCCCTCGACCAGCACGTAGGCCAGGGTCAACCGCCGGCAACCCAGGGCCCGCAGGCGTTCGAGCTGGGTCTCCAGCCGGGCCGAGGCAGGCGAGAAGTCCACTGCAACCAGAATATGTTCGAACATCGTACTCTCCCAGCCTTTAATCCTGGCTTTGTCCCATTGCGCCTTCCACCACCAGCCGGCGCCAGCGAAACAGGCCCTCGACATCAATATGATAGGGGCCCGCGCCCAGATCGTCGGCAACGAAAACCCGAACACCATCGATTTCCCGGGCCGTGTAGCCGTCCGCATTACGCGGCGCGCCCGGTTCGGCCACCGGCACCCCGGCCTGGCCGCCACAGCAGCCATGACGCGTGGACAGCCGCAACGTCACCTCGCCGCCCTGGCCGGCCAGCCAGTCGCGCGCGGCACCGGCGACGGTAACCTCGGTCATGCCGAAGGCGCCTTGGCATCGGCCGGGAACCAGTGGCGCGTGCGATTGGCGATGCGCACCAGCGCCAGCATCAGCGGCACCTCCACCAGCACGCCCACTACCGTTACCAGGGCCGCACCCGACTGCAGGCCGAACATCGCGATCGCGGCGGCCACCGCCAGTTCGAAGAAGTTGCTCGCGCCGATCATCGCGCCGGGCGCCGCCACCGCGTGCCGTACGCGCCACGCCTTCGCCCAGTAATAGGCGATGTAGAACACCAGGAAGGTCTGGATGATCAGCGGGATCGCGATCAGCACGATATGCCCGGGATTTTCCAGGATGCGCTCGCCCTGGAAGGCGAACAGCAGGACCAGCGTCACCAACAGCCCGATCGGCGTGACCGGCCCGAGACGCTTCATGAACACGTTGTCGAACCACTCGATCCCCTTCTTGCGGATCAGCCAGACACGCGTCAGGTAGCCGGCGGCGAACGGAATGACGATGTACAGCAGCACCGACAGCGCGACCGTGTCCCAGGGGACGTGGATGTTCGATACGCCCAGCAGCAGCACCACGATCGGCGCAAAGGCGACCAGCATGATGAGATCGTTCACCGCCACCTGAACCAGCGTGTAGGCGGCATCGCCGCGCGTCAGGTAGCTCCAGACGAACACCATCGCGGTACACGGCGCCGCACCCAGCAGGATCGCCCCGGCCAGGTACTCGCGCCCCAGCTCCTCGGGGATCCACGCGGCATAGACCACCATGAAGAAGAACCAGGCGAGCGCGAACATGGTGAACGGCTTGATCAGCCAGTTCACCGAGGTGGTGATGGCCAGGCCCTTCGGCTCCCGGCGCACCCCCAGGATGGCCGAGAAGTCGATCTGCACCATCATCGGGTAGATCATCGCCCAGATCAGGATCGCCACCGGGATCGACACCTGCGCGTATTCCCACTGCGACAGCGTCTCCGGCACCACGGGCAGGAACTGCCCCAGCGCCACACCCGCGACGATGCACAGCGCCACCCAGACACTCAGGTAGCGCTCGAAGATCCCCATGCCTTCCTTCGTCGAGACCTCCTCAACGGAAGTGTTTTGATCCGTCATTCGTGACTCCGTTAGTGGGGAAACGTCGCAGTAACTCGTGTTGCGAGCCCCGGAAGTACTAGGACGCGTTCTGCTTTCGCGTCCCTGTAGAAAAGTCGCCTGCGAGTGGCAACTCGCAGTCACCCACCTCCGCCGCACAGCAGTGGTCGGTCAGGTATCCGATCAGACGCTGCATGGCTGCCAGGTCTGCGCGATAGCGCTGATAGCGCCCCTCCTGCGACACCGTCAGCAACCCGGAACGCGTCAACGTCTTCAGATGAAATGACAAGTTGGTACGCGGTAGATCCAGGGCACTCGCGATCTCTCCGGCGACCAGTCCCTTACGGCCGTGGCGCACCAGCAGGCGGACAATATCCAGCCGTATGCCGGAAGCCAGCGACTCGAACATGTCGGTAGCAGTGCTCTTGTTCATGGGGCAAAGCTTCAAGTATCGTTGAAATGTTGTCAAATACATTCCGGAGGAACGACATGGTCCACACCCTGCCCGTCATCGGCTCACTGGAACCGCACTATCAGTCCCTGCTCGAGCGCGTCCTGGGCGAGTTCGGTGTGCGCCCGGAGCCGGTCACCGTGGAACAGGCAGGGCACGGAAAACCCGTCTCACTGGACAAAACGGCCTCGCGCGCCCTGCGCGAGATGGGGACGGATTTCTACAACTGGGACTTGCTATTCGACAATCTCGGGGCGGACGACGTCGACGGCGAGATCGAACCCAAGCTGCGCGAGCGCGTCCGCATCCTGCAGGCGGTGCGGGATCTCGACCCGGGCTTCGCCTCGCAGGAGCTGCACGGGAGCATCCGTGTCCATGACCTCGCCGCTTCGGCCCGCTTCTACACCTGGATGTTCGGGGTCGAACCTGCCGAATGGACCCACCGCTACGTGACCTTCCTGCGCCCGGACACGCGTACCAACTTCGTGCTGCTGGTGAACGACGGCATGACCCTGCATCACGACACGCTGTTCCATCTCGGGATGGGCGTCGCGGACAAGCACACGGTCGTGCGCGCCTATCACTCCGCGCGCAACAACGACTTCCACGTCGAGAAGCCGCCGCGCACCACCTGGCGTGGAACGCCATTGCACGAACTGTGGCTGAAGGACCCGGACGGCACGCTGATCGAGATCTACGCCATGCTCACGCAGGAGGAACTGGAACAAATGCCGGCGGACCAGGAACCCGTGTTCCTGGTTCGGGAATAGCTCGCGACGGCGCGCCCGGAAAAAGAACGGGGCCCGAATGGGCCCCGTTCCACTTCGTTTTACGCCACGGCAATCGCAGTGAGGGCGCATCAAAACCGGTTAATGGTAGCTCTCCACCGGGATCACGCCGAGCACCTCGACGCTGCCCATGCCTTCCGGACGCATCACGACCAGGCTTCCCGCTTCCACATTCTCGAACACGATGGTGTTGATGTTGGGCCGGTGCGTAACCAGGAACAGGTTGCCCTCGCCCTCGAACTCGCTCATCCGGTCGCGTACATCCTCGAGCAACCACTCGGACTCGCCCTCCGGCATCGCGGCAATCAGGTTCAGCGCATCCCAGCGCTCGTACTCACCGAACACCCCCTCGGCCGTCTGCCGGGCCCGGCAGAAATCGCTGCTCAGCACCTCGCCGACTTCAATCCCGCGCTCCTTGAGGGCCTTGCCCAACGCCTGGGCCTGGGCACGCCCATCGTCGGTCAGTTGCACCTCCGTACTGCAGTCGCCGTCCGCAGCCAGGTGCATGGACTTCTCGGCCTCCGCCTCTTCGGACTCGGTGTGACGCAGCAGGACGACCTTGCCGCCCTCGGCAAGGGCCTCCCAAAGGGCCTCGTCGGCGACCGCGGCCGCAGAGACGCCGAACGCCGCGGTTGCCACCAGGGCGCCCGCGAACAAGCCGCGCGAGCGGCGCAGCATGGTTTGAGCAAATTTCATTGGTTTCACGTAGGGGTTCTCCTCAGTTTCGGTAGGCATGCATCACGGCATACCCCTCATGATGCAGGTCACCCAGCTGAACGATGCCTGAATCCACCAGTTCCACGGGCTCGTAGAATTCTTCCAGGGGCAGGCCCACCGCCTGGCGGGTGTTGTCACAGAGCTCCAGGCGCACGTTGTACATATTCACGAACGACAACAGCCGCGCGCGCAACTCGTCGCGCTGCTCGGCAAATTCGCGATCCGGATCGACCTCGAACGGGGTCCCCTCGAGGTTGTCGTCGGTCACAAAGCGGATCCCAGCCGAGCGAAACACCAGAACGATGTCGTAGTCGATCAGGCGGCCCTCGTAGGCCTCCACCATGCTGTTGATGCTGCCGAGCATGGAGCTGTACTGGGAGGGATTATCGAACCCTACATGCCAGGCGATGTTGCGATCATCGAACGCCAGCGCCTGCGAGGCGGGCCACATCAGCAGTGCAGCCAGCAGGCCAACCGACACCAATTTCAGGCAGCGATGGGCGAGACGGTCAATCTTCATGGGGAATACTCCTTGGGGTTCTCGGAACCACCGGGGCGGCTCCATTCTTTGGTTTCGCATCGATCGACTTGCGCCGATCCCGTTCACCTCGGATGTGCCCTTCTTTATGTTGTGCGCAAACGCTGGGTTTCCACCCGAACCGGAGCGCTTTCTCCTAACTGTAGAAAGGGCGGCTGCCGAGAACCAGTCATCACAACATGTACTTTCCGCGCAGGTTGCGGGCATTGATTGCCTCGCATCTCCTTGCCGCGCGGGAGGCGCGTCTCCCCGGCTGCTCCGGTATACTGCGTGGTCTTTCGCACTCTCCCCCTGTTCCCGACGCCCGAGCTCCCATGAACCCGCGCCTCGACCGGCTACAGCCCTACCCGTTCGAACGCCTGCGCCGGCTGTTCGCGGACCTGAAAATGCCCGCGGACCGGGAGCCCATCGCACTGTCCATCGGCGAGCCGCGGCACGCGCTGCCAGGGTTCGTCGAGCCGGTGCTGCGCGCCTCCCTGCAGGGGTACAACCACTACCCCACCACGCGCGGCGAGCCTGCGCTGCGTGAGACCATCGCGACCTGGCTGCAGCGGCGTTTTGCTCTGGACAAGGTGGACGCGGAACGGCAGGTACTCCCGGTCAGCGGCACGCGCGAGGCCCTGTTCGCGATCGCCCAGGCGGTCGTTGCGGAGAAACCCGGCGCCCGCGTGCTGATGCCCAATCCGTTCTATCAGATCTACGAGGGCGCGGCGCTGCTCGCCGGGGCCGAGCCGGCCTTCTACGACCTGGCGCCGGAGAATGGCTACCTGCCCGACTTCGCGGCAGTCGATGCAGCCACCTGGGACGCCGTGCAACTCGTCTACATCTGCAACCCGGGCAATCCGGCCGGGGCCTGCATGTCCGAGGCCGCAATGCAGGACCTGATCCGCCTGGCCGAGCGCCACGACTTCATCATCGCGGCGGACGAGTGCTACTCGGAGATCTACCACCCCGATGCCGAACCGCCGGCCGGCCTGCTGGGCGCCGCCGCGCGCATGGGCAACGCGGCGTTCGAGCGTTGCATCGTGTTTCACAGCCTGTCCAAACGCTCCAACTTGCCGGGTCTGCGCGCCGGCTTCGTCGCCGGGGAAGCCGCGCTGCTCGACCGCTTCGCGTTGTATCGCACGTACCACGGCTGCACCCTGCCGCCGCCATCCCAGGCGGTCAGCCGCGCGGCCTGGTCGGACGAAGCCCACGTGGCCGAGAATCGCGCGCTCTATGCCGAGAAGTTCGCTGCGGTGGTCCCGATCATGGAACAGGTGATCGAAGTGCAAACACCCGCTGCCGGCTTCTACCTGTGGCCGCGCGTGCCGGATGGCGACGACGAGGGCTTTGCCCGGCGCCTCTACGGCGAGGCGGGGGTCACGGTCCTGCCGGGGCGCTACCTCTCCCGCACGGATCCGGAGACCGGGCACAATCCCGGGGCCGGGCACGTGCGCATGGCGCTGGTCGCCGAGCCCGCTGCCTGCATCGAGGCGGCCGAACGGATCACTGCGCTTTATCGATAACACCAATATTTTATTTATTTTTCATTGCCTTAAAGGGAACTCCTCATGTCCGATATCCAGAGCATTATCGAAACCGCCTTCGAACGCCGCGCCGACATCAACCCGCGCAACGTGGAAACCAACGTCCGCGACGCCGTGAACGAGGCGCTGGATATGCTGGACACCGGCCGCGCCCGCGTCGCCGAGAAAAAGGACGGCGAATGGGTGGTGAACGAATGGCTGAAAAAGGCCGTGCTGCTGTCGTTCCGCATCTCGGAGAACGAGTTCATCAAGGGTGGCTTCACCAACTACTACGACAAGGTCCCGTCCAAGTACGCCGACACCTCCAGCCGCGACTTCCGCGAGGCCGGCGTGCGCGTCGTCCCGCCGGCCACCGCCCGCCGCGGGAGCTTCATTGCCCCGAATACGGTCTTGATGCCGTCCTACGTGAACATTGGCGCCTATGTGGATGAAGGCACAATGGTCGACACTTGGGCCACCGTCGGCTCCTGCGCCCAGATCGGCAAGAACGTGCACCTCTCCGGGGGCGTGGGCATCGGCGGCGTACTGGAGCCACTGCAGGCCGCCCCGACCATCATCGAGGACAACTGCTTCATCGGGGCGCGCTCCGAGGTGGTCGAGGGCGTGATCGTCGAGGAAGGCGCGGTCATCTCCATGGGCGTGTATCTGGGCCAGTCCACCCGCATCTACGACCGCGAGAACGACGAAATCCTCTACGGCCGTGTGCCGGCCGGCTCCGTGGTCGTCTCCGGCAACCTTCCGTCGAAGGATGGCAAGTACTCGCTGTACTGCGCCGTGATCGTGAAGCGTGTGGACGAGAAGACCAAGGCCAAGGTCGGCCTGAACGCCCTGCTGCGCGATGTCTGAGATCGCGCTCTACGGCATCGCCAACTGCGATACCGTCCGCAAGGCACGCCGGTCGCTGGATGCGGCCGGCGTGGGCTATCGCTTCGTGGACTTTCGCAAGGACGGGCTGGAGGAAGACCGGCTACGCCACTGGGTCGAGGCCGTCGGCTGGGAGACCCTAGTCAATCGCCGCGGCACGACCTGGCGCCAGCTCCCGGAAGACCAGCGCGAGGGACTGGATGCGGAACGCGCCATCCCGCTGATGCTCGAGCACCCGGCGCTCATCAAGCGCCCGGTCATCGAGCATCAAGGCGGCGTACGGGTCGGCTGGAATAGCGACACCGCTACGGCTCTGGGCGCGGGATAGCGAGCGCCTCCCGGACCACCACCAGCGCCTAATCGATCCTCGGCGCTTGCGGGGAATCCGAATCCTCCTCGACCCAGGCGTCGAGCAGCCTGACCCCTCCACGGTCGCGCTCCAGCGGGGGCACGTCCGCGTAGGGATCGGGGTTCAGGCGGCCGTCGTGCCAGACCCAGGTGAAATACCCCAGGTTCAGCAGAACGAGAAACAGGATCAGCCAGCGCATCCGGCGCCCTCCCAGCGCGACAGCTCCCAGAGGCCGTCCAGCACCAGGTTCGGGAAGATCGTGGACTCTTCGCGCAACACCGGCGCCAGCCAGTAGGCATCGCCCCCCGTCAGCCAGCAGGCCGCGCCCGCCCGCTCCGCGGTTCGTGAACGCGCGATCAGCCCATCCAGCGCGCCGGCCAGCCCCAGGCTCCATCCGCGCTCCAGCGCCTCGGTGCTGTTGAGACCCGGCGCGGTCTCCAGATCATCCGGCCACTGGGTGGCCGCGCGCGGCGCAATGCGATCTGTCAGGCGCGCCTGCAACGCCTCCCAGCCGAGCTGGCGCCCCGGCAGCAGATAGCCCCCGGCGTGGCGGCCGTCCGCCCCCAGGACATCGACGGTGACGGCGGTGCCGGCATCGACCAGGATCACCGGCGCATCGCAGCGGGCCCGCGCCGCGACCAGCGCGCAGTAGCGATCGACGCCCAGCTGCCCCGCCGCATAGTCGATCCGCAGACCATGCGGCCCGTTCGCCGGCACCGTCACCGCGTGTACCGGCGCGTCGATCCCGGCAGCCACCAGTTCGGCCGAGAGCGCCACTTCGCGTTCACCCGGCCCGACGCGCGAGAGCCAGACGGCCGTGATCGGCGCCTCGCGTGCCATGGAGGCCAGACCGCGGACACAACCGGCCGGGTCACGATTCGCCCCGGACCCCAGGACCTCGCCCTCCACGTTGCGCACCTGCCACTTCACGCGGGTGCTGCCAATATCCACCAGAGCAATGTCAGACATGTTCTTTACAACTCCGTACCGAGACCTCGCCCGAATGCAGGTGCCGGATCGCACCGTCGTCGAACTGCACAACCAGGCAGCCGCTCGCCGCATCGATGCCATGCGCCTGCCCGCGGAGGCCGTCATCCAGAATTTCGATCGGCCGGCCGCGCAGGCTGTCCAGCCGCACCAGCTCGCGCTCCAGCGGCACAATCCCTTCGCGCATCAACAGCGGATGCAGGCGACATTGCTCCGCGATCACCCGGGCTGCAAGCTCCGGGAGATCCGGAACCGGGCCGGGGAGCTGGGTCGCGAGATCGGTCACCGCGCGCTCCAGTTCCAGGGCATCGGCGCCTTCCCGGTTGAGACCAATCCCGACCACTAGCCAGCCCGGCTGGCCACCACTCGCCGCGCGCTGCTCCACCAGGATGCCGCCCAGCTTGGCGGAATCGACCATCAGATCATTGGGCCACTTGAGCCGCACACCTTCCAGACCCAGCGCTTCCAGCGCACGGATGACGCCAACTCCGACCCCGACCGGATAGGCGGGCGGCACCCGCCCCTGCGTGATGGGCCATGCCAGCGACAGGGCCAGGCTCGCCCCCGGAGGCGAATGCCAGGCGCGACCGCGCCGCCCGCGACCCGCTGTCTGGGCCTGCGCCACACAGGCGCGTGGCATGTCACCCACCTCGGGCCGGGTCTCCAGCAGATAGCGATTGGTCGAGTCCACCGACGCCAGCACCTCGACCGCTGGCGCCGTCACACCGGCCCCGTCGACCAGGCAATCGACACGCTCTTTCAGGCGTGCGCTCTCCGGCGCCATAATGCAGACTGTGAATGGGGTCTCGGTCATCGGGATCGGTACTCGGCTCGCATCCGGGCCAGGGGGAACAGGGCTTGCATACAAGGCACCATGGTAAGCATTCCGGTCGGACGGTGCTGCGCCTGCTGCTGACGCTGGTGGCGGGGCTGACCCTGGCCGGCACCAGCGCGGCCGAGCTCTACTCCTTTCGCGATGCCTCCGGGGCCCGCGTCCTGACCGACGAGCGCCCGCAGGGCATTCCCTACGAGACGATCCGCTCGCGCGGCGGCGCCGGCACGGGCACCTCGGAGCCCGGCGGCGGAAACTGGTCACCCAGTCAGATCTTCGTATTCCAGGGCCCGGGGGGCGAGCGCCTGATCACCAACCAGCGCCAGCAGGATAGCGGCATGGAGCTGATCGCTACCTACGGTCGACCCACCGCCCGCGCACGTTGCGGCGCACGCGCCCGCCATGCCCTGGCCACCGGCGGTGGCGAATTCGCGGACCTCATCCACAACGCCGCCCACCGCCAGGGCATGGACCCGGCGCTGGTGCAGTCGGTGATTCACGTGGAGTCCTGCTTCGATCCGCAGGCAGTATCGCGGGTGGGCGCCCACGGCCTGATGCAGCTGATGCCCGCTACCGCGGCCGATCTCGGGGTTACCGACCGCTTCGATCCCGCCCAGAATATCGATGGCGGAACGCGCTACCTGGCCGCCATGCTGGATCGCTTCGAGGGAAATCTGGATCTCGCCCTGGCCGCCTACAATGCCGGCCCCGGCGCGGTGGAACGGCATGGCGGCGTGCCCCCGTTTCGCGAGACGCAGAACTACATCCAGCGCATCCGCGCCCAGTATGGCGGCAACGGACGACTCGACTGACCGGTCTCAGACCTTAGTGTCCTTTAACATTAGTTCGCATTATTATTGATGCGATCTAATGTTAAAGGACACTAGGCTTCTCCCGCCCGCAGTTCCAGCACTGGGTGAACTGTGGCTCGATCACCTCGCCGCAGCGCGGGCACTTCCAGTCCTTGCCGTCGTGTTCCGGCTCGCCCTCCAGGTACTCCAGGATGATGGCGCGCGCCTCCTCGGCCTGTTCCTCGTGCACCACCATGATGCGGGCCCAGGTCTCGGTCGGCGGGACTCCGCCGGCAGCGCTATAGAGGCCGGCCTGGTTCACATAGGCCGGGATGCCGGCATCCTGCAGCAGGGTCTCGATGAACCCGGCCATCACCGGGTCGGCGGCGGAATAGACGGTCCTCATGAGCGCGACCGTAGCACGCAGCCCGGACCCGACGCAGCGGCGGCGCCTACTGCACGGTGCCCTGGTTGGCGGCCTGGAAGTACTCCATCGCCTTCTGGATGGCGAAGAACGGGGCCTCGTCGAGGGCGATCTGCGTATGCGGCAAGTTGATGTCCGCGTAGTACTTGCGCATGGCGAGCACATGGATCGGCAACTCGCGCGCGAACATCGGGTTCTCGAAGTTGAAGTACTGCCCGAGCCCCAGCACGAGATCCTGGCGCTCCTCGGCTGTCAGGCTCTCCGGCGACACCACGACATCCGGCAGCTGCCCGGCCTGCCCATCGACCGAGACCACCACCTGGCGATCGCCTTCGGCCGCAGCGGGGATATCGTCCCCAGTCACGAGCTGCAGGTTCTCGGACAGGTCCAGGTAGCCCTTGGACAGGATATGACCGTGGGGCTGAAACACCTTGCTGGACATGTTCACCGCCCACAGCTCCAGGGTCTCCTTGAGATCCTGGGCCGCCTGCACCTCGCCCAGGGCAAACAACTGCCGAGCGTAGAGGATGTCCCAGACCCAGACCTGACCGTATTCGGGCAGCTCGCCTTCGGCGACCACCGAGACCTTGTGCAGCTCCGGCTGTGCCTCGTCGCGCGCGTGCAGTGTCAGGGTAAATTCGGCCAACGGACTTCTCCTTACGGCAGCGGGTTTTGCGCTGCATGATCAAGTCTTCAAGTATAGCCACCAGCGCCGAGGCAGGGCAGTTCAGGTACGCCGCCCGGGGACTTCCAGGCCCCTTCCGGCCGTCCCAACCAACCCCGGTCACGGAACTGACATAATGCTGTCATAGACTCGCGGTCCCACTTCTGCCGCGAGTCGTGCATGCCGGATGCCGACGTGACCCAAACCGACCTGTTCCTCAACCGCGAGCTGTCCCTGCTGGAATTCAACCGCCGGGTACTCGCCATCGCCCAGGACCCGGCCTTCCCGCTGCTGGAACGCCTGCGCTATCTCAGCATCTCCTCCACCAACCTGGACGAATTCTTCGAGGTCCGCGTGGGCTCGCTGCGCCAGCAGGTCGAGCTGAACGTGCAGGCCCCGGGGCCGGATGGCCTCTCGGCCGCCGAACAGCTGCGCCAGATCGCGCCGCGCGCCCACGACCTGGTGGAACAGCAGTACAGCACGCTGAACGACGAGCTGATCCCGGCGCTCGCAACGGAGGGGATCCACTTCGTTCGGCGCACGCACTGGGACGCAGCCCAGCGGGACTGGGTGCGCCAGTACTTCCGCGAGCAACTGCAGCCGGTCCTCAGCCCGATCGGCCTCGACCCGGCCCACCCGTTCCCGCGCATCCTCAACAAGAGCCTGAACTTCATCGTCACGCTCAAGGGCAAGGACGCCTTCGGGCGCGAATCCGGCCGGGCGGTGGTCCAGGCCCCGCGCTCGCTGCCGCGCCTGGTGCGCCTGCCCCGCGAGGTCGCCAGCGGCGACAACGACTTTGTGCTGCTGTCGTCCATCCTGCACGCGCACGTGGACGAACTGTTCCAGGGGATGAAGGTCACCGGCTGCTACCAGTTCCGCCTGACCCGCAACTCGGACCTGTTCGTGCAGGAAGAAGAGATCGACGACCTTCTGAATGCCCTGGAGGGCGAGCTGCCCCAGCGCAACTACGGCGCCGGCGTGCGCCTCGAGGTCGCCGACAACTGCCCGCAAGAGGTCGCCGAATTCCTGCTGCAGCAATTCCAGCTCGCGTCCGAGGATCTCTACCAGGTCACTGGCCTGGTGAACCTGAACCGCCTGATGGCGGTGCACGAACTGGTGGAACGCCCGGATCTCAAGTTCCCGCCGCTGGTCCCGGCCCTGCCGCGCAGCGAGGCCACCGGCAGTGGCATCTTCGCCGCCATCCGCGAGCAGGAGATGCTGCTACACCACCCGTACCAGTCATTCATGCCGGTGGTGGACTTCCTGCGCCAGGCGGCCGCCGACCCGCGGGTACTGGCGATCAAGCAGACGCTGTACCGCACCGGCACCCGCTCGCCGCTGGTCGAGACCCTGATGGCGGCCGCCCAGGCCGGGAAGGAGGTCACCGTCGTCATCGAGCTGCGCGCCCGCTTCGACGAGGCCGACAACATCGAACTGGCCAACCGCATGCAGGACGCCGGGGTGCATGTCACCTACGGCGTGGTCGGTTACAAGACCCACGCCAAGATGGCGCTGGTGGTACGCCGTGATGGTGACCGCATCACCCGCTATGCCCACCTGGGCACCGGCAACTATCACTCCGGCACCGCCAAGGCCTACACCGACTTCGGCCTGCTGACCGCCGACCCCGTGCTCACCGAGGACGTCCACCGCGTCTTCCTGCAACTCACCGGCCTGGGCAAGGTGACGCGCCTGCGCCAACTGATCCAGGCGCCGTTCCGCCTGCACGACGCGATGCTGGAGAAGATCGAACGCGAGATCGAGAATGCCCGCGCCGGGAAACCCGCGCGCATCGTCGCGCGCATGAACTCGCTGAACGAGACCAAGATCATCCAGGCCCTGTACCAGGCCTCGCAGGCAGGCGTACCCATCCAGCTGATCGTGCGCGGCATCTGCAGCCTGCGCCCCGGGGTCCCGGGCATCTCGGAGACCATCGAAGTGCGCTCGGTGCTGGGGCGGTTCCTCGAACACTCGCGCGTGTTCTATTTCGAAAACGACGGGAATCCCGAGGTGTTTCTGTCCAGTGCCGACTGGATGCCGCGCAACTTCTTCCGCCGCGTCGAGGTGGCCTTCCCCATACGCGACCCGGAACTGCGCGACCGCGTCGCCGAGGAATCCCTGTTCATCTACCTGCGCGACAACGCCACCGCCTGGGTGCTGCAACCCGACGGGAGCTATACCCGCACGCGCCCCGCCGACGGGCAGGAGGTCTTTTCCGCCCAGGATTTCCTTAACGCGAAGCTCGCGGGGCCCGCCACCGGCTGATCCCGCATTGCAGGAATGCCGTAGACGCTGCGTCAGCGTTCCTCGCCCTCCCGGTCCTGCGCACGTGGCACGTCATGCAGCCCGCCCAGCAGGCTGACCTCGGCATCACCGTGTCGGAGCAGGTCCTGCAACAACACCACGATGCCCGCCACGCACAGGAACAGGAACAGGCCGAAATTGAGGCCGATCGACTGTACATGGCGCAACACGAAGAAGAACTCGGCCTCCTGCGCCGGGATCCACAGGATCGGCGCCATGATGCCCAGCAGCGCCACGAAGGCATACACCATGAAGCGGATGAAGTGGACCGGCACCCGCCGGATGCTGAGCCCGTACACGATGGTCGCCACAATCAACACGCTCGCAGTGGCCTGAACCGCGATCATCGCCCGATCGGTAATGAAGATCGTGCGGCTCTCCTCGTGCGTCGCCTCGCTGAGCCCACCGAACCCCGCCACCAGGATGGCATTGCCAATCACGTAGGCCAGGCTCAGCAAGAACGGCAGCGCCAACAGCTTGTTGTCGCGCATGAGCCGAAACCCGGTCGCCGACCACCAGATGCCGATCCACAGCGGCACCGCGAGTACGTAGATCCAGACCACCAATGTCAGCATCCTGGGTTCCTTGCTCAGGTTCGGAATGGGTGCTCACTCGAACTCCAGATCCAGCTTGTGACGGGCCCAGTCCTCGCGTTCTGCATCCAGATCGGCGCGCGTTAGCGGGTGGGCGTCCAGCCAGTCGGGCGCGAAGGTCAGCGTCAGACCCTCCGGCGTCGCCTCGATGCGCTCCAGCGGCACCGGATCCGGCGCGCGCGAACGATGCAGCAACACGGCCAGACGCAGCAGCGCCGCCATGAACAGCAGCGGCCGCGCACGATCCTCACGCACCCCGGACAACAACTTGGGCTTCAGCCCCCCCCGGTGCAGGCGCACCAGCCACGCCAACTCGGCCTGTTCGGGTTGCGAGAAACCCGGCAGGTCGGCCCAAGTGAGGATGTACTCGCCGTGCTTGTGGTATTTGCTGTGAGCCAGCGCCAGGCCGATCTCGTGCAACTCGGCGGCCCATTCCAGGCGCTCGGCGTCATCCTCGCCGAGCTCCCAGGCGGCGCGAACGGCCGTCACCAGGCGCGCCACCGTTGCCTGCACCCGGTCCGCCTGGGACGAATCGACCGCGAAGCGCCGGCGCAGATGGTGAATGGTGCTGCCACGCACGTCCTCGTGCCGAAAACGCCCCAGCAGGTCATGGATCACGCCCTCGCGCAGGGCCCCGTCCGAGGGGTGGAGCCGCTCGATACCCAACGCCTCGAAGGCACCCAGAAGCACCGCAAGACCACCGGCAATCACGGGCGCCCGGTCCTCGGCCAGACCGGGGAATTTCAGCCGTTTGGTGGCCCCCTGCTCGATCAGGGCATCGCGTAGCCGCTCCAGGTTCTCGCGGCTCACGCCGGGTGCCTCGTCCAGTCCGCCCTCGTGCACCATGCGATCAATGGCGAGGATGGTTCCGGAAGCCCCCAGCGCCTGATCCCAGCCGGCCTCGCGGTACGCGCTCGCGATCGGTTGCAGCTCCCGCTGCGCCTGCAGTTGCGCGGCCGTGAAGGCCTTGCGCGTCAGTTTTCCATCGGCGAAAAAGCGGCGGGTGAACGTCACACAGCCCATCTCCAGGCTCTCGGCCAGGACCGGCTCGAAGCGCTCTCCAATGATGAATTCGGTACTGCCACCCCCGATGTCCATCACCAGCCGGCGGCCACTGTCGTCCGCCAGCGCATGCGCCACGCCCAGGTAGATCAGCCGCGCTTCCTCGCGCCCGGCAATGATCTCCACCGGATGCCCCAGGGCCTCTTCCGCCGCGCGCAGGAACGCGCGGCTGTCGCCCATCTGGCGCAGGGTGTTGGTCCCGACCACGCGCACGCGGCCGCGCGGCAGCTGGCGCAGTCGCTGGCCAAAGCGATCGAGACAATCCAGGGCACGCTGCCCCACCTCCGGATCCATCTGTCCGTCGGGATCCAGGCCGCTGGCGAGACGCACCGTCTCCTTGATCCGGTCGACCTTCAGGACCTCGCCGTCCTGACGCCGGGCCACGATCATGTGGAAGCTGTTGGAACCCAGATCGACGGCCGCAACCGTCTCCGCATCGTTCTCCGTGCGCATATTCAATCCGCCTCACCGCCGGCCAACCGTTCCAGGATACGTCGGGGCAG
The DNA here is from genome assembly GCF_000377905.1 of Thioalkalivibrio sp. ALMg11. Taxonomy (GTDB): domain Bacteria; phylum Pseudomonadota; class Gammaproteobacteria; order Ectothiorhodospirales; family Ectothiorhodospiraceae; genus Thioalkalivibrio. The sequence continues at coordinate 94,267 of NZ_KB898877.1, forward strand.
GTGCCAGGCGAGCTGCATCGGGCCCGGCAGTGCGCCCGTCAGTCCGCAGGCATCACCCTTGCCCATACGGACAAGACTGCGCCCGCCCGTCGTGCCCAGCAGACAGCTCGCGAGCAGCGACAGATCCGGCTCGTGTCCAACGATCACCAGGCCGCCATCCGCCGGGAGGTTGCGGGCCAGGGCCTCGACCTCCAGCCCCGTGGGCTGCCCGGGCGCCAGCCATTTTTTCTGCCGCACCGGGACGTCCAGCGCCTGGGACAGGGGGATCGCCGTCTGACGGGCGCGCAGATAGGGGCTGCAAAGGAGCTCGACCGATCCCGGCAGCAGATCCCCGAGCGCCTGCGCCATGCGTACCGCACTCACCTGCCCCTTTTCGGTCAGCGGCCGGTCACGATCCGCCCCGTCCCAGTCACCGGGATTCCCGGCCTGGGCGTGCCGGACCAACACCAGTCGCGGTGCCCGCATCCCGCTCAGGCCGCCCCTGGCCGCAGCAGAAACAGGGAGTACCAGTCCTCGGGTGCCGACCACTGTGCCGTATGCTCGAGCCCGGCGGCCGTCAGCAGACGGTCGATGGCCTCGCGGCTGAACTTGCGCGAGATCTCGGTCCGGATCACCTCGCCTGCGGCGATCTCCAGAAGTGCCTCCGGCTCCGACACGCGCACCGTCTGCTGCCGCCGCGATACCAGGTGCATCTCGATCCGCGAGAGTTCTTCGACGAACGGAGCGCGATGTTCGAAACCGTCCGGATCGAAGTCCGCCCCCAACTCGGTATTCAACACCGACAGCAGGTTCAGGTTGAATGCCGCGGTCACCCCCGCCGCATCGTTGTAGGCCGCCTCCAGGACCGGGCGCGGCTTGACCCGATCCAGCCCCAGCAGCAGCCGGTCTTCGGGGTTCATGGTCTCGCGGATTCGTCGCAGCAACGCGGCCGCCTCGGCGTCCTCGAAATTGCCCAGACTGCTGCCGAGAAAGGCAAACAGACGCGGACCGTCAGCTTGCCCACCGGAAACGTCTGCCAGATGGGTCAGCGCCGCCGCATAATCCCCGCACAGGCTGTCCACCCGCATGTGATCGAAGCGCTGCAGGAGTCGCGCGCCGGCCTCGTCGAGGATCTCGGCACAGACGTCGTTCGCGACGTAATGGGGCGCGGAGACGCGGGCTTCCAGCGCCGCCAGCAGGTACTCGGTCTTGCGCGAAGTCCCGCTGCCCAGTTCGAACAGCGTGCGCGCCCCGGACGCCTCCAGGATCGCTTCGGCATGCCGCTCCAGCAGGTCGGCCTCCAGGCGCGTGGGGTAATACTCCGGGGTATCACAGATCGCATCGAACAGCTGCGATCCGCGCGCATCATAGAAATACTTCGGCGGCAGGGACCGGGGCGGCTCGAGCATCCCCGCGCGGAAATCGGCCAGCAACTCGGCGTGGGCGTCGCGTTCCTCCACCACCTGGCGGCTGTAACGAGGGGAATTGGAGACAACGCTGGGGTCGGCGGACATACGGGCTTCCGTATCGGGGTGGTTTGCGGCACGCTAGCACGAAACCCCGGACGCCCCAACTGACCCTAGCCATGTGCCGACACCTCGCCTATCTGGGCCCTCCGATCACGCTGCGTAGCCTGATCCTGGACCCACCGCATAACCTGATCGAACAGGCCATGGCCCCGCAGGAGCTGGTGTATGCGCGCGTCAACGCCGACGGCTTCGGCTTCGGCTGGTTTGGCGACGACGGTATTGCACGTCATTACCGCCGCGCCGATCCACTCTGGCAGGATCCCAACCTGGAGGATCTGGCCAGCGACATGACCCAGCCCCTATGGGTTGCGGCCATCCGCAGTGCGACCCCCGGCTTCGGCGGGGACACCGTCAACGCCCAGCCATTCGCCCGCGATGGCCTGCTGTACAGCCACAACGGGCTGATCAGCCGCTTCCGTCCCGATATCCGGCGCCAGATCCAGAACATCCTCAGCCAAGAGGTCGAATCGAGCATCCAGGGGACCACCGATTCCGAATACCTGTTCGCACTGGTCCGGCAGTACCTGGCCGATGACGAAAACGCGACGCTGGAGGGCGCCCTGGGCGAGGCGTTCTCCACCGTGGAGACCTGGCTGGGTGTCGACACCGCCTTGCTGAACGTGATCCTGTCCGACGGCCGCCGCATCATCGCCAGCCGCCACGCGGTCAATGCGCCCTGCCCCAGCCTCTACTACACCACCGATGACGAGACCTTCCCCGACGACAGCGTGGTCGTGGCCTCCGAGCCCCTCACCGACCGCGAACGCTGGCGCCCGGTCCCGCCCGGCCACCTGCTGATCCTCGATCCTGACGAACCGCCGGAACTCCTGGCGTTGTAACACGCTCCATCGGATATGAATGCCGCCCATCCGCAGCCAGGTGCAAACCCGCACCCCTCCGACTTCATGGACTGCCTGGCGACCCAGCACGACCGCCTGAACGCGGCGCTGGCGTCCACGTCGGGGAACGAATGGCGCAATCAATACCACCCGGACCTCAGCCCCATCGGCTGGCATTACGCCCATTGCCATTTCATCGAAGCGGTGTGGCTGCACGAACGCATCCTGGGTGAACCACCGCCCGAGCGGCGCGACTGGCACGATCTCTACTTCCCGGAACAGAGCCCGAAATGGCGCCGTGGCGGTAGACTTCCGCCGCGGGAATACCTCCTGGAATGGGGCCAGGCATGCCAGCAACACCACATGGACTTGTTGCGCTCCCATCCGGAGGTGCGTCGCCACCCCCTGCTCGAGCGGGACTACCTGACCGGCTTCCTCGCGCAGCACCACGCCATGCACCTGGAAAGCCTGGAACAGGTGCGCTGGTTCGCCCGCCTGCAGCGCCCCGAGCCACCCCGAACGTATGAGTCAAAACGCGCACTGGCGGCCAGCGGCGACTGGATCGAGTGCCCGGGTGGCGAACATGTCACCGGCAGCGACGCGGCGACCGCCTTCGACAACGAGCGTGGCCTCCACACCGTCCCGCTGGCGCCCCACGCCCTCCGCTCGCATCCGGTCTCCAATGCCGAGATCGCCGCATTCATCGAGGCCGGAGGCTACCGCCCGGGTCCCCACTGGGGCCCTGCGGGTCGAACCTGGCTGGAACAAACGGGCATCAAGGCCCCTTTGGGTTGGTGGCGGCTACCCGACGGGACGCAGGTACAAACCCTCCCCCAGGGCGCCCAGGCACTCGATCCGCATGCACCCGCCGTCGGGCTATCCTGGTTCGAGGCCTCGGCCTATGCCCGCTGGGTGGGTGCCCGCCTTCCCCACGAACACGAGTGGGAACACGCCGCCCAGGCCGGCCGCTTGCGCGCCACGGGCCAGGTATGGGAATGGTGCGGCAACACCTTTCAGCCCTACCCGGGCTTCCAGCCGTTCCCCTACGAGGAATACTCCCTGCCCTGGTTCGACGGAGAGCACTACATCCTGCGCGGTGGCAGCGCCTGGAGCGATCCGTTGCTCACCCGCTCTACAATGCGCAACTTCTTCACCCCGGAAAAACGCCACGTGTTCGCCGGCCTCCGGCTTGCGCGCGACCTCTAGAGGCTTCTCATGATGCGACACCACGCAATCCGTAACGGCGCCCGGCTACCCTGGATGTTGGCCGGGCTCGCCGCCCTGGTCCTGGCATTACCGGGTGCTGCCGTCTCCGGTGACGGCAGTACCACGCTCAGCCTGACCGGCAAGGCCGAGCGCCAGGTCGCCAACGATCACATGACCGTGCTGATGACGACCGAGGCGCGCGCCCCGGAGGCCGCCGAGGCCGCTGCGACCGTCAACCGAAATATGGAGGCCGCATTGGAGCGCGCCGCCGAACAGGATGACATCGAAGCCCGCACCATCGGCTATTCCACCCGCGCCATCCACGACGCCGATGACCGCAGCCGCATCAGTGCCTGGCAGGTCCAGCAGAACCTGGAACTGACCAGCAGTGATTTCGACCCGTTGACCGAACTGGTCGGCGCACTCCAGCAGCGGGACCTTACCGTCAGCCAGATCCGCTTTTCCCTCAGTGCCGAGGCACGCCAGGAACATCGCGAGGCGATGATCGAAGAGGCAATGGAAGACCTGAAGGAACAGGCGCGCTTGATCGCCCGCTCGCTGGGGGCCACGCACCTGCGCACGCTGGAAGTGGAGTTGCCGGACGACCACTACGATCGGCCACAACCCATGATGGCCATGCGCGCAATGGACGAGTCGGCCAGCCAGCCGTCACTGGAGGCCGGGCATTCCACCCTGAACCTCAGCGTGCGTGGACGCCTGCAGGCCCTGGGCGCCGAGACCCTGCGCGTCGGCCCGCGTTAGCGCGCAAGTCCATCCCGTAGGGTGCCGTGAGGCGCTAGCCGAACCGCACCGATCCATGCGGGCCCCGACCCCCGGGTACCCCCGGCCTCGATCGGTGCAATTCGCTGCGCTCATTGGCACCCTACGTCGTTCATGATCAGGGATAGCCCTCGGATATGTAGAGTCCGTAAACCGCCCCTCAGCGGGCTACCAACGAGCGCCACAAGGCCGTACGCAGCCCAAGCCGACGCCCGCAGCAAACATCCCCCAAGCGTCATCCCGGCCGTAGCGCTCCCATTCTCGTCATCCCGGCCGTAGCGCTCCCCTCCCCGTCATCCCGGCCGTAGCGCAGCGAAGAGCCGGGATCTCCCCACGCACGAACACCCCGACGTCTGCGCCACCTCCAACGATGGAGATCCCGGATAACCGCTACGCGGTTTCCGGGATGACGGGGGTTGGGTGGTCATTCCGAGGGTTAGACGATCATTCCGAACGTGGGTGCATCCATCCAGCCCCACCCCCCCCGGCCGTTATCGCGGCGGGACCCTCCTTTCCCATCATCCCGGCCACAGCTCCCCTTCTCGTCATCCCGGCCGGAGCGAAGCGAAGAGCCGGGATCTCCCCGCGCACAAACACCCCGGCGTCTCTGCCACCTCCAACGATGGAGATCCCGGATAACCGCTGCGCGGTTTCCGGGATGACGAGGGTTGGGTGGTCATTCTGAGGGTCAGACGGTCATTCCGAACGTGGGTGCATCCATCCAGCCCGAATCCCCCCGGCCGTTATCCCGGTGGGATCCTCCTTTCCCATAATCCCGGCCACAGCGCTCCCATTCTCATCATCCCGGCCGTAGCGCTCCCCTCCCCGTCATCCCGGCCGTAGCGCAGCGAAGAGCCGGGATCTCCTCACGCACGAACACCCCGGCGTCTCTACGCCTTCCAACGATGGAGATCCCGGATAACCCCTGCGCGGTTTCCGGGATGACGGGCTCACGGTGAGGATCCGGGCGGCCGATGGGCTTGGGACTCCATGCCATCGCCCTTTATGCGTTGCGTCTCCCTGAGGATCGAAGCACATCAGGGGCACCGCAACCGCCCCGCACTCCTCCGCGCCTAGTAGAGGCATTGACGGAAAAATGAACGCGTGCGGGAAACGGTGTGATTCGCGGACGGACTCGGGGGCGGCTTTAGCGGGCGAGTTCCAGCACCAGCTCGCCGTCACGCACCTCGATGGACTCGATGCCCGCGCGCAGTTGCTGGAAGGGCTCCAGCGCAAGCAGGTCCTCGTCCTTCAGCCCGCCCAGCCATGCATCCGGCAGCGGGATTCCGGCGACGCTGACACCGACCAGGCGCGCATGCACCCGCCCATCCTCGGTCTCGAAGCGGACACCCGAGCGGACATTCAGGACACGGCCCCCAAGGAGTGGGATATCGGCCGGAACATCAATACGCACCCGAGTGCTGACCTGCCCCGGCGTCAGACGCATGGCGACGCGCCCGGCCAAGTCCGGGTCCTGGGCGATCAGGGCATTCAGTTCGCGCTCGCTGAAGCGCACCTCGCGCGCCTCGGCGCGTTCCTCGTAGAGTTCCGGGACCAGCGGCTCGGCCTCGGCGTCGAGATCGATGATCGGGTCTCCGGGCGCCTGATCCGGGCGGGGCTCGGCATCGCGCGGCCCCAGCGCCTGCAACTTGGCCTCCAGCTCGGCCTGCTCCTCGACGTCCAGCGTCACCGCCTCGGGCTCGCCCGACTGCAGGTGGATCACACCCCAGAAGCCCGCCCACAATGCAGCCAGGATCAGCAGGACAATCAGATAACGCGGGGGACGCCCCGTGGAACGGTACTGGATGGGCGCGGAGGGTTCGTTGTTCTTGGCCATGCCGGACTCTCGCAGATCACAATGGCGTCATGGTCGCACAAAGGCACGACCATGATCCGCCCGACCGGGGATTGATCAGAGGAAGTCGAACAGCGACAGGCGGTTCACCTGGGTATAGGTCTGCTGCGCGGCCTGCAGGGCCACCTGCTGCTGGTTGAAACGGCTGATCGCCTCGGCATAGTCCAGGTCGCGAATCTCGGAGACCGCGCTGTTCAGGTCCACCAGGCGGTCCTCGTTCAGGTCCTTTTGCTGGTCAAAGGTCTTCAGGCGCGACCCCACCTCGGCGCGGATGTCACTGAAATTCCCAAGCACGGCATCCAGATCCGCCAGCGCGGTGTTACTGGCCGTGGCCAGATTCGCCCGGCTGGCACCATCGGCTCCGCCCTGTTCCAGGGCGTAGATGACCGCATCCAGGGTATCGAAGACACTCTTGTCCTGCGCCGGCCTGGACAGGACCATGTCCAGCTCATCAGGCGTGCCACTCACCGTGACGGAACGGCCTTCAAACTCGATCGCCGCTCCCGGGACGTAATCGCCTTCTACAACTGCATCGTCTTCGTTCGCCACCTCGCCATTCTCGTCCGCCTGGTACACGCCATAGCTAAAACTGCCATCTTCGTTTCCCTCGAACCGAATCAGAAAGTTATCAGTGGTGTTCAGGGCGGCCTGGTCACTTACCCCAGTCTGCTCCACAACCAGCCGACCGGTGTTTTCGGGATGCGCGGCGGCCCCAACCCGTCCGTCGTTCTCGGGGATGGCCATGAACACTCGTTCGCCGGTGTCACCCACCGCAACCTTCCGGTTCGGGGAGATTGCGACCTCGCGAACGCTGCCCGTTCCCTTGGCCCCATCGTAGATGACTTCCCCGTCGCCGTTCTGGCGGAAGGGCTGATCCAGGGACTTCGTGCCAGCGAAGAGATATTCGCCGTTCGGATCCTTTGTGTTCGCGATATCGAACATCCCTTCGCGCAGCTGGCGCAGCTCGCCGGCGAGATAGCTACGGGTCTCGTTGGTCTGGCTGTCGTTGTTCCCGGCCACGACCAGTTCGCGCGCGCGCTGCAGCAGGTCGGTCCCGCTTTGCAGGGCCGATTCCTCCTGCTGCAGGCGCGGCTGGGTGTTGTCGATATTGCGCTGGTACTGCTTGGTGGCCTGGATGATGCGTTCGAACTGATTGACCTGGGTCGCACCGCTCGGGTCATCGGACGGCGACAGGATGCGCTCGCCCCGCCCCATCTGCAGCGAGGTCCGGTTGAGCTCGGTCTGGCCGCGCTGGATCTGGTCGATTCCGGTCTGGAAGATCTGGGTGGTCGAAATGCGCATGTCCGTGTCTCCCGGTGGGCGCTAGCGGCGAACTGCGCCGAGCAATGTATCGAACAGCGAATTGCTGACCGAGATGACCTGGGCCGCCGCCTGATAGGCCTGCTGGTAGCGGATCAGATCCGCGGCCTCTTCGTCCAGGTTGACGCCAGAGACCGCCTCGCGCTGGGCGCGCGCCTGCTCCAGTTGCGCATCGGCGGATTCCTGCGCGACCTGCGCCTGGCGCGTGCGCGTGCCGACATTGGCCAGCAGGCTGTTGTAGCCATCCCCGAAGGTACGGTCACCGCCCACCAGCCGTTCATCCGACAGATCGTTCATCGCCAGCATGTTGCGGTTATCGCCCGGATAGCCCACGTTGCTACTCACATCGAAGGTGTCCCCGTCCTCCGGCGTGCCCCGGATCTCCATCTCCCAGCCCTGATGCTCGATGGTTGTCACCCCGTGCCCATCGGGATCTAGTGGGAAGAACGTATTCCCATTGATCTCAAACCGACCCTCGTCATCATTAAATTCAACGGTAATCGGGTCCAATGTGAGGTCATCGGCATCCACGGCTCGAACCGAAGCGATCTTTGCATCCCCGTTGTTGTCCTTGCCGAGGTCGGCCCGCACAGCGGCCGCAGCTGCAATCCTAGAGGGATCTGTCATCTCCACAGACAAATCACGGGCACCGTTCCGGGTCGGCTGGATCAGCCACTCGTCCCCGTCCGCGGCACCCCCGATCGCGGCGGTATCTACGCTGATCCCGTCCAATTTGAGCACGCCGTTGTCGGATGTTACCGAGGTGCCATCGGACAATTGGGTCAACTCGTATTCGTTGCCGTCATAGCGCAGGCGGTAATCGGACGTGGTGATCGCGCGAACATCCGTGAATTCGACCCCGGGAACGTCATTGGAATCATTACCCGGAAATCCGCGCACTGCCGGATCGCCGATCCCGAAGATATCCGCACCCAGATTGCCCTCCAGGTCCAGCCCGAGGTTGTTCTGCTGGTTGAATTCCTCACCGATACTGATCGCGAGGCGGCCCAGGGTGTTCTGCGCCTCGTCGATGATCCCGCCGCGCGTCTCCAGCAGCGCGCCCAGCTCGCCGCCCTGGACGAAGCGGGAGATATTGACCGGATCCCCGCTGGTGGCCAGCCCGATATCCGGTGAACGCGGGTCCCCGGTCAGCGACTCGGCGACCAGTTCGCGATTGTTGCCGCCCAGCACCAGCGCCTGGCCATTGCCGACGAACACATTCACCGCGCCGTCGTCCTGCTCGGTGATGCGGACGTTCACCTTCTCCGCCAGCTGGTTCAGCACGCGGTCGCGCTGGTCCAGCAGGTCGTTGGGGCTGCCTTGCGTCGACTTGGATACGATCTCGCGGTTGAGCCCGGCGACCGCCTCGGTCAGCGAGTTGATCTCGTCGACGTTGGTGCGGATCTGGCCGTTGATGATGTCGCGCTGCTCCTCGATGCGACGGTCGATCGAGCCAAATCGTTCGGCCAGAGACTCCGCCTCGGTCAGGAAGACCGTGCGCGCGGCGCTGGAGGTCGGATCGTTGGCCAGATCCTGGCCGGCATCGAAGAAGTCCTGCAGCACCGGTGTCAGGCCGGAGCTGGAGCTGCCGAGCAGGTCGTCGATGCGCCCGGCCAGTGAGGCCTTCAACTCGGCATTCGACTGATCGGAGATCGAGTTGCGCAGCTGGGTGTTCACGAAGTCGTCGGAGATGCGGCGAACCGTGTCCACCTGCACACCCTGGCCCTGAAAGCTGCCCCCCAGGAACTGCGGCGTCAGATTGGACAGTTCGGTGCGCTGGCGGCTGTAGCCTTCGGTCGCCGAATTCGCGATGTTGTTGCTGGTCGTGCCGATCGCGCGCTGGAACGCCAGCAGCGCGGAGGTGCCGATGCCGGACGCGCTCATGCCCGTGCCTCCCGCGACAACGCCTGTTCAATCACCGGACTGGGCCATTTCTTCTTCATGCTCTACCCCTTGGTACGGGTAACGGCGGCATCCGCCGCGACTTGAGTCGATCCACTGTCACGATGCGCGGCCATCTGGTCGCGCACCCGCAGGACCTTGTCCGCATAAGCCGGGTCGGTGGCATAGCCGGCGTCCTGCAGCTCGCGGATGTACTGCGCGTCATCGCCGGCCTGCAGGGCCCGGTGGTAACGCGGATTGTTGCGAATGAACTCGACGTAATCGGAGAACGACTCGGACGGATCGGCATAGGCCCGGAAGCGTGCCTGTTCGCGCTGGGCGACGCCCTCGCGGAACTCCAGCGTGCCCACGGAGACACGATCGCCATCCCAGCGGCTGTCGGCCTTGATCCCGAACAGGTTGAAACTCGGCTGGCCGTCGGCCCGCGACGGCACGTGCTGCCCCCAGCCGGTCTCCAGCGCGCTCTGCGCCAGCAGGATGCCGGGCTCGACGCCCAGCTCCGCCGCGGCATCCCGCGCCAGGGGTTCCAGGGTCTGCACAAAGTCCGCGGCGTCCCGCGGCGGCCAGGCGATGGGGGCCGGTTGCGGCGCCGCCTGCGGGGTGGTTTCCGGGACCTCGGCTTCCGGGCGTTGCGGGCCCACCGGGCGCAACTCCGGCTCCGTCTCGCCCTGCAGCGCCCGCAGGGTGTCCAGTTCCGAGCGGCGACGCGGCAATTCCAGGCCCGCCTGGCGATCCGGGTCGTTCAACGTCTCCGGATCGACCGGCTGCTGCGCCGAGAGCTGGGCCATCAGGGCATCGCGCAGACCGATCCCTTCGCCCTGGCTCATCGCCTTGGCGAATTCCTGATCCTGCATCTCCAGATACATGTTGCTCTGGTCATTGTCGAACAGGCCATCACCCAGCGAGGCCTCGCGCATGTGCTTGAGCATCTGCCCGATCAGCATCGCCTCGAACTCGCGGGCAACGGCCTCCAGACCCTGCTGGTCGCCGGAACGCGCACCCCGGGCCAGGTCCTGCAGACCGCTAGGGTCCAGGGCCAGGGCCGAACGGGCCTGCATCTGCGTATCCATGCCCGAGCCAATCATCAGATCACCACCAGCTCCGCACGCAGCGCACCGGCCTCGCGCAGGGCCTCCAGGATCGCGACCAGATCACCCGGGGCCGCGCCCACGTTGTTCACCGCGCGGACAATCTCGTCCAGCGAGGTGCCCGGGTCGAACAGGAACATGGTGTTGTCGCCCTCCTCGATCGCGATGTCGGTATCCGGCTGGATAGCCGTCTCGCCCTCGCCGAAGGGCGCGGGCTGGACCACTTGCGGGGCCTCGCTGATGGTGACGGTCAAGCTGCCGTGGGAGACGGCCGCAGGCGTCACCTGCACACTGGAGCCAATCACGACGGTACCGGTGCGCGAGTTCACGATCACTCGCGCTGGCGGTGTGCCGCGTTCGATCGGCAGGTTCTCCAGCTCGGCCACGAAGCCGACCCGGTGATCCGGGTTCGACGGCGCCCGCACCCGCACCGACGAGCCGTCGAGCGCATTGGCCACGCCATGGCCGAAGGTATCGTTCACCGTCTGCACCAGGCGGTTGGCGGTGGTGAAGTCCGGGCGGTTGAGGTTCAGGGTGACGTGATCACCCTGGGCGAACGCCGTCGGGACCTCGCGCTCCACGGTGGCGCCGTTGGGGATACGCCCGACGCTGGGCACGTTCACCGTGATGCGCGAGCCATCGCTGCCCTCGGCACCGAAACCGCCCACGATCAGATTGCCCTGGGCGATACTGTAGGTCTGACCATCCGCACCCTTCAGCGGCGTCATCAGCAGCGTGCCGCCGCGCAGGCTGGTCGCGTTACCCATCGACGACACAGTGATATCGATCCGCTGTCCGGGCTTGGCGAACGGCGGCAGCTCCGCCGTGACCATCACGGCCGCGACATTGCGCAGCTGCGGATTGCCGGCGTCCGGCGTCAGCCCCAGCTGGCCGAGCATGTTGTTCAGGCTCTGCACGGTGAACGGGGTCTGGGTGGTCTGGTCCCCCGTCCCGTCCAGGCCGACCACCAGGCCATAGCCGATCAGCTGGTTGTCGCGCACGCCGGACACACTGGCCACATCCTTGACCCGTTCCATGTAGCTGCGCTCCTGCATGGCCGCCTGCTGCTGGATCGCGGTCTGCGCCGAGACGGCGGCACTCCCCAGCCCCGCGACCAGGAGCGCCGCGAGGAGCAGTAGCCCCAATCGGCGCCAATCGCCGAACGGCGCGGCCAAAGAGCCGGAAGCGCGTTGTGTCGTGCGTGTGGAGTCCATGTCGTACCTCGCCGCGGTCATGCCGGGTCAGAAGGGCCAGATCGGGCTGTTGAAGAAGCGCGTGATCCAGCCGGGGGTGTTGCTGTCCGCCAGCACGCCGGAGCCGCCGTAGTACACGCGGGCGTTCGCCACCTGAGTGGAGAGCACGGTGTTGTTGGTGGTCACATCCACCGGGCGCACGATGCCGCGAAAGCGCACGTACTCCTCGCCCTGGTTGATGCCCAGCCATTTCTCACCCTGCACCACCAGGTTGCCGTTCGGCAGGACCTCGGCCACGGTCACGGTGATCTCGCCATCGAGCTGGTTGCTCTGCGAGGAATCCCCGGAACCGTCGAAGTCCCGCGAGCTCGAGTTGCTGGCTCCGAACAGGGGGCGCCCGTTGAAGGTGGCATCGCGCCCGAAGGCCGAGAGATTGCCCAGCTCCAGATTCGAATCCTTGCCGGTGGAGGTCGAGGCCGATTTCTGCGCGTTCGTGCTCTCCGCAAGGATCACGGTGAGGAGGTCGCCCACGTTGCGCGCCTTGTAGTCCTCGAACAGTCCCTGGGAGTGCGCAGCCTGATAGATACCGCCGTTGTTCTGTGACTGCGGCACCGGTTGCGCCGGCATCACCGGCTGATAGTCCGGGTTGTCGTCCGGCTTGGTCGGCTGGGTGGCGGCGCAGGCGGACAGCAGCAGTGCGGCGGTCACGGCCAGGGCCGGGCGGAAAACGATTCCGAGGCGGGTCATCAGATCACCCGATCGTCTGGTTGACGAACTGCAGCGACTGGTCGGCCGCGGAGATCGCCTTGGAGTTGACCTCGTAGGCGCGCTGGGTCTCGATCATGTTCACCAGTTCCTCGGCGATGTTCACGTTCGAGGTCTCCAGCGAGCCCTGCACCACCGTGCCGGTGCCGTTCATGCCCGGCAGGGACTGCTGCGCGACACCCGAGGCCGCGGACTCGCGGAACAGGTTCTCGCCCACCGCCTGCAGGCCGGCCGGGTTCACGAAGTCCGCCAGCTGGACATTGCCCAGCTCCACCGGGGCGGCCTGCCCCGGGATCTGCGCCGTCACCGTGCCGTCCTTGCCGATCGAAAGGGACTGGGTGTCCTCCGGCACGAACAGGCCCGGCTGCAGCGGATAGCCATTGGACATCACCACCTGGCCGTCCGAGTTCAGCTGGAAACTGCCGTCCCGGGTGTAGCCGACATTCCCGTCCGGCATCAGGATCTGGAAGAACCCGCGACCCTCGATGGCCATGTCCAGCGAGTTGTCCGTCTGCTGCAGGTTGCCCTGCTGGAACATCTTCTCGGTGGAGACGGCGCGCACCCCGGTACCGATCTGCAGGCCCGAGGGCAGCTGCTGATCCTGGGTGGCCTGGGCACCTGGCTGGCGCACGGTCTGGTAGATCAGGTCCTCGAACACCGCCCGGTCCTTCTTGAAGCCGGTGGTGTTCACGTTGGCCAGGTTGTTCGAGACCGTCGACATGCGCGTGTGCTGCGCGTCGAGGCCGGTCTTGGCGATCCACAGTGCCTGGTTCATGGTGTTCTCCTGTCGTTACTCTCGAAGCCACCCATCAGCCGAGGCCGAGCAGGCGGTTGCTGCTTTGTTCCAGCGTGTTGGCGCTGTCCATCATCTTCACTTGCATCTCGAAGTGGCGAGACAGCTCGATCATCCGGGTCAATGCCTCCACAGTGTTCACGTTGCTGCCCTCCAGCATCCCCGAGACCACGCGCACCTCGGCATCCGCCGGCGCCTCGCCCCCTTCCGCCAGGCGGAACAGGCCATCATCCCCGCGCTGCAGCTCGTCGGTGTCCGGGTTGACCAGGCGGATGCGTTCCACCGCCGCCAGCGCCTCCGGCCCGACGCCCAGCGGGCGCACGCTGATGGTTCCGTCGGTGCCGATCTCGATCTGCTCCGCCGGCGGGATGGCAATCGGGCCGCCATCCCCCAGTACCTGGTGGCCCTGCGCGGTGCGCAGCAGCCCGAAGGCGTCCACATGCAGCGAGCCGGCGCGGGTGTAGCCTTCCTCCCCGTCCGGGCCCTGGACCGCGATGAAGCCCTCGCCCTCGATGGCGATGTCCATGTCACGCCCGGTGCTCTGCATCTTGCCCTTGCTGAAATCCACCGCATCGTTGCCGATCTGGGTGTAGTCGCGCGAGGCATGGCCCGGCCCGCGTACCGGCAAGGTATCTGCCGTTGCCAGCGCCTGGCGAAAGCCGTCGGTATTGGCGTTGGCCAGGTTGTGGTTGTTGATGGCCTGTGCGTGCATCGTCTCCTTCGCACCGGACATCGCGATGTACAGAAATCGATCCATGCTCAAGCCCTCTTCAGCGTCTCATCCACTACTTAGCGGATGTTGATGATCGTCTGGGTAACCTGATCGGCCGCGGAGATCGTCTGCGCGTTCGCCTGGAAGTTGCGTTGCGCGGTGATCAGGTTCACCAGCTCCTGGGCGATGTCCACGTTGGAGGCCTCCAATGCCCCGGACTGGATGCTTCCCAGGTTGCCGGTCCCGGGTGCCGCAAAAACCGGCTCGCCGGCCGCGAAGGTCTCGGCCCAGTTGTTGTTGCCCAGCTGTTCCAGCCCCTGCGGATTGGTGAAGCTGGCCATCGCCACCTGCCCCAGTACCGTCGACTGACCATTGGTGAAGCGGGCAAAAACCACCCCGGAGTCATCGATATCCACACCCGTCAGGCGCCCGGATGCGAACCCGTTCTGGTTCAGGTCATTGACCGCAAAATCCCCGCCGTACTGCGTCGTGCCGCCGAAATCGATTTCGAACTCGAGGGGGTTCGCGCCATTGTCAAAGGCCACGGTCACTTCAGGCGGGTCACGCTGCACGGCGTCGAGCGCGCCACTGCCATCGAAGGTAAGCGTGTATGGCGGATCGTACACTTCGCCATCCACCCCGACATGGGCCGTCCACTTGAGGTCCTCGTCACCCTTCACGAAGTAGATGCTCGCGTCGCGCGAGGTCCCGAGCGAGTCGTAAACCGTAAGCGACGTCGAGAAGTTATAGCTCTCGGGGTCATTCAGCGCGAACTCCTCACCCAGCACCTCGGCATCAGAACGCAGGTTCACCAGAGCCTCGATATCGGTGGTGGCGTTGGGCGGTGCCGCACCGGTCTGCAAACGAATGTCTTCGAGCTGCCCCGTGTTGAAATTCGGATCGGCAGTATTGGCATCCTGCGGCGGGTAGCCCCGCAACTGCTGACCCTGGTTGTTCACCAGAAAGCCGTCGCGATTGACCTGGAACTCCCCGGCACGGGTATAGGCGGTGCTGCCCTGGTCGTTCAGAACGAAGAAGCCCTCGCCATTGATGGCCAGATCCAGGCCGTTCTCGGTGAACTCCGTGCGGCCCTGCGAGAATTGCTGGGTCACCGCCTGCAGGCGCGTGCCGGAGCCGATCGCCGTCTGGCTGATGCCGCCGAAGCTCTGGGCAAACACGTCACCGAATTCCGCCCGCGAGCGCTTGAATCCGGTGGTCCCCGAGTTGGAGACGTTGTTGCCGGTGGTCTGCAGGTCGGCCTGGGCCGCGTTCAGTCCGCTCAATCCGATATTGAAGGGCATGGGGTGTTTCCTCCGTTAGGGTTCTTTCGTCGCGGTTTGGGCGTCAACCGCCAATCCGCCGTACATCCGAAAAGCTGATCTCGCCCAGGCCTTGCACGGTCAGTGCCAGCCCGGAATCGTTGCCCACCGCGACGCTCTCCACGCGGGCATCCAGGAAGGTATCTACCGCCTCGGACTGGGTCCCGGAGCGGGCCGTGGCCTTGAATTCGTAGACCCCCGGCGGGGCGAAGGTGCCGTCGTCGCGCATGCCGTTCCAGCTGAACTCCTGCAGGCCGCTGCCGGAGGCCCCCATGTTCATACGGCGGATGCGCTCGCCGTTCGGGCTGTACACATCGATCTGCAACTCCTCCGTGGAGCGATCCAGATCCACCGCACCCTTGACCATGCCGTCCGGACCCAGCTCGCCGAACTCGACGGGAACCAGCACGTCCTTGCCCACCAGTGAGGCGGCCTGCAGCGTCTGGTTCTGGCCCAACGACTGCGCCAGCTGCTGGAAGGACTTGGACAGTTCCTCGATGCCGGTCACGGTCGAGAACTGCGCCATCTGGCCCAGGAAGTCGCCGTTGTCCATCGGCTCCATCGGGTCCTGGTTTTCCAGCTGGGTCGTCATCAGCTTGAGAAAGTCGGACTGGCCCAGGCGGTCCATGTCCTTGTCCTGTTTCTGCTCGGGGCGCGAGAGGCCCAGGCGATCCAGCAATTCGGGGGATATCTGTGTCATCGAGGGCTCCCTAGCCTTGACCGATCTGCAATGTGCGCTGGAGCAGCTGACGCGAGGTCTCCATCACCTCCACGTTCGCTTCGTAGTTGCGCGAGGCGGACATCATGTTGGCCATCTCCTCCACCACGCTGATGGCCGGACGGAAGATGTAGCCCTCCTCGTTGGCCTGCGGGTGATGCGGTTCGTAATGCGCATGCGGCGCCGCCTGCGACTCGGTCACGCCGGCCACCCGCACCGCGGTCGACGAACCGTTCGGGTTGGCCTGGTCCATCACGCTCTGGAACAGCACCTGCTTGGCACGATAGGCCTCGTCCGGGTTGGTCGCCGCGGTATTCGCGTTGGCCAGGTTCGAGGCCACGGTGTTCAGGCGCACCGACTGCGCCGACAGCGCCGAGGCGGAGGTATTGAACAGGCTGAAAAGGTTGCTCACGACATCGATCTCCCGATCAGGTCCGCGTCACGTTAGCGATCGCCCCTAAGGGCTTCGCGGATGCCGGAGACCCGGCGATTGAGGAATTCCAGACTGCTCTGGTATTGAACGGCGTTCTCGGCAAAGGCGGCCCGCTCCATCTGCGGGTCCACCGTGTTGCCATCCAGGGACGCCTGCGAGGGGACGCGGTAAAGCGCCTCAACCTGCCCGTTCATCGCGCCAGCGTTGGGGTCGAGATGCGCCGCCTGGCTGCGCGCCATGGGCAAGTGATTGCCGCCGCCGGCCGCGGATTCGAGCACCGCACGAAAATCGATATCCCGCGCCTTGTAGTTCGGGGTATCCGCATTGGCGATGTTCGAGGCCAGCAGCTCCATGCGCTGCGCCCGCACATTCACCGCCTGCGGAGAAATGCCCATCGCCTTGTCGAGAGAGAGACTCATCGCTTCCGCCCTGTCCGCCCGTGGCGGACCCTCGCTTGGAGAACCGGGACGCAACTGTTGCGGCCCTTCGCAGGGGGACTGATGCAATCGTTATGCCATTCTCGAGCGACGTGCCACATGGGTGCAGGCACAGCGGGCAGACAGGGGAAGGGATGGAACGACTCGCCGCCCGCATTGCACGGGCGTTCCCGGGATTCCGTCCCGGGGCGGTATTACGTCAGGACTTCAGGCGGAGTACCGATCCATAATCGGTTCGCACCGTCTCGAAGGCCTGGGTGTAGGGCCCTGCGGTCTCGGAAGCGCCAAGAAACAGATAGCCACCCGGATTCATCTGCCGGGCGATAGCGTCAAGAACCTGTCGCTTGGTGTCTCCGGAGAAATAGATCAGCACGTTGCGGCAGAACACCAGGTCGAATTTACCCAGCGCCGCATAGCTGTCGATCAGGTTGAGCTTCTGAAAACGGCAGCGCCGCTGGACATCCGGGACCACCTTGTGGCCATCCGCGACCGTCTCGAAGAAACGTTCGCGCCGGCTCTCGCTGAGCCCGCGCACGATGCTCAGGCCGTCGTACACGGCCCGTCGGGCATCGTCCAGGATCTTCTCTGACAGGTCCGTCCCCAGAATGGACACCGGCACCTTCCGGCTGGGCCGCGACTCTTCCCATTCCGAGACCACCATGGAGATCGTGTAGGCCTCCTGCCCACTGGAGCAGCCCGAGGACCAGACCTTGATGCTGCCCCCCTTCGCGGCCAGTTCCGGCAACAGCACGTGGCGCAGGATCTCGAACGGAAAGCCATCGCGGAACCAGGACGTCTCGTTGGTCGTCATCGCGTCGATCACGCGAGTCCGCAGGCGTGGATTCGGCGCCTGGCGCATGGCATGCAGCAGTTCCGGAACGGTCTTGAAGTCGAACTCATCGAGCAGCCGCGACAGGCGACTGGAAACCAGGTACTGGCGGCTGTCGCCCAGCACCAAGCCGCAGCAGGCCTGCAGAAAGCGGGAGAACTCCTCGTAGTCGCGGGAATCAATCACCGATTCATCCCTGAGCGCAGTTCATCGTGATTAGGCATCCTGGTGACGAGTCCTTGACAAGGGGGCAGCCTGGCCGAAAACCGGCGAAAAACGCAACAATTCAGCCTCAGTATACGGCGTCGCGCACAAGGCACGACACGCACCGACTTCCGGCCACGCATCGCCGCTCCGGGCTTGCCGAGCGGCAACCCGATTCCGCCCCATCGGTCATTCGGCCTGCTGACTCTCGCGTCCGGTCTGATCCAGTACGGCATTGGCCAGCTCGTCGGGATTGAACTTGGAGAGAAAGGCATCCGCGCCCGCGCGCTTGACCATGTCCGTGTTGAACTCCCCGCTCAGCGAGGAATGCAGCAGCACCTTCAGGTCCTTCAGGGCGGCATTGTCCCGGATGCGCGCGGTCAGGGTGTAGCCGTCCATACGTGGCATCTCGATATCCGAGATCACCATCTCGATCTGGTCACCCACCGGCCCTTCCGCGGCCTTCTGTTCAAGGAAATCCAGTGCCTCCTGGCCATCCTTGAAGACGTCGTATTCGAAGCCAAGCCCCTTGATCGCGCCCTCGATCTGCTTGCGCGCCACCACAGAGTCATCGACGATCACGACCTTGCGCCCGCTGGCCTCTCTGGCGTTCTCGCGGATGGATGGCGAGACCTCGCTGGGCAGCGGATTGACGATGGAGAGCACCCGTTCGACGTCGATGATCTCGACCAGCTTGTTGTCGATCTCCGTGACGGCCACGAGGAAGGATTCGCGCCCGGTTCCGCGCGGGGGCGATTTCACATCCTGCCAGTTCACGTTGACGATGCGATCCACGGCTGACACCCAGAAGCCCTGCACCGAACGATTGAACTCGGTGACCACCACCTTCTGATCCCCGTTGTCGGCCGCCCCGACGGCGCCACGCAGGCCCATCGCTCGCGCCAGGTCGATGATCGGCACGGTACCACCACGCAGCGACGCCACCCCGCGTACCACGCTCATGGAGCCGGGAATCTGACGCAGCGGCGGCGACGGAATCACCTCGCGGACCTTGAAGACGTTGATCCCGAAGGTCTGCGACCCGCCCAGATGGAAGAGCAGCAGTTCCATGCGGTTCTGCCCCACCAACTGGGTTCGCTGATTCACATCGTCAATGAATTGACTCATCGTGCCGCTCTCCTTGCCCCGATTGCTCTAAGCACCGGACAGGCCTCAAAGGCCAAGTGTGCACCGCGCAACCCCGGCCTGTCATTTGCATTCGCGTGCATGCGCCTTCTGGCGCCGCCTCATGGGGATAACGGCCGCCCGCGACAGGCCTTGAATGCGCGCGAGGCGCCGGCTGATCAGTCATTGGCACGGCATCTGCATGCTATTCCGTACAGAAACCGCACGCGATTCGCTCGACCTCGACACAAATCCGGCAAACCCGAGCCATTCGCGCACAGTCCGACACCCGCACCGCATTGGCTGCGCAGGACAGGACAAAACAGGACCGCAACATGAACCAGCGCCGACCCACTTCCGGACTTGCTGCCGCCTCTAGCGAGACGCTGATTCATTCGCACAACCGCGTTGGTGCCCCATTTTTTCGGGGAGGAGGCACACAGCGCCGCGCCTTGTCAGCGAGCAAAATCGACTCGAGCGCGGACGTGCGAACGAATCAGCGTCTCCTTCGCGGAGTCGCCCTTCTGTTCGCCCTGGTGCTTCTGTCTACTAGCGTCCGGGCCGAAGTCCACCCGGTCGGCGAAATCCGTCAGGCCGCCGAGCAGTTCCTGATTCAGGAGCTGGGCGTTACCGATAGCGAGAAGGATGTCTCCATCGAGATCGGCCAGCTCGACAATCGTCTGCGCCTCGCCCCCTGCACGGACGGCCTGGAAGCGCGTTTTCCGCCCGGCGGTCGGCGCGACGGCAACACCGCCGTCCATATCCAGTGTGCCGGTCCGGTGACCTGGCAGCTGTACGTGCCGGCGACCGTGGAACGTTACGCCCAAGTGCTGGTGGCCAACCGCACCCTGCCGCGCCAGCACACCCTCTCGGCGGGAGACCTGCGTTTCCAGCGAATCGAGACCTCGCGCCATGCCGGCAGTTATCATGAGGAAAAGGATGCCCTGATCGGCCAGCAGACCCGACGCAGCATCCGTCCGGGTCAAATTATCGGCACCCAGCACGTCAGCCCGCGCGAGATCATCAGTCGCGGCCAGCGGGTTACCATCCTCGCGGAGAGCGGTTCCATCGCCATCCGCATGCAGGGCGAGGCGCTGGAAAACGGGACGCTGGGCGAGCGAATTCGAGTCAAAAACGCATCCTCCGGGCGCGTCGTCGAAGGCGAAATCCAGGCCTCCGGCCACATCCGGGTAGCGCTTTGAGGCCTCGCCCCACCAGCCACGCCGATCATTTTCGAAGCGGACTGTGAAGCCCGTTACACTTTTCCGCACCCGGGGCCTACAGTTTCAGCACCGCTGGCCGTAAACAATTGCAGCACAGTTACAACGACAGGAAGGCATCATGGATATCAAGGGCCTCAACACGAACAGTCTGCGCCCCGACAGCCAGAACCCCGGCGTAAAGGGTCGCGACGAGTCCGGCAACACGGCGGGCCGTGCCCCGGCCTCCGGTAACGCATCGGCGGCGAACAATGATTCGGTCACGCTCACCGGGGCCGCCCAGGCGATGAACGCCGCGGCTGGCGCGGGCGACACCGCACCCTTCGACGCCGCCCGCGTTGCCGAACTGCGCGAGGCGATCTCCAACGGCAACTACCCGGTGGACAACGAGCAGCTGGCCGATCGCATGATCGACCTCGAAAGCCTGCTGCGCTAACCCGGTCTATCGCCCATGAATGCCGACGCGCACCACAAACTGCAACGCTCGCTCGAGAGCTCGATCCGGCTGGCTCATCAGCTGGAAGAGAGCCTGCTACAGGAAACGCGCGCGGTCGAAGCGCGTCAACCCCATACGCTGCAGGACGTGGTGACCGGCAAACAGACCCTGCTGCATGAGCTGGAAACCGAGACACGCACCCAGCAAGGCCTGGTCGAGGCCGCCGGCGAGGCCTTCAGCCCCGAGGGCGTCGCTCGCCTGTTCTCGAAGATGGACGATGGCGTCGTACTGAACGACCTGTGGCAAGCCCTGCGCCAGTCCATCGAACGCTGCGACACCCTGAATCAGGGCAATGCGCGCCTGATCGACCGTGACCGCCAGCGCGTGGAACTGTCCATGCAGATCCTCCGCGGCGAGGAAACCGGCCCCGCGGCCACCTACGACCCGTATGGCCGCGCCCGCCCCGGAAGCCGCGGCGGACGCCAGATCACCCAGGCCTGAGAGACCTGTCCTGGTGGAGGCTGGCTTTTCGCGGCATCCACCAGTACCTTGCGCCCACACACTTTTTTAACACTTCGGACGCATGGACGACACCGACTATACCGTCGAAAAGCCGGACCGGATTGCCGGCATCCTCAAGGACCTCGACCACAAGCTCACCGTCGTGAGCGTTCGCGTGGATACCGACGGCCCCCTGTACACCTCGGCCCTGGTCCGTCTGGACCCGAGCTCCAAGGAACTTTTTCTCGACGAGCTGACCCCGCCTCGGGCCCACCAGCAGGTCCGTATCGGCATGGATTTGCGCGTATTCGCTGCGCTGCGCGGCGTCGCAGTGCGATTCGGCACACGCGTAACACGCATCGAGCAGGAGCAAAAAGGCGCACTCTACGTCTGCACCTATCCGGAGACTCTGCACTACCTGCAACGGCGCGAGACATTCCGCGTACACATTCCGATGGCACAGCGCCCTCAGATCGAACTCCATGCGAAGGCCTGGAAGGATCCCGTGATCGGCGAGGTTGCCGACCTCTCTGCCCAGGGCATGTGCATCGAGCTTTCCACCGACCTCCTGGATGCGCTCGAGGAGCAGACGAAACTGGCCTTCGAGAACCTGTTACTCCCCGACGTCAGTCAACGCCTTTCCGGGGACCTGCGCCTGGCCAACCGTCGCCGCAGCGCGCGCGATGGCTTTGAGTTCGCAGGGTTCGAGATCGTCGGCATGACCCAGTGGATGGAACGCCAGACCAACATCGCCCTGCTCCACTACCAGCGCGAGGGGCGCCGCCGCTCGATGGATTGAGGCCAGGAGACGCAGCGTCTCCCTAACCTCGAACACAAAAAAGGCCGCTTAAAGCGGCCTTTTTTGTTGATTCCTGTTTGGTCGGGACGGCAGGATTTGAACCTGCGACCCTCTGCACCCCATGCAGATGCGCTACCAGACTGCGCCACGCCCCGAAGCCGCGAACTATATCCGATTCCCCGCCTTCACGAAAGCGTCGACCGCCCCTTTGCAGCGAGATCCGTGCGGACCATTCGTGCCAAGTACACCGAGAGTGGCGTATTGATGCGATTCGCTACGCTCATCGCATCCTACAGAGTGGGAATTTCGAATTGGAGTTGGGTTCAGACGGACACCGTAGGATGCGACGAGCAAAGCGAATCGCATCAACACAACGTCCGGGCGCCCCCCTAGGGTCGGAGCCTCAGGCGCGCAGAACGCGCAGAACCGACTCGAGCTCGGAGATGGTGTCCTGGATGATCTGCTGGGCCTGCTGGCGATCGCCCTTGGCCTCGTCTCCAGAGAGCTTTTGGCGAGCACCATTGATGGTGTAGCCCTCTTCGTACAGTAGTGCGCGGATCTGACGGATCAGGATCACGTCCTGGCGCTGGTAATAGCGACGGTTGCCGCGCCGTTTGACCGGCTCCAGCATCGGGAATTCCTGCTCCCAGTAGCGCAGCACATGCGGCTTGACCTGGCACAGCTCCGCGACTTCGCCGATGGTGAAGTAGCGCTTGCCCGGGATGGCG
Source organism: Thioalkalivibrio sp. ALMg11 (assembly GCF_000377905.1). Lineage (GTDB taxonomy): Bacteria > Pseudomonadota > Gammaproteobacteria > Ectothiorhodospirales > Ectothiorhodospiraceae > Thioalkalivibrio. The sequence continues at coordinate 116,977 of NZ_KB898877.1, forward strand.
GGCAATTCCTGGTGGTTACTCGCCTCCAGCATAGCTCTCTACCCGCTCGCGCAGTTTCTGCCCCGGCCGGAAGGTGACCACGCGACGGGCGGAGACCGGGATCTCTTCGCCCGTCTTGGGATTGCGCCCTGGCCGCTGGTTCTTGTCGCGCAGGATAAAATTCCCGAACCCGGAAAGCTTCACGCCCTCGCCGGTCTCCAGCGACTGCCGCATCTCCTCGAAGAACATCTCGACGAATTCCTTGGCCTCGCGCTTGTTGAGACCCAGTTCGTCGTTTAGCGCGGCGGCGAGATCCGCCTTGGTTACAGCTGCCATCGGCTATTGTCTCAAGGTTGCGTTGAACCGGGCCTGGAGATGCTGCACCACCGCGTCGGTGATGCCAGCCACGTCCTGTTCGCCTAGGGTGCGATCAAAAGCCCGTAAAATCAAGCCCAAAGCCAGGCTTTTTTCTTCCGGATTCAAGCCTTTGCCCTGGTACACATCGAACAGGCGAACGTCCTGTAGAAGGTCCAGGTCAAGCTCGTCGATGGCCTCCAGCACATCGCCCGCTGCCACCGAGTCGGCCACCACCAGCGCCAAATCACGACGGATGGATGGATACGGCGACAACGGCGTGAACTGCGCCACCGGGGCGCGCACCACGGCCGCCGCGTTCAGATCGAACAGGTAGACAGGCTCCACGTCGAAGCGCTCGCACAGCGCCGGATGCAGGCGCCCGACCCAACCGATCGGCTGCCCGTCCACCAGCACTCGCGCGGACTGTCCGTCATGCAGCGCCGGATGGCGCTCCGCTCGGAAGCCGAGCGGGCCGGCGACGCGTTCGCACAGGCCTTCCACGACGCCCTTGGCGTCGAAGAAATCGACCTTCTTCGCCTCGCCCTCCCAGGCTTCCGGAGCCGCTCTCCCACCGAGCAGGCCCGCCAGTCGCGGCTCCTGCCGCAAGCCGGACGCATCCGGCACAAACCGCAGCCCATGCTCGAACAGGCGCAGGTCCGATTGCTGGCGCGCCTGGTTGTAGGCGGCGGTGGTCACCAGCCCGGGCCACAACCCCGGGCGCATCACCGCCAGGTCGGACGAAATGGGGTTCGCCAGCGCCAGGGGTTCCACGTCCGGATAGAAGGCACTGGCGGCATCGCGGGCGATAAAGCTGAAGCTGATCACCTCGTGGAAGCCCTGGCGGGCAAGCCCGTTGCGCAGTGACCGCAGACCCGACTCCGGCGTCGCCGGCGCAACCGGCTTCGGGAGTGTCTGCGGCAGGGCATCGTAGCCGTGCACCCGCGCCAGCTCCTCGATCAGATCCTCCTCGCGTTCGAGGTCGAACCTTGCGCGCGGGGCATGCACCCACCAGCCCCCCTGACTTGTCTCGATCCGGCAGTCCAGCGCACGCAGGATGCGCTCGATTTCGGAGGCCTCGAGGGTAATCCCGAGCAGGCGCTGCACACGATCCGGGCGCAGGATGATCGCCTGTTCCGCATGGGAGGCCGGCGTCTCGCCCACCTGCTCGACCGGGCCGCACTGCCCGCCGCAAATGTCCAGTAGCAGTTGGCTCGCGCGTTCCATGGCCTGCGGGACCAGGGACGGATCGACACCCCGCTCGAAACGGTGGGAGGCATCAGTATGCAGGCCGTGGGCGCGCGCCCGACCCGCCAGGGCGCGGGGGGCAAAATGCGCGCATTCGAGCACCACGCGGGTAGTGGTGTCACCGACGGCGCTGGCGGCGCCGCCCATGACCCCGGCCAGCGCCAGGGGCCCGTCATCACCCGCAATCACGAGATCCTGCGGCGACAACTTCACCGTCTGGTCGCCTCCGAGCAGCGTCAGGGATTCCCCCTGGTCGCCTTGGCGCACCTGGATCCGGTCGCCCGTGTGCGCGGCGTCAAAGGCATGCAGTGGCTGACCCAGTTCCAGCATCACGTAATTGGTCACATCCACGATGGCACTCAGCGGGCGCACCCCGGCGCGGCGCAGGCGTTCGGTCATCCACAACGGCGTCGCGGCCTTGGCGTCCAGGCCCTCCAGGACCCGCGCGGCATACAGGGGGCAGGCTTCCGGATCCTCGATATTCACGCTCACCCGGGCATCGCTGGCGACGTCCATGGTCTGCATGATCGGCGCATGCAGCGGCCGGTCCAGCAATGCCGAGCATTCGCGGGCAATGCCGCGCATGCCCAGGCAATCGGCCCGGTTCGGCGTCAGGTCCACTTCCAGGATGGTGTCGTCCAGCCCCAGCGCCTCACGCAGGTCCTGGCCGGCCTCCAGCGTCGTCGGCAGCGACATCAAGCCTTCGGCGTCCTCGGCCAGGCCGAGCTCGCGCGCGGAGCAGAGCATGCCCTCGGAGCCCACGCCGCGCAGCTTGGAGCGCTTGATACGGAAATCACCGGGCAATACCGCACCGACTACCGCCACCGGCGCCAGCATGCCCTCATGGACATTGGGCGCCCCGCAGACGATGGTCAGCGGCTCCGCCTCTCCGGCCTCGACACGGCACACGCGCAGGCGGTCCGCGTCCGGGTGCGGCTCGACCGCCACCACGTGACCCACCCGCACCCCACTGAACGCAGGCGCCGCCGCTTCCAGCGCATCCAGCTCCAGACCGGCCATGGTCAGGCGATGGCCCAGATCTTCCGGGGTCTCGTCGATCTGCAACCATTCTTGCAGCCACTGCACACTGATACGCATTAGCCTGTCTGCCCGAATTGCCCGATGAAACGGATATCGTTGTCGAAGAACAGCCGGAGGTCGTTCACCCCATGGCGCAGCATCGCCATGCGTTCGACGCCCAGGCCAAAGGCAAAGCCCGTGTACTGCTCGGCGTCGATCCCCACGTGACCCAGCACGTTGGGGTGAACCATCCCGCAGCCCATCACTTCCAGCCAGCCGGTGTGGCTGCAGACGCGGCAGCCGTCACCGCCGCAGTGCACGCACTGGATGTCGACCTCGGCCGACGGCTCGGTGAACGGGAAGTAGGACGGCCGAAAGCGCGTGGCCAGGTCGTCCCGATCAAAGAAGGCCTGCAGAAACGCACTCAACACGCCGCGCAGATCCGCGAACGTGATGTCCGTATCCACGCAGAGCCCTTCAACCTGGTGGAACATCGGGCTATGCGTCAGATCGGAATCGCAGCGATACACGCGCCCTGGCGCGATCACGCGCAGCGGCGGCCGCTCCTGTTCCATGGTGCGGATCTGCACCGGCGAGGTATGCGTACGCAAAACGCGGTGGGCATCAAAGTAGAAGGTGTCGTGCATCGCCCGCGCCGGGTGATGCTCGGGGATGTTCAGGGCCTCGAAGTTGTGGAAGTCATCCTCCACCTCGGGGCCCTCGGCGACGCGGAAGCCCAATCCGGCAAAGAAGGTCTCGATGCGTTCCAACGTTTGAGTAATGGGGTGCAGCGCACCCTCGGCCTGACGCCGCCCCGGCAGGGTCACGTCGACCTGCTCGCCCGCCAGCTGTTCCGCCAGCGCGCTCTGCGCCAGGGCCTCCTTGCGCGCCTCGATCAGACCGGCGACCTCGGTCTTGGCCTCGTTCACTTTCTGCCCCGCCGCCGGCCGCTCCTCCGCCGGTAGCTTGCCCAGCTCCTTGAGCTGAGCTGTCAGCGCGCCCTTCTTGCCGAGATAGTGCACCCGGACCTCGTCCAGCGCCTTCAGGTCCGTGGCCCCTTCGACGCCCTCGCGCGCCTCGGCGACCAGCTGTTGCAGTTGTTCCACGACTTCCCCCGACTGGTACGGGCCTCCCCGGCCCTCTATTCGCCTGCAAGGCAGCGGCCCGCACTCGGGGGCCGCTGCCTTGCAGGCGCCTCGTTTCGTGTTCCCGAAACAAAAAAGGGAGGGCATCGACCCTCCCTTCTCGGGACCCGCCGGCACACCGCCGGCGGGCAGTCCTTCAGGCCCTGCGGCTCAGGCCGGCAGTGCGGCCTTGGCCTTCTCCGCGATCTTGCCGAACGCGGTCAGGTCGTGCACGGCCAGATCGGCCAGGGTCTTGCGGTCAATATCGACCTCGGCCTTGTTCAGACCGTTCATCAGACGGCTGTAGGACAGATCGAACTGACGGGCCGCCGCATTGATGCGGACGATCCACAGCGACCGGAACGTGCGCTTCTTCTGGCGACGGTCACGGTAGGCATACTGACCGGCCTTGATGACGGCCTGGTTGGCAACGCGGAAGACGTTCTTCCGGGCGCCGTAGTAGCCCTTGGCTTGCTTCAGGACTTTCTTGTGACGGGCGTGAGCGGTTACACCGCGCTTGACTCGTGGCATGTCTCGATTCCTCGGTCAGTTCAACGGTACGGCAGCAGCTTGCGCACGGCCGGGGCATCCGACTCGTGCACCATCGCCGGACTGCGCAGGTGACGCTTACGCTTGGTAGGCTTCTTGGTCAGGATGTGGCTGCGGTGCGACTGGAACCGCTTGAACTTCCCCGACCCGGTACGGGTGAAGCGCTTGGCCGCACCCCGATTGGTCTTGATCTTCGGCATTACTCTCTCCGGCATTTTGGACCGTACCCACCGTGGGCCGACCGTTTATGAAAAAGCGATACGGGTATGCGGAAACCCGATCGCCCTTGTTGTCTGACAGACTTACTTCTTCTTGCCCGTCAGTACCATGATCATCTGGCGTCCTTCCATCTTCGGCCGCTGTTCCACGATCGCAATGTCGGCCATGTCTTTCTCGACCTTGTCGAGCAGTTCGCCACCCAGTTCCTGGTGGCGCATCTCGCGCCCGCGGAAGCGGATGGTTACCTTGCCCTTGTCACCGGCCTCGATGAAGCGGCGCAGGTTGCGAAGCTTGACGTTGTAGTCGCCCTCGTCCGTACCCGGACGAAACTTCACTTCCTTGATCTGGATCTGCTTCTGCTTCTTCTTGGCTTCCTGCGCCTTCTTCGCCTGCTCGAACTTGAACTTCCCGTAGTCCATGATTCGGGCCACGGGCGGCTCGGCATTCGGCGAGATCTCGACCAGGTCCAGACCACCTTCCTGCGCCATTTCCAGGGCCTCTGCAGTGCTGCAGACACCGCGATTCTCGCCTTCGGCGTCGATCAGTCGGATTTGCGGGTTGGTGATCTGATCGTTCAGGCGGACCGTTTTCGCTGCGCTAATAGCCTTCTCTCCAGTTCAGGGTTCAGTGTTGGCGACTGCTGACCTCCTCCCGGAGGCGTTCGCCGAAGTCCTCGAGGCGCATCACGCCGAGGTCTTCCCCGCTCCGCGTACGCACCGCCACCTGCCCATTTTCCATCTCCTTGTCTCCAAGGACCAGCAGGTACGGCACGCGCTTGAGCGTGTGCTCGCGAATCTTAAAGCCGATCTTCTCGTTTCTCAAGTCGGCCTCGACCCGGAACCCCCTGTCGCGCAGCGTCTTCGTGACTTCGCGCGCGTAATCGTCCTGCCTTTCTGTAATGGTCAGCACCTCGGCCTGCACCGGGGTCAGCCACGCAGGGAAGTGTCCGGCGTAGTGTTCGATCAGCACGCCGAAGAAGCGTTCCACCGAGCCTAGCAGCGCGCGGTGGATCATGATCGGACGGCGGCGCTCGTTGTCCTCGGCGACATATTCCATGTCGAAACGCTCGGGCAGGTTGAAGTCCAGCTGCACCGTGGAGCACTGCCATTCGCGGCCGATCGCATCGTGGATCTTGATATCGATCTTCGGGCCGTAGAAGGCACCGCCGCCCTCATCCACCGAATACTCCAGCCCCTTCTTCTCGATCGCCGAACGCAATGAGGCGGTCGCATGTTCCCAGATTTCATCCGAGCCGACCGCATCCTCGGGCTTGGTCGAGAGGTTCACGTCGAACTTCTCGAAGCCGAAGGTCTTCAGGACCTCGAGGGTCAGATCGATTACGCCCATGACCTCGGCCTCGATCTGGTCCTCGCGGCAGAAGATGTGGGCGTCGTCCTGGGTGAAGCCGCGCACGCGCATCAACCCATGCAGTGCACCGGACATCTCGCGGCGGTACACCGTACCCATCTCCGCCCAGCGCAGCGGCAGGTCACGGTAGGAATGCAGCCGGTCCTTGTACATCAACACGTGAAACGGGCAGTTCATCGGCTTGAGCTGGAAGGACTGGTGCTCGTCCTCCATCGGCTCGTACATGGATTCCGAATAGAAATCCGCGTGGCCGGAGGTCTTCCACAGCTCCAGGTTCGCGATATGCGGCGAGACCACGAAGTCGTAATCGGCCCGCTCGTGCATCTCGTACCAGTACTTCTCGATCTCGCGACGGATGCGCGCGCCCTTCGGGTGCCAGAACACCAGGCCACCACCAGCCTCGTCCTGGATCGAGAACAGATCCAGCTCCTGACCGATCTTGCGATGGTCGCGGCGCTCGGCTTCCTTGAGTCGCTCCAGGTGTTCCTTCAGCTGATCCTTGTTCGGCCAGGCGGTACCGTAGATCCGCGTCAGCATCTCGTTGTCGGAGTTGCCCCGCCAGTAGGCACCGGCCACCTTGGTCAGCTTGAAGGCCTTCAGCTTGCCGGTGGACGGGATATGCGGGCCGCGGCAGAGATCGACAAAGTCGCCCTGCTTGTACAGCGAGATGTTCTCGCCCTGCGGGATGCTCCCGATGATCTCGGCCTTGTACTTCTCGCCCATGTTGCGGAAGTACTCCACTGCCTCGTCCCGGTCCATCAGCGAGCGCTCGACCGGCAGGTCCTGCTTGGCCAGCTCCTTCATGCGCTTCTCGATCTTCTCCAGGTCCTCCGGCGTGAAGCCGCGGTCATAGGCGAAGTCGTAGTAGAAGCCGTTCTCGATGGTCGGGCCGATCGTCACCTGGGCCTCGGGAAAGAGCTGCTTGACCGCCTGCGCCATCAGGTGCGCGGTCGAATGCCGGATGATCTCCACCCCTTCCGGGTCGCGGTCGGTCACGATCGCCAACTCGGCGTCGTGGTCGATCTCGTGGCGGGCATCGACCAGCTCACCGTTTACCTTGCCGGCCAGAGTCGCCTTGGCCAGGCCGGGGCCGATGTCCTTGGCCACGTCCAGCACGGTGATTGGGTGATCGAACTCGCGGCGGCTGCCGTCGGGGAGGGTTATTGCGGGCATTGCGAGGCTCCTTCGCCGACCCATACGCGGGGTCGAACGTCGCGTATCAAAAATTTGGGAGTTGCCGGAAACGACAACGGCGCGAAGCATACCATGTGCCCCGCGCCGTCGGCAGATCTCCCGGGCTGTGGCCGGGATTACCGTGCTGCTGTTACATATTGCCTTCGATGAACAGGTAGGTCCGGTTCACGTTCGGGCGATGCCAGTCATCGTAGTGGCGCAGATGCCGGAACTGTTCCAGGTCCTCGAGCCGGTCCACCACCTCGCCCAGGGACTCCCAGTCCTCGATGCCCGCCTTTACCTCACGCACCACCAGTTCCAGGTAGTCGCCGGTGTCCTGGCGCGCCTCGGCCATGTCGGTCGCGCGGCCGTGCCCCGGGACGACAATCTCCGGATCGATGGATTCCAGATGCCGGAAGGCCTCCAGCTTCTCCACCGGGTTGCTCCACGGGTGGATGCCCAGCATGCGTTCGGTATAGACGATATCGCCGGTGAACACGACATCCTCACCCGGCAGATGGACCATGATATCGCCCGGGAAATGGGCATCTCCGGCATAGATCAGCTCGAAGTCGACCCCACCCACGGTCAGGGTGTATTCATCGGCATCGATCGGATTTCGGGACGGGACCGGCAGGGTACCGACCATCGCTTCCTCGCCCACCTGGCGGCCCAGCGACTCGACGTGCCGCTCGCCGAATTCCGCCTGGGTTCGGACAGTTCGTTCAAGCGCCACCAGCTCCGCTCCGCGCTGCAAGAAATAGCCGTTACCCAACCAGCGGTGATCTTGGCTGCCCACCGAGATCACGTGGGTGATCGGCTGGTCCGTCACTTCGGCAATCGCCTTCTCCATTCGCTGGGCGACCTGGTAGCTCGGCCCGGAATCGATCAGCACCACGCCTTCGTCGGTCACCACGAAGCCGGTGTTGTTGGTAAAGCCGAGATTGGTCGGATTCCGGTTTTCCAGGGAGCCATAAAAGTAATGGACCCGGTCGGTCAGCTGAATCGGCTCCAGCACCTTCTCGATGGGACGATCCAGCGACTCGTCCTCCGCCTGCACGGCGGCCATGCCGAAGCCCATCAGACCCAGCGCGAGGAGGGCCACCTGACCCTGGCGCAACAAAACATTCAATGTCATAGAAAACTCCTTGTGTCGTTCGCACCCCGAGTCGGACAGCACACGCAATGTGTGACGGGGTCGTTCGTCGAACTTCGGGACTTTGTCCGGCGGTGCGCGCTCTACGTCCGCCCCCAACAGTGAACCATATTATATACGCGATGGCAGATACTGCGGGCAGTTTTAGTCCGTGCCCGGGTTCTCCAAGCGACCCCGCCTGCGGCGCACGGCATTCACCAGCCAGCGCGCCAGGAGCGGAAACAGCCCCGTGGCAACAAGGGACAGGACCAGCACTGGCGAGAGAATGCCCTCAATGCCATCAAGCCGTCCCAACTGCGTCCCGGCATTCGCGAACACCGCCGTGGCCGGCAGCATTCCCAGCAACGACACCCAGAAATACGTCCAGGTCCGAATCGGCAACAGGCCCATCCCGGCGTTGATTAGCAGGAACGGGAACACCGGAATCATACGCAGCGCAAACAGATAGAACGCACCCTCGCGCACGAAGCCCTCGTTGATACGCCCGAGTTGGTGCCCGTAGCGGCGCTGAACGGCATCGCGCGCCAGCGCCCGTGCCACGAGAAAGGTCAGGGTCGCCCCCAGCGTGGAGGCCAGCGACGACAGCACGGTGCCCCAGACCACGCCAAACAGGGCACCGCCGGCCAGGGTCATCACCACGATCCCCGGCACCGAGAAGGCCGCTACCACCATGTAGAGCAAGAAGAACAGCGCGGCGGTGATGAGCGGGTAAGCGCCCCGCCATTCCTCCACCTGCAAACGCGCGTCCTGCAGAGTCTCCAGATCCAGACCTGGCCCCATCGCAACCCACAACCAGACCCCGAGGAATCCGGCCAGTACGACAACCAGCCCCCAGTAATAGCGGTTCAATCGCGACTCCTCCCGGCCATTTGGCCGGAACCATGCGCGGCAAACCCGTACACTGCAAGCATGCATGCACATCCGTACGACGAACTGAAACCCGGGGTCATCCTCGACGCGGTGGAAACAACCGGCCTGCGCTGCGACGGGCGCCTGCTAGCCCTCAACAGCTACGAAAATCGGGTCTACCAGGTCGGCATCGAGGACACCACACCGGTGATCGCCAAGTTCTACCGTCCGCAGCGCTGGACACCCGCCGCCATCCGCGAGGAACACGCCTTCAGCCAGGAACTCGCAAGCCGCGAGGTCCCGGTGGTGGCCCCTCTGGCAGATCATCAAGGCGAAACCCTGCACGATCACGCCGGGTTCATGTTCGCCGTCTACCCGCGCTGCGGCGGCCGGGCACCGGATCTGGAGCAGCGCGACACCCTGGTCCGTATCGGTCGGTTCATCGCCCGCATTCACGAGGTCGGCCGCGCCGCACCGTTCCGCGAGCGCCCCGTATTGGACCTCGTGCCGCGCGGCGAGGAGGCACGCCAGGCCGTGCTCGCCTCCGGCTATCTCCCTATGGAGCTGGAATCCGTATACCGCGATCTCAGCGCCGACCTGCTGGGGCGCATCCAGCGTGACCTCGACACGATCGGACCGGTCCCGCAGTTGCGCCTGCACGGCGACACCCACCCCGGCAACATCCTGTGGACCGACGAGGGCCCGCACTTCGTCGACCTGGACGACGCCTGCACCGGCCCGGCGATGCAGGACCTGTGGATGTTCCTCTCCGGCGAACCGCCCGAGATGGCCTGGCAGATGCAGGCCCTGCTGGAGGGCTACGAGACCTTCGTGCCACTGGATCGCCGCCAGCTCGGCTTGATCGCCCCGCTACGCACCCTGCGCATCCTGCGCCACGCCGCCTGGCTGGCCCGGCGCGCCGACGACCCGGCCTTTGTCGACGGCTTCCCGATCTTCTACACGCCGCGCTTCTGGGAGGATCACATCCTCACCCTGCGCGAACAGGCCGCCGCCCTCGACGAACCCGCCCTGGATCTGGGCTACTGACCCGGAACCTGGCAAACCCCACCCTGTTGCCAGCGGCAAGGCGGTGATTGCCCACCGTGTGCCTCATCGAGCGTCCACATCCCCGGTGAAACCGTCCGCCCCCCGCGTCTTCAGGCGTCCGCGGAGAGTGGCCGGGCCCCGTCGATGGCGCCCAGCTCGCGGTAGTGCTCGAGCAGCTGGCGGCCACTGACGACCAGATCACCGGTGGCCTCCAGCCCGAAATCCGCGGCAACCCGACGAATCTGTTCGTCGCCCGTCGCCGGCATTTCGACCACGCGCCACAACAGGCGGGCACCCAACGGGTTCAGCTCGGCAAAACGCACCCGCTCCTCGTCGGTGCGATAGGCCAGGAGATAGGTGGGGACCTCGCCCGGTTGTTCGGGCTGGAAGTCACGCCCGATCCGGTGCACCGGGTACTCGTAGGCCAGCAGCCGGGCGGCGGCGGAAAACACCGGCACATGGGTCATCAAGTCGCCTGCCGGATCCACGTCCGAGGGCCTCGCCGCGTCCGCATAGACGAGCTCCGTTTCCACCCGCTCGTAGTGGGCAAGCTCGGCCAGAAACGGCGGATCCCCGGACTGCGCCTGTCGCTCGTCCGCCAAATAGCGCACGAACTCTGCCGCCAACTGGGGGAAGTACGGGGTCTCGCTGCCGTGATCCCGATAGAAATCGCGCACCAGCTGCTGCCAGGCTGCCGCCTCCAGCAGCCCGCGCAGGACCGGGAAACCCTTCGCCAGCAGATTGGCCACGTTGTTGAAGAACAGGCGCCGGTAGATCGCCAGACGTCGCGGCTCGATCCCCTCGGGTGCCGGATAGCGATCGGGATCGCGCAGGTGTCGTGCGAACGCCTCCTGCGTCTGCTGAAAATTGGTCTCAGGCATGCAGGACCCGCTCCTCCTGACCCGCACGTGCCTGGCGCTGCAGATCGCGGATCCGGTCCGTCTCCGCCAGCAATTCTTCCAGGGGCGGGAAATTGAAGTCGCGTTCGAGCAACGTGGGCACCGGGCCGATGCGCGCATAGGTCTCGCCCAGAAGATCCCAGACATCGCTGCAGATCGGCTGTCCGTGCGTATCGACACGCAGATCCGGCGCCTCCTCCTCGTGCCCCGCGATATGCAGGTAGCGCACTCGCTCCAGCGGCATGGCATCCAGGAATTCGGTCGGCTCGTAGCCGTGGTTGATGCTGTTCACCACGATGTTGTTCACATCCAGCAGGAGATCGCAGTCGGCCTCCTCCAGGACGGCCCGGACGAAGCTGATTTCGTCCAGCTCGGCCCCCACCGGGGTGTAATAGGACACGTTCTCCAATGCCAGCCGGCGCCCGAGGATGTCCTGCACCTGGCGCACCCGGTCGGCCACGTAGTGCACCGCCTCCTCGGTAAAGGGAATCGGCATCAGGTCATACAAATGCCCCTGACCGTCCCCACAGGCGGAAAGATGCTCGCTGTAATCCTCGATCCCGTGGGTATCCAGGAAGGCGCGCAAGTCGTGCAGAAAGGTCTTGTCCAGCGGGCGTGGCCCGCCGATGTCGAGAGACAGCCCATGACATACAAAGGGCTGGGCCTCGGTGTATTCGCGAAAGATGCGCCCCAGGCGACCGCCCAGGTGCATCCAGTTGTCCGGTGCCGCCTCGAAGAACCCCAGGCGTTCGGTCGTCTCCGGGGCCTCGGCCAGCGGGCCCAGCAGGGCCCGCCGCAAACCGAGCCCGGCACCGCTGACGCGGGCCGGGTTAACGGGGTGGACAACTTTAGCCGCCACAGGTCCCCTCGCCGCAGGCGCCTTCGGAATCCTTGTCCTCGCTGCCGGAGTCCCCGCAAGTGCCCTCGCCACAGCTGCCTTCACTGTCCTTGGTTTCGGGCGCGCCGCCACAGGTGCCTTCGCCACAGCTGCCTTCGTTGTCCTTGGTTTCGGTAGCCCCGCCACAGGTACCTTCGCCACCGCAGGCACCCTCGGCTAGCATCAGCGGCGACTGTCCGCCCTGCTGATAGCCGTGGTTTAGGTCGGCCGATGCGAACACCGGGCTGGTGGCCATGGCCATGCCGATCGCCGCACTACCGACGGCGCCCGCCAGGGTCTTGGTGGAAAACAGATCGCTCTTCATGGTGTTAGTCCTCGTCTTGCAATTATGGATCCGCTGGATCCGTTGTGAAATGGCTGTTACACAGCCTTTGCCCCCTTGCTCATCATCCTCCGACGTATGTAATAGTCGATGCTGACGTAGCGACCCGCTCCCCAGAAAAATAGCACCAGCAGCATCACGAAGAAGGTGGCGGCCATCTCGATACCGTTATTTACGACTGCGAAATTCCCGGTCTCGGTCAGCCAGCTGTAGTTCCCGTGTTCCTGCAGGATGGCCTTGGCCCGATCCAGGCGCATCTGCGCCTCCTCGATTCCGGAGCAATTGAACAGGCACATCATCGGATCGGAGATGCGCTGCCACCCGTGTTCCAGATGCACGGTGACGGCCGCCACCACCATCGTGATCATCAGTGGGATCGAGAACCAGCGCGCCGCCAGTCCGAGCAACAACGCAATCGCGCCCAGCACCTCGGCATAGGCCGACAGCAGCACCATCAGATAAGGGAAGGGCATGCCCAACCCCCAGTCCGCGTTGCCGTACCACATGACCACATTCTCTTTCGGCAGGAACCCGTCGAGCTTGTTGGTGCCCGCCATCCAGAACACCGGGGCGAGATAAAGCCGTAACAGCAGCGGTGCCAGGAAGTCCGCGCCGCGCGTCCAGTCCAGCCATCCCTGCACCCGTGCTCCCCACGTCCCAATCATGCCCATCATCCTGAGCTCCATTCCGTCCTCTACTGGATACCTAGACTAGACCGATGCCTCCCGAAGTACGCTGGGCAGGCCGCCGGCATTTATGTCTGATCGTCCGGGACGCGCAACGGCGGATGTACCGACAGGCAACCACCTCCCTCAACGGGTAAGGTGGACACGATCCGGGAGCGGACAAAAAGGAACGTTCAATGGATATCAGCCCCCACGAAGACGTGCTGTCGACGGTCCTGGCGGCCTACAACCTGCGCGCCCGCATCGACACCAACCCACGCCTGTGCGGCGAATGGCAGCTCAGTACGGCGGGCTCGGGAAACGCCAGCTTTCATCTGGTGGGAGAAGGCGGCTGTTATCTGCACCTGGGGGACCAGGCTCCCATCTGGATGGAGGCCGGCGACCTTCTACTGCTGCCGCATGACGACTGGCACCTGATGTCCAGCCGCGAAACCATTCGCGATCGGGACAATCACCTGACCCTGGTGGAAGGCGACGATCCGGTGGACACCCCGGTCACCCAGCTCCTGTGCGGCCACTTCGAGTTCGATTCCGGCCGGCGCAACCCGATCCTGGCTGGCCTTCCCGACCACATCATCATCCGTCGCCGCGAATCCGGCGAACGCCTGTCGCACCTGGCGGACCTGATGAACATCGAACTGGCGGAGCGCTCCTCGGGCTATCGGCCGGTACTCGACCGGCTGGCGGATACCCTGTTCGTGATGGCCGTGCGTCATCACATCTGCTCGCAACGCGAACACTCGGAGGGGTCCCTGATCGCCGCCCTGGCGGACGACCGCATCCGCCGGGCGCTGGATGCCCTGCACGCCCACCCGGAGGCGGCCTGGACCCTGGAGGGGCTGGCCAGCGAGGCAGCGATGTCGCGCAGCAGCTTCGCCGAACGCTTCCACGCCCTGGTCGGGCAGACCCCGATCGACTACCTGACCCAGTGGCGCATGGTGCTGGCCGAACGCCTGCTACGCGACGGGAGGGAGTCGGTCGCGGGCGTCATGGACACGGTGGGATATACCTCGGAGGCTGCCTTTCGCAAGGCGTTCAAGCGGGTACACGGATTCGGGCCGGGGCGGATCCGGCAACTGCTGCGCCGGCTAAGCGCCGGCTAGTCGAGGGCATCAATCGGATTCAGAAGGTATTGGAAACGCTGGCCACGCCCGGTGCGCGCGACCGGACCAGGCGCTCGACCACGTTCTTGAGATCCAGCGTGGAGCGCGGGCAACCGACACAGGCTCCCTTGAGCCGGACCCGCACGGTGCGGCCATCGAGTTCGACGAATTCGATGTCGCCACCGTCCTGCATCATGATCCGCCGCGCTTCCTCGATCGCGCCACGTACCGCGTCCTCGTCGATTGGGCCATCGGCCGGCACGTCCGCTGCCTCGCGCTCGGCAAAGGTCTGGACACGGTCCAGGCGCAGGGCCAGTTCCGGATCGAGCTCCTCGATCGCGTCCAGTTCTTCCTCGCTATACACGTGATCGGGCTCGTCGCTCAGCAGATGCGACACGTCCACCATCACCTGCGCATTGTCGGGTCCAGCCATGTTCGGGCCTCCGGGTACTCGGCTTTTCGCCAGTATAGCAACGCCCCGCTCGAGCCCCGTGCGAAGCCGCACCCGCCAGCCGGGATCCACGACCTCGCGAGCGGGCGACCAGCGCAACCGTACGCGCAGTCGGCGCAGGTCCTCCGGGTGCATGCGCCCCGGGTGCAACCACAGACGCCACACCCGGCCCGTCGCGGGCACCCGTACGACCAGGATGACGAGCCTTCGCAACACCCGTGTATCGGGCAGCACTTCGACCCAGTCCACCATTTCCTGGCGCAGACCCTCGGCCGTGGCCAGCCAGGTCGCGCCTTCTGGCGTCTGGCCCAGCCAGTCCCAGGCCGGCGGTTGCGAACGCCATTGCCACCACCACCCGACCGCGGCCAAGCCGAAGACCGGGGCCAGCGTCCACAACGGGCTGTACACCAGCACGTAGCCGACGACCGCGAGCAGCAACAGGATCTGGCCCGCGAGCGCGAGCCGGGGGAGAACCGGGTCAGGCCGGAGCTGAAGCCTGAGTGGCGGCGCGGATCGCCGGGACAAGGCGGGCTATCCCCTCGTCCACTGTAGTCTGGCGACCCATGACCACATCCAGCAGTACGTTGTCGGGGTAGTCGAGCAGGCGCTCGAAGGCATCGCGACCCTCCTGGTCCAGTTGCGCATATCCCTGCGCGAGAAAGTGTCCGAGCAGCCAGTCGTTCTCCAGCATGCCCCGACGGCAGCGCCAGCGTGTCCGGTTGTCCGGTTCCATCAACAAGGACCCCCGCGACTCGTTGGAGCCTGCTTGCAGGCGAAGCCCCTGCCCGCGTTCGACTTCGGAGGGGCGCTCGCCTGCAAACAGGCTCCAACAAACCCCGAGCCGAGAGTGCAGATGGCAGGTCACAGCGACTTCTTCAGCATCGTGCGACGGATGTCGCTGATCGCGCGGCTCGGGTTCAGGCCCTTCGGGCACACCTGGGTGCAGTTCATGATGGTGTGGCAGCGGTAGAGCTTCCAGGCATCATCCAGCTGTTCCAGACGGTGCTCGGTGGCCTCGTCGCGGCTGTCGTGGATGAAGCGCGCGGCCTGCAACAAGGCCGCCGGCCCCAGAAACTTGTCCGGGTTCCACCAGTAGGACGGACAGGCAGCGGAGCAGCAACCGCACAGGATGCACTCGTACAGGCCATCCAGTTGTTCGCGGTCCTCGGGGCTTTGCTTGCGCTCGACCTCGGGCTCCGGGCTGTCGTTAACCAGCCAGGGCTCGGCCTTGCGGTACTGCTCCCAGAAGTTGTCCATGTCCACGATCAGGTCGCGGATCACCGGCATGCCCGGGAACGGGCGCAGTGTCACCGGTGACTCCAGATCCGTCAGCGGCGTGATGCAGGCCAGGCCGTTGGTGCCGTTGATGTTCATGCCATCGGAGCCACAGACCCCGTGCTGGCAGGAGCGGCGAAAGCCCAGCGAGTCGTCCTGCTCCTTCAACAGCAACAAGGCATCCAGCAGCATCATCCCCGGCTCGACCTGATCGTCAGGCAGGGTGAAGCGCTGCATCTTCGGCAGCGTGTCCGTCTCCGGGTTGAAGCGGTAGATCGAGAACTCCATCCGTCTCTCCTGTCAGCGGCCGCGACGCCACCGGTTCACGCGCATCGGTACGACCCGATCAACCCTGTTCCTGTTCCTGTGCCTCGGCGCAGGCAATGCAGCGTTCGGCGGCCGGATCGATCTCCAGCCGCGAGCGGGCAATCGGCTCCAGGCAATCGATACACAGTCCACCCTCGCCTTCCTTCAGCCGCACCAAGGCCCGGCGTGCTCGGGCGCGCTGGGCCTCGCGCCGTTGCTGGCTCGCCTTGGCCATTGCCTGGCCTTGCAGCGCGTCCATCCGTGACAGCCGTCCGGTGCGCTGCTGGTCCAGCTCCACGGTCGCACCGCTTTCGCCGGCTCCCTCGAGTGCGGCGTCCAGCTCCGTCACCAGCGCCTCGAGCTGCTCGCGCAGCCATGCCTCGGGTACCGGTTCGGTGGGGTTGCTCATTGGTCGTCTCCCATCGAGCGCGTTGCACATGGTTGAACGCGCGGGCTGCCATGGCCCCTGATGCGATTCGCTGTGCTCATCGGCATCCTACGGCCTGTATTGATGCACCGGTGTCGTAGGGTGCGTTGAGCATCGCGAAACGCACCGATGCCGGTGGGAATATCCACCTCGTGATGCGATTCGCTGCGCTCATCGGCATCCTACGGTCGCGTTGCGCCATCAATAGACGCGTTCCTTGGGCGGGAACGAGGCGACGGTGTTCGGCTGGGTGCGCACCGGCTTGTAGTCGAGGCTGTCATCCGCCAGCGAGTACAGGCTGTGCTTCAGCCAGCGCTGGTCGTCGCGCTCGGGGAAGTCGATCCGCGAGTGCGCCCCGCGGCTCTCCTCGCGCCCCAGCGCGGAGCGGATGGTCGCGATCGCGCAGTCCATCAGGTTCTCCAGTTCCATCGCCTCCACCCGCGCGGTGTTGAAGGTGCTGGAGTGATCCGCGATCACCGCGTTATTCAGGCGCTCGCGCAGCGCGCGGACCTTCTCCACGCCCTCGCGCATCACCTCGTCGGTGCGGAACACCGAGCAGTGGTCTTCCATCACCTTGCGCAGCTCGCGCTTGAGCGGCTCGATCTGCTCGGCGGAACCATCGCCCGGGTTCTTGCGATCCCAGCGCGTGAGCCGCGCCATTGCCTGCTCCACGGCCGCCTCGTCCAGCGCCCGGTGGTAGCGATTCTCCGCCAGGTACTCGAGGATGTGGTTGGCCGCCGCGCGGCCGAATACCAGGATGTCCAGCAGCGAATTGCCACCCAGGCGGTTGGCCCCGTGCACCGACACGCAGGCCGTCTCGCCGGCCGCGTATAACCCGGGCACCGGGTCCTCCGGGGTATCCTTCACCGGCGCGACCACCTGCCCGAAGCGATTGGTGGGGATACCGCCCATGCTGTAGTGACAGGTCGGGAAGATCGGGATCGGCGCCTCGATCGGGTCCACCCCGAGGAAGGTCATACTCGTCTCGCGAATCCCCGGAAGGCGGTGCATGATGGTGTCGGTCCCGAGGTGGCGCAGGTCCAGCAACACATGGTCCCCGTTGCGCCCGCAGCCGCGCCCCTCGCGCACCTCGGTGGCAATGGAGCGGCTGACCACGTCGCGCGAGGCGAGGTCCTTCGCCCGCGGGGCATAACGCTCCATGAAGCGCTCGCCCTCGGAGTTGATCAGGAACCCGCCCTCGCCGCGCGCGCCCTCGGTAATCAGCATCCCGCGCCCGGCGATCCCGGTCGGGTGAAACTGCACGAACTCCATGTCCTCCAGCGGCACCCCGGCGCGCAGGGCCATCGCCATGCCGTCGCCGGTGTTGATCAGGGCATTGGTCGTGGTGCGGAACAGCTGCCCCGCCCCGCCGGTCGCAATCAACGTGGTCTTCGCCTCGATCACGATCGGCTCGCCGGTCAGGATCTCGAACGCCAGGACGCCCAGCACGAAACCCTGCTCGTCGCGCAGCAGGTCCACCGCAAAGTATTCGTCGAAGAAGTGCGTACGCGCGCGCAGATTCTGCTGGTACAGCGAGTGCAGGATCGCGTGCCCGGTGCGGTCCGCCGCGGCGCAGGTGCGCGCCGCCTGGTCCTGACCAAAGTTCTGGCTCTGCCCGCCAAAGGCGCGCTGGTAGATGTTGCCGTTGTCCAGGCGCGAGAACGGCACGCCAAAGTGGTCCAGCTCGTAGACCACCTTGGGCGCGGCGCGACACATGTACTCGATCGCGTCCTGGTCGCCCAGGTAGTCCGAGCCCTTCACGGTGTCGAACATGTGCCAGTGCCACGAGTCCGGCAGGACGTTGGCCAGCGCGGCATTCACCCCACCCTGCGCGGCCACCGTATGCGAGCGCGTGGGAAACACCTTGGAGACCACCGCGACCTTGGCATCGCCATTGGACAGCTGCAGCGCCGCGCGCAGGCCGGCCCCGCCCGCCCCGATGATCAGGGCGTCGAACTTGCGCCGTGCCACGTTCATGCCAGTCCCTTCATGCAAGCCCCGCCCGAATCAGAATGAAGAATGCCCACAGGCCCGTCAGGAGCAGACCGCCGGCCGCCAGTACGAAAACCGTGAGCCGCGTACCCGGCGCATGCACGTAGTCCATCACCACGTCACGCAGCCCGATCCATGCATGCAGCAGTAACAGCAGCACAAACACAGCCGTCAGCAACCCAATCACGGGGTGCCCGACCACACCCAGCCATGCGGCATGATCCGCGGGTGCGGCCAGCACAAAAAATCCAAGAGCCAGGATCACGTATACGCCCACATACACCGCGGTGATGCGTTGCAGCAACCAGGCGCGCTGTCCGCTCAGGAGCCTCATAGCACCAGCCCCAGCCACACCAGCACCGTGGCGAGGATGCCCGCGTACAGGGCATCGCGCGCCGTGCGCAGCGAGCCCTCGCGATCCTCGCCGATGCCGAATTCCATCAGCAGGTAGCGAATCCCGGCAAACAGGTGGTGCAGCAACCACCACAGCCCGAGGGCCAGGGCGACCAGGCCGAGCGGGTGATAAATAATGGCGACCACCTGAGCGAAGCCCTCGGGGCTGGCCAGCGAGCGGTCCAGGAGCCAAAGCAGCACGGGAATCGACAGAATCAGGAAGACACCGGTGATCCGGTGCAGAATGGAGACCACGGCATTCAGCGGCAGTCGGATCTTGCGCAAATCCAGAAAGACGGGACGCCCCTGCCGAGTCATGCCAACCCCTAATAGCCGGAAGAAAAGGACCGTCAGGCTGACACCCCGCGTGGGGTTCGTCTACCATCGATCCACCGAATCAGCTTACCACTCCATGCTGCCGTCGTGACCCCGTATCGCCGCCTCCCGCGCGGTACGCCCGGCGATGGCATGGGCAGCAGTCCACTGGAGATCCTCGATGCGCGAAGACTGGAAAGACCACATCACCGATGCGGGTGCCGAGTTCGAGGAGGACGACCTCCTGCACTACGGCAACCCGGAGCGCGAACGGCGCATGGCCGTCAATGGCGAGGTGATCTGCGACCTCTCCCATCGCGGCCTGCTCGAGGTCCGCGGCGACGACGCCACCGACTTCCTGCAGGGCCAGTTCGGCAACGACATCCGCGCGGTGGACGCACAGCACAGCCAGCTCTCCAGCTACGCAAGCCCCAAGGGCCGCGCCTACGCCGTGTTCCGCGTGCTGCGCACCCGCGACGGCTACCTGCTGGAGATGCCCGCCGACCGGATCAAGCCGGTAGCCAAGCGCCTGCAGATGTTCGTGCTGCGTGCGAACGTCATCATCGAACAGGCCGGGGATTCGCGGATCCACTTCGGCTGCTCCGGGCCGGATGCCGAGAAGGAACTGCAAAGCGCGCTGGGTGCCTGCCCCGCCGAGGTCGAGGAGGTCGTCGAGAAGGACGGCGTCATCGTGGTCCGGGTGCCCGGGGTGCACCCGCGCTTCGAGCTGTTCGGCGAGTTCGAGGCCATGCGCAAGGCATGGGACGGCCTGAACGTCCACGCGGCCCCGGTGGGCCCGCGCGACTGGGCGCTGCTGGATGTCCTGGCCGGGGTCCCCACTGTGGTGGAGGAAACCTCCGAGAAGTTCGTGCCGCAGATGCTCAACCTGCACGCCCTGGGCGCGATCAGCTTCGACAAGGGCTGCTATCCGGGCCAGGAGGTCGTAGCCCGGATGCATTATCTCGGCAAACTCAAGCGGCGCATGTACCGCCTGGCGATCCACACTCAGACCCCGCCCCAACCCGGTTCCCCGGTTTTCCGGGCCGACGGCAACCCCGACCAGTCGGACGGCGAGATCGTCGCCGCCGAACTGCACCCGGACGGGCTGTACTCCGCCCTGGCGGTACTGCAGGTCGCGGCCGCCGAGGGTGAACTGCGCTGGGACGCCCCGGACGGCGCCAAAGCCGAGGTCGTCGAACTGCCCTACGCGGTCCCCGAAGGAGCCTGACGCATGCGCTTTCTGTTTTTCTTTTTCGTACTGATCCTGCTGGCACTGTGGGGGGCCTTCTTCAGCCGCCCCGACAACCCCACGCTATCCAACTGGCTTTACGCCCTTTCGGGCGTCCTGGCCGTGCTGTTCATCATCGGTTACCTCCGGCTCGACGGGGTCATCTGACCCCGCTGGGCCTCAGGACGCCAGTCGGGTCCGGGTATCCGCCACCGGCTCGCCCAGACGCGTCTCCAGCTCCCGCGCCTGGCGAGCATGGCGACCCGACACGGCGAATCCCGCAAGCCGCCCGTCAGCGTGATACTCCAGGTGACGCCCTTCGGCGTCACCCGAGATCTCCACCCACTCGCCCCCGTCCGTCCGCGGCGGGCAGACGTTCAATGGCAGGCTCGTCGTCTTGACCTGCACGATCCCGGCATCCGGCCGGTACACCGTCGGCTCGCCGGACAGCGTGCGCGCCAGCGCAGCCGCCTGCCCGCGCAGGGTCTCCACGTAGGGGCGCAGCTGGCCGTCGAACTCGCAACCATCGCCCAGGGCGAAGATCGCCGGGTCCGTGGTCCGCAAGAGTGCGTCCACCTCGATCCCCGCGTGACAGGCCAGACCGATCCGCTCGGCCAGCTCGCGGTTGGGCACCAGCCCCAGCGCGCTGATGACCACTTCGGCCTCTACGGATTCGCCGTTGGCC
The DNA here is from genome assembly GCF_000377905.1 of Thioalkalivibrio sp. ALMg11. Classification (GTDB taxonomy): domain Bacteria; phylum Pseudomonadota; class Gammaproteobacteria; order Ectothiorhodospirales; family Ectothiorhodospiraceae; genus Thioalkalivibrio. The sequence goes on from NZ_KB898877.1 coordinate 138,043, forward strand.
AGGGCAAGACGGGTCGCACCCTCCGCGACCGGTTCGATGCCCTCGACGATCGCCTCGGTGCGCCACTGCACACCATGGTCGGCCAGCGCCTTCTTCAGATCGACGCTCAGCGGCTCGGGCAGCAGATTCGCCAGCGGCCGCGACGCACACTCGATCAAGGTGACCGGATACCCACCGGCCGCCAGGTCATCAGCCAGCTCGCAGCCCACCAGTCCGGCACCGATGATCGCCACCCGGGCGTGGGCGGGCGCGCCTTCTCGCGCCTCGAGCGCTGCACGGAGATGCCGGTAGTCCTCCAGCGTATTCACCGACAGCGGCGCTGTGGCCCCACCCGGGAACGCCATTTGCCGCGGGCGCGCACCGGTAGCCAGCACCAGTTGCCCGTATGGGACGCCACCACGGGCGGTGATGAGTCTTTGCTGCGCCCGCTGGACATCCAGCACACGGATGAACGGCATCAGATCGATCCCGAGCCGGGCCGCACGCGCCGGGCCACTCTCCTCGACCAGGTCCGTGACCGCGACGCCACGGGCGAAGGCATTGGAGATCCGCGGCTTGGTGTAGTAATCACCGGAATCGGCGGTCAGCAGTCGGATCGTTCGCTTCGGGTCCCGCTCGCGCAGGGCCTCGGCCAGCGCCCAACCCGCCATGCCGCCGCCAACGATCACGACCGCATCCGGATCATCCGCTCCGGGGCCGGCACTCCAGGCCATCGCCGCCGCACCCGCGTCCGCCTCTTCGGCGCGCGGTTCCAGCGCGGTGAAATCCGCCTTGGTCACGTTACAGTCCGGGCAATACCAATCGTCGGGGATATCTTCGAAACGCGTACCCGGGGCCAGACCCGAATCCGGGTCACCCTTGGCCTCGTCGTAGATATAGCCGCAGACCTTGCAGATAAAACGCTTGAAATCACTCGAGTCGGTGCTCATCACGCGGCCTCCAGGGCATCGAGAATGGCCTGCAGCTTCGGATCCAGCTCGGCGCCAATGGCGTCAAGATGAGGGCTTGCCCACGGTGCGAACACGTCCCGCGCGGAGCGCGCGCTGATGCGCAGGAGATCACCATCGCCGGAGACGTGGATGCGCAGCGGGATGTCGATGCCGGCCGCCTTGCAGGCCTCCCAGACACGCACCGCATAGCTCGGATGAAAGACCTCAAGGATCTGGTCGGTCGGGACCTCGACCCCGATCTTCGCGGCGTTGGCCTGGCCATTGATATGCGAGACCAGCTTCAGCCCCTGGGCGTCGATCTCTTCCTTCAGGGTCGCGACCGCGGTCTCGGGGTCCAGTCGGGTAGTGGTTTCCAGCATGACGATTCCTTCGTTCGGCGCGGGGCCCCGGTGTGCCCCGCCCGTGAGTGGTGGACTAGTGCGCGTGGATACGCGCCAGCTCCTTGCGCAGATGCTTGATCGCCGGGGTCACGATGGCCACGAAGTACGACTCGCGCAGCTTGCGCTGGGCGGCAGCGTTCGCCAGGTAGCCCCGGGCGCCGGCATGCAGCAGCGCGGACTGCGACGCGCGCAACGACATTTCGGAACCCGTCAGGCGCATCTGCAGCACATCAGCAAAGAAGCGCTCGGACTCATCGAAGGGAGTCTCCGACAAGGCGTAACAGGCCGCGCGACCATCCTCCAGCGCCTCCTCCAGCTCGCCGACCTGGTCATCCAGATAGCCGTTCACGTGGGCCAGCGTCTCGTTGGCCTCGCGCATGGTCTGGATGCAGCCATCGATCAGCCCCAGCCCCATGCCCATCTGCAGCAGCACGAAGCCGGGCCGGATGCGGCGGATGTACTCGGGCAGGGAGTCCGCCAGCACGTGTTCATCGGGCACGAACACGCGATCGAAGTGGCAGCCGAAGGTACGCGACCCCTCCAGGGCCGTGAACTCGGGACAGGCCGTCAGGCTGAAGCCGGGATCGGAACAGTTGATCAGCGCCATCACCGGCCGTGGATTCTCGCCGGCGGTGCGGAAGATCGCCCCGAAGTAGTGATCCTCCCCAAGGTTGGAGACCCAGGGCAGCGCACCGGAGACCACGTAGCCCCCGTCCACGCGTTCGGCGGAGAGCTTCAGGTCCTCGATATTGGCGAACCACTTCATCGGGTTGGACAGCGCGGTCGCGCCCAGCGCCTCGGCATTCGCCAGTCTCGGCAGGGCCTCGCGCTTCAGGGTGTCCGAGGCACTGTTCTCCACATACCAGGCACAGGCGTTCTGGCACCAGGCGACAAAGCCCGTGGTCATGCATTCGGCAGAGATCACCTCGGTCGCGCGGATGGCACTGGCGATATCCGTGGTGCCACTGGCGTTCTGGCTGGCCAGGTGTCGATTAAACGCGCCGAGGCGACCGGCCTCGCGCAGGAAGTCTTCGGGGTACAGGCCTTCGCGGTCGATGCGGGCGGTCAGCGGAGCCAGATCGCGCTCCACCAGCGCCTGCAACGCGGCATCGGCATCCGCCGGCCCTGTGGCCGGCGACACCCCCGTCACGTCTCGAGTGCGGGTTTCAAGCATTGGGGTTTACTCCCGTTGGGCAGCAGGACCGGATTCAGGCCAGCTCGACGCTGAGCTTGACCGGGTTGCGCATGGTGTTGGCGACCGGCGACCAGAAGTCGGCATGGGCGACCAGTTCCTTCAGCTGCTCCTCGCTGGCATCCCCTTCCAGGTTCGCCTTCACGCGGATATCGGAAAAGCCGAGGTGCTTGTTTACGTCGGTGTCCCCGACGCCCCATACGGCGGTCACGTTGATATCGCCCTCCAGGGTCAGCTCGAGCTTGGTCAGCGTGATGCCGCGATCGACCGCGTTGGCGTGCATGCCCACCGACAGGCAGGCGCCCAAGCTGGCCAGCGCGGCTTCGGAGGGGTTCGGTGCGGTGTCGTCGCCCAGCAGATGCGGCGGCTCGTCGATCACGTGGGCCTCGAGGTCGCGCACGAAGGTCAGGTTGCGGAACTTGCCCTCGCAGACCGTGGTGGCCTTCAGGGTCACGATGTTCTCGGGGTTGGCCTTGCCCTTGGCGGCGAGGTTATTGAGGCCATTCTGGTCGATCGGCTCCAGGCCGTTGACGGACAGGGAGGTGGTGGCTTCGGCTGCGGACATGGTGTAGCTCCTGATGGTTGGGATTCGTCGATCCCCGGCATTCGACCGGGTCGTCCATCCCGGTGCAGAACCCGTGCCAAAACCGTGCAGACCGCAGCAGCAAGCCGTTTGCCGGCAATCCCTCCGAAATCGGAAGCGCCCCGGATGGACAATCCGTCCACTTTGTCCATTCCGGTCGCCCACATTGTCCGGTTTGTCCAGTGCGACCGGTGCCATCGAAGACCCAGTGCCACTGCACCGCCGTTCACCCCGCCCCAGCCCATCCCGCTTCAACGCGCCGTTTCCGCTCGCCTTAAGGGGGAATGTCCCGAGCACGCTGCGGATTTGGCACGCCACTTGTAAGGAACCCCTGGGAACGCGCCGCCGAACCGATCCAACCGGCGGCTCATGAACGCAGGTCAAGAGGGAAACGCCATGGGCGCCGCCATCTCCATCGACTACATCACCCATCACTATCCCAAGCAGGAAGAACCCACGCTGAAGGACATCCAGGTCACCGTCGCACCGGGCGAGACCGTGGCCCTGATCGGCCAGAGTGGCTGCGGCAAGTCCACCCTGCTGCACATGCTCGCGGGGCTGCTGCTGCCGAGCGAAGGCTGCGTGCGCATCAATGGCCACCAGGTCATCAAGCCGAGCCCGCGCTGGAACATGATGTTCCAGAAGCCCTCGCTCTACCCCTGGATGACGGTACGCAAGAACGCCTCCCTGGGCCTGATCTTCCAGGGCCGCAAGCGCGACATGCGCGACCGTATCGACGAGCTGCTGGAGACCGTGGGCCTGACCGAGAAGGCCGAGGTCAACGTGCAGTCGCTCTCCGGCGGCCAGCAACAACGTGTCGCTTTGGCCCGCAGTCTGGCCACCGACCCCGAGCTGCTCCTGCTGGACGAGCCGTTCTCGGCCCTCGACGCCTTTACCCGCGTTGCGCTGCAGGACGAGGTCACCCGACTGGCCCGCGAGCGCCGGATCTCGGTGGTCTTCGTCACCCACGACATCGAGGAGGCCGTCGCCATGGCCGATCGCGTCCTGGTCATGGGCTCCAACCCGGGGACCATCACCGCCGAACTGCATATCGACATCGCCCACCCGCGCGATCGCAACAGCCAGGCCTTCGTCGACCGCAAGGCCGAACTGATGGGCTACTTCGGCGCCACACGCGCCCCGGCCGCTGACAAGGGCGGGGCAGAAGCCGAAGCCCCGACGTCGGAAACCGAAAGCGAACAGGCCGAATCGGCCGCCACCGAATCCCGGGCCCGCGTACGCGCCGCCTGATCCACCGCCGCCATTGTCCCGAACCCGAGCGAGGAACCGCCACCATGTGCAACTGCGACAATCACCACGACATCGACAGCGAACTGGACCGGCTGCTGGACCGCAGCTTCTCCCGCCGTAACTTTCTGCGTACCGCCGCCGTCGGCGGCCTGGCCGGGAGCGGGCTGGCCCTGCCCGGTTCGCTATTTGGGGCCGAACCCGGGGGCCTTGAGGAGCCCGAAGGCGTCGTCAGCGATTTCGACGGCGTCGTGCGCATCGGCTACATCCCGATCACGGACGCGGCCGCCCTGCTGGTCGCCCACTCCGAGGGCTATTTCGAGGACGAAGGGCTGGAGGTCGCCGATCCCCAGCTGATCCGCGGCTGGTCGCCGCTGATCGAGTCCTTCGCCGCCAACCGCTTCAACCTGGTGCACCTGCTGAAGCCGATCCCGCTGTGGATGCGTTACCAGAACGACTTCCCGGTGAAGATCATGTCCTGGGCCCACACCAATGGCTCGGCCGTGGTGACAGGCCGCCATGTCGACGTGCAGAGCTTCGCCGACCTCGGCGGCAAGAGCGTTGCCGTGCCCTACTGGTATTCCATGCACAACGTGGTCATGCAGATGGCCCTGCGCGATGCCGGCCTGACGCCGGTGATCCGCGACCAGGGCGACGCCCTGGAGGCGCACGAGGTCAACCTGATGCTCATGCCGCCGCCGGACATGCCGCCGGCCCTGGCCGCGCGCTCCATTGATGCCTACATCGTCGCCGAGCCGTTCAACGCCGCCGGCGAACTGCTGGCGCGCGGCAACGTGCTGCGCTTCACCGGCGATATCTGGAAGAACCACCCCTGCTGCGTGGTCTGCATGAACGAGCGCCTGACCACCCGCGAGCCGGAATGGACCCAGAAGGTGATGAACGCCGTGGTCCGCGCCCAGGGCACCATCCAGCAGGACAAGAAGACCGTCGCCACCATGCTCTCGCGCGATGGCAAGGGCTACCTGCCGATGCCCGCCAACGTAGTGGAACGCGCGATGACCAACTATCACGACGACAGCACCTACGCCGACAGCGGCGCGATCCGTCACCCCGAGTGGGAAAACGGTCGCATCGACTTCTCGCCCTGGCCCTACCCGTCCGCGACCAAGATGCTGGTCGGCGCCATGAACGAGACCCTGGTCGGCGGCGACACCACCTTCCTCGAAGGCCTGGATCCGGACTTCGTCACTGACGACCTGGTGAACTACGACTTCGTGCGCAAGGCCATGGAGAAACACACCGCCTGGCAGGGCGCCCCGGGCGTGGACATGGATTCGCCCTATGCCCGCGAGGAGGTGGTGGTCCTATGAACCGCGAAGCGACCCTCTCCGCCGACACCGCGACCGTGGAGCGGCCCATGCCGGTGCTGCGGTTCGCGGACCAAGCGCGCCGGGCGCTGCAGTACCCGGCGCTCGGCATCGCCGGACTGTTCGCCCTGTGGTGGTGGGGCGGCTGGGCCATCGCCAACAACGAGGACACGATGGCCTTCGCCAGCTTCGCCCCCGGGCCGACGCTGACGGCCTTCTGGGACATCGTCAGTTCCGGGGCCGTCTGGAAACCGATCGAGTCCAGCCTGTACCGCGTGGGCTGGGGGCTGGGCTACGCCATCGCCATCGGTGTGCCGATGGGCGTGATGATCGGCTACTTCCTGACGCTCAAGCAGGTGACCCACGTACCGTTCCAGTTCCTGCGGATGATCTCGCCGCTGGCCTGGATGCCCATCGCGGTGCTGGCCTTCGCCACCTGGGATGCAGCCATCATCTTCCTCATCGCCATCGCGGCGGTCTGGCCAATCACCTATGCCACCGCGCACGGGGTGCAGCGCATCGATCCGATGTGGCTCAAGGTGGGCAACAACCTGGGCGCCAACCCGTACCACACCCTGCGCTATATCGTGATGCCCGCGATCGCGCAGGACGTGTTTGCCGGGATTCGCCTGGCGGTCGGGGTGGCCTGGATCGTGCTGGTGCCAGCCGAATACCTGGGCGTCACCTCCGGGCTTGGCTATGCCATCAACGATGCCCGCGACACCCTGGAGTACGACAAGCTGGCGGCCTTCGTGCTGGTTATCGGCATCATCGGCTACATGCTCGATGCCATCTGCGTACGCCTGATCAAGCGCAGCAGCTATCACGCGGAGGGCTGACCCCTCGGCAATGCCCTGGCCCGGCCATTCCTGGCCGGGCCTTTTCATGCGCCCGTAAAGCGGGCAAGTGCGACCCAACAGTGCAAGGCCCTGCCCCACTGCGAGGCAACAGGACCCTCGCGACCCATCCAGTCACCCCGAACCCCCGCCAAAACGCCGTTTCTGTACTGGCAGGCTTTCTGCATAACCCGAACCATGGCACTGCAACCCCTACCCGCTTCGACCCCACCGGACCTGGCCACGCGGGAGCAGGAGATCACCCTGCTGCTGGAGGTCGCCAAGCTGATGGGACGCTCCGGCGACCCGGATGCCGCGATCTACCGCATCCTCGGCATGATGTCGCAGCTACTGGGGTTGAACCGGGGGCGCGTCCTGTTGCCGGACCCGAACAGCGGGCAGCTGCGCATCCGCCACGCCTACGGCCTGACCGATGCCGAGCGCGATCGCGGCAGCTACAGCCTCGGCGAGGGCGTCACCGGGCGCGTCATGAAGACCGGCCAGATTGCCCTGATCCAGGACATCGACAACGAGCCCGAATACCTCGCGCGCGCCATCGACCGCTCCACCCTGCCGCAGGAAACGGTCGCCTATATCGCCGTGCCCATCGTCCAGGACGAACACGCCATCGGCGTGCTGGGCGTCCATCGCCTGCGGCGACGCTCGCGCCAGTTCCAGGACGACCTGAACCTGCTGCGGGTGGTCGCCAGCATGATCGGCCAGGTCCTGCGCATCCACCAGCTGATCGCGGAACGCACCGCCGAACTGGTCTCGGAGAATCGCTATCTAAAAAGCGCCCTGGATACCCAGGGCGGCCAATACGGCATCCTCGGCGAGAGCCCGGCCCTGCGCCACGTCCTCAAGCAGGTCCACCGTATCGCCGACACCCAGGCCACCGTGCTGGTGACCGGGGCCTCCGGGACCGGCAAGGAGAAGATCGCGCGCATGATCCACCGGATCAGCCAGCGCAATCCGAAGCCGTTCATCTCCATCAACTGCGCCGCCATCCCGGCCGACCTGCTGGAATCCGAGCTGTTTGGCCACGAGAAAGGCGCCTTCACCGGCGCCTCCAGCGCCAAGACCGGCAAGATCGCGCTGGCCGACGGCGGCACGCTGTTCCTGGACGAGATCGGCGACATGCCGGAGGCGCTGCAGTCGAAGATCCTGCGTGTACTCCAGGAGCGGGTGGTACAACCCATCGGTGGCAACCGCGACATCCCGGTGGACGTGCGCATTATCGCGGCGACCCATCAGAACCTGCAGGCCGCGGTAAACGCCGGGCACTTCCGTCTGGATCTGTTCTACCGCCTCAACGTGATCCCGCTACACATGCCCGCCCTGCGCGACCGGGCCAGCGACATCCGCCTGCTCACCCGCCACTTTCTCGACCGCTACACCCATCTGCACGGCTGGAACGTGGTGGTGGACGACCGCGTTCTGGAACGCCTCGAGGCCTTCGACTGGCCGGGCAACATCCGCCAGCTGGAGAACGTGCTGGAGCGCGCGGTGCTGCTGTCCACCGACGGCCGTATCGGCACGCCGCTGATCGACGAGATCCTGCACGAGGAATCCCGCATCAGTCCGTTGGAGAGCGAAAGGTACGGACTCCGGGACGCGCTTGTGCCGGCACCATCGACGCACAGCGAACCCCGAACCCTGCCCCCTTCCGGCGCAGCCTGCACCAGCGCGGTGCGTCCCTACCAGCGTGTGCACGCCACCGAGGCGGAGCGCCTGAAGCGCGCGATCGAGCAGACCGGCGGCAACAAGACTCGCGCCGCAATGGACCTCGGGCTGACCCCGCGCCAGCTGCGCTACCGCCTGAAAAAGCTCGGCATACAAACCACTTAGCCCCACCACCCGGCGTGTACCGGACCTTTTGTCCGCTCTGTCGACAAAGCCGACAAAAGGTCCGCTCTCCCGCGTCCCCGCCCCGCCCTACCGACCCGTTCCCCACGTTTGGCATGGCACCTGCAAAGACCCTCGACATGCGCGGCAACGAAGCCCGCATCGAATCGACCCACGAGGAGAGCCGACCATGCCGACCAAGAGTCTTCACGATCCCTTTGACGCCAATGCCGACCTGCGCCACGGCTCCAGCTGCCGCCACGGGCACACCGCGCCGGGCAGCTGCAGCTGCTTCGACACCGCGTCCCCGGACCTGGAAGAGAAACTGGAGCGACGCGCTACTCATGAACCCGTCCAGGCGGACGCCCACACCACCGGCGAAGACCTGAGCGACGAGGCCATGGTCGATCGCGCAGTGGAGAGCGCCATCGTCCGCGGCATGTTCGGCCACAACGAGATCAACCGCCGGCGCTTCCTGCAGATGATCGGTGGTGGCACGGTGGCTGCGGCCCTGGGCTCCATCCTGCCGCTGGACAAGGTGAAGGCCGCGATCAAGGACGGTGGCCCGCTGGAAAAGACCAAGCTGCGGGTCGGCTTCGTCCCGATCACCTGCGCCACACCGATCATCATGGCCCACCCCATGGGCTTCTACGAACGCCACGGCCTGGACGTCGACGTGATCAAGACCGCCGGCTGGGCAGTGGCCCGCGACATGTCGCTGTCCGGCGAATACGACGCCTCGCACATGCTCTCGCCGATGCCGCTGTCGATGACCCTGGGCTCCGGCTCCTCGCGCGAGCACTACATCATGCCGGCGGTGGAGAACATCAACGGCCAGGCCATCACCCTGCACAACAAGCACAAGGACAAGCGCGACCCGAAGGACTGGAAGGGCTTCACCTTCGCGGTACCCTTCGAGTACTCGATGCACAACTTCCTGCTGCGTTACTACGTCGCCGAACACGGACTGGACCCGGATCGCGACATCAGCATCCGCGTCGTGCCGCCGCCGGAGATGGTCGCCAACCTGCGCGCCGAGAACGTCGACGGCTACCTCGCGCCCGACCCCTTCAACCAGCGCGCGGTCTGGGACGGCATCGGCTTCATTCACATGCTGACCAAGGAGATCTGGGACGGCCACCCCTGCTGCGCCTTCGCCTGTTCGGCCGCCTTCGCCAACGAGAACCCGAACACCTTCGGCGCCCTGTTCCGCGCACTGATCGAGGCCACCCAGTACAGCTCGGATATCAACAACCGCGCCGAGATCGCCGAGGCCATCTCCCCACGTGCCTACCTCAACCAGCCGCAATCGGTGGTGGAGCAGGTGCTGACCGGGCGCTATGCCGACGGCCTGGGCGAGGTCAAGAACGACCCGCACCGGATCGACTTCGACCCGTTCCCCTGGCACTCGATGGCGACCTGGATCCTCACCCAGATGAAGCGCTGGGGCTATGTCGATCGCGACTTCGACTACAACCGCCTGGCGGAAGACGTCTTCCTCGCCAGCGAGTGCGCCGAAGTGATGACCGAGCTGGGCTACGAAGCGCCGAGCGACACCTACAAGAACTTCGAGATCATGGGCAAGGTGTTCGACTACACCGACCCGGAAGGTTATCTCGACAGCTTCGCAATCCGCAGGAGCTAAGCCATGTTGAGCAATCTCAACTTCCGGGCGACGGTCCTCTCGCTGGTGATGCTCGTGGTCTTTCTGGGCGTGTGGCAGTTGGCCACCGCCCCGGAGGCCCTCGTCCCGCACCAGGGCGAGCTGAGCGAATACGAACAGCTGATGGGTGCCGGAACCGATCGAAGTTCCAGCAGCGGCATCCCGGCCCCGACCCAGGTGTTCAGCCACGCCTTCAGTGAGCTGAGCAACCCGTTCTACGACGCGGGGCCGAACGACAAGGGCATCGGCATCCAGCTGGCCTACTCGGTCTACCGGGTCCTGTTGGGGTTTGCCCTGGCCGCGCTGATCGCCGTGCCGCTCGGCTTCGTGATCGGCATGTCGCCGCTCTTGAACAAGGCGTTCGATCCGTACATCCAGATCCTCAAGCCGATTTCGCCCCTGGCCTGGATGCCGCTGGCCCTGTTCGTGATTCGCGACTCCAACATGTCGGCGATCTTCGTGATCTTCATCTGCTCGATCTGGCCGATGCTGGTGAACACCTCCTACGGCGTGGCCTCGGTGCGCAACGACTGGCTCAACGTAGCCAAGACCCACCAGCTGTCCAACTTGCGCACCGCGTTCACCGTGATCCTGCCCGCCGCGGCCCCGACCATCCTGACCGGCATGCGCATCTCCATCGGCATCGCCTGGCTGGTCATCGTCGCCGCCGAGATGCTCGTGGGCGGCACCGGCATCGGTTATTACATCTGGAACGAGTGGAACAACCTCGATCTCGCCAGCGTGATCTTCGCGATCATCATGATCGGCATCATCGGCTTCCTGCTGGATGCCTCCCTCGCCCAGGCCACCAAATTCGTGCGCTACGCCGACTAGTCGGCCCCGCCCAACCAGGAGACCCAACATGAGCAAGGGATTCCTCGAAATCGAGAACCTGAGCCAGCGCTTCCCGCAACCCGACTCCAACGAGCCGATGACCGTGTTCGAGGGCGTGGACGTGACCATCAACAAGGGCGAGTTCGTCTGCCTGATCGGTCACTCCGGCTGCGGCAAGTCCACCATCCTGAACGTCCTCGCCGGCCTGGCCACGCCCACCGACGGCAACGTGATCATGGACAACAAGGAGATTACCGGCCCGAGCCTCGACCAGGGCGTGATCTTCCAGAACCACAGCCTGCTGCCCTGGCTGTCGGCACGCGACAACGTGATGTTCGCGGTGCGCGCCCGCTGGCCGCACTGGAACAAGGCGAAACGCCGCGAACATGCGGAGCGCTACCTCCACATGGTCGGACTGGACGACGCCATGGATCGCAAGCCCTCGCAACTCTCCGGCGGCATGCGCCAGCGCGTCGGCATCGCCCGGGCCTTCGCCATCGAGCCCAAGCTGCTGTTGATGGACGAGCCGTTCGGCGCCCTGGATGCACTGACCCGCGGCGTCATCCAGGAAGAGCTGCTCAAGATCTGGTCGGAAACCCACCAGACCGTGTTCATGATCACCCACGACGTCGACGAGGCCATCCTGCTGGCGGACCGCGTACTGCTGATGACCAACGGCCCGCATGCCCAGGTCGCCGAGTCGGTGAAGATCGACATCCCGCGGCCACGAGAACGCGCCAACCTGCACCAGCAAGAGGCCTACTACCCCATCCGCAATCACCTGGTCGACTTCCTGGTCAACGGCGCCAAGGAGATGTCCGCCAGGGCGCAGGCAGCCGCCGCCCGCGGCGACGATCCGCGCCACAGCCCTCGCGTCGTCAACCCAGGCAAACGCGAAAGCCATCCGGAACCCGGCCCGCGCATGGTGCGCGCGGTCTGACTCCCACCCATCCATCGCATTCAAGGAGCATTTGATGAGTCTCAGCAAGAACGCCATGACCACCACCATCCTCGAGGCCAAGGAAAACCGCGGAACCACCTGGGCCGCGATCGCCGAGGCCACCGGGCTGCACGAGGTCTACGTGACCTCCGCCTGCTACGGCATGAACCACCTGGAGGGCGACCAGGCCAACAAGCTGGCCACCTTCCTCGGCCTCGGCCCGGAGGTCTCGCAGGCGCTGCAGGCCTTCCCGCACAAGACCTGGGACAAGACCATCCCCACCGACCCGGTGATCTATCGCTTCTACGAGGCGATCAACGTCTACGGCGACACCATGAAGGCGCTGATCCACGAGAAGTTCGGCGACGGCATCATGAGCGCCATCGACTTCACCATGGACATCGACAAGATCGAGGACCCAAAGGGCGACCGCGTGAAGATCACCTGGAACGGAAAATTCCTGCCCTACAAGAGCTGGTAGGGCACCACACCGATCACGCGGCGGCCCCACTCGCCGCGTGATCGTCCTTCCTCGCGAGCCGGTAATCCATCGCCCGTTCGCGCCCCAGCGTGTACGGCAAGTCCCTTGGCATAGTAGGCTCTTGCCGATGCGTCATGCGCCCACTCTCCCCCGACTGCTAATCCTGCTGCTCCTGCTGTTCAGCCTGTCCGTTGCCGCGCCCGCAATGGCGGCAGATGGTGACGGTGCCAGCGTTTACACCATCGGCGTACTGGCGTTCCGCGATGTCGGGGAGACCACGGCCCAGTGGCAACCCACCGCCGACTACCTGAGCACGCAGGTCGACGCCGCCGAATTCCGCATTCAGGCACTGAACTATCCGGACCTGGAGCAGGCCGTCGCCACCGGGGACGTCGATTTTGTCCTCACCAACACCGGCCATTACGTGCGCCTGGAGGCGCAACACGGCATCACCCGCCTGGCCACCCTGATCGCCGAGGAACAGGGTCAGCCCATCCGCCTGTTCGGCGGGACCATCCTGGTCCTCGACGAACGCGGCGATCTCCAGTCACTGGACGACCTGCGCGGGCAGCGGCTGCTGGCGGTAGAAGAAGACTCTCTGGGTGGTTGGCTGGCCGGTTACGGTGCACTGCGCAACGCTGGAGTGGATCCGTTCGAGGACCTGGCGTCGGTTCACTTCACCGGCATGCCCCACTACCGGGTGATCGAGGGCCTGCTAACCGGCGAGGCCGACGCCGGCATGGTGCGCACCGGCGTGCTGGAGGAACGGCTGCAATCGGGCGACCTGCCCGCCGACACCCTGCGCGTACTGGCGCCCCGCAAGACAGCGGGGTTTCCATTTGCCCACTCCACCCGGCTTTACCCTGAATGGCCGTTCTCGCGTCTTGGACACACACCTGACCAACTGGCCGAAGCCGTCACGATCGCCCTGCTGAGCCTGCCCGCGGATCACCCCGCGGCGCGTGAAGGCGGCTACCACGGCTGGTCGGCCCCGTTGTCCTACGGGGCGGTACACAAACTCCTGGAAGAACTCGGCTACCCGCCCTACGACCGCACCGTGGCAATCAGCCTGCGCGCCTACTGGGAGGCCCGGCCGGAGGTCCTGCTCGGCTTCATGGCGGGGCTATTGCTGCTAAGCGGGTTGGCTGCGCTCTACTACCGGCGTCTGACGCGGCGGCTTTCACTGGAGGTCGAGCAACGCCGCGCGGCGGAGGGCCGCCTGCGCGCACACGAAGCTCGCCTGGCGTACCAGGCCGGGCATGACCCGCTGACCGGACTGCCCAACCGCACGCTGCTGCAGGAGCACCTTGACGAGGCCATGCAACAGGCTCGCCAGCGGCAAGGCCTAGTGGCCATCCTGTTCGTGGATCTGGACCGCTTCAAGAACATCAACGACAGCCTCGGCCACCGCGTCGGCGATGACCTCCTGCAAATCCTGGGCGAGCGCCTGAAGACGCGCTTCGAGGCCCGCACCGTGGCCCGGATTGGGGGCGACGAATTCATCGCGGTAATCGACGACGCCGCAGAACATCGGGAGCTTGAGGCCCGCGCCCGCCAGCTTCTGGAGCTCATAGCCGAACCCTTTGCCGTCGGCGGCTGGACCAACTTGCAGGTAGGCGCGAGCATCGGTATTGCACTGTTCCCGGAGGACGCCACCGAAGCCGGTGAGCTTCTCACTCAGGCCGATGCGGCGATGTACGAGGCCAAGGACGCCGGGCGCAACACCTTCCGCTTTTACCGTACCGCCCTCACCGATGCCGCCAACCAGCGCCTGGAGATCGAGAACCGGCTCCGGCACGCCCTGGCCCAGAACGAACTGGAGGTGTTCTACCAGCCTCAGGTACACATGACGTCCGGGAAGATCACCGGGATCGAGGCACTGGTGCGCTGGCGGGACCCCGAACGCGGCCTGATCGCGCCGGACGTGTTCATACCGCTGGCCGAGGAAACGGGCCTGATCGCCGCCGTAGGGGATTTTGTCCTGCGCGAGGCCTGCCGTCAGGTCGTGGAATGGGATCGCCAGGGCCTGCCGCCGCTGGAGGTCTCGGTCAACCTGTCGGCGCGCCAAATCGCCGCACCGGGCCTGCTCCATCAAATCCGCCAGGTACTGCACGAATCCGGCCTGCCGCCGCAGCGCCTGACCCTGGAGCTCACCGAAAGCACGCTGATGAACCATGCCGACACGACGCGCGGCACCCTGCAGCAACTCAAGGGCCTCGGCGTCGCGCTGGCCATCGACGACTTCGGCACCGGCTATTCGTCGCTGGCCTATCTGAAGGAATTCGCAATCGACATCCTGAAGATCGACCAGACCTTCGTGCGCAACCTGCCGGAAGACCGCAACGATGCCGAGCTGGCCATGACCATTATCGTCATGGCCCACAACCTGGGACTGGATGTGCTTGCCGAGGGTGTTGAGACCGAAGAGCAGCTCGGATTTCTGGCCGCACAGGGCTGCGATGCCTGGCAGGGCTACTTGTGCAGCCGCCCGCTGCCCACCGCATCCCTGGCCCAGCTGATGAACGACCACGAACCCGAACCGTTCGCGCGCCGGACCCCGGTAAAGGCCTCCAAGGCACCACGGGGCCAACTACGCAGCTGACCCTGAAAAAAGAAAAGGCCTGCGAAAGCAGGCCTTTTCTTTGGTGTTTGGTGGAGCGGAGGACCACCGCCCCGGTGTTTCAATAGGTCTCACAGATCCTCTCTATCTCTCTGGTTCTGCGGCCCTTTTCCGGCCTCCCCGTTCTCTCCTTGTTGAACTTCGTCTCAACCTGTAGCATCCAAGAACATCTTTTTTGGGTATACAGGAGGCACTACACAAAAAGCCTCCACATAACTCTGTGAGGGACACCGTGCCGAAGAAGGCGAAGGAGCTAACCGCCATTGAGGTCAAACGGATCGACCGTCCAGGCTTCCATGCGGTGGGCGGCGTGTCAGGCCTGGCGCTGCGGGTGACGGACACCGGATCGCGGCAATGGGTGTTGCGCACGCGCGTAGCCGGAAAGCGGCGCAACTTCGGTCTTGGAGGATTCCCCGATGTCATGCTCGCACAAGCCCGTGAGCGGGCGCGGGAGCTGAAGGATCAACTGTGGCGGGGAATCGATCCAGTAGCCGAACGCAGAGCCGAAGAAGACGCGAGGCGCGCCGAGGCCGCCCACCAATGCCATGCCGCGAAGCAAGACGAGTTCCGCAACCTGAAGCACCGCAAGGATTGGATTCGCTCCCTGGAGCACTACGCCTTCCCAACGATGGGCAAACTTCCGGTCTCCGCTATCGAGTTGGGGCACGTCAAAGCCGTATTGGACCCCATCTGGAAAGAAAAGACCGAGACGGCCAGCCGGATACGCCAGCGCATTGAATCGGTGCTCAGCTGGGCCACCGTGAGTGGTTATCGCGAAGGCGACAACCCGGCCCGCTGGAAAGGGAACCTGGAGGTTGCGTTGCCTGCCCCGCGCAAGATCCGCAAGCGCGACCATTACCGCGCCCTGCCCTGGAACGATGTCCCAGCATTCATGGAGGCGCTGCGCCAACGGCCCGGCATGGGCGCACGGGCGCTGGAATTCGCCATCCTGACGACCGCCCGATCGGGTGAAGTGCGCGGCGCAACGTGGGATGAAATCGATCTGGACGCTCGAACATGGACAGTGCCTGCTGAACGGATCAAAGCGGGCAAACAGCACAGGGTTCCGTTGTCCGATGAAGCCGTGGCCCTGCTGGAAGCCCTGCCGCGCTTCGCGAACTCCGATTTGGTATTCACCGCACCCCGAGGCGGTGCGCTGTCCGATATGAGTATCAGCGCCGTCTGCAAACGCATGCAGGTGGACGCGGTACCGCACGGATTTCGATCGACGTTCAAGGACTGGGCCCGCTCCTGCACCACCTACGCCGATGAGGTGAGCGAATTAGCGCTGGCGCACGTCAACAGCGACGCCACCCGAGCGGCCTATGCCCGCGACGAGTTGTTACCTCAGCGGGCGCGACTAATGGCCGATTGGGCGCGGTTTCTCCGCGAAGGGACGCCAGACGGGGCCACCGTTACCAGCATCGAAGATGCTCGGGCCTGACAGGCCTGCGCAAAGAGAATCGACGTCGAGACCCTGAACGTCAACATCGCCTCGGGCATCCCGGTCCACTTTAGTCCTTCACCTTCCGGCCGCCTTCGACTTGCTTCAGCGTCTGAACAATCTGGCTTTCCGTAAACCGACTCTTGCGCATCTCGGCCTCCTTTGGCTCTAGTGTGCCCGGAGACCTCCAGTTTTCAATGGACCGAATTTACGGGAAGGCGACAGTGGGATTTGTCTGCCCGGGGAAGGGGAACCCCGACCTTCAACCGTTTTGTGCAACAGAGCCGCTAATCCTTCAAAGGACGAAAAGCGCGATGAGCCAGGCAAGCCCGAAGCATGAGGCCATTGGTAGCATGGGCGCTGTACAGTAAGTAGCTATTCGGGGGCGAACGGGAAGTTGCGCCGGCAAGCGGGCTTGTCGGTCAGTCGATGAGGCCTAGTGCGCGGGCCCGGGCGACTGCCTCGGCGCGGCTGTGGACCCCGAGCTTCTTGTAGGCGCGCTCTGCTCGTTGCTTCGCGGCTGCCCGTGAGATGCCGAGTTTCTCGGCGATGACCGCGAAGGTCAACTGAGTGGGCAAGTAGCGCAGGACCAGTGCCTGAGCCATGGTAATCGATGCTGCTTTGATGGTGGCGGCACCTTCTGACACAGCCTCGGCGGCTGCTTCGTGGGCAGCGGCGGCGATGAGGCCGGCCTCGATCAAGGCGTCGACGGCCTCGTGGGCGGCTGCTTCCTCCACAAGCCCTGCAGTGATCAGCGCCTGTATGGCGCGAGCGGCAGCGGCACCGCCGATCGCTTCGGAGGCTGCGATCGACTCAGCTGCATGGGTCTGTGCCGCCAAAGCCGAGAGCAATGCGTGGGCTTCGGCGGCCTGCGCTGCCGCAATCTCCGTCGCTGCCTTCTCCATCGCTGCGACCTCAGAGCCGACGAACAGCCCGGTTTCGGGCGTGAGGAATCCTTCGCCCAACAGTGTGCCACCGGTCTCGGCGATCACGTCGAACAGTGGCTGCGCCCAACTGTGCTCAATGAGCAGGAATGCGAGTGCCGTCCCCGGCGACAGGGACTCGATCAGTGCCCATGCGTCCGCCGCTTTGAAGCCCGACGAGCCATCGCCCACTGCGGTTTTCACGTGATGGGCACCGTCGAGTGGGATGATGCTCGCCAAGAGAACGCCGAAGTCCTCGTCGTCACCGATGACCAGGCGCTGGATCGCGCCGTCCTCGTCCTTAGCAACGAAGAGCATGTCGATGAGGCGCAACACTCCTCGACCTTGCAGTCGATCGACTTCGGCCAGGACCCGGACTCCGCTGTCGGCGCCGGGACCGAAACCCACCGCGATCACCTGTAACGGACTAAGCATCTAGCAGCCTAAAAATGATGGTTTCCACATATTGCCGACTTCCCTTAGTTCTGGTCAACAAAAACCGGACACTTTATTCAGCGCGTTTTCGTACTCTAAAGGTGACAGATCACCGGCTGCCGTATGACGCCGCTCCAGGTTGTAATACCTAGTATAGACTGCCACGTCCTGCTTCATATGTTCTATCGCCGAAAGATCCGGACGGGTTCTACCCCGTTAACGCGGACACTTACGAGGAGGCCCATACTGAGCCGAAGGAATGTTCATGTCGAAACGTAAACGTTACACCCCCGAATAAAAGCGGGAAGCGGTGTAGTTGGAGTTACTGTCAAAAGTGGTGTACGGGAGGGATTGAGAAAGGCGGCGTATCCGGCTGGAATGGAAGTACCAGCAACCAACCAGCCAAGGGGGATACGCCACCATGACCTACGATACGACAGAGATTTCGAACGGGCCAGCGGACACGCCCGATGACCCGTTGACCGCGCTCCTGCGCCGCGGGGCGCGGGACCTGATCAAGCAAGCGGTGGAGGCGGAGTTGCAGACGTTCATGGAGACCTACGCGGCGGATCGCTTGCCGGATGGTCGCCGGGCG
>NZ_KB898878.1:0-35087 GCF_000377905.1 Thioalkalivibrio sp. ALMg11
ATGTGCACTTCACGCCCACCTCGGCGTCCTGGATCAACCTGGTCGAACGCTTCTTCGCGCTCATCTCGGAACGCTGGATCAAACGCGGTTCGCATCGCAGCACGCGGGAACTCGAGGATTCCATCCGCGAATACCTGGAGACGTACAACGATGAACCCCGACCGTTCATCTGGCGCAAAACAGCCGACCAGATCATCGCGTCCATCGCCCGTGTAAGCGATCGCCTCAATAATAATGCGAACTTTTGTTAATGGACACTAGGAGCTTGTGCAGCCGAAAGCCAGGAACATCCATGTCGTCGATGACGGTAGCGGTCTCCAGGGCGATCAACAGCATGCGTAGCCGCTTCGCATGCCGATCCTGTATTCCGGCTGTGGAGCCGGATTGATAGAACCGCTTCAGTCCCTTGTGGCGGATCGTCTTGATCATGGTTCGAGTGTAGCGGTTTGCGCAACGCGCAACAAAGATTCCGGGCGCCGGCGTCTCGCTGATCGGGTCTGTCTAGAAGATCAGGTTGATCACGAGCAGCGAGACGACCATGAAGAGCACGGTCATCAGGGAGCCGGCGCGCAGGTAGTCGGCAACGCGGTAGCCGCCGGGGTCCATGATCAGGGCGTTGACCTGGTGGGTGGGCAGGATGAACGAGTTGGACGCAGCGATCGCGACGATCAGTGCGAAGACCCGCGGATCGGCGTCGATGCCCATGCCCTGGGCGACGCTCGCGAAGCTGACCGCCAGCGGAACCAGCAGCACGGTGGCGCCCACATTCGACATCACCAGCGTGAAGAAGGTAGTCAGCAGGAATACCGCGACCTGCAGTACCCAGACCGGCATCCCCTCCAGCTGCTGCATGCCGTTGGTTGCGATCCATTCGCCGGCCCCGGAGTTTTCGACCGCAAGCCCCAGGGGGATCAGCGACGCCAGCAGAAACACCGTCTTCCAGCTGATGCCGCGATAGGCCTGGTCCATGCTGATGACGCCGGAAAAGATCATCCCCAGCGCGCCGCCCAGCAGGGCCAGCGCCAGCGGCAGGTCGGTGAACAGCACGAGCCCCAGCCCCAGGGCCAGGGAACCGAGTGCGGCCAGCGGCCGGTGGGTCTTCGATGCCTCCTGCTTGCGCCGCGGATAGCGGCTGGTCACCACCACGAAATCCCGGTCGTCCTCCAGCGCTTGCAGGTGCTCCCACAGGGTATGCACCACCAGTGTGTCGCCGGCTTTGAGCGGCGTGTCCGGGACGGCGTCGATGATCAGGTCGTCGCCGCGCTGGATGCGCAGCACCGAGACGCCGTAGGTGCGGCGCATGCCCTTGTCGCGCACGGTTTGCCCGATCAGGTCGGAGCCGGGTGGCACGATGACCTCGGCGATCCCGCCGTGGCGTGCCGACAGCGCGCGAGCGAACACATCCAACTCGTCCTTCAGGACCGTGCCGGTGCTGTCGCAGGTCTTCTCGATGGTGGTGACCGGTCCGAGGATCGCCAGGTGTGCCCCGCGCTCCAGTTCCACGTCGCGGTTGGGCTCGATGCGTGTCTCGTTATCGCTGGTCACGCCGACAACGTGTACGCCGAATGCGGCTTCGAAGTCACCCACGCTGCGCCCGGCCAGCGAGCTGTCCTCGCCCAGGCGAGCCTCGCGTACGCCGAAGTCCATGCCGTAGACGTCGCGGAACCAGGCGGAGGTGGTCTGCACCCGGCTTTCGTCCGGGTCTTCCGCCTGCGGATCACGGGCCGGCAGGACCCATTTACCGAGCACGGCGAAGTACAGGATCAGGGTGGCCAGCAGGGCCAGCCCGATGGGTGTCACGTCGAAGAGGCCAAAGCCCTCGATATCCCCGGGCAGCAGGTCGTTGAGCAGGATCAACGGGCTGGAGGCGACCAGCGTCAGTGTGCCGCCAACGATCGCGGCAAAGCCCATCGGCATCAGCAGCCTCGATCTCGGGATACCCGCGGCGGCACCGATGCGGTTGATCACCGGCATGAACAAGGCGGCCGCGCCGATGTTTTGCATGAAGCTGGTCACGATGCCCACGGCGCCCGAGGTGGTCGCCATCACCCGGCGTTCCGTTTTCCCGCCAAACCGCAGAATCAGGTCCGCCAGGCGGTTCATCACTCCGGAGCGGTCCAGCCCCGTGCCAATGATCATCACCGCGATGATCGCGATCACCGCGTTCGAGGCAAAGCCGGAGAAGAGTGCCTCGCCCTCGACGATCGGCGCGACCCCCGGCACCAGCGCGACCATCCCCAGCAGGAACAGCACGCTCAGCGCCGCCAGATCGATCCGGATCACCTCCGTCACGAACAGCAGGATCGTCAGCCCCAGCAGGCCGAACACGATCCCCATCTCGAGCGTGAACGCTATGTTTTCCATTGCAACAGGCGCCTGCCGCGCGTGGCGAGGTTTCGGATCAGTACATCATGGATCGCAAAACAAAGGGCGCGTCTTAGCCCCGCAGGCGTTCGCGCAGGGTGTTGATCAGGTTGTCGAGCGGCAGGTGTTCGGCCTCGGGGGCGCGGCGGTCCTGGTATTCGAGTTCGCCGGCGTCCAGGCCGCGCTCGCCGATGACGATGCGGTGCGGGATGCCGATCAGCTCCATGTCGGCGAACATCACGCCGGGGCGCTGTCCGCGGTCATCCAGCAGGACCTCGAAGCCGGCCGCCTGCAGATCATCGTGCAGCTGTTCCGCTGCGTCGCGCACGCGCTGCGACTTCTTCGCGCCGATCGGGCACAGGGCGATGTCGAACGGCGCGATGGCGGTGGGCCAGCAGATGCCGCGTTCGTCGGAGTTCTGCTCGATCGCGGCAGCCACGACGCGCGAGACGCCGATGCCGTAGCAGCCCATGGTCACGACCTGTTCGCGGCCGTCCTCGTCCAGCACGCGGGCGCCCAGGGCCTGGCTGTACTTGTCGCCGAGCTGGAAGATGTGGCCGACCTCGATGCCGCGGCGGATCTCGATCGCCCCGGAGCCGTCCGGGGCCGGCTCGCCCTCGGTGATGTTGCGCAGGTCCGCGCTCTCCGGCTGTGGCAGGTCGCGGCCCCAGTTCACGCCGGTCAGGTGGTGGCCGTCCGCGTTGGCGCCGACCACGAAGTCAGCCATGCCCAGCATGGCCTGGTCGGCCAGCACCGGGATCGGGCTGCTCACCGGTCCCAGCGAGCCGGGGTCGGCGCCGAAGGCGGCGCGGATCTCGGCCGCCTCGGCCATGCGCAGCGGTTCGGCGATCCAGGGGTGTTTCTCGGCCTTGACCGCGTTCAGCTCATGGTCGCCACGCAGAACGATGGCGACCAGGTCGGCGTCGATCTCTTCGGAGGCCGCGACCACCAGGGTCTTGACCGTCTGCTCGGTCGGGATGTTCAGGAATCTCGCCAGCTCGTCGATGGTGTGCACGTCGGGCGTGGCGATTTTTTCCATCTCCGCGCCGGGTGCCGGGGCCGGGTCCGGCTTCGGGCAGGGGGCCAGCTCGACGTTGGCGGCGAAGCCGGCCGGGGAGAAGGCGATGGCGTCTTCGCCGGAGCTGGCGAGGACATGGAATTCGTGCGAGGCATTGCCGCCGATCGCGCCGGTGTCGGCCTCCACCGCGCGGAAGTCCAGCCCGCAGCGTTCGAAGATCCGGGTGTAGGCGGCGTGCATCTGGCGATAGGTATCGGCCAGCGAGTCGCCGTCGATATGGAAGGAATAGGCATCCTTCATCAGGAACTCGCGGGCGCGCATGATTCCGAAGCGCGGGCGGCGCTCGTCGCGGAACTTGGTCTGGATCTGGTAGTAGTTGATCGGGAGCTGGCGGTAGCTGCGGACCTCTCGGCGCACCAGATCGGTGATCACCTCCTCGTGGGTCGGGCCGAAGCAGAAGTCGCGGTCGTGGCGGTCCTTCAGGCGCAGCAGTTCGGCGCCGTAGAAGTCCCAGCGCCCGGATTCCTGCCACAGCTCGGCGGGCTGCACCGCCGGCATCAGCACCTCCAGCGCGCCCGCGCGGTTCATCTCCTCGCGCACGATGCCCTCGACCCGGCGCAGCACGCGCAGCCCCAGCGGCAGCCAGGTGTACAGCCCGGAGGCCAGCCGGCGGATGTAGCCGGCACGCAGCATCAGCTGGTGGGAGATGATCTCGGCGTCGGCCGGGGTTTCCTTCAGGGTGTTCAGCGGGAATTGCGAGACGCGCATCGGGGGCAGTCCGTAGTTGAGTGCTTGGAAGGGTTCAGAACGTGGTGCCGTTGGTGCCCCAGAAGTGGCGCGGGGCATCGGCGAATTCGATATAGACGCGGGCGGGCTCGATACCCAGCTCCGCCTGCAGGGCGTCGCACAGCTTGCGCGACAGCTCGCGGGTCAGGCCCTCGGGCAGGCCGATGCTCTTGAGCTCGCAGTAGGCGAGCGTATCGGTACTGCCGCCAAAGCACATGGCCGGGTTGTGCGTGCAGGCCACCATCACGTAGCCCTCGGGCTTGCCCAGCCATTCGGCCACCTGCGCGGACAGGCGCTGGCTCAGGCCGGCGGCATCGTCCGGCAGGGCGGTATTGGTCTCGACTCGCAGCAGCGGCATGGCGTCCTCCAGATCATGTGTGGTTCCGGATCGGTCGCCATGATACGGGGAGCGCGGGTGCGCTGCAGCGTCCCGGCGAGTCGCCGGGGTGGGTGAAACCCTTGTCAGGGTGGCTATACTCGCTGCGAGGGAGCGGACCGGTCGCGGGTGGACGCGCCCGGATTGCGTTCAGCATCAGGAAATAATAAATTAGAAAAAGCTAATATATGGAGCCGGGACGAGTGCGAGACTGTATGTCCCCGGCGACCTCACCAAGCAAGGATAGACCCCATGACACGAATCCGGATGCGCCACACCCTGTGGGCCCTGCTGCTGTTGCCGTTTGCGGCCCAGGCGGAGCTGCCGTTCGAGACGGCCACCGCGGAACGCCAGACCATCGCCCAGGAGCGCATTCTGGATGGCCGCGTCGAGGCGGTGCAGCGGTCCACGATCTCCGCCCAGACCTCCGGGCGCGTCCGCGAGATCTACGTGGACGTGGATGACTTCGTCGAGGTCGATGAACTCCTGGTGCGGGTCAGCGATACCGAGCAGCAGGCCCGCGTCAGCCAGGCCGAGGGCGACCTGGCCGAGGCCCGCGCCCGCTTCAACGAGGCGCGCTCGGACTTCGGCCGTATCGAGGATGTGTTCGAGCGCGGGGTGGTCTCGCGCTCCGAGTTTGACCGCGCCGAGGCCGAACTGGCGTCGGCACGAGCCCGCCTGCGTTCGGCCGAGGGCCGGGTCGAGGAGGCCCGTGAGCAGTTGGGCTACACCGAGATATACGCGCCGTATTCCGGCATCGTCATCGAGCGTCATGTCGAGGATGGCGAATCGGTCAGCCCGGGTTCGCCGCTGCTGTCCGGGATCAGTCTGGATCAACTGCGCGTGGCCGTGGACGTGCCGCAGCGCCTGATCCACAACGTGCGCGAGCGGCGCAGCGCCGAGATCCTGCTGAACGGGGACCGGGTAGCGGCCGAGAGCCTGACCATTTTCCCCTATGCCGATCCGGCCAGCTCCACCTTCCGGATTCGCGTGAACCTGCCGGAGCAGCAGGACCTGGGTCTGTTCCCCGGCATGTTCGTGAAGACTGCCTTCGTGGTGGAGGACGTCGAACGCCTGCTGGTGCCGGTGGAGGCCGTGGTCTATCGCAGCGAGGTCATCGCCGTCTATGTGGTCGACGCCGATGACCGGGTCGCCTTCCGCCAGGTGCGGGTCGGGCGCCGGCATGACGGCATGATCGAGATTCACGGTGGTCTGGACGACGGCGAACGCGTGGCGCTGGATCCGGTGCATGCGCAGATCTATCTGAAGGAACATCAGCAGGTGAACCGATGAGCGATGCCGGCACGGAGGGGGCGTCCGAGCGCATGGGGATCTCCGGGCGCATTGCCAAGGCCTTCCTGACCACTCAGATCACGCCGCTGCTGGCCCTGATCGGTCTGTTGCTGGGGTTGTTCGCGATCATGGTCACGCCGCGCGAGGAAGAGCCGCAGATCAACGTGACCATGGCCGACGTGTTCATCCCGTTCCCGGGGGCGAGCGCGCAGGAGGTGGCCCAGCTGGTGGCCACGCCGGCCGAACAGGTGCTCTCGGAGATCGAGGGCATCGACGACATCTATTCCGTCTCGCGCCCGAACATGGCGCAGATCACCATCCAGTTCGAGGTCGGCGAGGATCGCACTGCGGCCCTGGTGCGCCTGTACAACCAGGTGTTCTCCAACCAGGACTGGCTGCCACAGGGGCTGGGCGTCGGCGAGCCGATCATCAAGCCGATGGGCATCGACGATGTGCCGATCGTCAACGTGACCCTGTGGACCGAGGACCCCGAGCGCGGCGGGCATGACCTGCTGCGAGTGGCGCACGGCATCGAGGCCGAGCTCAAGCGCGTACCGGGCACCCGCGATATCTACACTGTCGGTGGGCCCGATCACGTGGTGCATGTGCGCTTCAAGCCGGAGACCCTGGCAGCCCACAACCTGTCGGTGGACGATCTGCGCGACAGCCTGCAGGCCTCCAACTTCTCGCGTGACGCCGGGAAGCTGTACCACGACGACGAGGAAATCCTGATCCAGGCCGGCGACTTCATCACCGAGCCCGAGGCCTTCGCCAGCCTGGTGGTCGGGATGCATGGCGAGCGCCCCGTGTACCTCTCGGATGTTGCCGAGGTGGTGCAGGGCCCGGCTTATGCCACCGAACACGTGCGCTTTGCCCATGGCGCGGCCGCGGGGGATCGCGCGCGCCTGGGCGAGAGCCATCCGGCGGTCACGGTGGCGATCGCCAAGCAGCCGGGCACCAACGCCCCGGATATCGCCAATGCCCTGATCGAACGCCTGGAGCAGCTGCGCGGGACCTACATCCCGGACGGCATCGAGACGACCATTACCCGCAATTACGGACAGACTGCGGATGACAAGGCCAACACACTGATCCAGAAGCTGATTCTGGCAACCGCCTCGGTCGTCGTCCTGGTCTGGATCGCGCTGGGCTGGCGCGAGGCCTTCATCGTCGGTGTGGCGGTGGTGATCACCCTGGCGATCACGCTATTCGCCTCCTGGGCCTACGGCTTCACGCTCAACCGGGTGTCGCTGTTCGCGCTGATCTTCTCCATCGGGATATTGGTGGACGATGCCATTGTGGTGGTGGAGAACATCCACCGGCACATGGCCAAGGGCGGCAAGAAGTTTATCGAGGCCATTCCGCTCGCGGTGGACGAGGTGGGCGGCCCGACGATCCTCGCGACCTTTGCGGTGATCGCGGCGCTGTTGCCGATGGCCTTCGTGACCGGGCTGATGGGCCCGTACATGAGCCCGATCCCGATCAACGCCTCGATGGGGATGATCATCTCGCTGGCGGTCGCCTACGTGGTCACGCCCTGGCTGACCTACAAGGTCCTGCGCCGCCAGGCCGAGAAGCACGAACATGCCGCGCCGGCCGGTGGTGGTCATGGCGCGGAGAACGAGAGCGCCTCGGCCGGGCTGATGAAGATCTTCAATACCCTGCTGCTGCCCTTCCTCGGTACCGGCGGGGGCAAGAAGACCGCTCGCCTCGCGCTGTGGTTGGGCACCCTGGTGCTGATCCTGGCCTCCGTGTCGCTGGCGTACTTCCAGCTAGTGGTCATGAAGATGCTGCCGTTCGACGACAAGTCGGAGTTCCAGGTCGTGCTGGACATGCCGGAAGGCACCAGCCTGGAGCGCACCTCCCGCGTGCTGGCGGAGATGGGCGACTACCTGAAGACGGTCCCCGAGGTGCACAACGTGCAGACCTACGCGGGCACCGCGGCGCCGATCAACTTCAATGGTCTGGTGCGGCAGTATTACCTGCGCGAGGGTTCGCACGTGGGCGATATCCAGGTGAACCTGGTCGGCTCGTATGAGCGCGATCGCAAGAGCCACGCGGTGGCCCTGGGCGTGCGCGAGGCAATCAACTCGATCGCCGATCGGCATGGCGCGGCGGTCAAGGTGGTCGAGGTTCCACCGGGCCCGCCGGTGATGTCGCCGATCGTCGCCGAGATCTACGGCCCGGACTATGACGGCCAGATCGAGATCGCCAGACAGGTACGCGAACGCTTCGAGAACACCGACGGCCTCACCGACATTGATGACTCGGTCGAGTACCCGGGGCAGAAGAAGATCCTGCAGGTCGACCGCGAACGGGCCGCGCGCCTGGGCGTGTCGCAGCAGGCGGTGGTACAGGCGATCTCGACCGCGCTGTCCGGCGAGGACGTGACCTATCTGTACGGCTCCAACGTGAAATACGCGGTTCCCGTGCGGCTGGAGTTCGATCAGGCCGAGAAGGGGAGCCTGGATTCGGTACTGGGGCTCAAGGTGCGCTCGCGCGACGGCACCCTGGTGCCGCTGTCCGAGGTGGTCAACGTGGTGGACTCGAGTCTCGAGCATTCGATCCACCACAAGAACCTGCTGCCGGTGGTCTACGTGATGGGCGACCTGGCCGGCGGGCTGGACAGCCCGCTGTACGGAATGTTCGACATGTTCTTCGGCCTGCGCGACCAGCCGATGGCCTATGGCGAGCCGCTGGAGCAGCTGTTCATCAACCAGCCGGACAACCCGTACAACTTCTCCCTGAAGTGGGACGGCGAGTGGCAGGTGACCTACGAGACCTTCCGCGACATGGGCATCGCCTACTCGGTGGGCCTGCTCCTGATCTACCTGCTGGTGGTGGCGCAGTTCCGTTCGTACATGGTGCCGCTGATCATCATGGCGCCGATCCCGCTGACCGTGATCGGGGTGATGCCGGGGCATGCCTTCATGGATGCCTTCTTCATGGACGCCAAGTTCACCGCGACCTCGATGATCGGGATGATCGCGCTGGCCGGGATCATCGTGCGCAACTCCATCCTGCTGGTGGACTTCATCAACGAGGAGATCCGCCGCGGTGTCGACGTGATCGACGCGGTGGTGCATGCCGGCGCGGTGCGCGCCAAGCCGATCGTGCTGACCGGCCTGGCGGCAATGGTCGGGGCCGGGTTCATCCTCGACGACCCGATCTTCTCCGGCCTGGCGATCTCGCTGATCTTCGGCGTGTTCGTCTCCACGCTGCTGACGCTGGTGATCATCCCGGTGCTGTACTACCTGTACGTGCGCACCCGGGTCGACCTGATCCGTGGCCAGGCGGCGTAAGCCATACCGGTCATTGCGAGAAGCCGAAGGCGACGTGGCAATCTCTTTCCGGAACCACCGGATACTGCAGGGCTCGACGTCGCGACAGCTTTGGGAGATTACTCGCTACGCTCGCCCTTCGGGTTGGCCTGCGGCCGTTCACCGCAGCGCCGCTGCTTGTGTGCCACGTCGCCTTCGGCTCCCGCAATGACGGGCCCGGGCCGAGGTGTTTTCGCGACGCGGCAGGCATGCGGCTACAATCCCGGCTCTAACCGAACGGGAGTCACTTGATGGATGTCGAGATGGGAGAAGGGGGCTTGAACGTCCTCGGGATCAGCCGTGAGCAGTGTGCCACCCTGGTCGAGGTGCTGAAGGCCAGCGAGGACCAGCGCTTCATGGAGGACCCCGAACTGCGCAAGCTGTTCAAGCTGCTGGCCGTGCTGCAGAGCGATCTGTGGGACGACATGACCGCCGGGGAATTCGATTTCTCCGCCTACAAGAAACAGTAGCGTTCACTGGCGTCGTTCCAGGCGCCTGTACCGGAGCCGACCATGTCCGACAATGATTCCCGCCGGCCGTCCAATTTCCTGATCGGCAATCTCTTCCTTGGCGCTGCCGCCATCATGCTGTTCTTCTTCGTGACCCTCTGGGAGGTCCTCGGGGTGTTCGCGCTGCTCATGTGGATGGGGCTGGCCGCCATCGGGGTCTACTTCATCGTGAAGGACAAGGACATCAATCCGGGCGGGCCGCCGAACTGATCCGTTGCATTCGTTACAACCGCCGGCCGTGAACCCGGCCCCGGTATCGCCGGGGCTGGCGCGGTTGCGGGGCGAGTTTCTCGAGTCCCTGGAACAGCGGGTCGCGGAACTGGAACGGCTGTCCCGGGCCCTCGACGGCTCGGTGGAGGATGGCGAGCGGCTGACCACCCTGTACCGCGAGGCCCAGACCCTGGCGCAGGCGGCGCAGGTCTTCGATGTCGGGTTGATCCGCGGGGTTGCCGAATCTCTGCGGGCCGCCCTGGCCGGCGTTCGCCGTGCCCCCGCCGGGCCGGATCGTGACCTGATCCACGCCGGGGTTCGGCGTCTCGTTACCAGCGTGGAGGCCTTCCGGCACCGCGCGCGTCCGATCGCGCAGGCCCGCATGCAGCCGCTGGGGGGGCGGCCCGCCGAATCGCGGGTTCGCCTGATCGATGACGGCGGCGATGCCGGCCGCGAGGTGGCCCGCATGCTGGACGAGCAGGGTCTTCGCGTGACTCGCGGCGAGACCGATGCCTCCGGGTCCGACGCCGCCCCTGACGATGCCCCGTTTTCCGCGGTGGTGCTGTGCGCCGAGACCGTCGCCGCGGATGGCGATGGGCTTCCAGGCTTGTGGTCCGCGCTGGGCAGTGGTCTCCCGGTGCTGGCTGTCGCGCGGAGCTGGAGCCCCGGGGCACGTCTCGAATGCGTGCGCCGAGGGGTAGCACGTTGTCTCGATCACCCGCTGGCCACGGACACCCTGATCGAACAGTTGATGCAGATCGGCGGCGTGATTGTCGAATCCGACTATCGCGTGCTGCTGGTCACGAATGATGCGACCGGCGACGGACTGGGGCCGTACCTGACCGGCTCCGGTCTGGGTGTGGCGTCCGCGTCGGACCCGGAGGGGGTCCGGCGGCATCTGGACGAGACCGGGGCGGACGTGGTCGTCCTGGACCTGCAGGGGCTGGCGGAGCCGGTCGAGTCGTTTGTCGCGCTGCTGCGGACGCGGGACAACGGTGGCGCCGTCCCGCTGTTGCTGCTGACCGAGGACCCTGGCCGGGTCAACCACCTGATGACCCTGCACCCGGGGGTTTCCGGGGTGTTCCTGACACCGGTGGAGCCGGCGTGTATCGCGGCGGCGATTACCGCGCGGGCGCGCCAGTTGCGCCAGATCGACGGGGTCAGTCAGTCCTATCGCGACGCGCTGTACGAGCGCGAGCGCGAGCACGTGGCGGTCAACGAGCACGCCCTGGTCAGCATCGCCGATGTCGCCGGCAACATCATCTACGCCAACGAGCGGTTCTCGCGGGTGAGTGGCTACGCCGTGGCCGAGCTGCTCGGGCGCAATCACCGCATCCTCAGGTCCGGGCAGCATCCGCCGGAGTTCTATGCCGAGCTGTGGGCGACCATTGCTGCCGGCCGAATCTGGCAGGGCGAGGTGTGCAACCGGGCGCGCAATGGCTCGTTGTACTGGGTGGAAACCACCATCGTCCCGTATCTCGGGAGCAATGGCCGACCCTATCAGTACGTGTCTATCCGCACCGAGATCACCCATGTGAAGCATCAGGAGCATCGCCTGCGCTCCAGCCAGATCTTCGCCAACATGGGGACCTGGGAGTGGGCGCCGGATCGCGAGACGCTGGGCTGGTCGGAGCGCATCCCGCCACTGCTGGGTTATCCCGAAGGCGGGCTGGAGCCGACGGTCTCCAATTTCTTGAACGCCGTGCATCCCGATGATCGCGCGCGGGTGCGGGCTGCCGTCGCTAGCAGTTTGCGCCGCGGTTCCTACCTCGAGCTGGAGCACCGGGTGATCTGGCCGGACGGCTCCGAGCACTGGTTGCTGGAGCGAGGTGACGTGGTTCGGGGCCAGCACGGCGAGATCCTGTACATGCTGGGAGTGATGCAGGACATCACCAAGCGCAAGAGTTCCGAATTGGCGCTGTCCCAGCTGTCCACCCGCCTGCTGGAGTCGCAACGCCTGGCGCGTATCGGCAACTGGGAGATGGACCCGCACAGCGGGCAGATCACCTGGTCCCGGGTAATCCACGAGATCTTCGAGATGGATGCCGGAGATGCGCCGCTCGAACGCGCCGACTATTTGAACCTGGTGCATTCGGAGGACCGTAATCAGGTAGAGACTTTCATGGGTGGCCTGGGCGAGAGCGGGCACCACGAAATCGGTCACCGGGTGCAGCTGCCCGGCGGTCGCATTCGTCATGTCCACATGATTGCGAGCGGCAGCTTCGATGCCGACGGCCAGCTGACGCACGTCGGTGGGAGCCTGCAGGACATCACCGAACTGCACGAGGCCCAGGAGCACCTGGCGCTGTTCCAGCGCATCTTCGAATCCTCGGAACAAGGGATCGAGGTGGTGGATCGCGAGGGCCGCTTCGTCTACGTCAATGCGGCTGCTCTGGAGATGCTGGGCTACCGTTCGGAGGAACTGCTGGGTCGGGATTTCCACGAGCTGGGGATCATCCCGGCGGAGAACAAAAAGGAGGAGCAGGAGATCGACCGGGTACTGGCCGAGGGTGGGGCCTGGACGGGCAAGCTGCCCCAGCGCTGCGCCAGCGGGGCCGTGTTCATTACGGCCAGCACCATCGGCGTGGTGCGCGATGCCCGCGGGGAGCCGCAATACGGCTTCAACATCTTCAGTGACTTCACTGACGAATTGCGCCGCCGCTCGGAGCTCCATCGTGCCCGCGAGGCGGCCGAGGCGGCCAACCGCGCCAAGTCGGACTTCCTCTCCAACATGAGCCACGAGCTGCGTACGCCGATGAACGCGGTGCTCGGCTTTGCCCAGCTGTTGGAGAGCGATCCGGCACTGGAGGAGCAGCAGCGCGGCTACCTGGACGAGATCACGCGCGCCGGCCGGCACCTGCTGGACCTGATCAACGAGATCCTGGACCTCGCCCGGATCGAGGCCGGCCGCATGCAGGTCGAACCGGAACCGGTGGCTCCGGACCCGGTGCTGGAGGACTGCCTGTCGTTGCTTGCGCCGATGGCGCGCGAGTATCGGGTGGAGCTGGAGCCGGATCACCTGCCCGAGGTCATGCTTCAGGCCGATCCGCGGCGCCTGAAGCAGGTGCTCCTGAACCTGCTCTCCAACGCTATCAAGTACAACCGGCCCGGCGGAAGCGTGCGCGTGCGCTGCGAGCTGGGGGAGACCGAGGTTCGGATCGCGGTGCACGACAGCGGGCCGGGGCTGAACGCGGAGCAGTGCCGGCGGCTGTTCCAGCCGTTCGAGCGGCTGGCGGCCGACCAGCAGGGGATCGAAGGCAGTGGTGTCGGGCTCGCCATTACCCGCAATCTGGTGGATCTGATGGGGGGTGAGATCGGGGTCGACAGTGTCCCGGGCGAGGGCAGTACCTTCTGGTTTCGCCTGCCCCGGGCCCGTGACCGGCTACCGCCAGGCACTGGGGATGATGCGGCGCTGCCCGGCAGCGCCGGCGCGCCGCGTGACTGCCGCGTGCTCTGCATTGAGGACCACGATGCCAACCAGCGTCTGATGCGCGAGATGCTGAAACAGCAGGGCGCGGCCGACTGCCGAATGGCGGAATCCGCCGCCGAGGGACTCGACATGGCCCTGCGGGATCCGCCCGAGCTGATCCTGCTGGACCTGAACCTGCCGGTGATGGATGGCTTTCAGGTGCTGCGCGCGCTGCGGGCCGAGCCGGAGCTGGCCGCGATCCCGGTGATTGCGGTGACCGCCGATGCCACGGATGCCACGTGCGAGCGTGTCGAACAGGCCGGCTTCCACGACCTGTTCACCAAGCCGATTGGTGCGAGCGATCTCCTGCGGGCGCTGGAGCACTGCCGCGCGAGCCGCCCGGACGGCTGACCCGGCGAAGGAGTGCCTGGCGCCAGCCGTCCTACAGAAAGAGGAAGCCGACGATCGCGACCGCCGCGACCACCGCGACGGCATCCGCCGTCAGCGCGGCGGCCAGGGTGTGGCGCACGCGCTTGATGCCGATGGCGCCAAAGTACACGGCCAGGACGTAGAAGGTGGTCTCGGTCGAGCCCTGCAGGGTTGAGACCAGGATACCCACATGCGTATCCGGCCCGGTCGTCGGGTCCTGCATGATGCCGGCCATGATGCCGTAGGCGCCGGAGCCGGATAGTGGGCGCAATAGTGCCATCGGCAATGCCTCGGCCGGCAGGCCGAACGGCGTGGTCAGTGGCCCGACCAGCCCGACAAACATCCCCAGCGCGCCGCTCTCGCGCAGCATGCCCACGGCAACCAGGATCGCGACCAGATAGGGGATGATGCGCAGCGCAACATTGAAGCCCTCCTTGGCCCCCTCCACGAACACCTCGTAGACCGGCACGCCGCGAATGACGCCGTAGGACAGAAAGCCGACCACCAGCCCGGGGATGATCCACGGGGCGATGGCCTGCCCGTAAAGGATGGTCAGCGGGATGACCGCGAGCACCCCCAGCAGGACCAGTATCGAGACCCAGGCGGGGTAGCCCTCGGTGGGGACCTCGATGTTCATCGGCTGTTGATCGGTCTTGTCCGCTGTCTTGTCGGCGTTTTGGGTGGGCTCGGCCGTCGCCTCCCGGCCCGCCTCGCGCAGCGTATCGTCTAGCTCGCTCGCGTCGTCCGCGGACGACGCGTTCGGATCGATACTGCGGGTTGCCGGTGGCGGCAGGAAGTAGCGCTGCAGGATCAGTGCGCTGGCGATGCCGGCAATGGTGGCGAACAGGGTCGCGAACAGCGTGGTCGGCAGGATTGCGGCCGGGGCCTCGGAACCCAGCGAGGCGCGCAGGGCGATCACGCCGGTGGGCAGCAACGTGATGCTGGAGGTGTTGATCGCCAGGAACAGGGCCATCGCGTTGGTCGCGGTGCCCGGGTGCGGGTTCAGCTTCTCCAGCTCCTGCATCGCGCGGATGCCGAACGGCGTGGCGGCGTTGCCCAGGCCCAGGATGTTCGCGGAGAAGTTCAGGATCATCGCGCCCATCGCCGGGTGCTCCGGCGGGACCGACGGGAACAGGCGGATCATTAGTGGGCGCAGCAGCCGGGCCAGCACGGTGAGCAGGCCGCCGGCCTCGGCGATCTTCATCAGGCCCAGGAACAGGGCCATCACGCCGACCAGGCCCAGTGCCAGCTCCACGGCGGAGCCGGCGGCCTCGATCGCGCCCTCGGACAGGGCCTGCATTGGCTGTTCGTCGGGGTCGGTGGAGCGGATCTCGCGGATCGCGGCCGTGGCCACGGCGATCACGATCAGCGCGAGAAAGATCAGGTTCATGCCGCGCAGTCTGCCACGGTCAGCGATTTTCCCCGCGTGATACACCCCGCAGCACGGCATCCATCGCGCGCGCCGGCAGCAGCCACTTGAGGAAGGCGAACAGGCGGGTGGGGAAGGTCACGTGGTAGCGCACCCGTGGGCGGCGGGCCTCCAGGGCATGCACGACACAGCGCGCCACCGCCTCGGGTCCCAGCGTGAACGGGGCGTCGGCCTCGGCATTTGCCATGCGTGCCTCGGCGGCTCGGTAGGTGTCCTGCCAGGGGCCGTGCTCGCGCTGGACGTGGTAGCGGAAGGCCTTCAGTGCGTTGGCGCGGAACTCGCTGCGGATCGGGCCCGGCTCGATCAGCGCGACATGGATGCCGGTGCCGTGCAGCTCCTGGCGCAGGGTATCGCTCATGCCCTCGATCGCGAACTTGGAGGTCACATACGCCCCGCGCAGGCGCAGCGCGACCAGACCCAGCACCGAGCTGTTCTGGATGATGCGCCCTTCGCCAGCGCGGCGCATCGCAGGCAGCACCGCGTTGGTCAGCTCCAGCCAGCCGAGGACATTGGTCTCCAGTTGGGCGCGCAGGGTGGCGCGGTTCAGGTCCTCCACCGCGCCGGGCTGGCCATAGGCGCCGTTGTTGAACAGGGCGTACAGATGGCCATCGGTGCGGTGCAGGATCTCGGTGACCGCGCTATGGATGCTGGCGGAGTCGTCCAGATCCAGCTGCAAGGCCTCGAAGCCGTCTTTTTTCAGCCGGGCGACATCCTCGCCGCGCCGGGCGGTGGCGAACACGCGGTAGCCGCGATCACGCAGCACGCGCGCCGTACAGGCGCCGATGCCGCTGGAGCAGCCGGTGATCAGGACCGCGCGGGAAGAGGTGTCACGCACCGCGGCGCGCTCAGTAGGTCAGGGTGGCGACGCCGTCCTCGACGACCTCGCCGATGAAGGCCCCGCCGCCGCGCATCCCGTCCAGTTCCGGCACTGCGTTGTCCAGCGTCAGGCCGTTCTCGCTCATCGCTCCGGCGCAGGCGTAGAAGGCGCAGCCGGCCTCGTGGGCGTCCTGCATGAAGCCGTAGACGGATTTCTCCTTGGCCTCGCCGGGGTAGATGGTCTCCGCCACGCCCTGTCGCAGCAGGCGTGTGGTGCCGGCGGCGAAGTAGATCTCCACCTCGAGATCCATCGCGGCGGCAACGGTGGCCTGGAAGAAGGGCGCCCCCAGCGTGCCAGGGCGGTCGAGGTCCAGGTTCAGCAGCATGATCACGATCTTTTCGGCCATGACAGGTCCTTGCGCGGTCGTTTTGTCGAGTTGGGGGTGAATGATCCGCGCTGCGGCCGCCCGGCGCAAACCTCAACGTGGATTGGCCGGGAGACATCAAGACAGGTGCCCGGTGGCGACGGGTATCGGCTGCATGACCCCGAACGGCTCCCCATTGTCGTCGTCCCGGACGCCGCGCAGCGGTGATCCGGGATCTCTCCGGTCGGGCTGCCTCGGCGCTGGAGATCCCGGCTCTGCGCTTCGCTTCGGCCGGGATGACGTCGATGGGATGCGAGGAGAGCGGTCCAGCCCTGGTTGCCTCGGAAATACCCTTATGGATCAGGAAAACGGATTGTCGGAAGCGAAGGCCTTTCATTCCCCGAAAACGGCCGCATAATACGCCTCAACCCGTGTTTTCGCGGATGCATTCCGAGGATTCGATTCATGCCCATTTACGAATACCAGTGCAAGGATTGCGGCGAGATCTCCGAGATCCTGCAGAAGATCTCTGATCCGCCGGCCACCGTTTGCCCGGAGTGCGGTGCCGAGGCCCTGACCAAGCAGGTGTCCGCGGCCGGCTTCCGTCTGGCCGGGGGCGGCTGGTACGAGACCGACTTCAAGAAGGACGGTAAGCGCAATCTGAAAGAGGGCAGCAGCTCAGCCAGCAGCTCTAGCGACAGTAGCTCAACGAAATCGGACGCCTCCGGAAAGTCCGAATCTTCCGGTAGCGCCAAGACCGGCACCTGATTGATGCTGGTTTCCCTGCGCCGCTACCTGATTGCAGGGCTACTGGTCTGGCTGCCGCTGATCGTCACCGGCTTCATTATCAAGCTGCTGGTCGACCTGCTGGACTTCACCATCCTCCTTCTGCCGCCGGCCTGGCGGCCGGAGGCGATTCTCGGCTTCTCCATCCCCGGTGCCGGCATCGTGCTGGCGGTCGTGGTGGTGTTCGTGACCGGGGTGGTGGTGGCCAATATCGTTGGGCGCAAGCTGGTCTCGGTGGGCGAGTCGATCGTCCGTCGCATCCCGCTGGTCAGCTCGATCTACGGCGCGGTCAAGCAGGTCACCGAGACCGTTCTAACCGATGGCGGGCAGGCGTTTCGCAAGGTGATGTTGATCGAGTATCCACGCCGCGGCCTGTGGTCGGTGGGGTTCATGACCGGTGTCGCAGTCGGCGAGGTGCAGGACCGCACCGAGCGCGACGTCATCACCGTTTTCGTCCCGACCACGCCCAATCCCACCTCCGGCTTCGTGCTCATGGTCCCGCGCGAGGAGGCCATCGAACTGGACATGACGGTGGAGGACGGGCTCAAGTTCGTCATGTCCCTGGGGGTCGTCACCCCCCTGCAAAGCCCCGCCGATGCCCCGGCTCCGGTTGCGCGGGGGCAGGGCAAATCGTAAGATTTCCGGCCTTTTCGCGGGTGCGAGCGCCACGTTCGCCCCGTTTTCCCGACTCACCGTGCAGGCCCCTGGCGGGCGTGCCCTTCGGCTGGAACAGCGCAATGCGAACTCATCTGTGTGGACGTGTCACCGAGAACGAACTCGACTCGGAGGTGACCCTTTGCGGCTGGGTGAACCGCCGGCGTGACCACGGTGGCGTGATCTTCGTCGACCTGCGCGACCACGCGGGCCTGGTCCAGGTGGTGTTCGATCCTGACCGCGAGGAGGTCTTCGCGCGCGCCGAGCAGCTGCGCACCGAGTACGTAATCCGCATGACCGGCCGCGTGCGCCGGCGCCCCGAGGGCACCGAGAATTCCGATCTGCCCACCGGGGCGGTGGAGATCCTCGGGCTGGAGCTGGAAGTGCTGAACGCAGCCAAGACCCCGCCGTTCCCGCTGGACGATGAAGACGTCGGCGAGGACACCCGGCTGCGTTATCGCTACATGGACCTGCGCCGCCCGCTGATGCAGCAGCGTCTGCGCCTGCGCGCGCAGGTCTCAGCGGCCATGCGCCGCTTCCTCGAGGAACGCGAGTTCCTCGACCTCGAGACCCCGATGCTGACCAAGGCGACGCCGGAGGGCGCGCGCGACTACCTGGTGCCCAGCCGCACGCATCCGGGCAGCTTCTTTGCCCTGCCGCAGTCGCCGCAGCTGTTCAAGCAGCTGCTGATGATGTCGGGCATGGATCGCTACTACCAGATCACCCGCTGTTTCCGCGACGAGGACCTGCGCGCCGATCGCCAGCCGGAGTTCACCCAGCTGGACATGGAGATGGCCTTCGTCGACGAGGCCGACGTGATGGGCGTGACCGAGGAACTGATGCGCCATCTGTTCCGCGAGGTTATGGGCATCGAACTGGACGACCCGTTCCCGCGCATGAGCCATGCCGAGGCCATGGCCCGCTTCGGTTCGGACAAGCCGGATCTGCGCATCCCGCTGGAGTTCACCGAGCTGACCGAGGTGATGCAGGCGGTGGAGTTCAAGGTGTTCAACGGCCCGGCCAACGACCCGGAAGGTCGCGTGGCCGCGCTGCGCGTGCCGGGCGGTGCCAAGCTCACGCGCAAGGAGATCGACGTCTACACCGAGTATGTCGGCCGCTACGGCGCGAAGGGCCTGGCCTACATCAAGGTCAACGACCCGACCGATATCGCCGGCGGTCTGCAGTCGCCGATCCTCAAGTTTCTGCCGGAGGACGTGACCCGGCAGATCCTGGAGAAGACCGAGGCCGCCGCCGGCGACCTGATCTTTTTCGGTGCGGACAAGGCCTCGGTGGTCAACGAGGCGCTCGGCGCCCTGCGCGTCAAGATCGGCCACGACCTCGAGCTGGTCGTGCCGGGCTGGCGGCCGCTGTGGGTGGTCGATTTCCCGATGTTCGAATACGACGATCAGGACAAGCGCCTGTACGCCCTGCATCACCCGTTCACCGCTCCGGCAGTGGATCGCCCCGAGGCCCTGCGCGAGAACCCGCGCGAGGCGATGTCACGGGCCTACGACATGGTGTTGAACGGCACCGAGGTCGGCGGCGGCTCCATCCGTATCCACAACCCCGAGATGCAGCAGGCCGCGTTCGAGGCCCTGGGCATCGGCGAGGAGGAGGCGCGCGAGAAGTTCGGCTTCCTGCTGGACGCACTGAGCTTCGGCACCCCGCCGCACGGCGGGCTGGCCTTCGGCCTGGATCGCCTGGTGATGCTGATGAGCGGCGCCCACTCGATCCGCGACGTGATGGCCTTCCCCAAGACCCAGACCGCCGCCTGCCTGCTGACCGATGCCCCGGCCCCGGTCGGTGAGAAGCAGCTGCGCGAACTGGGTATACGCCTGCGCCCCAGCGCCACGCAACAGGCCGAGTAACCGCTTGCCCGGGCGCACGCCATGACCGGCATGCGCAGCAGCGTGGTCATGGTCCACGGCTGGCACATGCCGGGCCTGGAGATGGCCCTGCTGGGTCGCCGGCTGCGCGCGGCCGGCCACGAGGTTCACGGGTTCCGCTATGCCTCGCGCCGGCAGACGCCGGAGCAGGCCGCCCGTGCCCTGGCCGCGTTTCTCGACGAGGTCCCCGGAGACCTGGTGCACCTGGTTGCCCATAGCCTGGGCGGCGTGATCGTGCGCCACCTGTTCGAGGTCGCGCCGGTGCAGCGCCCCGGTCGCATCGTGATGCTGGGTTCGCCGTTGCAGGGCAGCCGCGTGGCGGCGCGTCTGGCGCAGAACCGCCTTGGTCGTTGGTGGCTGGGCGCGGCGCTGGATCGCGGCCTGCTTGGCGGCAGCCCCATCCTGCGCGGGCGCGACGTCGGCATGATCGCCGGCAGCAAGCCGTTCGGGCCGGGCCCCTGGGTCGCGCCGCTACCGGACCCGCACGACGGCACGGTAGCGGTGGACGAGACCCGCGGCCCGGAGGTCTCGCGCCACCTCACCATGCCGGTCTCCCACTTCGGCATGCTGGTCAACCGTCTCCTGGTCCAGGAGACCCTCCATTTCCTCGAGTCCGGCGAGTTCCTGCCATAACCCCAACCGGCCCGACCCCACCGCCCCCGTCATTGCGAGGAGCCGAAGGCGACCTGGCACAAAAGCGCACAGTGCGTTGAACGGCCGCAGGCCGGCCCGAAGGGCGAGCGAAGCGAGTAATCTCCGTCCGGAACCACCGCAGTCGGATTCTGAACGCATCGCCAGCTTCCAGAGATTGCTTCGTCGCCTGCGGCTCCTCGCAATGACGGGGGAGGGAAGAGGCGGTGTGGGTGAGTACTACGCAGGCATCCGTGATTACCGCCGCGCCAGCGATTAGACTGTGCGGGTCCCGTGGCCGGCCGGCGCGCAACACGTCGCCGCGGCCGCTTATCGTTGAAAACCAATTCAGGGAGTCGTGACCGAATGGCAGGCCACAGCAAGTGGGCGAACATCCAGCATCGCAAGAATGCCCAGGACGCCAAGCGCGGCAAACTCTTCACCAAGCTGATCCGCGAGATCACCGTGGCCGCGCGCCACGGCGGGTCCGATCCGGAGACCAACCCGCGCCTGCGCCTGGCGATCGACAAGGCGCTGGGCGCCAACATGACCCGCGACACCATCGAGCGCGCGGCCAAGCGCGGGGCCGGCGAGAGCGATGGCGACAACGTCGAGGAGATCCGCTACGAGGGCTACGGCCCGGGCGGCGCGGCGATCCTGGTCGACTGCATGACCGACAACCGCAACCGCACGGTTGCCGAGGTGCGCCACGCCTTCTCCAAGATGGGCGGGAACCTCGGCACCGACGGCTCGGTGGCCTATCTGTTCCAGAACAAGGGCGTGATCCGTTTCGCCCCCGGGCTGGACGAAGAGGTGGTGATGGAGGCCGCGCTGGAGGGCGGGGCCGAAGACGTCCAGGTCGAGGACGACGGTTCCATCGAGGTCATCACCGAACCCGATACCTATCAGGACGTCCGCGCGGCGCTGGCGGAGCGCGAACTCCAACCGGAAGATGCCGAGGTCACCTGGCGCCCGGAGACGCTCGCGCCACTGGATGGGGAGACCGCCGAGTCGATCCTCAAGCTGCTGGACATGCTGGACGACCTGGATGACGTGCAGAACGTCTTCACCAATGCCGACTTCCCCGACGAGGTCAGCGGTGACTGATCCGGCCGCAGCGTGACCGGCGTACGCATCCTCGGGATCGACCCCGGTTCCCGGATCACCGGCTTCGCGGTGGTCGAGTACGAGCGCAGCCGCGGCCGCTCCTGCGGGCACGGTGTGATCCGGCCGAAGGCCAAGGGCTTCCCCGAACGCCTGGGCGAGATCTTCGCTGGCGTGGTCGAGGTGATCGACGAACTGAAGCCCGACGTGCTGGCCATCGAGTCGGTGTTCGTCGCGCGCAATGCCCAGTCCGCGATCAAGCTGGGGCATGCCCGGGGCGCGGCGATCTGCGCCGCCACCCAGGCCGGCCTTGCGGTACACGAATACGCCCCGCGTGCGATCAAGCTGGCCGTGGTCGGCATCGGCGGGGCGGACAAGGAACAGGTCCAGCACATGATGCAACAATTGTTACGCCTGGCTGAACCGGCCAGTAGCGACGCCGCCGACGCCCTGGCCGTCGCACTCTGTCACGCCCACACCCAGCAGCACGAGGCGCGCCTGGCAGCCGCCACCTCCAGCATGATTGGGGGCCGCCCGTGATCGCGCGGCTGGAAGGTCGTTTGATCAGCCGGGAGGTTAACGGCGTGGTGATCGATGCCGGCGGGGTCGGTTACGAGGTCGACGTCCCGCTATCCACGCTGGCGGCCCTGCCGGAACCGGGCGAGACCGTCGTGCTCGCCACCCATCTGGTCGTGCGCGAGGATGCCCACCAGCTGTTCGGCTTCCTGAACAAGCGCGATCGCGACCTGTTCCGGCGCCTGATCCGCGTGAACGGCATCGGCGCGAAGCTGGCGCTGGCCATGCTCTCCACCTACGCCGGCGACGAGCTGGCCGGCCTGATCAGCGGTGGCGACGTCACCGGCCTGTCGAAGGTGCCGGGCATCGGCAAGCGCACCGCCGAGCGCATTGTGCTGGAGCTCGGCGAACGCCTCGCCGAGATGGGCTTTGCCGCCGCACCCGCCGGGGGAGCAGCAGGCAGCGAGCCGACGCCCGAAGCTGCAATGGAAGGCGAGGCCCTGGCCGCGCTGGAGTCCCTCGGCTATCAACGCGCCAGCGCCGAGAAGATGGTCGCCGCCGTACGCGACCAGGCGGATTCGGTAGAAACCCTGGTGCGCCTGGCCCTCCGCGCCACCGTCAAGCGCTAGCGCGCACCAAGCCGCGCGGCTTGCTTGCTGCCGTTTGAGGTGTCTTCCGTCCCGGTGCCATGTCTCGCCCGGTAGAGGCTGGGCTTGTTCATCATCCGGTGTTTACGGTGGCTTCGGTCCGCCGCCTGCCTGGTTGTGGCTAGGCCCGGTTCGTCGTCCGAGTTTACTTGCTTCCGGTCCGCCGCCTGCCAGGCGCTGATTCGCCAGCGCACCGCGCCCGTTTTTGATCAACAACGGACTTCTTTGCTCGTGCAAAGAAGTACCCAAGAAACACGCCCGACCGCCGCGACCCCGGCCGGCTGCGCGGGCGCGGGGTTTCCCGCGCTCCGAGGCTTTTCGCGGGCGGCGCCGAACTCGCTACGCCTACGGCTTCGCTCAGACATCCAGCGCCCCGTGTCTATTTTGAATCGTTCCGCGAAAAGCCTCTCCACTCGGCGCGACGACAACGGGGGTGAAGGTCAAGCCAACGGCTGTCCCGACTATGTTGCTCATGGATGAAGGCTGGCTCTTCCGGCATCTCGGGCACGCTCGGCCTGCGGCCGTTGCGTGCCGCGCCCGCGGTGCGGGCGCCAGGGCTTTCGTAGGATGTGATGAGCGAAGCGAATCGCATCAGGGTTTCGCACGGCGTGGGGGGTGGTGCGTTTCGCTGCGCTCAACCGCACCCTACGGGACACGGGCTGGCTGCCGGTGTCCGGATACCGTCTGTCTTGACCTTCCCCTCCCGTATGGAGCCCTTGCGGAAGGGTTCTCGGGCCGGCCAGTTAACAATAGACACGGGGCGCTGGATGTCTGAGCGTAGCCGCAGGCGTAGCGAGTTCAGCGCCGCCGGTCCGAGGGCCCTGGAGCAAGGTTCCCGGGCGGAATCCGGGTGCCCTTCTTTAGGCACTTTCCTGGGCAAGCAAGAAAGCCAGTTGTTGATCAAAAACGGGCGCGGCGCGCTCGCGAGAGAGCGCATGGCAGGCGGCGGACCGAAGCCACCGTAAACACCGAATGACGAACCGGGGCCAGCCATCAGGGTGGTGGGCTGTACTCGGGCCTGGGCAATGCAGGAAGGCGGCGGGATGCCGCCAGGCGCGTTAGCGGGAGGAGCCGAGGCTTTTCTCGATGCGGTCGGCGAGGGCGA
This sequence comes from Thioalkalivibrio sp. ALMg11, assembly GCF_000377905.1. Taxonomy (GTDB): domain Bacteria; phylum Pseudomonadota; class Gammaproteobacteria; order Ectothiorhodospirales; family Ectothiorhodospiraceae; genus Thioalkalivibrio. Next base: position 23,653 of record NZ_KB898878.1, read on the forward strand.
CCAGGCGTTCCGAGCTTCCGGAGGTGTCCGCGCCGGCCTTCTGCTGCCGGCACTCCAGCATCTCGTGCGCCAGGTTGAGCGCCACCATTACCGCGATGCGCTCGGCGCCCACGATGCGCCCGCCATCGCGCAACTCGCGCATGCGCTCGTCAATCAGGGACGCCGAGGCAAACAGGTCGGCGCGTTCCTCCGGTGGGCAGGCAATCTGGTATTCCTTGCCCATGATGGCGACGCGGACGGGTTCGGACTGGCTCATTCGCTGTGCTCCATCGAGCGCAGGCGCGCGATCATGTTCTCGACCCGGTGGCGGGCCTGTTCGTTGCGTTCCTTGAAGGCCGCGCGTTCGCCCTTGAGCTGGCGGATCTGTTCCTGTAGCAGGTGGTTCTCCTCGCGCAGGGCCGCATGCTCTTCGAGGAGGCGCGTGATCGCGGCCTCCAGGCGTTCGGTCGGGTCGATCGCTGAATCGTCGTTCGGCTGCATGGCCTCGGGCCCCGGGTGGCAGGTGCGGCATTCGCCGCGAGTCGATTAATCTCTGGAGTCTAGGAGGCGTTCGAGCGAAGCGTCAACTTGCGTGACTCACAGTAGAGACGCGGGTCAATGTACGCGTTCGTGCACCCGCCATTCCGGGGTTTGTTGCGGCCTGGCACCCGCGCTGGCCACAATACGTGGAATCCCCTAGCCATCAAGTGTTGTCGCCCATGACTCAGCCACCCGAACCCGGCCCCGACGCCACCGTGATCGAGGGTACGGCCCATAACGGAAAGCCGTGCCGGATTGTCGACAATACGGGCACCGTGCCGCGTCCGGAGCTGGAGCAGCTATTGAACACCCTGATCGAGGACAAGCGCTTCGGTCTCAACATGCTGTCCTCCACCGGCTCCAGCGCGATCAAGCTGGGCGAGCCGCAGTTCACCCATCTGCAGGTGGGTGACGATCTCTACCGCTTCCTGCTGTTCCCCTACGAAGCGCGGCTGGAGTCATTCTGATGACGCATTCAAAGGGCACCGGCAACGCCAAGTCCCTGGACGGCCTGGAGCGCGACCCCGAGGCCCTGCGCGAGCAGCTCGAACACGGGCTGCGCAGCATGGGGTATGCGCAGACGCCGGCTTCGGCCCACGGGCTGTTCACCGGATGTCTGGTGGCCGACCCGGGTTCCGACGTCGATGCCCTGGAGCTGAGCCTGGGCGAGGCGCTGCCGCTGACCGAAGGTGCAGGGGACCGCTTCGACAAGACCGTAGAGGCGATCCGCCGCGCGCTGGTGGCGCAGCTCTACGACGTGGAGTTGGGTTTCGGCCCGCTGCTGCCGGAGGACGACGCCATCGAGGCGCAGGCCCAGGCCCTGTCGGAATGGGTGGACGGCTTCATCGCCGGGCTCGGGCAGACGCCGCGGCTGGCCCGGCTCAAGCCTTCGGCCGAGGCCAGCGAGATCCTGCGCGACTTCGCCGAGATCGCCCGCATCGAGCTGGAGCCGGACGATGACGAGGACAACGCGGCGGCCTTCGAGGAACTCAACGAATACGTGCGCGTGGGCGTGCTGCTGATCGCCGACGAGCTGGCCCCGGACGACCCGAAACGGATCCCGATGCAATGACGCGAACGCCACAAGCCCCCCGGCCGGGCCGGATGCCGGAGATCCCGCAGGGCGAGTTTGCCCGGCGCCGCCAGCGGCTGATGCGGGCGGTTGGCCCGGACTCGATCATCGTCCTCCCCGCCGCCCACGAGCGCACCCGCAACCGGGACGTCGAGTACCCGTTCCGCCAGGACAGCGACTTCCTCTACCTGACCGGCTTCCCCGAGGCGGACGCGGTGGCGGTGCTGGTGCCGGGGCGCGAGGCGGGCGAATACATCCTGTTCTGCCGTGACCGCGACCCCACCCAGGAGACCTGGCAGGGGCGGCGCGCGGGGCCCGACGGCGCGATGGAGGCCTATGGGGCCGAGTGCGCCTTTCCGATCGAGGATGTCGACGAGATCCTGCCGGGGCTGATGGAGAACCGTGGTGTGCTGGCCGCACCGTTCGGGCGCGACGAGCCGCTGGACCAGCGGCTGTTCGGCTGGGTCAATCAGGTGCGCGCCAAGGCCCGCAACGGCGTGCGCGCGCCGCACGAGTTCGTCGCGGTGGAGCACCACCTGCACGAGCAGCGGCTGTTCAAGAAGGCTCCGGAGCTGAAGCTCATGCGCCATGCCGCAGCCATCTCCACCCAGGCGCATGTGCGTGCGATGCAGGCCTGCCGTCCCGGCCTGACCGAGTTCGCGGTGGAGGCGGAGGTGCTGCACGAGTTCCACCGCTTCGGCACCGAGACCGCGTACCCGTCCATCGTCGGCGGCGGCGAGAACGGCTGCATCCTGCACTACATCGAGAACCGCGCCGAGCTGAACGACGGTGACCTGCTGCTGATCGACGCTGGCTGCGAGGTGCAGGGCTACGCCTCGGATATCACCCGGACTTTCCCGATCTCCGGACGCTTCGGCGAGCGCCAGCGCGAGGTCTACGAGTGCGTGCTGGCCGCTCAGCTCGCCGCAATCGAGCAGGTGCGCCCCGGCAACGACTGGGACACGCCGCATGCGACGGCCGTACGCGAACTGACCCGCGGGCTCAAGGACCTGGGCGTGCTCAAGGGCCGCCTGGACAAGCTGATCCGCGACCAGGCCTACCGCCCGTTCTACATGCACCGTACCGGCCACTGGCTGGGGCTGGACGTGCACGACGTCGGCGACTACCGCGTCGGCGACGCCTGGCGCCAGCTCGAGCCCGGCATGGTGATGACCGTGGAGCCCGGGCTCTACTTCGGGCCCTACAGCGAGGCCCCGAAGGAACTGCGCGGCATCGGCGTACGCATCGAGGACGACGTGGCCGTCACCCGCGACGGCCACGAGGTCCTGACCGCGGACTGCCCCAAGACCGTCGCCGACATCGAAGCCTGCATGGCCGGCGACCTCCCGGGCTGGAATTGACCATGCCCGCCCGCCATAACCCAGCGCCGGACCAGCCCCCTGTGGGAGCGGGCCTGCCCAGAACCGTAGGGTGCGTTGAGCTCTGCGAAACGCACCGCTCACCCCGGAGCCGCGCGCCCGGTGATGCGATTCGCTGCGCTCATCAGCATCCTACGCACCGGAATCCTGCGATGGCCGATGCGGGTCTTGTGGGAGCAGGCCTACCCGCGACCGGGTCGCAGACCCCGTTCCCGGGTGTGTCCGGAACCGTAGGGTGCGTTGAGCCCCGCGAAATGCACCGCTCACCCCGGAGCTACGCGCCCGATGATGCGATTCGCTCCGCTCATCAGCATCCTACGCACCGGAATCCTGCGATGGCCGATGCGGGTCTTGTGGGAGCAGGCCTACCCGCGACCGGGTCGCAGACCCCGCCCCCGGGTGTGTCCGGAACCGTAGGGTGCGTTGAGCCCCGCGAAACGCACCGCTCACCCCGGAGCTACGCGCCCGATGATGCGATTCGCTCCGCTCATCAGCATCCTACGCACCGGAATCCTGCGATGGCCGATGCGGGTCTTGTGGGAGCAGGCCTACCCGCGACCGGGTCGCAGACCCCGCCCCCGGGTGTGTCCGGAACCGTAGGGTGCGTTGAGCCCCGCGAAACGCACCGCTCACCCCGGAGCTACGCGCCCGATGATGCGATTCGCTCCGCTCATCGGCATCCTACGCACCGGAATCCTGCGATGGCCGATGCGGGTCTTGTGGGAGCAGGCCCACCCGCGACCGGGTCGCAGACCCCGTCCCAGGGTGTGTCCGGAACCGTAGGGTGCGTTGAGCTCTGCGAAACGCACCGTTCACCCGGGGGGCATACACCCCATGATGCGATTCGCTGCGCTCATCGGCATCCTACGCATCGGCATTCTGCGATGGGTGGTGCAGGTCTTGTGGGAGCGGGCTTGCCCGCGAAAGCGGCGTCGGGGCTACCCGCCCGGGGTGTGGTATGACGACGAACACCTGCGATATCGCCATCGTCGGCGGCGGACCGGTGGGTGGCCTCGCCGCCTGCACCCTGGCGCGGGCGGGGTACGCGGTCACGCTGTTCGAGCGGGGCGCGCCGCCAGCACCGGCGGCGCACGCACACGATACCCGCGGCTACGCCCTGGCGGCCGGCTCCGTGCAGTTCCTGGACGATCTGGGCTATTGGGCGCCGCTGTCCGAACGGGCGACTGCGATCCGCTCCATTGTTGTCAGCCGCCGCGGCGGGCTGGGGCGTGTCCACCTGAACGCGGCCGATCAAGGCCGCCACGCCCTCGGCCAGGTGGTGCCGGCCGTCGCGCTGGAGCCGATGCTGGATGCGGCCTGCCGCGCCGCCGGCGTGGACGTGCGCCACCACTCGACGCTGGCCGGCGTGGGCGAGGTGACGGACGGCCAACGCGAACTGCGCATCAACGGCGCCGAAGGCGAGAGCACTTGGGCGGCGCGTCTGATCCTGGCCGCCGACGGCATCCAGTCGCCCACCCGCAAGGCCCTGGGCCTTGCGGTGAACCGCCTGCGTTACGCGGCGGATGCCCTGGTCTTCGATGTGCTGCCTGCCCGGCCGCACAACGGCCAGGCCTTCGAACGCTTCACCGACGAGGGCCCGCTGGCGCTACTGCCGCAGGCGGATGGCCGGATGAACGTCGTCTGGGTGGCCCCGCCGGAGGTCTGCGAGCGCCGCCTGGAGCTGGACGAGGCCGAACGCCTGCGCGAGCTGCAGGCGCGCTTCGGCTGGACCCTGGGGCGCCTGCGTCCGGCGGGCCGCGTGGTGCGCTTCCCGCTAGAGCGGGTGCATGCCCCGGAGCCGGTCGCGGACCGCGCCCTGTTGCTGGGCAATGCCGCGCACGCGGTGCACCCGGTGGCGGGGCAGGGGCTGAACCTCGCCCTGCGCGATGTGGCGACCCTGCTGGGTGCGCTGCGCGAGTGGCGCGGGCAGGGCGGGGCGCCTGGCTTTGTCGCCGACCCCGGCGCGCCCGCAACACTTGCGACCTATGCCCAGGCCCGGCGAGCCGACGTGAACGGTGTGGTGGCGGCGACCGACTTCCTTGCCCGCGGCATGCTGCACGCAGCGGGCCTGCGCGGGCATGCGCTGGGCGGCGGGATGATGGCGGTCGACCGCCTGCGCCCGGCGCGCGATCGCCTGGCACAGGCGGCCATGGGCCTTGGCCCGCTGCCGCGCCATACCGCGCGCCATCTCGCGCGTCCGGACGCAGGGGGCGGGGCATGAGCGCGTCCGGTTCCCACGACGTGCTGGACCTGCTGGTGGTGGGCGCCGGTGCGGTCGGTGGTGCCATCGCGCTGGGCGCGGCCCGCCAGGGCCTGCGCGTCGGGCTGCTGGAGCGCAATGCCGCGCCCACCTTCAGCGACGCGACCCCGATCACGCGCGTCGCCACGCTCAACATCGCCTCCATGGACTTCCTGGCCAGCCTGGGGGTGCAGGACGCCCTCGAGGCGCGTCGCGCCCATGCCTTCTTCGGCATGGCCGTGTGGGACGCCCGTGGCCCCGGGCATATCCGCTTCGACGCTGACGAACTGGGCGTGCCGGCGCTCGGCTGGACCGTGGAGCACGCCGCCCTGGAGGCCGTGCTGTGGGCCGAACTCGAGGCCGCCGGCGTGGCCCTGTGGCCGGCAACCGAATGGAAGAGTCTCGACACCCGCCCGGATCGGGTGGATGTCTACGGCCCGCACCATGCGCCGCTGGCCTCCGCCCGTCTGGTGGTCGCGGCCGATGGCGCGCAATCGCCCCTGCGTACCCGCATGGGCATCCCGGTGCGCGAGCAGGAGTATCACGCCCGTGGCGTGGTCGCGACCGTGACCACCGAGCGCTCGCACGAGGACACCGCCTGGCAGCGCTTCGTCGACGACCAGATCATCGCCTTCCTGCCGCTGGCGGACGGGCGCAGCTCCATCGTCTGGTCCCAGCCCGAACTCCAGGCGGACGACAGGCTGGCGCTGGACGATGCCGGTTTTTGCCGGGCGCTAGAGGAGGTGTTCGACCACCGCCTCGGGGCGATCACCGCCACATCGAAGCGCGCCAGTTTCCCGCTGGTGGCCCGTCACGCCCGTGAGTACCACGCCGGCCGGGTCGCCCTGGCGGGGGACGCCGCCCACACCATCCACCCGCTGGCGGGGCAGGGCCTGAACCTCGGCCTGGCCGACGCCCGCGCCCTGGTCGAACGCCTGCACGGCCCCGCCCGCCGCGACCCGGGTGCCGAGACCGTCCTGCGCGCCTACACCCGCGACCGCCGCAGCGAGAACGCCTTCATGCAGCGCGCCATGGACGGCTTCCGCCTCGTCTTCGGCACCCAAGCTGCGGGCCTCCCGGAACTGCGCGGCCTCGGCATCCGCCTGGTTGACCAGGCCGCTCCGCTCAAGCGCCGTCTGGCCCTGCGCGCCTTCGGGCTCGATTAGGCCTTCCCGGGCACGGAGTAGTCAGGCCCGGGGTGATGCGATTCGCTGCGCTCATCACATCCTACGAACGGATCGTGGTGGCTCGCCGTGCCGGGGTTCCCGTGTTTCTGAGCCGTACCTGACGGTTTAGGGCATTCCGCGTCGCGATGCGATGCGATTCGCTCCGCTCATCCGCATCCTACGAGTCGATTATTAAGCCGAGGGCCGGGGCACGATCGCGTGCAACGGCGCACGGCGGACCCGTGACGGGTGGGGTGGCCGTAGGATGCGCTGAGCGAAGCGAACCGCATCTTCATGGCACCGAGGCCCCTGCGGCGTTTCATGCCGCACCACGCCGCCTCATCGACCCTTTGGTGTGCCGCTTTACCCACGCCGTGTCGGTCATTCGCTCCATCGCCAACATCCTGCCCATTCGCCATGCCGCAACATCCCGGCCATGCGTCCAACCCCGTCATCCCCGCCGCCCGTCCAACCCCCTTAAGCACGGCCGCCCGTTCAACCCCCGTCATCCCGGCCCTAGCGAAGCGAAGAGCCGGGATCTCCGGATGCGCCCCCGCGGTTCAACCGGGCACATGCCGCCTGTAGGAGCGGCCCTGGCCGCGAAGCCCCTGCCAAAGCGTGATCGGTGCGGACGTGCCCCCTCCCGACCACGCCCCGACACCCCATAAGCATGTGGCGTTTCCGCAACATCCGTCCATCGCCGCCGCCTGAAATTGACCTCGTTGCAAAAAAACAACGGACTCTGCGCGCCATCGACGTACTTTCGGTCCCTGCCAAATGCCCGCACGAAGCAAATTGCTAAAAAATATGAAAAACCGGATCCAGCCGTCAGTTTGCTCGAGCCCAGAAGGGTAAGCCGATCCTAATGGTCCCCCCTATTCAGCGAGTTGCCGGATATCTCGCGCCTTTCTGTAGCCTGTTTCCGCAAGTTATTGATCTTCCGAAATCCACCCTGCGTCACGTTCAGCGCCCAACTGTGGCAACTTTTTCCCGCCCAGGGGTTGAAAAGAGACACCGTGGTGTATATAAAACACCTGTCATTCGCGGCATCGACCGTGGATGCAGCGTAAGAAACGAACAACACACCTCTCCTGGGAGATACGCACCATGAAAAAACAGATTCTTGCAGTCGCCGTTGCCGGCGCCTTCGCAGTCCCGGCCTTTGCCGCCGCCGACTCCAGCGTCACCCTGTTCGGCCAGCTGCAGACGCAGATCGTCCACCACACCAGCAGTTCTGACGAGTTCGACAGCGGGATCCGTTCGCACGATGCCGGCGGTGCTGGCTGGATTACCGATGGCAACGGCCCGAACCGTCTGGGCGTGATGGTCAATCACGACCTGGGCAACGGCATGACCGCCCTGCTGAAGATCGAGCAGGATGCCCAGACCAGCAGAGGCCTGAACTCCGGTGCGCGTGACCAGTTCGTCGGTCTGGACGGTAATTTCGGTCGCCTGACCCTTGGTCGCCAGAACCTTCCGTACGCCACCGCCGGCAAGGACCCGCTGAACGGTACCTTCATGCAGGCTCGTGGCAATGGGGCCCGTCTGGGCACTGGCGGCGACGTCGGCGGCCTGGGTAACGGGTCCTACCTCGACCGTGTGGTCAAGTACAGCAATAGCTTTGGTATGGTCGGCCTGCAAGTCGCCGCCGCCATGGATAATGGTGCTGAGGGCAACTCTGAGAACAGCGAATACGCACTCTCCGGTCGCCTGAACTTCGATCTCGGTGCCGTGGATCTGTACGTGGCGCACACCAACGCGGATGATTTCCGTGAAGCCGGTCGTGGCGGCGATTTCCAAGCAACCAAGATCGGGGCTGACTGGAAGTCCGGCCCGTTCCGTCTGGTTGGCGAAATCGAGGACTACGAGATGGAAGACGGTACTGGCGCGACCGTTCGTGACGCGACCGGTGGTTTCATCTCCGGTACGTACACGATGGGCCGGAACGATTTCGTTCTGAACCTGGGCCACACTCGTAACGACGGTAGTAACAACAACGTCGATTACGCCGCTCTGGGTGTGAAGCACAACTTCAGCAACCGCGTAATGGCGTTTGCGGGTGTTTCCTACACCAGCTTCGACGACGATGCGACCTTTGGCCGCCCCAATACGACTGTACCGGGTGCAGAGCCGGGCACCACGATCCCCGTGGTCACCGTTGGCGGTGAGTCCTTCACCGCCGTTGGCGCCGGCATGCGGGTGTCCTTCTAAGGGCAACCACTGCTACCAAGCGGTATAACAACAAGTTTGTAGCTTGTTTTGCGGGGCCCCCAGGGGCCCCGTTTTTTATGCGTGACCGGGCCCCGTTGGGGCCTTTTTGCGTTTGGGGGGTATGGCGATCGGCGCCGGATACCGTCGGAGCGCAGGGCCGCCGAAGGCGGGCGGTTCAGCGGACGGGGTCGACGCGGATTTCGAGGGTGAGGGTGTCGCGGGCGCGGCTGGTGCGGCGGGAGGCGAGGCCGCGTTGCTCGGTGGCGCTTTCGCTGTGGACGCCGCCGAGGGTGTGCCAGGCGCCCGGCTCCAGGGTGAGCTGGGTGTCGATGGCGTCGCGGTCCACGGCGCCGCGTGCGAGGGGGCGTTCGTGGAGGTGGGCGATGGCCGCGTGAACGCGGCCGGCCTGTTGAAGCCGAAGGTGGCCCCTACCCGCATGGCGAACGTGCGTTAGGCGGGATCGGGGCAGAGTTCGAGGATCTGGTTGAGAACCGCGCGGGCTTCCCGGTAGGTCCCCTGCGGCACTTGTCCGGCCGGGTGGGGTTTCGCGTTGCGTTGGCGCCAGTCGAAGGACTTTACCTGGTGGCAGAGGATGTAGCTGGTTTTTGCATCCGGCGTCGTGCCCGCCACCACGGCGAATGGGTTGGTCGCATTGTAGTCGGCGGTGGTCATGGGGAGCCTCAGGACCAGCGAGGTTCGGGCGTTGAAGCTGGTTGGCGACAGGACCAGGAAGGGGTGAATATCTCGCATCTCCCGTCCTGCCTGAGGGTTGCAGTCAATCCAGATGACATCACGGCGCAGGGGTACCCAGTCCTTGGGTGTTCTGCCTTTTACCATCGTTCATTTCCAATCGCGTCCGTGCGCATGGCCTCGCCGCCGTGCACGTCTGGATCAAACCCTTCCAGCCGCTCGTCGAGGGTCATGGATTGAGTGGTTACCGGACGGATCACGCTCTGGTTGCCCTCCACGGACACGATGACGGATTGGTCCGCCTCCAGATGCGCTGCGCGCGCGATGGCCGCTGGAAGGCGAACCCCCAGATTGTTGCCCCAGCGCTTGATTTTCAGTCGTGTCTCGGCCATGGCTCCACCCGCATGATGTATAGACATTGTTTAAACAACTGTATCGCCCCGGTGTGGAAGTGCGCCAGACCGTTGGCCTGCCAGTTGGGTGGTCGATGCCTCCCGGTTGGAGGTGCGTTTCGCGGGGCTCAACGCACCCTACGGGGCGGTGCTATCCCGTAGGATGCCGATGAGCGAAGCGAATCGCATCATGGGGGCTGGCTAGCGAACGGGATCGACGCGGATTTCGAGGGTGAGGGTGTCGCGGTCGCGGGTGGTGCGGCGGGAGGCGAGGCCGCGTTGCTCGACGGCGCTTTCGCTGTGTACGCCGCCGAGGGTGTGCCAGATGCCTGGTTCCACCGTGAGCTGGCTGTCGACGGCGTCGCGGTCCACGGCGCCGCGCGCGAGGGGGCGTTCGTGGAGGTGGGAGATGGCCACGCGGACACGGCCGTCCGGTTGTATCTGGGGACGGACGCGGAAGCCGCGGGCGGTGTCCTGGAGGAGGGGTTCGACGCCGACGCCGGCGCGGCCGTGGACAATGCGGAAACCGGCGGTGCGGGTCTCGCCGACCAGGATGATCGCCTCGGTGCCTTCGCGCAGGCGCAGGTGCTGGGTCTGGTCGTCGCGGCGGGTGGTGCGCAGGCGCTGGGTGGTCACGCGGCCTTCGGTGCCGGCCGGGCCGGTCTCGAGATCGATGCCGGTGCCGCGTTCGGTTCGCGGGGCGTCGCTGTGGCGGCGCACGGAGAGGATGAGGTCCTGGGTCGGGGCGTCGAGTTCGGTGACGACCTCGCGGATCTGCTGGAGGGTGCGGGCGTCGGCGCGCACCAGCAGGCGGAAGCCGTCGCCGCGCAGGGTGGCCGCGTCTCCGAACAGGGCCTGGAGCTCGGGCTGCAGGCTGTGGGCCGGGCGGTTTTGCAGCGGCAGGACGGCGACCTCGGCGTGGGTGTCGCGTGCGAAACCCGCTGAGGGTAGGAGCGTGCCAGCGGCTAGCGCGAGGGCTGCCCGTAGCCAGTGTCGGCGATCCGCCATGCGGGGCTTGTCAGACGAGGAGGCGGCGGAGCTCGACGGCTTCATCGCTCAGGCTCCAGTTGGCCTCGAAGTCCTGGACTGCGCGCTGGGTGCCGGGTCGGTCCTCGACGTCGCCGCGCAGGATGCGGCGTCCGCCGGCCTGGGTGAGCTGCATCCAGCCGCTGTGGTCGGCAATCGCGGTGACGGTTAGCGGGCTTTCCTCCGCGGCCTCCAGCCGGCGCACCGCGACGGCGCTCGGCAGGCGCTTGATGCTCTCGACCAGGCTCGGGAGTCGTTCCTTCAGGGCGAGGTCGTCATCTACCAGCAGGCGGATATCGGTGTGGCGATTGCGGCGCGCGATGCCGGCCAGCTCGGCGCCGAGGTCGGCACCCGCGATCTCGGCCAGGAGCGCGACGCGGGCGTGCAGCCAGAGGCGCCGGCGGGTGGCCGCCAGGAGTTCTGCCAACAGGGCCTCGGCGTCGATCAGGGTCGGGTCGCGTTCGGGGGTGGTCATCGGCGTCTCGCTCGCGTGCTGGGTGCTCCTCTCAGCATAGGCGAGTGGGGGTGGCTTCGCATCCCTGGGTTCGGTAGTGGTCTCGCGCGGCATTCGGGGGCCGGCTGGATTCGTCGGTATCGGAGCGGGCGATTCGCGTGCCGACACGCTCCCACAGAACGCCGCGTAGGATGCCGATGAGCGTAGCGAATCGCATCGCGTGGGTGGGGTGCGCCCCCGCCGTGAGTGGTGCGTTTCGCAGGGCTCAACGCACCCTACGTTTGTGG
>NZ_KB898878.1:35302-116652 GCF_000377905.1 Thioalkalivibrio sp. ALMg11
CAAAGACCCTCGTAGGATGCGGACGAGCGTAGCGAATCGCATCGCGTGGGTGGGGTATGCCCCCGCCGTGAGCGGTGCGTTTCGCAGGGCTCCACGCACCCTACGTTTGTGGGCGTTGCGGGGTGAGGGATGCTGCCGATTCGCGGATGAGTCGGCCCCCACAAAGACCCTCGTAGGATGCGGATGAGCGCAGCGAATCGCATCACGGGGAGCGTGGCCCCGGAATGAGCTATAGCGGATGCGCGGCCAGGCCGTGGTTGGGGCGGCTCCAGGGTTGGCTGGGTCGGGGGATCGGGGAGTGGATGCGGTGGAGCATGCGGCGGTGGGGGATGCCGGCATCTTCGAAGGTGTCGCTGATGACGAAGAAGTCGTGGCGGGCGTAGAAGCCGATGCGGGCGCTCTGGGCGTTCAGCCAGACCTCGCGCCAGCCGTGGCGGGCCGCGGCCTGGACGGCGCAGTCCAGCAGGCGCGAGCCGATGCCGTGCCCACGCCAGGGTTCGCGCACGGCCATGCGGCCGATCTGCCCGGAGGGCAGCATGCGCAGGGTGCCGACCGGTTCATTGTTGGGGCCGGTGGCTAGCCAGTGCAGGGCGGCGGCGTCCAGGCCGTCGAACTCCAGTGGTTCGGGCACGCCCTGTTCCGCGACGAAGACTTCGCAGCGAACCTGGGACAGTGCCTCGGTGTCGGCAGGCCAGGTGGCCTCCCGGAAGGCGATGCGATGTTGCATGGCAATCCTCCTCCGGAACGCTGTGAGGGAGAGCCCCAATCCGTACGCGAGCGGACGGGTGGATGAGTGGCTCCCCGGCCTCCCTGGCCCTGGGTCCCGGACGGTAGAGTCTAGTCCACGTTCGGGCAATCTTCCTGTGAGTCAGTTAGCGGATCGTGAGCCGCGCGAACGGATCACTGTGCATGAAACGGAGGTGCCTTTTGTCGTAGCGCGCGCCGCGCGGCCATCCATGGGCGCGTGCGGGTTGCAGGGCGGGGCGATCGCCACGGCGCTTCGCGCCTCGCGATGACGGGTGAACGTTTGGCGCATGGTTTGAGCCTGCGCTGCACTTGCGCGAATGCAACAGCGGGCAACCGGGATGCGACGGATTCAGCGTTGGCCGATCAGGGTGTCGCGGAAGCGGCGGGACAGGGGATCTTCCGGGTGCAGCCAGATGCCGAAGTAGGCCGTGGCGAAGTCGTGGCCGGGGACCTCGACCAGGAGCGTGCCGTTTTGCAGCAGGCGGGTGCCGTGGCCCGGGCGGTATTCCAGGGCGTAGCGGTCACCGGCCTCCATGTCGCGGTAGGCGGCGTTGAAGGTCTCGAGTCGGTCGGACAGGGCCGCAAGGGTTTCCGGAGTCTGCTGGTCTTCGAGCAGGCTGTTGCCGCTCTTGCGGAAGTCGTCGGCGCTGATGGCGCGCAGGTACTCCAGTTCCAGGCGTTTGGGCGCGTCGGCCGTCAGCACATCATTCGGGGCGATGGCTTCCGGGACGTAGAGCGCCCCGACGTAGACGCGGAAGATGGTGTAGCGATAGAGACGCCCGGCGCGCAGCGGGACGGTCGTGTCGTCGATGGTGACCGCGGCGGCAAAGCGGACGCCGTCAATCTCGGTCGTGGCGCTGGCGGGTGCGGCGATCAGGAGCAGCGCAAACAGTAGGGATGTGAACAGGGTCCCGCGGCGGGTGGCGTGGTCATTCATGGGGTGGTTCCTCCGGGCTGGGCGGAAGGTACGGCGCGTTCGCGCACGTGGATGCGTTCGCGCAGGGCGTGCTGGGCGTCGGCGTCGATGGGGAAGCGCCAGATCAGGGCCATCGCCGCCAGCTTGAACAGGACCGGCAGGCCGGCGTAGGCCAGGGCCAGCACCAGCAGGGCGGTGGGGCCGTTGTCGCCGGCGGCGGAGAAGCCGGCCAGGCCCAGCAGCGGGAAGCTGAGGCCCACGGCCAGGGCGAGCGCGAGCTTGGTGGCCATGCCCCACAGGCCGAAGAACAGCCCGGCGCGCTCGCCGCCGCCGTCGGCGGTGTCCTGGTCGATCACGTCGGCCTGCATCGCGGCGGGCAGCGCCAGGTCGACCCCGAGGCTGAGGCCGGTCAGTACGGTGATGGCGTAGAACGCGAGCACGTCGCCGGAACCGAGGAACGGGACCCAGATGAAGAAGGCCGAGGCGAGCAGCATCGAGAGCGTCCACACCCGGTGCTTGGGCAGGCGGCGAGCGAGGCGCAGCCACAGTGGCAGGGCGAGAATGCCGGTGGCGAAGTAGACCAACAGTAGCGGCCCGGCGTGGCCGGGGGCCTCCAGCACGTGGGTGATGAACAGCAGGAACAGGGTGGCCGGGATGGCGTTGGCGGTGCCGTTCAGGACCCAGGCGAGGACCAGGCGGCGGAACGGTCGGTTGGACCGCAGCAGGGTCCAGCCGGCGCGCCAGGCCACGGGGGGCAGGCGCCCCGGTCGCTCCGGCACCCGCCAGAGGAGGATCACGAAGGCGATGGGTAGCAGCACCCACAGCAGCACGGCGAGGGTGGCGAGGGCCGCGCCGGCATCGTCCTGCAGGCCCAGGACCGCGGGCAGCGCCGCGGCCGTTACCGTGCCCAGGACCACGAAGCCTTCGCGCGTGGCGGTGATGCGCGAGCGCTCGTGGTAGTCGCCGGAGAGCTCGGCACCCCAGGCGGCATAGGGCAGGGCGACCAGTGTCCAGCCGAGGTAGACCAGGGTGCTGAAGACCAGCAGATACCAGGCCCCGGCATCGGCCGGCGGACGGAACAGGAAGGGCGCGGCGATCAACAACAGCGGGACGCCGGCGAGCATGACCGCGCGCCGCCGCCAGGCGCCGGGGATGCGGTCGGACAGATGGCCGATCAGCGGGTCGGTGACGACATCCAGTAGCCGCGCCAGCAACAGGAATACCCCGACCAGGGTGACGCCCAGGCCGGTGTGCTCGGCGTAGTGGGCGGGAAGGAAGACGTACAGCGGCAGGCCGAGCACGGCCAGGGGCATGCCCAGGCCGCCGTAGGCGAACAGCCGCGGCCAGCGGAGGGTGTTCACCTCATCGCGTCACGGGGTCGTCGCCCGGCGTGGCGGGCTGGACGGGGCTTTGCAGGACCGCCTGCATCAGGTTCACGCGGGCGGTGTCGAAGCCGACCTCGCAGTAGGCGAGGTAGTAGCGCCACATGCGCAGGAAGGACTGCGAGTAGCCCAGCGCCTCGATCACCGGCTCCGCCTGGCGGACCTCCCGGTGCCAGTGACGCAGCGTGCGCGCGTAGTCCTCGCCGAACAGGGCCTGGTCATCGACCGTGAGCCCGGCGCGCTCGGCCTCCGCGTTGAAGCGCGGGACCGAGGGCAGCATGCCACCGGGGAAGATGTAGAGCTGGATGAAGTCGGCGTTGCGGCGGTAGTACTCGAAGGCCTCCTCCGCGATGGTGATGACCTGCAGCGCCGCGCGGCCGCCGGGGCGCAGGCAGCTGCGGACCTTGGCGAAGAACGTCGGCCACCACTGCTCGCCCACGGCCTCGAACATCTCGATCGAGACCACGTGATCAAAGGTGCCCTGCAGGTCGCGGTAGTCCTGCAGGCGCAGCTCCACGCGGTCGCTCAGGCCGGCGCGTTCGATGCGGGCGCGGGCGTAGTCGAGTTGCTCCTGCGAGAGCGTGACCCCGGTGACGCGGTAGCCGCGCTGTGCGGCCATCTCGGCGAAGCCCCCCCAGCCACAGCCGATCTCCAGGATGTGCGCGCCGGGCTCGGCGTTCAGCTGATCCAGCAGGCGGGTGTACTTCTGCGCCTGGGCCTGTTCCAGGGCCTCGTCGCCGCGGGTGAACAGCGCCGACGAGTAGCTCATGGTGCGGTCCAGCCACAGGTCGTAGAAGTCGTTGCCGAGATCGTAGTGGAAGCGGATGTTGGCGCGGCTGCCGCGGCGGCTGTTGCGGTGCATCCAGTGGCGCATGCGGTCGCTGGCACGCTGCCACGCCGGGCGCTCGGCCATCGCCGCCAGGGCCTGTTCGTTGTCGGTGGCGAAGCGCAGCAGGGCCTGCAGGTCGGGGGTGATCCAGTCGCCACTGATGAAGCCTTCGGCAAAGCCGATATCGCCGTGGCGCAGCAGGCGCAGGATGGCCCGCCACGGGCGGCGGAAGTGCCATACCGCCTCGACGCCGGCCTTGCGCCCGCGCACGGTCATGCGGTCGCCGGAGGGGGCAATCAGGGTGACCTGCCCGGTGTCGATATCTTTCAGCGCGCGGGCGATCAGGCGCAGGGCCCAGTCGGGCCGGGCCGTGCCTTCCTGCGGGGTGTCGAGGTGGTCGAGGGCCATTAGTCGATCTCCTGTGCGGGGGGTGCGGGCCGCGGGTGATAGCGCCCGCCGCGCCACCAGATCCTGAGTGCCTGCCAGTGGATCTGGGGCAGGACCTTGAGGGTCATCCAGGGCTTTTTCAGGAAGGCGGCAAGCAGCGCGCGGTCGCTGAACGGGCGCAGGCGGCCGTGTTGCGAGGCCACCAGCATCAGCTCCTGATCCTGGTATTCGTTGATCGCGATGCGCAGCGACGCGCCGGACTGCAGGCGCGGCGGCGTCAGGGTGAAGGCGTAGCGCGCGTGCATGTCGATGAACGGCGAGACGTGGAAGGCCTTGTTCTTTTCCTGGCGCACGGGGAGGGCCATGGGGGCCCCGTCTTCGTGCAGCAGATAGTGGTGGTGCTCGCCGAAGGTGTTGCGCACCTCCAGCAGGATGGCGCGCAGGTCGCCGTCGGCATGCCAGGCGTACCAGACGCTGAGCGGGTTGAAGGCGTGTCCGAGGACGCGCGGCATGGTCAACAGGTGGATCGGGCCACCGGCCAGGTCGATGGAATGTTCGGCCAGGCGGGCCTCGATCCACGGGCGCCAGGGGCGGCCGTCGCGCGGCCCATGGTCGCGGGTGCGCAGGCTGAACAGGTTGAAGCGATTCAGCGAGAACAGGCGGTAGCTCCGGGTGGTCTCAGCGAGGCGATCAATATCGAACAGCGCGCTGATCACAGGATAGCGAAAGCGGTACCGCTGCGGGAAGAACCGCTGATGCAGCACCGTGCCATGGACCAGGGCGGCGTCCATTCAGGCGCTCCGGGATTGCGCGGCCGGCGCGTGGACCGGCGCCGGGCCGCCGCCGTGGGTGGCGGGTTCCGGTTCGCGCCCGGGGCGGGCGGGGGTGTGCGCAGGGTGCGCCGGGAGCGACCACGGTGGTTCGATGCCCAGCGACTGCCCGACGGCGACTGCCGAGCGCAGCCCATCCTCGTGGAAGCCGTAGCCCATCCACGCACCCGCGAAGTACAGGTGGTTCTCGCCCTGGGTGGCCGCGAGGCGCTGGCGCGCCTTCTCCGCCGCGGTGTCCATGACCGGGTGTTCCCAGTGCTGTTCGCGAAGCACGTGGTTCGGGTGCGGCTCGCGCCAGGGGTTCAGGCTGATGATGTAGTCCTGACGCCGATCCAGGCGATGCAGGCGGTTCATCCAGTAGGACACGGAGACGCTGTCACGTGCCTGGGTGGTGCGCCCGGAGAGATAGTTCCAGGAGGACCACACGCGGCGCGAGCGTGGCATCAGCGCCGGGTCGGTGTGCAGCAGCGCGCGGTTGGGCTGGAAGCGGCAGGCAGCCAGCAGACGCTCGCGGGCCGGGTCGGCCCTGTTCAGCAGCCAGCGCGCGGTGTTCGCGTGGCAGGCGAAGACGACCGCGTCGAAGCCAGCCGCCTGCTCGTGGGTCAGGACCCGCCACTGGTCGGCCTCGGGGATCACTGCGCGCACCGGCTGGTGAACCACGCTGCCGGGTTCCAGACGCCGCGCCAGGCGCTGGACGTATTCGCGGCTGCCGCCGACCACCGTGCGCCACTGCGGGCGGTCGCGCAGATCCAGCAGGCCGTGGTTATGAAAGAACTGCAGGAAGCTGGCGGCCGGGAACTCGCGGATTTCCTCGGGCGGGCAGGACCAGATCGCGGCGGCCATCGGCAGCAGGTAGTCCTCGGTGAAGCCGCGGCCCAGACGGTGCCGGGCGAGAAACGCGCCGAGGGTGCCTTCCGGGCTCTCGCCACGCTCGAACAGGCCCTTGCCCAGGCGGTTGAAGCGCAGGATGTCGCTCGCCATGCGCAGGAAACTCGGGCGTACCAGGTTGCGGCGCTGGGCGAACAGGGTGTTCAGATCCGAGCCGGCGTATTCCACGCCCGCGGGCTGGCGCGAGTAGCCGAAGGACATGTCGGTGTCCTGGGTGGGGGCGTCCAGCTCCGTGAACAGGCGGGTGAGCAGGGGGTAGTTGCGCTCGTTGTAGACCACGAAGCCGGTGTCGATGGCCGTGCGGCCCTGCGGGTCGGGGACTTCCACCGTATGAGCATGGCCGCCGAGCGCCGGTTCCGACTCGAACAGCTGGACCTGGTGCCGGGTCTGCAGAATCCAGGCGGCGGACAGGCCGGCGATGCCTCCACCGATGACGGCGATGCGCGAGCGTTTCATGGTGGTGACTCCTCGAGCCAGAAGGCGATGTACATCTTATACAATAGCTGTACAATTTTTGTAAATGGTGGCGGTAAAAAGTTCCTCGGTTTCCAATAGGGGAGCGGTTCACCGCGAAACAGGCGCTGAGGGAGATGCGGATCGTGAACACAGACGACAAGGCACAAGCGGACGCCCCCGAGTGGCCGGCGGAGCTGCGCGATGCACTGACGACCCACGAGATCGTGGGGATTACCTCCGGGCTGTCGGATTTCCGGGATGCCGAGGCGCTTCTGGAGGCGACGGCAGCGGGGCGCTGGCAGCGGCTGGAGTGGGGCATGGGCTCGGCCCATAACCGCGCGCAGTTCCATGCGTTGCAACAGGCCACCGGCGCCACGGTGCTTCCGCTGTTCGTGTCGCGCGAAGGGGTGATCGGCGGCCTGCCCGAGCTGCGCGAGTACCTGGGCCACAGGGCCCTGCAGGCACGCGGCGAGGGGCCTCGGCCGGACGCGCCGGCACCTGCGCTTCAGGTGCTCGGGTACGCCGGGCTGCTACCCTTTGCGTTCTTCGGTATCGGGGTCTGGATGGCCCAGCCCGAATGGCAGGTTTTCGCGCTGGAGGCCCTGGCGCTCTATGGTGCGGTGATCCTGTCGTTTCTGGGGGCGATCCACTGGGGGATCTATCTGGCGGATCGGCAGCACCGGGTGGGCCCGCTGTCGGCCCCGGTGTGGGCGGTAGTGCCACCCATCCTGGCCTGGCTGGCGGTGCTGCAGCCGCTGCCGGAAGCGCTGATGACCCTGGCGGTTCTGTTTCTCGGGGTGTTGTGGGTGGATCGGCTGGGTCTGCAGCGGCGGGCGTTGCCCCGTGGGTATCTCGCCCTGCGCCTGGTGCTGACGGTGGGGGCGATGCTGGCCCTGGCCTCAGGCCTCGCGGTCACCGTCGCGGCCTGAGCAGGAAAAAGGAAGAACGCGAGAATGAACAAGAACAAGGAACCATCGATGAACGCAGATGCCCGCATGGCCGACGAGCCGACGGCCACCCGTGCCTCGGGCCAGCCGCTGGCCGCCCCGGAACAGCTCGCCGAGCACTATCGCGAGATTCTCGCCGGGCTCGGCGAGAATCCGCAGCGCGAGGGCCTGGTGGATACGCCGATGCGCGCGGCCAAGGCCATGCAGTATCTGACGCGGGGCTATCAGCAGGATCTGGACACGATCGTGAATGATGCGTTGTTCTCGTCCGATAACGACGAGATGGTCCTGCTGCGCGATATCGAGCTGTACTCCCTGTGCGAGCATCACCTGCTGCCGATTATTGGCAAGGTGCATGTCGCCTATCTGCCCGATGGCAAGGTGATCGGCCTGTCGAAGATTGCCCGCATTGTGGATATGTTCGCCGCGCGGCTGCAGATCCAGGAGAGCCTGACCCGTGAGATCGCCGAGGCCCTGATGCAGGTGACGGGGGCCAAGGGAGTTGGCGTGGTGGTGGATGCCAAGCACATGTGCATGACCATGCGCGGGGTGGAGAAGCAGCACTCCTCGATGGCGACCTCGGTGATGCTGGGTGCCTTCCGCGAGGACGGCCGGACGCGGCGCGAATTTCTCCATCTGATCAGCCGCACGGGTCACTGAAACGGGCGCCCAGGCCGGTGTCTTGAGACGGGCCGCACAAAAAAATGGCCCGGCGAAGACGCCGGGCCAAAAAATCATCCGGACACCCGTGTGATGGAGGGTTTGCGTCCGAACGGCGGATCACCGGCTGCCGTTGCCACGAGCCAATGATTTCCGCATCTTGTGTACATGGACAGGCAACCTGGAAACAGGTTCCTGCCACCCGCTAAAAGAACGTGACGAAAGTCGCATTTTCTTTCTAGGGCCATCCACGGAGACGCGATGCGTGGTCTAGAACAGATCCCCTGGCTGTATGACGGCCTGATGGCCGGTGCCGATCTGCTGGGTCTGCGCCGCTGGCGGCAGCGCCTGGTCGAGGGCGCGGAAGGCCGGGTGCTGGAGGTCGGCTGCGGGACGGGGCGCGATCTGCCGCTGTACGCGGATCCGGCGCGGGTGATTGGCATGGACCCGGACCTGGCGGCGCTGCGGCGGGCGCGTCGCCGTGCCCCGGCGGTCCCGCTGGTGGTGGCGAAGGCCGAGGCCCTGCCGTTTGCGGATGGGGTATTCGATAGCGTGGTCTCCGGCCTCGTGTTCTGCAGCGTGCAGGATCCGCCGCGAGCCCTGGGCGAGGTACGCCGGGTGCTGGCGGACGGTGGCGCGCTGCGCATGCTGGAGCATGTGCGTCACACCCGCCCGCTGCTGGGGCGTGCGCAGGACCGGGTGCAACCGGCCTGGACCTGCATTACCGGCGGCTGCCATCCCAATCGCGACACCGAGGCCGCGGTGGAACAGGCCGGGTTCTGCATCGAACCCGAGGATCGCGTGGCCCGCGGCGTGATGCGGCGCTTTGCCGCGCGCGTCTGCCGGGCGCCCGAAGTTCCTGCCGGACGCAACGCCGGGAATGCTGATTGAAGGTCAAGGCTTGTTCACCACGAAGTGCACGAAGGCGCGAAGCAGGGCAAGGGCGGGTTGCACCACGGAGAGCACGGAGAAGGGAAGTATTGGGGGCGAGAAGGTCGGTGTTGATCGCTTCTCGTGAGATGTCACGTCGAGAATTTTCCCAGGCGCGAAAAAATCGTGCATGGAGGCTCAAGTCTTGCGGGATACGGCCGTCACCGGGGGCAGGTCCGTCCGCGTGTTGAGCGCGAGCGGGCCTGTACATTCAGATCTTGGGAGTACCACGATGGACGCAAGTGCGATTGCCGCGATGGCCACGCAGGGCAGCCAGCAGCAGTTGGCGATGCAGAAGGACGTGGCCTTGCAGAAGAAGGCGATGGAGTCGCAGGAGATGGCCGCTCAGTCGATGCTGGAGGCATTGCCCGACATCGGCGAGATGCAGGCCGCCACGCAGGGCCTGCCGGAAAACGTCGGTACCAACATCAACACCAAGGCCTGACGCTCCACAGACCTTCCGTCCAGAAAAGGCCCGGCGCATTCGCCCCGGGCCTTTTCCGTTGTCGGATCTGTATCTCCCTGACTCACCAACCCGTCAGCCGCCCACTCCTCCCGTAGACCCGCTTCGAAGTTCTCCGTGTCCTCTGTGCCCTCCGTGGTGCAACCCGCCCTTGATCTTTCTTCGCGCCTTCGTGAGCTTCATGGTGAATCCAGGTAGAGGTAGGCGCTACTGCCGCTGCGCCTCGAACTCGATCATCAGTTCGACCTCGTCACCAACGAGGTCGCGAATCAGGCCGTAGGACATGCCGAAATCCGAGCGATCAAAGCTGCCGCGCATCGACGCACCCAGCACGTAGGGGCGACTGAACAGCCCGCCCAGTGGGAGCGGGTAGCGCCCGACCTTGTTGATGGTCACGTCGAGATGGATGGTGCGGGTCTCGCCGAGGAGCTCCAGGCCGCCGCTCAGGCGCCCGGTGTTCTCGCCCGTGGGCTGGTAGCGCGTGGCGGTAAAGCGCATCTCCGGGTATTCCTCGACGTTCAGGAAGTCCTCGTTGCGCAGGTGGTCGTCGCGCTCGGCGTGGTTGGTGAATACGCTGTCGGTCTTGATGGCGAAGTAGCCGCCCTCCAGTTCGCCGGAGTCGGTGTCGAAGGTGAACTCGCCCTCGGCCTCCAGGAACATGCCCATGACCTTGGCGTAGCCGGCGTGATCGACCAGGAAGCCGACCGCGAAGTGGTCGGGGTCGATGACCCAGCGGTCGGCATCGGCCAGAGTGGTGGCGGGCAGGACGAAGCTCGCGGTCAACAGGCAGGCCAGGAGCGCGGAGCGCAGGTGGGCGGAAAAGCGGTTGTTGCGGGCGTCAGTCATGACACACCTCCGGTCGGTGGCGGTACAGCCAGTGGATATCCACGGCAAAGGACAGGCCGAGGGCCAGGAGTCCGGCCAGGGCGATGGCAATGGCGGCGCTGGCGGGCAGGCCGGGGATCAGCACCAGCAGCAGGACCACGGTCTGCAGCACGCAGACGGTCTGGCGGCGGCGGCTGGGTGGCAGCGCCCCGGCCAGCCAGGGCCAGGGGCGGGCGGCCAGCACGAAGGCATAGCGCATCAGCCCGATCAGGATTACCCAGGGGCCGACTGCGGTCATCTGCCAGGCCAGTACGGACAGCGCGAGGATCATCGCTGCGTCCAGTTCCATGTCGAAGCGGGCGCCGAATGCGGTGGCGCTGTTGGTGCGCCGCGCGACGGCCCCGTCGAGCCCGTCCAGCAGCAGGGCCAGGCCCGCTAGCGCAATCACCCAGAGCGCCAGCAATGGGTCGCCAGTGGCAGGGGGAACGAATACCAGTGCCCCCAGGGGTGCGGTCAGGGCGGCGCGCAGGAGCGTGACCCGGTTGGCCGGGCCGGGGCCGCGTCCGTCCCGGGCCAGTCCGTCCGGAGGGGTGGTGGTGGCGAGCAGGGCGCCGAGCATGAACCAGAGCACGACAAAGCCGATGATTGCGTGTGGTCCCAGTTCGGCGTGCAGCATCAGTGCCGCCGTGACGACCAGGCCCAGCAGGCCGGCGACGAGCCCGTCGGCTGCCCAGACGCGGAGACCGGTGCGTATCCGCGACGCGGAGCGATGCTTGGCGGTGGATGATTCCATGGGGGGATTGTAGCCCTCCGTTGGAGGTGTCCGGGGTTTTGCCTTGCGACCACGCCGCGCGCCGGGAGTTGCCGCTTGTAATGCGCTTCGCCCACACTGCGCGGATGATGACGCGGCCCCGCACCCCGACCCTGGAGCACCTCTGATGAGTGCCCCGGCCCCTGAACAGGCCTTCTGGGTGGTCGGTCCCGCCACGGGCGAGCTGCGCCCGGAGGCGCTGGCGGAGCCGGCCTCGGGGGAGGTACGGGTGCGCACGCAGTTTTCCGCGATCAGTCGCGGGACCGAGTCGCTGATCTTTCATGGCCGGGTCCCCGCGAGCCAGTATCAGGCAATGCGCGCGCCATTCCAGGCGGGCGAGTTCCCCTGGCCGGTCAAGTACGGGTACATCAGTGTCGGTACGGTCGAGGCGGTGGGCGAAGGGGATGCGCCGCTCGGGCAGCGGGTGTTCTGTCTTTATCCGCACCAGAGCGCCTATGTCGTGCCCGCGGCCGCGGTGGTCCCGATCCCGGACGCGGTGCCGGCGGAGCGCGCGGTGCTCGCGGCCAACATGGAGACGGCGATCAACGCGGTCTGGGATGCACAACCTGGTCCGGGGGATCGCATGGCGGTGATCGGGGCCGGGGTGGTCGGGCTGCTGGTGGCCTGGCTGCTGCGCGCGATCCCCGGCACCGAGGTGACGTTGATCGACCCCAATCCCGAGCGCGAGGCCGTGGCGGCGCGGCTGGGGTTGAGCCTTTGCACCCCGGACGCGGCGAAAGCGAATCCGGACCTCCAGGGACTGGATGGGGTCGTACATGCCAGCGGCAACCCGGCCGGGCTGGAGCAGGCGCTGGCGCTCGCCGGGGTCGAGGCCCGGGTGGTGGAGATGAGCTGGTACGGCGATCAGCCGGTACCGGCGCCGTTGGGCGAGGCCTTTCACTCGCGGCGGCTGACGTTGCGCAGCTCGCAGGTCGGGCGGATCCCGCCGGAGCGCGCGGCGCGCTGGGACTATCGCCGCCGCCTGGCGCTGGCGCTGGCGCTGCTGACCGATCCGGCGCTGGATGCGCTGATCAGTGGCGACGATGCGTTCGCCGACCTGCCGACGGCGATGCAGCGTGTCTCCGGGTCCGAGGCCGCACGCACGCTGTGCCACCGTATCCGTTATTACTGACCCTTTTTCGATGCAACGCAACTCGCGGGGAACTGCCCGATGTACAGCCTGAACGTCCGTGATCATTTCATGATCGCCCACAGCTTTGCCGGCGAGACCTTCGGCCCGGCCCAGAAGCTCCATGGCGCCACCTATGTGGTCGACGTCACCTTCCGCCGTCAGGCCCTGGATGCCGATGGCCTGGTGGTGGATATTGGCCGCGCCAGCGAGGTGGTCAAGGCCCTGCTGGCCGACTTGAACTACCAGAACCTGGACGAACGCGAGGATTTTCGCGGCCAGAACACCACCACCGAGTTCCTCGCCCATGCGTTGCATCAGCGCGTGGCGCGCGCCATTCATGCCGGCGAGCTGGGCGAATCGGCCCGCGAGCTGGACGCGGTGTGCGTGACCCTGAACGAGTCGCACGTCGCCTGGGCCAGCTACGAGGCGGCACCCTGAGCCGAATGCGTGAACTCGGCCTGGTGGTGCCGGGGTCGCTGGAGCAGCGCACCGGGGGGTATCGCTACGATGCCCGCATGGTCACGGGCTTAAGGGCGCGCGGCTGGACGGTGACGGTGCGCGAGCTGGAGGGGGCGTTCCCCGGGCCGGACGCGGCGGCCGAGTCGGCGCTGGCTGGCGCGCTCGCGGGCTTCCCTGATGGGCGGGCGGTGCTGCTGGACGGCCTGGCCGCGGGTGCCTTTCCCGAGGTGCTGGCCCGCCACGCCACGCGCCTGCATCTGATCTATTTGCTGCATCACCCGCTGGGCCTGGAGACCGGGCTGGAGCCGGCGCGGGCCGACGACCTGCTGGCGCGTGAACGCGCCGCCGTGGGTCAGGTAAAGGGCGTGCTGGCCACCAGTGCCTTCACTGCCGGGCAGATGGCCACCTGGGGGGTGTCTTCCGGGCGGCTCCAGGCGATACCGCCGGGGATCGAACCGCGGCCGCAGGGGTTGGGGCCCGGTCCCGGCGAGCGGCCGCTGCTGCTCTGTGTGGGGGCGGTGGTGCCGCGCAAGGGCCAGCTGGAACTGGTGCAGGCCCTGGCACGGGTCCGGGCTACGGACTGGTGTGCGGTACTGGTGGGCTCGCGCGCCCGGGACGCGGAATATGTGCAACGGGTGGAGGCGGCGATCACCGAGGCCGGGCTTGGAGACCGGATCGAGTGGGCCGGCGAATGCGACGATGCGGCGCTGGGAGACTGGTACGGGCGGGCCTCGCTGTTCGTCCTGCCCAGCGCCTACGAGGGCTTCGGCATGGCCTATACCGAGGCGATGGCGCGCGGCCTGCCGGTGATCGGTACCACCGGTGGGGCGATCCCTGCGACCGTGCCGGAGGCGGCTGGCCGGCTGGTGCCGCCGGGAGATATCGGGGCGCTTGCCGAGGCCATTGACGCCTTGTTGACCGATGCTGGAGCGCGCTACCGGATGGGACGGGTGGCGCGCGATGCGATGGCGGAACGTTCGGACTGGGATGGTGCGGTAGCCGCGCTGGAACAGACGCTGGAGGGTTGGCTGCAATGACGGAGTCTTTCGACGCCGACTGGCTGGCCCTGCGCGAGGCAGCCGATCATGCGGCCCGGCCGGAGGCCCTGGTCGAATCCCTGCGCGCGCATCTGGCTGGGTGTAGTGCTGCCGCCCCCCTTAAGGTGACGGATCTGGGCAGCGGCACCGGCTCCAATCTGCGCTACCTCGCGCCGCGACTGCCGCCCCCGCAACACTGGCGGCTGGTGGATCACGATGCCGGGCTGTTGGGCCGCGCCGTCGCTCCGGGCGCCGGGATCGAGCTCGAGCGGTGCGTGAGCGACCTGGCCGACGATCCGGGTGCGGCCCTCGCGAGCGGATCGTCGCTGGTGACCGGTTCGGCGCTGCTGGATCTGGTTTCGGAGGACTGGCTGGACCGGTTACTTGTGGCCTGTGCCGAACAGGGTGCCGCGGTGTTGTTCGCACTGAGTTATGACGGGCGGATTCGCTGGTCGCAGCCGCATGCCCAGGATGCCGAGTTGGAGGACGCCGTCAATCGGCACCAGCGCTCGGACAAGGGGTTCGGCCCGGCCCTGGGGCCGACCGCCGCGCCGGCATGCGCGGCACGGCTCGAGGGGCTAGGGTACCGGGTGCAAACCTGCGCCAGTGACTGGCGGATTGACGCGCATCAGGCGGCGCTGGGCGCGGCCCTGATCGACGGCTGGGTGGCCGCGGCCAGCGCGATCGACCCGGGCCGGGCGGCGGATCTGCGCGCCTGGGGCGAGGCGCGCGCCGTGGCGCTCGCCCGCGGCGAGGTCGAGCTGACCGTCGGGCATCAGGATGTTCTGGGGGTATGGTGAGGCCCGTTTCCCGGGTCTTCTTGGGGAGAATTGGCGCCGATTTTCTGTCCACTACCCTGTTCGCTCTGGAAGGCGATTCGGTGCAGGATAGAAATAGGTAATGGAATGAACGCATGGCGGATGGTCGCTCCGCCAATGGAAAAACCGGAAAAGGTGAGGCATGGAACAGGCAGACAACAAGCAGAGAAGTTTCCTTAATCGTTACTGGATCGTGATCGTGATCGTGCTGTGGCTGATCGCCTGGTCGGCGCGCGATGTGTTGGCCCCCAGTACCGATGCGGTGCCGGAGGGCGAGGACGTCGAGGCCGTCGCGGTGGCCGAGGATGCCCCGGCCCCAGCGGACGCAACGGCGCCGCGCGAGGGTCGTTTGTCGGAGGGCGACATGGATCCGATGACGGGCGAGGCCTACGAGCGTGACGACGAGACCGGCGCGCATCGTCCAATTCCGGACCCGCAGGAACAGGCGCAGGCCCGGGCCACCGGCGAGCCGATGAGCGAGGAAGAGGTCGCGCGGCAGGTGCAGGAGGCACTGGAGGCCGGTCGCGTCGCCTACTGGCGTGGCGGACCCGAGGATGCGGTCGAGGTGCTGCGCACGGCACTGGAAGATATTCCGGCCACCTCGGCGCAGCGGGCCGACCTCTACGGCGAGCTGGGCAACGCCCTGTATGCCGCCGACGATGCCCCGGGCGCTATGCGGGCCTGGGACAGCGCCCTGGGGCTGTTGCCGACGGGTGAGCGGCGCTCGATGATCGAGCGCCTGGCGCCGGTTTATGACCGCCACCACCGTGATGGTGCCCGCCACCTGCGACAGTACCGCTAAGTCTTTTCGCGCGACCGAAAGGCGCGGGCAGGGCAACCGAAAAGGCCCCGGGGGTGTGAACCTCCGGGGCCTTTTCTTGTTGGGGTGGTCGTCTGCCTGCCGCAGGTTCAGACCAGCTGGTACCGGTGCAGCTTGCGCCACAGGGTGCTGCGATCCATGCCGAGGGCGCGGGCGGTCTGCGAGCGATTTCCGGCATGGGCGACCAGTGCCTCGCGCAGGCGCCGGGCTTCCGGGTGTTCGCTGGGCTGGCCTTCGCGGGTCCGGTGGCCGTCCCGGCCGTTTGGTTGGGCGTCGGGGGCGCTGGCCGGGTCATGGCCGTTGGTGTGCGGCGCATGGATCGTGTCCGCCGCATCGGCATCGACCCGGATCGGCTGGGGCAGGGGGAAGTCGTCCACCTGGCCGTTGCGGGCGTGCAGGGTCAGGCACTCGAAGACGTTTTCCAGCTCGCGGAAGTTGCCCGGCCAGGGATGCTCCTGCAACTGCTCCTTCAGGCGCGGTGCGATGCGGATGCCGTGGTGCACCTCGTAGGCCTGCAGGGTGGCCGCCAGGTCCCGGGGCCGCTCGCGCAGCGGCGGGATCTCGACCGTCGCGACCGCGAGGCGGTAGAACAGGTCAGTGCGAAATTCGCCGGCCTCGACGCGGCTGCGCAGGTTTTGATTGGATGCGGAGAGGATGCGCACATCCACCTGCCGGGTGGTGTTCTCGCCGACGCGTTCGAAGGCGCCATCCTGGACTGCGCGTAGCAGCTTGGCCTGCAGGCGCGGGCTCATCTCTCCGATCTCGTCGAGGAACAGGGTGCCGCCGTCGGCCGCCTCGAAGCGCCCGACCCGGTCGTTGACCGCCCCGGAGAAGGCCCCGCGGGCGTGGCCGAAGAGTTCGGATTCCAGCAGTTCCTCGGGGATCGCCGCGCAGTTGATCTCGATGAACGAGGCACGGATGCGGCGGCTGGACTGGTGGATGGCCCGGGCCAGGCGCGTCTTGCCGGTGCCGGATTCGCCCATGAGCATCACGCGCACATCGCTGGCGGCTACGCGCCGTGCGAACTGCAGCGTGGGCCGGCAGTTGGCGTCGTGGGAATGGAAGTGGCTGTCGTCGAGCCCGTCCTGTCCGTCCTCGCTGACGGTTTCCACCGCGGTCGTGCGCCGGCGCTGCGGCTGCAGGGTGATCAGACGCAGGGTGCGCTGGTCGTCGTTCAGGCGCAGTGGCTGGCTGATCACCTCGAGCGGGAGGGTCTCGTCGTCCAGTTCCGCCATTAGCGAGAAGTGCAGGGCGTGCGGCGTGCTGTTGGCATCGGCATCGTGCTCGCCGGCGGCGATGGTGGCCTCTCGCAGGTGTTGTTCGAGATTCAGTGGTCCGAGGTTCGCCAGGGTGAGGCGGGCATCGGAAGGGATTCGCAGCGTCTGGTGAAAGGCTGGGTTGGCGAACAGGACGCGACCCCGGGTGTCGCTGATGAGGTGTGGGTCCCGACTGTGTCGGATGCAGATTTCGGCCAATTCCGTTGTGGTCATCCCGCCTCCTTTTCTTGTTGGAGGGGCCGACGGAAGCGGTGCGGTGTTGCAACATCCGGGGCCACCTGCAACACCCCCGGTATGGCCCGTTTCGCCAATCCCTGCCCCGGTTATAGCGCGAAACGGGGGTGTTGCAACAGTCATTGTATGAATATCAGTAAATCCTAATTAAGTGATTGTTTTATAAGAAAGTCGATATATTGGCATACACGTTGCTTGTAGTTCGGCATGACTTCTTCTACTAATTGGGTAATGGACACCCGCCTCGGTCGTCAGTTGGCAGAACGCCCCCGCCATGCGGGCTTCGGCGCGGCGTGCCCCGGTGCCTGGCCAAGTGCGGCCATGCCCCCGATCCGAGAGCCTGCTCCCGAGTGGGCAGCACGGCCCGACCCCTTCTCCCATCGCGGCGTTCGACGCGAGGTAATGACGATTATGGTTGCGCGAGTTTCCCGACTCTTCCTGGCCCGCACCCTCCTGGGTATCGCACTGGCCCTGCCGCTGTTCGGCATCTCGGCGGCCCAGGCTGCTGGTCCCATCCTCACGGTGGAGCCGGATCAGGCGGCCACCCAGACCGTTAGTGGCACGGTGGTCCCCTATCGCGAAGTCACCCTGACCGCGCAGTCCGCGGGACGCGTGGTGGATGTGGCTGGCGCCGAGGGCGATCGCTTCGAACAGGGCGCAGTGCTGGTCGCGATTAGCGACGACCGGCTGCGCGCCCAGCGCCAGGCGGCCGAGGCCGAGATGCGCACCGCCGAGGCCGCGATCCGCGAGGCCCAGATGCAGTACGGCCGCGAGATGGTCTCGCCGCAGTCGCGCAACATCGGCCAGATGCCGGGCATGGGGGTGCCGTCGATGTTCGACCAGATGTTCACCCAGCCGATGGGCCAGGTCATGGGCATGGGCGATCCCGCGCTGGACCGGCGCACCGATCTCTATTCCCGCTACATCGGCGTGGATCAGGCGCAGGCGCGCTGGGAGCAGGCCCGGGCACAGGTTACGGAACTGGACGCGGCGATCCGCGACACCCGCTCCGAGGCGCCCTTCGATGGCCTGGTGATGCACAAGCATGTGGAAGAGGGCGATACCGTCCAGCCCGGTCAGCCGCTGGTGAGCTTCGGCCATGTCGAATTCCTGCGCGTCGAGGCCCAGGTGCCGGTGCGGCTGGTGAGCGGCCTGCAGGAAGACGACTACGTGCAGGTGCGGCTGGATACCGGTGACGAAGTGGAGGCCCGGGTCGCCCGGATCTTCCCCCTGGCCGACCCGCAACGGCACACCGTTACGGTCAAGTTCGACCTGCCGCAGGGCGTGCGCGGTGGCCCGGGTATGCATGCGGCGGTGCATCTGCCGCAGGGCGAGGTTTCCGGCAACCGGGTCGTGATCCCGCGTTCGGCATTGATCCCGGGCGGCGCCTTGCCGCGCGTGGCCGTGCTGGATGGCGAGGGCCACGTACGAGTGCGCATGGTGCGCCTGGGTGGCGGACGCGGCGACCAGGTGGTGGTGACTTCCGGGCTGGAGCCGGGCATGCAGATCCTCGCCCAACCGGGCGCGGGTGTGCGTTCCGGCCAGCCGGTGGGGGGCGGTTCTCCGGATGCGGGCGTCGGTCGCCGCGACGGCGCCACGGACCCCTGGAGCCGCATGTAGGGATCCATACCCGGCTGCAGGCCGGGGATAACAGCGCCGGTTGCTGCCCCTGGCAGGTGCACCGGTGACGACGCGCCGGCCGAACCGGTGCACGGGACGCCAGACTGACAACAGGACTGTTCAAGCTCGATGGCCGAAGACGACAAACAATCCGATACCGGTTTCCGGAAGAAACACGGCGATCCCGGCATTGCCGGGCGTATGGCGGCGGCCTTCATCCATTCGCCGCTGTCGTCGCTGCTCCTGATCGCCAGTATCGCGATCGGCATCCTCGGCCTGATGGTCACCCCGCGCCAGGAGGACCCGCAGATCTCGGTGCCGATGGTGGACATCATGGTGTCCTACCCGGGCGTCCCCTCGGAGCAGGTGGCGAGCCTGGCGGCACGGCCGCTGGAGCGACTGATGAGCGAGGTCACCGGGGTAGACAACGTCTACTCCGCGTCGCATCGCGGCGAGGCGATGGTGACCGTGCAGTTCGACGTCGGCGAGGACATGGAGTCCTCCATCGTCAAGGTGCACGACAAGCTGATCGCCAATCGCGACCTGATGCCGCCCGGCGTCAGCGAGCCAATGGTCAAGGTCAAGGGTGCGGATGACGTGCCGGTGCTCAACCTGACCTTCTGGTCGCACGAGGTGGACGACGCCTTGTTGCGCCAGATCGCGCTGGATGCGCAGCAGCAGCTGAACGAGGTTCCCGATGCCAGCCAGAGTTTCGTGGTCAGCGGGCGCGAAGAACGCCTGCGCATCGATGTGCTGCCGGAGCGCCTCGCGGGCTATGACATCAGCCTGGATGACATCGCCCAGGCCGTGCAGTCCGCAAATGTCGAGGGCGCGGCCGGGCGCATCGAGAGCGGGGGTCTGAGCACCGCGGTGTACACCGGGCGTTTCTTCACCGGCGCCGCGGATCTCGAGCAACTCCTGATCGCGGTCAGTGATGGCCAGCCGGTCTATCTGCGCGATGTGGCCGAGGTGACCTACGGCCCGGGCGATCTGGAGCGGTTCGTGCGCCACTACTCCGGTCCGGCCGCACCCGAACCGGATGCGGCCCCGGAGGGCGCGGCGGCGGTCACGCTGGCCATTGCCAAGAAGTCGGGCAGCAACGGGGTGACCGTCGCCAATGACGTACTCGAACGCCTCGAGCGCCTGAAGGGCAGCGTGATTCCGGACAACGTCGAGGTGGCGGTTTCGCGGAACTACGGCAAGTCCGCCAACGAGAAGGTCAACGAGCTTCTGTTCAAGCTGTTCATCGCCACCTTCGCGGTGACCATCCTGGTCGGCCTGTTCCTGGGGATTCGTGCCGCGGTCGTGGTGCTGATCGTGATCCCGGTGGTGATCCTGTTCACCGTGTTCAGCGCCTGGCTACTGGGCTACACCATCGATCGCGTCAGCCTGTTTGCGCTGATCTTCTCCATCGGCATCCTGGTCGATGACGCCATCGTGGTGGTGGAGAACATCTATCGGCGCTGGCTGATGAAGCGCGGCATCGATACCGAGACCACGGTGGATGCGGTGCGCGAGGTCGGTAACCCGACCATCCTGGCGACGTTCACGGTCATTGCGGCCCTGCTGCCGATGGGTTTCGTCTCCGGGATGATGGGTCCGTACATGCAGCCGATCCCGGTGCTGGGCTCCGTGGCCATGCTGTTCTCGCTGGTGGCGGCATTTGTATTTACCCCGTGGCTGACTCAGCGCCTGCGCCCGAGCATGGCGTATCTGGAGAAGGCCACCGACAAGGAACATCGCCAGGCGGAAAAGCTGGGCCGGTTCTACCGCACGGTGATCCCGGGGCTGGCCGACAACCGGGTGCGAGGCTACGCATTTCTGATCGCTGTCATCGTGATCTTCTTCCTGATGGTCAGCCTGTTCATGACCACCGACGTCCGCGTGAAGATGCTGCCCCTGGACAACAAGCCCGAGTTCCAGGTGATGGTGAATTTCCCCGAGGGCACGGCCCTGACCGAGACCGCCACGCTGAGCCAGGACATGGCCGGCATCCTGCGCGAGATGGACGAGGTGGTGGCCTTGCAGTCCTACGTCGGGACCGCTTCGCCGTTCAATTTCAACGGTTTGGTGCGGCACTACTACCTGCGCAACGAACCCTGGCAGGGTGACATCCAGGTTCAGCTGGTGGACAAGGGCGACCGCAGCCGGACTTCGCACGAAATCGCCACCGAGGCGCGCGAACGCCTGACCCCGCTGGCCGAGGCCGCCGGCGCGCGTATCCAGGTGGTCGAGATGCCGCCGGGTCCGCCGGTGCTGCAGTCGATTGTCGCCGAGATCTATGGCCCTGACGCTGCCACCCGCCGCGCGGTGGCCCGCGATCTCGAGGGCATGTTCGCCGGTGCCGAGCACGTGGCCGATGTGGACAGCTTCCTGCAGGCGCCACACAACGTCTGGCACTTCGATGTGGAGCGTGACAAGGCGCTGCGCCGTGGCGTGACCGTGGAGACCATCAACCGAACCCTGGAGACCGCGCTCAGCGGGCAGGTCCTGGGCGACGTGAAGGCACAGTCGCTGGTCGAGCCGCACCTGATCGAAATGCGCCTGCCGATGGCGACGCGCAATGACATTCGGCAGCTGGAGATGTTGCCGATCTCCACCCGCCAGGGCGGGTCGATCCCGCTGGCCGAGCTGGGCGAGTTCGTCCAGCGCCCGCAGGACGAGCCGATCTACCACAAAAACCTGCGCCCGGTGGAGTACGTGACCGGCGAGGTGGTCGGGCGTCTGGCCGCGCCGGTCTACGGCATGCTGGAGGTTCAGGAGCAGCTGGAGGACTACCGTCTTCCGGATGGCAGCCAGGTGCAGCCGCACTGGCTGGGGCCGCCGCCCAATGATGGCTCGACCGCCTTCGAGTGGGCCGGCGAGTGGACGGTGACGTACGTGACCTTCCGCGACATGGGGATCGCCTTTGCGATCGCGCTGATCCTGATCTACATGCTGGTGGTCTGGGAGTTCGGGAATTTCGTGCTGCCGGGCATCATCATGGCCCCGATCCCGCTGACGCTGATCGGCATCATTCCCGGCCACTGGTTGATGAACGCCGAATTCACTGCGACCTCGATGATCGGTTTCATCGCGCTCGCGGGGATTATTGTCCGAAACTCGATCCTGCTGGTGGACTTCGGTCGTCAGGCAGTGGATCAGGGGCACGACGTGCGCGACGCGATGATCCTGGCCTGCCAGGCGCGTACCCGTCCGATCATCATTACGGCTCTGGCCTTGCTGGCCGGCTCCAGCGTGATCCTGTTCGATCCCATCTTCCAGGGTATGGCGATCTCGCTGATGTTCGGCACCGTCGTGGCCACTTTGCTGACCCTGCTGGTAATCCCGCTGGGCTGCATTTCCGGACGCCGCGCCTTCTGCCCGACCAGCCTGAACGAGGACGGTGCGCCCACGGCGGGCTGTGGCGATGGCAATGGCAATGGCCATGCTGTGCATGCCGGTGTGACGGCCAGCGCGACCCAGGGTGTGTCTCCGGGGGCATCCGGAGGGGGGGATGACCTGTTTGGCCCGCGCGAGGGCGGGCCGGTCACCCAGGTCGTGCAATACGCGGGGCTCTATCTCAAGTGCCTGGTCGTGGCCTTCATCGAGGGCCTGCGCGATCTGGCGCTCGCCCTGGGGCGCCTGATCCGGTCCTTCATTGAACGCCGTCGCAATGGCGATGGCGGCCCCCCGCCGCCCAGCGGTGGATCGGGCGGTCCCTCCGCCGGGCCTGGCGGGCCGACGGGCGGTGCCCCGGGGGGCGGTGGCGCGTCGGGCACGGGTTCCGGCGGGGCTGCGGCGACTCCGCAGTCCCGTTCGAAACACCCGTCAGCTGACTCGAAGCCATCGGGCCCTGTTGCGCAGGCACCCGAGTCGACCGGCACCCCAGAGCCAGAGGCCTCCACGCCCGCCACCGGGAATGCCGGAGCCCAGGACGCCGGTGCCGCGTCGTCCAGCCGCACTCAGGCTGTGAAGCCCGACTCCCCCGCCGCGGGGACCGCAAAAGAGGCGGCCCCCTCCAGGACCACGTCCCGCGCCGGGGCAGGCAAGACCGCATCGAATATCCCGGTCGGGTCGCGTGCCGGGAAGGCCGGCTCCACGCGGGGTGCTGGCGATACCGCCGAGGCGAAGGCTACGAAGAAGTCGCCAGCGGGCACCTCGGTAAGCGCGAAGGACAAGCCCACCGCAGCCGCGAGCAAGACCTCCGGCGGCACATCCGCGTCCGGTGGCGCCACCAAAGGACGTGCAAGCAGCACCAACAAGGACACGCCGAAGGCGTCCAACAAGAAGATCGGGGGGACGAGCAAGACCGGCACCACGAGCAGCAAGACCGGCCGCAAGGACAGCGGCAGTACCCCCAGGGCGAGCGGCAAGTCGGGTACACCCGGCAAGGGCCGCACCCGACGTGGGATTCGACTCAAGTGAACATACAAGCAAGACCTCCAGGAGGTTCGCAATGAAGAAGCGTTTCAATTCCCGAATGATCGGTACCACGCTGGCCAGTGCCGCCGTGGCATCCGTGCTGGCCCTGGGCGTCGCCCAGGCCCAGGAACAGGGTCAGGGCTACGGCCAGGGTCCGGCGATGGGCCAGCAGGGCCCGGTGCCCGGTCCCTACGGGCATGCCCCGTACGGCTCCGGCATGGGCGCACATCCCGGTGGCGGGATGATGCAGCAGCGCGAAGGCTCCGGTGACTTCAGCTTCGGCATGTCCGGGCGCAGCCAGGGGCAGGGCTACGGTCGCGGCCACGGTGACGGGTACGGCCAGGGCTATGGCCGCGGCCATCAGGGCTACGGTCCGGGCTACGGCCGGGGGTATGGCCCGGGGTATGGCCCGGGTTACGGCCCCGGTCCGCAGCAGGGCGGCTTTGGCCACCCGGGCATGATGCAGCCGGGCTATGGCATGCAGCAGCGCCCGGGCTACGGGCAGATGCCGGAGTTCGATCCGGACAACCTGCCGGAAGACATGCCGGAAGAGATGCGCGAGCGCATCCAGGCCCAGCACGCCGAGCGCCAGGAGCGCATGGAAGAAATGAAAGCCATGCGCGAGCAGCGTATGGAAGAGATGGAAGCCATGCGCGAAGCGCGCCAGAAGGCCATGGAAGCGGGCCGTGCGGCGTACGAGGAAGAGATGGAGCGCCATATGGAGACGATGCAGGAGCGTCGTGGATCCATGCAGGGTGAATCCACACAGGAAGAAGGCGACTACTGATCCGCGGATCAGTAATCGCATGCCGACGGGCGCTGGTGCCCGTCGGAGTGGAACTCAGACGGAGGCAGTTCGCCATGCAGGGCAGGCAGTCCGGTCAACCGAAACGCAGGCGGGTCAGAAACGCCCCGATACTCGGGGTATTGCTGGCCACGGGGTTTCTTTTGCCGGCCGCCGACCTGGCGGCGAGTGATCGCCAGAACCCCTGGGCCTCCGGTACGCCGGAGGTGCAGCGGTCGGCACCCGAGCGTCCTCGAGGGCGCTTCCCCGATCGCGATTACGACCCGTCACGGCGGGACGAATCGCGGGAGACGCCGGCACAGGGGTCGCAGCAGGCTCCACCGTACCGCGGCTACGCGCCGTACGGCCCGTATGGGGTGCCGCCGGGGGCTCCGTCGTTCCACACCCCCGGCGGGATGCCGGGGGGCTATCCATACGGGTATCCGGGGCAGTCCGGTTACCCGGGCATGGGCGGGCCGTCTTCGGTCTTCCCTTGGGGGATGGGTGGTTTCCCGTTCCCCTGATCAGTAAAGCGTGCATTCGGGAAGCCCTCCCCGCGTGGACGTATTCGATTCGAGGGCATGACTCCTTCAGGAGGTAGCACCATGAACAAGCTCGTCAAAGCAGCAGTTCTCGCCGTTTCCCTGGGTGGCCTGGCCGCCCCGATGATGGCGTCCGCCCAGTGGGGCGGACCCGGCTACGGGTATGGCCCCGGCTCCTATGGCCCGGGCTACGGTTACGGCCCGAGCATGCCGTTCTTCGGTGGCCCCGGTTATGGCTCCGGTCGGAACTACGGGATGGGCGACATGATGGGCGACATGATGGGCGACGGTAACTTTGACTTCTCCGCCAGCGGTCGTGGCCGCGGCCACGGTTACGGTCAGGGCTATGGCGACGGCCGGGGTTATGGTCAGGGTTACGGCCATCCAGGCTACGGCTATGGTCCGGGCTACGGCTACGGTCCGGGTTACGGCCCGCAGGGCTACGGTCCTCAGGGCTATGGCCCGCAGGGTCAGATGCCGCAGCAGCAGGGTCAGGGCAACTAAGTCCTGCCTCAGTTCGGGCCTGCCCGGTGTCGGGCAGGCCCCTTTTTTCCGGAGCAGTGCGGATTGGCGGATTGCTCGTAGCCGCCAATCCGCAATGCTCGAAGGAGACGCCATGCAGACCGTCGTCGCCAATCTGAAAGGTGGTACCGGCAAGAGTACTGTGGCCTTTAACCTGGCCCTGTGGTTGCTGGAGGGGCGCCGTCGCGCCCTGACCGTGGATCTGGATCCGCAGCGGACCCTCAGCGATGTGCTGGAGGTGCGCCACGAGGAAGGCTACCAACCCGCGCTGGACGGGGTGAGTGATCTCGATGCGGTCCGCTCCCGGGCGGGCGATTACGACGAAGTGCTGATCGATGTCGGCGCCTCGGACATGGCCTCGCTGATGACCGCGGTGGAGGGCGCAGACCGCGTGCTGATCCCGGTCCCGCCCAGCCAGGCGGACGTCTGGTCGACTTATCGCTTCGTTCAGCGCATCCAGGATCAACGGGGGTCGCGTGATCGTCCCGAGATTCTGACATTCATCAATCGCGCCGATACGCACCAGACTGTGCGCGAGACCGACGAGACGCACGAGGCGCTGCAGCAGATCGAGGGGGTCCGCTTGCTGAAGCCGCGGCTGAAGCAGCGCATGGCCTTTCGCCGCTCCTTCAGCGAGGGGCTTTCGGTGCGCGAACTGGAGCCCCGCGGCAAGGCCGCTGCCGAGCTGGATGCCCTGGCTGTCGCCGTGTTCGGGCGCAGTCGCCGCAAAAAACAATAATGTGTCGCGTCCGGTGATCACCGGACGGCGGGCACCGAGCAGGAGAGCTTCATGCGCTTCATACGCAATGCTTTGGTCGTGATCGGGTTGCTGGCACTGATTGGCGTGGGATATGCCATTTTTGCCTTCGAGCCCTACCTGAGTCAGGTCCGCTCGCTGGATTCGCAGGCGCCCAAGGTCTATTCGCAGATGGCCCGCACGGTGCTGGAGACCGGCGATGCCGCGGAGGCCATGGTCTACAAGCGCAAGGTGGACGAGGGCCTGGCGGTCGAGGATGTCGAGGATATTCTGCGCCTGGTGGCCAACGAGCTGAATATCCGCAACGTCGGCGAACTGCCGATGGGCGAGGAGGTACGCAGCGTTACCGGGGAGGACTTTCCGTTCCTGAAGATCTATATGTTCTGTGATGTGGCGATTGCAGCGCAGATGGTTCGCCACAGCCCGGCGATGGCTGCGTATCTGCCGTGCCGGATCGTGCTGCAGGAGGATGCCGAGGGCAATCTGTGGCTGATGACGCTGGATCTGGACCCGATGATCCACGGAGGGCGCCCGCTGCCCGAGGATCTGCGCGAGCAGGCCGTGTTTGTGAAGGAATCACTGGAGGAAATCATTGACCGCGCCGCCGTCGGCGCCTTCTGACGGGGGCATCGAACCCGTTTCCATGCATCGACAAAGGGCGTTCAATGAGTGACGAGAGTAACAGTGATTTCAACGAGGTCCGCGACGAGGCGGACAAGGCGGATGCCCGCTCGCGGCGTGTGGAGCTGATTGTGTACGCTGCCCTCCTGGCCTTCGTGGTTCTGGCCATCTATGGCTTCTGGCTGATCACGAGCCTGACTCGGGACGTTAGTCAGCTGACCCAGGAGATCGCCCAGATGACGCGGGTGGTGGACCGCGACATGTCCACCATCGCCGGGCACATGGCCTCGATGGACCACCAGATGACCGACATCAACAACACCATGCGGGTCATGAACGAGGAAGTCGCGGCGATCGCGGGAAATACGCACTCGATGGACGCCAACATCGGCTCGATGACGCGCGATACCAGCGTGATGGCTGGCGCGATCACGGGCATGCAACAGGACATGTGGAGTCTGAATCGCAATGTGGGGGCGCCCATGGGTATGATGAACATGTTCAACCCATTCACCGATCAGAGCGGTCCGGTCCGGGGTTCGCCGGGGCCGTATTACCCGCGCTGATCACGTTTTTCGACTGACGGAGTCCGCATGTTCAATCGTCCAGGCCCTCGGGTACGCAAGCAGCTCAAGCTGCTCAGCGACCGCCTTGCCGAAGAGAATCCGGTCCTGAAAGGGGTGGTCGACCCCTTCCGTGATCTGGACCGGGTCGGTTATGCGGCCGGTCTGCTGGATCCCACCGAAGATTCCTACGCCTTCACCATCTCCTGGTGGCCGATGATCGCCATGCTGGGGACGTTCTCCGCTGGCAAGTCCACCTTCATCAACGAATACGTGGGCATGACTGTGCAGCGCAGCGGTTCGCAGGCGGTAGACGACAAGTTCACCGTGATCAGCTACGGCGGCAGCGAGCACGTGCAGGAGCTGCCCGGGCTCGCGCTGGACGGCGATCCGCGCTTCCCGTTCTACCGCGTATCCGACGAGATCGAGCGGATCACCGACGGCGGCGGGCGTACGGTGGATCATTTCCTGGCGATGAAGACCGCGCGCTCGGAGCAGCTGCGCGGGCGCATCATCATCGACTCTCCCGGGTTCGACGCCGACGAGCAGCGCGCGACGATCCTGCAGCTGACCGACCACATCATTGATCTGTCCGACCTGGTGCTGGTGTTCTTCGATGCCCGCCACCCGGAACCGGGTGCGATGCGCGACACCCTGGAACACCTGGTCAATCGCGTGGCCGAGCGCAACGACTTCACCAAGCTGGTGTTCATCCTCAACCAGATCGACACCACCTGGCGCGAGGACAACCTGGAAGAGGTCGTGTCGGCCTGGCAGCGTGCGGTGGTGCGCCAGGGCAATGCCACCGGGCGTTTCTACTGCCTGTACAACGAGAGTGCGGCGGTCGAGATCGGCGACCCGCAGGTGCGCGCCCGCTACGAGGAAAAATCCCGGCGCGACCGCCAGGAGATCCACGCCAAGATCCAGGAGATCAGTTCCTCGCGTTCCTACCGGATCCTTGGCTCGCTGCAGGCGATCGCCGAATCCATCGAGATGGACGTCATGCCGGCGCTGCAACGTGCGCTCGAGCGCTGGCGCCGCCGTGTCGTGCAGTTCGACGCCGGGATGTTCGCGGTCGTCGCGGTGATCCTGGGTCTGATTGGCTATCAGTGGACCGGTGGCGTTGCCCCGTGGACCGATGGCAGCGTCTGGCAGTCCATGGGCGACCGCCCGCTGCTGACGGTGTTCGGCATCGTGGTGCTGGCGATCGTGCTCGGCGGGATTCACTTCTTCAATCGCCGCTGGCTGGCGCGCCGTATCGCACGGACGCTGCCGACCGAGACCCCCGCCGGTAACTGGCGCGCGGCCTTCGAGAAGAACACGCGGCCCTGGCGCCCGATGATGGGGCGTGCACCGCTGGGTCTGGGGCGGCGCATGATCGGCCGCCTGCATCAGCTGCGCGACCGCGCCGAGGCTTATATCCAGCGCCTGAACAACCAGTTCGTGGATGCCAGCCCGGTCTCGCGCCAGGGTGGGCGGGCCTCGGCCACCGATGTCTACGACCCGAAGGAGCCGGAATCCCCGGCCCCCGATCCGACGCCGGGCACGGATGCGCCCCGCGATTACGCCGAGCCGGAGGCGCCGGAGAAGCGCTAGGGGTAGGCATGGTGCCTCCTCCTGCGCCGGCTCGCAGCAACCAGCACGATCAACGGGCGCGGTTACCGGCCGCAAACGTTGTGCAGGAGGAGAACGATGACCATACTGGCGTGGCTTATGTTCGCGCTGGCCATGATCCTGGTGCCCATCTCGGTATGGGCCAGCATGGCGGCGCTGGGGGTTTGTGCCGGTTGTGCACTGATCCGCGACTGGCGCAGGGGGCGTCAGGCGTCGGAGTAGTAGGCCGGCCAACCCACGGGCTTTAACCAACTGGGGACGGATTGCGCGCAGGGGGCTGTGGCGGATCCGGTTCCTGTTACCACTGGAGGAGAAAGTAGAAATGAGTGATCAAAAGAAGATGGCCATCATTGCCACGAAGGGTAGCCTGGACTGGGGTTATCCGCCCTTCATCCTGGCCTCCACGGCGGCCGCCCTGGGCTACGACTGCGAGGTGTTCTTTACCTTCTACGGCCTGCAGCTGCTGCGCAAGAAGCTGGATCTTCAGGTGACCTCGCTGGGCAATCCGGGCATGCCGATGCCGATGCCCATGCCGGTGCTGCTGCAGGCCCTGCCGGGTATGCAGAAGATGATGACCGTGATGATGAAGAAAAAGATGGCGGCGAAGGGCGTCTCCGATCTGGGCGACCTGCGCGATCTGTGCATTGAGGCCGAGGTACGCATGATCGCCTGCCAGATGACGGTGGACCTGTTCGACATGGACACCAGCGAATTCATCGACGACGTGGAATACGCCGGGGCGGCCGCGTTCTTCGAGTTCGCCGGCGAGTCCGATATCTGCCTGTTCATCTGAACCGGCGGCGCGCCAGGCGCGCCCATCAAGGCCCCGCAGCATCGCGCTGCGGGGCCTTTTTCGTTTTTGGAGGTTATTTCCGGCGGGTCAAAGGCCGTTTCGTGGTGGATAAGAAGCGAAAAGATCAGTCGTGGCCGGCGTACATGGCCTCGATGGCGTTGGCGTAGTGCTTGGTAATGACCGGGCGCTTGAGCTTCATGGTCGGGGTCAGCATGCCGTTGTCCACTGACCAGGGTTCGTGCACCACGTGTACGTGGCGGATCCTGGCGTAGCCGGGAAAGTCGCGTAGCTGGTACTGCATGCGCTGGAGCAGGGCGCGCTCGGTGGCGCGCGACAGGCGTCCGGCGGCACTGGGGTCGAGGTCGTGGTCCTCGGCGAAGGTCGCCCAGGCCTCGGGTTCGGGGACGACCAGGGCGGTCAGGAAGGCGTGGCTGTCGCCGACCACCATGACCTGATCGAACAGGGCATCCAGGGCGATGGCCATCTCCATGTCCGCCGGCGGGACCTTCTCGCCGTTGGTCAGTACGAGGATATCCTTCAGGCGTCCGGTGATGAAGATGCGGCCATCGTCGTCGATTCTGGCCTGGTCCCCGCTATGCAGCCAGCGATCTTCGTCGATCGTGTTCTCGGTCGCTTCCTTGTTTTTCCAGTAGCCGAGCATCACGCTGCTGGAACGGGTAAGCAGCTCGTCCATCTCGCCGATCTTCACCTCGATACCCGGCAGGGGTTTGCCAATGGAGGCGGGCAGGTTGTCGTCCGGGGTGTTCAGGCTGACCACCGGGCTGGCTTCGGTCATGCCGTAGCCATGCAGCACCGGCAGGCCCAGGCCGATGAAGAAACGCCCAATCGGCGGCGGCAGCGGGGCGCCCCCGCAAACGGCGAAGCGCAGCTTGCCGCCCAGGCGGTCCAGCACCTTGTGCGCGACGATGCGCTCCAGCAGTGGCCACAGCAGGAATCCGGGGGACCAGGACGCGCGGCCCTGCTGGTACTCGAAGCGGCGCCAGCCGATGGTCACCGTGGCCTTGAACAGGCCGCGGCCGATGGCGGATTTCTGCTTCAGGCCGGCCTGGATGCGGCCATGCACGCGTTCGTAGATGCGCGGTACCGAGATCAGCACGGTGGGCTGCACGGACATCAGGTCTTCGCCCAGACCCTGGATGGAGCGCGCGAAGGCGACCTCGGCGCCGACCAGCATGGGCATGTAGTAGCCGCCCGTGCGCTCCATCATGTGCGACAGCGGCAGGAAGGACAGGAAGCGGTCGGCATCCGACAGTGGCCCGGCGCTGGAGGAGGCGCTGGCGTTGTCGAGGATGTTGCGGTGCGACAGCATCACACCCTTGGGCCGGCCCGTGGTGCCGGAGGTAAACACGATGGTCGCCAGGGCTAGCGGGTCCAGGTCCGGGCGGTGCACGCGGTCGGGGTCGCCGCGCTCCAGCCAGGTGTCGATGTTCAGCACCCGCGGGTCGTCGGGCTCGCCTTCGGTGTGGCCCAGGCAGACGATGCGCTTGAGCGAGGGCATGTTCTCGAAGTGTTCGGACAGGCGGCGGTTGTGCACGCTCTCCCCCAGCAGGAGCAGGCGCGCCTGGGTCTGGCCGATAATGTAGGCGACGTTGTCGGGGCGGTCGTCGGTGTACAGCGGCACGGTGATCAGGCCCAGCTCGGTGGCGGCCTGGTCGAGGGCCACCCATTCGCGCGAGTTGCCGAGCATCAGCGCGACGCGTTCCCCGGGCTTGAAGCCTTCCCGGGCCAGCGCGGCCTGCCAGCGATCCACCATCGCGGCCATTTCGCCCCAGGTGGTCTGCTTCCATGTTTCGTCGGCGGCGCTGAAGTGGCGATAGGCCGGGGCATCCCGACTCATGGACACACGGGTGCGGAACAGCGCCGGCAGGGTGGGGGCCTGCTCCGGGGTGATAGTGGTCGACGACATGAGGGCCTCGCGCGCTGGGTTCCGATGTCCCGGA
Source organism: Thioalkalivibrio sp. ALMg11 (assembly GCF_000377905.1). Taxonomy (GTDB): domain Bacteria; phylum Pseudomonadota; class Gammaproteobacteria; order Ectothiorhodospirales; family Ectothiorhodospiraceae; genus Thioalkalivibrio. The sequence continues at coordinate 66,332 of NZ_KB898878.1, forward strand.
CGTTAGAGGACGTGTCCATCCGGGGCAAGCTCGGCCCCGGGGAGGCGTCGTCTGCCTAGCGAATCCCCAGCGGGTGAGCGACGGGTTGGTAGGCGATCGCGCCGAGGACCAGGCTGAGACCGATCAGGGCGATCACGCCGCCCCCGGCCAGGCCCAGGGACGGGCCGATGTAGGTGAGTCGGCCCATGCGCGTCGGGCCCAGCCAGCGGCGGGTCCAGTCACGCGCGGAGACGGCGAGGGTCGCCAGCACCGAGACCGTCGCCGCCGTGCCCAGCGACATCGCCAGCACGGCGGCCACGCCCGCCCAGGCCAGGCCCAGGGCGGTGGAGACCGCCATGATCAGCACGGCGCCGGAACAGGGGCGGATGCCGACGGCCAGCACCGTGCCCCACCAGGTACCACGCTGGTTGGGATCCACGTGGTGCGGGGTGCCGCAGCCGCAGTGCGCGTCGTGTTCGTGCGAATGATCGTGATCGTGGGCTTGGGCGCGGTGCGCGCAATGCAGCCGCCAGGCATGGCGCAGGGCGCGAACCATCAGCCACAGCCCGAGCAGCGCGACCAGGGCGAAGCTGGCGATCTCCAGGGTGCGCACTTGGCCCAGGGTGTCGCGGGCCAGCCAGCCGAACAGGCCGATCAGCACCCCGACCAGGGCGATGGCGGTGACGCCCTGCGCCAGCGCGGAGACGGTGGACAGCAGGATGCCGCGCCGCAGGTTCTGCGGCTGCGTGAGCAGGTAGGCGCTGATCACCGCCTTGCCGTGGCCCGGGCCGGCGGCGTGGAAGATCCCGTAGAGCAGGCTGACCAGGATGAGCGCCCCGGCGGTCTGGGCGGTCGGGCCGTCGCGCAGGGCATGCAGGCCCTCGGTCAGGCTGCGGTGCAACTGTCGCTGGGTCTGCAGCATCCAGCCGGTCAGGCGTTCCAGATGGCCCGGGGGTTCAACCAGCGGGGTCGGCGCCTGATTGCCGCTGGCCGGCGCGTCGCGGTCGGCTGGCGCCTCGGTAGGGGCAGCACCCAACGGGTGGCCGGTCTCGGCCTGCACGAGTCCGGCACCGCCAAACATCAGGGCTAGCAACAGAAGTCCCCGAAGCAGGTGGAGGGAATGTCGTCGGAACAGGTGTTGGTCGGTGCGCATGGCGTTACTGTATAACACTCTGAGTGCGGTGTGGTGTGCGCGGCGTCCGGTGGTGAGTCGGCAAGATCAGTCGCATTCCAGCGTGGCGGTCTCCGCGAAGTGACGTCCCAGGTCGTTGACCGGGCTGCGGTCCGAACGTTCCAGGGTGGCGGCGTAGCGGATCAGCTGCGGGTCGGGTCGGGGCTCGGTGACGGCGACCTCGCAACCGGGTCGGTTCTCCACGAAGACGATGTCGTCCGGGTCGTGCCGGATCTCGATCCAGTACTCCGGATCGAAGACCCGGTAGGTGAAGGCGTCACTGGCGGTGATGTCGTGCTCGTCCAGCGGCAGCTCGAAGCGCAGGTGCAGGCGCCGGTCCTCCAGGGTCAGACGCGCGTTGCGGGCCTGCGGCACGTCCAGGCGCTCGTCTCCCAGGTTCAGTTCGGTGAAGTAGTCGTAGGCAGCCAGGTTTCCGAGCATGCGTTCGGCGGCGTGTTCCAGCGCCGCGTCGATGCCGGTGGCACCGTCGAGGTCCCGGGTCAGGTCTTCCAGCAGCATGTGGCTGTAGGTCGGGTCGATGCGCCAGGATTGCTCCATGCTCACCAGTTCGCCGGCATCGTCGAAGACCAGCCCCATGCGCAGGTCGATCCACGCATGCGGGTGCGCCAGCGCGCCGGCCGGGAAGAGCAGGCTCAGCACCACTAGCAGCCGCACGAGCCAAGGTCGAAGGCCCATCGTCATCCGGTGGCGCGCTGCCAGCGCGTGCCGTCCGGCGTGTCTTCCAGCTCGATGCCGTGCGCGACGAGTTCGTCGCGGATGGCATCCGCCGCGGCGAAGTCGCGCTCCTGGCGCGCGGCCTTGCGTGCAGCGATGCGCTCCTCCACCCAGGCGGCCAGGTCATCGTCCCCGGCGTCGCCCTGGAACCACGCGGCCGGGTCCTGCTGCAGCAGGCCCAGCAGGGCGGCGCCAGCCAGCAGTTCACCCTTGCGCCGGGCGTGCTCGCCAGCGTCGGATGCCGCCGCCAGGGCGTCGCTCATGCGGTGCAGCGCGGTGATCGCGGCGGGGGTGTTCAGGTCGTCCAGCAACGCTGTGAACACTGGCGTGTCGGCGGCTGCAATGTCGTCGGCCTCGATGTCGGCCACATCGCGCAGTACGCGGTACAGGCCATTCAGATTGTTGCGCGACTGGGTCAGGGTCTCTTCCGAGAAGTTCAGCGGCGCGCGGTAGTGGCGCGACAGCAGCGCCAGGCGCAGGACCTCGCCGGGGTAGTGCTGGAGCAGGTCGTTCAGCAGCCGGAAGTTGCCCAGCGACTTGGACATCTTCTCGCCGTCGATGGTCAGGTGGCCGTTGTGCACCCAGTAACGGGCGTAATGCGTGCCGTGCTCGTGGCAGCCCTCGGCCGCGCAGCCCTGGGCGATCTCGTTTTCGTGATGCGGGAACACCAGGTCGTGGCCGCCGCCGTGGATGTCGATCATCGGGCCCAGGTGGCTGCGGATCATCGCGGTGCATTCCAGGTGCCAGCCGGGGCGGCCGGTGCCCCAGGGGCTGTCCCAGCCGGGCTCGGCCGCGGCCGCCGGCTTCCACAGTACGAAGTCGCCGGGGTGGCGCTTGTAGGCGGCGACCTCGACCCGGGCGCCGGCCTGCATGTCGTCCAGCGAGCGTCCGGACAGCGCGCCATAGTCGGGGTAGGAGGTCACGTCGAACAACACGTGATCGTCGGCCACGTAGGCGTGGCCGCGTTCGATCAGGCGCTCGATCAGCTCGATCATCGGCTGGATGTGTTCGGTCGCGCGCGGCTCGAGGGTGGGTTCCAGCGTGCCCAGTTCGGCGATGTCGTCGTGGAAGGCCCGGGTGAAGCGCTCGGTGAGTACGCCAATGGGCTCGCCGTTGTCGGCGGCGGCCTTGTTGATCTTGTCGTCGACGTCGGTGATGTTGCGGGCGTAGACCACGTGATCCGGGCCGTAGAGCTCGCGCAGTACGCGGAACAGCACGTCGAACACCACCACCGGCCGGCCGTTGCCGAGGTGCACGCGGTTGTACACGGTGGGGCCGCAGACGTAGAGGGTGACGCGCTCGGGGTCCTGTGGCACGAACGGCTCGTCGCGCCCGCCCAGGGTGTTGTGCAGGGTGAGGGTCCGGGCCGCGCTCATTGACCGGTGTCCTTGCCGTACAGCGTCTCGGGGGCGATCTCGGGATCGCTGGTAACCACGACGGTGTCTTGTGCGACCTGGAGGTAGAAGCAGCTGCGCCGTCCGGTGTGGCAGGCGGGTCCGGTCTGGTCGACCTTCAGCAGAAGAGTGTCGCCGTCACAGTCCAGGTGCAGGGAATGCAGCTGTTGCACCTGCCCGGACTGCTCGCCCTTGCGCCACAACGCCTGGCGCGAGCGCGAGTAGTAGCACACGCGTCCGGTCGCCAGGGTCTCGTCCAGGGCCTCGCGGTTCATCCACGCCAGCATCAGGACCTCGCCGGTATCGTGCTGTTGGGCGATCGCGGGGATCAGGCCGTCGGCGTTGAGCTTCAGGCGCTCCAGGACTTCGGGGGTCGGGTGGCGCTCGCCACGGGGCTCGCCTTCGAGTTGCTTGAACATCGCTGGGGTCCGCTTGCGGGAGCGGCAAAGAATAGCATTTTCGAACCGCGCTCCGAAGCCCGCAAACCGGCCCCGCCTGCCTCGGGTTGCGCTTGTGCCACGGGTGGTCGATGCTCGAGACAGGACAGATGGCGGGCAGGGAATGCCGGCCGCGTCTCCATGGCGGTCGGAGGAATGGCATGGCGGGAGGCAACAAGGGCAGCTGGAGACCCAGCGCGGGGCGCACTGCGTTGCTCATCGCCGTGCTGTATCTGGTCATCGGGCTACTCTGGGTCGCCCTGTCCGACCGGGCCCTTCTGCTGATGGTCGACGACGTCGCCCTGCTGGGCCAGCTGCAGGCCCTCAAGGGCTGGGGCTACGTGGCGGTGAAGGCCCTCATCCTGTTCCTGCTGGTGTATTTCCCCCTGAAGGCACGCGACCGCCTCTCGCGCGAGGCGCGCCGGCTCACCGAGATTGTCGAACGTTCCCCGGTGGTGGCCATCGAGTGGGCCTCCACCCCGGGCTGGCCGGTCTCTTTTGTCTCCCCGAACATCGAGCGCTGGGGGGGCGACCGCCATGCCCTGCTGCGCGGCGAGGTGCACTACGCCGACCTGATCCACCCCGACGATATCGACCGCATCGTCGCCGAGGTCACCGCGCACATCGAGCGCGGCCCGGACCGTTACACCCAGCAGTATCGCCTGAAGGACGGGTCGGGCGGCTGGGTCTGGGTGGAAGACCGGACGTGGCTGACCCGTGACGAGTCCGGGCAGGTGACCCGCATCAATGGCCTGCTGCTGGACGTGACCGAACGTCGGCGCGCCGAGCAGGACCTGCGCGATTCCGAGATGCGCTTCCGTGCGATCTTCGACAACGTTCAGGAGGCAATCCTGCTGCAAGACCTGGATACCGAGGCCCTGATTGGGGTGAACGTCGCGGCCGAGCAGATGTACGGCTACAGCCGCGCCGAGCTGCTGGCCCGCAGCGTGGACGATCTTAGCGCGGACGAGACCGGATTCGACGTACAGCGCCAGAAGGCCCTGATCGAGCGCGCCCGGCGCGGCGAACGGCTGGTGTTCGAGTGGCGCGCACGGCACCGTGACGGCCACGGGTTCTGGGTGGAGGCCAACCTGCAGGTCACCCAGATCGCCGGAGAGAAGCTGCTGCTGGTGACGCTGCGCAATATCGAGGCGCGCAAGCAGGCGGAGGCCGCCCTGGCCCGTCAGGTGGATCGCCTGAGCCAGGCGGAGCGTCACGCGGGGCTGGGGAGCTGGGAGTACCTGCTGGAGACCCGTGAGCTGTGGTGGTCGGATCGGTTGTACGGGCTGCTGGGTTGCGATGCCCCCTACGGCACGCCGACGCTGGAGTCCTTTGCCCGCAATTTCTTCGACCTCGAGTCCGAGGACGGGGCGAGCTTCTCCGAGGCGATGGAGACCCTGATCGCCGGCGGCCGGCCCGGGCCCCAGCGGTTGCTCCTGAAGGCCCGGCCCGAGGTGCGCGAGGAGGCCTGGTTCGGTCTCACCATGGAGGCGCCGATCGAGCGCGCCGACGGCCTGCATTACGTACAGGGCACGGTGCTGGAGGTGACCGAACTCAAGCGCAACGAACTGGAACTGCGCAATCTGAACGCCACGCTCGAACAGCGGGTGGCGGAACGCACGGCGGCCCTGCAGGCGCTGAATCAGGAACTGGAATCGTTTTCCTATGCGGTCTCCCACGACCTGAAGGCACCCCTGCGCGGAATCGAGGGCTACAGCCAGTTGCTGGAGGCGGACTACGGCGAGCAGCTGGAGGGTGAGGGCCGCACTTTCCTAAGCAATATCCGCAATGGCGTGGCGCAGATGAACGACCTGATCTCGGATCTTCTGGCCTACTCGCGCATGGAGCGTCGGCCGCTGGAGGAGCGCACCGTCCGCGTGCGCGCGCTGGTGGAGGAGGTGCTGAAGTCGGTGGATCCGGGACTGCGCGAGCGCGCCGAGGTGAGTATCGAGATCGACCCCGATCTCTGCTTCGTCAGCGATCCGGATGGCGTCGCCCTGATCCTGCGCAACCTCCTGGAAAACGCGTTCAAATTCAGTGCCGAGCGCGAGGCCCCGCGAGTAACGGTGCAGGCCGAATCTCGCAGCGCTACACTCGGGATAACGGTGCGGGATAACGGGATCGGTTTTGACATGGTGTTTCGGGATCGCATCTTCGATATCTTCCAGCGCCTGAACCGTGCCGAGGCCTATCCCGGGACCGGTGTCGGCCTGGCCCTGGTGCGGCGAGCAGTCAAGCGCCTGCGCGGCGAGATCCGCGCCGAGGGCACGCCGGGCGAGGGGGCCGCCTTCCACGTGGAGTTCCCGCGATGAGCAACGCCGGCCGTCAGCCCTCCATCCTGGTGGTGGAGGACAACCCGGTGGATATCGATCTGGTGCGGCGTGCCTTCGAGCGGAGAACCCTCTCCAACCCGCTGACGGTCGCGCGCGATGGTGTGGAGGCCCTGGAGTTCCTCGATCGCTGGGAGCGCGGCGAACTCGCGCCACCGGCGGTGATCCTGCTGGATATCGAGCTGCCCAAGGTGGACGGACTGGAGGTGCTCCGGCGCATCCGCGCGCACGAACGCTTCCGGCGCATTCCGGTGGTGATGCTGACCTCCTCCAGCGAGGACCGTGACATCGCCACTGCCTATGACTGCGGCGCCAACTCCTACATTGTGAAGCCGTTGGGCTTCGCCAAGTTCCTGGACGTTGCCGAGCAGGTCAAACTGTATTGGTGCCTGCTCAACCACCCGCCGGTTTGAAGCCGTCGCCCGCCCTTGCAACCCGAGACCCCATGCGAATCCTGCTCGTAGAAGATAATTCGGCAGATGCCGATCTGCAGCGCCGGGCCCTGGAGCGCCAGGTGCCGGGCGCTGACGTGTCCCCGGCGGGTTCCCTGGCCGAGGCGCGAGCGGCGCTGACCGGGGCGGATGTCTTCGACTGTGTGGTGGTGGATCTGCGTCTGCCGGATGGCAGCGGTCTCGAGTTGCTCAGCGAGCTGCACGCCGCGCGTCGCGGCGAGGCCGTGCTGGTGCTCACCGGGCACGGCGAACAGGAAACGGTGGTGGCGGCGTTTCGCGCCGGTGCCGATGACTACCTGACCAAGGCCGATGGCTACCTGGAGCGCCTCCCGGGGCGGGTGGTGGATGCCCGTTCCCGGCGCGATCTGCGCGTGACCGAGGCGCGCGAGCCGCTGCGGGTGCTGTATGTCGAGCACAGCGAATTCGATGTCGGCCTGACCTGTCGCGAACTGGCGCACACGGCCCCGCATGTGCAGCTGGCGGCGGTGCACACCGCCGAGGAGGCCCTGGCGGCGCTGCCGGAGAGTGCCGCCGGGGACCTGGGCTTCGACCTGTTGCTGGTGGACTACCGGTTGCCCGGGATCGACGGTCTCGAGCTGGCGCGTCGGGTGCGCGAGGACCGCGGCCTGGACTTGCCGACCATCCTGGTGACCGGGCAGGGCACCGAGGAACTCGCTGCGCGTGCCCTGCGTATGGGCGTGGAGGATTACACGGTCAAGCACGAGGGCTATCTGAAGACCCTGCCGATGCTGCTGGACCAGGTGCATGCGCGTGCGCGGTTGCGCCGGGAACGCGCTGCGCTGGCGGCCTCCGAGCGGCGCTACCGCGAGGTGATTGAACGCGCTGGCGATATCGTCTTCGAGACCGATGCCGCCGGTTGCTGGCGCTTCCTCAATCCGGCCTGGACGGCCATCACCGGCCATTCGGTGGAATCCGCGATCGGTGAGGAGATGCTGTCGTTCATGCCGCTGGAGGACCGCGGAATGGCGGCACGGCTGCTGTCCCGCGCGGCGGAGGCCGAGGATGGCCGGCTGGAGGCCGAGATCCGCCTGCGCACGGCGGACGGCTCGCTGTGCTGGCTGGATTTACGCGGCCAGGTCAATCTGGATGCGACGGGCCGAGCCACAGGCCTGTCCGGGAGTCTGGTGGATGTGACCCGGCGGGTGCTGGACCAGCGCGTCCAGGAAGTGCGTGGGAATGTGCTGGCGCGGCTGGCAACCGGCGAACGGGATCCGCGCCTGCTGGAGGATGTGGTCAAGGGCCTGGAGTCGCTGGCCCCCGACCTGCACGGTTGCATCATGCTGCTGGATGCCGACAGCCAGGAACTGTACGGCGTGGCGGCTCCGCGGCTTCCGGACCCGCTGCGCAGTGCGACCCGCCGGATCCGCGCTGCGCAGGGGATGGCCTCCTGCGGCGAGGCCGCGTGGGGCGGCGAGCCGATGATCATCGAGGACTGCGGGACGCACCCGAACTGGGCCGGGTTCCGCGATCTCGTGCGTGGGGCGGGCTTTGGCGCCTGCTGGTCGTTCCCCTTCCGGGATGCCGACGGCGGCGTGCTGGGCACTCTGGGCATTTATCTCGGCACGTCACGCGGACCCTACCCCGGCGAACAGGTGCTGATCGACGAGTTCACGCAGATCGCGGGGCTGGCGGTGCAGAAGCTGCGCGTCTCGCAGGCACTGGGCGATCGCGAGCGCGCGTTGCGGACCGCCGCCGAGCTGACCGTGGAACTGTTGCGCGAGGATAACCCCGCCAGCGTGATCCACCGGCTGCTGGCCGAGCTGGGGCAGGAGGCTGGCGCCGACCGGGCCTATGTGCTGGTGGCCGAGCTGGACCACGCGGTGCGCGAGGCCCTGGATATCCACCGCTACTACTGGGTGCGCACGGATACCGAGGAGCCGATCCGCCCGCCGCCGCTGCGCAATCTGAGCCTGGAATCCGTCCTGCCGCGCTGGCACGAGATCCTGCAGGGCGGCGGCGCGGTGGATGTACTGACCCGCGAGCTGCCGGATGAGGAACGCGAGATCCTGGAGGCCTCGCAGAGCCAGGCCGTGCTGCTGGTGCCCCTGTATGTGGAGGGCGAGTACCGCGGGTTTCTCGCGCTCGACCGGGTGCAGCGCGCGCAGCGCTGGACCGACGCGGACCAGAGCCTGGCGCGCATCGTCGCCTCCAGCCTGGGGGCCGCAATGGAGCGGCGCCAGGCCTTGCTGGGCCTGCGGCGCATGGCGGCGGTATTCGAGAGTACCCGCGACGGCATCATCATCACCGACCTGACCCCGCGGATCGTCGCGGTGAATCCGGCCTTCGTCGATATCACCGGCTTCTCCGAGGGCGAGGCCATGGGGCGCAACCCGAGCTTTCTGCAGTCCGGTCGCCACGATGCCGAGTTCTTCAAGCGCATGTGGGACAGCCTGCAGCGCGAGGGCCACTGGCAGGGCGAGATCTGGAACCGCCGACGCAATGGCGAGGTGGCCCCGCAGTGGCTGAGCCTGAACACCGTCTACGACGAGCAGGGCGAGGCCCTGCACTATGCCGGGGTGCTGACCGACATGTCCGCACTGCGCCGCTCGGAGGAAGAGCTGCAGTACCTGGCGCAGTACGACGCCCTGACCGACCTGCCCAATCGCAGCCAGCTACAGGTGATGCTGGGGCAGGCGCTGGATCGCGCCCGCATGCATGGGCACCGCATTGCGGTGCTGAATCTCGATCTGGACCGGTTCAAGAACGTGAACGACTCCATGGGACACCCGGCGGGTGACCAGGTGCTGGTGGAGGTCGCGCGGCGTCTGCGCGGGGCGCTGGGGCCTGCCCATGTGCTGGGTCGGCTGGGTGGCGACGAATTTCTGATTGTGGCGGAGAATCCGGACAGTGACGATCAGGTCGCGCGCTGCGCCCGCAGTTTGCTGGCAAGCTTCGAGCGCCCCTTTACGCTGGAGGACGGGCGTTCGGTCTATCTGAATGGCAGCATCGGCATCAGTCTCTACCCCGAGCATGGCGACACTGTGACTGCGCTGATCCAGCACGCGGATGCGGCGATGTACCAGGCCAAGGCCTCCGGGCGGCAGACCTGGAGTGTCTATACCCAGGCCCTGACACGCGCGGCTGACGAGCGCCTGGAACTGGAGAACCGCCTGCGCCATGCCCTGCAGAACGACAACGGAGAGCTGCGGCTGCATTTTCAGCCACAGGTACGGCTGGAGGACGGGCAGCCCTTCGGCATGGAGGCGTTGCTGCGCTGGCAGCCGGAACAGGGGGAGATGATCCCGCCGGATCGCTTTATCCCGATTGCCGAGGACACCGGGTTGATCGTCGCGCTGGGCGAGTGGGTGTTGCGCGAGGCCTGCGATGCCGGGCGCCGTTTGCTGGACCGCGGCGCCGGAGATTTCGGTCTGGCGGTCAACCTGTCCCCGGTGCAGCTGCAGCGCAGCGACTTCGTCAATCGCGTGGCGGAGATCCTGGCGCTGACCGGCTTCCCGGCCGCCCAGCTGGAGCTGGAGATCACCGAGACCGCGATCATGCAGCAGGGCGAGCAGGCGATTGCACGGCTGGTGGCCCTGAAGGAGCTGGGGGTGCAGCTGGCCATTGACGACTTCGGGACCGGGTATTCCTCGCTGGCGGCCTTGCGGACCTATCCGCTGGATGTCCTGAAGATCGACCGCAGCTTCGTGGATGGTGTTGCCAGCGAGAGCGCCGACCGCGAGATCGCCGCCACCATCATCGCGATGGGCCGCAACCTGAATATGCGGGTGATCGCCGAAGGCGTGGAGACGGCGGAGCAGGCGGCCTTCCTGCAGGAGCGTGGCTGCGCCCTGGGCCAGGGCTATTTCTATAGCCGGCCGCTGGAGATCGAGGCGTTGGACGCCTGGATGATGGAGCATGCGGGTTTACCGTCCGCCTGAGTGTGTTCCCGTGGCGTCACATGGGTGGCTCCGGTAGCCTTTGCCCCGTGTTTCCCCAGTGACTCATTGCCCGGAGCTGTCCCGATGTCCGATTCGTCCCATCCGTCTGTGTTGCGTTCGATCACCTTCCACGGCCTGGAGCCGGGCCCGCGTCTGATCGTGCTGGGGGCGGTGCACGGCAACGAGACCTGTGGCACCCAGGCCACCGAACGCCTGCACGCGGAGCTGGAGTCGGGTCAGCAGCGCCTGCTGCGCGGGCAGCTGACGCTGGTGCCGCGCACCAACCCGCTGGCCTATCAGCTGGAAAGCCGCATGGGCGAGCGCAACCTGAACCGCAATCTGCGCGTGACGGATGACCCGCAGGACTTCGAGGATCGCATCGCCAACGTGCTGTGCCCGCTGCTGGCGGCGCATGACGTGCTGCTGGATCTGCACTCGTTCCACACCGGTGGGCAGCCGTTCATCATGCTCGGCCCGCGCGACAACGACGGCGAGCTGGAAGGCTTCACGCAGGCGGTCGAGGAACAGGCGCTGGCGGCCTGCCTGGGGCCGCAGCGCATGGTCGAGGGCTGGCTGGATACCTACGCCCGCGGGGTCGCGCGACGGATGAAGAACCCGAACGCCAGCCAGCGCGCACAAATGCTCAGTACCGACCCCAGCTACGGCATCGGCACCACCGAGTACATGCGTTCGCAGGGCGGCTACGGCGTGACCCTGGAATGTGGCCAGCATGACGACCCGCAGGCGCCGGAGGTGGCGTACAACGCGATCCGCAACACCCTGGCGCATCTGGACATGCTGGAGGCCCCGGCCACCGCGGGCCAGGCCAGTCCGGAGGTGCTGCGTCTGGTCGAGGTGATCGACCGCGACCACCCGGACGACCGCTTTGCACGGGAGTGGAAGAGCTTCGACCCGCTGGAGGCCGGCGAGCTGATCGGCACCCGTGCCGACGGCACCGAGGTGCGTGCCCCGGAGCCGGGCTTCATCGTGTTTCCCAACCCCAGTTCCTTGCCGGGCAACGAGTGGTTCTACCGCGCCGAGTTTAGTGACCGCAAGGTCGTCTGAGTCTGGACACCGCGCGGTATGGACTTTGCGCCCTCCGGCGTTGCGCTGCTGCTTCTCGCCGCCGGATTCTTCGCCGGCCTGCTGAATGCCGTGGCCGGTGGCGGCAGCTTCCTGACCTTGCCGGCCCTGATGAGCGTTGGCGTGCCGCCGGTGGCCGCGAATGCGACCGGGACCGCGGCGCTGCTGCCTGGCTATCTGGCCAGCGTGCTGGCGGATCGGCGGCAGTTACGCGGGGCGTGGCAGGAGCTGGGCCGGGGGCTGGCCTGGGGCCTGCTGCTGGCGGGGGCGCTGGGCGGGGCCCTGGGGGCGTCCGTGCTGTTGCTGACCGGGGATGCCCGGTTCCGCGCCCTGATTCCCTGGCTGTTGTTGCTGGCCACGGTGCTGTTTGCGCTGGGCCCTTGGTTACAGCACCAGGCCGCGCGGACGCATTCGGGGCCGCTGCGGGTGTTGGGGGCCGGCTTGGGCTGTGCCTACGGCGGCTATTTCAACGGTGGGGTCGGCATCCTGCTGCTGGCCATCCTGCGTGGCCAGGGGATCACCCATCTCGCGCGGGCCAATGTGGTGAAGAACCTGCTCTCCTCGGTGCTGACCCTGATGGCGGTGGGAGTCTACATCGCGGGCGGCCAGGTGGTGGCGACCGGGCTGCTGGCCGTCGGGGCCGGTGCGATCCTGGGCGCGCGGCTTGGCATCGCCCTGGTGCGGCGCATGCCGGAGGCCGGCTATCGTCATGCCGTCACCCTGATCGGCGCGGTGATTACCCTCTTGTTTTTCCTCGATCCCGCCTGGCTCGCGTCGCCTGACTTGTAGGATGTGTTGAGCGAAGCGAAACGCATCGTTCGGGGTGGCGTCTTTCCCTGTAGCGTGCGTCCTGATGCGTTTCGCGGGGCTCAACGCATCCTACGAGGCGTCGATTGGCACCGGGTGGTGGGTCAGATGTTCGGAGTGTGTGTGGCTTCGAGCGTCTGGGCGAGGGTGTCCAGGGCGGAGGTATCGGATTCCGGCAGGATGGCCTCGATGCGGGGGCGCCGTGGCGTGTCCGGGGCGTCCATCGGCTCGAGCCCGTCGTGGCCGTCCACGCGGTTGATGCGGCGTGTCAGCCCTGGTCGGTCTTGTAGGATGTGTTGAGCGAAGCGAAACGCATCGGTCGGCGTGGCGTCTTTTGCTGTGGCGTGCGTTCTGATGCGTTTCGCTTCGCTCAACACATCCTACGAGGCGTCGATTGGCGCCGGGTGCTGGGTCAGGTGTTCGGGGTGTGTGCGGCTTCGAATGCCTTGGCGAGGGCGTCCAGGGCGGTGGTATCGGATTCCGGCAGGATGGCCTCGATGCGGGGGCGCAGTAAGGGGTCTGGCGGGTCCATGGCCTCCAGCCCGCCGTGACCGGCGACCCGGTTGATGCGTTGCCAGCCCTGGTCGGTCTCCACCAGCCCTTTCAGCCGGTCGCCGGTAAATCCGTCGACCAGGCCTGCGAGGGTTGCGTGGTCTACGATCTGCCCCTCGGGCATCAGCCAGCTGCGACCGATGTAGCCGTCGCCGCGGGTGTCGATGGTGACCCATTCGTCCGTCGCGGGAGCAGGGTGATCGTGGTCATGTCCATGAGCGTGGGCGTGGGCATGATCATGCCCGGGGTCCGCGGATTCGGTCGTGGCCTCGAGGAAGGCGCGGGCCTCGGGGAACAGGGCGTCGCCACGCTCCAGCCGGGGTCGATCCAGCCAGTCGCGTTCGATGCGCCCCTGGGTGGTTTCCACTACCAGGGGTCGCGGCGAGGGCATTGCGGCGACGAAGGCATGCAGCGCCTCGCGGTCGTCCTCGCCGTAGAGGTCGGCCTTGTTGGCCAGGAGCACATCGGCCAGGGCGATCTGGTCCTGCCAGGTCGGGTGTTCGCGGTGGCGGGGCGAGGCCAGATGGCGGGCGTCCATCAGGGTCACGGTGGCGCGCAGATCGAGGACGCCGGCATAGGGCGGTTCGGTCAGGGTGCGGATGATCTGCGCCGGGTGCCCGAGACCGGTCGGCTCGATCAGGATGCGGTCGGGTTTCTGGCTACGGATCAGCCGGTTGAGCCCGACGGTGAACATCTGCGCCGAGACGCAGCACAGGCAGCCGCCGGGGATCTCCTCCAGGGCCACGCCGGTATCCGCCAGCAGCCCGCCATCCACGCCGATCTCGCCAAACTCGTTGACCAGTACGGCCCAGTGCTCGCCTTCCGGCCGCTGCGCGAGCAGGTGGCGGATGGCGGTGGTCTTGCCGACGCCGAGAAAGCCGGTGATCAGGTTCAGCGGGATGTCACGGTGCTGGGTCATTTCAGGTGGGGTCGTCCGGTTGCGTGGGCGGTGCGTCGGTGTCGTCGTCTGCGGGTCCCAGGGCATCATCGGGGCGCACGCCATCGCTTTCCAGGCTCTGGCGCATGGCCTCGTCGGCCTGCTGGGACATGACGATTATGGAGATACGGCGATTGAGGGCCGCCTCCGGGTTTTCGCGGTTGAAGGGCACGCTGGCTGCCAGACCGACCACCTGTGCGATCTGTTCGGGGTCGGTGCCGCCGGCGATCAGCGCACGGCGGGCCGCGTTGGCACGGTCGGCCGAGAGTTCCCAGTTGGTGTAGTCCGGGCGCAGCAGCGGGCGTGCGTCGGTGTGGCCGGTGATCGAGACGCGGTTGGGGACCTTGTTGATCAGGCTGGCCAGTTCGCGCAGGATCGCGTCGGCGTGCTCGAGGGGCCGCGCGCTGGCACTGCCGAACATCGGTCGGTTTTCGCGATCGATGATCTGGATGCGCAGGCCCTCGGGCGTGATGTCCAGTAGCAACTGGTCCTTGAAGGGCTCCAGCGCCTGGCTTTGTTCGACCGCTTCCTCCAGGGCCCGCTGCAGGGTCTCGAGCGCCTCGCGGTCGCGCGCCTCGGCCAGGTCGTCCAGGGTTTCGTCGTCGATGCCGCTGGGAGGTGCAACGGATTCGGGGTCCTCCATCAGTTCTGGAAGGCCCTCGAAATCGATAATTGACGGGTCCACTCCGGTGCCGTCGCCGGGTGCCTGTCCGGGGACGGGTGCACTGCCTTCGAAGGCAGATGGGTTCTGAAAGTACTCGGACAAACCGGCAAGCTCTTCGGCCTCCATGGCGGCTATCAGCCACAAGAGCAGGAAGAAGGCCATCATGGCGGTCGCGAAGTCGGCAAAGGCGACCTTCCACGAGCCGCCATGATGGCCGGCCTTGATGACCTTCTTCTTGACGATGATCGGCTGGGTCTTGTCCTCGACGCCCATGGGTGCGGTCCGGGCGGCCTCAGGCCGCCTTCACGTGCTCCTCGAGTTCGGCGAAGCCGGGACGCATCTCGCTTTCCATGGTCTTGCGCCCGAACTCAACGGCCACTTGCGGGCTGTACCCCTGAACATTGGCGAGGATGCAGGCCTTGATGCACTGCAGGAACTTGGCCTCTTCCTGGGAGCGGGCCTCCAGGGCGGCGGCGGTCGGACCGACGAAGCCGTAGGCCAGCAGGATGCCGAGGAAGGACCCGACCAGGGCCGCCGCCACGTTCATGCCAATTTGTTCGATTGAGCCGCCGAGCGCGCCCATGGTGTTCACGATGCCCAGAACCGCGGCCACGATACCGAAGCCGGGCAGGGCGTCCGCCACGCGGTTCACCGCGTGGCTGGGGCGTTCGGATTCCTCGTGGTGGGTTTCCAGATCGACGTCCATCAGGGCGTCCAGTTCGTGCGGATTCATCGAGCCGGAGATGATCAGGCGCATGTAGTCAGTGATGAACTCGACGGCGTGATGGTCCTTGAGTACCCGGGGATGGGCCTGGAACAGGGCGCTCTCCTGGGGCTCCTCGACGTCGCCCTCGATCCCCATCAGGCCTTCCTTGCGGGCCTTGGTGAACAGTTTGTACATCAGCGCCAGAAGATCGAGGTAGTCATCGCGCGAATACTTGGCGCCGCCTTTCAGCAGCTGGGGAAGCGACTTGAGGACGGTAATGACCACGCGGAAGGGGTTGGCGATCAGAAAGGATCCCAGGGCCGCGCCGCCGATGATCATGTACTCGTACGGCTGCCACATCACCATGATGTTGCCGCCATGCAGCACGAAACCGCCGAACACACCGCCGGTCACAATGAATAAGCCGAGAATGTACTTCACTGATGGGGTTCCGGGATGTTGGCTCGAATGATGATTCTGCGGGCCGGTTCACAGTGCCGCAGTTGCTATAGTGACGGGCATAACCATAACGACTCCCCTGCGCGAGGTACAGCATGTCCCTGGACAAGGACGCGCCCTATATGGACGAAGCCGCACGCCTGACGGCCGTGGAATGGCCGATCCTCGAGGCGAGCGATGCGGTGTTTGCCGACCCCGACGCCCTGGTCGAACGCTCGCTGCGCGAGCTGGCGCGCTACGCCGAACGCGACCCCGGCCTGAGCCTGCGCCTGATTCTGCGTGCGAACCGTTCGCGCCGCGGCCTGCGCCAGGAAGTGCATGCGGTGGGGGATGCGATTGCCATGCTGGGGTTGCAGAACGTCCATCAGGAGGCCGCCGCAGCCCCGCGCGTCGAGGACGTCGTCACTCAGCCGCAGGCCTATCGCGAGATGGCGGCGCAATCGCGGTTGGCGGCAATGATCGCGATCGAGATCGCGCGCGCGCGGCACGATACCGAACCGGGCGAGCTGGCCCTGGCCGCCTTGTTGAACCAGCTCGGCCTGCTCGCCCTGCTGGTGGAGGGCGAGCCGCGTCTGTCCCGGCTGCTGGAGATCCTCGAGCTGAATGCCCTGCCGGACGAGGCCAGTTACACGGCGCTGGGGTACGCAACGGACGACCTGTCGCGTGCGATGGCGGAACAAATGGAGCTGCCGGAACTGGTGCAGGGGACGCTGCGGGCGGTGAATGCGGCGCATCACCGGGCCTTCGAGGTGATGGTCGCGAGCGCCGTGGCCTGGCAGGTATTCCGCGGCATGGATACCGCGCGCGGCGACCGCGACCTCGGGCTGCTGGCCGGGTTGATGGGTGTGACCGACAAGGAGGCCGCGGACCGGATCAGCGCGGTGATCGAGCGTTTCAACGAGGATGTCGCGGTCTACCATCGTGAACCGCTGGATCCGCAGACACCCGGGCGGGTCTGGTTGCGCGAGCCACATCGGCCGCGCCTGGCCCTGATGCCGCGGGCCGACCTGCTGGAAGAGGGAATTGGCGCGCTCGAGAAAGAGGAAAACCGCGAGGTGCGCGTACGGCGGATGCTGCGGGTGATGCAGTTCGGTGTGGGCCTGAACCGGGTGGTTTTCGCCCGTCTGTCCCGGGATGGCGAGACACTGCGTGCCGAGCACCTGGTCGGCACGCTGCACGAGCCGGAGTTCAGTCACTTTGTGATCAACCGTGCGGCGCTCGGGCCGTTGGCGCAGGTCCTGGAAAATGACACGCCGCAGTGGTGGGACCGCAAGCGCATCCATGAGCAGATGCCCCCGGCTGTACGCAAGCTGACCGGCGGGGCCGACTGTCTCGTCGCGCGCCTGTGCGACGGCGAACGAGTGCTGGGCCTGGTCTACGCCGACCGGCGTTCGCGTGACCTGGAGCTGACCCCGTTCGCCTTCGAGGGCTTTCGGCGTGTGCTGGCCGCGGCGTCGCGGCCCGTTGAACTCCGGTAGGCCGCCGCCGGGTGCGGTTCAAGTTTGGGGCGTCCGGGTCGATACCTGCGTAAGAGCGGATGTATCCGCCGGGGATAATCCTCGAGAGCGCGGGTCGCAGCGAACGACACGCGCGAGTTTTGGTTGTCGGACACGTCCTGTTCGACACACAAGAATAAGGAAGTACGGCATGCGCAAGAATCTGCCCGTCACCCAGACGGAGTATTCGCTGGATCGGCACGGGGATCTGATCTCGGCCACGGACGAAAAAGGCCGTATTCGCTATGCGAACGACGACTTCGTCGAGGTCAGCGGCTTCGATTGCGAGGAGTTGGAGGGGGCCGCCCACAACATCGTTCGCCACCCGGACATGCCGGAGGCGGCCTACGCGAACATGTGGTCGACCCTGAAGGCCGATGGGGCCTGGATGGGTATCGTCAAGAATCGGCGCAAGAGCGGCGATCATTACTGGGTGGACGCCTTTGTTACCCCCGCCTACGAGAACGGGCGCAAGAGCGGCTACGAGTCGGTGCGGGCGATCCCGGAGCGTGAACATGTCGCACGTGCCGAGAAGGTGTATGCCGCGATCAACCGGGGCCGGACCTTCGCGCGGCGCTGGTATCACGGCCTGACCTGTCGCCTGGCGGGTACCTGGATCGTGGGCGTCCTGCTGGCGCTCGCCGTCGTGTTCTTGGCGTCGTCGCCTTTGGTGCAGGCGGCCCTGCTGGTGCTGATCTTCGCCGTCGGCGGTGTGGCTTCGCTGGTGTTTACCTCCGGGGTACGCCAGGCGGTCAATCGCGCCCAGGCCCAGTTCAACAACCCGGTAATGGAGGCGATCTACACCGGGCGGCGCGATGACAGCGCCTCGCTGGAACTGGTACAGCGCTTCGGCGAGGCCAAACTGCGCACCGTGCTGGGCCGCATCGAGGACAAGGCCGAGGCGGTGAATGACGATGCGCACTCGATGGCCAGCAGCGTGGACCAGACCGCCTCCGGTGTGGAGCGCCAGCAAAACGAGATCGACCAGGTCGCCACGGCCATGAACGAGATGACCTCGACCATCCAGGAGATGGCGAGCAACTCCGCCCGCGCCGCCGAGGCCGCGAACAACGCCGAGAAGGAAACCGGGGCCGGTCAGGAGGTCGTGAACGACACCGTTTCCGTGATCAACCGCATGGCGGCGGAGGTCGAATCCACGGCCGAGAAGCTCGGCAAGCTGGAGGCGAGCACCGTGGAGATCGACAAGATCCTGAGTGTCATCCGCGCGATCGCCGAACAGACCAACCTGCTGGCGCTGAACGCGGCCATCGAAGCCGCTCGTGCGGGCGAGCATGGCCGGGGTTTCGCCGTAGTGGCGGACGAGGTTCGCAGCCTGTCGCAGCGCACCGACGAATCCACGGTGACCATTCGCAACATGATCGAGAGCCTGCAGTCCGGGGCGCGCGAGGCGATGTCCGCGATGCGCGCCAGTCAGGAGCGGGCCGCCGACGGGGTGGAGAAGGCCCGGGCCGCCGGCGACTCGTTGACCACCATCCGCAAGGCCGTCGGCCAGATCACCGAGATGAACACCCAGATCGCCACGGCGGTCGAGGAGCAAAGCGCAGTCTCCGAGGAGATTAACCGCAACGTCACCTCCATTCGCGACGTGGCCACCGAGACCGGCTCCGTCTCCGCTCATGCCCGCGACGCCAGCGCGCGCATGCAGGCCGAGGCCGCCGAGCTGAAGGCGCTGATTCACCGCTTCGAACATAAGTAAGCTCGGCGCCGATTACGGGGTATGGCGTTGGCCGGTACGGTGCGCCGGTGGGAACGGTCGCGCGGCGTCATGACCTGCTGCTCGGGCGATGCCACCGGTGCGCAAAATCTTCTGGCGGGCGGTTGCAGCGCCCAATTCTGGCACCAAATTATGGGCTCTTACTCTCGTCATCCCGGCCGTAGCGCAAAAGGCTTGCCACGTCATCCCGGACACCGCGCAGCGGTGATCCGGGATCTCCCGGGATGGCCCCAACGTTGGAGATCCCGGCTCTGCGCTTCGCTACGGCCGGGATGACGAGGGAGGGTGGCGTGCCGTTGTTGGGCTTTTCACCACAGAGCCCATGGAGGGCCCGAAGAAGGTCAGGGGTGATCGACAGGAAAACGCGAAGATCGGAAGAGGGATTGGGATAAACCGTAAAGGGCGTTGCAGGGGGCCGTGCTAGCCAGTGCCCCACACTCCAATAACCCTTCCCATCTTCCAACCGTCCTGTGATGCGCTTTTGACCTGGCTCTTCTTCGAGCCTTCGTGCGCTTCGTGTTGCACGTGAGCGTTACGCGGTCTGGCGGTAGCGGCGTTCGATGTAGGCCTCGACACGGGCCTGGAATTCCTCGGCGATGTGGTCGCCCTTGAGGGTGACGGTCTTCTCGCCGTCCTCGTAGACCGGGGCGACCGGCTGTTCGCCGGTACCGGGCAGGGAGATGCCGATATTGGCGTGCTTGCTCTCGCCTGGGCCGTTGACCACGCAGCCCATCACCGCGACGGTCATCTCCTCCACGCCCGGATAGCGCTCCTTCCAGGTGGGCATCTGGTGGCGGATGTAGGTCTGGATGTCCTGGGCCAGGTGCTGGAAGTATTCGCTGGAGGTGCGCCCGCAGCCAGGGCAGGCGACCACCGACGGCAGGAAGCTGCGCAGCCCCATGCTTTGCAGAATCTCCTGCGCGACCAGGACCTCGCGGGTGCGGTCGCCGCCGGGCTCTGGCGTCAGCGAGATACGAATGGTGTCGCCGATACCCTGCTGCAGCAGTACCGACAGCGCGGCGGTGGAGGCGACGATGCCCTTGGCCCCCATGCCGGCCTCGGTCAGGCCAAGGTGCAACGGGTAGTCGCAGCGTGTGGCCAGGTCCTGGTAGACCGAAATCAGCGGCTGCACGCCGCTGACCTTGGCCGACAGGATGATGTGGTCATGTGGCAGGCCGATGCGCTCGGCCTCGGCCGCGCTCTCCAGCGCCGAGGTGATCAGGGCTTCCTGCATCACCGCCTCGGGTTCGAGGGGTTCGGCGCGCTCGTTGTTCGCGTCCATCATCCGCGCGAGCAGGGCCTGATCCAGGCTGCCCCAGTTCACGCCGATGCGCACGGGCTTGTCGTACTCGCAGGCGGTCTCGATCATTGCGGCGTACTGGCTGTCGCGCTTCGAGCCGCGGCCGACGTTGCCCGGGTTGATGCGCAGCTTGGCCAGCGCCTGCGCGCATTCCGTGTATTGAGTCAGCAGCTTGTGGCCGTTGAAGTGGAAGTCCCCGACCAGCGGCACGTCCAGTCCCATCGCATCCAGGCGTTCGCGGATCTCCGGTACGGCCTTCGCCGCGGCCTCGGAGTTCACCGTGATGCGCACGACCTCGGAGCCGGCGCGCGCAAGTTCCGCCACCTGCACGGCGGTGCGCAGGGCATCGGCGGTGTCGGTGTTGGTCATCGACTGCACCATCACTGGGTGGTCGCCACCGACGGTGACGTTGCCGACGCGGACGGGCACGGTCTTGTGGCGCTTGGGAATCGTATTCATCAGTATGCGCGGGCGCGAGGTATCGGTGCGCGGAGTGTAACGCAGCACCGCGTTGCTGCCGAGACGCCGCTGTCTTCCCGGGGTTGGACCTTTTCACGGGTGCTGTGCCGCCACCCCCCCCCCCGTCATCCCGGACGCCGCATCGCAGCGATCCGGGATCTCCACGGTCAGGCGGTTTCCCCGGCGCTGGAGATCCCGGCTCTCCGCTTCGCTGCGGCCGGGATGACGGGGTGGTCTGCCCACCCGCAGGTGGGGGGCGATCAGCGTTTCAGGCCGGCCCTCCAGGGCTGGAAGGTGTGCTCGAGCGAGGCGCGGCTGGCCGCATGCCGGGCCTCGACGCGCTCGGCGATGGCTTGCTGCCAGGCCAGGCGGGTCTCGGCGTGCAGGGCGTCCAGGGCCTCGTTCAGGGCCTGCTCCAGGTCTTCGCGGTGGCGGGTCTCGTCGAGCCGCAGGAGCAGCCAGTCCACGCCGACGATGGTGGCCCCGCCGGCGGTGATTCCGCAGCCCAGCGAGAACGGGCCACTCCAGGCGCAGACCCCGGCGCCAATGGCACCCGCGCGTCCGGCGCGACCGAGGCTGCGCGCCAGCCCCGCCTGCGTGGCGCGGGCGGCCAGCCGGGCCTGTACTGCGCGGGCGATTAGCGGGGTCGCGAGCCCAGTGCCGGCAGCGGCCGTGGCCGCCAGGCCGGTGCGCTGATCGAAGCGCTCCAGGTCAATGTCCAGCGCCGCATGCAGGGCGTGGCCGTGTTCGATCTCGACGGCGGAAGTCCCACCAGCGCGCGGTGGCGGATTCGGGATGCGTCCATCGGCCAGGCGATCCGCCAGCTCCAGACGCCAGGCGTCGCGGACCTGGCGTTGTTGCTCGTCCAGGCCCCATTCGACGTGGGTGGCCAGATCCTGCAAGGCGTGATCCCACAGCGCCTCGGGCAGGAGGCGCTCACGCAGCATCCGTGTGGGGGCGTCCGGCTCGGCGTCGCCCAGCCACTGGGTCCCGCGTAGCCAAAGACGCATGTATTCGGCGCCCAGCGAGAAGTACCAGTCTGCGACCTCGGGGATGCGGTCGCGCAGTTCCGCGAAGCGGGTATCGAGTTCGACATCCACGCGGCTCTGCCAGTGGTCTTGGGCCTCGGAATCGCCGGCCTCCAGCCATTCAAGCGTGAAGCGTTCCAGGCGGGTGAGCCGGTCGTGATCGACCTGGTAGCGCTGTTCGCCGAGTTGCAGGGTCAGCGGAGCGGCGTCTTCCCAGGTTCGGGGTTCGTGCTGGCTGGCCAGCCACAACAGGGTGGTGCTGGCCAGCAGGGTCAGGGCCGCCCAGACCCAGGCCGCCCGCCATCTCGGCGCTGTGTTTTGCCAGCCCGTTGCTGCCGTCATCGCCGGTTTCCGGTGGGGGGCTGGAGGCGGAGCGGCGTCATGGGGCGGCCCAGGCTACTCGATAACCGGGGCGTTGCGCGGGTCGCCCAGCGTGTCGTTCGCCGGGCGCAGCGGCAGCAGGCCGTTGGCCAGCAGCAGGAAGCCGAGTGCCAGGAAGGCCTGTTCCGCGAGAACCAGCAGCCAGCCGAGCAGGGCCGGCAGGGACTCCACGCCCTGCGGGAACCACTGCTGGCCCAGCCACAGGCGCAGGGCGTCCTGGGCGGCGGCGAGTTGCAACCCGGCCTCCAGCAGGTGGCTGCGCGCGGCCTCCTGGTGGACCAGGAACCAGACCGCCTGTTCCAGCGTGGCGCCGGTCAGGTCGGGATAGCGGGCCAGCAGGGCCAGCGCCAGCAGCGCGACGATCAGCAGCGTGCCGGCGACCCGCAACGCCCCGCGGCGGGCCAGTTCCGGTGCGAATTGCGGATGGGCATGGCCGCGCAGCAGCCGGGCGAGGATCGCCTCGGTCGTCACCAGCACAAAGCCGCCAATCAGCAGGGCGGCCCAGACCTCCTGCGTCGGGATGCGCGCCAGCGTGATCAGCAGCAAGCCACCCAGCAGCGCGCCGACAATGAGATGGCGCAGGGCCATCAGCGGGCCACCGCGCAGGCGCCGGGGCCACTGGCTGGTCGGCTCCAGGTAGCCGCGCAGGAACGCCGCGCGCCGCACCCGGTGGCGGCGGAAGCCGCCATGGGCGATCAGCAGGGTTACGCCGATCCACAGCGCGACCACCCCGGCCTCGGGCAGGACCCGCAGGTTCATGTGCATCAGCCAAAGCCCGATCACCAGAAGCGTCACGGTAAAGGCATGGCGCAACTCGATATGGCGGGTCGGGAGCGGGCTGGATGCGACGGACGAGGATGAACGGGACACGGGGGCTCCAGAAGGATGTGCACGTCCTGATGGTAGCAGGCGCCGGGGATGTCGCTCGGTGTTCCGGTTTCGTTCAGCCGGAGGCGTTATAACAGCGGCATGACTTGTACTCGTCTCTCTCGATGCGGCCCGCCGGCCGTGCTTGGTCTGGCGGTGTGGCTGATGCTGTGGTGGCCGGCCTCTGTGGCCGCGGAGGAACTGCGCCTGCATGCCGTGTTCGGGGATCGGGCGGTGCTGTCCGTGGGGGACGAGCGCGCCGTGGTCTCTACCGGCGAGAGCGGGCCGGGCGGCGTGCGGGTCCTGCGCACGGGGCCCGGCGCGGCGTTAGTGGAGTACGGCGGCAGGCAGCATGAGCTCCGGGTGCAGCAGCGCGCGGCGCCGGCGCGGCCGGTCGGGCCGGCGGAGGGTGGTGCCGAGGTCCGGGTGCATCGGGATTCGCGCGGGGATCACGCGCTGACCGCGGGGGTGAACGGCACGGCCGTCACGGTCGTCGTCGATCCGCAGGCCGACTCGGTCCTGTTGCGCGCGACAGATGTCGAGAGGGCCGGGATCGATGCGGACCAGGGACGTTCGGTTCGCATCCGCGACGCGCGGGGCACGCAGCATGGGCAGCGCGTCCGGATCGAGCAGTTGCAGGTGGGTACGCTGCGCCGTTCGGGGGTCAGTGCGATCGTGCTGCCCGACGATGCGCTGCCGCGCTCGCGTCTGGGCCGCAGCTTCCTCGAACATTTTGTGGTTGAGACGGACGGCGATGCAGTGGTGATCCGCGAGCGCGAACGTGCGCATTGAGCGGTATTTCCTTAGGATGACGCCCGTCATGGTCCCCGGAAATCCTGCATGCCGCTGATTCGGCGCCACCCCGAGAACGCGCCGGTCCCGCGGCGCGAGATCTTCGGCTGGGCGATGTTCGACTTCGCCAATCAGGCCTACACACTGCTGATCATTACGGTGATCTTCGGCGACCTGTTCACCCGCGTGATCGTCGGCGATGCCCCGGACTATCGCCTCGGCAACCTGCTGTGGAGTGTGGCCCTGGCGGTCAGCTATGCGATGGTGATCGTGGCGGCCCCGTTTGCCGGGGCGATCATGGATGCCACCGCCTCGCGCAAGCGCTTCCTCGCCGCCTCGTGGGTGCTGACGATCATCACCACCGCGTTGTTGTACTTCGTCGAGCCGGGGCTGGTGTTCTTCGGTATGGCCCTGATCATCGCCTCCAACTTCGGTTATGCCATCGGCGAGTCCTTCATCGCCAGCTTCCTGCCGGATCTGGGTCCACCGGAGAAACTCGGCTGGATCTCGGGGCTGGGCTGGGGGCTGGGGTATATCGGCGGGCTGGTGGCGACGGCCTTTGCCCTGGGGCTGCTGGGCGAGGTAAGCGCGGAGAACTTCGAGCGCATCCGCTGGGTCGGGCCATTCGCGGCCGCGTTCTTCCTGGTCTCGGCGCTGCCGACCTTCCTGTTCCTGAAGGAGCGAGGCACCCGCCGGCGCATGGCCCGCAACGTCCAGCTGGGGCTCGGCTGGAAGCGGGTGAAGGCCTCGCTGGTCACGCTGCGCGAGCGCCGCGACCTGCGCGCGCTGTTCGTCTCGATCTTCTTCATGATGGCCGGGATCTACATCATCATCGCCTTCACCTTCATCTACGGTGCGCAGGTGATCCAGTGGGACGAACCGACGCGCGTACTGATGTTCGTGGTGACCCAGGTCACCGCGGTGATGGGGGCGGTGGGCTTCGGCTTCCTGCAAGACCGCGCGGGGCCGGTGCGCATCTATCGCATCACGCTGGCGCTGTGGGTGTTGGCGGTACTGGCAATCTTTGCCACGCCCGCCATCGCCCAGTGGCTGAGCGTGCTGCTCGGCCAGCCGGTGGAGGCGCAGATGGTGTTCCTCGGTGTGGGCGTCCTGGCCGGGCTTTGCCTCGGCTCGGCGCAGTCCGCCGGGCGTGCATTGGTGGCGCTGATGGTTCCGGCACGCGAGGCCGGGCGCTGGTTCGGCTTCTGGGGGCTGTCGTCCAAGGCCGCGGCGATCTTCGGCCTGCTCGGTATCGGCCTGCTGCAGGTCTGGCTGGGCCTCGAGAACGCCATCCTGTTCTGCCTGTTCCTGTTCCTCGCCGCGCTGCTGGCGTCTATTCCCATCCGCCTGGCCGACCGCCGCCGTGCCGAGTCTGCTTGATCAAACACGAAGTGCACGCAGGCACGAAGAAGGTTAATAAGGGCGGCTGAACCACAGAGTGCACGGAGAAATGGGATGGTGGTTCTTGCGGGTGAGAAGGACGGTAAGTGATTCAGCCAGAACCGTGGCGGGAAGTTGATGCGTTTCGCTTCGCTCAACGACATCCTACCCGGCGCGAAACCTTCTTCGGCCTTCTCCGTGTGCTTCGAGCCCTCGGTGGTCCAATCGCCCTTCGTCGTGCCTGTGTGCGCTTCGTGGTGAGAATTCAGAGAGCGACGGGCACAAAGGGCTATTCGGTGGCGTGGTGGGTGGTGGTGGCGCCGCGGTCGAAGCGGCCTTCGTAGAGGCGCAGCAGGGCCGGGATCACGAACAGTACCAGCACGGTGGCGATGGCCAGGCCGAAGACGATGGAGATCGCCATCGGGATCAGGAACTGGGCCTGGACCGAGCGCTCGAACAGCAGCGGCGTGAGGCCGGCGATGGTGGTCACCGAGGTCAGGATGACCGCGCGCAGGCGTTGGCAGGCGGCCTCGACGATCGCCTCCTGCATGGCGAGACCGGCCTCGCGCAGGCCCTGGTAGAAGCTCACCAGGATGATCGAGTTGTTGACCACGATCCCGGTCAGGCCGAACAGGCCGAACAGCGACAGGATGGTCAACTCCACATTCAGGATCCAGTGCCCGAGCAGGGCGCCGAGGATCCCGAACGGGATGATCGCCATCACGATGAGCGGCCAGCCCCAGGAGCCGAAGACCCAGGCCAGGGTGATGTACATGAGTCCCAGCGCCAGGATCAGGCCCGTGCGCATGTCGGCGAAGGTCTCGGCCTGGTCGGCTGCACGCCCCTCGAACGAGTACTCGATGCCGTAGCGTGCCGCGAGGTCGTCCAGCGGGCCGTCCTCCAGCGCGGCGCGGATGCGTGCGGCGTTGTTCACGCTGCGGTCCACCTCGGTGGAGACCTGGATGGCCAGACGGGTGTCGGCATGACGCAGGGTCTCGAAGCCCTGGCGCGAGCGCAGATCGACCACGCTGCCCAGCGGGGCGAATTCGCCACTCGGCAGACGCAGGTTCAGCCGCTCCAGGCTCTCGCTGGAATGGCGCTCGTGGTCCGGCAGGCGTACGCGCACCTCGACCTCCTCCAGCCCATCCTGGTAGAGCTGGGCCAGGTGGCCGTCGAAGGCGTCACGCAGCTGGGCGCCGACGGATTCCGTGGTCAGGCCCAGGGCGCGACCCTCCGGATTGACCTGGAACACCAGCTGTTCGCGGCCGAACGGGGTGTCGTCGTTGGTGGCGAAGGTGCCGGCGAAGTCGTCGAAAATATCCGCCAGTTCCAGAGCCGCGTTCTTCAGCACATGCGGGTCGTCGCCGGTCAGGCGGACCTCCAGGTCGCGTCCGGGCGGACCGGTCTGGCGTTCGTCGATGCTGAAGTTCTCGATCCCCGGGGCCTGGCGCACGCGTTCTTCCCAGGCCTGGATGAACTCGCGGTTGCGGACCTCGCGCTGCTCCGGCGAGGTCAGCTCCACCTGGATGTTGCCGAACTGGTCGCCGCGCGGGGCATTGCCGTCGCCGGGGTCGATGCCGCGTCCGAGGCGGGTGACCGAGGCGCGCACCAGGTTGCCGCCGAGGTCCTGTTCGGTCTCCGCCAGGGCCTCCTCGACGTGGATCAGGAAGGCCTCCACCCGCTCCGGCGGGGTGCCGGCGACGAAGTTGACGCCGGCATTGACGATGGTGCCCTCGGGCGACGGGAAGAAGGTGAAGCCGATGCGCCCGCTGGCGGCCAGGCCGATGGCCAGGATCAGCGCGCCGACCGCCAGTGCCAGGGTGGTGCCGGAGTGGTTGACCGAGACCGTGACCGCGCGGCGGAAGGCGCCGTTGCGGAAGCCCTCGAAGCCGTTGTCGAAGCGCTCGCGCAGGCTGCCCGGGCGCGGCGGCTTGAGCCGGTGCATCACGCCCTTGAGGTGCGCGGGCAGGATCAGGAAGGCGATCAGCAAGGTGGCGATGATCACGCAGATCACCACCAGCGGGATGTCGAACAGGATGTTGCCGATGATCCCGCCGATCAGCATCAGCGGCAGGAATGCGGCCACCGTGGTCAGCGAGGCGGCGATCACCGGACCGACCATGCGCCGGGCGCCGTCGCGCGCGGCGCGGCTGGCCGATATTCCGCGCTGGTGCAGGCTGTAGGCGTGCTCCGAGACCACGATGGCGTTGTCGACGATGATCCCCAGCGACATGATGAAGCCGAACAGCGAGATCATGTTGATCGAGCCGCCGACGACCCACAGCACCACGAAGGCGGCGGTGAAGGCGATCGGGATGCCCAGCGCCACGCGCAGGGCAATGTGGCGGTTGAGGAACAGGAACAGGATTGCCAGGACCAGCAGCAGACCGCCCAGGCCGTTCTTCAGCAGCAGGGTGATGCGCTCGGACAAGAGCTCCCAGAAGGCGTCGGTGACCTGCAGATCAACCCCCGGTGGCAGCGCGGGGCGGGTCTCGGCCAGCCAGTCCTCCAGTATCTCCGCGGCCGCCAGGGAATCGCCGGTCTCCGAGCGCAAGAGTTGCATCTCGATCGCGCGCTGGCCGTTGGCGCGGACGCGTACCTGCCCGTCGCGATGACGCAGCTCCAGGGTCGCGATATCGCCCAGGGTCAGGCGCCCGAGCTCGCCGTCGCCGCGCAGCACCAGGCGCTCGAAGCTGACGATGTCACGCGCCTGTTGCAGGCTGCGGATCTGGCGCGCGGTGTCGTCGCGCCCCACCGAGCCGGCCGGCAGGTCCTGCGCCATGGCGCGGATCTGCTCGCCGATGTCTGCGAGCGTCATGTCCAGGCGGTAGAGCGTCGCGGACGGCACCTGGATGGCCATTTCGTCCGCGGTCAGGCCGGTGAACTCGATGCGCGCGATGCCCGCGTCCAGCAGCTCGCGCTCGAACTGACGCGCGAGGATGCGCAACTGCTGCGGGTCCTCGGGGCCGGTCAGCAGCAACCGCGCTACCGGCTCGTAGCGGATGATGCGGGTGACCACCGGGGTCTCCGCGGCCTCCGGCAGGTTGCGCTGCTGGTTCACGCGGTCGTTGACTTGCTCCAGCGCCAGGGTCATGTCGGTCCCGGCCTCGAACTCCATGGTGACGACGCCGACGCCCAGCGCCGAGGTGGAGGTCATGTTGCGCAGGCCGTCGACGGTGCGCAGGTCCTGCTCCAGCGGGTCGACGATGGCGCGTTCGACATCCTCCGCGCTGGCCCCGGTCCAGGGCACCTCGACGGTGACGAAGTCGAGCTCGAAGTTGGGGAAGAACTGGGTGTTCAGCTTGCTCAGGGCAAACGCACCCGCCAGGATCATCAGTGCGATCAGCAGGTTGGCGGCGAGGCGATGCTCCAGGAACAGCTGGATCGGGCCGCGCGGGGACGAGTCGTTGTCCCGCGCGCCACCGCCGGGCATCGGCTGCCCGGACGCCGGCGCGGGGCCGGGTTCGGACTCGCTCATTGCACGGAATCCTGGGCTTCGACCTCGACCCGCAGGCCGTCAACGGCATTCGGCAGGCGGGTGGCGATCAGGGTGTCGCCAGCGGTGATCGCGTCGCTGCGGATCAGGGCGAGGGTGTTGCCGTCCGCGTCGATGAAGTCGCCCAGGCGCTCCACTTGCAGGGACTCCAGGCGCCCTTCAACCACGCGGAACACGCGATCGCGTCCGAACAGCGACTCGAACGGGACGGCGAGGCTGTCAGCCTCCTCGGGCAGCTGCAGGCGAAGCTCGACGAAGCGGTTCAGCGGCAGCTGCTGGCCCCCCGAGCGGACCTCGAATACCCCGCGCATCCCGGATTCGCCGGTGCGGGTCTCGCCCTCCAGGCGTGCCAGCTCCGTTTCGATTTCGTGGCCGCCGACCATGGCGCGTGCGGGGAGGCTCGTGCCCGCCTGCAGCAGGGCCTCGACCCGGGCGATCAGGTGTTCCGGGAGGCTGGCGCGAATCTCCAGATCGTCCACGGCGTACAGCCGCAGCAGCGGATCCCCCGGCCGGGCGCGTTCGCCAGTGGCGACCTCGACCTCGACGACGCGGGCGTCGAAAGGGGCGCGGATGGTGGTGCGCTCCAGGTCGATTCCGGCCTGCGCCTCGGCGGCGCGGGCCCGCGCCAGGCGGGCCTCGGACTGGGCCAGGCGCATCGGGGCATCGGCCACGGCCTGCTCGCGGCTGTCCACGGTGATGCTGGCCTGTTGCAGGCGTTCGCGGGCGGCATCGACGTCGGCTTCGGAACCGAGGTTGCGTCCGCGCAGGTCGCGGGCCCGCTCCAGGCCGCGTTCGGCAATCGCCAGCAGTTCGCGCTCGCGTTGCAAGGCCTCGCGGTCGAAGCGGGCGCGCAGTTCTTCGCTCTCGACTGCGCCTTCCAGCTCCCGGCGTTCGGCCTCGCGCTGGTCCAGCAGGAGCTGGGCCTCGCGCGGGTCGATGCGGATGAGCGTGTCGCCCGACGCCACCCGCTGCCCTGCGCGCGCCGGCACGTCTTCGATTTCTCCCTCGACCGCGGCACGCAGCAGCGCATCGCGGGCGGACTGGCTGCGTCCGTTCAGGATGATGCCCGGCCGGTGGGTGCCGGGCTCGGCGGTCAGACCCTGCACCGGCCAGGTGCGTTCGCTGGCCTCCGGTGGCGGGGCCGAGGGCCCGGTCGCGCGCAGAATCATGAAGCCCACCACCGCGACGGCGAGGATCAGGACAGGGAGGATGGCTCGGCGGAGGGCGCGCGGCATGAGTATCTCGATTGTGTTCGCGGTACTGGCAAGTCGGGTGTGGCTCGTCGCTTGGAGACGCGCGCGGGCCGGAGGTTCCCGCAGCGGGCCACATCATACCATCGCGGTTTGTGAGGGAACCCCCGCGGTTGCGGTCGGTCCCTGTTGTGCCAATATTACGGTTTGCTTAAATGAGGATAAAGGCGATGAAGGGATCCAAGCTGTTTCTTGGCGGCCTTTTGGCGGCGGGTTTGCTGGCGGGCGGCGTTGCGGCTCCGGTCCTGGCCGAGGAGCCGCAGATCTGCGAGTGCCGCGATGGCCTGGAGATGGAGGGGACGCCGTGGATTCGCCTGATGCCGGGCGACATGACGGGTGGTTACTTCGTGCTCCGCAATAGCGGCGATCAGGATTATCGGATCGTTGCGGCGGAGGCGCCCATCGCGAAGGTGGTGGAGCTACACGAGCATGCTCATGTGGATGGCGTGATGCGCATGCGTCAGGTCGACGGCCTGGAACTCCCGGCTGGCGAGACCCTGGTGCTGGAGCCGGGCGGACTGCATCTGATGTTCATCGGCCTGCACGAGCCGCTGACGGCGGGGGACTGGATCCCGGTGATCCTGGAGTTTGCCGACGGCGAAACCATGGCGATTCATGCCCGGGTGCAGCGGGGCGAGGGTGCCGGTGAGGGCCACTCCCGCGGGCACATGATGGACGGAGATGCTCGCGGCATGGACCACGAGGCCGGGCACGACGGGCACTGAAACGGACGCTGCGTACCCGTTGGGTACACAGCGTTTCGGCCTTACTGGTTGGCGGGCCGGGTCGGGATCTCGACGTCGGCGTCTTCGCGCAGCGCCTCGAGATACTCCTGGATGGCGCGGCTTTCGAGGATCTCGATCAGCTCGGCGCGCACGTCTTCCAGTTCCGGGACCGGGGTATCGCGGGTTTCCTCTAGGCGGATGATGTGCCAGCCGAAGCGGCTCTCGACCGGTTCCGCGGTGGTCTCGCCCGGTTCCAGCGCCATAGCCGCCTCGCTGAACGCGGGGACCATCTGTTCCGGAGCGAACCAGCCGAGTTCGCCACCACGGGCCGCCGAGCCCGGATCGGTGGAATGGGCTTCGGCCAGTTCGGCAAAGTCCGCGTCGGCCTCCAGCTCTTCGAGCAGTTCGCGGGCGCGTTCCGCCTCTTCCACCAGGATGTGCCGAGCGCGATATTCGGTGCCGCGGATCTGTTCGATCTGGCGGTCGTACTCCGCCTCGAGGTCCGCCTGGGTGATGTCGAGCTCTTCGGTGATGCGCTCCATCAGCAGCGAAGCCAGCAGGTTGGTCTCGACCATGCGCAGGATGCGCCGGGTCTCGGCATCAGTATCCAGCCCGCGGGCGACCGCCTCCTGACGCAGTAATTCAAGGCTGATCAGCTCCTCCAGCGTGCCGTCGCTCTCGGCCGGTCCTGGGTCCTCGTCCATGCCGGCGTAGGCGAACAGGTCGGCGCGGGTGATGGCTTCACCGTTGACGATGGCGACGGTATCGGCGTCACCGGTATCCGTGGTGATGTCGTCAGTGGTGGAGTCCGGCGTGGCCTGTTCCTGCGTGTCGCAGGCGGCGAGCAGGCCGGCGAGGGCCAGGGCGCCGAGGGCTGTGGTCAGGATGCGCAGCTTCATCAGAACACCTGCTTGAATGGGCGTACATCGACCGTGGTGTACACGCCCGCGGCCACGTAGGGGTCGGCGTCGGCCCATTCGCGTGCGGCATCCAGCGAGGGGAACTCCGCGACGATCAGGCTGCCGGTGAAGCCGGCCGGGCCGGGGTCGTTGCTGTCGATGGCGGGGCACGGGCCGGCCAGGATCAGGCGGCCGTCGTCGCGCAGGGCCTGCAGCCGGGCGACGTGTTCCGGGCGCGCAGCCAGGCGCGCATCCAGCGAATCGGGGGCATCCTCGCCCTGGATCATGTACAGCATCGGCATTCTCCTCGGTAAGGGCATCATTCTAACGATGTCGGCGGCCGGATGCCGTTAAGGAGACGCTGATTGAATCGCGCGCTCGCGTTGGTGCCCCCTGTTTTCCGAGACAAGGCGCGTCGAGCAGCGGGTAGTGGTTCTACCCGCAAGCGGCGCAACGCAGGATCGGGGAACAGGGGGCACCAACCCCACAAACCATTGAACGTAGGGGCTCGGCCGCTTTTGTGCGCGAACAGCGTTGCGGTTCCTTTGTGCAGAGTGACTGCACGGCAGTCACCGCGCCTTGTTCGCACGCAAAAGCGACTCGAGCGCGAGCGCACGATTCAATCAGCGTCTCCTTAAGGGCTCGTTCTTATGGGTGCGCCGATGGATGCGCTACACTGCGCGGCCGATCACCGCACCGACTTGTCCCATGATCTCGATCCACCCCGATAATCCCCAGCCCCGGCTGATCCGGCAGGTCCTGGACCAGCTGCAGGAGGGGGCCGTCATCGCCCTGCCGACGGATGCCTGTTACGCGCTGGCCTGCCTGCCGGGGGACAAGACCGGGGCGGATCGCATTCGCCGCATCCGTCAGGTAGACGAGACCCATCACCTGACGCTGTTGTGCCGCGATCTCTCGGAACTGGGCGTGTACGCGAAGGTGGACAACACCGCCTTCCGTCTGATGAAGGCCCTGACCCCGGGGGCCTACACGTTCATTCTGCCCGCCACCCGCGAGGTCCCGCGACGGCTGCAGCACCCGAAGCGCCGTACTATTGGCATGCGCGTGCCGGCGAGCCCGATTGTCTCGGCGCTGCTGGAAGAGCTGGGGTCTCCGCTGATGTCGGCGACTCTGCAACTCCCCGGGGATGAACACCCGTTGAGCGAGCCGTGGGAAATCGAGGAGCGCCTGGGCAAGGTGGTGGATATGGTGATTGACGGCGGTGCCGGGACCCTGGAAGCCACCAGTGTGGTGGATCTCACCGGTGACGCGCCCGAGGTGATGCGGCATGGCCTGGGCGATGTGGGATTCCTGGATGAATAGCCCCGGCCGACGGCGGGGATCACGGCGCGGCATGGCCGCAGGGAGGCGCAATGCGTAAGTGGGTGGTTCTTGCGGTGGTGGTGCTGGCAGTGGCGGCCATCTGGCCGGTGGTGATCGGCACGCAGGTAGAGGGCACCGTCGCCGAGACACACGAGGCTCAGCTTGGCGAGGTGTATCTGCGCCACGAGATGCTCGAATACGAGCGCGGCTATCTGGGGGCCAGCGGCCGCAGCCGACTGATCCTGGAGGACCCTGACGGCCGCTTCGAGATCCCCCTGGTGCACGACGTTCGCCATGGTCTGCTGGGTGCACGCGGCGACTCGTTCGTGGACCTGGATACCCTGGTGGCACCGGCGGATTCCCTGATCGGGCACCTGCTGCGCTCGTTGGATCTGCAGGTACATTCCCGGTCGGGGATCGGCGGTGGCGTGACTACCCGCGTTACGTTCGACGACCTGCGCATGGACCTGATGACCGTGCCCGAGGTGGCCGAGTACGCGGGCACGGATACCCCGGTATGGCTGGATCTCGCGGCCGGCCAGGGGCGCTTCGCCTGGTCGTCCGAGCAGATCCTGGTGAGCCTGGACCTGCCGGCGCTGACGCTGTCCGACGAGAGTTTCTCCTGGGAGGCACGCGATGCCCGCTACGCCACGGTGTTCGAGGCCGACGCCGACGGTGTCTTCGGGCGCCTGCCGGACTACGAGGGCGGCCTGGCGGCGGCGCTGATCGAATTGCGCGAGGGCGAGGCGACCCGCCTGCGCGTGGAACGCCCGCGCCTCGACGCCTTCCAACAAACGAACAACGACCGCATGGATTCGCGTCTGCGGCTACAGGTCGATCACGCTCGCGTGGATGACGGCGCCGGGGATGCCTTGACGCTGATGGCGCTGGACCTGCAGGCGGGCATCCTGCGCTGGGATCGTCCCAGCCTGCTGGAGCTTCTGGCCGAACTGGAGTCGATCGAGGCGCGCGGCATCGAGGGCGAGCAGCGCAATGCCCTGATCGGTTCGGCGATGATCGACGCCCTGGGTGGCATGATCGAACACCAGCCGGCGATCCAGTTGAAGGCGTCGCTGAACGGGGAGCCGCCGCGCCAGCTCGCGCTGGACGCCGAGCTCGGCCTGCATGGCACGCAGCAAAGTCTAACGACCCGCCCGCTGGAAACCCTGCGGCTGGACAGCGATCTGCGACTCGGGCTGGAATGGGTGGCCGAATTCGACGCTGCGTATCCCGATATCGACCTGGACGCGCAGCTGCATGCCCTGGCCGCGGATGGCTGGGTCCGTCGCGATGCCGAGGCAGGCTACTGGCACGGCACGCTCGCGATGGCGGACGGCCGCGTGCGGATCAACGACGTGGATCGCACGGCGATGCTGCTGGCCATGCTGTTCGCCTTGTCCGGCGGCATGTTCTGAGACGACTGACCGGGCGTGGACGCGCCCATTTTATTCTGAGAGTAAGGGATAGATTCCGTGAGCAGTAACCAGGGTACCAACCAGCGCGTGATCTCCGGCATGCGCCCCACCGGGCGCCTGCATCTGGGCCACTACCACGGTGTGCTGAAGAACTGGATCGAGTTGCAACACAACTACGAGTGTTTCTTCTTCGTCGCCGACTGGCATGCGCTGACCACCCATTACGAGGATCCGGGTGATCTGCAGCAGCATGTGACCGAGATGGTCATCGACTGGCTGGCGGCTGGGGTGAGCCCGGGCTCCGCCACGCTGTTCGTGCAGTCGCGCGTGCCGGAGCACGCCGAGCTGCATCTGTTGTTGTCGATGATCACCCCGCTCGGCTGGCTGGAACGGGTGCCGACCTACAAGGACCAGCAGGAACAGCTGCGCGAGAAGGATCTGGCGACCTACGGCTTCCTCGGTTATCCGGTGCTGCAGAGCGCCGACGTGCTGGCCTACCGCGCCGGCATGGTCCCGGTGGGCGAGGACCAGGTCTCGCACCTGGAGGTGACGCGCGAGATCGCACGGCGCTTCAATCACCTCTACGGCCGCGAGCCCGGCTTTGCCGAGAAGGCCGAGGCGGCCGCCGACAAGATGGGCAAGAAGGCCGCCAAGCGTTACCGCGACCTGCGCAAGCGCTTCCAGGAGCAGGGCGAGGAAGAGTCCCTGGAGGTTGCCCGGGCCATGCTCGATTCGCAGCAGAACATCTCGCTGGGGGATCGCGAGCGCCTGTTCGGGTACCTCGAGGGTGGCGGCAAGATCATCCTGCCGGAGCCGCAGCCGCGCCTGACCCCGGCCTCGAAGATGCCGGGGCTGGATGGGCGCAAGATGTCCAAGAGCTACGGCAATACCATCAGCCTGCGCACCGAGCCGGCCGAGGTGGAGAGCCTGATCCGTACTATGCCGACGGATCCCGCGCGGGTGCGCCGCACCGATCCGGGTGATCCGGAAAAGTGCCCAGTGTGGGACCTGCACAAGGTCTACACCGATGCGAGCCAGCGCGAGGAGCTGCACGCCGGCTGTACCACGGCCGGCATCGGCTGTATCGACTGCAAGCGCCCGCTGATCGAGGCGGTGCAGGCGGAGCTGGAGCCGATTCAGCAACGTGCGAAGGAATACGCCGAGGATCCGGCGCTGGTGCGCTCCATCATCGTCGAGGGCTCCGAGGCCGCCCGCGAAGAGGCCCGCGAGACCCTGGAAGAGGTGCGCCGGGCCATGGGCCTGGACTACCTGCGATGAATCCGAGTCAGAGGCATGGACCCGTACGCTGACTCGAGCGACGACCTCGAGCGCCCCGCGACCGTCGAGACCGGCGCGCACGGGGAGGTGCTTTATCGGGTGCATGGCGAGCCGGTGGCGGAGCTGCCGGCCGATCTCTATATCCCGCCCGACGCCCTGGAGGTCTTCCTCGACTCCTTCGAGGGGCCGCTGGATCTGCTGCTGTACCTGATCCGCCGTCAGAACCTCGACATCCTCTCGATCCCCATCGCCGAGATCACCCGGCAGTACATGGGTTATATCGAGGTGATGCAGGCCCTGCGCCTGGAGCTGGCGGGGGAATATCTGGTGATGGCCGCCCTGCTGGCCGAGATCAAGTCGCGCATGCTCCTGCCGCGGCCGAAGGAGGCCGAGGCGGACGAAGATGCCGACCCGCGCATGGCGCTGATCCGACAGCTGCAGGAATACGAACAGTTCAAGATCGCCGCCGAGCGGGTGGATGCCCTGCCGCGCATGGACCGCGATGTGTTCGCCGCCGGCGCCAGTGTCGAGGCGCTTGAGGGCCCGCCGCCGCCCGGCCCGACGCTGGACGAACTGATGGAGGCGCTGGCGGCGGTGATGCACCGCGCCAGTCTGATGGCGCACCACCATGTCTCCACCGAACAGCTGTCGGTGCGCGAACGCATGTCGAACATCCTCGACAGCCTGCATCCCGAGCGTTTCACCGACTTCGTGACCCTGTTGCTGGTCGCCGAGGGGCGCCAGGGGGTGGTGGTATCGTTCCTGGCGGTGCTGGAGCTAACCAAGGCCGGGCTGGTCGAATGGGGCCAGAGCGAACCCTACAGCCCCATCCGGCTGCGCCGGCGCGGGGCGCCCGTGGGAGACGAAGGGGGAGAGCCGGCGTGAGCGAACCCACTGGATCGGATGTGCAGATGCCTGCCGGGACCGTCGATGACGAGCAGTTGCGGGCTGTCGAGCTGGCGGTCGAGGCCGTGCTGTTCGCGGCTGCGGAACCGGTGGCGCCGCGCGACCTGAAGGCCGCCTGCGAGGACCTGGGCGAGATCGATCAGGCCTTGCTGGAACGGGCGCTTGGTCGTCTGCAGGAACACTATAGCGATCGTGCCATCGAGTTGGTGCGTTCCGCCGGCGGGTATCGCTTCCGCGTGCGTTCGCGTTTCTCCGCGACCGTGCAGGCCGCCCAGCCCGAGCGCCCGGCGCGGCTATCGCGGGCACTGCTGGAGACGCTGGCGATCATCGCCTATCGCCAGCCGGTCACCCGCGCCGAGATCGAGGCCGTGCGCGGGGTGGCGGTCAGTACCGGGATCATGCGCACGCTGCAGGAGCGCGAGTGGGTGCGGGTGGTGGGGCACAAGGAGGTGCCGGGGCGACCGGCCCTGTACGCGACTACTCGTAGCTTCCTCGACGATCTGGGTTTGCAGCGCCTGGAGGAACTGCCGCCGCTGGACCAGATTCGCGATCTCGCGGATGTGGCCTCCGACGCGGGCCTGAGCCTGTCGTCGCCGGACGCAAAGGAAGACGCCGGTCCGGGCACGAACCAGGGTCTCGACTTCGATGGCGGGGATGCCGATCCGGAGCCGGCACCCCCGACGCACTCACTCTGAGATCAGCACTGGGCCGTTTCGGCCGCTTCCGGGCAGTCGTGCTGCACCAGGCGGTCGTCGTCCAGCCATTCCATGATGCCGTCAGTCACGTTGTAGATGTTCTCGTAGCCAAGGCCGTCGGCCAAAGCGCGGGCGAGAGCGCCGGTGCGGTTGCCCACGCGGCAGATCAGCACGACGTCCTCGTCAGGCTTGACCAGGTTGGTGAACTGCTCGCCAAAGGCCGGGTTGAGCTCGCCGTTCTCGTCGAAGGCGGTAATGCGGTGGCTGCCCTCGATCACTCCGGTCTCCGCCCATTCGTCCGGACGGCGGATGTCGACGATGGTCGCGCCTTCGCGGATCTTCTCGGCCAGGCCTTCGTTGTCCAGCCCGCTAAAGGGCGCGCGTTCGACTTCGAGGATCTCGACCTCGAAGCGCAGGGTCGCGTTGGACGGGATGATGTTGCCGGCCCCACGTTCGCCATAGCCGAGTTCCGGCGGGATGACGATCTCGCGCTTGCCGCCCTCGCGCATGCCCATCACGCCCTGTTCGAAGCCCGGGATCACCTGGCCCGCTCCCAGCGTGAGCGCAAATGGTGCGCCGGACTCGCGGCTGGAATCGAACACGCTGCCGTCCTCTTCCAGCGACCCGGTGTAGTGCAGGATCGCGGTGTCATGCCGCACGATCCCGGGCCCCTCGCCGGGTTCGATTTCGTGGGTCTCGATGGATGCCGTGGGCTCCGCGCTGGCAATGCCGCCTGCGAGCAACGAGCCGATCAGCGCCACTGCGAATATAATAAATCCTGAATATGCGAAATGATAAAACGTGATCTTCATTATGTAGCGTCCGTTTATATTAAAAAGGGTTAATACAAGATTGCGATCAGCAAGTTGCGAGATCCAGTGGGCCGCTATTCTACACCGCATGTCGATGATCGAATACAGGCGTTATGTAGAAGTTTCTGGATCGTGTAAAAAATCCCTATTTTTTATTGCAGGCTTTGAAGGGCTTTGCTACAAGTCCAAATGGCTGTCCCTAATGAGAGAGAGGCAGTACACGAGATTGTGTTCCGAGAACAAGCCGGAGGCTGGCAAATGACTGACCACAAGAGCGATGGTTCCGAGATGGACCGCAAGTCCGAAGCAGAAATCAAGGAGACCGAACAGCTGACCGCGACGGGCGCCGCCCGTCGCGGCTTCCTGGGTCGCCTGGGCAAGGGCGGTGCCGCCCTGGCCGTGATGGGTCTGGGCGCGGAAACCGCCATGCAGACCATGTTCCAGCGCAGCACCCTGTCCAGTGCCGTGGCCGCCGGCATCGAAGGCTTCCACGTGGAGGGCAAGGTGGACGGCGTTATCTGGCTGAATGACCGCCCGATCAACGGTGAGCTGCCGCCGCATCTGCTGCACGACGAAGTGACCCCGTTCCCCAATATGTTCGTCCGCAACAACGGCGTTCCGCCGGAGAAGGCCGGGATCGACGCATCCGCATGGACCCTGACGGTCCACGGCGAAGCGGCGAACGAAGAGAAGTCCTACACCATTGCGGAGCTCAAGGAGAAGTTCGAGCACCACACCCTGCAGATCTGGATCGAGTGTGGCGGCAACGGGCGTGCCGCGTTCGAGCCGTCCCCGCGCGGTAACCAGTGGGATCTCGGTGCGATCGGCTGCCCGACCTGGACGGGCGTGCGTCTGCGCGACGTGCTGGAAGACGTCGGTTACGACGCCGACAAGGCCGAGTACATTGGCTTCAAGGCCGGTGACGCTCACCTGAGCGGCCGTGATGACCTGGATGCGCTGTCGCGTGGCTGCCCCATGCGCAAGGCCGTGGAAGACGAGACCCTCATCGTCTGGGCGATGAATGATGAAGACATCCCGGAACAGCACGGCTACCCGCTGCGCCTGATCACCCCGGGCTTCCCGGGTTCCGCCAGCGGCAAGTGGCTGACCGAGATCCTCGTCCGCGATCGCGAGCATGACGGTCAGGGCATGACCGGCCACAGCTATCGCGTACCGCGTCATCCGGTGGAGCCGGGTGCCGACGTGCCGAACGAGGACATGGTCGTCCTCGAGGAAATGCCGGTGAAGTCGCTGATCACCTATCCGGAGACCGGTGCCGAGGCCTCCGTTGGCAGCACGCTGAAGGTCGCGGGCAAGGCCTGGGATGGTTACGGCGATGTCGAGGAGCTCCATGTCTCGACCGACTTCGGGGTGACCTGGCAGAAGGCCGACCTGAAGCGTCCGGTGAACAAGTTCGCCTGGCAGACCTGGGAGGCGGATATCGAGTTCTCCGAACCCGGTTTCCATCAGGTGTGGGCCGTGGCCACCAACAGCAAGGGCGATCGTCAGCCGATGGTGCTGCCGGGCTGGAACCCGCGGGGCTATGGCAACAACAAGGCCCACCACATCGACGTCCGCGTCAAAGCCTGAGGAGTACCAATGAAGTCGAAGATGGTCCTGTTGTTGCCGGCCATCCTCGGCCTCCTCTGGGTGGCACCCGCATTTGCGGGCGACCACGTCGAGGCCGCCGAGGAGTACAAGACCGACTCGGAAACCGGGCTAATCAAGGCCCCGGGATTCGATACGGTCAAGAACAATTGCACGGTATGTCACTCGGCCCGGTTGTTCACCAGCCGTGGATACACGCGCAAGATCTGGCTGGAACAGATCCGCTGGATGCAGGACACCCAGGGGCTCTGGGAGTTTTCTCCCGAGGTGGAGGAAGAAATCCTGGATTACCTGGAAACCTTCTACCCACCGAGTTGATCGTGACACGGTGAAGACAAAACGCCCCGGGTTTCCCCGGGGCGTTTTTTGTGTGCTCTGTGCAGGGCGGTGTGCCGTTGCTGGCTGATTGGCCTCGGCGACCCGCCTTTTTATTCGCGACCTTCGTGCGTGATGGCCCAGCAGCGATGAGGCGGGGGCGGGCGCCGGTAGTCCTCGTCCAGGGTCTCGCGGGTGATGTCGCGGGCAACAAGCCCGGTCAGGGCCTCGTGGTCCAGCTCGAAGCGTCGGCGGTTGGTCGAAAAGTAGAGCACGCCGTCCGGGGTGAGCAGCCGCGCCGCCAGGAGGATCAGGTGGGCATGGTCGCGCTGCACCTCGAAGTCGTCTTCGGTGCGCTTGGAATTGGAGAAAGTGGGCGGGTCCAGGAAGATCCGCTCGAAGACCATGCCGGGCGTATCGGTGGCCCCTTCCAGCCAGTGGACCACGTCCTCGCGCAGGAGGGCGTGTGTGCCGGGCTGGCGACGGCTTCGGCCATCGCGGATCTCGGCCTCCAGGCCGTTGGCGCGGAAGTTGTCTGCGGCCCATTCCAGATAGGTGTTGGACAGATCCACCGAGACGGTCTGGCGCGCACCGCCCACCGCGGCATGCACGCTGACCGCGGCGGTGTAGCAGAACAGGTTCAACAGGCGCAGGCCACGGCATTCCTGTTGCAGGCGCAGTCGCATCGGCCGATGGTCCAGGAACAGCCCGCTGTCGAGGTAGGCATCCAGGTCGACCCACAGGCGGCAGCCGTGTTCGTGCACCGGAAACGGTGCGGGCTGGGCGGTTTCCGCGCGCTGGTACTGCGAGCGACCCTTCTGTGCCCGCCGCTGCTTGTAATGCAGATGGGCGGGTTCGACGCCGGTGACCTCCAGCATGGCGGCCAGTGCGCCGCGCAGGCGCGCCTCGGCGCGCGCGGGATCGACACTGGCGGGGGCGGCGAACTCCTGCACATGCAGGTGAACCGTGCCGTCCTCGGCCTCGTAGCGGTCGATCTGCAGGGGGTATTCGTCCAGGTCGGCGTCGTAGATGCGATAGCAGGTGATCTCCTGACGCCGCGCCCAGCGGGTCAGGTGGCGCAGGTTCTTCTGCAGGCGGTTGGCGAAATCCGGCGCCGGGGCCGCGGCCGGCTCGTCGCGCTGATGGATTTCGAACTGCAGCAGGTGGCAGGCGAGGGTGCCGTTGTAAAAGCGGTGCTTGTGGCTGGCGCGCAGGCCCAGGCGTTGCGAGTCCGTTGTGTCCGCCACCAACAGGGCGATATGCCAGCCGCCGAAGGCGCTGCGCAGGCGCTCGCCCAGCAGGCTGTAGAGCTTGATCAGTTCCGGGGTGTTGCCAATGCGCTCGCCGTAGGGCGGGTTGCTGACCAGCATGCCGTGGTCGGCGGGCGGCTCCAGGGTCAGGGCGTCGACCTGCTCGAAGCGCGTGCAGTCGGCGACCCCGGCGGCCTGCGCGGCCTTGCGCGCGGCCGTCACCGCGCCACGGTCGCGGTCGCTGCCGAGCAGCGGTGGACCTTGCCAGGGGCACACGGCGTCGCGGGCCTCGGCGACGCAGCGGGCCCAGAGCTCGGCGTCGTGGCCGGACCAGCCGTGGGGGCGGAAACCCTCGCGCAGCAGGCCGGGGGCGGTGCGGGTGGCCATCAGGGCCGCCTCGATCACTAGCGTTCCGCTGCCGCAGAAGGGGTCGAGGAACTGCGCGCCGGGCTCGGCCTCCAGATGCTCCGGCCAGCCGGCACGTATCAGCAGGGCGGCGGCGAGATTCTCGCGCAGCGGGGCCTCGCCGCCGCTGCCGCGGTAGCCGCGGCGGTGCAGGCCACCGTTGCCGAGGTCCAGGCTGATCTGGGCCTGTCGGCCCTGCAGTTGCAGCAGCACGCGCACGTCCGGGTCCTGGGCGTCCACATCCGGGCGCTCGCCGGTCGCGTCGCGGAAGGCGTCGGCGATGCCGTCCTTCACGCGCACCCCGGCGAAATGGGTATGCCCGATGTGCGAACTCTTGCCAGTGACGTCCACCGCAAAGGTGGCTCCGAGCCCGAACAGGGCGGGCCAGTCCAGCATCTGGCTGGCGGCGTAGCAGGCATCGCCGTCGGGTTCGTCGAAGCGGGCCAGCGGCAGCAGGATGCGGCTGGCCACCCGGCTGCCGAGCAGGCAGCGGTACAGCGTGGCGAGGTCCGCGTGGAAGTGGATACCGGCGCGGTCCTCGCGCAGATCCAGGGCCCCGAAACCCTCCAACTCCCGAGCCACCAGCGGGGCGAGGCCGCCGGCGGCGGTCGCCAGGTACTCGCGGCGGTCGGCCGTTGGGTCGAAGGCGGCGATTGGTTCGCCAGAGGAGGGTTCGGTCATCGTGGGCTCAAGCAGGCTGGAGAGGCTGCTATTTTGGCATACCCGAGCGCAGGCACGGCGCGGGATCTGGGATTACGCGGGTTCAGCGCAGCAAGCGCCGGCGAATCAGGTAGGTGGCCAGCACGATGGCGCTCCCGCCGTAGGCGGCGATCACGGCCAGGTGCGGCAGCCAGGCGGTGGGCCAGGCGCCGGTCATCAGTGGGCGCACGATCTCGAGTACATGCGCCAGCGGCAGGGCCAGAGCCAGACCCTGCACCCAGCCGGGCAGCTCGGTCAGCGGGAAGAACACGCCGGACAGCAGCAGCATCGGCGTCACCGCCAGAGTGAAGTAGTAGAGGAAGAAGTCGTAGCTGCGCGCCAGGGCGGTGATGACCAGGGCCAGCGCGCCGAAGGTGAAGGCGGCGAGGAAGATCACCGGCAGCGCGAGCAGGGCGCGGGCGTCGGCGACCAGCCCCAGTACGCTGGCCACGATCAGGATGGTAATGGCGCTGATCAGGCCCTTGGTGGCGGCCCAGCTGGCCTCGGCGAAGACGATGTCGTCCAGGGTGAGCGGGGTGGCGAGCATGCCCAGCCAGGTGTTTTGTTCCGCCATGCGGGTGTAGGCGGAGTACATGCCCTCGAAGCTGGCGGTGAACATCGCGGACGAGCAGATGATGCCGGAGGCGATGAAGACCATGTAGCGCATCCCATCGAGGTCGCCCACCAGGCTGCCGAAGCCGTAACCGAAGGCCAGCAGATACAGGATCGGCTCGCCGAAGTTGCCAAGCATCGACGGCACGATCAGCTTGCGCCAGACCAGCAGGTTGCGCCGCCAGACGGCGACGAAGCGCAGGCTGGGGCGCGGCAGCAAAGGCATCGCGGGCTTGGCCATCAGTCGCGCAACTCGTGTCCGGTGAGTTTCAGGAAGACGTCTTCCAGGTCGGCGTCGCGCAGGGTGGGCTCGTGGCCGAGCGCGCGCAGGCGTTCGCGCAGGCGTTCCGGCTCGGCGGTGTAGACCAGCCAGGTGTCGGCCACCTGGTGGGCC
This sequence comes from Thioalkalivibrio sp. ALMg11, assembly GCF_000377905.1. Lineage (GTDB taxonomy): Bacteria > Pseudomonadota > Gammaproteobacteria > Ectothiorhodospirales > Ectothiorhodospiraceae > Thioalkalivibrio. Next base: position 109,457 of record NZ_KB898878.1, read on the forward strand.
CGGTCCTTCGCGCCCAGCTCGCGCTGCAGGACCTCGCCGGCGTTCACGCCGCCGACGGTCAGCACCCAGGGTTCGATATGCTCGGCGATCAGCCGGCTCGGGGCATCACAGGCGATGATCCGCCCGTGGTCGATGATCGCGATGCGATCGCACAGCTCCTGCGCCTCTTCCATGTAGTGGGTGGTCAGCACGAGGGTGACGCCCGAGGCGCGCAGCGCCCGGAGCTGGCGCCACAGATGATGCCGGGCCTGCGGGTCGAGACCGGTGGTGGGCTCGTCCAGCACCACCACCTCGGGTTCGTTGATCAGTGCACGCGCCAGGGTCAGGCGGCGCTTCATGCCGCCGGACAGGGCATCGATGCGGGCACTGCGCTTGTCGTTCAGGTTGACCTGCCCCAGCAGCCGGTCGATGCGCGACTCCACCTCTGGCCCGGCCAGGCCGAAATAGGCGGCGTAGGTGCGCATGTTCTCGATCACCGTGAAGTCGGGATCGAGGGTGTCGAACTGGGGCACGATGCCCAGGCGTTCACGCACGGCGCGTTCGCCCTCCGGCATGGGCAGGCCCAGGACCTCGACCTGCCCGCCGTCGATCGGCGTCATTCCCAGCAGCATGCGCAGGGTGGTGGTCTTGCCGGCGCCGTTGGGGCCCAGTAGCCCGAAAAACTCGCCCGGGGCGATCTCGAGATCCACGCCGTCGACTACGGCGGTGCCGTCGTACGCCTTGTACAGCTGCTGGATGCGAATGGCGGACACGGCGGGACTCGTGGCGGATAGAGAGTGCATACCATACCGGTTCGGGGCAGCACCCCCAATGTCCCTCTGCGACGCCATGAAAAAGGCCCGGATCTTGCGATCCGGGCCCGTCGTCGGGCGCGTTTTCGGGATGTTATGGCCGGCTGTAGCTGTAGCCCTGGTGCTGCAGCCAGGAGATGTGCGCCACGCCGCTGGGGATCACGTCCTCCTCGGAGGCATCGAACAGTTCGCCGAGCTCGATGTTCCGCCCGCGCAGGGTGTTCGCGCAGACCTGGAACGCCACGTCCTGCATCTTCAGGTTCTCGATGCGGCCGCGCAGGTTCTCGTTGCTGTTGGCGGTTTGCAGCAGGCCGAGGCCGTCGCCGTGCATCACGACCTTGATCTCCATGTTCTCGGCGCCAACGGCGTTGATGTGATTCTGGATGTTGCCCATCGCGCCCATGTAGCGCCGTTCGTCATCGTAGTTCACGTGGTAGACGACCTTGTGGAAGCCGTAGTCGAACTCGCTTGCGGCCGCCAGGCCGGGAATGCTCAGTACCATGGCGAGCAGGACGGGCAGGATCCGTTTCATTGCGTTCATTGCACAGGTTCCTCCTGAAACAACAACGAACCCGGGCGGGTTTGAGGTGCGCCACGGGGCCTTGCGCCGGGGATGGCGCCCTGCGATCGGGGACTTCGCGGTGAAGGCGATTGGCAGGTATGGATAAGACGCATCAGGCATGCGCCTATTCCCGTTTGCAGCGCCACAAAGTGAGTCATGTGCCGTGCGGGGTGGGTTTACGAGTGGGGTCTACTTGCACAAAGAAAAGGGCCCGGGATGACCCGGGCCCGAAGCGACAACCGGGAGATGGCGGCCGCCGCGGTACTTGCTTCAAGGATTACGAATGTAGTGGGTTACGGGCGCACGTAGGTGTAGCCCTGCTGCTGCAGATGCGACAGGTGGGCCACGCCACTCGGGATGATGTCGTCTTCGGACGCATCGTAGAGATCGTTGTGGATGTCGATGTTCCGGCCCACCACGGTGTTGTTGCAGACTTGGAAGTCGACGTCCTGCATCTTCAGCTGGTCGACGAAGGCCTTGAGATCTTCATTGGTCTTCGCATGCTGCAGCAGGCTGAGCCCGTTGCCGTGCATCACCACCTTGATGCTCATGCGGTCGGCACCAACGGCGTTGATGTGATTCTGGACGTTGCGCATTGCGCCGATCTGTCGTTGCTCGTTGTCGTGGTTCACGTGATAAACCACTTTTTGTTCGGAATAGCCATTGTCGGCCAGGGCGGTACCCGGCAGGGCGAATACGGCGGCGGCCATGGCCAGCGGAAGGATGAAGCGTTTTTTCATGATCGGGTTCCTGCGTTTGTTCCCGTGTGTTCGTCTTTGATACGCCCGAGGCGTACGTCGCGTTGCAAACAGCAGACCGGATGCGGTGGAGGGCGTCCGTGCCTTTCGTATCCGGTTATTGGTAAGACGGGAACCGTTCGCGATTATTCCGATAAAATACAAGATAAGCATCTGATATATAGTTGAAAATTAGAATATTAGGACGTGCCTTTTTGGCGTATGCCCCAGGCCGCGTGCACCGCCAGGCTGAGGAGGGCCAGGCCGCCGGCCAGGACCGCGAGGCTTTCGAGTCCGATCGCGAGCGGCGTGGCGAGTGGCCACGCGATCAGGGCGGCCAGCATCCCGCCGGCCGCGATCACCGCCAGTCGGTCCACCCTCGGCGCGCGCCGCAGCAGAGTCAGGTTGATGCCGACCACGAGCGCGGCAAGCAGGGCCAGGGCGTCACCCAGCCAGCCACCGGCCTGCAGCGACCCCGCAAACACCCCGATGATCCCGCCGAGGCAGACCAGCATGGCGACCCAGGTGCGCAGTGGGACCCACTCGCGCAGCAACAGCCCGGAGAAGATGGCGGCGAACAGCAGCGAGGCCGCAAGGATGACCACCACGTTGGCCACCGTGGTATGCAGGATGGCGAGCACGAACAGAATGGTTGTGGCTGCAAAGCCGGCGGATACCCAGCCGGCATCCACACCGCCGAGGCGCAGGTGGGTCCAGGCCCAGCGTCCGTCCACGGTGCGCAGCAGCAGGGCGAGGGCCATCAGTAGCCCGCGCCAGAATACGATGTTCATGCCGTGCGTACCGGCCAGACGGACCAGCAGGCCGTCGAAGCTGAGCGCCATGACGCCGGCGAAGGCCAGGAGCGAACCGTTAAGGTGATCACGCTGCATGGTCGGGTTTGGCCTCCTTGCGCCCGTGCGTGGGCCGGGTTGCTACAGTGCCCCGATACCGTTTCAGGAGACCCGCATGTCCGTACCCACCATACCGCCCGAATTGCAGCCGATCGGGGCCGTTGGCCTTGGCATCATGGGGGCGCCCATGAATCGAAATCTCCTCGCGGCCGGTGCCGACCTGCTGGTCTGGGCACGCCGCCCGGAGGCGGCCGCCGACCTCGAGAAGGAGGGTGCCCGGCCGTGCGCGACACTCCCGGAGCTGGTCCGGAACGTGTGGGTTCTGGTCCTGAATGTGTCCGATACGCCCGATGTCGAGGCGCTGATGCTGGGGCCGGACGGGATCCTGGAACACGCCTGGCCTGGCCTGATCGTGATCGACCATAGCACCATCGACCCGATGCGCACCCGGGCTCTGGCGCGTGCCGCCGCCGAGCGCGAGGTGACCTTTGTCGATGCCCCCGTTTCCGGCGGCGAGCCGGGTGCGCGGGCGGGCACGCTGAGCCTGATGGTGGGCGGGCCGGTAGCGGCTGTCGACACGCTGCAACCCATCTTTGAGGTCGTCGGTTCGACGCTGACGCATGTCGGCGACAGCGGGGCGGGGCAGATCGCGAAGGCCTGCAATCAGCTGGTTGTGGGCGAGACCCTGGTCGCGGTGGGCGAGGCCTTTGCTCTGGCGGAGCAGTCCGGCGTCGACCCGGCGCGGGTGCGCGAGGCGTTGCTGGGCGGCTTCGCCGGCTCGCGCATCCTGGAGGTGCACGGGCAGCGCCTGCTGGATGGCGACTTCGAGCCGGGCTTTCAGGTCGGGCTGTACCAGAAGGATCTGGGCATCATCGCCGACCTGAGCCGCGACCTCGGGCTGGCGACGGAGGGCCTGAAGCCGGTGCGGGACGCCGTGGATGCAGCCCTGGAGGCCGGGCAGGCACGGCAGGACGTCGCGATCCTGGCCCGCTTCTGCGTGCGTGCCCGCGACGACCTGAAGTAGCGGTCCCCGGGCCGCGGATCAGAACGCGAAGCGCCAGACCAGCCAGGCCAGCGAGAATCCGCCGAGGAACACGATGCCGGCCCAGGCCAGGCCGCGCAGGCCGGGGCCCGGACGCGCGTCCGCCGGCATGTCCGGCGACATCACCACGCGAAAGGTGATCCACGCCAGGATCGGGGCGGACAGGAACGACAGGGTGGTGGCGATGTCAACGAAGCGCGTGAACTGCTCGCCGGCCTGCCAGATCAGGGTCAGGGCCCCGGTTGCGACGACCAGCAGGGCGATGCGATAGCCCCACCAGTCCAGGCCGCGCTCGCCCCGGGGGGGCGGCTCCATGTCCTGTGCCTGGTGGCCGTTTTCCCGCAGGGTGCGGATGATCGCCATGATCACCCGCGGATAGGCGTCGGTGACCGCCAGGGTAGTGGAGAACATGGTGGTCAGCGCAGCGATCGCGATCAGGGACCGGCTCCACTCGCCCAGGCTATGGGCGTAGAGATCCACCAGCTGTGCCGAGAAGGCGGCCGCCCCCGGGGCGAAGCCGACGCCGGTGCCGTACATCAGCAGCGCCCCCAGCAGCATGAACGCGAGGGCCAGCAGGGTCGCCCCGAGGTAGCCCAGGCGGAAGTCGAAGACCGCCTCGCGCACGCTGGGATGATGCCCGGTCATGCGCGCGCGTTCCTGCGTCCATACCGAGTGCCAGGCGGCGACATCCAGCGGGATCGGCATCCAGCCGAGCAGGGCGAGCACGAAGGCCAATCCGGCCAGGGTCCACAGGTTTGACCATTCCGGTGCGCCGGAGAGGGCCTGCCAGTCCGGTGCCTCCTGGAAGGCGAGGGCGACCGCGACCACGGTGGAGACGCTGAGGGCCGCCATGATGATCTTCATGCCCAGATCCAGGCCCTTGTAGGCCTCGATCATCAGGAACCCGATGCAGGCCGCCAGGATCAGTGCGGAGAGCGCGACCATGGACAGGTCCAGCCCGAACACCAGCGCGAACAGGCCCGCGGTGGTCAGGGTGACCACGGCCTGGATGATGAACAGGGTGCCCAGGGTGACTGCGATGTAGAGCCCCAGGGCCCAGTTCCCGAGGCGGTGGTAGCCGGTGAGCAGGTTGTGTCCGGTCGCGGCGGCGTAACGCGGGCCGAACTCCAGGAAGGGGTACTTGAACAGGCAGGCCAGCAGCACGATCGGGATCAGCAGCAATCCGTATTCGGCCCCGCCCCGGGTGGCCTGGACCAGATGCGAGACACCGACGGCCGCTCCAGCCATCAGCAGGCCCGGTCCGATGGCGGCGCGCAGGGAGGCGCGGGTGGTAGCGGTCATGGGCCTGGGTCCGAGGGTGATGGTGTGAGGGTGCGGATTCTAGGGAAACACTGATCAATGTGCATGTTCGCGTTGGTGCCCCCATCTTCCCCGATCCTGCGTTGTGTCCCATGGATGGGCAGGGGACCGTAGAACGTTACGGGCCCGCACAGCGCGTCTTCTCTCGAAAAACTGGGGGATCAACGCGACTCATCAGCGTCTCCCTGGGGAAACAAGGGCATGCGCGGGCCGCGCCCGCCACGGTTCAGAGCGATAGCGGGACGCGACGGTAGACTTCGGGTGCGTTGGGGGCATGGTCGCTGCTTGCGGGGAAGCGCTGGACCAGCTTGTCGTAATAGCTGCGAATGTTCTGCACGTAGAGCACCGGCTCCCAGCCGCGGGCGTAGCCATAGCGGGTCTGCTCGTGCCACTCGCGCTCCGCCAGGCGTGGCAGCCACTGCACCACGTCCAGCCAGCGATCCGGATCGTCGCCGTTAGCATCGGCCAGGCGCCGGGCGTCATGCAGGTGCCCCAGCCCCACGTTGTAGGCCGCAAGCGTCATCCAGGTGCGATCCGGTTCCGGGATGCGTTCCGGTAGGCGCTCACGCAGGTCCAGCAGGTAGCGGGTGCCGCCGTCCACGCTGGATGCCGGGTCGGTGCGGTCTTCGACGCCGAGGCCGGACGCGGTGTTCTGGGTGAGCATCATTAGCCCGCGCACCCCGGTGGGGGAGATGGCATCCGCGTTCCAGTGTGACTCCTGGTAGGCCACCGCGGCGATGAAGCGCCAGTCCAGGCCGTATTCGTCGCCGGCGCGTTCGAACAGGTCGCGAAAGCGATCCAGCTGGTTTTCCACCCGCCGGGCGAAGGTCAGCGCGTCCACCAGGTCGTGGGTCTCCAGATGGCCCAGGTAGCGGTCGATCATCGATTCCAGCCTGCGGTTCTCTCGCAGACGCTCGATGTAGGCCTCCGCCGCGTCGTTCAGGCTGCGATCGAAGCCGGCCGGGAACAGCCAGGTGACGGCTACCCCGTGCTCGAATTCATAGGCGGTACGCAGATCGGGATGCAAGCGTTGCAGCCGGCCGAACTCCAGGGAGTTCATCAGGGCATAGTCGATTTCGCCCGCGGCCAATGCCTGGCGCAGCGCTTCGGCGGTCCCGATCCGGACCAGCTCGACCGGCGGGTCTCGCGGCTCGTACCCGAGGGTCTCGAACACGAGTTCATTCGGGATTTCGGACTTTGGATCCCCTGCCCGGACCGATTCCTGTTGCCGCGCCGCGTCGGCGTGGGCCAGGTGAGCCCGCAGGCGTTCCGGCAGCGGCGACTGGGCGGTGAAGCCCAGGCGGGTGCCGGCGGGCAGGGCGGCGAGGGCGGGCAGGGCGGTGGTGGACTCGTTGCCGCGCCAGAAGGCGAGGATCTGCTGGATGGCGAGGATCTCCGGGCCGCGTTCGATCGTCGGCTCCCCTGGTTCCACCAGCAGGCCGGCGGCCAGATCCGCACGGAATTCGCGCAGATGTTGGTGGGCCTCGGCGGCGGTCTCCACGCGGGTCACACGGATGCGCGTACCCAGTTCCCGCGCGAAGCCATGCAGCAGGTCCAGTTCCAGCTGGTCGTGGCCAGTGGTGGCCGCCAGCTCCGAACGCCCCAGCGCGTTCTCGACCAGAACCACCTGCAATTCCTCGCGGAAGGTCAGTTGCTGCAGGGCGGAGGGCGGCTGGAACCAGACCCGCAGGCCGATCATCACCAGCAACACGATGAACACGCCCAGCTCGATCTGGCGCCATATCGAGCTCGGGGGGCGAAGGTGGAGGTGTGGGGACATGAACCGATGATACCCAATCGGCAGTGCAGGCAGTGCTAGGGAAGCACTGATTAATGTACACGTTCGCGCTCGAGTCACTTTTGCGTGCGAACAAGGCGCGGTGACTGCCGTGC
>NZ_KB898879.1 GCF_000377905.1 Thioalkalivibrio sp. ALMg11
CCGGTAGAACCACTACCGGCTGCGGACCGCGCCTTGTCTCGGAAAACCTGGGGCACCAACGCGAACGTGTACATTAATCAGTGTTTCCCTAGCTGACTGGTTGCGCGGTCGGTTGTCCCGGCCCGGGCGCGTCGTCGTCGGGGGGGCTTTGCTCGTTGGGTTCGGCGCCGGCATCCAGGGTGCGCGAGACGACACAGTCACGGCCCTCGCTCTTCGCCTGGTAGACGGCCTGGTCGGCGACCCGGAAGAGGTCGTTCATGCCGACCTCGCGCCCGCAGGGACGACTGGTCACGCCGAAGCTGGCGGTAATGGTCAGTCCGGCGGGCTTGAGCTCGCGCAGTTGCTGGCGCAGCTCCTCGGCGCGGGTATGGGCATCGAACAGGTCGCGCTCGGGTAGCAACAGCAGGAATTCTTCGCCGCCGAAGCGCAGGGCGACATCTGTGTCGCGCCCGGTGGTACGCAGCAACTCGCCCACGCCAACCAGGACCTCGTCCCCCACCAGGTGGCCGTGACTGTCGTTGATCTGCTTGAAATGGTCGATATCCAGCAGGATCAGGCTAAGGGCCATGTCCTTCTGGTTGGCTTCGGCGAAGAAGCGTGCGGCGCATTCGGCCAGGACGTTGCGATTGCGCAGGCCGGTGAGGGGATCGATCATCGCCATGTCGTAAAGTGTCTGGCGCTGGCTCTGGACTTCCTCGAACAGGCGCTTGTTCGCCAGGAGGTTGCCGATGCGGGCGCGGACCTCGTCTTCCAGCACCGGCTTGGTCACGAAGTCGTTGACCCCCAGGCGGAAGAGCTCGGCGCGCCGGTTCGGGTCGTCCAGGCCGGACATCGCGACGATCGGCAGGCTGGTCTTGTCGGGGAACCGGTGGCGCAGGCGGCTGACCAGCCCCATGCCGCTGATCTCGCCCTCGACCAGGATATCGCTCAGGACCAGATCCCAGGCCCCCTCGTCGAAGGCGTCCAGGGCGGCGGAGGCGCTGCTAAAGTGTGCCACTTCCAGACCTATGCCCTCGAGGATGCGAGTCATCACGCGGGCGACGGTCGGGCTGTCCTCGACATACAGTACGTGCCCCTCGTGGGCGTTTTCCACCGGCCGGCCGTAGCGTGCGGCCTGGTGGAACAGGTCGCGGATATTGGTCTTGTCGTGGAGATCGGTGGCTCCGGCCTCGAAGGCCGTGCGGCGAATGTCGTGGTCCTGCTTGGTGGTCAGCAGGATCAGCGGCAGATCGTGGCCGGCAGGCTTGGCGCGCGCCTGGCGGCAGAACTCGATCCCGCTCATGTCGGGCAGGGTAATGGAGGCGCAGACCAGCTCGAGGTCGTCTTCCTCGATGCGGGCGAGGCCCTCCGCACCACTTGCAGCCATGATCGGCTTGTGGCCGGCGGCCAGGACCATCCGGCTCCACAGCGCCCGGAATACGCGGGAGTGGTCGACGACCAGGATCTTCATGGCGGGCCGTCCATTGGGCGGTCTCGCCGGGGCGCTGCCGTGCCAGTCTGTCGGAGCATGTCTGTCGTCATGCTGGGCCCTGACTCCATTCAGTGATCCGCAGGCAAACCCGGATGATGCGCGTCTTCGCGTCGGGCTTCAAACGGGCTGCCAAGGCGCGCTGGACAGCGCGTGCGGGCACGGGAACAATGCGGTCGTCTGGCGTGCCACGAACACTACAGCCAGGGAAAGGAGTCGGGCATGAGGTATATGCAGCGAATAGGGAGTCTGCTGCGGTTCGGCAAGGCCGGCGAACGGCGCACGACGGCACGCCAGGAGGTTGCGCGCGGGCTGCGGGTGCTGGTGGTGGATGATTCGCGCACGGTGGTCGCGCTGCTCTCCAGCATGCTCAAGCAGAACGAGCTGGAGCCGATTGGCGTCGGCGATGCCGAGGAGGCGCTGGCTTTGGCGCGCGAGAATCCACCGGACCTGATCTTCCTGGATATCCTCCTGCCCGGGATGACCGGGTTTGCCATGCTGCGCCAATTGCGCCGGGACCCCGCCACTGCGAAGGTGCCGGTGATCATGATCAGCGGCAACGAGGATGCGGTGGAGCAGTTCTTCCTCGATCGCATCGGCTCCGACGACTTCATGAAGAAGCCCTTCGGCCGCGGTGAGGTGTTCACCCGCATCGAGCGCCTGGTGGCGAAGGGGCGTCTGCCGGCACGCCCGACGCGCTTCTCCGGGTAACATTCGCAGTTTGGCGGGCGTCTCCCTCGGCGCTCAGGCGGCGTGCCGGGCCCGCCAGTCGCCGATCTCGTCGTGCAGGCGCTGTTTCGCGTCGGTCTCCAGGAGCGCGGCGTCGACGGCGTTGCGCGCCAGGTTTTCCAGGTCGTCCAGGCCCAGCTGCAGGGCCGCGGCCGTTGCGCGGAAATTCTCGCCCACGTAGCCGCCGAAATAGGCCGGGTCATCCGAGCTGATGGTGACGCACAGCCCCGCGTCCATCAGGCGCTTCAGGTTGTGTTGTTCCAGGCCCTCGAACACGCACAGCTTGATGTTGGACAGCGGGCAGACCGTCAGCGGGATCTGCTCGCGAGCCAGGCGCTGCATCAGGTCGGGGTCCTTTTCGGCCTGGACGCCGTGGTCGATGCGCGTGACCTTTAGCAGGTCCAGGGCCTGCCAGATGTATTCCGGTGGTCCCTCCTCGCCGGCATGCGCCACGGTGGGGAAACCCTCGGCCCGCGCGCGATCGAATACGGCCTGGAATTTCTCCGGCGGGTTGCCCAGCTCCGCTGAGTCCAGCCCGACCGCGTGGATGTGCTCGCGCCAGGGCAGGGCGGTTTCGAGGGTCTCCATCGCGGCCTCGGCGCTCAGGTGGCGCAGGAAGCAGAGGATCAAGCGGCTGGTGATGCCGAGTTCCCGCTCGCCGTCGGCCAGCGCGCGGCGGATGCCGTCGATGACCGTCGCGAAGGGCACGCGGCGTTCGGTGTGGGTCTGCGGGTCGAAGAAGATCTCGGTGTGGCGGACGTGGTCGTCGCGGCAGCGTTCGAGGTATGCCCAGGTCAGGTCGTAGAAGTCCTGCTCGGTCAGCAGGACGCAGGCGCCGGCGTAGTAGATGTCCAGGAAGGACTGCAGGTCGTGAAACTGGTAGGCCGCGCGTACCTCCTCGACCGAGGCATACGGGAGATCGACGCCGTTGCGCTCGGCCAGGGCGAACATCAGCTCGGGCTCCAGGGAGCCCTCGATGTGCAGGTGCAGTTCGACCTTGGGGAGTGTGGCGATGGCGTCTTGCATGGTGGGATCCCGTGGCGTCGGTAACAGAAGGCACGCAGGCTAGGCTGGCGCGGGGCTGCGGACAAGTACTGCGGTTAGCCGAGGGGCGAGAGCAGCTCGCGGAAGAACCGCGCTAGCAGGGCGGGCTCCAGCCACAGCATGAAGGCAATGCCCCAGGCGCCGCCCCACAGGTGGGCGCTGTGGTTGATGTTGTCGCGATTCTGCCGCTGGGCATAGAGCGAATAGCCGACATAGACGGCCGCGAACACGATGGCCGGTACCGGGATGAAGAACACGAACAACAGGGACCACGGCTGCAGCAGGATGTAGGCGAACAGCACCGCGGAGACCGCGCCGGAGGCGCCCAGCGAGCGGTAGCCCGGGTCGCGCAGATGGCGCAGGTGGCTTGGCAGGCTGGCGAGGAGGATGGCGGCCAGATAGAACAGGACGAACCCGCCCATGCCGATCTCCGGTACCAGTACGCGTTCCATGGCCATGCCGAAGAAGAACAGCGTGATCATGTTGAACGCGAGGTGGGTGCCATCGGCATGGATAAAGCCGTGGGTCACCAGGCGCCAGTATTCGCCGCGCTGCACCGACGGCGGGTGATGGATCATCGCCTGCAGCCAGCGCGGGTTCTGCCACGCGAGCAGGGAGACCACGACCGTGGCGACGATCAGGTACAGCGTCACACTCGGTTCAAAGTTCACCAGCGAACTCCCGTGATCCGTAGCGCCAGGCCTGCAGGCCGTCGGGCCAGCGACCCGGCGCCAGCCCGGCCTTGTGCAGCAGGGCATCGAGGAACGCCTCGGGGTCGGGTAGCTGGTCCCAGACCGCCGGGAGGAAGGTGGCGCGGCGCGCTCCGGCCTGGATGACCAGACCGTCCCGGCCCGGCTGTAGCTGATCTAGCAGGCCCTCGCGATGCGCGGCCTCCATCGGCCGCGACGCGGTCAGCAGCGTGACCGAATAGGCGAGACCGGCCAGTTCCGTCGCACGCAGCGGCGGAAAGCGCGGATCATTGAGCGCCGCTGCCCGGGCGTTGTGCAGGACGTCCGTGGCCAGGGGGCGGTGGGCCTCCAGCGTGCCGATGCAGCCGCGCAGGGCGTCCCCTCGCTTCAGGGTGACGAAGCTGGCGCCGGGCGCGGGCAGCGGGGCGGGCTCCTGTTCCAGGGCAATGGTGCTGGCGGGGGTTTCGTGCGCGGCCCGCCGGATGGCATCTGCAGCCAGTTCCAGCAGGCGGTCACGCGCCTGTGTGGGCAGTTCGATCGTGGGCGTCATTGCAGCATCCAGGCGCCGTAGCCGACCACCTGGTCGCGCGGGCCGGGGGTGTCGCCGGAGTTGCGCTGGTCCAGCGTGGTGATGGCGAGACCGCGCTGTCGCGCCAGCCGCAACAAGCCCGCAAGCGGCCGGCAGCCGCAGGCCTGTTCCGGGCCCAGGGCGTGTTCGTCCAGTCGTTCGATGGCCCGAGTGCTGGCCGTATCCAGGCGGCACGCGGTGGCGTAGTCGTGGAAGTGGGAGAGATCCGAACTGACGATGATCAGGGTTTCGGGGCCGCCCCACAGTCGGTCCAGAACCGTCGCGACCTGCTCGGACGAGGCATCCCCGACCACCAGCGGGACGAGCTCGAATGTCCCCAGTGCCACCTGCAGGAACGGCAGGTGGGCCTCCAGGCTGTGTTCCGGTCCGTGGGCGATGTCCAGGGCCTGGACGCCGGGCAGGTGCGCGATGGCTTCCAGGGCTTTGCGGTCCACGGGGATGTCTCCCAGCGGGCTGCGGTAGGCCGTTGCCGTAGTGGTCGCGATCCCGCGGAAGGGCACGCGATGCGACGGGCCCAGGAGCACGACGCGCCGGACCTGACCCGCCAGGGGACGGATGCGCGCATAGGCAGAGGCCGCCACCGGGCCGGAGTACGGGTAGCCGGCGTGCGGTGCGACCAGGGCCTTGGGTGGTGCCGCGTTGGTTGCGGGCGAGACGGCATCAAGCAAGCCGGTGACCATGGCGCGCAGATCCGTGGGGTCGGCCGGGTAGAACTGGCCCGCGATGGCGGGCTCGCGGATGCGGGGCTGTGCCGTCATCGAGGTTCTCCATCGAACATTATGTTGTTGAATATTGGGATTGCGTCCTCATATTCAAGACCATGAATCACTGGCTGGACCGGATATGAACGACATCCCCGAACATGATGCATTCACCGTCGCCACGCGCTACTGGCATGCCCTGGAGGACGGCCGCGTGCAGTGCGATCTGTGCCCGCGCTATTGCAAGCTGAAGCCCGGCCAGCGTGGGGCCTGCTTCGTGCGCGCCAATCTCGACGATGCGGTGGTGCTGACCAGCTATGGGCGTTCCTCCGGGTACTGCGTGGATCCGATCGAGAAGAAGCCGCTCAATCACTTCCTCCCGGGTAGTCCGGTACTGTCATTCGGCACGGCCGGCTGCAACCTGGCCTGCAAGTTCTGCCAGAACTGGGACATCAGCAAGTCGCGTGAGATCCACACGCTGGCGGATCGCGCCGATCCCGAGACCATCGCACGTGCCGCCGAGGCGCTGGGTTGTCGCGCGGTGGCCTTTACCTACAACGACCCGGTGATCTTTCACGAGTACGCCATCGACGTGGCGGCGGCCTGCCGCGCGCGGGACATTCGCACGGTGGCCGTGACAGCCGGTTACATCACCGAGCAGGCTCGCGGCGAGTTTTTTGCCGCAATGGATGCGGCGAACGTGGACCTGAAGGCGTTTACCGAGCGCTTCTATCACAAGCTGACCGGGGCCCATCTGCAGCCGGTGCTCGACACCCTCGAGTGGCTGGTGCACGAGACCGATACCTGGGTCGAGATCACCACGCTGCTGATTCCCGGGGAGAACGACAGCGATGCGGAGATCACCTCCATGGCGCAGTGGGTCCGGGAGCATCTGGGGCCGGATGTGCCCCTGCATTTCACCGCCTTTCACCCGGATTTCAAGATGACCGAACACCCGCGCACGCCGATCGAGACGCTGCAGCGGGCGCGTCGCATCGCGCGCGAGCAGGGCCTGCATCATGTGTACACCGGCAACGTGCACGACGCGGAGGGCCAGAGCACCTGGTGTGCGGGTTGTGGACAACGCCTGATCGGCCGTGACTGGTACGAACTGTCGGACTGGAACCTGACCGCCGATGGCTGCTGCAACGCCTGCGGGGCGTCGGTGCCCGGGGTCTTCGAGGCACGCCCCGGCGACTGGGGTGCCCGGCGTCAGCCGGTGCGGCTGGCCGATTTCAGGAAGGCTTGATTCGGAGGGCATGAAAGCTCGCCTCCCGGCGACCGCGTCATTCCAGTGACAGGGGCGGATGTGGAGGTGATAACGTGGAGCGGCAAAAGCTCAAGTCGTGAACCGGTTTAAGTGTGGGGAGACCGAGGATAACGCTGCGGGCTACTATCGGGTGGAGCGGGCCTACGGGAAATTTTGCCGTATCGCCGGTTGTCCGACGACAGGGATGTGAGACCAGCGAATGACACGACGGATCGTGATCTGTGCGGATGGAACCTGGAATCGCCCGGAGGAGGATGTCGAGTCGGATGTGCCGACCAATGTCCTGCGCCTGGCGCGGGCCATTGCGCCCGCCGATGCCGAGGGCGCCCCGCAGCAGGTCTACTACGACTGGGGCGTGGGGGCGTACTACGCGAAGATCTCGGGTGGCGTGACCGGGCGGGGCATCCACAAGAACATCCAGGACGCCTATCGCTACATCGTGCAGAACTATGCCCCCGGCAGCGAGATCTACCTGTTCGGCTTTAGCCGCGGGGCGTACACCGTCCGCAGCCTGTGCGGCTTGATCAACAACTGCGGGATCCTGAAGCGACCGGATGCGCGGCTGATCGAGCAGGCCTTTCGGCACTACAAGAACACCGGCGTTAGCCATGCGCCCGAGGGGGCAGCCTCGCGTACTTTTCGTGCGAGACATGCGCATCCCTCGCGGGAGATCCGCTTCGTCGGTGTCTGGGATACGGTCGGCGCCCTGGGCATCCCGTTCTCCCTGCTGGGGATGTTCGATCGTACCGACGAGTTCTATGACACCAAGCTGGGGCCCAATGTGCGCATCGACCGCCATGCGCTGGCGATCGACGAGACTCGGGCCGACTTCGAGCCGACCCTGTGGGATCCGCGTCCGGGGCTGGATCTGCAACAGGTCTGGTTCAGCGGTGTGCATGCCGATGTGGGCGGCGGCTACGCCCCGGATGCCGAAGGGCGTCTCGCATCGGAGGTACCGCTGGCCTGGATGATCGAGCAGGCCCGGGCGGCCGGACTGCAAATGGAAGGGCATCTTCCGGATGGATTGCAGCCCGACCCCCTGGCGTCGCTGCACCGCTCGCGGCGGCACATCTATCGCCTGCGACGGCGCTATCGGCGTCCGCTGTACCAGCCGGGTCACCCGACCGAGCTGCATCCCCGTGCCCTGGAGCGCTACCAGCGGGATGGCGCCTACCGGCCTCGCAATCTGCACGCCCACCTCGAGGAATGGGGCTGGCCGGATGCCGACTGAATTCCCCCGGATGGAGTAAACGCTCGCGTTGGGAGGCCGGGTCTCCGTTATCCTGTAGGGATAGCAGACGGAGACTCCCTCAATGCAGCCATTTCCCTCGAAGAACGTGTTTGGCGGGGCCCTGGAGCCCTGCAGTCGCGAGCCGGCCACCGGGTTTTATCGCGACGGCCGTTGCGCCACCGGCTACGACGACCAGGGCATGCATACCGTGTGCGCCGAACTCACCCGCGAGTTTCTCGACTTCTCCCTGGCGCGGGGGAATGATCTGATCACGCCGGTTCCGGAATTCGGCTTCCCCGGCCTGGAGGCCGGGGATCGCTGGTGCCTGTGTGCGGCGCGCTGGCTGGAGGCGTACCGGGCGGGGGCGGCGCCCGGGGTCTTTTTGCGCGCGACCCATGAGGAGACCCTTGCGGTGATCCCGCTAGACATCCTCAAGGAACACGCGCGCGACCCAGCGGATTGAGATCGGGAGCCCTCCTCGGAGGGTCAGTCGGGGGCGGGGTGGGCCCAACTGGAATACAGGGAGAAGACGGATGGATCCGTACATGGCGGGGCTGACAATCGGTCGGATCGATAGCGGGGGCACGTGGAATCGGGGGGTGGCCGATGGCTGAGCGCATGGCCGTGCCCGAGATCGAACGCTTCCGGATCACGCGGACGCTGGGCACCAGTGCCCGCGACGGGCTCTATGTCGCGCACGACCCGGTGCTGGACCGGCAGGTCGCGATTCGAACGCTGACCAACGCCGCGGCGGACGCTCCGACCCGCCAGGCGTTGCTCGAGGACGCCCGCCGGTTAAGCCGCTTTCGGCACCCGAACATCGCTCCAATCTTCGAGGCGGGGGACTACGCCGAGGGCGTCTACCTGGTGTTCGAGTACGTCGAGGGCGAGACCCTGGACCAAATCCTGGCGCGCGGGCCCTTGCCGATCGATCGCGCCCTGGCCCTGATGCGCGAGCTGCTGGAGGCCACGGCGGCGGCGCACGAGCAGGGCATCCTGCACGGGGCCCTGCAGCCGGCGAACGTGACCGTGAACCCCGAGGGGCATGCGCGTATCACCGGGCTGGGCATGGCGCTGCCCGACCCGACCGCGCGCGGCGAGAGCCACCTGCCGGATACGCCCTATTATCTGGCGCCGGAACGGCTGGCGAGCGAGGCCGCGACCGAAGGGTCCGACGTGTTCTCCCTCGGGGCCTTGTTCTTCGAGATGCTCACGGGCGAGCGCGCGTTTGCCGGCGATACCCCCGCGGCGATCCGGCAGGCGATGCAGGCGGGGGCGCTTGAGCCGCCCTCCCGCCGCACCGGCAATGGTGACGAACGCTTCGACGCCCTGGTGCTCCGGGCCATCCGCCCGGATCCTGCCGAACGTTTCGCATCGGCCCGCGAGTTTCGCGAGGCGCTGGTGGCGGCCGTCGAGGGCGAAGGCCAGACGGGCGATGGATCGCAGGACTTCATCCTGCGGCGGATCCGGCGCAAGCCGGACTTCCCGGGCATCTCCAGCCACATCCGCGAGATTACCCAGTGTTCCGACGACACGATGAAGCGCTCGGTGGCCGAGCTGTCGAACGCCGTGCTGAAGGACTACGCCACCACGCAGAAGCTGCTCCGGCTGGCCAATTCACCCTTTTACAGCAACTTTGGCGGCAATATCCGCACCGTTTCGCGCGCGATCGTGCTGCTGGGATTCGAGCAGGTGCGCACGGCGGCGCTCGGGCTGGTGCTGTTCGAGAACCTCAAGGGCGGGCGTCATTCCGGACGCCTGATGGAGGCCCTGGTCGGCACGCTGTTCAGCGCCATGCTGGCGCGTGATCTGGCGGAGCAGGTCGGCGGGGTGGAGAGCGAGCGGGCATTCGTCTGCGCGCTGTTCCACGATATCGGCCGCATGCTGGTGCTGTACTACCTACCGGAGGAGGCTGACGAAATCCGCATTCGTGTGGGTCAGGGTACGGGCGAGGGCAGTGCCGCACGCCAGGTCCTGGGTATCTCCTACGAGGCCCTGGCGCGCAGCGTGCTGGAGGACTGGAACTTCCCGCGCGAGATCGTTACATCGGTGGAACGGGCTCCCTCGGGCACGCTGCCGGCAGCGCGGGATGCCGACCAGCGCCTGCACCGCATCGTCACCCTGGCCTCGGAGATGGGGCAATGCATTACCCAGGCAGATCGCGACCAGCAGAGCGCCTTGCTCACCGATCTGCGCAAGCGCTATGAACGTGCCCTGGGCGTGGATGCCCGCGGCATGCAGCGGGCCATCAAGTCCGGTCGCGAGCACATGGATCACTTCCTGATGGTGGTCAAGCTGCCGCCGGAAGGCCGCGAGCCGCTGAACCGGCTGAAGGCGAATCTGGGTGTGCGGATCGATGACAGCGACGCGGTGGATATCGAATCCGTGGAGGGGAACGGCGAAGCGGCGGCGGCCGCAACGGCCGATCCCGCCGCACAGGCCGCGGTACTGATGGAGACCCTGACCGACATGCTGGACAGCATGGTGGGCGAGTTCGATCTGAACTCGCTGATGCAGACAACGCTCGAGACCCTGTACCAGACACTTGGCCTGCGCCGGGTGATACTGATGCTCGCCGATCGCGAGCATCGGATGCTGGTGGCCCATACCGCCTTCGGGAAGGATGCCGAGACGCTGTCCGGGCGCCTGCGGCTGACGCTCGCGGGCAAGGGCGACATCCTGTCGCTGGCCCTGGAACAGAAGAAGGACCTGGTCATCACCGACAGCCACGAGGCCTCGATCAGCCGGTATATCCCCGACGAGTTCCGTCAGGCTCTGGATGCGCGCAGCTTCCTGCTGCTGCCGCTGGCGGTGCGTGATCGCTGCGTCGGGCTGCTGTACCTGGAATTGCCGGAAGGCGCGGCCGTGGACCCGACGGTCCTGCGGGCCCTGAAGGCGGTGCGCAATCAGATGGCCCTGGCCATTCGGCAGGCGCGCGACTGACGTCGGCCGCCCCCCGCGCGCGTCCGCGGGTGGGGGCGGCCGACGCAGTGTCGATCGCGTCCCTCGGTACGTCGGATTTGGCCGGCGGGTTCCGGTATTTGCGAACGCCTAGCGGGTTCCGCACTAAAGCGCTGTTCCGCCTCGGGGGGCGGCGCTAGGGTAGAGGGGATGCAAAGCTGGTCGGATATTGTGGCGGCCAGATGCGACAGTTGGACAACAGTTGTATGACCTGGGGACTGTTACAGCAGGAGATTCCGGCCTCCGATCTGCAGGTTGGCATGTATGTCAGCCAGCTCGATCGCCCGTGGCTGGAGACGCCCTATCTGGTCGAGGGGGTGCGGATTCGCTCGCAGGACGATATCGACGAGCTCGCCCGGCATTGTGTGCACGTATTCGTTGATCTGGAGAAGAGCGCGCCGGAGTCGCTGAGCCGGTTGCCACGGGCCACTGCGTCCGCGCGGGATGCGGCGACGGCTTCGAGCCGGGCCGAGGCCGCCCAGTTCCGCGGCATGACGGTGTATCGCGATCACTGCTCGGTGGAGCAGGAGCTCCCGGCGGCAAAGGAGGCTCAGGCGATTGCCGGGCGTGTGCTGGAGCAGATCCGTGCCGGCATGGAGCGCAATCCCGGGATACGTCTGGCGGCGGCCCGCGAGGCTTCCGAGGCGTTGCGCGAGAGTGTGGAGCGCAACCCCGACGCCCTGCTGCTGCTGGCCAGGCTGAGCCACTCGGACGATGTGCTGTACGGCCACTCGCTCAATGTCGCGATCCACCTTCTGGCACTGGGCCGGCACATGGGGCTGGATCGAGCCGAATTGTCGATCCTCGGGCTGGGTGGCCTGCTGATGGATATCGGCAAGATGCAAATGTCGCGGGCGCTCCTGGGGAGCAGCACGCGGCTGTCTCCGGATCAGCGGCGCGAGATTCAGCGGCACGTTGAATATGGCGAGACCATTCTGCAGCACTCCCATGGGATCCCGGAGGGCGTGCGCGATATTGTCGCCCAGCACCACGAACGCGAGGACGGGCGTGGCTACCCACGGGGGCTGGTGGCGAACCAGATCAGTGCCTATGCGCGCATGGCGGCTATCGTGGATTCCTACGAGGAGATGCTGACGGAGGGCGGCCTGGCCGGGACCCCCTTCGAGGCCCTGAAGGAATTGCGGGAGAACGCGCGCTGGGGGCTGAATTCGGCGCTGGTGGACCAGTTCACGCACTGCGTGGGGCTATTTCCCGTGGGCAGCCTGGTGGAGCTGGACAACGGTGAGGTGGCGATTGTGCTGAGCCACCGCCACACCCAGCGCTTCATGCCCCGGGTGATGCGCATCCTCGATCCGTCACATATGCCGTATCCCGACCCGTGGGAGCTGGATCTGGGGTCGCGCGCCCCGGAGTCCGAGGGGGCGCGGCGCCAAATCCTGCGCGATCTTCCGGCGGGCGCCTACGGGATCGACCCGGCGCGCTATTATCTTTGAGTAGCGCTGATCCCGTTCATTGGATCCGCGTCGACTGATTTCGCCGCATGGGCGTAGCAGCAGGAACTCTCCCGATGTCGAAGCTGTTTGAATACCCCGATTTTCTCCGTGCGCTGGACGGGATTTCCCCGTGCCCGCAGGACGCCGGGGCGCAAGCAGCCGTGACCGTCATCCAACTGGAAGGACTAAGGGACGTGGACGCGGCCCTGGGGTACGCCGCGGGGGATGAGTTGATTCGGGACGCGGGGCACGCGCTGGCCAGCGCCTTGCCGGACGGCCTGGTCGGTATCACCGGACGCCATCAGATCACCTGTGCGCAGCCGGCCGTGGCCGGGAGTGGGTTCGCCGAGCTGGCGGCCCACAAGATGCTGCGGGTGTTGAGCGAACCGTTTGCCTGTGGTGAACGGCAGGTGCTGCTTTGGCCGCGCGCCGGGCTGGCGCTGGCGGGCCCCCGGGGGGCAGGCCCGCAGGATTTGCTGGCTCACGCCTATGCCGCAGTTCGGCAGGCGCGGCGGGCCCGGGCGCGCCTGCGCCAGTACGCCCCGGAGGCGGCCGCGACCATGCTGGAGGGCGTGGATCTGTGGTCCCAGCTGGGGCAGGCCATCGAGGAGGGAAGCCTGCACCTCGAGTATCAGCCACAGGTCGCGCTGGCATCGGGCTGCGTGCAGTCGGTCGAGGCCCTGCTGCGCTGGGATCACCCGCAGTACGGCTCGATCCGTCCGGACACCATGGTGCGCGCGGCGGAAGGAACGGACCTGATGCCCCGGCTAACCCACTGGGTCTTCAACACGGCCCTGCGCCAGTGTGCCGAGTACCGCCAGGCCGGACTGGACGCGGGGATCTCGGTGAACTTTTCTGCCGATGACCTGCAGGAACGGGAGGTGGTGGATCTGGTGGCCCAGTCGCTGGAGGTCTGGCGGGTGCCGGCGGAGAGCGTCACGGTGGAGCTGACCGAAACGGCGGTGATGGAGAGCCACGATGCCGAGGCGCGTGCGGCCCTGCACGGCATGAAGGACCTGGGCTTGCGGGTGTCCATGGATGACTTCGGTATTGGCTATTCGTCGATGGAGCGGCTCCTGTGCATGCCGCTCGACGAGCTCAAGATCGACATGACCTTTGTCCACGAACTGGTGTCCAGCCGGCCGCACCAGCGCATCGTGGAATCGATGATCGGGCTGGGCCAGAAAATGGGCTTGAGCGTGGTGGCCGAGGGAGTGGAAGATCAGGAAACCCTCGAGCGCCTGCGCGCGCTGGGCTGTGATCTGGTGCAGGGTTTTTATCTCGGCCGGCCCGCGCGCCTGGCACAATTCATGGAACAGACGCGGTCGGGCCATGGCCCGGGCACGTGCTGAACGCGCCCACTCAGTCCTCGTTACCGCTCGCCAGCGCACCGACCCCGTAGTCCGTCGCGGGGCAGGTAGTCGGTGAGGTCGTCCACTCGCCCGTGGATGGTCATCCAGCGGTGGCAAGGCGAGGCTTGGCGGGCGAGGTCCTCATGGGTGATTCCTGGATGATCATGCGCCGCGCCTTCCGGCATCGCGCGAACGCAGGTACAGGTGGATGACGATCCAGTCGTACAGGGCATGGGTGACGATGACCACCAGCAGGTTGCCGGTCAGGTAGTAGAGGACGCCGAGGTAGAGTCCGATCACGGTGGCGAAGACGAAATACAGTCGGCTGATCGAATGGGCCAGCCCGAATATCAAGGCCGCGACGAGGATGGCCGACTCCGGTGACCAGCGTTCGGTCAGCCAGCCCTGCAGCACCCCTCGCACCAGGAGCTCCTCGCCGATGCCGGCGAGGAGCGAGATCAGCAACACCGCGCCGGGGAACGCGTGACGAAAGAGTTGCCGCACGAAATCCCGCACCTGATCGGCCAGTGCACGGTAGGGTCCCCAGCCGCTGGACGCGAGCGCCCCCAGGAGCACCAGCATGGGCAGCACCGCCAGTGCACCGAGGGCGACGGCGTCGAGATTCCAGTCGATCTGCTCGCCCAGCGAGATATCCGCAACTCGGGCCAGGATCAGGGCCAGCGGGATCAGCGCCGCCTGGAAGGCGATGCCGGCCAGCAGCGGGTGTCGGGCGACGCTGTGGCGCAGGCTCACGGTCGCATCAATGGAAAACGGATATTCATCACGCGCGAGGATGCCCGATTCCGGGGCCTGCTGTCCCGGACAAGAAAATCCCCGCGCCGCTGGAGCGGCCGCGGGGATGCTTGGGATGCAAATCCGGACGGCCCTTGCCGGGCCATCGAGGGGCGCACTGCGTCAGGCCTTGGCTTCCTCGATGCGGATCAGGGCCAGCTCGTGGAACAGCCCCTTCATCAGGCTGACACACATTACCAGCAGCACGATGACGAACGGCAGTCCGGTGCTCACCGCCCCGGCCTGCAGGGCATTGAGGGCCGCGGCCCCGCCAACCGCCAGCAAGACACCGGCGACCACGCCTTCGGTTGTGGCCCAGAACAGGCGCTGGGACTGCGGGGCGTCGGTCTTGCCGCCGGAGGTGATGGCGTCGATCACCAGCGAGCCGGAGTCCGACGAGGTGATGAAGAACACCAGCACCAGGGCAATCGCCAGGAACGACGTGATGGCGGTGAAGGGCAGATGTTCGAGCATCTGGAACAGGGCCAGGGAGGAATCGGAGATGCCCTCTGCCAGGGCGCCAACGCCATCGCGGGACTGGGTCAGCCCGGAACCGCCGAAGGCACTCATCCAGACCACGGTGACCAGGGTCGGCACCAGCAGCACCGCGGTGACGAACTGGCGCACCGTGCGCCCGCGCGAGACGCGGGCGATGAACATGCCGACGAACGGCGACCAGGAGATCCACCAGGCCCAGAAGAAGATGGTCCAGGCGTGGTAGAAGGTCTCGTCGTCGCGTCCGACCGGGTTGCTGAGCGGGATGATGTACTGCACGTACCCGGTGACTGTGGTGCCGATGCTGGAGAGGAATGCGAGGACGCCCCCGGCGACCATCACGAACAGCAACAACACTGCGGCGAACACCAGGTTGATGTTGCTGAGGAGCTTCACCCCGCCATGGATGCCGCGCATGACCGACAGCAGGGCAATGATGGTCACGCCGATGATGATGGCGATCTGGGTGTTCAGGCCGGTATCGATGTCGAACAGGAATCCGATGCCCGAAGCGGCCTGCTGCGCACCCAGGCCGAGGGAAGTGGCGAGGCCGAACATGGTCGCCAGCACGGCCAGGATGTCGATCACGTGGCCGATCGGGCCCCACACGCGCTCTCCGAGGATGGGATAGAAGGCCGAGCGAATGGTGAGTGGAAAGCCCTTGTTGTAGGCGAAGAACGCAAGCGCCAGGCCGACGATCGCGTAGATCGCCCAGGGGTGCAGGCCCCAGTGGTACATGGTCGCCCCGAGCGCAGCCTGCCGGGATTCTTCGGTCCCGCCTTCGATCCCCAGTGGGGTGCCGAACCACTCGGTGAAGTAGCCCACCGGCTCGGCTACGCTCCAGAACATCAGGCCGATACCCATGCCGGCGGCGAACAGCATGGAGAACCAGGACATGACGGAGAATTCCGGCTTGGCGTCCTGGCCGCCGATGCGGATGCGCCCGATGGGCAAGACGACTAGGGCGAGGCAGAACAGGACGAAGATGCTGCCGGCCGACAGGAACAGCCAGTCGAAGGTGCGCCCGATCCACTGACGCGTGTTGTCGAGGTGCTCGTTGGCCTGTTCCGGAAAGACCAGGGACAGGATGACGAATACGACAATCAGCAGGGCGCTGGTGACGAAGACCGGATTGTGCAGGTCCAGCCCAAGCGGGTTGACGTTCTGATCACCGATCTCGTGCTCGGTCTCGTACTCGGCTTCCAGTTCTTTTTTCTCGTCTTCGAGATCGTGCGGATTCTCGCTCACCGTCTCCTCCTCGCTTCTTGTTTTTATCGGGTGCCTGCGTCAACCCCGGCGCGCAGCGGCCTCGTTGAGTAAAGATGGGTAATGGGGAATTTGCAAAGCCCGTGCGCGGATTTGTTGTACGGGCGTTACGTAGATTCGGATCAGCGTCTCCCGGAAGTGGCAGATGCACGCGGACATGCTCGCAGTGGCCCCGCGGTCCCTGCACCGTTACCTTAGTAGCGACGATGAACCACCCGTGCAGAGGGGAAACGAATGAAGGCCTTGTTGATTGATCCGGAGCAGCAGACGATCGAAGGGGTAGACGTCGAAGGGCGTGACGACATCGCCCGGCTGATCGGGTACGACACGCTCGAGTCCGACGAAATCGGGCCGGATGGCGATCGCCTGTTCTTCGACGAAGAGTGCTTCCTGCGCGGGACCACCGGGCGCTTTCAGATCGACAGCGTGATCCCGGTTTCCGGCAAGGGGCTCGTGGTTGGCAGTGACGACGATGGCGCGACGCTTAAGGACGTCGCATCCGATCTGGAGTCCATCCGGGGCCGGATGAAGTACCTGTAGAGCAAGCTCAACGCAGCTGACTGTCCTTGGAGGCCCGCCGATTGTAGGGGCTGGTGGTCTGCTGTTCGGCGTCCTCTGCTTCCTGGCAGGCCACGCACAGGCGCACGCCCGGCAGGGCCTGGCGCCGGCCCTCGGGAATCGGCGCCCCGCATTCCTCGCACTCGGTCAGGCTGTCGCCGGCGGGTATCTGGCTGCGCACCCGCTGCAGGGCATCCTCGACCGTGTTGTCGATCTGCTCCTGCTCCGCGCCGTCTTTTGCCCATCCGCCTGCCATCGCTCGTCCTCCGACCGTGGTCAATAAGTCTGAGACCGGCGCACCCTGGCCGGAAGTTCCCGTAGCGCAGGTTTCGAGCCACCGTTGGCGAGGCGGGCTATCCGTGGCCGAACTCGCGGGCGACGTAGTCGATGTCCTTGTCACCCCGTCCGGAGAGATTGGCGAGGATCGTCGTGCCCGGGTTCTCGCGGCCGTGCTTCATGGCCCAGGCCACCGCATGGGCGCTTTCCAGCGCCGGGATGATGCCTTCGGTGCGCGAGAGCTGGTAGAAGGCATCCAGGGCCGCGTCGTCGTTGATCGCGTGGTAGGCGACGCGCTCGGTGGTCTTGAGGTAGGAGTGCTCGGGGCCGACGCCGGGGTAGTCCAGCCCGGAGGCGATGGAGTGGACCGGGGCCGGGTTGCCGTCCTCGTCGGCCAGCAGCATGCACTTGAAGCCGTGGATCATGCCGGGCTTGCCGTAGGTCATGGTGGCCGAGTGCTCGCCGAGCTTGGTGCCGCGCCCCAGCGGCTCCACGCCGTTCAGCTGCACCTGGTCGTCCTCGATGAAGCCGGCGAACATGCCCATGGCGTTGGACCCACCGCCGACGCAGGCCACCACGTGATCAGGGAGTTCGCCGCCACTCATCTCCAGGTACTGCTCGCGTGCCTCGATGCCGACCACCGCCTGGAAGTTGCGCACCATCAGCGGGAACGGGTGCGGCCCGACCACGGACCCGATCGCGAACAGGGCCTCGTCTGCCTGCGACAGGTAGGACTGGAAGGCGGAATCCACGGCCTCCTTCAGCGAACGTCCGCCGAAGGACACGGGCACCACCTGGGCCCCCATCAGCTTCATGCGGGTCACGTTGGGTGATTCCTTGGCGATGTCGATCTCGCCCATGTGGATCTCGCACTCCATGCCGAAGTAGGCGGCCGCGGTGGCCAGCGCGACGCCGTGCTGGCCGGCCCCGGTCTCGGCGATCAGCTTGCGCTTGCCCATGTGCTTGGCCAGCAACGCCTCGCCCATGCAGTGGTTCAGCTTGTGTGCGCCGGAGTGGTTCAGGTCTTCGCGCTTGAGGTAAATCTGCGCGCCCACCGAGCGGCTCAGGTTATGGGCGTAGTACACCGGCGTCGGGCGCCCCTGGTAGTGCTTGCGGATGTAGCGCAGCTCGTTCAGGAAGTCCCCGGAGCGCGCCAGGGTCCGATAGGCGTGGTTGATCTCGGCGAAATGCGGCTCCAGCTCCGGTGGCAGGAAGGCGCCGCCGAATTCGCCAAAGTAGCCTTCCGGGTTGGGGTAGTCCTTGAGATACGACATGGGCGGTCTCGGTGCCAGGTTGGTGGGCCGGGTCCATATCATCCGTTCCCGGAACCCGATTGCCAACCCGTGTGGGTCCCGAGCAGCGGTCTCTAAGCGGAAAAAGGCAGGTCGTTATAGCGGATTACGCGGTCCATCTGGGCCGGGTCGAGCTCGAGGCCGTAGTCCTGCTGCAGACGGGTGTTCAGTTCGGCGGCGGTGGTCGGGGCCGGGTCCATCTCGCGGGCGAACTGGCCGACATCCTCGATGATGGCCCAGGGGTAGAGGATCCAGCGCCACTCCTGCACGGCCTGACTGTGGAAATCGGCGCGGCAGTGGGTGCTGGTCTTTTCATGCAGCACGGCGGTGCGCACGGTGGCCGGCTCGAAGCCCTCCAGGTGGGGGCGGGCGGCCACCAGGGTGTCGCCGGAGTCGTTGACGTCGTCCACCAGCAGGACCCGTTCACCGCGCACATCCCCGGCCAGCGGGACGGTTACCGCCGCTCGCTGTTTTTCACGGGCACCCGAGGTGTAGTGCTCGACCTTCAGGCTGAGCAGCTTGTGCACGTGGAGGAAGTCGCACAAAAAGCGCGCCGGCATGAATCCGCCGCGGGCGATGGCGACGATGCTGTCCGGCCGAAAGTCGCTGGCCCGTATCTGGCGTGCCAGGTCGTCGGCGGCGCCGACCACCTCCTCGACCGAGATCAACTGCACGGGCATCTTGCCGGGTTCAGCCATGCTCGGCGATCTCCACGCCCGCTTCCTTCATCTTCGCGCGCGCCTCCGTGCCGCCCTGCGGCGAAATCGGCAGCGAGGCATAAGGGATCAGGTGAACGTCAAACCCTTCCTTGCGCCCGTCCAGGGCGGTTGCCGCCACGCATACGTCCAGGGCCAGTCCGCCCAGCCAGATGCGCGTCACACCTCGGTGGCGCAGTTCGTCCGCCAGCCCGGTCTGGTCGAAGGCGGAGTACTGGTCCTGATCGAAGCGTACCCCCTTGGTGACCTTGATGGTGCCGGTGGGCAGGGCCAGGTCCGCGTGGAAGCGTGCCCCGGGCGAATCCTGCAGGCAGTGCGGGGGCCAGGGCCCACCTCGTTCCGCGAAGCTCGCATGTCCGGCCGGGTGCCAGTCGCGCGAGGCATAGACCGGAATATCCAGCGCGGCGGCCGCCTCCAGCCAGCGGTTAAGTTCCGGGATCACGGTATCCCCGTCCTCGATGGCCAGCGCGCCGCCGGGGCAGAAATCGTTCTGTACGTCGATCACCAGCAGGGCGTCGCCGGCTTGCAGGTGATTGTGCGGATCGTTAGTCATTTGAGTGGTCTCCGTCTCCAGTTTCGGACGTTCGACCCGATGCGGCGTAGCGGGCCTGAATGGTGCGGGTCACTGCATCCTGATGGGCCTGCAGCGCCGGACTGATGGCCACAGGGTACGGCGTTTCGGCGGGCTCGATGGCGCGGATCCCGGGCGGCAGTTGTTCCAGTTGCCCGCGGGCATATTCGCGCAGCGTATCCAGGTCGCGAGCATGTCCCGGCAGGCGCTGGCCGTCACGCATCACGGGCTGCAGCAGCGGCTCCCCGGGCTGGGTCTCATCCTCGCGCCCGATGGTGTCGCCCGCGAACCGGTTGCCTTCCCGACGCCGATAGATCTGCTTGGCGCCCGGCAGAATGGGCTTGCCGCTGGAGAGCTTGAGACGCCCCTCGCCGGCGTATTCGGCCAGCTTGTAGGCAATGTCCAGGTCGGGGGCATCGGTGGCAATGCCCATGCTGGTGCCGACCCCGAAGGCATCGATCGGTGCAGCGTGTGCCAGCAGCTCGGCAATCACGTCTTCGTCGAGCCCGCCGCTGGCGAAGATCCCGACCCGTTGCAGGCCCGCATCATCCAGCATTCGTCGTGCCTGCCGCGCCAGCGCTCCCAGGTCACCGGAGTCGAGGCGAACGGCGCGTACGCGGAAGTCATCGCCCAGCTCACGGTTCAGCTCGATGACCCGGCGCACCCCTTCGAGGGTGTCGTAGGTATCCACCAGCAGGACCGTTTCCGGATAGAGACGGGCAAACGCGGCGAAGGCCTCGGATTCGTCATGGTGCGCCTGGATGTAGCTGTGGGCCATGGTTCCGCTCACCGGTACGCCGTACTGCTTGCCTGCCAGTACATTGGAAGTGCTGGCGACGCCCGCGATATGGAAGGCGCGCGCGCCCTTCAGTGCGGCATCCAGCCCGTGCATGCGGCGAGCCCCGAAATCGACCACCGGCCGGCTGCCGGCCGCGGTCACCAGGCGGGCGGCCTTGCTGGCCTGCACCGTTTGCAGATGAATCTGGTTCATCACCAGGGTCTCGATCAGCTGGGCCTCGGGGAGCGGCGCGGTGACCTCGAGGATGGGCTCGTTGGCGAAGACCGGGGTGCCCTCGGGCACGGCGCGGACCGTGCCGGAGAAGCGGAAGGTCTCCAGCCAGCGCAGGAACCGGTCGGAGAAGCGGTCGAGGCCGCCCAGGTAGTCGAGATCCGACGGCTCGAAACGCAGGCCTTCGAGTTGTTCCAGGACCGTATCCAGTCCGCAGGCCAGGAGGTAGTTGCGTCGGTGCGGCAGGCGGCGCACGAACAGACTGAAGACCGCCGACTCGTGCAGGTCCTCTTCGAAATAGGCCTGGAGCATGGAGAGCTCGTAGAGGTCGGTGAAGAGCGCCAGGCCGTCGCCATTCGCGGTCATTGTGCGCCCGGCCCCGGTCATGCGCTCAGCTCCTCCAGGATCCGGACGTGGATGTCGTGATCATCCTTGCTGTGCAGCACGAAGCGGATATGGCTGACGGCATCCAGTCGAGGCGTAGCGGCGATCACGGTCTCCAGGGCGATGCGGGCGGCTTCCTCGACTGGGTAGCCGAAGGCCCCGGTGGACAGCGCGGGAAACGCGATACTGGCGGCTCCGGCCTCCTCGGCGCGGGTGAGGGCGTTGCGATAGCAGGCCGCCAGAAGGCGGCTGGCCGGTTCGTCGTGCCCGTAGACCGGCCCCAGGCAGTGGATCACGAAGCGATTGGGCAGGTTGTGGGCGCCGGTCAGTACGGCCTGTCCCGGCTCGATCGGGGCCAGGGGCTGGCACTCGCGCTCCAGCCCGGGCCCCGCGGCGCGGTGGATGGCCCCGGCCACGCCGCCCCCGGGCCGCAGCCAGGCGTTGGCGGCATTGACGACCGCATCCATGTCGCGCTGGAGGGTGATATCGCCCGTGGTGCATTCGATGGTGACGCCGTGGACCTTGACGCGCATGTGTTCTCCCCCGGTCTCTGAATGGTCTCGGCCACTTCGGCCCCTGCCTCAAGCATAGGGCACCCATTTCGGTCGGGTGAACAGTCGATCCCTACTTACCTGGCGATGCGGTCGCGGACCTCCGCGGACAGTTCCAGCGAGCGGCGTCGCGCCGTATGGTCGTAGGTGGAAGTGGTAATGATCAGCTCGTCGGCGCCGGTCTGGTCGAGAAACTGGCGGATCTCGGTTTCCACCGTATCCGGCGCGCCAATCGCGGAACAGGCCATGGTCTGTTCGACGATCGCACGTTCGGCGCGGTCGAGGCGCTCGCGGTAGCCCTCGACCGGCGGCTGGATCGGTTCGGGGCGACCCCGGCGCAGACTGACGAAGGCCTGTTCCATGGAGCTGGCCAGGGTCCGGGCCTCGGCGTCGGAGTCGGCGGCATACACGTTGTAGCCGAGCATCGCGTAGGGGCGGTCGAGCCATGCGGACGGCCGGAACTGGCTGCGGTACAGCTCCAGCGCATTCATCAAATGTCCGGGGGCGAAGTGCGAGGCAAACGCATACGGCAGGCCCATCTGCGCGGCCAGCTGGGCGCCGAACAGGCTGGAACCCAGGATCCACACCGGCACATGCTGGCCGGCGCCGGGGATGGCGCGGATCACTTGATCCGGCTGGGGGGCGTCGAAATAGCCCAGCAGCTCGGCGACATCGCGCGGGAACTGGTCCGGGTCGATATCCGGGGCCCGGCGCAGGGCGCGCGCGGTGGTCGGGTCGGTGCCGGGGGCGCGCCCCACCCCGAGGTCAATGCGGCCCGGATACAGCGCGTTCAGGGTGCCGAACTGCTCGGCGATCACCAGCGGGGCATGGTTCGGCAGCATGATCCCGCCGGCCCCCACCCGAATGCGCTGTGTGGCTGCGGCCACCTGGCCGATCACCACCGCCGTGGCTGCGCTGGCGATGCCGGGCATGTTGTGGTGCTCCGCCAGCCAGTAGCGCTGGAAGCCGAGGGCCTCGGCGTGTTGCGCAAGATCGAGGGTGTTGTGCAACGCATGGGTGGCGTCCCCGTCGGCGGTGATCGGGGCGAGGTCGAGTACGGAAAAGGCAGTCATGTGCCTGATTGTACGCCGGCGCCTGCCCGCTGCAGGCGTCGGCAATCACGGCGGGGTCTATAGTCGAAGGGAGGCATTGCGGAGGGCGCGCCATGAGTATTGCCAGGACCCTGAACAACTTTATGGACGAGCATGCGGTGACTTACCAGCTGGTGCACCATCCGCATTCCGAGTCGGCCAGCCGCACCGCCGAGGCGGCCCATGTGCCGGGCGACGCCGTGGCCAAGGCGGTACTGCTGGTGGAGGACGGGCAGTATCTGCTGGCCGTTGTTCCCGCCACCCGCCGCGTGAAACTGGGGCAGTTGCACCGGTTGCTGGGCGAACACGTGGGCCTGGCCACCGGCGGTGAGGTTGCCAGCGTCTTCGCCGACTGCGAGCGTGGTGCGATCCCCGCCCTTGGGCCCGCCTACGGGCTGGCGACCCTGGTGGATGAAAGCCTGCTGGAGCAGCCGCACGTGTACTTCGAGGCCGGCGATCACGAGTCGCTCGTCCAGCTGCGCGAAGCGGACTTCGTGTACCTGCTGGGCGAGGCGAGGCACGGCCAGTTCAGTGCGCATGTGTGACATTAAATCCATCAGCGACTCGAGGTTGTGGAGTCGATTTTGCGCCACCCGTTCGTCTATGGTCGGGCCGAATGCTGCGAGTTGAGGCGACTGAATGACGACGATGGATCCGTTTCTGGAGATGGCGCTGGACGAGGCGCGCGAGGGCCTGGGCGAGGCGGGGATCCCGATCGGTTCGGTGCTGGTGCACCGGGGCGAGGTGATCGGGCGTGGGCACAACCGGCGGGTGCAGCAGGGCAGCGCGATCCTGCATGCGGAGATGGATGCGTTGGAGAACGCCGGCCGCCAGCCGGTGCAGGTGTATCGCGAATGCACGCTCTACACCACGCTTTCACCCTGTGCGATGTGCAGCGGGGCCATCGTGCTGTACGGCATCCCGCGAGTGGTGATCGGGGAGAACGAGTCGTTCCTGGGGGAGGAGGCGTGGCTGCGCGGTCACGGCATCCAGGTGGACGTGGTCCAGGACCCGGGCTGCCGCGAGCTGATGCGTTCGTTTATCGAGACGCACCCCGAGCTGTGGCACGAGGATATCGGCCACTGAGCCGGTTAGCCGGCGTGAGAGCCGGGCCCGGCGTTTCCCTCAGGGAGATGCTGATCCATTCGCGCCTCCGCGTTGGCGCCCCATTTTTTCCGAGACAAGGCGCGGTGCGCAGCGCCGTAGTCATTCTACGGTCAAGCGGCGCAACGCAGTATCGGGGAAAATGGGGCACCAACCCCTTGAGGGCTCGGCCGCCTTTGCCTTCTAAATTCGGGCCCGCTGACCGTGTTGCGGCTCGCGAATAAAGCTCGGCTATGCGTCACTCACCGAGCCTTGTCAGCGAGCAAAATCAGTTCGAGCGCGGAGGCGCGAATGGATCAGCATCTCCCTCAGGGTGTCTCGAGCCGCTGCTGATCGGCGTAGGGGTAGTCGCTGGCCTCCAGGTTTTCCTGAAAGGTCTCCAGGCGTTCCACGGCGAGGTCCGTGCGGTTGAACTGGGCAATGTGGAACAGGGCATCCCCCTCGTTGATCAGCGGCAGGTTGAGCTGACCGATGATGATGCCGGAGGCCGGGGCGAGGATCTCGGCCTCGGTCTCGCCAAAGGGGTCGGAGACGATCGCCAGGCGGGTCTGGTCGCGGACCACGCGGTCCCCGTGGCGCACGAAGGTGCGCAGGATGCCGCTTTGCGGCGCGCGGACCCAGCCGCTGGTGCGCGCCATGATGGGTTCCTTGGGCGGGCGCCGGCGTACGGCCGGCAGCATCCCCAGGTGACGCATGACCTCGATGATGCCGTGCACCCCGCCGCGTATGGAGAGCTCGTCGAAGCGCAGGGCCTCGCCGGCCTCGTACAGCAGGATGGGGACGTCCCGTTCCGCGGCGGCTTCGCGCAGGGAGCCGTCGCGCAGGGCCGAGTTGAGGATCACCGGGGCCCCGAAGGCGCGCGCCAGATCCAGGGTCTCGGCGTGATCGAGGTTGGCGCGGATCTGCGGCAGGTTGGAGCGGTGGATGGCGCCGGTGTGCAGGTCGATGCCGTGGGTGCAGTGCTGCACGATCTCGCGCATGAACAGGCGCGCGACGCGAGCCCCCAGTGAGCCCTTCGGCGAGCCGGGGAAGCAGCGGTTCAGGTCACGCCGGTCCGGCAGGTAGCGGCTCTGGTTGATGAAGCCGTGCATGTTGACCACAGGGATGGCAATCAGTGTGCCCTTCATGCGCCGCAGGGCCGGCACCTTCAGCAGGCGGCGGATGATCTCGACGCCGTTGATCTCGTCGCCGTGGATGGCGGCGCTGACGAACAGCACAGGCCCCTTGCGGCGACCGCACAGCACCTGTACCGGCATGTTGGTCGGCGTGTGGGTGTACAGCGCCCCCAGTTCCAGCTCCACTGTGCGCCGCTCGCCGGGTCGGGTGGTGGTGCCGCCAATCGTGATCGGCTGGTTGCGCAGCGACCGGGGTATGCCGGGCATCAGGGAGCCACCGAATAACGTGCATATTCACGCGCGCGTCGCTTTTGCGTGCTCATCAGCCGCTGCGAGTGAAGTGTAGCCCTGCGACTCGAGGACACTAGCCGCTCCCTTTGGTCTTCGTCCGGTTGGGCTTGGCGTTCTTCTCGATGAACTCGATGATCATGCCCGCCACGTCCTTGCCCGAGGCATTCTCGATGCCCTCCAGGCCGGGCGAGGAGTTCACCTCCATCACCACCGCGCCATGGTTGGAGCGCAGCAGATCCACGCCACAGACGTTCAGGCCCATGACCTTGGCCGCGCGTACGGCCGTGGCACGTTCTTCCGGGGTAATCCGGCACAGGGAGGCGCTCCCGCCGCGGTGCAGGTTGGAGCGGAACTCGCCTTCCTTGGCCTGGCGCTTCATCGCGGCGACGACCTTGTCCCCGATGACGAAGCAGCGGATGTCCGAGCCCTTGGCCTCCTTGATGTACTCCTGCACCAGGATGTGCTGTTTCAGGCCCATGAAGGCCTGGATCACGCTTTCGGCGGCCTGCTTGGTCTCGGCGAGCACCACGCCCAGCCCCTGCGTGCCTTCCAGCAGCTTGATCACGCAGGGCGCGCCGCCCACGGTCGCCAGCAGGTCATCGATGTCGTCCGGCGAGTGGGCAAACCCGGTTACCGGCAGGCCGATGCCGCGGCGCGAGAGCAATTGCAGGCTGCGCAGTTTGTCGCGCGAACGCGAGATTGCCACCGACTCGTTCAGCGGATAGACGTTCATCATCTCGAACTGCCGCAGGATGGCGGTCCCGTAGAAGGTGATCGAGGCCCCGATCCGCGGGATGACCGCGTTGAACTGGTCGAGGATGTCGCCCTTGTAGTGGATCTGCGGGCTGTGCGCGGTGATGTTCATGTAGCAGCGCAATGGATCCACCACGCGGACCTCGTGGCCCCGCTGGTCCGCGGCCTCAACCAGGCGTCGGGTGGAATAGAGTTTGCTGTTGCGCGAAAGGATGCCGAGTTTCATTCAGGCGCCTGCTGGGCTGTTGAGAGTGAAGGTCGATGGCTGGCGACAAACGAGGTCTGGGGGTCGACAAGGAAGCGACCGCGCATGGCCTCGCGGCCGAGCAGCATGCGAAAAAGCATGGTATCGCGGCTGGTCAGGGAAAGTTCAACCGGCAAAACCAGGGCACCAAGTTGTACGTGGGTGATGATGAAGTAGCGCTCCCCGGTGTGGCCACCGGAATCAGTCACCTTGCGGACATCCAGCACCGGTGCCTCACACCAGATTTCGGTCTCGGAATCGTGCTGGTGGGGGTGAATGCCGAAGCGCACCCACTCGTGGCCATCGCGAGTGAAGGGTTCGATCCGGAAGGTATGCAGCGCGGAACTGCGTGCGCCGGTATCGACCTTGCACTTGATCGCGGGGATGCCGAGATCGGGCAGGCCGACCCATTCGCGCCAGCCGAGGATGGGCCGGTCGCGGATATCGGGTGGGGTCTGGCTGGAAGGGGACGGGCGATCCACGTCGGCTCCCGGAAAGTAAAGGATGGAAGCCTCACTATAACGAATCGCCGGCCCGGCGCGAGTGACCTGCGGCGGGTCACCTGCTCCCTGTACGGGGGACGAGGAAGTGCTTAGTCCTCGGCGATTGCCGCGTTGGTCAGGTTGTTCAGCGCATTGCTCATGGTATCGAGGATGTCGTCGCGGTCCTCGATCCCGTGGCGCTCGGCTATCCATTCCGGATCGTTGTAGGCCAGCCAGGTCTGGCCGTCCGCGTCGGTCCACGCCAGGGCCTTCATCGGCAGGTCGATGCCGGCCGTCTGCTGGCTGGTGAACATTTGGCTGCCCAGCGCCGGGTTGCCAAACATCAGGAGTTCGGTCGGGCCGAGTTCGATATCCACGCCGTCCGCCTTGGCGGCGTGATCCCAGCGCAGGGCGACGCCGATATCGTTGGCCGCCAGGGCGTTCTCCAGCCGGTCCAGGGTTTCGGAGGCCGAATGCGGGCTGGCCTTGGCGATCATCCCGGGTACGTCGGCGGCCAGCACCGGGGTCGCGGTCAGGGCCAGGGGCAGCAGGACGGTCAGTAGCGTCTTCTTCATGACAAAGTCCTTGTCCAGTGATGGGTTCGTTGAGTGCGTGGCGACAATCAGCCAAGCGGCTGCGTCATCACGCCTGTTGAAGCTAGACGACCCCTGCAAACTTTTTCAGTGACTGGTTCGCAGAACCATGATTCGGCCGTGGGACGATGCCTGTACGTGCCCATTGCGGCACGTGAGGTGCCGCCCGGCTGCGGGGGCCGGGAGGTGGCCTGCGCAGACCGCTACTGCATCAGCAAGTAGCCTTCGTGCTGCAGCTCGATGATCTCGGCATCGGCCATGGGCACCACGTTCACGAAACCGTGGATGTCCTCCAGCTCGATACCGCGCAGGCGGGCCGAGGCCTCGCACATGCGGAACTCGATGTTGCCGGCCTGGGTGAGCGAGCGCGCACGGCGCATCAACTCTTCATGCTCGCCGAACTCGTCGCGAGTGAAATACGGGACCTCGGCACCGTGCAGGACCATCACGATGTGCGATTCGAACGGGTCGGCCTCGTAGATGTTGTTCAGCATGCTCACGCGGTCCAGTACTCCCTCCAGCTCGCGGGGGCTGCTGGTGTACACGTCATAGACCACCTTGCGGGGTTCGTACTGCCGGTCCATCTTTTCGGCCGAGCCCCACGGCAGATTGTCGTCCGCACTGGCCGCCAGCGGCGTGGCCAGGAGGCTGGCGGCGGCCAGCAGGATCAGCAAGAGGCGGGTCAGCGGGCGGTTGTTTCGTTTCATCGGGGACTCCTTGTGGCAGTGGCTCGTGCTCGTATGGGATGGACGTTTGGGCGCTGCAGAGCCTTCCATGACGGCTGCGCCTCACATCCGGGTTTCCGGCCCCTGGCTGCGCAGTACGCGCTCGAGGATCGATTCCATCGCAAAGGTGATCCGCCGGCCCAGGGTCTGGGGACGGTGGTAGGTCAGCTCAAAGACATCCGCCTCGCGGGTCAGTTCCAGCAGCAGGTCGTCGCTGGTGCGCAGTTCGTCGGCCAGCCCCATCTCGCGCGCCTGTTCGCCGTACCAGTGCTCGCCGGTGGCGACCTGCTCCAGGTCCAGTTGCGGCCGGTAGCGGAGAAGGAAGGTCTTGAACAGCTCGTGGGCCTCTTCCAGCTGTTCGCGGAATTTCTTGCGGCCCTCATCGGTGTTCTCGCCCAGCATGGTCAGGGTGCGCTTGTACTCGCCGGCGGTGAGCAGCTCGACGTCGATATCGTTGCGCGACAGCCAGCGGTGAAAGTTGGGGATCTGCGCCACTACGCCGATGGAGCCGAGAACCGCGAACGGGGCGGCGACGATGCGGTGACCGACCGCCGCCATCATGTAGCCGCCGCTCGCGGCGACGCGATCCACCGCCACGGTCAGGTCCAGCCCACCCTCGCGCAGGCGCGCCAGCTGGGCGGCCGCGAGCCCGTAGGAGGGCACCAGCCCGCCCGGGCTCTCCAGGCAGACGATGGCGCGGTCCTGCTCCGGACGCGCCATGGTGAGGATGGCGGTGACTTCCTCGCGCAGGCTCTCCACGCTGGAGGCGCGGATATCGCCGTCGAAGCGCAGGACGTACACGCGCGGGCGTTCGGCGGCCGCGCCGTCGGATTGTGCGTCGCTCGGGTGGTCGGTCTCTGCGGTTCCGGAGGAGGCCTCGGTGGTCGAGTCCCCGGTGCCCTTGCGCGCCAGCTTGCGCGTGGCCCAGTTGCGCAGGCGTTCCACCCGGCCGCGGCGGCGTTCCACCGCCCGGCGCACGGTCTTCTCCATCCGCTCGAAGCGATCGTTCAGGCGTTTGACGTTCAAGCGGTCCGGCCTGCCTTCCCGCGACCGGGCGACCAGGCCGGTGACCGCACTCAACACAATGAGCGCGGCAATGACGGCGGTGACGGCCTTGGCGAGGAAGAGTCCGTATTCCTGAAGAAATTCCATTCAATGTCCTTGCGTGATGAGCCGGGTTGTCCGCCCATGCATAATGCCAGCATGAATACCGATACAGTTGAAGACCCCCGTAGCGCGGGACGGTTTCACGGCCAGGAAGGTTCCGCAGCTGGTCCGGTGCCGGAACCGATCATTCATGCCGGATATGCGACCCTGAGCCTGCGCCAGGTCGACGCATGGAACGGGGTGCCCAAGGGCACGGCCTTTCGCCTGTTCAAGGCACGCAAGGATCAGCTGCGCGAGGGCGTGGACTTCTTCTACATCCCGGAAGGCCGCGACCCCGAACTCACCGAGACCCTGCGCCTGGACGGTCGGATTTACCCCTCCACCGTACACCTGGTCCTGCTGACGGGCGCCGCCTACGCCCACCTCCGCGAGGAATGGCATGCGCGGACCCACAACCCGGGCTGCGGATGCCCCGAGTAATCCCAGGGGGACGCGGATTAATGGTCCCGTTCGCGCTCGAGTCGATTTTGCTCGCTGACAAGGCGCGGCGACTGCCGTGCAGTCGCTCTGCACAAGGGAGCCGCAACGCCGTCAGCGGGCCCGACTTTAGAAGGCAAACGCGCCCGAGCCGCGTCATTCAATGGTTTGTGGGGTTGGCGCCCCAGGTTTCCCGACCCTGCGTTGCGACCCGAGACAGGCAAAAACCGGCCGGTACCATCACTACCGGCTGCGCGCCGCGCTTGGTCTCGGGAAACCTGGGGCACCAACGCGAGCGGGTAGATTGATCCGCGTCACCCTCGAGCAGTGGCGCATGCTGCAGGCGGTGGTGGAAGCCGGCGGCTTCGCGCGTGCTGCGGAACGGGTGCACAAGAGTCCGTCGAGCATCAACCACGCGGTGCAGAAGCTGGAAGAACAGCTGGGCGTCGACGTCTTCGAGGTAAAGGGCCGCAAGGCGGTGCTCACTGCGGCCGGCGAGGCGCTGCTGCGCCGGGCCGGCCACCTGCTGGAAGAGGCGGCGGAGATCGAGACCCTGGCCGGGGCACTGGCCGCGGGGGTGGAATCCGAAATCCGGCTGGCGGTGGACCAGCTCCTCCCGCGCGCGCCGGTGATCGGGGCCCTGGAGGCGTTCTCGCGGGCCTACCCGGCCACCCGTGTCCAGCTGCACGAGGTGGTGCTGAACGGCGGACCGGACATGCTGTGCGACGCGGCGGTGGATATCCTGCTGGGCCCGGAACTGCCATCCGGCTATCTCGGGAGCTGCCTGGGCGAGCTGTCGATGGTCTGCGTGGCGCACCCCTCGCATCCCCTGGCGCAGGCCGGGGCGGCGCTGAGACGGCGCGACCTGCAGGCACACCGTCAGGTGGTGGTGCGGGACTCGGGCGCTCAGGCCTCCGGCGAGGGCGGCTGGGTGGAGGCCGACCAGCGCTGGACGGTCTCGCACATGGGGACGGCCTGCGAGATCCTGCGCTCCGGTATCGGCTTCGCCTGGATGCCGGAGGACCGGATCGCCAAGGATCTTGCCGCCGGGGGCCTGGTCGAACTGAACCTGGAGGCCGGGGCGCGTCACGCGGTGCCGTTCTACATCACGCATGCCGATCGCGACCGCGCCGGCGCGGCCAGCCAGTCCCTGATGGACGCACTGGAACAGGCCTTCCGAGGCGAGCCTAAGTAGCCAACCATCGCTTGTGGGAGCGGGCTTGCCCGCGAAGCCCCCGCCCGCGCCGGACAATGGCCACAAAGCAGAACCCAACACGAAACCACAACAAGGAACCAACCATGTGCGGGATCGCAGGAGAATTCGTCTGGGGGGACCGGCGCGCGAGCAGCGAGGCCGTCGCGCGCATGCTGCCCTGCCTGGAGCGGCGCGGGCCGGATGCCGATGGCCTGTGGGCCTCCGGTCGAGTGGCCCTGGGCCACCGGCGGCTGTCGATCCTGGACCTGTCGCAGCGCGCGCACCAGCCCATGTTCGACCCGGAGACCGGGCTTGCGCTGGTGTTCAACGGCGCGATCTACAACTTCCGTGCGCTGCGCACGGAGCTGGAAGGACGCGGCCACCGCTTCTTCTCCACCGGCGACACCGAGGTCATCCTGCGCGGCTACGCCGAATGGGGCGAGGGCATCGTGGCCCGGCTGCACGGGATGTTCGCGTTCGCGCTGTTTGACGGCAACGCCCAGCGGCTGTTGCTGGCACGCGACCGCATGGGCATCAAGCCGCTGTACCTGGCCCGCGTCGGTGACGGCATCCGCTTTGCCTCGAACACCCAGGCGCTGCTGGCGGCCGGCGACGTGGACACCGAGCTGGATGCAGAGGCCCTGCACATGCTGTTCTCGCTGCACGCGGTGGTACCCGCGCCGCGCACCGTGCTGCGCGGCATCCGCAAGCTGGAGCCGGGGCACTACCTGAGCATCGACTCGCGTGGCCAGGAGCGGTTGCAGCGCTACTGGACGCTGCATGCGCACCGCCCGGCCGAGCCGGTGTCGGACGCGGAGTGGCAGGAACGCATCGAGCATTCCCTGCGCCAGGCCGTGCGCAAGCGGCTGGAGGTGGCCGACGTCCCGGTGGGCGTGCTGCTCTCCGGCGGGCTGGACTCCTCGCTGCTGGTCGCG
Organism: Thioalkalivibrio sp. ALMg11; assembly: GCF_000377905.1. Taxonomy (GTDB): domain Bacteria; phylum Pseudomonadota; class Gammaproteobacteria; order Ectothiorhodospirales; family Ectothiorhodospiraceae; genus Thioalkalivibrio. Next base: position 31,511 of record NZ_KB898879.1, read on the forward strand.
CTGGCGATGGAGGAGGGTGCGCAGGACCTGCGCACCTTTACGGTCGGCTTTGAGGACCAGCCGGAGGAGAAGGGCTCCGAGTTCGAATACTCCGATCCGGTCGCTGAACGCTACGCCACCGACCACCAGGCGACGCTGATTCCCAACGACCAGGTGCTGGCCCGGCTGCCGGAGGCGGTCGGCGCGATGGCCGAGCCGATGTTTGGCCAGGACGCGGTCGCGTTCTACCTGCTGTCCGAGCAGGTCTCGCAGCATGTGAAGGTCGTGCAGTCCGGGCAGGGCGCCGATGAGGTCTTCGGCGGCTACTTCTGGTATCCGCAAATGGCCGAGGATCGCCACGGCGACTGGGTGGAGCGCTTCCGTCGCCACTACTTCGACCGCGACCACCCGGAGATGGCCGAGATGCTGCGCCACCCGCCGGCGAACGACGTGACCGGCGACTGGCTGCGTGAACAGTTCTCCGAGCTGGAGACCGACCGCGCGGATTCCTTCATCGACGCGGTGCTGGCGCTGGATGCGACCACGCTGATCGTGGACGACCCGGTCAAGCGCGTGGACAACATGACCATGGCCTTCGGCCTGGAGGCGCGGGTACCGTTCCTGGACCACGAACTGGTCGAGACCGCCGCCGCGATGCCGCCGCACCTGAAGCTGGGCGATGGCGGCAAGGACGTCCTGCGCCGCATCGCCCGCGGCCGGCTGCCGGACGCGGTGCTGGACCGGCCCAAGGGCTACTTCCCGGTGCCGGCGCTGAAGTACGTTCGCGGCGACTTCCTCGAATTCATGCGTGACATCCTCACCTCGCGCGCCGCCCGCGAGCGCGGCCTCTACCAGCCGGCCTACATCGACAAGCTGCTGGACGCCCCGGATGAGTACTTCACCCGCATCCAGGGCTCCAAGCTCTGGCACGCCGCCCTGCTCGAATACTGGCTGCAAACCCACGTGGATTCTTGACCACAGAGCACACGGAGGGCACGAAGGGATTCAATGACGGTTCACAGGAAGGACGCGAAAACAAAGGCTGAAAAGGGACAGGGCGCGACCGTCGAGGTTGGTTCGCACCTGTGTCGGGGCAGTGGCCAGCACCCCATCGGCCAGAGGGCTGGCCTCCTACAGGGGGCCAGCCCGGCCGTGTAGGAGCTCAGCCCCCTGAGCGATGGGGCGTCAGCTAGACCCCTTTGGCCGGGGACATCGGCTCGCGCGTGCCAGCCCCTTGGGCCAGGCACCGCGCACCCGAGGGGCGGGGCCCGCTGCGAAGCCTTCTTTGATCCCCTCCGTGATCTCCGTGTCCTCTGTGGTAGACGCTCCCTTGACCATCCCGGTGGTCGTGCATCCAATCAGGGTCCAGGGACTCAGACCTCCTTCAGGCGCGGCATCAGCATCGTGAGGTTGCAGGGCATGGTGCGGTCGTCCAGCTGGGCCTGGATGATGCGGTCCCAGGCGGTGCGGCAGGCGCCGGTGGAGCCGGGCAGCACGAACAGGTAGGTGCCGTTGGCGACGCCGGACAGGGCGCGCGACTGCAGGCTGGAGGTGCCGATCTCATCAAAGGACAGCGCCCGGAACAGCTCGCCGAAGCCCTCGATGGTCTTGTCCAGCAGGACCGAGGCGGCCTCGGGGGTGCCATCGCGGCCGGTGATGCCGGTGCCGCCGGTGGTCAGGACGGCGTCGATGTCGGGATCGGCGATCCAGCGCGAGAGCTCGGCGCGGATGGCGTAGATGTCGTCCTTTACGAGATTCCGGTCGGCCAGCCGGTGGCCGGCGCCTTCGAGACCTTCCACCAGGGCATCGCCGGAACGGTCCTCCGCAAGCTCCCGGCTGTCGGAGACGGTCAGTACGGCGATGTTCAGCGGGGTGCGGACCGGGGAGGGTTCCGCTGTCGAATCGGTCATGGCAACGTCCTGTTGGTGTATCGTGACGCCCATCTTAATGAGTTGCTGGAGTTCCGGGAATGTCGGAGCGGGTACAGAAGGTCCTGGCGGCGCGCGGGCTGGGTTCGCGGCGCGAGATCGAGGGCTGGATCGAGCGCGGCGAGGTGCAGGTGAACAACCGCACCGTAAAGCTGGGCGACCAGGTCGACGAGCACGACGTGATCCGCGTGCGCGGGCGCATCGTGCGGCGCCCGGAGCATCCGCATCGGTGGATCGTGTATCACAAGCCGGTGGGCGAGATCTGCAGCCGCTCGGACCCCGAGGGGCGGCGGCCGGTGTTTGCCAGCCTGCCGCGGTTGAAGGGGCAGCGCTGGGTGGCCGTGGGACGGCTGGACCTGAATACCTCGGGCCTGCTGCTGTTCACCACCGATGGTGAACTGGCCAACCGCCTGATGCACCCGAGCATGGCCCTGGAACGCGAGTACGCGGTGCGCGTGCTGGGCGAGGTGCCGCCGGCGACCCAGGACATGCTGCGCGAAGGCGTGGAACTGGAGGATGGTGCGGCCCGCTTCGACAGTCTGGAGGAGCAGGGCGGGGAGGGCGCCAATCACTGGTTTCATGTGGTCGTCAGCGAGGGGCGAAATCGTCTGGTGCGCCGGCTGTGGGATGCGGTCGGGGTTACGGTCAGCCGCCTGATCCGGGTGCGCTATGGGCCGGTGGTCCTCGGGCACGGCCTGAAGACGGGCGCGGTGCGCGATCTGGAGACCCGCGAGGTGGCCGGGCTGTACGAGGCGGCGGACCTGCCCGTGCCGGACTCCGTACCCACGCGTGGGCGCGGCGGTCCGCGGCGCGATCCGCGCGGCAAGCCGCGGGACAAACGCCCCGGTAAGACGGAGCCGGCGGGCAAGGCCCGCAACAGCCGGGCGGCGCGCGAGGACGGCTGGAGTTCGTCGCCGCCGAAGAAGCCGGGCAAGTCTTCATCCCCCGCGGGTCGCGGTGGGCCCCGGGGCGCGAAGCCTGCGGGTGGCCGTCCCGGCGGCCGGTCGGGCGGCGGTGGCAAACCGGGCGGTGGCCGTCAGCGGTAGCCCCCGTGCGGATTCCCGAGCTTCTGGGTGTCCTGCGCGCGGAGTACGGTGACCTGCAGTGGTGGCCGGCGGAGACCGCGTTCGAGGTGATGGTCGGCGCCGTGTTGACGCAGAATACCAGCTGGACCAACGTCGAGAAGGCGTTGGCTAACCTGCGTGCCATTGATGCGCTCTCGTCGGATGGGCTGATGGCCCTGAGCCGTGAGGAGCTGGCCGAACGCATCCGCCCCAGTGGCTATTTCAACGTGAAGGCGGATCGCCTGCGCCATCTGCTGGCCTTCCTGGAGGTATCCGGAGGGGTCGAGGGGCTGGCCGCGCTGGACACCGACGCGCTGCGCGCGGCGCTGCTGGGGGTCAAGGGTGTCGGGCCGGAGACGGCGGACGATATCGTGCTGTACGCCTTCGAGCGCCCGGTGTTCGTGGTGGATGCCTATACCCGCCGGCTGTTCGAGCGTCTGGACCTGCCGCAGGCTCGGGCTCCGTACGATGCGCTGCGCGAGCACGTCGAGGTCGCGCTGGGGCCGGATGTGGCGGCGCTGAACGACCTGCACGCGCTGATCGTGGAACACGGCAAGGAGCGTTGCCGTCCGCGTCCGCGCTGTGATGCCTGTCCATTGAGGGAGCGCTGTACCTATCCTTCAGCATGAATCATCGGGGAGTTGTCGGTTGCCCCCGCGGCGGTGCGCCGGAACCTGAAAGACACGTACGACTGACCAGGGAGGGCCCCATGCGTTACCTCTACACCCTGCTGATTATCGTGTTCGTCGCGGTGGTTGCGATCTTTGCGATCCAGAACCTGCGTCTAGTGACACTCAACTTCCTGACCCTGTACGTGACGCTGCCGCTGGCGCTGCTGATCGTCGGGATCTACCTGCTGGGCTTGATCTCCGGGGGCGCCCTGGTCGCGCTGCTGAAGCGCTGGATACGCGGCGCCAGTCGTTGAGCCGGGGTGTGTAGGGCGGGAAGGCCTCCCTTGATGGCGGACATGATGCACCGCCATCCGCTGGCGGTGATCGTGGTGGCCCAGCTGTTCGGCACGTCGCTGTGGTTTTCGGTCAACGGGGTCGGGCTGTCGCTGCAGCAGGCGTTGGGCTGGTCGCCTGTGGAGATCGGCTGGCTGACGATGGCCACCCAGCTTGGCTTTATCACCGGGACCCTGGTGGTGGCCGCCACTGGGCTGGCCGACCATTTTCGCGCCAGTCGGGTATTCGCCATTTCCGCCCTGTTCGGGGCCGGGCTCAACGCCGCCTTCATACTGCTCGCCGGCGTCTGGGAGTTGGCCCTGCTGGCGCGCTTTCTGGTCGGGCTGGCGCTGGCCGGAGTTTATCCGCTGGGCATGAAACTGGTGATCGGCTGGACCCCGCAATACAAGGGCTGGGCGCTGTCGTGGCTGCTCGGCATGCTGACCCTGGGGACCGCGCTCCCGCATCTGCTGCGCGGCGCCACGCTGGATTTCCCATGGGCCGTTCCGGTGGTGCTGGCGTCGGGCCTGGCGTTGCTGGCCGCGCTGATGATCCTGCGTCTGGGCGACGGTCCCCACCTGCCGCCACCCGGACGGACACCGGGACTGGGGAAGGGTTTTCGCGCCCTGGGTCGGCGGGACTTCCGGGCCGTGGCCGGGGGCTATTTCGGCCACTGCTGGGAGCTGTACGCCTTCTGGACGCTGGTGCCCTTGCTGGTGGCGCGCGAGCTGTCGCGGATGGAAGCGGATGCGGCCCTGATCCCCTGGCTGGCCTTCGGCGTGATCGCGCTGGGACTGGCGGGCTGTGTCTGGGGCGGTCGCCTGAGTCGGGGCCTGGGCAGCCTGCGTGTGGCACGCGTGGCACTGGCAACCTCGGGCCTGGCCTGCCTGCTGTACCCGCTGCTCGCAGGGCAGTCGCCCTGGTTGCTGTTCGGCCTCCTGACGCTGTGGGGGCTCACGGTGATCGCGGACTCGCCACAGTTCTCCGCGCTGGCCGCGGACAGTGCGCCGGAGGATGCGGTGGGTTCCGCGCTGAGTGTGATGAATGCGATCGGCTTTGCGCTGACCCTGCCGGGTATCTGGCTGACCGGCTGGTTGTGGGCGGATGGCGGGGTATGGGTCCTGTGGCTGCTGCTGCCCGGCCCGTTGCTGGGGCTCTGGGCGCTGGCGCGCCTGTCGGCGCCGCGCCGCTTCAAGGGAGCCGCTGATTGATTCGCACCTCCGCGTTGGCGCGGTAGTGCGGGACGCTCAGGCGTCCGGGGGTGTCGTCAGCAGGGTCTGTGCGCGCTGGAGCAGCTCGGCGGCGGCATCGGGCTGTTCGCGCAGCGCGCGGCTCCAGTGGGGGAACAGGTTTTGTTCCTCGCGGCCCTCGTGTTTGGCCAGGGCGCCGGAGATCAGCGCGAAGAACGGGGCCACGGCCCAGGCCTCGTCCACGCCTTCGCTGAATTCGTGTTCCAGCATCGCGGTCTGTTCCAGGATTTCGTCGTGTTCGCGCAGCATGATCGAGGTCGGGTCCTGACCGTTCGGGCTGCGCGGCAGGTCCAGCAAGGGAACGATCAGCTCGTTTTCCACCTCCACGTGGCGGCGCAGGCCGTCGACATAGGCGTGGAAGTCCGGCGCCGCGCCTTCGAGATCGCCGGCGTTGACCTTGTGCAGGGCACTGGCGAACAGCCGGTCGATGCGCAGGTGATCGCGTTCCAGCAGGTCGACGAGGTCCACGGGGGCGACGTCCTCGCGGCGTTGTACCGAGAGCTTCCACAAGGGCGGGCCGTCTTCGAGCACCTGCCAGTGGATGGCGTGACGCAGCTGCAGGCTGACCGCGTCCATCAGCATCTTCGGTTCCTGATCCAGCCAGACCTCGAAGACCTGACCGCTGCGCAGTTCGCGCAGGGTGTAGTACGCGCGGGTGTGGGCATGCTCGGCCAGGCCGCGGAGGTCGAGTACGAAATCAGCCACGGTCTGCGCCCGTGATGCCCCGGCGTGCGGCCATGGCGGCACCGATGGCGCGGCGGTCTTCCGGGCTTAGCAGGTGCTCGGCAAAGGGGAGTACGGCGCGCTCTTCCAGATCGAGGTGGATGCGGTATTGGTTTATCCACGCGTCGGCACCGTCGAGGTCCGCCGGCTCGCCCGCGGCGATGCGTTGCAGGGCCGGCTCCAGGCGATCCCAGCCGGCCTCGATCTCGTCATGCTCGGCGGTCAGGCGGTCCAGCCATTCGCACAGTTGCGGGTGACTCTCGGGGTGGCCGCAGTGCTGGCGCAGCACGGGGAACAGGTCCTGGTCCTCGTCCGCGTGGTGGTTGGGCGCTGCCTCGTGAAAGTAGTTCAGGACCCGTTGCGCGGCGCCTCGGGCCTCCTCGTCAGCGCCTTTGGCGGCCAAATGGGCGGGCAGGCGCTCGAGGATGTCCAGGGAGTTGAGGATTCGGCGATGGCAGGCCCGCAGCAACTCGATGGGCTGCTGGAATCCGGGAACACTTTCGTGGAGTTGCGCGTGCATCGGATATCGGACCTTCGCATGGTGGTCAAGAAGCAGGCGACTTTCGCCGAAGCGCTCGCGCCTCGTCTTGATCTCGATCAATGTAAATCGAATATAGCTTAAAGTATGCTGTGCGAAACCTGCCCTGGAGCGTTTGATGCACCCTCGGAACCGGATGTTCATCCTCGCGGCCCTCGCCTATGCCCTGCTGGGCGGGCTGCTCGGCATCCTCTGGCTGGCCCAACCCGGCCTGATCCCCGGCAATGTGCCGCGCATCCACGGCCACCTGATGCTGCTGGGGTTCGTGACCATGATGATCTATGGCGTGGGCCTGCATGTTCTGCCGCGCTTTTCCGGCCGTTCGCTGTTCTCCGAGCGCCTGGGGCATGTGCAGTTCCTGCTGGCCAATCTCGGGCTACTGGTGATGATCGCGGGCTGGCTGGTCTTTCATAACCCGACCGTCGCGGTCGGCGGGGCGATGGCCTGGGGGGCGATGATCCTGTTCGCGCTGAATATCGCACTCACCGTGCGTCACTACGGTCCGAAGGGGGCGTAATGAGTCATACGGAATACAACGGCTGCGAGCTGCCGGACGACCTGTTCTACGACCTGGATTATGTCTGGGTCCGTCCGGAGGACGACGGCACCTTTACCCTTGGGATTACCGATCCCGCCCAGACCATGGCGGGCCGGGTGCAGTACTTCCGCTTTCGCAAGCCGGGTTCGCACCGCGCCGCGGGCAAGCCGGTGGCGCGGCTGGAGTCCGGCAAGTGGGCGGGGGGCATCCCTACGCCATTCGACGGCACCATCGAGCGCATCAATCCGGCCGTGGAGGCCGATCCGGGGCTGGTGAACGTGGCCCCCTATACCGATGCCTGGGTCGTGGTCATGCGCCCGGACGATCCGGAAAAGGCGCTCGAGCGGCTACATACCGGGGCCGAGGCGATTGCGGGTCTGAAGCAATGGGTCGATCGCTACGAGATCCACTGCATGCGCTGCGCGGACTGAGGGCGGGATCATGAAGGTAGAACTGCTGGTATCCGAGTGGTGCGCCTCCTGCCACGATGCCGAGCGCATCTGGCGCGAGGTGTCGGAGAATAAACAGATCGACTTCGCGGTGGTGGACATGGGCCAGCCGGAGGGGCGCGAACTGGCGACCCGGCTGCGCATCCGGTCGATCCCCGCCGTGGTGGTCGATGGCGAGCTCAAGCACATCGGGCTGCTGGATCGGACGGCCGCGACCGAGTTGGTGGGGGCGGCCCCGGAGCGCACACAGAAGGCTGCTCGGCACGTCGGGCTGGGGCTGTCGGCCTCCAGCCGGGCCTCGGTGCTGGGCGCGATGATCTGGCTGCTGATTGCGGGTGCCGCGTTGCCACTGGGCGGGTTCTTCCTCGAGGGTGCGGCGCGTCCGGCCGCGCTGCATGGCTTTACCCTGGGTTTTCTTCTGTTGCTGATCATGGGGCTTGGCGAGCATATGCTGCCGCGCTTTACCGGACACCCGATCGCTGGTGGCTGGCTGTGGGCCTGGACTCCGCAGGGCCTCGTGCATCTGGCCGTGCTGGGCATGGGGCTTGGCTGGATCCTGGGCGTTGCGATGTTGACGGCGGTGGGCGCGGTGGCGGCGCTGGCCGGGCTGGCCCTGTTCACCCTTCGGGTCGTCCCGCTGCTGGTACGGCCGTCGGTGTGAGCTGCAGGCACGATAGAATTGCGTCTCGCGCAGCCAACGGAGTCCTCCTGTGAGTCTTTTCGAGAAGCGTATTAGCGAGCTGGAACAAAGCCTGCCGCATCTGGAACCAGGGGCAGTGACGCGCTGGCTCGAGGAAGGGGAACCGTTTCTGCTGGTGGATGTGCGTCAGCCCGAGGAGGCGGCCGCGGGGACTATCGAGGGTGCGATCAACATCCCGCGGCCCAAGCTGGAGGCCGGTATCGAGTCTCATATGGCGGATGCGGACCAGCCCGTCGTGGTGTTCTGTGGCGGGCGTGGCCGGTCCCAGCTCGTGGCCGACAGCTTGCGCACGATGGGTATCAATGCGTATGTGCTGCGTGGGGGCTACGCGGCGTGGCGGGAGGCCGAATCCCGGTAAGATCCTGATCGGAGCCCGGCAGACGATTCGATTGCCGTGACCAATCCCTATAGCTTTTTGGTCGGTGCTTGGCTAGTCTCGAGATTCGTTTCCCGGTTTCCGGAAAATCCCTGAATATTCTTGCCTGGCGCGTCTCCCCGGAGGCGCGTTCTGCATTCTGGAGTAAGAAAGTGAACAAGCCGAAGATCATCGTCTCCGCCACGGACATGGAGCGCCTGGACAAGCTGCTGGAATCGCTTCCGGATGGCAGTTTTCCCGGCAAGGCCGATCTCGAGTCCGAACTGGATCGCGCGGATGTCGTGAATTCGCACGATGTCCCGGGTTCGGTGGTGACGATGAACTCGAAGGTCCGGTTCCGGGTGATCGAGTCCGGCGACGAGTTCTCGATGACACTGGTGTACCCGCGTGATGTGGACGAGAGTGGTGGCACGCTGTCGATCCTGGCGCCGGTGGGCAGTGCGTTGCTGGGCCTGTCCGAGGGCGAGGAGATTGAATGGCCGCGCCCGGGCGGGGGGCAGATGCACGTGCGGATCGTGGAGGTCGAGTACCAGCCGGAGCGTGCGGGCGAGTACCACCGCTGACACGGCGGCCCCCCCTCAGCCCCAGTAGCCCTGGCGATACCACTGGCCGCTGCGCAGGCAGCGGTACAGCCAGAGTCGGCGGCCCTGCCGGTCGCGGGTCCGGGCGTAGTCGCGGCGCGCATCCTGGCCTTGGTCCCACCAGCCGTCTTCCAGCCGCCCCAGCCATTGGGGCTGGTCGGGGGGCGCGGCGGGTTCGGGGCCCTGTAGCCAGAGGGCGGTTCCGCAGGCCCGCTGACCCGGGGTTGGAGCGGCAGGGTCCGGGGTGGCGGCGAGATCGTGCCGCGGCCTCTGGGCATCCTCCGGCCTCGGTGTGCGGTGATTGACCAGACGGGCGACGGCCTGCTCGCCCAGCCGGGCGCGCAGGCGGGCCAGCACCGCGGGTAGCTGATCCGCCGGTGGTGTACTCGCCGGATCCTCGGCGAGCAGGCTGTTGCCCCGGGCCGGCGGGTCCAGCAGGCGGGGTGCCTGCAGGCGCAGGCCGATGACCGCGGCCGGCAGGGTCTCGCGATCCAGACGGGTCTGCCACAGGGGCAGCCACTCGCCGGCGCGGATGCCCGGCTGTCCGCGTTCCAGCGAGAGGCGGGTGCGCCCCTCGCGGTGGGCCAGTTCCAGTGTCATCCCCTGCAGGCTGCGGTTCAGGCCGCGCAGCTGCGCCTCGGCCTGGCGCAGCAGGCGTTTTAGCGGGAAGGCCAGGGCCGCCGTGGCGTGGATCTCGTGCTCCAGTCGCAGGGACAGGTCCAGCACCGGGGGTGGCGCAAAGCGGGGCAGGGTCTCCGCGCGCCGCGCCAGCAGTCGGTCCAGCAGGTCCAGCAACTCCGGTCCGTGGCGTCGGGCCAGCTCGGGGCGCGACAGGCGCAGAAGATCGCCCAGCTGGCGCAGGCCCACGGCGCGCAGACCCTCGCGGGTCGCGGCGGCCAGCGGCAGGGCCTCCAGCGGCACCGGAGACAGGATGCGGCGCAGGGCCTCGGGGTCTTCCGCGATCGCGGGGTTGCGCAGGCGGGCCAGAAGGCGGGCGGCGGCGGGGCTGCGGGCCAGTCCGATACGGGGATGGAAGCCCAGTTCGGTCAGGGTGTCCCGCGCCTGGTCGCGCAGGGTCTCGAGGCCGCCGAACAGGCGGCGGCTGCGCCCGACCTCGACCAGGATGCGTTGTGCCTCCGGCTCCGGGTGTACGTGGTCGGAAAACTGTAGCAGTACGCCGGCCAGCATCTTCAGCTGGGCCCGCAGGGCGTCCGGGTCATGCTCGACCAGTTCCGGGGTATCCAGCACCGCCAGCGCATCCCCCAGCGCCATGCCGGGGCGGGCACCCGCCTGACGCGCGGCGCGGTTGGCGGCGTGCACCCGGGGGGCGGGACTGGACTCTACCACCAGCAGGGGGCGCTGCAGCCGCGCGGGATCCGGCTCCGCCCGGGCCAGGGCCTCCAGCGCGAGGTGTGGCAGGTCGATCGCCATCCAGTGTTCCTGCCGCGGCCGGGCGTCGCGGGTGGCGGTGTGCGTCTCCGGTGGCCGGGGTGCGGTCGCGGGCGTGGCTGCGGCCGGAAGCAGGCTCAGTTGCTGTCGGGCCGGTTCCGGGGGTATGGCCGCACGCGAGGGACGGGCAGGCTGGCCCATCTCAGGCCTCCGGCGGTTCGGGAACCTGCAGGGGGTGGCCGGAGCGGGCCCAGTGGCCCGCCCCCTTCAGGCAGTGCAGTTCCAGGCCGGAGTCTGCGGGCTGCCAGCGCAGGCGCTGGTGGGCCGGCGAGGGCTGTGCCGCGGCGTTTGGTGGCCGGTACAGGATCGCGCAGGCCCGGCTCTCGCTGGCGGCCAGACGCAGCCGGCGCAGCAGAGCCGTCTCCACGGGGCCGCTCAGCCAGGCGAGCAGGACGCCAAAGGCGGGGTCACGCAGGCACTGCTCGCCGGCCCACAGGGTGTCGCGATCGTGCTCGGTATGGATCAGCAGGACCCGCTCCGGCGGGATGCCGAGTGTCTGCCAGCCGGGCAGCCAGGGCGTGGCCGGCGGTGCGATCAGCGCGATCCAGTAGCCGTCGCGGCCGCAGGCGGCGAGCATGGGGACCAGCAGCCGGGTCTCGCCGCAGCCGAACGGGGCGCCCAGCAGTTCGATCAACTGGCCGCGGGGCCAGCCGCCGCCCAGGGCCCGGTCCAGCTCGGCATGGCCGCTGGGCCAGACCGGGGCATTCGGGGCCGGAGCCGCACTGCGGCCGCGCCAAAGCGCCGGGTGGTCGAGCAGGGTATCCAGCGCGCTCATGGCTTAGGGAAACACTGATTCATGTACACGCTCGCGCTCGAGTCGCTTTTGCGTGCGAACAAGGCGCGGTGACTGCCGTGCAGTCATTCTGCACAAGGGAACCGCAACGCCGTTCCCACGCCCGTTTTCATCAACAATGGGCGGCCGAGCCCCTGCATTCAATGGCTTGTGGGGTTGGCGCCCCAGGTTCCCCGATCCTGCGTTGCGCCCCGAATCCATCAAAAACGGGCGGGTAGAACCACTACCCGCTGCGCACCGCGCCTTGTCTCGGAAAACCTGGGGTGCCAACGCGAGTGTGTACATGAGTCAGTGTTTCCCTAGGCCTGTGGGTCGAGATCGCGCAGCACGCCCACGCCGATCCCCTCGATGGCCAGTTCCTGGCGCTCGAGGTCGATCTCGATGGGGGCGAAGTCGGGGTTCTCCGGGAGCAGGCGCACCTTCGGGCCGTCCTGGGCGAAGCGCTTCACGGTGACCTCGTCCTCGATGCGGGCGACCACGATCTGGCCGGCCCGGGCCTCGGGGGTCTGGCGCACGGCCAGCAGGTCGCCGTCGAGGATGCCGGCGTCGCGCATGCTCTCGCCGTGCACGCGCAGGAGATAGTCCGGGCGGGCGCGGAACAGGGCGTCGTCGACCCGGTAGTGGCGCTCGATATGCGCGGTGGCGAGGATCGGCGAGCCGGCGGCGACGCGTCCGATCAGGGGGAGTTCAGCCGGTGCGCCACGGGCGGCACCGGGCAGGCGGATGCCGCGGGAGGTACCGCCCAGCAGCTCGATCGCGCCTTTCTTCTCCAGGGCCTTCAGGTGGCACTCGGCCGCGTAGGGCGAGCGGAAGCCGAAGGCCCGTGCGATCTCGCTGCGGGTCGGTGCCGTGCCCTGCGTGGCGATGGTCTCGGCGATGTAGTCGAAGATGGCTTGCTGGCGTGCAGTGAGCGACACGGGGTGCCCTCCGATAACTGTTTATATATACAGTATAGGGGTGGCTCGCCGGAGGGCAAGGGCGATTGCACCACAGAGGACACGGAGATCACGGAGAGGGAAGGTGATTCTTGGTTGGAACGACTCCTTGGCTGGCCGCCCCTGCATGGCTGGATTCCCGCGTTTCGATCCCGTCGTAGGATGCTGTTGAGCGAAGCGAAACGCATCAATCCGGGAACCTGGCCACCCTGGGATGGCTACACGATGCGATTCGCTTCGCTCATCACATCCTACCGGCCCTCGACCTTCTTCGTGCCTTCGTGGTCCATCCGTCCTGCCTCTTGAGGTGGTGCTCAGGTGGGGGTGTAGTCCAATGGCAGGGCGGTGCGGTCGACCACACGGCGGAGCACGAAGCTGGAGTGCACGCTGTCCACGCCCTCCAGCCGGGTGATCCGCCGCAGCAGGAATTCCTGGTAGGCATCCATGTCGGGGACGACCACCTGCAGCATGTAGTCGGCGGACTGGCCGGTGATCAGGTAGCAGTGCTGGACCTCGGGGTAGCTCGCCACGGTCTCCTCGAAATGGGCGAAACGTTCCGGGGTGTGGCGGTCCATGCCGATATGGATCAGGGCGGTCAGTTCCAGGCCCAGGCTGCGCCGGTCCAGCAGGGCTACACGGCTCAGCAGGACGCCCGCCTGCTCCAGCGCGCGCACCCGCCGCAGGCAGGGGGAGGGGCTGAGCCCCACGCGATCCGCCAGGGCCTGATTGGACAGGCTCGCATCCTCCTGGAGGATCTCGAGGATGCGGCGGTCGTAGCGGTCGAGTCGGTGCGGTTCGGGTTTCATGGGGTAAATATTGCGCGATAACGGCTTTGTTGCGCAAGGATAGTGCGCAACTATTGCGTTCGTAGGGAAAAACGCAAGGTTATGCCGGGTGCAATGCGTTAGGATAATGCACAGAGAGAAATCCGGTATGCCGCACACGGCCAACAGGCCGCGCCGCACCCGAACAGGAGACGAACACGATGGCCTTCGATCACACCAAGTACGCCCCGTTCCCGCCGATCGACAAGTCCGATCGCCGCTGGCCGGCGCAGCAGACCACTGTCGCCCCGCGTTTCTGCGCGGTGGATCTGCGTGATGGCAACCAGGCGCTGGTGCACCCGATGAGCGTGGAACAGAAGATGCGCTTCTTCGATGTGCTGGTGGGGATCGGTCTGACCGAGATCGAGATCGGCTTCCCGGCCGCCTCGCAGATCGACTACGACTTTACCCGCCGCCTGATCGAGGAGGACCGTATCCCCGAGGGCGTGTACATCCAGGTGCTGACGCAGGCGCGCGAGGACCTGATCGCCAAGACCTTCGAGGCGCTGAAAGGGGCCCCGCGCGCGGTGGTGCACGTGTACAACTCCACCAATCCGGCGCAGCGCGAGCAGGTTTTCCGCATGGACCGCGACGGCGTGCGCGGCATCGCCGAAAACGGCGCACGCTGGGTGCGCGATCATGCGGCGAAGTACCCGCAGACCGACTGGATCTTCCAGTACTCGCCGGAGAGCTTCTCTACCACCGAGCTGGATTTCGCGGTCGAGGTGGTCGATGCGGTGAACGCCATCTGGCGCCCGGATCAGGGCCAGAAGGTGGTGATCAACCTGCCGGCCACGGTCGAGTCCGCCACGCCGAACGTCTTCGCCGACCAGGTCGAATGGTTCTGCGATCAGGTGCAGTACCGCGAGCACTTCTGCATCTCGCTGCATACGCACAACGACCGGGGCACCGGCGTGGCCGCGGCCGAACTGGGCCTGCTGGCCGGGGCCGACCGTCTGGAGGGCACGCTGTTCGGCAATGGCGAACGCACCGGCAACATGGATCTGGTCACCGTCGGCATGAACCTGTACTCGCAGGGCATTGACCCGACCATCGATCTGTCCGATATGGAGCGGCTGATGGACGTGTACAAGGAGTGCACCGACATGCCCATCAACCCGCGCCACCCGTGGGCGGGCGAGTTGGTCTACACCGCCTTCTCCGGCAGCCACCAGGACGCGATCCGCAAGGGCCTGGCGCATTACAAGGAGAAGGGAGACCACTGGAACGTGCCGTACCTGCCGATCGATCCGAGCGATCTGGGCCGGCGTTACGAGGAGGTTGTGCGCATCAACAGCCAGTCCGGCAAGGGCGGCGTGTCGCACGTGCTGGAGCGCGACTACGGCATGGAGTTGCCGCGCTGGCTGGCGATCGAGTTCGCCCGCATCGTGCAGAAGGATGCCGAGACCTCGCAGATCGAGGTCTCCTCGAAGCGCATCCACGAGCTGTTCGAGCAGCACTACCTGACGCCGGTTACCGGCTGGGATCTGGTGCGCTACGAGATCGAGAAGGACGGCCCGGTGGTGCGGCTGGATGCGACCATGGGCCCGCCCGGGCGTGAATCCCGCCTGCGGGGCGAGGGCCACGGCGCGGTCGCGGCGCTGACCTCCGCCATGCAGGCCGAGCGCGGCGTACAGGTGAAGGTCACCCACTTCGACGAGCACGCGATGGAGTCCGGCACCGAGGCCCGCGCCATGGCCGCCGTGGATGTGCAGGTTGATGGCGAACGCTCCGTGGGTGTCGCCCTGGGCGAGGACACCACGGCCGCCACGCTGCAGGCTGTGCTGAACGCCACCGGCCGTCGCCTGGGCGAGCGCGCCGTGGAGCCAGCCGCCGTCAACGCCTGAGCCCAGCCAAGTCCCCGAACCCATGTTGGGCCCGGGGTCTCGTAGGGTGCGTTGAGCAAAGCGAAACGCACCGTTGTATCGGGGCGCGTGTGCGCGTGATGCGATTCGCTTCGCTCATCGGCATCCTACGGCGGGGTTTGATGCCGGAGGCGTCAGAATCGACGAACGGACAGCCCCATCGATGAAGCCGCGTCCGCGAGGACGTTGTTTGCGGTGGCGATTACTGGAATCTCATGGTGACGCGCGGTGGCGATGTGCAGTGCGTCCAGCGTCCGCAATGGGTGTTCGGGATAGCGGGTGATCAGGTTGGTCGCTTCGTCGAACAGTGAGTCGTCGAAGGGATAGAGTTGTAACGAGGTGCTGGAAATGTCGTCCTGGAAGGTGGCGAAGATAATCGTTTCCAGCTCCTGCGATAGCTCCCCCATGCGTCGGCGTCGTGCGAGCAGGGACCGCAGTTCGGTCGCTACCAGGCGGCTGATGATCGCGACGTCGACGCCCTGCAGATAGTCGACGAAGGCCTCGGATCCCGGTTCGTTCAAGTACCACTTGGCCAGGGCACTGGTGTCGAGGTAGCTCCGTTCATCCGCGCTCGTCACGCTCTTCCCTCAGGAGGGTTTCCGAAGGAACCAGTGGTCCGGTTCGCTGGCGAAGTTCGTGGTGGTCGGGGCGCTGGCGCCCGCGACGAACGGGCAGGACCCGTGCAATGGGCTTTCCGTGACGGGTGATGGTGATTTCCCCGGACGCCTGGACGATTTCGTCCAGATGCCCAATGGAGGCTCGCATCTCGCGGACGTTAAGCTCTTTCATGGTGTCACCCTCAAATGTGCTTCACATATCGATATTGAAGCACGCCGCCGTGTGTTCGGCAATGACAAGGCCGAGTTGGGCGCAAAGGCGTCTACCGGACGCGTTTCTCCAGCATCGTCTGCATGCGGGTCAGGCGTTCCTGGAGCTTGAGCGTTTCCTGCTGTATTCCGTGGATCTCCGCATGCAGGGCCTGGTTCTCCTCGTGCACGCTGTCGTGGATCATCTGCTGCTCGATCTCGATGGCGCGGTCATGCATGCGCTGCATGGCATCCACGATGATCGCGATGAACAGGTTCAGTACGGTGAACGTGGCGATCAGGATGAAGGGTACGAAGAACATCCAGGCCCAGGGGTATACCTCCATCACCGGGCGCGCGATGTCCTCGGACCAGCCCTCTAGCGTCATCACCTGGAACAGGCTGTACATGGTGGAGCCGAGGGTGCCGAACTTCTGCGGGAAGGACTCGCCGAACAGGCCGGTAGCGATGATCGCGAACACGTAGAAGATCAGCACCAGCAATCCCATGATGGAGATGATGCCGGGGATCGCCCGCAGCAGCGCCTCCACGATGAATCGCAGCTTCGGCACCATGGAGACCAGGCGCAGCAGACGCAGCACACGCAGCACCGAGAACGGCCCGGCGGCCGGGATCAGCGCGATCCCCACCACGAAGAAGTCGAACACATGCCACGGGTTGCGCCAGAAACGCAGGCGATAGACGAACAGCTTGGCCAGCACCTCGGCGGTGAAGATCGACAGGATGATGGCGTCCGCGCTCAGGATCACCGGACCCATCCAGCCCATTACGGTGTCCGAGGTCTCGAGCCCCAGCGTCAGGGCATTCAGCAGGATCAGGCCAATGATGAAGCGCTGGGTCAGCCGGGCCTCGATAAAGTGTTCCAGGCGCGCGCGCAGCGTGGGGGTTTCGCTCATGGTGTCGAAGGTCGTCGCAGTGCTTGGGGACGCGCAAGAGTAGGGTAAAGCATGGATTCCGGCAATCGCGGGTGCACAAGCACGCGCCACTTCGGAGTGCCGGGTAGAAGGCACGAATGGACAGCCCCCGGGGAACGGAAGGAGAGTGCGGATGTGGGATGAACGTTACGCCGAGGACGACTACGTCTACGGCACCGAACCGAATGATTTTCTGCGTGCGGCGGTGGCCAACGTGCCGCGCGGCCGGGCCCTGTGCCTGGCCGAGGGGGAGGGCCGCAACGCGGTGTTCCTGGCGCAGCAGGGGTTCGACGTGCTGGCGGTGGACAGCTCCGCGGTCGGGCTGCAGAAGGCCCAGCGCCTGGCCGGGGACCGAGGTGTGCAGATCGAGACCCTGGTGGTGGATCTCGCCGACTACGCGATCGAGCCGGACTCCTGGGACCTGATCGTGTCGATCTTCTGCCATTTGCCGCCCGGGATTCGGCGCCGTCTGCATGCCGGGGTGGTCGCGGGCCTGCGCCCGGGTGGGATGTTCATCCTCGAGGCCTACACCCCGAAGCAACTGGAATGGGGCACGGGAGGGCCGCCCGCCGCGGAGTTGATGATGACGCGGGACGCGCTGATCGAAGAGCTGGACGGGCTGGAATTCGAAGAAGCAGTGGAGCGCGAACGCGACGTGATCGAGGGGCGTCTCCACACCGGGCGCGGAGCGGTGGTGCAGGTTCTGGCGAACAAGCCGCCGCAGGACTGGGGCTAGGGGCGCGTGTTCCTGGGTTGCCGCACCCGGTTCAGAGCGGTGCGGGCGGGACGGCGACACCGGCCTCGCGCAGCCAGTTTCCCAGGGTGATCAGCGGTAGACCCACCAGCGCCGTCGGGTCGTCGCCGCTCATGCGCGCGAACAGGCTGATGCCCAGCCCCTCGGACTTGAAGCTGCCGGCACAGTCCAGCGGCTGGTCCAGGGCAACGTAGCGCCGGATCTCCTCGGGGCTCAGCTCGCGGAAGGTCACGGTGAACGGAACCTGGCCCGTCCGCACCTTCCCGGTGGCAGTGTCCAGCAGGCACAGGCCGGTGTGGAAGGTCACCGTTTCCCCGGACAGTGCCGCGAGTTGCACCTCGGCGTGGACGCTGTCGCCGGGCTTGCCGAGGACATGCCCGGCGTGGCTGGCGTTCTGGTCGGAGCCGATGACGAGATGGTCGGGATATACATCGGCGACCGCCCGGGCCTTGGCCTCGGCCAGGCGCGCCACCATCGCCTCGGGCAATTCATGCGCCAGAGGGGTCTCGTCCACCGCCGGGCGCGCGGTCTCGAATGGCAGATGCAGCCGCTCCAGCAGTTCGGCGCGATAGCGCGAGGTGGAGGCGAGCACCAGTTTGCGTGTTGTATCAGCCATCGTCGCCGTCGATCTCGATCAGGGCATCGTCCGGGTTGGCGGCGGCCCCCTTGGTAACGTTCACCGCGGTGACCGAGCCGGATACGGGTGCGGCGATCTCGGATTCCATCTTCATCGCCTCTAGCACCAGCACCGGCTGCCCGGCTTCCACGTTGTCGCCCTCGGCCACCAGCACGTCGATGATGGTGCCGGGCATGGAGGTGGTGACGTCGCCCGGCCGGGTCGCGCGGCGCGACTTCTTGCCTCCGCTGCCCCCGCGGCTGCGTTCGACGCCGCCGTTGCTGGCGGTCTCGATGCTGTCCAGGGTCTCGATCTGGACCTCTTCCGGCATCCCGTCGACCGTCACGTACATCGGGCGCGTGTCCTCCCGGTGGTGGCCGGACCCGTTCACCTGGATGTGATAGGTCTCGCCGTGGAAGGTGACGTTGAACTCCACCGGGGCCGGGCAGCCGGCCTGGGTGTTCTCCGGCAGGTTGAGCGGTTCCGGGTTGAGCGTGCCGTCGCGGCGCTGCTCCAGAAATTGCCGTCCTACTTCGGGGAACAGGGCGAAGGTCAGGACATCCTCCGGTCCCCGGGCGAGATCCCCGATCTCGCGGGTCAGGGCGCCCATCTCCGGCTGCAGCAGGTCGGCCGGGCGGCAGTCGATGACGTCGGCATTGCCGATGGCCTGTTGCCGCACGACGCTGTTGATCGGGCCGGGCGCGCGGCCGTAGTGCCCGGTCAGGTACTGCTTCACCTCGTTGGTGATGGTCTTGTAGCGCTCCCCGGCGAGCACGTTCATCACCGCCTGGGTGCCGACGATCTGCGAGGTGGGGGTTACCAGCGGTGGGTAGCCGAGGTCCTCGCGTACCCGCGGGATCTCTTCCAGCACCGCGTCGAAGCGATCCAGCGCGTTCTGGTCGCGCAGCTGATTGGCCAGGTTGGAGATCATCCCGCCGGGCACCTGGTTGATCTGCACGCGCGTGTCGACGCCGGTGTATTCGCTCTCGAAGCGCTGGTACTTCTTGCGCACCTCGTGGAAGTACAGCCCGATCTTCTGCAGCGCGACCAGGTCCAGGCCGGTGTCGTGCTCGGTACCGGCCAGGGCGGCGACCATGCTCTCCGTCGGCGGGTGGCTGGTGCCCCCGGCGAAGGCCGAGATCGCGGTCTCGATATGCCGGCAGCCGGCCTCTATGGCTTGCCAGTGGCACAGCTCGGACAACCCCGATGTGGCGTGCGCGTGCAGGTGGATCGGCACGTCCAGGGCGTCGACCAGCTCGGTCACCAATTCATGGGTGGCGCTGGGGGTGAGCAGCCCGGCCATGTCCTTGATCGCGATGCTCTGCGCGCCCATGGCGACCAGCTCGCGGCCAAGAGCAACGAATTCGGCGGCCGAGTGCACCGGCCCGGTGGTGTAGCACAGCGTGCCCTGGGCATGGCCGTCGGCCTCGCGCGTTGCCTCGATTGCGGTGCGCAGGTTTCGCGCGTCGTTCATCGCGTCGAAGATACGGATGATGTCGATCCCGCCCGCGACCGAGCGCTCGACAAAGGCGCGCACCACGTCGTCTCCGTAGTGGCGATAGCCGAGCAGGTTCTGCCCGCGCAGCAGCATCTGCAGCGGGGTGTTCGGCAGCGCGGCCTTCAACTGATGCAGGCGCTCCCAGGGATCCTCCTTGAGAAACCGCACGCAGGCGTCGAAGGTTGCGCCGCCCCAGGCCTCCAGCGAGTGGAAGCCGATGGCATCCATCTGCTCGCAGATCGGCAGCATGTCCTCGGTGCGCATGCGCGTGGCGATCAGGCTCTGGTGGCCGTCGCGCAGGGTGACATCGGTGATGTGAACTCGATCCATGGTCAATCCGGTGTCGGGGGTTATAACCCGTGGTGGGCGGCGAGGGCGGCGGCGACCGCCACGGCCAGCTGGCGGTCCGAGCGCTTGCTGGGGGACTGCGTCAGTTCCGGGTGGGCCGCGACAAACCCGGTATCGAAGTGCCCGCTGCGGAAGATCGGGTGGGCGACGATCGCGAGGTGGAACGGGATCGTCGTCTTGACCCCGAACACGCCCATATCCCGCAGGGCACGATTGGCGCGGGCCAGCAGGTCGTCCCATTCAAGGGCCCAGCAGATCAACTTGGCGCACATCGAGTCGTAATGCGGCGGGATGGTGTAGCCGGTGTAGATCGCGCCGTCGGTGCGCACGCCCGGGCCGCCCGGGGCGAAGTAGCGGGTGATGCGACCGAAGCTCGGCAGGAAGTCGTTCTTCGGGTCTTCCGCGTTGATGCGGAATTCCATGGCATAGCCGCGGCGGGTGATCTGGGACTGCTCGTAACGCAGCGGCTCGCCGGCGGCGATGCGCAGTTGTTCCTGCACGATGTCGACCCCGGTGATCATCTCCGTAACCGGATGTTCTACCTGAAGCCTCGTGTTCATCTCCATGAAATAAAAGGAATCGTCCGAGTCCATGAGGAACTCGACGGTGCCCGCGTTCTGGTACCCGACCGCGAGCGCCGCCCGCACGGCCAGTTCGCCCAGATACTGCCGTTGCGTCTCATCCAGCTGCGGCGACGGGGCGATTTCCACCAGCTTCTGGTGGCGGCGCTGCACCGAGCAGTCGCGCTCGAACAGGTGGATTGCATGGCCGTGGGCATCGCCGAGTATCTGCACCTCGATGTGCCGCGGATTGACCACGGCTTTCTCCAGGAAGATCTCGGTACTGCCGAAGGCGCGGGTGGCCTCGGAGCGCACGCGCTCGAAATTGTGCTCCAGGGCGGCGGCATCCTCGCACAGTCGGATCCCGCGCCCGCCGCCGCCATTGGTGGCCTTCAGCATCACTGGGTAGCCGACGCGTTCGGCGACCTCGAGCGCGGCCGAGACGTCGGCGAGGTTGCCCTCGGAGCCGGGTGTGACCGGTACGCCGGCCTCGATCATCGCTTGGCGCGCGGCGACCTTGTCGCCCATGCGGCGGATCACCGAAGCGTCGGGCCCCACCCACGTCAGGTTGCGTGCCGCGCAGGCCGCGGCAAAGTCGGGATTTTCGGAGAGGAATCCGTAGCCCGGGTGCACCGCGTCGCATCCGGCGGCGCGCGCGACGCTGATCAGGCGATGGATGCTGAGATAGCCGCCCATGGAGTCCGGGCCGATGGCATAGGCCTCGTCGGCCTTCTTCACGTGCAGGGCGTGGCGGTCGGCGTCGGTGTAAACCGCGACCGAGATGATCCCCATTTCGCTGCATGCCCGGATCAGGCGCACGGCGATTTCGCCCCGGTTGGCAATGAGCAGCTTGCGAATCAAACGGAAGGCCCCGGGCAGGTCGATGACAACCCGAGTATCGACGTCGTTTGGGGCGGCTGCAAGTTTCTGTTTCGCTTTGACAGATCGCGCTCGCGCGCGTATATTCCGCGCCCTTGCAACCGAGCCGTTTATGAGTCGCATCCCCGTTTCTCTTGACCCGTGGCAACCGCGTGCGCGGCACCTGGAATTCGAGGGTGACCTGCGTGCAGAAGAGCTGCCGCGGTTACGTGCCGATGCCCTGCCGGGGCACCCGCTGCGGGTGCACGCGCGATTCCTGCTGGAACGCGGGGCGCTGGACGAGATACGGCTGAGCGGGACGATTACCGGCGAGCTGTGGCAGACCTGCCAGCGCTGCCTGCAGCCGATGGCATGGGAGTTCTGCCTCGAACCGGATGCCGTGCTGCTGCCGCCGGAAGGCACTCCGGCCGGCATGAGCGAGGGCGATGACTTTGTCGCTCTCGAGGCGGACGGCCTGCTGCGCCCCGCGGCATGGGTCGAGGAAGAGGTCCTGCTGGCGTGGCCGCTGGTGCCGCGCCATGCGGACTGCGAGCCCGCCGCCGGGGCCGAATTCGAGGAAGGCGAGGGCGCCGAAAATCCGTTCGCGGTGCTCGAACAACTCAAGAAGGGCGGCCCGGACCGGGGCGGCTCATGACGTGAGCGCCGGCCGGGGCATTGTCCGGGCCGAACCGTTATACTTGCGCCCGCTTTGACACCGGGCTCACTCCCGTCGTCACGGGATTTTGATCAATCTGGAGATGCATCATGGCTGTTCAGCAACGCCGCAAGACTCGTTCCAAGCGCGACATGCGCCGCTCCCACGACAGTCTGACGGGCGCCACCCTGTCCACCGACTCGACCACCGGCGAGATCCATCGTCGTCACCACATGACCCCGGATGGCTTCTATCGCGGTCGTCAGGTGATCCAGCAGGCCGTCGAAGTCGACGAAGACGAAGATTAAGGTCCAGGGAATGACTGTCCCGGGGCCACGGCTGCGTTTGCGCCGTGGCCTTTCCGCGTTTGAATACGGCCGCATTGCGGTCGTCCGTCGGGCCCGAGCATGACTGCCAGTTTTACCATCGCACTGGACGTGATGGGCGGCGACTACGGTGCGTCCGTCATCCTTCCGGCTGCGCGCCGTTCACTGAAGGTCGCAGACGATTTCCGCCTGCTGCTGGTCGGTGACCAGGAGACCGTCGAGTCCGGGATATCCGGCTGGTCCGCGAGCGAACGCGAGCGGGTCGAGATCGTGCATGCCAGCCAGGTGGTCGGCATGGACGAGCTGCCGGCCGTGGCCCTGCGGACCAAGCGCGACTCCTCCATGCGGGTAGCCATCGACCAGGTGAAGAACGGAGTCGCCCAGGCCTGCGTCTCCGCCGGCAACACCGGTGGGCTGATGGCCACCGCACGTTACGTCCTGAAGACCCTTCCCGGCATCGACCGCCCGGCCATCGCGACGGCCCTGCCGTCGATGAAGGGGCATACCCACATGCTCGACCTGGGCGCCAATGTGGATGTCGAGGCCGCGCATCTGTATCAGTTCGCGGTGATGGGATCGGTTCTGGCGAATGCCGTGGACGGCCTGGAGGCCCCGCGGGTCGGTCTGCTGAACATCGGCTCCGAGGCGATCAAGGGCAATGACCGCGTGCGCGAGGCCGGCCGTATGCTGGAGGCGTCCAGCCTCAACTACATCGGCTTTGTCGAGGGCAACGACGTCTACTGTGGTGATGTGGACGTGGTGGTCTGTGACGGCTTTGTCGGCAACGTCGCGCTGAAGATTAGCGAAGGCGTGGCCAAGATGATCTCCTCCAACATGAAGGCGGAGTTCGGTGCATCGGTATTTTCTCGACTGTCCGGCCTGTTCGCACTGCCGGTCCTGCGCCGGATCCGCCATCGCTTCGACCACCGCCGCTACAACGGGGCCTCTCTCCTGGGCCTGCAGGGCGTGGTGATCAAGAGCCACGGCAGCGCCGATGAACTGGCCTTCGAGCACGCGATCCGCATTGCCCGCATCGAGGCCGAGGCGAACATCTCCAATCGCATCGACAAGCAGCTTGGCCAGCTCCTGGGCCAGGAGACAAGCGAGTGAAGCATGCACGCATCAGCGGTACCGGGAGCTATCTGCCCGAGCGCATCCTGACCAATGCCGAGCTGGAGGCGATGGTCGATACCTCGGATGCCTGGATTCGCGACCGCACCGGAATCCGCGAGCGGCACATCGTCGCCGAGAACGAGGTCACCTCGGATCTCGCGCTGAAGGCCGCCGAACGCGCAATGGACGCCGCCGGCATCCGCGCCGCCGATCTCGACCTGATCCTGGTGGCGACCACCACCCCCGACCAGATCTTCCCCAGCACCGCGTGCATCCTGCAGGCCAAGCTGGGCGTGGGGGGCTGCCCGGCCTTCGATATCCAGGCGGTCTGCAGCGGGTTCGTGTACGCCCTGGCCACCGCCGATCGTTTTATGCAGAGCGACGAGATCCGCCACGTGCTGGTCGTGGGGGCGGAGACGCTCTCGCGCATTACCGATTACACCGACCGCGGGAACTGCATCCTGTGGGGCGACGGTGCGGGTGCCGTGGTCCTGTCGCGTTCGCCGGACCCGGGCATCATCTCCACGCACCTGCATGCGGACGGCCACCACAAGGGCCTGCTGGAGGTTCCCGGTGGTGTGTCGCAGCCAAGCGACAACCCGGATCTCGACTTCATTCGCATGGAGGGCCGGGCGGTCTTCCGCGTGGCCGTGAATACCCTGGACCAGATCGTCGACGAGACCCTGGAGTACAACGGGATCGACAAATCCGAGCTGGACTGGCTGGTGCCGCACCAGGCGAACATCCGCATCATCCAGGCGACCGCGAAGAAGCTGAACATGTCCATGGACAACGTCGTGGTCACGGTGGATCGCCACGGCAACACCTCCGCCGCGTCGATCCCGCTGGCATTGGATACCGCCGTGCGCGACGGTCGCATCAAGAAGGGCGACCTGATCCTGACCGAGGCCTTTGGCGGCGGCTTCACCTGGGGTTCCGCGCTCATCCGGATGTAACCGGGGTTCGTCACGGATAACCCGGATGCGTCATCGCGAGGCGCGCAGTGCCGTGGCGATCTCCCGGGGGGCTCCCCGGCGTCCTAGGGAAACACTAAGGAGCATTCGGCATGGGCCGCGAGATCGAACGCAAATTCCTGCTGGCCAGTGATGCCTGGCGTGACCGCGTCGTGCGTGCGCAGCGTATGCGCCAGGGCTACCTGTGCGGCAACGACCGCGCGTCCATCCGCGTGCGAGTGGACGAGGGCGGTGCCAACCTCAACATCAAGAGCGCGACCCTCGGCGTGGAACGCGACGAGTACCAGTACGACATCCCCGTCGACGAGGCCCATCGCCTGCTGGACACGCTGGCCGGCCCCCAGGTCGAAAAGACCCGCCACTGGGTGGATGTCGAAGGCTGGGAATACGAGATCGACGTGTTCGAGGGCGCCAATGCGGGCCTGATCGTGGCCGAACTGGAACTCCCGAGCAGCGATGCCGAGTTCCCGCGCCCCGACTGGCTGGGCGAGGAGGTCTCGCACGACCCGCGCTACTACAACACCGAGCTGGCACGGAACCCCTACCGCGAGTGGCCGGATGCCTCCTAGGGACACGTTGAGTAGTCCGCGCGAGATTTTCGCCGCGGACTGCCGCGCCTGTCCGCGGCTGGCGGGCTTTCTGGAGGATGTACGGGCGAAACACCCGGATTATCACGCCGCCCCGGTGGCGTCCTTCGGCGCACTGGACTCGCGGCTGCTGATCGTTGGCCTGGCGCCCGGCATGCACGGGGCCAATGCCACCGGGCGCCCGTTCACCGGCGACTACGCCGGCGTGCTGCTGTACCAGACCCTGCACGAACACGGCTTTGCCAGCGCGCCGGAGAGCGTGCGCGCGGACGACGAGCTGGAGCTGATCGACTGCCGCATCACCAACGCGGTCAAGTGCCTCCCGCCACAGAACAAGCCGACCACCGAAGAGATCCGCACCTGCAACGGTTTCCTCGCCGCCGAGATGGCGGCCATGCAGCCGCGCGTGATCCTGGCGCTGGGCAAGATCGCCCACGATGCCATCCTGCGCGCCAAGGGCCTGCCGCTGTCCAGTCTGCGCTTCGCCCACAGCGCCGAACACGAGCTGGATGCACACACCCGCCTGATCGACTCGTACCACTGCTCGCGCTACAACACCCAGACCCGCCGCCTGACCCCCGCCATGTTCGACGAACTCTTCGCCCGCATTCGGACTCAGCTCGGATAGTCATCCCGGTCAGGGATTCCAGTCTGTCCATCATTGCGAGGCGCCAAAGGCGCCGCGGTACAAAAGCGCGAAGCGAGTCATCTCCGAAGGTTGCCCCCGTATAGGCCCCGCCGATCCAGCGGATTGCCGCGGCGCCTTTGGCGCCTCGCAATGATGGACAGAGGATGACCGCCGCGGGGCGGGATGGCGTTGGGCGGGCGCGGGCTATGCCGGGCGGCGGGGGAGTTCCGGTATCCTGAAGGGATCATGAGTACCTCCGAGACCGGATTCGATCACAAGCGCTTTGTGCAGACGCTGACGCAGTCGCCCGGCGTGTACCAGATGCTGGATGCGTCGGGGAACGTGTTGTACGTCGGCAAGGCGCGCAACCTGAAGAGCCGGGTGCCGAGCTACTTCCGTGGGAGCGACGACCGCGGGCCGCGGATCCGCTCGATGGTGCGGCAGATCGCGGATATCCGTGTCGCGGTTACGCATACCGAGGCCGAGGCGCTGCTGCTGGAGGCCAATCTCATCAAGCGTCACCGGCCGCGCTACAACGTGCTGCTGCGCGACGACAAGAGCTACCCCTACATCTACGTCTCGAACCAGGAATACCCGCGCCTTGGGTTTCATCGCGGCGCGCGCAAGAAAGGCATGCGCTACTTCGGGCCGTACCCCTCGGCCGGTGCGGTGCGCGAGAGCCTGGCACTGCTGCAAAAGCTCTTCCAGGTGCGCCAATGCGAGGACAGCGTGTTCGCACACCGCTCTCGGCCCTGCCTGCAGTACCAGATTGGGCGTTGCACCGCGCCCTGTGTCGGCTATATCTCTCCGGAGGACTACGCGCGCGACGTCGAGGCGTCGGTCAAGTTTCTGGAAGGGAAGAGCGAGGCCGTGATCGAGGAGCTGATGGAACGTATGGAGGCGGCCTCGACGCGCCTGGACTTCGAGCATGCCGCTCGCCTGCGCGACCAGATCGCGCGGCTGCGCCAGATCTCAGAACAGCAGTTCGTCTCCGGCGGCGAGGGAGACGCCGACGTGTTTGCCCTCGCGCAGGAGGCGGGGACCTGCGCGGTGGAGATTTTCTTCGTGCGCAATGGGCAGAACCTGGGCAACAGCGAGCTGTTCCCGAACGTGCCGGAGGCGACCGAGACCGACGAGATTATGGCCGCGGTGCTGGCGCAGTACTACGCAGAACGCGAGCCGCCGGCGCGCATCCTGCTGTCGCACGAGCCGCAGGGCGCCGAGACCCTGGAGGCTTACCTGGCCGAACGGCGGGGCGGGAAGGTTGCCCTGGCCTGGTCGTTGCGCGGCGACCGCGCACGCTGGCTGGACATGGCGCGCCGCAATGCCGAACTGGCCCTGAAGACCCGGATTGCCAGCCAGGCCGGACAGACGGCGCGCCTGGATGCGCTGACCACCGAGCTGGGTCTGGAGGAGACGCCCAAGCGCATGGAGTGCTTCGACATCTCGCACACCAGCGGCGAGGGCACGGTGGCCTCCTGCGTGGTGTTCGGGCCGGACGGGCCGATCAAGTCGGACTATCGGCGCTTCAATATCGAGGGCATCGAGCCGGGCGATGACTACGCGGCGATGCATCAGGCGCTCAGCCGGCGGTTTGCGCGGCTGAAGAAGGGCGAGGGCCAGGAACCGGATATCCTGTTCATCGATGGCGGCAAGGGCCAGGTGACCCAGGCACTGAACGTGCTCGCGGATCTGGGGCTGGACCACATCAAGGTGGTGGGGGTGGCCAAGGGCGAGGGGCGCAAGCCGGGCATGGAAACCCTGATATTGAGCGGGGTAGAGGCGCCCTCTATACTCCCCACGCATTCTGGTGCGCTGCATTGGATCCAGCAGATCCGCGACGAGGCGCACCGCTTTGCGATTACCGGGCACCGCGCCCGCCGCGCGAAGGCGCGCAAGGAGTCCACCCTGGAGGCCATCCCGGGGCTGGGGCCGAAGCGGCGCAGCGCGCTGCTGAAGCACTTTGGCGGCCTGCGCGGGGTCAGCCGGGCCGGGGTCGAGGAGCTGACCAAGGTGCCGGGGATTCACCGCCGGCTCGCGCAGGCGATCTACGACCAGTTTCACGAGAGTTGAGCCACTGCCATGTTTCCCCAATTGCCCACCTGGCTGACCTGGTCGCGGATCGTGATGATCCCGCTGCTGGTGCTCGCGTTCTACAGCCTGTCCATGCCGCAGGGCGGGATCGTGGCGGCCATCATCTTCGCCCTGGCTGGTGTGACCGACTGGCTGGACGGCTATCTGGCACGGCGCTGGGAGGCGACGAGTCGCTTCGGGGCGTTCCTCGATCCGGTGGCGGACAAGCTGATCGTCGCCGCGGCCCTGGTGCTGGTGGTGGACCACAACCCCGAGCTCGGCATTGCGCTGGCCGCGATCGTCATCATCGGGCGCGAGATCGCGATCTCCGCGCTGCGCGAGTGGATGGCCGAGGTCGGTGGCAGCGCCAAGGTCGCGGTGTCGTGGGTGGGCAAGGTGAAGACCACCGCGCAGATGGTGGCGATCTTCCTGCTGCTGTGGGCCGAGCCCATTGTCGGCCTGCCCACCTTCGTGATCGGCGAGTGGCTGCTGTACCTGGCCGCCGCCCTGACGCTGGTCTCCATGATCCAGTACATGCTGGCGGCCGCGCGCTCGCAGTAGCCGGCGCGTGTGCCAGTCGGCATTTTGGAGGTGCACTGCAGCCACCTCTTGGAGGTACACTGCAGCCACCTCCCCGGTGCTGCGCGCGGACCGCCCATGCCCGTTTCCGATCTCGATCTCGACAACAGCCAGACCCTGGAGGCGCTCCAGGATCTGTTGCCGGGATTCGTCTATCAGCTGCGCATGACACCCGACGGGCATTTCGACTACCCCTACGTGGGCGAAGTCGCGGAGCGCTGGTTCGGCGTAGATCGGGAGGCCCTCAAGAAGGATGCAGGGCCGTTGCTGGACTGTATCCATCCCGAGGACCGCGAAGCGGTGATGCGGAGCACGATGGAGTCGGTCGAGCATTCGCAACCAAGGAACCGCGAGTTCCGCATGCAGTGCCGCGGCAACGCCGTGATCTGGCTTTCCGCCTATGACACGACGCGCCGGCTGGCGGATGGCACCCGCGTCTGGACCGGCTTTGCGACGGATATCTCCGCGAGCAAGGAGCTCGAGGCGTCCCTGCGCCAGAGCGAGGCACAGTTCCGCGCCTTGGTGGAGACGGCCAGCGACGTGATCTACTCGCTGCGCCCGGACAGGGTGTTCACCTACGTCTCGCCCAATTGGACTGAAAATCTCGGTTATCCGATCAGTGCCGCCATCGGCCACTCCATCGACGAGTATGTGGCCCCTGAGGATGTCCCCGCATGCGATGCCTTCCTGCAGCGAATCGCGGAGACCGGTCAGAAGGATAGCGGCATCGAATACCGCATCCGCCATCAGGACGGGTATTACCGCTGGCACACCAGTAGTGTCTCGCCGATGCTGGACGAGGAGGGTCAGGTGACGGCGTTTCTCGGCATTGCGCGGGATATCACCGAGCGCAAGGCGACCGATGCCCAGATGCAGCGCCTGGCCCATTACGATCCGTTGACCCAGTTGCCCAATCGGACCCTGTTTTACCAGATGCTCGACCACGAGCTGACCGGCGCGCGCCGCGAGGGCCAGCAGGTCGCATTGATGTTCGTGGATCTGGACGAGTTCAAGCCGGTCAATGACCAGCATGGTCACGCAGCGGGGGATCTGCTCCTGCGTCTGGTGGCCGGCCGGCTGTTGGGTTCCATAAGGGAGAGCGATGTGGCGGCGCGCATTGCGGGTGACGAGTTTGTGGTGATGCTGCCGCGCTTCCACTCGGTGGAGGAGAGCCGGGCGCAGGCCGCGGCAATCGGCGAGAAGATCCGGGCCGCGCTGGCCAAGCCGTTCGATTGCGCCGGACCCGAGGTGCAGATCTCCTGCAGTATCGGGATCGCCCTGTTCCCGCTGGATGCAACGGACGGGCCCGCCCTGTCGCGGGCGGCGGATGCGGCGATGTACGTGGCCAAGAATGCCGGGCGGAACCAGATGGTGGTATACGACCGGGCGGTGCACGGCGCGGAGGCGCTTGGCTACCGCGGGTATTGACCTGCCGGCAATCTGCGGTAGAATACGCGCCGTTGACGAAGAGCGGGAATAGCTCAGCTGGTAGAGCACAACCTTGCCAAGGTTGGGGTCGCGAGTTCGAATCTCGTTTCCCGCTCCAACAGATTCCTGAAACCCCGGTTCGCCGGGGTTTTCTGTTTTAGCCTCCGGAGATGCAACGGTGTCTCCCGGGCCTGAAACCACCCGATACAGGCTGGGTGGCAGAGTGGTTATGCAGCGGATTGCAAATCCGTGTACGCCGGTTCGATTCCGACCCCAGCCTCCATCATTGCAGTACCTGCGAAAGGCCGCCCCGAAGGGCGGCCTTTCGCGTTCTTGGTGCCGGTGCCCGCAGGGGCGAGGGTCACGCCGTGTTTGCGCCTGACGGCGGGCTGTGACCCTGCACCAGGCTCAGTCGAGGCGGTCCCGCCCGCGGCGGCCTCGTGTTGCAGTTGATGCCGGGACTCAAGTTGCGCCTCCAGCGCGCATTGGCGGGCATGGCATGCCATGGCACTATGCGAGCGTCGGTCTAGTCGAGAAAGTGTGGTGCGCGCAACGGATTGTCCCCAATCGACCCGAATCTGGTGGCCCCTGCGGGGGAGAGACACGCGCCGGGGCCTCGGCCTCTCGTTTCTTTGCCTGCTGTTTACGTTCTGGACGCCGTCCTCCGTGGCCTCCGAGCCGGATCTGCGCGTGGGCGTGTACGACAACGCACCCAAAGTCAGCGTGGACGAGCACGGGGAGGCCGACGGCCTGTTCGTCCGCCTGCTGGACTCGATCGCCAGCCGCGAGCATTGGCAGATCGAGTACGTCCCCTGCGAATGGGCGCAATGCCTCGCCGATCTGCGCGAGGGCCGGCTGGATCTGATGCCCGATGTGGCCCGGACCGACACGCGCGAGGCATTCTTCGACTTTCACCAGATTCCGGTGGTCCAGGGCTGGAGCCAGGTGTACGCGTTCCCGCAGTCCGGGTTCAGCAGCCTCGAATCCCTCGGATCCCGGCGCATTGCCGTGCTGGAGGGATCGGTGCAGGAAAGCCACCTGCGCCGGCAACAGATCCACAACCCGGATCTCGAGTACCAACTGGTTCCCTACAGCAATCTGCCAGCGGTACTGTCCTCGGTGCAGGAAGGCGAGGCCTCGGCCGCCGTCAGCAACAACTTCTACGGACGCCAGCACGCCCGCGCCCACGGGCTGGCGGAGACACCCATTACCTTCGGCCAGGCGGGCCTGCACTATGCGGCCAGGCCGGGGACCCAGGCGGACCGGCTGGCACTGATCGACGCCTACCTGGAGCGCTGGAAGCCGCTGGCGGGTTCGCCGTACCAGGAGGCTCTCGGGGCCACGTTGCTCGCGGAAGACGAACCGGGGCTGCCCGACTGGGTGCTGTGGATACTGCTCGTCGCGCTGGTGCTCGTTGTGCTGCTTGCGGTCACGGGCGTATTGCTGCGCTGGCAGGTGCGCCGGCGTACCCATGAGCTGCGCGCGGTCAACCAGCGCCTGGAGCATGTGCTGGGCAGTGGCCCTGCGGTGATCTATCAGCTTGACGCCCGTAGCTTCCGGCCCTTGTGGGTGAGTCCCAATCTGCAACGCCTGTACGGGATTGACCCGGCGAGTGCGATGCGCCCCGACTGGTGGGAAAACCAGTTGCACCCCGAAGACCGGGCAAACGCCCTGCGCGAGAACGAGCAGCTGCTGGAGGAGGGCGAGCTCGTTCGCGAATTTCGCCTGTTTGACGGCTGGGGCAAGCTGCGCCACGTGCGCGACGAGATGAGTGTGGTGTCGGGCAGCGGCGGGCAGGAGATCGTCGGCAGCTGGACCGATCTGACCGCCAGCATGGAGCAGAAGGAACAGCTGCGGCAGATGACGCACTACGACGCGCGCACCGGCCTGCCCAACCGCGCCCTGTTGCAGGACCGTCTGGGGCACACGGTGGAGCGCGCCATGGCGGACGGCGAGGCGCGCTGGATCGTGCTGATGGACCTGGACCGCTTCCGCAACGTGAACGAGACCCTGGGGACCGCGGCGGGGGATACCGTGCTGCAGGGCATTGCGCAGCGCCTGAGCCAGGCCCTGTCGCCCGAGGACACGGTAGCCCGCATCGGTGCCGACGAGTTCTGCCTGATCATCGAGCGCCCGCCCGAGGAAGCCCTCGGCACCTTCGTGCAGTCGCTGATCGATACGTTGCGAGCCCCCTTCGAGATCGCAGGGCGCTCGTTGGTACTCACGGCGAGTGTCGGTTTGGCGCGCTTCCCGGGCGACGGCCAGACCCGCGAAGAGCTCCTCACCGCCGCCGAGCTGGCGATGCAGGAGGCGCGGCGCCGGGGAGGGGACAGCTGGTGCGCCTACGACGCCGAGATGGGCACCCTGACCGAGCATCGGCTGTTCCTGGAAAACGACTTGCGGCAGGCCATCGTCAACCACGAGTTCGTGCTCCACTTCCAGCAGCAGTTCAACCTGGCCAGTGGCGAGTGCGTGGGAGTCGAGAGCCTGGTGCGCTGGAACCATCCGCACCGGGGCATGGTATCCCCCGCGGAGTTCATCCCGTTGGCCGAGGAGACCGGCCTGATCCAGGCGATCGATCGCTGGGTTCTGGAGGCCGCCTGCCGCCAGCTCGCGATCTGGGACGAGGCCGGCCGGGACATCCCGTTGATCGCCGTAAACCTGTCGGCGCGCGAGCTGCACGACGAGCAACTCGTCACCACCGTACGCGAGACCCTGGAGCGCTTCGCCATCGCGCCCGAACGCCTGGAGGTCGAGCTGACCGAAACCATGATCATGGAGTATCCGGAGCGTGCCCTGGCGGTCCTGCGCCGGCTGGACGGCCTCGGCGTGCGCCTGGCCATGGATGACTTCGGCTCCGGCTACTCGAATCTCGCGCACCTGCGCCGGCTGCCGCTGCACCGCCTCAAGGTCGACCAGTCGCTGGTGCGCGACATCGGCCACTCCCGCCACAACGAATCCATCATCCGCGCCATCATCGCGCTGGCCGCCGCCCTGGAACTGGACCTCATCGCCGAGGGCGTGGAGGAAGAACCCCAGCGCGCCTTCCTCCTGCGCGAAGGCTGCGCCATCGGCCAGGGCTTCCTGCTCCACCGCCCGGCCGCCGCCGCTGATCTGTTCCCCTGAGATCGGAGGTCTCAGTGTGTAGCGCCGAGATTCGATTCTCCGCAGAAGTCACTTGTCCGTGGCGTGGAAGCGGCCTGCTGGAGGATGGCTGGCGTCTTAAATGGGCTTAGGCTGCTAATCCCGGGTAAAGCTTCCGCGCAGCCGCGATTCCCCTCAGGTAGCGCGTCTGGCGAGCATCGCACCGCGCCGTGAGATGGGCCGGTGTCCCGAAGGTGCTGCCGAATTGCCGCAACAGGTGACTGGCCGCACTCATGAACGGATCGGGATCGATGTCCAGGCGCCCCAGTAGGGGGCGGGGCGTGATCGAGCTGCGTTCCGGAAGAATTTCGCTCACGAGCCTGACCAGCGTTGTCACGATGGTGACCTGATTGGTCAGTTAGAACGGCCACGAAAGATGATTACAGGCCCTTGGTTTAACGACAGATCTGCGGCACATAGCTTTGGTTTATACTGCCGACATTGCAGTGCCATCCGCCGATCTGAGCGGAACCGTTCTGGCGTTCCTTGACCATCGTCTCGCCGTCGAGAAGCCCGTTCCGGAAATTGCTGTACGTCCAGCACGCCCGAAGACACGTAGCATCCGCTCAAGATTCCGTTGTAAAGGTCTAGAAATCCATCGGTTTCCTTGGGTCGGACCGTGCTGGCGTGGATGTCTGCGACTGCCGTCCGAAGGCCGCTAGTTATGGTAAAGGCTTCGGTGGCCTGGGTGTGGCTCTGATATGCAGGAAGAGAAATTGACTCCAGAATGCCGATGATGGCCACCGGGATCATGAGTTCGATAAGCGTAAAGCCGCGTGCTGAAGGGTCCACGCGTGGTTCCCTATCGGGTACGAAATTTCTGAATCTGCAGGCGAGTGTGAGGCCAATGAGCTTCTCCGGTTGTCGAACGCTGAAGCGGGGTAGAACCCTCCGTCGCCTTTCGCATCGTCTCCCACTGTGTGTCGACCGGATGTACCGGATGTACTGGGTGCCGGACCGTTCAGTTCTAAGTTGACACCCAAACCTCACAAGGTTTTCCCTTCTCCATGATGATCAGTCTCATCCAGGATACCTATCGCCCGCTCCGAAAATACCTCAACAACTCCTTCTGGATCATGGGGGAGAAGGTGGTGGGGCTGGGCATGGCTTTCGTGGCGACAGTGTTTGTCGCCCGGTATCTGGGCCCGGAGAATTTCGGTTCGCTGGCGTACGCGTTGTCCCTTGCCGCCTTGTTTGCGGCTGCGGGGCATATGGGGCTTCATGGGCTAATTGTCCGCGAGATCGTCAAGGATGAATCGGGGCGTGCGGAGACCCTTGGTACCTCGGCTGTGCTCAAGTTGCTGGGGATGGGGACGGGGTACGTCGTGCTACTGACCTACGCTGTTGCATATGAGGGCCTCGGCAGCACTGAGTTTTACTTGATCGCCATTGCAGGGGCTGCCTTGTTGTTTCGGCCGCTAGACGTGGTTGATTTCTGGTTTCAGGCGTTTGTGCAGGCACGGTATGTCGCCTTCGCCCGAGTGTCCTCGCACGTCGCGGCCACCGCATTGTTGCTGGGGTTGGTGGTCGCCGGTGCGAGACTGGAGTATTTCGCGACGGCACAAGTGCTTCAAGCCGTAGTAGCAGCCTTGTTGCTGCTTCTCTTCTTCCGACTCAAGGCCGAACTCCGTGTTACCCATTGGCGCTTCAGTTGGTCTCGTGCGAAGGAGCTACTGAGTCAGGGCTGGCTCATCTACTTGGGATCGGTCTTCGCGGTTATCTACCTGAAGGTCGATCAGGTGATGCTCCGGTGGCTGGCGGATACTCAGGAAGTGGGGCAGTACGCAGTGGCGGCTCAGCTTTCCGAGGCCTGGTACTTTGTTCCTGCGGCGATTGTTGCGTCGTTCTTCCCCAAGCTGATCAAGCTGCGCGAGCAGGGCGAGGCGTTGTTCTACCACCGGCTCCAGCAATTGTTTGACGCGCTGTTCATGATTGGACTGGTCGTGGCAGTCGTTATGACGTTGGCCGCGCCCTGGATCATCGCGTTGTTCTTCGGGTCGGAGTACGGAGCGAGCGCCTCGATTTTGGTGATTCACATCTGGGCTGCCATCTTCATCTTCATGCGTGCAGCATTCTCGAAATGGATTCTCATTGAGAACGCTCTTTATTTTTCGATGTTTACGCAGGGCATGGGTGCCCTAGCCAACGTGCTTCTGAACTACCTCATGATTCCCATGCATGGGGGCATCGGCGCTGCCTACGCAACACTTGTCTCCTATGCGGCCGCGTCCTTTTTCTCACTTTTCTTCTACGAGCGGACGCGCGCTGTCTTCTGGCAGATGGCGTGGGCGACCCTCGCCCCCATCAGGTATCCCTTTCTACTTGCGCGCACACGATAAAAGAACAAAACCATGATCCCCGTCCTTCGCAAAGCACTCCCGGCGCCGGCCAAACGTACCATCCATCGAACACTCGACTGGCTCGGAAGCCGAAGTGTTCAAGTCTTTTCGGCCCACCGGTGGCTGGCCACCCTGTACTACTGTGTCTTCAGTCGGCGGTTCGATCGCGAACATCTCGCCGTGCTCAAAGGGCGGGCTGCCTACTATCGTGCGCTCCGCGCAATGGAGCGTACGTCGCCGCTCCTGCGCCGCAATGTGCACCGCCTCGAAAAAGGGCTGATCATGCGTCCCCGCCGAAATGTCTTTGCTGAGGTGTTCGTCCTTGAGACCGTCCGTTGCTACAACAGGGCTAAGAATCGGCCGGGTTACTCGCCGGACGAGCTCCGGTGGGCCAGGGATGTACTGGACGAATATTTCAGCGTTGTCGAAGACACGCCCGCGATCAGCAAGGCCCGGAAGGAATACAGTGAGGGCCCAGGGGCCGAACAAAGCGACGGTAACGAAGTCCGGACGTTCAAGCCTTACCCAATGTCGGAGTGCCCGGCGAGTCCCGTATCCTTCGATCAGCTTGCCACACTCTTTGTTCGGCGGAGATCCGTTCGCTGGTACCGGAAGCGGCCGGTACCCGATGACCTAATTCAAAAGGCCGTAAACGCGGCCTCTCTGGCGCCCTCGGCGTGTAACCGGCAGCCGTTCCGGTTTGTCGTCGCGAACGAACCGGCCATGGCCATCAAGATTGCCGAATGCGCAGGGGGTACGACGGGCTTTGCCCATCAACTACCGGCGGTTATCGTGGTGGTCGGCGACCTCTCCGCCTACCCGAAGGACCGCGATCGCCACCTGATCTATATCGACGCCTCATTGGCATCCATGCAACTGATGCTTGCTGCCGAAACGTTGGGGCTTTCAACGTGCCCCATCAACTGGCCGGACGTCGATCTGGCGGAAGAGAATCTTCAGCGTATTCTGAAGCTCCCAGGCCATGAACGCGTGGTGATGCTCATTTCGATCGGTTACGGGGATCCGGACAGTAGTGTTGCGTATTCGCAAAAGAAGAAGGATTCACTGATCATGCAGGGGTTTCCGAAGAAATGATTATCGAGGTAAGGAAAGCGGGATTCGTGAACAAGGGAGCGGAGCTGATGCAGCGCGCAGTCTTGGAGAGGCTTCGTGCGGAATATCCCGGATCAGTTTTTACCATGGCTCTGTCTCCAGGGCCGTCACAACCGTTCCGAAAGGTGGTGGACGCTGGAATGAACCCCAAAGCGTCGCTTTATTACATGGGAGTCCAATGGGGTCGGCTTGCGCTTCTGGCACCGAACAAAATTCGTGAGAGGTACGGTTTCGTTCTTGACAGAGATGTAGATGTGGTCATCGACGCAGCGGGTTTCTCCTATAGTGATCAGTGGGGTGACGTTAGAACTAAGGAGTTAGCGCACTCTGCTAAGCGCTGGAGGAAGCAAGGTACCAAAGTCATCCTTATGCCCCAAGCGTTTGGTCCGTATGCAAGCAGGGTGGGGCGGAGCGCTATTCGGCAAGCGGTAGATAACATTGATTTGGTGATGCCCCGTGAAGAGACTTCGTACAAACACCTTACGAACATCACTGGGGAGCGAGAAAATATCCGGCAGTATCCGGACTTCACTAACCTAATCGATGGGGTTGTACCCGACTATTTTGACCGAAACCAGCACCGTGTGTGCCTCATCCCGAACTATCGGATGGTCGACAAGACCGAGATATCCCAGCGTGCAGCGTATCTTCCGTTCATGGCGCGCTGTGCCAGGCGGTTGGTGGTACGGGGCGCGCAGCCGTTTGTCTTAGTGCACGAAGGCCGGAACGACATGTGGCTGGCGGAGAGGATTTCTGAAGCTAGTGGAGGTATCCCCATAATCAAGGAAAACGACCCCCTCAAGATCAAGGGCATCCTAGGCGCAAGCCAAGCGACCATTGGAAGTCGGTTCCACGGGCTGGTGAGCGCGCTCAGCCAAGGGGTCCCGTCGCTCGCGACAGGTTGGAGTCACAAGTACGTCGAGTTGTTTAGGGATTACGACTTCGCCGAAGGCTTGATGTCGGTTGAAGATCAAAAGGAGAAGGTAGAGGAGAAGATTGACTGGTTGATCGACGAGGACATGAGCCGCGCGATTAGTGACCGTCTTCTTGAGAACTCCGAGCGTCTGAAGGCATCATCGGAGTCCATGTGGAACGAAGTGTTAAGGGTGATTGATAGCGCAAAAACTTTAGGTAAAAAATAACGATCATTAAAAAAAGAGGGCGTCGTTGGAAGGAAATGTAAAAGCAGTACAGCTTCGCGGCCTCCGCGAGAACGGACTAAAATGTCTTTCTTGGGGTGTCCGTCAATTGTTTTTTGACGTATGCTTCATCATGATCGACGTGAGAAACTGGTCGAGGACCCGAGCGCGTTCATTCCAGTCGGCTGCAACGGTTTTAGCGAGTCGACCGGGGTAATTCGCCAGCACGGACCGCAATACTTTCGCCAAGTCATCCGCATCGCCTGGATGGAATGATCCAACCAGCCCGGGAAGGTGGTTTTCTGAGTCGAATAAGCCGACACGAGCGGCGACTATGGGAAGACCGCAGGCGATCATTTCGTTGTATTTCTGAGGATAACAATAGCGGCCGAAGGCGTTGTCTAAATTGCATATGACTCCCAGGTCGAGCGCATTGTAGAGCGATGGCACTAGGCCAGGGTCAATTATGCCAAGGTCCGCATACGTCCCGTGTTTCGGTGGTCTCCAGTCTTGGTCCCTCACTCCTGCCACCACAAGGGCTGTATTCGGGAAGTCGGGCGCCACTTGTTCGAATGCCTGGTAAAGAGCCGCGATTCCACGACTGCTGGTCAGCGCGCCGGCGGTTCCCAAGAGAAATGTGTCGCCAGGGAGGCCGAGGCGTTGGCGCTCGATTGTCGGATCGGTGCGTCTGAATGTGTCGCGGTTAACGCCGTTCTCAACGACGGCAACGCTCCTGGAGTTGATGTAGCGAGCGGTGGAAGCCTTGAGTGAGGAGGAGACGCAGGTCACTCCGGCAACCTTCTTGAGAGCCCTGCGAAACAACGCTTTTACGAACGGTACGCGTGTGAGGCCAAAGTACTCGTAGTTATCCTTCAGGTCGGCCACACAAGGTAAACCATGTTTCACTGCGAGACGCTGTCCCAGAATGACCTGGAGAGCATCAGAACCGGCCCAAATGAGGTCGGGATGCCAGGAGTCCATGTATGTGTGGATGGTGGAGAGGTAATGCAGTGGGGCGGGTCGGCGCCCCCTGAACATATACGCGATATGCCAGGGAAGAGGGCCTGGCGGAGCGGCAGTGGAGTTGGCGTTGGCCGGTCGGTAGTCAGAGGCGAGGACCCGGACGTCGTGTCCTAGTGAACGCAACGCCATGGGGAGGGCGAACATGCGGCCATGACGGTCTTTCTGCGAGTCGCGACCCATGTTGAAACGTTTTGTCAGGACCAGGATCTTCACGCGGAATGTCGTCCGTTGGTGCGCCGGGGCGCAAGGTTGCCTAAAAGGGACTGGTCAGGTGTGTATCGGGTACCCGTCGCCCTTAGGGCGCTGGGGCGTGCAACAACGGGAGATACCAGAGCGGCGCGGCGAATAGGATCTGGGAGTGCGAGGCTCACGCTCGGTTTCGGCAGAGATGGTAAACCTGGTACTGCCATGAGAGCGGCCATGCGGGTAATGCCAGAGCCTGCAGGAGCCTGAATGGCATAACCAACCAAGGGCGACGGAAGATCCAGGCACGGCTGAGTATGTGCAAGTCTTTCCATCGATCCTCCACCTGAAGACCTGCGTTCTGAAACAGTTCTTTCCACTCGTCGAGGGAGCGGATGGTTTCCTGAGCGGCCTGCTGATGCGTTCCGGTGTAGAGCTTCATCCGATAAGGCAGGAATCCGGCGTTGGGAACGAGGATAAGGATTTGGGCGTCGGGTTTGGCAACCCTGGCCATCTCGCGCACGGCCAATGGCTGGTCGAGGAAGTGCTCCAGGGACCCGAGACAGCTGACGACATCAAATGTGTTGTCGGGAAAGGGCAGAGTTTCCGCGGGGCCTACGTGTAGATCGCTCTCGGGGAGCCGTTGCTGGCAGACGTCGATAGCGGTCTTGGAGAGGTCGATGCCGCTGATAATAGCGCCTCGCCGAGCGGCGGTCGCCAACCATGCGCCGGTGCCGCAGGCGACATCAAGGACGTGTTGTCCGGGCGAAATGTGGATGTGGTCTGCGAGGCGCGTTAGATGCGCGGAGGGCCGAAGATCGGACGACACATCTCGATAGTAGATGTGGTCATAGAAATCGGCGATCTTTTGGTGTTCAGGTGTGTTCATGTTTGCGTAGATTAATGTGAAAGCCGGTCGGTTGAGGGCCAGTCTTAAAAGCAAGTTCAGCTGGGGCAAGCGGAGCGTTGAAGCAGCGGCTCAATAGCATCGAGAAAACGTGAATCGAAGGTGTTCCAGCAGAAACGTTCGGCGTGGGCGCGGGCATCACGTACATGGCTCTGCTCAGTGTGACTATTCGCACGGTCGAGCGCGTTGAGGATGTTGTGTGTCAATTCGTCATATTGGCCGGGCTCCACGAGCCAGCCAGATTGTCCATGCGCGACCGCGTCGCCCACGCCGCCGGCTTTGAACGCGACCGTGGGGAGTCCATGGGCGGCGGCCTCGATTGCAACCATCCCGAATCCTTCAACGTCACCGGGGCGCTCGAGCACCGGGAATACGTGAACGTCGGCTGAGAAATAGGCGTCTGATAACTGCTCATCGTCGACGGCGCCGAGCAGTACAACGTGGGATTGCATCTTCGCCTCCCGAATGGCGGTTTGGATTTCGGTGATGATCCCTTGTCGGTGCTTAAGGCCGTGAGAGGGTTCCTCACCGATGATCACTAGAAGCGTCTCGGGAAGGTGGCGGACGACTTCTGGCAATGCGTGCCTGATGAACGGCGCGAGCCCCTTTCGTTCGGTAAGTCTGCCCGCGGCGAGAAGGAAGGGTCGGCTGCCAAACCCGAATTGGTCGCGGAATCTGGCGCGAGCTCCTTCGCGTAAGGAGAAATTCGGAAGATCCACACCAGGATGGACGACCACGATCCGTTCCTCGGGCACCCCGGCTGCGATTGCCAGCCCTGCGGTATGGCGACTGTTGACAATCAGGCGGTCGCATCTGCGGATGGCCGGGAGGAAGACCAAGCGGTAGGCCGGATGGTCGGCGACGATGTCCAAGCCGTGAAGGAAGCATGCGACGGGAGCTCTCGTCGAGCGCCCGGCCAAAAGGGCGGCGGGAGCCGTCAGCCCACTGCCGGAATACACGATTGCAGGACGGAAGCGGCGAGCCAGGCGAAACGTCTTCCATTGGCAGGTGACAAGGAATCGCGATAACGACGACAGGCCAACTTCCCTACACGTATCTTCCTCACGCGCAATCGAATTGGCCCCTGCGGGACCGCACAAGGCGACCGTGAAGCGGCTGCCCAGGGCCTGGTAGGCGTGATGGTTCAGGCGCTCCATGCCACCAGTGAGTGGCGGCAGGTTTCGGCTGACCATTACCGCACTGGGCCGTCGGTTCGTAGGGCAGCTATCGTTCATGGGTGGTGGAGCCGGGTGCAATGGTGTGGGGTCGAGCCTCTTCAGTGCCGGTGCCTTTGTACATCAGCTGGGTGATCTGCTCGGAGACAAGACCAATCAGGAAAATGATGACCGAGGTGGTCAGCAGCAGGGCGCTCATGTTGGTGAATCGCCCGGCCGTGATGAGGGTGAACAGGTAATAACCCAGCCCCACCAAAAAGAAACTCAGACTGACGGGAACAAATAGTTTCAGGGGCGAATACAGGGTGCCGATCCGGAAGATGATCAGCAGGAAGCGGGTGCCATCCTTCACAAGTCGGATATGGCTCGTGCCGATCCGCGGCGATGCGGTGATCGGGACATAGGCGACGGGATAGCCGGCCCGGAAGAACGCCATGGTGCTGGTGGTCGGATAGGAGAACCCGTTCGGCAGCAGCGAGAGGAATTCGCGGAACTTCTCGCTACGCGCTGCGCGGAAGCCCGATGTGAGGTCGTCGATACGGTGGCCGGTCATGTAGCTCGCGAGCCGATTGTAGAACCGGTTGGCGACGCCCCGGAGGATGCTGGCCTGCGAACTACTCTGGCGGGCGCCTACGGCCATGTCGAAACCGTTGTCGATCTGTTCGAGCAGTCGTGGGATATCGGACGGGTCGTGTTGGCCGTCGGCGTCCATGAATACGATCCTGCGCCCTTCGGCCACTCGGGCGCCATGTTTGATAGCGGCACCGTTGCCCATGCTGTAGGGGTGTGAGATCACTCGGGCTCCTGCCTTCTCCGCGATTTCGGCTGTGTTGTCCGTAGATCCATCGTTGACGACGAGGATTTCGATCTTCGGATACAACTCGAGGATCTGTTTAACGACTGGGCCGATCGCCTGAGCCTCGTTCTTCGCCGGTATAACGACGCTAAGCTGGGGTTGCATTGGCAATGTCCTTGAGTAGAAGGCGTGTCGGGATTAAAAGCGATTGTTCGCACGCGCATCGTTGATCGCCTTTCCCTCGTCGATTTTCTGAGAATCCTGCAGGATTTCTCGGAACTCATCTAGCCGTACCCGCCAAAGGCCGCGTCGAAGTGGGTCATTTGGGATGTACGTTTCCAGTTCATTCAAAAACGAAAAGGCGCTGTCATAATCGCCCAGGTTGGCTTGAAGGGACAGCGCACGGAACGCGACTTCCAGGTCCGGTTGTAGGCGGATCCCTTCATGAAAATGCTCCACGGCACGCTTGTATTCGCCAAGTTGCGCCAAGGCAAAGCCCTTGGCCAGCTGAAGCTGGGACGCGGCAAAGTCGCGCCGTGCGTATTTCGGGTTCGCGAGCAGTGCGTCGGCCATTTCAATGATGGCGTTATGGTCTCGTGGTGGGCATAGCACGGACGGTGACTCGGATCGGGCCAACTGGTTCAGCTCGATAGGGCCTATTGGTCGATATCGGGGCGTGGCCTCTAGAGCGGCTTTGACCTGTTCCAGCAAGTCAGGAAAGCCTTCGACGTCGTTAACGCAGTTGTTGGTACGCTGAATCTGCAGGAGCGCGTTGTGCGGGTACTGTTGCGCTGCTTGCTCAAGGGTGCGCCCGGCGGCGCGATATTCGCCTTCCGATAGATAATGAGAGGCTAGGTACTGAGCAGCGCGGATCGAATGCGGGTTGTGGTTGACCCACAGTTGTGCGGTGACCGCCCGGTCATTCCAGCTGGCCGTAACCTGAAAGAGGTTGACCGCCATGATCAAGGCATACGCGCCCACTACCGAAGTCGCCAGACGGAAGTGAGCGGCGGAAATCGTCAGCGCGAAATAGACCAACGCAAAGAACACCCCGAACGCGGGCACATAGTTGCGGTGCGCAAAGTAGAGCTCTAGGTTGATGTAGGTCGACTCTACAACGTGGCCTATGAGAAAGAAGGCCAAGCCGAAAGCTAGCCAAGGAGCCCGGTTGCGGAGCAACAGGGCCAATCCGGCGAGAGCGAACCAGAAAATCCAGGCGATTAAGGTGATGGGGGGTTCCAGCCAGCCGCTCGAATGGGGGGTGTGATCCATGAAGGGCGTCGCTGCGATTGGGCGTGGCAACAGGAGCTGGTGCAGATAGTCGAGCA
The DNA here is from genome assembly GCF_000377905.1 of Thioalkalivibrio sp. ALMg11. Classification (GTDB taxonomy): domain Bacteria; phylum Pseudomonadota; class Gammaproteobacteria; order Ectothiorhodospirales; family Ectothiorhodospiraceae; genus Thioalkalivibrio. The sequence continues at coordinate 74,332 of NZ_KB898879.1, forward strand.
CGATCACCGGTTGTGTAACTATCCGCTCCCAAGGGGAGAATTCCCGTCCGGAACCGTAGTCTCCCCGTTGCAGTGTCTCTATGAAGCCGCTACCGAGGTAGAAGATGATGAATGCGCTCGGAAGAACCATAAGCAGGCCGAGCAACCAGCGGTCGACGGTATCTCTGAGCCAGAGTTCTCGCGGGATCCATGCCAGCAGCATGACGAGGGCGAGGAGCGGCAGAAGCGCCCCGTTCTCCTTCGACAGAGTGGCTAGCAACGTCGCAAGGCCAAGGCCGGTGGCCAGAGCGAGTTGGCGCCAACGTTGTTGCTCCATGAAGTGTGCCCACACGAAAAGGGCGAGGCCGGCAAACAGGAAAAGGCCGGAAAGGCTGGTCATCCGCTGAATGGCCATCAGATGGGTCGTGGCCAGAAAGGGTGCGAGGCCCCATATGGTGGCGACCAGTGCCCCGATCCACCAAGTTTTGGCGGGGGCGTCGGCGAGCCGCGCCCGCGAGAGCCCCGAAGCGAGGAAGAAGACCGCTGTCATCGCAAGGAGGTGAATGCCAAAATTGACCTTCAGCATTGCCTCGGGGTGGTTATCCCAGGCGTCCGCCTGTAGGGCGAAAGTCGCCAGTGATACTGGGCGTCCGAGCGGCCCAGCTTCGCCGGACAGGATGAACCGGAGGGCCGACTGCACATCGTTAACCTGATTGAGCGCCACGAGGTTTGGCCAGTCGTCGAAAAGCCAGTAACCGGGGAGGGCGAGGGCGTAGAGTGCTGCGACCGTGCCCATCGCGGCGCCCACCAGAACCAATGGACCGAGTAGATCCGTCCGAGAAAAGTTTGTTGGGGTCTGCATCTGAATGCCGTTCTGTTTGCGCAGCGTGGGTGCGTGGAAAAGATCCTGGGCGCGCGGGTAACGCACCTTCAGGTTGTTGAAAAAAGCCGTAACCAGTCGGGACGAATGCACTGCCTCAAGTCAAATGCGTTTTATCTGCATAAAAAAGGGCCACTGCGTTGTCCGCAGTGGCCCTCTGGTGAGCGTGACTACGTGGTCAGCTTACGGGCGGCAAGCCGCGGGCAGGTACTTGGTTTCCACCGGCGCCGCCGGGTTCTTGCAGGTCCAGCCCTGGATTTGGCCGTCGGTGGCGCTGATGCGCGGGGAGAGGTCGAAGGAGCCGGTATCCAACACGCCGTCGCCAAAGCTCACGGTGAACACACTGGCGGCGAAGGTCACCCCGCTAATATAGCGACCATCAAGATTGCCGAGGCCGCTGACCGTGGAATCGTAGTCTTCACCTTCGGAAGAGGCAACACCGAAGTCGGCGCGAGCGCCAGCGGTGGCGCTGAGACCTTCCGAGGCCTGGGCGCGTGCGGTGTAGTCCTGATAGGCCGGCAGCGCAATCGCCGCCAGAATCCCGATAATCGCGACAACGATCATCAGTTCGATCAGCGTAAAGCCCTGCTGGACGGTTTTCTTTTGCATGGTGGTTCTCCCTTGATGTCATAAAAGCTGGGCCGGAGGCCCGGCCACCCCGTGGGCAGCTGTCTGGAGGGATGCATTGGGCGTGCCAAGAGTGCGGGAATGCGTGAAAACGGCGCCCGGGCGCGGTGTGGTCTGTGGCATGGCTCACGCACGCGCGCTTCCTGGGTGTGTCACGTGACAAAAATGGTCATGTGAGGTGACGCACGTTGTCACCTTGGGGGCTGGGGTGCCTCTGGTTGTCATGGCCGGGGTTCTTGATCTGGGGGTGTTCGAACGGTGGAGATCCCGGCTCTGCGCTGCGCTACGGCCGGGATGACGGGAGGGCTGCTGCCGCCGGGATGATGGGGGGAGAGTGGCGCTGCGGCCGGGATGACGTGGAGGGGTGTTGGTGAGGTCGTGATCGCCCAGAGGCTCGGCTCCTACGCGTTCGGGGCAGTTCGTAGGGTGCGTTGAGCTTGGCGAAACGCACCGGGCGTTGGGGGTGGGGCGGGGTTGATGCGATTCGCTGCGCTCATCGCATCCTTCGGGGGCTGGGGAGCTAGAGGCCGAGGATGGCGACGGCGGTGGCGAAGTAGATGGTGATGCCGACGACGTCGACCACGGAGGTGATTAGCGGGGCGCTGGCGACGGCGGGGTCGACGCCCAGGCGGGTGAGGGTGAACGGTAGCAGCAGGCCGAACAGGGAGCCGAACAGGACGACCAGGAACATGCCCAGTGCGATGGCGTTGGCGACCTCGAGGCTGCCCAGCCAGTTGCCGGAGAGCCAGATGGCACCGGCCAGGGTGGCGCCCAGGGCGGAGGCGACGAGGATCTCCTTGCCGCCCAGGCGCCACCAGTCCTCTGGCTTGATGTCGTTGGTGGCGAGCGAGCGCACGATCAGGGTGGAGGCCTGGGCGCCGGCGTTGCCGCCGGAGGCGATGACCATGGGCAGGAAGAAGATCAGCGCGACCACGGTCTCGATGGCGGCCTCGAAGTGGGCGATGGCCAGGCCGGAGAGGATGTTCACGGCGACCAGGATGACCAGCCAGCCGATGCGCTTGCGGTAGAGCAGCTGCATGCTCGCGTCGCGCAGGGAGAGCACGACGTCGCCCACCGCGGCCATGCGGTGGAAGTCCTCGGTGGTCTCGGCGCGCAGCACGTCCATCACGTCGTCGACGGTGATGATGCCGAGCAGGTGGCCGTTGTCGTCGACCACCGGGAGGACGTCCAGGTCGTAATGGCTGATGCGGTGGGCGGCCTCTTCGCGGTCTTCCTCCGCGGCGATGCTGACGACATCGGTGTTCATGCGCTCGCGCACGCTGGTGGTGGGGCGCGACAGCAGCAGCCCCTTCAGGCGCACCCAGCCGAGCAGCTCGCCGGTGGGCGTGACCACAAAGATGGTGTTGATGGTCTCGGCCAGGTCGCTCTGTTCGCGCAGGTGGTCCATGGCCTCGGCCACCGACCAGTCGGGCTGGACCGTGGCGAACTCGGGCGTCATCAGGCGCCCGGCACTCTCCTCCGGGTAGCCGAGCAGGGTCTCCAGGGCCTCCTGGTCTTCGTCCGGGAGGGTCTCCAGCAGGGATTCGGCCTGCTCGTCCTCCAGCCCGTCGATCACCGAGACCGCGTCATCGTAGGACAGCGCCGCGACCAGGCGGCTGGCGTGCTCGTCTTCCAGCGCCTGAAACACGCGGGACTGATGATCCGATTCCAGGTGGGCGTAGATATCCGCCGTGCACTCGACATCCAGGCGCTGGAAGAAGGCCTCCATCTGCTGGGCCGGCAGGGCCTCCAGGGCGTCGGAGAGATCCGGCGCCGCGTGCTCGGCGCACAGGCTCTGCAGGGCCTCCGCGGTGGGCGCGGTCAGCGCGGTCTGCAGGGCCTGCGGCAGGGTGTCGAGATCCGGTTCGGTCGGGCTCATCCGGGAGGTCCTATGGGATTGCCAGGCCGAGCAGGGCCGTGGCCAGCGTGAAGTAGATCAGGATACCGCCGATGTCGGCGAGCGAGGTGACCAGCGGCACGCTGGCGGTCGCCGGATCGAGGCGGAACTTGTTCAGGAGCACCGGCAGCAGCATGCCGAGGATGCTGGCCACGGTGACGATGATGGTCATCGACAGCGCGACCAGCAGCGCGATCTCCGGCCCGCCGCGCCACAGCCCGACCAGCGAGACCGCAACGCCCATGCTGAGCCCGAGGGTCAGGGACACGCCCATCTCCTTGGCCCAAAGCCGGAGCCAGTCGCTGGCGGTGACCTCGCCGGTGGCCATGGCGCGAACCATTAGCGTGGAGCTCTGCGCGCCCGCATTACCGCCGGAGGCAATCAGCAGCGGCAGGAAGAACACCAGCACCACCACCGCCTCGATGATGTCCTCGTACTGGGAGATCATCAGCGCGCCGATGGTGTTGAAGGCGACCAGGCCCAGCAGCCAGCCGATGCGCTTGCGATAGAGCAGGAACGGGCTGGCCTCCTGCGGCGACAGGGGCAGGGTGCCCACCGAGCCCATCTTGTGGAAGTCCTCGGTGGATTCCGCCTCGATCAGGTCCATCACGTCGTCGACCGTGACCACGCCCAGCAGTTCGCCGATCTCGCCGACCACCGGCAGGCTCTCCAGGTCGTAGTGCTGGATGCGGCGGGCGGCCACCACCGCGTCTTCCGAAACCGAGATGGTGATCGGATCGTTTCCGCTCAGCAGTTCCCGTACCGGGCTGTCGGCGCTGGCGCGCAGGAAGTGGCGGATGGGCACGGCGGCCAGCAGCACGCGGTCCTGGTCGACCACGAAGATCACGTTATTGGAGTGTTCGTCCGCGTTGCGGCGGATGAAGGCCAGGGCGCGTTTGAGCGTCCAGTCGGGGTCGACCGCGACGACATCCGGCGACATCACGCGTCCGACCGAGTCCTCCGGGTAGTTGAGCTGCTTGAGCGCGCGGCGGATCGCACGAAACGGCAGCAGGCGCAGGTAGCCGCGCAGGGTGTCCGGGTCCAGGGTCTGCAACAGGGCGGTGAGGTCGTCCGCCTCCATCTCGGAGAGGATGAAGCGGGCGTCCTCGCGCGGCGAGGCCTCCAGCAGGCGGATCTGGTGCCCGGTGTCGAGGTAGGCAAAGACGTCCGCCTTGCGCCCGGGGGGCAGCAGGTTGAAGACGGCGATGAGGTCTTCCTCGCCCAGCTCCATCAGCGCGTGGGCGATATCCTGCACGCGCATGTAGTCGAGCAGTTCGTGGAGCCCGTCGCGGTCGTCCAGACGCAACAGCTCCTTCAGCTCGATGATGGACTGTTCGAGGTGAAGCTCCATGCCCTTCTCCCGGCGGCATCGGGGCGCTGCGCGCGGACTGTGCACGGGCACAGGCCATCACGGCGCCGCACGAATGCGGTGAATGGTGCAGGTTCGGGTCGGGCGGGGCCCGGCCGTTCCCGGCTCTTTGATCAAAGAGGCCTGACGGGAAGCGACCGGTTAGGGAACGGACGCTTGCCGCTAGGCGCAGATAGATCGGCTGCGTGATCGGCGTGTCAAGGCGCGTTCCCATGTGTGGAGATGCCGCTTATTCTAACGGATGCCGGGCCTCAATCAACCGCTTGTGTGGCTTTTTGAAACATTCATCTACTCTTCATGGTCATGTGGAGTCGGGGCCGGGTGTCTACCGGGACGACCCAACACCCCGGCTTGAACGGGCAACAAAAGGCGGATCGTATGTCTGAGTCATCATCGTTTTCGGGGCCGGTCCTGCGGCTGATCGGCGCGGCGTTTGCCTACCCCGGCGAGGGAGAGGTGCTGCACGGCGTGGACTTCGAGCTGGCCCCTGGTGAGCGGGTGGCGATCGTGGGCGAGAGCGGGAGTGGCAAATCCACCCTTCTGCACCTGGCGGCCGGGCTGGAGGCGGCGGATCGCGGCGAGGTGCATCTGGCGGGCGAGGCGCTCGCGGGGCTGGATGAGGCGGCGCGCACGCGGCTGCGGCGGGCCAAGGTGGGGATCGTGTTCCAGTCGTTCCATCTGATCCCGACGCTGACGGTGCTGGAGAACGTGATGCTGCCGCTGGAACTGGCGACGGATGCCAATGCTGCCGAACGACGCGAGCGCGCCGGACGGCAGCTGACGGCGGTGGGACTGGGGGACAAGGGCGACCGCTATCCGGAGGCGCTGTCGGGGGGCGAGCAGCAGCGCGTTGCCATCGCGCGGGCGCTGGTGCACCAGCCGGCACTGATCCTCGCCGACGAACCGACCGGCAATCTCGACTCGCGCACCGGCGAGACGATATTCGGGCTGCTGCTGGAGCAGGTGCGGGCGACCGGGTGTTCGTTGTTGCTGGTGACCCACAGTCACGAGCTGGCCGGCCGGCTGGATCGGGTGCTGACGATGCGCGACGGCGTGTTGCAGCTCTCTGAAGCAACGGAGGGTGTGCCGGCGTGAGCGGTCTCGTTCTGCGCGCCTGGCTGCGCGACTGGCGTCGGCGCCCCCTGCAGCGGGTGCTGACGCTGATCGGCGTGATCATCGGGGTGGCGGTGGTGCTGGCGGTGGATCTGGCGAACCAGTCCGCCCAGCGGGCCTTCGACCGCTCGATGGACGAGGTGGCCGGGGCCGCCACGCATCAGGTTCTGGGGCCGGCGAGCGGCTTCGACGAGGCCTTCTACCGCGACCTGCGCATGGCCGGCTGGCGGGATGCGGCCCCCATCGTGGAGGGGCCCGCGCGGCTGCCGGATGGGGCGACCATCTACGTGCTGGGCGTCGATCCGCTGGCCGAGGGGCCGTTCCGTGGGGCGGCCTCGGATATTGGCGATGCCCCGGTGCAGCGCCTGGTGACCGAGCCAGGGACGATCCTGCCGCCCGCCGGCTGGTTCCGGGCGAGTGGGGAGGCGCATGAGGCGCGCCGGGTCCTGGAGGCGGCCGGTGGCGAGCACGAGGTCACGCTAATCGATCGTGCCGCCGAACGGGACGAGGGCCCTGGTGAGGAGGCGGGTGATGGCGCGGCTGATGATATGGGTGCCTCGCTCTGGGTGACGGACATCGCGACGGCGCAGGTATTGCTCGACCGGCTGGGGCGGCTGGACCGGATCGACCTGCGGCTGGCGGATAACGAGGTCGAGGCCCTGGCCGCGGCATTGCCCGCCGAGCTGGAGCTTGTGGCGGTCGAGAGCCGGGGGCAGGCCGCGCGCCAGCTGGCGCAGGCCTTCCGCATCAACCTCACTGCAATGAGCCTGCTGGCGCTGCTGATCGCGGCGTTTCTGATCTACAACACGCAGACCTTTGCAGTGCTGCGCCGGCGCGAGGTGATTGCCAGTCTGCGCCTGGTGGGTGTCGGCCGCCGGGCGATCTTCGGCGTGGTGCTGCTGGAGGCCTTGCTGGTGGGCGTGATTGGCACCGTGCTGGGCGCGCTGCTGGGGGTTGCCCTGGCGCAGGTACTGGTCGCGCAGGTCGCGCAGACGGTGACCGATCACTTCTTCGCGGTGGCGGTGACCGGGGTCACGCCGCGCCCGCTGGCGCTGGCTGCGGTGTTCCTGCTGGGCGTGGGGCTGTCGCTGGCGGCGGCGCTGGCGCCGGCCTGGGAGGCGGCGCGGGCGGCCAGCCCGGCCGGTACGGGGCGCGGGGGGCTGGAGCGCCGCGCCCGTGGCTGGGCCGCCTGGCTGGCACTGGCGGCGATCATTCTGTTGCTGGCGGGCGTCGGGATGATCGTGACCGGTGCCGGGGCGCTGGTGGGCGGGTTTGTCGCGTTGTTCCTGCTGATTGCGGGGTTCGTGTTGCTGCTGCCCTGGGTGTTGGCGTGGACGCTGCGCGGCCTGGCTGCGCTGGTTCGCGGGGTGACCCTGCCGCGCATCGCGGTGCGCAGCCTGGAGCGCAGCCTGTCGCGCAGCGCGCCCGCTACCTCGGCGCTGACCCTGGCGCTGGCGGCGGCCATTGGCGTGGCGGTAATGGTGGGGAGCTTTCGCGGGAGCGTGGAGCAGTGGCTGGGGCAGGCGCTGACCTCGGACCTCTACGTGGTGCCGGCGGCACCCGCCTCGGCGCGCGGTGGCGCGCGTCTGCCGGAGGGCTGGACTGCCGGCCTGGTGGCGCAGTCGGGGGCTGTGTCTGTCAGTTCCGGCACCACCCAGGAGGTCGTGAGTGACCGGGGGCTGGTGGATCTGTACGTGGTTCGCCCGCATGGCGACTGGCTGCAATACCTGCCGCTGCTGGAGACCGCTGTGCCGCGCGAGGCGCTGGGGGCGCGCCTGGCCGCGGACGATGCCGTGCTGGTGACCGAGCCGTTTGCCGCCCATCACGACGTGGGGTTGGGGGATCGGCTCTCGCTGGCCGCGGCCGGGGGGCGGCGGGCGTTCGAGATCCTCGGGATCTACCGCGACTACGGGAACCCGCAGGGTACGGTGCTGATGACGCAGGCGGCGTTCGCGCGTGGGGGAGCGCCCCCGGACGGGGTGGGCTCGTTCGGGCTGCGCCTGCCGGAGGGTGCCGACGCCGAGCAGGCGGTGGAGCGCCTGGAGGCGTGGCTGGCGGAGCAGCAGCGCGCGGCATTGGTAACCCGGCCGGGTGATATCGAGCAGGAGTCGATGGCGATCTTCGACCGGACCTTCGCCATCACGCATCTGCTGCGGGTGATCACGCTGGTGGTCGCGTTTATCGCGATCCTGGGGGCATTGATTGCGTTGCAGATGGAACGGGCGCGCGAGTTCGCCACGCTGCGCAGTCTCGGGCTGTTGCCCGGCGGCGTGCGCGGGCTGGTGGTCCTGCAGGGCGGTGTGCTCGGGGTGTTCGCCGCGCTGGCGGCGATCCCGCTCGGGTTGGGGATGGGCTGGCTGCTGATCGAGGTGATCAATCGCGAGGCCTTTGGCTGGGGCATGGACCTGCGTCTGCCCTGGGTCGAGGTCGGGGAGACCGTGCTGCTGGGGGTGGGGGCCGCGCTGCTGGCGTCGGTGATCCCCGCCTGGCGCATGGCGCGCATGCGCCTGGTACCGGCGCTACGGGAGGTGCCGTGATGTTTGGATTCAGATTCGTGGGCAGAGCTTTAGGAGCCCTTGTGGGAGGCGCTGTGGGAGCGGGCTTGCCCGCGAATGGGTCCCGCCAGAATCCAGCGCGGGCAGGGGCTTCGCGGCCCGGCCCGCTCCAACAGCAGCTCCTACAGGGGCTCCTGGTGGTTCTGTTGGTGGGGTTGCTGGCCGCGTGCGGGGGTGCGGAGCCGCCGGAGCGGGCGGATGCGGAGGTGACTGGCCTGCGGGTGAGTGAGGCCCTCGGGGGCGAGGACACCACGGGCTTCCGCCGCGCCGATGCGCCACGGGCGTTCGAGTTTCCGCGCGATCATGGGCCGCATCCGGGGTTTCGCAACGAGTGGTGGTACCTGACCGGGAATCTGGACGGCCCGGAAGGCGAGCGTTTCGGGTTTCACGTGACATTCTTCCGCGTGGGGCTGGCGCCGGGGCTCGCTGGGGATCCGGTCTGGCACGAGTCCGCCTGGGCCAGCCCCGATCTGTGGATGGTGCATACGGCGGTGCTGGATCGCGACGCGGGGTTTCACGGCTCGGAAGAGCGCTTCGTGCGCGATGGCGGCGGGCTGACCGGGGCGACCGAGCCAGTGGGGCGTGTCTGGGCCGAGGATTGGGAGCTGTCGGGGCTGGACGCGGATCGCTGGACGCTGCGCTTTACCGTGGAGGACTACGCGCTGTCCCTGGAACTGGAGCCGGCGCGCGAGCCGGTCCTGCAGGGCGAGGCCGGCCTGAGCCAGAAGGGGCCGGAGCGGGGCGATGCGTCCTATTACTACTCGATGCCGCGTATCGCGGTGGCCGGCGGGGTGCGCCGTGCCTCGGGGGCGGAGCTGGACGTGACTGGGCAGGCGTGGATGGATCGCGAATGGAGCACCAGTGCGCTGGCGGAGGACCAGGCGGGCTGGGACTGGTTTGCGCTGCAGCTGGATGACGGGCTGGACGTGATGTATTACCAGCTGCGGCGCCCGGATGGCGCGCCGCATGAGCAGTCCAAAGGCCGCTGGATGCCGGCGGCTGCCGGGGATGCCCTGTTGCAGCCGGAGCATGTGCGTCTGGAACCGACCCGGTTCGCCACCCAGCCGTCCGGCAATCGCTATCCGGTGGAATGGTCCATGCGCATCGAGCCTCCGGATGGCGGGTCTGTGCGCGAGTGGACCGTGGTCGCGGTGCGCGACGAGCAGGAGATGGACACGGTGGTCCGCTATTGGGAAGGGGCCGTGGACATTCTCGACGCGGGTGGCGATGCGATCGGCCGGGGCTTCGTGGAGTTGACGGGGTATGAGGACGGGTGAAGGCCTTGGTTTGGGGGCCTCTGCCGGCGGGGTTGATGCGATTCGCTTCGCTCATCACATCCTACGAGGGTGAGGGGGTATGGCCGGGTGAAAAGACCAACGATTGTGGTGGCGTCCGGGTTGGGGTGATGCGATTCGCTTCGCTCATCGCATCCTACAAGGGCGGGTAGAACTCTCGTAGGATGTGATGAGCGGAGCGAATCGCATCGCTCGCCGGAAGACACAACATGGGTTCGAACCAATCCCAGGGAAGGGAGGCTACGGATGACGGATTATCGCCGTGTGCGCGTGCCGGGCGGGACGTATTTTTTTACCGTGAACGCGGCCGTTCGGGAAGGAAACACCCTGCTTACGGATCACGTTGATGCGTTGAGAGACGCGTTTCGCCAGGTGCGCCATCGCCATCCGTTCGTGATCGACGCAATGGTGGTGTTGCCCGAGCATCTCCATTGTATCTGGCGCCTGCCGGACGATGATGCGGACTTCAGCCGCCGATGGCGGTTGATCAAGGCGCGGTTCTCGCGCTCGGTGTGTGCTGACGAAGCGCGCACGCGTAGCCGGGCAAGACGCGGTGAACGCGGGCTTTGGCAACGCCGGTTCTGGGAGCATTGCATCCGCGACGAGGATGATTGGCTCCGCCATGTCGATTACATCCATTACAACCCGGTGAAGCATGGTTGGGCACGTTGTGTGGCCGAGTGGCCGTATTCCAGTTTTCACCGGTTTGTTCGGGCGGGTGTGTATCCGGTGGATTGGGGTGGAGTGCCGGAATCGGACGGCTTGGTTGTGGGGGAGGCCGGGGACAATTGATACGTTTGGGTGATGCGATTCGCGGGGCTCATCGCATCCTACGAGGGGAGAAATGGGTTCGTAGGATGTGATGAGCGAAGCGAATCGCATCGATGGTGCGGGGCGTTTCGGAAGTGGGGTGGTGGTACGCACCAACCCGGGGACTACCACTCCAGAGCGTTGTGGGTGGGGTCGAGGTCGAAGTGCCGGAATCGGATGGTTTGGTTGTGGGGGAGGCCGGAGACAATTGATGTGTCCGAGTGATGCGATTCGCGGGGCTCATCGCATCCTACGAGGGGAGAAATGGGTTCGTAGGATGTGATGAGCGGAGCGAATCGCATCGATGGTGCGGCGCGCCTCGGAAATGGGGTGGTGGTGCACGCTACCCCGGGGACTACCACTCCAGGGCGTTGTGGGTGGGGTCGAGGTCGAAGTGCCGGAATCGGATGGCTTGGTTGTGGGGGAGGCCGGGGACAATTGATGTGTCCGAGTGATGCGATTCGCGGGGCTCATCGCATCCTACGAGGAGAGAAATGGGTTCGTAGGATGTGATGAGCGAAGCGAATCGCATCGATGATGGGGGGCGGTTCGGAATCGGAGTGGCCGTGTGGGCTACCCCGGGGATTACCACTCCAGGGCTTCGTGGGTGGGGGCGAGGTCGAAGTCGTCCTCGAGGTGGGCGCGCAGGGCGCGTTCTTCCATCAGGCGTTCCAGGGTGCGGCGAGCGGCGTGGCGGGCCGGGCCGCGGTCGTTGATGAGCTGGTTATCGAACAGGCTGGCGATTTCGTCGGCACCATCGGCCACGTCGTCGATCGTCGGATCCATTGTCGGGTCTCCTGACAAGCCGGCCGGGCCACCCCGGACTGCGGTATCAGAAAAGCCTTATATATCGTTCCCGGCGCTGCGCAAGCAGAAAATTCTTATTGTCCGGCGGATTGTCTTATGGGCATGGCGCGTCGAACTCGGGACGCTGCTTCTGGTCCATCGTGCACGAGTGGCAGCGCTTCTCACTGTCATCCCAACCAGTCGCGAGGGCAGGCCATGCTGATCCGCACCCGACGTCGTTCCGAGTGTTCCCGTAGCGAGATCACCCCGCCGGAGGTCTATGCGCGGCGGCGCGAGTTCCTGCGCGCCGGGGTCGGGTTGGGCGCCGGTCTTGCCCTCGGGGGGCTGGGGATGGCGTTGCCGGCCTCGGCCGCGTTGCGCGGCTACCCGCTCGAGTTCGAGGGCAGCGACTTTTCTACGGACGAGTCGAAGACCTCGTATGACGAGATCACCAGCTACAACAATTTCTTCGAGATGGGTCCGGGCAAGAGTGACCCCAAGACCTATGCCGACCAGCTCAAGACCGACCCCTGGACGATCACGGTGGGCGGGCTGTGCGACAACCCCGGCGAGTACGCGGTCGAGGACTTCATCAGCCCCTGGTCACTGGAGGAGCGGATTTATCGCATGCGCTGTGTCGAAGGCTGGTCCATGGTGATCCCGTGGATCGGCTTCGAGCTGAACCGCATCATCGAGAAGGCCGCGCCACGCGGGGGCGCTCGCTATGTCGCCTTCGAGAGCATCTACGATCCGGACAACCTGCGCGGCCAGCGCCGCCGACGAGGCAGTAGTGGCGGGCTCGAGTGGCCCTATACCGAGGGGCTGCGCATGGACGAGGCGATGCATCCGCTGACGATTCTGGCCGTGGGGTTGTACGACGAGGTATTGCCGAACCAGAACGGCGCGCCCATCCGTCTGGTGGTGCCGTGGAAGTACGGTTTCAAGAGCATCAAGTCGATCCAGCACATCCGCTTCGTCGAGGACCAGCCGCCGACGCTGTGGAATCAGTCACAGCCCGACGAGTACGGCTTCTACAGCAACGTGAACCCGGACGTGGACCATCCGCGCTGGTCGCAGCGCACCGAGCGTCGGATCGGCGAGTTCCGCCGCCGGCGCACGGAGATGTTCAACGGCTACGCCGATGAAGTCGCCTCGCTGTACGAGGGGATGGACCTGACGCGGTACATCTGACGCGGTGACGGCATGACGGCCTCAACGCGCCGGGCGCGCGCCCGGCCACCGCGTGGCGTCTGGTGGGCGGTGCTGCTGGCCTCGCTGGTCCCGGCGGCCTGGATCGGCCTGCGTACGTTGGGCTGCTTCGACGGGCTGGGCGTGAACCCGATCGAGAAGCTGCTGGAACTTTCCGGCACGCACGCGATGATCGCGCTGCTGATCGCGCTGGCGGTAACACCGCTGCGGCAGATGACGGGGCTCGCGTGGATTGTGCGGCTGCGGCGAATGCTGGGGCTGGTGGCGTTCGCTTACGTGACTGCCCACGCCCTGATCTGGCTGGGGGTGGACCTGTTCTTTGACTGGGAACTGGTGCTCTACGACCTGACGGAACGCCCGTTCGTGATGGTCGGCTTCGCCGCCTGGGTGATCCTGCTGGCGCTGACGGTGACCTCCACCGACGGCGCCCAGCGCTGGCTCAAGAAGAAATGGGTCTGGCTGCACCGCGGGGTGTATCTGGCCGGGGTGCTGGCGGTGCTGCACTTCCTGTGGCTGGCCCGCGCCGACTACGCCGAGGTCGCGCTGTACGCGGCGATCCTCGCCTTCCTGCTCGGCTGGCGCGTGTTCTATCGCTGGCAAACCCGCCGCCGCATCCATGCCCGCCGCGCCACTGCCTGATCACGCCGATGTAAAGCCAACCACGAAGCGCACGAAGACACGAAGGGCAAACCCCTGTGACCACAGAGTTCACAGAGGACACAGGGAACGGCAAGACCGCTGACGGGCTAACCGGTGTGAGGACACGACAAACGACCTGAAGCGATATCCCGAGATGGTTTGTCTTTCATCCCTGGACCTTCTCCGTGTCCGCTGTGCCCTCCGTGGTAAACCGCCCTTGCCCTTCTTCGTGTGCTTCGTGTGCTTCGTGGCGGCTAAAAGGGGTGCGCGAAGAACGCTAGTTGGCGTTAAGGGTGATCAGGAATTCGAGCAGGGCCTTCTGGGCGTGCAGGCGGTTTTCGGCCTCGTCCCAGACGACGCTTTGCGGGCCTTCCAGGACGTCCGTGGAGACCTCTTCCTCGCGGTGCGCCGGGAGGCAGTGCATGAACAGGGCGTCGTCATTGGCGAGCTGCATCAGGTCGGCATCCACGAAGAAGCCGGAGAAGGCGCGGCGCCGTGCGCTCTTTTCCTGCTCCTGACCCATGCTCGCCCAGACGTCGGTGACGACCAGATCCGCGCCCTCGGCCGCGGCGCGGGCGTCGCGCGTCAGCTCGAAGTGTTCCTGAGTGGTTTCGACCACGCTGGGCTCCGGGTCGTAGCCATCCGGACAGGCGGCGACCAGCTGGAAGTCCAGCTGGCGGGCAGCGTACATGTAGCTGTGGCACATGTTGTTGCCATCGCCGATCCAGGCCACGCGCTTGCCGCGGATGTCGCCGCGGTGCTCGACGTAGGTCTGCAGGTCGGCCAGCAACTGCGCCGGGTGCTCCAGATCGGTCAGGCCGTTGATCACCGGCACCGAGGAGTGCTTGGCGAACAGCTCGATCTTCTCGTGCTCGTAGGTGCGGATCATCACGCAGTCGACCATGCGCGAGAGGACGCGGGCGGTGTCCTCGATCGGTTCGCCGCGGCCCAGCTGGGTGTCGCGCGGGGACAGGAACAGGGCGTTGCCGCCCAGCTGCTGCATGCCCACCTCGAACGATACCCGGGTGCGGGTGGAGGACTTCTCGAAGATCATGCCGAGCGTCTTGCCACGCAGCAGGTCGTCATTGTGCTCGCCTGACTTCAGCTGCTGCTTGAGCTCGATGGCCCGTTGCAGCAGGGCACGGGTTTCATCCCCGGAGAGATCGAGGAACGAGAGGTAGTGGCGTGGGTTCATGCAGAGACCTCCTTGGGTACAGAGGATGACAGGAAGGCATCCACCAGGTCGGCTACGGTGGCGGCGATCTGTTCCACCTGGGCATCGTCGATGATCAGTGGGGGCAGCAGGCGGATCACGCGGTCCGCCGTCACGTTCAGGATCAGGCCGCGTTCCAGGGCGGCCATCACCAGCTCGCCCGCCGGGCGGTCCAGCTCGACGCCAATCATCAGGCCGCGGCCGCGCACGGCCACCACGCCCGGGTGATCGTTCAGGCGGTCGCGCAAGCGACCCCGCAGGAACTCGCCCTGGCGGGCGGCCTGTTCGCACAGGGCCTCGTCCTGCATCACGTCGAGCACGGCCAGTGCCGCCCGGCACACCAGCGGGTTGCCGCCAAAGGTGGTGCCGTGCATGCCCGGGCTGAACAGCTCGCGCGCCGCACCGGCGACCAGATTGGCGCCGATGGGGATGCCATTGCCGAGACCCTTGGCCAGGCTGACCACGTCCGGCGTGATGCCCTCGTGCTGGAAGGCGAACCAGTATCCGGTGCGCCCGATGCCCGCCTGGATCTCGTCCAGCATCAGCAGCCAGCCCTTGCGGTCGGCCAGCTCGCGCAGGCGCCGCAGGTAGCCGGGCGGCGGGACATGGATGCCGCCTTCGCCGGTGACCGGTTCGACCAGGATGGCGACCACGTCGGGGTCCTCGGCCAGGGCCTCGACCGCGTCGAAATCGCCATGCGGGACATGCACGAAACCCGATACCAGCGGCTCAAAGCCGGCGCGCACCTTGGCGTTGCCGGTGGCGGATAGCGTGGCCAGGGTGCGGCCGTGGAAGCTGCCCTCCATCACCACGATCTTCGGCTCGGCGATGCCCCGGGCACGGCCGTGCAGGCGGGCGAGCTTGATCGCCGCCTCGTTGGCCTCGGCTCCGGAGTTGCAGAAGAACGCGCGGTCCATGCCGGCCAGCTTGCACAGACGCCGGGCCAGCTGTTCCTGCAGCGGGATGCGGTACAGGTTGGAGGTATGCACCAGGGTGCTGGCCTGGTCGCAGATAGCCTGTGCCACCTTGGGGTGGGCATGCCCGAGGCCGCACACGGCAATCCCGGAGAGCGCGTCCAGATAGCGTTTTCCGTCGGTATCCCACAGCCAGGCGCCTTCACCGCGTTCGAAGGCGACGGGGAGGCGCTTGTAGGTGTTCTGCAGGGCGTCGTTCATTGGGTTCTCCGAAACCAAAGAGCCGGCGGAGGACCGCCGGCTCGATGAAAGGCGCAGCCGCATCATGCGGCCAAAGGCGCCTAGTATATAAACCCTTTGGGGTTTACTTCATCTGCTGGGCAGCGAAGTCCCAGTTGACCACGGCCCAGAAGTTCTCGAGGTACTTCGGACGCGCGTTGCGATAGTCGATGTAGTAGGCGTGTTCCCAGACATCGCAGGTCAGCAGCGGGGTCTTGCCATCGCGCAGTGGGTTGGCGGCGTTGGAGGTGTTGACGATCTCCACCGAGCCATCACTGTTCTGCACCAGCCAGGTCCAGCCGGAACCGAAGTTGCCGACTGCGGATTCGTTGAATTTCTCCTTGAAGGCATCGAACGAACCGAAGGCACTGTTGATCGCATCCGCGAGCTTGCCGGACGGTTCGCCGCCGGCGTTCGGGGCCATGCAGTTGAAGTAGAAGGTGTGGTTCCAGACCTGGGCGCCGTTGTTGAAGATGCCGCCGGCCGGGGCCTTCTTGATGATGTCTTCCAGCGAGGCGTTTTCGAATTCGGAACCCGGCAGCAGGCCGTTCAGCTTGGTCACGTAGGTCGCGTGGTGCTTGTCGTGATGGTATTCCAGCGTCTCGGCGGAGATGTGCGGCTCCAGCGCGTTCTTGGCGTAGGGCAGATCGGGCAGTTCGTAGGCCATGAAAGACTCCTTGTACGGTGTCGTGAGAAACTGAGACGGCAGCGCGCCGAAGCGGGAGCGCTGCTTAACAGGACAACGATAGTCACGTTGCCCGGGCGATGCAATTCCCGATGATGCCGGTTGGTTTTCACCCGGGCGGATTTCCCACAAGACGAGGCGCATGGCGGATACCGACGAGACGGGGCAGGAAGGCGAAGCGGCGTCGGCGAAGGGCTCGACGGTGAACTGGCGCGCCCGGATCGGCCTGATGCTGGGCCCGGCGATCTTCGTGCTGTTCCTGCTGGTGCCGGCGCCGATAGGGTTCGATCCGGCGGCGTGGTGGGTGCTGGGGCTGACGCTGTTCATGGCGACCTGGTGGATCAGCGAGGCGTTGCCGCTGCCGGTCACGGCGCTGCTGCCGATCGCGATCCTCCCGGTCCTCGACATTACCTCGATGGAGGACGCGACCGCGCCCTACGCGAACCCGATCATCTTCCTGTTCATGGGCGGCTTTGCGATCGCGTTGGCCGTGCAGCGCTGGGATCTGCACCGGCGCATGGCACTGGCGATCGTGGCCCGCGCCGGGAATCGCCTGCACATCCTGGTGGGGGCCTTCATGCTGGCCACGGCCGGGCTGTCCATGTGGGTTAGTAATACGGCGACCGCGGCCCTGATGCTGCCGATTGCGTTGTCGGTGCTGGGCCTGATCGAACGGGGCGCGCCGCCACAGGGCCAGGGGATGAATGCGGAGTCGCGGCGCCCGGCGCTCGCGCTGCTGCTGGGGATCGCCTTCGCCGCGAACATCGGGGGCATGGCGACCATCATCGGCTCGCCGCCGAACGCGCTGACCGCCGCCTATCTCGGGGATCGCCACGGGATGGAGATCGGCTTTCTGGAGTGGATGACTCTGGGGCTTCCGCTGGCGGCGATCCTCCTGGCCCTGGCGTGGTGGCTGCTGACGCGCTGGGTGTTCCCGGTGCACCGGGTCGAACTGAACGGCTTGCGCGCCCTGCTGGACGAGCAGCGCGCCACGGTCGGGCGCTGGTCGTCCGCAGAGAAGCGCGTGGCGGCGGTGTTCGTGCTGGTCGCGCTGGCCTGGCTGACAAGGCCGCTGCTGGAGGGCTGGTTGCCCATCTCGCTGACCGATGCCGGCATTGCGATCCTGGGGGCCGGTTTGTTGTTCCTGATCCCCTCGGGTTCCGGGGAGCAGCGCCGTCTGCTGGCCTGGGACAACACCCGCGAGCTGCCGTGGGGCGTGCTGCTGCTGGTCGGGGGCGGCCTGAGCCTGGGGGCGGCCATCGAGTCCAGTGGCCTGGCGGAGCTGGCGGCCGACGCCCTGGTGATCGCGCAGACCTGGCCGCTGATCCTCATCATGGCCGGGGTGGCCCTGCTGACCATGACGCTGAGCCACGTAACCAGCAATACGGCCACGGCCGCGACGCTGCTACCACTGGTCACCGCGTTTGCGCTGCGTATGGATGTGCCGGTGCTGATGCTGGCGCTACCCGTCGCCTTTGCCGCTTCCGTGGCCTTCATGCTGCCAGTGGCGACCCCGCCGAACGCCATCGTGTTCGCCAGCAATCGACTGCAGGTGCTGGATATGGTGCGGGGCGGGGCGTTGCTCTCCGTGGTCGCGCTGGTACTGATCAGCCTGGTGGTCTACGTCTTCGCCGAGGCTTTGCTGTTGTAGCCGCCGCGCGGACTCGTTCTGTGGTCGCCGTGTCCCCGGCATTCTTGTGGGGATGAAAGGCCCCCCATGCTCAAGTTCTAGGCTTCGCCGCCGCTAGGGGGGGCGTACGGCCCATTTTTCTTGTTCTAGAGCTGGCGATGACCAGCACATGGAAGGACGCGTAGACATGTTCAACAACATTCGAATTGGCGTACGACTTATGGTCGGCATCATCGGCGTGGTGGTCCTCGCCGTGGTGCTGACCCTGGTCGTGGTGATGAATGCCCTGGGCACGATGGCAGACCGGGCGGAGCAGCGTGAGCTGAACGATCTCGCCGGGCAGCTGGTCGATCGGCTGGATCAGGAGGCCGCACGGGCCACCTCGATGGCCGAGGCCGTGGCGCGCATCCCGGACGTGCAGGAGGCGATGGCGAACGGTGATCGAGATCGCCTTGCCGACCTCACCGTCCCAAGCTTCGAATCGCTGAACGCGGATTACGGCGTGCGCCAGTATCAGTTCCATACGCCGCCGGCGACCTCCTTCCTGCGTGTGCATCGCCCGGACCGTTACGGCGATGACTTGTCCGGCTTCCGCCAGACCGTGGTCGACACCAACGACCGTCGGGCGCCGATCTCGGGCCTGGAAGAGGGCGTCGCCGGTCTCGGTATCCGCGGGGTAGTCCCGATCGCTCACAACGGAGCGCACGTGGGTTCGGTGGAGTTCGGGCTGTCCTTCGGCGATCCCTTTTTCGAGCAGTTCACGGAAGAGCTGGGTGCGCCGGTTGCACTGTACCTGCGCGATGATGGCCGGTTCAGCCGCTTCGGTGGGACCATCGCAGGGGACGCGACCTTCAGCGCGGCCGAGATGCGCGAGGTGCTTCAGGGCGAGCGCCTGGTGCGCAACGTGACCTACCAGGGCGAACCGATGGCGGTGATCGCACGGCCGGTGCTGGACTTCTCCGGTGATGCGGTGGGCGTGCTGGAGCTGATGGTGGACCGCAGCGCCTACGTGACGATGACCCGTAATGCTACCGGCACCGTGGTCATGGTCGGCGTGATTGCCGTGGGCCTGGGCGCGCTGCTGGCCTGGTTCCTGACCCGCAGCATCGTGCGCCCGCTGCGCCAGACCGTTGCGCGCCTGGACGACATCGCCAGCGGCGAGGGCGACCTGACGCGCCAGCTGGAGGTGTCCGGCCGGAACGAGCTGGGCGATCTGGCGGTGGTGTTCAACCGCTTTGTCGAGAAGATTCGCGTATTGATCCAGCAGGTTGCGGCCGGGTCCGATCAGGTCGCCGCCGCGTCCACCGAGCTGTCCGCGACCAGCGAGGAGACCAACGAGCAGGTGCGCCGTCAGAAGGCCGAGACCGACCAGGTCGCCACTGCGATGAACGAGATGACCGCCACCGTGCAGGAAGTCGCCCGCAATGCGGCGGATGCGGCGGCGGCCGCGCAGACGACGGACCAGGACGCCGTGGCCGGTCAGCAGGTGGTGCAGAAGACGGTCGCCGCGATCAACGGCCTGTCCAAGCAGGTGGACAATGCGGCCGACGTGGTCACCCGCCTGTCGCAGGATGCCGAGCAGATCAACAAGGTCCTCGAGGTGATCGGCGACATTGCCGACCAGACCAACCTGCTGGCGCTGAACGCCGCGATCGAGGCGGCCCGCGCCGGCGAACAGGGCCGCGGCTTTGCCGTGGTGGCCGACGAGGTGCGCACCCTGGCCAGCCGGACCCAGGACTCGACCCACGAGATTCAGCAGATGATCGAGCGAGTCCAGAGCGGCACACGCGAGGCGGTGCAGGCGATGGAAGATGGGCGTTCCAAGGCCCACGAGAGTGTCGAGCAGGTGAACCTGGCCGGCGAATCGCTGAACGCGATCACCCAGTCGGTCACCCGCATCAGCGACATGAACACGCAGATCGCCAGCGCCGCCGAGGAACAGTCCACCGTGGCCGAGGAGATCAACCGCAACGTGGCCAACATCACCGAGGTGCTGGACCAGACCGCGGCGGGCTCGGAGCAGATCCGCAATGCCTCGGAGGAGCTGTCCAAGCTCGCCTCCCAGCAGCAAGAGCGCGTGGGTCAGTTCAAGGTGTAGTCCCGGCCGTCATTCGGCCTTGCAGGCCCGCCGTACCCGGTCATCCACCGGGCCGGCGGGCCTTTTTTGTGTCTTTGGTGGGAGCGGACCTGCCCGCGAGATCCCAGTCTATGGCGGAGATGGCGGGGGCCGTTCGGTCGTGCCGCTCAGCCTGTCGGGCCGGGCTCCAGCCCCAGGCCGATGCGCGCCAGTCGGGCGGCGCCACTGGCGGCATCGTCGTCGTCGGCTGCGGTCACGGGCAGTCCCAGGATCCGGCTGCGGATGCGTGTCCAGACGGGGTTCCGGGCGCCGCCACCCAGGGACGCCACGCGTTCGACGTGCGGGGCGCCCAGCTCGGTCAGGCGTTGGTAGCCGTCGCGTTCCACCCGCGCAACCCCCTCGAACAGCCCCTGGAGGAAACACGCATCGTCCTCGGGCCGGGGCGTGAGACGGGGCTTCAGTTCGGGGTCGTTGACCGGGAAGCGTTCGCCGGGGCGGGGCAGGGGGAGATAGTCGAGCCCGCTGTCGGTCTCGGGGTCGATCGTGGCGCTTAGCCGCTCCAGTGCCGCATCGTCGAAGTGCTGGCGCAGCACCGCGCCACCGCTGTTGGAGGCCCCGCCCACCAGCCAGCGCCCCAGCAGCCGGTGGCTGTAGATACCGAGCTCCGGGGCGTAGATCGGTTCCGGCGCCAGCTGCTTGATCACCAGGGTCGAGCCCAGGCTGGTCACGCCGGTGGTGTCGTCGTCCACACCGGAGGCGAGGAACCCGGCGATGCTGTCGGTGGTGCCGGCGACCACCCGGCAGGCCGGGTTCAGATGCAGCGATGCCGCCATTTCCGGGTCCAGCGGGCCTAGCACGGTCCCGGCCGGGACCACCTCCGGCAGCAGCTCGGCGTCGGCGCCCAGCGTCTCCTGAAGCCAGTTTGGCCAGCCGCCCCACAGCGCGTCGTAGCCGAGCTTGAGGGCGTTGTTCTCGTCCATGCGGTCGAAGCGCCCGCGCAGGCGCCCGGCAATCCAGTCGGCCTGGTGCAGGACGCGACGCACGCCGGAGAGCCCCTCGTGGCGACGCAGCCACAACAGCTTGGCTGCCGACGAGCTGGGGCTGTGCACGGCGGAGTCCGCCGGCGCGACGCCGGCCAGCACCGGCAGCATGTCGGTGGCCCGGGCATCGTTGTACATCAGGGCCGGATGGGTCGGGCGGCCGTCGGCATCCAGCCGCAGCAGGGTGGCGGAAGTGCCGTCCACCGCGATGGCGGCGGGCTCGCCGTTCAGATGCGTGGCCGCCTCGCGCAGCAGCTCGCGCACGATGGCCCACCATAGCGCCGGGTTCTGTTCCGCCCGCTGCTCATCACCCCCCACCGACGCTGGCAGCGCCCGGTGTGCGGTGTGAATGCGTGCACCGTCCGGGGCCAGCAATGCGAGCCGGATCCCGGAGGTGCCCAGGTCAATCCCGATGGCGTGCATTGCGGGCTCGGTCAGCCGTTCATGTCCAGCGGGCTGCGGGTCGGCGCCGGCAGTTGCACCGGCTCCGGCGGCGTCCAGCCGGGCTTGCGATGCTCGGCAACCACGGTGGTGTAGACGCCGCCGCGTACGTTGAAGTACGAGGTCAGGCGCATGTAACGCGGGTCGGTCGCCGCCACCAGATCCGCCAGGATGCGGTTGGTGACCGCCTCATGGAATGCGCCCTCATCGCGGTAGGACCACATGTAGTTCTTCAGCGACTTGAGCTCCACGCACTTGCCGTCGGCCACATACTGGATATGAATCTCGGCGAAGTCCGGTTGCCCGGTGGCGGGGCACAGGCAGGTGAATTCCGGGATGCGGATATAGATCGCGAAATCGTTCTCCGGCGCCGGGTTGTCGAAGGTTTCCAGGGTCTTGCTCGGCTGGCTGGGCATGGGTTTGTCGCGTCCTTGGTCGTTCCTGTGGGAGCGGGCCTGCCCGCGAAGCCCCCGCCAAAGCGGGAGGCAAGGAAGGCTTGGCGTGCAGGCGCGCCGCAGGGTTTTGTATGGTTTCGTGAAGCGGTTCGTTTGTCGAACTGGCAGTGGGTCACGGTAAAGGGTTAAGCGTGTACCATTCTAACCCCGAGTTTCCTGACCGCGGATAGCGCCGAACGTGCGACTCGCCCGAATCAAGCTGGCCGGCTTCAAGTCGTTCGTGGACCCGACCACACTCGTCCTCCCCGGCAACCGGGTGGGCGTGGTCGGGCCGAACGGCTGTGGCAAGTCCAATACCATTGATGCCGTGCGCTGGGTCATGGGCGAGTCCTCGGCCAAGCACCTGCGCGGGGACTCCAGCGAGGACGTCATCTTCAACGGCTCCTCCAGCCGCAAGCCGGTGGGGCAGGCCTCCATCGAGCTGGTGTTCGACAACTCCGACGGCCGCCTGGGCGGCGAGTACAGCGGCTACGGCGAGATCGCCGTCAAGCGCGCCCTGACCCGTGACGGGCAGTCCAAGTACTTCCTCAACGGTCAGCGCGCACGCAAGCGCGACGTGGTCGACCTGTTCCTCGGCACCGGTTTGGGTCCGCGCAGCTACGCCATCATCGAGCAGGGCATGATTGCGCGTCTGATCGAGGCGCGCCCCGAAGAGCTGCGCGTCTACCTGGAGGAGGCGGCCGGCATCTCCAAGTACAAGGAGCGCCGCCGCGAGACCGAGAACCGCGTGCGTCATACCCGCGAGAATCTGGAACGCCTGGACGACGTCCGCGACGAGGTGTCCAAGCAGGCCGAGCGCCTGAACCGCCAGGCGGCCACTGCCGAGCGCTACCAGGCGCTGGCCGCCGAGCGCCGGCGCAAGCGCGCCGAGGCCATCCTGCTGCGGCTGCAGGCCCAGGAGCAGGAGACAGACGCCAGCCGCGCCCGCCTGAACGACGCCGAGACCGCGCTGGCTGCGAGCCAGGCCGAGGCACAGAAGGCGCAGACCGGCACCGAGCAGGCGCGCCAGGAGCGCGTCGAACTGGAGGCCGCCACCACCCAGGCGCAAAGCACCTACTACGACCGCGCCGCCGAGGTCTCGCGTCTGGAGCAGTCCATCCGCCACGCGGAGGAAGAACTGGCGCGCGAACAGGCCGAACTGCGTCAGCTGGAACAACGCATCGAGGCGGCCGGCAGCGAGCACCAGGCGGTGGAGGCGCGCATCGCCCAGGCCGAGCAGGAGAGCGAACAACGCCGCGCGGCCGCCGCGACCGCCGAGGCCGAGCGCGAACGCCTGGAGGCCGCCGCCGAAGGCGCCGAAACCGAATACCAGAGCGCACGCGAGGCGCTGACCGAGTGGGAGCGCTCGCTCTCCGAGCCGCGCCAGAACGCCCAGCTCGCGCGCTCGCGCATGGACAACGCCGAGCACCTCCTGAAGCGCGTCGCCCAGCGCCAGGAACGCGTGGAGGCCGAACGCGCGGCGCTGCCGCAGACCCACCCGGGCACCGAGGCGGATCGCCTGGACGCGGAACTGACCAGCCTGCGCGAGCGGCTGCAGAGCCTGCAGGGCGAACGCGACCAGCAGCAGGCCGCGCTCGCGGAATGGGAACAGGCTCAGCGCGAGGAGCAGGACACCCTGCACGCCACCGAACGCGAGGCGCGCGAGGTCGCCGGGCGCCTGGCCGGGCTGGAGCACTTCGCCGGCGAGGACGACCCGCAGGAGACCCGCGCCCGCCGCGAGGCCTGGGCACGCGAGCACGGGCTGGACCTGTCGCGCCCGCTGGTGCAGCAGTTGGAGGTGGCCGAGGGCTGGGATACCGCGGTGGAGATGGTGCTGGGCACCTGGCTGGAGGCCGCCGTCACCGATCAGCCGGAGACGGCGCAGGATCTCCCCGACGCGATGCTGCGCCTGGTCGGCATGGGCCTGTCGCACACGTCGGAGGTGCCGGCGGGGAGCCTGGCCGGGCACGTGCAGGGCTCCCCGGTCGTCACCGCCTGGCTCGCCTCGGTGCATTGCGCGGAGGACGCCGACGCGGCGCGGGCGGGCTTGGCTACGCTGGGGCCGGGCGAGAGCGTGATCACCCCGGATGGCACCTGGCTGGGTTCGGGCTGGGTCGCCCATCGCACGCTGGAGGGTGGCGCCAGCGGCGCGGTGGCCCGGGTACGCCTGGCGCGCGAGCTGCAGGAACGCCAGGAAGAACTGAACACCAAGGTGAATCGCCTGCAGGCCGCGCTGGAAGAACGCAACGAGACCATCGCGGCCACTCGCGCCCGGCGCGAGGCACTGGATGGACAGATCCGCGAACAAAAGGCGCAGATCGACGACCGCGAGCGCCGCGTGCAGCGTCTGCGCGACCAGGCGCGCCAGCTGGAACAGCAGCAGGAACGCATCGACCGCGAGGCGGGCGAGCTGGACGAGGAGGCCGCCCGTGCCCGCGAGCAGTTTGTTGCCGCGGAGGCCGAGCGCAACGAGGCCCTGACCCGCATCGAGACCCTGGAGGCCGACCGCGCCGATCTGGAGGCGCGGGTCGAGGCCGCGCGCACGGCCCAGACGGGCGCCCGCGACGCGGTGCGCGCGGCGCGCGACGCGGCCAACCAGGCGCGCATGGCCGAGCAGGAGGCGCGCCACCGCCTGGAGCGCGAACAGAACGAACGTGGGCGCCTGGAGCGTCAGCGCGAGGACGACGCGCAGCGCCGCGAGCGTCTGGCGCAGGGGCTCAGCGACCGCCAGGGCCCGCTGGAGCAATGGCGCGCGGACCTGCAGACCGCGGCGGAGCAGCGCCAGGCGGCCGAGGCACGCCTGACCCAGGCGCGGGCGGACCTGGAGGCCTGCGACGCCCGGCTGCGCGAGCTGGCGAGCACCAGCACCGAATTGGGCAACCGCGTGGAGGCGCAGCGTTCCACCTGCGAGGAACTGCGCCTGGACCTGCGCGAACGCTCGGTGCAGATCGAACAGCTCAAGACCCAGTTCCAGGAAGCCGGCTTCGCCGTCGAGGCACTGGCGCCCGAATTACCGGAGGATGCGAGCGTCCCGGCCTGGGAACAGGCGATCGGCGAGCTGGATCGCAAGATCGAGAAGCTCGGACCGATCAACCTGGCGGCAATTGACGAGGCGCGCAGTCTGGAGGAGCGCTCGCGCTATCTGGAGGAGCAGCACGCCGACCTGATCGAGGCGCTGGAGACCCTGGAGCAGGCGATGCACCGCATCGATCGCGAGACCCGCGCGCTGTTCAAGCAGACCTTCGACCAGGTGAATGCCGGGCTCGGGCACAAGTTCCAGCGCCTGTTCGGCGGCGGCGAGGCGCGCCTGGAGATGACCGGCGACGACCTTCTGGATACCGGCGTCACCATCATGGCGCGCCCGCCAGGCAAGCGCCTGTCGACCATCCACCTGATGTCCGGCGGCGAGAAGGCGCTCACAGCCTCGGCCCTGGTGTTCGCGATCTTCGAGCTGAATCCGGCGCCGTTCTGCATGCTGGACGAGGTGGACGCACCGCTGGACGAGGCCAACGTCGGCCGCTTCTGTGACCTGCTGCGCGAGATGTCGGAGCAGATCCAGTTCATCTTCATTACTCACAACAAGGCAACGATGGCCATGGCGGAACAGCTGATCGGCGTTACCATGCACGAGCCGGGCGTGTCGCGCCTGGTTAGCGTGGATATCGACGCGGCTGTGGAACTCGCCGAGGCCTGACCGTCGGTACCGGAATCAACGAGGTTTTTTTGTGGATTGGATGCGTATCAGCCTGGTCATTTTGGGGATTGTCCTGATCGCGGGGATCTGGGCCGCCCATCGTCTGCGCGCGCGGGCGCAGCAGCGCGATATGGACGACGATGCCGCGGACTGGGGCGACGAGGCCGTGCATATTCGCGCCAGTGACGAGCCGGGCCACAAGCGTTGGTACGAGTCGGCCGAGCCCGGTGACTCTGCTGAACCGGAGGCCGGCTGGGGCGATCCGCTGGACACCGGCCGCAGCGTCCGCACCGGCGGCGCGCGCGAACCCGCGTTCGACGAGCCGCGCATCCCCGGCGCGGCGCGCGAGGAGCGCCACGAGCCGCACCTCGGTGTGACTGCCAACGACGACGAGCCGGATCTGGAATCCGACTACGGGCGGCGAGGCGAGCGCGCCCAGGATATCTACGGCGTCCTCGACAGCGACGACGAGCCCACACCGCCCCCGCCGCATGGGGCGTTCGAGCCGGCGCCCGAGGACCGCCCGGCCCGTGCCCGGCGCAAGGCCTCGCCCACCGCCCCGGTCGAGCGGGCGCGCGAGGCACTCGGGGGGCTGGGTGCACGCCTGCGCTTCGGCATGGATCGCCTGCGTCCGGGCAAGCTCAAGCCGTCGCGCGCCGACGACACCCTGGGCGAGCATCTGGATCCGGACCACGAGATGAACCCGGATCTGATCGAGCAACCGGCGCCGGACATGGAGACGCTGGGCGAATACGTGTCCGAGCCGCGCGTGGTGGGGCGTAATCCGAGGGCCGACCGCCACCCGGCGGAGGAGAAGATCCTGGTGCTGCATGTGGTCGCGCCGCGCAACAAGCCGTTCACCGGCGTCGCCCTGGGTGCGGCGATGCAGCGCGCCGGCATGACGCCGGGCGAGATGGACATCTACCATTTCCACGAGCCGCAGACGGATGCGCGCGTACCGCTGTTCTCCGCCGCCAACATGGTCCCGCCCGGCACCCTGCGCGAGGAAGACCTGGCGGACATGATGACGCCCGGGGTTACGCTGTTTACCCAGGTGCATCGCAGCGCCGAGCCGCAACGCGCCTTCGAGGCGCTGCTGGAGCATGCCCACGTACTGGCACGCGATCTCGGTGGCAGCATCCTGGATGCCCAGCAGTCCACCGCGACCAACCAGACGCTCGCCTACATGCGCGAGGACCTGAGCGACTGGCTGCGCCGTCACCGCCCCGACGTGCTGCGCCGGCAGAGTAGGCGGTGAGCCGTTCGGGGTCGCCTGCCTCGCAGGCTGGCTCGACGGATTCTCCGAAGGCGCGCATCGACGCGCTGCGTCGCCAGGTCGAGCATCACAACTATCGCTACTACGTGCTCGACGACCCCGAGGTATCGGACGCCGAGTTCGACGCCCTGATGCGCGAGCTGGAGCAACTGGAAGCGGACCATCCGGAGTTCGTGACCCCGGATTCGCCGACCCAGCGCGTGGGTGCCACCCCTGCCGAGGGCTTTGCCACGGTTCGGCATCGCCTGCCGATGCTGTCGCTGGCCAACGGCTTCGAGGCGGACGCGATCCGCGACTTCGACCGCCGCGTGCGCGAGCGCCTGGCCAAGCAGAGCGGCGACGCGACGCGCGTCGAGGCGGCCGTCGGCTACATGGCCGAGCCCAAGCTGGACGGCCTGGCCATCAGCCTGATCTACGAGGACGGGCGCCTGGTGCAGGCCGCCACCCGCGGGGACGGCGAGACCGGCGAGGACGTGACCGCGAACGTGCGCACCGTGCGCCCGATCCCGCTGCACCTGGGCGACCGCTTCACCGACGACGCCCCGCGGGTGCTGGAGGTGCGCGGCGAGGTCTTCATGCGCCGCGCCGATTTCGAGCGCCTGAACGCCGGGCTGGAGGCTGAAGGCCTGCGCGGTTTCATGAACCCGCGCAATGCCGCCGCCGGCAGCCTGCGCCAGCTGGACTCGAAGGTGACCGCGCGCCGCCCGCTCAGCTTCTTCGCCTACTCGGTGGGCTTCGTCGAGGGCGGGACCCTGCCGGATACCCAGTCCGGCACGCTGGACTGGCTGCAGGGCCTGGGCTTCCCGGCCTGCCCGGAGCGCGAGGTGTTGGAGGGGGTCGAGGCCTGCCTCGACTACTACGAGCGCCTGGCCGCCCGCCGTTCGGGGCTGGACTACGAGATCGACGGCATTGTCTACAAGGTGGATGCCCTGGCGGATCAGCAGCAGCTGGGCTTCATCTCGCGCGCGCCGCGCTGGGCCATCGCCCACAAGTTCCCGGCGGAGGAGCGCACCACCACCCTGCGCAATGTCGAGTTTCGCGTCGGCCGCACCGGCGCGCTCACCCCGGTGGCGCGCCTGGAGCCGGTGCTGGTCGGCGGGGTGATGGTCAGCAACGCCACGCTGCACAACATGGACGAGATTGCGCGCAAGGACGTACGCATCGGCGACCGCGTGATCGTGCGCCGCGCGGGCGATGTGATCCCCGAGGTGGTCGGCCGCGTCGGCGGCGAGCGTCCCACCGATACCCGCGCCATCGAGATGCCCGCGGCCTGCCCGGAGTGCGACTCGCACATCGAGCGCACCGAAGGCGAGGTCGTGGCCCGCTGCACTGGCGGGCTGGTGTGCCCGGCGCAGCGGCGCGAGGCCCTCAAGCACTTCGTCTCGCGCCGCGCGATGGACATCGAGGGCTTCGGCGAGAAGATCATCGAGCAGCTGGCCGACGGCGGCGTCGTGCAAAGCCCGGCGGATCTGTTCGCCCTGGATGCCGAGCGCCTGGAGGCGCTGGAACGGGTCGGGCCCAAGCTTGCCGAGAACCTGGTCAACGCCCTGGAGCAGGCGCGCGAGACCACACTGGCGCGCTTCATCTTCGCCCTGGGCATCCGCGAGGTGGGGGAGGTCACCGCCCGCAACCTGGCCGAATACTACGGCGACCTCGACGCGCTGATGCAGGCCGACGCCGAGGCCCTGCAGGAAATCCCCGACGTCGGGCCTATCGTCGCCGAGCACATCGCCAACTTCTTTGCCGAGCCGCATAACCTCCAGGTCATCCGCGCCCTGCGCGAGGCCGGCGTGCACTGGCCGGATCCGCCCCGGCGCCCGGCGCCGGAGACCGGCGACGCGCCCCCGCTCAGTGGCTGCACCTACGTCCTCACCGGCAGCTTCGACACCATGACCCGCGACGAGGCCAAGGCCGCCCTCGAGGCCCGCGGCGCCAAGATCACCGGCTCCGTGTCCAAAAAGACCACCGCCGTCATCGCCGGCGCCGATCCCGGCTCCAAGGTCACCAAGGCCGAATCCCTCGACATCCCCATCCTCGGCCCCGACGACCTCGCCCAGCTCCTAACCTGATGAACGGCGCCCCGGTAGGAGCCGCCTCGGCGGCGAAGCCCCCGCCAGAGCCGGCCCCGGGCAGGGGCGTTCGCCTGCAAGCAGGCTCCTACCGGGGGTGTTCGTGCACGGGGCTGCCCCTGTAGGAGCCGCCTTGGCGGCGAAGCCCCTGCCAGCCTCAACGTTGCCACCAGCGCCTGATATCCTCGAACACGAAACGGAATAGCGAAGGAGGTCCCATGCCACGGAAGGCACAAGGGCATCGCCTGCGAAGCGGCCGGTTCAGCGAGCCGGGGCGCATCTACCTCGTCACAACGGTGTGTGCGCGCCGGCGGCGATGGTTCGCAGATTTTGCCCGGGCCCGTTGCTGTGTACAGTCTTTGCGAGAGGTTGAAGATCTCGTCACGACTTTATGCTTCGTGGTCATGCCGGACCACCTGCACTGGCTGTTGCAACTGGACCACGGCGAACTCCCGGTGGCGGTACAAAAGGTCAAGGCAAACACCACCCGCCGCATTGGACGCCTCGAGGGCACGCGATGCCACATCTGGCAGAAGGGCTTCCACGATCGCGCATTGCGCCGGGAAGAGGATCTCCCGGCAGTCGCCCTCTATGTGGTCGCCAACCCGCTAAGAGCGGGACTGGTTCACAACCTGGGTGATTATCCGCTGTGGGATGCCATCTGGCTGGAATGAGTGGTTGAATCAGCCCTGGCAGGGGCTTCGCCGCCAAGGCGGCTCCTACGGGCCACCCCTGTGCACGAACACCGCCCCTGTAGGAGCCTGCTCGCAGGCGAACGCCCTTGCCAGCATGGAATGATGACAACCCCTTCGGCGATGAGTGCATTTTTATGACGGTTTGCTTATGCTCCGCTCGCCGCGATGGAGAGCGGCAGCGTCCGGCACATACACTTGCTGTAGTGTAATTCAGGCGGTTTTTGTGGACGGGAGAGTTGGGCGAGACATGCCGGAACGGTGTTGCAGATCATGCTGAGAAGGGGCCTGGAAAGCCTGTTCAAGCTGCCGCGCTCGAAGAAGCGCTGGCTGATGGTGCTGGCGGATATCGTCATGCTGCCGTTGGCGTTGTGGTCCGGCTTTGCGATCCGTCTGGCCGAGCCGTTCCCGCCGATCATGTTCGAGACCTGGTGGCTGTTCCCGCTGGTGGTGCTGATTGGTATCCCGCTGTTCGTGAGGCTGGGGCTTTATCGGGCCGTGGTGCGGTTCATGGGGGCGCGCACCATCTGGGCCGTGGGTTCCGGAGTGGTGATTCTGGCACTAGCGCTGTGGGCTGCGGCAAACCTGGCGCAGGTCGAAGGCTTCCCGCGTTCGGTGCCGATCAATTTCGCGATCGTTGCCTTTATCTATGTTGGCGGCAGCCGGTTCCTGGTGCGCACGTGGTATCGCTCCATCATCGAGGCGGCGGCGGGTGCGGAGCCGGTGGTGGTGTTCGGGGCGGGCGAGGCCGGCGTGCAGCTCCTGTCGGGGCTCAAGGCCGGGGGCCGCTTTCGGGTGGTCGCGTTCGTGGACGAGGACCGCAGTCTGCAGGGTAGTTCGATCGACGGGATCCCCGTCCACAGACCGGAGCGCCTGGAGCGCCTTGTGTCGCGTTTCCGGGTCAGACGGATGCTGCTGGCCATTCCGTCCGCGACGCGCCAGGAACGCCGACGCATCCTGGAACAGCTGGAACCGCTCCCGGTGTACGTGCAGACGGTCCCGTCGATGGAGGCGGTGGTCTCCGGGCATGCGAGCCTCGAACAGTTGGAAGATGTGGACATCGCCGATCTGCTCGGGCGCGACCCGGTGCCCCCGGACCCCGAGCTGCTGACCTGCAGCGTGCGTGGGCGGGTGGTGATGGTGACCGGCGCGGGCGGCTCCATTGGCTCCGAGCTGTGCCGGCGCATCATCCGCCTGGAGCCGGCCGCGCTGATCCTGTTCGAGCGCAACGAGTTCGCGCTCTACAGCATCGAGCGCGAGCTGCAGGAGTACTCGGCGCAACTGGAGCAATGCCCGGCCATCCACGCCGTGCTGGGCTCGGTGGCCAACGCCCGCCGTGTGGCCTCTGTGCTGGGGGCGCATGGCGTGCAGACGCTCTACCACGCAGCGGCCTACAAGCATGTGCCGATCGTCGAGGCCAACCTGATCGAGGGCGTGCGCAACAACGTCTTTGGGACCGCCGTCCTGGCGGAGGCGGCGCTGAACGCGGGCGTGGACCGCTTTATCCTGATCTCCACCGACAAGGCGGTGCGCCCCACCAACGTGATGGGCGCCACCAAGCGCCTGGCCGAGATGGTCCTGCAGGACCGCGCCCGCGAGCAGCGCGGTACGATCTTCAGCATGGTGCGCTTTGGCAACGTGCTGGGATCGTCCGGCTCCGTGGTGCCGCTGTTCCACCAGCAGATCCGCGATGGAGGCCCGGTGACGGTGACCCACCCGGAGATTACGCGTTACTTCATGTCCATCCCCGAGGCGGCCGAACTGGTGATCCAGGCCGGCGCCATGGCCGAGGGAGGCGAGGTCTACGTCCTCGACATGGGCGAGCCAGTACGCATCGTGGATCTGGCGCGGCGCATGATCCACCTGCACGGGCGCCAGGTGAAGGAAGACGGCGTGCCCGACGACGGCGTGGAGATCGTGTTCACCGGCCTGCGTCCGGGCGAGAAGCTCTACGAGGAGCTGCTGATCGGCGATAACGTCCAGACCACGGGGCATGCCCGGATCATGCGCGCACGCGAGGACTGCGTATCGGCGCAGGACCTGCACACCGCCCTGCAGCAACTGGACCGGGCCGACCGCGAGATGGATGCCGAAAGTGCCTGCCACACCATCCGCGAGGTGGTGCCCGAATACGCCCCGGTTGACCATCCGCCTCAGACGCGCGCAGCTGTGTAGCGAGGCCGTTAGCTCGCCGTGCTCGCGGCCCTCACTGAAAGGCTGATGGTTGGGTATCCTTCGGTCTTGTAAGAGTGGGCCCGATGGCACCACAGCCGCTTTCAAAGGCCGGCCATGACCGTCACTCGGGCCGGCGATCGACAACGCAGAAAACACGAAGGACCCAGGGATGAAAATTGCAGTCGCCGGAACCGGCTACGTCGGGCTCTCCAACGCCGTCCTGCTTGCGCAGAACCACGAGGTCGTCGCGCTCGACGTGTTGCCGGAGAAGGTCGACCAGATCAACCGCAAGCACTCCCCGATCATCGATGTCGAGATCCAGGACTTCCTGGAGAACCGCGCGCTGAACCTCAAGGCCACGCTGGACAAGCAGGAGGCCTACGCGGACGCGGACTTCGTGATCATCGCCACGCCCACGGACTACGACCCGCAGACCAACTACTTCAACACCTCCACGGTGGAGTCGGTCATCCGCGACGTGCTGGCGATCAACCCGCACGCGGTGATGGTTATCAAGTCCACCGTGCCGGTCGGCTACACGCGCGAGATCAAGGCGCAGCTGGAGACCGACAACATCCTGTTCTCGCCGGAGTTCCTGCGCGAGGGCCGGGCGCTGCACGACAACCTGTACCCGTCGCGCATTATCGTGGGCGAGCAGTCCGAACGCGCGGAGACCTTCGCCGGCCTGCTGGCCGAAGGCGCGGCCGCCGAGGACGTCCCGATCCTGTTCACCAGCCCCACCGAGGCCGAGGCGATCAAGCTGTTCGCCAACACCTACCTGGCCATGCGCGTGGCGTACTTCAACGAGCTGGACACCTACTCCGAGACCCACGGCCTGGATACCCGGCAGATCATCGACGGCGTCTGCCTGGACCCGCGCATTGGCAGCCACTACAACAACCCGTCCTTCGGCTACGGCGGCTACTGCCTGCCGAAAGACACCAAGCAGCTGCTGGCCAACTACCACGAAGTGCCCAACAACCTGATCAACGCCATCGTGGATGCCAACCGCACCCGCAAGGAGTTCGTGGCCGACGCCATCATCCGGCGCAACCCCAAGGTGGTCGGCATCTATCGCCTGGTCATGAAAAGCGGCTCCGACAACTTCCGAGCCTCCGCCATCCAGGGCGTGATGAAACGCATCAAGGCCAAGGGCATCGAAGTCGTCGTCTACGAGCCGGAACTCCCGGAGGACGAGTTCTACCGCTCCCGCGTCATCCGCGACCTGGACGAGTTCAAGCGGATCAGCGACGTGATCGTCGCCAACCGCATCCACGAAGACATCCGCGACCAGTCCGACAAGATCTACACCCGCGACCTCTTCAACAACGACTGACCAAAACCACCCCGTCCCTGTAGGAGCCCAGCCCCCTGGGCGATGGGCCTATCCAACGCCCCAATCGCCGAGAGGCTCGGCTCCTACAGGTCCCGGGGCCATAGCGTATGTAGGAGCCCAGCCCCCTGGGCGATAGGGCCTATCCAACGCCCCAATCGCCAAGGGGCTCGGCTCCTACGAGTCCCGGGGCCATAGCGGATGTAGGAGCCCGGCCCCCTGGGCGATGGGCCTATCCAATGCCCCAATCGCCGAGGGGCTCGGCTCCTACGAGTCCCGGGGCCATAGCGGATGTAGGAGCCCAGCCCCCTGGGCGATAGGGCCTATCCAATGCCCCCGTCGCCGAGGGGCTCGGCTCCACGGTTCCCGGAACCATCTCGGATGTAGGAGGACAGCCTCTGGCCGATGGGGCCTAACCGACGCCCCAATCGCCGAGAGGGCTCGGCTCCTACAGTTAAAGGCTAGCTGCGCCGACCCTTCGATACGGCCTTCCGGTCGAAGTGCACCCACCATGCCCGTCATCCCGGCCGAAGCGAAGCGTAGAGCCGGGATCTCCCACGGTGGGGTCGCCCGAACGTGCGAGATCCCGGATAACCGCTGCGCGGTTTCCGGGATGACGGTGGGGTGGGGCGCCTTCCAGCATGACGGTGGGGTGGTGCGGTTTCCGGGATGACGAGGGGGCGCATGATCGCGCGTGCCGCCGTGTGTTTTTGGTCCGGAGGTGATCGTGCCGTACAATGCTTCGATCTCTGCCATACAGTCCTGGGAGGCAGGTCGCATGGAACACGAAACGACCAAGGTCACCGTCCGCTTGCCTAAGCAGGACGTCGAGTTCGCGAAGGCCTATGCCAAAGCGCATGGGATCACCATGACCGAAGTGATCGACCGTCACCTGCGCCGTCTTCGGGCGCTCGAGCGCCATGCACCCAGTGCAGAGTTGGACGCGATTACCGGGCTTCTCCCTCCTGACCTGGACGCGGAACAGGCGTACCGCGACCATCTGCTGGAAAAGCACCGCTCGTGATCATGCTCGACCTCAATGTCCTGCTGGACGTGCTGCAAAAGCGGGAGCCGCACTACCGAGTATCGGCAGCGGTACTGGAGCAGGTGATTCACGGTGAAGGGCCAGGAGCCCTGAGTGCTCATGCGGCCAGCACCATCTATTACCTAGTGGGGAGGTATGTCGGCCGCGCCGCCGCCGAACAGGCACTAGGGTGGCTTCTCAAGAATCTTCACGTGTGTTCGGTGGGGCGCGACGAACTCGAACGGGCGCGTTCTCTCGGTTGGTCGGATTCCGAAGACGCGGTGGTGGCAGCTGCCGCTGAACGTGCCGCCTGCTCCTGCATCGTCACGCGCAACGTCAAAGGTTTCGCAGCCTCGCCCGTGCCTGCTCTCACGCCACAGGAGTTCCTCCTGCGCTAAACATCGTCCCGGCCGTACGCTACCCCGGCCCGTCATCCCGACCGTAGCTCACCCACCACCCCCGTCATCCCGGCCGCAGCGAAGCGTAGAGCCGGGATCTCCAGCGGCGGGGGCGCCCGAACGTGCGAGATCCCGGATAATCGCTGCGCGGTTTCCGGGATGACGGTGGGATGGTGCGGTTTCCGGGGTGGCGGTGGTTGGGGCGGTTTCCGGGGTGGCGGTGGTTGGGGCGGTTTCCGGGGTGGCGGTGGTTGGGACAGTTTTGCGGGATGACGGAACTCGGGGAAGTGCGGAGCTCGGAGTGACGAGGCCGGGCACGGTTGCGGGGTCGACCAGGGACAGCGCGCAAGCGCAACCCGGAACACCCTGTGGGAGCGAGCTTGCTCGCGAAGCCCCCGCCAAAGTGCCCCAGCCCAAGCGCCTATCCTGTCCCCGAGCGGATCGTTCGCCAGGCTGTCCAAAGGCAGCCACGCTGCATGCCTTGAGTTGCGTCGCCACCACGAGATCGGGTTGACCGGGTGCTATAATAAGTACCGAAATCAGTACTGGGAGCGCCCATGCACAACGTAATTTCGGCACAGGAGATCAAGCGTCGCGGTATAAGCGCGGTCGATCGGGCATTGGAGAAGGGGCCGGTGCACGTCATCCAGCGCAATCGTCCCCGGTACGTCATCTTGAGCGAGGAGTCCTACCAGCGTCTGTCCGCGGGAGCGGGGGCCCAGGCCCACTTGTGGAGCCGATTGATGGAAGAGGATCTCCCGGTCGTCGCGCCCCGGAGTCGTGGCGAACTCGATCAGGAACTGCACTCGGAACGCGAAGCCTGGTCCGATTGATGCTGGTTTTTCTAGATGCCAGCGCCGTCATCTACCTGCTGGAGGGGGATGAGCCGACCCGGCAAGGAGTTATTGTCAATTCTGGTGTATGAGCACTGAGAGTCAGGCGGCGCTCCGGTCGGTGTTGGATGGCTCGGTTTGCTCGACGCCATCGATGAACTGAACCCCGCGCTCGAGCTTGTCGAGCCACTCGTAACCCCGGAGTCGGCGCCAGCGCTTCTGGGCGCTCTGGCCGAGCTTGAACGTCAGGCTCAGGATGGTGTTGCGGGTCACGCAACCGCGGGTCTTGGCAGTGCGCAGGCGCACGGTGGCGAACGTCGATTCGATCGGGTTGGTCGTCCGGATC
>NZ_KB898880.1 GCF_000377905.1 Thioalkalivibrio sp. ALMg11
ACCGTGGTGACTGGTCGAATCGAACGCGGCGTGGTGAAGGTTGGCGAAGAGATCGAGATCGTCGGCATTCGCGACACGCAGAAGACCACCGTCACCGGTGTCGAGATGTTCCGCAAGCTGCTGGATCAGGGCGAAGCGGGCGACAACGTGGGCATCCTGCTGCGCGGCACCAAGCGTGACGACGTTCAGCGTGGTCAGGTGCTGTGCAAGCCGGGTTCCATTACCCCGCACACCCACTTCGAGGCCGAGGTGTACATCCTGGGCAAGGAAGAGGGTGGTCGTCACACGCCGTTCTTCAACGGGTACCGTCCGCAGTTCTACTTCCGCACGACGGACGTGACGGGTTCGGTGGAGCTTCCGGAAGGCACCGAGATGGTGATGCCGGGTGACAACGTGAAGATGACGGTGTCCCTGATCAATCCGATCGCGATGGAAGACGGTCTGCGCTTTGCGATCCGCGAAGGCGGCCGCACTGTGGGCGCCGGCGTCGTCGCCAAGATTATTGAGTGAACCAGATGGCTAACCAGCGCATTCGAATTCGTCTGAAGGCCTTTGATCATCGACTGATCGACCGTTCCGCGGCCGAGATCGTCGAGACTGCGAAGCGGACCGGCGCCCGAGTCAAGGGCCCGATCCCTCTGCCGACCAAAAGCGAGGCGTATACCGTCCTGGTTTCGCCGCACGTCAACAAGGACGCGCGGGACCAGTACGAGCTACGCACGCACAAGCGACTGATGGATATCCTCGATCCGACTGACAAGACCGTGGATGCCCTGATGAAGCTGGATCTGGCTGCAGGCGTAAATGTTCAGATCAGGCTTAACTAACGTTAAATTTTCTGCCATACTATTGGGCTTTCCGTGGCCCGGCGGAATTTTCGCCGGGCCACGGCTTTAGGGCGCTTGTTAGCGCCGTCTGATACGGAAGGGGTTTTGTAATGGCTCTTGGACTCATCGGTCGCAAGCTCGGCATGTCGCGCGTCTTTACGGACGCTGGCGTCTCCGTGCCGGTTACGGTGCTGCAGGTGGACAACAATCGCGTGGTCCAGATCAAGCGCACCGAGGGCGACGGCTACAACGCGGTCCAGGTGACGGCGGGCTCGCGCAAGCCGTCCCGGGTAAGCAAGCCGGAGGCCGGGCACTACGCCGCGGCGTCGGTGGAACCTGGTCGCGGCCTGTGGGAGTTCCGCGTGGACGAGGCCGACCTCGAAGGCCTGGCTGCCGGTGATGCAATCACCGTCGACCGCTTCGAAGAAGGTCAGATCGTGGATGTGACCGCCCAGAGCAAGGGCAAGGGCTTCCAGGGTGCCGTGAAGCGTCACAACTTCCGCACCCAGGATGCGACCCATGGCAACTCGTTGGCGCATCGCGCTCCGGGTTCCATCGGTCAGAATCAGAGCCCGGGCCGTGTGTTCAAGGGCAAGAAGATGGCCGGCCACATGGGCGCCGAGCGCAAGACCATCCAGAACCTCAAGGTGGTGCGTGTCGACGCTGATCGCAGCCTGGTCCTGGTTCAGGGTGCCGTGCCGGGCGCGCCGAGTTCCGACGTGATGATTCGTCCGGCCGTGAAGGCGAAGGGTTAAAACAATGCAAGTTACGACTGCCGATACCGGGGCCAGCGTGGAGCTGTCCACCACCTGCTTCGAGCGGGATTTCAATGAACCTCTGGTGCATCAGAGCGTAGTCGCTCATCTGGCCGGTGCCCGCAGCGGCACCCGTGCCCAGAAGACCCGGGCCCAGGTCAGCGGTGGCGGCATCAAGCCGTTCCGCCAGAAAGGGACCGGGCGCGCTCGCGCTGGTACGATCCGCAGCCCGCTGTGGACCGGCGGCGGCAAGGTGTTTGCCGCGCGTACCCAGGACTTCTCGCAGAAGCTGAACAAGAAGATGTACCGCGGCGCGATGGCGTCCATTCTCTCCGAACTGCTGCGGCAGGATCGCCTTAAGGTGGTTTCAGGATTCTCCGTCGATTCGGGCAAGACCCGCGACGGGATTGCCAAGCTCGGTGAACTGGGTCTGGAGAGGGGGCTGGTGGTGCTGGCCGAGGATGACGCGATGACCGAGCGTGCGCTGGGCAACGTCCCGCACGTGGACGTGATCGGTGTGAGCGGTGTCAATCCCGCCAACCTGGTCGGGGCCGATACGGTCGTGATTACGGAAGGCGCCATCCGCAAGCTTGAGGAGTGGCTGGCATGAATTCGCGTCTGATGCAGATTATTCAGGGTCCGGTGGTGTCGGAGAAGTCGACCAACGCCGGCGAAGTGGGGCAATACGTGTTCCGCGTGCTGCCCGATGCCGACAAGGCCGAGATCAAGGCCGCGATCGAAAAGCTCTTCGAGGTGCGGGTGGAGAACGTGCGCACGCTGAACCAGCAGGGCAAGAACAAGCGCTTTGGTCGCATGTTCGGGCGGCGCAACCACTGGAAAAAGGCCTATGTGGCACTCGCGGAAGGCGAGAGCATCGACATGGGTGAAGGAGAACAGGTCTAGTCATGGCGATTATCAAGACCAATCCGACCTCCGCCGGGCGCCGTCACGCGGTAAAGATCCGCGTCGACGGTTTGCACAAGGGCGCACCGCACGCGGCGCTGCTCGAGAAGCAGACTCGCTCGGGTGGCCGCAACAACGCCGGTCGCATCACTACGCGGCACGTCGGTGGTGGCCACAAGCAGCGATACCGCATCGTTGACTTCAAGCGGAACAAGGACAGCGTGCCCGGCAAGGTCGAGCGGCTGGAGTATGATCCAAACCGCAGCGCTCATTTGGCGTTAGTACTGTACTCTGACGGCGAACGCCGGTACATTATTGCGCCCCGCGGGCTGAAGCAGGGTGATGCCGTGACTAGCGGCTCGCAAGCTCCGATTCGCGTGGGTAACGCGATGCCGCTGCGCTCCATTCCGGTGGGTACGGTGATTCACTGCATCGAGATGAAGCCGGGCAAGGGTGCGCAGATTGCGCGTTCCGCCGGTGCCTCGGCCCAGGTCGTGGCACGTGAAGGGGCGCATGCGACGATACGCCTTCGCTCCGGTGAGATGCGCCGCATCCAGTCCGAGTGTCGGGCGACGATCGGCGAAGTCGGTCACACGGAGCACAGCCTCAAGAAGTTCGGGAAGGCCGGTGCCAAGCGCTGGATGGGTGTTCGCCCAACCGTGCGCGGTACCGCGATGAACCCGGTCGACCACCCGCACGGTGGTGGTGAAGGTCGCAACTTCGGGCGTCACCCGGTGACCCCGTGGGGCCGCCCGACCAAGGGTTACAAGACCCGCAACAACAAACGTACCGACGGCATGATCGTGCGTCGGCGCAAGAAGTAACGGAGTGCCAGCATGCCGCGTTCACTGAAAAAAGGCCCGTTCGTTGATCACCACCTTCGCAAGAAGGTGGATGAGGCGCTCGAGAAAAACGACCGGCGCCCGATCAAGACCTGGTCGCGCCGCTCGATGATTATTCCGCAGATGGTGGGTCTCACCCTCGCGGTACACAACGGGCGTCAGCATATTCCGGTGCTGGTCAACGAAAACATGGTCGGCCACAAGCTGGGCGAGTTTGCGTTGACGCGGACCTTCAAGGGTCACATCGCCAACAAGAAGTCGCGCTGAGGACGAACTATGGAGACGATTGCAAAACTGCGCTACGCGCGCATCTCGCCGCAGAAGACGCGGCTGGTCGCCGACCAGGTTCGTGGCATGCGGGTGGAAGAGGCTCTGAACGAGCTGACCTTCAGCCCGAAAAAGCCGGCAGCGATTGTAAAAAAGGTGCTGGAGTCCGCGATTGCCAATGCGGAGAACAACGACGGTGCGGACATCGACGAGTTGCGCATCTCGCGCATCCAGATCGATGAAGGCCCGGTTCTCAAGCGCATGCAGGCGCGAGCCAAGGGTCGCGGCAACCGCATCATCAAGCGCACCAGCCACATTGTGGTCGGCGTGAGCGAGAAGGGAGCGAACTAACCATGGGTCAGAAAGTACATCCAACCGGCATTCGGCTGGGCATTTCTCGCCCGTGGTCGGCGACCTGGTACGCGGATGGTCGCGAGTTCGGCGAGACGCTGAACAATGACATCAAGCTGCGCACGTTTCTGCAGAAGAAGCTTGCCCATGCATCGGTCAGCCGTATCACCATCGAGCGTCCCGCCAAGGCCGCGCATATCACGATCCACACGGCACGTCCTGGGATCGTGATCGGCAAGAAGGGCGAGGACATCGACAAGCTGCGCCGCGAAGTGGCAGCCGAGACGGGCCTGGACCACGGCAACGTCAAGATCAATATCGAAGAGGTGCGCAAGCCCGAGATCGAGGCCCAGCTGGTCGCGGAAGGTATCGCCCAGCAGCTCGAACGCCGCATCATGTTCCGTCGTGCGATGAAGCGCGCCGTGGGCAACGCGATGCGCCTGGGTGCCCAGGGCATCAAGGTGCACGTGGCCGGTCGCCTGAATGGCGCCGAGATCGCGCGTTCCGAGTGGTACCGCGAAGGCCGCGTACCGCTGCACACCCTGCGTGCGGACATCGATTACGGTTTCGCCGAGGCGCGTACGACCTACGGGATCATCGGCGTCAAGGTTTGGATCTTCAAGGGCGAAGTTTTCGGCCTGGAACCGGTCGACGGGACGCGCGCTGCGGCCAACGCGAGCTAGGACATAGACCATGTTGCAGCCAAAAAGAACCAAATTCCGAAAGCAGTTCAAGGGCCGGAACCGGGGCATGGCCTCCACCGGCGCCAAGGTCAGCTTCGGCGAGTACGGCCTTCAGGCCGTGGAACGCGGTCGCATTACCGCGCGCCAGATCGAGGCGGCGCGTCGTGCGATGGTGCGTCACATCAAGCGTGGCGGGAAGATCTGGATCCGGGTGTTTCCCGACGTCCCGGTCACCAAGAAGCCGCTTGAAGTGCGCATGGGCAAGGGCAAGGGCGGTGTCGAGTACTGGGTTTGCAAGATCCAGCCCGGCCGCGTGCTTTACGAGATGGAAGGTGTGCATGAAGACGTCGCCCGTGAGGCAATGCGTCTGGCCGCCGCCAAGCTCCCGGTCAAGACGGTGTTTACCCGTCGGCAGGTGATGTAATGAAAGCAGAAGAGCTCAGAAAGAAGTCGGACGACGATCTGGACCAGGAGCTGGAAGCGCTCTACAAGGAACAGTTCGGCCTCCGTATGCAGAAGACGGTCGGGCAGCTGGCACGCCCGGATCGTGTCGGCAAGGTGCGGCGCGAGATCGCGCAGATCAAGACGCTGAAGAATGAACGCAGAAGGGCAGGTTAAGACAATGACCGAAGAAGGTTCCAGGACTCAGCGCTCCGTTGTTGGACGCGTGATTAGCGACAAGACGGACAAGACCCGTACGGTCCTGGTCGAGCGTCGCGTCCGTCATCCGCTGTACGGAAAGTTCATTCGTCGCAGCACGAAACTGCACGTCCATGACGAAGAAAATGTGTCGCGCATGGGCGATCGGGTTCGTATCCGAGAATGCCGGCCGATTTCCAAGCAGAAGCATCATGCCCTGATCGAAGTGGTCGGGCAGGACGCGCTCTGAATCGGCTGCCAGGAGATAAGACATGATTCAAATGCAGACCGTGCTCGAGGCCGCTGATAATAGCGGCGCCCGACGCATCCAGTGCATCAAGGTGCTGGGCGGCTCGCACCGCCGATACGCCCGAGTGGGCGATGTCATCAAGGTGAGCGTCAAGGATGCCATTCCGCGTGGCAAGGTAAAAAAGGGCGACGTCTACGACGCCGTCGTGGTGCGTACGGCCTCGGGCGTGCGCCGTGCGGATGGTTCGCTCATCCGCTTCGACCGCAACGCCGCGGTCCTGCTGAACAACCAGCACCAGCCGATCGGCACCCGTATCTTCGGGCCGGTAACGCGTGAACTGCGAGGGGAGAAGTACATGAAGATTATCTCCCTCGCCCCGGAAGTGCTGTGAGGACGTAATGAACAAGATTCGCAAGGGCGACGATGTCGTCGTGATTTCTGGCAAGGACAAAGGTCGACGCGGCACCATCATTAAGGTGCTCGACGGCAAGGTCCTGGTCCAGAACATCAACATGGTGAAGAAGCATCAGAAGCCGAACCCGCAGCAGGGTGTCGGTGGTGGGATTATCGAGAAGGAAATGCCGATCGATACCTCCAACGTGATGGTCTTCAACCCGGCAACCGACAAGGGTGATCGCGTGTCGTTCAAGACCCTGGAAGACGGCCGTAAAGTGCGGGTCTTCCGCTCGAACGGCGAAGTCGTGGACGCATAACGCGGGACGGACGGTTTTATGGAACGCTTTAAAGAAGAATACGAATCCACCGTGAAGCAGGCCCTGCGCGAGCAGTTCAGCTATGCCAACGTGATGGAGATCCCACGTTTCACCAAGGTGACCCTGAATATGGGTCTGGGTGATGCGGTGGCGGACAAGAAGGTGATCGAGCATGCGCTCAGCGACATGACGGCGATCGCCGGCCAAAAGCCGGTCGTGACCAAGGCGCGCAAGTCGATCGCGGGGTTCAAGATCCGGGATGATTATCCGATCGGGTGCAAGGTTACCTTGCGGCGTCGGCAGATGTACGAGTTCCTGGATCGCCTGATCAGCGTGGCCCTGCCGCGCGTGCGAGATTTCCGCGGCTTTTCCGCGAAAGCCTTTGATGGCCGTGGCAACTACAGCATGGGCATCAAGGAGCAGATCATCTTCCCGGAGATCGATTACGACCGTGTCGACAAGCTACGCGGCATGGACATCACGATTACCACCAGTGCAAGAACGGACGCGGAAGCCAAGGCCCTTTTGGAGGCCTTCCGATTCCCGTTCCGGCAGTAACCGAGGTAGGCGCACATGGCAAAGACATCGATGCTCGAGCGCGAGAAAAAGCGCGAGCGACTGGTCAACAAGTACGCGGCCAAGCGGGCCGAGCTGAAGGCGGTCCTGGTCGACGAGACCAAGTCGTCCGAAGAACGCCTGGCGGCCATGCATGCGCTGCAAAAGCTGCCGCGCGATTCGGCTCGCGTTCGGCAGACGAACCGCTGCGGCGTCACCGGTCGGCCGAAAGGCTATTACCGCCGGTTTGGCTTGGGGCGCAACAAGCTGCGCGAACACGCCATGAAGGGCGAGATTCCCGGCCTGCGCAAGGCGAGCTGGTAAGGAGATTTGAAGCGATGATGACCGATCCGATTTCCGACATGCTCACCCGTGTTCGCAACGCCCAGCGTGCGAACAAGGAGCAGGTCGCCATTCCTTTCAGCAAGGCCAAGGAGCGTATCCTGAAGGTCTTCGCCGATGAGGGTTTCGTGGGCGACATCCAGGTCGAGGGCGAAGTGGCCCAGAAGAAACTGGTGGTGAAGCTGAAGTACTTCGAGGGGCGGCCGGTCATCGAGACCGTCCAGCGGATCTCGCGTCCGGGCCTGCGGATTTATCGCGGCAAGGACGAGCTGCCGCGGGTTAACGCCGGTCTCGGCGTCGCCGTGGTCTCCACGCCACAGGGTGTCATGAGTGACCGCGCTGCCCGGGCCGCAGGCCAGGGCGGCGAAGTCCTCTGCAAGATTTACTGAGGAATCAGCCATGTCGCGCATTGCAAATCTGCCGATCACGCTGCCGAACGGCGTCTCCGTCGAGCAGTCGGACAGCGAGATCAAGATCAAGGGTCCGAAGGGCGAGCTCCAGCTCACCTGCCCCGAAGCCGTGATCGTCTCCGTCGAGGATGGGGTGGTTCGAGTGAAGGCCACCGAAAACGCGAAGAATGTCGCGTTGGCGGGTACCATTCGGGCGCTGCTGGGCAATCATGTCCACGGTGTCAGCGAAGGGTTCGAGCGCACGCTGGAATTGGTCGGCGTCGGTTATCGTGCGCAGATGCAGGGCGCGAAGTTGAACCTGACGCTCGGCTACTCGCACCCGATCGACTTCGAAATTCCGGAAGGTGTGACGGTGGAAACACCGACTGCGACCCAGGTCGTGGTCAAGGGAACAGATCGCCAGAAGGTGGGCCAGGTGGCCGCGAACATTCGCGCCATGCGTCCGCCGGAGCCTTACAAGGGCAAGGGCGTGAAGTACAAAGACGAGCGCATCGTGCGCAAAGAAGCCAAGAAGAAGTAGGTAGGCACCAGTGGACAAGAAAGAGGCCAGACTTAAGAGGGCGCGGCGCGCACGGTTCAAGATCCGTGAGCTGGGGGTGCATCGTCTCTGTATCCACCGGACGCCGCGCCACATGTACGCGCAGATCATTGCCCCCTCGGGCGACGCGGTGCTCGCCGCGGCGTCGACCGTGGAAAAGGATCTGAAGAATGCCGGGGGTTCCACCGGTAACGCCGAGGCGGCCGCCCGCGTGGGGCAAGCCATCGCGGAGCGTGCGCGTAAAGCCGGGATCGAACAGGTCGCGTTTGACCGCGCGGGTTTTCGTTATCACGGAAGGGTGAAGGCGCTTGCCGACGCCGCCCGTGAAAGCGGCCTGCAGTTCTAGTCAAACGCGATCGAGCGGAGAGAGAAATGGCACGTAACGATGTAAGCGAAGCGCAGGACGGCCTCCAGGAAAAGCTGATTGGCGTCAACCGCGTTGCCAAGGTGGTCAAGGGTGGCCGGCAGTTCCGGTTTGCCGCGCTGACCGTCGTCGGCGATGGCGAGGGACGTGTCGGGTACGGATACGCAAAGGCGCGCGAGGTACCGGCCGCCATCCAGAAGGCGATGCAGCAGGCGCGCATGGAAATGCGCAATGTGTCGCTGAATGAAGGCACGCTGCACTATGCGATCAACGGGCATCATGGCGCAGCCAATGTGTACATGCAGCCGGCCTCGGAAGGTACCGGGATCATCGCCGGTGGCGCGATGCGCGCAGTCCTCGAAGT
The DNA here is from genome assembly GCF_000377905.1 of Thioalkalivibrio sp. ALMg11. Lineage (GTDB taxonomy): Bacteria > Pseudomonadota > Gammaproteobacteria > Ectothiorhodospirales > Ectothiorhodospiraceae > Thioalkalivibrio. The sequence continues at coordinate 8,804 of NZ_KB898880.1, forward strand.
GGCGGGCGTACGCAACGTTCTGGCCAAGTGCGTGGGTTCGCGCAATCCCATCAACGTCGTGCAGGCGACCATCGACGGGCTCACCATGGTGAACTCGCCGGAACGTGTCGCGGCCAAGCGCGGCAAGTCCGTTGACGAAGTGAAGAGCTAAGCCATGAGCAAGCTGAAACTGACACTGGTACGCAGCACTGCCGGCCGTATCGCCACGCACAAGGCGTGCGTGCGTGGGCTCGGGCTGCGCAAGACCCACAGCACCGCGACCATCGAGGCCACGCCGGAGAACCTGGGCATGGTCAAGAAGGTCTCGTACCTGCTGAAGGTAGAGGAAGTCTAATCATGCGACTGAATAACATTTCCAGCCCCGACGGCGCCCGCAAGCCGGGCAAGCGCGTCGGTCGCGGGATTGGCTCTGGTCTGGGTAAGACCGGTGGGCGCGGCCACAAGGGCCAGAAGTCTCGCTCCGGTGGGTACAGCAAGGTCGGCTTCGAAGGCGGCCAGATGCCGTTGCAGCGTCGGCTGCCCAAGGTGGGCTTCCGCTCGCGCAAGCAACAGTATTCTGCCGAGGTACGTCTCAGCGAGCTGGCCAAGGTCGACGGCGACGTAACCTTGGAGACCCTGAAAGCTGCAGGGGTTGTCCGCAACGACGCGCAGAGCGCCAAGATTTTCGCCTCCGGTGAAGTCTCGAGGGCCTGCGCCGTGAAGGGCGTGGGTGTCACTAAGGGAGCGCGGGCGGCGATCGAAGCCGCTGGCGGGAGCGTTGAGGCCTAAATAATGGCACGTGGAGCGACAGCACGTTCCGGTGGCGGGCTCACCGGTTTTACCGAGTTACGCCAACGCCTGCTGTTCGTTCTGGGTGCCCTGGTGGTGTACCGGATCGGTACATTCATACCGGTGCCCGGGATCAACCCCGTGGCCGTCTCGCAGTTTTTTGAGCAGCAAAGCGGGACGATCCTGGACATGTTCAACATGTTTTCCGGGGGGGCGCTGGAGCGTCTGTCGATCTTTGCCCTGGGGGTGATGCCGTACATTTCGGCCGCCATCATCATGCAACTTTTGGCGGCGACTGTTCCGGCGCTTCAACAGTTGAAGAAGGAAGGCGAGCAGGGTCGGCGCAAGATCACGCAATACACGCGCTACGGGACCGTGGCGCTCGCGCTGTTCCAGAGTATCGGGATCGGGATTGCCTTGAATGGTCAGACCATTCAGGGGATGCCGATGGCCCTGAACCCGGGCCCGATCTTTATCTTTACAGTCGTGGTGTCGCTGGTGACGGGCACGCTGTTCCTGATGTGGCTGGGTGAGCAGATTACGGAACGCGGCATTGGCAACGGCATTTCGATCATTATCTTCGCCGGCATCGTCGCAGGGCTTCCGGGCGCCATAGGCGGAACCCTGGAGCTGGCACGGACCGGCGAACTGGCAGCAGCGTTCGTGGTGATCCTGATCGTTCTGGCCTTGGCGGTGACTGCCTTCGTGGTGTTTGTCGAGCGCGGGCAGCGGCGGGTGACGATCAATTACGCCAAGCGCCAAGTGGGCAGGAAGATGGTCGGTGGCCAGTCCTCGCATCTTCCGCTCAAACTGAACATGGCAGGCGTGATACCGCCGATCTTCGCTTCCAGTATCATCCTGTTCCCTTCGACGTTGGGGCAGTGGTTCGGTCAGGCTGAAGGCATGGACTGGCTGCGCGAGATCTCCACGACGTTGGCGCCAGGGCAGCCGCTGTATGTGATGTTCTATGCGGCCGCGATTATTTTCTTCTGTTTCTTCTACACTGCGCTGGTGTTCAACTCGCGCGATACGGCGGAAAACCTGAAGAAGCAGGGCGCCTTCATTCCGGGGATCCGGCCAGGCGTTCAGACCGAGAAATTCATTGACGGGGTCATGACTCGACTGACGGCCGTGGGCGCGGTGTACATAACCGCGGTGTGCCTGCTGCCGGAGTTCCTGATCCTGTATTGGAACGTGCCCTTCTACTTCGGCGGGACCTCGCTTCTGATCATCGTGATCGTGGTGATGGATTTCATGGCGCAGTTGCAGTCGCATCTGGTGTCCCACCAGTACGAAGGCTTGATGAAGAAAGCGAATCTGAAGGGTTTCGGCGGGACCGGGATCCGCTAGACCAGGAGAAAGACCATGAAGGTACGTGCATCTGTAAAGCCGATGTGCCGAAACTGCAAAGTCATTCGGCGTAATGGCGTGGTGAGGGTGATCTGCTCGGACGCCCGCCACAAGCAGCGTCAGGGCTGAAGCTTGGCGTAACGCATAATCATTGCTACTATAGCCGGCTTTGCCGGATTTTGATGGAGAAGTTGGATGGCTCGCGTCGCTGGAATCAATATTCCTGACCAGAAGCACACGGTAATCGCGCTGACCGCGATCTATGGCATTGGCCCGACTCGGGCCGGCCTGATCTGCGACGGTGCGGGTGTGCGTCGGGACATCAAGGTGCGGGATCTGACGGATGCCGAAGTGGATGCCCTGCGCGCCCAGATCGACAAGATCCCCGTGGAAGGGGATCTGCGCCGGGAAGTCAGCATGAACATCAAGCGATTGATGGATCTGGGCTGCTACCGTGGCGTGCGCCACCGCCGCGGCCTGCCGCTGCGCGGTCAGCAGACGCAGACGAACGCACGCACCCGAAAGGGCCCGCGTCGCCCGATTCGCAAGTAATCAGACTGGGATCTCAGGTACATGGCACAAGCGCAAACACGGACCAAGAAAAAGGTCCGCAAAAATATCGCCGAGGGCGTGGCTCATGTGTACGCCACGTTCAACAACACGATCATCACGATCACCGACCGGCAGGGGAACACGATCAGCTGGGCCACATCAGGTGGTTCGGGCTTCCGTGGTTCCCGCAAGTCGACCCCGTTCGCCGCGCAGATCGCGGCCGAGCGTGCCGGGACGACTGCGGCCGAACACGGCGTGAAAAATCTCGACGTGATGGTGCGGGGCCCGGGTCCGGGTCGCGAATCGGCGGTACGTGCGCTGAACAATGCCGGGTTCAAGATCACGAATATCAGTGACGTAACCCCGATCCCTCACAACGGCTGCCGGCCGCCCAAGAAACGCCGCGTTTAAGGCTGGAGTTGAAGAATGGCTCGTTACATTGGACCGAAATGCAAGTTGAGTCGCCGCGAAGGCGTGGACCTGGGCCTGAAGAGTGGGGTCCGTGCGCTGGAGACGAAGTGCAAACTCGACAAGCCCCCGGGTCAGCACGGCGAACGCCGTACTCGTCTGTCGGACTATGCCGTGCAGCTGCGCGAAAAGCAGAAGCTTCGCCGCATCTATGGCGTGCTGGAGAAACAGTTCCGCAACTATTACAAGAAGGCCGCTCAGCGCAAGGGCTCCACGGGTGAGAACCTGCTGAAGCTGCTGGAAGGTCGTCTGGATAACGTCGTGTATCGCATGGGCTTCGGGTCGACCCGTTCCGAGGCGCGTCAGCTGGTTGCGCATCGCGCGATCCAGGTGAACGGCCAGGTGGTCAACATCGCGGCCTTCCAGGTGCAGCCGTCGGACGTGGTCACGGTTCGGGAGAAGGCGCGCAAGCAGGTGCGCATCCAGGACTCGATGACCCTGGCCGAGCAGACCGGGTTCGCGAGCTGGATCGAAGTGGACACCAGCAAGTTCGAGGGTACGTTCAAGGCGATCCCGGATCGTTCCGATCTGCCTGCGGACATCAACGAGTCGCTCGTCGTCGAGCTGTACTCGAAGTAATCGTTTTTCGGCCTGGCGCCAGGAGTCACAATGCAGTCGAACGAACTGGTCAAGAAACAGCAGATCGAGGTCGAGGCCGAGAATCGGAATCAGGCCAAGGTCGCTCTCGAGCCGCTGGAACGCGGCTTCGGCCACACCCTGGGCAACGCCCTGCGACGTGTATTGCTTTCGTCCATCCCGGGTGCGGCCATTGTCGAGGCCCGGATTGAAGGCGTGCTGCACGAGTACACCACCATCGAGGGTGTGCAGGAGGATGTCGTCGACATCCTGCTGAACCTGAAGGGTGTGGCGCTGCGTATGCACAGCCGGGACGAGTCCACGCTGACCCTGAGGAAGACGGGTCCGAGCGTGGTGACCGCCGGTGACATTCAGGTGGACCATGATGTCGAGGTGGTGAATCCGGAACACGTGATCGCGACGATCACCAAGAACGTGGATCTGGACATCACTCTGACGGCCCGTGCCGGTCGCGGCTACGAGCCCGTCAGCGCGCGGCGCAAGGCTGAGGGTGGCGACGATACCGGCATCGGGCGGTTGTTGCTGGATGCCAGCTTTAGCCCCATTCGCCGCGTCTCCTACCGTGTCGAGAACGCGCGTCTGGCGCAACGGACCGACATGGATCGCCTGGTGCTCGAGCTCGAGACCAACGGCGCGATCGCGCCGGATGACGCGGTGCGTCAGGCCGCGACGATTCTCCAGGGCCAATTGGCGCCGTTTGTCGACTTGCAAGAAGAGACCGGCGAAGTCGCGGGTGCCGTGGGTGGCGCGATCGATCCAGTGCTGCTGCGTCCGGTGGACGAGCTGGAGCTGACCGTCCGCTCGGCGAACTGCCTTAAGGCCGAGAACCTGTACTACATCGGGGATCTGGTTCAGCGTACTGAGGTGGAGCTGCTGCGCGCGCCCAACCTTGGTAAGAAGTCGCTGACCGAGATCAAAGACACGCTGGCGACCCACGGGCTGTCGCTCGGCATGCGTCTCGAGAACTGGCCGCCGCCGGGTCTGCGCGACGACAACGAGTAATCACGGCGCCCCGCGCCCATCGTTTTTTAGAGGAAGCCTCTCATGCGTCATCGTCATTCCGGCCGTCAGCTTGGCCGCAACAGCTCGCACCGCAAGGCCACGTTTCAGGCCATGTCTGTGGCCCTGTTCCGGCACGAACTGATCAAGACCACGCTGCCCAAGGCGAAAGAGCTGCGTCGCGTGGCCGAACCGCTGATCACGCTGGCCAAGGAAGACAGCGTTCACGGCCGCCGGCTGGCGTTTGCCCGTCTTCGCGACAAGGAGATCGTGGGCAAGTTGTTCGCCGAGCTCGGTCCTCGCTACCAGGAACGGCCCGGTGGTTACCTGCGGATCCTGAAGTGCGGGAATCGCGCGGGTGATAACGCCCCGATGGCGTACGTCGAGCTCGTGGATCGGCCGGAAGTAGAGGCCGGAGAAGGCGAAGCCGCCTGAGGCCTCGTCGCCAAAGGAAGTCGCGCTCGCAGGTTGAGCGTTCGGAGAGCCGGCCTTGAGCCGGCTTTCTTGCGTCTGGGTAGCCGCGAATTACGAAAGAGAGAGGTGGCTGCGGTCGGCGGCGGTTGTGCGCAGGCGCGCAGACCTCGGGGCTGGAAGGGGCCCCAGGCCGTTAACCGTTGGCGGCGTGGGAGGCGTTTGCGCCGGGGAGCAGGGGCGCAAGGAACTGGCCAGTGTGGCTGTGGGCCGTGGCCGCCACCGCCTCGGGCGTTCCCGCTACCAGGAGTTCGCCGCCGCCGCTGCCGCCTTCCGGGCCGATGTCGATCAGCCAGTCGGCGGTCTTGATGACGTCGAGGTTGTGCTCGATGACGACGATGGTATTGCCATGGTCGCGGAGGCGGTGGAGGACTCGCAGGAGCTGGGCGATGTCCTCGAAATGCAGGCCGGTGGTGGGCTCATCGAGGATGTAGAGCGTATGACCGGTATCGCGCTTGGAGAGCTCGCGGGCGAGCTTGATCCGCTGGGCCTCGCCACCGGAAAGGGTGGTGGCATTCTGCCCCAGCTGGATGTAGGACAGGCCGACCTCCATGAGCATCTCCAGCTTGCGGTGGATGACCGGCACCGGCTGGAAGAAGTCGAGGGCCTCCTCGACCGTCATGTCCAGGACTTCGTGGATATTCTTGCCCTTGTAGCGCACGTCCAGGGTTTCGCGGTTATAGCGTTGGCCCTTGCAGACGTCACAGGGGACGAAGACGTCCGGCAGGAAGTGCATTTCGACCTTGATCACACCATCGCCCTGGCAGGCCTCGCAGCGCCCGCCACGGACGTTGAACGAGAAGCGCCCTGGCTTGTAGCCGCGCGAGCGCGCCTCGCCGGTCGCGGCAAACAGTTCGCGGATGGGCGTAAACAGGCCGGTGTAGGTGGCCGGGTTGGAGCGTGGGGTGCGCCCGATCGGGCTCTGGTCGATGTCGACCACCTTGTCGATCAGCTCCATTCCGTCGATGCGGTCGTGATCCTCGATGTGGTGGCGCCCGCCATGCAGGGCGGTGGCGACCGCCGGGTACAGGGTGTTGTTGACCAGGGTAGACTTGCCGGAGCCGGAGACCCCGGTCACGCAGGTGAACAGCCCGGTGGGGAAGGCGAAATCACCGCCCTTCAGGTTGTTGCCACGCGCGCCGATTACGCGGATCTCGCGTTCCGCATCGGGCTGCGTTCGCTGTTCCGGCACCGGGATGCAGCGGGTGCCGCGCAGGTACGCGCCGGTGAGGGAATCGGGATGATTCGCGACCACATCCGGGGTGCCCGCCGCCACGATGTGGCCGCCGTGGCGACCTGCGCCGGGACCGATGTCCACCACATAATCGGCCTGTCGGATGGCATCCTCGTCATGCTCCACCACGATGACCGTGTTGCCGAGGTCGCGCAGGTGGCTAAGTGTCTTTAGCAGGCGTGCGTTGTCGCGCTGGTGCAGTCCAATCGAGGGCTCGTCGAGGATGTACATCACCCCGACCAGGGCCGAGCCGATCTGCGAGGCCAGGCGGATACGCTGGGCCTCGCCGCCGGAAAGCGTGTCGGCGGAGCGGTCAAGGGTCAGGTAGTCGAGGCCGACATCGTTGAGGAACCCAAGGCGCGCGGAGATCTCGCGCACGATTTTCTCGGCGATCTGGGCGAAGCGCCCCGGCAGGCGCAGGTCGTCGAAGAAGGCCTGGGCGTTGGCCACACTCATGTGCGTGACCTCGGGCAGGGTCCTATCGCTGACGAAGACGTTGCGTGCGGCCGAGTTCAGGCGCGTGCCGTGGCAGTCGGGGCAGGGCTGTTCCGCCTGGTAGCGGCCCAGTTCCTCGCGCACTGCCGCGGAGTCGGTCTCGCGGTAGCGCCGCTCGAGGTTCGGGATCACGCCCTCGAACACGCGTTCGTCGGTGCGCAGTTGGCCGTTGGCCGCCGGGGTCGACAGCTTGACCTTCTCGGTGCCCGAACCATGCAGGACTACGGCACGGACCTCGGCCGGCAATTCCTGCCAAGGGGCCTCTACGTCGAAGCCGTAATGCCGGGCGAGACTGCTCAGCAGGCTGAAGTACCAGGCGTTGCGCCGATCCCAGCCCCGTACGGCCCCGCCACCGAGGCTTAGCTCGGGCTGCGACACCACCCGCTCGGGGTCGAAAAACTGGTGTACGCCGAGGCCGTCGCAGGTGGGGCAGGCGCCCGCCGGGTTGTTGAACGAGAACAGCCGGGGCTCCAGCTCGCGCAGGGCATAGCCGCAGATCGGACAGGCGTAGCGGGCGGAGAAGATCATCGCCTCGCGTTCCGGCTCGTCCATCCACGCGATCAGCGCCAGGCCGTCGGCCAGTTCGGTGGCGGTCTCGAAGGACTCGGCCAGGCGCTGGCGCAGGTCTTCGCGCACGCGGAAGCGGTCGATCACGATCTCGATGTTGTGCTTGCGCTTGGGGTCCAGCGCCGGCAGGGCGTCGAGGTCGTGGATGTCGCCATTGATGCGCGCGCGCAGGTAGCCCTGGGAACGCATCGCCTCCAGCATCTTGTGATGTTCGCCCTTGCGGCCGCGGACCACCGGCGACAGCAGCATGACCTTGTCGCCCTCGGGCAGTTCCAGTACCTGATCGACCATCTGCGAGATGGTCTGGGCGGCCAGCGTCTCGCCGTGTTCCGGGCAGCGGGGCTCGCCGGCGCGCGCGAACAGCAGGCGCAGGTAGTCGTAGATCTCGGTGATGGTCCCGACCGTGGAGCGCGGGTTGTGCGAGGTGCTCTTCTGCTCGATGGAGATCGCCGGCGACAGACCCTCGATCTGGTCGACGTCGGGCTTTTCCATCATCGACAGGAACTGCCGGGCATAGGTCGACAAGCTCTCCACGTAGCGGCGCTGGCCCTCGGCGAACAGGGTGTCGAAGGCCAGTGAGGACTTGCCCGAACCGGAAACGCCGGTGATCACGATCAGCCGTTCGCGCGGCAGGTCGAGGTCCACGTTCTTCAGGTTATGGGTGCGGGCGCCGCGAATACTGATGCTGTCCATGGGGCTGGATCGACTCCACTGGGTTACGTCGCGCGGCGCGCTAGCGAAAACACGGATCAGTGTTTCCTTTGAGGCGCCGCAAACCATCCATGGTAACACCCGGGCCGGGCTCGCCATGGTTTCCCCGCCCGGGTTGCCGGTAAACTCCGCTGACATGAAGAGCTCTTCTTGCCCGCGTCGGTCCCGGACGCCATGAACCCCCGCGAGCTGCGCGCCACCACTGGACTGGCGGCGATCTATGGCGTGCGCATGGCCGGCCTGTTCATGGTCCTGCCGGTGTTTATGCTGCATGCCGACCGCATCCCCGGCGCGACCCCGCTGCTGATGGGCCTGGCGCTCGGGATCTACGGACTCACCCAGGCCGTGCTGCAAATCCCGTTCGGGCTTCTGTCGGACCGGGTGGGGCGCAAGCCGCTGATCCTCGCCGGGCTGCTGCTGTTCGTCGCCGGCAGTCTGCTGGCCGCGGTCGCCGAGACCATCCACGGCATCATCCTCGGGCGCGCCCTGCAGGGGGCGGGCGCGGTGGCGGCGGTGATCCTGGCGCTGACAGCGGACCTGGTCGGCGAGGAACGGCGCATGCGGGCCCTCGCCGTGATCGGGTTGACCATTGGCCTGACCTTCACTGTGGCGATGGCCCTGGGCCCGGTGGTGGACCAGGTCGCTGGGTTGTCCGGCATCTTTGGCCTGTCGGCGTTGCTGGGGTTGCTCGCGATCGTGATCCTGTTCCTTTGGGTGCCAACCCCGGAACGCGCGCGGGCACACCCGGACATGGTGCCGGTCTGGTCGGCACTGCCCCGCGTGCTGCGCACCCCGGACCTGTTGCGCCTGAACCTCGGCATCTTCGTGCTGCACCTGATCCTGGCCGCGAACTTCCTGGTCATCCCGGTGCTGCTGGTGGAGACCCTCGGGCTGCCGGGGGCCAGCCACTGGAAGTTCTATGTGCCGGTGCTGTTGGCAGGGTTCGCGCTGATGCTCCCGGGCATCATCTTCGGCGAGCGTCGCCGGCGCGTGCACAGCGTGCTGCGCGGGGCGATCGCCCTGCTGGCCGGGGTGCAGATCCTGCTGGCCCTGCTGGTTCTGGATGGAGGCGGTTTGTGGACGCTGGCGGCGCTGATGGTCCTGTTCTTTGCCGCCTTCAACTTGCTGGAGGCGGGGCTGCCGTCACTGGTTGCGCGCGTGGCGCCGGTCGCCCACAAGGGCACGGCGATGGGCGGCTTTGCCACCGCACAGTTCCTCGGCATCTTCGCCGGCGGTGTGCTGGGGGGCGTCCTGCTGACACTGGTCGGGCCGGTCGGGGTGTTTCTCGCCGGGGTGCCGTTGCTGCTGGTCTGGTGGTGGATCGCGCGCGGGATGCACCCGCGCTACCGTTCCAACCGGGTGGTGGCGGTGCCCGCCCACTGGTCCGGTCACGAGGCGGAGCTGCTGAGGACGTTTGCTGGGTGGCCGGGCGTGCACGAGGCGGACCTGTCGCCGGATGCCGGTTCCCTGTACCTGAAGGTGGAGCCCGGAGGGCCGGACACCCCCGAGCTGACAGCCTGGCTGGCGCGCAAGCCGGCCGCGTAGAACGCGCGCAGAGCTTTTCTGGCTGGCCCCGGGAATCTGTCCACATCCCGGACCCGTGCACTGTCGCGGCCGGGGCGGGCTGCTACACTATCGGGTCTGTCTGTCCATGCCCGATTGAAGGAGGCCCCATGGCCCGCGGCGTCAACAAAGTCATCTTGCTCGGAAACCTCGGGGCCGACCCGGAAAAGCGCGAGACCCCGAACGGGGTCACGGTCACCAATCTGCGTCTGGCGACGTCGGAGCAGTGGACCGACAAGAACTCCGGCGAGAAGCGCGAGAACACCGAATGGCACCGGGTGGTGATGTTCGGGCGCCTGGCGGACATCGCCGCGCAGTACCTGTCCAAGGGCTCGCAGGTCTATGTCGAAGGCAAGATCCAGACCCGCAAATGGCAGGACCAATCCGGTAACGATCGTTACAGCACCGAAGTCGTGGCCAACGAGATGCAGCTGATCGGCGGCCGTGGTGGCAGCGGCGGCGGTAGCGGTGGTGGTTTCGACCAGGATCCGGGATATGGCGGCGGTAACGCCTACGGCGGTGGTGGCCAGCAGAGCGGCAACCGCAGCAGCGCGCCGGCCTCCGGCGGCGGCTTCGATGACGACGACGTCCCGTTCTAAAAGGCATATAAGCCCCTGTTCCCCAACGAGCGAAGTACCCAGAGCATGATCCGCAAGGTCTACATCCAGACGCACGGCTGTCAGATGAACGAGTACGACTCCGACCGCATGCTCGACGCGCTGCGCGAGCTGCACGGGGCGGAGCGTACCGACGATCCGGAGCAGGCCGACCTGCTGCTGATGAACACCTGCTCCATTCGCGAGAAGGCGCAGGAGAAGGTGTTCTCGCTGCTGGGGCGCTGGCGACAGATCAAGGAACGCCGGCCGGAGGTAATCATCGGTGTAGGCGGTTGTGTCGCCAGTCAGGAGGGCGATGCCCTGCGCGCCCGGGCCCCGTATGTGGATCTGGTGTTCGGCCCGCAGACCCTGCATCGCCTGCCGGCGATGATCCAGTCGGTACGCCGCGAACGTGCCCCGGTGGTGGATATTTCCTTCCCCGAGATCGAGAAATTCGACCGCCTGCCGGAGCCGAAGGCCGACGGCCCGAGTGCGTTTGTCTCGGTGATGGAGGGGTGCTCCAAGTACTGCAGCTTCTGTGTGGTTCCCTATACCCGCGGCGACGAGATCAGTCGTCCGTTCGACGACGTGATTGCCGAGGTGGTGGCACTGGCCGCGCAGGGGGTCAGGGAGATCAACCTGCTGGGGCAGAACGTCAACGCCTACCGCGGGCCGATGGACGACGGCGACACCGCCGACCTGGCCTTGTTGATCCACTATGTCGCGGCGGTCGACGGGATCGAGCGCATCCGCTTCACTACCTCGCACCCGGTGGAGTTCTCCGATTCGCTTATCCAGGCCTTTGCCGACGAACCGAAACTGGTCAGCCACCTGCACCTGCCGGTGCAAAGCGGCTCCGACCGCATCCTGGCGCAGATGAAGCGCGGCCACACGATCCTGGAATACAAGTCCAAGATCCGCCGCCTGCGCGAGGCGCGCCCGGACCTGGATCTCTCCTCGGACTTCATCGTCGGTTTCCCCGGCGAGACCGACGCCGACCACGCCGCCACGATGAAGCTGATCGAGGAGCTGCACTTCGATTTCTCCTTCAGCTTTATCTACAGCGCGCGTCCGGGCACCCCGGCCGCATCGCTGCCGGATGATGTGCCGATGGCGACCAAGAAGGCCCGCCTGGCCGAGTTGCAGGCCCTGATCGAGCAGCACGGCCGCGCGCGCAACCAGTCCATGGTGGGTAACGTCGAGCGGGTGCTGGTGGAGGGCCCGGCCAAGCGCAACCCGGGCGAACTGGCCGGGCGCACGGCGAACAACCGCATCGTCAACTTTGCCGGGGACCCCGGCCTGATCGGGCAGTTGATCCCGGTCGAGATCACCGAGGCCCTGGCGCATTCCCTGCGCGGTCGCACGGTGGAGCGGGCGATGCCCGCCGCCGTCGGCGCCTGAACGGTATGGCCAATCGTCTGGATTTCACCCTGGAGCCCGGTGACCAGGAGACGCTTGCGCGGATCTCCGGGCCGCTGGACGCCCACCTGCGCCTGATCGAGTCGCGCCTGGGTGTGGCCGTGCACAATCGTGGGCCGCGCTTCAATCTCACTGGGCCGGGCGGTGCGGTGAAGGCCGCCGGGGCCCTGATCCACGACCTGCACCGCATGGCGCAGGAAGAGCCGGTCAGCCTGGAGCAGGTGCATACCGCGCTGCAGACCGCCCATGTCGAGGGGCTGGCGGAGCCCCAAGGCAATGGCGACGATCCGGCGCTGCGGCTCAAACGCGCGGTGATCCGTGGTCGCGGCCCGCGTCAGGCGAAATACCTGTCCGCGATCGCGCGGCACGATCTCAGTTTCGGCATTGGCCCGGCCGGGACCGGCAAGACCTACCTCGCGGTGGCCGCCGCGGTCGCTGCACTGGAGCAGGACCGCGTACAGCGCCTGGTGCTAGTGCGACCGGCGGTGGAGGCCGGCGAGCGCCTGGGCTTTTTGCCCGGCGATCTGGCGCAGAAGATCGACCCCTACCTGCGACCGATGTACGACGCCCTGTATGAACTGATGGGCTTCGACCAGACCGCGCGCCTGATGGAGCGCCAGGTGATCGAAGTCGCGCCGCTGGCCTACATGCGCGGGCGCACCCTGAACGAGGCCTTCATCATCCTCGACGAGGCGCAGAACACCACCCTCGAGCAGATGAAGATGTTCCTGACCCGCATCGGCTTCGGCTCTACCGCGGTGGTCAACGGCGACATCACCCAGGTTGACCTGCCGCGGGGCCAGGGTTCGGGCCTCAAGCACGCGATGCAGATTCTGGAGGGCGTGGAAGGCGTGCATATCACTCGTTTCCAGGCCGGCGACGTTGTGCGCCACCCGCTGGTGCAGCGTATTGTCGAGGCCTACGAGGCCCACGACCATGCGTCTGGCAAGCCGGCTGGGGAGTCTGAGCACGGTTCCGGGCGGGATGCCGATGGCGCTTGAAGTCGCGGTGCAGTACGCCGTGCCGCGTGCCGGCCTGCCCGCCGCGACCATCCTGCACCGGGCGGCCCGCGCGGCCTGGCGCGGGGCGGGCGCGGCCGCGGTGACCCTGCGTCTGGTGGATGCCGAGGAGGGACAGTCGCTGAATCACGCCTTCCGCGGACGCGACTACGCGACCAACGTGCTGTCGTTCCCGGCGCCGGCGCTGCCGCCCGGCTTGCCCCCCGAGGCGAGCGCCTACCTGGGCGATATCGTGCTGTGCGTGCCGGTGCTGGCGCGCGAGTCGACGGAACAGGGCAAGGCGCTGGCGGCCCATTACCACCACATGGTGGTGCATGGGATGCTGCACCTGCAGGGCATGGATCACCAGACGCCGGACGAAGCCGCGCGGATGGAGGCAATTGAGTCCTCGATCCTGGCCGGGTTAGGCTATCCCAACCCCTACGATGCCGACCCTCCGGCCCGCGCCCTGTCCCCGCATCCTGCCGGAACCGCCCCCGATGCCTGAATCCGAACCCGACGAACAACCGATCTGGCGGCGCTGGCTGGTCCGCGCCGGCGAGATCCTGCGCCCGCGCCGCGAGCCGGCATCCCGCCGCGAGCTGATCGAGACCCTGCGTGGTGCCCACGCCCGCGAGCTGGTCGATCCCGAGGCCCTGACCATGCTGGAGGGCGTGCTGAACGTCGCCGACATGCAGGTGCGCGACATCATGATCCCGCGCGCGCAGATGGAAGTGGTGCGCCGCGATGCCGGGCTTTCCGAGTTTCTTCCGGACGTGGTGGCCTCCGCGCACTCGCGCCTTCCGGTGGTGGGAGATCACCGCGACGAGGTTGTCGGTGTGCTGCTGGCCAAGGACTTGCTGCGCTTCTTTGGTGAGTCGGACGACGCCGCCTTCGACATGCAGGAGATCCTGCGCCCGGCGGTGTTCGTGCCGGAGAGCAAGCGCCTGAATGTGCTGCTGAAGGAGTTCCGCCTGAGCCGCAACCACATGGCGATCGTGGTGGACGAGTACGGCGGTGTGGCGGGCCTGGTGACCATCGAGGACGTGCTGGAACAGATCGTCGGCGAGATCGAGGACGAGCACGACGTCGAGGACTACCTGACCCAGATCATGCAGCACCCCGGTGGGCGCTACACCATCAAGGCGCTGACCCCGATGGAAGAGTTCAACGCCTACTTCCAGACCGCCTACAGCGAGGATGACTTCGACACCATCGGTGGCCTGGTGCTGTCGCATTTCGGTCATGTCCCGCGCCGTGGCGAACAGATCGTCGTGGATGGCATGCAGTTCCGCGTGCTGCGCGCTGATAACCGGCGCCTGCACCTGCTGGAGATGCGCCTCCCGGAGTCGGACACGCAGGCTGCCACCGGTGAGGGCTCGCAGCCGTTCGACGGCCCGGCCCGGGAGCCGGACGACCGCCACACCCCCTGATCTGCATGCGAACCCTCGTCGAACGTCTGCCGCCCTGGGCCTCCGGGCTCGTTGCCCTGCTGGCCGGGGCGGGCGCAACCCTGGCCTTTGCCCCGGTTGGCTGGTTCCTGGCCGCCCCGTTGGCCCTGGCCGTGTGGTTCGCCCTGTTGCCTGGTGCCCGACCGCGCCGTGCCGCCTGGACGGGCTATGCGTTCGGTATCGGGTTCTTCGGGGTCGGGGTGACCTGGATCTTCAACAGCCTGCTGGTGTTCGGGCAGGCCCCGTTGGTTGTCGCCTCGCTGATTACCGTGCTGTTCGTGCTGGCCCTGGCGGGCTATCCGGCGCTACTGGCCGGGTTGGCGGCGCGCTTCCTGCCTCTGGGGCGTCCGGCCGGGTTGCTGGCGCTGGCCGGGGGCCTGGTGCTGATGGAGCTGGCGCGCTCCTGGCTGTTCTCCGGCTTTCCCTGGCTGCTGTTCGGCCACACCGTGCTGGACACGCCGCTGCAGCCCTGGCTGCCACTGGTCGGCGAGCTGGGGGCGGGGCTGGTGGTGGCCCTGTTGGCCGTGGCGCTGGTCATGGTGTTCCTGACCCAGCAGCGCTGGCTGGGCGCGGGCCTGGTGGGGGCACTGGTGATCGCCTCGTTGTCGCTGGGGCTCGCGCGCTGGGTGGAGCCGGGCGGCGAGGCGATCTCGGTGGCCATGGTGCAGGGCAACATCGATCAGGCGCGCAAGTGGGATGCCGATGGCATCGAGTATTCGCTGGGGGTCTACGAGGAACTGACCCGCGAGGCGGGTGATGTGGACCTGGTGGTCTGGCCGGAGACCGCGATCCCGGCGTTCTATGTCGAGGTCCAGCACCCACTTGGGCAGCTCGCCCAGTCGCTGGCGGAGAATGACAGCGAACTGCTGACCGGAGTCTTCGACCATGCGTCGGCCGGACGCCATGTGTACAACTCGGTGGTCAACGTGACCACCGGGGCGGGCTACAACAAGCGCCAGCTGGTGCCCTTCGGCGAATACATCCCGCTACGCGGTCAGCTCGACTGGCTGGACCGGTTGCTGGCGATCCCGATGTCCGACCTCTCCCGGGGCAAGGGCGACGGGCGCATGCAAGTGGCCGGCCAGACGGCCGGGGTCAGCATCTGCTACGAAGCGGCATATTCGCGCCATATCCGCGCCGCGCTGCCAGAGGCCGGGTTTCTGGTGAACGTCTCCAACGACGCCTGGTTCGGCGACAGCCTCGCCCCGGCCCAGCATCTGCAGATTGCCCGGGTACGGGCGCTGGAGACCGGGCGCCCGATGATCCGGGCAACCAATACCGGCATCTCGGCCCTGATTGATGCCGATGGCCGGATACTCGAGCGTTCGGGGATCTTCACCCGCGAGGTGGTCACGGGCACGCTGCAGCCTCGCCACGGCGTGACGCCGACGACCGCCACCGGGGCAGGGCCGGCCGTGCTGGCCGCGCTGGTGCTGGTCGTCGCCGGTGCCGCGGTCGGCCGTCGCCGCCGGCGCTGACGGGTTATTCCGCCTCGGTACCGCCGGGACCGCGACGGAAGGTGGTGTTGTGGCAGTTCGAGCATGGCGGGATGCGGCCGACCTTCGTCATGTGCACGGGATGGCCGCATTCCTTGCAGAGCAGCTCGCCCGGGCCGGTGATCTCGCCGGTGTGCCATTCGCCCATCACCTGGGCGCGCGCGGTCAGCTCGGTGATCTCGACGCGGGTGCGGTCGGCGATGCGCTCCAGCGCACTCTTGATGCTGGCCTCGATCAGGCCCAGGTCGATCTGTAGCCAGCCACGCCAGTCGGAGCTGCGGCTGTCGAGGTAGGCGCCCAGATCCTGCAGATCGCGGCGCAGGTAGTCCATCACCTCGTGGGCCTCTTCGCGGGTCAGGTCGCTGGCCTTCTGCACGCGATCGCGGGCGTTCTCCAGCGCCGCGGTGATCGCCTTGCTGGTCTTGTCCTCCACCTTTTCGAGGTCCTCGGTGACCTCGTTCAGCATGCGGTGATAGGCATCGCTCAACCGGTGTTCGCGTTCCTGGTCGTGTTCCGGGGCCGTATCCCTGGGTTTGTCGCTCATGCGCTGTTCCTCGCTGATCGATAGGTGACTGTGTGGTCCCGTTCGGGGACGTTTCGGATGCTAATGCGCCCAAGGTAGCACGATGGCCGGGGGGCGCCAGCGTCACGTGAGCGGGTTTCGCTGGTTACCGGCAATCAGGGGGTGCACATCGAGCCGCATCTCCCGCATGGTAGGGGCTGACAACAGTGGAGACGGACATGACGCGACCCGCATCCCTGACCGCGGAGCAGGTCTACCAGCGGTGCCCGCCGGAGCATCTGGATTTCGAGACCACCGAGACGCTGGAGGCGCTCGAGTTGCCCTGTGGTCAGGAACGCCTGCTGCGCGCGCTGGAATTCGGTGCGTCGATGCACGGCAATGGCTTCAACCTGTTCGTGCTGGGGCCGGCGGGCAGCGGGCGACACGATCTGGTGCAGCGCTTTCTGGAGCGGCGCGCAGCCGCCGAGTCCGCGCCGCCGGACTGGTGTTACGTGTTCAACTTTGACCAGCCGGAGTGTCCGCGGGCCATTCGGCTGGCGGCCGGTGAGGGCCGGGCCCTGCAGGCGGATCTGGACCGGCTGATCGAAGACCTGCATGCCAGCATCCCGGCCGCGTTCGAGAGCGAGGAATACCAGCGGCGCCTGCAGGAGCTGAAGGACGCGTCCGAAGAGGACCAGACCGAGGGCGCGCGCAAGGTGCAGGAAGAGGCCGAGGCGCACGACATTGCCCTGATCAGCGCGCCGAATACCTTCTCGTTCGCGCCGATGCGCGACGGGGAGATCCTCAAGCCGGAGGAATACGACGCACTGTCCGAGGAGGAACGCGGCCGCATCGACGAGAAGGTCGAGGAGCTGCAGGAAAAGCTGCGTCAGGCCTTGCACCAGGTCCCCCGCCTGCGCAAGGAGCTGCAGGAGAAGACCCGGGCCCTGAACGCGGAGATGCTGCAAGGGACCCTGGGCGGCCCGATCCACGAGCTGAAGGAGAAATGGTCGCACCTTCCGGCGGTGGTCGCGCATCTGGAGGCGATCCTGGACGAGGCAGTTACGCACGCGGAGGCGTTTCGCGGCGGCCGTGCCCATGCCCCGCCCGAGGGACTGCTGGAGCGGTTTCGCATCAACCTGCTGGTGGATCACGCGGATACGCGCGGCGCCCCGGTGCTCTACGAGGACCTGCCGAATCATCAGCACCTGACCGGCCTGATCGAGCACCAGGTACACGAGGGGGCCCTGTTTACCGATTTCTCGCTGGTGCGCGCCGGGGCCCTGCACCGGGCCAGTGGCGGCTACCTGATCGTGGATGCCCGGCGCGTGCTGATGCAGCCGCTGGCGTGGGAGAGCCTCAAGCGGGTGCTGTTCTCCGGCGAGATCCGCATCGAGTCCCTGGAGCGCCTGTTCGGGCTGGTGAGTACGGTGGGGCTGGAGCCGGAACCCATCCCGGTCACGCCGAAGGTGGTGCTGATCGGTGATCGCCTGTTGTACTACCTGCTGTCCGCGTTCGATCCGGACTTCCTCGAGTTGTTCAAGGTCGAGGCCGACTTCGAGGACGACCTGGACCGCGGCGACGCCAGCCATGTGCTGTATGCGCGCATGCTGGCCACCATGGCGCGCCGTGCCGAACTGCGGCCGCTGAACCGCGAGGCGGTGGCGCGCGTGATCGAGCATGCCAGCCGCCTGGCCGGCGACCAGTGCAAGCTCTCGGCCCACGATCGCACCCTGCGCGACCTGCTGCTGGAGGCCGATCACTGGGCCGCGGAGGCCGGCGCGGACGTCGTGGGCGCCGGGCATGTCGAACAGGCCATCCGGGAACGCCAGGAGCGCGGTACGCGGCTACAACGTCGCAGCCTGGAGCAGATCCGTCGCGGGGTGGTGCTGATCGCCACCAGCGGGGCGCAGATTGCCCAGGTCAACGGCCTGTCGGTGCTGCAGCTGGGCGACGCGATGTTCGGACGGCCGATCCGGATCACCGCGACCGCGCGCTCGGGCAAGGGCCAGGTGGTCGATATCGAACGCGAGGCGAAGCTGGGTGGTCCGGTGCACAGCAAGGCGGTGATGATCCTGTCCCGGTTCATCGCCAGCCACTATGCGGAGGACAGCGAGCTCTCGCTGTCCGCCAGCCTGGCCTTCGAACAGTCGTATGGCGACATCGAGGGGGATTCCGCCTCGGTGGCCGAGACCTGCGCGTTGTTGTCGGCGATCGCGCGGATCCCGTTGCGCCAGTCGCTGGCGGTCACCGGCTCGCTCAACCAGCATGGCGAGGTCCAGGCCGTGGGTGGGGTCAACGAGAAGATCGAGGGCTTCTTCGACGTCTGTTGCGAGGCCGGCGAACTGGACGGTCACGGCGTGCTGTTGCCGGGGAGTAATGTCGAGCACCTGATGCTCCGCCACGACGTCCGGGAGGCGATCGCGGAGGGGCGATTCCATGTCTACCCCGTAGCCACGGTGGACGAGGCCATCGAGCTCCTGACCGGGATGACCGCGGGCGAACGCGACGCGCGGGGGGAGTTCCCTGCGGGCAGCTTCAACCGGGCGGTTGCCGATCGCCTGGCGGCGTTTGCGCGCTTGAGCCACCGGCGTGGTTCAAGCGATGACGATGCGGACGCCGCGCCGGACGGGCCTCCGGGGAGGATGCCTGAGGGGTATTAATCGGTGCCCCGGCTTCCGCCCGCCGACCCGGGATTGAACGCGAGGCGGACTGGCATTGGCCTGACGCGGGATCGGGCTAATCGCGCGGGCGTCGATGGGGATTAACGGACGTCGACCAGATCCCGGTAGGCGTGCCACATGGAAAAGCCCAGCCAGGGGAAGATCACGATCAGGGCCAGCAGCGCGGTTGCCACCGAGACCATGAACAACGCGGTGATGACAAGGCCCCACAGGATCAGCGTACCCGGGTTGTGGCTGAAGGCCTTCAGGCTGAGCCCGATTGACTCGACGAGGCTTTTTTGTGGGGCATCGTGGCGCACCCGGTGGTCGAGCAGGGCCGGGATCG
The DNA here is from genome assembly GCF_000377905.1 of Thioalkalivibrio sp. ALMg11. Classification (GTDB taxonomy): domain Bacteria; phylum Pseudomonadota; class Gammaproteobacteria; order Ectothiorhodospirales; family Ectothiorhodospiraceae; genus Thioalkalivibrio. The sequence goes on from NZ_KB898880.1 coordinate 28,050, forward strand.
TGACCAGGCTGAGGGCGAATACCGCCAGGCCGAACACGATGGCGGCCACTACCACCCCGACTAGTGAGATGATGCCGGCGCCGCTGCTGAGCATCGCGCCCAAGAGGTGATGGAACTGCCCCATGACCCCGATTTCGCCGACATTGAGCACCGCGACCCACATCCATACAAAGCTGGCCCAGATCACAAACAGGATGGCCAGCAGCGCGGCAAAGGCCCAGATCGAGCCACCCATCGGCCCCAGCCAGCCGAGACCGGAACCGCCCGGCTCGCCGCGCTCTTTCTGCAGGGCCAGGTAGTTCACGCCCACGGCGAGTACGGGTCCGAGGAGCAGGATGCCCGCCAGAAGCGAGAAGGCCATCCACGGCTGATTCCAGGACAGGCCCAGCAGGATCAGTGCCGCCAGAGTAATCACCAGGCCGTGCACCAGGGCCACCGGCATTTGCCAGAGGTCTCGCCAGCCCTTGCCGAGCCAAGTGCCCAGGTCTTCCGGCGCGACTTCGCGGATGGCCGGGGAATCCGTCTCCGGCGTGTGTTCGGGGACCGTTTCCCCCAAGTCCTCGGGATAGGCGCGCTGCACCATGGGGACCACGTCTTTCTCTTCACTCATGTCCTGCCTCCTGGGAACGTTTTGCCAGCCGCTTCCTGTGAATGTAGGTCTTGTGGCAGTCAGGTAGGGGGACTGTTCCCGGAGTTGCGTGACGGATATCACATCGAAGACGTGTGGCGGGGGGCGAAAGGCCGTTCCCCAGCCGCTTGGAGGGGGTGGGGGCGGCTGGTATTCTGCGCAGTTCTTTGTTTCACGCGAACACACAGGGCAGGTGAGTCACATGCAGGAGCAGTATTCCCCGGAGATGATCGAGGCGCAGGTGCAGCGTCAGTGGGAGGAGTCCGACTGCTTCCGCGCGCGCGAGGGTGCCGCCGGCGAGCCGTTCTACTGCCTGTCCATGTTCCCGTATCCCTCGGGCAAGCTGCACATGGGGCATGTGCGCAACTACACCATCGGCGACGTGATCGCGCGCTTCCAGCGCATGCAGGGGCGGAGCGTGCTGCAGCCGATGGGCTGGGACGCCTTCGGCCTGCCGGCCGAGAACGCGGCGATGCAAAACAGCGTCCCGCCGGCGGCCTGGACGCGTCAGAACATCGAACAGATGCGCACCCAGCTCAAGCGCCTGGGCTTCGCCTACGACTGGTCGCGCGAGTTCGCCACCTGCGACGCCGACTACTACCGCTGGGAACAGTGGCTGTTCGTGCGCCTGCTGAAGAAGGGCCTGGTCTATCGCAAGAAGGCGACCGTGAACTGGGATCCGGTGGACCAGACCGTGCTCGCCAACGAGCAGGTGATCGAGGGCCGTGGCTGGCGCTCCGGCGCGGTCGTCGAGCGCCGCGAGATGCCGCAGTGGTTCCTGCGCATCACCGATTACGCCGACGAGCTGCTGGAGGCGCTGGATAACCTGGACGGCTGGCCGGATCAGGTGCGCACCATGCAGCGCAACTGGATCGGGCGCTCCGAGGGCGTGGAGCTGGAATTCGCGGTGGACGGCGGCGATCCGCTGACCGTCTACACCACGCGCCCGGACACCCTGTTCGGCGTCTCCTATATGGCGCTGGCGCCGGAGCACCCGCGGGTGCAGGCGCTGGCCGGGCAGGATGCCGAACTGGCCGCGTTCGTTGCGGACTGCGCGCAGGGCGGGGTGGCCGAGGCGGATCTGGCGACCATGGAGAAGAAGGGCCGCTCGCTGGGCTTCACCGCCCGCCATCCGCTGACCGGCGAGGATGTCCCGGTCTGGGTCGCCAACTTCGTGCTGATGGAATACGGCACCGGCGCGGTGATGGCCGTTCCGGCACACGACGAGCGCGACCACGAGTTCGCCACGAAATACGACTTGCCGATCCGCCCGGTGATTGCCCCGGCCGACGGCGCAGACGTCGACGTGCAACAGGCCGCGTTCACCGACGCCGGCGTGCTGGTGAACTCCGGTGATTTCGACGGGCAGGCATCGGAGGCGGCCAAGGCCGCGATCGCCGAGCACCTGGAGCAGACCGGCATCGGCCGGCGCCGGCGCAACTACCGCCTGCGCGACTGGGGCATCTCGCGCCAGCGCTACTGGGGCTGCCCGATCCCGGTGATCCACTGCGACGCCTGTGGTGCGGTGCCGGTGCCGGAGACCGATCTGCCGGTGCGCCTGCCCGAGGACGTGATCCCGGACGGCGCCGGCTCGCCGCTGGCGCGCATGCCGGAGTTCTTCGAGACCCCGTGCCCGGAATGCGGCAAGCCGGCTCGGCGCGAGACCGACACCTTCGACACCTTCTTCGAATCCAGCTGGTACTTCGCCCGCTACGCCTGCGCCGACAACGACACGGCCATGCTGGATGCGCGCGCCGATCACTGGCTGCCGGTGGATCAGTACGTCGGCGGCATCGAGCACGCGGTGCTGCATCTGTTGTATGCGCGCTTCTTCCACAAGCTGCTGCGTGACGAGGGCCTGCTGGCCTCGGACGAGCCGTTCACCCGGCTGCTGACGCAGGGCATGGTGATCGCGCCGACCTTCTACCGCGAGCGCAGTGATGGCGGGAAGGACTGGATCAATCCGGCCGAGGTCGAGCTGGAGCGCGCCGAGGACGGCTCGGTGAAGGCCGCCCGTCACCGCGAGGACGGTCAGCCGGTCGTGGTCGGCGGCATGGAGAAGATGTCCAAGTCGAAGAACAACGGCGTGGACCCGCAGGCCCTGATCGAGCGCTTCGGCGCGGATACCGCGCGGCTGTTCACCATGTTCGCGGCCCCTCCGGACCTGTCGCTGGAGTGGTCCGACTCCGGCGTGGAGGGCGCGCATCGCTTCATCAAGCGCCTGTGGCGCGCAGTGCACGAGCACGTGGGCGGCGAGGCGCCGGGTACGCTGGAGGTTGATGCGCTGGACGATGTCGGGCGCGAGCTGCGGCGCAAGCTGCACGACACCATCGCCAAGGTCACCGACGACATCGGCCGGCGCCAGACCTTCAACACCGCGGTGGCCGCGAACATGGAACTGCTGAACGACCTCGGCAAGTTCCCGAAGGATGCCGCCGGCGCGGGCGCCGTGCGCCAGGAGGCGCTGGAGGGCATCGTGCGCATGCTGGCGCCGATCATCCCGCACGTGACCGAGACGCTGTGGCGTGCCCTGGGGCACAACGAGCTGGTGGCGGGTACGCACTGGCCGCAGGTCGACGAGGCCGCGCGCCAGGCCGCGCAGGAGATCCTGGCGGTGCAGGTGAACGGCAAGCGCCGTGCGGAGATCGCAGTCCCGTCCGGGGCCGACAAGGCCGCGATCGAGACGGTCGCGCGCAACGACGAGAACGTCCAGCGCCATATCGAGGGGCAGGACGTGATCAAGGTGATCGTGGTGCCAGGCCGTCTGGTCAACTTCGTGGTGAAGCCGCAATGACCGCCCTGCTGCGCGCGGGGCTGGTCCTGGTGCTGGCGGCCGCGCTGGCCGCCTGCGGATTTCAGCTGCGCGGCAGTGGCGAGTGGCCGGAAGCCCTGAACCCGGTTCAGATCACCGGCATCAACGCGCGCGACTCGCTGTACCGCGAACTGGCCGTGACCCTGGGCTCCTCGGGCGTGGACGTCGTGCGCCAGCGCCCGGAAGGCCAGGGCGCGATCCTGGAGATCCGTTCGGTCAACGATCAGCGCCGCACCCTGTCGGTGACCGAGGCCGCGCGGGTGTCCGAATACGAATTGGTGCGTACCGTCGACGCCCGCCTGCGCCCGTTGGACGGCGACGCGGTGGATCTGGGGCCGCTGCGCGCCTCGCGCATCTACCTGTTCGACGGGACCGCGGTACTCAGCCGGGGCGAGCGCGAGGCCACTCTGCGCGCGGCGATGGACCGCGACATCGTCAGCCAGCTGCAGCGCCGGATCGCTGCGCTGATCGAGCCGGACGGTAGCCTGCGCGACCCCGCGGGGGACCCGGCCCCCTAATGGCGCTGGATATCGCCCGCCTGGAGCAGGATCTGGCGCGCGGGCTCGCGCCGATCTACCTGCTGCTGGCCGAGGAGCCGCTGCAGGCGATCGAGGCGGCCGACGCGATCCGCACCGCCGCTCGCGAGCAGGGATTCCTGGAACGTACGGTGCTGGATCTGACCGCGCAATCGGACTGGGGCCCGTTCGAGGCCGCAATTCGTGATCGTTCGCTGTTCGCCGAGCGCGCGGTGCTGGATGTACGTCTGGCGACCGGCAAGCCGGGCAAGACCGGTGGCGACCACCTGAAGGCCTACGCCGGCGACCCGCAGGACGATCTGGTGCTGCTGCTGCAATTGCCGCGGCCGGATCGCGACATGCGCCGTGCCGCCTGGTTCAAGGCCCTGGAGAGTCGCGCGGTGGTGATCCACGCGCGCCCGGTCCCGCCGGCCCAGCTGGGCGGCTGGATCCGTGCGCGCCTACAGAGGAATGGCCTGCGCATCACCGATCCGGCGTTGGCGCTGCTGGTCTCCCGGATCGAGGGCAACCTGCTGGCCGCACGCCAGGAGATCGAGAAGCTGGCGCTGGCCGGCGTGACCGAGATCGACGAGACTGCGCTGGCGGAGGCCACCACGGACTCTGCGCGCTTCGAGCTGTTTGCCCTGGCCCCGACCGCGCTGCGCGGTGATGTCCGCCACGCCCTGCGCATGCTGGAGGGCTTGCTGGACGAGGGGCAGGCGGAGCCGCTGATCTTGTGGGCGCTGGCGCGCGAGTGCCGGCTGCTGGTGCAGGCGATGGAGCGCAAGGCGTCCGGCGCGCCCGACCGCGAGGCCTTCCAGGGTAGCTTCGGCGACGGCCAGAAGGCCCTGCGCCAGGCGATGTCGCGCCTGGATCTGACCGCGGCGCGGGGCCTGCTGGGGGAGGCCGCGCGCGTGGATCGGGTCATCAAGGGTCAGGAAAACGGCAACGCCCGGCAGGGGTTGCTAGACTTGGTGGCCCGGATGGCGGGGCGGCCGCTGACCCGGCCCGACCCCGCACTGAATCCCCAACGAGTCTGACTGCATGAACGCTGCCGTGAACCCCACTGAATCCGACGCCACCAGCGACGTGGTCGCCCAGGTCGAAGCCCTGGGACGAGCCGCGCGCGTCGCCTCGCGGCGCATGGCCGAGGCTGAGCCGGGGGCGAAGAACGCCGCTCTGCACGCGATCGCCGAGGGCATCGCCGCGCGCCGCGCCGAGCTGAATGAGGCCAACAGCCGCGATCTGGAGGCCGCCCGCGAGCGCGGCCTGGATGCCGCGATGCTGGATCGCCTGGCGCTGACCGATGCGCGCATCGATACCATGATCGAGGGCTGCCGCCAGGTAGCCGGGCTGCCGGACCCGGTGGGCACGATCTCCGACATGGCCTACCAGCCCAGCGGCATCCAGGTGGGTCAGATGCGCGTGCCGCTGGGCGTGATCGGCATCATCTACGAATCGCGCCCGAACGTGACCATCGACGCCGCGGCGCTGTGCCTGAAGTCGGGCAACGCCGCGATCCTGCGTGGCGGCTCCGAGTCGCTGCATTCCAATCAGGCCCTGGCCGCAATCATCCAGGCTGGGTTGGAGCAGGCGGGCCTGCCGCGCGAGGCGGTGCAGGTGGTGCCGACCACCGATCGCGCGGCGGTCGGCGCGCTGTTGCGCATGCCGCAGTACGTGGACGTGATCGTCCCGCGCGGGGGCAAGGGCCTGATCGAGCGCGTCAGCAACGAGTCGCAGATCCCGGTGATCAAGCACCTGGATGGTGTGTGCCACGTGTACGTGGATGGCGGTGCGGATGCCGACAAGGCCCTGGCCGTCGCGGTGAACGCGAAGACCCAGCGCTACGGGACCTGCAACACCATGGAGACGCTGCTGGTGCACGCGGACCTGGCCGAGGCCTTCCTGCCGCGCCTGGCCGCGGCCCTGGGCGAGCACCAGGTGAGCCTGCGCGGCTGCGCGCGCACCCGTGCGATCCTGGCCAGCAGCGGGGCCGACACCGGGGCAAACATCGCCGAGGCCACCGAGGACGACTGGGTGGCCGAATACCTGGGGCCGATCCTCGCGATCCGCGTGGTCGACGACCTGGACATGGCGATCGACCACATCAATACCTATGGCTCGCACCACACCGACAGCATCGTGACCGAGGACTACACCCGCGCCCGGCGCTTCCTGCGCGCGGTGGACTCCAGCTCGGTGATGGTGAATGCCTCCACCCGCTTTGCCGACGGTTTCGAGTACGGCCTGGGTGCGGAGATCGGTATCTCTACCGACAAGCTGCATGCCCGTGGCCCGGTGGGCCTGCACGGGCTGACCACGCTCAAGTACGTGGTGTTCGGCGACGGCCATGTACGTGGCTGAGGCCCTCCCGGCGTGATCGGGATCCTCGGCGGTACCTTCGATCCGATCCACTTCGGCCACCTGCGCCCGGCGCTGGAGATCCAGCAGCACCTGGGGCTGGAGCGCGTGCATTTCATTCCCTGCCACGTGCCGCCGCATCGCGCGAGCCCCGGAACCGGCAGCGACGACCGCCTGGCGATGGTGGAGCAGGCCATCGCGGATGTACCGGGATTTGTCGCCGACCGCCGTGAGCTGGATCGTCAGGGGCCGTCCTACACCGTGGATACCCTGCTCAGCTTCCGCGAGGAGCTGGGGCCGGACGCGCCGCTGGTACTGATCATGGGTATGGATGCCTTCGCCGGGCTGCCATCGTGGAACCGCTGGCAGCAGATCTTCGAGCTGGCGCATATCGTGGTCTCGCACCGCCCCGGCAGCCCGGCCTCCCATGACCTGGGGGGCTGGCTGGGGAACGCCGCGACGTACGACCCGGCGGCGTTGCGCAAGGCTCCCGGGGGGCTGGTCTACTTCCAGCCGGTCACCCAACTTGATATCTCCGCCACCGCGATCCGGGACGAGCTGCAGGCCGGGCGCAGCCCGCGCTTCCTGCTCCCCGGGTCCGTCAATCGTTACATCCAGGACCACGGTCTGTACCGGGCCGGGTCGAACCGCAATCACGGGACATGACCGACACAATGAACAGCGAACAACTCCTGGAGCTGGTGACCACCGCTCTGGACGACATGAAGGCACAGAACATCCGCACCATCGACGTGCGCGGCAAGACCACGCTGACGGATTTCATGGTGATCGCCTCCGGGACCTCCGGGCGTCACGTGCAGTCCACCGCCGAGTCGGTGGCGGCCGAGGCCAAGCAGGCCGGCATCCCGCCGCTGGGGGTCGAGGGTCAGGAGAGCCAGGAGTGGGTGCTGGTGGACCTGAACGATGTAATCGTCCACGTGATGCTCCCGGAGACCCGCGACTTCTACAATCTGGAGAAGCTCTGGATGGCGGAGGAGGCCGCGGACACCGAAAAGGCCGCCCCCGAGGACCCCAGCCTGGAGCGGGTCCGGCGCCTGCGGCGCTGAACGCCGAGCGAGGCTTCGCCCGATGCGCCTGGACCTGATCGCGATAGGCAAGCGCATGCCCGACTGGGTGGCGGATGGCTTCGCCGAATACGCCGGGCGCCTGCCGCGTGAGCTGGAGCTGAACCTGCAGGCCCTTCCGGGGCCTTCCGGCGCGAAGTCCATGGATACCACCACGCTCCTGCGCCGCGAGGGCGAGATCCTGTTGAAGGCGATCCCCGAGGGTGCCCGCGTGATCCTGCTGGACGAGCGCGGCAAGGCCGTCGACACCAGGGGCGTGGCGAAGCGCCTGGAAGGTTGGCAGACCGATGGGCGTGACGTTGCGCTGGTGATCGGGGGCGCCGCCGGGCTGGATGAGGCCGTGCGTGCCCGCGCCGAGTGGGCCTGGTCGTTGTCGCCGCTGACCTTCCCGCACATGCTGGTGCGCGTACTGGTCGCCGAGCAGCTCTACCGCGCCTGGTCGTTGCTCAACAACCACCCCTACCATCGGGCCTGATCCCCCATGAGCTCGACGGGCCCGCCGCTCCTGCTCGCCTCCGCCTCGCCGCGCCGGCGGGAACTGCTGGAGCAGATCCAGCTCGCCTTCGAGGTGGCCCCAATGGACGTGGACGAGACCGCGCAGCCGGGCGAGCCGCCGGAGGCCTTGGTCGAGCGCCTGGCCGTCGCCAAGGCGGAGGCTGCGCGTGAGCGCCTGGCGCCGGGGCAATGGGTGCTGGCGGCGGACACCGTGGTGGCGGCCGGCGGCGACGCGCTGGGCAAGCCGGCGGATTTCGCCGCGGCCGCGGCCATGCTCCGGCGTCTGTCCGGCGGCGAGCACCGGGTCGTCTCCGGCATGGCCCTGTGGCGCCCCGGCGAGGCCATGCGCGCATGCCACGTAACGACCCGGGTGCGCATGCGCGAACTGAGCATGGCCGACATCGAGGCCTACTGGGCGACCGGCGAACCGCGCGGCAAGGCCGGCGCCTACGCCATCCAGGGCCGCGGCGCGGCCTTCGTCGAGTGGATCGAGGGCTCCTACACCAATGTGGTCGGGTTGCCGCTGTTCGAGCTGGAGGCCTGGCTGCGCGAGATCCCCGAGCCGCCACCGCGCGTCTGATCGGCGTCTCCGAAGCCCCTTACTGGATGTCGTGGTGCTCCAGCGGGTAGCCGCGCTCCTTGAAGAAGCGGTAGCGGCCACGGCCCGCCTCGCGACCCGTCTCGTCGCCACCGACGATGTCGGCGACCCGCTCGAAGCGCCCGCAGTACTCCGGGACCTCGGGGGCGAGGTTGATCAATACGTCGCAGCGATCCGGCGGGGCATGGGCCTCGTGCAGGGAAACCGCGACGTCCGTGTCGCGCACATCGGTGCTGTGCGGGACGAAGGCGGTGTCCTCGAAGGTCCACAGCCATTCATCCAGGGTGCGCGTCAGTTCCGGTGAGCCGGTATGGATATGCACGCGGTGACCCTGGCCGCTGGCCTTCTTCGCCAGCCGACAGACGAAGCGCAGGCGTGCCTCCGGGGCCGGGTCCTTGAGCAGGTAGAAGCTGACGTGGGTCATGCCCGCAAGCCCCGGATCAGGCCTGGTCGAGCAGGTAGCGCATCAGCATCGGCACCGGCCGCCCGGTCGCGCCCTTTTCCTTGCCGCTCTTCCAGGCCACGCCGGCGATGTCGAGGTGCGCCCAGGTGTAGTCCTCGGTATAGCGCGACAGGAAGCAGGCGGCGGTGATGGTGCCGGCCGGGCGCCCGCCGATGTTGGCCATGTCGGCGAAATTGCTCTTCAGCTGTTCCTGGTATTCCGGCCACAGCGGGAGCTGCCAGGCGCGATCCCCGCTTTCTTCGCCAGCAGCCAGCAGGCCCTTGGCCAGGCGCTCGTTGTTGCCGAGCACGGCCGCGGCCTGGTTGCCCAGTGCGATGATGCAGGCGCCGGTCAGGGTGGCGATGTCGATCACCGCCTTCGGCTTGTAGCGCTCGACCCAGGTCAGCGCGTCGGCCAGGACCAGGCGGCCCTCGGCGTCGGTGTTCAGGATCTCCACTGTCTGTCCGGACAGGGTGGTGATGATGTCGCCCGGGCGCGTCGCGCGGCCGTCGGGCATGTTCTCGGCGCTGGTGACCACACCGACCACGTTGATCGGCAGGCCCAGTTCGCAGCAAGCCTCGATCACGCCAAACACGCTGGCCGCGCCGCACATGTCGTACTTCATCTCGTCCATCTCGGCGCCGGGCTTGAGCGAGATGCCGCCGGTGTCGAAGGTGATGCCCTTGCCCACCAGCACCACCGGGGCGTCACCCTTGTTGCCACCGGAGTACTCCATCGCGATCAGTCGCGGCGGGCGTTCGGAGCCCTTGCCCACGGCCAGGATCGCGCCGGCGCCGAGCTTCTCCAGGTCCTTCTCGTCGAGCACCGTGGCCTTCAGCTTCTTGTGCTGTTTGGCCAGTTCGCGGGCGGTGTCGGCCAGGCTCTCCGGGTAGCAGACATTCGGCGGGGTGTTGCCCAGGTCCTTGGCACGATTGACGCCGGTGGCGATCGCCGCGGCCTCGCTGCAGGCCTTTTTCGCAGTCTCGGCCTCGTCGCGCTCCACGCTGAGCTGGATCTTCTCCAGCTTCACCGGCGGGGTCTTCTCCTTGCCCTTGAACGGGGTGAAGCGGTAGGCGGCGTCCGCGATCGCCGCGACCAGGGTGTGCACCGTCCAGGCGATGTCCTTGCCGCGCGGCTGGAAGTCCGCCACCGCGATCACCGCGCTGGTGGCGGGGCGTCCGACCAGGGCGGCCGCCAGTGTCTGCGCCGCCTTGCGCGCGGCGCGGGCGTCGAAGTCCTTCTTCGCACCCAGGCCGATCAGGAGTGCGCTACCCTTCCCTTGATTGCCCGGGCCCCCACCGCCGGGCAGCAGCAGTTGGCTGCCGGCCTCGCCGTCCATCTCGCCGGCCTTCAGCAGGGCGGTGATCTCGCCGTTGCGCGCGGCATCCAGGGCGGTGGCGCCCGCGGCCGGCTTGCGTTTGTGGACGATCCCGGCGGCGCGGATGCCGGCGCGGGGTTTGTCGAGGGTCGAGGTGGTGACGGAGAATTGCATGAATGCCTCCCGAAAATGAGTTCGATCATGGTACCAGCGCCAAGCGGCGCCCGACCACGCGCCGCGCGGGCCGCGGGGTAATGCGCGCATGATCCTGCGCCGCGCCGAACGTTTTATCGCCCGCGAACTGCTGGTCACGCAGACCGCGGTCACCGTCGTGCTGTTGCTGGTGATCATCGGCGGCGTGTTGGGGCGGGTGCTGCGCGATGTCGCCGAGGGCAGTATCCCCGTGGATTTCCTGCCGGGCATGGTCGCCTTCGGCGCGTTCAAGGGCATTGTCTTCCTGTGGCCGGTGGCGCTGTTTCTGGCCTTCATGCTGGTGCTGGGCCGGTTGCAGCGCGACAGCGAGCTGGTGGCGCTGCAGGCCAGCGGCATGTCCTTCGCCGCGTTTTATCGCGCGCTGTTCTGGGTGGCTGCGCCCGCCACGCTGCTGTTGCTGGTGCTGATGACGCTGGTGGTGCCACGCACCGAGGCCCAGATCGATCAGTTGCGCGACCTCGCCGAGACACGCTCCGACCTGGTCGGCATCACGCCCGGGCGCTTCCTGCGCTCGCGGGTTGGCGAGCAGGTCTTCTTCGCCGAGCGCTTGAGCGAGGACCGCGAGGCCCTGCTGGAGGTGTTCATCTACCGCGAGGTCGACGGCGAGGCGCAGGTGACCGTAGCCGAGCGGGCGATCCCCGATCCGGGGGCCGAGGGCAGTGGCTTCCTGATCCTCGAGAACGGCTATCGCCATGTCGGCGTGCCGGGCGAGGGCAGCTTCCGCATGCTCGAGTTCGAGCGACTGCGAACCCAGATCACCGAACCGGATGCCGGGCCCGGGCGGCGCTCGCTGAACGCGATGTCGACGCTCCAACTGTGGGCGGAGCGTGATCGGCCGGAACACCGTGCGGAGCTCGAATGGCGCATTGCGATGCCACTGTCCATCCTCGTGCTCACGCTGATCGCGCTGCCACTGGCCCAGGTGCCGCCGCGCTCCGGGCGCTACGCCCGCATCCCGGCCGCGATCGGCATCTACGTGCTGTACGCGAACTTCCTGATCCTGGGGCAGGGGCAGCTGGCGGACGGCCGCACGCCACTGGCCCTGGGGCTTTGGTGGACGCACGGCCTGATGCTGGTTCTCTGGCTGTGGCTGGCCTGGCGCAAGGGCATGCTGGGCCTTGGCCGGGGAGCGGGCGGCGGCCCTCGCCGCGTCGAGCGTGACGAGGTGGCTTCGTGACGACCGTGCTGGGTCGCTACATCATGCGTCAGGTCCTGATCGGGACCGCGCTGGCCGTGGTCCTGCTGGTGGCGCTGGATGCGGTCTTCGCGCTGATTGACGAGCTGCGCGACACCGGGCGTGGCAACTATGGCCTGACCGAGGCGCTGCTGTATGTGGCGCTGACCCTGCCGCGGCGGATGTACGACATGCTGCCTCCGGCGGCGCTGCTCGGCGGCCTGCTGTGGCTGGGCAACCTGGCCGCCAACAGCGAGCTGACCGCGATGCGGGCCGCCGGGATGACGCTTGGGCGCTTCATCGGTTGGGTCATGCAGGCCGGGCTGGTGGTCGTGGTGGTGATGGTGGTGGTCGGCGAATTCTTCGCCCCGGCCGCCGAGAGCCGCGCGCAGAACCTGAAGGCCAGCGCCTTCGACGAGCAACTGAGCGTGAGCCCGATCGGCCTGTGGGCGCGCGATGGCCAGCGCATGGTGCAGGCGGATGCGGTGCTGCCGGGCAATCGCCTGATCGGCGTGCGCATCATCGAGGTGGATGCGAACCGCGAGCCGCGCGAGATCACGCGTGCCCAGAGCGCGCAGTACGAGGACGGGGCCTGGCGGCTGCAGGGCGTGGAGCGTTCGCGGTTGTCGCTGGATCGCGTCGAGGCCGAACGCCTGGAGGAGGAGACCATCGAGCGCCTGATCGCGCCGGAGTACTTCGACGTGCTGGTGGTCGAGCCGAGCCAGATGGCGGCGCAGAACCTGGCGCGCTATATCGATTACCTGCAGGAGAACCGACTGGACTCGGCCCCCTACGAGGTTGCGTTCTGGCAGCGACTGACCCTGCCGGCCAGCACCTTCGTGATGCTGCTGCTGGCGATCCCGTTCCTGTTCGGTTCGCAGCGCGAGGGCGGTGCCGGCCGGCGGCTGTTCATCGGCATCGCCATCGGTGTGTCGTTCGCCATCGTGATGCGCGCGATGACCCATCTGGGGCTGGTCTACAACCTGCCGCCGGTGGTCGCGGCGAGCCTGCCGGTGGTGCTGTTCCTGATCCTCGCGCTGGTGGCGCTGCAACGCATGGGGCGCCAGACATGAGGGGCTGGATGCGTGCGGCGTTCCTGATCGTGCTGGCGGCGCTGTTGGGGGCCTGCGGAGGTGCCGGCCCGGATGACTTCGATCCCCTCCCGCGCCAGGCCACGGTGCTCGCCTTCGGCGACAGCGTGACCCACGGGACCGGGGCGGGCTCGGGCGAGGGCTATCCGGCGCGACTGGCGACGATCACCGGTTGGACCCTCATCAACGACGGGGTGCCGGGCGACCTCGCCAGCAGCGCCCGCGGGCGCCTGGAGCCCAGCCTGCGCGAGCACCAGCCGGACCTGGTGCTGATCTGGCTGGGCGGCAACGACTTCCTGCGCCAGCGCGATCCCGCCGCGGTAAAGGAGGATTTGCGCGCCCTGGTGGCAACGGTGCATGAACACGGGGCCCAGCCATTATTGCTGGGGGTGCCGCGGGCCTCGGCCCTGGGTGCCGCGACCGGCCGCCTGCGGGACGACCCGATCTACCGCGAGCTGGCGCGCGAGGAACAGGTGGCCCTGATCGATGGTGTGCTCTCCGGGGTATTGTCCGAGCGCCAGCTGCGCGCCGACCCCGTGCACCCCAATGCCCGCGGCTACCGTCGCATCGCCTCCGAGATCGCCGAGGCCCTGGACGACCTCGGCCTCTGGCTCGCCCCCTGAGTCTTGATCACCACGAAGACACGAAGGGAGGCCAGGTCAAGGGAATTTTCACCACAGAGGATACGGAGAAAATCGAAAGGCTTTCAGAGGGGTAGGATGTGTTGAGCTCTGCGAAACGCATCGATCCCGCGGATCGGACGGCCCCGATGCGTTTCGCAGGGCTCAACACATCCTACGGCGCTGCACCGGTACCCGTCTCACAATGGCAAGGTGGTATTCCCTGCCTTTAGTTTTCGGACGCCCCTGGTTGTTTGCGGTCAGCGCTATCGCGCCCCGCAGTCGCTCCCAACCAAAATTCCCTCCCTTCTTCGTGCGCTTCGTGATTGCATCATTCGTGGTTGAATCCGAGGAGCGTCAGCTCTTGCGGTTCTGTTTCCAGCGGGGCTTGGCCAGGCCCTGGATGCGTACCAACTCGGTGCTGGAGAGCCAGTCGTGCAGCATCCAGCGGCGCGGGTGGAACTGCGACAGGCCGAGCGCGAACAGCGCCGCAGCCGTGACCACGGTGATCGCCACGGCGCCGTGCTCGCGCACCGCCCAGATCGCCATCAGGATCACCAGCCACTGGGCGACCGCGACCAGGTAGCGCAGGGTCGCCTGCCAGGCATGGACCGCATGGCCACCCTCGGTGCGCAGCTGGATGTTCCAGGCCTGCATGCCAAGCGTCTGTCCGGTGCGGGTCCAGAACCAGTAGAAAAAGCCCCAGGCCACGATCAGGTTGAGCACGAAGTGCGCGCGCGGCGAGTACAGCCCGGTGGTGTTACCAAGGACAACCACCAGAAGACCAAGGACCATCCAGATCGCGATCAGCAGCAAGGCGTCGTAGATGATCGCGGACAGGCGGCGGAGCAGGCTGGTCGGCTGGCCGTCGACGGACGAGGCGGCGGTTTCGGTCATGGGGTTCCCGGATGGTTCTGGATTTGGCCGCAGGCGCGGAGTGGGCGTAGTCTTGCCGTATGGAGCGACGCTTTCAACGTATCCCCCTGGAATTTCCGGCTACCCTGCTCACCGACGGCGGGGACTGTGCGGTTCGCGTGGAGGATATCTCCCTCAAGGGCCTGCTGCTGGAGGGCGCGGATCTTCCGGTCATGGCTGATGGCGACGAGGTCAGCGTCGATATCCCGCTCAGCGGCGAGGCGCGCATCACCGTCGAGGGCCGCGTGTGCTGGCACGAAGGTCTGTGGCTGGGCGTGGAGATCGAGGCCATGCCGCTCGAGTCCGCCTCGCATCTGCGCCGCCTGGTCGAGCTCAACCTCGGTGACGAGGCCCTGCTGGAGCGGGAATTTGCCGCGCTGATCGAGGCGCACTGATCCGGTCGGTTAGACCTCCGGGAAGATCTCCCGGAACGGCAGGACCTCCACCCAGTCCCCCGCCCGGGCCCCGGTGGACTCGCGTGGCAAAACCACGTAGGCGTTGGCCTCGCTCATCGCGCGCAGCTGGTGCGAGCCCTGGCCGCCCGCCGCCCGGACCACCCAGCCGCGGTCGTCAGTCTCCAGTAGCGCGCGCTGGAAGTCCTTGCGGCCCGGGGTCTTGGACAGATCCTCCAGCAGGCGGGCGTTCACGGTCTGTGGTTCGGTCGCGTCGCGCCCGGCCAGCTGCAGCAATGCCGGGCGCACCAGCAGGGCGAAGGTGGTCATCACCGCCACCGGGTTGCCGGGCAGGCCGAAGAAGTGCGCGCGGCCGAACTGTCCGAATGCCAGAGGCCGTCCGGGCTTGATCGCCAGCTTCCAGAAACCGACCTGTCCCGAGGCCTGGAGCACACGGGTCACGTGATCGGCATCGCCCACCGAGACGCCCCCGGTGGTGATGATCATGTCCGCGTCCGCACCGGCCCGCGTCAGGGCCCTGGAGACCTCCGCCTCGGTGTCGCGGATCACGCCGTAGTCCAGCACCTCCACCGGATAGGCGCTCAGCAGCGCGCGCAGGGTGTGGCGGTTGCTGTCGTGGATCTGGCCCGGGCCCAGCGATTGATCGATGGGGACCAGTTCGTCCCCGGTCGAAAAGAAGGCCACGCGCGGCCGGCGCAGCACGCTGACCCGGGCGATGCCCTGGCTGGCCAGAACCCCGACCTCGGCTGCGCCGATGCGCTGTCCAGACGCATATAGCGGGCTGCCGGCCGCGGTGTCACTGCCCGGTCCGCGGATGTTGTGGCCCGGTGTCAGGCCGCCGTTTCGCAGGGTGATGGACTCATCGTCCCGCTGTACCTGCTCCTGCATGATGACCAGTTCGGCCCCGGCCGGGACGACCGCGCCGGTCAGGATGCGCACGCACTGGCCGGGCTGCAGCTCGCCATCCCAGGGATGCCCGGCCGCCGATGTGCCCACCAGTGCAAGACAGGCCCCGTCCGTTGCGTCCGCGGCGCGCAGGGCGTAGCCATCCATGGCCGAGACCGCCGCCGGTGGCACGTCGATGCGTGCGTGAACCGGCTGGGCCAGCGTGCGCCCGAGGGCGTCTTCCAGCGTGACCTGTTCGCTCTGGGTGATCGTCCGGCAGGCCTCCAGGACCGCGGCACGGGCCTGTTCCAGGGTCTTGGCGTTGGGGTCGAATTCGTCGCAACCGGGGGCAGCCTCGGGCATGGGGTGTCTCCGCTTCAGGGGTGGCTATTCAGGTAGTCGATGATGAAGGCGGCCACTGCGTCCGGGTCGTTGACCGGCAGCAGTGGGCCGTCGAAGTCCAGGGTCGGGGCGTCGGTGGCCACCGCGATCACGCCCTCGATCTCGCGATACAACGGCGTCTTGCCCACCGACGGGCGGTGCACCTCGATCTTCGGCAGGTCCCACTGCTTGAAGCCCTCCACCAGGATCAGATCGGAACGCCGTGGGTCCAGCCGCGCGCACAGCATGTCCAGATCCGGCACGCGGCCATCGTCGGTCTCCGGGGTCTCGACCATCAGGGCGTAGCGCCGCCCGGAAGCGACCAGCATCTGGTCGGCCCCGGCACGGCGCAGTTCAAAGCTGTCCTTGCCGGGTTTGTCGACGTCGAATTCGTGGTGGGCGTGCTTGATCATCGCCGGGCGCAAGCCGCGGGCGCGCAGGGCCGGGATCACGCCCTTGAGCAGCGTGGTCTTGCCGCTGCCGCTCCAGGCGGCGAAGGCGATGCGGGGCAGGGTCGAGGGGCGGGTCGGTTCGGTCATGGGCGTCATTCCCGGGCACGGCGGTTCGCGGTCGAAAGTATAGCGATCATGATCAGTCTCTCCCCAGGTCGTCCGGTGTGTTGATGTTGGCGAACGCCTGCGGCTGATCGGAGAAATCGACGGGGATTGCACCCATGTCGCGGAACCAGCGTCCCGCCGCCAGGGACCCGCGCTCCAGGTCGTCCAGCAGGGTCTGCGCCAGTGTCGGGCGCAGCAGCGCGAACAACGGCTGCAGGCGTTCGCCGTCGTGGGCGACCGCGGCCGGGGCGTGTTCTCGCTCCAGGGCCTGTTGCAGGCGTTGGCCGAGATCCCGCGGGCAATGCGGGGCGTCCACCGGGGCACTCAGCAGGTTCTGGCCAGGGAAGGCCGCGAAGGCTGCCGCGATCCCGGCCAACGGGCCGCGGTAATCGGGGTGCAGATCACGCAGGCAGGGAAACCCCAGCGCTCGATAGCGGTCGATATCGGTATTGCTGCTGATGGCCAGCCGTGCGGCCTGGGGATGCAGGCGCTCGATCGCGTGTTCGATCAAGGGGCGTCCGTGGTACTCGACCCAGCCTTTGTTGCGCCCGCCCATGCGCCGGCCCTGGCCGCCGGCCAGGATCACGGCGGTGAGGGTCTCGGGCGGGGTGTGTATTTCCTGCGAGTCCATGCGGGTCTGCGAGTTCGGCGCCGGTCCGGCCTTTGGTTTATCGTGGCCGGTCCGGCCTTTGGTTTATCGTGGTGGAGGTGTCGGCTATCGCGTGTGCGCACGCAGTGTACGACGAATCCATCCTGACGGGAGAGGAAGCCCATGCGGGTTCCATTCGGGCGCAACGCGGGACAGGGCGGATGGCGCCCCTGGCGGCATCTTTTGTGGCTGGCCTGCCTGCTGCTGGGCGCCGGCTGGTTGGTCGCGGCAAGCATGGCCGATACGGGTGATCGCCACGGCCTGATGCTGACCGTGGAGGACGCCATCGGCCCGGCCACCGGCGATTACATCCGCCGCGGCATCGAGCGTGCCGAGGCGGAAGACGCCGAGATCATGATCCTGATGCTGGATACCCCCGGCGGGCTGGATTCCAGCATGCGCAGCATCATCAAGAACATCCTGCAATCCGACGTGCCGGTGGTGACCTATGTCCACCCGGCCGGCTCGCGCGCGGCCAGTGCCGGCACCTACATGCTCTATGGGTCGCATGTCGCGGCCATGACCCCGGCCACCAACCTGGGCTCGGCCACGCCGGTGCAGATGGGGGGCGGTGGGCTCCCGGGCATGGATCCGCCGGAACCGACCGAAGACGCCCGTGACGACGGGGACGCCGACGAGGCCAATGGCGACGCGCGCGATGATGATGCGGATGCGGGGGCGGACGACAACGGAACGGCCAACGGCGAGGTGGAGCCGGCCAGCGAGGAAGAATTGCTGGACGATGACCCGGCCCCACGACGCGGCGACGACGCGATGGGGCGCAAGGTGCTGGAGGACGCGGTGTCCTACATCCGGGGTCTGGCCGAGCGCTATGACCGCAACGCCGACTGGGCCGAGGAGACCGTCCGCGAGGGCTCCAACCTGACCGCCACCGCGGCACTGGAACAGAACGTCATCGATTTCGTGGCGAACAACCTGGACGACCTGCTCGCCCAGATCGACGGGCATACCGTGCGCATGCACGACGGTGAGCGCACGCTCTCCACCGAGGGACTGGAGATCGTGCGCATGGATCCGGACTGGCGCACCCAGTTGCTGTCCGTGATCACCAATCCGAACATTGCCTATATCCTGATGCTGCTGGGGATCTACGGCATCATCTTCGAACTGGCGAACCCGGGTGCAATCTATCCCGGCGTGATCGGCTCGATCGCGCTGATCCTGGCGTTCTTTGCGCTGCAGGTGATGCCGGTGAACTACGCGGGCCTGGCGCTGATGCTGCTGGGCATGATCTTTATGGTCGCGGAGGCCTTTGTGCCCAGTTTCGGGGCCTTGGGCATAGGAGGAATCGTGGCGTTTACTACCGGTTCGATCATTCTGTGGGACGACCCCAACCTGAACGTGGCGCTGCCACTGGTGATCGGGACGGCCATCGCCATCGGCATCCTGTCGGTCTGGGTGCTGGGGCGTCTGTTCAGCATGCGGGGCAAGAAGCCCGCGACCGGCCATGAAGAGATGATCGGCATGGTTGGCGAGGCGCGCGAGGACTTTGAACGAAGCGGCCGGGTCTGGGTCCACAGCGAACAGTGGAACGCCGAGACCTCGGCACCCGTGCGCGAAGGACAGAAGGTGCGCGTCACCGCCATCGACGGTCTCAAGCTCCAGGTCGAACCCGCGAGCGAAGAGGACACCCCGGGCACCGCATCGGCCGGTTGACCGGCCGATGCGGTACTCACAACGTAGAAGGAGCAGGACATGAACGATCTCGGTTTCTTTGTCGTTCCGCTAGTCATCCTGATCGCCATCATCGTGATGTCGATCAAGGTGCTGCGCGAGTATGAGCGCGGCGTCATCTTCTTCCTGGGCCGGTTCCAGGCGGTCAAGGGTCCGGGCCTGATCATCGTGATCCCGGGTATCCAGCAGATCGTGCGGATCGACCTGCGCATCATTACCCTCGATGTGCCCAGTCAGGACGTGATCTCGCAGGACAACGTGACGGTGCGGGTCAACGCGGTGCTGTACTTCCGCGTGGTGGATTCGGCCAAGTCGGTGATCCAGGTGGAGGATTACTACGCCGCGACCAGCCAGCTCGCGCAGACCACATTGCGTTCGGTCCTCGGCAAGCATGACCTCGACGAGATGCTCTCCGAGCGTGACAAGCTGAACAACGACATTCAGGTGATCCTCGACTCGCAGACCGACGCCTGGGGCATCAAGGTCACCAATGTCGAGATCAAGCATGTCGATCTGGACGACTCGATGATCCGCGCGATCGCCCGCCAGGCGGAGGCCGAGCGCGAACGCCGCGCCAAGGTCATCCACGCCGAGGGCGAACTGCAGGCGGCCGAGAAGCTGGTGCAGGCCGCGCAGAAAATGGAGGCGAGCCCTGCTGCGCTGCAGCTTCGCTACCTGCAGACCATGGCCGACATGTCGACCAACGGCACCGCCAACAGCATCTTCTTCCCGCTGCCACTGGAGCTGACCAAGGTGTTCGAGAGCCTGGCCGGAAAATTCCGAGCGGAGACCCCGGGAGCATCGGGCAATCCGGGCAATCCCGGGGACGGCCAGCCGTAACGCGTGACCACTGCCGAGACGGCCTCATCGGCCCTCGATCGTTTCCTGGACGAGCTCTGGGCGGTCGAGGGCCTCTCCGACCACACCCTGGCGGCCTACCGCCGCGACCTGGAAGGTCTGGGACACTGGCTGGAGCCCAGGGGCGTGGATCTGGAGACCGCCGGGGCGGCCGACCTGCTGGGGTACGTCAGCGCACGCATGCAGGCCGGGGCGCGGCCGAAGTCCATCACCCGGGCGCTGTCCAGCATTCGCCGCTTCTATCGCTATCGGGTCTATCAGGGTGAGCGCGAGGATGACCCCAGCGCCGGGATCGAATCGCCCCGCGCCGGGCGTCCGTTGCCGGACAGCCTGTCCGAGGCGCAGGTGGATGCCCTGCTGCAGGCGCCCGATCTCGAGACCCCGGTGGGCCTGCGCGACCGCGCGATGCTGGAGCTGATGTACGCCACCGGCCTGCGCGTCTCCGAGCTGGTGGGCCTGGAGCAGTCAGAGGTCAACAGCCGCCAGGGCGTGGTGCGCATCACCGGCAAGGGCGACAAGGAACGTCTTGTGCCGCTGGGCGAGGAGGCGGCCCACTGGCTGGCCCGCTTCCAGCGCGAGGCGCGACCGGACCTGATGGACGGTCACCCTCCCTGCGAGACGGTGTTCGTCACCCGCCGCGGGCGCGGGCTGACGCGCCAGGCCTTCTGGTACCGCATCAAGGCCCATGCGCGCCGTGCTGGCATCGAGTCGCCGTTGTCGCCGCATACCCTGCGCCACGCCTTCGCGACCCACCTGCTCGATCACGGGGCGGACCTGCGCGTGGTCCAGATGCTACTGGGCCACAGCAGTCTGTCGACCACGCAAATCTATACCCACGTCGCACGCGCCCGCCTGCAAAGCCTGCATGCGGAACATCATCCCCGCGGATGACGTCTACTACGCGTTGTTACCAGTAAAAAGCCCGAGGCCCCCGCGCCCGGGACTGCTAGACTGGCCCCGTTTTTTTGTACAGCCACGAGAGAATCCATGCTCCTGAAACGCGTTCTTCCCCTTGCCGCGGCCCTGGCCGTGTTCAGTACCCCGGTCATGGCGACCGATGCCATCGAGGAATCCATGGCCCGGGTGATTCCGGATGCCGAGGCCGACAGCATCCGGGAGACCCCGATGGCTGGCATTTACGAGGTGCGCTACGGCACCGATGTCCTCTATGTCTCCGAGGACGGCCGGTATCTGATTCAGGGCAGTCTGGTCGATCTGGAAACCCGCGAGAACCTGACCCAGGCCGCGCTCAGCGGCGTGCGCGCCGACATGTTCGCCGCCATCGACGACAGCGAGCTGGTGACCTATTCGCCGGACGGCGACACCCGCGGCGTGCTGAATATCTTCACCGACCCGAACTGTCCCTACTGCCGCGAGATGCACCAGGACCTCCCGGAGTATCTGGCGGCTGGAATCAAGGTGCGCTACCTGATGTTCCCGGTCCTCGGTCGCGATTCCCCGGAGATCATGAATCGCACTTGGTGTGCGGATGATCGCGAAGAGGCGATGGACCGCGCCAAGGAAGGCGACAAGTTGGATGACATCGATGGCAGCTGCGCCACGCCGCAGGACGAACATATGGCCATGGGCCAGCAGCTCGGGATTCGCGGCACCCCGGCGCTGATCACGGAGAGCGGACAACAGATGTCCGGCTACCAGGAACCGCAGGCGGTGATCGAGCGCATCCTCGGCAGTAACTGATATCCCGGGTTGACCGGATCGCGCATTGCGATCCGGCTCCTGGATGGAGATGACATGCTTGAGTATCAGCTGAACGTCGAACGGGTGGACCAGCATGGCAGCCTGGCGCACGCCAAGCAGGCCGAGGTCACCCTGGACACCGACATGGACGGGCGCGACGACGCCCTGAGCCCGCCGGAGCTTTTGCTGGCGTCACTCGGTGCCTGCATGGTGCGCGGCATCCAGCGCGCCCTGCCGATGCTGCGCATGGAGGTGGACAGCATCTCCATCCAGTTGCGCGGCTGGCGCCAGGACGACCCACCAGCGATAGCGAAGATCGAGTACCGCGTCGAAGTCGGCACCGATGCCGACGAGGAAATGATCGAGCTACTGCACCGCAATGTGCAGAAGGGCACGATCTACTCGACCCTCGCCGCCGGCACCCAGCTCACCGGCGAGGTCGTCGCCAAGCCATAGGTCGCGCAACCGGTGGGGCAGGGACCTGTGGGAGCGAGCTTGCTCGCGAAGCCCCCGCCCGCGCTTGACCTGCACACCGCGGTTCCCGTCGCAGGGGAATCTCGGATCGATAGTGGTTGACCAGCGCCCGATCGCCGAGGGGGCTCGGCTCCTGCACGTCGGTATCCGGGGATACCGACGTGCAGGAGGCCAGCCTCTGGCCGATGGGGCGGGGTCGAGGCCGTAGCCGGTTGGAGGGATGCTGCGCCGGCAATCGGGGCCCGTTCAATAGAGCAGCGACGCCATCTGCCGTCGATACTGCCCGACCAGCGGATGGTCATCCCCCAGCACCTTGAATGCGGCCAGCAGGCCCTGCTGGCCGGCCCCATCGTTGTAGGAGCGGTGCTGCTTCATCAGTTGCAGGTATAGTCCCAGCGCCTCTTCGGCGCGGCCGGATAGCATCGCGTAGGCCGCCATCTGCTCCAGCGCCTCGGGGCGCGGGTCGCCTTCCTGCAGTTCTTTCGCCAACGCCTGCGGGTCGATGCCGGCGGCGGTCTTGGCGAACACCAGGCGGGCGCGCAGGGTCTTGGCCTCTTCCTTTTCGCTCTGGTCCAGAGGCAGCTTGCCGAGCTCGGCCTCGGCCGCCTCGGGGTCGCCGGACTGGGCCAGGGCGCGCGCCAGCTCGATGCGCAGGTCGCCGTTGTCGGGGTCTTCCTCCAGCGCGGCCTTGAGGGTCGCCAGGGCGCCGTCCACGTCGCCGGTCTTGGCCTGCTCGCGCGCCTGTTCGATCAGCTTGTCGGAGGGCTTCTCCAGGTACTGGTCGATCATCGCGCGGATGTTCGGCTCCGGCTGCACGCCCATGAATTGATCCGCCGGCTTGCCGTGGCGAAAGATCATTACGGTCGGCAGGCTGCGCACACCGTATTGCTGTGCCAGGGCCTGCTGCTCGTCGCTGTTCACCTTGGCCAGGCGGAACTTGCCGGCATACTGCGCCGCCAGCTGCTGCAAAAGCGGCATCAGCTGCTGGCAGGGGCCGCACCAGGCGGCCCAGAAATCCACGACCACCGGGCGCTGGTGGGATTCGTCCAGCACGGCCTGCTGGAAGTTTTCCTGGGTGACGTCGAGGATGTCCTCGCCGGTTGTGCTTGCGGCTTCTGCCATGGGAACCCTCCTGAAACACTTGAATACGAAATCTGCACAGCATTGTTGGGATCATGGGGGCGATTGCAAGCAGCCCTGATTTGCTACCCTTCGCGCATCCGCGAGTGCGCAATCGACACAGGAACGATCACGTGAGCTATTCCGCATCCGATATCGAGGTCCTCGAGGGGCTGGACCCGGTGCGCAAGCGCCCGGGCATGTACACCGACACCAGCCGCCCCAACCACATGGCGCAGGAGGTGATCGACAACTCGGTGGACGAGGCGATCAGCGGCCATGCCAAACGCATCGACGTGATCCTGCACAAGGACGACTCGGTCTCGGTCAGCGATGACGGTCGCGGCATGCCGGTGGACCTGCACCCGCGCGAGAAACGCCCCGGCGTCGAGGTGATCCTGTCCACCCTGCACGCGGGCGGTAAGTTCTCGGACAAGAACTACCAGTTCTCCGGCGGTCTGCACGGGGTTGGCGTGTCGGTGGTGAATGCGCTGTCGAAATTGCTGGAGATCCAGATCAAGCGTGACGGGCGCGAGTACCGCATGGCCTTCTCCGGCGGCTACAAGACGCAGGACCTGGAGGCGGTCGGCGACGTCGGCAAGCGCAACACCGGCACCACGCTGCACTTCTGGCCGGACCCGCAGTACTTCGATTCGCCGCGGTTCTCGGTGCCCAGACTCAGGCACATCCTGCGCGCCAAGGCGGTGCTGTGCCCGGGCCTGACCGTGACCTTCCGCGACGAGACCACCGGCGAGGCCTGCGAGTGGTGCTACGCCGCCGGCCTGCGCGACTACCTGGTGGAGGCCCTGGACGGCCTGGAGCGCCTGCCGGAGGAACCGTTCATGGGCTCGATTTCCGGGGCGACCGAGGCCGCCGACTGGGCCGTGACCTGGCTGCCGGAAGGCGGCGAGGTCGTCAGCGAAAGCTACGTAAACCTGATCCCGACCACCCAGGGCGGTACCCACGTGAACGGCCTGCGCACCGGCCTGACCGAAGCAGTGCGCGAGTTCTGCGAGTTTCGCAGCCTGATCCCGCGTGGCATCAAGCTGGCCCCGGAGGATGTCTGGGAGCGGGTGGCCAGCGTGCTGTCGTTCAAGATGCAGGACCCGCAGTTCGCCGGGCAGACCAAGGAGCGTCTGTCCTCGCGCCAGGCCGCGCCGTTTGTCTCCGGCGTGGTCAAGGACGCCTTCAGCCTGTGGCTGAATCAGCACCCGCAGCAGGGCGAGCGCATCGCCGAACTCTCGATCCAGAATGCGCAGAAGCGCCAGCGCGCGGGGCGCAAGGTGGTGCGCAAGAAGATCACCCAGGGCCCGACCCTGCCGGGCAAGCTGGCCGACTGCGCCAGCCAGGAGCTGGCGCGCACCGAACTGTTCCTGGTCGAGGGCGACTCCGCAGGTGGCTCCGCCAAGCAGGCCCGCGATCGCGAGTTCCAGGCGATCATGCCGCTGCGCGGCAAGATCCTGAACTCCTGGGAGGTGGACCCGGACCAGGTGCTCGGCTCGCAGGAGATCCACGACATCTCCGTGGCCCTGGGCGTCGACCCGGGGCAGGCCAGCCTGGAGGGGCTGCGCTACGGCAAGGTCTGCATCCTGGCGGACGCCGACTCCGACGGCGCGCACATCGCTACGCTACTGTGCGCGCTGTTCCTCAAGCACTTCCGCCCGCTGGTCGAGCAGGGGCACATCTTTATCGCGATGCCGCCGCTGTACCGCGTGGATGTGGGCAAGCAGACCTTCTACGCCCTGGACGGCGACGAAAAGGCCGGCGTATTGGAGCGCATCGAGGCGGAGAAGCTGAAGGGCAAGATCTCCGTGACCCGCTTCAAGGGCCTGGGCGAGATGAACCCGCTACAGCTACGCGAGACCACCATGAACCCCGACACCCGGCGCCTGGTGCAGCTCACGCTCGACGCCGCCGACGACACGATGCAGCTGATGGACATGCTGCTCGGCAAGAAGCGCGCCGGCGAACGCCGCGCCTGGCTGGAAGGCAGGGGCCACCTGGCCGACGTCGCCGTCTGATACCCGCACTTCAGCGATAGGCTTCACGGCGGTGGCCTATTTTAACCACCGTGATGATCAGCTGGTCGTCCTTGATCTCGTAGAGGATGCGGTAGACGCCCTGCCGCACACGGTATCGCTCCTGGGCGGACAGCTTCTCGCTGCCGGGTGGGCGGGGGTCATCGGCCAGTGACGCGATGCGTTCGAGGATGCGACGTACGTCCTTGTCGGGAATCCGTCGCAGGTCCTGGGCGACGGATTGACGGACGACGACCTCAAATCTTGCCATGCGCCTTCAGGTCGTCGAGGAGTGCCTCGTAGGTCATGGTTGGCTCTGCGACGCGATCTTCGAACGCCTGCAAATCCTCCTGATCCTCGATCAGTGTCTGGCGCACGGCACGATTGACCAGATCGGAGACCGAGCAGTGCGTGGAGGCGGCCTTCAGGCGCAGTGCCCGGTGTAAGTCCGGTTCGAAATAGACGGTGGAACGTTTGTTTGGCTCGTTCATCGGGGCCTCCATGATGCTTGGTACCATGGACATCGTAACGCTGTGACGTCATGACGTCACAGCGATTGGTCCGAACCCGCGTCAGGCCCGCGCCGATGGGCGCGAGCGCAGCCAGTGATACAGGGCCGGCAGCACCAGCATGTTGAGGGCGGTGGAGCTGAGCAGGCCGCCCAGGATTACGATGGCCATCGGGGCCTGGATCTCGGTGCCGGTCTCGCCCAGGCCCAGGGCCAGCGGGATCAGCGCCAGCGCGGCGGTAAGCGCGGTCATCAGGATCGGGGTCAGCCTCTCCAGCGCACCGCGTTCCACGGCCTCGTCCAGCGGCACGCCCTCGGCCGCCAGGCTCTGGTAGCGGCTGATCAGCAGCAACCCATTGCGCACGGCGATGCCGAACAGGGTGATGAAGCCGACCAGGGCCGCGATGGTCATCACGCCGCCCATGGCGAACACCGCGATCACCCCGCCGATCAGGGCCAGCGGGATGTTGACCATCACCAGCAGGACCAGGGTCAGCGAGCGCAGGGCCAGCTGCAGCACCAGCAGCATGGCGACCAGGACGCCGGCGGATACGATCACGATGGTCCGGGTGGCCTGTGCCTCGGCCTCGAACTGGCCGCCCAGCTCCACGCGATACCCCTCGGGCAGCTCCACCCGCTCGTCGATGGCGGCGCGGACCTCGTTGGCCGCGCCATGCAGGTCGCGGCCCGCCACGTTCGCACTGACCACCAGGCGGCGCTCGGCATTCTCCCGGTTGATCTGGTTGGGGCCGCGTTCGATCCGGGGTTCGGCGACCTCGCCCAGACGGATGTGGTGTCCGGTCGGCGTGCGGATCGGGATGTCCGCCAGGCCGTCGATCACGCGGTGTTCCGCGGGCAGGCGCACGACCAGGTCGAAGCGTCGTTCGCCCTCGAAGATCTGCGCGACGCGGGCGCCACGCCAGGCGGTCTCGACGGTCTCGGCGGCATCGGCCACGGTCAGGCCGTAGCGGGCGAGGGCGGTGCGGTCGGCATGCAGCCGGACCTGGGGCACCGCCGCGACGGGCTCGACCGACAGGTCGACGATGCCGTCGATTCCTTCCAGGGTCGCCTCGACCTGCTTCGCGAGACGTTGCAACTCGCCCAGCCCGGGGCCGAAGACCTTCACCGACAGGTTTGCGCGCACGCCGGTGAGCATGTGGTCGATGCGGTGCGAGATCGGCTGGCCGATGTTGAACTGGCCGGGGAAGGCGGCCAGTCCCGCGCGCAGCTCCTCGAGAAACGCCTCCTTCCCCTGCGGTAGCGGGCCCAGACGGACATCCAGTTCGCTGAGGTGGGGCGGTTGGGTATGCTCCGCCCCCTCGGCCCGTCCGGTGCGGCGGGCGGCGGACAGGATCGCATCCTGCTCCAGCAGCCAGCGTTCGACCTGGCCGGCCATCTCCGCCGAGGTTTCCAGGCTGGTTCCGGGCGGCGTGGCCATCTCGATGGTCAGGCTGCCCTCGTTGAAGTCGGGCAGGAATGATCGTCCCAGCAGCAGCGTGGCCGCCAGCGTGGCCACGGCGAGGATGGTGGAGATCGCGAGGATGCTGCGCCGGAACCGGAGCGTGGCGCGCAGCAGCGGGCGGTAGCCGCGTTGTAGCAGGGCGGCCACTGGCGGTTCGCGCCCGGCGTTGCGGCGCGCGATCGCGGGCAGCAGCCAGCGGGCGAGCACCGGCGTCACGGTCAGGGCCACCATCAGCGATGCGGCGATCGCGATCAGGTAGGCCACCCCCAACGGCTGCAACAGGCGACCCTCCACCCCGCTCAGGAAGAACAGCGGGGCGAACACCAGCATGATGATCACGGTGGAGAAGACCACCGGATAGCGCATCTCCGAGCAGGCCTGGCGCACGGTCTCGTCCAGGCTGGCGCGATCGCGCTCGCCACCGTTCTCGCGCAGGCGGCGATAGATGTTCTCCACAAAGATGATGGCGTCGTCGACCAGCGCGCCGATGGCGATGGTCATGCCCCCCAGGGTCATGGTGTTGATCGTGATGCCCAGTGCCTGCAGGGCCAGCAGGGCGACGGTCAGCGACAACGGTATGGCGAGGACCGAGATCAGCGTGATTCGTACGCTTAGCAGGAACACCAGCAGGATCAGCACCACGAAGATCGCGCCGTCGCGCAGGGCCTCGGCGACGTTGGCCACGGCCGTCTGGATGAAATCGGCCTGACGAAACAGGTTGGGTTCGAGGGTAATGCCCTCGGGCAGGCCCGCTTCCAGCCGCGCGAGCGTCGCGTTGATCGACCGGGTCAGTTCGAGGGTGTCGGCATCCGGCTGTTTGGAGACGGCCACGACCACGCCGGGGTGCCCATTCACGCCGCCGTCACCGACCGGGATGCCCGGACCCATCGCGACCTCCGCGACATGTCGCACCAGGATCGGCATGTCGTCGCGCACGGCGACCACGGACTGCTCGATCTCATCCAGGCGTTCGGCGCGACCGAGGAAGCGGATCAGGTAGTCCTGCCCGCCGTCGCTCAGCCGGTCGCCGCCCGCATTGCGGCTGGCCTGCTCCACAGCGTCGCGGACCTCGGTGAGATTCAGGTTGAACGCCGCGAGGCGCTCGGGGGATACCTGCACCTGGTACTGGCGGACCTGGCCGCCCAGGGTGGTCACCTGGGCTACGCCGGGGATGGCCTCCAGCTGGCGCGCCACTACCCAGTCCGCGACCTCGCGGGCGCGCATGCCGTCCTCGCGGGCGTCGTCGCGTACGCCCACATAGGCGATCTCGCCCATGACCGAACTGATCGGCCCCAGCTGCGGGGCGGCGACCCCTGCGGGCAGTTGCGACTGCACGCGGCCCAGGCGCTCGTTGACCACCTGCCGGGCCTGGTAGATCTCCTCGCCCCACTCGAACTCCACCCACACCAGCGAGAACCCGGCCACGGACTGCGAGCGTAAGCGGCGCACACCGGATGCGCCGCTTACCGCGGACTCGATCAGGTAGCTGACCTGCTGTTCCACTTCTTCGGCGGCCAGGCCGGGGGCCTCGGTCATCACGGTCACGGTAGGTGCGGTCAGGTCGGGGAACACGTCGATCGGGGCCTGGCTTGCCTGCCAGGCCCCCAGCAGCAGGATGCCCAGGGCCCCGGCCATCACCAGCAGACGGTTGGCGAGGGACCATCGAATCAGTCGATCCAGCATGTCGCAGTCCCCTTAGTGCGCGTGGCCGTGGCCAATGTCATCGGAATCCCGGCCCGCCAGCAGGACCGCATAGGCGCCCTGGGTCACCACGCGCTCATCCGCCTCGATGCCGGAGAGGATCTCCACTCGTCCGGCGGAGCGGGCCCCGGTATGGACCGGGCGTCGTTCGAACGATTCGCCCCCGGTTTGCACGATCACGATCGGCACGCCGTCGTCGTCGATCAGCGCCCCGACCGGGAGCGTGACGCGATGGCGGGGCGGCCCGGCCGCGAGCGAGACCGTGACCGGCATGCCGGGACGGTACTGGGTGTCGGCGGCTTGCAGGGCGAAGGCGACCGGAAGCGTCTGCCCCGGGCCGTCGAAGGCACCGCCTTCCCACACCGGTTCGCCCCCGACGGCCAGCCACTCGCGACTTCCCGGTTGGCGCACGGCCGGGTCGGCCAGCGACGTAACGCGTTCCAGATCCGCCGGATAGAGGTGCGCCACCAGCCACAGATGCTCGCCGTCCAGCAGGCTGGCCAGGTGCTGGCCGGCCTGTACGATCTCCCCGGGGCTGACATCCAGGGATTCCACCCGTCCGCCAGCCGGGGCGCGCAGGGCAAGCGTCCCGGAAACGGCGCTGCCGTCGAGCCGTTCCTGGCGGTCACGGGCGTCGTCCAGCTCGGCCCGGGCGGTGTTGCGTTCGCGGCGGGCTTCCACCACCCGGCTGTCGGCGATCACGCCCTCCTCGGCAAGACCCGTCAGACGTTCCAGGTCGGCCTCGGCCGCGGTCAGGCGTTCCTGCGCCCGGGCGAGATCCAGGGCCAGACCGCTGGAGGTGCCGCTGTCCGGCAACACCGCCAGGCGCATCAGACTGTCGCCGGCGTGCACCTCGCGGCCGGGTGCCGGCCAGTCCCCGTCCGCCGTAATCACCCCATCGGCTGGTGCGACCAGTCGGGTGCGTTGGCCGGGTACCTCGCGGATCGTCCCGGGGACCGCGATGCGTTCGGCAAACGGCTCGTAACGGGCCGAGGCAGTGGCAAACCGCATGCGCCACTGCGTCTCCTTGAGGAAGGTGATCGTGTCGTCCGCGTCGTGTGCGTGGTCGTCATCGTGCGCGTGCCCGTGGTCATCCCCGTCGTGGGGATGGCCCCGGTCGTCGGCATCATGGTCGTGCCCGTGGTCCTCGTCGGCGGGGTGCGCATGGTCGTCCTCGTGGCCATGGCGGTGTCTGCCCGGGATCTCCACCTGACCGAGGGTGCTTTCGCGGATGCCGTTGGCATCTTGGTGCACGCCGGTCAGGTAATAGCGCCCGGCTTCCGGCAGTTGCAGGGTGACGGCGAAGATGCCCTCGCGGTCGAGATGGGCAGTGGCTTCGCTGAATACCTCCCCGTAGCGGTTATGCATCTGCAGGGTCAGTTCCCCGGTGGTGACTGGACGGAAGTCGTCCAGCCAGGTGGCGTGGACCAGGAAGGTCTCCGAGGCCCCGGGCTCCAGGGGCCCGGCCTCCAGGAACCATTCCAGTCCCGCATCCCAGTGGGTGATCTCGAGGTCCTCGGCCAGGGTGGGGCCGGTCGCCAGGGCCAGGACCAGCAGGATGGCGATGCGCGTAATCCGGTGGGTGATTCGGTATGTCATTGGGTGTCCTCCACGAGGCCGAGCCCCGCTGCAATGCGCAGTTCGCGCCACTCCGCCCAGCTCTGGGCAAGCAGATCCTGTTCCTGCTCGATCGCGTTGAAATGGGTGTTGTAGGCCTCGAGTACTTCCAGCAAAGAGGCCTCGCCGCTCTCGTAGCCGCGGTAAGTCAGGTCGCGCACGCGCCGGGCGGGCACCAGCGTCTGGTTGCGGTGGCGGTCCAGTTCGTCCAGCATGTGCGCGAGGTGCACGCGGCCGACCTCGACCTGGCGGGTCAGGTCGCGCCGCAGGGCACGGACCTCGGTCTGGCGTGTGTAGTGGTCCGCCACGGATTCGCGGACGCGCCCCTGGTTGCGATCCCATAGCGGCAGTTCGAGCTGCAGCGCCACGCCGGCGGAGATTTCCCGGCGGCCGTCGATCACGTCGCGCTCCTGAAACAGCCGGATGCCGATATCCGGGCGCCCCTCGGCACGTGCGTGGGCAATGTCCAGCTGTGCGGCCTGTTGCTGTTCGGACGCGGCCCGCAGGGCGGGGTGCGGGTCCAGCACCGTCTGTGGTTCGATCCTGGCGGGTTCCGGGGGCGGGTCGTCGAAGGCGGGGGCAGTGCCCAGCGTGGTGGGGCGCCGGTCGAGCCAGGCGGCCAGGGTGGCCCGGGCCTCGGTCCGCTCGCCCTCGGCGGCCTCCAGCTGGCGCACGGCCTCGGAGCGGAACAGGCCGATGCGCAGACGCTCGCGCTCGGACAAGTCGCCGCGTTCCTGTCGCAGTCGGGCAATGCGCTCCAGGCGCTGGGCCTCGTCCAGGCGCTCGCGCGCCAGTTCAAGCCCCGTCTCCGCCTGCTGCCAGGCATGAAACGCTGCGCCGATGTGGCCTTCCAGCTCCAGGCGTTCGGCGTGGGCCCGCGCCTCGGTCGCGGCGAGTCGGGCGGTCGCGGCATCACGTCGATGTCCGATCTGCCCCCATAGCGGGAGCGGCTGGGTGATGGCGATCCCGCTCAGCGAGTAACCGCCGCGCTGGTCCTCCAGCCCCATGCGGTTCGAGGCCTCGGCCTCCAGCGTCGGGTTGGGCCAGCGCCCCGCCTGATCCCGCGCGCCGCGCTGGGCGTCAATGCGGTGTTCGAAGGCTTCGGCCTCGGGGGATACGGACAACCCGTGAGTGACCGCCCGATCGAGTGTCCAGCGGTCCGTGTCCGCGAGCGCGGCGGGTATGCAAAGCAGTCCGATCAGTCCAGCGACCGACCAGGAAAAAACCGAATACGGCATGGGAGGCACTCCCCATTGATGACGATCCAGGCTGCGCCCCAGTAGAGACGTCAGCGCGCTACGTTCGAATCAAGGGGTCAGGCGGGCGGGCCGCGCAGGGGTGGTGCGAGCCAGGGAGGGGATGCGCGAAGGGGGTGGGTGCGGTCCGCGATGCGAGGAGGTGCGCGCGGGGCCGCCACGGACAGGTCGCCGGCCGTCGTTGGCAGCGCCGCGCCGGGCAGATCGATAACGGTGACCGGCTTGCCGGTGGTGGCCTGCGGTGTCAGATCGACCTCGGCCGACTCGTCGTGATGGTGCGCGTGCCCGGCATCGTGCGCCGCATGCGGCGATGACTCGTGCGCGTCGCCCACGTGGAGGTGCAGCCCCGCCCCCTGCAACAGGGGCATGGCCAGCACCAGGCTCAGGACCAGCAGGGCGTGCAGCCACGTATGACGGTTGGTAGTGCGCATCGCGCCGGAATCTACGCCGGGTCCCGGACAAGCGCAAGACGCCGCGCGTGCATGGGTTGCGTAAATAGCCCCCGGGGGCTCCCGGGGGCCGGTTTCAGTCGGACAGCGCTGCGTAGTCGGTGTAGCCGTGTTCGTCGCCGCCGTAGAAGGTGGCTTCGTCCCACTCGTTGAGCGGGGCGCCCTGACGGAAGCGTTCGGGCAGGTCCGGGTTGGCGATGAACGGACGGCCAAAGGTGACCAGATCGCAGCGGCCGGCCTCGATGCGCTGGCGGGCCTCGTCGGCGGTGTAGGCGCCGTTGCCGATATAGGTGCGGCTGAAGCGCGTGCGGATCGCGTCGACGATGGATTCCGGGCGGCCGGATTCGTGGTTGCCCTGGAAGGAATCCTCCACCACCTCGATGTAGGCGATGCCGGTGGCCTCAAGCGCCTCGGCGAAGGCACTGTAGGTCGCCAGTGGGTCGGCGTCCTGCATGCCGTTGAAGCTGCCGGTCGGGCTCACGCGGATCCCCACGCGCTCCGGACCCCAGACCTCGACTACTGCCTGCACCACTTCCAGCGGCAGGCGGATGCGATTCTCCACTGACCCGCCGTAGGCATCGGTTCGGTGGTTGCTGCCACTGCGGATGAACTGGTCCAGCAGGTAGCCGTTGGCCGCATGGATCTGCACGCCGTCGAAGCCGGCCGCCTTGGCATTCTGCGCGCCCTGGCGATACTGCTCCACGATGCCCGGCAACTCGTCGAGCTCCAGCGCGCGTGGCTCCTGAACCTCGACCATGCCCGATTCGGCGCTGATGAAGGTATAGGCGCCCTCGGGCTGGATGGCGGAGGGCGCCACCGGCTTCTGGCCGTCGGGTTGCAGCTCCGGGCGCGAGATCCGGCCTACATGCCACAGCTGTGCCTGGATGCGCCCGCCCGCGCGATGCACCGCGTCGGTGACCTTGCGCCAGCCGTCCACCTGCTCCGGCGAGTGGATGCCCGGCGTGAACGCATAGCCCTTGCCCTGCGGCGAGACCTGAGTGGCCTCGCTGATGATCAAGCCGGCACCGGCGCGCTGCGCGTAGTACTCGGCGTTCAGATCGGTGGGCACGTCGCCTGGCTGTCCGGCGCGCGAGCGCGTCAGCGGGGACATCAGCACCCGGTTCGGCAACTCCAGCGGGCCCAGGTTAAAGGGGCGAAAAAGCGCGTCATCCTGCTCGGTCATGGGGTTCTTCCTTTGGGTTCGTATCGATCGGTGCAGGGAGTCGGACCCGGTTCAAAGGGACACGTTCCTTTCCAGCTGGAGAGCCCCGCGGATTCACGGCCGGCCACCCGGTTTGGCAGCCTCGACCAGGGCGCGGGTGCGTTCGGCGATGTAGTGCGCGGGGCGGGCCAGGGCCTCGTCCAGGGTGATGCTGCCGTCGCACAGGGCGCGGGCGTCGCTCAGGCCGAACGCGGCGACCTCGCCCTGGTCGCAGGCGATGGAACCGGCAACCGCCACCACCGGCACCTGCAGCTCCCGGGCACGGCGAACCACTTCCGCGACCACCTTGCCGTGCGAGGTCTGGCCGTCCAGTTGGCCCTCGCCAGTGATGACCAGATCGGCCTCGCGGATCGCGGCATCCAGCCCGATCAGGTCAGCCAGGTAGTTTGCACCCATGCGCGCGCTACCGCCGAGGACGCAGTCCAGCGCGAACCCGAGCCCCCCGGCGGCGCCGGCGCCGGGGGTGTCGATCGGTCGGTGGAGGTGTCCGGCGGCATCAATGGCCCGGGCCAGGTGTTCCATGTGGGCGTCCATCGCCGGGATGTCGGCCGCCTTCAGGCCTTTTTGCGGACCGAACACCGCCGCCGCGCCATCCGGCCCCGTCAGGGGGTTGTCGACGTCGTTCAGCACCGTGATGTCGATGCGGGTCAGGCGCGGGTCCAGTGCGTCGAAGTCGACCCGTGCGAGATCGGCCAGCCCGGCCGGGTGGGTCGCAAGCGCATGCCCCTCGGCATCCAGGAAGCGCACGCCCAGGGCGGCCAGCATGCCCGCGCCGCCGTCCACCGTTCCGCTGCCGCCGAGGCCGATCAGCAGGTGTTCGGCGCCGGCGTCCAGCGCCGCCCGCATCAGTTCGCCGACACCGAAGCTGTGGAGTTGCCAGGGATCGTGCCGGTCGTTGGGGATTCGGTCCAGCCCGCAGGCGGAGGCGACATCGATGACCGCCCGCTGCTCGTGGTGATCGCAGCCCCAGCCGGCACTCAGGTGTTCGCCGGTGGGGCTGGTCACATCCGACAGGTGCCAGGCCCAGCCGAGGGTGTGGCTGACCAGACGGGCCGTCCCCTCGCCGCCATCCGCCATGGGCAGGGAGCGTACCCGGGCGTCGGGCCGGGCGGCGTGCACCCCGCGCGCCATGGCGGCCGCCACCTCCTCGGCCTCCAGGCTGCCCTTGTAGCTGTCCGGGCAGACCACCACCCGGAGTGGATCAGTCAGCGTCCCCCTAGACAAAGATCAGCCCCAGGAGGTAGATGGTGATCATCGCGCTGATGCCCTGCAGCAGGGTGGCCGTGGTGAACACCTTGTACGCGGTAGATACCTTCATGCGGCTGAACTGGGTGACCACCCAGAAGAAGCTGTCGTTGGCGTGCGAGACGGTCATCGCACCGGCACCCACGGCCATCACGGCCAGGACCATGCCCATGGTGGAATCCAGCCCCAGCGAGGCCAGCATCGGCGCGATCATGCTGGAGGCGGTGACCAGTGCCACGGTGGACGAGCCCTGGGCGGACTTCAGCGCGGCCGCGATCAGGAACGGCACCAGCAGGCCCAGGCCCAGACCGCTCAACAGGTCGCCCAGCTGATCGCCGATCGGAGTCTCGCGCAGGACGTTGCCGAAAGCCCCGCCGGCCCCGGTGATAAGGATGATCGGGGCCGCCAGCAGGATCGCGTCGACCGTCATCTGGTGGGAGCGGTCCTTGATGCCGGCGCCCTTGATCAGCAGCACCGCGAAGATCACGCCGATGGCCAGGGCCACCACAGGGGTGCCGAGGAAGATCAGTGCGTTGGCGAACATCCCGGCCTCGGTGTCGCGGGTGGCCAGCAAGGCGACGGAGCCGATGGAGATCAGCACGATCGGCGCCAGGATGGGCATGAACGCGCCCAGCGTGGTCGGGCGGTGCTCCAGCTTGATCTCTTCCTTCTCGACCTCCTGCCCGGTGGCCTCGCTGATTGGGTCCGGTTCCAGCAGCTCTTCGTCATTGGCATGCGCGTAGCGGCTGGCCCACAGCCAGCCCACCGCGGCCGCCACCGCGGAGACGAACAGCCCGACCAGGATCACCAGGCCCAGGGCATCGGCGATGCCGATGTTGCTGGCGGCCGCAATCGGGCCGGGGGTGGGCGGCACGAAGTTGTGCGTGGCGAACAGCCCGGTGGCCAGCGCGACACTCATGGCCACCACCGAGATGCCGGCGGTCTTGGCCAGGGCGTTCTTCAGCGAGTTCAGGATCACGTAGCCGGAGTCGCAGAACACCGGGATGGACACGATGTAGCCGATGATCGAGACCGTCAGGGTGGGGAAGCGGTCGGACAGCGCGCGGATGATCGCCTCCGCCATCACCACGGCCGCGCCGGTGCGGTCGAGGATGACCCCGATGATCGTGCCCAGGGCGATCACGATGCCGATGTAGCCCAGGGTGCTGCCGAAGCCGTCGTTGATGACGCTGATCGCCTCGCGCGGCGCGATACCGCCGATGAGTGCCATTGCGAAGGCGGCGATCAGCAGGGCGAGGAACGGATGTACGCGCAGTTTCGCGGTGGCGAACACCAGCGCGGCCACGACCACAATCAATCCGATAATCAGCATGTCGCGTCCTTTTCTCTTTTTATGGCATCGCTCCGGAGTCTAGACGTCCATAAGCTATTCGGCTCCCTGGGGAAAAAAACCGACTGTGTGGCCCCTCAAGGCTTCCTGCGCATGACGATCTGGCGCCTGGGGCCCAGCGTTTGGGTCGACACGGGGCCTGTAGCCCCAGGGAACTATCCGGCCGCCCGAGCGCTCGATTGGAAGGAAGCCGATGGAGCGTGCATGACCGAAGCCCTGAACCTGGATCTGGACCAGCCGGTGGTCGTGGAGACGGCGGCGCAGCCCTGGAACGGCAGCCGTGCCGATGGCGTGGTGCGCAAGCCGCTGGAGCGCGAGCAGGCGGAATCGGGCCGTGCAACCAGCATTGTCGAGTTCCAGCCCGGGGCCCGTTTCCCGCCGCACACGCATGCCCTGGGCGAGGAGATCCTCGTCCTCGACGGCGTGTTCTCCGATGACACCGGTGACTATCCCGCCGGCACCTACCTGCGCAATCCACCGGGCTCCCGCCATGCGCCGCACTCGGACCCCGGCTGCACGTTATTCGTGAAGCTGGAGCAGTTCGCGCCCGAGGATCGCGAGAAGGTGGTGGTGGATACCCACTCGGCGCCCTTCCAGCCGGGCATCGGCGGGCTGCGTGTCCTGCATCTGCACAGCTTCGGGACGGAACACACCGCACTGGTGCACTGGCCGGCCGGCGAGCATTTCCAGGCTCACCGGCACTGGGGCGGCGAGGAGATCCTGGTGTTGTCTGGCGAGTTCATCGACGAAAATGGGCGCTATCCCGCCGGGACGTGGATGCGCAGCCCGCACCATAGCCAGCACAACCCCTGGGTGGAGCAGGAGACCCTGATCTACGTGAAGACGGGCCACTTGTGATCCGGCGACCCGGTGCTGGCAAGCCGCATCAGGTGTCGTGGCGCCGGTGACGCGGTCGGGTCACCGGCGTTTCTTGCGGCGCTTTTGGCCCACCTTTACGCGCTGGAGTGCGGCCTGTAGTTCGCCGTGCGCCTCCTTCGGGACGGAGGACGAGCTTCGCAGGCGCAGCCCCTTGCCGCTGCGAACGGCAGTCAGGCGCCCGTTCTCGATGCCGTAGCGCCGGACGATATCCCGCGCCGCATGTTCGAAGTGCATCGGCGGGTCGCCGCGCCGCACCCGCAGCTTTCCGCCCGCAATCTCCAGGCTGAAGATGATGCTTGCCTGCCAGATCAGCAAGGCGCCCGCCACCAGCAGTAGCACAATCATCAACAGCAGCGTGATCAGCATGGAGTCCTCTCCGGTGGTGGCCCGCCCCGGCTGAGCCTGGGGCAGGGCGTAATGAATCCGTCGCACCGATCGTAGCACTCGAATACGCGGCTGCGTCTCGTTCGGCCGGAACGATGGGCGTATGCGCTTCCGGATGGCCGAAGATCGCTCAGGATTCAGGTGTGCAGTATGCACACAAAGTGATATTGTGTGTTCAGTACTGCTTGTCTGGAGGTGAGCCATGAGCACTGCAGAACTTCTGGCCCCGGAACGTTCCGATATCCTGCGCGAGGCGCTGGTCAATGCCGGCAAGGCGCTGGGCCTGACCCAGGCGGAGCTGGGCGAGGTGGTCGGGCGCGGGCGTACGGATATCAGCCGGGGCAACATCGACCCGACGAGCAAGCCGGGTGAGTTGGCGCTGTTGCTGATTCGCTGCTATCGCGCGCTCTATGTCCTCACCGGCGGGGATGTCGGTGCGATGAAACACTGGATGCAGACGCACAACCACCACACCGGAGGGGTGCCCGCCGAGCAGATCCGCACGGTTCAGGGTTTGGTGGGCGTTCTGGAATATCTCGACGCGATCCGCGGCAAGCTATGAGGGCAACCTGACATGCCGGACTGGGATGCCCTGGTCGAAGCGGCGCCGCGTGTCACGCTGAGGGGGGAGGTCCTGCGCCTGGTCGAGAGCCAGGAGCAGGTCGCCACCAACCAGATCGTCAGCTCGCTCGACCGCCAGGCCGTTCTGGAAGAGATGCTGGAGGCCACCAAGCCGCCCCGGCGTCCGGGTACGGAACGGCTGCACTACCTGCTGGCGACGCCGTTTCGCTATCCGCCGCTACGTCACGGATCGCGCTTCGGTCGTCGCCACGAGCCCAGCCTGTTCTACGGCGCCCTGCGCGAGCGCACGGTCCTCGCCGAGGCGGCCTACTACCGGTTTGTGTTCTGGCATGGCATGGCGACCCCGCCACCGCGAAAGCTCGATACCCAGCACACGTTGTTCGCCGCACGCTACCAGAGCCCTAATGGCTTGCAGCTCCATCAGCCCCCGTTCGCTGAACACGCGGACCTGTTGCGTCATCCCGCCGACTATCAGGCCACCCAGTCCCTGGGCGCCGCGCTGCGCGAGGCCGGCATCGTCCTGTTCGAATACCCCTCCGCCCGCGATCACGAGGCCGGCCTGAACCTCGGGCTCTTCAATGCGCGCCCGTTTACCCGCAACAAACCCACACGCCAGGATCCCTGGCTGTGCCAGCTCACCGCCGACCACGTCCGTTTCCTCAAGCCCCGGGACGGCGCCCTGCACGACTTTCCCCTGACCCAGTTCCACTTCCAGGGCCGGCTGCCGCTACCCGCCTGACAGCCGTACCCATACCGGTCATTGCGAGGCCTCGCAGAGAGGCCGCGGCAATCTGTCGGACCAGCCCACAACGTTCCCGATGCTCTTGATGGCGTGGAAAATGTCAGAAGTAGTCGTCTTCGCGCTGATGGCGAAACGCGAGGAGGGTGACTATTTCGGCATCGTCAATTTCGAACAGGGCCACGTAGCCCGAACGGCCAAAGGGGATCAGGAGCTCCCGGATGCGGGGATGGGCGGGGTCCGGCGTACGGCAGCTCAGCGGGAAAGTTTCCAGTAGGAATACGGCGTGCCCAATGGCCGTGCGGGCGCGGTTTGCGGCTGCCGGATCCTGTTCTGCCAGGAATGCGACAAGCCGCATCAGGTCGTCGCGCGCCTGCGCCGTAAAGCGGACCGAGTAACTCATCCTTGAGCCTCCGGTGGACGGGCTATTTCGTGCTCAACATCTGGTCGAGCTCGTCCAGGACCGATTGCGCCGGATAGTACACACCCGTCTCCCGGGCGTTACGCGCGGATTCCAGCCCGCGCTCCAGAAATTCGGCGCGCGCCTGGCGGCGGTGAATCTCGTGACGCACGGCATCCTCGATAAACGCCGATAGCGTTTCTTCCTCGCCCAGGGCCTGCTCGACCTGGTGGCGAAACGCATCACTGACCCGCAGGGCGGGTAACGTCGCATTCTTCATGGCCCGTCTCCGGCTCAACCTCCCGGTACTGTATCGCATATGCGATACAGTACCCAGCGGCACTTATTCCGAACCCTTTGACGGTTCAGATAGGCTCTTCCCGGCCGAGGCGTTTGAGGTGTTCAGCCACCAGATGGTGAATAGCAGCATGGCGGTGATGATCGGGTATTTCGCGAGCGTTATGCCGGTGGACGGCATGGCGATAGACGCCAGAACGCCCGCGACCAGCCCCACCTTGACGGCCAGCGGCACCTTGCCGAAAGGCCGGTTCATCATGAACGCGCCCGCATAGAGGGCGATCCAGCCCCACAGTCCTGCGAGCGCGGCGAACAGGCTTCTCGCTTCAAAGAGGAGCCGGGCCCTAGTGGACTCCTCCTCGCTCAGGCCCTGTTCCCGCGCAATGCGCTGCGAGGGTTCGTCGAAGAGCTGGTTGAGTCCTTGATCCGGTGCGAGATAGCCGCTGGCCAGCCAGAAAACCCAGGCTAGGAACCAGACAAAAATCACGCTGGAGACGGCCAGTGCCACGAGCGTGGCGGCCTTGAGCACCATTCTCACGATTTTCACCATCCCCTCCCCTTGAATGCACGCAGTCCGTTACGCATGGACCCGCGGAACACAAATAGGGTGCGGACCAGGTACGGCATCAGGACCGGGATGTAGAACACGAGCGTCATCTTGAGCCATCGAGGTGCCCCGTCGGGCACATGCCAGATTCCCAGGAAGAGCACCGAAAACGGGGCCAGTAATGCCAGGCCCGCGTAGAACGCCCGTGTACCCAGGCGAGCGCGGCTACGCGAGCCAAGGATTATCAGCGCGAAGAGAGTCGCGTAAATAAAAAGAAAAGACAGCCACCATGTGAGAAGAGCCAGACTGTACATGGACCATTATTCCCCGTCGTAGGGTGCGTTTCGGGTATTCGGAAGCGCGGTATGCATCTGGATCCAGGGAACGCCGAGCCGGCCTAGATATTCCTCCAGCAGCAGCTGGTCCCCCTCGCGTACCGACCGGTAGAGCGCACCACCGACCTGCACCCCCATCCGCGACTGAGGACCGTCCCAGCCAGCCACGCGCAGGTACCGGCGCGTGCCACCCCGCCCGCGCCGGACGGTCTTTTCCTGTAAACCCACCACGTACTGGTTTGGTGCCGCATGATCAAGCGCCATATTCACTTCTCGCAGCAGGCCGTAGCTGGTCATCAGGGCACCGAGGTACCCCACCAGGGCCAGTTCGAGCAGGACAAGATGCGTTCGTGAAGTCCGTCCGAGCAGCACGATGGTCAGCACCATCAGCGAGCCGATTACGATCGCGGCCACGGGGAGCGCAAGCGACAGGAGGCCAGCCATGCTGGCGGGCGCCGGCAGGGGCGAGAACATGATCGGTGCCAACAGCGCGATACCACCGAACAGCAGGGCCGAGCTGGCACCCGTGAAAAGCGCCGCCTTCCATGCAAATGGCTCCCTGCGGCCGCGTACCGCGGCGGGAATCTCCGCCTCCAATGTCTCAGAGATGTCGCGCAACAGCGGGACGAATGCTCGGACGAGCGGTAGTGGCCTCGGCTCTTTGCGCCACCTCGACGATACGACCTCCACCCAGATCCGCTGGCGCCGAACGCGGATCTGACGGAATCGTACGTTCTGTCTTTCGCATTCATCGAGGATGCGCAGCATCCGCGCTTGCGTAGCGGCGCAGCCTTTGAGCGCGCGGCAGATGCTTCGCTGGTCCGTGACCAGGTAAAAGGCTCGGTCGAACGACCGGCTCCCTGTGCGGCAGGCCACGGAGAGTCCGATCGCCGTAAAGGGGTAGTCCCACCAGCGCCGGGCCTTGACGCGCATTTCGATATCCGGCGCCCGGTCAAAGCCGATGCGCTGCAAGGGGGCGCGTCGACTTCCGGTTTTCTGCTCGCTGTAAAGTGCGCCCTGGGGCGGATCGCCCATCGGTTTGCCCGTGTACGGGTTGACGAATGTCAGGGCTCGCAGTTTCCAACGGTCTTCCATCCTGGCGCGATAGCCAATGACCGCCATTCCGATCAGCGTGACGAATCCAGCAAACATCCACATGCGCACGTCCCCTGTGGCAGCGTGTGACAGCGAACCCGTCGGGCCCTATTCGGTGTCATTCCGGGGTGAGCGGCCGGGCCGCCACTCGGCCTGCATCGCAAATAGTTCGATCAGAGCCTGGGCATTCGGATCGTCACAGCCGTGTTCGTCGATGCGCTGCCCCACCTGGGACTGGATGTCTTCCTGGCCATGCATCAGGGTTGCCGCGATCTGCTCTCCCGTCGCTTCCGGGTGCTGGTCCTGCAGCGCCATGACGGATTGCAGGTAGATCATTTGCTGGTTGGCCAGAAACGCGACCATCTGATCCTCGTCGATCTCGGCACAGCGGGCCGCAGCCGTACTGGATGCGACGAACTGACTCAGGATGTTCAGGATCTCGGGCCGCTCGTCGGCGCTTGCCGGGCTGGCGAGGCCGAATATCAGCAGGAACAGCCCGGCCGTGGCGGCGAGAAGCCGGCGAGGTGGCTGGCGGGTAACGGGGCATGGGGCGGCAGGGCGCACATGCCCCGCGCAGACAGAACTGGAGAATCCTTTCTTCATCGTTTCCCTCCCTGGAAACATCGCGAGCCCATTGATCGGTCGCGCCCACAATCTAGCCGCTGCTTCCCGACCTGTCATCCTTTGTTCTTCTACGGAGCACGACGTCATTGCGAGGCCTCGCAGAGGCCGTGGCCATCGGTCGGAGCGTGCTGGCCGCCGGTCGGTCGCAATGCTGGGGCAAAAAGCCAGACTTGATCCGGCGCCCTTGATCCCGGCATCCGTGCGAGGCACTCGGCGCCCCACGGGGTCTGCTACGCTTCGGCCCTTGTCGGACAGGAGAGATTAGATGACGGTTGAAGCGCTCAAGGAACAGTTTTCGCATCCGGATGTGCGGTTTCGTCAGCAGGATGCGTTGGTGATGGTCGATATCGAGAACGCGCACGGCAGCGCGACCCTGACGACCTTCGGCGCGACGCTGCTGAGCTATCGCCCGAAGGGTGGTGCCGACGTGCTTTGGGTGAGCGATACCGCGCTGTACGACGGCAAGAAACCGGTCCGCGGCGGCGTCCCCGTCTGCTGGCCGTGGTTCGGCCCGTACGATCCGGCCGCGTTGGGCCCCGACCCGAGTGACGAACACAAGAAGGGCCACGGGATCGCGCGCTATGCGTTCTGGGATGTCGAGTCCGTGGAATCGGTCGGCGAGGCCACGCACGTCGTGTTCGTGCTGACCTCGGACGATGACATCCGCAAGGCCTGGCCGCTGGAGTTCTCGCTGCGCCTGCACGTCACCCTGGGCGAGACCCTGGAGATGACGCTGGAGGGCGAAAACCGCAGCGATCGCGACTGGCACGTGTCAGAGGCTTTCCACACCTATTTCGGCGTTGGCGAGGCCGAGGGGCTGGTAGTGCGTGGGCTGGACGGGACCACGCGGATCGACAAGCTGGCGGACGGTGAACGCGGGACGCAGTCCGGCGACGTCGCCATGACGACCCCGATGGAGCAGGTGTTTGTCGGTCACCCGGGCACGCTCGTGATCGAGGACCGGGACAACGCGCGCGAGATCGTCATCGAACGCGAGAACAGCGCCAGCAGCGTGCTCTGGAACCCCGGCCCGGAAGGCGTCAAATCGTTCGCCGACATGCCCGACGACCAGTACCGCAAGACGGTCTGCGTCGAAGTCGCCAACGCCCTGGATGACGCCTACCCGCTGGCCGCGGGCGCAACCCACGCCATGACCATGCGGCTCTCCGTGCGCTGAGCCAGCCGCTGGGCAACGCCCCGGCGTGGCCTCCAGCCTCGCCGATTGGATCGCGGGGCGGGCGGCCTCACCAGGACCCGTTATGGCGAGTGCGGCGCGGCAATCCCCCCGAGGGGGGAAGCCACCCGGCTGGATTGCCACGTCGCTGCGTTCCTCGCAATGACGGGGACGAGGCACTCGCGCTTCCTGCGCAACGGGGCATGCGGGCCAATCAGGTGCAGTGACCCTGCGCCGGTGTCCCGCTGACCCAGGCCGTTCGCGGGTCCCATTCCCCGTCATTGCGAGGCCTCATAGAGG
The DNA here is from genome assembly GCF_000377905.1 of Thioalkalivibrio sp. ALMg11. Taxonomy (GTDB): domain Bacteria; phylum Pseudomonadota; class Gammaproteobacteria; order Ectothiorhodospirales; family Ectothiorhodospiraceae; genus Thioalkalivibrio. The sequence goes on from NZ_KB898880.1 coordinate 71,234, forward strand.
CCGCGGCAATCGGCCGGACTGTCCCGGATGCCGATCGGCCAGGGTGGAGAGAGGACTCAGGCTTGGCCCCGGCACCCGTGACAAACCACGCCCCGTCATCCCGGCCGGCGCGCAGAGCCGGGATCTTCGGGCTGGAGAGGCGGCGGAGATCCCGGCTCACCGCTTTGCGGTGTCCGGGATGACGCAGGTGGGGGCGCGGAATGGGGACGGTCCCAACCCTTTGCTCTGTCCAGACCTGTCACGCTTGATCCTGGTAACCGCGCTGACCACGCCAGCTCCGGAAGCGGTGCGTCTTCGCTACAGCGTGTGCCCGGTGAGTCGCCGGTAGATGTCGAAGCCGGCGTCGCGGTCACGGCAGCGCAGGATGGCGGCGCGGCCCGGCGTTGACGGGTCGGGTTGCACGTCGACGCCTGCCCCTTCGGCGGTCCGCAGGTTGGCCTCGCTCAGGTCGGCCTCGCCGAACACCGAGATCACGAAGCCGCCGGGGATGGGCGGTGGCGGGGTGAACGGCTCGCCGTCCGCCAGCGCGACCCAGGCCGGGAGGAACTCCGCGCCATAGAAGTCGAAGAAGCCATTGGAGCCGCGCAGGTGGGCCTCGATCGGCCGGCCGCCGATCAGTTCGATGTTGCAGATGCCGCTGTAGCTGGCCAGGTTGCGGCGCACCCAGTTGGCGATCCACGGTTCCAGTTCCGGCACGGCGGCGCCGATCTCCCAGTAGATCGGGCGGGCGGCGTCCTTCTGTTCCGATCCGCGGGTGTGGGCGAACCAGCGCACCGCGCCGTCCTCCACCAGGCAGTCGCTGCTGGTGTGGGTACCTTGCAGGCGCTGACACCAGAAGCTGCCGGGTTCCGCCGGGACGGCGTCGGCCGCCACGGTGCGCGCGTTCAGCCCCATGCCGGCGAGGTTGGTGATCGGTTTGACGAAGACCTCGTCGTCCGCCGCGATGCCGAGATCCGCGGGCGCTACGCCGCAGGGTGCGGCGGTGAGTCCGGCATCCAGGGCCAGGTGAAGCTTGTTGTAGACGTGCCGGTAGTCCGGGTTGAGCCGCCACGCAGCGGCGTCGGATACCGCCACCTCCCGGCGCGGCTCGGGCCGGAACAGGTGTTCGCGGTCGGGGAGGACGCCGACGAACGGCATGGCTACCCGGCCTCCGCCAGGCGTGGCGCGTGTCCGGCGCGCAGGCGCTCTACCTGGCACAGCAGCGACTTGAACGCGGGGAAGCCACTGATCGGATCGAGGTTGCGGTCGTCGGTCAGCTCGTTCACGTTGGCGTGGTTCCAGCCGTGCTGGCAGTGGGCTACGCCGGGCTTGATGCGGTCGGTGACCTTGGCCACGAACGCCACGTGCCCGCGCGGCGAACGCACCTCCACCGTGTCGCCGTCCGCGATGCCGCGCGCGGACGCGTCGTCCGGGTGCAGCTCCACCAGCGGCTCCGGCATCGCCCGGCGCATGCGCTCCAGGTGCTGGTGCTGCGAGTGGGTGGCGTGCTTGTGGCGGGCGCCGCTGGTCAGCACCAGCGGATAGTCGCGGGCCAGCTCCGGCGTGGAGACCGGGCTTTCCGCCGGCTCACGGTATACCGGCAGGCCGTCGTGCCCGGCCGCGCGCAGTTCGGCGGCATCGAACTCTACCTTCCCGCTGACCGTGCGGAACCCGTTGATCCGGTACTGGCGGTCGCCTTCCTCGAAGCCGTACTCGAGCATGTCGTCCAGCGCCTTGGCGAACACGGTGACCCCGTCCGGGTCATTGTAGACCTGCTCGCGGATGGTCTCGGGGATGCCCTCGGCGGCCTCGGCCCAGCTCGCCTCCAGGTCGCCGTTCCAGAATTGCTCTGCCATGCCCAGGCGCACGCCCAGCTCCAGGAACACCTCGCCATCCGGGCGCGCCTCGCCGCGCGGGGCAACGGCGGCGCGGCGGTAGCGCAGTTCGCCGCGGAAGTTGCAGCCGGGGTAGGCGATCAGCGCCGCGCGTTCCAGGCTGGTGGCAGCCGGCAGCACGATGTCCGCCATGCGCGTGGCCGGGTTGTGGAAGAAGTCCGACGCGGCGAAGAAATCCAGCGCGTCCAGGGCCTGTTCCATGCGCTTCGAGTTCGGCCACATCGCGGTGTTGATGCCCATCGCCACCAGGGCCCGCACCGGCTGCGGCCGTCCTTCGAGGATGGCATCCGGCAGCAGCATGCTCTGCGCGGCTGGCCAGTGGGCCGTCCACACCGGGAAGGTCTCGTCGCCGATGCGCGGCGGCAGGTTCTGCTTGCAGTGGTCGAACAGGTCGATGGGCGTGGGCGTGACCTTGTCGTTGAAGAAGCGGTTGCCGCCCTCGCGGTCGATGTTGCCGGTCACCGCGGCCAGCAGGATCACTGCGCGGTGGTTCTGGAAGCCGTTGCTGTGCTGCACGGTAGCGGTGGGCGAGAGCATGATCTGCGCCGGGGCGTGGGTGGCATAGAGCTCGGCGGCACGGCGCAGATCGGCCGCGTCGATGCCGCAGATCTGCGCGACGCGCTCCGGCGGGAATTCGGCCACGTAATTGCGGAAGGCCGCCACGCCGCTGCCCCATTCGTCGAGGAAGGCCTGATCCTGCCAGCCGTTCTGGAAGATCAGGTGGTGCATGCCCAGCGCCAGTGCGCCATCGGTGCCGGGGCGGATTTGCAGATGCACCTCGGCCTCGCGCGCCAGCGGGGTCACCCGCGGGTCGACCACCACCATCGCCCGCCCGGGGCGTGCATGCGCCAGCGGGTGCAGATGGAACGGCGGGATGGAGGCGCGCGGGTTGGTGGACCACACCAGCAGGCAGCGGGTGGCATCCGAGGCGACGGTGGAGGAGGTTTTGATCTTGGTGCCGAAGGTCACCTCCTCCGCGACCTTGGTCGCGGAGAAGCAGCAGCCGCTTTCGGTCAGGTAATTGGGCGAGCCGAAGGCATGCGCCAGACGCTGGAGTTGCGGGCGCGCTTCCTTGGTGTAGCCGGCGAAGAAGGCCGCCGCTGGGGCCCCGTGTTCCTCGCGCGTGGCGCGCAGGCGCTCGGCGATGGTGTCCAGCGCCTCGTCCCAGGAGATGCGCTCGAACTGGCCGCTGCCGCGCGGGCCCGTTCGCCGCAGCGGGTACAGCAAGCGCTCCGGGTGGTTACGCCGGTCGAGCTGGACGTAGCAGCGCGGGCAGTCGGGGCCGTCAATGGCGACTGGCTCGCCGACGGGGTCCAGCGTGACGTCGATGGCGCAGTTGGCATCGCACTCGTAACAGGTACTTTTCACGGTCGCCATCGGGGCGCTCTTCCTTGTTCAGCGGGCGGTCCTGGTTGCTGCGAGGGCATTATGCCGGGACCCTTGGGTGCCCCACGAACAACGCCTGGAACCGCGGGGCCACCTCATTGTTCGTGGCGCGGATGGCGATTGGCTTCGTTGGAGGTAAGGCAACACCTGGCACGGTCACCCGTGACCAATCACATCCCGTCATCCGGGACGGAGCGGGGCGCAGAGCCGGGGTCTCCGGGTGGAAGAGCCCCGGTGGGGGAGGTCCCGGCTCACCGCTTAGCAGAGCCGGGATGACCGGGCGTGGGGGCGGAACTGTATCGGCCCCCAATCCTTTGCTTCTGCCTATGCCCGTTTACGGGCCCATGACGTGCTGGCTGGTCTGCCTTGTGCGTCTTCCTGGGTTACAAGCCGATCGCGGTCCCCCTGGTTCCCTGTGCTTGCGGTCGGCGGCCGGCGGGGTCTCAGGCCGGTTGTCTGCGGGCCGCGCGCAGGGCGCGGCAGATCCAGCCTTCGGGGGTGTCTTCGCCGGTCAGCAGGTAGCGCAGGGCGTGCGGGTCGCGCAGGGTGTGGGAGATCGTGAGGGCGCTCGCGAAGCGGCCGCAGAACAGCATGTGGTCGCCGGGTTGCAGGGGCGTGTTGTCATCGGGTGCGAGGATGTCCTCGCCTCCGGCTTCGCGCCGCAGTAGCAGCACAATGCAGGCGTGTCGCTGGCGGACGGGATGGTCGGCGCGCAGCAGCTGGCCCAGGGTGACCGGCTCCTGCTCCAGATGCGTCAGAAGGGCCGGGGCTGTCCCCTCGTCCAGTTGTTCGGTCCAGATGGCCGGCACGCGGTCGCCCACCACGGCCGTGATGGAGCTGACCCTCTCGTTTGCCCACTCGGTTGTCTGGTTGCGACTGAGCTCCAGGAAGCGCGGCAGGAGCGGCGAGGTCAGGTGGGCCAGGATCGCCTCGGCAATCACCCGGTCGTGGCGCATCACCAGCGGCAGGTCGGCGGCCGCGAACAGGAGCGAATCGCACTCGCGGTTCTGGCGTCCGACCATGAACAAGTCCGGGTTCAGCTCGCGCGCGGTCATCAAGATGGACAGGTTGTAGTCGTCGCGCCCGGTTCCGGCCACGATCCCGGAGGCGCTCTCGATGCCGGCCTCGTGCAGGGTATCCGCCTCGGTGCCGCGGCCCTTGATGCAGTCGGGCGGGCAGTCGGCACCCTCGGGGTCCGTTTCCACTAGGGTCACCTCCACGCCCTCCTGGATCAGGCCGGCGTGCACGGCCTTGCCGAAGCGCCCGAAGCCGCACAGGATCCAGCGACCGCAGGGCGGGTCGATCGGCATCGGCAGGGGGCTCCCGGGGATGCTGCCCAGCCACTCGTGCAACAGGTGATGCGCGGGGGAATGCAGCGCCAGGGCGAGGCGCTGCCCGAAGATGTCGAACGGGTTGATGACCTGGTCGGTCCCGAACGAGGCCATGTTCTTCTCCGTGTCATGGCTCTCGGCACGGCAGATCACGGGGCGCTCCGGATTCAGGAGCCTGGCGGCAATGGCAATCCGCAGGTTCACCGCGTCGTCACTGGTCAGTGCCACCACACCCTGGCAATGCGGGTTGAGGAGCCCGGCATCCAGCAGGCGATTGGCGATGCTGGCATCCGCGCACAGACCGGGGATCTGCAGCGGGTAATCCTCCAGGACCAGCTCGTTGATGCGGTCCGGGTTCTGGTCGATCACCACGGCAAAGCCATTGCGCCCGAGCAGGGAACGCACCACCAGGGCCCCGGTGTCGCCATAACCGCACACGATATGGAACGGTCGCTGCAGCTTGCGGATCGTGCGGTCGAACGCATGCTGGCTGACGGCCAGGCGGAAGGCCGGGTCCTGGATCAGTGCAAGGATCTTGCCGATCGCATACAGCCAGGCCACCACCGACAGGTAAACGGCAAACACCGTCCACATCCTCTGCGCCTCGGTGAAGGCGTGGGGGATCTCGCCGAAGCCGATGGTGGTGGCCATGTAGGTCACGAAGTAGAACGCATGGAAGAAGTCCATGCGCCAGGGCTCCCCCTGATCGTCCACGCCGGGTATCAGCACCAGGCCGAGAACGGAGATCGCGTAGGCCGCCGTCAGCGCAAGCAGGGGTGCCCGCATGCGCCGCAGGAACAGGAACAGCACCTTGTTGATCGTGGGACCCACGGCTCGTGGTGTCTGTAGCGCTCGCGGCCGCCGTCAGCGGCGCAGCGCCACCGTATCCGCGATCAGCAGCAGCACGGAGATCAGGTTGGCCACCATGGCCCCGCCCGCCAGGGAGACGATGCTGGCCATGAACATCGCATCCATGCCCCCGGCATGCACGTGGCTGGCATAGGCCCAAACCGCCGCGGCCGCAATCAACTGCAGCACCGCGACCAGCGAACTGGCCAGCAGCAACGCCCCGGTCTGCGTCCGGTCCCCCAGCTTCAGGGCCGTCGCGATGACGTTTACCACGATGGCTGCGAACAGCTCGTACACATTGTGGTGCGCCGGATCATCGATCTCGCCGAGAAAGAACCCGAAGTTCAGCGTGAACGCCAGGATGATGAAAAAGCCGAAGATCACCTTCTCCAGGTTCATGCGCATGCTCCTTGTCGTTCGAGGTAACGGCTCCTGCCCGGCGCCGCGACACGGGCCCCGTCTTCATCCGCCCGCAGCATGGAGCATGGCCCAACAAGCCCCGGATGGCGAGGGCAGGGCGCTCATCTCCCCACGTGCCGAAACGCCAGGGCAACGTCATTGCGAGGCCTCGCAGAGGCCGTGGCAATCGGCCGAAGTGCCACGAAGTTGGTCTCCTTACGGTCGCGCAGGGAGAGGCAACGGCCAAGATTCGATCCGGGAGCCACCCGTGGCATTCGCCTTCTTCCGGCCCGGCGTCTACCGGCAGCAGCTCGGGTCTCTTCTGCCTATGATCTGAAGTAATGATCCGGAACGATGTTGGAGGCGGATCATGAAACGCTATTACGACCTTGGGCCCTACCGTCGGGGTATTTCTTCACCGTCGCCGGAGGCTCGGCTCTGGTTCAATCGCGGGCTCTTGTGGGGCTATGGATTCAACCACGAGGAGGCCATCCGTTGCTTCGAAACGGCCATTGAGCATGACCCCGAGTGCGCGATGGCGTGGTGGGGCATCGCCTGGGCGCTTGGCCCGAACTACAACAAGCCGTGGGAGGCGTTCGCCGATTCGGAGCTGGCAGACTCCCTGTCACGCGGATCGACGGCACTGGCCCGGGCGCAGCAGGTTGCCACCAGCAGTCCGGTGGAGCAGGCGCTGATCAACGCGCTGCAGGTGCGCTGCCAGACGGCAGAGCCGCCAGCTGTGGGCGCACTCGAGCGCTGGAATGACGACTACGCCGATGCCATGCGCGCGGTGTACCGCGAACACGGCGAAGACCTCGATGTGGTGGCCCTGTTTGCCGAGGCCCTGCTGAACCGCACTCCCTGGCAGTTGTGGGACCTGAAGGCCAACGCCCCGGCGGAAGGTGCCAGCACGGTCGAGGCCACCGAGGTGCTGGAGACTGCGCTCTATCGCGCAGAGGCGCGCAGGCACCCCGGCATCCTCCACTACTACGTACACCTGATGGAGATGTCGCCGCACCCGGAGCGCGCCCTGCGGGTTTGCGACCGGCTGCGTGGGTTGGTGCCGGACGCGGGCCACCTCCAACACATGGCCTCGCACATCGACGTGCTGTGCGGTCAGTACGACAACGTGGTGCGGATCAACAATGAGGCAATCGCGGCCGACAGCAAGTATCTGGAGCGCGAAGGCGCCATCAATTTCTACACCCTTTACCGCTCTCACAACTACCACTTCAAGCTGTACGGCGCGATGTTCCAAGGCCGATATACTGACGCGTGCGAGGCAGCGGAGGGGTTGCGCGCCACCATTCCGGAGGCCCTTCTGCGGATCGAATCGCCACCAATGGCCGACTGGCTGGAGTCCTTCGTGCCGATGCACCTGCACGTAATGGTGCGGTTCGGGCGTTGGCAGGAACTGATCGACACCCCGCTGCCTGCCGACCCCGAGCTGTATGCGTTCAGCACCGCGCTGACCCACTACGCGAAGGGCGTGGCCAACGCCGCCACCGGTCGCATCGAGGAGGGTGAGGAACAGCGCGTGCGCTTCGAGGCCGCCGCGGCATGCATGCCCGACACTCGCTACCTGTTCAACAATCGCTGCCGCGATATTCTCGCGATCGCCCGTGCGATGCTGAACGGAGAGCTGGAGTACCGCAAGGCCAACTACGACGAGGCCTTCGCCTTCCTGCGCCAGGCCATCAAGCAGGACGATGGGCTTCCCTTTGACGAACCCTGGGGGTGGATGCAGCCGACTCGCCACGCCTGTGGCGCGTTGCTTCTGGAACAGGGCGAGGTCGCGGCGGCAGCGCAGCTATACCGTGAGGACCTCGGCTTTGACCCCGCGCTACCGCGGCCGTACCAGCATCTGGATAACGTCTGGGCGCTGCACGGCTACCACGAGTGCCTGATGCGCCTCGGACGCAACGAGGAGGCCACCATCATCAAGCAGCGCCTGGACCTCGCCACTGCCCGCGCCGATATTCCCATTCGGGCCTCCTGCGCTTGCCGAACGCGTGTTGTGCGTTGATGCGTGTGTCGGACACCGCGTCGCGCTGACCCTGGCGGGGGCGTTGCCATGTCGGTCCCGTATCGTCTATCCAGTAAGCGCTTCGTCACCCGTGCCGTGTTGCTCGTTCGAGCGCGGATGCGCTTGCTAATCCCAGAGGTGGCCCCAGCGTTCCCACCAGTCGCGGGCGATAGCCCGGTTGGCCGCGTTCTCGCGTTCGTCGAGGACGGTCCCCAGGCGGATGTACTCGCCGCCAGTTTGCGAGGTCACCGCCGGATCCTGCGAAGCCAGCATCAGGGCGTACAGCGCGAGTTTCAGTTCCCACGGGTCATCGGAATCGAGGTAGGGCACGAGATGCGGGACCGCCGGCGCACCGATCCGGCCGAGCGCCTCGGCCGCGGTGTACCAGGTACGCGGATGCTCCTCGCCCCCGTAGGTCTCGGTGAACGCGCGATCCGACAGGCGTTCGAGGTAGTAGCGGATCTCGTTCCGGAGGCTGGCGAACCCCTCCGCGGGTCCGTCTGCCGCGGCGGCGGGCTGCTCCTGCGGCGCGGCACCCGTGGCGGCGGGTGACTCCGCCGATGGCGGCCCGCCGGCGCAGCCAGCAAGCAGCATCCCGCCGGCCAGCCATGCGGTCAGCCACCAGGCAGAAGAGGGGCAAAACGGCAGGGGGTTGTCTTTCAAATGCCTTCCGATCCACGTATTGCCGAGGGTTTATCCGCACTCAATTTTCGGGGTCCTGTCTCCGGTAATGAGCCCCTTGCCGGGAGCCGGCCCCGCCTTGGCCCATCGGTACGGTCACTCTACGGTAAACGGCCACGTATGCGGCGTCCTGTCCCGCGGGGCGCGGGTTGGGCTTCAGGTGCAAGACCGGTGCAGGCCTGGGGCGCGCAGCGCCAAGGGGATCCCCCGAAGAATGATCATCGCTTCGCGGGTTCGCAAAAGGCGAGGCCCCCTGTCCAACAGGGGGCCTCGCGCAGCCGCTAAAGCAGGATGGCTAGCAGAATGAGGACGGGAATCGGGATGCCGAGCGCCCATAGCAGTATGTATTTCATGTCGATCTACCTCGCTGATTGGCAGCAATCTGTACGGTTCAATAGTGGACGCTGTCGCGCTGCCGACCGCCGATCGTGGCGGCGAAGCTGGCGCTGAACGCCCCGATCAGCAGTCCCAGGAACGTCCACAGAGAAAGTTTCGCCATCGCGCTTCGGGCCTCATCGGCCACCTGTCGCGCCTGCATTTCCAGTTCCTCCATCTGCGCCTGGACTTCGCGGATTCGGTTCTCCGCCTGGGACTGGCTGACGCCGGTGTTCTGCGCGATCAGTTGCGCCAGATACGCCCTGTCGCCATCCGACATATCGTCCCAGCCGCGGGCGAGAATACGTACCGCCTCGGTGCGCATGGCGGTTCTGTCGGAGTCGGTTGCGCCGGCGTCGGGAGCCGCCCTGGCACGCTCTGGGCGAAACAAGATATCCGCGAAATAGTCGAGCGGGCCGGTGGCGTCTCCTTCGGTCTGCCCATTAGCGCCTGCCATCATGGCAGCGCCGCCAGTCGTAGCCGCCGCCCCGACAGCCGAAGCACCGGCCTGGGCGGTGCCGCCGATGATCGCCGCGGAGGCGGAAACGAGCAAAGCCGCCGTGACGACCACGCTAAGCGCCCAGACAAGGAAGCCGTGTGCGGTATCCCGGAAGAATACTTCGTCGGTATGCAGATCGGTCCACTGGGTGCGCAGTCGGCCGGCCAGGTAGCCGCCCATGGCCCCGGCGATGATGTGCACGAGTATCAGCCAGACGATGCTTGCGAACCCGATGCCCTCGGCCGACACGCTTTCTCCGGCCCACGGCGAGACCGCCGAGAATCCCAGGCCCGTGCCCAGGAGCAGAAAACTGAGCGACAGCGCCGTAGCGACCACGGCGCCTGCGATCACCGCGCCCCAGGAAACGCCGGAGCGCCGTGCCTCGTTACCGATGTCCGTGGTGAATGGGTCATGCATTCCCGATGTGGCGGAACGCCCCGCCAGAGTGGGCTCGACAGATGCCATGGCGACTTTCCTTCGTGACAAGTGGATGAGACTGCATGCTGCGGTGCAGTCGCTCCGGCGTTCTGTGCGTTGCCACACCTTGGCGTCCCGGCTCCCTCTCTATCGGCTCGAGTTGCTGCGCCGCTTCAGGTTTTCACGGCGCGGGTCGCGAGGCGCGGGGCCATGCCCGCAAATGCCAGCAGCGGTAAGACCGGTCGATCCCCGGCGCTGCCAGGCACCCCCCCCCTGTAGGCGACCCGGCCTCCGGGCGATTGCGGTATCCACAGCACGCCATCGGTTAGAGGGCGGACCGCCTGAACAAACCGCGTCATTGAGGGGCCTCGCAGAGGCCGCGGCAAACGGTTGAAGTACCAAGGGGGTGGGCGAATTACGGTGGAGCGGGGACAAGGGGGCAAGACCTGCCCCGAATTTCCCAAACCCCGTCATTGCGAGGCCTCGCAGAGGCCGCGGCAATCGGTTGACGTGCCACGGGTGGGGGCCGCTCGTGGTGGAGCAGGGGCATGGGCAAGACCTGCCCCTGAATGTGCTCGGGGGCTACTTCTCGCCGATGGCAAGGTCGCCGCCGACACCGGTCACGGGCAGGATGCGGTCGTCGTGGTCAAGGAAGGGGTCGCTGGCGAATGCGCTTCCCTCGTCCTCGGTCGGCATCTCGGCCAGTTGGGTGTTGAAGGTATCGGCGGGGCGCCCGTAGAGCCGCTGGACTCCGCGCAGATCGCCGGGCTGCAGATCGGCGAAGTCCTCGGTGTACCTGAACCCCATCACCTGCCCGGATGGCCCGGGATGGTCCAGGCCGATGGCGTGACCGATCTCGTGAGTCAGCGTATAGCGGATGTCGTAGACATCCTCGTTGCCGTCGAATCCGACCTTCCACTCGTGAGCAGGATTCAGACACACCAGCGACTGTTCGATGGTGCGCACATCCACTTCCGCATCGGGCGAGTAGGAAACGTTGGTGAAATCGTCCGAATCGTGCGCGTAGGCTACGTTGGCGAATGCCCGCCCACGCGGCTGGCCCTGGGCACCGAGGACGATATCCGCCTCCCGGGCATCGCTTACCTTGTGGAATGACAGACCGGCCGCGCGCTCCCAAACCCGAAACGCCGCCGCGGCCTCGCGATCCAGCGTCTCCATGGAGAGACTCTCCCCTAGAAGCCCTTCAATCGGTGCCACATCGCGGCAGTTGTGCGCATCATCGAACCGCAGCGCCTCCCCGGCAAAGGCATAGCTGATGCTGGCCCCTGTCCCTAACCGCTGGTCCCCCCACTTCACCTTGTAGCCATCCAGCTTGAGCAGCCGATACCCACCGTCGTCGGCAAGGGCCGGCAGCGGGAGTGCCAAGGGCAGAAAGCCGGCCATTATCAAGGCCAGCGCGGGAAGGTGTGCATGCGTGACTGATCGCACCGCAGTCTCCTGATCGGGCCCCGTCAAGAGCGCCTTCAGGGCGCGCGAGGCTCCCGCGCAGCGTAACATAACGGACGACTAACGCTTATGTGTGACACCGAACCGACGAAGCATTCGCTCATCCTCAGAGTCCGAGCGGGGCCCCTTGCGGTCTGCGAACCGTACTCGGCTCAATCAACGGCGTGGCCCCGCGAACCCCGTGTGGCGAGGGCGGGGCGCGGATCGAACGCTGGGCATCCGCCGAAACGCCGTCATTGCGAGGCCTCGAAGAGGCCGGCCCTACGAGGGGCAGACCTTGCCCTTTGCCCCCACGTACCGACGGTGCCGGACAGCCAGACTGAATGGGAGAGACACGTTTGATGAATCGATCGTGGCCCGTACTGGGCCTTTGCATCTCCCTGGTTTTCGCCGGCGCAGCCCGGGCGGACACCACGGAGCTGGAGGGCGACTGGGCCTGCCCGGCCGTAATGCAACTGGCAGCCATCGGGCAGAGCCAACTAAACCTGCAGCTCGATACGCGCTCCCGTCTGCATCCGGACGGGCGTTACAAGAGCGAGGGCGATGCCGTGGCCCAGTTCGGGCTATGGCCGCTCACGCTGATCGCGACCAGCGAGGGGCAGTGGCAGCGCGAGGAGCAACAGCTCACGCTCACCGTGGAAGCCCTGGACCTGTCGCCTGGATCCCCATCGGGCGTTGAGCTTCAGCGCTCCCTGATCCGGCAGATCACTCCGCTGCTCCCGGAGCTCCCGCATACGGAGGTCACGCGGATCGTGACCGAGTCTCCCACCCGCCTGGTGGTCGAAGACGCGACCGGCGAACAGTACACCTGCAACCGGCTGTGAGCCCCCGCGCGGGCGTGGACTGAGTTCTCCCCTCTTGCCCCCAAGGTGAGGCGAGACGCCAAACGAAAGCCCTGAGCGGCGTCTGTTAAGGGCTACCCCGAATACCTGGCCCCGAGCAGCCTGGTCCAGCGAACCTCGGAATGGCGAGGGTGGCGTGCGGATCGAACGCCGGACCAAAAAGGCCGAAGTTCCGTCATTGCGAGGCCTCGTAGAGGCCGCGGCAATTGGTTGAAGTGCCACGAATGCGGACAGCTCCGCAGCGGGGCAGGGGCGAAAGGCAAGACGTGACCCTGGGTGTCCCGGGATGCGCATGCATTCGTCGAGACCGCGCGTTAGCCCTTGTCGCAGGGAAATCCGTGACGCCACCATGCCCGCATCCCGGATGCGAGCTGACGCGCGTCGTAACCCTGCTCACGCAGCATGCGTACGGCCGGGACGCTGCGGTGGGCGGTCAGGCAGATGGCGATCACCGGCTGGTTGGGGTCCAGGTCAAGGGAGCGGACACCGTCGCGGGTAAACCGCGTGATCGGGAGGCTCCGCGCCCCCGGGATCCGGCTGTGTCGAAACTCTCGACGCGAGCGGACGTCGACAATCTGGACGTCGCCGCGCGAGGACCTGTCGCGAAGTTCCTCTGCGCTGATCTCGGGAACGTCTCCGAAGGGCCACCAGCTGCGAATCCTGTCGAGGATCTTCATGTATCGGCTCCAAACCGTCGTGGGATCGCGTCACTGAGCTGCAAGTCCATGCTCATTGTCGCTCGAAGGGGCGGGCCCCGACCGCCGCCGCAACTCGGCCCCGTCTTTATCCGCCCTCAGCATGGAGCATGGCCCAACAAGCCCCGGATGGCGACGGCCGGGCGCGGATATCATGGATGCCCGAAATGCCGTCATTGCGAGGCCTCGCGGAGGCCGTGGCAATCCGTCGGAGCGGCCTGGCTGCCGATCGACTGCCAAAAGGCAAGGATTGACCCAGTTGTCTGTGCCTTGTTTCCCCAGACGCAGGCCGGATCGTTTACGTCGCTACCCCGTCGCTCGCATGCCGCCGCCTCCACCTCCGCCCGGCGGTGGTGTCCAGACGTTGCGGAAGGCCTGGTGCGTCTTCGCCGGGAGATGGCGGGAGAACCGCAACTGAATACCCCCGTCGGTGCGCACGGCAGCGATCCGGCCCCGCTTCAGACCGTATCGTCGTGCCACGTCCTCGCAGCCGCGTGTGAATCCAGACGGCGGCTGGCCGCGACGCACGCGGGTAGCGCCATCGCGCAACTCCACCGAAAACACCAGCCGTGCATGCCAAAGCATCAGCGCGACGCCAAGGCCCAGCACGGCGAACATGAGCAGGAACGTAAGCAGCATGATTGATTGCGCCGCCGGACGGGATACGCGCCCAGTGTAGCGCACCGCATCCGATGTCCTTTCCGCCCGCTGTGGTCGTCTCGTCAACGCAATCCATAGGCTACGTGGCCTACAACAGAACGGTGGCTGTTCTCTTTTCCCTGTCGGGTCTTCCCCGAAACCGCGCAGCGGTTATCCGGGACCGACGGGGCTGGGGGTGGGATCGGTGCCCGAGTGTTTCCCGACCTGGGAGATCCCGGCTCTACGCTTCGCTACGGCCGGGATGACCGGAGTGGGGCGTGTAAACGTAGGCGTCCTCTTTGAGGGCTGATTCCCGAAGCGCCGTCATTGCGAGGCCTCGCAGAGGCCGCGGCAATCCGTCAGAGCGGCCCGAGGTCCGACCGGTCCCGTTCGCGGTGCCGGAGCGGGGTCCGATCTCAGGGTAAGAGCACATTTGTGGGCCGGAATACGCCTAGTCGCCGTGGTCCGCCCCCGTCTTGCTTACACAGAGTGCTCTTCAAAGCCCTTTTAACAGGTTCTATAGTCCGCCCTAACGGCGGCTTATGATGGAGCGGATCGTGATGATCAAATTTTCCGAAGACCTGGTCCCCCTGACCGACCTGAAGGCGAATCCCGGACGGGTTATGAAACACGTGGCCGAGGTTCACCGGCCCGTACTGCTGATTAGCCGGGGCAGGGATGTTGCCGTGGTGCAGTCGGTGGCGGATTACGAAAAGGCCGAGGAAGAGCGGGAATTCATGCGGGCCGTCGTCGCGGGTCTTGCGGACCTGGAGGCCGGCCGGGAACTCTCGCTGGACGAGGCCAGGGCGCAGCTCGGTCTCAACTAGCAATATGCCCGGCATTACGATCACGTTTGCCGAATCCGCCCTGCGCGATCTCGAGCAGATGCAGGAGTGGGACTCGGAGCAAGGCGTGCCGGAGGTCGGACAGAGGCTGGCGCAAGAGATTTTCCAACGAGTCTAGGCCCTGAACGACCACCCCGAAATCGGCAGGGTAGTGCCTGAATTTGACCAGCCGTTCCTGCGAGAGGTCGTCCATCCACCGTTCCGCATCGTGTACCGGCGTGATCCCGGTCGGGTGAGGGTTGTCCGCGTCTGGCGAAGCGAACGCCTGCTGCACCTCCCTGGTGGAGCGTCGAAGAAGAACTAGGCAGCCACCAGACCTCCGCTCACGGTTCGTGGCGTTTGAGCGCACGCAAGCCCGGCCCACCGTCATTGCGAGGCCTCGCAGAGGCCGCGGCAATCCGTCGGAGCGGCCCGAGACTCTACCGACCCCCTTTGCGGTGCCGGAGTGGGATCTAATCTCAAAGCAAGAGCCCATTTATGGGCCGCAATGCGCCGTTTAACGCCCTCAAACAGCCCTTTGGGTTCAGAAAGTCCCGTTAACACGCCTGGTTACCGTGGCCCAACCCCGTCGATGTGACCTAGTCGAGGTCCTTCACCCGTGCACACGTCAGAACCCTTTACACCCGATGATCGCGTTTGCGACCGCCCCCCGTCGGGTGCGCGTAACCTACGGTTTTCCAACGTCAATATAGAGCGGCATTTAGCGGGCATGGATGTTGCAAATCCGTGGGTGAGCGCAGACCCAAACCTCAACCTGCCTGCGCAGACCCACGAGGTAACGACCATGACTACAAAGACTGTACAGGGCGGAACCCTCGCCCTTCTGCTCGCGGGAGGCATGATTGCCGCCGGATCGGCCTCCGCCAGCGTCATCAACTGCTCCGATCTCGACGGCAACCTGGGCGACAAGGTCACGCCCAACCAGGGCTGCCAGGTCCTGGAGCCGCTCGACGGCAATGTGAATACCAGCCTCACGGTCGTCAACAATGCCGAGTTCTTCGGCTACTCGGACTGGCTGTTCGACGGCAAGTACGAGGACACCAACGGCAACCTGATCAACGACCCCGATGATCCGGCAACCATCGTGAGCTTCAACGGCGATGCCCAGAGCGGGACCTGGGAGCTGGTGGTTCTCGACTTCTGGAGCAATTTCGAGAACCTGATGTTCGCGTTCAAGGATGGCGCCGACACCAACATCGTGGCCTACGACATGCTGAACGGCGCCCTGAGCGGGGCCTACGCCACCCCGTTGACCGACCCCCCGTTCGATTTGTCGGGCGCGGGCGAGGATCGCGACATCTCGCACATTTCGGTGTACTACCGCGGTAACGGGAATAACGAAGTACCGACCCCCGGCTCGCTGCTCCTGGTGGGTATCGGCCTCGTGATGCTCGGCTGGGCCCTGCGCCGGCGCAAGGATCCCGCCCCGGCCTCGACCGCGTAAGCCACCGCAGCACCCTGTCCCAACGGGCCCCGGAAGCGATTCCGGGGCCTTTTTCCTGCGCCCGGCGCAGATCCGCTTCCGGCGGGTGGGGTGCCAGTTTCCCCGCGGCACAAGGTTGTGCCGCCAGAACCGACCACCGCAGGTGGTTGATCCTGATGAAGCCTGCAAAGCCCCTTGCTATCGCAAAGGCAATCAAACCGGTGCAGCGCAGCGAGCGCTGCAAATGCCGGGATTCCATTACCGCCCTCCGACCCCGTCGCGCGTCCGTTACCGTGGTCCGACCGATCATGGATGGCATTGTCTGGTCATCCCGGAAACCGCGCAGCGGTTATCCGGGATCCACGCGGCTGGGGGTGGGATCGGTGCCCGAGTGTTTACCGACGGGGGAGATCCCGGCTCTACGCTTCGCTACGGCCGGAATGACGGGGGTGCGGCGTGTACCGTAGGTGTCCTCTTTCTGTGCTTTCTGTGGTCCGATTCTGGCTGGGCGAGGTCCGGCCCCAAGGGTATGACAAAAATAACCTAATAGGTTAGTGTTAATGCATGGAAAAGCGCTCGGCGCATTATCCGCTGGAGGCGGTCAAGAAGCTCGTAGCCCAGCAGGGCGTTCGAGCATTTACTAAGACCGCTCGGGACGGCGGAGCGGCAATGGGCTTGTTCGGGTCAGACCTCATTGAGGTGGTTCTGGGTGTAGAGCGCTGCATGTTCTACAAGAGCATGACCACCTACCAGGACCACACGGTATGGCAGGACGTGTACCACGTGCCCACGCCCAGCGGAGAAGCGTACGTGAAGTTTACGTTGCGCGAAGAGGGCTCGATTGTCATCCAGTTCAAGAGGAAAGGAGTATGAAAACGCGCCCCTGCATTCAGTGCGAAAAAGGAACCATGGTCTTGGATACGCGCCCGATTCAGGCCGCGTTGGGGGATCTGGCGCAGCAGGTACCCGATGTGCATGCCTGGTTTTGCGATCACTGTGGCGAGGTCGAATTCGCGGACGAAGATGGAGCCGCCCGGTACTCGGATGCAATGGATGCCCTGACCCGTCAGGCGAAGGTGTTGCGTGGCCAGGAGATCCGTAGGATCCGGCGCCGGCTCAGGCTGACCCAGGTCCAGGCGGGCATGCTCTTTGGGGGTGGCGTGAACGCATTCAGCCGCTATGAACGGGGGCAAACCGAGCCGCATCGCTCAGTGGAACAGCTACTGCATTTGCTTGATCGCCATCCCGAGCTCTTGCCTGAGGTTCAAAGCCAGGCGGAATCCCGTATGAACGGGTTGAATCAGGAAGGGGGCTAGTTCCCGTGGTCCGACCCAGTCTTGCTTAAACAGAGTGCTCTCTATGGCCCTTTGAACAGGTGCTACAGTCCGCCCTACCGGGGGCTTATGATGGAGCGGATCGTGATGATCAAATTTTCCGAAGACCTGGTCCCCCTGACCAACCTGAAGGCGAATCCCGGACGGGTTATGAAACACGTGGCCGAGGTTCACCGGCCCGTACTGCTGACTAGCCGGGGCAGGGGTGTTGCCGTGGTGCAGTCGGTGGCGGATTACGAAAAGGCCGAGGAAGAGCGGGTATTCATGCGGGCCGTCGTCGCGGGTCTTGCGGACCTGGAGGCCGGCCGGGAACTCTCGCTGGACGAGGCCAGGGCGCAGCTCGGTCTCAACTAGCAACAAGGCGGCGTTGCCTGGGGTCAGGCCTTGCTTTTTGCCCGTGTGGCGAACGGAGGGCAAATCCGTAGGCAAAAGGCAAGGTCTGACCCCATTGCTCGGGGGTGTGGTGGAAGCTATCTAATGGAGATTGCGCCGTTCCGGCAGGTCCGAGCCCGCTATGGTGGCCCGCAAGGGTGTTTCACTCGTCCGGCATTGACTCCTCGTGCAACCGCAGGCAGTCGCTATCTTCCGCCTGGCCAAGGTCGAAGAAGGCGGCCACGGCGGCGATCGGTGAGACAAGGGCGGCCAGGCCCACCGCCAGCCCGCCCCGGACCACGAGCTCCGACGGATCAATGTCGATGGAGGGCGCAGTGAACGGGCCGCTCACCCGGACCGGAACGCGAGTACGAGCGATACCGGTCTCCTTGGGCTCACCCTTGATATCGAGCACGAAGGTCTCCTCGTTGAGGTCGATCTCCCCGTCGCCGGCGATCATTGTGTCCTCGGTGTCGAGGAGCAAGATCGTGCTGTTCATGACCCCGTCCTCGCTGTCGAACGCCGCGACGAAACAGCGGATATGCACCGCATCCGGCACGGTGTCGCCCCGCACGAGGGTCAGCGCCTCGAGGAAACCGATGTCCAGCAGGCGCAGCAGCGAACCGTCGATGCGGCCGCGTTCCATGATGATGGCCACCTCGCCATCAGCCGTGGCCAGTGCGGAACGGATGGTGTCCCCGGTCGTCGAGAAAAGCGCGCGGCCCTCCAGGACGCCTTCGCCGTAGCCATCCATGGGCGTGCCTTCAATGATGTCGCGCAACTGTATGCCCGACAGGCGAAGATCGTAGTCGGTCTGCACCGTGTCGCCCCCGGAATAGATGGACGTGAACAGGTCAAACGCTCCCCCGGCAAGCCCGAAGCGCAGGGGTGAAAGACGCAGGATGCCCTCTTCGATTTCCAGGTCGAGTTCGACGTCGTTAAGCGGCAGCCCGCGTGCGACAACGCGCTCGCCGCGAAACGTCAGTCTCACATCGTTTTCCTGAATCTGCTCCACCTGGAGCGGTGCATCGGGCAACACGCGGGGGGCAGGTTCCGTTTCGTCCTCGGCCTCGTCTACGTCTACGTCTACGTCTTCAGCCTCGCCCCTGTCCTCAGCCTCGCCTTCCCCTAAGTCCGGGGAAACCCCGATCACGGCTCCGAGATCCTCGAATTGCAGATTCCGCGACAGCAAATCGGCAGTGATCAGCGGCCGCTCCGGGCCGGCGTCGAAGGTGACCAAGCCGGAGAGATCGCTTTCGCCCACGGTGCCGTCGAAGTCCTCAAACCGCCAGAGGTCGTTCTCTCGAACGAGGTGACCGGCAAGTTCGTAAGGCGGTGTCGCGGGCAACGGAATGTGCAGGATCGGGACGAGCAGGGCGAGATCCGGTCCTGCGAGATGCAGATCCATGTCGAGATGCATTTGGTCGGGGCGGTGGAGGAGGGTGCCGGCCATGGCGAGTTCGGTGGGGCCCACCTGTGCGTCCAGTTCGATCGCATAGGGTTCGTCTGTGTCGCGCAGGTTAACGAGCGCCGCGCCGCGTATATTCAGTTCGAAAGGCTCACCTTGAATCCGCCCCTGACCTTCGAGGGTGACGGGCAGGGCCCCTTCATCGGGACTGACCGCCTCAACCGAGCTCAGCCTGGCATCCAGTTCGAACTCACGCCCGTGATCCCGGTAGGTCAGGCGGCTCTCGTCGATGACTAGTGTTTCAATGAGTGGAATCTGTGGCGGCTCATCGGGTCTTTCCTCGGTGTCCAGATCCCAGTTGACTCGTCTTTCGTCAGCGGCCTCCAGGTGAACCTCCGCTCCATGCACGCGCAGATCGGTGATGACCGTCTGTCCGCGCAACAGCGCGCCGAGGTCGAACCGCACATCCAGACGCTCGACCCGGAGCATGTCCGGCTCCGAGGCCCAGTCAGCATTGGCGAGGCGGATGTCCCGGGCGGTGAACCACGGGTGCATCGAAATGCTGCCCTCCAAATCGCCATCAATGGCGAATTCACGCCCCGTCTCCTCGGAAACCCATTGCGAAATGGGACCCCGCAGCATGTTCCAGTCGAGGACGAGAATCGCAAGGGTCAGCAATGCTGCGATAACGCCCACCGTCGCCGCCAGCCACGTAAGCGTTCTGCGCATCGGAGAGCCTCTCTCCCGCCCGCCGGGGCGGATGTGAGTGGCGCCGGCGGGGTCATTCCCTCCGGCAGGAAAACCATCGAACCGGTTATTCATGGGTCGGTCAGCGAGATTTCATCGACCCACCAGCCGGCGTGTCCCTCCTGATGTGTGGACTCCTTTGCAATGATCATAGTCGCGGGTGCCCCGATTGGAACGGCGCATGTGCGGGTGTGTGAGGGCCCTCAAAATCCTTCGGATCCGCGACGGCGGCTGGCGCGGCTCAGCTCAGTTCAGCGGAAAGCGCTTCAGTAGCGACACCGCCTCACCGATGGCGGCTCCAGCATGGGCAGCGGCTGCCGGGTCGCGTTCCGCTAGGAAGGCGACAAGCCGCAGGAGGTCCTCGCGCGCTCGCGCCGTGAAGCGTACCGAGTAACTCATCCTTGAGACTCCCGCTGACGGGCTACTGGTTGCTCAACACACGGTCGAGATCGTCCAGCACCAACGGGCCGGGTAGTACTCACCTGTTACACGGGCATTGCGCGCGGATGCCAGGCCGCGCTTCAGAAACTCGGCCCGGGCGCGCTGTCGATCAATCTCGTGGCGAACGCCATCCTCGATAAAGGCCGACAGTGTCTCTCCTGCGCCAAGGATTTTCTCCACCTGGTCCCGAAAGGCATCGCTGATCCGAAAGGCGAGCGTAGCGAGTGATTGGTAGAGGAAGTCGGCGACCTCTGCGGGCGGGAACGAGCGCTCATGGCCGTGCCTGTCTTCTTTCTCCGTCAGCCCGTCATTGCGAGGCCTCGCAGAGGCCGCGGCAATCTCCCGGATCCGCCCGAGAGCTTGCCCGTCGCATT
The DNA here is from genome assembly GCF_000377905.1 of Thioalkalivibrio sp. ALMg11. GTDB lineage: Bacteria > Pseudomonadota > Gammaproteobacteria > Ectothiorhodospirales > Ectothiorhodospiraceae > Thioalkalivibrio. Next base: position 91,658 of record NZ_KB898880.1, read on the forward strand.
GGCGTTGCCGGATCGGATCGGAAAGGTGGGTGTCCCCTTCCTCCGCCGATCGGAATGGGCGGTCACGATGGCCCGGAAGACGCAATTGAACCGAACCTGAAGGATGTCTATAGTTGTACGGTACTTCCGTACGTTTGAGGTCGGGCATGGAAACAGTCAGCGTGAACCGGTTTCGCGAGAACCTGAAGGCCTTCGTGGAAGAGGCCGTCACTACGCACACGCCGCTCAAGGTCACGCG
>NZ_KB898881.1 GCF_000377905.1 Thioalkalivibrio sp. ALMg11
CATCGTGGGTGGACTGGGTTTCGCTGAACAGGGACTGGCCTTCCTGGGTGTCGCCGTACACGTTGTTGGCATCTTCACCGAAGAAGGTCTCCGGCGGCGGTTCCTGGATGGTGCCGGCGCTGGCGAAGGCCGTGACCTGGAAGGTCGGGGCGCCTTCCTCGTCCATGATCAGGTCGGCGAAGTCGATGCCGTCGCTGGTGAACCAGAAGCCCGGCAGTACGTCCACCACCTGGAATTCGAAGGTGAAGGTCCCTTCGATGAAGGCCCCGCCCTGGCTCTGGAATTCCAGGATGCTGTTCCCGGACTTCAGGGCCAACTCCATGATCTGTTCGCCGGCGGTGTAGTGTGCCGCCGCCGCTTCATAGTCCTGACCGAAACCGGGCGTCACGCCGGACATGAACAGCTGGAAGTTGTCGGTGCCCACCGCGGTGTAATTGGCGTTGACCACGTAATTGCCGCCGACCGTATCGGTGCCGGTTACCACGCCGCGGAGTTGGTCCCAGAGGAGCCCCATGGAGTAGTCGTTACCGAGGATGTCGCCGGACTGGGGCGCGGCCGCGTTGGTGGAGGTCCGGTAGGACGTGGCGTCGCCGTATCCGCGGTCATAGAACACATCGCCGACCTGAACCGGGTTGTTCGGGTCCTGAATGTACTGGAAGGTCTGGGTGTTCAGGTCGAACTGGATCCGGCGGACGTTTTCGACCGAGCCGCTGTAGTCCGCGGTGGCGTCGAGGTTCATGTCGAAGTCGATCACCTCCGCTGTCGCGGTACTCGCACCTGCGGCGAAAATGCCGACGCAGAGCGAAGAAAGAAGTACTTTTTTCGCGTTCAAGGGATTCTCCTGATACTCAATTTAAAGCGATTCAACCATCGCCGGGGTTTGGCCTGGTGGCCGAGTCTGTTGCTGTCGCAGTTGTTACAAAGCAGATGTCGTGCCAATTTCGGCCTCGAGAATTAATCGTTCACAACCCATTGTTTTTGAAAGAGAGATTTTAGGGGCTTGGCGGCGGGTTTTGGATTCGCCGCCGCATGCTGGTGGTTTGCCCGCGATCCCGGGGCGGAACTGTAAAGGGGGTCGACGAAGGCTGGCGTGGGTTCGGGGCTTCAGGCCGACGGGCAGGGGCCCATGGAAAACAAGTTTCATAAAATCAGCGACCTGTGGGCAATGGCTTCTTGTAAAGCCTATCGACAACGGGCCACGGGAGGCCCCGGGGTCGGCAAAGGACCGGGGCGACGGGCCGATTGGGAGGGGGAGTGGTGATGGGCGGGGGCGCGCGAACACCGAAGGACCGGTCGCGCCTCGCGGGGAGCGATGGGGTCAGGCCGTGCGCGCCCGCGACAGTCGATGCGCGACGACCAGCATGGCGGGGAGTACCAGCAGGTCGAACAGCAGGGCTGCGATCAGCCCGAAGGCGGTGAGCAGGCCAAAGGCGCGGGTCGGTTCGAAGTCGGACATGGCCAGCAGCAGGAACTGGCCTACCAGCACGATGGTGCTGGCGGTGATCGCGCGGCCACTGCGGCGAAAGCTACGCGCGAGTGCCCAGGCAACCGGGCTGCCACGACCGCGGCGCTGGCGGTAGTTGTGCAGTACGTGAATGGTGTCGTCCACGGCGATCCCGATGGCGACACTGGCAATCATGGCCGTCGCCATGTCCAGCCAGATGCCCAGCAGGCCCATCAGGGCAAAGATCATCGCCACTGGTGCCAGGTTGGGGATCATGCTGAGGATGGTCAGGGGAACGGAGCGCCACATCAGCAGCATCAGCAGCGTGATCATCGCGGCCACGGCAAACAGGCTGTGGAGCTGGCCCTGAATCAGCAGGCGCTCCTGGTCCGCAAACAGCCTTGCCATTCCGGCCATGTCCCATTCGAGGTCGGCTGGCGGGTTGGCCTCCAGATACCCGCGCAGGTCGTCCATCAGGTCGTTGATGGCGCGGGCCCCGTGCGCGTTCAGGTTGAGCAGGATGCGGCTGCGTTCGAAGTCGCGGTCGACGGCATCGAACAGGTCGCGCCCGTCGTAGATGAACAGGTACTGGGCGACCAGGTTCGGGTCGTCGGGGATCCGGCGGTAGTCCGGGTCTTCCTCATTGAAGGCCCAGTGCATTTCCGCGACCAGGTCCGGCAGGGACAGGCTGTAGTCGACCTCTGGTCGCTGGTCCAGCCAGTGTTGTACGCGCTGGATCGCCTGCAGTCGGCCCGGATCCTGGAGGCTGTCCCAGTCCGGGCCGTCGAACACCACCTCCAGTGCCATCACCCCGGAGAGTTCGCTCTCCACCGCGCGGGTGGCCTGGGTAATCGAGTGGTTGTCGTCGAAGAAGGCGTACAGATCGGTCTCGACCTCGACGTGCCGGATTTGCGGGATCGCCAGTGCCAGCAGGATGGCCGCGGCCAGCAGCACCCAGCCGGCCCGGCGGATCGCCAAATGCGCCGCCAGCGTGGTCACGCGGTCGAGCAGGAGCAATCCGCGCTTGGGCGTGAGCCAGTCGCCGCGGTCCCAGCGCCCCATGATCGCGGGCAGCAGCAGCAGCACGATCGCGGCGGCGATGAGTACGCCGAAGGCGCCGATCAGGCCGAAGGTCTCGATTGGCCGGATGCTGCTGACCTGTAGCGAGGCGAGCCCCGCCGCGGTGGTCAGTGCCATGAACCAGGTGGGCCGGGCCACGGCGGCCAGCGCCACCTCCACACGCGCGCGGCCGCGGTGGCCGCGTTGTGCGGCATGCAGCATGGCGTTGAAGAAGTGCATCAGCATCGCCACGGTGAGCGCGGTCAGCAACGGCGGCAGGATGGCGGAGATCAGGGTGAACGGGCGGTCGAGCAGGATGAGCAGGGCGATCGCGGGACCGGTCACTGCACTGATGGTGGCTGCGGACAGCACGACCACCAAAGGGCGGCGGAAGAGCCACCAGAGCAGCAGCAGGCCCACGGTCATGGTGCCCGGGATCAGCAAGGCGAGGTCCTTGACCATCGCCCGGAGCTGGGCGACATCCAGCGCAATATGTCCGGCAATGGCCGCCAGCTCGTCTTCCAGGTCGTGTTCGCCGATCCGGTCGCGCAGCAGGCGTTCCAGCTGCAGGCGTTGCAGGCTGTTGTCGAGGGCATGCGGACGCACGATCACGGCGAGCGCCTCGCCTCCAGCGCCAGCCACCAGGCCGGGGGCAAAGCGATCGCGCAGCACCCGCTCGCGCCATTGTTCCGGGGAGCGCTCGTCCAGTGCCTGGGCGTCCACCAGGCGGTCCACCGTGAACCCGTCCGCCGTCGCCCGGATGTGATCCAGGGTGGTGACCGACAGCACCCGTTCGACGGCGGGGTCGGCCTCCATGTCCCGTGCCAGCGCATCGATGCGTTCCAGGAAGTCCTTCTCGAACAGATCGCTTCCGGTGAACAGGCCGACCAGCACCTGGTCCTGGGGGAAGCGTTCGCGCAGTTCACGATCGAAGGTGACGGCCGCTGCGTCCTCGGGGAAATAGGATTCGGGTGCGTTGTCCAGATTGACCTGTAGCAGGATGGGACCGGGCAGGAGGATCAGCAGGGCCAGGATGCCCAGTGCCAGCAGTGGTCGCCCCCGAAGCCACTGCATCAGAATTGACCCCGCCATCCGGTGACCAGCATGCGGTTATCGCGGTAGAAGCCCCCGGCCGTGCCTTCCCGGCCGTCCAGCCAGTGCAGGCCGATATAGAACTCCATGGGCTCGCGCGCGATCCATGCGAGTTCCGGATTCAGGTAGATGTCGCGCTGGTCGAGCCCGACGGAATAGCGCAGGCGGGCGCGCCATGCGTGGTCACGAAACGGGCTCTCGAGCTCGCCGGTAAGGAAGTAGGCATCCCGGTTGTCGAGGATGTCGCCCGCATTCAGCAAGTGCTGGCCGGCGAGCTGGGTGGTCATGCGGAAGTCCCCGTCACCGGGGAAGCCCTCGAGCCCGACGACCCAGTCGAGGCCGCGTGCCGTGTCCATGGCCAGGTCGTTCGACCGGGTGACCGGGACGTCGCTGAGCCAGGCGGCCTCGGCGCGCCAGGTCCAGGCCCCGGTGGCGAGGGCGGCATCCCCGCCCAGCACCCAGGTGCGCGGATGCACTGCCTCCAGTACCGGAGTGGATTCGGGCGTGGTGCCGGCAAGGACCGCTTGCCGGGTGGCATCGTCCAGGCGGTAGTAGGGCTCCGAATGACGGGCCCTCTGGGCGGTCAGTGCGAAGTCGATGCCGCGTCCGGTGCGCGCGAGGCGGACGCCCCCGCCCCCGGTGCCGGAGACGTCGTCGTCCACTTCCGCCGCGCGGATCAGGGGCGCCAGTCCGGGCTGGTCGGGCACGCCCAGCAGGCGCCCGCGCGTACGGTCGACCGGGTGCCACAGGCTGTCGCGGTGAGGCAGCTCGGCGGCCCGGAACAGCGGCAGAAAAACCATGTCGGCATGCCAGGGGCCCTGGAACCATTCCAGCCGCAGGGCCGGGCTGGCGCGCCGGCGGTCGGCGAGGTCGTCGAGGGCGAACCGCGTGAGGTCACGGGTTGCGAGGCGGTCGGTGGGCGGGATTTCGTCCACCCGTCCCCACAGGATCTTTTGCGCTCCGGCGGTGAAACGCAGGCGATCGCCGTTGTAGCGCAGGTAGGTCTCGTCGTAGTCCCCGCGAACGCGCGCGAGGTCCGGGCGATCGCCGCCCTGCTGCAGCCGGACATCGAGGCGGGCGCCCAGGCGCAGGTCCCAGGCCTCGTTCAGGTCGCGGCGGGCGCTGACCACGCCGCGACCGTATTGCACGTAGTCCACCGGGCGGTCGGAGGTGCCCAGGGCGCCCAGTTCGATCGCCGCGTCATCCACGCGGATGTCCCAGGCCGGGGCGAACGCCTCGTCTTGTGGGTCCGCGTCTTCCTCTTGCTCCTCGCCAAAGACAAACGCGCGCCGCGCGCCGTCGTCGGTACTGGCGGTCGCGACCGCGCGGGATTGCGTGGGGGTGCTGACCGCTGTGGCCTGCTGGCCGACCGTATCGGGGATCTGCAGAACGGCGCCCACCTTCAGGTTTTCCGGCCCGCCGGAGAAGGCATGCGGGTTGTGGGCATACAGCGCCTCCATCGTTCGCGGGAGACTGCTGGATGGATCGGGGCGCAGCCGATTGGCTACGACCGAGAGATTGTCACCCGACTGGACAGTGTAGGAGTCCGCAGACGCGGCCGCCGCCGGCAGGGGTGCCAGCACCAGCAGCGCGGCGAGTATCGCCGCGCACCGCCGCCCCTGCGGGTGGGCCTCATGGACGATGGGGGCGCGCAAGGCTCGGGTCCGAAAGGCCGCGGATGGTGAACAACTCGCTCGGCAGGCCGCTGTTGTAGGTCACGTCCTCGACCTCGAGGATGGTGGTGCGGTCGCTGGCAAGATCGGTCATGGTGCTGCGGATTACCGTCCAGTAGCCCTGGATGTCCTCGATCCGCTGTACTTCCAGGCGTTTTCCGGGTTCGTCGCCTCCTTCGTACAGGTCGATTCGCAGCGGGAGCATGGTCTCTTTGTGGACCCAGCTGACGCGCTTGCTGTAGACGGAGTTGCCGCTGTCCACGGGAATGCTCTCGAGGATGGTGACGGGCGTTCCTTCGTAGGTGTCCTCGCCCAGGATGCGATGGTGGTCCTTGTGTGGTTCGCGGTCTTCCAGGTCCTCGAAATAGAGTTCGGACTGTACGAAGCTGCCACCCCGGTTCTCGCTGCTGATGCGGCGCTCGCGCTGGATGGCGGGGAGATAGAGCCACTGGTCCACGTCGTTGCCCGGGTGGTTGTGGATCAGGATGGCCGTGTCGGCGATGTTGCGCGGCGAGGTAAAGCGGATCAGGTTTTGGCTTGCACCGGGTTCTTCGCCTTCAAGACGGTATTCGTAGCTTTCGCGCACCCGCTCGCGGCGGCCGCCCCCGGTCAGCGTCATGATCCCGCGGGTGATGGCGTCGTCGCCGTCCGGGCGCTCGTGTACCGCGCGAGCCAGCTCGCGGGCCGCACTTTCTTCGGCCAGGGCCGCGGAGGGCAGGGTGCCGGCAGACAGCAGCAGGGCGGTACCGACGAGCATGGCGATCCGGTTCTTCATGGCGTCATTGTACTCCCGAGGTTGCCGCCCGCTGCCGGGCGCGCTGGGCGTGCAGCTGCCTGCGGGCCATGCGGATCAGCAGGCGATGGAGCGGATTGCGGTTGCCGCCGGGGCGCCAGGTCCGCGCGAGACGCTGGCTATAGGCGTCGAAATGCACGCCCCGGGGGGCCCAGGTTAGCCGGCCGCGGCCCAGCAGCAGCTTGAGAACCTCGGTGCCCATCACCCCGGCGCACAGGTCACAGGCCATGGGGGTGGAGGGTCCGCGTCGCGCGGCCAGGTCGACGGCCGCGGGGTCGGCCAGGTAGCCCATCTGCAGCATGGAAGGTGCCAGGCCGATCATGAAGCGCAGCGCCAGCTCTTCGTCGTCCAGGTCGTCGTGCAGGTCGAAGTAGGCATCGAAGCTCATCCCGCCGGGACGGAAATTCAGGAGCGCCGCCCCCATACCGAGGGGCGCCACCGTGACGGCAGGGATGCCGCGTTCGGCGCAGGCCGCGAATACCCGGCGCCGGATGTCGAAGGCGAAGAAGTCGAGGCCATCGACATAGACGTCCACGTCGGCGAGGAACGCATCCAGATTGTCCGGGTGTACGCCCTGCGGAAAGGCGTCGATCTCGAGTTCCGGGTTGATGTCCCGGGCCATCTCCTCCAGCACCTCGACCTTGGGACGGTCCAGGCGCGACAGGGCCGCCCCGACCTGACGGTTCATGTTGTGCAGTTCGAAGATATCCGGATCGGCAATCCGGAAACGGCCTACCCCGAGGCGCACGAGTGTCAGCAGATGAGCACCGCCAACACCGCCCAGGCCGGCGATCGCAATCCGCGCCCCGCGCATCCGCTGCAGTTCGCTGGCGGTCACCCAGCCGACGGTGCGAGCGAATGCCGTCTGGTAGTCGAAGGCGGAACTCAATTCCTCAACCCGTGGTATCCATTTTCAGGTCTCGTTGGTTGCGGGCGCCACGTCCGCCCGGCCGGCAAGCCTGCGGGGCGCATGGGGGCAGCGCGTGGCCGGATGGCCTTCATCGGCATCGCGGTGGGGAGTGGATGTGGTCTGCGCAGCAGGGTCGACTCCACGTGCCGGCACAGCTCGCTCAGCGCACTGGATCGCCGGATGCTTTCGTACGCCTCCCCGGAATCGATATAGAACGCCGCACGCTTGCCGTGATAGTGCACCATCTCGCCGATTTGGGTGAACTCGAGTCCGGTGTGCCGCAGGATGCGGGCGAGTGCTGGCTCCATCATGGCAAAGGCATGCTGCTTGCGGTGGTGCACGCAGAGGAGGGTGGCGGCCACGAACAGGCTGACCGCCAGGATCGGGAATACGCGAACCTGGTCGGGCGAGATTTCCAGTGCCTCGATGTCGCCGAACGGTGTGGCGGCCTCGCCATGGCGCCGCCGGAACATGCCGTGGACGGCGAGGCGGGATACCTCGCAAATGTTGTCGCGGTCCAGCCGGTCGGGACGCCAGGCGCTGTCGAAAAAGCTCTCGCTGCAATGGCGTTCCATCGGCAATTGCGTGATCGAATCATGGGCGTCGACATGGACCACTCGAACGCATCCGGCCGCCATGGCGCTGGGCTTGTGCTCCAGCAGGCAGTGCCAGGCCTGGGTATCGTACTCGTCGATCTCCTTGTGCCCCGGGCAGTCTTCCTCGCGCTCAAAGCCGAACTCCTTGCAGTACACCTGATAGCGAAGATGCTGGATCTCCTCCAGGCTTTGCCCGGTACGCGTGGAGAGGTCGAAGTACCGATTGAATGCACTCACCACCGAGTCGTTTTCCACGACTAGTTCCCTCCTACTGCAAGCCCCGCCGTATCCGAGGGCGGACCCCATGGCTCGGGAGCATCCGCATGGCGCGGCGTGCATTCCGGTCCGGGACTCTCCCATGCAGTGTAGTGTGGAACTTCCGAAAGTGCCGGAAGCTGCAATCGCTGCCGCCAGGCCTTCAGGGCCTCGCCCGCTTCGTCCGTGTACGCCAGGCAGGGTACGCGTGTGCCGCGATGCCGGTGCGGCGCGCCACATACCTCGACGGGCAGGCCATGACACCGCAGCAGTCGGGCGAGCGCCGGGCGTACCAGAAAGAACATGCGCGCGTATCCATGCCGTCGCGCGTATTCCTGCGACGCCTGACACAAGTGATAAAGCACCTCGGGCGAAGCCCCGCGCACGATCAGGCGCGAAACCTCCACTGCCGGAACATCGGCATCGGCCTCCACCTCCGGGAACAGTCGGCAGTTCGCCGTGGTCGGCAGGGGCTGCTTGCCCGGGAGGATCAGGCGCATCGCGCCGACCCAGCGCTTTTCCGGCGGGCGACCCTCGTGGCCGATCAGGAAGTGTTCGGCATGCTCGTCGTAGGCGTCGCGCTCGATTCCTTCCGGGTGCTGCTCGGCGGGTTCGAACCCGGTTTCACGGCAGTACACCTCGTAACGCAGCCGGTAATGGATGCGTCGAGCGGTCTCCGAACGGGCGAGGTAGGCGCGGATCCGGCCGGGGCTACCCATCTGAAAGGGCGCGTCCGAAATCGGACGCGACGAGCGGTTGCGGGGTCGCTTTTGCGATTTCGGTCTGAATGGCCATCCAGTGATTCATCTGTTTGCTCCCAATGGTCGGAGATTGGTAGCCGCTCGTTTCAGGCAGCGGCATTCGCGAACTGCAGCCCGACCCCCCGTGGACTGGAAAACACAACGACGCCGTCACGCGCGCCGCCATCCGGCACTATTACCCGGATAGCGGTCCCGGGCGGCAGCCGCGGCTCGTAGAGCAGCGGCATGACGCGCGCGCCGGAGCGCGAGACATCCACCAGTCGACAGCGAGCTGGCCGTCCCTGGACCCACATTTCCGTGCGCAGGTTGACCGCCTCGCGCGGCCAGCGCCGTCGTTCCCTCTGCTCGCGTGCGGCCTCGTCGGCCTCTTGTCCCTCTCCGAACTGCCACGCGATGGCTGCACTCCAATGCTGCTCCTCCGCCGATCCGGCGTAGATCCGTGCCTGTGCCGGATGGGTGATCGGGGGCGACCCCAGCCGGTCGATCAACGCCGCGACGAAGCTGGCGGAGACCTGTTCGTACTCCCCGGCGGTTTCCAGGTCCTGGTATAGCTGGCCATGGATCTCGTCGAGGATGCGGAGGCGTTTATCCCACGTCTCGTTTGCGATTGCCGGGAACCAGAAGTCCGCGAGTTCCAGTGCCAACTTTTCGTGACTCATCAGCGATCCTTGATGGTCGGTGCAGGGGCCGCTGCAGTTGTGAAACTCTACCCTGTGTGCCCAGCAGCAAACTCTGTACCAGTACACAGAAACGACAGGGATTCGCTCACCCTCGCGCGAGTAGCCTGCGCCGTGATGTGCCCGTCAGTTCGCCAGCTGTAAACAATCCCGACATCTGTGGACAGTCCCTGGCAAACCCACTTCAATGAACCTGGGATTTCTCCCAACCCGGCCTCACCGGCACGCCGGTGTCGAGCCGGGGGGTCCCGGCGCAACGCAGGCGCGTCCGGGGGGGCAGGTATTTGTTAGCAGATCGGCCCGCGGGCGCTACCAGGCGCCGGTGCGGTCGGCGGGAAGCTGGGTTGTATGGAAAAGATCGTTCAAGAACTCTGGCAACATGTCCGGGCCACCTGGCGCAAACGCTGGTGGATCCTGCCCATTGCCTGGCTGATCTCTCTCGGCGGCTGGGCCTATGCCCACAACCTGCCGGATACCTATCAGGCGGATGCCCGGGTCTATGTGAATACCCAGTCGGTTCTGGATCCGCTGCTGCGCGGGATGACGGTGCGCCCGAATACCGAGCAGCGCCTGCGCATGATCACCCGCACCCTGTTCAGTCGTGACAACCTCGAGGAGATCGCCCGCGAGAGTGATCTCGACGTACTGACCGGAAACTCCAACCTGGATGCCCAGGTAGCGTTGCTGCGCGCACGGCTGACGTTGGACGTCGGCGAGCGCGACAACATCTACAGCGTGAATTTCCGTCACGGAAACCCCGAGGTGGCCTATCGCGTGGTTCGCGAGACGGTTGACCTGTTCATGGCCCGCGGCATGGGCGACTCGCGCCTCGATCTCACCACCTCGCAGCAGTTCATCGAGCGCCAGCTCGATAACTACGAGCAGCAGCTGCAGGAGAAGGAGGCCAAGATCGAGGAGTTCAAGCGCGACAATGCGCGCTTCCTCAGCGGCGACGGAAACTTTTACTCGCGTCTGGAGCGCACCCGTGACCAGCTGCAGCAGGCGCGCCTGCAAGAGCGGGAGGCGCAGAGTCGGTTGCAAACCCTCCAGCGGCGAGCCGGAAGCGGACCGGGGAGTTACGAAAACGCGGAGCTGGATCGGCGTATCAGCGACCTGCAGGAAAGCATCGATTCGATGCGTCTGCACTACACCGACGAGCACCCGGATTTGGTCTCGTCACGGCGCATTCTGGAGGAGCTCGAGGCGCGTCGTGAACAAGAGGCGCGGAACCCGCAGGCCATCCAGCGCCCGGGTAGCGGAAACGAGGCGCTGCAAAACGCCATCGGCGAAACCGAAAGCGAGATCGCGTCGCTGACCACTCGGATCGCCGAGTTCGAGGACCGGGTTGCGCGGCTGGAGGGCGACGTGGATCGCGCACCGGCGGTGGAGTCCGAGCTGACATCCTTGACCCGCAATTACGACGTCATGCGCAACTCCTATCGCCAGTTGCAGGATCGTCGCGAGCAGGCGGTGATGTCGGGGGCCGTCGAGAGCCAGACCGACGCGGTCGACTTCCGTGTGCTCGAGCCGCCGCGTCAGCCCACGGCGCCGGCCTCGCCGGATCGACCCATGCTGGCCACGGCAGTACTCCTGGTCGGTCTGGGTGCGGGCACCGGCTTTGCGTTCCTGCTGTCGCAGCTGCGCCGAACGATCAGTAGCAGCCAGCAGCTGGCGGCGGTTACGGGCCGGCCGGTTCTGGGCAGTGTCTCGCGGGTGCGTACGCCGATGAGCCGCCATCGCCGGTTGTCCGAGCTGATGGTGTTCACCGCCGCATTGGGGACGCTGGTGCTGGTATATGCCGTGGTTATGGGACTTTACGCGACCGGATCGGAAGCCGTTCTGGACGATCTCCTGGGGCTGTTGCGATGACGGCACCGCGCAGGTGCGGGATGGGATGCCCCGGCAATCCGGGGCGTGCCGACTATCTTTCAGGGAACCGGCCGACTCGACGGAGTCGGTTGCCGGCAAGGGGCTGACAGCATAATGAGCATTATCGAGAAGGCACTGGACAAGAACCGGGCGCGTCCGCCGGTCCATGAAGAAACGGCCGAACAGGCGGCCGCCCCCGAAGCCGCCGAGCGCGAGCCCGAACGCTGGCGAGAGCCGGTGTCGCAGGAAGTCAGCATCGATTTTGCCTGGCTGCGCAAGCAGGGGCTCATCGTTCCGGGGGATCAGCGTTCCAGCGTGGCGGAAGAGTTCCGCATGATGAAACGCCCCCTGCTGAACAATGCATTCGGGCGTCATGCCGCGATGCGCGTGCCCAAGGGCCGGCTGATCATGATCACCAGCTCCCTGCCGGGGGAGGGCAAGACCTTCACCAGCGTGAATCTGGCCCTGAGCATGGCGATGGAGCTGGAACGCACCGTGTTGCTGGTGGATGCCGATGTATCGCGACCGGCCATCCCCCGCACCCTCGGTTTCAGTGCCGATCTCGGGCTGATGGATGTCCTCAGCGAACCCGATATCCAGATCCCCGATGTCCTCCTGCGCACCAATGTGGAAAACCTGACCATTTTGCCCGCAGGTCGCCCTCACGGACGTTCGACCGAGATCCTGGCGAGCGACGTGATGCGGGATCTGGTCGATGACCTGCATGACCGGTACGAGGACCGCATCATTCTGTTCGATTCCCCACCCTTGCTGGCCACCAGCGAGCCGGGTGTCCTGGCGACTCACATGGGGCAGGTCGTGATGGTAGTGGAGGCGGATCGCACCCCGGCGAGCACGGTGGAGCGCGCCATGCATCAGCTGGATTCCTGCGGCGTCGTGCTCACCTCGCTCAACCGCGCGACGCCCGGTATCGGCATCGGTGGTCAATATTACGGGGGTAGCTACTATGGCATCGAGCGTGATCATGTCGCCGGCACCTCGGCCCGCTAGCTTCCAGCGCCAGGGGCGGCAGTTGCCGGCCCGCTGGTGGCTGGTCGGCACGGCCGTGGTCGCGCTGGCATCGCCCGGCAGTGCGCTGGCCGTCGAGTGGACGTTGACCCCGCGGGTCACGGTGTCGGCCGAGGTGACCGACAATGTCCGCCTGGCCCCGCGAGGCCAGGAGAAAGCGGACCTGATCGTGACCATCAGCCCCGGGTTTACCCTGCGCGGGGATGGTGCGCGCAGCGACACCCGTATCGATTACCGCATGAACTCGCGCTTTAATGCCGACGACCCGTTCGAGGGCCGCACGACTCACACCCTGCGCGGGCGCAGCAACTGGGAACTGGTGGACGACACCTTCTTTGTCAATGTCGGGGCCTCGCGTTCCGAGCAGGTGGCATCGATCCTCGACCCGGTGGGCATCAGTGGCAGTACCCCGCGCGGAAACCTGCAGGAGACCACCTCCTTAAGCGTCTCGCCGATGCTGCGGACTCGCTACGGCAGTTTCGCCACGCAGGAGGTCCGCTACACCTATGGCGCGACCCTGTACCACCAGAGCAATCGCCAGGACAGCGACTACCACCGGGGCGAATACGTCCTCAACAGTGGGGCTGCCTTCAACCGCCCGTTCTGGCAGGTCGCCGGGTTCTACGAGGAGGAGCGCTTCGACAATGGCCTGGAGGGCGAGTTCGGGCAGGTCAGCGGGACGCTCGGCTATCGTTTCGGGCGGTCCCTGCGTCTGTTCGGCGTGGTGGGCGAGGACTTCAATAACTACGCGACGACCCGCGAAGACGATGACGGCGGCTTTTGGCAGGTCGGCGCAGGCTGGGCCCCGACGCGGGCCACCAATATCGAGGCGCGTTACGGCGAGCGCTATTTTGGCAAGGATCGTTCGCTGTCCGTAAGTCATAGCAGTCGCCGCGCGACCTACCGCCTCAGCTACGACGAGGGGGTGAGCTCGACCCGGCAGCGCCGTCAGGGACCCTTTGCCCAGCTGGCGGAGGATGCACAGTTCATGACCATCGGCGAGTTGCTGGAGAGCTACACCCTGGAGGAGATCTTCCTGTTCGCCCTGAATCCGGACCTGGGCGACGAGGCCCTCGTCGAGGGCTACTACTTCACCCGTAGCTGGCGTGCGGGCTGGAGCTATGACACCGGCCGCAGCGTGTTCGGGATCAATCTGGTGCAGACCGAGCGTGAATCCGAGACCCAGACCCAGTTCGGCCTGTTCGAGGACAACCGGACCCAGCGCGGGGCCAATGCCTTCTGGCAATGGCGGTACGGCCCGCGTACGACGTCCCTGGTGAGCACCGGCGTCACCCGGACCGATTTCGCCGACAGCGATCGCGAGGACGACCTCTGGTACCTGCGTGCCAGTGTCAGCCGTCAGCTGACCCCGGACACCACCGCGAGCCTGGCCGTCCGGCACCAGCGCCGGAATTCGAACACCGCGGCCAACGAGTATCGCGAGAACGCGATCATCGGCACGCTGACCAAGGAGTTCTGAGTCATGTACGAGGAATTCTACGGCTTCACCGGTCGGCCCTTTGCCCTGAGCCCCGATCCGCGCTTTTTCTATGCCAGCAAGGGCCACAGTCGGGCGATGGCGTATCTCGAATACGGCGTGCAGCTGGAGGAGGGCTTCATCGTCATTACCGGCGAGGTTGGGGCCGGCAAGACGACCCTGGTGCGCAGCCTGTTCGAGACCCTGAGTGACAAACCCCTGGTGGCGGCGCAGTTGGTCAGCACCCAGCTGGATGCAGAAGACTTGCTGCGTTCGGTCTGTCTCGCGTTTGGGCTGGACGATGCCCCCAGTCACAAGGCCGGCCAGCTGCGCCGTCTGGAGACCTTCCTGCGTGATACCCGGGCCCGTGGCCAGCGCGCCCTTCTGGTGGTCGACGAGGCCCAGAACCTGGGCCCCGACGCCGTGGAGGAACTGCGCATGCTTTCCAATTTCCAGGGCGAGGACGGCCCGTTACTGCAGAGCTTTCTGCTCGGGCAGCCGGAATTCCGGCGCCTGCTGCGTAGCGAGGACATGCAGCAGCTGCGCCAGCGGGTGATCGCGACCTACCACCTGGGGCCGATGGACGAAGACGATAGCCGGGCCTACGTCGAGCACCGGCTCGCCCGGGTCGGCTGGAACGGGCGTCCGCATTTCGACGACGACATCTGGGCACGCATCCACGACTACACCAGCGGCATCCCGCGCAAGGTGAATACCTTCTGTGACCGCCTGTTGCTGATGGGGTATCTGGAGGAATGTACCGATCTGGATGCCGCGCGGGCGCAGCAGGTGATCGACGAGATCGAGGAAGATCTGGAAGGCGTCCTGCTGGATGAGGGTCCGTCTGCCGCGGTACGCCCCGAAGCCGGGGCGGAGGCGGGCGGCCTGGATGATCGCCTGGTGGCGAGCCAGGTCTCCATGCTGCGAATCGAACAGGATATCGAGGCACTGGAGGAACGCCTGCAGCGGATCGAGCGCAATCTCCTGGTCAACTTCCGGGCGACCCAGGAGGTGCTGAAGATCGTGCGCGACGAGGGCTATGAAACGGAGTCGCTGGCGCCGGTTTCCAGTGCCGCGCAGTCGTAGCTGCCGAGGCCTATCATGCAGATGCAAAGTGCCGATCGGCCCAACGCCCTGACCGTCGATGTGGAGGATTACTTCCAGGTCTCGGCACTGGCCCCGCGCATCCCGCGCGACACCTGGGACACCCGCGAATGCCGGATCGAGCGCAACCTTGATCGCATCCTCGAGCTGTTCGACCAGAACGGTGCGCGGGCGACCTTCTTCACCCTCGGCTGGGTTGCCGAGCGCTACCCGCATGCGATCCGCCGGATCGTCGACGCCGGACACGAGCTGGCGAGTCACGGCTACGGCCACGAGCGGGTCACGGATCTGACGCCCGCCGCCTTCCGCGCCGATATCGAGCGCGCCCAGAGCATCCTCGAAGACCTCTCCGGAGCCCCGGTCCGCGGCTATCGCGCGCCCAGCTTCTCGATCGGCGAGAGCAATCTCTGGGCGCTGGAGGTGCTGCGCGAGGCGGGACTGGAGTACAGCTCGAGCATCTACCCGGTGCATCACGATCACTACGGGATGCCGAAGGCCCCGCGACACCCGCATCGCCCGGTGCCCGCCGGGGTCCTGGAGCTGCCCCCGGCGACCCTCCGCATGGGCGGGCGCAACCTTCCGGCGGCCGGTGGTGGCTATTTCCGGTTGCTGCCCTACGCAGTGTCGCGCC
This sequence comes from Thioalkalivibrio sp. ALMg11, assembly GCF_000377905.1. Classification (GTDB taxonomy): domain Bacteria; phylum Pseudomonadota; class Gammaproteobacteria; order Ectothiorhodospirales; family Ectothiorhodospiraceae; genus Thioalkalivibrio. Next base: position 15,371 of record NZ_KB898881.1, read on the forward strand.
GGGCCCTTCGCCGTATCGGGGCGGTGGACGAGATGCCGGCGGTTTTCTACTTCCACCCGTGGGAGATCGACCCCGACCAGCCGCGGGTGTCCGGGCTCGGGGCGCGGAGCCGTTTCCGGCACTACGTGAACCTGCACCGTATGGAGCCGCGCCTGAAGCGTCTCCTGCAGGACTTTCGCTGGGACCGCATGGACCGCGTGTTTGCCGTGGAACTGGCGGGACCCGGAGACCATGCAAGGGTGACGAGGGAAGACAATGTACGAACCGCCTGATCAACGTGCCAGCGGTACCGGTGCCCTGCAGGTCCGGACTTTGTGTGCGGCCGACCATGAGCGCTGGGATGCGTTCGTGGAGAACTGTCCGCAGGCCACCTTCTTCCACCGCGCGGGCTGGTCGACGGTGTTGCGCGAGGCGTTCGGGCACGAAACCCACTTTCTCTATGCCGAGGTGGATGGCGCCATACAGGGCGTGCTGCCGCTGGGCCGTATCCGTTCCCGCCTGTTCGGGGACTCGCTTTCATCGCTGCCGTTCTGTGTCTACGGCGGTGTTGCCGCGGTCACCGATGCTGCGGCGGCGGCGCTGGATGCCCGCGCGCGGGATCTCGCCCGCAGCCTGAATGTCGACTATCTCGAGTATCGCCTGCGCGAACCGAGGCACCCGGACTGGCCGACCAAGAGCGAGCTCTATTTCACCTTCCGCCGCCAGCTGGATCCGGATGTTGAAGCGAACATGAACGCGATCCCGCGCAAACAGCGGCGCATGGTGCGCAAGGGCATCAAGGCGGGCCTGGTCAGCGAGGTCGATCGCGACATCGACCGCTTCTATCCCATCTACGCGGCCAATGTGCGGCGCATGGGGACCCCGGTCTTCGGCCCGAATTACTTCCGCAAATTGCTCGAAGTGTTCGGCGATGATTGCGACGTGCTGACGGTCACGCACGAGGGCGAAGCGGTCGCCAGCGTGGTCAGCTTCTGGTTCCGCAACGAGGTGCTGCCCTACTACGGCGCGGGAACCCCGCGGGCTCGCGAAGTCGCGGGCTACGACTTCCTCTACTGGGAGCTGATGCGCCGTGCCTGCGAGGCGGGCTACCGCGTGTTCGACTTCGGTCGCAGCAAGCGTGATACCGGGTCCTTCAGCTTCAAGAAAAACTGGGGCTTCGAGCCGCAGCCGCTGTACTACGAATACGACCTGGTGCGTGCCCGCGAGATGCCGGACGTCAATCCGCTCAACCCCAAATACCGCTACTTCATCGCCGCCTGGCAGCGCCTGCCCCTGCCCATGGCCAACTGGCTGGGCCCCAAAATCTCCCGCTCCCTCGGCTAACGATCGGGTTCGCCACAGAGGTCACGGAGAACTGTGGAATCGAAAGAAAATGTCGCGCATGGATTGCGCAAGGAGCGTGGGAATGGATGCCACGGATCTGACTGGCCGGGTGATTGGTGCAGCCATTGAGGTTCATCAAGAGTTGGGGCCTGGGTTGCTGGAGTCAATTTGCGCGAAATGCCTGTTTCACGAGCTTACCGAGAGGGGAGTCGATTGTTTCGTGGAGGTGCCCCTGCGGGTCAACTACGAGGGGTGCCCCATCGACTGTGGGTACCGAATCGATTTGATGGTCGAGCAGGAACTAATACTCGAACTGAAAAGTGTGGATGCCTTGCAGGCCGTCCACCATGCCCAGCGTCTCACCTGCATGAAACGGGCGAACACCCCAACCAGCTTGCTAAGCAATTGCAACGCCCTGCTTCTGAAAGACGGCATCAAAAGATTCAGGCTTTGAATTCTCCGTGTTCTCTGTGCCCTCCGTGGTAAATCAGGCCCTTTAATGGAAGATCTTCTTTATCTTGTGCACCGGATTCCGTGGCCGCCCAACAAGGGCGACAAGATCCGTTCGCACCACATCCTGCGCTATCTGGCGCAGCACTATCGCGTGCATCTCGGCACGTTCATTGATGACCCGGCTGACGCCGCCTACCTGCCCGAGCTCGAGGCGCTGTGCGCCAGTGTCTGTGCCCGTCCGTTGCCGCGCCGGCGTGCTCAGTTGCGCGCCCTGAGCGGCTTGCTGAGTGGCGAGGCGCTGACCGTGCCGTGGTATCGCGATCGGGAACTGGCGCGCTGGGTCCGTGCAACGCTGGCGCGGCAGCCGGTCGCCGGTGCCCTGGCCTTTTCCTCGGCGATGGCCCAGTACCTGCCGGAGGGGGACGGGCTGACCCGGGTGGTGGACTTCGTGGACGTGGATTCCGACAAGTGGACGCAGTATGCGCCGACGCGGCGCTGGCCCATGAGCGCCGTATATCGGCGCGAAGGGCGGCGGCTGCTGGCGTACGAGAGACAGGTCGCGCAGGCCAGCGACGCCAGCCTGTTCGTGTCGCCGGCCGAGGCGGACACCTTTCGCAAGCAAGCACCGGAGGTGGCGGACCGGGTGCATGCCCTGAACAACGGCGTTGATGCCGCCTTTTTCTCACCCGACGTGGTTGCGGCACCCGGTCCCTATGCGGACGGGGTGCGCACCGTGGTGTTCTCGGGGGCGATGGATTACTGGCCCAATGTCGATGCCGTGATCTGGTTTGCCGACCACGTTCTGCCTGCGCTGCGGGTCGAACATCCCGGTGTGGAGTTCTGCATCGTTGGCAGCCGGCCGGCTCCGGAGGTGGTGGCGCTGGCGGATCGCCCCGGGGTGACGGTGACCGGATTCGTGGACGACGTGCGCCCGTGGATTGCGTACGCGACGGTCGTCATCGCGCCGCTGCGAATCGCCCGTGGGGTGCAGAACAAGGTCCTGGAGGCGATGGCTCTGGCGCGCCCAGTCGTGGCCAGCCCGCAGGCCCTGGAAGGCCTGACCGCGACGACCGGGCGCGAGGTGATCCGTGCCGAGGCCGAACCGGGAGCGTTTCTGAAGGCCGTTTCCGAATATCTGCGTGCACCGGATCCGGCGCTCGGGCACGCGGCGCGCACCCGGGTGCTGGCGGACTATGACTGGGCGCGCAATCTCGCGCACCTGGGCGAGTTTCTCCGCCCGCACCCCGGCGGGGTCCCCGGCGCCGAGCCAGTCCCGGAGGCTGCCCATGGACGCTGAAACGCTCGATATCCGGACGTCCGTGCGCGGCTCGTCCTGGTGGCTGGCCGGGCCGGTGCTGATGCTGGGCCTGGTCGTGCTGGGATGGATGTTCTACCCGACGTTCGAATCCATCGTGGCCGTCTGGAACCGTTCGGAGACCTTTGCCCATGGTTTCCTGATTGTCCCCATCGTGCTGTTTCTGTTGTTTCTCAAGCGCGAGGAGGTGTTTGCCCTGGAGCCGCGTCCCTCCTGGTGGGCGCTGTTGCCCCTGCTGGCCTTTTCGCTGGTCTGGGTGGCGGGAGAGCTGGTGGATGTGGTGTCCGTGCGTCAGTTCGCGGCCGTCCTGATGGTCCCCGCGCTGTTCTGGCTGGTGCTGGGCAATGCGATCGCCTGGCGCTTGCAGTTTCCCCTGGCGTACCTGCTGTTCGCGGTCCCGTTCGGCGAGTTCCTGGTGCCGCCGCTGATGGACTTCACCGCGGACTTTACCGTGACGGCGGTGCAGCTGAGCGGGATCCCGGTCTATCGCGACGGGTTGTATTTCGACCTGCCCACCGGCCGCTGGTCGGTGGTCGAGGCCTGCAGTGGCGTGCGCTATCTGATCGCGTCGGTCGCGCTCGGCACCCTGTACGCCTATCTCATGTACCGCAGCACCTGGCGGCGGCTCGTGTTTGTCGGCGTCTCCATCGTGGTCCCGATCGTTGCCAACGGCCTGCGTGCCTACATGATCGTGATGATCGGTCATCTGAGCGAGATGGAGTATGCGGCCGGGGTCGATCACCTGATCTATGGGTGGATATTCTTCGGGGTGGTCATTGCGCTGATGTTCGGGATCGGGGCCTTCTGGCGCGAAGACATGGACCCGCCCGCCGCACCCGTGCGCACGCCGAAAGAGTGGCGCTCGCTGCATGCTGGACCGTTCGCTGTGGCGGCCCTGCTGGCGGTGGTGCTGGCCAGCGCGGCCCCGCTGTATGCGGGCTGGATGAACCAGCGTGATCTCGGTCCGGTGGCGGGCCTGGGCACGGGCCCGCTGGCCCCGCCCGGCTGGCGGGTGCTGGAGGATCAGGCCGGTGCCTGGGAGCCGGGTTATCGCGGTGCCCGCGACGGCCGGGGCGGTCTCGTCGCGGCGGAGGATGGCGGGCTGCCGGTGGGCATGCACGTGCTGTTCTATCGCGAACAGCACCACTACGGGAACATGGTGGGCTGGAGCAATACCCTGGCCGGGCGTCACCGCGTGGGTTCCTGGTCGCAATCCCATCGCGGGCAGGCTACGGTCGACGGCTACCCCAATCCCGAACGTTTCCTGCTGCACGGGCCCGGGCAGCAACTGCTGGTCTGGCGCTGGTACTGGGTGGACGGCCAGCTGACCACGCTGCCGCATACGGTCAAGGCCCGCGAGGCGCTGAACCGCCTGGTGGGTGGCCGCGATGACGCGGCCCTGGTCGTGCTCTATGTGCCCTATGGCTCCGAGCCCGGGGAAGAGGATGCGACGCTACAGGCCTATGCGGCCGACGTCCTGCCCGAGCTCATCGAGCAGCTCGCCGCTGTCGCGCGACAGTGACGGGCGCATCCGCCAAGACCGTCCGGGATGGCGATCCGCGACCCTGCGTGGCGCATATCATCCATCGCCTGGACATTGGCGGGATGGAGAACGGGCTGGTCAATCTGATCAACCACATGCCCGTGGACCGCTACCGGCACGCCATCATCTGCATGACGGACTACACCGATTTTCGCCTGCGCATCCGGCGCGACGATGTGAGCCTGCATGCCCTGCACAAGCGCGAAGGCAAGGACCCGCGGGTCCACGTCCACCTGTGGCGACTGCTGCGCGCCCTGCAACCGGATATCGTCCATACCCGGAACTTCGGCACCCTGGAGGCCCAGGTGACCGCCGCGCTGTCCGGCGTGCGAGCGCGCGTGCATGGCGAGCATGGCTGGGATGTTGGGGATCTGGACGGCACGCGCGGCCGCAACCGCCGCTTGCGCCGGCTGGTGCGGCCGCTGGTCGGTCACTACATTGCCCTGTCGCAGCATCAGAAGGGCTACCTGCGGGATGCGATCGGGGTGCCCGCAGAGCGTCTTTCGCACATCTTCAACGGCGTGGATACCGGCCGTTTCGCACCACCGTCGGAGGCGTTCGCGCCCCCGTTTCCGGACGGCTTCCGGGGCCCCGGCACCTTCGTGATCGGCTCGGTCATGCGTATGCAGGCGGTCAAGGCGCCGCTGGACCTGGCGCGGGCCTTTGTCGCGCTGCGCGAACGGATGCCCGCGGAGTTTCCGCGCCTGCGCCTGGCGATGATCGGGGACGGCCCGCTGCGCGGGGAGGTCCGGCAGCTGCTGGAGCAGTCCGGGGTGGCCGGCCAGGCCTGGCTCCCCGGTGCCCGCGAGGATATCCCCGACTGCCTGCGGGCGCTGGACCTCTTCGTCCTGCCCTCGCTGGCCGAAGGCATCTGCAACACCGTCCTCGAGGCGATGGCCACCGGGCTCCCGGTGATCGCGACGGATGTCGGGGGGAACCCCGACCTTGTCCAGCCGGGGGTGACCGGGGCGCTGGTGCCGGCCGGCGATCCAGGCGCGATCGCGGCTGCGCTGATGGCCTATCCAGGCGACCCCGAACGGACCGCACGGCAAGGCACGGCCGCCCGTGCGCGGGCCGAGGCGGAATTCAGCATGGAGGCGATGGTCGCGGGGTATATGCGGGTGTACGACCGGGTACTGGAGCGGCGTTGAACGTAGGCGTGTGCCGGCGTTAGTTCCGCCGCTAACGCCAGGGGCCCTGTGGCGCGTATCGCGGTCGGTCCGCGGCGGGGTTGTCGTTTATGCTGGATTTTCCGTGATGGTGCGGCGGGGCTTGCGCCAATTAGTGCCTCCCCGGGTGCACCGTCCAGCGTCATTTGGCCTCGGCAAGGAAGCGATCAGGAACCCGACATGTGCGGCATTACCGGAATCTTCGATTTGCGTGACCGGCGGCCGATCAATCGGTCCCTGCTGGAGGCGATGAACGAGACCCAGTTTCACCGCGGTCCGGACGAGGGTGGCGTGCACCTGGAACCGGGCGTGGGGCTGGCGCATCGTCGCCTGTCGATCATCGATCTCTCCGGCGGGCAGCAGCCGCTGTTCAACGAGGACGAGACCGTCGTCGTGACTTACAACGGCGAGATCTACAACTTCCCGGAGCTGACCGCCGAGCTGCAGCAGGCGGGGCACCGGTTCCGCTCCCACTGCGATACCGAGGTGATCGTGCATGCCTGGGAGGAGTGGGGCGAGGCCTGCGTACAGCGCTTTCGTGGCATGTTCGCGTTCGCCGTCTGGGATCGCAATCGCGACACCCTGTTCCTCGCCCGCGACCGCCTGGGGGTCAAGCCCCTGTACTACGGCGCGCTGGCGGACGGGCACCTGATCTTCGGCTCGGAGCTCAAGGCGCTGATGGCGCATCCGGGGATGCCGCGAGAGATGGATCCGCATGCGGTGGAGGATTATTTCGCCTTCGGTTACGTGCCGGAGCCGCGCAGCATCTTCCGCGGCGTGCACAAGCTGCCGCCTGGCCACACGCTGACCGTGCGCCGCGGACAGGGCAACCTGAGCGAGCCGCGTGAATACTGGGACATCCCGTTCGGCGACAGTGGCGTGGCGGATGCAGCGACTGCCGCCGAGGAACTCACCGCTCGCCTGCGCGAGGCGGTGGACGTCCGCATGGTCGCGGAGGTCCCGCTGGGGGCCTTCCTCTCGGGCGGGGTGGATTCCGGTGCGGTAGTCGCGATGATGGCGGGCCTGTCCGACGACCCGGTGCGCACCAGCTCCATCGGCTTTGCCGATCCGGCCTACGACGAATCCCGCTACGCGCGGATGGTGGCCGAGCGCTACCACACGGATCACCGCACGCAGGAGGTCGATCCCGACGACTTTGCCCTGCTGGATCGCTTGAGTGGCCTCTACGACGAACCGTTTGCCGACAGTTCCGCGCTGCCGACCTATCGGGTCTGCGAACAGGCACGCCAGCAGGTAGTGGTTGCGCTGTCCGGGGACGGCGGAGACGAGAACCTGGCCGGCTATCGGCGCTATCGCCATCACCTGGCGGAGGAACGCCTGCGCGCGCCGCTGCCACTGGGGTTGCGACGGGCCGTATTCGGGACCCTGGCGCGGTGGTATCCCAAGGCCGACTGGGCCCCGCGCCCGTTGCGCGCCCGCGCCACCTTCCAGGCCCTGGCGCGGGACTCGGTCGAGGGCTATTTCCAGGGGGTGTCGATCCTGCGCGACGACCTGCGCGCGCACCTGTTTTCGCCGGCGTTTCGGCGCTCGCTTCAGGGCTACAGCGCGGTGGAGGTCCTGCGCCGGCATGCGGCGCGCGCCCCCACCGAGCACCCGCTATCGCTGGTGCAGTACCTGGACATGAAGACCTACCTGCCGGGCGACATTCTGACCAAGGTCGACCGCGCGAGCATGGCGCATTCGCTGGAGGTCCGAGTGCCCCTGCTCGACCACCAGCTGGTCGAGTGGACCTCGGGGCTGCCCCCGGATCTCAAGCTGCGGGGGACGGAGGGCAAGTACGTGTTGAAAAAGGCCATGGAGCCCTACCTGCCGGAGGAGATCCTCTATCGTCGCAAGAAGGGCTTCGCCGTCCCGGTCGCCGAGTGGTTTCGCGGACCGCTGCGTGAACGCATGCGGGCGCAGGTGCTGGGGCCGCGCATTGCCGACTCCGGCATCTTCGACATGGACTATCTCAAGACCCTGGTGGACCAGCACACCAGCGGTGCCCGCGACCACAGCCCGGTCCTGTGGTCGCTGTTGATGTTCGAGGGCTTCCTGGCCCGGTCGACGGCCTGATGCGGGGGTGGCAATGAAGATCCTGCATGTCCTCGATCACTCTATCCCGCTGCACAGTGGCTATACCTTCCGCACGGCCGCCATCCTGCGCGAGCAGCACCGGCTCGGCTGGGAGACGTTTCACCTGACCAGCCCCAAGCAGGGGGCGGTGGAGGTGGACGAGGAGGATGTCGACGGTCTGCACTTCTACCGCACGCGCTATCGCCCCGGTACGCTGCCGGGGCTGGGCGAATGGGGGCTGATGCGTGCCCTGACCCGGCGCCTGGAGGCCGTGGCCCGGGAGGTGCAGCCGGATGTGCTGCATGCCCATTCCCCGGTTCTCAATGCCCTGCCGGCGCTGCGGGTCGGCCGGCGTCTCGGTATCCCCGTGGTCTACGAGGTGCGGGCCTTCTGGGAGGATGCCGCGGTGGATCACGGGACCAGCCGCGAACACGGGCTGCGCTACCGCATGACGCGCGGTTTCGAGTCGTACGTGTTCCGCCGGGTGGACCACGTGACGACGATCTGCGAAGGCCTGCGGCGGGACATCGTCGCCCGGGGTATCCCGCAGGACCGGGTCACCGTGATCCCGAATGCCGTGGATGCCGAGGCCTTCCGTCTGGGCGGGGCACCGGACGCCGAGCTGAAGTCGCAACTGGGGCTGGCCAATGCCCGGGTGCTGGGCTTTATCGGCTCGTTCTATGCCTACGAGGGGCTGGACCTGCTGCTGGAGGCCTTTCCGCGCATCCGGGCGCAGGCCCCGGATGTACGCATCCTGCTGGTCGGCGGCGGACCGCAGGCGGAACGCCTGCAGGAGCAGGCTCGACGCCTGGGCATCGCCGATCAGGTCGTGTTTGCGGGCCGGGTGCCGCACGACCAGGTGCAGCGCTACTACGACCTGGTGGACCTGTTGGTTTACCCACGCCACTCGATGCGGCTGACCGAGCTGGTGACCCCGCTCAAGCCGCTGGAGGCGATGGCCCAGGGGCGACTGCTGGTGGCCTCGGATGTGGGCGGACACCGGGAGCTGATCCGCCATGGCGAGACCGGCTGGCTGTTCCCGGCCGACGATCCGGACGCGCTGGCGGACACGGTGCTCGACACCCTGGGTCGCGAGTCCCAATGGGCCGAGGTGCGGTCCGCGGGGCGTCACTTTGTCGAACAGGAGCGCACCTGGGCGGCCAGTGTCGCCCGCTATCAGGCGGTCTACGACCGTCTGCGGGGAATCGTGGAGCCCGCGCCCGTTGGCTAGCCAACGCCCGCGCCTGGTGGTCTTCACCCGCGTCTACCCCAACGCGGCGCAGCCCAACCTTGGGCTGTTCGTGCGCGAGCGCATGCGGCGGGTGGCCGGACATCTGGACCTGGTTGTCGTGGCGCCGGCCCCGTGGTTCCCCTTCCAGGGGCTGCTGGGGCGTCTCCGGCCGCATTCGCGACCGCCCTTGCCGCGTTACGAGGAGCAGGACGGGATTGCGGTGTACCACCCCCGGTTCTTCTGCTTTCCGGGGGTGCTCAAGTGGACCGACGGGTTCTTCCTCGCGCTCGGCAGTTTCGGGCTGATGCGGCGACTGCGGCGTGATTTCGGGTTTGACCTGATCGACGCCCACTTTGTCTATCCCGATGGCGTGGCCGCGCGCTGGCTGGCGCGCTGGTTGCGCTGCCCCTACACCATCACCCTGCGCGGCAGCCTGGTCCGTTTCGCCAGCAGCGCCTTGCATCGGCGCCAGATCAACCGGGCGATGAGCGCGGCGGCCCGGGTGTTCTCGGTGGCGGACTCGCTGCGTCAGGATGCGATCGCCTGGGGACAGGCCCCCGGACATGTGCAGGTGGTCGGCAACGGGGCGGACCTGCGGCGTTTTCATCCCGAAGACCGGGCCGGGGCCCGCCAGCGCCTGGGTCTGCCGCAGGAAGGCCGTTTTCTGGTTTCGGTGGGCGGATTGACCGAACGCAAGGGCTTTCACCGGGTGATCGCGACCCTCCCCGAATTGCTGCGCACGCAACCCGACCTGCACCTGGTTATTGCGGGCGGAGCGACCCCCGAGGGCAACAACGAGGCCGAGCTGCGCCAGCAGGTAAAGGGGCTGGGTCTGGAAGACCGGGTCTGGTTCCTGGGCCAGGTATCGCCGGAAGACCTGCGTTTCGTTTATTCGGCCGGCGACGTATTCGTCCTGGCCACGCGGTTCGAGGGCTGGGCGAATGTCTTCCTCGAGGCGTCGGCCTGCGGGCTGCCGATCGTGACAACCCGGGTCGGGGGCAACGCCGAGGTGGTGAATTCCGATCAGGTCGGGATCGTGGTCCCGTACGGCGACCATGACGCGCTGCGCGATGCCCTGCTGGAGGCGCTCGAGCGCCACTGGGACCGCGAGGCCATCCTGGAGCATGCGCGGGCGAATGCCTGGGAGACGCGGATTCCGGAGCTGGTTGCAGCCTTCGAGCAGATCGCGGCCGCGGATACCGCGACGGCCAAGCGTTCGTTTCCGTCCGGTTGAGCATGGGCCTCTACACGCAATGGGTCGCGCATGGCCTGTTTCCGCTGCAGGAACGGCTCAAGGGTCACCCCACGGTGGCCTGGCACAAGGCCCTGGAAGCCAGTCAGTGGTGGACGCGGGAGGCCCTGCAGATCCTGCAGGAGCAGCGGTTGCAGGCGCTCCTGGAAAGTGTCGCGCAGCGGGTGCCGTTCTACCGGGAGTGGTTTGCGCAACAGGGCGGGTCGCCTGCGGAGTTCTCCGGCATCACGGACCTCCAGCGCCTCCCGGTCGTCGACAAGGCGCTGATCCGCGAACAGGGTGCGGCTTGGCGCGCGGAGGGCGCGAGGAACCTCGAAGAGCAGCACACCAGCGGGTCATCCGGCGAGCCCCTGAGCTTCTGGCTGGGCGCGGATCGCATCGGAATGGATATCGCCGCAAAGTGGCGGGCAACCCGCTGGTGGGGTGTGGACGTGGGCGATCGCGAACTGGTCCTGTGGGGATCCGCCGTCGAGAACGAGGCCCAGAACGGTGTGCGTGCCTGGCGCGATCGCCTGTTCCGTTCGTATCTGGTGCCGGCCCGCGACCTGAATCCGGCGCGGCTCGACCGGATGATCGAGCAGATCCGCCAGCGGCGCCCGCGCATGCTGTTCGGTTATCCGTCGGCACTGTCTCGCGTGGCCTGGCGGGCGCGCGAGCGGGGGCAGCGGCTGGACGACCTCGGGATCCGTGTCGCCTTCACGACCTCCGAGGTGTTGCGTCCGGAGTGGCGCGAGGTGATCGGCGAGGTGCTGGGCTGTGGGGTCGCCAACGAGTACGGCGCGCGTGACGCGGGGTTTATCGCCCGCGAATGTCCGGCGGGTGGCATGCACATCACGGCCGAGGCCCTGATCATCGAGATCCTGGATGCCGAGGATCGACCGGTGCCGCCCGGCGAGACCGGAAACATTGTGGTCACCAACCTGGTGGGCCCGGAATTCCCGTTCATCCGCTATCGCACCGGGGACCGGGGTGCGCTGGACCCGCGGCCCTGCCCCTGCGGGCGCGGCCTGCCGTTATTGCGCGACATCGACGGCCGCGCCAACGACGGCCTGATCGCGATGGACGGCTCCTGGATCCACGGTAGCCGCTTCAACTACCTGATGCGCGACCTGCCCGGGCTGCGCGCCTACAAGGTCATCCAGCACGACCGACACCGCGTCGAGGTGCTGCTGAGCCTGGTCGCCCCGCTGCCGGCGGCCGCCGAGGAGCGCCTGCGCCGTGCATTCATCGACGCGCTGGGGCAGGCGGTCCATGTGGATGTTCGCGCGGTGGATGCCATCCCGCCGGAGCCCAACGGCAAGCACCGCCACGTCGTCTGCCGCGTTCCCGACGCCGACCAGCCAGCCCGGAACGCCTGAACGCGCGCCACGAAGCGCACGAAGACGCGAAGAAGGGCTGATTCACAGGAAGCGGGGAAGGCAGGAAGATTCTTGATGGTGGTGCCGGGGCGTGCCGGGCGATCGTGGCGGCCCCAGCGCGGCGCGTGCAGGTGAACCGCCAAGCCGGCGTCTCGTGCGTGGGCGTGGGCGTGGGCGTGGTCGAGGCCGCGATGCGTTTCGCTGCGCTCAACGCATCCTGCCCGCTACCCGCTACCCGCTACCCGCTACCCGCTACCCGCTACCCGCTACCCGCTACCCGCTACCCGCTACCCGCTACCCGCTTGAGCCGTAGGATGCGGATGAGCGGAGCGAATCGCATCGACCGAACTCTCCGGGTCCTCTGTGGTGCAGCAGCCCTTGCCCTCGCTTCGTGTCTTCGTGCGCTCCGTGGTTCATGCCAGGCGGGCGGCCGGGTGCGATTCGAGCCAGAGGTCGAGCATCATCAGGATCCAGACGAAATCGCCGTAGTAGGCCGCGTGGCCCTCACGATGCAGGCGGATCAGTTCGTCGATGAAGTCGTCGCGGAGGAAATTGCGCCCCTTCAGTCGCAGCAGGCTGTCGTATGCCAGCTCCCGCAGCGGGGCGTGCTCCTGCATCCAGACGCCGAACGGCAGGCCGAAGCCGTGTTTCTTCTTGTCGATGATGGTGTCCGGCAGGAAGCCGGTGAACGCCTCCTTGTAGAAGTGGCGCAGGCGGCCTTTTGTCAGCTTGAGACCCGACGGCACGCGACAGGAGAACTCGACCAGCTCGTCGTCCAGCATCGGGAAGGCCACATCGACGCCGGCCAGCTGGCACATCCCGGTCACCTTGCGCAGATCGTTGTCGGCCAGGGTTTGCTGCCAGTCCAGGTACATCATGCGGTTGAGGGGCGACGCCGATTGGGGCTGCGCGTAGATCCCGCGCATCAGCTCCCAGGGGGCCTCGCGGTCCACCGCCGCGAGAAACTCGGGTTCGAACATCGTTTCCGGTGCCAGGCGGTGCAGGTAGTTGTAGGTCTGCAGTCGGTCCGGCAGCGGGATGCGCGCCTGCTCCACGTAGCTGCGGGCCTTGCCGGCCAGCGGCAGGCCGCGCGGTAGCCGGGTGAACAGGGGCTCCAGCAGGTGGTGGCGTAGCGGCGCAGGGATACGCGCCCAGTGTTCGAATACGCCCTGTTTGGCGTAGCGCGCATTCCCCGCGAACAGCTCGTCACCGCCATCACCGGCCAGTAGCCGGGTGATCCCGGCGTCGGCCGCCATGCGGGCGCAGAAATAGGCCGGCAGGGCGGATGAGTTGCCGAACGGTTCGTCGTAGCTGCCGGCGATCCGGGGCACGGCTTCGACTACGTCCTCCGGCGTCACGTAGTACTCGTGCGCCTGGGTCCCGAAGTGTCGCGAGGCGATGCGCGCGTACTCCATCTCGTCATATCCGGGCGCATCGAAGCCGATGCTGAAGCTGTCGGCCCCGGGGTGCATGCCGGCGAGCATCCCGGCCACCGTCGAACTGTCCAGGCCGCCGCTCAGAAAGGCGCCGGGGCGGGGGGTGTCCGCACGTCGTTGCACCGCCGCTTGCACGTGTTCGTGCAGGGCATGTTCCAGGGCCTCGGGCGTGGCCGCGCTGTCGTCCTCGAAGCGCGGGGTCCAGTAGCGGGACACCTCGGCCCGGTCGCCGTTGTGGGTCAGGCGGTGGGCGGCCGGCAGTTTCTCCAGCCCGGAGAACAGGCTGACCGGGGCCGGAAGCATGTGGAAGAAGCAGTAGTGGTAGAGCCCCTCGCGGGTCACCTCGGTGGCGACCGCCGGGTGCGCGGCCACGCATCCGGCACTGGTGCCGAAGGCCACGCCGCCATCCAGGCGCGCAAAGTGCAGCGGTGTCTGGCCCAGGCGGTCGATGCCGGCCACCAGCCGACCGTGCCCGGCATCCACGATGACCAGCGCGTAGTCGCCGCCAACCTGCTCGAAGAGGCCGGCGCCGTGTTGCCGCCAGGCCTCCAGCAGGGCTTGCGCCGGGTCGCGCTCTCGCGCCCGTTGAGCCAGGGCTGGGTTCCGCCATTGCGGGTGGCCGGTGATGGCGGCAATGACGTCGGCATCCTGCGCGATCCAGCCGCCCCGGACCCGGCAGCCGCCCAGACGGTTCGTATACTGGGCGTCAGGCGCCCCGGAAAGCCCCGGGAGCGCCTCTCCCTGCGCATCGAGGGCGCCGGCCGGTGATGCGGCATTCACCGCGAACCATCCACAAAGTCCCGCCATCCGTCCGCCTGTTGCCTGGTCGGGCCAGGGAAACACTGTTTGAGTATGCGTGCGCGCTCGAGTCGATCTTGCTTGCTGACAAGGCGCGGGATGCGCGGGGCCAGGCCGCGCGCACTGCTCGCGAGCACGAATCCGTGTCGTGCTGTGGCTCATTCTACGTGGGGGTTCGGGTGCGCGAAGTGGTCCGGGGCCAGGGGCCTTAACGAGCCGATCACGCGGGGGGCGCGGCCAGCCGGCACCGATCTGGACAGCCCGTGCAGATACGGTAACCTGCCGACTAATCCCGCATCCCGGCCGGGCAGAGATACCCGACCTTCAGGAACCCGTCATATGTCGACTCTCGATCACACCAAGAACCTGCTGGACAGTGCCCTGAGCCTGAACGGGCGAGCGCAGCACTTCGACCGCAACACCACGCTGCTGGGTGGCGTGCCGGAATTGGACTCGATGGCGGTCGTTTCGCTGATCACCTCGATCGAGAGCCATTTCGACATCGTGATCGATGATGACGATGTCAGCGCCGAGACCTTCGAGACGCTCGGCACTCTGGTCGATTTCATCGACTCCAAGCTCGACGGCTAGGCGCGCGAGATGGAAGCCGGGTTCCTGGAGGGCAAGGCCGGGCCGGTATTCCATGTGCTCCATCTGCCGGATGGTCCCTCCATCCGGGGCGCCGTGCTGTTCGTCCCGCCCCTGGCCGAAGAGCTCAACAAGTCCCGCCGCATGGTGAACCTGCAAGCGCGCCGCCTGGCGCAGGCGGGTTATGCGGTGCTGATCCCGGATCTCTACGGGTGCGGCGATAGCGGTGGCGACTTTGGCAACGCGGACTGGGACCTCTGGCTGGACGACCTCGCTCGCTGCAGTGAACACCTCGAGACGCGCTGCGCGGCGCCGTTCATGGTCTGGGGGTTGCGAGCGGGTTGCCTGCTCGCGGGTGACTTTCTGGCCGCGCGTGCGCAGCCGGCGACAGTCGCGATCTACTGGGCCCCGGTCCCGAATGGCGAACAACACCTGATTCAGTTCCTGCGCCTGCGCATGGCCGCCGGGCTGATGGGTGGGCAGAAGGAAGGTACCGCCCAGCTGCGGGCCCAACTGGATGCGGGAGAACCGCTGGAAGTCGCCGGGTATACCCTGGCGCCCAAGCTGGCCGCGCGCCTGGCGGCGGCCCGTCTGCAGCGGCCGCACGCGGACGCGATCGAATGGTTCGAGGTGGCGGCGCAGGACGCGGCACCGCTGCCGCCGGCGAGCGAACGCCTGATCGAGCGCTGGCGCGAGGAGGGCGCCGCGGTCACCGCGACGGTCGTTGCTGGCGATGCCTTCTGGTCGACTCAGGACATCGTCGAGGTGTCGCAGTTGCTGGACGCGACCCTGCGCCGGCTGGAGCTGATCGCGTGAGCGAGCGCGCCGTCATCTTCCGGGTTGGGGACGAAGAACTGCTGGGGATCCTGCATCCCGGGGCAGAAGGCGCCCGGCGCGGGGTCTTGATCGCGGTGGGCGGGCCGCAGTACCGGGTGGGCAGCCACCGTCAGTTCCTGCTTCTGGCGCGGTTCCTGGCCGAACGCGGGATTCCGGTATTCCGCTTCGATTTTCGTGGCATGGGCGACTCGTACGGAGCCCAGCGGACGTTCCACGAGGTGCATGACGACCTGCATGCTGCCGTCGATACCTTTGCAGGCGAGGTGCCGGGGATGCGCGAGGTGACCATATGGGGCCTGTGTGGCGCGGCCTCCGCGGCGTTGTTCTATGCCTGGCGAGACCCCCGGGTGACAGGCCTGGTGCTGGTGAACCCCTGGGCCCGCACCGAGGAAGGGCTGGCTCGGGCCTACCTGAAGACCTACTACCTCCAGCGCCTGTTCTCGCGCGATTTCTGGTCCGGGGCCCTCAAGGGGCGTTTCAACCCCTGGGTGTCCCTGCGCTCCCTGGGCCGCATGCTCGGTACAGCGGTTGGTTCCGGTTCCGGGGGGGCTTCTGGCGAGCGCGACAACACAAGCCCCGATAGCATCGACAAAGGCCCCCTGCCGGACCGGATGGCCGAGGGCTGGCGGCGCTTCCAGGGGCCCATCCTGGTGATCCTGAGTGGCGAGGACCTGACCGCGGCCGAGTTTCGCGACGTGGCGACGAACGCGCCGGCATGGAGCGGGTTGTTGCAGGAGCCGCGGGTGACCCTGCGGGAACTGCCTGGTGCCAATCACACCTTTTCCCGCCGCGAGTGGCGCGACCAGGTGGCCTTGTGGACGCACGACTGGGTGCAAAATGTGCCGGAACGAGGGCGGGAGTGATGTCGTCGATGGAACAAGCCCATGCGGGCAGCAAGCCCCCGGCCGCGCCGGAGGATCGTAACCGCGAGCCCCTGGTCTCGGTGATCATGCCGGCCTACAACACGGCCGCATATATTGCCGAGTCCGTCGACAGTGTTCTGGATCAGGACTACCCGGGCATCGAGTTGATCGTGGTGGACGACGGCTCGACCGACGGGACGATAGACATTCTGCGCGGGTATGGCGACCGCCTGACGCTGCTGACCCAGCAGAACCAGGGGGCGGCCGTGGCCCGCAATGCCGGCGTCGCGATCGCGGGCGGTGACTACATCGCCTTTATCGATTCCGACGATGTCTGGTTGCCGGGAAAGGTCGCGGCTCAGGTGGACTACATGGACCAGCATCCCGAGATCGGGATGACCTTTACCGCCTGGGCCAGATGGAAGCCCGATCCGTCCGGCACGTTCCTGAAACCCGATGCGGCCAAGGGCGCGTACCCTATGAACCCTGACGGCAAACCGCTTGTGGATGGTGGGTCCGGCTGGCTTTACAACCGCCTGCTTTTCGGGTCGCTGCCACACACCATCACGGTCATGATGCGACGTGATCTCGTGGAACGCGTCGGACAGTTCGACCCTGAACTCAAAAGGGGGCAGGACTACGATTACTGGTTGCGCGCATCGCGCTTGACCGAGATCCACCAGCTGAACCTTGTGACGGCTCTTTACCGGCTTCATGGCGAGGGCTGTATCACCAAGTACCCCGATACGAACTATGAATACGAGGTCGTCCGCAAGGCGCTCGGTCGCTGGGGTCTGGTTGGCCCGGGCGGAGAGAGGACGTCACGCGGCGCGATTCGCAAGCGTCTTGCCGAGACCTGCTTCAGTTTCGGCTATCACCACTATTGGGAGGGGGACCCGAGGCTGGCGGCACGGTCGTTTCTGCAATCGACGGTCCGGGACCCCTGGTCAGTGTCCACTTGGGCCTATCTGGTCCTGAGTGCCGGGAAGAGTCTAGGGAGACGCACGGCGCGGTAAGGCATTGGATGGTCGAGCCCGGCGTCGTCCTGGGTGATTGGGGCCCTCGGCAACACCCAAGCCGGAGACAGGAGGAGGTTCCATGATTGCAGATACGTCTTCCGCACAGGCCGAGCTGGTCGAGGCCGAGGCCTACGAGAGCATGATGCGGCTGGCTGAAAGCGCGGGCATCCCGGGTTTTCGAGCGGTCCGTAGCGAGATGAGTCTTGCTCTGATTGCCCCGGACCTGAAGAAGATGCTGGTCTTTAACCGGGTGCTGGGCCTGGGCGTTTCGAGCCCGGCAACCGAGGCCCATATTGATGAACTAGCGGCCCTGTACGCCGAGCATGACCTCCCCTGGGCAATCGAACTCAGCCCTCATGCCCGCCCGGAGTCCGTTATTCAATGGATACGCGATCGCAGGATTCGCCGGGGGGCGGCTTCTGCAGTCCTGATACGGTCCAGCAGCGATGTCCCCGAGGGGAAGACCGATCTCGAAATTCGCCCCTGGCGACCCGAAGACCAAGATGCCGGAGCCGCGCTGGCGGTGGACGTTTTCTCCGTGCCGCAGGAGGCAAAGGCTCTTCTGGCGGAACTGCCGCGTTCACCCAAATGGCGTCAGTGGCTGGCGCTCGACAATGGAACGGTGGTGGCAACCAGCCTGTTGTATCTCGGGGATGGGGTGGCCTGGGCCGGGTGGGAAGCAACCCGCCCGGACTACCGTGGACGTGGCTTGCATGGGGCCCTCGTCTCCGCGTGTCTGAGGGACGCGTCACTGCATGGCTGTACGTCGGTGATCACGGATACCGCCGTGGGGACACCGGACAAACCGGACCCGTCCTATCAAAACCACCTCCGCAAGGGTTTCGAGGTTTTGCATCTCCGGCATACGTACCTGGCTGTGCCTGGAGTGGTCGCGTCGGCGTAGCCTGGTAACCGACGGTGTCCAGGGCCCTGGCGCAGCCTCGTGGTTACTGTGTCGCCGTCTTTTCCAGAGTCGAGATCAGTGCCTTTCGGTCGGCCTTGCCATTGGTGTTGAGCGGCAGGCTGTCCAGCGAGTGAATGGCTCGGGGCACCATCACCGCGGGAAGTCGCTGGCGGAGCCGGTCGCGTATGGCCGATTCGTCCATATCTTCCGCGACCACGAAGGCCACGATCCCCGAGGCGCCGCTTTCCGTTCGTGGCCATCCGACGGCCACTGCCTGGTCCGTTCCGGCGGCCTTACGCAGCGCGGCCTCCACCTCGCCGAGCTCGATCCGAACCCCGCCAATCTTGATCTGGTGATCCAGGCGCCCGAGAAAGATGACCGGTTCGCCCGGGGCCGGGCGGCGCACCAGATCCCCGGTGCGGTAATGCACACGGCCGTCATCCAGGTGCACGAAGGCCTTCGCCGTGCGCTCGGGGTCCTTCCAGTAGCCGGGTGTCACCTGTGGGCCACTGATCAGCAGTTCGCCCTCGGCCCCGACCGGTACCTCCTGCAGGGCCTCGTCCGCTACACGCAGTCCGACCTGGTTGCCCGGATAGCCGATCGGGGCCATGCCGTGCTCGCACTCCGCGGGTGAGCGCTCCCCGTCCCAGCAGTAGAAGCAGGCATCCACGGTGCATTCGGTGGGCCCGTAGGCATTGTCGACAAAGGCATTGGGGGCGGCGGCTGCCATCGCCTCGGCCAGCTCCGCTGACAGGGCCTCCCCGCCAAAGCGGCACAGGCGCAGATCCGGGAACCGTCCCGGCGCCCAGCCGTTGCGGCGATTCATCCCGTGCCCGGCCGAGGGGGTGATGTCGATTACCGTGAGCGCCTTGTCCGCGATGTAGCGGTTGGGGTTGAACCACTCCTTGGCGGAGGGGCAGCACAGGCAGGCACCAAAGGCCCACGATACGTACAGGTCGAACATCGAGGAATCGAAGGTGATGTCGTAGAACTGCGAAAAACGGTCCGTCTCGCTAATACCGAAGTCCCGATACCGCTCCTGCGACATCTCCACAAAGCGCGCTGCATTGCGCTGCAGAACGCCCACGCCCTTGGGTATGCCCGTGCTGCCGGAGGTGAAGAACAGGCAGGCCAGATCATCCGGGGATACGGTCGCCGGCGCCCAATCCGCGGGCCCAGGGGAATCGCCGACCACCCGGAAGTCGTGTCGGGGCCAGCGCGTTTGCAGGTCCTCCAGTCGCTGCGTATCGGGTAGCAGGATCAGGAGCGGCCGGGAGAATGCCTGCAGCAGTTCATCGAGCCGCTCCAGACCCTGAGCATCCACCAGCAGCGCCGACAGATCGGCCTGTTCGGCCATGGCCACCGTACGTTCCGTGGGAAACCCCGGGTTCAGCGGAACCAGGGTATGGCCGGCCATCAGGGTGCCCAGAATCCCGCGGTACATCGCGAGCGAGCGCTGGGCCAGTACGCCGACCCGGCCGGGTCGGGTCGGGCTCTGCTGCAGCGTGTGGGCACTATTCGCGCCGGCCGCGAACAGCTCCTCGTAGCTCAGGACGCGACCCTCGACATCCAGGGCGGGGCGTTCCGGGAAGCGTTCGACGGAGCGCAGGAAGCCGGTCAGCAAACCCTTCGTTATCCTGGCGTTTGGCATGGATGCAGTCCTCGCTCTCCTCGGGAACCCTTTACTGCTGCGGCTCTCAGGGGTTTTTGGGTCGGCCCGGACCGGCGATCCAGCGGGCCAGTCGTGCCCGCGCACGTCCGCCGTGCCTTCAGCGAAGCATCCGCGAACGCCCCATCTCGTACAATCCAAACGAGAAGCTGGCCTCCTGGCCTGGCTAACGGCCGCCTGATGGCGGTTGTCACGGGCCGCTCGAAGGCCCCTCGTACGAAGGATCCCCGGTCGGCGAAACCATGCTGCAAACCCTGCACAAGCTGAATGCCCTGCTCGACCCCCGCGATCGCGGCAAGGTCGTCTTGCTGCTGATCCTGATGATCGCCACGGCGTTCATGCAGACCGCGGGCATCGCCTCGGTCATGCCGTTTCTGGCGGTACTCTCCGATCCGGACATGGTCCACGACAATGAGATGCTTCGTGTCGCCTACGACTGGCTTGGCTTCGAGTCGACCAGTCGTTTCCTGTATTTCCTGGGGTTTGCGGCCTTCGTCCTGTTCATGACCGGTACCGCGCTCCAGGCGTTCAACCAGTGGGCCATTACGCGGTTCACCCACATGCAGCAGTACGAGCTCTCCCGGCGCCTGATGGGGGACTACCTTAGCCGTCCGTTCACGTTCTTCCTTAATAGAAACTCCGGTGATCTGGCGAAAACGGTACTGCAGGAAACCACCCAGGCCATCAATGGTGCACTGATGCCTGCGCTGAAGCTCGCGAGCCAGCTGTTACTTGCGGCCTTCATCATTGCACTTCTGGTTGTGGTGCAGCCCTGGCTGGCCTTGATCGCAGCGGCGGGCCTCGGCGGCATCTATGCGGTCATTTATGTGGCGTCGCGGACCTGGCTGAACCGCATTGGCGTGGACCGCGTGGAGGCCAATCGCGAGCGTTTCACGGCCGCGGCCGAGGCCTTTGCGGGTGCCAAGGAGATCCGTCTATTGGGGCGGGAGCGTGATTACCTGGAACGGTACCGGAAGCCATCGAAGCGGTTTGCGAGTCATCAGGCGAATGCCGTCCTTCTGCAGAGCCTCCCGCAATACGCGATCGAGGCGATTGCATTCGGCGGCGTCCTCGTTTTGGTGCTCTATCTAATGGCAGGCGACGGCGGTCTGGCTCAGGCCTTGCCCCTGATCGGCCTGTACGCGCTGGCCGGACGCCAGTTGATCCCGGCGTTTCAGAAAATCTTCCAGCAGGTTGCCTCGCTACGTTTCAATACGGCAGCGGTGGACAGCGTTCTTCGGGACCTTGGCCAATTCCCTGACAGTACGCCTCCGCTTTCGCGCAATGATCGACTCGTTCCGCTGGCTCCGACTCGGTCCATCAAGGTGCAAGGCCTCACCTATCGGTATCCCGAACACGAGCACCCTGCCCTGAAAGACATCTCTCTGGAGATTCGCGCCAGAACCACGGTCGGATTCGTGGGATCGTCCGGTGCCGGAAAGAGCACCCTGGTCGACGTGTTGCTGGGCCTTTTGGAGCCCGAGCAGGGCACCATCCTGATCGATGGCGAACCCCTGACACGAGCGAACATCCGTCGCTGGCAGGCGGCTCTGGGCTACGTCCCGCAGCACATCTTTCTCGCCGACCAGAGTGTGGCCGCGAATATCGCCCTGGGCGTGCCGGAAGAGCAGATCGACCAGGCTGCCGTCGAGAAAGCGGCTCGCCTCGCCAACCTGCACGATTTTGTAACCCAGGAACTACCTCACGGGTACGCCACCATCATCGGCGAACGCGGTACACGACTCTCCGGCGGGCAACGCCAAAGGATCGGCATTGCCAGGGCCCTGTACCGTGATCCCGATGTGCTTTTCTTCGACGAAGCGACGAGCGCCCTGGATAACGCCACCGAGCGCGCCGTGATGGATGCGATCCAGAACCTCTCCGGCAACAAGACCATCCTCTTGGTCGCCCATCGCCTGACCACGGTGCGTAATTGCGACACGATTTACCTGTTGGACAAGGGGGCGGTCTCGGCGGAAGGCGCATGGGACTGTCTGAATTCGCAAAGCAAGGAATTCCAGAAGTTGGCGTCGGGTTTGGCTTGATGGTTACCCGAGGTCTGTAGAGCGGCATCTGAGGAAACACTGACTGAGAGGCCTTCCTGCCCGAAATAGTTACCCGCCGAGCTGGAGCCAGGCGGGTTTCTTGCATTTTGGGCCGCATTGAATCCCCTGTAACCGCCGAAAATGGCGATAACAGAGATCAAAACGGGCCGTAAGGGCCCCAGCATCCTTCCAAAAACCCTTCGGCGGGGCACGAAGCCGGGTGCGGGAGCGTCAATTAGCGCTTGCCTTGGAGGCAGTATTACTGCGCACCCAGATCGAACACTGCTTGCTGCGATTGACCGGGCCGAGGCCTTCGCGCCGCAGGGATGAAGAACTACCCGCCTGTAGGTTGTTATGTGCGCTTTCGCACTGACGGGCGTCTACAAACTCCGCACCATCGGCCTTAGGCCGTTGGCATCGACGGTGAGCTGAGTGCTCGTCTCGACCACCACACTCTCGCACCTCCTGAATCGACTGTGGTGGTGCGCCCTTTCGAGGGCCCGGCCAAAGGCATCTTGCGCGAATATCCGACTTGTCTAGCGTCTCCCTGGGGCTCCGAACGATGCTCAACCCGTGCTCTGAAGCTTCCGCCGCTTTCCTAAGTGACTTGCTGTTATCCCGAATCTGGGAACCACCGCGCGATAGGCAAACTGGCTCTCTTTGGTGGGCTATCGTCTATGGCGGCCGTCTGACTTGCCAGGAGGGCGCAGGCATTGTCTAGAACACCGGTCGAGGATGCCAAAGGAGTCGAGGAAGAAGCGCTCCGTCCGTTCTATGTCGGCAAGGGGAGCTGGCACTGGATCTCTACAGAGCAGGCAGAGCAGGCCCAGTCTCTCGCCTCCGGAAAATGGGCGGATGCTCTCGCCGGAATCGATTTTCCCTGGCTGTGCTGGAACGTCCAGAGTGACTGGTGTTTGGTCCAGCAGAGGATGGTGGCATCTGCTGGCTGGACTCCGATCGTCGGATTCGATCCCCGAATCGGGCCGCCACCATTAATCGAGGGTGCCCGCCTGGTCGATTTCAACGAAGGCCTTGATCTGCCCGCAATGTCGATGATGTTCCCGATCGAGTTTGCCTGGCTCTTTGCGCCTCGCCTCGCTTTTTGGCACTCCGACTTGTTGGTCCGCGAGCCGCTGTTCCGTCGTTTGTCCGATCGTTTCAAGGCCCTCCGGGATGGCCAGACGGCAGCGGTAGACATGCGGCTTGGATGGCTGCGCAGGCTCAGGGGCCACTACGGTCGTTACTGGGAGCTAATCGGTTGTACCACCCGGCGTGCCAGTCTGGATCAGTTCAACGCGGGCTGTGGGTGGTGGCGGCGCCCAATGGCCCACCCCAACGCCCCGACGGGTCCGCGAGCGAAAACTCGTGAAAAATACATGAAAGACCATGGCGTGGGCATCCTTATATGGGACGAGCAGGCGAGTGGGGATGTCGTAGCAATCAACGCCAAGCCCCTTCATGAGGGGCATTGCACTCGAATCGGAAACCCCCGCTATCGGAAAAAATCCCCGATAGATGCTCGACGGGACTTGAGCAAGGACCTTCCCTATAACTACGACTTGCAGGAAGTCTGCGCGCAGCTTGGCCTCTCACATTTTCTTGGCCGCCCGGCCACGTACTGACTGACCCCATGCCCGCTGCGCTCGACTTCCCCTATCCGCTGCATTTTCTGGCTCCGTCACCCATTCGGGATTTCATCGACTCATCCGCCACTGTCTCCCTTGATGACTATCCCGGTCTTTTCCATACCAGCAGCTGGGCCTGGATCGGTCAGACTGCGTTCGAACTCCGAAAATATGGACTGGACGTCAGCACTGGAGAGGATTATCGGCCGGGTGCGATCAACTTCGGCCTGGCGGCGGATATCCGGCGGCGCCCTGTCTGTTCCGAGATTTTCAAGGTCAGCCTCGATGCCGATCAACTGCGCCCTCGATGGGCCAATCTCTCGTTTGTCCAGAATCAGCGGCAAACATCCCGTTGTGCATTCTGGGTGCCCCATTGGCCGCAACCGGGCCTGGTCAGGCGCGACTCGTCAAGAGCCGAATTTCGCACCGTTGGTTTCTTTGGGCTTGAGCGAAACCTTTGTCGCGACCCGGAATGGTGGCGGCATATTTGCGCGGCGTACGGAATGGAATTTCGTTTGAAGACGGCCGCCGAATGGAATGACTATCACGATATCGATGTGGCCGTGGGTGTACGCGATTTTTCCTGCAAGAAACATGACGAAAAACCGCCAACCAAAATGTTCAATGCGTGGTTAGCTGGCGCCGTTTTTATTGGTGGGTGTGACTCGGCCTATTCTCAAGTGGGAAAAGACGGACGGGACTTCTTGAGGTGCGCTACTGAGCAGGATTTGTCGCGATACCTTGGCCGTCTGCAGAGAGACCCCGAATGGGGGCGCGATGTAGTCCGCACGGCGGCCGAGTCGGTCTCGCGTACAGGGTCCCGTGCGAGCACGGTCGAACGGTGGGTCGAATTGATTGAACGCGAGGTGGGGCCGCGGTTCGAAGCCTGGCAGAGGGCGAGCGAACTCGTCCGCCGACTGTCCTCCGACTCGGGGCGATTCCAGGACTGGACGATCAGAGTGCGGAACTCTTCCTGGCGGTTGCTAAAGACTCGTGTGCGCAGACGGTAGCGACCCATCCGGGATTTGAAGGCTGGGCGTTTCTGTGAGACGGACGTAAAAATTGGTGCAGCGTGCGCGCTCCACCATTGCGCGGAGGTCCAGGTGGCTGCTGGAACAGCCATTGATGAAGGCTCTTGCGCGAAATGGGTGTTGGCGCCGGGACAAGAGTCTCAGAGTAGCGTTTTCTAACAATCAGATTCAGGAGTAACCCTTTGCAATATCTGTATAACGCGCCCAGGTCATCGCCGTTTTTTGCTGCCCGAAGGACGCCCTCGGGCGCACGGGTCGAGGGGGATGAGCGCGTTCGCCTGGGGCACAAGATCGATCTTGGCCCCGGACGAGAAGCGGACGGTATCTTCGGACACTGGACCTGGGACGGCAGAACGCTGGTCGTCGAAAACGATCGGTACGGGATGTACCCGCTGTTCTACAGCATGTGGGGGGGCGAGATACGGATTTCGCCATCGATTCGGCATGTGCTTGACGGCGCTTTTCCGAAGACGCTCGACTTCGCGGCGCTAGCGGTTTTTCAGAGGCTGGGAATCTTCCTGGCAGACGATACACCCTTCGAACACGTGCGGGCGTTGCCCCCGGGCGTGCGGCTTGTATGGTCGGACGAAAAGAGTTCCGTGGAGTCGCGTTTTGTCGGCGAATCCTGCACGACGCCGAAGGCGGGAAACTTCGATGAGGCTGTCGACCAGTATGCCAACCTGTTCGCGCAAGCGATCAGGCGCAGGGCTCCCCCCGATGGCCGTTTTGATTTGGCAATTAGCGGGGGAAGAGATTCGCGCCATATCTTTCTCGAGTTGCTGGCTCAAGGTCATACCCCCGAGCGAGCCGTGACGGTCCAGGGGTATCCGCCAATCGATGACGAGGACCGGGTAATCGCACGACGTCTCGCACAGGCCACCGGCCAGCCGCATGACGAGGTGGATTATCCGCGCTCCTACGTGGATGCAACCCTGCAGGATATCGATCGGACCGAATTCTGCGCGAGTGGGCACACCTGGCTTGATGCTCTGGTCGGTTATTTCTCGTATCGCGGGACGAAGTGCATCTTCGATGGCATCGGGGGTGACGTGCTTTCGGCAGGCCATACGCTTACGGAGCAGAAGCAGCAGCTACTCGTTTCTGGCCAGACATCACGGCTAGCTGAGCACCTGTTGGGCGAATCAGGAAACGAGGGTTTTATCCAGTCATGCTCTCAAGCCGGTTTTCAGAAGCGGATTTCCCGGTCGGTGGCGATCGAGCGCTTGGACGCGGAGCTGGGGCAACACCGCAGTGCAGCGAATCCACTGCTCTCGTTTGTTTTCTGGAACCGTACTCGTCGATGCGTCGGCCTAGTTCCCTTTGGCCTCTTGCGAGACGTCGAAACGGTATTCTGCCCTTATCTCGATCACGATCTGTTCGACTTTCTGATGGGCCTGGATCCAGCCTATGCGCGCCAGGGACTGCATGACGAGACGATCCGCCGCAGCTACCCGGAATACGCGGACATACCCTACGAATGTCGGACCACGACGACGCCCGGCCAGCGGGAGCTCGATCGCTATTACCGCAAGGCCGCCCGCGAAACGCTGGTATATCTGGCCAGAAACCCCGGGCTGATGCGTTCCCGTCTAGTGAGGACTGGGCGCTTTGCGGCAATGCTTGCGCGTTCTGCTGTTGCCACGCATCCGGGCAAGCTTTGGTATCTCCAGCCGTTGTTAAGAAGACTGGAAATGGAGCGGGCAGCGGGAGGAATCGACGGCCTCTGATGACGGAAAGCCAGGGTGGCGCGCGGTGCATCCGCGGTGATCGCGCCATGTATGCCCAGCAGCTTAGCCCTACACAGCCGGTCGAAGGGCTGGCGGCCGGTCGGCCCGTGCTCTCCGGGGGCGGCCAAGCGGTCGGTGAACGTTTTCCTGTTGTCGGTCACGGTGTGGGTGACATGGAGCGGGGCTTTCCCCAGTAGCTTCTTTAGAAAGCCACGGATGGCCACGGCCGACATGGACAGACGCACCTCCAGATACACCCATTGGCTGCCCCGGTCGATGTGTCGGCTTGCCAGGATTTGGCCCTGAAACTCCGCCCCGAATTGGCCGGTAATGTTCGATTAACCTTTTTCTGGTGTCTCGCTATCCGGTTTCTCCCGGAAAGTCCGCATTGTATTACGAACAAGGTGCCTTAGTTGCCGAATCTTGTATTGCAACTCTGGCATCCTGGAGCTGGCAATGATTCGCGCCTTCAAAGGCCCGCGGAATCGGTACAGCTTCATCGCCTCTTGTAATTCCTTGTCGTATGCCCTTCGTCCTCGAAGTGTTTCGGCAATGTATCGGGTTCGATGTCTTTTGTAGATTCCGAGATCGAAGGCTTCGCTGAAATTCTTCAGGTTTCCTGTGATTTCCAGGCACAGGAGTGTCCTCAGGCATTTTTCACAGCGCGAGCAATTCTCCCCGCTTTCATTGGTTACGCATACGTCCAGGCCTCTTCGCGCGGTGCGGTTCTCTCCGAGGGCCACCGTCTTCTGAACCCGGGTGAGCTCGCCACCCACGGGCACCAAGTCGATGGATTCAGTTCCGAGAAGGGGCAGCAAGACCGGATCTGCGTGCCCGATCGAGCGTGTTTTTCCAACAAAGGTAGATCCATACGGATAGGCTGATGAGTACAGAAATCGGCACGTCCTTTCCTGGAAGAGAAGTGCTGTCGCCCCGTTCCGTATGGAGTGCGTCTGCATAAAGTCAAGTTCTTTCAATGCGTGGAAGAAGTCGTCCATGTTAGAATCGACCGGAACAAGTCCGAATCCTTCCTGGGATGCTTTTTGTTTCAGAGTCTCGTATCGCTCGATGAATTCTCTTGTATCGGAATTCCGTTGCGATCCTACGTTGTTGTAGGTTAGAAACGAGAGCCCGAAACCCTGTGGCGCATGGTCGGGGTGATATTGGGTTAGCGTGCAGAAGGAATCGACCCCAGCAGAGAAGCCTGTCGCAACTAATGCGTCTCCATGGTGAGGGGTGCGCCGTGCGGGGGCTGCCTTTACCTCTACGTGTGTTAGGTGGGGCGCAATAGCGAAGAGGATCGTCTGAATGGGCCCGTTAAGGTTTCGGAGAAGTTTCTCGGACACTGTCGTGGAGAAGTGTATGTCTTCGCCAAAAGCCATGGCGGGGATAAGGAGGGCCAGCGCGGGCGCGTCGGACGCTTCGGATAACTGGTCGGCGTAACGGCTGAGGGTGCGGAAGTACAGCCTGTCGGGCAGTCGTGGGTGGTGAACTGGAGTTTCGAAAATGGCCCAGCCATCTTCTTCGCGTTTTTCTGTTCGGTCGACGTAGATGGTCATGACGGTCCCCCCCCGGGGTGGTGTTTTAATATAGCGCGAACCCGATCTCGCGTGTGTGGCGTGTTTTCGTCACTTGGTTGGGTCGGACGCCTTGCTTTTTCTTCATTATAAGATGCGAGCCGGGAGTATCTTTGTACGGCTTCGTTTGGTCCGGCAGTCTCTGGTCGAGAGGGGTGGAGTTTCTCGCCCTATGCAGCCGTTCTTTTTTGGGCTTAATTCGGTGGTTGGTCGGCTCGGTTGGTTTCGCTGCATACCTGTGAGTTGAACGCGTCTATCTTGTTCTCCATGCGTTTGATCCGGTCCTGAAGAATAGCGTCGTTCCCTAGTTGGAAAGCACCTTTGCGCGAAAGTTGTTGCAGCTTCCGCGAGAAGGTGTGGCCCTTGAGCTTCGCAAGTACCCAGCCATGGGGGGACCGGTGGGCCTGAGACCATATTGTTGGAAGCTTGTGGAAGTGGATGTCAGTTTGAATGCTGGCTGACCAGTCGTACCACTTGCTCAGTAACATTTGTCGGTTTGTAATCACTGGAAGCCACGGTACACGAAGTGCTTCGGCGGTGATCGCGCCATGCATGGCGGAGCAGATGAGCTTGCGGGATCGTCCGATCTGATCGATTACGCTGTCGCAAGGGGCTTCCGGATGAATGAAATGAACGCCGGCCTGCTCGCAAAGCTGGCTCATTCGTTCGGAGAAAAGGGCGTGGTGCGGCATGAAGGCGCAGTCGATATCTTTTTTCCGGTTGAGGTCTTCGGTGCGGTGGAGGAGGATGCCGGGATCAGAGATGGCGAGTTTCGGGTCCAGGTTCAGGGAAGCGGCGGTCAAGGGACCCCGTACGAAGTGGACCGTCCAGCGCGCGATGGCTTCTGCTGGGACCGTTCCATAACCGAGGCCGCTGCCGAAGATGTGGAGAGTGCCCGAGGCGGGCAGGCGTTCATTGAGCAAGGTCCCAATGCCGACAAACACCTCGTCGGATCCCGGCTCAGTCTCCAGTGGCGTATTGATGAAGCGTGGCCAGAGGTAGTCGTTGAGGGCGTCCCCAAAGTTGGGGTGTTTACGATAGCTGTAGAGATACATCTCTGGCTCCAGCACAATCCGGTGGAGTGCTTCCCGGATGTTGGGGTTGCATGAAATGGCGCTGAGCGCCACGCGTCAGCCGCTTGATCCCCATGATGGAGAGATCGCCTTGTCCGAGAGTCCTTTGAAGATCGCTGTGGTTATCCCGTATTTTCAGCGAGAGCGCGGTCTTTTGCGCCGTTGTGTCCAATCGGTGCTCGATTGGCGGGCTGGACTGTCGATACACGTGATTGTGGTAGACGATGGTTCGCCCTTGCCGGCTGATCAGGAGATCGGGGACCTCCTGGATAATGGAGAGATCGTGATCATCCGCAAGGAAAATGGTGGACCTGGTGCGGCAAGAAACACCGGTCTGGATCATGTTCCTCGCGACATACCGTTCGTGGCATTTCTCGATTCGGATGATCAGTGGATTGGGCCGTTTCTGGGGGATGCGGTTCGCGCGCTCGGCCGGGGGTTCGACCTGTTCATCGGCGATACGCAACGAACAGGGATTTCGAGGACGCGGTTCCAGTGGGCCGGTTCCCCGGAAGGCAATATTCTCCCCGAGGACCACCCACTGATCGATGCGGAGCACGAACTTTACGAGTTTGCCGGTGACTTTTTCGATCTGCTGGTACGTCGAAGCAGCGTCATTAGTGCAAACGCCATGGCATATCGACTGGATCGATTTTCCAGGAACCGATTTCCTGAGGGTCTGATGCAGGGCGAGGATCGGTTCTTCAAGCTGCAACTGGGGCAATCGCTGCGCCGCGTGGCATTTTCGCCCCGCGTTTATGCCGACGAAGGCGAGGGCGTTAATATCTTCGACAAGTCGGGCTGGAAGACGGAAGGCTATCTTCGCCTGACAGCCAACTACATTGCGCTCTCCCGGATGGTCCTTGAAGAGATCCGGCTGGATGGGAAACAGCGGGCGTTCGTACGGGGACAGCTGGCGGACTCGCGGCGTTCTTTCGTCGCGGCCGTCTTGCACCAGCTGAGGCACCGTAAACCCCTGGACTGGTCTCTGGTGAGGGCGACGCTGCGTCGAGATCCGGTCGGGGCCGCCCTGTTCTTGCCGAACATCCTTCGCCTGGCCGTCGGACGCCTTGGAGAGAAGGGTGGGCGGCCAGCGGCGTAAGCGATGTTGGCCGGCTAGCATGGCGACCCCGTAGCGTCCCGGTGCCGACTGGGCCATTCGAGTGTCAGTTCGGACATGTAAGTGCCTTTCAGGACGCTTTCGGGGCTTTGGCAAAATCCCAGGCCACCGGCGATGGCGGAGGGCAAGGGCGTCTCGTGCAAGTCGCCCGATGAGCGATCGCGCGTGGCTCCGTTCAAGGCTTGTCTGAACCAGCGATTCACCAGTCGCGCTGTCGGTGCCAGCGACGTCCCGCGATGGTGGTCTCCGAAGGACTGCCCGCTGGCCCAATGCCCCATCTAACGACAAAAACCTAGTCG
>NZ_KB898882.1 GCF_000377905.1 Thioalkalivibrio sp. ALMg11
TCATCCTTGAGACTCCCGCTGACGGGCTACTGGTTGCTCAACACACGGTCGAGATCGTCCAGCACCAACGGGCCGGGTAGTACTCACCTGTTACACGGGCATTGCGCGCGGATGCCAGGCCGCGCTTCAGAAACTCGGCCCGGGCGCGCTGTCGATCAATCTCGTGGCGAACGCCATCCTCGATAAAGGCCGACAGTGTCTCTCCTGCGCCAAGGATTTTCTCCACCTGGTCCCGAAAGGCATCGCTGATCCGAAAGGCGAGCGTAGCGAGTGATTGGTAGAGGAAGTCGGCGACCTCTGCGGGCGGGAACGAGCGCTCATGGCCGTGCCTGTCTTCTTTCTCCGTCAGCCCGTCATTGCGAGGCCTCGCAGAGGCCGCGGCAATCTCCCGGATCCGCCCGAGAGCTTGCCCGTCGCATTGGCGTTGCCGGATCGGATCGGAAAGGTGGGTGTCCCCTTCCTCCGCCGATCGGAATGGGCGGTCACGATGGCCCGGAAGACGCAATTGAACCGAACCTGAAGGATGTCTATAGTTGTACGGTACTTCCGTACGTTTGAGGTCGGGCATGGAAACAGTCAGCGTGAACCGGTTTCGCGAGAACCTGAAGGCCTTCGTGGAAGAGGCCGTCACTACGCACACGCCGCTCAAGGTCACGCGCCGAGCGGGTGAGGCCTTTGTGGTGATGAGTGCGGATGACTGGGAGCGGGAGCAGGAAACGCTCTACGTCCTGCAGAACTCCAGCCTGATGCAGCAAATCGCCGATTCGGCCGCTACCCATCGGAAGGGAGAAGGCTACCGTCCCACGGAAGGGGAGATGGATGAGATCACTGGTATTCGAGGGTAATACCTGGGCGGCGTACGAAACGCTCCGTGAGCGCGATCCAAAGCTGCATCGAGCCCTGCGCCGAATCCTCAAGGAAATGCTGCGTGATGACCCGGCCACGGGGACCGGCAAGCCGGAGCCCCTTCGGCATTCGCTCTCGGGCTTCTGGTCCCGACGTCTCTCCGCCAGGGACCGCCTGATCTACCGCTTCGACGATCAAGCCATCTACATCTTCGCCATCGGTGGCCATTACGACAGGCTCTGAACCTCTGACGTCCGCGGGACTTAAACGGGGACAGATTTATTTTCGGCCGCGAGGATGCGGCGGTGATGCAGGAGGAGAGGTATGCCAAGGATGGCGCGAGTGGTGTTGCCGCATATGCCGCACCATGTGGTGCAGCGCGGGCACAATCGGAAGGTCGTGTTTGCGGAGGACGAGGATTACGAGCGGTACCTGGAGGACCTGCGGGAGCTGAGTAGTGCGCTGGACATTCGGGTGTACGCGTACTGCCTGATGACCAACCACGTGCACCTGTTGCTGGGGCCAGGCGAAGAAGTGGCTGCAATGGGCCGCTTGATGAAGGCATTGGCGGCGCGTGCCACGCGGTATCGCAATCGACTGGAAGGGCGCTCCGGTACGTTGTGGGAAGGGCGCTACAAGTCCAGCCCGGTGCAGACAGAGACGTATCTTCTTGCTTGTACGCGCTACATCGAGTTGAACCCCGTACGAGCGCAAATGGCGCCGGCCGCCGGAGCGTACCCCTGGTCCAGCTACCGCCAGCGCATGGGCGAGGCGGAGTGCTGGATCGATCTCGACCCGGCGTATCGCGAGCTCGCGGATGACAACGCCGAACGACGTGTCCGCTATGCGCGGTTCGTGGAGCAGGGCGTCCCGGAGCAGGAGTTGTCGCTGATGCGCGAGGCGTTGCAGCGCGGCCAACTCACCGGCAACCAGCGTTTTGTGGATGAGGTGGAGCAGATCATCGGCTGTCGCGTTGAGCGGCGGCGTCCAGGCCGTCCGCCGTCACGTCAGACATGAGAAAATAAATCTGTCCCCTTTTTGCTGAAAGCGCTTCAGTAGCGACACCGCCTCACCGATGGCGGCTCCAGCATGGGCAGCGGCTGCCGGGTCGCGTTCCGCTAGGAAGGCGACAAGCCGCAGGAGGTCCTCGCGCGCTCGCGCCGTGAAGCGTACCGAGTAATTCATCCTTGAGACTCCCGCTGACGGGCTACTGGTTGCTCAACACACGGTCGAGATCGTCCAGCACCAACGGGCCGGGTAGTACTCACCTGTTACACGGGCATTGCGCGCGGATTCCAGGCCGCGCTCCAGAAACTCGGCCCGGGCGCGCCGTCGATGAAACGTGGGTGTCCTCTTGTTCGCTACCGTGGTCCGGCCCCGTTATGCCGGGATTCCATTACCGCCCTCCGACCCCGTCGCGCGTCCGTTACCGTGGTCCGACCCATCATGGATGACATTGTCTGGTCATCACGGAAACCGCGCAGCGGTTATCCGGGATCCACGCGGCTGGGGGTGTGATCGGTGCCCGAGTGTTTCCCGACCGGGGAGATCCCGGCTCTACGCTTCGCTACGGCCGGGATGACCGGGGTGGGGCGTGTAAACGTAGGCGTCCTCTTTGAGGCCTGATTCCCGAAGCGCCGTCATTGCGAGGCCTCGCAGAGGCCGCGGCAATCCGTCGGAGCGGCCCGAGACTCTACCGGTTGCCTTCGCGGTGCTGGAGCGGGGTCCGATCTCAGAGAAAGAACCCATTTATGGGCCAAAATGCGCCGTGTAAGGCCCTGAATCAGTCCTTCGGATCCGGAAAGTCGCGGTAATTCAGTATGTTGCGGTGGTCCGACCCCTTCCCTGTGGGACTTCCCTGTGGCCGGCAGTATTTCGGCCCGATCCCGAGCAATCCTATCTTCCGTGAAGGATGAACAAGGCCGTTAGAAGCATCACGTTCGCGGCGAGGGAGGCCCATAGGACGATCGCCTTCCAGTCTGGACTGGGTGGGGCTCCGGTTGTTGAGTGCGACGTCTGAGCGGGGCGAGTCCGGCGGGCTTCAGCACTAAATGTGGATGTTCCCCCGGTTCGATCACCCGTCGGTTTCTTGTTACGGGACGTTTTTTTCTCGTGGACATAGTCGCGATCGTAAAGCCCCATGTCTGTCTCCTTTTTTGTGCTACTCCGTTCCTACAACAGATTACGCTACGCGTCGTCAGGACCGGAAGGGGAAGGGAAGGCTGAGATAGCGTCATTGCGAGGCCTCGCAGAGGCCGCGGCAATCCGTCGGACGGGCCCGAGACCCTACCGATCCCCTTTGCGGTGCCGGAGCGGGATCCTCTCTCAGAGCAAGAGCCCATTTATGGGCCGGAATGGGCGGTTTAAAGCCCTGAATTAGCCATTCAAATTCGAAAAGCCTTTCCACGTCAGTCCGTTACCGTGGTCCGACCCCGTTATTGAAGGCTCTTCCGACCCCGGGCCGTCGCGTGGCTTGTTTACTGCAGCCACGGGCCGGCGCGCCACCAGACTTTCCTGTACTCGCCTTTGGTTAGCCAAGTAGCTAGAACTACAAGAGAGCAAATCCCCACCCAGATGAGGATGAAGGTTCGGTCGGTGAATGCTTCAAATCCATCTGGATTCATAGCGCCGTACCCAGTGCTGACAACGACTAGAAGCAGGACGTGGGCAACACCTGGCGCAATACGAAGCTTTCGCGCGATAAAAATGATCAGCCGATTAACTAAGCTATTTGACATTTCCAACCTTACTCAGTGTGTCGTCTTAACAGTGATTAGATTGCGCGCACCGATATTGGATGAAGGTACGCGCTCTACTGGGTCAGGCCTTGCTTTTTTTGCTTGCCCGAACAAAACACCCTCGATTTGATGCCGAACGTCCTGCATCCGACATTCTGGGGAGTCAGACCAGAGACAAGGTCTGACCCCGGTGCTTGTAGGAGTCAACTTCAAACGTCTAACCTTGGCCGGGACTAGCAAGCTGCTCGAATACCACCCACTCGTGGGGGCAGTCCTGGCAGGCGCTGGTGTAGGTTGGGCCGGATTTGGTCACTCGAACCTTGCGTGACTGGCAGGCGGGGCAGGGCACTTTCATTGAGGTGTTGGTGCCGCAAGAGTCGCAGTGCGCGTAGTAGCCGTACTTGCCATACATGCCTGTCAGCTTGTTTTGCTCGCCGCAGTTCTTGCAGGCCAGCGTGGATGCCTGGCTTGGTTTCGTCACCGGCGTGGGCGCGGCCTGGGCCGGTTGGGGCTCTGGCATGCGCGGTCGCTGTGCCTTGGGAGCTGGCTCGGGCGCAGCCGAAGCGGACGGCTCCTGTACCTGCGGGTCCGACTCGGCCACGGCTGACGCCTTTGCACCTTGTCCGAGGTGGCTTTGCAGCAGGAAGTCTCCGATCCCTTCGATCTCCTTCTGGCTGAAGCGCGGCTTGACGGTTACCAATCCCTTCGCCCGCGAGCCGACCAGTTCGCGCACCTTCTCCGCGACGAACTCGCTCTTCACCACTTGATTCGCGATCGGACGAGGCATGTCGTCGCGGTGGAGGATCGCGCTGCTGGATACGGCGCAAAGCGTTCTCCAGTCGCGCCCACCAATCTGCGTTTGGAGGCCCAGCAGTCGGCCGAGGAATTTCTCCACATTCGCTCGCAGGAGATCCTTCACCAGCGCCTCTTGCAGCTCCGCCTGCCGGACCGGCGACGGCATCCCGTACCAGTCGCCGCGGTAGCTGCGCGACCACTCCCCGTGGCCGTTCACCTTTACCTCGCCGTAGATGCTCTTCGACTCAATCACCACGAGCCCGTACGGGTGTATAACCAGGTGGTCGATCTGCGCGCGTTCGCCGTTATGCTCGATACGTAGGTCGTTGATGATCCGAACGGTCTCATCGTCGCCAAATTCGCGCCGCAGGTAGAACGCCACGTCCTGTTCTTGCTGGTGCCCGGCCTTTGAGCGTTCATCCTGACCGCTTGGCCCTTCCTTCTCCTTGAGAATCATCGAAGCTCCTGAACTGAATTGCTGGGACTACGCGACTTGGCGGCGCAGCCTACGTGGGCCAGTAGACGCGCGTCATCGGGACTAGGGCGCGGGTTTCGGAATCCGTATGATCGTAATGCTCCATAAGGGCCGTCACCAGGCCGTCGAGGTCCATCAGCATCAATGGGATCTTCGCGCGGTCGGCCTCGTAGCGGGCCTCCCTGCTGAAGCCACCCGTGCTCACGTACAGGCCCTTATCCTCCCCGTGCCGGCCGCCCAGGAAACTGCGGATCTCCTGAGCCCCCATGGCCGTGTGCGGCCGATGCTTCACTTCCACCACAATGCGGGGTGACTCAAAGCCGAAGCCGTCGGGTGACGCGATCACGTCCACCCCGCGATCCGGCCCGGGGGCGGATTCGCGCGTCTTGTAGCCCATCGCACGAAGCAGCCCTGCCACCAGGCTTTGCATCTCGTATGCGCCCAACCGGCTCACGCGGTCTTTTACGATCTCAACCGCTTCCTCGCGGTAGCGTCGCAACAGGGCGGATTCGTCCTCGCCTTCATCGTCCGTCGGCTCGGCACTCGGCCAAGGTGTCTGCCCCGCGACAAGCGCTTCCAGCTCATCGCGAACGGCGTCCGGCACGCGGAATAGGGTGAGTGTGGATCCCAGCGAATTGCGCGCCGATAAGGACAACCGGTCCCGGTCCAGCTCGGCTTCCCATTTAACAGGACGTACGTTCTCACAGGGCGGTAGAACGTCGGGGTCGTAGGCGTAATCACCGGTCAGCGTACCCAAGTGGTAGATACGCCGGCTGGAATCGTAGGTCAGCACACGATCTCCCACGCTCAGCTCGTCGCGGAACCGAATCAGCTGGCTCGCTGCCCCCTGAAGCCGGCCGTCCGACCAATCCGGAAACCCTTCCCGGTACGCCTCAACCAGCGCCGCCTTGTCCGGAAACTGGCGCAGGTCACCGCGGCTCTCCCAGCCGATCCCGACGAGTCCTTTCTCCAGAAACTCGTCCGCTTGCCGACCGCCGCGGCCCGCGCGGACCATCCACATCTGTTTTGTCATCTCGTGTGACTCGTTATTTCTCGTGTATCAAAAGGCGGCTACCAATTCCGAGTACGCAGGGCACTGGCATCGTCGGGGCAGCAGGTAAGGCCTGATCCCCAGCATCGTGCCCGCCGTTTCCCAGTTACGCCTTCGCGGGGACGGCACATACCTGAGCGACCCCAAGCGCCCGTTTCTGGACCGAAATGAGCAGTCTAAGGCCCTTAAACATCCCTTCATGTGAAGAAAGCCTTGTTAATACGGCTTGTTACCGTGGTCCGACCCAGTTATTGGCAAGTAAGATCTGACCTCCTAGGCACCCTGGATGTCTATCGGCTGCCATGAGGCAAAAGGTATGGTTCGACTCCTCTGGTTCTGTTTTATATGAGCCCAAAACGCGCGTTATAAGGCCTTGACTCAGTCCTCATGATTCTTAAATTGGCATTGACGCAGTCGGGTACCGTAGTCCGCCCCCTATGGTTATGGTCTAACACTAAACTTTATTATTGTCATACGGAACTTCAACAACGATCGGCCTTTCCGATTTCACTACGTTACCAAAAACAACCGCTTGAAGTTTCTTTAGGTTAGGGACCATTTCCGCGCAACTTGAACCAAACACATTTTTCAGAAAGCTAATGCTGGTATCGTCATAACATGCAAAGCTGACAATGGAATTACACTGAGTTAGTACCGTCTTGCTAACATTCGCTGTTCTTTGAGCCAAAATTAGAAGACCGACATTATACTTTCTTCCCTGTAGTGCAATCTGTGAAATTTTTGCAACTAGACTTTTGGAGGCAAAGTCTGACACACCCATTGTTGCCGGTTCAGGCATTATCGTATGCGCCTCTTCTACCGCGACCAGAACTTTCTTGGAGTTATCGCCAAAACCTTCCTTGGCAATGTTCAATAAACATGACATGTAAATTTCAGTGATAAAAATAGAAGCTTGCGAATTCGATATTTCGGGCAACTGAATTAACCCTAGGCTGTTATGGTCATCAGACATAAAGGCTCTAAGTTGAGAATCTACATCGATTCTTATCTGGTCGCTAAATGTTTTCAGTGCCTTTTTCTCATTTCCCGCACCATACTGCCCTGTTTCGACCTCAAAAAGCTTTTGACTTAAATCTACTGAAGTTTGCTCTTGAATTGAAAGATCAGTGGGGTTCAAGTCCGCTAATCGGCCTTTGTATTGTGAAGTAAGGTCAATGCAGATTACTTTGATTCCGCTAGCGACCGAATGCCTTATTATATCAAACGCAAACTCTGTTTTGCCTGAACCCGTTACACCTAAAACGGCGGTATGGAAATTGAAATTCCCAACAAAATCACCAACTACAGGGATATTTGATCTTGGAATGTTACCGAACTGGAAATCGTTAGCGTGTTTGGTTGCGTGATTTAAGTCAATACTGCCCTCAGCTAAGGAGAAAACTGGTGCGTTCATATTTGGAAGCCAGTCAAATTTTTTGAACGCTCCGTCTTTTAAAGTTCCTAACTGAGTTGCATAGGCAATTTGATAACCATGCTTGTCACCATCTAGGTTTTCCTCAATCGTTGTGCCAGCAGAAACCTGATAGTAAACCCTTTCACCATCGACTTTGCACCAGATAAGCATTCCATCTGCACATGAGCTGTCTGCTTGGACTTCAAGCCTAATCCGTCCAATTGATGAATCTTCTGCAACAAAACCAATTAGCTTGGCTTGAGTGGTTTCTCCCAAAAGATTCATTACGGCATCGTTATTTAACTCTTCCTCTGGCTCGTAAATGTGACCATCAGCTAACCCTTTCCTTAGATCTTCAACAGCGCCCAAAAGCATCGCTGTTCCTATTCTTCGTTCGTCATTAAGGTGCGAATATAATGGCAAGATCCATTGCTGGCTTTTATCCACTCTCTGATAGATTAGCGGCTTACCCATATCCCAATCAGTATTTTGATTTATAGCAAACCTAAAGATTCCGGGGTTATCCAGTCTGAGTAGCTTGCCAATCGGCTGAGTGGATTCTTGAGCTCTAAAGCTCATTGAGGATAGAAATTGAGGAATGTTTAGTGGCCATATGGCCATAAATACACCCCAAAATACTATTAGATAAACAGCTAGTTGGGATTGTATTGAATAAAATGAGTAGATTCCAAACAAAAATACTATGGAGAAAATCAGCCTAGACCGACCCAGAACAATGGCGGGTTTGTACAGTCGGCTATTTACGACCGAGGCAGTGTCGCCAGCACCCCGTCCTCCTGATGTTGCAACGCAAATAGTTGAGATTAAGAAAACGAACAAGCAATAAGAAAAGACAACCCACCATGCCGGTGTAGGTGATACATGATATACGCCAAACATTGTTATGCCGGCCATTAGCGAATTAATCATTGAATCAGCGGGTTTTGTAAAGAAATGCTCCAAGATGGCGGAGCCAAGAACAATTAACAAAAGAGCATTTTGGAAAACTATTGAGTACTGGGGGTCTTGCGGAAGAGGAGATCCAGTAAACTTCCATGAGATAAGCACTGCGCAGAGTAACCCGGCAAGCATGATAAAAACACGCACCATTGGTTTCGTATAATTATCTGTAATTTTCAAATCCATATGATTTTCCTCTAAAGGATGCCCGTAGGGCTTGCCTTTGGCTTATAGCTGTTGGTCGATGGTCATGTCAGGCGCCAATGGTTGTTATCGGTCTCGTGGTGGGCCTGGCCGAGGATTTGGAGGGCGGCGAGGACCTGGGTGATCGACTTTGTTGGTTTGCGCTTGAAGTGGCTGGCCAGGGCGTCTGGGGTTTGGGGGCCGATGGCGAGGAGGCGGCGGACGGCTTCGACCTGGTCGGGCATGGATTTGGGCCAGGTGGGCTTTTTGGCCGGTTCGGTCGTGGTCTCGGCGGCGGCCTCGGGTTTGGCTTCCAGCGTGGCGGTGGTCTGGGTGGCTTCGGGAGCCTGGTAGTCGGGGCGTAGCCAGCGGATGTGGCCTTGGGCTTCTTCGGCGGCGCGTGCGGTGTTGAGTGCGACGAGGCGGCCGAGGAGTTCTTCTTCGGCTTCGGCCTGGTCGGCGGGTTTGTCCGGCAGCGGGGTGGTGGCGCCGGGGCGGCCGACGAGGCGGTCGGCGAGGTCGTTCCAGCCGTAGGCCTCGAAGACGGCGCGGTCCAGGTCGTCGTGCAGTTCGCGCAGGAGGGAAACGAGGCCTTGTTCGTGGATGGTGCGTTCCTTGGCGGTCAGCGGTTCTTCGGCGCGCAGTTTTTCCAGCACGTTGTACATGCCGGTAAGGGTGAGGTCCGTGTGTTCGGCCTGGCGCGCCTTGCGGTGGGCGTCGATGCGTTCGGCGATGTCGCCGATGGTAGCGGCCTGCTGGTCGTCGAGTTCCGGGAAGGGGAAGGTCTCGAAGCAGCGGGTCTTGTTGTAGCGGGGATCATTACCTACGCCCAGCCGACCACCCGCCGCGAGAGACCATACGACGTGAACTCGACTCCCCAGAACCGCCAAAAGGGGCGGCGCATCGCTGGCAATGTTCACAAGCATGTGGTCAGGCAATATGGCAGCTTCAAGGAAGAAAAATAGTCGGTGTTTGGTAGTCTCGACAGTGCTGATGTAACGGGAGAGGCCAACACTGGCACCACGCCACGTAACGCGAGTTTCGCCAAACAACCACCACTTCTCTTTGAGCTTCTTTCTCCGGTTGTTGTCCCGCTCAGGCTTTACGCGCTCGTAAACCCACTGGTAGATTTCCGGAAAGTTTGTGCGTATGGCATCAAGGTCCCTACCATAAAGGTCGATCACAAAGACACCGCGAGGCCTTTGTGTGAGATCCCGCCCATTGCGATATTGCCGTATGACACTCTGAATTCCTGGTTTGTCTGGGTAACCGAGCATGGCGGCTTGCTCTGGCGTGACGATAAATCCGGAACCGGCAAGCATCACGCCATTTGAAGACACCCCTCCATTCGCAGTTAGCTTTCCAGAACCGGCGACGTTGGCGCCGACAGTAAGGTCGGGAAAAAGCTTGCCACGACGAGCGCTGAGCTCAA
Source organism: Thioalkalivibrio sp. ALMg11 (assembly GCF_000377905.1). Classification (GTDB taxonomy): domain Bacteria; phylum Pseudomonadota; class Gammaproteobacteria; order Ectothiorhodospirales; family Ectothiorhodospiraceae; genus Thioalkalivibrio. The sequence continues at coordinate 9,895 of NZ_KB898882.1, forward strand.
CTGAGCGGCTGTCGTCTCCATCTCTTTGCTCCTTGACAGTTTTTCGTAGTAGTCCCGGTGCGTCACCTGCCATTCCGACAGTCATGGCGATGCGAACCGCCGCGCCATCATTGCTATCCACCCAAGGGTGATCCGGTATCGCAAAAGCGAGCGATAGTGGTTGCTTATTATCACCGAGGTGCGGTTCGATCACCCGCCGGTTGAAGGTCTGGCGCAGGCTGTTGGTGGTAATGAAGCCGAAGCTCTGTGCCTGACCCTTGCGGACGGTCTCGGCGGCGATGTGCCACCAGTACATGACGAAGTCTGTTGATTCTGGGAGTTCGCACCAAACGGCGCGTAGGGCGTCGACGTATCCATTGCCCAGGGCGCGACGCATGGCTTTGTCGCCAATAAACGGCGGGTTGCCGACGATGAAGTCGGCTGGGGGCCATTCGGCGCGGCGCGGGTTGCTGTAGTGGTAGACGGTGGTGCGGCCGCTTTCGTCGGGGATGAGTTCGCCGGTGACGGGGCTTTTCTTGTAGCTGATGCCGTCCCAGATGGTGACGGGTTCGCCGTGCTCGTCGCGCATGGGTTCGCGGGCGTCAAAGTCGATGAGCGCGTCGCGGTTCTCGATGTTGTGGAAGTCGCGCAGGATGGGTTCGGGCAGGTCGAGCCGGCCGTGGATGCGGTAGTGCCATTGCAGGTAGCCGATCCACAGGACGATTTCGGCGATGGCGGCGGCGCGCGGGTTGAGCTCCAGGCCGAGGAACTGGTGCGGGTCCACCGTGAGGCCTTCGGTGTCGAAGGCGGCCTGGCCGCTGCTGAGGTCGCGGATCAGGTTGAGCACTTCCCCTTCGAGGCGCTTCATGTGTTCCAGCGCGACGTAGAGGAAGTTGCCGGAGCCGCAGGCGGGGTCGAGTACGCGTTTTTTGCACAGTTGGTGGTGGAAGCCGTTGAGTTCGGCCAGGGCCTTGTCGCGCTTGCCCTGTTGCAGCCAGGCCTCGGCGGCGACCTGCACGGTGTTCCATTGGCGGCGCAGGGGCTCGATGAGCGTGGGCATGACCAGGCGTTCCACGTAGGCGCGCGGGGTGTAGTGGGCGCCGAGTTTGTGGCGTTCGCGCGGGTCCAGCGCGCGTTCCAGCAGGGTGCCGAAGATGGCGGGTTCGACGAAGCGCCAGTCGGCGCGGCCGGCGTCGATCAGGAGCTGGATCTGGTCGGCGTTGAGCGGGATCGGGTCGATGTCCTGGAACAGGCCGCCGTTGAAGCGTTGCAGCTTGTGCATCAGCTGGCCTTCGTAGCCGCCGGTGTTCATGGTCTCCCACAGGCTGCGCATGGAGTCCGGGAAGTGTTCCGGGTGTTCCTGCAGGCGTTCCAGCAGGTGGGTGAAGCTGGCCTTGGGCAGCAGCTCCACGTCTTCGCTGAACATGGTGAACAGGCAGCGCTTGAGGAAGTGGGCGACGCGTTCGACGGCGTAGCCATCCTGTTCCAGTGAGCGGGCGAGTTTGGCCAGGCGGTCGCTGACCTGGCGGGTGACGCGCGCGGCGTGCTTGCCGGGGTCCAGGGCATCCGGGCTTTGCCACAGGTGGAGCAGGCGGTGCTGGATGTGCGGCTGGCGCAGGTCTTCCAGGCGGATGCGGTGGTGGCCCGGGTCGGGGAACGGGACGTAGGTGCCGCCGGAGCGGGTGAACTCGGCATACAGCTCTATGGAGCGGCCGACATCGGTGACGATGATGAACGGCGGGCGGCCCTCGTCGCCCGGGAGGGCGCGCACGTACTGGTCGGCCTGGTTCTGCGCGGCGAGCATGGCGCGGTCCCAGCCGTCGGTATCCAGCGAGCGGCCGGTTTGCTTGGCCTCCAGGACGAAGCAACCGCGCTTGTAGAGGTCGATGTAGCCGCGGTTCTCGCTGCCGTCCGGGTTGCGGATGGTGACGCGGCGTTCGAAGACGTAGGCGTTGTCGCGGGTGTCGTCGCTGGCCGGGTCGGGGTGGGGAAGCTCCAGCAGCTTGCACAGCTCGGTGAGGAAGAGCTGGTAGTTGGCGCGCTCGGAGCCGCCGGTGTCGCGCCAGCGCTCGATGAACGCCTCGACCTGCTCGGGGGCGGCCAGGGGCGTTGGGGTTTCGTGATCAAAGAACGCGGCGTGGGCCGGGTTGCCCGGGGTGACTTCCATGTGACGAAGGTCCGTTTTCGTTTGGGGGCTACCTTACCGATGCGGGGCGGTGTTGTCGTGTGTGGCTTCGGTTGGAGATCGCCGCGGCCGCGTTGCGGCCTCGCGATGACGGGGTTTGTGGGGTTTGTGGGGTTTGGATGGTGCGGGTGGGGTGGCTTGCGTGGGAGATCCCGGCTCTTCGCTGCGCTGCGGCCGGGATGACGGGGTGGGGGCGATGGCCGGGAGGATATGGGTTGGGGTTTTGTCGGCGCCTGCCCGCGTCCGGCTTTGGCAGGGGCTTCGCGTGCAGGCACGCTCCCACAGGGGTGACCAAGGTTTGTGGCGGTCTGGAAGATGGTGTCATCCCGGAAACCGCAAAGCGGTGATCCGGGATCTCGGGCGTTTGGGGGTTGGGCTGGCGTGGGAGATCCCGGCTCTTCGCTGCGCTACGGCCGGGATGACGGGGTGTGGCGCTGCGGCCGGGATGACCGGGGTGTGGCGCTGCGGCCGGGATGACGGAGTTTGGCGTAGCGGCCGGGATGACGGGGTGGGGCGTTACGGCCGGGATGGCGGGGTTTAACGCTGTGTGGCCGGGATGACGGGGTGGGGCGCAGCGGTGGGGATGACGAGGGTCTGGGGGTGCGTGCTGTAGGAATTCAGCCGTTTGACGGATGGGGTGGTGGAGATGCCGCAATCGCCCGGAGGGCCGGGCTCCTGCAGGGGGTGTTTGGCGAGGCCGGGGAAGACGGTGGGGCGGTAGTCGTGTGGAAGCGGGGAGCGGTCGCGTTGCGGCCTCGCGATGATGGGTTGGGTGCGGGGGGCTACAGCCAGCCGCGGCGGCGGAAGAGGTAGAGCATGACGCCGACGACGGCGAGCATGATGCCGAGCAGGATGGGGTAGCCGTAGTAGGTGTAGAGCTCGGGCATGGACCAGGGGCTGTCGGGGTGTTCGAAGTTCATGCCGTAGATGCCGACGATGAAGGTGAGCGGGATGAAGATGGTGGCGATGATGGTGAGCACGCGCATGACGTCGTTGGAGCGCTGGTTGATGGCGGACATGTAGGCCTCGATCAGGGTGGCCGCCATTTCGCGGTAGGACTCCAGCAGGTCCATGATCTGGATGGTGTGGTCGTAGGCGTCGCGCAGGTACGGGAACAGCTCCGGGGTGAAGGGTTCGAGGTCGTCGCGCATCAGGCGGGCGACCACGTCGCGCGTGGGCCAGAGCTGGCGGCGCAGGACGAGGAGCTCGCGGCGCAGGATGTGGATCTCGTTGAGGGTGTGGCGGTCGGGCTGGTCGAGGACGGTCTCTTCCAGTGTTTCCAGGCGTTCGCTGATGTGTTCCAGCACCGGGAAGGCCTGGTCGATCACGCTATCCATCAGGGCGTAGGCGAGGTATGCGGCGCCTAGCCGGTTGAAGTTGCGGTTGGCGTTGCGCATCCGTTCGCGGACCGGTCCGAAGGGGTCGGCCGCGCCACTGTGGATGCTGATGACGAGGTGGGTGCCCACCACGAACAGGTTGAGCTGGTCGAGTTCGATGTTGCCGTTGTGATGGCGCGGCTGACGCAGGATGGCGACCATTTGCGCGTCGAAGAAGTCCACCTTGGGGCGCTGGCCCTGGTGGCGCACGTCTTCCAGCGCCAGCGGGTGCAGGTCGAAGGCCTCGCCCAGGTCGTGCAACTGGCGCGGGCTGGGGGCCCCCTGCAGGTGCAGCCAGACGAATCCGCCGTCGAGGGCCTGCACGCCTTCGCGCAGGGTGCGCTGTGGGTCGAGCTCGACGAGCTGCTCGCGATGGTAGTGCCAGGCGGAGACGGTGGCGTCCCCCGCGTGCGGGTGTTCGGTGGCGTGGGCGCCGTGACCGGGGGCGGCGCCGGGCTTGAGGTAGGTCTTTTCGAACAGGCGGGTCATCGCGATTCCTGTGCGGATTTTTTGCTCAGTATAGGGTGCTGAAAAGTGGTGCGCGCGGGGTGCAGGTCTGGCAGTCTGGGCGGCGACTGAACGGCTGCGGAAGCGGGCGAGTCCCACGGGGTGAGGAACAAGGAGCGCGGTATGGAACTGAAGACCATGTTGGTGCCGGTGGATGGTTCCGCCAACGCCTGGCGGGCGGTGGAAGTGGCCGCGGATCTGGCGTCCAAGTATCACGCCCGGGTGGTGCTGGTCAGCGTGCTGCTGCAGGGCGAGGTGCCGCCGCATATCCGCCAGCTCTCGGACCTGCCGGACCCGAACGACCCGCCGCTGGCAGCGGGCGGTGCGGCCGTGGGCGCCGCGGTGCCGCCGAAGGTGCTGCGGGATATCGCGAAGAAGCTGATCGAGCAGGCCCACGGATACTTCACCGATCTGGGCGTGACCGACATCGAGCACCACGTGGAAGACGGCTCCCCGGCCAAGGTGATCCTGCAGCAGGCGGAGTATCACGACGTGGACATGGTGGTGATGGGCTCGCGTGGGCTCGGGGGCCTGCAGGGGCTGCTCTCCGGCAGTGTCTCGCACAAGGTGCAGCAGCTGGCGCGCTGTATCGTGGTGACGGTGAACTGAGTCCCGCGCGGGGTTCGCGATGTCGCGGTTGTCGATCGATCTGCACGAGTGCTTCCGCAATGGCCGCCGGATCGACGCCGAGCTGAACGGCGTGATCGAGGCGGCCTGCGACAAGCGCATCAAGACGGTGGAGATCATCCACGGCAAGGGCAGCGGGCAGCTGAAAAAGCGCGTGCTGCGCTTTCTGCAGCAGCCGGAGGTCAAGGCGCGCTATCACCGCCTGGAGAAGGATTCGAAGAACCACGGGCGGCTGTTCGTGCACTTCAAGCACTGATCCGTGGATTCCTTTTTGTAGGAGGCCAGCCTCTGGCCGATTGGGCATGTCCAGCTCCGATCGGCCAGAGGCTGGCCTCCTACAGTTTGGGGTTCTGTCGGCGCCTGCCTGCGTCCGACTTTGGCAGGGGCTTCGCGTGCAAGCACGCTCCCACAGGGGGGCTTCCACAGGGGTGATGGATGTTTCTGGCGGCCGGGAAGCGGTTATCCGGGATCTCGGGCCTTTGGGGGTTGGGCTGGCGTTGGAGATCCCGGCTCTTCGCTGCGCTACGGCCGGGATGACGGGGGTGGCGGCGATGACCGGGAGGATATTGGGTGGGGTTTTGTAGGAGCGTGCTTGCACGCGAATGCCCTTGCCAGAGTCGGACGCGGGCAGGGGCTTCGCGTGCAAGCACGCTCCCACAGGGGGCTTCCACAGGGTGATGGATGTTTCTGGCGGCCGGGAAGGGGTTGTCATCCCGGAAACCGCGAAGCGGTTATCCGGGATCTCGGGCGTTGGGGTTGGGCTGGCGTTGGAGATCCCGGCTCTTCGCTGCGCTGCGGCCGGGATGACGGGGGTGGGGGCCATGGCCGGGAGGATATGGGGTGGGGTTCTGTAGGAGCGTGCTTGCGGGCGAATGCCCTTGCCAGAGTCGGACGCGGGCAGGGGCTTCGCGTGCCTGCACGCTCCCACAGGGGGGCTTCCACAGGGGTGATGGATGTTTCTGGCGGCCGGGAAGGGGCTGTCATCCCGGAAACCGCAAAGCGGTTATCCGGGATCTCGGGCGTTGGGGTTGGGCTGGCGTTGGAGATCCCGGCTCTTCGCTGCGCTACGGCCAGGATGACGGGGGTGGGGGCGATGGCCGGGAGGATATTGGGTGGGGTTCTGTAGGAGCGTGCTTGCGGGCGAATGCTCCTGCCAAAGTCGGACGCGGGCAGGGGCTTCGCGTGCAAGCACGCTCCCACAGTGATGTTCCCACCGGGGGGGGTTACGGCTTCTGGTGGCCTAGCTTGCGGTCGGCGAGTTCGTAGCCGAGGTCGATCATTTCGGCGGCGCGGTGGAAGTCGAATATGCCGCAGGCGTTGACCGGGACTTCGATCAGGTGCTCGGGGTTGTAGGCGGCGATGCGAAAGCGCGCGATCGTGCCCTGCATGGCCTCGATGGAGTGGGAGACGATGTCGATCATGCCCAGCGCGTGGGCTTCCTGCTCACGGCTCAGGCCGGGGTCGGTCTCGCCCAGGCCCAGCTTGTCCTGCCAGTCCTGCAGCCAGGTGCCGACGCGGTCGGGCAGGGCGTCTGTCAGGCGGTGGTTGAGGAACCCGCTGTCGGGTTCCTCCCGGTCCGGGTCGGGCGCCTTGGTGCGCTCGGGGCGGATCAGCTCTTCGCCGACGCGGCCGTTGAGGCTGACGGCCAGGGTGATGTCGGTGTCGTCGTTCAGGGTCGGGGCGATCGGGACCGGGTTCAGCAGGCCGCCGTCCACCAGCAGCCGCCCCTTGTGGCGCACCGGGGTGAACACGGTGGGGATGGCGATGGAAGCGCGGATCGCGTCGAACAGGGGGCCGCTGTTCAGCCAGACCTCGCGTTCGCGCTCGATGTCGGTGGCCACGGCGGTGAACGAGATCGGCAGGTCCTCGATGTCCATGTCGCCGAGCATGTCGCGCAGCTTCTCGATCAGGCGGTCACCACGGATCAGCCCCGCGCCACGGAAGGAGAAGTCCAGCAGCCGCCAGACGTCCTGGCGCCGCAGCGACTTGACCCATGCCTCGTAGGCATCCAGTTGCCCGGCGGCGTAGATGCCCCCGACCACCGCTCCCATGGATGCCCCGGCGATGGAGCGGATCTCGTAGTCCGAGTGTTCCTCCAGCCAGCGGATCACGCCGATCTGCGCCAGGCCGCGGGCGCCGCCGCTGCCGAGGACCAGGGAGATGGACTGGGGCTTTCGCGTCATGGTTGCCGGTGTGCCTGTATGGAGTGTTGGGAAATGGACGGGCGTGCGCTGCGGTTTTCCGTAGCACGCCCATCATCGATTCGCGGAGCTGCCGGATTCGGTTGGCTTCAAGGATATGTTGGGGGTGTGATCGGGTTTTTCCAGCCTGAAGGCCCGGTTCCAGCGAATGGGTCTCACGGTAGGAGCCTGCTTGCAGGCGAATGCCCCTGCCCGCGTCCGACTCTGGCGGGAGCTTCGCCTGCAAGCAGGCTCCTACCGGGGCGGATGGTATGCGGCGATGCGTGCTATTCGGGGGAACGGTTCGGGTTCAGGAGGTGGTCGTGCAGGGCCTGGGCGGACTCGCCGGCCGGCTCTTCCACCCGCAGCTGCCACACGGCGGCGGGGTGATCCGGCGACCATTCGCTGAAGACTACGAGGCCGGCGTACGGGCCGTGCCCGCGGATCGTGCCCAGCGTCAGGCGGCCGTCCGGGTCGCCGTACAAGTGCACTTCGAACTCGGGGGCGGGCGGCGGTAGCTTCCAGTAACCGTCGCGACCGGTCTCGCGGAAGGTGGCGTCGGAAGGCTCGGCGTCGCCGCCGAAGTGGCGCCGCAACAGCGGTACCGACAACCGGTGCGGCAGCCCCAGCACGGTCTCGATGCCGGCGCGGCCGCGGTCCACCGCCTGGGCGGCGGACTCCAGCGGATCCCGCCGGCCCAGCCATTTCTTCAGTAGCTTGCGCATGCGCGGATCATCCGTGTGCCGTCCGCGGTCTGCAAGCGCCGGCCTTCACGTGGTGGCTTGGAGGCTGGCGGTCGGCGGCGTTACCGTGCGGGTAGGTAATGGAAAGGAGTACGTCATGGGTTTTGCACTGTCCGAGATGCAGCTGTCGAGTTCCGCCTTTGGCCCCGGCCAGCCGATCCCCAAACGCCACAGCGGCGAGGGCGAGGACACCTCGCCGGCCTTGCGGTGGCAGGGCGTGCCGCAGGGTACCCGGTCCCTGGCGGTGATCTGCCACGACCCGGATGCGCCGCTGATCCAGCCGGGTACCTACGGCTTCGTGCACTGGGTGCTGTACAACCTGCCGCCGGACCTGGATGGCCTCCCCGAAGCGACCGATCTGGGCGCGACCGGCCAGACGGACTTCGGCCGCACCGGCTACGGTGGCCCGATGCCGCCCGAGGGGCATGGCAAGCATCACTATTTCTTCTGGCTGCTGGCGCTGGACGCCGACCTGCAGCTACCGCCCGGCCTGACCCTGTGGCAGTTCCTGGAACACGCCGAGCCCCACGTAATCGGCATGAATCGACTGGTGGGTACCTACCAGCGGGGCTGACACCTTGCAGGGATTTTTTGTGGGAGCCGGCTTGCCGGCGAAGCCCCTGCCAGAGTCGGACGCGGGCAGGGGCTTCGCGTGCAAGCACGCTCCCACAGGGATGCTCCCACAGGCGTGACTAGGGCTTGCGGCGGTCTGGAAGATGGTGTCATCCCGGAAACCGCAAAGCGGTTATCCGGGATCTCGGGCGTTTGGGGGTTGGGCTGGCGTTGGAGATCCCGGCTCTTCGCTGCGCTGCGGCCGGGATGACGGGGTATGGCGTTGCGGCTGGGGTGACGGGGGTGGGTGGCTGGCGCGGGCGGGGGCTTCGCGTGCAAGCACGCTCCCACAGGGATGCTCCCACAGGTGTGACTAGGGCTTGCGGCGGTTTGGAAGATGGTGTCATCCCGGAAACCGCAAAGCGGTTATCCGGGATCTCGGGCGTTGGGGGGTTGGGCTGGCGTTGGAGATCCCGGCTCTTCGCTTCGCTGCGGCCGGGATGACGGGGGTGGCTGGCGCGGGCAGGGGCTTCGCGTGCAGGCACGCTCCCACAGGGGTGCTTCCACAGGCGGGGTCAAGGTTTGTGGCGGTCTGGAAGATGGCGTCATCCCGGAAACCGCAACGCGGTTATCCGGGATCTCGGGCGTTGGGGGTTGGGCTGGCGTTGGAGATCCCGGCTCTTCGCTTCGCTACGGCCGGGATGACGGGGTATGGCGCTGCGGCTGGGATGACGGGGTATGGCGCTGCGGCTGGGATGACGGGGGTGGATGGCTGGCGCGGGCAGGGGCTTCGCGTGCAAGCACGCTCCCACAGGGGCCCCTTTCCCCGCTTCGGGCCGTTCGGTCTTGACCGGGTTGTGCGGCGGGCGCACGATATGTACCACTTTATGTACGTTTCGGGTGACTGGCGATGACGACGCTGACGGCTACCGAGGCCCGCAAGGGTCTGTTCGATCTGATCAAGGGCGTGAACGAACAGCACGCGATCTACCATATCCGGCATCGCAACGGCGATGCGGTGCTGATGTCGGAAGACGAGTACGCCAGCCTGATCGAGACCCTGGAGCTGCTCTCCGAGCCCGGCTTCCGGCAGGAATTCGAGCAGGGCCGCCGCGAGGCGGATGAAGGCGATACGCTGGGATTCGAGGAGGTGTTCGGGGAGAAGCAGTGACCTGGACCATTCGGTTTACCCGTCAAGCCGAGAAGGACTTACGGCGTCTGACGCCGAAGCTGCGTGACAAGGTGAAGCAGATCCTGCGCAACCGGGTGGCGGTCGACCCGTACTGTGGCAAGGCGCTGGTTGGTGATCTGCGCGGGTACTACTCCCTGCGGATCAGCTACAAGGACCGTCTGCTATACACGATTCGGGACGAGCAGTTGCTGGTGATCGTGATCCGGGCGCGTACGTATTACGGCGAATAGCCCTGTAGGAATGTCTTGTGGGAGCCGGCTTGGCGGCGAAGCCCCTGCCAGAGCCGGACGCGGGCAGGGGCTTCGCCGCCAAGCACGCGCCTACGCTGATGCCCCCACAGGGGGCCAAGGCTTGCGGCGGTCTGGAAGACGGCGTCATCCCGGAAACCGCGAAGCGGTTATCCGGGATCTCGGGCGCTGGGGGTGGGCCTGGCGTTGGAGATCCCGGCTCTTCGCTTCGCTACGGCCGGGATGACGGGGGGTGCGGTTGGTGCGGGCAGGGGGTGGCGGCGTTGTTGGCGCCATCCAGTCACAAAAAAGGCCCGGGCCGAGCGAACTCGGTCCGGGCCTTTTGCGTTCCCAGGCGGGTGCCCGGGGCGGCGGGGTGCTTAGTAGCGGTAGCCGAAGGCCTTTTCGAACTTGTCGGCGAACTCTTCGGCGGTGAAGTGGTGGTTCTGGGTGCCGGAGTGCGCGATCTTGATCGAGCCGATCAGCGAGGCGATGCGGCCGGTGGTCTCCCAGTCGTAGCCCTTTTCCAGGCCGAACAGGATGCCGGCGCGGTAGGAGTCGCCACAGCCGGTCGGGTCCTTGATCGCGGCCGGTTCGACCGACGGGATGGTGATCTTCTTGCCGCCGGTGTAGATGTCGGAGCCCTCGCCACCGCGGGTGACGATCATGGCGTCGACCATTTCGGCCAGCTGTTCCAGGCTCAGGCCGGTACGGTCGGCGGTCAGCTGCGCCTCGTAGTCGTTGAACGCGGCGTAGGTGGCGTTCTCCATGAAGCGCTTCAGGTCGTCGCCGTCGAACATCGGCAGGCCCTGGCCCGGGTCGAACATGAACGGGATGCCGGCGTCGGCGAACTGCTGGGCGTGCTCGATCATGCCGTCACGGCCGTCCGGGGAGACGATGCCGACCTTGATGCCGTTGGCGTCGGTGACCTTCTGCTGGTGCGAGAAGCCCATCGCGCCCGGGTGGAAGGCGGTGATCTGGTTGTCGTCCTGGTCGGTGGTGATGAAGGCCTGACCGGTGTAGGTGTCCTTCAGCTCCTTGACGAACGTGCGCGAGATGGCGTGCTTGTCCATCCAGTCGGCGTACGGGGTGAAGTCGCCGCCCACGGTGGCCATGACGGTCGGGTCCGCGCCCAGCAGCTTCATGTTGTAGGCGATGTTGCCGGCGCAGCCGCCGAACTCGCGGCGCATGTCCGGGACGAGGAAGGACACATTCAGCATGTGCACCTTGTCCGGGAGGATGTGGTTCTTGAAGCGATCGGGGAACACCATGATGGTGTCGTAGGCCATGGACCCACAGATCAGTGCGGACATTGTTGCTCCTTAGCGTTGGCTGAAATCGTTGTCGTGCGTGGCCTTGAAGGCAGCACAGGACGTCCCGTGGCGCGCGCTGAAAGCGTTGATTGCGCGCCGATGTCGGGTCGTGCGATGTGCATAGGGTAAGTATTTGGGCGCAAAACAACAAATCGGGGGTGTCGGGGGGTTGGGGTCTCGCGGCCATTTCATCGTCTGTCATCCCGGCCGAAGCGAAGCGTAGAGCCGGGATCTACGATGTCAGAGGTGCCGCCTTGGGAGATCCCGGATCACCGCTGCGCGGTGTCCGGGATGACGAGTAGTGGAGACGCTCCGGCCGGAACCAACGGACCCCCCTTCGGTGTCAGCCTTGGGAGATTGCCACGTCGCCTTCGGCTCCTCGCAATGACGAATTTCTTCCCGCGTGTTCGATCCCGTCATTGCGAGGAGCGTAGCGACGAAGCAATCTCCGAAAGCTGGCAATGCGTCCACGCTCCGGATGCGGTGGTTCCGGACGGAGATTACTCGCTTCGCTCTCCCTGCGGGCCGGCCTGCGGCCGTTCAATGGGCTGCGCGCTTTTGTGCCACGGCCCCTCACGGGGCCTCGCAATGACGGAGAAAGGGCCATCGTCATTGCAAGGCCCTGCAGGGGCCGCGGCAATCGGGTGAAGCGGGCGGTGCGGCGGGATCGGTGGTTCTGGGTGGAGATCGCCACGGCGCTGGGCGCCCCGCGATGACGGTGGTGGGGGTCACGTTGTGCCGGGGGCTTTGTGGCAGCATGGAGTCATTCCCGCGAGCGAGGGCGTGACTGATGAATCCGCGTGTATTGATCCCGATCCTGATCATCCTGCTGTTGTTGCTGAGTCTGTGGTCCATGAGCCTGGACGGTGACGGGGGCATCCTGCCCGGCGCGCCCGATACTGGCGCGGCGCCCGCGGTTGAACGCCTGGCCCATGGATCAGGATCGGCCGCGCCCCAACCGGCATGAATACAGCTGCGGCGCCGGCCCCTGATGCGGGGCGCGCCGGGCGCGAGGTGATTTTCCGCGCGGCCGGGGTGACCAAGGTCTACCGCATGGGCGAGGTGACGATCCACGCCCTGCGCGGGGTGGATCTGGAGCTCTACACCGGCGAGCTGGTGGTGATGCTGGGGGCCTCGGGTTCCGGCAAGTCGACCCTGCTGAACATCATGGGCGGACTGGATACCGCGTCCGAGGGCGAGGTGCGTTACCGCGACCAGGATCTGGCGCAGGCCTCCGAGCGCACGCTGACCGCCTTCCGCCGCGATCACGTTGGCTTCGTGTTCCAGTTCTACAACCTGATTGCCAGCCTGACCGCGCGCGAGAACGTGGCCATTGTCACCGAGATCTCGCGCGATCCGATGTCGCCGGAGGAGGCCCTGGCGCTGGTCGGGCTGGAGGACCGCATGGACCACTTTCCCTCGCAGCTCTCCGGCGGCGAGCAGCAGCGCGTGGCCATTGCCCGCGCGATCGCCAAGCAGCCGGCGGTGCTGCTGTGCGACGAGCCGACCGGCGCGCTGGACTCGAAGACCGGGATCCGCGTGCTGGAGGTGCTGCAGCACATCAACGAGCGCCTGGACACGACGGTCGCGATCATCACCCACAACGCGGTGATCGGCGAGATGGCCGATCGCGTGATCCACCTGAGCGACGGCCGCGTGAGCGAGATCCACGAGAACGCCACTCGCCAGCCGCCGTCCGCGTTGCACTGGTAGCGACGGCGGCCCCGCCCCATGCGCGCCCTGAACCGCAAGATCCTGCGCGATCTTGGCCACCTGAAGGGCCAGGCGGCGGCGATCGCGCTGGTCATTGCCAGCGGGGTGATGACGCTGGTGATCGCGGTCACCAGCCTCGACGCCCTGACGCTCACCAAGGAGCGCTTCTACTCCGAATACCAGTTCGCCGACGTATTCGCGGAGATCACGCGCGCGCCGGAGAGTGCGGTGGAGCGTTTCCGCGATGCGCCGGGCATCAACCAGATCGAGACCCGGGTGCAGGCCCCGGTGCGCCTGGAGGTGGCCGGCTTCGACGACCCGATCCGCGGCACCGTGCTCTCCCTGCCGGATGGTGGCGAGCCGCTGCTGAACCGGCTCTACCTGCGCGAGGGGCGCCTGCCGGAGCCCGGGCGCGAGCGCGAGGTGGTGGTCAGCGAGGCCTTCGCCGAGGCGCACGGGCTGGGGGCCGGCGATGCCCTGCGGGCGATCATCGACGGGCGCCTGACCGACCTGCAGATCAGTGGCATCGCCCTGTCACCGGAGTTCGTTTACCAGATCAGCCCCACCGACCTGCTGCCGGACTATCAGCGCTACGGCATCCTGTGGATGAACCGCCGCGCGCTGGCCGCCGCCTACGGGATGGAGGGGGCGTTCAACTCCGTGGCCGTGAGCCTGCAGGCGGGCGCCGACCCGGAGCCCGTGATCGAGGCCATGGACCGAGCGCTGGCCCGCTACGGCGGCCTGGGGGCCTACGGGCGCGAGGACCAGTTCTCGCACCGCTTTCTGTCCGAGGAGCTGACCCAGCTGCGCACGCAGGCGGCGATCCTGCCGACCATCTTCCTGGCGGTCGCGGCCTTCCTGCTGAATGTTGTGGTTGGACGCATCGTTCGCTCTCAGCGCGAGCCCATCGCGGTGCTCAAGGCCTTCGGCTATGGCAATGGTGCGATTGCCGTGCACTACGGCCTGCTGACCGGCGGCATTGTGCTGGTGGGCTGTGCACTGGGGCTCATGTTCGGGGCCTGGGCCGCACAGGGCCTGGCCGGGATCTACGCGGAGTACTTCCGCTTCCCGGAGATGAGCTTCCGCCTGCAGCCCTGGGTGATGGTGCTGGCGGTGGCCGTGGCGATGGGCGCGGCGATGCTCGGCACCTTCCGCGCGGTCTGGCAGGCGGTGCGGATGGCGCCGGCCGAGGCCATGCGCCCGCCGGCACCGGAGCATTTTCGCCGCGGCTGGCTGGAACGCACGGCGGCGTGGCGCGGGCTGGATCAGCCGACCCGCATCATCCTGCGCAACCTCGCGCGCCACCGGCTCAAGTCCGTCCTGTCGGTGATCGGGATCGGCCTGTCCGGTGGACTGTTGCTGATGGGCGCTTACCAGTTGAACGCGGTGGACCAGATGCTGGACACCCAGTACGGCCAGGTGCTGCAGATGGACATCGACCTGCAGTTCACCGACCCGGTGCCGGCGCGGGTGGCCGGGGAGTTGCGCCATGAGCCGGGCGTGCTGGCGGTGGAGACCTTCCGCGCGGTGCCGGTACGCCTGGTCGGGGTGAACCGCGAGGAGCGCGTGCGCCTGCTGGGCCTGGACGCGGAGCCGCGCCTGCGTCAGTTGCCGATGGCCGGCGGGCGCGGCCGGTTGCCGCAGGAGGGCATCCTGCTGACCGACTACCTGGCCGAGCAGCTGGGGCTGCGCGTCGGTGACCCGGTGGAGCTGGAGATCCTGGAGGGGCGCCGGCGCACGGTCTCGGTGCCACTGGCCGGTGTGGTCGAGGAACCCATCGGCGTCGGCGCCTATATGCATCGCCTGGCGCTGAACCGACTGATCGGCGAGGGGCCGGCCGTCACCGGGGCCTGGCTGCTGACCGACCGCGCGCAGGAGGACGCCCTGTTCGCGCGGCTGTCCGATCGCCCGCGCGTGGCCAGCGTGGGCCTGATCGCGGAGGCCGAACGCAACATCCGCGAATACATCGGCGAGACGATCATCGTGTTTGCCATGGTGTTCGTCGCGCTGGCCGTATCCATCGCCTTCGCCGTGACCTACAACAACGCGCGCATCACCTATGCCGAACGCGCCCGCGACCTGGCCACGCTGGAGGTGCTTGGCTACTCGCGCGGTCAGGTCAGCTGGATCCTGCTGGGAGAGATCGCCGTGCTGACGATCGCGGCGATCCCGGTCGCCTGGCTCACCGGCACCGGCTTCGCCTGGCTGCTGAACCAGGCCTTCGCGATGGACCTGTTGCGCGTGCCGTTCGTGATCACGCCCCAGGCCTACGGTTTCGCCGCGCTGGGCATCCTGGTCGCGGCCAGCCTGACCGCGTTCCTCGCCTGGCGCCGCCTGCAGCATCTCGACCGCGTGCAGGCCCTTAAGGCCGCGGAGTAATGGCCACCGCACCACCCAATCACCACGTAGGATGTGATGAGCGAAGCGAATCGCATCGTTTGGAAACCCCGGCGACCCACCGATGCAAGATGGCGGCGAAACCGTATATGCCGGCCATTTGCGCGGCTTTCCGGCGCCGTCTTGATGCGATTCGCTTCGCTCGTCGCATCCTACGTGTGTGGGTTGTATTGCTCGGGGATGACCCCGGGCGCGGGGCAGGAGCCGATGGGGCGTAGCCAACGCTGCAATCGCCGAGAGGGCTCGGATCCTACGAGATTGGGGCCTCCTGGCTGAAGGGGTGTTCGCGGGTCGGGGTGTTTGGGGCGGCGCAATGACCCCGGGCTCAGAGCAGCGACGTAGGATGTGATGAGCGGAGCGAATCGCATCATCTGGAAGCCACGGGAATCCACCGATGCAGGAATGTGGCGAAACCGTGGATACCGGCCATTTGCGCGGCTTTCCGGCGCCGTCTTGATGCGATTCGCTTCGCTCGTCGCATCCTGCGTGTGGGGGGGGCGTATTGCTCGGGGGTGGCCCCGGGCGCGTCGAGGCGGGATTTGCGAGACTGATGGCATGTTGATGAAAAAGCGGATCACGATCGGGCTCGTGGTGCTGGCGGGGGTGGCGGCGCTGGTGTGGGCGTTGCGGCCGCAGCCGGTGCCGGTGTCGCTGACCGAGGTGCAGGCCGGGGCGTTCGAGGAGACGGTGCGCGAGGAGGGTCGTACCCGGCTGCGCGAGACCTATACCGTGTCGGCTCCGATTGCGGGCTACCTGCATCGTGTGGCGCTGGAGGAGGGCGACGCGGTGGCGCTGGGCGACACGTTGTTCCGCCTGGAGCCGTTGCCGACCCCGGCGCTGGACGCGCGCTCGCGCGAGCAGGCACGCGAGAACCTGGCCGCTGCGCGTTCGCGGCTGCAAAGCGCGGAGGCGAACCTGGAGAACCTGCGGGCCGAGGCGCGGTTTGCCGAGTCCGAATATCGCCGCCACCAGGAGCTGTTCGACCGCGGGGCGGTCTCGGCGACCGAGCTGGAGCGTATGGAGACGATGCGCGACCGGGCGCGTTCGGCCGTGCGCGCGGGCGAGTCGGCGGTGGAGGTCGCGCGCAGCGAGATCGAGAGTGCCCGCGTGGTGCTGGATATCGCCAGCGGCCAGATGCCGGAATCCGAGGCGGATACCCTGTCCGTGCGTTCGCCCGCCGAGGGCGTGGTGCTGGAGCGCTACCGCTGCTGCGAGGGTACCATCGGCGCCGGCGAGCCGGTACTGGTCGTCGGCGATCTGGACGACCTGGAGGTGCAGGTGGACCTGCTGTCGATGGATGCGGTGCGCGTGGTGCCGGGCATGCGCGTACGTCTGACCGACTGGGGCCGCGATACGGAACTGGAGGCCACTGTCCGTCGAGTGCAGCCGTTTGGCTTTACCAAGATCTCTGCACTGGGCGTGGATGAGCAACGCGTGCCGGTGATCCTCGACCTGGACGCGGTGGAGGCGCGCATGGCTGGACTGGCGGTGGGCTACCGCGTGGAAGCCGAGTTCCTGCTGTGGGAGGGCGACGACGTGCTGCAGGTGCCGACCAGTGCCCTGTTCCGCGACCGTGGCGAGTGGTCGGTCTTCGTGGTCGCGGACGGGCGTGCCGAGCCGCGCCGGGTCGAGCTCGGCCGCCGCTCCGGATTCACCACCCAGATCCTGGCGGGCCTGGAGGCGGGCGAACGCGTCGTCACCCGCCCGGGCGACCGCGTGCAGGCCGGTACCCGCGTCGTCGAAAACTGACCTGTCCATGGCCGAAACCCCGAATGCCTCGCCCGAGGCACTAGATGACCTGCTGAGTCCGCTGGATGCCGCGCTGTCCGGGTGCGGTGCGGCCGTGCTGGTGGCCGAGCCGGGGGCCGGCAAGACCACGCGTGTGCCTTTGCACCTGGCCGATTCCGTGCCCGAGGGTCGGGTAATCGTGCTCCAGCCGCGCCGCTTGGCCGCGCGTATGGCGGCCACGTTCATGGCCGCGCAGCGCGGCGAGCCGGTTGGGCAGACGGTCGGCTATCGCGTGCGCGACGAGCAGAAGGTCTCGGAGAACACCCGTGTGGAGCTGGTCACCGATGGCCTGTTCCTGCGTCGCATCCAGGCCGACCCGCTGCTGGAGGACGTCGGCGCGGTGGTGTTCGACGAATTCCATCTGCGCCGCCCCGAGGCCGAACTGGCGCTGGCCTTCGCGCTGCAGGTGCGCCGGCTGTTGCGCCCGGAGCTGCGCATCCTGGTGATGTCCGCCACCCTCGATGACGAAGCCGTGGCGCGCCTGCTGGCGGGGCCAGACGCGGACCCCGTGCCGGTGCTGCGGGCCCGCGGGCGGCAATTCCCGGTGGACGTGCGCTACGCGCCACCCGGGAAGGATGCGCCGCTGGCGGATGCCGTGGCGCAGGCGGTGCGCGAGGTGCTGGAGGCGGAGCCGGGTTCGCTGCTGGTCTTTCTGCCCGGCGAGCGCGAGATCCGCGAGGTGGCCGCGCGCCTGGGCGAGAAGATGGACACACCGGTTGGGCCCGCGCGGGTAGCCCCGTTGTTCGGGCGGTTGTCGGCGGAGGAACAGAACCGTGCGGTGCGCCCGGCCCCGGCGGGCGAGCGCAAGGTGGTGCTGGCCACGGACATCGCCGAGACCAGCCTGACCATCGAGGGCGTGCGCGTGGTGATCGACGCGGGGCTGTCCCGCGAGCCGCGCTTCGATGCCGCGACCGGGCTTTCGCGGCTGGTCACGGTGCCGGCCTCGAAGGCCGCGGCCGAGCAGCGCGCTGGCCGCGGCGGGCGGACCGAGCCCGGTGTGGCCATCCGGCTGTGGTCCCGGGCCGACGAGGTGCAGCGCCCGGACTACGCGACGCCGGGGCTGCAACAGGTGGATCTGCTGCCGTTGGCCCTGGAACTGGCGGGCTGGGGCGAGGCCGTGGCCGAACTCGACTGGCTGGAGCCGCCGCCGGCGCACGGCATGGCGGCCGCGCAGGCGATCCTCGCGGAGCTGGGGGCGGTGGACGCGGCGGGCCGGATCACCGATCACGGCCGCGCCCTGCTGCGCCTGCCCACACATCCACGCCTGGCGCACATGCTGCTGCGGGCCCGCGAGCGGGGGCTCTCGCGCCTGGCCTGCGAGCTGGCGGTGGTGGTCGAGGAGCCGGGGATGGCCGGGCCGGTCGCGCCACTGGAACTGGGGGAGCGCCTGGCGCAGGCGCGGCGTACTGGCGGACGCGCCTGGAAGGCCGGACTGCGGCGGCTGGAGCAGGCGTTGACGCGGCTGGAAGCCCGCGCTGGTCAAACGGATTCCGCACCGGACGAGGCGACGGCACTGGGGGTGCTGGCCGCGCTGGCCTGGCCCGAACGCATTGCGCGGCAACGCGGCGGACAGGCCGGGCGTTTTGTAATGGGCAATGGGCGGGGCGCGCTGCTGCCGGAGCGCGAACGCCTGGCGCATGCCGACTACCTGGTCGCGGTGGACTGCACCGACGCCGAGCGCGAGGCGCGCATTCGCTGCGCGGTGGCGCTGGATCTGGCCGCCCTGGAACGCGAGGCGTCGGAGCTGTTCCACCGCGAGACGCGTTGCGACTGGGTGGAGGACGGCGCGCGACTGGAGAACGCGCGCATCCGCCGCATCGGCACGCTGGTGGTCGATCGGCAGATGGTCGCGCTGGACGACCCCGCGGCCACCATCCCGCGCTGGTGCGAGCGGCTGCGCCGCGAGGGGCTGGAGTTGCTGCCGTGGGATGATGCGGCGACTCAGCTGCGGACACGGATCCAACTATTGCATGAGGCGATGCCGGAGGCGGGCTTTCCGGACCTGCGCGATGCGGCGCTGCTGGTGGGCCTCGAGGATTGGCTGGGGCCGTACCTGGCCGGCATCACCCGCCGCCGGGATCTGGCGCGTCTGGACCTGGCGGCGATCCTGCGGGCGCGGCTGGACTGGGGGCATCAGCAACAGCTGGAACGCGAGGCGCCGACACGGATCGAGGTGCCCTCCGGGTCCGCCCACCGGGTCGACTACACCCAGAATCCCCCTGTTCTGGCGGTGAAGCTGCAGGAGCTGTTTGGCCTGGCGGTGACCCCGCGGGTGGCCGGCGGGCGGGTGGCCCTGGTGCTGCATCTGCTCTCGCCGGCGCGGCGCCCGGTGCAGGTGACGCAGGATCTGGAAAGCTTCTGGGAGAACGGCTACCCGGAGGTGCGGCGCGAGCTGAAGGGGCGCTATCCCAAGCATCCCTGGCCGGAGGACCCGTGGAGCGCGCCGGCGACGCGGCATGCGAAGCGGCGTTGAATCGGGCTGGGCCGAGGTATGGGGGATGGGGCGCATGCCGCCGGTCGGCTTTGGCGGGAGCTTCGCCTGCAAGCAGGCTCCCACAAGGGCCACTGCCTCAAGGGAGACACGATTGGTTTGGCCGATAACCGGTGTCTGTCAGACGGTGCGGCGCGCGGCGTTCTCCGGTAGTGTCGCGCTCAAGTCTATTTCGAGGCCCGTGCGAGGAAGCGAACCCCGATGCTGAAGTTCCTGACCGTGATCCTGATCCTGCTGTTCGTCTGGTGGCGGGTGTCGCGCTGGATGGATGTGCGCCGCCGCCGCGCGCGGGGGGAGGATGTGTCCTATCAGGTGGACGTGAAGGGGTTTCGCCCGATCACGGTACTCAGTGTCATCTTCCTGCTGCTGTACGGCGGCTACGTGATCTGGTTTGCCCTGAACGAGTGGTTCGAGCTGTTGTAGGCCGGAGTCCGGCTAGGGAGGCGCTGATTGAATCGCGCGTTCGCGCTCGAGTCGCTTTTGCGTGCGAACAAGGCGCGGTGACTGCCGTGCAGTCATTCTGCACAAGGGAGCCGCAACGCTGTGCGTGCGCCCGTTTTCGTCAACAACGGGCGGCCGAGCCCGCTCTTTCAATCACTTGTCGGGTTGGCGCCCCCTGTTCCCCGATCCTGCGTTGCGTCGCTTGCGGGTAGAACCACTACCCGCTGCACGACGCGCCTTGTCTCGGAGCCTTCTCATTGAAAGGGGGGGCACCAACGCGAACGTGCGATTCAATCAGCGTCTCCCTAGTCGATCCCGAGTTTCTTCAGGCGATAGCGCAACTGGCGAAAGCTGAGGCCGAGCAGGCGCGCGGCGGCCGTGCGGTTGCCGCCGGTCTGCTGCAGGGCGGTGGCGATGGCCTGGCGCTCCTGCGCGGCGAGCTGATCGTCCAGGGCGCTCTCCGCGCCGTCGACGCCGTTCTCGGGTTCGCCGTACTCCGTGCCCGGGGTGGGTTCGGTGCCCAGACCGTTCGCCGGCAGGTCGATGTTGCCGGCGCGGATCAGCGGCCCTTCGCACAACGTCGCGGCGCGCTCCAGGATGTTCTCCAGTTCGCGGACGTTGCCGGGGAAGCCGTGCCCCTGCAGGGCCGCGAGGGCGTCGGGTGCCAGCTCCAGGTCGCCGGTCTGCCACTGCTCGCCGATGCGCCGCAGGATGCGCGTGGCCAGGCGTTCGATGTCGCCGCGGCGCTCGCGCAGCGGCGGCACTTTCAGCTCGATCACGTTCAGGCGGTAGTAGAGGTCCTGGCGAAAGCGGCCCTCGCGCACGGCCTTTTCCAGATCGTGGTGGGTGGCGCTGAGGATGCGTACGTCGACCGGGATCTCGCGGGTGCCGCCGACCGGTTTGATGGCGCGTTCCTGGATGGCGCGCAGCAGCTTCACCTGCATCGGCAGCGGGAGATCGGCGACCTCGTCGAGGAACAGCGTGCCGCCGTCGGCGGACTGGAACAGGCCGGTGTGGTCCTGGGTGGCCCCGGTGAAGGCGCCCTTGCGGTGGCCGAAGAACTCGCTCTCCATCAGTTCGCCGGGGATGGCGCCGCAGTTGACCGGCACGAACGGGCGCTCGGCACGCGGGCCGAGGCGATGGATCTCGCGCGCGACCAGCTCCTTGCCGGACCCGGATTCGCCGGAGATGAACACCGGCGCCTGGCTGCGCGCCAGCTTGTGGATGGTGGCGCGCAGGCGCTGCATGGGCTCGGACTGGCCCAGCAGGGGACTGTCATCGGGGGTGGCCGGGGCCGTGTCGTCACCGGGCTCTTCCGCAGTCGGGGCGCCCGGCTCCAGGCGCAGGGCGGTATCGATCAGCTCGCGCAGCTGTTTCAGGTCCACCGGCTTGCTGACGAAGTCGAAGGCCCCGAGCTTCAGGGCGAGGACGGCGGTGTCTACGCTGCCGTGGGCGGTGATGACGGCCACGGGGAGCTCCGGACGTTCGCTCTGGATGTGGCGGACGAGGTCGAGTCCGTCGCCGTCCGGCAGGCGCATGTCGGTCAGGCACAGGTCAAAGTTGTGCTCGGCGATCAGGGCGCGGGCCGGCTCCAGGCGGTCGGCCGTGGTGGCCTCCAGGCCCATGCGCGCCAGGGTGATCTCGAGCAGTTCGCAGATGTCGGGCTCGTCGTCCACGACCAGCACGTGACGGATACTCATGCGCCTGTTTCCTTTGGCGAATCGTCTTTCTGGGGAACCTGGGGTACCAGCGCGAGTGTGGACATGAATCAGTGTTCCCCGAGGGGGGCGAACAGGATCCGGAAGCAGCCGCCGATGGGTGTGTGGACGTACTCCAGCGACGCCCCGTTGTTTTCGCACAGCATGCGCGAGATGTACAGGCCAAGGCCGGTGCCTCCGGCACGCCCGGAGACGAACGGTTCGAACAGGTCCTTCTCCTGTTCGGCAGAGATGCCCGGCCCGGCGTCGATCACGTCCAGACTGACGACCCGCGCCACCTGGCCGGCGCCACCGCGCAGCACGATGGGCGGGCTGTCGGGCTGATCGTGGCCACCATGGATGCGCGCGTTGCTGCACAGGTTCCACAGGATCTGGTTGAGCTGGGAGGGATCGAACTGGATCTCGGAATCGGCCGGTTCGATGCGGGCGTGCAGGGTCTCCCGCGGCAACTGCAGCGCGCCGCAAAACTCCTCGGCAAAGCGATCCAGGGTCTCCTGAAGGTTCAGCCGCTCACGCCCGCCGCCGTCCCTGCGTGACAGGCTGAGGACGTTGGAGATCAGTTCGTTAACCCGCTTGCTCTGGTTGTGGATGATGTCGAGCAGGCGCTGGTCGTGGGGCTTGAGATCCGGCGATTCGCCGAGCAGCTGCGCGCTGTGGCTGATGGCTCCCAGCGGGTTGCGGATCTCGTGGGCGATGCTGGCGGTCAGGCGGCCCAGGGCCTGCAGCTTGCCGGCCTGGGCCTGGCGCTGGAGTTCGGCGGCGTCCTCCAGGATCAGCAGGCTGCCCTGGTCGCCACGGTCGCCCAGCGGGGCCAGGCGGATGCGCAGGGCCGGCTGGTCGCGGTCACCCGGCAGCTGCTGGGTGGTCGTGGGCATGCCGTTGCGCCGCCAGTCGCGGATCACGCGTGCCACCGAGGGCGACAGGGACGACAGGTGGCGTCCCGGCCGTGGGGGGAGCAGGCGGCGCGCGGCCTCGTTGATGGAGCGGATGTACCCCTCCGGGTCGACCGCGATTACCCCGGCGCTCATGCGCGCGATGATCTGCGCGTTCAGTTCGGCCAGGTTGGCCAGGTCCGCCTCCTGGCGTTCCACCTGGGCGCGGGTCTCGCCGGCCCTGCGGGCGAATTGGCGGGCCAGCAGGCCGGCCGCAAACAGGGTGGCGCCCAGCAGGCCCGCCTGGGTGATGGCGGTATCGGCGGGGTGCAGGAACAGCGCGCTCACGCCTTCGGCCAGCAACAGGGCCAGGGTGGCGATCGCGGCCAGGGTCAGGGCGAAACGTGCGCTGGAGAGCAGCACGGCGGCCACCAGGGCCGGGACCAGCAGCAGGCCAATGCCGGTGCCGACCCCTCCGGAGACGATCAGCAGCGCGATCAGGCCGATGCCGTCGCCGGCGCCGCCGATCAACGCGATGCGGGTGAGGCTGGTGGTGTCCGGGTTTTGGGTGCAGCGCCAGGCGAAGGCGGCGGCGACTAGCGCAAACGCGAGATAGCCGGTGGCGATGACCGCGTAGAACTGGGGGGTGACGAGATGCAGTCCCAACGGGGTATCCGGGAACAGCCCGAGCAGCAGCAGGACCGCCGCGACAAAGACCCGGTAGAGCGCGAACAGCCAGGCGGAACGCCGGGTGTCGGCGTCGATCGGCGTGTTCCCCCCGGACTGGCTATCCATGGGCGAGGGTCAGTCGTCTTCGGTGCGGGAGTCGGCGTCCGAGCGGTTGCGGTCGACCTCGGCGTGCTGCGGCGAGCAGTAGAGGCGGTCGCCGTCACGGTAGGCCTCGGCCTCCGGCACGTGCACGCCGCAGAAGGCGCAGCGGATCACCGCGCCGCCTTCCTTCAGGCGTTCGGGGCGTTCATCCCGGGGGACCTGCTTGCGGTTGCTGGTGGAGCGCACGAGGGTGCGCACCGCGAGGAACACGGCAACGATGGCAACGATCAGTAGCAGCAGGCGCATGGCGTGATTCTAGCAGGATGACGATCGCGGACCACCGGTTCGGGCGGCCCGCGATTCAGGTGGTGTCAGCCGGTGTTGCGCATGCCCGCGGCGATCGCGTTGATCGAGCGCAGCAGGGGCGACAGCCACGGGTTTTCGGCGTCGTCGTCGGCCTCGGCGTCGAACTGGCGGGATTCGCGCAGCAGGTGAATCTGGATGCTGTTGAGCGGGTCCAGGTACGGGTTGCGCCGTTGCAGCGAGCGCGCCAGCAGGGGCGTCTCGTCCATCAGGGCATCCAGCTGTGCAACGCGCAGCACCTCGGTCACGGTGCGGCTGTGTTCCTCGCGCACCAGGACGTAGATGCGTTCGGCCAGTTCCGGGTCGCTGCACAGACGGGCGTACTCCGCCGCGGTGCGCATGTCGGCCTTGGTCAGGGCCATCTGGCAGTTGGACAGCAGCGAGCGGAAGAACGGCCACTCCTGGTACATGCGTTGCAATTGGGCCAGGCGTTCGGGGTCGTCGCCGCGCCACTGTTTCAGCGCGGTGCCGATGCCGTACCAGGCGGGCAGGGTGTGGCGCGCCTGGGCCCAGCCGAAGACCCAGGGGATCGCGCGGATCGAGCTCTTGGAACGGTCGGTCTTGCGCCGGTGCGACGGGCGTGAGCCGATATTCAGGAAGCCGATCTCCTGTACCGGGGTGATCTCGTAGAAGTAATCGAGCACGCGTTCCGTGCGGTCGATCAGCTCGCGGTAGGTATCCTCGCCGGTCTGTGCCAGCTCGTGCATGGTGGTGCGGTATTCGTCCCGGTCCTTGCGCGGCGGGCGGATCAGGCTGCGCGAGGCCAGCATTACGCCGGTCGCACCCATGCCCAGTTCGTACACCGCAGTCTCCACGTTGGAGTACTTATAGGACAGCACCTCGCCCTGCTCGGTGAACTTGATCCGGCCCTGCACGGTGGCCGGGGGCTGGGCGAGGATGGACTCGTGGGTCGGGCCGCCGCCGCGCCCGACGGTGCCGCCGCGGCCGTGGAACAGCTGGCAGCGCACGCCGAAGCGGTCGGTAATGCCGACGATCTTCTTCTGCGCCTCGTAGAGGTTCCAGCTGGAGGCGAGGATGCCGCCGTCCTTGCAGGAGTCGGAGTAGCCGAGCATCACGTCCTGGATGTTGCCGGAGGCGGCCAGCAGTCGCGCATACACCGGGTTGGACAGCAGGCCCTCGAGGACGTCCTCGACATGCAGCAGGTCCTCGATGGTCTCGAACAGCGGCGAGATGCGCAGGTTGCAGAACGGATTGCCTTCGTCATCGTTGCCCGCGAGACCGGCCAGGCGGCCCAGCAGCAGGACCTCCAGCACATGCGAGGCGGCGTGGGTCATGGAGATCACGTAGGTGCCGATGCCGTCCGGGCCGACCTCGCGGCGCATGCTCTGGATCACCTCGAACACACGCAGCGTCTCGCGGGTGCTCTCGCCCAGGGACTTGCGGTCCAGCTTGGGCAGACTCTCGACGGCGATCAGTTCGCTCAGCGTCTGCTGGCGGCCGGTCTCGTCCAGCGCGGCGTAGTCGGTATCCGGTGCCAGCTGGCCGAGCAGTTCCGCGATCGCCTCGGAGTGGACGGTGGATTCCTGGCGTACGTCGAGGTGGTGCAGGTGAAAGCCGAAGGTCTCGACCAGGCGGATCAGGTCGGTCAGCGCGCCGCTGGCAATGTTGCGATCGCCATGGCCAACCAGCGAATCGCGGATCAGCTTGAGGTCGTTCAGGAAGGCGTGGGCATCGGCATAGGCGCTGTTGGTCGGCAGCACGGCGGCCTCGCCGTGGACCCGGCGCACCACGGTGTCCAGGGTCTCGCGCAGGCGGTAGCGCATGATGTAGAGCTTGCGCCGATAGGGCTCGCTCTCGAAGCGGTCGGAGGCGCCCTGGAACACTGCGTTGGCGATGTTGGAGTCGGACTCCAGGCTGTCGAGGAACGCCTGCGACGGCTGGCACATGAAGGACGAATGGGTCAGCACGTTGCGCAGGTGGTTCACCCGCTTGAGGTACTCGCGCAGGACCTGTTCCATCGCCAGGCGGCAGGACAGCTCGGTGACCTCGGGGGTCACGTTCGGGTTGCCGTCGCGGTCACCGCCGATCCAGGAGCCAAAGTGCAGGAAGGCCGGGATGCGTACCGGCAGGCTGCCGTCCGGATTGACGCCGTAGATGCGGCGGATGGCCTTCTCGAGGAAGCGGTAGGACTGCGGGATGGCCTCGAACAGGCTCTCCTCGAAATAGAACAGGCCGTACTTGATCTCGTCCTGGACCTGCGGCTTTTTCACCCGCACCTCGTTGGTGCGCCAGAGGATCTGGATCTGGGTCTCCAGTTCCTCGGTGATCAGGCGGCGTTCCTCTTCGCCCAGCCCCGGCTGGTTCAGCCGGTCGGCGGTTTCGAACACGCGTCGCTGGTTCTCCATCGTGGTCCGGCGGCGGGCCTCGGTGGGGTGGGCGGTGAACACCGGCTGGTAGTGCAGCTCGTTGAGCAGCCGCTCCAGTTCCTCGGCGGTGACGCCTTCGCTATGCAGCTCGCGCAGGGTCTGGTCGAAGGAGCCGGTCCACAGAGGCTCGCCGCTGGAGACCTGGGCGCGGCGCCAGCGGTAGAACAGGTCTTCCTCGGCGATGTTGACCAGGCTGAAGTAGATGCTGAAGGCGCGGATCAC
The DNA here is from genome assembly GCF_000377905.1 of Thioalkalivibrio sp. ALMg11. Classification (GTDB taxonomy): domain Bacteria; phylum Pseudomonadota; class Gammaproteobacteria; order Ectothiorhodospirales; family Ectothiorhodospiraceae; genus Thioalkalivibrio. The sequence continues at coordinate 35,939 of NZ_KB898882.1, forward strand.
GCGCTCGGTCAGCGAGGCGTCGAAGTGCGTGATGTCGGCCATCAGCTGGCGGCGCAGGTCCGTATCCTCGTCCTTGCGCAGGCTGACGAAGCCGCGGCGCAGCTTCTCCACTGCGTCGAACACGGCCTGGCCTTCCAGGTCGTGAATCACGTTGCCCAGGAGTTCCCCGAACAGGCGCACGCGGGCGCGCAGTTCCTTGTCCTTGGGGAGGAATCGGTCGTGTTGATCGCTTCGAGTCATATCGAGCCTGTGCGCGCAGGACGACGATCGCCGCTGCCTGGGCTTGCCGGTTGGGGTTCGGGAGGTCGCGAAAAGGACGCGATTATAGCGCAGATGCTGCCTTCGCACGCCGGCTGCGGCGCGGGAGCTGTTCGCGGTACAGGGCGAGATAGGCATCGGCGCTGGTGGTCCAGCCGAAGTCGCGCGCCATGCCGTTGTGCATCAGCTGTTCCCAGAGGCCGTTGCCGCGGGCAGCGTACAGCGCCAGGGCCCGCTCCAGGGCGGCACCGAGGGCGGCGACGCTGTCCGGGGTGAAGCTGAAACCGGTGGCGGTGCCGCCCTCCAGGTTCTCCGGCGTGGCATCCACGACGGTGTCGGCCAGACCGCCGGTGGCGTGGACCACCGGCGGGGTGCCGTAGCGCAGGCTGTAGAGTTGGTTGAGCCCGCAGGGCTCGAAGCGCGACGGCATCAGGAACAGGTCGGACCCGGCCTCGATTTGATGGGCCAGCGGCTCGTCGTAGCCGATGTGCACGCCGACCTGGCCGGGGTAGGCGCGCGCCAGGGCGCCGGTGGCGTGTTCCAGGTCCTTCTGGCCGGAGCCGACCAGGGCCAACTGGATGCGCCCGGCCTCCAGCAGCGGCGTGCAGGCGGCATGCAGCAGGTCCACACCCTTTTGGTCGACCATGCGGCCGACATGGCCCAGCAGCGGGATGTCCGGGTTGACCTCCAGGCCCATGCGGGTCTGCAGGGCGGCCTTGTTGGTCGCCTTGCCCGCGAGATCATCGGCGCTGTAGCGCGCGGCGATGTGGCGGTCGCGCGCCGGATCCCAGTCGCTGTAGTCGACCCCGTTGAGGATGCCGTGCAGGTCGGCGCTGCGGGCGCGCAATACGCCGTCCAGCCCCATGCCGTGGACCGGTTCCTGGATCTCGCGGGCGTAGGTCGGCGAGACGGTGGTGATCGCGTCGGCGAACACCAGGGCCGACTTCATGAACGAAAGCTGGTCGTGAAACTCGAGGGCCTCCGGGTGCCACAGATCCGCCGGCAGGTTCAGATCCTGCACGGTGCTCGCCGGGAACAGGCCCTGATAGGCCAGGTTATGGATGGTGAACACCGTCCGCGGGCGTTCGATGCCGGTGCGCTCCGGGTCCAGCAATAGCGGCACGAGACCGGTCTGCCAGTCGTTCAGGTGGACCAGCTCCGGCATCCAGTCCAGCCCGGCCTCGTCGCGCGCCAGCGCCACGATGGCGCGGGCGAAACCGGCAAAGCGCTGGGCGTTGTCCGGCCAGTCCAGGCCATTGCTGGCGCTGTAGGGGTTGCCGGCGCGCTGGAAGTATTCCGGCCAGTCGATCAGGTAGACCGGGAGCCGGGTCCCCGGCAGGCGGCCCTCGAGGATCTGCCAGGGGGCGCCGTCCGGGCCCGGGCGCGGGGTGGCGTCCACCAGGTTGCGGCAGGCCTCGGGATAGCCGGGCAGCACCAGGCGGGCATCCTGGCGCCGCCGGCGCAGGGCGGCGGGCAGGCTGGCGCTGACATCGGCGAGCCCCCCGGTCTTGACCAGACCGTAGGCCTCGCTGCTGGCGAACAGGATACGCATGCAAAAAAACCCCAAGTGCGGAACCGGCGACGCCGGATGGATTTCCAACGAGACGTCGAACGTCTCGACCATAATTGTAACGCAGGGGCCGGGACGGCACTCTGGGATAAGGACAACCGAGGAAACAGGATGACGGCAGGAGTGGGTGCGGTGATGGAGAGTGCCTTGCGGGTCGAGGCCCGCCGGCTGGAGGACGAGACGCTGCGCGAGCTGTTCGCGCGCGATCCGGATCGGATACAGCGGGATGTGCAGGAGGTCGCCGGGTTGCGTCTGGACTGGACGCGCCAGCGCCTGGACGGTCCGGCCTGGGATGCCCTGTTCGAGCGTGCCGCGGCCTGCGAGGTGTCGGAGGCGGTGCGCGCGCTGTTTGCCGGCGAGCGGGTCAATACCACCGAGGGGCGCGCGGCCCTGCACACGGCCCTGCGCCTGCCGCGCGATGCGCATTGCGAAGTGGATGGCACGGATGTCGTGCCGCAGGTGCATGCGCAGCTCGAGCGCGTCGAGGCGTTCGTGCGGCAGATCCACGACGGGACCCACCGCGGCTACAGCGGACGCCCGATCCGTCGGGTGGTGAATATCGGCATTGGCGGCTCCGACCTGGGGCCGCGCATGGTCTGCCGGGCGCTGGCGCCGCATGCACAGGCGACGGCTGACGGCGTGCCGCTGACCGTGCAGTTCGTCTCCAACGTGGACGGCGCGGCGCTCTCCGCCGTGCTGCGCGAGGCCGATCCGGAGACCACGCTATTCATTGTTGCGTCGAAGACCTTCGGCACCCAGGAGACCCTGACCAACGCGCGTGCGGCCCGCGCCTGGCTGCTGCGGCATGCCCCGGACGACACGGCCGTTGCGCGCCACTTCGTGGCGGTTTCCACCGCGCGCGATCGGGTCACGGAGTTCGGCATCGACCCGGACAACATGTTCGGCTTCTGGGACTGGGTCGGCGGGCGCTATTCGGTGTGGTCCACCATCGGGCTTCCGGTGGCGCTGCTCCTCGGCATGGACGGCTTCCGGGCCTTTCTTGGCGGGGCGCACGCTATGGACGAGCACGTCCGCCAGACACCGGTCGCCACCAATGCCGCGGTACGTATGGCGCTGGTGGACTTGTGGAACCAGAACCTGCTGGGGGCGCAGTCGCGCGCCGTGCTGCCCTACGACGAACGCCTGTCGCTGCTGCCGCCGTACCTGCAGCAGGCGGAGATGGAGAGCCTGGGCAAGCGCGTGGGGCTGGACGGGCAGGTCGTGACGGACGCAACCGGCGCGGTGGTCTGGGGTGCGGTGGGCACCGATGGCCAGCACGCCTTCTTCCAGTTGCTGCACCAGGGCACGCGCTTCATCCCGGCCGAGTTCATCGGCGTGGCCCGCCCCGAGCACGACCTGCCGGCGCAGCACCCGTTGCTGCTGGCCAACCTGGTGGCGCAGGCCGAGGCCCTGGCGATGGGCAAGGACGAGGCCGCGGTGCGCGCCGAGATGGCGGCCGCCGGGCAGGCGCCGGAGGCGATCGACGCGCTGGCGCCGCACCGGACCTTCCCCGGCAATCGGCCGAGCACGCTGATCCTGCTGGAACGCCTGGATCCGGCTACGCTGGGCGCCCTGATCGCGCTGTTCGAGCACAAGATCTACGTGCTGGCCACGCTGTGGGGGATCAACGCCTTCGATCAGTGGGGGGTGGAGCTGGGCAAGCAGCTGGCCGGTCAGGTGCTCGAGGATCTGGCGCCCGGCGCGACCGCCGCCGAGCACGATCCGGCCACCGTCGCCACGCTCGACTGGCTGCGCCCGCGGCTCCCGCCGCGGGACTGACCCGCGTCCGATCCGGCCCGGCCCGGCTCAGACGGTCAGGGCGTCGTCGGACTCCTCGATGTCGGGGACGTCGGTGGGCAGCGTGATGCGGCGGGTCTCGCCATCCAGCCAGTAGCGGATCTCGGCCTCCTCGCCCTCCGGTGTCGCGGAGATCGCCTCGAGGAAGTCCATCGGGGTGGCGGGCGTGCGCCCGTTCACTTCGAGGATCAGGGCGCCGTGGGTCAGGCCCGCGGCGGCGGCGTGGCCCGCCGCACGGCTGACCAGCACGCCGGATTCGTCCGGCAGTTGCAGGGCTTCGCGCAGGTCGTCGCGGGCCTCCACGACGGTGATGCCCAAGGCGGTAACGACCTCGTCGTTGCCCGGCGGGGTGTAGTCGAAGGGCACCGCGGCCTCGAGGATCTCCGGGGCGACATGGATGGCGGCCCCGCTGCGCACGGCCAGGGCGAGCCCGTCGCTGGGGCGGGTGTCGATCAGCCGGGGTTCGGCCTCGCCGGCGATCCGCACCTCCAGCCAGCCGAGATAGGTACCGTTCTCCAGGCCGTCAATGATCACCCGTTCCAGGCGCGCATCCATCTGCTCCAGCAGGTCGATCATCAGGTCGTGGGTCTGCGGGCGCGACAGTGTTATGTCGTGCATTGCCAGCAGGATCGCGCGGGCCTGGTCGGTCCCGATCACGATGGGGACGACCTCGCCGGATGCCGGGTGTCGCAACAGGGCGATGGGGGTGCCGGAGTTGGCATCCACCCCGACGGTGGCCAGTTCGACCGGCAGCAGGCGTTCCGGGTCGGTCGCCATGTCGCGAGCCAGGGCCTCGCCGCCGAGGGCCAGCAACAGGACGAGCAGGGCGGGCAGGAACAACCGGGAGCGGGGTGTCATCAGGGCAGCCTGGAAAAATAGGGTGTGTCCCGATCATGGCAGTGCGGTTGCGGGGCGTCCAGAATACCGCCTTGTCCCCCGTGAACGGATCGCTGCGATGACCTCCGACAAGCCCTATGCCCCGGCCGCGGAACAGAACCGCACGCCCATCCTGGCCCAGCTGCGCGAGCAGTTCCTTGCGTATGGACGGGTGCTGGAGATCGGTGCCGGCACCGGGCAGCACGCGGCGCATTTTGCTGCGGCGTTGCCGCACCTCGATTGGCACCCCAGTGACGTCGTGGAGAACCTGCCGGGCGTGGAGGCCTGGCGCCGCGACGCCGCCCTGCCCAATCTGCGGCCCCCGTTGCAACTGGACGTGCTGCGGGATGCCTGGCCGGAGGGACCGTTCGAGTACGTCTACAGCGCGAATACCGTGCACATCATGCACTGGCCGGCGGTGGAGGCACTGTTTGCCGGCGTGGCCCGGGTACTGGCGCCGGGTGGGCTGTTCGCGCTGTACGGCCCGTTTGCCCATGACGGCGTGCATACCGCGGATTCCAACGCCCGCTTCGATCGCGCCCTGCGCGCGCAGGACCCCGGCATGGGCGTGCGCGATCGCGCCGATCTGGATGCGCTCGCCGCCACCCACGGCCTGCAGCCCGAGGCCGTCATCGACCTCCCGGCCAACAACCAGATCCTCCTCTGGCGCAGGACGTAGATCTATAGGGCGTGACTACCACGAAGCGCACGAAGGAGGGTTGGTTAATCTGAAACAAATCGCGAACCGCGATCAGGACCGCCATCTCGCTCCGAATCCTTTTGCCTTCTCCGTGGCCTCTGTGCGCTTCGTGGTGGATAACGAACGACTAGCAGTCGCCGATGCGTTTGCCGCGCATTTCCATGCGCACGTTCATCGGGCCCATCGGGGTATCCATCTCGCTGGTCATTTCGCCCTCGGTGCGATCGCCCATGAAGCGCATGCTGCCTTCCATCTGCATGCGTCCGCCCTGTGGATCGGTGCAGCTCATGGTGTAGTCCATGCGGTCGGTGCTCATGTCGACGTGGTCCAGGCTGCAGCCTTCCGGTGCCTCGATGATGTTCTCGCCGCGGTCGAGGTCTTCCTGGGTGACGCACTCGGTGCTGGTCTCGGTCTGGTTCGGCATGTTGCCCATGCCTTCCATGATCATGGTGGTCTGGTTTTCCCAGAGACCGGGCTGGATGTTCGGGGTCTCGGCCTGGACGGCAAGCGGCAGGGCAACGAGCGGCAGGGCGAGAAGAAGGGTGCGCAGCATGGCAATCTCCTGAAAGGGGCGTAAGTGCGTCTTCGCCAATGGTGCCTGGCCCGCCATGACGGGGCAAACGCTGGTTTCTGCGGCCGCAGACTGGCACCTTGAGAGTCCAATCGGAGGGAGCGCAATGGGAATACCGTGGTGGCTGGTCGGCGGCGTCGGGGCGCTCGCGCTGGGTGGCGTGTTGTGGTCGGAAGGGCAGATGCCGGGCGGATCCGTGGGGCACTCGGCCGCGCCGCGCTGCGAGGTGCCGATCACCTTGCATCTGGAGGCGGTGGATGCGCGCTTTCGGCTGGAGCGGGACGCGGTGCAGGCGGCCCTGGATGCGGCCGTGACGATGTGGGATGGGCAGACGCCGGACGAGCTCTTTCGCCAGCGTGACGGCGAGGGCATGCCGGTTCGGCTGGTCTTTGATCAGCGCCAGGCCGGTGCCGAAACGCGAGACCGGGCCCGCGAGGAACTGGATCGGCTCAAGGCCCGGATCGCCGAGCACGAGGAACGCCTGGATCATCGCCACGCGGCGCTGGCGGCGGATTCCGCCGGCTATCAGCGGCGCCTGGAGGACTACCAGGCGCGCCAGCGTGAATACGAGCAGGCGGTGGCGGCCTGGAACGCCGGGCGCATGGAACACAGCGCGCGGAACCGCGAGCGGCTGGAGCAGCAGCGCCGAGCGCTGGACTCGGCGCGGGACGATCTGGACCAGCGCCGTCGCACCCTGGAGCGGCGCCGCGACGAGCTCAATCGCGAGATCCGCGCACTGGAGACCGAGATCGATGCCTTCAACGACCAGGTGGCGGAGCTCAATCGCGAGGTGAGTGCGACCGGTGCCTTTGATATGGCGGTGTACGAACAGCAGGGCGCGCGACGGTCCATCACCGTGTTCAAGGCCAGCGATGTCGACGAGCTGCGCCTGACACTGGCGCATGAGCTGGGGCACGCCCTCGGGATCGATCATGTGGCCGATCCGGCGGCGGTGATGCATGCGGTTCTGGGGGAGGAGAATGCTGGGCGTAGTGAGTTGAGCGAAACGGATCGCCGCGCACTGGCGGAGGCCTGCGAGGTGGATCTGGCGCCGTAAGCACGGGGGCGGGGGTGCCCTGCCCCGTGCTTGCGGGCTACATCTTCTGTGTTTCCCTAGTGTCCATTAACAAAAGTTCGCATTATTATTGAGGCGATCGCTTACACGGGCGATGGACGCGATGATCTGGTCGGCTGTTTTGCGCCAGATGAACGGTCGGGGTTCATCGTTGTACGTCTCCAGGTATTCGCGGATGGAATCCTCGAGTTCCCGCGTGCTGCGATGCGAACCGCGTTTGATCCAGCGTTCCGAGATGAGCGCGAAGAAGCGTTCGACCAGGTTGATCCAGGACGCCGAGGTGGGCGTGAAGTGCACATGGTAACGCGGCCGCGCAGCGAA
>NZ_KB898883.1 GCF_000377905.1 Thioalkalivibrio sp. ALMg11
CGACCACGTTGAGCCATCACGCCCCCTCTTAAACGGAGATCAACCCATGGCCTATATTGTATAATGAACTATTGTTAAAGCACACTAGGGAAACACTGATTAATGAACACGCTCGCGCTCGAGTCGCTTTCGCGTGCGAACAAGGCGCGGTGACTGCCGTGCAGTCATTCTGCACAAGGGAACCGCAACGCCGTGCGCACGCGAAAGCGGCCGAGCCCCTGCATTCATCGGCTTGTGGGGTTGGCACCCCAGGTTCCCCGATCCTGCGTTGCGCCGATTGCGGGTAGAACCACTACCCGCTGCACGACGCGCCTTGTCTCGGAAAACCTGGGGTGCCAACGCGAGCGTGTTCATTAATCAGTGTTTCCCTAGGACTCGATCCACCACGCTGGTCGATCAGGGTCAGCGGCAACTGGCGATTGACGTTCGAGTTTCGTGATGGCCAAGCGTATCTGCTGGATTACGAGGACTACCACTGATGGAAAGCACCGCCCACATGCACAATCCGCCGCATCCCGGCGAGTTCATCCGCGAGGTGTATCTGGAGCCTTTCGACCTCAGCGCCCGTCGGCTGGCCGAGCGGCTCGACGTGGCCCCGTCGACGCTTGGACGGATCCTGAAGGGGTCGAGCGGCATCACCCCGGAAATGGCCCTGCGACTATCGAAGGCGTTGGGACGAACGGCTGAAAGCTGGCTCGCGATGCAGGATGCGCACGATCTCTGGTGCGCTCGCAAGCGGGTCGATCTTGACCCGGTCCAACCCATCCGCTTCGACGCCGCCTGACCTCGGGACCCTCGACATGCGTTCGGTTCAGGGACAGTACAGCAGGCATCGCCGAGACTGACTGTCCGACCAACCGAGACCCCCGATCATGCGCAACCTGCCTTCCCTTGCAGTCATCTTGCTGCCGCTTCTCTTGCTCATCGCCTGCAGCCCGCGGATCTACGGGGTGAGCGAGGAACAGTGGGACGCGATGGGCGAGACCGAGCGCGTGGAGGCCATCCGCGCCTGGGAATCGGTGCAGAAGGCGCGCGAGTCCCGCCTGCAGGCCGAGGCTGAACAGGAGGCGGCGCTGGCAGCCGAACGCGCGGCGCAGGTCGCCGCCATCCGCAGCGGCGAGGCCGGACTGCCCGGGGATCTGATCCGCGTGAGCCTGCACGGCGGCACCCTGCGCATCGGCGGGCGCGACCGGGCGCTGGAGCCGACGTCCTTTACCCTCGCCAGCGGCGAGGCCCGCACGATCGAGGTCCAAGCCGAACGTTATCGCGGCGAACTCGAGGTCGCCTTCGATGACGGCCTGCTGCTGATCGATCTTCCGCGCCATTCCCGCACCGGGGCCGCGCGCGTGGCCTGGGACGGTGCCTGGATGCAGGGGGCCGAGACCCGCATTCGTTCGGACGGCCCCCACCGGCTGCGCGACGTGCGTGCCTATGTCCAGGTCACCCCGCCGCCGAGCCGTCCCGTCCGGCGCTACTGACGCACCACCGATACAAGTGGCACCGCATCAACCCGTGCCGAATGCCCCGGGCGGGGGTTCGGGCGGCGCGACCTCCTCGGCCTCCACCGCGTCGACCCGCGCCTGGCGCGGCCCTTCGGCCAGCCACTCCTCCAACTCGTCCAGGGCGATGCGCGGCCCCACGGCCAGGACCTCGACACTGCCGTCCGGCTCGTTGCGGGCGTAGCCGGCCAGGCCCAGGCGCTGCGCCTCGTCGCGGGTGGACGCGCGGAAGAACACGCCCTGCACCTGGCCGCTCACACGCCAGCGGCGGGCATGGTTATCATTGGGTTCCGTCACCGTTGTCCTCCGGAGTGGATTCATGTCCGATGCCCCTACGCTGTACCACAACCCGCGCTGCAGCAAGTCCCGCGCGACCCTGGAGCTGCTGCGCGAGCAGGGGGTGGAGCCGCAGATCGTCGAATACCTGAAGACCCCGCCGGACGCGGCCACCCTGCGCGCGATCGTGGACAAGCTCGGCATTGCGCCGCGCGACCTTCTGCGCACCGGCGAGGCCGAATACCGCGAACTGGGCCTGAAGGATGCCGAGATGGACGACGAGGCGCTGATCCAGACCATGGTCCAGCATCCGAAACTGATCGAGCGCCCAATCCTCGTTCACGGCGACCACGCCCGTATCGGGCGACCGCCGGAACAGGTACTGGAGATCCTGTCGTGAGCGCGGCCCCCGAGATCCTGGTGCTGTACTACAGCCGCTACGGCGCAACCGCGGAACTGGCCCGGCACGTGGCCAGTGGCGTCGAGCGCGCCGGTGCGGTCGCCCGCGTGCGCACCGTACCGGCGGTGAGCACTAACATCACCGGCGACGCCCCGGCGGTGCCCGCCGACGGCCCGCCCTACGCGGAGAGCTGCGACCTCGAGGAATGCGCCGGGCTGGTGATGGGCTCGCCCACCCGCTTCGGCAACATGGCCGCGCCGCTGAAACACTTCCTCGATGGCACCAGCGGTCTCTGGGCCAGCGGCGGGCTGGTGGACCGTCCGTTCGGGCTGTTCACCAGCACCGCCACCCAGCACGGCGGGCAGGAGACCACCCTGCTGACCATGGCCCTTCCGCTCATCCACCAGGGGATGCTGTGGGTCGGCGTGCCCTACACCGTGCCGGAACTGAGCACCACCACGAGCGGCGGCTCGCCCTATGGCGCCAGCCACGTCGCGGGGGGCCAGGGCGAACACCCGGTCACGCGCGACGAACAGCGTATTGCCGGCGCGCTGGGCGAACGCGTCGGCCGCATTGCACTGCGACTCCAGGCCGGAGACGACGCATGATCCTCGCGGCCCGGGCGCTGGCGCTGATCGCCTACTTCGGCCTGCTGGGCGTGATCCTGGTCTGGACGACCTGGATCGACCCGCCGGAGATCGTGCCGATCTCGGTGGCACTGGTCGTGCTGGTCCTGCCGCTGATGTTCCCACTGCGCGGCATGCTGCACGGGCGGCGCTACACCCATGCCTGGTCCAGCCTGCTGGCGCTGGCCTACATCACCCTGGGCATCACGCTGGCCGCGGGCGCCGACGCCCGGATCTACGGCGCGCTAATGACTGCGACCAGCCTCGCCTGGTTCGCCGGCTGCCTGCTCTACGTCAAGCTGGACGCCCGCCGCGCCCGCCAGAAGGCTTCCTGACGTTGCTATCCACCACGAAGGCACGAAGGCGAGCCACGTCAAGGGCGTTTTTTGCTGAAAGGCAGGCATGACGGAAGAAAGGACTTATTGGTTGGCGTCGATCGCCCGGAACGCCGTCGCAGTGTGCAGTGACCCGCCCATTTCCGTCATCCCGGACACCGCGCAGCGGTGATCCGGGATCTCCCCACGGTGGTTTTCCTGCACCAGAGATCCCGGCTCTGCGCTGCGCTCCGGCCGGGATGACGGGCAACGGGGGTGGCGGCCCTGAAGGTCCTCGCGCCCACGGAACGCCATCCACAACCATTCTATTTCCTGTGACTCGCCCTGGCCCTTCTTCGTGCCTTCGTGCGCTTCGTGGTGAAAATCACAAACGCGCGAGTTGATCGCGGACGAAGGGGATCGTCAGGCGCCGCTGTTCGGCCAGGGCGGCCAGGTCCAGGCGGTCGAGCAGTTCCAGAAGGGCCACCAGGTCGCGGCGGTAGTGGCGCAGCAGGTATTCGGCCACCGCCTCCGGCAACTCCAGCCCGCGCAGCACGGCGCGCTGGGCGAGGATGCGCTTGAGGTCCTCCTCCTCCGGTGCCTGCAGGCGGAACACCGGCCCCCAGGCGAGACGCGAAGTCAGATCCGGCAGGCGACTGCCCAGCCCGTCCGGCGCGTGCGCGGCCGCCAGCAGCACCCGGCAGCCACCATCGCGAAGTCGATTCAGCAGCCCGAACAGGGCCTCGTCCCAATCGCCCTGGCCGACCACCGCGTCGAGATCGTCCAGCGCAACCAGGCGGGCGCGCTCCAGCCCATCCAGTACCGCCAGCGGCGGCGCGGTCACCAGTTCGGCCAGCGGCAGATAGACCACGGGCTCACCGCGTTCGTGGCCCTGGTGGCAGGCGGCCTGCAGCAGATGGGTCTTGCCCAGGCCCGCCGGGCCGTGCAACAGGATCTGTGGCTCGGTCATCCCGGTCCCAATCGAGAGGGCCTCCACCGCGTCCCGTGCGAGGCGGTTGCCACCCGGATAGAAGCTGGAAAAGCGCGAGGCGTCGCGCAAGCGCAGATCCAGCGGGAGCTGGCGCTGCGGCGCGGCATTGTCCCCCTGCCCCGCCGTCATGAGCCTCCGCCCCCCGTATCGCCTGCCGCATCCCCGGCATTCAGCCGCCGGTAGTGCGCCAGGGTATGGCGCACACCCACGGCCAGGACCGCCGCCACCGGCAACGCCAGCAGCACGCCGAAGAACCCGAACAGCTGGCCGCCCGCCAGCACGGCAAAAATCACCGCGACCGGGTGCAGCCCGGTACGGTCCCCCACCAGCCAGGGCGTCAGGACCATGGACTCCAGCACCTGGGCAATGGCGAAGATCACCAGCACGATCAGTAGCAGGCTCCAGCCGTCGCCCTGCACCAGCGCCGCCGCGGTGGCCAACAGCACGCCAACGATCACGCCGACATAGGGAATGAAGCTCACCAGCCCCGCGATCAGGCCGATCGCCAGTCCCATCTCGATTCCCACCACGGTCAGGGTGACGGCGTAGAACAGGCCGAGCGCCAGCATCACCAGCAACTGCCCGCGCAGGAAGGCACCCAGGGTCTCGTCCGACTCCGCGGCGAAGGTCAGCACCGCCGGGCGCCAGGCCTGCGGCAGTAGATCACGCAGGCCGTCCAGCAACCGCGGCCAGTCGCGCAGCAGGTAGAAGCTCACCACCGGGATCAGGACCACGTTGAGCACCCCCAGCACCAGCGCGCCGGTAGAGCTGCCGATCCATTGCAGCACGCCCCCGGCCAGCCCGCCGGCCTCGCGCCAGTGGTCGGCCACCAGCCCCTGCAGCGCGCTGGCGTCCAGCGGCGGCAGGGAATCCCCGGCCAGATCCTCCAGCCACGGGCGCACCTGATCGTCGAACCAGCCGAGGATCTGCGGCATCGCCAGCGTAAGCCGCTCGAACTGGGCGATCGCCAGCGGGATCAGGATCAGGATCAGCGCCGCCAACCCCAGCATCACCAGTAGGAAGATCACGACGGTCGCCAGGGTGCGCGAACGCCCTGTGCGCGCAACCAGCCGGGTCACCAGCGGGTTGAACAGGTAGCCGATCAGAAGGGCTGCGACGAAGGGCGTGAGGATGGGCGCCAGCAGGTACAGCGCTCCGCCAAGGACCAACAGCCCAACCAGGGCAGCCAGCGGGGCGGCCGAAAGCGGCCAGACACGGTCACGGGTATCCGGATTCATGGCGTCCTCCCCGAGGTCCCTGCCGAGTTCGTGTGTCCGTGCAGGTGACGCCAGGCATGAAACCCCCATTGCACGGTATAGGCCAGCCCACTGGCCACGGTGGTGAAGGCCACGACGATCACCAGCAGTTGCACCCAGATCGGATCCAGCGCCAGCAGACCGACCTTCACGATGGCCACCAGCACGAGCGTGATCTGAAGGAAGGTGTTCACCTTGCTGATCAGGAGCGGCCGGATCGCCAGCGGGCCGACGAACACCCGGTACAGCGCGGAGCCCACGGTCAGCCAGACATCGCGCCCGACCACCAGCACCAGCAGCCACACCGGCAGCAGCCCGGACAGCGTCACCGCGACGTAGACCCCCAGCATCAGCAGCTTGTCCGCTGCCGGGTCCAGCCAGGCCCCGAGCCGCGTGTGCCAGCCGTAGCGCCGCACCAACCAGCCATCCAGGGCATCACTCAGCCCGGCGATCGCCAGCAGCACCACCGCCACTACGTAGTGCTCCAGCGCCAGCAACCAGACGATCGGCGGAATCAGCGCGATCCGGCCAATGGTGACGGCGTTGGGGATCTGGTGGCGAGGGAACATTCGATTCAAGGAGGCGCTAACGGAGGCCGGCGCGGATTAGCGCCGGTCCAGCCAGGCATCGGCCCCGGCGGCGTCCTCGGGCGTCTCGGCCCGCGCGAAGCCGGAGCCACGCAGCAGATCGATCAGATCATCCTGCTCGAGTCCAGTACGGACCTGCAGCACCACGCTGTCGCCGGCCAGTGAATCCAGGCGCGCGGTCTCCACCGCCTGCAACCGCGTCAGTTCGGCGCGCAGGCGCTCGAAGGCCACATAGCCATGAACCCCGGCAAAGCCCAGACGCAGCCATTCCGGCTCGGCAGCCACACGCGCCAGGCGTTCGGCCACCTGATCCAGCCCTCGGGCCACCGCGTCGTGCGCCGCAGCACCGGGATTCTCCCCGCTCGCCGAGCTGCGATATTCGCGGCCATCGTGCACGGCAATCGCCCGCGCCTCCGTCCCGCTCGCGGTCTCGCGCACATGCAGCAGCACGACACCATCTGCGTTGTAGCGACGCGCCGCCTCCACCAGCGGCTCGGTCACGCCGCCGACGATGTCGGATGGCTGGGCCGCGCGGCGGTCCTGAAGGTCGCCCAGGGGGAACAACAGCGGCATGTCGCGCGCCGCGGCCAGCCCCCCCAGCGCGGAGAGAATGCCCGGACCGTCCACGGCATCCCCGAGCAGGTCGCGCTGCCCGCCCCGCTCGTGGACGGCCCAGACCAGCAGCCCCGGACGCTCCCCGAGCACGGATGGCACCCCGGCATCGCGCAGCGCGGTGCGCAGACGGAAGCGGTCGAACTCCAGGCGGTAGGAATCGCCCTCTACCTGCTGCCGGCGCTCCAGGGCCGCGATCCAGCCCGCGTCGTCACGGGCGTCCAGCAACGCCTCGACCAGTTCCAGCACCGGCTCCGAGCGCAGCCCGGCCAGGCGCACCAGCGCCTGTTCCAGGCCCTGCTCCAGGGCCGTGGACTCGTCCTCGGCCGTGACCGTCACCACTACCGGGCCATCGGCCGCGGCCGCCGGGCCCAGCACGAGGAGGAAAAGACCCAGCAGCATAGCCAGGCGCGAATGCGTTCGGGGATGCATTGACATGGTTGCGTTCAATTGTTCGACAAGCGCCACAAAATACCACAGCCCACCGCGCCGAAGCCCCTGAGGAAAGCGGCTAAATGCGGCCCGGACCGTACCGTCTTCTTTGCACGCCCGCACCCGGCTCGCTACCATGCCGGGTTCTGTGAGACCGCCACGGCGCGCGGTCGTCAAACATCGGGGAACCCATGTCCGAATCCCGTTCAGGCCTGACCTACCGCGAGGCCGGTGTCGACATCGAGGCCGGCGCCGAGCTGGTCGAACGCATCAAGCCGCACGCGGCGCGCACCCGGCGCCCCGGCGTCATGGCCGGACTGGGGGGCTTCGGCGCCCTGTTCGAGCTGCCGATGGATCGCTACAAGCAGCCGGTCCTGGTCTCCGGCACCGACGGCGTCGGCACCAAGCTGCGCCTGGCCCAGGAGACCGGTCGTCACGACAGCATCGGCATCGATCTGGTCGCGATGTGCGTGAACGACATCGTGGTCCAGGGCGCCGAGCCGCTGTTCTTCCTCGACTACTACGCCACCGGCCACCTGGACGTGGATATCGCCGCCGACGTGGTCACCGGCATCGCCGAGGGCTGCGAACAGGCCGGTTGTGCGCTGATCGGCGGCGAGACGGCCGAGATGCCCGGGATGTACCAGGGCGAGGATTACGACGTGGCCGGCTTCGCGGTCGGCATCGCCGAGAAGGCCGCCCTGATCGACGGCAGCCAGGTCACCGCGGGCGATGTGGTCCTGGGACTCGAGGCCAGCGGGCCGCACTCCAACGGGTATTCCCTGATCCGCCGCGTGCTGGAACACTCCGGCGCCGGCCTGGACGCCCCGTTGCCGGGCGCCGACGGGGTCACCCTCGGCGAGGCACTGATGGCCCCCACCCGGATCTACGTACGCCCGCTGCTGGAACTGCTGCAGCAGTTCCCGGTGCACGCGATGGCGCATATCACCGGCGGTGGTCTGACCGAGAATATTCCGCGCGTGCTGCCGGATCACCTGGGGGCACGCATCGACCCGGACAGCTGGGCCCGCCCGCCGGTGTTCCAGTGGCTGCAGCAGGCCGGCGACATCGCCGACGAGGAGATGCTGCGCACCTTCAACTGCGGCATCGGCATGACCGTGATCCTCCCCGAGGACCGGGTCGAGGCCGCCAGCGCGCAGCTGGCTCGCGCCGGCATCCGCAGCTGGCCGATCGGCGTGATCCAGGAACGCGACGACTACCAGCCAAGCGTCTCCTACGCCGCCGCATGAGCGTCCCCGCCGGGCAATCGGCCGAGACCCCGAAGCGCCTGGTAGTACTGATCTCCGGGCGTGGCAGCAACCTCGGCGCACTGATCGAGGCCTGCGAGCAGGACCGCATCCCGGCGCAGATTGTCGGCGTCATCAGCAACCGCCCGGATGCCGCCGGGCTGGGCTTTGCCGAACAGCATCACATCCCGCACCGGGTACTGAACCACCGCGACTACCCCTCGCGCGAGGCCTTTGACGCCGACCTGGCCACCGCCATCGAGGACTATGCCCCCGACCTGGTCATCCTGGCCGGCTTCATGCGCATCCTGACCCCCGGTTTTGTGGACCGCTTCACCGGCCGGATGCTGAACATTCACCCGTCGCTGCTGCCGAAGTACCGTGGCCTGGATACCCATGCCCGCGCCCTGGCCGATGGCGAGCCCGAACACGGCGCCAGCGTGCACTTTGTTACCCCGGAACTGGACGGCGGCCCGGTCATCATGCAGGCCCGCGTGCCGGTCGACCCCAACGACACCCCCGACACCCTGGCCGCCCGCGTGCAACGGGCCGAGCATCGGCTGTACCCCGAGGCCGTGCGCCGGGTGTGTTCAGGTGAAATTCAGTGGTCCGGGCGGATCCTGCAAGCCGACGGCTCGCCGCTTGAGGCGCCGCTGCAACTCGACGAGGACACCCACGATGTTTCAGGCCCTGACGCCCGGAGCCGCCCACCGCACCCGGTCGGCTAGAACCCCCATGTTCCGACTCGCAATCGCCCTGCTGCTGGCACTGCTGGCCGCCCCCGCGGCCGCGGAGCGCGACCTGAGCCCAATCCCGCCCTACACCGCCAGTTACGAGGCCAACGCCATGGGCAACACGCTCAAGGCGCGCATCACGCTCAATCACGAAGACGTGCAGACCCGCATGGCGATGGACGCCCATGTCTCCGGTTTCCTGCGCATCCTCGGGCGTTTCGAGCTGAGCCGCGAGGCCCTGATGAACAGCCGAAACGGCGATTTGCAGCTGGTGCAATCGCGCAGCCAGCAGATCACCCCGCGCCGCGAGCGCAAGGTCGAGACCCGCTTCGACTGGGAGGCCAACCGCGCGATCGGCACCATCAACGGCGAACGCTTCGATCTCGAGGTGCCGCCGCAGACCCTGGACTTCCTCGGCTCGCTGTATCTGATGATGCAGCGCCTGGAGAGTGGCGAGCTGTCCAGCGAAGGGGATCGCGAAACCATCCAGGCCCTGGAACGCGACCGCCTGCGCGAATACCGCTTCGAATACGCCGGGCGCGAGACCATGGACTCCCCGATCGGCCGGGTCGAGACCATCCGCATCGATCGCCGCACGGACGACAGCGATGTCGCCCTGTCCGCCTGGTTCGCCCGCGAGCTGCGCCATGTGCCGGTGCGCTTCGACTACGAGGCCGACGGCCGCGTGTTCGAACTGAATCTCACGCAACTGGAATGGCACGACCCGATCATTGATCTGACCGACGAGTAACCACCATGAGCGAAACCTTTGACCTGGCCATCATCGGCAGTGGCCCCGGGGGCTATCGTGCTGCCGTCCTGGGCGCCCTGCGCGGACTGAACGTCGTCATCATCGAAAAAGGCGACTGGGGCGGCTGCTGCCTCAACCGCGGCTGCGTGCCCAAGAAGGACTGGTACCACACCGCACGCACGGTTGCCGCCCAGCGCCACTTCGAGGGCCGTGGCATCAGCGGCAGCCTCAGCGCCGACATGGGCAAGGCCTGGGAACACCAGAAGGACGTGGTCACCGAGGTGCGCAACTCCTACCTCGGCTACATGAAGCATCTCAAAATCCAGTACCGCCACGGCAGCGCGAGCTTCCGCGACGCCGAGACCCTGGAGGTCGTCACAGACGACGGCACCGAGGTCGTGAGCGCCCGGCACACCATCATCGCCACCGGCGCCACCGCCAGCGTGCCGGAACCGTTCAAGACCGAGCCCGGCCGCGTCCTCACCACCGACATGCTATTCGACGACAAGCCCCCGGCCGGACAGCGCGTCGCCATCATCGGCTCCGGCGTGGTCGCCACCGAATTCGCCTGGATCTTCCACCACCTCGGCAAGGACGTCACCTGGCTGAGCCGTTCCAAACCGCTGTCCGGACAGAAGTTCAGCCCCCAGGCACTGGGCACGCTGAAGGAACGCCTGACCGAGGACGGCGTCGAGCCGGTCCGGGTGAAGGGCTACGAGAAGGTCGAGATGTCCGACGACGGCGTCACCATCACCGACAGCGAAGGCACCCGCTTCGAGGTCGACTGGGTCCTGCTCGGCACCGGGCGCACCCCGCATACCGAGGGTCTGAACCTAGACACGGTCGGCGTGAAGACCGACCGCCGCGGCTTCGTCCAGCGCCGCCCCACCCTCCAGACCGACGTCGACAACATCTACGCCATCGGCGACGTAGCCACCGACTGGATGACCGCCAACCATGCCCTGGCGGATGCGACCATCGCGGTCGAGAACATCCAGAACGGCAACACCCGCGAGCAGGACGAGCGCTTCGTCCCGATCGCGATCTACTCCGCGGTGGAGATGGCCCGCCTGGGCATGGACGAGGACGACGCCGAGGACGAGGAACTGGAACCCGCGGTCGGCTTCGCCGCCTTCGAGACCTCCCCGCGCGCCCTGGGCCAGGACGAGCCGGAGGGCTTCGTGCGCCTGATCGGCGACATGGACACCGGGGCCCTGCTGGGTGGCGAAGTGATCGGTGCCGACGCCAGCGAGCTGATCCACATCCTGTCGCTGGCACCGGACCGTGATACCGCGCTCGCCTGGATCGCCAAGGGCCAGTGGAACCACCCCACTCGCGCCGAGGAGTTCCTCAACGCCACCGAGACCCTCGCCTCCAAGTGGAACCTCAAGGGCGAGATCTTCGGTCTCTGAGGCAACCCGACCGTACGACCTCCTGATCAGAGGCCAGGGAGACGTTGATTCAATCAGCGTCTCCCTGGCGTTCAGCCCGGGTACGTTTGGCGGCCAGGAGTTCGGTGTCCGCACGCTGGACGAGGTGCTCGAGATGGGTGTCGTCGGCGAGAAAGCCGGCCGCGCCGACACTGATGGAGATGTCTACCTGTTCCTGCACCAGCGTCTGCAGGCGCTCGGCCATCCGCCGGGCGTCTGCCAGCAGGGTGTCCGGGAGCAGGACGACGAATTCGTCCCCGCCATAGCGCCCGAGGAGGTCCGCGTCGCGCAGGGTTGCCTGCGTGGTCGCAGTGACCCGCTTCAGCATGGCGTCGCCGGCCGCGTGTCCCACTTCGTCGTTGACCCGCTTGAAGCCGTCGAGATCGAACATCAACAGCGAAAGGGGACTGCCGTGGCGGCGGGCGCGCTCCATCTCGCTTTCGACCCGTGCCTGAAAGTGCCGGCGATTGCCGACCCCGGTGAGGGGGTCGCAGGACGCGAGTTTTTCCAGCCGCCGATTGGCCTCCTGGAGCTCGCGGTTGGCCTGGTTCAGGGCCTGCGTGCGCTCCTCGACCACGGCCTCCAGGTTGTGGCTGTAGCGCTCCAGGTCCTCACGCGCCAGGCGCAACTCGGTGACATCCTGGGAGATTCCGAACAAGTGCGTGATGGCGCCCTGCGTGTCATGCACGGGCAACAACAGGGTGAGCCAGCGCCCTTCCTTTTCGACTCCATCGCCGTCGCGAAAGGCCGCATGTTCCTCGTAACGCAGGGGCGCATCCTGGCGCAAGCAGTCGCGGTAGTGCGCGACCACCTGCTCCGCGACCGGCCACGGCAGGATGTCGTGCAGGCGATGGCCGATGCAGTCCTGCGCGAACAGCTGTTGCATCTTCGCGTTGGATGCCTCGACCACGAAATCCGGGCCTTCGACCCGAATCAGGAACATGTTCTCCGGGAAGTGCTGCCAGATCTCCTCGAGCACGTTCGTCTGCGCCAACTCGTGCAGAAATCCTTCCCTTGCCGTTCTATCGTCCGTCATCGAATGCCCTTTTGATGCGCCGGGGACGCACGGCCCCACATACACGTTCGCGCTCGAGTCGATTTTTCGTGCTGACACGGCGTGGTGCGCTCAGTGTAGCCGAGCTTTCTTCGCGAACCGCAACGCCGTCAGTGGGGAAATTGGCCGAACCCGGTCATTCAATGACTTGCGGGATTGATACCCCGCGTTCCCCGATCCAGCGTGGCGCACCACGGGTGGAAACGGGCCAGCACAACCGCGTCCGGTCGCGCAAAACATGGGGCACCGACTCGAGCGGGTACAAGGGGCAGCGTCGCCCTAACGCATGTACCCGTAGCCCTCCTGCTGTTGCAGGCGGACGATCTCGGCATCGGCCATCGGGACGACGCTCGCGAAGCCGTGGAAGTCCTCCGGGGCGTAGCCGCGACGCGCCGCGCCGGCCTGACAGATCCGATATTCGATCACGCCATTCAGGGTCAGCCCGCGGGCCAGCGTTATCGGCGTCTCGTGCCCGGAAAGGTGCTCGCGAGGGCGCCTCTTCGGCGTGCACAGTGGCCATCGGACCGGCCAGCCGAATCGGTCTTGCATCCACGCAGCGACCCCGCCTCGGAACACAACATCACCCCAACCGCCCCATGGAGTGATCGTAGGGCGCGCACGCCCAGGCCATTCTCCGCATCCACCGCGGTCCATGAATGCCAACCAGGGCGCGGATTAATCGTAGAATGATCGGCAATGCTGCGCGCGGTCCAGCATCCGAGCGCCCTCGTCCCTACCCTTCAAGCCGACGTTTACCGCATGCGCCGATCTCCGGTCCTGGTCCTGATCCTGATACTTCTGCTCTGCGTGACGGCAAACGCCAGCGAGGACATCGGCACCGGGGAATCCAGTCATCAGTGGCTGCACCAGACACGCGAGGGCACGCGCGACCTGACCTACTGGCTGGTCCGCAACGTGGATGGCTGGTTCGGCGACAAGCCGTTCGACGACAGCGGCGGCGAGGCGGGTGGTCGCATCCAGATCGGCGGGCTCCACCGCGAGGACAAGGGGTTCAAGGCCTCCACGCGGTTCCGGCTGGACGTGACCATGCCCAACGTGAACGAACGGGTCTATTTGTTCGTCGGCCGCGGCGCGGAGGACGAACTGGTGCAGGACCAGCCGGAGACTTTCTCGCGCGCGCAGCTCCTGCTGCCGGAGGACCGTGACGAGGACCAGACCTATTTCGGCGGGCTCGGCTATCACCTGCGCGAACATGTCGACCTGCGTCTCGGCATCCGCGGCGGCTACAAGCCGTATGCTCAGGCCCGTTATCGCCGGATCTTCTGGCCGACCGACGCCACCACGCTGGATTTTCGCGAGACGCTGTTCGTGTCAACCGGCGACGGTATCGGGGCAACCAGCTCGCTCGACCTGGCCCATGCACTCACCGAGCGCCGCGCGTTTCGCTGGCGCAATTCCGCGACCGTCAGCTCGGAGACGCGCGGAGCGGCCTGGTCCACCGCCATGGGGGTGTTCCAGACCTTCGGACCGGAGCGGGAGATCTCGCTGGAGGCGCTAGCGAATGGCGAAACCGCCCGACCGGTGAAGGTGCGTGAATATGGCCTGCGCGGGATCTATCGCCAGCCCGTCTACCGCGACTGGCTAATCGGCGAGGTCATACTCGGGCATTTCTGGCCTCGCGGCGATCGCGATCCGGACCGGCGCGAGGCCTGGGCCCTGGGCCTCGGGATCGAGATGATCTTCTGATCCGGGCGCCAACACGATCGCCTGCATTGATCGGCGTCTCAGAACCACGTCACGGGGGCTTTGTCACGCCAAACGGCGTATTAGGTGCACGCTCACTCGCGATTTGGCACCGCAGGGGACATCCCGCTCCGCGCGCCCTGATCGCAATCGAGTAGGAGGGGGAGTTGCCTCCCGCGTCCTCTCACACCACCGGGCAAACGGATCCATACCTCGGCGGTTCTTGCCTCCCATTATTGGGCTGAGCTTCGTTCCACTGAATTCACCGCCTGTGTGCTGTGAGCGCCTCGACAGTCTTTGGGCTTCCGGCCCGCCATACCGTTATCGCGAGCCCTCCGGGGAGGCATCTGCTCATACGCATCAGAGATGCGATCAACTGTCCACTCGTGACAGGTTCAGCCCTTCAACTCTTGGTTAGAGAGCCTACTATGGCCTCTGCTGACTCCTGTTCGCCCATCCCGACACCTCACAGTGTCGGTAGCCTGCCGCAGGCGAGCAGGACTACCAGGGTAAGACGCGCGACCTTCCTCCCATCTACCCGCCGCATCTACTTCCACATCTCCTGGATAGCTATTGGGCTTCAACTTTCATGGCCCTCTCGCCCAGATGTGGCTGCCTCCTATGCGGTTCCTGTTCGTGGGGCCAGGAGTTTGCCTACAGCTTCCTTCAGATTCCGCCTCGCGGCGGACACCCTTGCTGTTCAACTAGTGGGCCATGCGGTTAATAAGGTAACGCTCAGCCGTCGCACAAGCGTTGTGGGCAAGGCGCGCAAGCGCAGGACTGGCCTTCGCCCATTCAAGCGAGCGGAACGCAGCCCACGGCGCTTATGCGACGGCCCTTCGGGAGTCACTGTGCTGGCGCGACTCGGCGTTGCGTTTCTTGGCAAGGACGCTGCCATTCCCTGCGAAACGCGCCTTGATTCGCGCCAGCACAGTGGCTCTGAGCGTTACCTTATTAACCGCATGGCCCACTAGCGGTTCCCGCTATCAGGGTCCATAGGGGACTCTCACCCCGAGTCATCCAGCCAGCCACCACGGCTAACCGGATAGCGTCTAAACGGCGCTACGCGCCATGCCTGGCGCACCACAAAAAAAGCCCCGCACTAGGCGGGGCTCTCTCAACCTGGCGCTTGCGCGCCGGGGTTGTCTTACTGCGCTTCGACGTTCGCGGCGGCCGGGCCCTTCTGGCCCTGCTCGACGTCAAACGAGACGCTCTGGCCTTCGGCCAGCGACTTGAAGCCGCTACCCTGGATGGCGCTGTGATGGACGAAGACGTCCTTGGAGCCATCAGACGGGGTAATAAAGCCAAAGCCTTTTTCGTCGCTAAACCACTTCACTGTACCTGTAGCCATTTCGGTTACCTCTGCTTGTTCATAATAGATTGGGTTTTCGAGGGGAGGAGAGACTGGAGGGCAACCGAACGACGATGGAACTTGATCGTGATTCTACGCGGCCCCAAACTAACCGGGACCGGAACTGCGAATCTTAACGCCCCTTTCGGGGTGTCGCCTGGTGCTGCATGGAGCCTGTTACCGTTACCTCGAGGCTATTGTCCTCCCAAACCGCTCTCGATTGAAAGTGTTTTTTCGGATTTTCTTGATATGCGCCCGGAAAACCGTTTGTTATCCGCCGCTTGAATGGTCATTTAATTTGGGTTCAGGTGATTTTGGCCTGCCGAACACGGTCTCGACGCATCACCGACCGCGACCAAGGCGTTGCGCGGAGCCCCCACCCCACCCTTAATCGCACGCGACCCGCTACTCCAGACTATCAAACAGCCCCTCCGGCGCCAGCGGTAGCGGGACATGCAGCGATGCCGCCATCACTCGCAGCAGCTCGACCTCGGCCGGCACCACCTGCCCGCCATGGCTGACGGTGGTCACCATCGCACGAATCAGCGGGTCCTTTCGCCACCGGGATACGACCGTATTGCGGAGGGCGGACGGTCGCGAGTCACGGGGCCATGCAGCCCCGAGGCGAGAGTAGCAGGGCGGGTGATGCGGGGAAACGGCCGGTCATGCCCGTACAGGCAGACCGGAAAGAGCCGTTCAGTCGCCGGCCACCATCATGGATTCAACCAGGATGGAGCCGGTGTGGATGTTGCCGCGGCGGTCGACGTCGGTACCCACCGCCGCCATCCGCTGGAACATGTCCTTCAGGTTGCCGGCGATGGTGATCTCCTCCACCGGATACTGCAGCTCGCCGTTTTCCACCCAGAAGCCGGCGGCCCCGCGGGAATAGTCGCCGGTCACCGGGTTCACCCCCTGGCCGATCAGCTCGGTGACCAGGAAACCGGTCCCCATCTCGGCCAGCAGGGCGGCGAAGTCCTTGTCGCCCGGGGCCACGGTCACGTTGCGTGCGCCCCCGGCGTTGCCAGTGGCCTCGAGACCCAGACGCCGACCGGCGTAGCTGTCGAGGGTATAGCTCTGCAGCACGCCGTCGGCAATCAACGGGCGATTGCGGGTGCGCACGCCCTCCCCGTCGAACGGGGCGCTACCCAGCGCGCGCGGGGTCTGCGGGCGTTCCTCGATCTGCATCCACCCGGGGAACACGTTCTCGCCGATGGCATTCAGCAGGAACGAGCTCTCGCGGTACTGGGACGGGCCGGCGATCGCACGGGTGAAACTGCCGATCAGGGTGCGCGCCATTTCCGGGGCAAACAGCACCGGGCAGTTGCGGGTCGACAGCTTGCGCCCGCCCAGCCGGCGCACGGTGCGCTCGGCGGCCTCGCGCCCGACCTGCTCGGCGGCGGTCAGGTCCTCCGCGTGGCGTGCGACGGTATAGGCGTAGTCGCGCTGCATGCCTGCTGCGTCGCGCGCCACCAGCGCGCAGGACAGGGAGTGCCGGGTGCTGCGATAGCCACCCATGAACCCCTGGCTGTCGCCGAGAAACGCAATGGCCCGCCGCGTGCTGACGCTGGCACCCTCGGAGTTCTCGATCCGTTCATCCGCCGCGAAGCCGGCGGCCTCGATGGTACGGGCCAGCTCGGTCGCCTCGGCGGCGCTGCAGCCCCAGGGGTGATCCAGGTCAAGGTCGTCCCACTCGCTCGCCTTGAACGCGGGATCGGGCATCCCGGCGTACGGGTCCGGCTCGGTGTAGCGGGCGATGCGGCAGGCCGCCTCGACGGTGTCGATCAGGGCCTGGTCACTGAAATCGGTGGTAGAGGCGGCCCCCTTGGACTGGCCGAAATAGACGATCAGCGAGAGACTCTGGTCACGCTCGTGTTCCAGGGTTTCGATCTCGCCCTTGCGCACCCCCAACTCCAGCCCGACGCTGTGACTGACCACGGCCTGGACGTCCGAGGCACCGCGCTCGCGCGCGGCCTCCAGCGTGCGCTGAACCCTCGTCTGCAGGGAGTCCGGCGAATGGGACAGGGCCTGGACCCCGTCTTCCTGGGACACGGGTTCCGGGATGGCGCGTTCGGGAGATGTACTCATGCAGGGTTCCGCTACTCGATGACTGATCTGGGGGCGATACAAGGACACCCCGGGCCGGATGGCCCGGGGAAGGGATAACTAGTCGACCCGGGCGCCGTGCTTGTGGACCGCGCCGGCGTTACCCCAGCGCTCCAGGTCGTCGACGTGCACACCGACCCAGTAGAGCATGCCGACGCTGTCACGCGTCCAGCCGCCCACCAGGTCCTGGCCTTCGCTCAGCTCCACGTGGTGGGCGAACTGTTCGGCCTTGTCGCGCGCGCGAAAGACATGCCACTGGACGATCTTGTCGTGGCCATGCCCTTCCGGCAGGGAACGTTCCTGTTCGAGAAAATCGAGATTCATCTGTGCCTCCTTGGTTGCATCGGGCCCCGCGGCCCTCAGGCTGCCTGGGTACCGCCCACGGTCATGCCGTCAATACGCAGCGTGGGCTGACCCACGCCGACCGGCACGCCCTGGCCCTCCTTGCCGCAGGTGCCAACACCGGAATCGAGCTTCATGTCGTTCCCGATCATCGACACCCGCGTCAGGACATCCGGGCCATTGCCGATCAGAGTCGCACCCTTGACCGGGTACGTCACCTTGCCGTTCTCCACCCGGTAGGCCTCCGAGGCGGAGAACACGAACTTGCCGGAGGTGATATCCACCTGGCCACCGCCGAAATTGACCGCGTACAGGCCGTCGTCCACCGAGGCCAGGATCTCTTCCGGATCGGCGTCGCCGCCCAGCATGTAGGTATTGGTCATGCGCGGCATCGGCAGCCGGGCATAGGACTCGCGGCGGCCATTGCCGGTGGACTGCGTACCCATCAGGCGGGCATTCATCTCGTCCTGCATGTAGCCGCGCAGCACGCCGTCCTCGATCAGCACGGTCTGCTGGGTCGGATTGCCCTCGTCGTCCACGTTCAGCGAGCCGCGACGCCCCTCCAGGGTGCCGTCGTCGACGATGGTGATGCCCTTGGCCGCCACCTGCTCGCCGATGCGTCCGGAAAACGCCGAGGTCCCCTTGCGGTTGAAGTCGCCCTCCAGCCCATGACCGATCGCCTCGTGCAGTAGGATGCCCGGCCAGCCGGGCCCGAGCACCACCTTCATGCTGCCGGCCGGCGCGTCGCGCGCATCGAGGTTCACCAGGGCCTGGCGTACCGCCTCGCGGGCATAACCGGCGGCGCGGCCGTCCTCGCGGAAGTACTGGTAGCCGTGACGGCCGCCGCCACCGGAGGTGCCGGACTCGCGGCGCCCGCCCTGCTCGACGATCACCTGGACGTTCAGGCGCACCAGCGGGCGCACGTCGGTGGTCATCTCGCCGCGGGCATTCAGTACCAGCACCACCTCGTGCACCCCGGCCAGCGAACACATCACCTGGGTCACGCGGGAATCCTCGGCGCGGGCGACGGCATCCACCTCCTTCAGGAGGTCGATCTTGGCCTGCTCGCCCAGCGAATCGAGCGGATTGTCGGGGGCGTACAGCGCCGGCCGCGAAGACGAACGCGAGGCCACCGCAATGCGCCCGCTCTGCCCGGCACTGGCAATGCTGCGGGCGGTCTTCGCGGCCTCCAGCATGGCCGGCATCGCGATGTCGTCGGAATAGGCGAACCCGGTCTGCTCGCCACGCACCACGCGGATACCGACACCGCGCTCGATGTTGAAGCTCGCGGATTTCACGATGCCATCCTCCAGCGACCACCCCTCCTGGCTGGAGAACTGGAAGTAGCAGTCACCGCCATCGATACCGTGACCGAAGGTGGTGCCCAGAAGGGAGCTCAGCTCGCTTTCGCCAAGGCCGGCGGGGTCGAGCAGGGTCTGTTGCGCAAGGCGGTCGATCATGAAGTCCTCTCGGGTTCCGTAGATCTGCTGTCCCGCATCCATCGAACAAGGAACAGCATGATGGATACCAGTATGGAGCTTGAAGCAGGCGGTCCGCTTTCAAGCGCGCGGGCGTTGCGGGTTTATCGCCGCCCCGGCCCGGAAAACGCGGTATTCAGGGGATACGTTTCCTGGTCAGATGGCCCCGGGGCACGGCAGGCGGCGGTGATCCACCGCCGGGAAGCTGCTGCGGATGCGCGCGGCCTGGGTCGGGTCCAGGTTCGCCAGCAGCACCCCGGGGTTGCGCTGCAACTGGCCCACGACCCGACCCCAGGGGTCCACCAGGGCGCTGTGGCCGTAGGTTTCGCGGCCGTTCACGTGGAAGCCGCCCTGGGCCGCCGAGAGCATGTAGTACTGGTTTTCGATTGCGCGCGCCCGCAACAGTACATCCCAGTGTGCCTGCCCGGTCTGCGCCGTAAAGGCCGCCGGCAGGGCGACCCATTCCGCCTTCTGGTCCAGCAGGGCCCGGAACAGCTCGGGGAAGCGCAGGTCGTAGCAGATCGCCAGGCCCATGCGCCCCACCGGCGTATCGACGACTACCACCTGGTCACCCCGCTCGAAGACCTTCGACTCGGTGTAGGCCTCGGTGCTGTCCGGCAGGCACACATCGAACAGGTGAATCTTGTCGTAGCGCGCCACCTGCTGCCCGCGGTCGTCAAATACCAGGCAGGCCGAGCGCACCCGCTCAGGGTCCTGGGTCTGCAGCGGGATGGTCCCGCCGACGATCCACAGCCCCAGGCGCCGGGCCTGCTCCGCAAGGAAGGCCTGCAGCGGGCCGGCACCATCGGCGACCTCCGCGATCCCGAGGATGTCGGTGTCCTGCATCCCCATGAAGGCAAAGTTCTCCGGCAACACCGCCAGGCGGGCACCCTTGTCGGCGGCCTCCTGCAACAGTCGCTTCGCCTCCAGAAGATTGGCCTGGGGCTGGGGTCCGGAGGCCATCTGGATGGCCGCTACCTGAGTCATGTTGCTCCGATCATCTGGTTACCGGGGCCGGTTATGGCGCCCGAAAACGCCGATCCCTACCGGCGTTAGTCGTTGTCAGTCCCTTCGGCATCCGCGGCCGGTTGCACCAGCACGCGCACCTGCGGGTCGTCCCAGGGGCCCGTCACCGCATATTCGACACGGGCCGCCTCTTCTATCTGATCCCCAATCCCCAGCACGCGTTCCGCAAGCAGCACCACGACCCCGGTAACCGGCCCGCCCACCAGTGCCCCGACAATCGGCAGCGCGGTACGCAGGCTGGGCACCACCACGATCTCGTGATCGTAGTCGCGCGCCACCAACCCGGTGCGACCACTCAGGCGCACGCGCGCCGAGGGGCCCTCCATGCGCAGGGCCGGCACGTAGAGATCACCATCGCGCAGTGTCGCATCCGCGGTCAGCTCGCTGAAGGTCAGGCCTTCGGTGAACACGTCGCGGAAATCCAGCCGCAGCCGCCGCGGCAACACGTCCAGGCTGACCAGGCCGAGCAGGCGTCCGGCGCCCGGCTCGACATCCGCCAGGCGGCCGTCCTCCAGGGTGAGTTCCATGGAGCCCGCCAGCTGCGCGAGGCGCGGGGCATAGAACGGCCCCGGCCAGGTCAGCGACAGCGAACCGTCACCGGCCCCCCCGACCATCGCACGAGACAACCCCGCCGACTCGAGCGCCCGGCCCCAGTCACCGCCGGAGAGGCTCACGTCCAGACGCGTCTCCGGCAGACCGCCGGAGGTCACCCGCCAGCCCCCTACGGCGTCTAGATGCAGGTCACCTTCCGGGGTCCGCAGCTCCAGGTCCCGGACGACCAGTCCGTTCGGCTGCGGCTCCAGCCCCAGCTCGATATCCGCGAAACGGTAATCCCCCAGCGCCAGGCTGTCGAGGGTCAAGTCCACGGCCGGCCACACGCGCGGGTCCTCGAAGCTCCCGACTGCGACAGGGTTCACCCCGGGATCGGGGTCCGCTTCGCCGCCCCACTCAAGATCCTCCAGGACCAGGTGGCGCACATGCGCCTCCAAGCGGTCGCGCCCGCCCGCTCCCATCGGGCGCCAGCGGGCCTCGCCCGCCAGCCAGTCGGAAGTGGCCTCCAGATCCCAGCCCGCATCCCCGCGTCGGCCGAGGAAGCGCACACCGGGCAGGTCCTGCTCGCCCCAGCGGATCCGGTCGCGGATATCCAGTTCCAGGCGGGTCAACGCGACCGCTCCCGAGGCTTCCCCGGCGAGATCGTTGGCCGCGCCCAGATCCACATCGCCACCCCAGGGGGCCTCGCTCAGGGCCTTGAGCCAAGGGTCGACCGCCAACTCCGGCAGGCGCGCCCGCACCGAGACCCCCGCCCCCGGCAGGGCCAGGGCACTGGCACGGGGCGCACCGATCTCCAGCGCCATGGCCTGCAACCCGATCCCGCGCGCAGCCGTACGCGGCTCGGCACCCCGTGCGGCCGGATCCTCCGGCGCGGCCGCCGGTGACAGGCGCAAGTGCGCACGCAGGACCTGCCCCAGCGTCAGGTGGCCGATACCGGCGCCGTCATGCCCCAACGGCAGCGCCAGCTCCAGCTCGCGGGCCTCGTCCGCCGACTTGCCGATCGGCTCCGGCCAGTCGATCGCGACCCCGACCAGGTCCGAGCGCAACTCCAGACGAACCCCGTCCACCGCCGGGCCGAGGCGCAGCTGGGCATCCCAGTGCGCCGAGCCGTCGAGATAGGGCGCAAGCTCCGGGAAGTCCTCCAGCCACGGGGCCAGGGGCTGCGGACCGCGCGCCGTGAGCCGCGCCGTCTCGCCATCCAGCGGCCAATCCGCCCCCAGGGTCACGGTCTCGCCGTGAACCCGCGCGGTAACCCCGTCGGCCGTCACGCGATCCGCAGTATCGAAGCGGACCCGTCCCTCCACGGCCTCGAGAACGGTCGGCCAGCCTGAGACCTCGGCGCGGATACCCCGCAGGTCCAGATCGCCGGCGACGCGGGTCTCAGCCATTCGGCCCTCCTGCAGCGGGAGGGTCAGGGACAGATCCAGCCGGGTCGGCCCGTCCAGCCGCGCCTGATCACGGAGTTCGGCCGCCTCCTCCAGCAACTCGGCCTGGCGCAGGTAGGCCAGAAGATCCGCCGCATCGCCCTCGGCCGTGCCTTCCAGTTCAAGGACCGCATGCTTCATGTCCTCGATCCCGATCCGGGTGTCGCGCACATCGGTGTCCAGAATACGGCCGCGCGCACCCTCGGCGCGGAAGCTCGCATTGTGGAACAGGAGCCGGCCACTGAGGTTCTCGGCCCGCGGCCAGCCCTCCTGATAGTCGAGGATGCCGGAGTCACCATCTGCCCAGAGATCGAACACGCCCTCGTCGCCGGCGAACGGGAAGTCTTTCCCACGCCCGCGATAGGCCATGCCGCCGCCGGAGGAACTCCCCGTGACGATACTGTCGACCAGCCACTGGTAGGTGTTATCCGGCAGGTGATAAAGCGGCAGGTAGCGCGCGGTGTAGTCACCGTCGGCGCGCAGGATATCCATCGCAATATCGACCCGGGGGCCGGCCTCGTGGCCGTCCAGCAGCATACGCAGCCGGCCACGAACCGCGGCGTGGGCATTGGCGACATTCAGGCCTTCGCCAGCCAGGCGCCAGTGCCCGGCGTCATCGCGCTCGGCGCGCAGCCGGCCGCGCGCGGCGTCCAGCACCACCGGGTCGGCCAGCACACGCGGCAGGTCGATCTGCATGTTGCGGCTGTCGAGCAGCAGCTCTACTCCGCCGCGGCGCCATTGCAGGTATCCCGCGGCGCCCTGCACGCCGAGCCCGTGATCGGCCGCGCGCCAACCGAGGTCACGCACATCGGCCTCCGCCCATACGGGCTGCAGACGGCCGTCCTCGCGGCGAGCCTCAAGCCGGGCGAAGTCCAGGTTGCCACGTGGATGCAGGTCGGCAATGCGCTCTGCCAGCTCGGGCGCGGCCTCCTGCAGAAGCGTGAGCAGCGGCGCGTAAGGTTCCACTTCGAGATCGCGCGCGGCCATTTCCACCGCGTCCACGACCAGCCCTTCCGGCTTGCCCTCCAGGCGGTAGGCGAGTCGCAGATCGCCGGACCCGGGCTGGGTCCCGCTCCAGGACGAGCGGTGGCGATCCTCCTGCACCCGCCAGTCAAAGCGATGGCCAATGGCCGGGCCGACCGGTTCTCCGGCCAGGTTGAGGGTGGTTTCATGCTCCCCGCGCAGCCAGGCCATGCGCCCGTCGTCGAGCCCGCCCCACAGACGCAGTGCCGCCGTGCCCTCGGGCGCGGGCCAGCCGAGGTAGGCCAGCCACGGCTGCCAGGTGGTCAGGTCGACCGCATCGGCCCGCAGGAAGAAGCGCGCATCACGCAAATCCGCCGCGGGGGCCTTCAGCCCCAATTCGAAGTGCCCGCCCGCGGCCTCGCCATCCAGCACCCCTTCGAGGTACATCCGCAGCGACCCGTCATGCGCCGTGCGCAGGGCTGCGCGGTCCAGCCACGCATCGGACTCCAGGCCGGCGCTGCGATCATCCCAGACCAACCGGATTGCCTCGGCCTCGACATCCGGCCACTGTTCCACGGGGAGCGTGAGCAAGCGGCCCTCGCCCATGCCAAGTTCGCGACCATGCAGGGAAAAACGTCCGTCGGCGTGACGCACCAGGCGCAGCTCGACGCCCCGAACACGTACTGCGAAGGATGGATGGCGACTGCGCAGGCTGGCCCCGGCACTCAGCGCGACCCCGAGGTGGTCGATGGCGACCGGTTCACCTTCCGGCATCGCCACGCGGACATCGCGCGCCACCAGCGCCGGTGACCAGCCGGCCCAACCGAGCTCGATACCCGCGGCCGTGACCTCGCGCTCGAGCTGCTCGCTGGCGGTATCCTCCACCCAGGCGTGCAGGCCATCCCAGTGCGGAAGCGCCAGGCGCAGCACCACGATCACGATGACCAGGGCGAGCAACAGCGCCAGGAAGACGCCCAGCGTCACCCACAGGCTTTGTGACAGGCGTCTCATTTCTCCACCGGCAAGTCGCAATCCGGCCTGCCCGGCCAACCGGGACCCGTAGCCATGCTGGGTCCGCACTGGCGATTCATCTTCGCGCCTCTTCCTCCCTGACGGAGACGGGGACCGGGTGCCTGTCTACTTATTACTTGTAGATCAGACGAAGACCACGTCGAACTGTTCCTGGGTGTACAGCGTCTCCACCTGGAAGCGGATCGGGATGCCGACAAAGCTCTGCAGCTCGGCCAGGCTGGCGGATTCCTCGTCCAGCAGCAGGTCGATCACGTTCTGCGAGGCCAGCACGCGCAGCTCGCGCGCGTCGTACTGGCGCACCTCGCGCAGGATCTCGCGGAACAGCTCGTAGCACACCGTCTCGGCCGACTTCAGATAGCCACGCCCGCTACAGATCTGGCAGGGCTCGCACATCTGGTGCTCCAGGCTCTCGCGGGTGCGCTTGCGGGTCATCTCCACCAGGCCCAGCGGCGACACGTCGCAGGTCTGGGTCTTCACGTGATCGCGTTCCAGGGCCTTTTCCAGCGCGCGGATCACCTGGCGCTTGTGCTCGTCGTCCTGCATGTCGATGAAATCAATAATGATGATCCCGCCGAGATTGCGCAGGCGCAGCTGGCGACCGATCGCCTGCGCGGCCTCCAGATTGGTCTTGAAAATGGTCTCTTCGAGCTTGCGATGGCCGACGAAACCGCCGGTGTTGATGTCCACCGTGGTCATCGCCTCGGTCTGGTCGAAGATCAGGTAGCCGCCGGATTTCAGCTCCACCTTGCGCTCCAGAGCGCGGTGGATCTCTTCCTCGACGTTGAACAGATCAAAGATCGGCCGCTCGCCCGGATAGTGCTCGATCCGGCCGATCAGCTCCGGCAGATAGCGCTCGACGAAGCCGCAGACCTTCTGATAGGTCTCGCGCGAATCGATGCGGATACGCTCGATATCCCCCGAAACCATGTCGCGCAGGATGCGCTCCACCAGCGGCAAATCGGCGTAGACCTCGGTCCCCGGCGGGGCCCCGACAGCCTGCTCCTGCAGGGTATCCCAGACCTTCTTCAGGAACGCCGTGTCGTTATACATGGCCTCGTGGTCGGCCAGCTCCGCGGCGGTGCGCACGATAAAGCCATGTTGCGGCGCCAACTCGTCACGCAACTGCTCGATGGACGCGCGCAGCCGTGCGCGCACGCCCTCGTCCTCGATGCGCGTACTCACACCGACATTGGACTGGTTCGGCATCAGCACCAGATTGCGCGACGGCAGGGTGATGTAGGTGGTAAGCCGCGCGCCCTTGGAGCCCAGCGGGTCCTTGACTGCCTGCACCAGGACCTCCTGCCCCTCGCGCAGCAGCTCGCGGATGCCCTCGCGCACCACCGGCGCCGGCGTGCCGGTGCCATTGCCGCTGGCCACGGGCGCCGCAGCGGCGTCTCCGGCGGACAGGCCGTTGCCATTGAGCTCCTCGCGCTCCACCGAAGCCACGTCGGAGGCATGCAGAAAGGCCGTGCGCTCCAGCCCGATGTCGACGAAGGCCGCATCCATACCTGGCAGCACCCGCACCACCCGGCCCTTGTAAATGTTCCCCACGATCCCGCGGCGGCGGGCGCGCTCCAGGTGCAGCTCGGTCAGGACACCATTTTCCACCAGGGCCACACGGCTCTCCTGGGGCGTCACGTTCATCAGGATCTCGGTACCGGTCATGCGTTCTTCTTGTTATCGGTGGAATGGGTCATTAGTGATGCGGGCAGGCCGCGAACCCGCATACACGGGGATTCGCAGCCCGGAATGTCGGGCTACTTCGTGACGGCTTCGGCCGTATTCGTCTCGGCCCCCGGAGGTGTCTCCGGCGGGGGCCGCTGGACGCGCGGCCAGGACTTGATCACCGCATGCACCAGCGTCGCCAGCGGGATGGCAAAGAATACCCCCCAAAGCCCCCAGATGCCGCCGAACACGAACACCGCGGCAATGATGGCGACCGGGTGCAGGTTGACAACCTCGGAGAACAGGAGCGGCACCAGCACGTTGCCGTCGAAGAACTGGATCACCCCGTAGGCAATCAGTACCCAGGCGAATTCGGAGCTCAAGCCGAACTGGAAGTATGCGACCGCGGCCACCGGGATCGTCACCACGGCCGCCCCGATGTACGGGACGATGACCGAGATGCCGACCATAAACGACAGCAGTACGGCGTATTCCAGACCGAACCAGTTGAAGGTAAGGAAGGTGACCGCCCAGACGATCACGATCTCGATGAATTTGCCGCGCACGTAGCTGGCGATCTTCAGGTTGACCTCGCGCCAGACCTCGCTGGCCAGGTGGGTGTCCTGCGGCATGAAGCCACGGATCCAGTTCAGGATCAGGTCGCGGTCCTTCAGCATGAAGAACACCATCAGCGGGACCACGATCAGATAGATCACCACGTCCACCAGATGCCGCGCCGAGGACAGCGAGAACGACACCACGCGCTGCCCCAGCAGGGTCGCCTCGGCGCGGATGGCGCCCATCAGCTCGAACACCTGATCGTCACTGATCAGTTGCGGGTAGCGCTCGGGCAGCTGCAACAGCAGGTTCTGGCCCTCGGAGATCATCCCCGGCAGCTCGCGCACCAGCTGGGTCACCTGGGCCGACATCAGCGGCACCACGCTAAATAGCGCCGCCACCGTCAGCGCCAGGAAGGCCAGCAGCACAATGGTGACCGCGAGGATGCGTGGTATGTGCAAAAAGACCAGCTTTCGCACCGCCCCCTCCAGCAGGTAGGCAATGATCAGCGAGGCCAGCAGCGGCGCCAGGATGCGCCCGGCAAAGATGATGATCAGGAATCCCGCAAGCAGCAGAAACGCCAGGATCACCACCTGCGGGTCGGTGAAATGACGTTGGTACCACTGGCGCAGGATATCGATCATCGCGAGGGTTCCCCCGACTCCCCTCCGTTATCGGGATTCGCCTGGCGGGTCGGATCCTGGGCGACGGCCTTCTCGTAGTGAGTCCGGAAGACCCCCTCCAGCTCGTCGATCACCTCCACCGCCGGGCGCCCCTGCATCACGTGCTGGCCCATCAGGGCCGAGGTCTCGTTCAGCAGTTTGGAGCGATCCAGCATGTGATAGGTCGCGGAGAGCCGGCGCATCGCCTTGATCACCGACTCGCTCTCCGGACGCGGGATCGGCTCCGGCTCGGGGACCGGTTCCGGCGCGGGGGCCGGAGACTCCTGCTCCAGAAAGCGGGCGAATTTCAGCAGGCTGGCCTGATCCTCGGGCGACAGCCGCGCGGCGATCTCGGCGATCGCCTTGGCCGGGTCTTCCCGGCCTTTCTTGCGCGCACCGCCGAGCACCGACCCGAGATCGCCCCCGGACGGGCCACCCTCGTTGCCCATGCCCAGGGGTGGAATCATCCCTCGTCCTCGATCTTCAGGCTGAACACCGGCATCTTGCGGCGTTCCTGCATCAGGCCCAGCGTCTTCACCAGGGCCACCAGCACGTCCTCGGTCACCTTCTGCATCTCGCCCCATTCCATGCGCGCCTCGCCCAGGAGCTCGCCCATGTTCGGCGGCGGATTGTGCCGCGCCTCCATGATGATGTCCTCGAGCATCCCGGGCTTCACCTCGGGTCGGAACAGCATGCCATAGGTCAGCTCGTCCGGCCGGATCGCCAGCCAGTCGCCGTCGTCGTCCACCAGGATCGGCTGCACGTCATCCGGCAGGTCGACCCGGCCGTTGACCAGCTGCAGTACCCGCCGACCATCCAGGGCCTCGGCCAGTGCGTCGCCCTCCCCGGCTGCGGTCTTGTGCGCGGTCACGAAGCGGGCGCGGTACATCGGGTCCTCGTGGGCGGTGCCGCCGGCCTGTTCGGCCACCAGCAGCCCGCCCATGCCGACGCCCACCACCGGACGCTTCGAGCGGCGGAAGATGTCGATCAGCGACAGCTCGTCCGGGACCTGCGGGTTCTCCTCGTGATCCGCGGTCGGCCAGGCGCCGCCCAGCAGCCACAGCCCGTCGAACTGGGCCGCGGAGCCCGGCAGGTCCTGCCCCACGAACGGGCGATAGTAGGAGAAGCCGATGTCACGCTTTTCCAGCTGCGACTCGATCAGGCCGAGAAACTCGGAATACGTATGCTGCAC
This sequence comes from Thioalkalivibrio sp. ALMg11, assembly GCF_000377905.1. Classification (GTDB taxonomy): domain Bacteria; phylum Pseudomonadota; class Gammaproteobacteria; order Ectothiorhodospirales; family Ectothiorhodospiraceae; genus Thioalkalivibrio. The sequence goes on from NZ_KB898883.1 coordinate 28,262, forward strand.
CACGCAGTAGTTCTTCATGTCGCGTCAATCCTGTTTGAGTTCTGATGCGGGGGCGAGCGGACGCTGACCGGTGCAGTACCCGCGCAGGAACTGCATCAGCACCTCCAGCGTGGGCACGCGAAACTTCTGCCGCGCATGCACCAGCGAGATCGGCCGTTCCAGCGGCGGCGACAGTGGCAGCGCCACCAGTTCGCCGAGGGCCAGTTCCTTGGCCACCACCGCCTCGGACAGCACCGAGACCCCCATGCCGGCCACCACCGCGCCCTTGATCGCCTCCGGGCTGCCGAGTTCCATGCAGCCGCGCAGACTGCTGCGGTCGTATCCGGCGCGCCCAAGGTACTCCATGATGACCTCGCGGGTCCCGGAACCCTCCTCGCGGCATATGAATGGGCGCTCGATGAAATCGTCGACGGTCACCGTGTCGCGCCGGGCCAGTTCATGCTCCGGCGGCACGATCAGCCGCAGCTGGTCCACCAGACAGGGCTGGACCTGCAGGCTGCGGTGGGTCACCGGGGCCTCGACGATGCCGAGATCCACACTGCCCTCCTCGACCATCACCACAACATTCTCGGTATTGCCCACCCGCAGGCGAATGCCGATATCCGGATGCTCGCGGCGGAACGCACCCAGCAGGGCCGGCAGCATGTATTCCGCCACCGTGGTGCTGGCGCCGATCACCAGCGCCCCGCCGTCCGCGCCCTTCAGCTCGCGCAACGCGGCCTCCATCTCGCCATAGGTGTCAAAGATGCGTTCGGCATATCGTTGTACCAGCCGCCCGGCATCGGTCAGGGTGACTCGATTGTGGTTGCGGTCGAACAGTCGGGTATCCAGCTGTTCCTCCAGCTGGCGCACCTGAAAGGTAACCGCGGGCTGCGTCATGTGCAGCACCTCGGCGGCGCGGGTGAAGGACAACAACCGTGCCACCGTCAGAAAGACCTGCAAACGCCGATCGGCCATGCCGCTCCGCCAAGTAGAAGGTTCCAGACAATCAGGGGAACCCCTGATCGAGGAATGCTACCAAGCCCCCGCGACCGGCAACAGCGACCACTTCTCCCAACGCGGCGATTCCGGACCGCACACACAAACCCGCCCGCAACGTCTATGACCTTGGCGGCATCCCAATGGCACAAACCGAAGGAACCGGAATGGCGCCGACCCCGTTTGACACCTGGTCACGTGCAAGCTCACAGGGGATTCGCGGAGGCTGGCGACTCGCCGGGGCCTCTGCCGTTCCGATCCTGATGGCGCTGGTAGCGCTGATCGTATATGAGACCGGCGGCACCTCAACTGCCTATCTCAACTTTATCCTCATCCCGGTGCTGCTGGGGGCCGCCCTGTTCGGGCTGTGGGGCGGCCTGGCCTTCGGGTTACTGGCGGGGCTGCTCCTGGGTCCGTTCATGCCTCTGGATACCGCCACCGGGGCGGCTCAACCCGCACTGAACTGGCTCACGCGCACGGGCATTTACATAGTCCTCGGGGGGTTCTCCGGCTGGCTGTTCGACAACCTGCGCCGCCACTCGGAACGGCTTTTGGAACAGGCCTACAACAATCCCGTTACCGGCCTGCCGAATCGCGAGTCACTGGAGCAATACGCCCGGCAACTGATGCTCCAGGCCGACGCCCCGCACGCCACCGCCACCCGCGTGTTCGTCATCAGCCTGCAGATGGACAACTACCCGGACAGCATCGGCGCCCTGGGCTTTGCCGCCGAGCGCCCACTGCTGCGAGCGATTGCCGAACGCCTGAAGGCGGTGGCCGAGCCCGTCGGGGCCACCGTGTTCCACATCCACGACGATCACTTCGCCCTGATCCTGCCGCACCGCAGCCGCAAGGAGACACTCGCCGTCACACGCGCCGCGATCGAATGCCTGCAAACGCCTTTCGAGGTCTTCGAGATCCCAGTCTATCTCGGGGCCCACGCGGGCGTCTCGTCCTTTCCCTTTCATGAGCAGGACGACCCCACCCGGCTGTTGACCAAGGCCTGGATGGCGATGCACGAGGCCAGTTACTCGGGGCGCCGTTACTGCAGTTACAACCGCCGCAGCAACGAACACAGCCTGCACACCGTGGAACTCCTGGGCGAGCTGCAAAGCGCGCTGGACAACGGCCAGCTCAGCCTGCACTACCAGCCGAAGATCGAGCTTGCGAGCGACCAGGTGATGGGCCTGGAGGCCCTACTGCGCTGGGACCACCCCATTCGTGGACGCATCGCCCCCGACCAGTTCATCCCGCCGGCCGAGCGCACCGGCCTGATCCACAGCCTCACCGACCGGGTGCTCGATCTCGCACTGGCCGACATCGCCCGCCTGCGTGCCGAAGGCCTGGAAATGCCGGTCAGCGTGAACATCTCGGCGCGCAACTTCCTCGACTCCGGATTCGCCGACCGCCTGCTGGAGAAGGTCCGCGCCTCGGGCCTCCCACCCTGCGCCGTGGAACTTGAGTTCACCGAGACCGCCCTGATGGCGGACCCCGACGAGGTGATTCGCGCCCTGCGTCGCCTGACCGAGGCCGGACTGGAACTCGCCATCGACGACTTCGGCACTGGCTACTCGTCGCTGGCCTACCTCAAACGCATGCCGGTGACGACCCTCAAGATCGATCAGGCCTTCGTGCGGCAGATGCTGGAACACCCGATCGACGAGCAGATCACCCGCGCCAGCATCAGCCTGGCCCGGGATCTGGGCCTCAAGGTGGTCGCCGAGGGGGCCGAGGACGCGGCCACCCTCGCACGGCTGCGCGACTACGGATGCAACGCGGCCCAGGGCTACGGCATCGCCCGCCCGATGCCGCTGGAGGCGGTCATCGCCTGGGCCCACGATCGGGGCCTCGTTCCCGGCCTGTGCCCGGAGGCCGATGAGCGCGCGGCCCCCAAGCGAGCGAACAGCCGATAATCGATAGATCGGCTCGGTGGCGCTCGAGCCGATCGGCCTTGGGGCACGGCGTCGTGCCCCAAGGCCGCCGCGGATGCTCCCGAATTGATCAGCGCCTCCCTTGCGCCCGACCCGGGGCTACGCTATAGTCCGCCGTCTTTCTGGTAGACCCAAATTCCGGAGTCCCCCGATGGCCCGAGTATGTCAGGTGACCGGCAAACGCCCGGCGACCGGTAACAACGTTTCTCACGCTCACCGCAAGACGCGGCGGCGCTTCCTGCCCAATCTGCATTTCCACCGTTTCTGGGTGGAAAGCGAGAACCGCTTCGTACGCCTGCGCCTTAGCTGCAAGGGCATGCGGATTATCGACAAGCGCGGCATCGACGCGGTCCTGGCGGACTGCCGTGCCCGCGGTGAAAAGGTCTAAGGAGGCTTCACGATGGCTGCCAAGTCCGCACGCGACAAGATCCGCCTGGTGTCCTCCGCAGGCACCGGTCACTTCTACACCACGTCCAAGAACAAGCGGAACATGCCCGAGAAGATGGAGATCAAGAAGTTTGATCCCGTCGTCCGCAAGCACGTGATGTACAAGGAAGCCAAGATCAAGTAATCGCGCCTCATGGCACGATTGCCTGAGAACAGGCGAAAAAAAGCCCGGCCCGCTCAAGCGCGGTGCCGGGCTTTTTTGTGTCCGCATATAGTGAGGGAGACACTGACGAATGAATGCATTCACCGGTGTCTTCCCATGGACGTGCGCTCAGACCGGATCCGGCTGCCCACCTTCCTCCGGCGCCGCATCGCCCTCGGCGGCGGTTTCCGCCCAGCGCGTCATCACACGGCCCCAGCGGTGAGCCGTCGCCGGGTCCAGTTCGATCTTGGTATAACGCCCGCCATCGCGGATAATGACCCGCAGCAGCGGGACCCCCGAGTCGTGCAGGATCTGGCGCAACTCCACGACTTCTCCAAATGGCGCATCAATCGAATCCATGGTGCGTATGTTCCTCCCGAGCCGGCCTGCCGCACGCAGTCGTGGCCGCCCATCCGTTTTTGATCAAGGGAAACACTGATTAATGTACACGCTCGCGTTGGCACCCCAGGTTTTCCGAGACCAGGCGCGTCGTGCAGCGGGTAGTGATTCTACCCGCAAGCGGCGCAACGCAGGATCGGGGAACCTGGGGTGCCAACCCCACAAGCTATTGAACGACGGGGCTCGGCCGCTTTGGCGTGCGCACGGCGTTGCGGCTCCCTTGTGCAGAATGACTGCACGGCAGTCACCGCGCCTTGTTCGCACGC
>NZ_KB898884.1 GCF_000377905.1 Thioalkalivibrio sp. ALMg11
CATCGCCGCCGTCAGCGTCGTTTTCCCATGGTCCACATGACCAATCGTACCCACATTCACATGCGGCTTCTTACGCTCGAACTTTTCCTTGGACACAGCTCAAACCTCTTTACAGTTCTTTCAAATAACGCGAATTCGGGATCAGGACGCCTTGGCGGCAACCGCCTCGGCGATCTGCGCGGGGGCCTCGGCGTACTTCTCGAATTCCATCGAGTAGGTCGCGCGACCCTGACTCATCGAGCGCAACTGGGTCGAGTAGCCGAACATCTCGGACAGCGGAACCTCGGCCCGCAGCAACTTCTGCCCGGCGATGTCTTCCATGCCCTTCACCAGCCCACGACGGCGATTGAGATCGCCCATCACGTCGCCCATGTACTCTTCGGGTGTCTCGACTTCGACCTTCATCATGGGCTCGAGGAGCACGGCGCCAGCCTTCAGCGCACCTTCCTTGAAGGCCATGGACCCGGCAACCTTGAACGCCATCTCGTTGGAGTCAACGTCGTGGTAGGAGCCGTCAAACAACGTCACCTTCACGTCTTCGACCGGATAGCCCGCGAGCACGCCATTGGACATCTGTTCCGCGACGCCCTTGTTGACCGCCGGGATGTAGTCCTTGGGCACCACGCCGCCCACGACGGCGTTCTCGAAGTGATACCCGCTACCGGGTTCCAGCGGCTCGAGACGCAGCCACACGTGACCGTACTGCCCGCGACCGCCCGACTGCCGCACAAACTTCCCTTCCTGCTCGACCGTCTTGCGGATGGTCTCGCGGTAGGCAACCTGCGGCTGGCCGACGTTGGCTTCGACCTTGAACTCGCGCTTCATGCGGTCAACCAGCACTTCGAGATGGAGCTCGCCCATGCCCGAGATGATGGTCTGACCAGACTCTTCGTCGGTATGGACCTTGAAAGACGGATCCTCCTGCGCCAGCTTGTTCAGCGCAATGCCCATCTTTTCCTGGTCGGTCTTGGTCTTCGGTTCGACCGCGATAGAGATCACCGGCTCCGGGAATTCCATGCGTTCGAGCTCGACCGGGTCATTCGGGTCACACAGCGTAGTACCCGTGTACAGATCCTTCAGCCCGACCACCGCGCCGATGTCGCCTGCACGCAGCTCCTTGATCTCCTCACGGGAGTTGGAGTGCATCTGCAGGATACGCCCAATCCGCTCGCGGCGGTTGTTTTGCGTATTCAGCACCGAGTCACCCGCCGCCAGCACGCCCGAATAGACGCGCACGAAGGTCAGCGAACCCACGTAGGGGTCGGTCATGATCTTGAACGCCAGCGCCGCAAACGGCTCGTCGTCCGAAGCGTGCTTGGCGACCGACTCGTCGGTGCCTGCTTTCACGCCCTTGATCGCCTTGACCTCCTCCGGAGAGGGCAGGTATTCGACGACCGCGTCCAGCATTGCCTGGACACCCTTGTTCTTGAACGCCGAGCCACACAGCATCGGGACAATCTCGAGCGCGAGGGTCCGCTGACGCAGGGCCGACTTGACTTCTTCCTCGCTGAGGTCGCCCTCGTTGAGGTACTTGTCCATCAGCTCTTCGTTCGCCTCGGCGGCGGCCTCGAGCATATTCTCGCGCCACGTGTCGGCTTCGGCCCTCAGGTCATCGGGGATGTCCTTGTACTCAAAGCTGATACCGAAGTTCTCTTCGTCCCAGTAGATCGCCTGCATCTTGACCAGGTCGATCACACCCTTGAACTGGTCCTCGGCACCAATCGGCAGCTGGATCGGCACCGGGTTGGCCTGCAGCCGCTCCTTCATCTGCTCGTAGACGCGCAGGAAGTCGGCACCGGCGCGGTCCATCTTGTTGACAAACGCGAGACGCGGCACGGCGTATTTGGTGGCCTGCCGCCAGACCGTCTCGGACTGCGGCTGCACACCGCCCACTGCGCAGTACACCATCACCGCACCGTCGAGCACGCGCATGGAACGCTCGACCTCGATGGTGAAGTCCACGTGCCCGGGAGTATCGATGATATTCACCCGATGCTCGTCGAACTGCTTGGCCATGCCGGACCAGAAGCTGGTGGTCGCCGCGGATGTGATGGTGATCCCGCGCTCCTGCTCCTGCTCCATCCAGTCCATCGTGGCGGCGCCGTCATGCACCTCGCCGATCTTGTGCGACAGACCGGTATAAAACAGGATGCGCTCGGTCGTCGTCGTCTTGCCGGCGTCGATATGCGCGCTGATCCCGATATTCCGGTAGCGCTTCAGTGGTGTCTTGCGTGCCACGGTGAGCCTCTCTAAATCTGGTTTACCAGCGGAAGTGGGCGAACGCTTTGTTCGCTTCCGCCATGCGGTGAGTGTCTTCGCGCTTCTTGACGGCCGAGCCCTTGCTGTCCGAGGCGTCCATCAGTTCGCCGGCCAGCTTCAGGGCCATGGTGCGTTCGCCCCGCTTGCGGGCGGCCTCGACCACCCAGCGCATGGCCAGCGCATCCTGCCGGACCGAGCGCACTTCCACCGGAACCTGGTAGGTCGCACCGCCGACGCGGCGGGACTTCACCTCGACGCGCGGACGAATGTTGTCCAGGGCGCGCTCCAGCGCACCCATCCCGTCGCCCTGCTTGGACTCGATCTGGTCCAGGGCGCCATACACGACCTGCTCGGCGACGGACTTCTTGCCGTCTCGCATGACCGTGTTGATGAACTTGGCCAGGCGCTCGCTTCCGAACTTCGGGTCGGGGAGGATGTGACGCTTGGGGGCTGCTGCTCTTCTAGACATGTTTCAGTTCCCGGACTGGATCAGGGTTAGGATTTGGGACGCTTGGTGCCGTATTTGGACCGGCCCTGCATGCGCTTTTGCACGCCCTGGGTATCCAGGCTGCCGCGCACCGTGTGGTAGCGCACACCCGGGAGATCCTTTACACGACCGCCACGAATCAGGACCACCGAGTGCTCCTGCAGGTTGTGGCCTTCCCCGCCGATGTAGCTACTCACTTCGTAGCCGTTGGTCAGCCGCACGCGCGCAACCTTGCGCAGCGCGGAGTTCGGCTTCTTCGGGGTGGTCGTGTAGACACGGGTGCAGACCCCGCGCTTCTGCGGGGAACCCTGCAGCGCCGGCACGTCGCTCTTTTCGACGGGGCGCTTGCGGGGCTTGCGTACCAACTGGTTGATCGTGGCCATGAAACCCTTTCTCCTAGCCTAAAAATAACGACAGGCCGGCGCCGAGACCGGCCTGTCGAGGGAGCGGAAGTCTAATCGCCGCTCCAGTGAGTGTCAAGGTGGGACGGGTCACTTGGACCCGTCTTCCGTGGTACCCGGGTCAGTAGTGGCCGGTTCGGAGTCGGCGATAACCGCCGGCGCCTCCTCGACCGTCTCGAACTCGGGCATTTCCAGTGCGCGCTTGCGGCGACGTTCCTTGTGATAGGCGAGGCCCGTCCCGGCGGGGATCAGGCGTCCGACGATCACGTTTTCCTTCAAGCCGCGCAGGTCGTCACGCGCACCGCGGGTCGAGGCCTCGGTCAGCACGCGGGTAGTCTCCTGGAAGGAGGCCGCAGAGATGAACGACTCGGTCACCAGCGAGGCCTTGGTGATACCCAGGAGCACGCGCTCGTAGGTTGCCGGGCGCTTGTCGGCACCCAGCTGCTCGTTCTCCTCGAGGACGCGAATGCGATCCACCTGGTCCCCGGCGAGGAACTTGGTATCACCGGCGTCCTCGATGTTCACCTTGCGCATCATCTGGCGGACGATCACCTCGATGTGCTTGTCGTTGATCTTCACACCCTGCAGACGGTAAACGTCCTGGATCTCCTGGACCTGGTATTCGGCCAGGGTGGTGACACCGCGCAGACGGATGATGTCATGCGGATCCAGCTCACCGTCGACCACGACCTCGCCACGCTCGACGCGCTCACCCTCGAACACGTTCACCGTACGCAGCTTGTGAATCATCATCTCGACCGGGTCACCCCTGTCCGGGGTGATCACCAGACGCTGCTTGCCCTTGGTCTCCTTGCCGAAGGACACGGTGCCCGAGATCTCCGCCAGCACCGCCGGCTCCTTGGGACGCCGCGCCTCGAACAAGTCGGCCACACGCGGCAGACCACCCGTGATGTCACGCGTCTTGGAGGATTCCTGCGGCAGGCGGGCAATGACATCACCCACCTCGACCCGGGCGTTGTCCTCCAGGTTGAAGATCGCATTGGCCGGCAGCATGTACTGCGCGGGCATGTCGGTCCCCGGGATGTACACCTCGTTGCCGTCATCGTCCAGCAGCTTGACCGTTGGGCGCAGATCCTTGCCCGCAGTCGAGCGGCTCTTCGGATCCAGGACCACGTTGGACGACAGGCCGGTGAACTCATCGGTCTCCTTGGTGACCGTCACGTTCTCGACGAAGTCCGCCAGACGCAGGTTACCGGCCACCTCGGTGACGATCGGATGGGTATGCGGATCCCAGGTCGCGACTTCCTGACCAGCCTCGACGGCATCGCTGTCGTGGACCGTGATGAGCGCGCCGTAGGGAATCTTGTAGCGTTCCCGCTCGCGACCCTGGTCGTCGATCACGCCCAGCTCGCCGGAGCGCGAGACCGCGACCAGATTGCCGGCCTTGTTGGTCACCGTCTTCAGGTTGTGCAGACGGACGGCGCCGGAACTCTTCACCTGGATCGCACTGACGGTCACGGCACGGCTCGCGGCCCCGCCGATGTGGAAGGTACGCATCGTCAGCTGGGTGCCCGGCTCGCCGATCGACTGCGCGGCGATGACGCCCACGGCCTCGCCGGCGTTGACCTCGTGACCACGCGCCAGGTCGCGACCGTAGCACTTGGCACAGATACCCTGGCGGGTCTCGCAGGTAATCGCGGAACGCACCATCACTTCGTCCACCGAAGCGGCGTCCAGGGAGTCCACCATGGCCTCGTCCAGCAGTGTGCCGGCCGGGATCAATACCTCATCGGTCCCCGGGCGCAGCACATCCACCGCTGTGGTCCGGCCGAGCACGCGGTCGCGCAACGGCTCGACCACGTCGCCACCCTCGATGATCGGCTTCATCTGCAGGCCCTGCTGGGTCCCGCAATCGGGCTGGGTCACCACCACATCCTGGGAGACGTCCACCAGGCGGCGGGTCAGGTAGCCCGAGTTCGCGGTCTTGAGCGCGGTATCGGCCAGGCCCTTACGCGCACCGTGGGTCGAGATAAAGTACTGCAGTACGTTCAGACCCTCGCGGAAGTTCGCGGTGATCGGCGTCTCGATGATCGAGCCGTCCGGCTTGGCCATCAGGCCACGCATGCCGGCCAGCTGGCGAATCTGCGCGGCAGAGCCACGCGCACCAGAGTCGGCCATCATGAAGATCGAGTTGAACGAGTTCTGCTCGACTGTCTCGCCGTCCTTGTTGACGACCTTCTCCTTGCCGAGGCGCTCCATCATGGCCTTGGCGACCTGGTCATTACAGTGCGACCAGATATCCACAACCTTGTTGTAGCGCTCGCCCTTGGTCACGAGACCCGAGGCGTACTGGTTTTCGATCTCCTTCACCTGCTCTTCGGCGCCCTGCAGGATTGGCTGCTTCTCGTCCGGAATCACCATGTCGTCGGCGCAGAACGACACGCCGGCTCGGGTGGAGTAGTAGAAGCCCGCATACATCAGCTGGTCCGCGAACACCACCGTGTCCTTCAGACCCAGGCGGCGATAGCACTGGTTGATGAGCCCGGAGATCGCCTTCTTGTTCAGCTCGCGGTCGATCAGCTCGAACGGCAGGCCCTTGGGCATGATGCGCGACAGGATCGCGCGACCCACGGTGGTCTCCAGGCGCAGGTACGGCAGGCTCTCGCCCTCGCCGACCTCGGCCATGGTGTCGCCAATACGCACGGTAACGCGCGCGTGCAGATCCACCAGCTTGTGCTCGTAGGCGCGGTGGACTTCGTCCACGTCGGCGAAGGTCATGCCCTCGCCCTTCGCGTTCACCTTCTCGCGCGACAGGTAGTACAAACCGAGGACGATGTCCTGCGACGGCACGATGATCGGCTCGCCGTTGGCCGGGGACAGCACGTTGTTGGAGGACAGCATCAGCGTGCGCGCCTCAAGCTGGGCCTCCAGCGACAGCGGCACGTGCACGGCCATCTGGTCACCGTCAAAGTCCGCGTTGAACGCGGCGCAGACCAGCGGGTGCAGCTGGATAGCCTTACCTTCGATCAATACCGGCTCGAACGCCTGGATACCCAGGCGATGCAGGGTCGGTGCGCGGTTCAGCATGACCGGGTGCTCGCGGATCACCTCTTCCAGGATATCCCAGACCTCGGGACCTTCCTTCTCCACCGCCTTCTTGGCGGCCTTGATGGTGGTCGCGAGACCACGGCGCTGCAGCTTGCCGAAGATGAACGGCTTGAACAGCTCCAGCGCCATGCGCTTGGGAAGGCCGCACTGGTGCAGACGCAGGGTCGGTCCAACCACGATCACGGAACGACCGGAGTAGTCGACACGCTTGCCCAGCAGGTTCTGGCGGAAACGCCCCTGCTTGCCCTTGATCATGTCGGCCAGGGACTTCAGCGGGCGCTTGTTGGTACCGGTGATGGCACGGCCGCGACGGCCGTTGTCCAGCAGCGCGTCCACGGACTCCTGCAGCATGCGCTTTTCGTTGCGCACGATGATGTCCGGGGCGTTCAGCTCCAGCAGGCGACGCAGACGGTTGTTGCGGTTGATCACCCGACGGTACAGATCGTTCAGGTCGGAGGTCGCGAACCGGCCGCCGTCCAGCGGCACCAACGGGCGCAGGTCCGGCGGCAGCACCGGCAGGACCTTCATGATCATCCACTCCGGCTTGTTGCCGGAATCGAGGAAGGCTTCGACCAGCTTGAGCCGCTTGCCAAAGCGCTTGATCTTGGTCTCGGAACCGGTCTCGGTCAGGTCCTGGCGCAGCTTCGTGGCCTCGGCCGGCAGATCCATTTCCTTCAACAGGCTCAGCACGGCCTCCGCGCCCATCAGCGCGGTGAAGTCATCACCGTGCTCCTCCATCGCCTCGAGGTATTCCTCGTCGGTCAGGAGCTGGCGTTTCTCCAGCGTGGTGAAGCCAGGATCGGTCACGATGAAGGACTCGAAGTACAGGACCTTCTCGATGTCCTTCAGGGTCATGTCGAGCAGCAGGCCAATACGGGACGGCAAGCTCTTCAGGTACCAGATGTGGGCAACCGGGGAGGCCAGATCGATATGGCCCATGCGCTCGCGCCGCACCTTGGTCTGGGTGACCTCGACGCCGCACTTCTCGCACACAACGCCGCGATGCTTCAGGCGCTTGTACTTGCCGCACAGGCACTCATAGTCCTTCACCGGCCCGAAGATCTTCGCGCAGAACAGGCCGTCACGTTCCGGCTTGAAGGTCCGGTAATTGATGGTTTCCGGCTTCTTCACCTCGCCAAAGGACCAGGAACGGATCTGGTCCGGGGACGCAAGACCGATGCGGATCGCATCGAACTCTTCCGGCTGGGTCTGTTGCTTGAACAGATTCAGGAGGTCTTTCATTCGCTTGCCTCACAAACTTGGTTTCGAGGGGCGCACTGCGCCCCGTCGGATCACAATCGGATCGGAGAAGATCAGTCCTGCTCGAGCTCGATATTGATGCCGAGCGCCTTGATCTCCTTCATGAGCACGTTGAACGACTCGGGGACGTTGGCCTCCATGTGGTGCTCACCGTCAACGATGTTCTTGTACATCTTGTTGCGGCCCTGCACGTCGTCCGCCTTCACCGTCAGCATTTCCTGCAGGGTGTAGGCGGCGCCGTAGGCCTCCAGTGCCCAGACCTCCATTTCGCCGAAGCGCTGACCGCCGAACTGCGCCTTGCCGCCCAGCGGCTGCTGGGTAACCAGCGAATACGGCCCGGTGGAGCGCGCATGCATCTTGTCGTCCACCAGGTGGTTCAGCTTCAGCATATGCATGTAGCCCACGGTCACCGGACGATCGAATCCATCCCCGGTGCGGCCGTCGTACAACTGGGCTTGCCCCGTTTCCGGCAAGTCGGCCAGACGCAGCATCTCCTTGATCTCGGCCTCTTCGGCACCGTCGAACACCGGCGTCGCCATCGGCACGCCGCGGCGCAGGTTCCGGCACAGGGTGATGATCTCGGGGTCCGACATGGAGTCGAGGTCCACCTTGCGCTCGCGGTTGTTGTAGATCCTGTCGAGGAACTCCCGCAGCTTCGCGATCTCCGCCTGCGCCTCCAGCATGCGGTTGATCTTGTCGCCCAGGCCCTTGGCGGCCCAGCCCAGGTGCACTTCAAGCACCTGGCCGACGTTCATGCGCGAGGGCACGCCCAACGGGTTCAGCACCACGTCCACCGGGGTGCCGTCCTCGAGGAACGGCATGTCCTCTTCCGGCACGATCATCGAGATCACGCCCTTGTTCCCGTGACGACCGGCCATCTTGTCGCCCGGCTGCAGGCGGCGTTTCACGGCAACGTAGACCTTGACCATCTTCTGCACGCCCGGCGGCAGATCATCGCCGGCGGCGAGCTTGGCCTTCTGGTGTTCGAATTTCTTCTCGAACGCCTCGTGCTGATCCTTGATCTGGCGACCCAGGTCTTCCAGCTGGCTGTTGACCGCGTCGTCCTGCAGGCGGACCTCGAACCACTTGTCGCGGGAAAGGCCCTGCAGATACTTCTTCGTCACCTTGGAACCATCACCCAGGCCATCCGGGCCACCGGCGGCGGTCTTGTTGACCAGCAGCCGCTCGACGCGGGCGAAGATGTCGTCCTCGTAGATGCGCAGCTGGTCCTTCAAGTCCTTCTGCACCGCGGCGAGGTCGTCGGCCTCGATCGACCGTGCGCGGGCGTCTTTCTCCACGCCGTCGCGGGTGAAGACGCGCACGTCGATCACCGTCCCCTCGATGCCGGACGGCACACGCAGGGAGGTGTCCTTCACGTCCGATGCCTTCTCGCCAAAGATCGCCCTCAGGAGCTTCTCTTCCGGAGTGAGCTGGGTCTCGCCCTTGGGCGTGACCTTGCCGACCAGGATGTCACCCGGGTTCACCTCGGCGCCGACATAGACCACGCCGGACTCGTCCAGCTTGTTCAGCAGCGACTCGGAGACATTCGGGATATCCGCGGTGATCTCTTCCTGGCCCAGCTTGGTGTCACGGGCGACACAGTTGAGCTCTTCGATATGGATCGTGGTGTAACGATCCTCCTGCACCACGCGCTCCGAGATCAGAATCGAATCCTCGAAGTTGTAGCCATTCCAGGGCATGAACGCGACCATCATGTTCTGCCCCAGCGCCAGTTCGCCCAGGTCCGTGGACGAACCGTCGGCAATCGCATCACCGCGGGCGATCTCGTCGCCCACAGCGACCAGCGGACGCTGGTTGATGGAGGTGTTCTGGTTGGAACGGGTATATTTGGTCAGGTTGTAGATGTCCACGCCCGGCTCGCCAGCGACGGTTTCGTCGTCGTTAACGCGGACCACCACACGACCGGCGTCCACCGAGTCCACGGCACCGCCGCGCTTGGCGACGATGGCGGATCCGGAGTCGATCGCAACGGCGCGCTCGATACCGGTACCCACCAGCGGCTTGTCAGCCCGCAGGCACGGCACGGCCTGACGCTGCATGTTCGCGCCCATCAGCGCGCGGTTGGCATCGTCATGCTCCAGGAATGGCAGCAACGCGGCGGCCACCGACACGATCTGCTTCGGCGAGACGTCCATGTACTGGATCTTGTCCGGCGACGAGATCGTGAACTCCTCCTGGTGACGGCAGGATACGAGGTCATCACTCAGGCGACCTTCCTCGTCCATCGCCGCGTTCGCCTGGGCGATCACGTACTGGCTCTCTTCGATCGCGGAGAGATAGACGATCTCCTCGGTCACCTTGCCCTCTTCGACCTTGCGATACGGCGTCTCCAGGAAGCCGTAGCGGTTGGTGCGGGCATACACGGCCAGCGAGTTGATCAGGCCGATGTTCGGGCCTTCCGGGGTCTCGATCGGGCAGACGCGACCGTAATGCGTCGGGTGCACGTCGCGCACCTCGAAACCGGCACGCTCCCGGGTCAGACCACCCGGACCCAGGGCCGAGATACGCCGCTTGTGCGTGACCTCGGACAGCGGGTTGTTCTGGTCCATGAACTGCGACAGCTGGCTAGAGCCGAAGAATTCCTTGACCGCTGCGGCCACCGGCTTGGCATTGATCAGCTCCTGCGGCATCAGGCCTTCGCTCTCGGCGACGGTGAGACGCTCCTTGACCGCGCGCTCGACGCGCACCAGACCCAGGCGGAACTGGTTCTCGGCCATCTCGCCCACGCTGCGGATGCGGCGGTTGCCCAGATGGTCAATATCATCGGTACGGCCGTTGCCGTTACGCAGGTCAATCAGTACCTTCAGGACATCCAGGATGTCTTCCGGCGACAGCACGCCTGCGCCCTCGTCGGTATCACGACCCACGCGGCGGTTGAACTTCATCCGGCCCACGGCGGAAAGGTCGTAGCGATCTTCCGAGAAGAACAGGTTGGAGAACAGGTTCTCCGCGGCGTCCTTGGTCGGCGGCTCGCCCGGGCGCATCACGCGGTAGATCTCGACCTGGGCCTCCAGCTGCGTCTTGGTCGGGTCCAGACGCAGGGTATCCGACATGTACGGACCGTGGTCGTAGTCATTGGTGTAGATGGTGTCCAGGGACTTCACGCCCTCGGCGCGCAGTTTGTCCAGCATCTCCTGGGTCAGGGCGTCATTGGCATTGGCGATCAGCTCGCCAGTGGACTCGTCCACCACGCCCTTGGCCAGCACACGACCCAGCAGGTATTCGTCCGGCACCCGCAGGGTGTTGATGCCGGCCTTCTCGATCTCCCGGATATGGCGCGGCGTAATACGCCGCCCGGCCTCGACAATGACGGTTTCGCCATCGGTAATGTCGACGACCGCGGTCTCGCCGCGCATGCGCTCGGGGATCAGGTCCAGCTCGCCACCGTCATCGTCGAGGGTGAGCCGATTGAAATCGAAAAAGGTGGTCAGGATCTCTTCGGTATCCATGCCCAGTGCACGCAGCAGGATCGACGCCGGAAGCTTGCGGCGACGGTCGATGCGCACAAAGACCCCGTCCTTGGCATCGAACTCGAAGTCGAGCCAGGAGCCGCGGTACGGAATAATACGGGCGTTATAAAGCAGCTTCTGTGCGCTGCCCTGGGTCTTGCCCTTGTCGCTGTCGAAGAACACGCCCGGCGAGCGATGCAACTGCGACACGATCACGCGCTCGGTACCGTTGATGACAAAGGTGCCGTTCTCGGTCATGAGCGGCATTTCGCCCATGTACACCTCTTGCTCCTTGACCTCCTTGACCACGGTGGAGCCTGCCGGGGCCTCCTTGTCGTGAATCACCAGGCGCAAGAGGACACGCAGCGGGGCCGCATAGGTCACGCCACGGATCTGGCATTCCTTCACGTCGAACATCGGTTCGCCCAGGCGATAGCTCACATACTCGAGCTGGACATGACCGGAATAACTGACGATGGGGAAAACCGACTGAAACGCCGCATGCAGGCCCATCGGATCCCGCCCGTCGGACGCTCGGTCCGCCTGCAGGAAATCCCGATAGGAGGTCAGCTGGGTTTCCAGCAGGTACGGGACTTCGAGGATCTGGGGACGCTTCCCGAAGTCCTTGCGGATACGTTTCTTTTCGGTATAACTGAGGGCCATGGCTTACCTCGGAGGCTAGCTGAACAACGCGCGACAAAACACGCGCCACCACGGGCTGAGGCTGGCGACCAAACGGCCGCCAGCCTCAGGGATTCGTGATGTACACGAAAACAACAGGCGCAAGCGCCTTCTTACTTCAGTTCGACGGTGGCGCCCGCGCCTTCCAGCTCCGCCTTCATCTTCTCGGCCTCGTCCTTCGGAGCGCCTTCCTTCACGGTCGCCGGCACGCCTTCGACCATTTCCTTGGCTTCCTTCAGACCGAGACCGGTCAGGGCACGGACAACCTTGATGACGCCAACCTTGTTCTCGCCAAAGCTGGACATCACGACATCGAAGTCGTCCTTGACTTCGGCGGCAGCGGCTTCACCACCAGCGGCAGCCGGGGCGGCCGCAACGGCGGCAGCGGCGGACACGCCGAACTTCTCTTCCATCTCGCTGATCAGGTCCACAATCTCCAGGACCGTCATGTTGCCGATGGCTTCCAGGATATCTTCTTTTGAAACGGCCATTTCTTAATCTCCTAACGGGTCGTACCCGAATTCATTCAGTACATGCTGCAGAAAAAGGCTTGAAGGGTTCTTCAGGCTGCCTGTTTCTGATCACGGATTGCTGCAACGGTACGCACAAGCTTGCCCGGGACTTCGTTCACCGTACGGGCGAACTTGTCGAGCGGCGCCTTCATGGTGGCGAGGAGCTGCGAGAGCGCCTCGTCACGGGTCGGCAGGCTCGCGAGGCGATCGATATCGTTCGCCCCCATGAGCTCCCCACCAAAGGACACCAGCCGGACCTTAAGCTGATCGTTTTCCTTGGCGAAGTCCTTCACCAGGCGCGCAGCGGAGCTCGGCTCCTCTTCGCTGAAGGCGAGGATCAGCGGACCCTGCAGCTCGGGCTGCATGCACGCGAAATCCGTACCCTCAATAGCACGCTTGGCGAGGTTGTTCTTCACCACCCGCAGATAGACCCCGGTACTGCGGGCCTTCCGACGAAGGTCGGTCATCTGCGCGACCGAGAGACCCCGGTATTCCGCGGCGACCGCGGAATGCGCCGAGGCAGCAACCGTAGCCAGCTCCGAGACAATCGCCTTCTTGTCGTCGAGATTCAAAGCCACGTTGACTCTCCTCTAGTAAGACCACCCAAAGGTGATCGTGAAACCGGGCGAACCCGGCACTTCGGTGCTCCCGTCGCAGGTACTTCCTGAATCGGGTGACACCATCTGCGCAGGCTGAGGTATTAAGCCGGACCCGAGGGCGCGACGCCTGCGGTCTTGGATGGCGTGCCGCTTGCGCGACAGCCGACCAAAAACCGTATTATCTTGCTTAGAGCTCCAACGAACCCTGATCGACCTTGACGCCCGGACCCATGGTGGTCGAGACCACCACGGCCTTGACGTACTGCCCCTTGGAGGTCGCCGGCTTCATCTTCAGCAGGTCGGCCAGCAGGGCGTTCAGGTTGTCGGTAAGCGACTTTGTGTCGAAATCGGCCGCACCAATAGTGCAGTGGACGATGCCACCCTTGTCGGTGCGGTAGCGCACCTGACCACCCTTGGCGTTGGTCACCGCGGTGGCCACATCGGGGGTCACGGTACCGACCTTCGGGTTCGGCATCAGGCCGCGCGGGCCGAGAATCTGGCCCAGCTGGCCAACCACGCGCATCGCATCCGGGGAGGCGATCACCACGTCGAAGTCCATCTGGCCGGCCTTCACCTGTTCGGCAAGGTCGTCCATGCCGACGACATCGGCCCCGGCTTCCTTGGCGGCGTCGGCGTTTGCGCCCTGGGTGAACACGGCCACGCGCACAGTCTTGCCATTGCCATGCGGCAACACGGTGGAACCGCGCACCACCTGGTCGGATTTGCGCGGGTCAACGCCGAGGTTCACGGCAACGTCCACGGACTCGCGGAACTTGGCCTTGGGCAGCTCACGCAGGAGATCAAAGGCATCCGTCACCGGATACAGGTGACCCGGCTCAACCTTCTCGCGGTAGGCCTGCATACGCTTGGAAAGCTTCGCCATGTCAGAGACCCTCCACTTCGAGACCCATACTGCGGGCACTGCCGGCGATGGTACGCACGGCGGCATCGAGATCGGCCGCGGTCATATCCGGTTCCTTGGTCTTCGCAATTTCTTCCAGCTGAGCGCGCGTCACGGTGCCGACCTTGTTCGTGTTCGGCTGACCGGAACCGGACTGAATGCCGGCCGCCTTCTTCAGCAGGACCGCCGCCGGGGGCGTCTTGGTAATGAACGTAAAGCTACGGTCCGCGTACACGGTGATCACCACCGGAATCGGCAGGCCGGGCTCGATTTCCTGGGTCTGGGCGTTGAACGCCTTGCAGAACTCCATGATGTTCACGCCGCGCTGACCCAGCGCCGGGCCCACGGGCGGGCTCGGGTTGGCCTTGCCGGCCGCCACCTGAAGCTTGATATACGCTTCGATTTTCTTTGCCATGAGGACTCCCTCGGGTGCGAACGCCTTGCGGCTCCCCGATTAACAGGTAATGACGCTTGCGCGTCTCAGGTTTTCTCGACTTGGTGGAACTCGAGTTCCACGGGCGTCGACCGCCCGAAAATCTGAACTGCCACCAACAGGCGACTCTTGTCGTAGTTGACTTCTTCGACCACGCCATTGAAATCGTTGAACGGGCCGTCGATTACGCGGACCATCTCGCCCACCTCGAACAGCACCTTTGGACGCGGCTTCTCGGCGCCTTCCTGCATGCGCTGCAGAATCGCGTCGGCTTCCTTGTCACTGATCGGCGCCGGACGGTCCGCAGTGCCGCCGATAAAGCCAAGCACGCGCGGCACGGCCTTGACCAGATGCCAGGCCTCGTCGTTGAGATCCATCTGAACCAGCACATAGCCGGGGAAGAACTTGCGCTCACTCTTGCGCTTCTGGCCGTCCTTCATCTCGACGACCTCCTCGGTGGGCACCAGGATTTCGCCAAAGTGATCCTGCATGGCGAAGCGCTCGATGCGCTCCTCCAGAGATCGCTTCACCTGCGCCTCGAAACCCGAGAATGCCTGTACGACGTACCAGCGTAGTGCCATGGGGAAAATCCTGCTGCTTATCCGATGAACCGACTGATGCCCCAGCCCAGGAACATGTCCAGGAGCCAGAGCATGATCCCCACCAGGATCACGACGGCAATGACGATCAGCGTGGTCTGGGTCGTCTCTACGCGGGTGGGCCACACCATCTTGCGCACCTCGGTGCGCGCGTTGCCCATAAAGCCGGCGAGCTGGCTCCCCTTGGCGGTCGTCATTCCGATCGCCAAGGCGATACCCACAACGGCGAGCAGCCCGAGGACGCGAATCAGAGTGGATTCGTCCTGGAACCAATAAAAGCCCATGACGCCGGCAATCAGCAGCGCCACGGCCACCGCGAGCTTGACGGTATCAAGCACGCCGGTCTGTTCCGATTGTTCACTCATGAATACGTATCACCCGGTGCTGCTGCCATCTCGAAGATGGCAGGCCAGGAGGGACTCGAACCCCCAACCTGCGGTTTTGGAGACCGCTGCTCTGCCAATTGAGCTACTGGCCTAGAAATCGAATCGACAAGAAACAAACACGAGAGACGACGCACGCGGCGCCGCCTCTCGCGGTCGGTCTGTCAACTTGTCTACTGTATCACTCGATGATCTTGGCGACGACGCCGGCGCCCACAGTGCGGCCGCCTTCGCGGATCGCAAAGCGCAGACCGTCTTCCATCGCGATCGGATTGATCAGGGACAC
>NZ_KB898885.1 GCF_000377905.1 Thioalkalivibrio sp. ALMg11
CTGAACGGCGCCCTGAGCGGGGCCTACGCCACCCCGTTGACCGACCCCCCGTTCGATTTGTCGGGCGCGGGCGAGGATCGCGACATCTCGCACATCTCGGTGTTCTACCGTAACGGGCCTACCAAAGTACCGACCCCCGGCTCGCTGCTCTTGGTCGGTATCGGCCTCGTGATGCTCGGCTGGGCCCTGCGCCGGCGCAAGGATCCTGCCCCGGCCTCGACGGCGTAAGCCACCGCAGCATCCTGTCCCAAGGGGCCCCGGAAGCGATTCCGGGGCCTTTCCCCTGCGCCCGGCACACATTCGCCTCCGGCGGGAGGGGTGCCGGTTTCCCCGCGGCACAAGGTTGTGCCGCCAGATCCGCCCGCCGCTGGTGGTTGAGCCTGATGCAGGCTGCAAAGCCCCCTTGCTATCGCAAAGGCAATCAAACCGGTGCAGCGCAGCGTGCGCTGCAAATGCCAGGATTCCATTACCGTCGTCCGCCCCATCATGGATGACACTGTCTGGTCATCCCGGAAACCGCGCAGCGGTTATCCGGGATCCCCGCGGTTGGGGGTGGAATCGGTGTCCGAGTGTTTCCCGAGCTGGGAGATCCCGGCTCTACACTTCGCTACGGCCGGGATGACCGGGGTGGGGCGTGTAAACGTAGGTGTCCTCTTTTTGATCTGATGCCCGAAGCGCCGTCATTGCGAGGCCTCGCAGAGGCCGCGGCAATCCGTCGGAGCGGCCCGAGACTCTACCGGTCCCCTTCGCGGTGCCGGGGCGGGATCCGATCTCAGAGTAAGAGCCCATTTGTGGGCCGGAATACGCCTAGTTACCGTCGTCCGACCCCGTCATGCGGGTCAATGTCGCCTTTCCCTCCTGGGGTGTCACACCCGCGCAAACTCCTGCCACAGCCCCGGCTGCGGCCGATGTCTATGCGCGCGTGCTCCGGTGCACACTCCGACGCCCCCGTCTTGCACCTTCGGTACCACGGTCTAAGATTCAAAACAGACCATTCGGTCTGAACGGCACTCCCGTGGTGGGACGGGAAGGAGGTTGATCATGCACATCGCGCGGTCCGAGGTACCCGAGGTATTCAGTGCGCCGGGCGCTGTGGCCCGCCAGGTCCTGGCGTTCGGGGATGCGTCCGGCTACACGCAGATGACCGGGGAATATTTCTCGCTCGAGACGGGGACTGACATCACCCCGTTGCTCCGGGGCCTGAAGGAGGATCTTTGCCAATCACCCCACTGGGGCTACATGATCCAGGGTCGGCTCATCATGACGTACCGGGATGGCAGCGAGGAAACCGTCAGCGCCGGGGATTTGTTCTACTGGCCGCCAGGGCACACCCTCCGGGTCGAAGAGGACGCGGAAATCATCCTCTTCAGCCCGCAGCACGAGCACTGCGAGACCCTGAACCACCTGAAAAAGCAACTCGACAGCTAACCGCCAACGCCCGCAAAGCCCCGGGGCAGGACGTCCCCCGCCCCGGGGCCAGCAGCCGAGCCGGTTACAGGCTGCGCACGATCCGCTCACTCCCGGATCGCAGCGATGCCACGACCTGATGCGTCTGCTCGGGATCTTTCGGGCGGGCCACCACGGCCCAGCCTCCATGCTCCAGCGTACGGCCGGCCAGCTCGATGACATGTCCCTGGTCCAGCCGGATCGCCAGCGCTGCGCCCGCCATGAGGCCGAGCAGCGCGCCCACACCGATTGTTTACCGTGGTCCGACCCCGTGCCTCGGTCAACGCTAGTGCCTCAGGGCAACCGCTCAGCCTTGATCCCCGTCATTGCGAGGCCTCGCAGAGGCCGCGGCAATCGGTTGGATCAGCTAGGAAACTTTCCGGTCGCATCTGCGGTGCCGAATCTGATCGGCCAGGTGGGTGTCCTCTTTCTCCGGAAATCAGCCCGTGCCTGCCGGGCCAGATCTTGCCTTTTGCTTTTTGCCTTTTGGGACGGGGCAAAAGGCAAGATCTGCCCCCGTCGTTTCGCGAGACCTTGTCGGTAGCATCCGCGATGCCGGACCGGATCGGAAAGGTGGGCCTCCTCCTTGTGGTGCGCGGATTTTCCCTGGCCTTCTCCGGCTACGTCCCGCGCACCGCCTTGCGAACATACATTGCGCGGTCGGCTTGTCCCAGCAGTGCGTCCGGATCGCCGTCTCCCGGGCCGGAGGCCCAGCCCAGAGTCATCGCCAGCGTGACCTCGCCCGCAGCAAGCCGGACCGGCCGGGACACCGCCGCCTGCAGCCGCTTCCCCTCGGCTTCGGTTGAGTGCTCGCCAAACAGCAGCACCGCAAACTCGTCACCCCCGACCCGGGCCACACACGCCGGTTCGCTAAGTGCCTCCTCCAGCCGGCGTGCGACGACTCCCAGCAGCTCGTCACCCGCCGCGTGTCCGAACCGATCGTTCACCGGCTTGAACTGGTCGAGATCGATGAAGCCCACGGAGAACGCTTCGCCGGTACGCTGGGACCAGGCGATTGCGTCCTGCAGGCGCTTATAGAAGGCGCGCCGGTTGGGTAGGCCGGTCAGCGGATCGTGGGTCGCCTCGTGTTGCAGCTGGCGTCCGGCCTCGTCGAGCTGTGACGCCTGCTCGCGCAAATCATGGTGCATGGTCACCAGGGTCCGCCGGGTGAGCAGAATCAGAGCCAACGCGAACACCACGCCGCCGCCACCGAACACCAGCATGAAGCGCTGTGTGTGCGCCCCGACTTCGCCGGCGCGCTCGGCTGCCGCTTCCATCCGTGCGCGTTCATGTGCTCGCAACGCCTCGATGGAACTGTCGAACTCGCGGTCCAGATCAAACAGACGCTCGCTCAGGATCGCCATTGCCGGCTCGAGCTCCTCGCGGGCCGCCAGGTCCACCACCTGGTCCTGCAGCCTCACGATCTCCGGGATCAGGGCATCCTGTTCCTCGAGCTTTGCCCGTGCCGTATCCTCGGTCACCCGCTCATCGAGGGCCGCGCGCACCTCGCCGACCCGGTGCCCCCAGCGGTGGTACTCCATCATTAGGTCATCACGCTCGAAGGGGTCGCCGGTGATGACCTGATTCACCATGGTCTGGTGGCGATTGTAGGCGGCCTCCAGCAGATCGGACGCCAGCTGGATGCGCTGTCCTCGCTCCTCGGTGATGTGACGCAGCTCGTCCAGCAGGCGCTGGTTTTGCCACAGGCTGTTGCCCACAATCACGATCATGCCCGCCAGCAGGACCACGAAAGCGACCGTGATGGCGTTCAACAACCGCCCGCTGATCCGCTGCACCTTTTGCGAGAACTGCATCGACTCCTCCTTCCAAGGGGCGAGCATGGGAAGCACCCTCCCATGGGTCAAGCACCCGGATTCCCGACATTATCGGATCAAACCGTGGTTTCTGACTCGAATGTGAGGCTGAGGGCAAAAGCAAGGTCTGCCCCGTCATTCCCCGCCGTCATTGCGAGGCCTCGAAGAGGCCGCGGCAATCGGCCGGATTGGCCCGAGATCATGTCGATAGCCTCTGCGGTGCCGAATGTGATCGGCGAGGTGGATGTTCTCTTTCTCCGGCTTGGCGGCTTACTCGTAGTGGCTCCAGAGGCGAATGACCTTGACCACTTTTTCGTCTTCGAGCACCTGGTACACCAGGCGGTGCTGGATATTGATGCGCCGCGAGTACGCACCTGAGAGATCACCAACCAGGTTTTCGAAAGGTGGAGGCTTCCGATACGGGTCTTGTGCGATCAGGGTCAGCAGGTCCTGCGCCTTCGGCTTCAAGCCGCTCGCAGCCAACTTTTTCGCATCCTTCTGGGCCTGCCGGGTGTAGACCAGCTTCCATGTCACCAATCGAGCTCCTCGGGGCATTCATCGACCGGGGTATCCATCCCCTCGCGGATCGACTCCCGCATACCCGGGATCGACAGCAGGTGCAAAGTCTCCTGAATGGCCGACCAGTCCGATTCGGATAGCAGGACCGCGTTGTTCCGCTTGCCGGTGATGACAATCGGCTCATGGGATTCCGCCGTTTCGTCGATAAGGCGGTAGAGGTTACTGCGGGCCTCTGTTGCGGTAATCCCCGTCATGACGCACCTCGCACGTGGATGGGTATGGAGTAAAAGTACGCCATAACGTACGTGCCGTAAAGCGTACGGCCTTTCCGTCATTGCGAGGCCTCGCAGAGGCCGTGGCAATCGGTTGGATCAGCTCGGAAACTTTCCGGTCGCATCTGCAGTTTCGAATCTGACCGACCAGGTGGGTGTCCTCTTTCTCCCTCGAGATTGTCAGCCTGCAGGAACGCTTCCAGGGCCATCCGCTGCTGATCATCAATACCGCCAGCCATTGTGGTTACACCGACCAGTTCGGTGGGCTGGAACAGTTGCACCAGGACTACCGGGACCAGGGGCTGAAGGTGGTGGGCTTCCCTTCCCATGACTTCAACCAGGAGGCCGACGACGAGGCCGAGACCGCCCGGGTGTGCTTCGAGAACTTTGGCGTCACCTTCGACATGTTCAGGCCGATCAGTGTGCGCGGCGCGGACGCCCACCCGATCTTTCGCGAACTGGCGCGCCAGGCCGCCGCCCCGCGCTGGAACTTCTACAAGTACGTGGTGGACCGAGAGGGGCGGGTGGTCGCGCACTTCCCCAGCCAGGCTGGCCCCGGGTCCCCCGAGCTGCGCCGCGCGATCGAGAGCATCTTGTAGCCCATCGCGCTATAGAGCCTCTCGCGGAAAGATAGCGGGAGACTATCTCGATCATGGTGAATATCAACTGGAACTAATGGTTCGTGGGGCCTAGCTTCAAGGGCAGGTGGACAGTGAAGCCCACCCTGGCCGAAGGTGGCCCTGGGTCGGAACGGCTTGCGGTCCCTGAGGAAAGCCATCGATTACACATGGATGACGGCTTCCGAAACACGAACCAGCTGAACGCAGCGAACATGGAGAACGATATGGGTGAGCATCAGAACATGGGAAAATGCCCGGTCATGCATGGCGGCGAGACCGCCGCTGGCCACTCGGTCATGGACTGGTGGCCGGAAGCGCTGAACCTGGACATCCTCCATCAGCATGACCGCAAGACCAACCCGATGGGCGAGGACTTCGACTACCGCGAAGAGGTCAAGAAGCTCGATTTCGACGCCCTGAAGAAGGATATGCACGCGCTGCTGACCGAGAGCCAGGCGTGGTGGCCGGCCGACTGGGGCCATTACGGCGGGCTGATGATCCGCCTGTCCTGGCACGCGGCGGGTACCTACCGTATCGCCGATGGCCGGGGCGGTGGCGGCACCGGCAACCAGCGTTTCGCGCCGATCAACAGCTGGCCGGACAATGTCAGCCTGGACAAGGCGCGCCGCCTGTTGTGGCCGATCAAGAAGAAATACGGCAACAAGATCAGCTGGGCGGATCTGATCATCCTGGCCGGGACCGTGGCCTACGAGAACATGGGCCTGAAGACCTTCGGCTTCTCCTTCGGTCGCGAGGACATCTGGCATCCCGAGAAGGACACCTACTGGGGTGCGGAGAAGGAATGGCTGGCACCCTCCGACGAGCGCTACGGCGACGTCGACAAGCCCGATACCATGGAGAACCCCCTGGCAGCCGTCCAGATGGGCCTGATCTACGTAAACCCGGAAGGGGTCAACGGCAAGCCCGACCCCCTCAAGACCGGCGAGCAGGTCCGCGAGACCTTCGCCCGCATGGCCATGAACGATGAAGAGACCGCGGCCCTGACCGCCGGCGGACACACCGTGGGCAAGTGCCACGGCAATGGCGATGCCGGTGCGCTGGGTCCGGAGCCCGAAGGGGCCGATGTCGAGGAACAGGGCTTCGGCTGGAAGAATCCCAACATGCAGGGCAAGGCCGCCAACGCCGTCTCCTCGGGCATCGAGGGTGCCTGGACCACCCATCCGACGAAGTTCGACATGGGGTACTTCGACCTGCTGTTCGGCCATGAGTGGGAGCTGAAGAAGAGCCCCGCCGGCGCCTGGCAGTGGGAGCCGATCGAGATGAAGGAGGAGGACAAGCCGGTGGATGCCAGCGATCCCTCCATCCGCCACAACCCGATCATGACCGACGCCGACATGGCAATGAAGATGGATCCGAAGTACCGGGCCATCTGCGAGAAGTTCATGGCGGATCCCGCGTACTTCCAGGACTGCTTCGCCCGCGCCTGGTTCAAGCTGACCCACCGTGACCTAGGCCCGAAGACCCGTTACATCGGTCCGGAAGCGCCGCAGGAAGACCTGATCTGGCAGGACCCGGTGCCGGCCGGCAACACCGACTACTGCGTCGAGGCGACCAAGAAGAAGATCGCCGAGAGCGGCCTAACCACCGCCGAGATGGTCAGCACGGCCTGGGACAGCGCCCGCACCTTCCGCGGCTCCGACATGCGCGGCGGCGCCAACGGCGCCCATATCCGCCTGGCCCCGCAGAAGGACTGGGAGGGCAACGAGCCGCAGCGCCTGGACCGGGTGCTCAAGGTCTACGAGCAGCTCTCCGCCGAGACCGGCGCCAGCGTGGCCGACCTGATCGTGCTGGGTGGCAGCGTGGGCATCGAACAGGCCGCCCGGGCGGCCGGATACGATGTCCTGGTGCCGTTCATTCCGGGGCGTGGCGATGCCAGCGCCGAGATGGTCGACGCCGACTCCTTCGCGCCGCTGGAGCCGCTGGCGGATGGCTTCCGCAACTGGCTGAAGAAGGACTACGTGGTCAAGCCGGAGGAGATGCTGCTCGATCGCGCCCAGCTGATGGGCCTGACCGCGCCGGAGATGACCGTGCTGATCGGCGGGATGCGCGTACTCGGCACCAATCATGGCGGCAGCAAGCATGGCGTGTTCACCGGCCGTGAAGGCCAGTTGACCAACGACTTCTTCGTCAACCTGACCGACATGGCCAACGCCTGGAAGTCTGCGGACAACGGCATCTATGAGGTCCGCGACCGCAAGAACGACCAGGTGAAGTGGACTGCCAGCCGCATCGACCTGGTGTTCGGCTCCAACTCCATCCTGCGCAGCTATGCCGAGGTGTACGCCCAGGACGACAACGAGGAGAAGTTCGTGAACGACTTCGTCAGGGCCTGGACCAAGGTGATGAACGCCGACCGCTTCGATCTGGAGCAGTACCAGCAGTAAGCGGGGCCTGAACCGGGCGGTTTGCCCGGCATGCAGACCAGGACGCCCGGGACGACCATCCCGGGCGTTTTTTTGTGCCGAGGGTTCGGCTCCCGCGACCGCCGGAGGGCAACCGCCCGCGCCTGCTCCTCCAGTCCTGTCTGGCCCCTGCGAGCCCGCACCCACTCGGCCTCCGGGGGGTAAACGTCGTCCGTCCTTCACCCAACGCCTGTTTCGACGCTCAGGTCGGGCCGTCCAGGACCTTCAACGAGCCCTTCGAACCCGGACAAGCTCGTTAAGCCAATCGGTTGCCGTGGTCCGGCCTCGGCAGTTCGGTAGCTAGCCGTAACGCCCGTCGATGCGCGGTTTGACCAGCATCGGGGCATAAACCCAGAGAAACCCGGCGAAGGCCGCGATCCACAGGAGTTGCGAGGCGCTCATCCAGCTGGCGGTCAAGGCCGGCCAGAACAGGGGGCCGGCCACCCGTGCGAGCGCCCCGGCGGCCAGCAGGCCGAAGAGCAGCCCGAGGACCCGCGGCGGGTCAAACACGTTGCGTCCGGTATGGCCCAGGGCGACGCGCGTCATCATCCCCAGGGTCATCATGCCGATACCCCCGTAGGTGAAGGCGTGCAGCGCGGCCATCGGGTTAAGGGGCGTGAATTCGGCCACGGCCCGCAGGGCAAAGCCGATCACGATCCAGCCATAGGCCATCATCAGCACCCACAGCAGTGGCTTGTGCCACAGCGCCGGCGTATGCCAGCCCGCCCAGCGCATGCCATGCGCCACGGCCAGCCCAGCCGCCAGCCCCGCCGCGACCGGTGCCCATGGCAGGAACACCTCCACCAGACAGAAGGCGAGCAACAGCACCAGGGCGAGGCGGTCCAGCCAGTCCCGGTTCACCGGCGTAAAGGCACCATCCAGCCCGCGCTCGATAAAGAACGGGATGACCCGGCGCCCCATCATCAGGATCAGCGACAGCACCAGATAGACCCCGGAGTAGAGCCCCAGGCGCTGGCCGCCATCGAGCAGATCGAAGGCGCCCAGGTAGAACAGGCCGTTGCTCGCCCCCAGCAGCGCGATCTTGCCGATCACGGCGAGCTGGGCCCATTGGCGCGTCTTCCATACCGGGCGGGCCAGGGCGGCCAGCAGCCACAGGGTAAAGCCGAGATCGAACAGCGCCATGGCCACCAGCCCGGGGTCCCCGAACAACGCCGCCACCCGGCCGCCGAGCCAGAGCCCGGCCAGCACCAGCAGCGCGGGCCCGTGGGTCGTCTGTACCCCGGTCCAGTTGCGCACGGCCGTGAGCAGGAACCCGGCGACGACCGCCATGGCGTAGCCGAAGATCAGGGTATGGCCGTGCCAGGCGAAGGGCCCGCCAAAGGCGGCCGTGGGCAGCGCCGCCATGTCGAATTGGTAGAGCCAGGTCCACAGACCCACGACCAGCACGGCGTACAGCCCTGCCAGCAAGAAGAACGGGCGAAAGCCCAGATGGCTCAGGGCAAACCGATACGGTCCCGGCTCTTCGATATTCAGCTTCAACATCGCCCCCTTGGCCCCGCGGGGCTAGTACCCGCCATCTCTACGCGAACCACCCAGAATTCAGGTTCGCACCCGCTCATATAATGCATGCGGTGTGAAGCTTTTTGCGAACTTGGCCCCTTCGTCATTGCGAGGCCTCGAAGAGGCCGTGGCAATCGGTCGGAGTGCCCTGGATGCCGCTCGATTGCCACGGGACCAAAAGCCAGACACTGACCCCGAGCCCCGAGCCCCGCGCCTCGCTATCCCGTCGCGCGCATGCCGCCGCCTCCCCCTCCGCCGGGCGGGGGTGTCCAGACGTTGCGAAAGGCCTGATGCGTCTTCGGTGGGAGGTGGCGGGAGAAGCGCAACTCGACACCCCGGTCGGTGCGCACGGCCTGGATCCGGCCCTGCTTCAGCCCGTAACGTCGTGCGACGTCCTCGCAGCCCCGCACGAACCCGGACGGCGGCTTGCCGCGCCGCACGCGGGCAGCGCCATCGCGCAGCTCCACCGAAAACACCAGCCGGGCATGCCAGAGCATCAGCGCGACGCCAAGCCCCAGCAGGGCGAACAGGATCAGGAACGTGAGCAGCATGATGGATGGCGGGACAAGGGTGGCCCCAGTGTAGCGCACCCCATCCGCGGTTCTTCGCCTCCGCTCGTCGGCGACTCGTCAACGCAATAGCCCATTTACGGGCCCAAAAGCCCCGTTTAGGCCCTGGAAATAGCCCTTCACATTCGCAAAGCCGCGTTAACTCAGTCCGTTATCGTGGTCCGACCCTGTCCTTGGCGACACGCTCAACAATTGTTTCGCAAATTGAAAGCGTTCCTCTACCTTCTGGCGGTCCTCAACTTCGGGCTGTCCCTCACTAGCCCCACGGGCAATCATTTCAGCGTGCCGTAACAGCGCAGCGCGATCCTCTGGCCGCTGTACGAATCTCGCGACCTCGGCGATCGTTTCCAGCAGGCGGACAGTAACCGCGGTGTTCGAGCGGGACATTTGTCGGATCTGGTTGAAGGCCGCATCTGTGACGTCCACAAAAGTAGACCCTGGAGCAATCACCCTCAGCTGATCCGTACTGTCAAAACGATAGGGCGATGGCATGTCTCGCGTAGCCAAACGACTCAACGCGGACGCCAGGTGGTCTACGCACGTAATTGCCGTGAACGGGTCATTCACTCCCGAGGAGAGGGCACGCAGAGCGACCTCCACGAGTTGGGTAACCGCGAACTCGATGTCCTGGCCCGAAGTCCGCTGGTTACCCAGGGCGAAGGTGTTGTTGACCTGATCCGCAGGCACGTCGGTCGCCCTCTCTCCCGGCCAGACCAGTATCAGGGGGCCACCGGAGACCACATAGTCGCCGGGTACCCGCTCCAGTCGAATGACCACATCCTTTTGCATCGCCAACTCGATCAAGGCGTCCGTGTCGATGAACTGAATGTATCCGTCCGCGCTCGCTGGAATGGGACGAGCCTCCCGGTCAAATGCGTCCAGAAATGCCGACTCGGGTGGTGTTGCCGACGTCCGAGACGTCCCCCGCCCGATGTGTTCCGGAAACAGGCGGTCCACCCCGGCGATCAACTCTTCGCTCACGCGCGCCACGATTTCGTTGGCCTGCATCGAAACAGACACGTGGTGAATGAAATAGATCAGCACCCCCACGCTCGCGACCGCAAAGAGCACGCCGAGCGTGATTGATACATGAGGAACGAAAGCAACCTCCTCCGCGCGCCGGATGGTAAGGAGGACGAGCAAGCAATACAGGAAGGTGGCGACGAACGTGCCCAGCACGACCTGAGTCGTCGTATCGCGCAGGAAATTGCGGAGCAAGCGCGGCCCCAACTGCGACGTGGCCAGCGACAGGGCGACCAGCGTCATCGAAAACACAACTCCAGCGATGGTGATCATCGATCCGGCGATGATCCCCAGCACGGCGCTGGCCCCCTCGGCTCCAGCGGTGAATGTCCAGCCCCACGAACGCAACAACCAGTTCGTCACCGGCCTATCCAGGGCGACGCTAATGAAGGCCAAAAACACCGCGCCCAGGGCCATCACGGTGGGGATGAACCATAAGCTGGATCGAATGCGGTCCCAATACCTGAAAGTCAGTGTTTTCACTATGACGCCTCATTCACTCACATGTTGTCCGCCGGGTTACCGTGGTCCGACCCCGTCTTCCTCCATTCTCCCGACCCCGGGAGATCCTATCTTCCGTGGAGGATGACCAAGGCCGTTAGAAGCATCACGTTCGCGGCGAGGGATGCCCATAGGACGATCGTCTTCCAGTCTGGACTGGGTGGGGCCCCGGTTGTCGAGTGCGACGTCTGAGCCGGGCGAGTCCGGCGGTCGTCAGCACCTGGTTTGGATGTTCCCCCGGTTCGATCACCCGTCGCTTTCTTGTTATGGGCCGTTTTTTTCTCATGGACATAGTCGCGATCGTAAAGCCCCATGTCTGTCTCCTTTTTTGTACTACTCCGTTTCTACAGCAGAGTACGCCGCGTGTCGTCAGGACCGGAAGGGGCGGGGGAAAAGGTTGAGATGGCGTCATTGGGAGGCCTCGCAGAGGCCGCGCCAATCCGTCGAAGCGGCCTGAGACCCTACCGGTCCCTTCGCGCTGCCGAGCTGGACCCGATTTCAGAGTAAGAGCCCATTTGTGGCGCGGAATACGCCATTTAAGGCCCTGAAACAGCCATCGATCTTCAGACAGTCTAGTTAAGACAGCTAGTTACCGTGGTCCGACCCTGTACTTCCCGTCAGCCCCCGTCGACGCTTGTAACCTGTTACGTGACAGGGTGCGCTTTCTGAATGATTCGAAGCTTCAAGCACAAAGGATTGGCGAAGTTTTCTACTCTGGCAGCACTGCGGGGATTCAGGCGGTGCACGCCAAAAGGCTTCGACTCATTCTGGGCCGACTCCATGCCGCGTCAGGGCCCGCGGATATGGACCTGCCCGGCCTGCGGCTGCACGAACTCTCGGGCGCGCGTGCCGGAATCTGGTCCGTGGTCGTCAGTGGCAACTGGAGAGTGACGTTCCGATTCAAGGATGGAGATGCCGAAATTGTTGATTACGAGGATTACCACTGAGGTGGCGCCGATGTTGATGCACAACCCTCCCCATCCGGGTGAAGTATTGCGCGAGCTTTGTCTCGAGCCCCTTGGGCTGTCCGTGACCGATGCCGCAGAAGCCCTGGGCGTAAGCCGAAAAACCCTGAGCGCCGTGCTCAACGGCAAAGCGGGGATCAGCCCCGAAATGGCCATCCGCCTTTCCATCGCGTTCGACACCTCGGCGGAAAGCTGGCTGAACCAGCAGTCTCAATATGAGCTCTGGCATGCGGAGCAGCACAGGAAGGATCTCAAGGTAAAGAGGCTGGTGGCGGCATAGATACTGGCATCTCCCTAGTTGACCGGGTGCAACCAGCGCGGCACGACCGCGACGCCAGGCACTGTCATCCCGGAAGTCGCGCAGCGGTTATCCGGGATCTCGGGCGCCGTGGCAGGAGCGGACGTCAGAGATCCCGGCTCTCCGCTTCGCTCCGGCCGGGATGACGGCGTGGCGCCGGGAAGGAGATGGGTGTTCTTTTTCTCCTTTTCTCGTTGATTGAACCGAACCTGAAGGATGTCTATAGTCGTACGGTACTTCCGTACGTTTGAGGTCCGGCATGGAAACAGTCAGCGTGAACCGGTTTCGCGAGAACCTGAAGGCCTTCGTGGAAGAGGCCGTCACTACGCACACGCCGCTCAAGGTCACGCGCCGAGCGGGTGAGGCCTTTGTGGTGATGAGTGCGGATGACTGGGAGAGGGAGCAGGAAACGCTCTACGTCCTGCAGAACTCCAGCCTGATGCAGCAAATTGCCGATTCGGCCGCTACCCATCGGAAGGGAGAAGGCTACCGTCCCACGGAAGGGGAGATGGATGAAGTCACTGGTATTCGAGGGTAATACCTGGGCGGCGTACGAAACGCTCCGTGAGCGCGATCCAAAGCTGCATCGGGCGCTATGCCGAATCCTCAAGGAAATGCTGCGTGGTGACCCGGCCACGGGGACCGGCAAGCCGGAGCCTCTTCGGCATTCGCTCTCGGGCTTCTGGTCCCGGCGTCTCTCCGCCAGGGACCGCCTGATCTACCGCTTCGACGATCACGCGATCTACATCTTCGCCATCGGCGGCCACTACGACAGGCTCTGAACCTCTGACGTCTCGGATTGTGGGGGTCGCACGCTCGCTGGCACGAAAGGCCATATCGAGCCCAAAAATGGCCATATAAGGCCCTACTCCAGCGTTCCAGAACCCTAAAGTATCTTTATTCCAATCGGTTACCGTGGTCCGACCCCGTCACGTGAAACAGCCCTTTGGGTTCAGAAAGTCCCGTTAACACGCCTGGTTACCGTGGCCCAACCCCGTCGATGTGACCTAGTCGAGGTCCTTCACCCGTGCACACGTCAGAACCCTTTACACCCGATGATCGCGTTTGCGACCGCCCCCCGTCGGGTGCGCGTAACCTACGGTTTTCCAACGTCAATATAGAGCGGCATTTAGCGGGCATGGATGTTGCAAATCCGTGGGTGAGCGCAGACCCAAACCTCAACCTGCCTGCGCAGACCCACGAGGTAACGACCATGACTACAAAGACTGTACAGGGCGGAACCCTCGCCCTTCTGCTCGCGGGAGGCATGATTGCCGCCGGATCGGCCTCCGCCAGCGTCATCAACTGCTCCGATCTCGACGGCAACCTGGGCGACAAGGTCACGCCCAACCAGGGCTGCCAGGTCCTGGAGCCGCTCGACGGCAATGTGAATACCAGCCTCACGGTCGTCAACAATGCCGAGTTCTTCGGCTACTCGGACTGGCTGTTCGACGGCAAGTACGAGGACACCAACGGCAACCTGATCAACGACCCCGATGATCCGGCAACCATCGTGAGCTTCAACGGCGATGCCCAGAGCGGGACCTGGGAGCTGGTGGTTCTCGACTTCTGGAGCAATTTCGAGAACCTGATGTTCGCGTTCAAGGATGGCGCCGACACCAACATCGTGGCCTACGACATGCTGAACGGCGCCCTGAGCGGGGCCTACGCCACCCCGTTGACCGACCCCCCGTTCGATTTGTCGGGCGCGGGCGAGGATCGCGACATCTCGCACAT
>NZ_KB898886.1 GCF_000377905.1 Thioalkalivibrio sp. ALMg11
ACCATCCGGCAAGCGATCCGCCGCGTAGGTCTCCATGAACGTCTGCAACTCCGCCTCCACCGCTTGCTTGATCAGGTCCCGCGCCCCGCGGCGCAGGAGCGCGGTCAACGGGTCATCGGGCGTGTCCGCTGGCCCGTTCGAAATCTCTGTCGTATCGTAGGTCATGGTGGCGTATCCCCCTTGGCTGGTTGGTTGCTGGTACTTCCATTCCAGCCGGATACGCCGCCTTTCTCAATCCCTCCCGTACACCACTTTTGACAGTAACTCCCCGGCAAGCTGTCAGGGGCACGCTCAAGGGTCTCCAGGGCGAGGGAAACCCGCCGGCGCTGGCGGTTTCCGCCTTGAGTCGGCTGGAATGCCGCGTGCGCCCCATGCGCGCCTCGAACGCCGACGCCCTGGAGCAGATTGACCAATTCCTGGACGATCCCGGGCTGATGGTCATCCCGATGGATACGCCAGTACTGGATCTGGCAACCGAACTCCGTGCCCGGCATGGCCTGCGTACACCCGACGCCATTCAAGCCGCGTCCCTGCTCGTAACCGAGCCGGAAGGTACATTCGTGACCGGCGATGCAGACTTTCATAAAGTCCCGGGCCTGCGTGTCCACCGCGTTCCATCCTGACCGGAAAGCACAGCCGCATCGGGCGACCCCGGCATAGCCCGGTGTGACCGCTTCGCGGTTTCCGGGATGACGGAACCTGGGGGCGTTTGGTGTGACGCCGAACGTGGTATCCGCGTCGACAGGGGCGCGCGTAAGGGAAACCCGGAACACTCTGTGGGAGCGGGCCTGCCCCGCGAAGCCTTTGACCTTGTTCAGCTCTGGCAGGGGCATTCGCGGGCGGGCCCGCTCCCACAATGCCGGCTTGTGTGTTGGTTCCTGGCAGACCTTCAAAGGGCCTGTCGGATCACCCCGGCGGATACGGACCCATACCGCTCATCTTCCCGGCTGGGCTGTTGCGGGGGTGGCACGTAACCTTGCAAAGAGCCCTGGTTTCCGGTCAAATCGCGACGCCCCGTGGTTGTACGCTTAAGGCGCTTCGAGCCCGCCGGTGATGGCAACGCCCGAGCGCTTTCCTGGCAAGGGGTCGGGGCCGCCGTCGCTGGCGGTACCGACCTGGCCGAACGCCTCGGGCCGAACAGAGGCCCGCTCGCACATTGCTTTTGAATACAGGAACAGACTCATGAACGATCCCGCCGGTCCGCAATCCCGTCCGTACGATGACGAAATCAGCCTGTACGAGCTGTGGGATGTGCTGGTGCGCCGCTTGCCGGTCCTGCTGGGGGTCGCGGTGCTCACGGTCGTTCTGGGCGTCGCGTACGCCATGATGCAGCCGGTGGTGTACGAATACCGTTCCGGCGTGGATCTCCCAAGGGTCTATTCCGAGGGGCTGATGGACGTAGTCTCACAGGACATGGCGATCGCTCGGCTCGATGATGTTCTGATCCCGCAGCAGCGAGATGCGCTCTTCGGCGACGAGGAGCGGGGGCCTGGCGTTCGCGTGAGTGCCCGCGGCTCCGACTACAGTCTGATCCTGGAGTCCACCAGTACGCGCGAGGCGGCCGAGCATGTGGCGGATCTCCATGAGGGGGTGATCGCGGCTCTGGCCGAGTGGCTGGCGCCACGGTTTGAACAAAGCCTGGCCACCAACCTTAGGCCCTTGAACAACCGCATCGAGGTGCTGGATGAGCAAATCGCGCTGTTGCAGGAGGACCTCAACACCCTCTACGAGCGTCTGGGCGAAGGGGAAGACATCACCGGTCTGATCGTGGCCCAGCAGATTGGCGACCTCCGGCGCGAGCTGGCCGAGTTGCGTACACAGCGCGTGGATGCAAGATCCAGCGCCGAAACGGTTCAAGCGATGAGCCGCGACACCGAACAGACCTTCCTCGCCGGGGAATCCGATAGCCCTGTGGGTGCCGGTCGGTCGCTCATCGTCGCCCTGTCCGTGGTGCTCGGGGGCATGCTCGGGTTGTTTGCGGCGTTCTTCTGGGAGTTCGTCAGCAACGCGCGAAGCCGTCGCCCCGAACAAGGCTAGCTGCGGAGGTTTGTAGCGTTCCCAGCCGAAGCTGCTGGAGGGCCATTTTTTAAAGCATGGCCACGTCTGCGCGCGGATCCGATCAGGCTCGCACGCCCCGTTGCTATGCGACCGATCTGCAGGAAAAAGCTCGCCTCGCGCCACGGCCTGTTCCAGCGCAAACCCGCCGAGCCCCAAGCCCTGATGACCGAGATGGAACAACTGCCCACCGAGCTCCGGGCACAAAGTCCGCGACCGATCCTCCGACCCCGTAGGGTGGGGCCCGGGATGCCGAGCTGGGCGCACCCACAACCCGGCCATCCTGTGTGGGAGCGGGCCTGCCCGCGAAGCCCCTGCCAAAGCCGCACGGTCTCAAGCGGCCATCCCGCCCGTCACAGAGCCGCAACGTCCTCCCACCAGGTCATCCCGGCCGCAGCGAAGCGAAGAGCCGGGATCTCCAGCGGTGGGGCGGTTTCCGGGATGATGAGGCAGGGCTGCCCTGCTGCGAGGATCACGGGATTCGGGCCCTGGCGTCGAGGCGGGCGCAGTTGAAACACTAGGTGGTGAGGGCCGAAGGCATGGTGGTGACACCGCTATACTAATGACTTGGCCGTTCGGCACTGGAGAGAGCGCAATGACGAAGCATTTAACGGCGATTATCGAGCAGGAGGACGGCGGCTATATGTCGTTCTGCCCCGAGGTAGATGTCGCAAGCCAGGGCGCAACCATCGAAGAGGCTCGCAACAACTTGCGAGAAGCGCTGGAGCTGTTTTTTGAATCGGCCTCGGAAGACGAGCTTCAAGAACGCCTCCATGGTGAAGTATTCGTGACCAGCGTTGAGGTCGCCGTTGGGTAAGCTGCGACCGCTTTCGGGCAAGGAGGTTATGGCCATCCTTGCGAGACATGGCTTTGAACCCGTTCGGCAACGGGGCAGCCATGTCGCAATGCAGAAAAAGGATGGACACTCCACGATCACCGTGCCCGTACCGGATCATTCCGAACTGCGAAAGGGCACTCTGATGTCGATCATTCGGCAATCTGGTATTCCTCGTTCCGAGTTCGAATAGACAGCTGCCCCCGCCGCCAAGGGCGGATGTGCTATCCCGCCCGAGCTGATGGTGCCCAAAGTGTTCTTCATTACCCGCCATCCCGGTTCCTCCAGCCAAATTCCGCCCTGTCGTTCCGGCCGTAGTGCTACCCCCCCCACCCCGTCATCCCGGCCGTAGTGCTACCCCCCCACCCCGTCATCCCGGCCGTAGTGCTACCCCCCCCACCCCGTCATCCCGGCCGTAGCGAAGCGAAGAGCCGGGATCTCCAGCGGTGGGGCTGCCCGGACGTGGGAGATCCCGGATAACCGCTTCGCGGTTTCCGGGATGACGGGGGTGGGGTGGCTTCCAGGATGACGGTGGTTGGTGCGGTTTCCGGGGTGGCGGCGCTCAGGGTTGCCTACCCCGGATAACAGGGCAGGGCTTTGCAGGTCTCGAAGGTCGGGTGGAGACGTCTGGCCTCGCGGATGCCGGAATCCAGGGGTGCGGTCGCACCGGTGGCTCGGGGCGGCTATCATTCCTTTATGGCAAAGATTGCCAACTAGGTAGGAGGTTTGTGAGGCCATGGCGACCATGAATGTATCGCTTCCCGATCCGATGAAGTCCTGGGTCGAGAAGCAGGCCGAATCCGGTCGGTACAGCAACGCCAGCGATTACGTGCGCGACCTTATACGCCACGACCAGGAGCGTGCCGGGAAGATCGACCGCATGCAGACGTTCGTCACGGAAGCACTCGAGAGCGGCGCGGGACAGTACAGTATGGAAGAGCTCCGTGAGCGCGCGCTGCGGCAGTGCTCCGGTTCCTGACCCGGTAGGGAATGCCCTTTCATCTGAGCAAAAAGGCGGAGGAGGATGTCATCTCCATCTTCGTCCAGGGCGCCGCGGAATTCCGTGTCGAACACGCAGGGCGGTATCACGCAGCGCTGGAGCGCCAATTCCAGTTCCTGGAGGATAATCCGCTGGTTGCCCGCGAACGCCTCGAGATCGATCCGCCTGTGCGTGTTCACCCGTTTCAGGCGCATATCGTCGTCTACACCCTGGATCCGGGCGGCGACGTCTACATCCTCCGAGTGCGTCACGCACACGAAGATTGGCTTCCGATGCCTTGAGGGCCGCCTCAAGCCGATAGGACCCAATCGCCGAGAAGGTTCGGCTCCAGGAAATCGTAGGCCCAAAAGGCATCGCTGCCCTTCCTCTCCGTCATCCCGGCCGTAGCGAAGCGAAGAGCCGGGATCTCCACCGCTGGGGGCCGCCCAGACGCATGAGATCCCGGATAACCGCTACGCGGTTTCCGGGATGACGGGGTGAGAGGCGCGGCTGCCGGGATGACAGGCTGGGAGGCGGCGGTTGCCGGGAAGAAACATACAAGCCCAGCCCCGGGGCGATGAGGCCCAACCAGCGCCCCAATCGCCGAGGAGCGCGGCTCCTGCAATTAAAGGCCACCAGCGCCGACGCCCTTCGCTACACGTCATGCCGGCCATGGTCGCGGCGGGTGTGAAAAATCAATCCGTCCCGATTTCCTTTCTTGCGCGCTGGGCCAGTGCGTGTCACCTTCAAGACATGCGTGGCATGAGGATCGATTGATGGCACATCAAGATAACGAAGTCCAGGTAGGGGCTCAGGGCCGCGTCGTTATTCCCGCGGGGCTGCGCAAGACACTCAAGCTGCAAGCCGGTGACCGGCTGATCGCACGCCTGGTCGGCGAGAGCTTGGTGCTGGAGCGGCGAGAACTGGTCGAGAAACGGTTGCGCGACCGATTCAAGCACATCCCCAGGGACGTCAGCCTTGTGGATGAGCTGATCGGCGAGCGGCGGTCCGAGGCGACGCGCGAGCGCAAGGCTCCATGACCACGGTACTGGATGCTTCCGCATTGCTGGCGTTTCTGCATGACGAGCCGGGTGGGGACCAAGTGGCACCCATGCTGAGTTATTGTCAATTCTGGTGTATGAGCACTGAGAGTCAGGCGGCGCTCCGGTCGGTGTTGGATGGCTCGGTTTGCTCGACGCCATCGATGAACTGAACCCCGCGCTCGAGCTTGTCGAGCCACTCGTAACCCCGGAGTCGGCGCCAGCGCTTCTGGGCGCTCTGGCCGAGCTTGAACGTCAGGCTCAGGATGGTGTTGCGGGTCACGCAACCGCGGGTCTTGGCAGTGCGCAGGCGCACGGTGGCGAACGTCGATTCGATCGGGTTGGTCGTCCGGATCGATTGCCA
>NZ_KB898887.1 GCF_000377905.1 Thioalkalivibrio sp. ALMg11
TCAGTTCGGACATGTAAGTGCCTTTCAGGACGCTTTCGGGGCTTTGGCAAAATCCCAGGCCACCGGCGATGGCGGAGGGCAAGGGCGTCTCGTGCAAGTCGCCCGATGAGCGATCGCGCGTGGCTCCGTTCAAGGCTTGTCTGAACCAGCGATTCACCAGTCGCGCTGTCGGTGCCAGCGACGTCCCGCGATGGTGGTCTCCGAAGGACTGCCCGCTGGCCCAATGCCCCATCTAACGACAAAAACCTAGTCGGATCCCGGTTCTGTCTCCAGAGGCGTGTTGATGAAACGTGGCCAGAGGTAGTCGTTGAGGGCATCGTCAAAGTTGGATCGTTTGCGATAGCTATAGAGATACGTCTCGAGCTCCAGCACAATCCAAAGGAGCGCCCCGGCTGTTGGGGTTGTATTAGAGGGCTATAGGTGCCGCAAGGCAGCTGTTCTGTCCCCGTCGTGGAGAAATCAAATTGTCCGTAAGCCCTTCGAAGATTGCAGTGGTCATACCGTATTTCCAGCGCAAGCGGGGGCTTCTGCGGCAGTGCGTTCGCTCGGTCCTGGAAAATCCCGCGGGCGTCGAAATAGAGATCCTGGTGGTCGACGACGGGTCGCCACTTCCAGCCGAGGAGGAGATCGGCGATTTCCTGGAGGATTGTCCTGTCGAGGTCATTCACCAGGAGAATGCGGGGCCGGCGGCTGCTCGAAATATGGGCCTCGAGCATGTTGCTCCGGGCACCCGCCATGTCACCTTTCTGGATTCCGATGACGAATGGATAGGGCCCTTTCTGGAAGATGCTGTTCGAGCCCTTGACCAAGGATTCGATCTCTTTGTGGGAGACAGCCGACGAACCGGAATCCCGACATCGCGGTTCCAGTGGTCGGATGCTCGGAGCGACAATATCTGCCCCGAGGAGCACCGCCTTGTGGATCCGGAACATGACCTGTACGAATTCGTTGGGGATTTCTTCGACTTTCTGGTTCGGCGAACCAATATCATTGGTCCCACGACCATGGCGTACCGACTTGACCGGTTTCCCGATGTCCGTTTCCGTGAGAGTCTTTTTCAGGGCGAGGACCGGTTGTTCAAGTTGACCTTGGGGCAATTGATCGGACGTGTGGCATTTTCGCCCCGCATTTATGCCGACGAAGGCGAGGGCGTTAATATCTTCGACAAGTCGGGCTGGAAGACGGAAGGGTATCTGCGGCTGACATCCAACTACATTGCGCTCGCGCGCATGGTTCTTGAAGAGATCCGACTGGATGGGAAGCAGCGGGGATTCGTGCGGGGACAGCTGGCGGACTCGCGGCGTTCTTTCGTCGCGGCCGTCTTGCACCAGCTGAGGCACCGTAAACCCCTGGGCTGGTCTCTGGTGAGGGCGACGCTGCGCCGCGATCCGGTCGGGGCCGCCCTGTTCTTGCCGAACATCCTTCGCCTGGCCGTCGGGCGTCTTCGAGAAAAGGGTGGACCGCCGGCGGCGTAAGTGACGCGGGTGGTCTAGCATGGCGACCCCGTGGTCTGCCGGGGGCGATTGGGCCATTCGAGTGTCAGTTCGGACATGTAAGTGCCTTTCAGGACGCTTTCGGGGCTTTGGCAAAATCCCAGGCCACCGGCGATGGCGGAGGGC
>NZ_KB898888.1 GCF_000377905.1 Thioalkalivibrio sp. ALMg11
GATGCCGTCGCTGGTGAACCAGAAGCCCGGCAGTACGTCCACCACCTGGAATTCGAAGGTGAAGGTCCCTTCGATGAAGGCCCCGCCCTGGCTCTCGAATTCCAGGATGCTGTCGCCGGACGTCAGGGCCATCTCCATGATCTGCTCGCCGCCGGTGTAGTGTGCCGCCGCCGCTTCATAGTCCTGACCGAAACCGGGCGTCACACCGGACATGAACAGCTGGAAGTTGTTGGTGCCCACCGCGGTGTAGTCGGCGTTGACCACGTAATTGCCGCCGACCGTATCGGTGCCGGTTACCACGCCGCGGAGTTCGTCCCAGAGGAGCCCCATGGAGTAGTCGTTACCGAGGATGTCGCCGGACTGGGGCGCGGCCGCGTTGGTGACGGTCCGGTAGGACGTGGCGTCGCCGTACCCGCGGTCATAGAACACATCGCCGACCTGAACCGGATTGTCCAGGTCCTGAGTGTACTGGAAGGTCTGGGTGTTCAGGTCGAACTGGATCCGGCGGACGTTTTCGACCGATCCGCTGTAGTCCGCGGTGGCGTCGAGGTTCATGTCGAAGTCGATCACCTCCGCTGTCGCGGTACTCGCGCCGGCAGCGAAAACGCCGGCGCAGAGCGAACCAAGAAGTACTTTTTTCGCGTTCATGGGGTTCTCCTGATGCTCAATTTAAAGCGATTCAACCATCGCCGGGGCTTGGCCTGATGGCAGATTCTGTTGCTGCCGAGTTGTTATACGCAGACAACGTGCCAACTTTCGCATCGAGGATTGATCCTTCATAACCTGTTGTTCGGTTGGTAGAAAATTCTGATGCTTTCCGGCGGTTTTTGGATGCGGGGCAGCGTGCGGGCGATTGGCTCCAGTTCTGGGGCGGAAATGTAAAGGCGGTCGACGGAGGCTGGCGTGGGTTGCGTGCGTCAGGCCGCCGGGTAGGGGGAGAATGGATAACAAATAGAATAACATCAGTAACTTGAAGATATTTTTTGTTTGTAAGGCGTGTCGACAGGGGCCACAAGAGGCCCCGGGGATCGGCAAAGGGTCGGGGCGACGGGCCGTTTGCGAGGGGAAGTCGTGATGTGCGGGAGCGCGCGAAACACCGAAGGACCGGTCGCGCCTCGCGGGGAGCGATGGGGTCAGGCCGTGCGCGCCCGCGACAGTCGATGCGCGACGACCAGCATGGCGAGGAGTACCAGCAGGTCGAACAGCAGGGCCGCGATCAGCCCGAAGGCCTGGAGCAGGCCGAACACAACCTCAACCGTCATGTTCAGGAGAGCCCCGGATCGCTGCAGGGCATTCGTACGCTAACGGCGATCTATCTGGAACAGGATCGCGTGGAGGATGCCCTGCAGTTCGTCGAGCGGGCAAGCCGCGACTACACCGGTGAGC